>CAVSBE010000001.1:0-571930 GCA_963726135.1 uncultured Acidimicrobiaceae bacterium
CATGGCCCACTGGTACCCGAGGTTCCGGGCGACCCTCGGGATGTTCGACTATGACCAGCGGGGCATCCTGGATGCAACGCACGTGAGGTTCTTCACCCGCCGCAGTCTGGTCAAGCTGATCGAACGCCGGGGCTTCGCCATCCAGCGGATTGAGCCAGTGGGTCTGCCTCTGGATGCACTGGGAGTCGAGAGCAACAAGGCCCGGACCTCCGGCTAATGGATCGGATGTTGTCGAATCGTGTGGCCGACGATGTTCGGCTATCAGTTCATCGTCGAGGCGACGCCCGTCAGGGCCTGAGGCCGCCTGTCGGCACAAGAACGTGCCGTTCCTCGGGCTGACAACCGATCGTCAAGCGAGCACCTCTGGACCGTCTCTGCCAAGCGGCCTGCGTCTCTGGACCTCGGTCGCCGCCAAGCGCCTGCGTCTCAGGACCCGCCGAGCGCCCGCCTCAGGAGCCGGCCGCGCCTACGTCGGCCGCTCCCGGCCGCCGGGTCCGGTCCGGGAGACGCTCCGGTTCCAGCCGCCGCCGAGCTCCGGGCGCCCAACCCGAAGAAGATGGCGATGGCCAATAGCACGATGCCGATGACACCCGTCAGGGCGGCTCGCTTGTGGTAATGCCCGTTCACGGCGTGCTTGCCGGGGACAAAGCCCGGGAGCGAGTGGATCGGCACGGCAAGGTAGATCACCGCATAAATCAGAGCGATGACGCCCAAGACGGCACATACCGTGCAAATGACCCACCTGGCAGAACTCGACACGTTACCCACCTCCAAGGTTCGAACAGCACTCCCCCGCGGGGTCCTTGACCCCGACAAGCAGGTGGATGGTAGCGCCCGCCGCCTCCGGCCTGCCAGCGAGACAGGCCTGGCGTGCGTCCGCGGACGATGACAGCCTGGGCGAAGTACCATCTGATCATCGCAGTCGCATCACCATTTGTGACGAGATGGCCTGCCACTGCAGGCGTTCGGAGGCGACGGCGAGGGCGATGGATTCGAGCACGTGGAACGGCATGGTGCTTCGCACCGGAACCGACGGTGACGCTGCCGCAGCCGCCGCCCTCCACGCCGGACAGATCAGCGAGGGGTTCTTGACCTTCCTGGGCCCGCGGTTTCTGCGGAGGCTGTACCGGAGGGTCACCCGGACGCCGGGCTGCTTCCTGCTCGTCGTCGAGGACGAGGGGGCAACGGTGGGATTCCTCGCAGGCTCCACCGATGTGGCCGGCCTCTACCGATCCTTCGTGTGGCGTGACGGTGTCGGCCGCCGCAGTCGCGTCTGGCGGCCGGCTCCTCCGATCGTGGCGTCAGGTCATGGAGACCCTTCGCCACGGCACCGGCAGTGCCGGCGAGGGTGCGGAGTTGCTCGCCGTGGCGGTCGATCCGTCGGCGCGAGGACGGGGGGCGGGAACGCTCTTGGTGGAGGGCTTCCTCACCGAGGTCGGGCGGCGGCGGCAGCGACGCGGCCCACGTCGTGGTCGCAGCGGACAACGAGACCGCGGTCGCGCTGTACCGGCGAACCGGATTCCACACGGTCGAGCGGTTCGAGCTGCATTCGGGAACCGAGTCGCTCCTCATGCAATGGCCGGGCCAGCCGGACACGAGAGTCGTGACGGTGGAGGTCCTGCTCGTCGCAACGGCCGCTCTCGTCGCCACGGCGGCGTTGGTCCCGGTGTGCATCGTGGTCGCCCATCGTTGGGGCATCATGGACCGCCCTGGACCGCTGAAGACCCAGGAGACCCCCGTGCCGTACCTGGGCGGGGTCGCCGTCTTCGCCGGCGTGGCCATCGGCGTATGCGGTCGGCCGGCCCGTCGCGCTGGTGCCGTTGGCCGCCGCTCTGGCGGTCGGAGTCAGCGACGACCGATTCGACCTTCCCGCGCCGGTGCGGCTCGCTGCCCAGCTGGGCGTGGGTGCAGTGATCGCCGCCACCCAGCCGGTCCACCTGCCGGGTTGGATCGGCGTGCCACTCGTCATGGCGGCCAGCGTCGTCCTGATCAACGGCTTCAATTTGCTCGACGGCCTCGACATGCTGGCGGCCGGCGTCGGTGCTGCGGCCGCCGTCGGCTTCGCCGTCCTCATACCTGGCCCTGCTCGTCTTATGGCGGCATCACTGACCGGGGCCCTGGTCGCGTTCGTCTGGTACAACCGTCCTCCCGCCCGCATCTATCTGGGGGACGGTGGCTCCTACCTGATTGGCGCGTCCATGACGGTGCTCCTCGCCTACGCCTGGGGCGTCGGCGTCGCCCGTGCGACCGGGGTGATCGCCCTGGCCCTGCTGGCCGTCCCGGTGGCCGAGGTCGCGTGCGCCATCGTGCGACGGCGCCGCGGCGGACGCTCGCTCCTGAGCGGCGACCGCGCCCATCCCTACGACCTCCTGGTGGCGTCAGGCTGGTCCCGCCGCCGCGGCCAGTGCGACGCTACATCGGGGTCGAGGTGGTGGTCGTCACGACGGTGGCGGTGGTAGGCCATGCCTCCATGGCCGTTGCCGTGGCAGTCGACGTGGCGGTGGCAGCCGTCGTTCTCGGCGGCGCCGCCCTTGTCGGCGGACTGAGCAATCCCGCCGGGACCAGGCCGTGACCCGCGTCTTCCTGTCCCCACCGGAAGTGGGAGAAGAGGAACGGCGGATGCTCCTCGAGGCATTCGATTCCAACTGGATCGCGCCGACGGGGCCCGATGTCGACGCCTTCGAGCGCGAGGTGGCCGAAAGGACCGGCGTCGCCCATGCCGTGGCCCTCTCCAGCGGGACGGCCGCTCTGCACCTCGCGCTCGGTGTTGGCCGGCGTCGAGCGCGGCGACGAGGTACTCGTTCCATCCTTCACCTTCATCGCCAGCGCCGCGGCAATCACCTACCTGGGTGCGCATCCAGTGTTCGTCGACTGCTCGGCCGACAGCTGGAATCTCGACCCGGCTCTCGTCGAGGAGGTACTGACCGAGAGGGCCGCGGCGGGTCGGCTCCCTGCCGCCGTGATCACGGTCGACCTCTACGGCGAGACCGCCGAGTACGCGGCGTTGGAGTCGTTGTGCCGCCAGTTCGGGGTCCCGCTCATCGAGGACTCGGCCGAGGCCCTCGGGTCGACCCATCGGGGGCGGGCGGCGGGCTCGTTCGGCGTCGCCGGGATCTTCTCGTTCAACGGCAACAAGATCATCACCACGAGTGGTGGCGGGATGTTGACGACCGCCTCGCCGGAGTGGGCCGAACGAGCCCGCCATCTGGCCACCCAGGCACGGGAGCCGTTCTCCCACTACGAGCACACCACGGTGGGGTACAACTATCGGCTCTCCAACCTGCTCGCCGCCCTTGGGAGGGCCCAGCTACGCGGACTCGACAGCCGCATGGAGCGCCGGAAGCAGATCGACGCGACCTACACCGCTGGGCTGGCCGGACTGCCCGGTGTCTCGCCGATGCCCCGCACGGCTGCGGGCACCTCCAACTACTGGCTGACGTGCATCCTCATCGGTCCCGGAGGCCTTCGGAGCGGACCGCGAGCAGGTCCGCGTGGCCCTGGAGGCAGCGGACATCGAGTCCCGACCGACGTGGAAGCCCCTTCACCTCCAACCGGCATTCATCGGGGCCCCGTTCATCGGGCCGGGACATTGCGCCCGGGTCTTCGACCGGGGCCTGTGCCTGCCCACCGGGTCGGCACTCTCGCCCGGCGACCAGGCCCGGGTCCTCGAGATCATCGCTGCCCAGGCCAGGGTCTGAGCTGGGCTGCAGGCGCGGGCGGTATCGTATTCTGATCGACATGGACACCAGGGGGAATTCCCGAGCGACCACGGGCACGCCGAAGGCCCTGGCCTTCTATCTTCCCCAGTACCACCCCATCCCCGAGAACGACGAATGGTGGGGCAAGGGCTTCACGGAGTGGCACAACGTGACCAAGGCCCGCCCGTTGTTTCCCGGCCACTATCAGCCCCACCTCCCAGGAGAGCTCGGCTACTACGACTTGCGGGTGCCCGAGGTGCGGATCGCACAGGCCGAATTGGCGCGCGAGCACGGCGTGCACGGCTTCGTCTACTACCACTACTGGTTCCACGGCCGCAGACTGCTGGAGCGGCCGTTCGAAGAGGTGCTGGCGTCCGGCGTGCCGGACTTCCCTTTTGCCCTTTGCTGGGCCAATGAGGAATGGACTCGAGGCTGGGACTCACAGACCGGTCACGTTCTCGTGCGCCAGGAATTCAGTGAGGAGGACGATCGCGCGCACATACGCGACCTCCTGCGGGCGTTCAAGGATCCTCGTTACATCACCATCGACGGTCGACCGCTCATGCTCATCTACCGACCCGCCCTGATTCCGGACCTCGTCCGCACCAGCGAGATCTGGCGGTCCGAGGTGCAGAGGGCCGGGTTCCCCGATCTCTACTTGTGCTGGGTCGAATCATGGGGGGTTCCGCCCGGCCGCGAGGGACCCAAGCCGTTCGGTCTCGACGCCTCCGTGGGATTCATGCCGGTCATGGGCGGGGAGTTGCACCCGGCACTCGAGACGCTCAGGGGGCACCGGATCCTCGACTACCAGTCTGCCGCCGAGTCGGCCATGGAGCTTCTCGACTGCCCGTGGAAACGGTTCCCCTCGGTGATGGTGGGGTGGGACAACACTGCTCGGCGGGCACGTGGTGCCACCATCTACCACGGCGCCACCCCGGAGCGCTACGAGCACTGGCTGCGGGTGACGGCCGACTCCGCTCGCCGGAGTCCGCTCGGAGGAGAACTATCTCTTCTTGCTGGCCTGGAACGAATGGGCAGAGGGCAACCACTTGGAGCCCGACCAGCGCTACGGTCGGGCCTTCCTCGAGGCCACCCGCTCGGTGCTGATCGACCACTCCGCGGTACCCGCAACCGACCTTCCGATCGCTCCGGAGCAGCCGGCGACGAGCAGCCCCGAACGAGCCGGCGCCGAGAACCCCGACGCGGTCCAGCCCGAGCGAGTTGGAGGCCAATGTCGCCGGTCTGCTCGCCGAGCTGCAACTGCCCCCGGGTCTCCAGGTGGTGAACCTCGCGGAATTGCAGGTTGCGTCACCGCCGGACATGACGCTGCATCGCCCCGGAGTGGACGTGGTGAGTGGCACGTTCACCGACGTGGCGTCGTTGAAGGCGACGCTCGACGGCATCGACGACATCGGTGCCATTCTCCTCGTTGACGTGCTCCAGCATCTCGCGGAGCCGCAGGAGCTATTGACCGCCCTTGCGGCCTGGTCGCTGGACCACGGTTCGCCGTGCTTGCTCGTCACGGTCCCCCATGTCGCCCACGTGGACATGGCCTCCGTGTCCTGTGCGGTCAATTCGACGTCCAGGACTCGGGGGTCCTCCATCCGGCGAACCTGCGCTTCTTCACCGAGGACACGCTGCAACGCCTGGTCGATCGGTCAGGGTGGCAGCGTAGTGGGCAGGGACGACCACCACTCCCTGTACTCCGAGCAGTACGACGCTGGTCTGCGCGACGGCCTTCCCGAAGAGATGGTCGCGGCACTGCAAGCCACCGCCCAGGCCGTCAATCCCAACTGGTCCGTCACCCACTTCGTCTGGGCACTCGAGCCGTGCCCGGTCGGCATGGCGCCCAGCTCGTACGGGGAAGCCGTCGCACCGGTCGCACCACGCACAGCACCGTCTATCGCCCCGAGAGCCACGGCGGCGGTGGCCGACTACTTCGCCTCAGTGGGGCTCATGGCCAGTGAGACCACCCGCCGCGCCGTCGCCGAGCAGCGCCGGGCGGCTGCCCGATCCTCGCTGTCCCTACCCAAAAAAGCAGTCCTCAAAGTCGTCTACAGCTCGCCCGGCCTGGCCGCAGCCTTCAAGCGCGTCTACACCCGCCTGCGCTCTGAGCGTGGCGCTTCCTGACAGGTGATCGCGAATAACCCAATGAGCAACTCGTCGTCGACTCCCGTGGAAGCCACCATGCCGGTCGGCCCCTGGCTGCTCGTCGTGGGCATGCACCGCAGCGGCACCTCCGCCGTCACCGGGGCCCTGGGATACCTCGGATTTGCAGTGCCGGTGGCACAGGACCGGTGGGAACCGTCGCCGGATAATCCTGACCACTGGGAGAGTCGGGCACTGGGCAACCATGACGACGCTCTCCTCGAGCGACTCGGCGGCACGTGGGACCGTCCACCCGATCCGGAGCTCGACTGGGAGTCCGATCCCGGCCTGGGCATCGACGAGGTGGGTGACCCCACCGAGGCTGCCGGCAAAGCGTTCCCGAACCCAGGGCCGATCGTGTGGAAGGACCCACGGACCTGTCTGCTCATGCCCTATTGGTTGGCCCGCATCCCCAAACCGGTGGCGGCAGTGTTCATCTGGCGTTCGCCGCTCTCGGTCGCCCGGTCACTCCAAGCCCGGGACGGCATGCACTTGGCGGACGGCGTCGCGCTGTGGGAACGGTACAACCGATCGGCACTGGGCGGCCTCGTCGGCGTGGACACCTTCGTGCTTTCGTACGAGTCCATAATCGAGGATCCCGAGGGCAAACTGGGCAAGCTGATCGATTGGCTCGAAGACCTCCCCCAGTTCGCTGCGCACGTGCCGCTCTGGAATGTCAGGGGTGCCCCTGCCGGCATTTCCCCGGAGCTGCTACGTCAGCACGCCTCCGACGAATCGAAGATCCTCCTCGGGGAGCAGAGTCGGTTGGTCGAGTACCTCAACTCCGTGGAGGGACCGCACCAACCGCTGGCCTCGCATCCCCCGGGCGTAGAGTCGCCCTGGACGACCGCTGTGTTGGGCGACCGACACCAGCTCGCCGTCCTGTCGCTCCAGCGGGACATGCTCCGGGAGACCGTGCGCGAGCAGAGGACGCGGGCGATCGAGGTATCGGGGGAGTTGGCGGTCGCACGCTCAGAGATCGAATCTCTCCGGGCTGAGTTGGAGGGCGCCCACCAAGCGTACGAGCAGCTGCTGGGCTCGACCAGCTGGCAGGTCACCCGGCCCCTTCGCCAGGTGGCCGGGCTCCGGGGCCGAAAGGGAACCTCGCCCACCGACTGACGTTCTGCCCGCCGCCGCAGCGGGCGCCGGGGTTCGAGCGATTCAACCCCGCCCCCGGTCGAGGCGACCCCCCACCCATCGTCGCAACCGGACTCCCCACAGGCGCGAAAGATAGGTCTCGAGGGTCATCACTCGTTGGTCTCGATCGGCGACGCGTTGCTCCAGGTAGGCCTGGTACTCGGCCCGCACTGTTTCGGCCGCGCGTGAGGGGTCGGCAGTATCCCGAGAGCATGAGTCGTCGTGCGCGATGCCGCGTGGTTCGAGGTGAGGTGTCATCGCGCCGACCGCTCCTCGTTCGATCGCTCGCTGCACCGCGGCGTCGAACACCGGCCCGGAGTCCTTCGGGGGCGGCGGCTCGAAACGGTCGAGGGCCGGGCCCCACTTCTCGACCAGCTTCCGCAGATTCCGGTTCAGGAGGAATTCTCGATAGAGATTCGACGAGCTCTGGCTTCCACGGTGCACGATCCGAGCCTGCGGTTCGTAGCGGGTCCGAAAGCCGTGCGCGGCCAATGTCAGGCACAGGTCGACATCCTCGAAGTAGGCGGGGTAGAACCGTTCGTCGAACCCCCCCACGACGTCCCACGCCCGGCGGCTGACCAACAATCCGTTCGCTGATGCGTAGTCCACGTCTCGGGGTTCCTGATAGGCATCAGATCCGCGTGGCAGCCCCTCCCCCACGTGGGCGGTCGAACCATCCCGCCAGATGACGGATCCGGCCTCCTCCAGCGCGCCATCAACCGACAAGATGCGAGCCCCGACGGCCCCAACCGTCGGGTCTTCCGATGCCGCCCGCTCCAGCGCATCGATGCATCCGATTTCGACCGTGCTGTCGTCATTGAGAAAGACCAGCAGGGGGGCGCGTGCCACTGACGCCGCTTGATTGCACCCGGCAGGGAATCCCAGGTTCTCCCGGTTGACAACTACGACCAGGTCGTCGTGCACAACGAGCCTCTCGAGCTGGTCCGACGGCGTGCCGTTGGCGACCACCACGAACTCGGTCCCCGGTGGGCAGGCGCCTGGTCGCCGCAGCGATTCGAGGCAGGCGAGTGCCAGGCGGGCGCGCTCGAGCACCAGAAGGCATATCGAGAGCCCCGGCTCGGCTGGGACACGGGACCCCCACTGCACGACGGGTTCGGGCAAAGAGGATCCCAAGTCAGCAGCGGCGTCGGTCATGCCCGATGCGCCCGCACGAACCACCGCAGGTCGGTCGGCACCCGGGATGATGAATCCCTCTGGCTATGCACCGCTACCCCCAATCGCTGTTCGCCGTGCCGGGCAAGAATGTCCAAACGGTCTGTGCCGACAACGCTGAGAGATTACCCGTCGTGTATGCGCCCACGAATTCGATGCCATTAAGCTCTCGCCTCATGCCCTGACCACAAATCTTGTGTGCGTGGCCACACCACCTCAACGTCCTGGTCCCGCAAGCTGTCAATTCCCACTGGGACTCCGGTGGCCATCAAGTGCGCTCAGTGGCTCGAGGCCCCTTTGTGGTAGACGTTGAGTGGCTAGTGAAGAGGATCATCTCAGGGGTGAGCTGGCGGGAGTCGAGTGAAGGTCGATTTTGTGAAAATCCATTCGGGCGTGGCACCCGAATCGAACCAGACGCATGCTGTCGCCCCTAATCGCTTTGGAAAGCGCACCGTCGTCGGTGTCGCGCTGATCGCGTCCTTGGGTCTGTTGCCATCGCTTGGCATGTCGATGTTCGCCGACGAGGGAGCCACCCTCTATTCGGCACATCTGTCGTGGTCAAATCTCTGGTCTCAATCAAGGCACGTCGATCTGGTCCTTCTGCCGTACTACGTGATCATTCACTTCTGGCTGATGGTTTCTGGGGACATCGCGTGGGTGCGGGCACTCTCGCTTTTTGCGTTCTTCGGGACCATCGTGGTGGTTGGCTGGACTGGCCTGCGCATCGCAGGGAATTGGTGCGGCATCATCGCTGCCGTTCTGACAGCGACCAGCACGCTGCTGATTCTGAAGTCCGTGAATGCCCGACCCTATGAACTCACCACGCTCCTGGTGACGTTCTGTGCTTTCTTCTTGTTCAAATGGCTCGACGACTCCCGTACTCGGTGGATGTGGGCATTCAGCATCCTGGCGTTACTTGCCACCGCCGTGCAATTGTTCTCACTGCTTGCCTCGACTGCGATGATCATCTGTGTTTTGGTCGTACGCCCGAAGCTGATTGCTCAACGCTTGCGAGCTCTGCTTGCACCTATTGGTCTCCTCGCTGTGTTCGCCGGCGCATGGATTGTTGCGTGCAGCAGAGAGGTGGGCCAGGTGAACTGGATCGCAAGCGAATCGGCCAATAGCCGCCTGCTCGCAGAGGTGCGAGGCCCCGTGATCGGTCAGTTCTACGACGTCGTCCTGCTTGTCATCTTTGTGCTCGTTGCCGCGAAGCTCGCCTCCGCCCTCTGGATCCGCCCCGGCCGCGATGCGGTCGTCGAACGGGTCAGTTTGGATCGGGACGTCCTTGCCCTCACGATCGGCTGGGCGGTCATTCCCACGGTCGTGCTGACAATGGCCTCGGTCGTGCACCCGATTTTCTCGGATCGGTACGTCGCGGCATCAGCTCCGGGGGCAGCCTTACTCGTGGCCTTTGTCTGCGTGCGCGTGTTCTCCGACACCCTCGGACGACCTCGCGTTTCGGATCACACGGCGACTAGAAGACTGCCGCGACAAGTGATGGCGACTTTGGGCGTCGTCGCAGTTTACGTCCTCGCTATTGGTTACTTGAGCTCGGCCTCGGCCCTTCAGGAAGACTTGCGCAGTCCGGCACTCTACGTCGCCATGAATGTGCGGGACGGAGATGTCATCGCTTTGCCAGACCACGCTATTAGTTCGGCCATTGAGTACTATCTGGCGAGCGAAAGCCGGCGGCACATACCCCTTTGGCCACAGCTTGGCCTTCGACAGCAATATGTCGAAGGATTCGACCTCTCGCCGGCTCCGTTCTCGACCGGTGGCTTTCCACCCCGAGTGTGGCTCGTGACGGATGGGAGCGTAGCTGGGGTTGAGCGCTTCGTAGGACGACTCGAATACGATGGCTATGTGGGTTCAGAGTACAAACAGTTCACCGGAGTCACGCTTTTGCTCTACCACTTCACTCGGTCGTAGACCGATGCGCGGTGCGCCGACGCAACGACCTGGTGACGGTTCACGAACTCGAGGTGCTAGCCGAGGGTCGGCGCCCACCGGTCGATCCACGCCTGGAGGACGAGCACGTCCCACAGCTCGTAGCCGAAGTCCCTTCGGCCCGATCGATGAAGGTCCCAGGCCCGACGAATGGGTTGCGGGTCCAGGAGTCCCTGGGCATGCAGACGTTGCTCGTCGAGAAGGTGTTCGGCCCACGGGGCGAGCTCTGCACGCAGCCACGGTCCGATCGGCAGGCCGAACCCCATCTTTGGCCGGTCGACCAGCTTTGCGGGCACATGGCGCTCCAGCACCTGGCGCAACAGCCACTTGGTCTGACCGTCTCGCAACTTCGCGTGGAGTGGCAGGCTCCATGCCAGGTCGAGCACCCGTCGATCGAGAAACGGGACCCGGGTTTCGAGTGAGGCCGCCATGGCGGCCCGGTCGAGCTTGACCAGGATGTCGTCCGGCAGATAGCCGACAAGGTCGAACCAGAGCATCTGCTCGGTGATACCGCCTCCGGTGACGGGTGAGCTGCGCGTCGCCTCTGGGAAGTCCTGCTGGTCGGTACCGAACACCATCGACGCCGCATCGTCCCAGTGGGTGGTCAATACCCGGTAGGCGTCCTCGGGGTCCGACGCGGCAAGGACACGGGCGAGCTTGGCCACCTTCGTCGACGGGTTTCGCACCCGCCAGCTGCCAGGGAGAACGCTCGTGGCGCCGGCCGCCCTCTCGACGAAGGCGGGTGGGATGCGAGCCAGAGCGGAGCCGGCACTGCGGCGGACCCCGGCCGGCACGACGGCGGCCCTCCCCCACACCCGGTCGAGCCATGCATGGCGGTTGTACCCGGCGAACAACTCGTCCCCGCCGTCTCCCGACAACGACACGGTGACCTCCCGGCGCGCCACCCGGCTGACCAGGTAGGTGGGGATCTGGGAGACGTCGGAGAACGGCTCGTCCCATATGTCAGGAAGTTGGGCGATGACCTCGACCGCTTCGTGGTCACCGACGTGGACGGCGGTGTGGTCCGTCCCCAGATGCGCGGCGACCGCTGCCGCCTCGGCCGACTCGTCGAAGGAACGGTCAGCGAATCCGACGGTGAAGGTGCGTACCGGCACCGAGGCGTGCTCCTGCATGAGAGCCACGATCGTGCTCGAATCGATCCCTCCGGAGAGAAACGCTCCAACCGGGACGTCGGCAACCATCCTGGCGGCGACCGCCCCTGACAACGTGTGTTCGAGCTGGTTCGTCATTTCTGCGTCCGAAACAGTCAGCGGATGCCGCTGCGACCGAGCCACCGCTTCAGCCGCGGACCAGTAACAGCGCTGTTCCGGGAGCACGCCCGTGGCCGGTGCCTCCGTCATGGTCACCAGATGGCCGGGGAGCAGCTTTCGAACACCCCGCCAGATGGTGTCCGGAGCAGGAACGCAGTTGGAACGAAGGTAACGTGCGACTGCGTTTCGATCGAGCTCGCGCGAGAATCCTGGTAGCGCGCATAGAGCCTTCAGCTCGGACCCGAAGGCGAAGAGACCGCCGATCCAGCCGTAGTAGAGCGGCTTCTCTCCGAAGCGGTCGCGCAGCAGATGGAGCTCGCGGTCCTTCCTGTCCCACAGCGCCGCCGCAAACATCCCCTCGCAAGCGTCGAGCGCCCGATGGATGCCCCAACGCTCGACAGCCGCCACCATCACTTCCGTGTCGGACCCACTGCGGAAGCGCGTCCCGCCGCGCTCCATTCGATGCACGAAGCTCGCGGTGGTTGTAGACCTCTCCGTTGTAGGAGAGCACCCATCGCCCATCGGACGAGACCATCGGCTGCGCTCCGCCCGGTCCGAGATCCACGACGGCCAGACGCCGGTGACCGAATCCAACGCCTGCTTCGGCGTCGACCCAGAGGCCACTGTCGTCCGGCCCACGATGCTCCAGCGACGCCGCCATGGCCGACGCCAAGGCCGCCAGGCGGTCGGCACTTGTCGAGGCGGCCGGGTCGAGGATGCCGGCGATCCCGCACATAGCGGTCAGCCAGCCGATCGAGGGGTCACGCCGACCCGTCACCATGGAGCCACGGATCGACGGGAAGGGCGGAGCCACGCTGACCCTGCCCTCAACGTGAGAGGGACCCGGGTTGATCGTTCGTCTGGGAGAACTCGCCTTCGGCCCGGCGGTAGTCGGCATTCTCACCGAACCGGCCCCGGGCGCCGTCCCAGAGGCCGTGCAGGATGGCCTTGCGCTCGTCGCGACCGGTCGCCTTTTGCAGGTGGCGGGCGGAGTAGGCCAGCTGCCACAGATGCCACGAGGGGCGCCCGTGCCGGCGCGCCAGAAGGATGGAGTTGCGAGCGTGGTAGTACGACCGCCATGTCTCGTGCTCGTCGGTCGGGCGATGCGGTCCAAGAGTCTGGGCTCGGCCCGCCGACGTCTGCTGGTCGGCTACGGCGCGAGCCGACACGGCGTCGACCAGCACCTCGAATCCTCCTTGTCGGACCCGACAGAAGAAGTCGAAGTCTTCGAGGCCGAAGAACCACTCCGGGTCGGGAACGATGCCGGCGTCGAAGACCCTCCGGGACAGCAGCGTTGCCCCCCAACTGGCCACATCGACCGGGACGAGCTCCTCCGGGCTCCCCGCGGGAGGCACCAGGTTGAGCGTGTGTGAGCCTCGCCCGACGAACCGTCTCCCGTAGGCCACCACCGCCCCCACAGGGGGACCAGGCTGGGGGTCGACGACGCTCGGCTCGGCTGACGACGTCGGCCAACCTCGGGCTGGGAAGCGCAAAGAGCCCTACGTCGTCCTCGCACAGATAGGCCCAGTGCACGGACGGATTGGCGAATGCGGCCGCCATCCCGGCACCGAAGCCGCCGGCCGGCCCGATATTGCGCGGCAGTCGAAGCACTCGGACCGTGGACTCCAAGGACGTGTCGTCGAGTCCCCCTTGCCCATTCACCACCACCACCACACGGTCGGGAGGGAGCCCTTCACGTTGGATCAAGGAGCGCACCACATCAGTGGCAAGGCGTGGTCTCCGATACGTGAGCACGACGGCCGAAACTGATGCGGTTGCGGGCCGCTTGTGCGCCCCCGCTCCGTTCGACCAGCTCGGATCTTTCTTCACTGCGGCACCATGTCTATAGGCTAACAACGGTCGTGGAAGACATGGGTGTGGCGGAGGAGCACGAGACGAGCGATCGCGCGCTGATCAGCGTTGTCGTGCCGGTCAGGAACGGCATGCCGTGGATCGAGCACCAACTCCGGGCCCTTTCGACCCAGGAATTGCCGGCTGAGTGGGAAGTCGTGGTGGCCGACAATGGCTCACGACGACGGGACCCGCGGCTGCGTCCAGCGCTGGTCCGAACTGCAACCTCGCATCCGCCTGGTGGACGCCTCCGCACGGCGAGGGGCGGCGGCGGCCCGGAACATCGGGGTCCGGTCCGCGCGGGGCCGTCTGTTGGCCTTCTGTGATGCCGACGACGTGGTGCGGCCGGGCTGGCTCGCCTCCATGTGGGCGGTCCTGGCGGGCGCCGACCTGGTCGCAGGGGTGTTCGATTTCGGCGCTCTGGACGGCGCCCCGAGCGTCGCTCCCGGTTCCGGCGGCCACACGCCAATTGGGGTTCCTCCCTTTCGCTCTCACCGCCAACTTGGCCGTCCGCAGGGAGGTCTTCGAGGCGGTCCACGGCTTCGATGAGGAACAGTGGCCGGGAGAGGACGTGGACCTGTGCTGGCGGCTCCAACTTGCGGGGTACCGGTTCGCGGTGGCGGCGGATGCCGTCGTGGAGAAACGCGAACGTGCCGCTGGCCGGCCGACATTCCGCGCCGCCTGGGCCTACGGAATGTGCGGACCGCGCCTCTACGTGCGCTACCGCGTCAAGGGCATGCGGCGCGACCTTCGGGGAGCGGCAAAGGCATGGGTCTGGTTGATCGCCGCGAGCCCCGGACTGGTCAGCCCTCCGCGACGCCGCGCCTGGGTACGGACGTTCGGCATACGCGCCGGACGACTGGCCGGATCAGTGCAATGCCGTGCATTCTTCCCATAGCCAAACCTCGTCGCGCCCGAAAGCCCTCAGTCGATGTCCCACGTGGTGCCGACATGCAGCGGGGCCGCCACCATGACCCCTTCTGGCGGGCTGAGGACGTCTGGTCCGAAGGCGTCAAAGGAGACGACCGGCTTCCACGGTAGTAAGGGGGTATCGGCCCACTTGCCGAAACTCGTCATCGCCGTCCAGACGGAGTAACCACCCTTGGGCAGGGGGATGTTGTGCAGTCTGCACTTCACCTCGAAGTCGCCCGACGGGAAGATGCCGTGGTGTTTGGTGATGAATATGGGGAAGGCAGTTCCCAATGAGATCCCGACGAAGAGGTCGGCTTCGACCGACTCGGGCGAATTCAGGGTCATGCGGACCTCGGCGTCCTCCAGCGACAGGACCTGACCTCCGTCCGGTCCGGTGATGGATGATTTGAGCAGTCGGACGACGCCGTCGTTGGAAGTCGCGACCGACGCGTCCTCCTGCACGGAGGTGCGGTAGAGAGCGGCCACTTCCCGGGTAGGGCCCGCCGCCCGCACCTTCGCATCGGCCAACCACATCGAGTGCTGGCACGTTGCCTCGACTGAGGTCAGGTCATGGGAGACGTAGACGAGCGTGGTGCCCTGGCGCACGACCTCTTCGATACGCTGGATGCACTTCTGCTGGAAATTGGCGTCGCCCACTGACAGCACTTCGTCGACGAGAAGGATGTCGGGCTCCAGGAACGCGGCGATGGAGAATCCCAGCCGCATCTGCATGCCGAGCGAGAAGAACTTCACCTGCCGGTCAATGGCATCGGTGAGCCCGGCGAACTCCACGATCTCATCGAATCGTTGATGGCTGATCTTGCGCCGCATGCCGAGCACTGCGCCGTAGAGATAGACGTTCTCGCGTCCTGTCAGGTCGGGGTGGATACCACTCGTCACGCTGAGGAGGGCACCCATCCGACCCTCTGACTGGCACGTGCCGGCAGATTGGTACGTCACCTTGCTGATGATCTTGAGAAGCGTGGTCTTGCCGGATCCGTTGATCCCGATGAGCCCCAGCGTCCCCCCCGGCTCCACGCTGAGGTTGATGTCCTTGAGCACCCAGCGATAGTCCTTCCGCGTCCCCTTGGTGAACGAGCGACGCATCCGGACGAACTGGTCGTAGAACAGCGGCGCCGTGCGGTCGGCACGGAATTTCTTCCACACGTGCTCGACGCGGATAGACCCTTTAGGCAATGTCGGCAAAGTTCACCTCGAACCGCTTGAAGGTTCGGTATCCGAGTGCCAGATAGCAGACGGTGCCGGCGATGGCCGCCAGCAGAGGTCCGGGGGCAGGGTTCAAACCCTGGAGCATGGTACGGCGAACGTCGTCGATCACCGGCCCCAGCGGGCTGAAGAAGCCGTAGACCAACTGCCACTTCTCCGGGATGCGCTTGAACTGCCAGATCACCGGCGTGGCGAAGAGTCCCAACATGATGATGATCGGGAGGACCTGCGCGAGGTCGCGCATCTGAATGATCAATGCGGACACCGCAACCGTGAGGCCGATGGTGAAGCCCAACTCGATCAGTATCAGAAAGGGCACCCAGATCGTCGTGGGGTACGGGACGAAGCGATAGAAGACGAAGAGCAGCAGCAGGGGGATCCACGCCAGTACGGAGTTCACCGCCGTCACCAGGATGCTCTCGAGCGGGAAGCACTCTCGCGGGAACTGGGTCTTGCTCATGAGGGCGTTGTTGGTCAGTAGCGAGGTGCCGCCAGTCCCCAAGCTGCCGGAGAAGAAGGTCCAGCACAGGATCCCGACGTAGGCGTACAGCGGGTACGGGATCCCGGGAACCCCGTTCGACGACGTCCGGGAGAAGATGATCGTGAAGATGCCGAGCATGGCCAGCGGGAAGATCAGCGCCCAGAGGAATCCCAGAGTGGCCTGCTTGTACTGGGCCCGCAGATCGCGCTCGGCGAGGGTGTAGATGATGTCCCGGCTCGACCAAAGGGCGCGGAGCGACGTTCCCAACCGAGACTCGTGACGGTAGACCAGATGGCTCGGCGGCTCTGCCGGCACCGATGCGTCGCCTTCCGCCCCGATGCTGTTCGCGCCAAATGACACCCCCCCTTCCGAGGGAGTCGGCAAGGTCATCGATTACGGCACCTCTCCGCCCACGTCCGCAGGCCCTCGTTCCCAACCGATACGCAAGACCGACAGTATCGCGCAGGCTGCGAACCGTTGAGGAGCCGGACGGGGGCTTCGGCCGGTACTATCGGCGGGTGGGCGTTGAAGAGGGGTTTCAGTCCCGTGCGCCCGGTCGACCCCTGCGGGTGCTGCTGGTCATCAAGTGCCTCGGCTACGGGGGCGCCGAACGCTTGCTGGTGGACATGGTCGCGGCGGGAGACCGAGAGAGGTTCCACTACGAGGTGGCCTACGTGCTCCGGGACCAGGACGCCCTGGTGCCGGCGGTCGTGGCCGCCGGCACGCCCGTGCACGCCCTCGGCGCGGCCCAGAACGCGGATCTGCGATGGATGGGGGCCCTTCGTCAGCTGCTGGTACGGGGGTCCTACGACGTCGTGCACTTCCACCTTCCCTACGCAGCCGCGCTGGGCCAGCCGGTCGTCGCTTCCCTTCCCCGCTCCAACCGACCGGGCGTCGTGTACACCGAGCACAGCTTGTGGGACCGTGCGAGGTTCGTGAATCGAGCGTTGCTGCGTGCCACGATGATCAGAGGGGAACGGCTGGTGACGGTGTCGCAGGCGTCCTACGACGCCCTTCCGGCAACGCTGCGCCGCCGGGCCACGATCGTGGTGCACGGTGTCGATCTGTCCCGGTCGGACTCCCTCATCGCCCGTCGTGCAGAGCTCCGAGACGGCGTACGCTCCGAGCTCGGAGTGGGCGACGACGAGTTGCTGTTCATGGCCGTGGCCAACCTGCGTCCCGAGAAGGGCTACGACGTGTTGCTCGCGGCGGCCCGGTCCATCGCGGACAACGGGCTCCCGATCCGCATCGCCGCGGTGGGGCGCGGCCCGCTGGATACCACGCTCCACGCCCGTCACCTCGATCTGGCGCTCGGAGATCAGTTCCAGTTCCTCGGCCAGCGCGACGACGTGTTGGAGCTGCTGGCGGGCGCGGACGCCTTCGTCCTGGCCTCGCTCCATGAAGGCCTCCCTGTCGCGTTGATGGAAGCCACAAGCGTGGGTTTGCCTATCGTGGCGAGCTCCGTCGGCGGCGTGCCCCAAATCCTCCAGGACGAGGTGGACGCCCTGCTGGTGCCGCCGGGCGACCCAGGCTCCCTGGTCGATGCCATGAAGCGGCTCGCGGCGGATCCGGAATTGCGGTCGCGGCTCGGCCGCCAGGCCAAGCTCCGTAGCTCCATCTTCGACATCGCCGAAGCGAGCCAGGCCGTGGGCGATATCTACCTGCAGGTGGCGCGGGCGCGTTGAGCACGCTGGTCGGGAAGCGGCTGATCCACGTCACCACCGTCGACATGAGCTTGGTGCTCCTGCTCGGCCCGCAACTCCGAGCATTTGCCGACGCCGGCATGGAGGTGGTCGGAGCGTCGGCTCCGGGGCCGTACGTCCCCGAGCTGGAATCGTGGGGCATCCGTCACGAGCCATTGCGACACGCCACCCGGTCCACCGCCGTCGGCCAGGACGTCATGGCGCTCATCGAGTTGTGGAAGCTCTTCCGGCGACTCAAGCCCGACATCGTCCACACCCACAACCCAAAGCCGGGCCTTTACGGGCGGGTGGCCGCCCGTGCGGCGGGGGTCCCCGGTGTCGTCAACACCGTGCACGGCCTCTACGCCAGCCCGGAGGATCGGGCGTCGCGCCGGGCCCTGGTCTACGCCCTCGAACGGACGGCCTCCATGTGCTCGGGTGCCGAGCTGGTGCAGAACCCCGAGGACTTCCGTGTGCTCGCCCGCTTGGGCGTGCCGAGGGACAAGCTGGTGCTGCTCGGGAACGGCGTCGACCTCCAACGCTTCCGACCGGCAGCCAGCGAGCAGGCTCGACGACGGGCCAGGGCGGACCTCGGCGTCGGCATGGATGCGGTGGTGGTCGGGACCGTGGCGCGTCTGGTCTGGCAGAAGGGCTTCCATGAGCTGTTTGAGGCTGCCGAGAGGCTGCACGACACATTCCCCGACGTCACCTTCGTGGTGGTGGGGGGATCCGATTCCGACAAGGCCGATGCCATCTCACCAGAGCAGCTGGCGGCCGCCGGTCGCCGCGGGCACATCGTCTTCGCCGGGAGCAGGGACGACATGGAGCACGTCTACCCAGGATTCGACCTTTTCGTGCTGCCCTCCCACCGTGAGGGCTTCCCCCGATCGGCCATGGAGGCGGCGGCCAGCGGCCTGCCGGTCATCGCCACGGACATCCGTGGCTGCCGGCAAGTCGTCTCCCACGGACAGTCCGGACTGCTCGTCCCCCTGCACGACCCCGCGCGCCTGGCCGCGGCGATCGAGGAGCTCGTGCGTGACCCCGGCCTCCGCCAGGAGATGGGATCCGCCGGTCGCCGCAAGGCCGAGGCCGAGTTCAGCGATCGGGTCGTGGTGTCCAAGTCGCTGCAGGCCTATGAGCGGGTGCTCAGTGCCACCGCCTCGACGAAGCGACGTTCACGCTCGACCTGATGGCCCAGCGATGGCGAGCCGGCCTCCAACCGATGGTGAGCGGTCAGGTCCGCAACGCTCGCCGCGGTGCGGGTGGCTGGGCACGGCGGGCCATGGCTCGCCGTCGTGCGACGCGGTCACGGTAGCGCAGCTCCCACACGTAGCGGGGCGGACGATCGCGAGGGCCCCGGGGGATGCAGAGCGGGACGAGGAAGAAGGGCAACACCACTGTCGCCTCCCGGGTGATCAATCCCTGGTTGCCCAGGGCCGCGAAGAAATAGCAGAACGCGGCCGTGTAGAACACGCACATCATGACGTAGGGCCGGGCGAAGGCCACCCGCGGGAGTATCCGCAGCTGCCGGAGTGACGTGAGGATCACCACCACCAGCACACTGTTCTGCAGCGCGGCGAACCATTGTCCGCCACCATGGGCGTTGATCGGCAACGGGTCGAACAAGACGACCCAGACGTCCTTGGGGAAGTAGAGGGGACTCGAGGAATAGGCGACGCCACTGCTCCCGAACCCGCTGCCGGGGCCCTGATTGTTCTTGTTGATCTGCGACAGGTTGACCGCGCCGTTGAGGCCAGGGAGATAGTGGAGCGTCACGAAGACCGCGGCACCGACCAACGCTCCGAGAAGGACGAGGGAGCCCGTGCGGCGGGCTCCTCCAAATCTGGCGGTGGGACTCGCGGGTCGGACCAGCATGGCGATCGTGAAGGCGGCCAGGGCCACGAGCGTCTCGTTCGGTCGGATGAACGCGCCGCCCGCTGAAGCGGCGACGACCAGCACGTAACCACCGCGGAGATGGGCCAGGATGCGTGCGCATCCGTAGGCGGTCATTCCGAGCAGGAACGTCATGAGCGCTTCCTTGCTCACATCCGATGTCCAAAAGAGAAGGGTGGGAAGGAAGAAGACCAGGTACCCGTACCGGCGATTGCCCGCCCCGCTGAACGTGAGTGTGAAGGCGCGGTAGAAGAAGATGATCCCGATGAACGAGAGAAAGCTGTAGACCATGAAACCGCCTGCCTGGTTCACCCCGATGATGGCGAAGACCACACCCGTCACGATGCTCACGGAGCCGTCGGAGACAATTCCTCGGAGATTGGCCGGCGCCAGCGAGAAATCGAAGTGGCGGAATCCCGATGCCAGCGCTGCACCTTGCCCGTCATACCGGTTGTAGTCTGCGATTCCCTGGTAGAGGTGGTCGACGACCCAGATCTGCAAGGGGGCGCAGATCAGGTGCAGGAGCAGGCAGATCGTCAGGGCCTTGGCGAGCCACGGATCGCCCTCGGCCTCGGTGACGCGCCGGATGATGGCGCGGCCGATGGCGAAGAGGACCACCGCGATGAGGCACGCCGTGATCGGCTGTGATGTGACCATCTGTCCGTGGGGCATTGGGACTGGCCGGCCCCGACTCGCTCAGGCCCCCGGAAGCGGGTGGTGGACTACGAACCCGTCGTCCTGCGGCACCGCAGGAGCGATTCCGGCGGACTTGACAATGGGAACTGGTTCCGTTGGGTCCCCACTTGGCTGCTCGTCCGCCAGCTCGAGCTCGGAGTCGACGCCCCAGACGTAGCTTTCCAGTGGAGGGCCGTCGGTCATTGCCATGCCGACCACGGGTGCCCCCAGACGCTTCAGCGCCGCACTCGTCCTTCGCACCTCGCCCAAGGTCGTCGCCTGGCGCTCGGCCACGACCAGCACCACGTCGACCAGCGGGGTGAGTCCCTCCCCGTGGTGGATCGAGAGGTAGGAGGGGACCTCGAGGATCACCACGTCGACGAGTTGCCGCAGCGCGGCGAGCACGTCCGGCATGCGGACGACGACTTGAGCCGGGTGGCCGATGAAGTACCGCAGGTCCAGGCGTGACACGCCGGGCACGGAGGTCTCCCCGAGCAGCTCCTCCACGTCGGCCGGGCTCAATGGGCCGGACACGAGGCTGGGGCTCTCCCCATCGGCGGAGCGGGCACCGTCGTCACTCCGAGGGGACGGCCAGCTCTTCCACCACAGCGGCGGGGTTTGCGGCAGTTCGGCGTCGCCGGGCGAGGCCAGGCCGGAGGTGCTCACGAGCACGACCCGTTGACCCGTCTCGGCACAGACCGTGGCGAGGTTGAGTGCGACATCCCCCAGTGACGGCTCCAACCCCGCCGCGGTGACCATCACCACGCTGCGTGCCGCGTGCCGGGCCGCTGTGAGGTCCGACGCAGCGTGGCGCGGCGGGTTCTTGTTCATGGTGAGCCCGCCTGACCCGAGCCGCTCCCGACGCCCGACTCCAGCACCGGGTCCTCCCCCTCGTAGAACCGTTCGCGGTGATCCGAGGGCGGGAGGGGCAGGGGCTCGCGGAAGACCGACAGCCAGAGTAGGCGGTACGGCTCGGTCGAATCGCTCGAGTGGGGCGGGATCTCGCCGACCACCGGGTAGCCGAAGGCGACCTGGGCACGCCTGGCCGTCTTCAGACGCCTGTCCAGGAACCAGCGCGCCAAGGCGGCCAGGGCTCCGATGATCAGGCCGATCGCCAGGCCGGCCGCGGCGCGCACGGGGCGGCTGTTGGTTGCCGAGCTCGGCGTGATCTGGCTCACCGTCGAGGCCGAGGGATTTTGAAGCAGCTGGAAGCCCGTGTACGGCTGTTGGACGACAAGGTCCGCCAGGTGCTGCTGGAGGGCGTTCACCTGGACCTGCAGAGCCTGGTCCGTGAGGCCAAGGGGGTAGTTCTTGGTGGCGATCTCGTTCTCGATGGTGAGCAGCGTCTGCTGCGTCTGCTGCTCAGACGATTTCAGTCCCTGCGACGCCAGGTCCGCCAACTCGAAGGTCACCGCCTGGTCGAAGGCATTGTTGAGGTTCAGCGCCGCGGCGCTGGTCGATCCAACGGTCTGGACGTCGATGACACCGGCCTGCCCGCTGCTCGGCGCCGACGACGAGGGTCCCGTCTGATCCGGTGGACCGATGAGGGAGATCTGGCTCCTGACCTCCACACGGCGGCTCGTTGAGGTGCGCCAATTGGCTCGTGCTTTGCATCACCGCGTCGCTGTTCGCGTAGTAGAGGATCTGGTCGGGGCTGATCCCGCCCCCGAACTGGCTCCCGGTGTTCGCCGGGGCGGGGGGAGCCGATCCGAAGCCGATCCGGACACCCAGTGCGTCTCATGGACCAGATTGGGCCTGGGGAGGAGCAGCCCGACAGCCAGCCCGACCAGGCCGAATATGGCGATCAGCCACCAGCCCCGGACCAGTGCACTCAGGTAGTCGTTCCGCTCCATTACTCTCCCGACGTCAAACCCGTGGCCGTGCCCCTACTCGTGACATTCGAGTGGCCGTCCAAGCTAACAGCACGCCGCCCTCTTTCAGGGTCAACCCTCGGCTCACACGGGCGTTGCATGCCCTTTTTCCGGACGCGGAATTAGCGACCTCCTGACGCAGGTTCCCGCCACAATCCAGGATGCTGCCATCGCCATTCACGCGGAAATTAGAGCCAACAGGACCGAACCCGCACAACGTTTTGACAACAGCGGAATCGTTCAGCAACCGGGTTTTGGCACACGGCGCAAAGGGGCAGCAACAGGGAGGCCGCCACTGACGTGCCGGCGACACAGCAGCATCGCCGGAAGGGCGAAGTCGGGTGGGGCCCCAGAGCCAACAGTCGACCGGTAAGGCCGGCACCCGTGTGACGGAAGGCGAGCAACCACATGACCCAGGCCTCCATTCCCAAGACTGGAGCACTCCATGCGCCGGGACGTGAAATCCCCCGTGCGCAAATTCCCCGAGGCGCGCTACATTTGCGTCGGGCTTCGGGGGAACGAGGGAGCAACTTGACACGACCAGGCTGGTCGTCCACTCCTCGGCATCGGTCGGGCGTCACGAGATGACGGACCCCCGAGCCGATCATCGCGCGTCGGAGCCCGCGGTCACCGCCGGTCGGGCGGACCAGCGGTCCACGAAGATCTCCAGTCAGATAGCCGTGCTGGCCAGCCGGGTGCGCGCCAGGCTCCTCTTCATGGTGCTCGACGCGGCCTGCGTGGTGGCGGCATACAGCGCATCCGAGGTCTTCTACTGGCGCACATGTCGCTCCGTCCGAGTACAGCTGGCACTTCAGTCTCTTCGTCCTCATCGTGGTGATCGTGACCCTCATCAGCAACCGGGCGTACGGGCTGTACGGCCGCATGTGGCAACATGCCGGGCTCGAAGAAGCACGACAGATGGTCTTCTCGACCGCGACGGTTGCTGCCGTCCTGCTGGTCGTCTATCCGGTCATCAGGCTCGCCGGATTCCAACTCCTACACCCCGAGGTGGTGGCGTTCGGCCTGTTCTTCGCGGCCGCCGGCATGAGCCTGATCCGTTTCCACTCGCGCATCTTCGCCTGGCAACGCGGCTCGCGGGGCAGCGGCCTGCGGGTGGCAATCGTCGGGACACGCGGCGCGGCCGCGTCAGCCGTGCGCGAGATGCTCCGCCACCCCGACGCCGGACTGATCCCGGTGGCCGTCTTCGACGACGACACGTCGGTGCATGGCATGTCCCTCGTGGGTGTTCCGGTCGTCGGAAGCATTGAGGACATCCCGGCCGCCGCGAGTCGTTACATGCTCCAAGAGGTGCTCCTCGCGATACCCCAGCCCTCGCCCGAGATGATCGCCGTGGTGCTGCGCTCGGCCGAGGCAGCCGGGATCTCGATGAAGGTGCTCCCCACCATGATCGACGTGGTCAACGGACCGACGAACATGTTCGCCATCCGGAGGGCGCGCCAGCCGAGCATCGAGGACCTGATGGGTCGGACCCCGGTCGCCACCGACCTCGAGGGCGTTCGCCGGTCGCTCGAACGTCACACGGTGCTGGTCACCGGTGCCGGAGGCTCCATCGGTTCGGAGATCTGCCGTCAGGTCGCCGGGTGTGGTCCCGCCAGGCTCGTCCTTCTCGACCACGACGAGACCCACCTGCACGACACCATGTCGATGGTCGACGGACCTTGTCACCAGGCCCTGGTGGACATCAACGATCGTGACGCGCTCTTCAGGGTGTTCGAGCGATACCGGCCCGATGTCGTGCTCCACACGGCCGCCCACAAGCATGTTCCTGTGCTCGAAGACCACCCCGTCGAGGCCGCCCGGACCAATGTCTTCGGAACGCTCAACGTCATCGAGGCGTCAGCGGCCGTCGGGGTGAGTCGCTTCTTGCTGGTCTCATCCGACAAGGCCGTGAAGCCGTCGAGCGTCATGGGCGCCTCCAAGCGGGTGGCCGAACAGGTGCTGTTGAGTCGATCGCCTCAGGGCGGCACCTACTCGGCGGTCAGGTTCGGCAATGTGCTGGGGAGCCGGGGCAGCGTCATCCCGACATTCGCCCGTCAGATCGAATCCGGGGGCCCGGTCACGGTGACCGATCCCAGGATGACCCGGTTCTTCATGAGCGTCGAGGAGGCGGTGCAACTCGTCCTCCAGGCGTCCCTGTTGTCGGAGGGCAGCGACATCTTCATGCTCGAGATGGGCCCACCCGTCCCGATCATCGAACTGGCGCGCCGCATGATCCAGTTGTCGGGTGGTCGCGTCGGCGTCGACATCCAGATCGAGGTCACCGGCATCCGTCCCGGCGAGAAGCTTCAAGAGGACCTTCGGGAACCCGACGAAGAAGTCCTGGGGACCGATCACCCGTCCATCTCCCGGCTGCTGCCGGTGACCACACCGAAGGCATGGTTCGATTCGTGTCTCGGGCAGCTGGCCGAAGCCGTGCAACGAGGAGACACCGACGAGGCGCGCCGGCTTCTCTTCGTCAGCGCCGGTTCCGCTCTCGATCTCGTGCCCTCCGCTCCGGCTACTCCCGACCTGGGACCCGACGGAGGTCACACGGTGCCGATTTCCAGCGCGCACCACCGGCACGAGTCGGCCGACCTCAAGACCGAGCGAGCGGGTGCCTAGTGGTTGCGCAGGGTGATCGCCTGGTCGTCGTCGGCCAGGGCTACGCGGGTCTCCCCGTCGCCATGCGGGCGGTCGAGGTCGGCTTCGATGTCGTCGGCTTCGATGTCGACGTCGCCAGGATCAAACGCCTGGCCGCCGGGGAGTCGCAGGTCGAGGACGTGGCCAGTGACGTGGTGTCCCGAGCACTGGCCACCGGGCGCTACGAGCCCACCGACGACCCGGGACGAACGCGCGATTTCGACGTGGCCGTCATCGACGTGCCCACACCCCTGACCGACGGGGTGCCGAATCTCTCCCACGTCACGGACTCCGCGGCCATGCTGGCCACGTCGCTCCGTGCCGGGGCGACGGTGATCCTCGAATCGACGACCTACCCCGGGACCACGGAGGATCTGGTGGCCGGCATCCTCGAAGACGGCTCGGGGCTCGTCGCCGGACGCGACTTCCACCTCGGCTACAGCCCGGAGCGAATCGACCCCGGCAACCCCACGTGGAACTTTGCCAATACCCCGAAAGTCGTCTCGGGCATCGACGAGGAGTCGCTGCAGGCCGTGCAGTCCTTCTTCGATCGGCTGGTCGATCGCACGGTGCCCGTTTCGGGTACCCGGGAGGCCGAGCTCACGAAGCTCTTGGAGAACACGTTTCGCCACGTGAACATCGCGCTGGTCAACGAATTGACCGTGTTCGCCGAGGCCATGGGCATCGACATCTGGGAAGCGATCGATGCGGCGTCGACGAAGCCATTCGGCTACCTCCGGTTCACGCCCGGCCCCGGCGTCGGAGGGCATTGCCTGCCCATCGATCCCAGCTATCTGTCGTGGGAGGTGCGCCGGAGCCTCGGCCAGCAGTTCCGGTTCGTCGAGCTGGCCAACGACATCAACGCGCACATGCCCGACTACGTCGTCTCCCGACTGACCCTGGCCCTGAACCGGGGCAAGCGCGCCGTCAACGGCTCCCGGGTGCTTCTGTTGGGTCTGGCCTACAAGCCCAACACGGGGGACTTCCGTCGAGTCGCCCGGCGTGGTGATCGCTCAAAGCCTTCGGTCGCTCGGCGCCGATGTCAGGGTCGCCGACCCGCACGTGACACCGGGCGCTACCGACGTGCGGCACGTCGAGTTGACGGCGGACGAGGTGGAGATGGCCGACGCCGTGGTGGTGGTGACGGATCACGACGCGTTCGACTACGACATGGTCCTTGACCGAGCACGCTATGTGCTCGACACCCGCAACCGGATCCGGGGACCGCGCGTCGAGTCGTTGTGACCACCCGTCACCGCCAGTGAAGGTCGTCGTCACCGGCGGAGCCGGATTCATCGGCGCCAACCTTTGCCGCATGCTCGTCCTGCAGGACTTCGTCGACCACGTGGTCGCTCTGGACGACCTCTCGACCGGCTCGCGCCAGAACCTCGCCGACTCACCCTCGGTCGAGCTCGCGGAAGGCTCCATTCTGAACGTCGACGATCTCGACCGGGTGATGGCTGGGGCACACGCAGTCGTCCACCTGGCGGCCCGCCCGTCGGTGAGCCGCTCGCTGGCCGATCCCATGGCGACCCACCAGGTCAACGGCACCGGGACGATGATGGTGCTGGAGGCAGCACGACGCCACGGCATGCCCCACGTCGTCGTGGCATCCTCCTCGTCGGTGTACGGGGCCAACCCCACCCTGCCGAAACGAGAGGACATGGCGCCCATGCCGGTGAGCCCGTATGCCGCCAGCAAGCTCGCGGCCGAGTCGTACGCCCTCTCCTACGAGCGTTCGTTCGGGCTTCCGGTGCTCGCCTTCCGCTTCTTCAACGTCTTCGGGCCCTTGCAGCCGGCCGGACACGCCTACGCGGCCGTGGTGCCGGCCTTCGTCTCGTGCGCCCTCTCCGGCACGCCACTGCCGGTCCACGGCGACGGCACCCAGACCCGCGACTTCACCTACGTCGACACCGTCGTCTCGGTGCTCGCCGACGCCATTCGTCGCCGCGTCGTCGGATCCCGCGCCGGTCAATCTGGCGTACGGCTCGCGGGTGTCCCTGTTGGAGCTGATCGCGGCCCTCGAGGAGATCGTTGGCCATGAGCTCCGCCGCGACCACGTCGGGCCGCGGGCGGGCGACGTGCACGACTCGCAGGCCGACCGGACGCGCCTGGGCGCGTTGTTCCCCGCAGTCCGACCGACGCCGCTGCAGGACGGATTGGAGGCCACCGTGGCATGGTTCCGGGAGGCGCTCTGACAGAGCCCGCCGAGCCGACGTCGGCGGACACCTCGGTCGACCACGCGGTCACCCATGCGGCGGCGCCGGTGGTGCTCCTGGCCGGCCCGGGTGAGAGCACGGACATCGTCGCCAACTTCCTCGCCTCCCGGGTGCCCGACCTGGTCGTGGTCGTGGAGAATCCGCCCTCTCGGCTGCGGATGGCCCGGCGCCGGGCACGACGAGTCGGATGGCTCGCCGTCGCCGGCCAGGTCCTCTTCGTCGGCGTGCTGCAGCCCATCCTCAGGCGTCAGGGGGCTCGTCGGCGGGCTGCCATCTTGGGCGCGGCCTCGGTCGGCGTGACGCATGGAGCTCCCCGTCCACCGGGTGCCGTCGGTGAACGACGAGGCGACCGTGGCACTGCTCGCATCGCTCGGGCCGGCCCTGGTCGTGGTGCACGGGACTCGGATCATCGCCTCCCGAGTGCTTGGAGTCGCTGGGCTGCCCCGTCGTCAACATGCACGCCGGCATCACGCCTCGCTACCGCGGGGTCCACGGCGGATACTGGGCGCTGGCCGAGCGGCACCCCGAGTGGGTCGGCACCACGGTGCACCTGGTGGACCCCGGAATCGACACCGGCGCGATCTTGGCGCAGGCAACCTTCGACGTCACCGACGAGGACACGATCGCCACCTACCCGGACCTGCACCTGGTGCACGGCCTCGCTCTGCTCGGGGCCGCAGGTGGACAAGGTGATGGCCGGGCAGGAGCTCGAGCCCATGCCGACGGGCATCGCCCCGGGCTCGGGCCTCTACTACCACCCCACGCTCTGGGGCTACCTCTGGCGCCGTTGGCGCCACGGGGTCCGCTGAGCGGCGTCGATCGCGAACCCGGCTCCAGTCGCGGGAGCGTCAACTACGATCGGTGCCGCCGGAGTGGCCGTGACGTCCCCGGCGCCAACTCGGAGCAGGGGCCGGTGGCACGAGGAGGAACGCGGTGAGGATGTGGAGGCGGTGACCATGCCCGACCGGCCGGGAGCCCTGGTCATCTCGCTCGACTTCGAGCTGCACTGGGGCGTGCGGGACCACGTGGCACGAGGCGACGCCCTGTACCGCCGCCTGCCCGAGGCCCGCCGGGCCGTGGAGGACATGGTCGCGCTGTTCGCGGAGCGGCACATCCGTGCCACGTGGGCCACCGTCGGATTCCTGTTCGCCTCGAGCCGTCGATGAGCTCGAAGCCCACGTGCCCGCGAGCGGCCGACCTACGCGCGCGCCCGAGCTCGATCCCTACGTCGAGACGATCGGACTCGACGAGGAGCATGATCCCGAGCACCTGGCCGGCTCACTCGTCGACCTGATCGGCGCCAGCGCCGGCCAGGAGGTGGGGTCGCACACGTTCTCCCACTACTACTGCCTCGAACCCGGGCAGAACGAAGGCACGTTCCGGGCCGACCTGGCGGCAGCGCAGTCGATCGCCCGTCGGCGCGGCCTGGAGCTGACCAGCCTGGTGCTCCCCCGCAACCAGTGGAACCCGGCATACGCCGACGCCGTCCTCGACTCTGGGGTTCCGCTGCATCCGGGGTCCGCAGCGCACTGGGGTCACCGAGCCCGCCGAAGCGGCGACCAGAGCACTTCTGCGCCGCGGCGCCAGGTTGGCCGACACCTACGTCGGCGTCTCGCCTCCTCCGACGACGGCGTGGAACGACGTCCTGCTGCCGTCGGGCCTCTGCGACGTGCCGGCCAGCGCCTTCTTGCGGCCGTTCGACCCCGCCCGGCGGCGGCTCGAGCCTCTGCGGCTGGCCCGGTTGCGCTCGGGAATGCGCCACGCGGCGCGACGCGGCCGCATCTTCCACCTGTGGTGGCACCCGCACAATTTCTCCCAGCACCGGTCCGAGAATTTCGCTGTGCTCGAGCAGGTCCTCGACGAGTTCGACCGGTTGGCCGCCACCGAGGGTATGCAGTCGTTGACATGGCGGACGTGGTGGCGCCAGTGGTCGCACCGGCCCAGCGCTCGACGGTGACCCGATGAATCTCGTGTGGCGTCGGGAATCGCACGAGGATGCCCGCCAGGCGCGACGAGGTCGCTGAGTGAGCGGCGAGATGCGTGACGGGCGGTGACGGCACCCGAGCGAGAGCAACGAGCGACCGGACGGACTGCGCGGCGTGCGCCGGGTCGCCGTGCCCGCCTTTGCCAGGTTGCCCGCTCCGGCCAGGCGGTCGATCCTTCATGCCCTCGGCAAGTACGCACCCTGGGAGGACGGCTTCGACCCCACCCCGCCACCACGCCGAGGGTGAACGAGGTCACCGGGGCACCCGACTTCGTGGGCATCGGCGCGCAAAAGGCGGGGACGACCTGGTGGTACGACGCCATCTGCGCACACCCAGACGTCTACTCCCGCCGCCGACATCCACAAGGAACGCCACTTCTTCGGCCGGTACGCCAACGCGCCCGTTCGGGCCTGCGGAATGCTCGCTGTACCACGACTGGTTCCCGCGTCCTGCCGGGCCGTCTGACGGGCGAATGGACCCCCGACTACATCCACCTTCCGTGGGTTCCCGCGCTCCTCGCTCGGGCCGCTCCTCGGGCCCGGCTGCTTGCACTTCTGCGCGACCCCGTCGAGCGCTTCCGCTCGGGGCTCGCCCACCAACGCCGCGACCGCGGAAGGCTGCACGGTGGAGGCGTATCAGGACGCGGTCGCCCGAGGCTTCTACCACGACGCACTGCGCCGGTGGCTCGACGCACTTCCCGCCGGAGCAGATCCTCGTCTTGCAGTACGAGCGCTGCGTGGCCGATCCCGCCGGCCAGCTCGCCCGCACGTACCGATTTCTCGGGCTGGAGCCGTTCATTCCGGAAGGGATTGGGAAACCAGGTCAACGACGACTTCGAAGCAGCCTCGACCTGGACGAAGATGTCCGCCGCGGCTCGTCGAGCTGTACTCGCCTGATGTGCTCGCTCTCGCCACGCGCTTCCCGGACCTCGACCTGAGTCTGTGGCCCAATTTCTCGGGCCTCGGAGCCCGATGACAAGCGCGGATCAGCTGTGCCGCGACGCGCTTCCGACCGACGGGTCATGGCGCGACTCCCCGCCAGCGATCACGAGAGGCCTTTGGCTTCCGCACCTATCTGCGGCAGCAACCACCTTGCCCACCCAGACCGATCCGGCGAGCTGATAGTGAATGCGTGCAGAGCGCCTTCCGGCGGAGTTGCTCCTTTGCCTTTCGATCGCTGTTGCCACCATCGGCCCAAGCGTCCCATGAGAGCCAGAGTGGCGTGCTGATCCGTCTGATCACTGCGTGGGGCTACGGGCGTCGCTCGTCATGCCTCCATGACCTGATCAATCGAACTCGCTCGCCGCACGAACCGAGATGGTGATCGGCTCCACCGTACGGCCTGACGAACGCCTCCTGCTCTCAGGGGACGAAGCCGGGACGGCACCCGAGGACCGGAAATTCCGCACCGACGTCCAGGGTCTGCGAGCCATCGCGGTCATGCTCGTCGGCGTTATTTCACGCGCACGTCCCAGGCTTGGGCGGAGGCTACGTGGGCGTCGACGTCTTCTTTGTGATCTCGGGGTTCGTGATCACCGCGTCGTGCTCCGAGAGCGTACGTCGACCGGATCCACATCACCGTCGGGGCGTTCCAGCTCGGCGTGACCAGGGTGGAATTCGAGATCACCGGCGGCGGACAGACGAGCGCGGTCATCGGGCCGGCAGCGTCCGCCCATGGCTTTTGGGGCCTGTACTGGCACACCACGGACGTTCCGAACGGCATCCACGTCGTTCGGAGCATCGCCTACGACGAAGCGGGCGACCACAGTATCGGTCCGGGAATCAGGGTCAGGGTGGCGACCTGATTGGGGCATTGAGGCAACCTTCGAGCGTCAGCCACGGGGTCGCGTCCCCGCCACCCTGCTTCGTGCTCGCGCACCGGCGGCAACCAGGGCCACCAGCAGCGTCGCCAAGAAGCCGAGGGTCATGAGGGATCCGGCCCGCAGGTCCGCGGAGAACCGCTTCGGACCCGACAGGACTGCGTCTCTGCGAAACGTGGAGAGCTCGGCCGCCAGAGCGGCTCTGTTCCACAGCATCACTCCATGCGAGTTCGCTACCGCGACTGCGTCCTGGGAGTAGTTCGACGACGTGACCACCAGCGCGTGGGCGACCCCGTAGCGTGCCTTGGCCACGACGGCCTGGTGCACGGCCTCGTGGCGGACCATGCCGCCCCAGTGCTGCACCTGCACGATGGTGCGTCCATGGGGGAGATCGAGGAGCAGGTCGGCGCCGGAATCCCGTCGAAGACGGAGCCGGGCGACCCGGTACCCCTTCTTCGCAAACAGGTGCTCAAGGAGGAACCGGAATTGCCGTCCGTTCATGGTGTCGACGGCTGCCATGCCCGAGCGCTGATAGGCCTCAGACTCTTTCGCCCCTCGAGCACCGAGTCCCGCAACGCCGGCCAGGACGAGCGCCACCAGCCCGAGCACGAGCACGAGCACGAGCAGACCTTGGCCGGTCGGCCCCATGGCCGCCGCGCCCAGGACGAGCAGCACCGCGCCCGCCATGGCAACCACGCGTGCTGGGTATCGGCGCAAGCTCGATTGGACAACCGTCCTCCTCGAGGCCTGCCCACCCTTGGCCTGCCCACCCTTGGCCTTTCGACCAGATGCGCCCGATGGCCGGGTCGCTCCCGATGATCCCGGGCCGGATCGGGTGCGGCCCGCTGATCGCGAGGTGGCATCTTGCCGGGGTTCGGCCTTGTGGCGCGGTGGCGGTAGGGCGCCTCCGCCTTGGAGCGCCCGGTCGTATGCAGCCCGCCGAGCGGGGTCCGACAGCACTTCGTACGCCTCTTGGACCTGGCGGAAGAGCGCGGCGGGACCGTCCAGGTCGGGGTGAATTCTTTGAATGAGTTTGCGGTACTTCGCCCGGACCTCGTCCTGGGGAGCAGTCGTCGACACGCCCAAGATCTCGTAGTACGTATCACTCCCCATTGTTCAACTATGCCATTCGCGGTCCGCCGAGCGGGTGTTTGACAACGGGGGTTGGAGAACGCTCGATGTGGTCAGAACGCTGAGGCCGTCGCGTTCGGAGGGATGTGAGGATTCCGTGGGGGGCTCTTCAGGACAAGGTGGCCCCGACCCCCGTGGTCGTCCTATTATCTGGGACGGGTACGCGGCCTCCGACAGAGGTCGGAGCACGTGCGTTGCGCTTCCGCCGTCCGGCCCGCCGCAATGTTTGCGCGCCTGCGCACGTCCATCCGACCCAAAGGAGCTGTCATGACTTCCCCCCCTGCCTACAAGGTTGCCGACCTCTCACTGGCCGCGTTCGGCCGCAAGGAGATTGAGCTGGCCGAGCACGAGATGCCCGGTCTCATGGCCATGCGGGCCGAGTACGCCGCCAGCCGGCCCCTCGCCGGTGCCCGCGTCACCGGTTCCCTGCACATGACCGTGCAGACGGCGGTGCTGATCGAGACGTTGACGGCACTCGGCGCCCGCGTGCGCTGGGCCAGCTGCAACATCTTCTCGACGCAGGACCACGCCGCCGCCGCCGCCGCCGTCGGGCCCGACGGCACGGCCGACGACCCCAGGGGCGTGCCCGTCTTCGCCTGGAAAGGCGAGACGCTCGATGAGTACTGGTGGTGCACCGAACAGGCCCTGCTGTGGCCCAGTGAGGGCGGCCCCAACATGATCCTCGACGACGGCGGCGACGCCACCCTGCTGGTGCACAAGGGCGTCGAGTTCGAGAAGGCGGGCGCGGTGCCCGATCCCTCGACGGCCGACTCGGAGGAGTTCGCGGTCGTCCTCGGCCTCCTGGGTCGCAACCTGGCGGAGGACCCGGGACGCTGGACGTCCATCGCCAACGGGATCAAGGGCGTCACGGAGGAGACGACGACCGGCGTCCACCGGCTCGCCGAGATGGCCAAGAGAGGTGAGCTCCTCTTCCCCGCCATCAACGTCAACGACTCGGTGACCAAGTCGAAGTTCGACAACAAGTACGGCTGCCGCCACTCACTGGTGGACGGCATCAACCGCGCCACCGACGTCCTGATCGGCGGCAAGGTGGCGGTCGTCTGCGGCTTCGGCGACGTCGGCAAGGGCTGCGCGCAGTCACTCGCCGGCCAGGGCGCCCGCGTCGTCGTGACGGAGGTCGACCCCATCTGTGCATTGCAGGCCGCCATGGAGGGCTTCCAGGTCACGACGCTCGAGGACATCCTCCCCCAGGCGGACATCATCGTCACGACGACCGGGAACAAGGACATAATCACGGCCACGCACATGGCCGACATGAAGCACCAGGCCATCGTGGGCAACATCGGACACTTCGACAACGAGATCGACATGGCCGGACTGGCACAGACGCCGGGGATCGAGCGGGTGAACATCAAGCCCCAGGTCGACAAGTGGGTCTTCCCCGACGGCCACGCCATCATCATCCTCTCGGAGGGGCGCCTGCTCAACCTCGGCAACGCGACCGGTCACCCGAGCTTCGTCATGTCGAACTCGTTCACCAACCAGACGATGGCGCAGATCGAGCTGTTCACCCAGAACGGCCAGTACGTGAACGACGTGTACGTCCTGCCCAAGCACCTCGACGAGAAGGTGGCGAGGCTGCACCTCGACGCGCTTGGCGTGAAGCTCACGACGCTGACCGGGGAGCAGGCCGACTACATCGGCGTACCGGTCAACGGGCCCTACAAGCCCGACACGTACCGGTACTGAGGGTGCGTCAGCCCAGCGTGGCGGTGGCGATCACCGTCCCGCTGGGCGACACCACCTCGGCGGTGCGGATCGCTGACGGGCTGACGTCCAGCGGGGCGATCCACGCCCCGTAACCCTTGCGGACCACGAAGGATCCGACCCAATGGGTGACGCCATCCTTGGTGGTGACGGCGCACATCACGGTCCCCCGGGCCGGCGAATCGACCAGCGTCATCGACATCCAGGTCTTGGCACCCTTGTAGGCCTCGAACTGACCGACCGGCACGCCGTTGTCCATGAGGGCGGCCGAGACTGCTCCCGAATGGTGCGACTGTGCCGTGGTCGTGGGTGCCGGCGACGACGTCAGGGTCAGGCCGAGGCCGAGGCCCAGGGCGACGACGGCGGCGGCGGCCCCGAGCGGCACGAAACGCGACGCCCGGAAGCGATGGTGCGGCTTCGGATCCACGTCGGCGACGCCCATCCGCTCGAAGAGTCGGACCTCGAAGCCCACCGGGGGCTCCATCTCGGGGGCCGCCTGCACGACGGTGTCGACGACCCGGGACAGCCGCTCGAGCTCGTCGGCACAGCGCCGGCAGGACTCCACGTGCGACAGCACCCGTGCCCGGTCTCGCCCGGTCAGAGCGCCGAGCGCGAGCTCTGCCAGCTCATCGGAGTATTGCGCACAGCCTCGCTCTCCCGTGTCGTCGCTCATCGCTCGCCCCCGTCCGCATGTTCGACTGCTGCCCGCAACCGGATGAGGGCGGTCCGGATGCGCGTCTTGGCCGTGCCGAGCGGGATGCCCTCGGACTCGCTGATCTCCATCGCCGTCCTTCCGTAGACGGCGGCGAGCACGACGGCGCGCCGCTGCTCGTCCGAAAGCATCTCGAGTGCCGCCCGCACCGTGTGCCGGGCGTCCATGCGGTGCGCGGTGTCCTCGGGGTGGCGCTCGGTGCTCCGCAGCGCGGCCAGGGCGAAGTCGTTCGGGTCGGTCGCCACGGCACGGCGGAGGCGCAACGCGTCGATGGCAAGGTTGCGCGTGATCGTCAGCACCCATGAGGCCACCGAGCCGCGCCTGGGGTCGAAGACAGGCGCGTGGCGCCAGACCCTCGTCATGGCCTCCTGGGCGACGTCCTCGGCAACCCCGGCGTCGCCGGTCATGGAGTAGGCCAGGCCGAAGACGCGCCGCTGGTAGCGGCGGACGAAGGTGACGGCGGCGGCGTGCTCCCCGAGGGCCATGCCGGCCAGGAGTCCCTCGTCGGACAATTCGCCCTGGGCCATGCTCGATTCTCGCATCGCCGGGTATACGGGCGGACCCGTCCCCGGGATTTCCCCTGGTCGAGTATCAATCCCCGCCCAACGCTCGCCCGTACCCCTTGCGTGCCTCTCGACCTGGCGCCCTCTCGCCCTCCCGACATCCGGACCCCGACCCGCCTCCGGATGGACCGGGTGCAGAGACGCCCGAGTCTGTCGAGGTGCTGGCGGCGGTGACGTCGGCCGCGGCCGCCGCGCGGTGTCTCGTTGGATCGGTTTCCCCGCGCTCGTGCCGGCACGACCCCGGCCGGCACCGCGACGTAGGAACCCCTCCGGACCGGGCCCCGTGCCCCCTTCTCCCGGTTGGGGCGCGGGCCCGGCTCGGGCTCCGGAATCAGCGCAGCCCGGCGAATCAGCGCAGCCCGGCGAAGAGGTCGTCCTCGGGTACCGGCGCGTTCGTCGAGTCGACGACCCGCACGAAGCTCTCCGATCCCATGACGGTGGAGAACAGCTCCTCGCCCATCTGCAGGAAGAAGATGTTGTCGCTCTGGCTGGCGTGCGCGGCGAGCGACGCATACTTGCGGCCGGCGACCGCGCTGCAGTCGATCCTCGTCGTGATGAGCTCGTCGGGCGTGCCGAAGTCCGGGTTGTCCTCCACCTCGGCCGGGCCCTCGATGCCCGCCTCGGCCAACATGTCGCGGAAGCCCCGAAGCATCGTCCGGGCCACAGCGGTGTAGTAGAGCTTGGCCGGGATCCCGCATTCCGCCACGGCCGCGTGGGTGATGCGGTTGGCCTGGATGTGATCGGGATGCCCGTAGAACCCGTTCTCGTCATAGGTGACTACGACCTGCGGCTCGTATGTGCGCATCAGATCGGCCAGCCGCCGTGCCGGCTCCTCCACCGGGGTGCGCCAGAAGGAACCGGGCGCGTCGTTCTGCGGCCACCCCTGCATCCCCGAGTCGTGGTAGCCGAGGAGCTCGAGTTGCGAGACGCCGAGGACCTCGCAGCTGGCCTCGAGCTCACGGCGGCGCAAGGGCACGACGACGCCCTCGTCGTGCCCGGGGTCGCCCGGCTTCAGGCCACCGGGCGCGTCGCCGAGCTCCCCGTTGGTGCACGTCACGAGCACGGTACGCACGCCCTCACCGGCGTAGCGGGCCAGGATGCCGCCCGTGCCGATGGCCTCGTCGTCGGGATGGGCGTGCACGGCCATGAGGGTGAGCGGTCGGTCAGGCATGGTCGGCAGCGTAAGGGTTCGCGGGGCGGCGCCGGTCGGGCCCGCTGCCCGCCGTCAAGTCTGCAGGTCGCCCACCGCGCCGGCCAGCCGCTCGAGCTCGCCCCGCCACTCCCCCGGCGGGGCCATCGGGCGCACGATGAACTTGGAGAAGCCCACCTCGAGGAACCGCCCGATCATGGTGCGCAGACCGGCGAGGCCGACCGGGATGATCCGCTCGAGCGGCCGTCCGCGGGCACGTCGCGCGAGGGGCGACGACGCCAGCGCGGCCACGTCGGTGCCCTCCGCTGCGTAGGCGAGGCTGACGCCGAAGTGCTCCGCACTGATGCCCCGGCCGTGCTCGGCGGCCACCCGGTCGATCACGGCCTTGCCCGCTGCGGCGTCCTCGGGCGTGCAGAAGGCGGGGATCCACCCGTCGGCCAGGCGGCCACAGCGCTCGAGAGCCGCCGGGACGTTGCCACCCAGCCAGACGTCGAACGGGTCCTGGACCGGTCGGGGCGAGACCGAGACCCCGGCGAATGACCCCGCCGGCCCCTCGTGACTGACCACGTCGCCGGCCCAGAGGCGCCGCAGCACGGGCAGCGCGTCGTCCATCAGCACGGCACGGGTTGCGCTCGGGATCCCGACGGCGCTGCGCTCGGCGCCGATGCCGAGCCCCGGCACGAACGTGAGGAGGAAGCGTCCCGCAGAGAGCGTGTCGAGCGTGGCGACCGCCTTGGCCAGCCACACGAGGTTGCGGCCGGGCAGCAGCATCGTCGTCCCGATCTTGAGCCCGGGGCACGCACCCGAGACCCAGGCCAGCCCGACCAGCGGGTCGGGCCCGGGGCGTGAGAGCACCTCGGGGAGCCACAAGGAGTCGAATCCCGTCTCCCCGATGGCCTGCGCCAGCGCGACCATGGCCTCGGGACCGAGGCTCTCCCCTCCCGCGCTGATCCCGATCCGGACCTTCACGGCGCCTCGGCCACTGCGGCCATGGCGCGCTCGATACCGTCGTCGCCGACGTCGCGGTGCGTGACGAAGCGGACGGTCTCGGGCGCGATGGCATGGGCCAGCACCCCGTGGCCCACCAGGTGGGCCACGAGCTTGTCGGGTTCCGCGTGCGTGAAGGTCACGATGTTGGTGCGCACGGCGACCGGGTCGAGCCCGCATCGGGGCCATCGCCGCGCCACCGCGTCGGCCAGCCGGGACGCCCGTGCGTGGTCCTCGGCGAGACGCTCGACCATCTCCGAAAGGGCCAGCAGGCCCGGTGCGGCAAGGACGCCGGCCTGGCGCATGCCTCCCCCGAGCCGCTTGCGCGCCAGCCGGCCCTCGGCGATCACGCCCAACGGGCCGGCGAGCAGCGACCCGACCGGTGCGCACAGGCCCTTGGACAGGCAGCACGAGACGGTCGTTGCGGGCGCCGCCCAGTCGGCCGCGGGTACCCCGGTGGCCACCTCGGCGTTGAACAGCCGTGCGCCGTCGAGGTGGATGGGGACCGCGCCGGCCGCCTCGGCCAGGGCGCGCAGACCGGGCATCGTCCAGGTGGCGCCCGACGCAGCCATGTGCGTGTTCTCGATGCACACCAGCGACACCGACGGCTGGTGGTGCTCCGACGCCCGGCGCGCCCGACGGACGTCGCCGCCGCGCAGCATGCCGTCGTCGTCTTCGAGCTCGATGAATTGGATCCCGGCGTTCAACGCCGCCGCGCCGTACTCGTAGGCGACCAGGTGCTGGCGGCGCCCCGCCACGACCGCGGTCCCCGGTGCCGAGAGGACTCGCAGGGCGATCTGGTTGGCCATCACGCCGGAGGGCACGAACAGGGCGGCCGGCTTGCCCACCCGCGCCGCGAACGTCTCCTCGAGCGAGCGCACCGTCGGGTCCTCGCCGTAGTCGTCGTCACCGACCTCCGCCTCGGCCATGGCGCGCCGCATCGCCGCAGTCGGCTGGGTGACGGTGTCGCTGCGCAGGTCGACCACGTCGGGCACGACCGCAGGTTATCGGCGCGCCCCTAACATGCGGCGGTGACCACGCCTCCCGCCACGCCCGACCGCAGCTCGGCCGCGTTGCCCGACGGGCGCCACAGCATCCACGACCTCCTCGACGTCGAGGTCCTCGAGGCGGGCCCCGAGCGGGTCGTCATGCGCCTCCCGGTGAACTGGCGGGTGCACCAGCCCTACGGCATCCTCCACGGCGGGGTCTCGGCGCTGCTGGCCGAGTCAGCGGCCAGTTTCGGGGCCGCCCTGGCGGCAGGCCCGGAGCGCAGCGTGGTGGGGATCGAGCTCAACGCCAGCCACCTCCGCTCGGTCCGCGAGGGCCACCTGACCGCCGAGGCCACGCCCGTGAGGGTGGGACGGACCGTCCAGGTCTGGCGGATCGCCCTGGCCGACGACGACGGACGGCCCATCTGCGAGGCCCGCTGCACCCTTGCCGTTCTCGGCGCCCCCGGGGGTCCCGCAGGGGCGGTCGAGACACGACGGCCCCCCGATTAGGACGCCCCATCGATGGAATGTGCAGGCCGCCGGGACCGACGTAATATGTCGGTGTGACCCCGGTAGGAAGCGGAGCGCGCCACACGTCCCTCGGGCTCATCCTCCCCCCCACCACGCAGGGAGAACTCCGACCCAGCCCTGGTGCTACCTCAAGTAGTACTTCCGGTGGCACCGGGAGCGCGCCGGATCTGGTGGAGCTCTGCCGACGTGCCGAGGCCACCGGGGCCGACTCGCTGTGGGCGGTCGACCATCTCTTCTGGCCCCACCCGATGGGCGAGTCGCTGACCACCCTGGCCGTCGCCGCCGTCGCCACGAGCCGGCCGACCCTGGGCACGTGCGTGCTCCAGCTGCCCCTGCGCCGGCCCGCCGCCGTCGCCAAGCAGGCGACGGCGCTCCAACTCCTCTCGGCGGGGCGCTTCGTGCTCGGCCTCGGTGTCGGCATCCACGAGGGCGAGTACGAACGCGCCGGGGTGGACTTCCACCGTCGGGGCCGGCTCCTCGACGAGGGCGTGGCCGGCCTGCGTGCCGCCTGGGGTGGAGCCGGCGAACCGGGCTCGGGGCACGTCCAGGAATCCGAGTACGTCCAGGAACCGGCCTCGTCCGCCGTGCCGCTGTGGTTCGGAGGCTCGAGCGCCGCGGCCCGGCGGCGCGCCGCCGCCGTGGGCGACGGCTGGGTTCCCCTCTTCCTGGCCCCGGACGAGTATGCGGCGGGGCTCGAGGCGCTCGAGCGCGAGACCACCGACGCCGGCCGTGCCCCCGAGGCCGTGGAGGCCGCCGTGGTGGTCTTCGCCTGCGTGGGCGACGACGACGCGCCGTCCCGCGGGGCGGCCTGGCTGTCGCACCTGTACCGGCTTCCCCCCAAGGCGTTCCAGCGGCATCTCGTGGCGGGATCGCCCGAGACCTGTGCCGCCGCACTGCAGCGCTACGCAGACGCCGGGGCCCGCCACATCGTCGTGATGGTGGCCGGGTCGCCCGCCGTCGAGCACTTCGCCCTTCTGCGCGCCGCGTTCGCCGGTGACGAGCGCCGCGTCCTGACCGACCACGCCGGCATGATCGGGACCGACGTCGCCATCCTCGGGACCGGCATGACCGACATGAGCCGGCGCGACCTCGCGCCCGAGCTCATGGCCTACGAGGTCGCGCACGAGGCACTGGACGACGCCGGCCTGTCCGCCCACGAGCTCGGCCTCGTCATGGTCGGGAACGCGATGGCGGGGAGGCTCTGCGACCAGGGCTGCATGCGCGGGCAGAGCTGGCTGCGCAAGGCCGGCCTCAACGAAGCGGCGATCATCAACATCGACAACTCGTGCGCCGGGGGCAGCTCGGCGCTGCACCTCGCGACGATGGCGGCCACCGTCCAGGACCGCCCGGTCCTGGCGTTGGGCGTCGAGAAGATGTGGACGGGCGACCGCGCCGAGACGATCGCCGGCATTGAGGACGGCCTGCCGGCGGAGTACCGCCGGGACCTGCACGAGCGGCGCCACGAGGACGACAATCCGGCGGGGAGCATCCTCATGGGGCTCAACAACGCCTGGGCGCAGCGCCTCATGGCCGAGACGGGCGCCACCGTGCGCCAGATCGCGGCGGCCGCGGTCAAGGCGTTCGACCACGCGTCGCGCAACCCGTTGGCCCAGTTCCAGCGCTCCGTCACCATCGACGAGGTCCTCGCCTCACCCCAGGTCGCCGGCGTCCTGACCCGCCTGATGTGCAGCTCGTTCACGGACGGCGCGGCCGCGGTGGTGCTCGGCGGACCCTCGGTTCGGGCCCCCGCCTCCAGTCCCCGTATCATCGGTTCGGTGGCCCGCTCGGGAAACGGCTCGCTCGACTACCACGACCGGCTGACCCAGGTGGCCGAGTGCGCGTGGGAGGCCTTCGGGTTCGGGCCCGACGAGGCCGACCTCGTCGAGCTGCACGACGCCACGGCGGCCGAGGAGCTCTACGCCCTGGAGTCGCTCGGGTTCTTCGCCCCCGGCGAGGCCGGCCCGGCCACCGAGGCCGGCGCCACCGGCGTCGGCTCCCCCGGGCTCGTCGTGAACCCCAGCGGCGGCCTCGTCGGGCCGCGGGCATCCCCTCGGGGCCACCGGGCTGGCCCAGGTGGTCGAGCTGGCCACGCAGCTGCGCGGCCGCGCCGGCGGCCGCCAGGTCGCCGGGGCGCGCACGGGCGTGGCGGTGAACACCGGCGGCATCATCTACGGGGACGCCGGGTTCGTGGGCATCCACGCGGTCCGCGCCGGATCCGCTGCGTGACGGGGATCCGGATCACCGGTTGGGGCATCGCCGTGCCGGACAAGGTCGTGACCAACGACGACATGGCGGTCAACCTCGACACCAGCGACGAGTGGATCGTCGAGCGCACCGGGATCCGCGAGCGCCACATCGGCGGGACGACGTCGGGCCTGGCCATCGAGGCCGGCCAGGCGGCCCTGGCCCGTGCCGGGCGCAGACCCGAGGAGATCGACAACCTCGTGCTGGCGACGACCACGCCCGACGGCATCGTCCCGGGGACGGCGCCGACCGTGCAGCACGGGATCGGCATGCGGGGCGGCGCCTTCGACATCAACGCCGCGTGCTCGGGCTTCGTGTACGGGCTGATCACCGCCGCCGGCCTCATCGCGGTCGGGTCGGGCCCCATCCTCTTGATCGGCTCCGAGACGCTGTCGCGGATCACCGACATGGACGACCGCAAGATCGCCATCATCGTCGGCGACGGCGCCGGGGCCGTCGTCGTCGAGCCGGTCGAGGGCCCCGGGTGCCTGCTCAGCTGGAACCTCAACGCCGACGGCTCGCTGCGGCACCTGCTCAAGTGCGAGCACGGCGGCACCCTCTTCATGGACGGCAAGGAGGTGTTCCGCCGTGCCGTCCGGGTCGTGGTCGAGTCGGCCGAGCGGGCCATGGCCGATGCCGGCCTGGGACCCGACGACATCTCCCTGATGGTGCCCCACCAGGCCAACGTGCGGATCATCCAGGCCGCCTGCCAGCGCCTGGGCATCCCCGAGGAGCGGACCGTGGTCGTCATCGACCGCTACGGCAACACGTCCTCGGCCTCCATCCCGCTCGCCCTCGACGATGCGATCGAAAGCGGCCGGGTCCACGGCGGCGACAACCTCCTGCTGACGGGGTTCGGCGGCGGCATGACCTGGGCCAGCGCCGTCTTCCGCTGGAGCGAATGAGCGCGGAGGCGGGCGGCGCGGGACCCACGCTGGTCATCCTGGCGGCGGGTCGGGCCAGGCGCTACGGCGGCTGCAAGCCGTTGGCGCCGGTCGGGACGCACGGCGAGGCGGTCATCGACCTGGTGGCCTCGGACGCGCTGGCGGCGGGCTTCGAGACCATCGTCCTCGTGCTCGGCCCGAGCACCGGCCCCGCCATCCGCTACCACGTCGAGCACACGTGGCCCGGCGCGGTCGACGTGCGCTTCGCCACCCAGCCGGCGCCGCTCGGAACCGTCAACGCGGTGCTGTGCGCCTCGGACTACGTGGGAGCCGCCCCCTACGGGGTGGGCAACGCCGACGACATCTACGGCCGCGACGGGTGCGCGCAGCTGGCCGAGCACCTGCGGGCCGGCGACGACACCAATGCGCTCGTGGGCTACCGGCTGGCCGACGCCGTGATCGGCTTCTCGCCGGTGACCCGGGGCATCTGCCAGGTGGCGGACGACGGGCGGCTGCTCGGGGTGGACGAGCGGCGCCAGGTGCACGCGACCACCGACGGCGGCTTCGTGGCCGGGGACGGGCACGAGCCCGCCACCCTGTCCGCCGACGCCCGCGTGTCCATGAACCTCTGGGGCTTCACCGCCGACTTCCACAAGACGCTCCAGGCGGCCATGGACGCTGCCGTCGACGCGTCCGAGGAGTCCGAGGTCCTCCTGCCCGAAGTGGTGGCCCGGTCGCTCGAGACCACCTCGTTCACCGTCCTGGCGGCCCGGGGCCGCTGCGTCGGGGTCACGCACCCCGACGACCTGTCGCTGGTCCAGGCCGAGTTGAACCGTGAGGTCGCCGCAGGCGAACGCCCTGCCGGCCTCTGGGGTCGCTGCCGCTGGCGAGGTCAGCGCCGCGATCGGGCTACGGACGTGGCGCCCGGACGCGACGCAACCCCGAGTAACCGTTCGGCCGAAGCCTCCCGTGCTCCTCGGGGCCACGTCAACGATGTACCGCTGGCACCGCGCCGGGGTCGTGTCGGACAACCCCCGCCCGAGCCGGCCTCGGCGACTCCAGGGAAGCCACCGTGACGCACCACGGACCACCGCAGATCGGATCCTCGTGCCCGCTCCGGTTGCGCTCCCCTTGCGGGGCTCGCCTCCCGGCCCTCGATCCCGCCTTGCAGCGTTCTCTCGGCTTCCCTCCGGCTCGCCTTGCGGCTCACCTTCGGGCTTCCCTCGCTCACGCCTTTCGGTGCTCGCTTGAGGTTCGGCGGGCTCTTGTCTCCGAACTGAAGACAGGTTGCACTCCGGGTCACCCAAGGTCAATGGACATTCGCGAAATCCAGATGTTCTCCCCACCTTTCTTCGGGTCATCCCCAAGCATCGCCGCCGCCATCCCCAGTTCTTCCCCAAGGACGGTGGTGGGAGACCGCGACGCTCCCGGTGCATCGGTCTGCGGTCCCTCGGCGCGTACCCGGGGCCCGTACCTGCTCCCTCAAGAAGGCCCCTGGCGCAACAGGGCGCGCATCTGCTCGGGCGTGAAGTGGCTGGGTTCGGTGTCGTCCAGGAACTCCTCGAGTATCTCGACGAAACGGACCGGTTCCTCCGCATGGGGGAAGTGGCCGACGCCCTCCATGATCCTCAGCCGGCTGCCCGGGATGGCCTCGTGGACCTTGTAGGCGTGGACCACGGGGATGATGGTGTCCCTGTCCCCCCACACGATCAGCGTCGGCATGTGGGCGGCCAGGTAGAGGCGGTCCATGGCACTCACCACCTGGCCGCCGGGGTCGATGACACCCCGCATGGTGGTGACGAACGCCTTGCGGTTCTCGGGATTGGTCAAGGACCTGTAGGCGCTCCAGACCTCCTCGGCCCTGGCATTGTGAAATCCGAGCCTGCGTGAGATCCGGGCCACGGAGTCCCCCCAGCCGCGAGCGAAGGAGGGGAACAGCACCGGCATGACGAACTCGGCCGCGGGCAGCGTCGCCAGCCGCAGGATCCAGCTCACCTCGCGGCCGAGTCCACCCGCATCGACCAGGACCAGGCGGTCACAGAGCTCGGGGAACTGGTACGCGAACTGCAACGCGACGCCGCCGCCGTAGGATTGGCCGATCACAGTGACACGATCAACTCCGAGCAGATGCAACAGGTCGCGCAGGCTGGCGGCCAGGTTGCCGAGCGAGTAGTCGCCAAGAGGTTTGGCCGATTCGCCGTGACCCAGGAAGTCGGGCGCGAGCACCGTGTAGTCATGCTGCAGCAACTGCATGGCCGGAATCCAGGTGCGCGAGCTCCCCGCTATCCCATGCAGGAGCAGGAGCACCGGACCTTGGCCGGCCCTCCGATATCCGATCTGGTGCCCGTGGAGAGCGACGTACGCCATCGGGAAGGCCTCCTCCGCCGCGATCGGGTCAGTCGTTCCCATGGGCCCATTCTTATCCTTCCTGCGCCGGCGCCACCGTCGAGCGCGCACGGTCGGCCCGGGCCCTCAGCGTGTCGCCGAGATCGTCCCCGCCCGGAAGAGGGCGCTACAACGGCGTGACGTAGGCGCCCGAGATGCCGCCGTCGACCAGGAACGTCGACGCTGTGATGAACGACGAGTCGTCCGAGGCGAGGAACGCCGCCGCCGCGGCGATCTCGGAGGCCTCGCCGAAGCGGCCCATGGGGATGTGCACCAGTCGCCGCGCGGCACGCTCGGGATCCTTGGCGAAGAGCTCCGCGAGCAGCGGGGTGTTGACCGGGCCCGGGCACAGCGCATTGACGCGCACCCCCTGGCGGGCGAACTGCACCCCGAGCTCGCGCGACATCGCGAGCACGCCGCCCTTGGAGGCCGTATAGCTGATCTGGCTCGTCGCCGCACCCATGACGGCGACGAACGACGCTGTGTTGATGATCGATCCCCCGCCCCGGGCGAGCAGGTGTGGCAACGCGTGCTTGCAGCAGAGGTACACCGACGTGAGGTTGACCCGCTGCACGCGGTCCCAGGCCTCGAGCCCGGTGTCGAGGATGGTGTCGTCGTCGGGCGGGCTGATGCCGGCGTTGTTGCAGCAGACGTCGATCCCACCGAAGCGGGCGGCCACCTCGCCGTAGAGCGCCTCCACCTCGTCGGAGGACGTCACGTCTGCCCGCACGAAGATCCCGTCGACCGCGGCCGCCACCGCACCGCCGGCTCCCTCGTCGAGGTCCACGACGGCCACCGCGGCCCCCTCAGCGGCGAAGCGCTCGCACATGGCGCGGCCGATGCCGCTGGCGCCACCGGTGACGACGGCGACGCGGTCGACCAGTCGGCGGGCGTAGGCGGTTGTCTGGCTCATTTCTCTCCTCCGTGCGGGCGCGGACGCCCGCTCCTCCGGGCTCTCAGTCCGAGCTGATGAAGACGTTCTTGACGTCGCTGAACGCGTCCAGGGCGTCGGGACCCAGCTCCCGGCCGATCCCGGACTGCTTGACGCCACCGAAGGGCGTCCAGTAGCGCACCGACGAGTGGGAGTTGACCGAGAGCGTGCCCGTCTCGACGGCCCGCGCCACCCGCAGGGCCCGCCCGACGTCGCGGGTCCACAGCGAGCCCGACAGCCCGTAGGGCGTGTCGTTGGCGAGGCGGACCGCATCGGCCTCGTCCTCGAATGGGATGACGACCACCACCGGTCCGAAGATCTCTTCGGTCGCGGCGCGGTCGCCGGGGTCGACCGGTGCCAGCACGGTCGGCGCGAACCAGTTGCCCGGGCCCCCGGGGCACGCGCCCCGCACCGCCACCGGAGCACCTTCGGGCACGAACGAAGCGACCGTGGCCCGATGGGACTCGGAGATCAGCGGGCCCATCTCGGTCGTCTCGAGCGTCGGATCACCCACGACGACCCCCGCGACCGCGGGCTCGAGCAGCGCCATGAAGCGTTCGTAGGCGGCTCGCTCGACGAGGATGCGCGAGCGGCGCGCAGCAGTCCTGGCCCGCGTTGTCGAACACCCCCGAGGGAGCCCGGGCCGCCGCCATCTCGAGGTCGGCGTCGGCAAAGACGATGTTGGCGCTCTTGCCCCCGAGCTCGAGGGTCACCCGCTTGATCTGCTCCGCGCAGCCCTTCATGATCTCGCGCCCGACCTCGGTCGAGCCGGTGAAGCAGACCTTGCGCACCGCGGGGTGGGCGACGAAGCGCGCACCGACGACGCTGCCCTTGCCCGGGAGGATCTGGAGCACGCCTTCGGGGAGCCCGGCTTCGAGTGCGAGCTCGCCGATGCGCAGCGCGCTGAGCGGGGTCAGCTCGGCCGGCTTGACCACGACGGTGTTGCCGGCGGCCAGCGCGGGCGCGAAGCCCCAGCCGGCGATGGCCATGGGGAAGTTCCACGGCACGATCACGCCCACCACGCCCAGCGGCTCGTAGAAGGTGACGTCGAGGCCGCCGGGCACCGGGATCTGCCGGCCGGCCTGGCGCTCCGGCGCGGCGGCGTAGTACTCGAGCACGTCGCGCACGTTCCCCGCCTCCCAGCGGGCGTTCCCGATGACGTGCCCCGCGTTGGCCACCTCCAGGTCGGCGAGCTCCTCGCGGTGGGCATCGATCGCGGCGGCGAAACGCCGGAGGAGGCGGGCCCGGTCGCCGGGGGCCACCGCCCGCCAGGCGCCGAACGCGTCGGCGGCCCGCGCGATGGCCGCGTCGGCCTCCAGCGCCGTCAGCCCTTCGACCTTGGCGATGACCTCTCCGGTGGCGGGGTTGCGGACGTCCACGCACCGATCTTTGCCGATGGCGGCCCCGGCGCCCCAACCGGGGGCGCCGCCGGTCGGGGCGACCGCCGGTACAGTGCGTGCCCGTGCCCGAGCCCCGGTCCGACCAGCCCACCGTCCAGTTCAACCTGGCCACGGCCTTCGACACCCTCGTCGAGAGCCTGGCCGACCGGGAGTGCATCGTCTGGCGCGACCGCCGCCTCACCTACGGGGACCTCGCCGAGCGCTCGCGCCGGCTGGCCTCCTACTTCTACGACCGGGGCCTGCGCGTGCACCGCGAGCGCCCCGGGCTCCAGGGCTGGGAGTCGGGCCAGGACCACGTCGCCCTGGCGCTCTACAACGGCAACGAGTACCTCGAGGGGATGCTGGGCGCCTACCGGGCCCGCGTCGCCCCGTTCAACGTCAACTACCGCTACGTCGGCGAGGAGCTGCGCTACCTGCTCGACGACGGCCGGCCGCGTGGGCTGATCCTGCACTCGTCGCTCGCCCCCACACTGGCCGAGGTGCTGCCCACGCTCGAGGCGCCCCCCGACGTGCTGCTCCAGGTCGAGGACGAATCGGGGCATCCCCTCCTCCCCGGTGCCGTCTGGTACGAGGAGGCGCTCTCCGCATCCTCGCCGGAGGGACCGCCGGTCGAGCCGTCCCCCGACGACCTCTACATGCTCTACACCGGGGGCACGACGGGCATGCCCAAGGGCGTGCTGTGGCGCCAGCACGACATCTTCATGGCCGCCATGGGCGGGCGGAAGGTGGGCACCTGGGAGATCGTGACGAGCTACGAGGGCATCACCGAGCGTCTGGCCGAGAGCTTCCCGCTCAAGTTGATGGTCCTGCCGCCGCTCATGCACGGGGCGGCGCAGTGGGCGGCCTTCATGCTCATGGCCCAGGGGTCGACACTCGTCTTCCCCGACGACCCGCGGCGGGTCGACCCCGACGACGTGTGGTCCACCGTCGAGCGGGAGAAGGCCAACACCATGACGATCGTCGGCGACGCCGTGCTGCGGCCGCTGCTGCTCCAGCTCGACAAGAAGAGCTACGACCTCTCGTCGTTCTTCGCCGTGGGCAACGGCGGCGCGCCGCTCACGCCGGCCGTGCGGGCCATGGCGCTCGAGCGCCTGCCCAACCTCGTCATCTCCGACTCCGCCGGCTCGTCGGAGACCGGGGCGCAGATGCACGTCACGTCCATGGACGACGTCGCAGTGGGGTCGTTCCTGCCCGGGCCGGGCACCTTGGTGGTGGACGAGACGCTGTCGCGGGTGCTCGAGCCGGGCCACGAGGGCAACGGCTGGCTCGCGCAGACCGGGAACGTGCCGCTCGGGTATCTCGGCGACCCGGACAAGACGGCGCGTACGTTTCCCGTGATCGACGGCGTCCGCTACTCCATCCCCGGCGACCGGGCCCGGCACCGGGCCGACGGGCAGATCGAGCTGCTGGGCCGCGACTCGGTGACCGTCAACTCGGGCGGCGAGAAGATCTTCGTCGAGGAGGTGGAGCGGGCCATCGCCGGCCACCCCGCGGTGGCCGACGTCGTCGTCGTCGGCCGCCCCTCGGAGCGCTGGGGCCAGGAGGTCGTCGCCGTCGTGCAGCTGGCCGAGGGTGCGACGACCGACGGCGCGTCCGTCGTGGAGCACGCCTCGACCCACATCGCCCGCTACAAGCTGCCCAAGGAGGTGGTGTTCGTGGAGCGGATCCAACGCTCGCCCTCGGGCAAGGCGGACTACCGCTGGGCGGCCGAAACGGCGGTCACCGCCGCCGCCGGAGCCTAGCCACGGCGGGTCCCGGGGCCGGGCCGACGATCGCGACGGCGCGCCTCGTGCTGCGACCGTTCACCGCGGTGGACCGGGCACCGTTCTTCGCGCTCAACACCCATCCCCTCGTCGTCGAGTCGCTGGGCTCGTCGCCCAGCCGGGCCGAGAGCGACGCCATCGTGGACCACATCGAGGAGTCAATGGCGCGCGACGGCTGGGGCCTGTGGGCGGTCGAGGTGGTGGGCGGCGCGGCCTTCGCGGGCATGGTGGGGCTGCACCGGGTGCGGGCGGAGCTGCCCTGCGCGCCGGCCGTGGAGGTGGAGTGGCGGCTGCATCCGGACCATTGGGGGCACGGCTACGCCACCGAGGCCGCGGCGGCCTCGCTGCGCTTCGGCTTCGACGAGGCGGGCCTCGACGAGATCGTCGCCTTCACCACGACGCTGAACACCCGCTCCCAGGCGGTCATGGAGCGGATCGGCATGGTGCGCGACCCCGCCGGCGACTTCGACCACCCGCGCCAGCCCGAGGGCAGCCCGCTGCGGCGCCACGTCCTCTACCGGGTCACGGCGTCACACGCGCCCCCTACGGTGGCGCCGTGAGCACGAAAAAGAAGTCGGGCGACGCGCCGACGCGCTGCGAGTGGGCCGGGAGCGATCCGGCGATGATCGAGTACCACGACACCGAGTGGGGCGTGCCGGTCCACGACGACCCGACCCACTTCGAGTTCCTCGTGCTCGAGGGGGCGCAGGCCGGGCTGAGCTGGTCGACCATCCTCAAGCGGCGCGCCGGCTACCGCAAGGCCTTCGCCGCCTTCGACCCCGCCAAGGTGGCCCGCTTCACGCCGGCCCGGGTGGAGAAGCTGCTCGGCGACCCGGGCATCATCCGCAACCGGGCCAAGGTCGAGTCCGCCGTGCGCAACGCCCGGGCCTTCCTGGCCGTACAGGAGGAATTCGGCTCCTTCGACGCCTACGTCTGGGGCTTCGTCGGCGGGCGGACGCTGGTCAACCAGTGGCGCCGCATGGGCCAGCTGCCGGCGGTGACGCCCGAGTCCGAGGCGTTCAGCGCCGACCTGCGCCGGCGCGGCTTCGGCTTCGTCGGCCCGACGGTCTCCTACGCCCACCTCCAGGCGACCGGCCTGGTCAACGACCACGTGGTGGGCTGCTTCCGCTACGCCGAGCTCACAAAGTCCGGCGCATCAGGACGCGGGCGCCGAAGCGGTGCATGACCGGCTCCTCGGCTGCGAGGCCGTGCGCCACGAGCCAGTCGTCGACCGGCCCGACCTCGACGAAGCCCTCCGTGGCGTAGAACGGGGCGTTCCAGGCCACGCCGCGGTAGGTGGCGAGCGTGAGCTCGTGGTAGCCCCGGGCGGCCGCCCAGGCGCAGCCGGCCCGCAGCAGGGCCCGCCCGACACCCCGGCGCCCGTGATCGGGATGGACCGAGAGCTGCTCGAGGTGGGCGCCGTCGCCCACGGCGTCGATGCGGCACAGCCCGACGGGCGGGTCGCCGGCCACCAGCACGACGAGGGCCGCCCCGAACTCCGCCACGGTTCCCGGGCCGGGCAGCGGGCCGATGCCGAGCGAATCGAACATGGTGTCGGCCGCCAGCTCGAGCGCGGGCAGGAGCGCCAGCTCGTCGGGCCGCACCGGGCGCACGTCACAGTCGGCGCCGGGCACTGGTTCCACCAACCGACGGTAGCGTGTCGGCCCGTGCGCGCCGTCGTCTGCAACGAGCTCGGTCCGCCGTCGCTGCTGCGGGTGGAGGAGCGTCCCGACCCGGTGCCGGGACCGGGCCACGTCGTGGTCGACGTGGAGGCGGCGGGCGTCAACTACGTGGACGCGCTGTTCGTCGGGGGGCAGTACCAGATCAAGCCACGCGTCCCCTTCGTGCCGGGGACTGAGTCCGCCGGGCGCGTGTCACTGGTGGGCGAGTCGGTGGGCGGGCTCGATATTGGTCAGCGTGTGCTGGTCTCGGCCGGATTGGGCGGCTTCGCCACCAAGGTCGCAGCGCCGGCAGCCGCGGTGACGGCGCTGCCCGACGTCCTCGACGCACCGCGCGCCGCGACGTTCACCCAGAGCTACAGCACGTCTCTCTTCGCCCTGCGCGAGCGCGCGGCGGCGCAGCCGGGCGAGTCGGTGTTGGTGTTGGGGGCCGGCGGCGGCGTCGGGCTCGCCGCCATCGGCGTGGCCCGCGCGCTGGGGTGCCGGGTGCTGGGGGTGGCGTCGAGCGAGGTGAAGCGCGCCGCTGCCCGGGAGGCCGGCGCGGAGGCGGTGCTCGACCCGGCCGCGGAGCCGGTCAAGGACGCGGCCCGGGCCTGGGCCGGCGGGACCGGCGTCGACGTCGTGGTCGACCCTGTGGGTGGCGCAACTCGCCGAGCCCTCGCTGCGGGCGCTGGGCGACCGGGGGCGCTATCTCGTGATCGGCTTCGCCGCCGGCCCCATCCCCTCGATCCCGCTCAACCAGGTGCTGCTGCGCAACCGCACGGTGATCGGCATCGACTGGGGCATCTGGGCCATGCAGCACGCGGACGACCAGCGCGCCCTCATCGGAGACCTGCTGGCGATGGTGGCGGACGGGAGGATCGATCCGGCTCGCCCGGCCGAGTACCCGCTCGCCGACGTGGCCCGGGCGCTCGAGGACCTGCTGGGCCGCCGGACCGTCGGGAAGATCGCGCTGATCCCCTGACGCCTCGGGGCCGGCCGCACGTGTCGCTCAGGCGTCCCGGGAGCGCACCCACCAGAAGGTGAAGCCGACGAGCACGACGGCCAGGACGAGGAAGATCCCCGCCTCGATCCCCTGGAAGGCCCAGAAGCGGCTGGCGGGCTGGTAGGTGAGGATCTGGTGGAACCCGTGGGCGGTCAGGCATGGCCCGTTCACGCCCTTGCCACCGGGGGACGAGCTGCCGCAGGCGGCGGGGAGCTCGTTGAAGTCCCAGCCCGCGCCGAGGTTCTGCCCGTGCCCATTCACCATGTCGCTCGACATGACCCAAGCGCCGGGCGGGCTGCCGCCGAAGAGGGGCAGCACTTGCTCACCGGGGTCAGGAAATGCGGCCGCAGGTACAGCCCGACGGTCAGCGTGTTGACCGCGACGAGCAGCTCGGTGGTCTTGGCCAGGCACTCCCAGAACGTGGCGTGGCCGAGCTGCGCCAGCTTGGGCGCCGACGGGTGCGCACTGCCGCCGGAGGCCGGAGCGGGTGCCGCCCGCCCCACCGCGGCTCTCCCCATCCCCACGCCTGCCCGATGGTGCGGCGAGAGAGGTGCGCTCCCTCAGTCCGCGAAGGCCGGGATCACCTCGGTGCCCATCAGCTCGATCGTCTGCATGACCGATTCGTGGGGAACCTTGTAGGGGTTGACCAGGCAGAGCAGGAGGTCCACGCCGGCCGCCTCGTACTGACGGCAGGCCTCGATGCACTCCTCGGGCGTTCCCAGGACGCAGGCGTTGGCACCGATGAGGTACTCCAGGTTGAGCAGGTCGAGCAGGCCCTCGTCGTCGGTCTTCTTCATGTCCGCCGCATAGGCGTAGGTCCCCAGGCTCTCGTTGCGCTCGGCCATCCAGTCGGTCAGCGTGGCGATCTGTCGGGCGCCCGTCTTGGGGTACCACTCGAAGGACTCACGCGCCCCGGCGATCGCCTCGTCACGGTCGGGCGCGCAGATGGCCATGGTGAACGTCGCCGCCTGGTCGTTCACGAAGGCGCCGATGGGCGCGCTGCAGCGCCCGACGGCGTCGCGGTAGATGTCGATCTTGCGCTTGACCTCGGAGGGTGGCAGGCCCACGGCGAACGAGCACAGGCCGAGCCCGAGGTCGCCGACCTGGGCGTGGCCCTCGTCGCTGGTCGTGGCGCCCCACAGCGGCGGGTGCGGCTTCTGCCAGGGCTTGGGCTGCACGCGCCGCCGGGGCATCTGCCAGAACTCGCCCGCGAACTCGTGCTCCTCGTTGGTCCAGCAGCCCACGACGTGCTCGATGGCCTCCTGCCACATGCGGCGGCTCTCGGCCGGGTCGATGCCGAAGCCCTCGAGCTCGGCCCGGGTCGCCGAGCGGCCGGTCCCGAGGTCCACCCGGCCGCCCGAGAGCAGGTCGAGCACGGCCGCCGACTCCGCGGTGCGCACCGGGTGGTTGTAGGGCTTGGGCATGAGGCGCACGCCGTAGCCCAGGCGGATGCGCTCGGTGCGTGCCGCGATGGCGCCATAGAGCACCTCGGGGTTCGAGCAGTGGGAGTACTCCTGCAGGAAGTGGTGCTCGACCGTCCAGAAGGCGTGCCACCCGAAGCGGTCGCCCGCGATCGCCTGCTCGAGCGTGTTCTGGTAGGCGACGAGCTCGCTGTCGTCCTCCCATGGCCGGGGGACGGGGATTTCGTAGAACAGCGCGAACTTCATGGCGTGGGCTCCCCCGGAGGACGGCGGTCCCGGGACGGCCCGGGCTAGACAGTGCACTGCTCCTATCAGCCCGGGTCGCCCGGGCGCAACCAAGACCCTGGAGGTGCCATGCGTGGATTGGGCGGACGGACCTACATCGTCACCGGCGCGGCGTCGGGCATCGGCCGGGCTACGGCTGCCCGGCTCCTCGACGAGGGCGCCCTCGTCATGGGGGCCGACCTCGTCGTGCCGCCCGACGACGTACCGGAGGGGAGGGACGAGTCGGGCCGTTGGGCCTTCACCCATGTCGACGTGACGGACGAGCCCTCCGTTGCGGCGCTGGTGCGGGCCGCCGTCGACTTCGGTGGTGGCGCGGTGCACGGCATGGTCAACGCGGCGGGCGTGGCCGGCGGCGGCCCGGTGCACACGCTGCCGGCCGACGAGTGGGCGCGGGTGATCGCGGTGAACCTGACCGGCACCTACCTGACGGCCAAGCACGTCATCGCGCAGATGCTGGGGCAGCCGGCCCGTGACGACGGCCAGCGCGGGTCGGTGGTGACCGTCGCCAGCATCGAGGGCCTCGAGGGCACCGCCGGGGGCAGCGCCTACAGCGCGTCGAAGGGTGGCGTGGTCATCCTGACCAAGAACATGGCGATCGATTACGCCGGCCGCGGCATCCGGGTCAACGCCATCTGCCCCGGCTTCATCGAGACGCCGATGACCGCGATGGTCTTCGGGCCCGGCATGGAGGGCCCGCTCGCCGACATCCTGCGCGAGCACAAGCTGGGCCGGCGCATGGGCCGGCCCCAGGAGATCGCGGCCGTCGCCGCGTTCCTGCTCTCCGACGACGCCTCGTTCGTGACGGGCCACGCGCTCCCGGTCGACGGCGGCTACACGGCCGGGCGCGACCACGGCGTCACCGAGATGCTGGGCCTCTCGGGCCCCGGGGTGACAGCCTGACGCCCGTTGCTTGACGGCCACCCCCGCGGTGGTCAATAGTTAAGTCAATGCTTAAGTATCAGCCGGTCGACGAGGTCTTCCGGGCCCTGGGCGAACCCACCCGCCGTGACCTGGTCGAACGCCTCAGCACCGGCTCGGCCACGGTGAGCGAGCTGGCCCGGCCGCTCGACATGACCCTCTCGGCCGTCGTGCAGCACCTGGCCGTCCTCGAGTCGTGCGGGCTGGTCCGCTCCGAGAAGGTGGGGCGCACCCGCACCTGCCGGCTCGAGCCCGTCGGGCTCCAGCTGGCCGCGGACTGGTTCGCCGGCCAGCGCGCCGCCTGGGAGCGCCGGCTCGACCGGCTGGGCGAGGTCCTCGAGGCCGACCTCGCCGCCCAAGCGGACGCGCCGCCGTCACCGCCTTTCCCCTCACCCCGATCATCACCGTCAACAGGAGGAGCATGACCATGACCAGCAGGACCGCCGAGCACGGCAGCTTCACGATCACCCGGACCTACCCCGCCCCGCCCGAGCGTGTCTTCGCGGCGTGGTCGAGCCGCGACGCCAAGGCACGCTGGTTCGGCGACCCGGGGGCGCCGGACGTCACGTACGCCCTCGACTTCCGGGTCGGCGGGGCGGAGATCAACCGCGGCGGGCCTCCCGGAGGGCCCGTCTTCACCTACGAGGCGTCCTACAAGGACATCGTCCCGAACGAGCGGATCGTCTACGGCTACGCCATGGACGCCGACGGCGCGCTGATCTCGGTCTCGGTCACCACGGTCGAGTTCGCCGCCACCTCCGGCGGCACCGCGCTGACCTACACCGAGCAGGGCGTCTTCCTCGACGGCGGCGACACGCCCGCCGTGCGCGAGAAGGGCACGGCTGAGCTCCTCGACAACCTGGGGGCCGTCCTGGCATGAGCGGCAAGTTCGTCGTGCACTGTTCCATGTCGCTCGGAGACCGTGACGAGCCTTCGCTTCCGCGTGCGGCGCTGACGGGCGCCTGCCGCCGCGGCCGTCACCCCAGCACCATCTGACCCCCTGCGAAGTCGAGGACGACCCACCCGTAGTGCTTCAGCTGGTCCGAGCCCAGGAGCCCCTGGGTGCCGGTGGCGCCGATGGTGCCGAAGTCGGTCTCGCCGACGAGCTGGCGACGGAGGGGCTGGCCGGGCACCGACCAGGACCCGCTGCGGACGAGCGGGACCGTGATGACCGAGCAGACGGTGGCCTGGCGCTGGGCCAGGTCGGTGCCCGCCAGCGACTGCGCCCGCGCCACGGTCGTCGACACCACGCTCTGGGACGACCCGGTGTCCACGACGAAGCTGCGCCGTGGCCCCCCGGAGAACCGGACGGCGACGTTCAGCGAGACGTCGCCCGGGACGGGCGTCACGGTCAGGGGCACGGCGGTCCCCTCGCCCTGGGTCAGGGCGGCGGGCGGCGGCCCCAGCGGGCCGGTGTAGGGCGTGGCCGCGCTCAGCGGTGCGCCCTCGGCTCCCGGCAGCACGAGCGCCCCGCCGGCGAAGTCGATCCGGACCGAGCCGAAGCGCCCCAGCACGTCGGAGCCGAGCAGGCCCGCTGGCTGCCCCTTCCCACCGATCTGCGGCAGGGTGGCCGCGGTGAGCTGCTGTGGCGCCAGGCTGACACCGTCGAGCGACCAGGAGCCGACGGCGACGGGCCGAGCGGTGCCCGTGCAGCCGACGCCGGCGAACAGGCCCGCCGGGCCGGCCGAGGACAGGTGGAGCCGACGGCCGAGGCCGGCGTCGATGGTCGACTGCCCCGCCCCCGAGTCGAGCACGAAGGGGAACGGCCCCTTGCCGCCGATGCAGACGTTGACGGACTCGGCGACCTGGCCCGCCACCGTGCTGACGGTGAGCGGCACCCTCTCGAGCCCGCCGGGCAGGGCCGTCGCCCCGCCGCACCCGGCGGCGGGCGGCAGCGCGAACGTGACCTGCGGCTCCACCCGCACGGGCGCCTGCCGGGGGCCGCTCACCGCGGCGGCCAACCCGAGCGCCAGCACGGTGGCACCGATGGCCGCGATGGCGGCGGTCAGCCACCCCCGGTGTCCCCCCACGGCGCCTAACGGCCGAGCGCGAGACGGGCGGCCGCGATCCCCATCCGCGCCCCGAGCACGACGAGGGCGAGGGGCAGCACGGCCCGCCGCCAACCCTTCGTCGTGCGGATCGTGAAGCGGAGGGCCGAGCGGTGGTGGGCCACCATCATGCGGTACGGATGGCGGGCGGTGCTCACGCCCTGGACGTGGGTCACCGCAGCCGCACCGGCGAACCCCACGCCCCACCCCGCCGAGTGGGCGCGCCAGCACAGGTCCATGTCCTCGGCGTACATGAAGTACGCCTCGTCGAAGCCACCGATCTCTTCGAGCGCGCTGCGCCGGGCGAGGAAGCAGGAGCCCGAGACCCACCCGGCCTCGGTCACCACGTCCCCTTCGGGTGCACCGGGGTTGTAGCGCCGCGTGAAGGGGTTCTCGGGGTTGAAGAGCGCCAGCAGGGCATGCCCGGCGGCGTCACCGAGAGAGGGGAAGTTGCGCACCGACGGGTAGACCTCACCCCCGTCGGTGAAGATCCGGGGCCCCACGATCGCCCAAGCCGGGCGGGACTCGAGGACGTCACGCAGGGTCGAGAGGGCGCCAGGGTGGACGACGAGGTCGGGGTTGGAGACGAGCACCCATTCGGGGGGAGGCGACTCCCCCGCCAGCGCCGCCAGGCCCCGGTTGACCCCGGCCCCGAAGCCGAGATTCCGGCCCGGGCGCACGATCCGGACCGGCGGCGCCGGGTGCTCGTCGAGGAGCTCCTCCAGCGCGGCGCCGGTGCTCCCGGCGGTGCCGTTCTCCACCACGACCACCGCCGTCGCGCCGCCACCCAGGACGGAGCGGACGCAGTCTTCGAGCAGCCGTCCGGCGTCGTGGTCGACCACGACGGCACCAATCGGGGCGGACACCAGCGCCCTCAGTACTCCTTGGTGAACCGGAACTTCACGAGAGCCTTGAGTGCGCCAAAGCCGTCCCGCCAGGTGATCTTCTTGCCCTCGTCGGGTTCGCGGCCGGCGTAGGAGATGGGCACCTCGTAGATGCGGTGGCCGCGCCGGAGCACCTTCGCCGTGATCTCGGGCTCGAACTCGAACCGGTTGGAGACGAGGGTGAGGCCTTCGAGCACTTCGGCGTCGAAGAGCTTGAAGCACGTCTCCATGTCGGAGAGCGTCGAGCTGTAGAGCACGTTGGTGACGAGCGAGAGAAGGCGATTGCCCACCCAGTGCAGCGGCAACATGTTCTTGCGCTGCCCGGTGAAGCGGCTCCCGTAGACGACGCGCGCCTTGCCCCGCAGGATGGGTTCGAGGAGCAGGGGCCAGTCGTTCGGGTCGTATTCGAGGTCAGCGTCTTGAATGAGCACCAGATCGCCGCGGGCCTCGGCCAGGGCCGTGCGCACGGCGGCACCCTTGCCCCGGTTCACCTTGTGTCGCAGGACGTGCACGGTGGAGTCCTCGAGCGCGCCGAGGACCTTCTCGGAGCCGTCGCTCGACCCGTCGTCGACCACGATGATCTGGAGCGTCAGGGGCAGGTCGACCGCCCGCATGCGCCGGATGATCTCGGCGACCGTTGCTCGCTCGTTGAACACGGGCGTGATGACCGTGAGGGTCTTGTAGGTCCGCAGCGGAGGCACCTCGTAGAGGCCGGCCAGGTCCGGCTCGGTCATCGGCGTCCCACCTTCTGTGCGAAGTAGTCGATGGTGCGCTCGATCCCGTCCCGCAAGCCGACCTTGGGCTCCCACCCCAGCTCCCGTCGAGCCAGAGCGATGTCCGGGCAGCGGCGGGTCGGGTCGTCGGTGGGGAGCGGCTCGAAGGCGATGTCCGAACGCGACCCCGTGACGTCCAGGACGAAATGGGCCAGGTCGAGCATGGACCGCTCGTCGGGGTTCCCGATGTTGACCGGGCCGACGAGCGAGGAGTCGAGCAGGGCCAGCAGACCCTCGATCTCGTCCTCGACGAAGCAGAGGCTCCTCGTCTGGCTGCCGTCCCCGTAGACGGTGAGGGGCTCGCCGCCGAGGGCCTGGACGATGAAGTTGGAGACGACCCGGCCGTCGCCGGGCGACAGCCGGGGCCCGTAGGTGTTGAAGATCCGTGCGATGCCCACGTTCACCCCGTGGGTGCGGTGCATGGCCATCGTGAGGGCCTCCGCGAACCGCTTGGCCTCGTCGTAGACGCTGCGGGGCCCGGTCGGGTCGACGTTGCCCCGGTACGACTCGACCTGTGGATGGACCTCGGGATCCCCGTAGACCTCGCTCGTGCTCGCCATGAGGAACCGGGCTCCATGCACCCGCGCCAGCTCGAGCAGCCGGCGGGTGCCCTCACTGCCGACGGCCAGCGTGTCCAAGGGCCGGGCGAGATAGGCGGGCGGCGACGCCGGCGAGGCCAGATTGCACACGGCGTCGACCTTCGACGCGTCCTCGAGACCCACCTTCTCGCTGACGTCGGTCACGATCAGGCTGAACCGGTCGTGACCCTGCAGGTGGGCCACGTTGTCCCTCGACCCCGTCGAGAGGTCGTCCAGGCAGACGACGGTGTCACCCCGCTCGATGAGGCGGTCGCACAGGTGGGAGCCGAGAAAGCCGGCCCCACCCGCCACCACCACTCGGCTCACCGGCGCCCTACCCCGGTGTAGAAGAAACCCATGCGCCTGACCGCGGCGGGGTCGAGGAGGTTGCGGGCGTCGATGATCCACGGCTCCTCCATGAGGGCGAGGACGCGGGAGAAGTCGAGCCAGCGAAACTCGTCCCACTCGGTGAGCACCACCAGGGCGCGCGCCCCCGTCACGGCGTCGTAGGGATCGGCCCGCAGGTGCAGCCCGAGCAGGTCGTCGGGTACCTCGGCGTCCGGTTGGGCCGCCACCGTGGGGTCGAAAGCCCGGACCGTCGCCCCCAGCGCGGCGAGGCGGTGCGAGATCTGCAGGCTGGGCGAATCGCGGCGGTCGTCGGTGTTCGCCTTGAAGGTCAGCCCCCACACGGCCAGCGCTGCCCCGTCGACCGAGCCGCCGCAGGCCGTCTCGACCTTGGAGACGACGCGGGACAGCTGCTCGTCGTTGGAGGCGATGGCGCCGGCGAGCAGCGAGAACTCGTAGCCGGCCCCGCGGGCGATGTGGAGGAGCGCCCGGGTGTCCTTGGGCAGGCACGAGCCGCCCCAACCGGGGCCGGGGCGCAGGAACTCGAAGCCGATCCGCTTGTCGTAGCCCAGCCCGAGCAGGACGTCCCGTGCGTCCGCCCCCACCTCCTCGCAGAGGCCGGCCAGGGCGTTGACGAAGCTCAACTTCGTGGCCAAGAACGCGTTCGAGGCGTACTTGATCGTCTCGGACGTCGTCGCATCGGTGACGATCAGCGGCGCCCGAGTGGTCGAGAACAGCTCGCCCACCTTGGCGGCCGCCTGCGGGTCGCTGGCGCCCACCACGATGCGGTCCGGATTGAGACTGTCGAGCACGGCGGTGCCTTCGCGCAGGAACTCGGGGTTCGACACGACGCTGATGTCGGGCCGCCCGATCACCTGCTCGACCATGGTGGCCGAACCGACCGGCACGGTCGACTTGTTGACCACGACGGCGCCCGACTCCAGGTGCGCCGCGATCTCCTTCGCTGCGGTCTCCACGTAGGACAGGTCGGCCGATCCGTCGGCGCTCTGGGGCGTCGGGACACACAAGAAGACGAATGCCGCCCCCTTGACCGCGTCGACCGCGGAGTCCGTGAAGGAGAGCCGGCCCGCGGCCACGCTGCCCGCCACCAGCTCGTCGAGGCCCAGCCTCGACGATGGGCATGCGCCCCGAGCGCAGCGCGGCCAGCCGAGTCGGCTCGCGCTCGGCCAGGACCACCGAGTGCCCGAAGTGGGCCAAGGTGGCCGCCGTGGGCAGCCCCACGTAGCCGGCCCCGATCACGGCCACGGCGTGGCACGCCGTGCGGGCGTCGGTCGGCGCGCTCATGCGGGGGCCTGTCTGCTGAGGCGAACGCGGAGGGCCGCGACGAGCCGGGACAGGCCGTCCTGCCACTGCGGCAGGGCGGGAAGGCCGCTCAGGCGCAGCGCCATGTTGTCCAGCACCGAGTAGGCGGGCCGCGGCGCCGGGCGGGGCGGGTCGAGCTCTGCGGTGCTGATGGCGCGCACGCGTTCCGGGTCGGCCCCGGCCTGGGCCAGCACGGCCCGCACGAAGGCCCACCAGGTGGTCGCCCCGCCGTTGGTCAGGTGGAAGATGCCCGGCCTGCGGTCGAGTCCGAGGGTGACGATCGCGGGCGCCAGGTCGGCCGTGAACGTCGGCGACCCGTGCTGGTCGTCGACGAAGCGCAGCTCGCCCTCGCCGTCGGCCAGACGCAGCGCGGTGACCACCATGTTGGCCCCGTGGGCTCCGCATAGCCAGCTGGTGCGCACGATGGTGGTCCCGGGGCGGCACTCCCGCTCACCTGCGAGCTTCGAGGCGCCGTACACCGAGGCCGGACACGGTGGGTCCCACTCACGGTACGGGCGATCAGAGGTCCCGTCGAAGACGTAGTCGGTGGACACGTACACCATGTGCGCGCCCGCCAGCGCGGACGCCTCGGCGATGTGGCGGGTGCCGATGGCGTTGACGGTGAAGGCGGGGTCGACCTCGGTCTCGCACCGGTCCACCGCGGTGAAGGCGCCGCCGTGGAGCACGAGCTCGGGCCGGAACTCGGCGAAGGTGCGCATGACCGCATCCCGGTCGTCGACGCGCATGGAGTCAATGTCGGTGCCCAGGACCTCATGGTTGAGGCCGTCCCGCGGCCCTTCCGGCCCGAGGAGCGCGCACCGGAGGCCGCCGGACGGCACCCGTCCCGCCAGCGCGTCGAGCAGGTCTCGGCCCAGCTGCCCGTCGGCTCCGGTGATGAGGATCCGCACCGCTCAGCCGCCTCGGGCTCCCCAGGCTCCTTCGACGACGGGAGCACGGGCCCGCAACGGCTCCCACCACTCCCGATGCTGCGCGTACCAGCGCACCGTGTCCGCCAGGCCCTGTTCCCAGTCGATGGACGGTGACCAGCCCAGCTCCTGCTGGAGCTTGGAGGCGTCGAGCACGTACCGGCGGTCGTGGCCGGGGCGATCGGGCACGATCGTCTTGAGCGACTCCGGCTTTCCGAGCGTGTCGAGGATCCGGTCGGCCACTTCCATGATCGACGCCTCCACTCCGCTGCCCACGTGGTAGGTCTCCCCGACTCGGCCCCGGGCGAGGACCGCGTCGATCGCGGTGCAGTGGTCGTGGACGTGCAGCCATTCCCGGCGGTTCTCCGTGCTCGCGTACAGGGTCAGCGGCTGGTCGTCGAGCGCCAGCGCGCAGAAGTGCGGGATCAGCTTCTCGGGGAACTGGTAGGGCCCGTAGTTGTTGGCACAGTTGGTGATCGTGATGGGGAGCCCATAGGTCTCCGCGTACGCGCGGACCGCATGGTCCGCGCCTGCCTTCGATGCGTTGTACGGCGTACGGGGACGGTAGGGCGAGTCCTCCGTGAACACCTCGTCGGTGTCGAGGGGGAGATCCCCGTACACCTCGCACGTCGAGACATGGTGGAACCGGGCCACGCCGGTCTGCCGGGCCGCCTCGAGCATGGTCTGGGTCCCGATCACATTGGTCCGGAAGAACAGCCCGGGATTGAGGACCGCCAGGGAGTTGTGCGACTCGGCGGCGAAGTGGACGACCGTGTCGATCTCCTCGCCGCGGAAGGTCTTCTCGGCCGTCTCGGGGTCGCAGATGTCCCCCTGGACGAAAACGATCCGATCCTCGATGTCGGACAGGTTGGGTCGGTTGCCGGCGTAGGTGAGGACGTCATAGACGACCACATGGTCCGCGGGATGCTGCTCGACCCAGTAGCGGGCGAAGTTGGACCCGATGAAACCGGCACCTCCCGTGACGAGAAGGCGCATGGGACCGAATGGTAGCGCGGCCCCCGCCTGCCTCCTCAGTCCCGGGCTGGGCGCAGGTGCACGACGTCGCCGGCGGCCACCAGGCGGGGGCCCGTTGCCGTCTCGACGACCAGGTGCCCGGCGTCATCGATGGCCGTCGCCCGCCCCGTGAGCTCCTGGCCAGGCATGATGACCCGAACCGCCTGGCCCAGGGTGGCGCACCGTCGCCGCACCTCCTCGGCGAGGGCCCGCCGGCCCGCCGGCCCGTCGAGCAGGCCGCACCGCGGCCCCAGCGCGCCCAGGAGCCGGTCCAGCAGGAGGCTGCGGTCGACCGGCGGCCCCCCGGCGGCGACCTGGTCGAGGCAGGTGCCACCGGCTCCTGCGGGCCCCGGCCAGGCCACGTTGATCCCGATCCCGACCACCACGGCGGACAGGGAGCCCAGGGTGAATTCGGCCTCGGCCAGCACCCCCGCCAGCTTGGACCCGCCCACCAGCAGGTCGTTGGGCCATTTGAGCGCGGCCTCGACACCGGCCACCTCCCGGCAGGCGTCCGCGGCGGCCAGGGCCACCGCCCCCGTGCAGAGGTGCACGTCGGCACCCTCGCACTGCGGGCGGAGCAGGATCGACACCAGGAGGTTGGCTCCCGGAGGCGACTCCCAGCGCCGATCGAGACGGCCCCGCCCCGCCGTCTGATGGTCGGCCACGGCGACCAGGCCGGCCGGCGCCCCGCGGCGTGCCTGGTCACGCACGTAGATGTTCGTCGAGTCGATCTCGTCGAACCGGCGGATGTCCCATTCCCCGCCCCACATGGCAGACACCATACGGCGCGTGCAATTGTGAGTGCCCACCTCCGGAAAGGTCCAGCGTGCTCGAGAAGGTCCTCATCGCAAACCGCGGCGAAATCGCCGTCCGGATCATCCGGACGTGCCGTGAGCTCGGCGTCGCGACGGTCGCCGTCTACTCGAGCCTGGATCGCGACGCCCTCCACGTGCGCATGGCCGACGAGGCGTACGCCCTCGGCGGCGAGACCGCGGCCGAGAGCTACCTCAACACCGAGGCCATCCTGCACGCCATCGACCAGAGCGGGGCCGACAGCGTGCACCCGGGCTACGGGTTCTTCTCCGAGAACACCGACTTCGCACGAGCCATCACCGGGCGCGGCGTCACCTTCATCGGCCCGCCACCCGACGCGATCGAGGTCATGGGCGACAAGATCAGCTCCCGCCTGGCCGCCGAGGCCGCCGGCGTGGCGGGAGTCCCCGGCCGCTCCGAACCGCTCACCTCGCCCGACGAGGTCGTCGCCTTCGGCGACCTCCACGGCTGGCCGGTCGCCATCAAGGCGGCCTACGGCGGCGGGGGCCGTGGCATGAAGGTCGTCGCGGCGGCCGAGGACGCCGCCGACGCCATGGAGTCGGCCGCCCGCGAGGCCCAGGCCTACTTCGGCCGGCCCGAGGTGTACCTGGAGCGCTACCTGGCCTGGCCGCGGCACATCGAGATGCAGGTGCTGGGCGACCAGCACGGCAACACCCTCTGGCTCGGCGAGCGCGACTGCTCGGCGCAGCGCCGCCACCAGAAGTTGGTGGAGGAGAGCCCTGCCCCCGACTTCCCCGAGCACGCCCGCCACGCCATGGGGATCGCTGCCGTGAAGGTCTCGGAGGCCTGCGGGTACTACAACGCCGGGACGGTCGAGTTCCTCTACCAGGACGGCGAGTTCTACTTCCTGGAGATGAACACACGGCTGCAGGTGGAGCACCCGGTGACGGAGCTGGTGACCGGCCACGACCTCGTCGCCTGGCAGATCCGCATCGCCTCCGGCGAGCCTCTCGACTTCACCCAGGACGATGTCCGGCAGCACGGCCACGCCATCGAGGTCCGGATCAACGCCGAGGACCCCAGTGGTGGGAGGTTCTCGCCCTCCCCGGGCACGCTGACCGCCTTCCATCAGCCGGCCGGACCTGGCGTCCGCCTCGACGCCGGCTACGAGGCCGGCGACACGGTGTCGCAGTACTACGACAACCTGATCGCCAAGCTGATCGTCTGGGCGCCCGACCGCGAGGCGGCTCGCCGGCGCATGCTCCGGGCCATCGGCGAGACCCGCATCGCCGGCGTGGCGACCACCCTTCCCGCCCACGAGGTCATCTTGAGCCACCCCGACTTCGCGGCCGCCACCCACTCGACCAAGTGGGTCGAGGAACGCCTCGACCTCGACGACCTCAGGGTCGAGCCCGCCGGGACCGCCCCCGCGGTGTCGCTCGTCGAGGACGAGGTGCCGATGGTCCAGCGCGACGTGACCGCCGAGGTCGACGGCCGGCGCTTCTCCGTCCGGCTGTGGGTGCCCGACCTGGGCACGGCGTCCGCCCCCGGCCGTGCGGCCGTCCGCCCCAAGCGGGCCGCCGCCTCGGTGGCGGCGGGCGGGGGCTCGGGCAACGTGACGGTGCCCATGCAGGGCACCATCGTCAAGGTCCTGGTGGCGGTGGGCGACGTGGTCGAGGTCGGCCAGGCCGTCTGCCTGCTGGAAGCGATGAAGATGGAGAACGCCGTGGCGGCCGAGAAGGACGGCGTGATCAAGGAGGTGCGCGTGAGCGCAGGCGACCAGGTCGGCGCAGGCGACGTCGTGGCCGTCATAGAGTAAGTGGCGTGCCGGTGACCCAGCGGTGACCGCCGGGCCCGATTCCGCGGCGGCCAAATCCGCCGCCGCCGCCGTCGTCGACCGCAGCCTCGACGAGCTCGTCTCGCTCAGCCACCGCCTGCACGCCACGCCCGAGCTCTGCTACGAGGAGACGGCCTCCGCACGGGCGGTGGCGGAGACCATGCGGGCGGGCGGGCTCCCGGTCGATGAAGGCGTGTACGACCTGCCGACGGCCCTCGAGTCCCGCTCGGGCAGGGGCGAGCTCGTGGTGGCGGTCTGCGCCGAGTACGACGCGCTGCCCGACGTCGGTCACGCCTGCGGGCACAACATCATCGCCGCCACCGCCGTCGGCGCCGGCCTGGCCCTGGCGGCGGTCGCGGACGACGTCGGGCTCGCGGTCCGGGTGCTCGGCACACCGGCCGAGGAAGGCGGCGGCGGCAAGGTCCTGATGCTCGAGCGCGGCGCCTTCGCGGGCGTGCACGCCGCCATGATGGTGCACCCCTGGCCGGCCGAGCGGCTGACCGGGTCCTGCCTGGCCGTGGCGCATTTCGACGTCCGCTACACCGGGCGGGAGGCCCACGCGTCGGCCGCGCCCTGGGAGGGGGTGAACGCCCAGGACGCCCTCACCGTGGCCCAGGTGGCGATCGGCCTGCTGCGCCAACAGCTCCGTCCGGGAGACCAGGTGCACGGCGTGGTCACGGCGAGCTCGGCCGCGGCCAACGTCATCCCGGCCGCCGTCACCGCCCGCTACATGGTCCGCTCACGCACCATCGACGGTCTCGCCACGCTGCGGCCTCAGGTGGAGGCGTGCTTCGAGGCAGGGGCGCTGGCCACCGGGTGCCAGGTCGCGTACCAAGAGCTGTCGCCCGTGTACTCGCACATGGAGGCTGACCCGGCGCTGCTCGCGGCCTACCGCGCCAACGCGGAGGCGCTCGGCCGTACGTTCGACGCCGACGACGCCGGAACGCCCCTGCCGACCTTCTCGACCGACATGGCCAACGTGTCCCTCGCCGTGCCCACCATCCATCCGCTGATCGCGATAGAGACCAACGGCGCCGTCAACCACCAGCGCGAGTTCGCAGCGGCCTGCGTCACCGCGTCGGCCGACGCCGCGGTGCGCGACGGCGCCGTGGCCCTGGCCTGGACCGCCATTGACGCCGCCACCGATCCGGAGCTGCGCGGCCGGCTGATCGGGGGATGATCACCGAGCACGCCCTCCTCGAGGTCGTCGCCGGGCGTGAGGACGAGTTCGTCGAGGCGATGGAGGCGGCCAAGCACATCATCGCCGCCACCCCCGGCTTCGTCTCGCTGTCCGTCGAGCGCTGCATCGAGCACCCCAGCCGCTTCCTTCTCCTCGTCCGGTGGGAGCGCCTCGAGGATCACACCGATGGCTTCCGGGGCTCGCCGGGCTATGAGGCCTGGCGCGCCGCGCTGCACCACTTCTACGACCCGTTCCCCGTCGTCGAGCACTTCGCGGCCGTCGTCAGCGCCGGACGCGGGCCGGCACCATCAGGGCTCCCTGACCCGGCCTGAGGACGGACTGGACGAAGGGGTGGCCGGCGGGCCGACGAACATGTCGAGGCACCCGTCGAGCCCGACGATCTCGATGTCGTCACGCCGTCGGGACTCCCAGGCCCCACGGCCGAGCCGGAAGCGGATGGTCCGGCCCGACCCGTCGCGCCGCTTCCCCCGCGCCTCGCCATTGTCCTCGTAACCGATCGCCCGCGACGTGGCCAGCGAGGCAGCGTTGTCCTCGAAGGCGCCGCTCAGCGCCTCCTCGGCCCCGAGGCCCTCGAAGGCCAGGTGCAACATGGCCTCGCGCATCTCGCGGCCCAACCCGCGTCCCTGGTGGGCGCGCCCCAGCCAGGACCCGCTCTCGACCGAGCGCACCGCCCCGAAGTGCTGGGCCTCCATGTCCTGCATGCCGACGGGCTCGCCGTCCACGAAGGCGGCACCGGTGAACGTCCAATGGTCGACCGACCAATTGGCTCGGTGCCCCCACAGGTACTGCGCCGTGCCACGGGCCCGCTGTGCCGGCTCGAGGTCTGTCCACGGTACGAAGAACGGCATCGTCCCGGGGTCGTGGACGCCTTGGTCGACCTGCGCCACGATCGCCGCGAACTCGTCTTCACGGGGGAGCCGCCACTCGAGGCGAGGCGTGCGGACGACGAGGCCGAACACGGGCCAGAAGCTGCTCGGCCCCTCGCCGGCCATACCTCAGCCCCCGGGCTGGTAGACGCCGAACTCGCCGCGCAGGACGTCGGCCACCTCGCCGAGGGTGGCCATCGCCTTGAGGGCGGCCTTCATCGGTACGAGCAGGTTCCGCGTCACCACGGGCCGTCTCGGCGAGGTCGGCCAGGGCGCGGTCAACCGCGGCCTGGTCCCGCGCCTCCCGCACGGACGTGGTGCGGTCGATCTGGAGCCGCTGGAGCTCCACGTCGATCGGGAACACCTCGGTGGGCGCGTCCTCGTCGTCGGTGAAGCGGTTGACCCCGACGACCACCTTCTCGCCGTCGTCGACGGACTTGGCGAAGCTGTAGGCGGCGGCTTCGATCTCCTCCTGCATGAACCGGGCCTCGATGGCGGCAACGGCCCCGCCCAATCGCTCGATGCGTTCCAGGTAGAGGTTGGCCGCCGCCTCCACTTCGTCGGTCAGCGCCTCGACGAAGTACGAGCCCGCCATCGGGTCGACCGTGTCGGCCACGCCCGACTCGAAGCCGACGATCTGCTGGGTGCGCAGCGCGATCTTTGCGGCCCGCGCCGTGGGCAAACCAAGCGCCTCGTCGAAGCCGTTGGTGTGCAGGCTCTGGGTGCCCCCGAGCGCGGCGGCCAGGCTCTGGACGGTGACCCGCACGATATTGTTCTCCGGCTGCTGCGCGGTGAGCGTCGACCCGCCGGTCTGGGTGTGGAAACGCAGCATCTTGGAGCGCTCGTCCTTGGCGCCGAAACGCTCGGTCATGATGCGGGCCCACATGCGCCGTGCCGCCCTGTACTTTGCCACCTCCTCGAAGAGGTTGTTGTGCGCGTTCCAGAAGAACGACAGCCGGGGTGCGAACGCGTCGACGTCCATGCCGGCCGAGATGGCCGCCTCGACGTAGGCGATGCCGTTGGCCAAGGTGAACGCGATCTCCTGGACGGCCGTAGAGCCGGCCTCACGGATGTGGTACCCCGAGATGGAGATTGTGTTCCAGTTGGGGAGGTTGGCCGCGCAGTAGGCGAAGGTGTCGACGATCAGGCGCATGGAGGGGCGGGGCGGGTAGATGTAGGTCCCCCGGGCGACGTACTCCTTCAAGATGTCGTTCTGGACGGTGCCGCGGATCTTGTCGGCCGGCACACCCTGCTCCTCGGCCACCAGCTGGTACAGCAACAACAGGGTGGCTCCGGTGGCGTTGATCGTCATGGACGTGGTGACCTGGTCCATCGGGAGGCCGGCCATGAGGAGCCGCATGTCGGCCAGGGAGTCGATGGCCACGCCGACCTTGCCCACCTCGCCCTCGGCCCTCGGGTGGTCGGAGTCGTAGCCCATCTGGGTGGGCAGGTCGAAGGCGCACGACAGACCGGTCTGACCGGCGTCGAGGAGAAACTTGAACCGCTGGTTGGTCGCCTCGGCCGAGCCGAAGCCCGCGTACTGGCGCATGGTCCAGAGCTTCGAGCGGTACATCCGGGGGTGGACGCCGCGGGTATAGGGGAACGTGCCCGGCTCGCCCAGCTGGACGGACGGGTCCCAACCCTCGAGGTCGCCGGCGCGGTAGACGGGGTTGATGGCGATGCCCGAGTCGGTGCGCCGCTCCGGGGTGCCCTGGGCGTCCTGCTTCTCTGGTGTCACGGCACCGAGACTACGGAGGATCGGGGCGGGCGGGCCACACGCGGCAGACTACGGGCCGTGGACGACGCACCCGGACCCGCCTTCTCGCACTTCGGCATCTGCGTGAGCGACCTCGAGCGGTCGCTCCGCTTCTACTGCGACGCACTCGGCTTCGAGAAGGCCGAATCGCACGCCATCGGGTCGGAGTTCGCCCGCCTCATGGACCTGCCCGACGTCGCGGTGGCCTCACAATTCATCCGGCGCGGCCCGACCGCCATTGAGCTCCTGGCCTTCAGCGAGCCGGCCCCGTTCGGGAGCCGGGAGCGGCGGGCGGTCAATCAGCTCGGCCTGACCCACCTGTCCTTCCGAGTGCGCGACGTGGCGGCGACGCTGGCCCGGGTCGTCGATCTCGGGGGGGCCGTGGTCGACTCGAGCCGGACGGTCATCGACCTCGGCGGGACGCCCCTCGAGTTCGTCTACTGCACGGACCCCGACGGGGTGCGGGTGGAGTTGATGGACCTTGGGGGCTGAGCGGGCAGGGGACCCGCGCCGGCCTCCTCAACCGCCTGCGCGTCCAACTCACGGTCGATGCGCACGGCCTTGCGCTCGTCCATGTGCAGCCAGCGCAGAGCGACGGGGATCATGGGCCAGAGCATGAGCGTGTCGCCCACCACCCACATGATTGAGCCGCCGGCGTGCAGGTCGACCACGTAGGACGGCCCCCAGGTGCGGTGCGTCGCGAAGTAGGCCGGGAACAACTCCCTCGACGCGCCGGCGAGGGAGAGCCCGGTGAAGGTGTCGATCGGGATGGCCAGGAACAGGTAGAAGAACTGGAGCGCGGGATGGAGGCGATAGCAATTCGGGTCGTTCCCGAAGATCTGGCGCCAGAACATGTAGCCCGACGACGAGGAAGGCAAGGTGTTCGGCGTTGTGCACGCTCTCGTTCTCGAGGGTGAGGTTGTACCAGGTCGTCAAGTGGCTGATCGGGATGAAGACGGCATAGAGCACGAAGGCGACCGCCGGGTGCCCGAAGAACTTGGCCACCGGTGATCGCAGCGCCTCGGTGACGACGAGGTGGGCGGTGCCGGTGGTGGAGCGCCAGGCCAGCTCCAAAGGGGATGCGATGGCGAAGAGCGGAGCGGCCACCATGATGAACAAGAGGTGCTGCACCATGTGGTCCCAGAACAGCTCGCCGTCATAGACGCCCACGAAGCTGAAAATCGCCACCGCCGTCGTGAAGAGTGCGCCGATGAATGCGATGGTCTTGCCGACCGGCCACGGGTGGCGCGGATGCCGCTCGTTGTTGCGGCGCACGCCCCACAGGTAGAGAGCCGAGCGCGCCGACGATCATCGCCACCGGTACGAAGGGGAACTGCGTGGTGGCGAGGTGCGGTCCCTGTAACGGGGGGAGCCCCGCGTCGGCGAGCGCGGCGATCACCTCACGACGCTACCGCCGCCCTCAGCCGTGCTGCCAGACGCGCTGGCTGACTCCCCGCTTCCCGTACAGAGCGGCCGCATCGAGGCGGGCCAGCTCCTCGTCGGTCATGCGCCACCCCAGCGCACCCGCGTTCTCCTCGGCCTGCGCCCGGTTCTTGGCCCCCGGGATGGGTACCGCGCCCTTGGCGACGAGCCAGGCCAGCGCGACCTGGCTGGGGGTCCGGCCGCCGTTGGCCTCGCCGGTGCGACGCAGCTCCGCCACGATCGCGTCGACCTCGGCCATCGGGTGGGACGAGAACGATCGGCCACGCGGGGGCGGGTTGGCGGCGGAGTACTTGCCGGTCAGGCGCCCCTGCCCGATGGGCGAGTAGGCCAATGGCACCACGCCGAGCTCGCGGCAGCTGTCGAACAGCCCGACCCGGAGTGGCATCGTCCGCAGGAGCGAGAACTCCACCTGGTTGCTGGCGAGCCGGAGGCCGCGCTCGCGCAGTGCGGCGTCCATGGCGCGCGTCTCCTTGGCCGAGTAGTTGGAGACGCCGACCGCCTGCACCAGTCCCTCTGATCGGGCGGCGGCCAAGGCGTCGGCCAGCGCGTCGTGGGAGCGCAGCGAGATCGGCCCGTGGATCTGGTACAGGTCGATGGACTCGATTCCGAGCCGCTGGCACGAATGCCGGGCCGCCGAGAGCAGAGCCGAGTGCACGTTGAGCTTCCACGGGCTCGGCATGAACTTCGAGGCGATGACCACCCGCTCCCGCACGCCGGGATCGGCCGCCAGCAGGCGACCGATGATGCGCTCGCTCTCGCCGTCGCCGTAGACCTCGGCCGTATCGAACAGCACGACGCCGGCCTCGATGCTGGCCTCCCAGGCGTCCCGGATGGTCGACTCCGTGAGCGTCGGGTCGTAGCCACCCATGCCCCACGTGCCCTTGTCGCCCCAGGCCCATGTCCCCACGCCCAGGGGCGGGACGGCGACCTCCGAGCCGGCCGAGCGCGATGCGGTCGTTCGCCTGCGGCGATGGGACCGTGGCGTCGGTCATGACCGGGCGCGCTCCTCGGCGGCCCATGCCAGGTGTGTCTCGACGCCGGCCCTCCAGACGTCCGGGTGGGTGAGCTGCGGCGAGTGGTACGCCCCGGGGATCACCGTGAGCCGGCCATCGGCCACCTCCGCCGCCAGCTCCGGCGCCTGGTCGACCAGCGGGTGATCCCGCTGCCCGACGATGACCGTGGTGGGGCAGGTGATGGAGGGCAGGTCGGCGCGGAGCGAGGTCTCGCCGTCGGCGACGTCGGCCAGCAGCGCCATGCCGAGCGCCTTGACGGCGTAGGCGTCCATCCCCGTGAAGATGGCGTCCTTCTCGGCCTGCCACCCGGGGGGGACGGTCGCCGGCGATCAGCTCGTCCTCGGGACTTCCCGGGCTGAGCGTCGCCGGCATGCCCTGGGCCGGATCGAATTCGGTGATGAAGGTGCGGACCATGGTGCGGATCTCCTCGTCGGGCGGCATGAACGACCAGGCGCTCGTATCCATGAGCAGGAGGGAGCGCACGAGGTCGGGGCGGCTCAGGACGGCGCCCATCACCACCCGGCCGCCCATGGAATGGCCGAGGAGGTCGACGGGACCGCCCCCTGCGATCTCGAGGAAGGCGATGCAGTCGGCCACCAGCTGCTCGATGCCGTAGGCGTCGATGCTCCCGACCTTGCTCGAGTGACCGTGGCCGCGCTGGTCGAGTGTGACGACCCGGCGCTGGGCCGCCAGGGCGTCGACCTCCAACGCGAAGTCGTGGGAGGAGCCGGTGAACCCGTGCACGAGCACAAGGGTGGGAGTCCCGGCCGGGCTGCTCCCCCGCTCGGACCACGCCAGATCGACGCCGTTGACCTGCACCGTCTTTGCCGGGGCCGTCTGTGTCATGGCCCCTGTCTAGCGGCTCGGCCCGTGCGCTCGCTCGGGTGCGGCGCCGGGGACGCCCGTGGGGTTCAGTGGGTGTGCGGCATGCAGAGGTCGTCGTACTCGGCGATGACGATCTCGCCCGCATCGGGCCCGCAGGCCGGGCAAGCAGGGTCGCGGCGCACCTTCGAAGGTCGCGGAACGACTGCTCCAGCGCGTCGTAGGCCAGCAAGCGGCCGACGAGCGGGTCGCCCAGCGCGAGGAGGACCTTGATGCTCTCGATCGCCTGAACGGAGCCGACGATGCCCGGAAGCACGCCGAGCACGCCGGCCTCTGCGCACGAGGGGGCCAGCTCGGCCGGGGGTGGCTCGGGAATGAGGCAGCGGTAGCACGGACCGTTGTACGGGTCGAACATGGTGACCTGGCCCTCGAAGCGGAAGATCGACCCGTGGACGCACGGGGATCCGCTTGAGGCAGCGACGCGGATCGTTGACGAGGTCCATGGTGATCGAACACGCAGCGCCGTGCCAATCGATCCATCGCGGAGTCCGAGCCGCCGCAGATCCTGCAGCTGGTCGACACCGACACCAGACATCATGTCGGCCCTGGAATAGCTGGAAACCCGGCGAAGACGGAACGGGCTGAGGGGAGATGGGTCTGGGTCGCCGCCCGCAGCGACCCGAACTCAATCGACCGGCTGGGGCGGCGAGCGTGGGCCACGATCCGCTCCAGAAGATCGAGGATGATCGATCCGCACGGACTCTGTCTATAAATCGTGCGAACATAGGCAAATGGGTTCGAAATCGCCGGACCCCCAGGGGAGCGACTGGCGTTCCGGGGGAGTGAAATGTCATCGCATTCCTTCAGCTCTGCGCAACGGTTCCGCCCCGCTAAATAGGGTGCCACATGGTTGACACCACGACTCAGGGTGCACCGTCTCCCGCCCCTCTCGACGAGGATCTCCTCGAAATCAGAGCGGTGGACGCGACCGATCGTCGGCGCTTCTGCTTTTCGCTCAGTATCGGGGCCGCGATAGTTCTGGTTCCCTACCTGTGGGTGGTGACTGTGGACTGGAACGGAGGCCCGAGCCTCTTCCGGACGGTCAACCCGGGTGGCTTGCTGAGCAACTTCTACGACCTGCAGGGTCGTGCCCTCCTGGCCGGGCACCTCTACGTACCGAACGGCTCCCTCGGCGAGGAGGCATTCCTCCATGGCGGACACCAGTACACGTACTTCGGACCTTTTCCCTCTCTGATTCGCCTTCCCGTTCTCTTGGTGACGCACTCGCTGGACGGGCGGATGACCGCCATCTCCATCCTGTTGGCCTGGATCGTGACGGCGGTGACTTCCGGCATCGTTCTCTGGCATTGCCGGCTAGCCCTTCGGGGCGCGTCAAGCCTCGGTGGTGCGGAGGCAGCCACCTACGCGATCGTATTCGCCGCCATTCTTGGCGGTTCCGCGCTCGTCAACCTGGCCGCGAACCCGTGGGTGTACTCGGAGGACATCGCGTGGAGCATCGCCCTCTCGTTGGTCGCCACCGTTGCCCTGGTCGCGGTGCTTGCCCGGCCCTCGTGGTGGCGCGTGACTGTTCTCTTTGTCTCGGTGCTGGCCGTCAACCTGACCAGGGGGACGACCGGTCTCGCCTGGAGCGCAGGCGCGATCGCAGCTGGCGTCTGGCTGGGGTGGCGCCGACGGGCGGGCGACACGCCCAACCTGTGGCTGCCCACCATCGCTTCTGGCGTGATCCCCCTGGTGGTGTCCTTCGTGATCAGCTGGCTCAAGTTCGGCGTGTTCAACGGATATCCCCTTCAAGACCAGGTCGCGTTCCGAACATTGGACCTGGCAAGGATCAACCACGGGCACTACTTCAGCCTGAACTACCTGCCGACCGGGCTCAGCACCTACTTCGGCAGCCTTGGTGTTCATGTATCAAGCGTCTTCCCTTTCTTCACGCTTCCGCAATTCCCGGTACAGGGAGCCGAGCACACTGTGCTGTTCGGCTCCGAGCAGATGACCAGCGTCCCTGGCTCCATGCCCCTGCTGCTGATCCTGACCATCGTCGGCGTCCTAGGGATTCTCCGCCCGTCGTCCCCGCAGCCGGTGCGACTGATGATCATCCCCCTGGTGGCGGCGGCGCTCACCGCAGGTCCGCTCCTCGTCTTCGGTTACCTCGACAACCGCTTCGTGGGCGACTTCCTCCCTCTCTTGATAATTGGGAGTGCCGTAGGGTTGGCGGTGGCCTGGCAGTACGTGGGAGCGCAGGGAACGTGGGCGCGCTGGTCGCGCGGTCGGGGCGATATCGCTCCTGACGCGTACTCGTTGGCCGCCAACTTCGGGATGTCGATCACCCCCACCGGCTGGTGGTCGTCACAACAAGCGGCCGCCTACGTCCGCGCCCAGGAGCGAGTCGGCGGCGCTCTCGCTTCCCCCGTATCCGACAACGTCATACACCGGAGCTCACTGCCGGACTCCGGACCCGTGGGCCAGATCGTGATCGTCGGACGGTGTAAGGGTGTGTACTTCGCTGCGTCGACAGGACTGAAAAACTGGATCCCCATCGGCGGGCCAGTTTTCCCCAGCGGCGCGTCGTGCCGCCTGGGCGACCACTCTCCCTGACCAGCCGGTCGGCTGCTGCGGGTGACGGCCCCACAAGCCTCAGCCGGAGTCGGCCGACAAGGTCTGCACGGTCGACGGCGGCGCCGACGAGGACTCACTGTGCACCCAGGCGACAGACGACGCGGAGGTCGCCGTCTCGTCGGTGCAGGAACGAGCCTGGTTCCAGGCCGCCAACGCCGCGGCAGCCCAGGAGCGGGGCGCGTGAGATCGGTCGGGGACGTGCGGACAGCCCAGGCACCGCCCGCCGGCGGCCGAAGACTCAGTGGGTGTGCGGCATGCAGAGGTCGTCGTACTCGGCGATGACGATCTCGCCCGCATCGGGCCCGCAGGCCGGGCAAGCAGGGTCGCGGCGCACCTTGAAGGTGCGGAACGACTGCTCCAGCGCGTCGTAGGCCAGCAAGCGGCCGACGAGCGGGTCGCCCAGCGCGAGGAGGACCTTGATGGTCTCGATCGCCTGAACGGAGCCGACGATGCCCGGAAGCACGCCGAGCACGCCGGCCTCTGCGCACGAGGGGGCCAGCTCGGCCGGGGGTGGCTCGGGAATGAGGCAGCGGTAGCACGGACCGTTGTACGGGTCGAACACGGTGACCTGGCCCTCGAAGCGGAAGATCGACCCGTGGACCACGGGGATCCGCTTGAGGAGCGACGCGTCGTTGACGAGGTAGCGGGTCGGGAAGTTGTCCGTCCCGTCGACGATCACGTCGTAGCCATCGATGATCTCCAAGATGTTGTCCGCGCCCAACCGCACGTCGTAGGTCACGACGTTCACGTCGGGGTTCAGGGCGGTCAGCGTCTTCTTGGCCGAGTCGACCTTGCGGTCGCCCACCCGGTCCATGTTGTGCAGGATCTGCCGCTGGAGGTTGGACTCGTCGACCACGTCCATGTCGATGATGCCGAGGGTGCCGACTCCGGCCGCCGCCAGGTAGAGCGCGGCCGGCGACCCGAGCCCGCCCGCCCCGAGCAACAGGACCTTGGAGTCGAGCAGCTTGAGCTGACCCACTTCTCCCACCTCGGGCAGGAGCAGGTGGCGCTGGTAGCGGTTGCGCTGGGCCGGCGTGAGCGTGCGCGGCGCCTTCCAGGGCCGGCCGTCGTCCTTCCACTTGTTGAAGCCGCCGATGAGGGACTGCACGTCGGTGTAGCCCAGGTCCCCCATGGTCTTGGCGGCGAACGCCGAGCGCACGCCGCCGGCGCAGTAGACGACGATCGGGCTCTTCTTGTCCGGCAGCTTCCCCTCCACCTGGAACTCGAGGTGGCCCCGGGGCAGGTGGACGGCGTTCGGGATGGCACCCTGCTCGTACTCGTCGGGCTCCCGGACGTCGAGGAAAGTGACCCCGCCCTGCTCGAGCAGGCCCTGGGCGTCGGGCGGCTCCACCTCGCGGATGGACGCCTTGGCCTGGTTCAACAGATCTCGGGGTGTGGGCACTGCTCGAACCTCCGTCGCAGCACTGCCGGTTGTCCCTCCGGCATCGAACCGTTAAACACTACCAGCGGGGTCAACATTCCCGACGGACCGCTGGCCCTCGCTTCGTGCGGCGCGAAACTGCGCCCATGGAGCTCCACGAGGCGATCCGACGGCGCGCGATGGTGCGGAGCTTCTCCGCCGAACCCGTCGACCCCCGGGTCGTGGACTGCCTGCTCCATGCCGCCCTCCGGTCCCCGACAGCCGGCAACACGGGGGGCACCGCGTGGGTCGCCCTCGAGGGACACGACCAGACGGCGCGCTTCTGGGAGCTCGCAACCGACGATGCCTGGCGGAGGGCCAATCCGGCGCGTTTCGAGGGCATGCGGCGGGCCCCGGTCGTCCTGTTGGCCTACGCCTGCCCCTCGGCCTACGTGGCTCGCTACGCCGAGCCCGACAAGGACGACCCCCGCCTCGGCTCCGCCGTGGAGCGGTGGCCCGTGCCGTACTGGTACGGCGACGCTGCCTTCGGTGTCATGACCGTGCTCCTCGGCGCCGTCGACGCCGGCCTCGGCGCCTGCATCCTCGGCAGCTTCCGCGGCGAGGAGGCACTGGCCGAAGGGCTGCGGGTCCCCGACGCCTGGCGCCTCTTTGCCAGCGTCGTCGTGGGCCACCCCGACGGGAACGACCACCGATCTGCCTCGCTCGAGCGCCCGGTGCCCGCTTCGACCGAAAGGATCCACCGTGGGGGCTGGTGATCAGGCCGCCGGGCCGACGGAGTCGTCGACGACCGCTCGGGCGGGTGAACCGGCGTGCGTACCATCGCGTTCCCCCGGTCCCGGAGCTACCGGGTGGCCCGCATTCTCGGCTCATGGTCCCACCCCCGGCGGGCCTGAGGTCAGCCCTTCGACAGCGTGTGCTCGGGACCTTCCTGCCACCGCGCCATCGCCCACAGCAGGTCCGACAGCCTGTTGAGGTAGGCGACCACGAAGGAGCCCTCGATGGGCTCCGCCACGGCGATCCGCTCGGCCCGCCGCACGATGGTGCGGGCCAGGTCGAGGGTGGCCGCGACGCGGTTCTCCCCCGGGACAGTGAAGTCGCTCGGCATTTCGAAGCGGGCCAGCAGGTCGTCGATCCCCGACTCGAGCGAGGCCACCATGCCGGCGGTGACCAGGGTCGATCCGGCCTGCAGCTTCTGACGGTTCTCCGGCGCGGTGGCCACCTCGGCCATGAGCACGTAGAGATCGCGCGCCAGCGCCGTCAGGCGCCGGTTGGCCTCGTCCCCGGGCGGCGTCTCGGCGCGGGCCAGCCCGATGGCGGCCTGGGCCTCGTCGACGGCGCCATTGAGCTCGATGCGCCACGAGTCCTTGCCCACCCGGCCGCCGAAGAGCAGCCCCGTCGTCCCGTCGTCGCCCTTCTTGGTGTAGATCCTCGGTCCCACCAGGCCCGATGCTACCGGCGCCGTTCCGGGGCCGTGTGCGCCGCCAGTATCCTGTAGTGGTGGTGGCCCCCTCTCCCGAACTCCTCGGACGGCTCGACCCGTCCGCGTCCACGTACCTCCAGGCCCTGCGCGACCGCGTCGTCATCTTCGACGGCGCCATGGGGACGAACCTGCAACTGCTCGGGCTCGGCCCCGACGACTTCGGTGGACCCGAGCTCGAAGGGTGCAACGAGTGGCTCGTCGAGACGCGGCCGGACCTGGTGGGTCAGGTCCACCGCTCGTTCTTCGAGGTCGGCTGCGACGTCGTCGAGACCGACACGTTCGGCTCCACCTCGGTCGTGCTGGCCGAGTACGGCCTGGGCGACCGGGCGCGCGAGCTCACGAGGAGGGCGGCCGAGCTGGCCTGCGCCGTCCGCGACGAGTTCTCGACGCCCGAGCGCCCACGCTGGGTGGCGGGCTCCATGGGACCCGGCACCAAGTTCCCGACGCTCGGGCACATCTCCTACGCCGAGTTCCGGGACGCCTACGAGGAGCAGTCCCTCGGGCTCATTGAGGGCGGGGTCGACCTCCTGCTGATCGAGACGCAGTTCGACCTGCTCTCGATCAAGGCAGCGGTCAACGGTGCCCGGCGCGCCATGGCGGTCCTGGACCGCTTTCTCCCGTTGCAGGCCCAGGTGACGATTGAGCTGACTGGCCGCATGCTGCCGGGGACCGAGATCGGCGCGGCGCTCACCGTCCTCGACGCCATGCAGGTCGACGTCGTCGGCCTCAACTGCGCCACCGGTCCGGTCGAGATGAGCGAGGCCCTGCGCCACCTCTCGTCGGCCAGCCGCGTCCCGATCGCCTGCGTCCCCAACGCAGGCCTCCCGTCGGTAGTCGACGGCCAGATGCACTACGACCTCACCCCCGAGGGCCTGGCCGAGCACCTGCACCGCTTCGTCACCGAATTCGGGGTCTCCGCGATCGGCGGCTGCTGCGGGACCACGCCGGCCCACCTGGCGGCAGTGGTGGAGCGCTGCACCGGCGCCACTCCCGCGGCGCGGACACCGGTCCACGAGCCTGCGGCAGCCTCCATCTACACGTCGGTCCCCTTCAGTCAGGACACCTCGTTCCTCGCGGTGGGCGAGCGCACCAACGCCAACGGTTCCAAGGCCTTCCGAGAGGCGATGTTGGAGGCCGACTGGGACACCTGTGTCGCGATGGCGCGCGACCAGGTCAAGGAGGGCTCGCACCTGATCGACGTCTGCGTCGACTACACCGGGGCCGACGGCGTCGCCGACATGACCGAGGTCGCCAGCCGGCTGTGCACCCAGTCCAGCGTGCCGCTGATGGTCGACTCGACCGAGGGGCCGGTCGTGCGCGCCGCGCTGGAGTGGATCGGGGGGCGGCCCATTCTCAACTCGGTCAACCTCGAGGAGGGTGACGAGCCCGGCACCCGCCTCGACACGTTCCTCCGGCTCGCCCGCGAGTTTGGTGCCGCCGTCGTGTGCACGTGTATCGACGAAGAGGGTCAGGCGCGCACGGCCGAGTGGAAGGTGCGCGCCGCCCGCAACATCGCGGACATCGCCGTGGAGCGCTACGGCCTGGCCCCAGAGGACCTGCTCTTCGACCCGCTCGCCCTGCCCCTGTCGACCGGCATGGAGGAAAGCCGCCAGGACGGGATCGAGACCATTGAGGGCATCCGTCGCATCAAGGCCGAGCTGCCCGGTGTCTCCACCATCCTCGGGCTGTCCAACGTGTCCTTCGGCTTGAACCCGGCCGCCCGCCAGGTGCTCAACTCGGTGTTCCTTCACGAGTGCGTCGAGGCGGGGCTCGACTCGGCCATCGTGCACGCGTCGAAGATCCTCCCGCTCTCCCGCATTGAAGAGCGGGCCAAGGAGGTGTGCCTCGACCTGGTCTACGACCGCCGGGCGGACGGCTACGACCCTCTGCAGGAGCTCCTCGCGCTCTTCGAGGGGGCCAAGGTCAGTGCCGACGCGGCGGACGAGCACCTGGACTGGCCGGTCGACCGCCGGCTGGCCCAGCGCATCATCGACGGCAACCGCAACGGACTCGAGGCCGACCTGACCGAGGCGCTCGAGTCAGGGACTGCGGCGCTCGCCATCGTGAACGACATCCTGCTGGAAGGCATGAAGGTCGTCGGCGAACGCTTCGCCTCGGGCGAGATGCAGCTCCCCTTCGTCTTGCAGTCGGCCGAGACGATGAAGGCCGCGGTGGCCTTCCTCGAGCCCCACATGGAGAAGTCGGACCAGGGCGGGAAGGGCACGGTGGTGCTGGCCACGGTCAAGGGCGACGTCCACGACATCGGGAAGAACCTGGTCGACATCATTCTGACCAACAACGGTTACGAGGTGGTCAACCTCGGGATCAAGGTGGGCATCAACGAGCTGATCGCAGCCGCCGAGGAGCACACGGCCGACGCCATCGGCATGAGCGGCCTGCTCGTGAAGTCGACGCTCATCATGCGCGAGAACCTGGTCGAGCTGAACGACCGGTCGCTGTCGGCCATCCCCGTGCTGCTCGGCGGCGCGGCGCTCACCCGCACCTACGTCGAGCGGGACCTGCGTGAGGTGTACGAGGGACGACTCTTCTATGGGCGCGACGCGTTCGAGGGCCTCCGTACCATGGACCGGCTCGTCGAGCTCAAGCGGACGGGCGAGGACGACCCCGCCTTCGGCCGCGAGATCTCCGAGCGCAACGTCCCCCGCCGCAGCCGCCTCGACGACCAGGACACTGCACCGGTGGAGGGTCAGCTCTCGCGGGCCGACGTCGCGGCTGACAACCCGCTGTTCACCCCGCCCTTCGTCGGCAGCCGCGTGGCGGTCGGCATCCCGATCGACGAGATCGCCGAGTACCTGAACCTGACGGCGCTCTTCCGCAACCAGTGGGGCTTCCGCCCCGAGGGCGGCGAGAACGACGCCGAGTTCAAGGACCGGGTGAAGGCGACGCTCCGCGAGCAGCTCAGCAAGGCCAAGGAGGCGGACCTGCTCGTGCCGTCGGTCGCCTACGGCCACTTCGCCGCCAACGCCGAGGGCAACGACCTCGTCATCTGGAAGGACGAGTCGCGCTCTTCGGAGTGGATGCGCTTCACCTTCCCGCGCCAGCGCAAGGAGCCCTGGCTGTGCATCGCCGACTTCTTCCGCCCGACCGGGTCCGGCGATGAGGACTTTGCCAGCTTCATGCTCTGCACCATCGGCGCCAGGGCCTCGGAAGAGACGGCGCGGCTGTTCGCGGAGAACGAGTACCAGAGCTACCTCTTCCTGCACGGGCTCAGCGTGGAGATGGCCGAGGCAACGGCCGAGTACTGGCACCGTCGCATCCGCCAGGAGCTCGGCTTCGCCGAGGAGGACGGCCCGACCCTCACCGGCCTGTTCCGCCAGCAGTACCGGGGTGGCCGGTACTCGTGGGGCTACCCGGCCTGCCCCGATCTGACCGACAACGCGAAGGTCGTTGAGCTGCTGGGAGGGGAACGCATCGGCGTGACGGTCACCGAGGGGTTCCAGCTGAACCCCGAACAGACCACCGACGCCATCATCTGCCACCACCCAGAGGCCAAGTACTTCGTCGCGTGAGCGCAGCTCGGGCCCGGACCGGGGCCCGCGGCCGGAGGCCGGCCTTCCTCGTCCTGTGCACCGTCGCGGCGCTCGGCGTCACCGGTATCGTGGCCGCCGTTCCTGCGGTCGGGGCTGCTGCGGCGCGGCGACACCGTCGGCGCCTCATGGACAGGCGGTCCCCGGTCCTCCGACCTCGGGCCCGACATCGAGGGCGCGGGGCGCGGGCGGCCGCAGTGCGGTCCGGGTCGGCGGTGGAGCCGCTGTCCCTTTCCAGAGCCGGGACCGGCGGGGGGTCCGAGGCCCCGAAGCCTGCGAAGAAGCGGGCCTCGCCGGCGTCTCTCGGATGGGCGGTCCTGATCGTCGCCGTGCTGGCCGCCGCCGTGGCGGCTCCGGTCCTGCTGGTCCGCCTCCGGAACAGGCACGACACCCGTCGTAGCCGGCACGCCCACGGCTAACCGCTTGTCGACGGGTTCGCAACGGGTCGGCAACTCAACCCCTGTAGCTTGAACGATGCAGATCTTGAGGGGGACCCATGGACGAGCTGGCACCCACGGGCGCCGAGGTGACCGAGGACGACTGGAGCACGGCACGCGCCCGGACCAGGCGCTCCGGTTACATGAGCGGCGTGGCAGGGGTCTTGCTGGGCGGGCTGCTCGTTCTTCTCACGGTGTTCCTCACCACGCTCACCGCGTCGGGCGCCGCTCGCTACCCGGTCGCCTTTGCCTGGTTTGCCGTGCTCGCGGCTCCCTTGGTCATCGCACTTGTCCTGCGCGGTTTCAAGCAACAGGAGAAGAGCGACGGCGTCATCGCCGCGCTGGCGGGCCAGTTCGAGGCTCAGGCTCGCGGGCAGAGGTTCGAGAGCCGCCTGGCCAACGCGCTGGACATGGCCGAGGGGGAGCCGGAGGTGGTCCAGGTCATTGAGCGGTCGTTCTCCGCCATCGTGCCGGACGCGCCCATTGAGCTCCTGCTCGCAGACAACAGCCATGCGCATCTCCTGCGCATGGCGTCCGCCTCGCCCACGGGTGCGCCACCGAGCTGCTGCGTCGACTCGCCGGACCACTGCCCGGCGGCGCGCCGGGCCCAGGTGCAGCGGTTCTCCGACAGCGAGGAGCTCGATGCGTGCCCGAAGCTGCGCGGCAGGCCCGAAGGGGCCGTGTCGGCGATGTGCGTCCCCGTCTCGATTATGGGCCGTTCCGTCGGTGTCATCCACGTGACCGGCGAGCAGCACACGGCATTCTCCGAGAACACGGTGCAGGACCTCGAGACCCTGGCGAAGCTGTCCGGGGCGCGGATCGGCCTGCTGCGGGTCATGGCGGAGACCCAACTCCAGGCGACGACCGACAGCCTGACCGGCCTGTTGAACCGACGGTCCTTCGAACACCGCGTGGCGGCCGTCCGGCGCGAGGAGCCGAACGTGGTCATCGCCATGGCCGACCTCGACCACTTCAAGCTGCTCAACGACAGCTACGGCCACGAGACCGGCGATCGTGCGTTGCGGTTGTTCGCCCAGGTTCTGCGGGAGTCGCTTCGGACGCAGGACCTCGTGTGCCGCCACGGCGGGGAAGAGTTCGCCATCGCAATTCCCGACTGCGGCATTGAGAAGGCCCGCGAGATCTTCGACGCTTCCCGCGTGCGGCTCGAAGCCGCCATGACCGTGGCCGGGCTTCCGAAGTTCACGGTGAGCTTCGGGGTCGTCGAGGCGGACCCCAAGGACGATCTTCCGACCACCATAAGCCGGGCCGACGCCGCGCTCTTCCAGGCCAAGCGCGAGGGCCGTGACCGTGTGGTCGTCCTCGACGCCCTCGGGCACGAGATCGACCCCGCCGGACCGTCTGAGTCGCCCGCAGGTGGCAATGCGAGGGCGCTCAACGGGCGGGATGCTCTCGAGGTCTCGAGCGTGCTCAGCTCGTAAGGATTCAGCTGGCACCTGCTCTCCCTGACGCCCGGCGGCATCATCCTCTTCCATGACGGGGGCGGAAACCGTGCGGAGACGGCGTGCGCAGTGCCCCAGATCATTGAAGGTGCTCACGCGCACACCTTCACCAGCTTCCATCTGGCCCTTGCGCAAAGCCGCCGAGTCGGGGGCTCAGGCTGACCGAGCCGGAAGGCGCAGCCCTACCGGGACGCCCTGGGCAGGCCAAGGCCCAGCCAGGCGATCAGGTCACGCTGGATCTCGTTGGTGCCGCCACCGAAGGTGAAGATGGTGTGGCCCCGGGCCTCGCGCTCGAGCCGACCCTGGAGCACCGCACCGGGCGATCCCTCGACCAGATAGGCGCACTGGCCCACGATGTCACTCAACGTCCGGTAGGCCTCGAGGGCGAACTCGCTCCCGTAGATCTTCGTGGCCGAGGCGTCGGCCGGCTGCAATCCCTTGTCGGCAGCCCACGCGACCTTCCAGTTGAAGAGCTTGAGTGCGTCGGCACGGGCCCAGAGGCGCGCCAAGGCGATCTGGGCCCACTCCTGGTCGATCACCCGGCGACCGTCGGGCAAGTGGTGGGCCGCAGCCCAGGTTCGGACCTCTTCGATCGCGCGCAGAATGCCCGACGCCGGTGAGATGGCCACTCGCTCGAGGTTGAGCTGGTTGGTGATGATGGCCCACCCTCCGTTCTCATCTCCGACCAGGTTGGCGGCGGGCACTCGGACCCCGTCGTAGTAGGTGGCGCTGGTGAACTCCCCCGCGATGGTCCGGAGCGGGGTCCAGCTGAAGCCGGGCGCATCCGTGGGTACCAGGAACACCGACAGGCCGCGGTGCTTGGGAGCCTCGGGGTCGGTGCGAGCGGCCAGCCAGACGAAGTCGGCGTACTGGATGGCGCTCGTGTAGAGCTTCTCGCCCGTGATGACCCACTCCTCGCCGTCGCGTTCGGCTCGGGTTCGCAGCGATGCGAGATCCGTGCCGGCCGACGGCTCTGTGTACCCGATGGAAAAATGGAGCTCACCCCGCAGGATCCCGGGAAGGATGCGCGCCTTCTGCTCAGGCGTGCCCAGCTGCATGATGGCCGGACCAACGGTGCCGAGGGTGAGAAGCGGCAGGGCCACCCCGGCCCAATGCGACTCCTCGACGAAGATCATCTGGTCGACGGGACCTCTCCCCTGACCGCCGAACTCCACCGGCCAGCCCAGCCCGAGCCACCCGTCCTCACCGATCCGGCGGATGGTCGCGACGTAGTCAGGGCGACCACCGTCGTGCGTCATCTCGGCCGCCAGTTGCGCAAAGTACGCCCGGAGGTGGGTCTGCAGCCCGCGCTGCGCCTCGCTCAGCTCCAGACGCAAGGCACGTCCTTCATCGTCGGGAACATAGCATCGGGTTCCACTCGGGATCCGCTTGTGCGGTCGGTCCGAACCTCTCACACCACGCTTCGGCCAACCAACCCGGCGGGCCAACGTTGGGCCCGCCTCGACGTGGCGGTCGACCACTGCCTCCGGCCGCGCCGACGGTTGCGTCAAGAGCTCCACAACAACCGCGGGGGCTTCGGCGCGTCCTGGCTTTCACAACAAAGGGACACAACGGGAACGGGAGCAGTCGGGGCGGTCTGCCGACCTGACCTCCTCCGGTGGGGCGATCCCGCGCTCGGGACCAAGGACCCTACCGGCAGGAAGGGCACGCGAACACGCTGGACACAGCTACGACGTGTCCCGCGCTGTGGGCCACGACAGGAGGAACGAGATGGCGAAGTCCGACAGACGCGCTCCTGAGGCATGGCCCGGGAGGACCCATCCCTTCACGGTGCCGCCCGCGGTGGGCGTCACCTTCCCGGCCGTGCCCGTCGTCTCTCTGGACAGAGCCGCCGCGGCGTCGAGACTCAAGTCGCGGTGTGTTGTTGTCGATGAGAAAGATGTTTGGGGCGCACCGACAAACCCGCCTCAACAAGTCGGGAACACGATGACTGAGCTTCGGGACCACGTCTCGCGAGGGGAAGAGATCACGCGGCCGGTGCAGACATCGGCGCGGGAGCAAGGCCGAGACTTGGCAGAGCAATATCAGTCTGCTCAGCCGGCTGACTCCCTTGACGAACCGACAGAGCACGCGTATCTGCTCAGGGAGAGGATGACCCGGTTGCAGAGCCAAATGGAGCTCGCGCAAGCACAGTTGTCGTCGATGCGCAGTGGGAAAGCGTCCAAGGACCTGTACGCCCGAGTGTTCGTTCCCCTCATGGATGAGCTCGAAGAGGCATCCCGGCAATACGCGGCAGTCATGGCCATGGAGGCGCAAGGGCGACAGCAGGAACGGCCCGCGGCATCAACGAGGCGCCATCGACGGTCCCCCTGGCTTCAATTGCACCGATCCATGAACTTGTCGGGGTAGCAGCCCGAGGCGGAACGACTGCGCCGGCGTGGCTCGCGCCGGTTCCCGGCAGCCCACTCGTGGTCGACGCGACCGATACTCAGGTGATCCCCGGCGGCAAGATCGCGCTGTATCTCTCGCGCCGACCCCCCGGGCATCTTCGAGTCGACGACCAGGAACAGCCCGTCCCGTCGAACCGGGAGACCCCCGGGTCCCAGTGGCGGCGACCCTTGGGGCGTCAGGCCAGGAACCCGACTGATGGCTCTCATCGCGCCAGGCGCCGTATCGTGTGGACCTTGGGGATGAGGAGGATTGGCCGAATGTGAGACCGCTTCGAAAGAAACACATTGCGAAATCTCGTCTGGCGCGTTTGAAGTGGTTGAACGACGAACAACTTGTCGTTGGTGACACCCACTTCAGAGTGTCGGCGGATCCTTCGAGGCAGCTCGAGCCTGACGAAGTCCTGTTCTTGAAGTCCCGTCCGATGATTGAAGCCTTCATCGCAGCAGCACCGGAACGAGTCGAGAACGTCGTCGACTTGGGTATTTACAAGGGCGGCAGCCTTCTATTTCTCCAAGAAGTGTTCCATCCGAGACGTGTGGTCGGTCTCGACTGGAACGAAGCGCAGTTCGGTCCTGTCGAAGAGCGTATTGCGCAACAGGGATTCAGTCAGAGCATCCACCTCTACCCTGGGGATCAAGGCGACCACTACGCGCTGGGCGAAGTCATGAAGTGGCACTTTCCCGAAGGGCAGCTCGATCTGGTGATCGACGACTGCTCCCATCTGTATGCACCAACGAAGGCATCTTTGAACTTCCTGCTCCCTCGGGTACGCCCGCTGGGGCTCTACGTGATCGAGGACTGGGGCTGGGCCCACTGGCCGGGCGAGGAATGGCAGGGCGCTGATGCGGCGTACAAGGATGAGCCGATCGCACTCTCCAACCTGGTCATGGAGCTGGTGTTGACCGCAGCCAGCCGATCCGACGTAATTGAGAAGCTGACCATCACGAGAGACTCGATCTACATCACGAAGGGGCAGGTACCGACTGATCCCGAAGGATTCGATATTTCAACCTGCTACTTGACGAGGGGAAGAGACTTTCCTCTCGTGCTGTGACCAGGTTTCCCGTGGCGGCACTCTGCGAGCCGATCAGGCGGAACCCGAGTTGTCAGTGGCGACGGCTCACGCCTGTTTGAAAAACGGCAATCGTCGCCTCCGCCGCTCGGTTCCGGTTGTGGCGAATCGATCATTCCTCGCACCGGGTTTCGAGAACTCCATATTCCACAGGTTCGTCGCGTAAGCCCGGCTGATGTCGAAGGACTCATCCGTGATGTCGTCGTGACCTCGTGTGATGAAGCACCGCGATGCGTCGATGAGCACATGGTCAATGACATAGCAGAAGGTCGCCGCGTACATGACGATTTCCAGAATGAGTTTGGCAAGTGGATATTCCTGGTCCGCGTAAGACTGGTTGTACTGCATCGTGTCCTGTAGCCAGTGCGCCCAGCCCCAGTCTTCGATGAGATACATTCCACCTGGACGGAGCAACGGCAGGAACACGTTCAGTGATGCCTTGGTCGGTCCATAGAGATGCGAAGCATCATCGATCACCAGGTCGAGGGACCGATCAGTGAAGTTGTCGAGCGCGATGGATTGGAGAGTGTTCCGATCCTCTTGGTCGGTTCCATAGTAGAGCTTGACTCGCTCAGTCGCGGAACGTTGTTCCAGATAGTCATCGAGCGCGGTGACGCGGTCAGTCTTGATGTCCACACCGACCAATCGTGAGGGCGACAGGAGTTCCTCGTACAGGGCGATGCTGCCACCCTTATAGATCCCGAACTCGATCATGCTGTCGACGCGCCGGGGTAGGCGTTCAATCGCTGATTGCATCAAGAACTGGTTTTTCACCAGCAGAAACCGATCTGAGGTCGAGTCGATGGCGTCCGCCATCGCCTGCTCGAGGGTGACATGGAAGTTGACATCTCCGATCTGCAGGTGATCTTTGTCGTGCCAGATCAGCCTGCTCAAGCGATCGTCGCTACCTCCAGCCACCTTGTTGGTTTACCACAGCACCCAGAATCCCGACCACTGGTCCATAAGACTCGTACTCTGGCTCGGCCTCGTGTGGATGGTGTGCTCACTGTTCATTTTCCGGAATGCACAGAATTCCGACGACGGGAGAGAACCTCCTGACTGACCGGCGCCCATGGCCGGGGAGGTTGGGTTCGTACGCCAGGGACCGGCGTCTCCCCGGCCGGGGGTCAGTCCCCCAGCCGGCCAACCGGACTGCGCCCCGGGCTACGTGGGACGAAACCGAGTTGCGTGAACTAAGGGTTTCCGGGTGGTGACGAGAGCACGAAACTTCGTGGGCGGCTGTTCTGCACATGCGAGAGTGTCAACAGATTTCACAACAGGTGCAGCGTCGACGATGTTGATGGACCGTTTTGCTCGAGCTGTCCGGCACGGGGACCACAACGATGGTCTCTATGAAGTGGGCTCAACCAGGCCCAATTCGGCAATTTCATATCTTCCGTTGTGGGGTCCCGGCGCTCGTGGCTGTCTGCCCTGGTGCCGTTCGCAGTCGTGTTGAAGTCGCTGCCGGCTGCGGCTGCCGGGCCGGCGTCCAAGACCGACTCGAGCACGATGCTGTCCGTGGTGACACTGGTTGGCTCCAGCTCACCTACATTCAGAGCCAAGGTGACCGGCGCGCCGTCGGGCACAACGGTACCAACGGGAACGGTAGCCTTCGCGCTCAACGGCTTTGGCCCGCTCCAGTGCGACGGCCTCACGGACAACGTCTCGCTTTCAGGCGGCGTCGCGAGCGGCGGCACACTCACCTCGAGAGACGGCATTTTTGTCGCGAGCGAGGGCAACCCTGGTCCCGCGGTGCCTCTGGTCGTCACTCCGCCCGCGAGCATCCCCGATGCTCTACCCCGCAGACCCGACCAGTCCGATTTCTGTGCAGGCCCAGGGCGCCTCGGGGGACAACGTGGCGGTGACACAGTGCGGCAACAGTTACGGGGTAAACGCCGCCCAGCTGGACGCGAGCTGCAGCTGACCGGAGTCCGGGATCGTCGAGCTGCGAAGTGGCGGTGAGCAGGTTCTGATCTATGACCCTGACGGTGATCCCCGTGGGGCAGTTGACGGGTGTGCGGCACCAAGACCTTCGACGTGCCGTTCGCGTAGACGCTGAAACGCCCTTCCGTCCTTTTGCCCAGCGAGGCTAGGCTGTGGACACGTACTACGGCCACGGTTCCTGGATCGCCCTGGTGATCTTCTTCGGTCTGTTCGCCATGCGGGCGCTCTCCTCTCAGCGACGCCGCCGGGGTCAGCAAAGGAGCTCACCTTCCTCGAGCTCGTTCACGGACCCCACTTTTCCAAGTCAAGCGTCTGATGCCGTCGACGCGTCGTCCGCCGAGATCACCTTCACCGGGATCGCTTCAGGTTGGCTGACCGACCCCTCGGGCCGACATGAGCAGCGGTACTGGTCGGGGTCTGAATGGACGGAGCACGTGAGAGACGGTGGTGTCCCGGGTACCGACCCACCTCCACGCAGCACTGGTCGCGAGGCGTCCTCGTAGCACCTCATTCCAGGAGCGCTCAGTAGATGACCCGAAAGCCTCCGATGAAGGTGATCCTGTTGCCATCGGGATCGCTGATGCTGGCCGTCCTGACACCTTTGTTGGCCGTTTGGATCTCGTCGAGCACGAGGCCCCTCGCCGCGAGTTCAGCGGCCTGCGCCTCCAGGTCGTCAACGGCGAAGTTGAGAAGAGTTGACCCCGCTCGCTCAGGGTCATGAAAGACCTGCACCCAGCCGGTTTCAGTTATTCTCCACTCAAGCAGCGTCGCCATGGGGTGGTTGTCCTCCGGCCGCCCAGCGAGAGCCTCGTACCACCGCTGCGACGCTTGGATATCTGAAACAGGGACGACGGCAAGCACGTGGCCAATAGACATGATGTGGATCCTTTCACCAGACCCCTTGAACGTGGATCAGATCGATTTGGTCAACCTTCCCGAATCAACGCCGGGTCGACGCCCACGCCGCCCGCTGCGCTGCTGGCATACACGGCGAGCGCAAACCGCAACACCTCGACGGCCTCTTCGGCGCTCCACAACAAGGGGCCCTCGCCAGTACGGAGCCAACGCAGCCAGTGGCGTCCCGAGTTCCGGAAGCTGCTGGCCCAGTCGTCGTCGAGCGCATGGAAAGTCCGCATCTCGCCGTCAATGTAAGTCTCGAGGCTCGGTTGTTGAATGCCCCTGCCGGTGCAGCGGTTGACCCGTGAGTAGCCACGACGGCCCGTGACTTCCCACCGTTCGTCATTGGTGTAGTAGTCGGACCGGAGATACATGTCGGGCGCCAAGGTGATGTCCCACACGCCGCGGATGCCATTCTGGTGCTCCCATGCGATTGTGGTTGGAGCGTCGATCTCGATATCTGGCAGAACCTCGGTGCCGCCCACCCACGACCGGACCTCCCGTAGTGGTCCGAAAAGCCACAACGCCGTAGAGAGCTTGTGCCAGCCGTCATCGAACACCAAGACGCCCCTGCCGCGGCGCATCTGTGCGAACTGCCATTCGTAGCTGGACCGCGGCACGTCCCAGCCACCACGGCCACTGCCCACCATCTTCATGTGGTAGCCGCTCACCGTCCCGAGGTCCCCCGACTCGACCGTCTCCTTCAGCCTCTGCAAAGGCTCATAGAAGAGATAGTTTTCCATTACCCGCAGGACACGGTCGTTCGCTCGGGCCGCCTCGACCATTTGCTCGGCTTCGGCCAGGTCACTGCACATCGGTTTCTGCAGGTTCAGATGCCAGCCATAGCCGAGCATCTCACAGACCCCTTCGACGTGGAGCGGGATCGGAAGCAGGACCTCGGCCGCATCGACCCCCAGGCCACTCGACACGAGATCGGCTGCGGTGGCGAACGTGCGGGCCTGGGGCCAATCAACTTGGCGTTGGGCACGTCGCTGGGGATCGGGATCAACGAGCGCCACAACCTCGACGTCCGGGTTGCCTATGTAGGCTCGGACGTTCAGGTCGTAGATGCGACCTAGACCGATGAAGGCAGCCCGGATCGGCCGGTCGTAGGGAACAAACGTCATGATCGCCTTCTCTCGTCGCGCGTGTTCTGCGGGCGGTGCAATCACCCGTTCTACACGCCGGCTTGTTTGGATCTCGCCTTCGGAGTGCGCCGTCACGGTCGGCTCTGACAAGCACCCGTCCGCGACGCAGCCCTTCCGGCACAGTCACACCCTGCCGACAGAAGGCCTGCCACACTGAGCAGATGGCGGAGGAGAAGCATGTACGCCACAGGTGGCAGGACTGGACCTGGGACGAGACCGTCTTCGAAGGCACCGCCGCGTACTACCGCCAGGGTCGTAAGCCCTACGCCCCTGCCCTGGTCGACGCCCTGGCCGAGCACCTCTCTCTCGACGGCCACGGACGCCTCCTCGACGTCGGCTGCGGACCAGGCACAGTCGCTCTGTTCTTCGCCACGCTCTTCGAGAGCGTTGTCGGCCTCGACTCAGATCGCGCCATGCTCGAGGAGGCCAAGCGAGCTGCTTCCGAGGAGCATGGCATCAGGGCCACCTGGGTCCACATGCGGGCCGAGGAGCTCCCCGGATCCCTCGGCGCGTTCCGAGTCGTCAACTTCGCTCAGTCGTTCCACTGGATGGATCGTCCACGGGTGGCCGCCTCGGTCCGGGGCATGCTCGAGCCCGGCGGGGCCGTCGTCCAGGTGGACCTCTGGCACGCCAACCCGCCGGGCCAGGAGCGGCCGATTGGACCCCACCCACCGCTGCCCGAAACAGCCATCGACGAGCTACGGGTGCGCTGGCTGGGTCCCGACCGCCGGGCGGGCCAAGGATTTCGCAACACCTCGCCCGATGCAGAGGATGAGGTGTTCCAGGCCGCCGGGTTTGCGCCTGAAGAAATAGTCGTGGTGCCCGATGATCGGGTCCTCGAGAGGTCCGTCGACGACGTCGTTGCCTGGGTTCTCTCCACTTCGTCGACGGCGCCGCACCTCTTCGGGGAGCAGCTGGGTGCCTTTGTACGCGAGCTGCGGGACTTACTTCTCACCGCTTCACCTCAGGGTCGATTCAGCGTTCCTCTTTCCAATAACCGACTGCGCATTCGCAGTCCGCGTTGATCTGGATCCTTGTCTCTCCCCTGCCAGTCTCCCCTGTCAGAATCAGTGGAGGTTAGGCAAGAAGTGCTCATCTCGGAAGGTCCCGTGCCACCCGTGTGCTGACAAGATGGCTCCTGTGATCGAATCTCCCGAAACCCGCTATGCCAGGACGGCTGATGGTGTCGATGTGGCCTATCAGGTCTGGGGCCAAGGTCCCTTCGACCTCGTGGCGGTTCGGGACGGGTACATACCGATCGATACGATGTGGGAAGAGCCGCAGCTGCGTGCATTCTTGGAACGGCTCGGTTCCTTCGCCCGAAACATATGGTTCGACGCGAGAGGCACCGGAAGTTCTGATTCACTCGGGCTACCGGCCACATTGAACCTCGACTGGTGGATGGACGATATCGGCGCGGTCATGGATGCTGCGGGTTGCGGACGGGCTGCCCTGGTCGGTTTCTGCGAGAACGCTCCAGCCTCGTTGCTTTATGCCGCCAGTCACCCCGAGCGTGTCTCGGCTCTGGTCCTGTTCAACGCCTTCGCTCGGTTTCTAAGGGTTCCGACTACCCTTGCGGGCTTCCGCCCGAGAAGGCTGACCGATACCTCGACACCATTCGAAATACCTGGGCGACGATGGCCCAGGTCGGATTCGTCGCTCCGAGCATGGTGGCCAACGAGAGCTGGCGTCGTGGGTACATGCGTTCGGCCCGGCTGAGCGTCAGTCGCAGTGCAGCTGTGAGCTCCATGCGCAACGTCCTCGACACGAGGGTCCCACCTGTTCTGCCCTCGGTTCAAGCCCCCACACTCGTCGTGGACCGCCGTGGTGATCGCCACATCCGGGTGGAGCACGGCCGATACCTCGCCGAGCACATCCGGGGTGCTCAGTTTTGGCCCACACCAAATGCGTCCTCCGTCACCCCAGAAAACTACGTGGAGTATCAGTATGGGCAAGCGATTCTATGGCAGCTGACGGCAGCCGGATTCGAGCCCCTAATGCAGCCATTCTTTACTTCGTGGAGTGGGATCACATTTCCGCGCGATCGATCGTCACTGACAGTGAATGTGATCATGACCAATGACAAATGGTCATCGGTGATCCAAGAGGTCGTGATCGGAAGCTATAACGACCGTTGACTACCATCGCCCTGCCGTCCGGCGCGCCACGGTTACGCTCTGGTTGTAGGCCACACCCCGTGGCGTTTAGGCCACCCGACCCGCTCAGTTTTGAGCGATCAATTCAGCTTCTGCCCGGCCGATGATCGGCACCCCGTCTGAAGGTTCCTCGGATCTTCTCAAACACCCGTCTCTTGAAGAGGATCATCTTCTCTTCACGCAAGCTGACCGCCATCGCGCGCGGAGATATGTTGCGTGGCTCCCCGGGAGTTGCCTCGGCTTGGGTGGCTTCCGCAAGCTCGCTTTCGATTTCGCGGAGAAGTGCAATTCGTTCCTTGGCGAAGGGCTCTGTTGTCCCCTGGCCGAGGGTGACGAAGAACTCGTTGCCCGCAGTTTCGAACTCGTGAGTCACGTCGAGACTTGTTAGAAGCCCCAGTGACCTCAGATCCTGCAAGATGAGACGGAAACTCGCCGGAGTGAAGCACGAGATGTGCACATCCACATAGTCGCCCGCCGTGGCTTGGTCCCAGACGTTTCGTGCATATTCAAAGCTGTAGGCGCTTCCAAACTTGCCATGCGTTTCGGCTGACCACGAGATCTGTCCGTCGAGGGTGACGCAGTTCACCATGTGATCAAAGACACTGCCGGGCGTTGGCCGGTTCCGTCGTTGCCCGAATGCGTCCAGTACCTCCCTCGTCGTGGTGAGCGGTCTGAAGTGGTCGAAGCAGTAGCGCTTATCGGGGACGACAAGAGAAACCACGCCTTCGGGTTTCAACACATCCTGGCAGTCGTTGAGGAAGCCGGCCAGATCGGGGAGGTGCTCGATCACGTGGCTCGCGATGATCCAGTCGTAACGATCTGTGCCGCCGACCAGCTCACGGAGCGGCTCACCGCTCCAGACGAAGTCCACTTCTTCAATCTGGGCAAGATCGACATCTACGTCCTGGAACTTCTGCCGCAGGGCGTCGGCATCCATGTAGTCGAGGACGTGAACGTTGAATCCTCCACGCCGGGGTGCGATCGGGCTGTGCGCAGGGCCGACCTCGAGTCCGAGACCGTCGCGATCTATGGAGGCGAGGGCTTTCTCGACTCGACTGAGCGATAAATCGCCCGAGCTGGGGGTGAGTGATGTGTCGGTCAGAGCGGGGTTTCCTCGCTGGCGCATCGATCGGTCTTCCTCGGTACAAGGTTACGCCCCGCCCATCCCCTCTGTAGCAGAGGGTTCAAGATTGCCAGCGGGCCATTGGACGCCCCCTGCCCCCACACCAGCTCTATGCGGCAGAGCCGACAAGTCAGAACCCGGTTGGAATTTCAGGCCGAGGGGGCAAAGCCCTTGTCGATAGAGGCCGAATGTGTGTCGACGAAGCGCCAGTCGATCCGGAAGAACCTGCAATTGGCGCAAGCCGATGGCTCAGCTCGGCTCAGGTAGCTTCGCGTTCTACCCGAGTTCGACGGAATTCCGGTCGGCGTCGAACCCGAAGTTCTTGATTCGATCGATACGGTCGATCAGCTCGGGATCACGAGCAATGACTGCACCCCCTTCCCCTACTGCAAGCGTCTTGGTCGCGTGAAGAGAGAACACCTCGCAAGTGCCACGGGCGCCTAGTTGCTCTCCAGATGCGTATTGAGAGCCGAAGCCCGCGGCGGAATCGATCACGAGCGCAAGCCCGTATCCATCGGCAAGCGCCTCCCAGGCCTGGATCCCTTCGTTTGCCACGCCTAAGGTATTGGTCAACAGAATGCCGGCCGTTGAATCAGCATTTGTTGCGAGGAACTCGTGTGCGTCGTTCAGACTCGGTTGCCACGAATCGGGCTCCACGTCAAGAAACGCAGGCTCGTATCCACATGACCGGATCGCGAGCGGGCCGGCCGCGAACGTAAATGACGGAACCAGCACGTATGGCCGCTCGGAGTTAAACGTTGCGAGGATCGCCGCCTGGATCCCGGCGGTTCCGCTCGAGACAAGCGAGGTCGCGACTCTCCCGCCAACCCATCGGGCGAGCTCTTTTGCAAACTCTTGCTCGACCGGTCCGCCATTCGAGAAGATCCGTCTCTTGACGATCACTGCGTAGTCAGCAGCAATGTCGTCGACCTCGGGAAATGTCGGACAGAGAAACGGGATCCGCTTTGTCAAGATTCGTTCCCACTGGGACAGGGACGTGCTGGAGTACCCATCACCCTCTGACCGTCGGGGACGTCCTCAATGACTAAGGCACCCGCAGCGATGAATGCTCCGTCACCTATCGCTATTCGGTCTCTGACTGTCGACCCGATGCCGAGAAATACCTCTTGGCCAATTGAAACGAGGCCACCGACAGCACAGCCAGGACTGATTGTCGAGAAATCACCGACGACGACGTCGTGACTGACGATGGCACCGACATTGATGAGCACGTGCTTCCCGAGTGTGCAGAGTCGATTTACGGCCGCCATCGGAGCGACCACGGTGCCTTCTCCGATTTCACTATCCGCAGCGACCCAGGCGCGATCAGAGACAAGGGTCAGGTACTGATCCCCGGGCCATCGCTCCACGAGGCGTCGGCGAACACTGGGATCCCCCACCGCTGCGACGACCGGCAGTTCCGTGGGAACATCGAAGCCGTCCACGAGGGTGTAAACCGGAGCACCGTATTCGTCTTGCGTTCGGTCGTATTCGGGAGGTTGTTCCTCTATGAAGAAGGCAAGGTCGAAGCCTGCTTCTCGGCAATATCCAGCAGTTTCTAGCGCCTGCCGGCCTGCTCCCAGTAGGCCCACGCGTTGCCGGTGCACGCACGGATACTAGGCATGGCGCCGTGGAATCACGGGTCAATTCAAACTGCCTGCTCGTAAGCATCGAGATCCTTCCGACTTCGCGCTTGCCTCGGTCGATGCGTTCTTGGCACACCCAGTTTCTGGCGTCTGCTCGACGAGGCCGAGCCTCTCGGGCCACGCCGGCCGGCGTCTTCAGCCCCGGGCTGTCAATGACGGGAGGCCACATTGATGCTGGTCGTCCCGGCAGGTGGCCGCCACACGAGGGAGGTGATGCCGCTGGCATTGACCAAGGTGTGGGCGTGGAGGCGATAACGCACGAAGGCGATCGCCCGGATGTCGTCGGCCGCCTTGGCGTCGGGGATCTGGTTCTCGGCCGCGGGATCGAACACGAACACCACCTCCCGGCTCCGCACCGGAAATGACCCATTGGGATAGAACCAGTAGCAGTACGGGCGGGAGCAGAACCTGCCCATGATGCTGATGGTGCTGATCACCTCGGCATCAGCCGGTGTGAGGGCCAGGACCTTCGTGATCTGGGTCGCCTGGGCCTCGCCAACTTGGGAGATCCCGGCGCGGACGTTGACGGGCGCCAGCCCCATGCCGTAAGACAGGGCTTGCACCGTCACCACGAGCGCCACGGCGATCGCGGGGATCCAGCCGTAGCGGAACCGCTGGGCCGTCCATACAAACACCATGACCGTTCCGAGCAGCACGAACGGGTACACCGCGGCGTTCTGGAACCCCTGATTGATCAGCGCGGTGTTGGCGCTCAAGGCATTGGTGACCATCACCACCACGGGGACTCCGAATCCCCAGGCGGAGGCCAGCCCAACCACACCGACCTGTTTGACCAGGACGTACATGCTGGTCAGGCGCTCATGGAGCTGGTCGATGACCCGTGTCGGATGGAGGAGTAAGCCGGAGATCAGGATGGCGATGCCGGTGGGACCGGACAGGGTCCGCCGTCCGACCAGGTGGGCGTAGGTGTTGATGCCCGATCCTGCGCTGGCGCCTAGTACTGAGACAACTGCTAACCAGCCGATGGCGGCGGCGACGACCAGGGCCCCTTGGCGCCGGGTCTCCCGACCGGCCAGCAGTGCTGAGATGCCCAGCCCGACCAGGGTGATGGCGGCGAAGGTGCCACACGTCAGCGCCATCACCACCCAGATCCACGCCCGCCGGTGCCGGCCCGACCACAGGTCACGCCCGGCCAACAGGACGAACAAGGTGGAGATGGGCTCCATGTGGAAGTCGGAGAAGAGGATCTGGTAGGCGCCCGGGCTGGCTACCAGCACCGCCAACACCACCGATGCCACGCCAGCGGCGGGCCACCACGGCACCGTGCGCCGCTCCAGGTAGTCCACGATCCAGAGGAAGACCGCAAAACCGCTGCCGGCCACGGCCAGGTCCTGGATCCACAGCAGGGCCACCGACCCCGAATACACCAGGTGAACGAGGGCCAACGGCCAGACGATCAGCTCGAAGTCGCTCTTGAAGAACGGGAAGTGGTAGATCGTGTCGTACGGATTCAGATGGCCCTGGCCGATCAGAGTCCAGGCCTGGTTATAGGTAGCGAAGTCCTCACCCAGATAGTCGTGGTGGTAGATGGTCGTGGAGTAAACGACCAAGCCGATGCACCAGAGCCCCATGACCACGGCGCCGGCCACCCGCAGCCACTTCCACCGTCGCTCGTGTCCGCCGGGATCGCCGTCGGTCGAAGGTAGAAGGTCCAAGGCCGCTTCCTGACCGGACAAGACGGCGGTGACGTCGGCGACTGTCACAAAGCGATCCGTGCTTCCGGGTACGTCGGTCGAAGAGGCACGTCGCAGTGTGCTCACCCAGAAGCCTCATCGGCAACTCATCATGTTCGGGAGTCGCCCGAAAGTGCGTTAGGGGCGACCCTCAACCTCGCCACGCCCCCGCCCCGCCCCGCCCCGCGGGCCCCCGCCCCCGGTGGGCCCGGCCACCCCCGGCCCTCGCGTGGCGCCCCGCGGTGGGGTTTCGTTCCGTTTCCGCTGGGTCCCCTTGCCTTCTCTTCAACAACCAGTGACACCAAGGAAGGCAGAGAGGCCCGAAGCGGCCGGAACCCGGACAAGGGAGGGAGGGCGACCCCACAGGGGAGCCCGACCGACCGGCTTGGTGAAGCCTGGACGATGAGAGCGGAGCCGCATGCCCGACACGGCAGCGAGCAGCCCCACATGGGCGAGCGTCGAGCGGAGCACCTTGGGAACTGAACGTTCGGGCTGTCTTGGTCGGCGGCCGGACACACATGCTCCACTGCCGTTCAATGTGCGGGGGCAACCTGGAGTGCTGACGCGGCGTAGCCGTCGGAGGAAGGTCCTCTGTGCTGCGGCTCCCGATCGGCCCGGGCTCAGTTCACCCGACGCAGGGTGTTGTGGTCGGTGTGGGCGAACGGCTCGTCAAACTCTTTCATCCGGAGGATCGTGACCTCGTCGTAGGACCAGGTGTCCCCTCCCACGGTGATTGTTACCTCGTAGCTCAGGGTGCTGGCGTTCTTGGCCAGGTACTTGTTCTCGCCGATGTTGTACTGGGCCTCTCCAAGCACTGCTTTGAGGGTGAACTCGGTGGCGTCGGCGGTCGCGGTGCCTCCGGCCAAGGCGGTGATGCCGCGGGGAACGACGAAGCCCTTCATGACCTCGCCGGTAACAGGGTCCCATAACCAGTAGCCAACTTCCGTGTGGAAGGGGTTCTCCTCGTCGCCCCGCCACATGGCGCTCTTGTAGTCGAGGCCATAGAGGTTCTGGTCCCCATTGTCGACCGGGCCGAACGGCTTCATCGTGCACTTCTCCAGGTAGGGGCTGCCGAGCACCTTCCCCTGGGAGTGTGAAAACGCTGTATCGAGGCCACCCCTTTCGCTCTCCCACTCCCCAGCAAGCGCTCCCAACGGTCCCCAATCATCGGCCATGACTGATTCCTACCTCTCGACGCGTCGTCTGTGAGGAGCCTAGGCCGCCGCTGCGGAGCTCATCCCTAAGCCGGCTGTTAGGGGATACCCGAGTTGGCCCGAGAATGCCCCAAATCGTGTTGTGCCGAACTAGAACACGCTCCTCCTTCGCAAAGCCGGTCGGGGCGCACGCGACACGGCGGCGAGGACGGCGGGCGACGAGCGAAACGCCTCAGTCCTGCCCTACCTAGAGCAGCTTGAACGCATCCACCACCATGCGGACGTGTTCGCACGCTTGTCGAAGCAACTTGATGTGAACCGTGTGTATAGGTTCGGAATCGTAAGGGGGGACGAGGCAGCCGCGGCCTTGACACCTCCGGGCTGGTGGAGTTGACCGGGTTGCCGGAACGGACGGGCCGGGCCCTGGCGGCCGGTCGGATGCCCCGTGAGGCGACGGTGCGGCGGGCATATGGCGGCCCTGAGGGCGTCGCCGATCTGACCCTCTTGCCTTCATGCTCGACTTGGCCGATGGCTCCCGGCGGTGTGCGATGCAGGGTTGTCGAGGAAATCGCCCGGCCTAGGTCCCGTACGTGTTTCGAGAGTCATCGCAAGGCACTATCGCGAATGGCGCTGGCGGCACGAGGTGACGGATGAGCACGACCACCAGGCCGAATGCCGTGATGCCGCGAGGCGAGGTGTCAGCTCGAATCGGGTCTTTGAGACCGCTTTCAATCGATATGCAGCGGGCGTCACCCGGCGCCCGAGTGGCACACCTCGTAGGTGAGCCCGTCGGGTGTCCCGGAGACACGACGGTGATAGTAAACACGCAGAACCGACCCGGCGCCGACCTCAATCTGGTCGGGCAGCACCCACACCGAGGTCGCCCAACTCGACGCAGGCCATGTCCACGGATCGAGGGTGTGCGTCATACCCCCGTACAAGTCGGCGCTGAACGTGAGTGCGATGGCGTTCACTCGGCCGGGTGGTTTGACGAAGAGATCAGCCGAAGCGCTGACAGATGGCGCATTGAAGGTCGCGAGGTCGAGCGTGACCAGCTCGACTGGCGGACCGACCTGGGGCCAGGTGGCGACCACCTCGCCCTCGGTGATCGTATGGGTCGGGCCCGGGATCGCCGCGTCGAGGAGGGGCTCGAAGTCGATGTCGTACAGCGTCTGCCAGCGTTCCACTGCAGCGCGCCCGAAGGCACGCTGTCTGATCTCGGCCTCGGGTAACAGGACCGGGCGGGCCAGCAGGGTGAGCGCATTGGGGATCAAGCGGGCTCCCGGTACCAGTAGCCGGTGGCGGGCGTCGAGGGTGGTCTCGAGGATCTCTTCCTCAAGTGGCTCGTTGCCGATGACCTCGGCGACCAGCAGGTTGGCACGCTCAGGCAGTTCGATCTGCCTCGACCAGCCGGGCATGAGCGTCACGCGATCCCCAACCCCGTTGAGCGCGAACACGCGCTCTGCCACGTCGGCGATGTCGCTGGCCTCGACGGCGTAAACGTGCCGGGCACCGGCCCGGGCCGCGGCGACGGCGAGCACGCCGCTGCCGGTGCCGATGTCGAGCACTACGTCAGAGGGGCGCACCGCTGCCGCTAAAGCAGTCAGGTAGTCGCCGGTCCGACGTTCATCGTGGAGCATACGCGCGTGCTCCACTGGATCGGCCCACCCACTAGTCGGGGCTCGATTGGCGTCAGGAGTGACCAGTGCACCTTCCTCGATCAGCATGTTGAGGATGCTCAGCGTCGGCGCAAAATCAGTGGAATGGCCGTGCTCGCGTTCCAGCCAGTCGATGGCATCACCGAGCCGGATTGGTTGCGAGAACATGGCCAAGATCGCGAAACCCCTCGGCCCAATATCGATGATGGTCCCCACCGGTGAGTCGACCATGACGTGTCCCGTTCGGTCGCAGCGCGTGCGGATCGCGGGTGCAAGCTGAAGAACGGTATCGGGAGAGAGCTCCATCTCCTACCTCGACGGCAACTTTCGGCTCACCCAACGCTCTCGACACTGATCACCACTCACTGCCCTTTCGATCCGGCCGCCTCTGCATTTGGCGGAGAGCGCCGGGTGACGACAGACCTCGTTCGCGCCAGGCCAGGTCGGCCACGTACCTCAGACGCCTTCGACCGCGTTGAGCCGTCCACCCCGGATGGCACCCACGAACTGCTGGTAGTCCCGCTCGTTTTGGTCCGCGTAGCGGTTGGAGAAGTCAGTGATCGACCGGTCGAACTTGTCGCTCGTGCCGAGGTAGGCGGCCAGCGCCACCGCGTCCCCCGAACGGGCGTGGGCCCGAGCCAGAGTCCAGCCGCAGAGGCCGGCGTAGAACCCGAGCGTGACGGGGGTCATCGTCTCGACCAGGGCCGAGCCCTTCATGTCGCGCAGCTGCCGCCAATAGAGGAAGCGGTTGGCCTCGGCTCCTTTGGTCCAACCCAGGTAGATGTCGCTGGCTGCCTGCATCAGCCGTTGCCCTTGGACGACACGCTCGCCGGGCTGGTTGAACCGGCTCTTGGGGAGGTGCTCCTCGAGTACGGAGGCTGTCGCCTCCTTGACTTGGAGGAACAGCGGGTCCTGCTGGTCGCGGCCTTGGAGGAGGACGATGAAGGCCCTGGTGCCGACACTCCCCACCCCCACCACCTTGCGGGCCATGTCGACGATCTCGAAGCGCTCGAGGAGGTGACGCCGGTCCTCTTGCAAGGTGGACCGGTAGGCGCGGAATTGTTGGTGAACCATCTCCTGGACTTCGTCACCCGAATATCCGTACATGGCTTCGAGCTCCCGCGCCGGGATGACCACGGGCGGCTGGCTGACGATCCGGTAGCGGCCGTCGACCATCTCTCCGAGCTTGGACAGCGCCTGGAGGCTGTCGCGGCTGTGGGCCTTCTCTACGCTCTTCTTGGCGGTCTTCGCACCCTTCTTGGCCTGGGCTGCCGCGCTCTTGGTCTTTTCTCCCTTGGTCAGGGTGCCGATCGCAGCCATGACCTCCTCTTCGGTCATCCGGGCGTACCAGATGTCCATATTGCCCATGGTGGCGAACTCGGCCATGGCCGCGCGATACGCACGCACCGATGCGAGCGTCGACGCGGAAGCGTCGGCGTCGCTGAAGTCGTTGTTGCGCGCCGCGATGGTGAAGCTGGCCGCCATGCGCTTGACGTCGTACTCGAACGGGCCGGGCAGGGTCTCGTCGAAGTCGTTCAGATCGAAGAGGAGCGTCCGCTCGGGGGACGCGAACCCGCCGAAATTCGAGAGATGTGCATCGCCGCACAGCTGGACGTTCAGCCCGGCTGTCGGTGTGTCCTTCAGGTCGGTGGCCATGATCTTCGCCGCACCCCGGTAGAAGGTGAACGGTGAGGCCATCATCCGGCCATGGCGAACGGGAACCAGATCCGGTTCCCGGGTTCGATTCTGCGCCTCGAGGAGTGCCACGGGATCGGGTCGGTCAATTGCCGGCAGCCATCCGCTGTGTCCTTGCAGCGGCGACTTATCGCGTGCCTCCTTACCCTGAGCGCGGCGCTCACTGACGCTCCGGTGCGTTACCTTCGTCTCAGCCATTTGCGTATCTGCCTCTCATGTTCGTCCATTGGTGTCGCCGAGGACCCGAATTTCCGAGTCGGCTCCGGCCCGCACGCGGCTACTTGTTGTCGATTCCTACGGACGACGGCAATCATGTAACCCGCACCATTCGGCATCAAGCCTCGAGGATGCTCGTTCATCCGCCCGGGACCCTTCGGGCCTAGACATAAACGCGTTTGACGCCGCATCAGGTGGGGCGAGTCTGATCATCGTGTATCTCTTTGCAATACCACCGCGTCGAGGTGCCGGTTGGATAGTCCTCGATGAGGCCGACCGTCCGGTATCCCAGTCGTTCGTAGAAGTCGCCAATAAGGACGTCGTACGTCAGGCCCATGACCAGCCGACAACCCTGATCCCACGCGTGACGCTCTACCTCCGCCATGAGGTCTCGCCCAAGGCCTCGATGCCGCACGGTCTCGTCGACCCACACGACGTGCACCTGGCAGCCTCCGCCCCACATGGCTCCCGACGCCCCGGCGACAATTTGCCCGTCGTCGCGCACGGTCACCGCGAACTCCTGCTCCTCGCCCACACCGGCGGCCGAGACCGCAGCTTCCGCCATGCGCTCCTCGAGGAACGCCATGTCCAGCGGGTCGGGTTCGAGCTCGAAGACGACGGTGTACTGGTGGCCCATGATCCCGACGCTCGTAGCCCTGCCTACGCGTCAAGCATCTGCTCCAGGAGACTGGCGTCGTCAAAGTAGGCACGGACGGCCTTGATCTTGTTGCCCGCGAAATCGGCAACCGCCGCGGCGCCGAGCAGGAGTTGCTTCCCGTTGGGCTCGATCACAGCCGCCTCTTCAATGACGAAGGGGCCGGAGAACGTCGCGGAGACACGGAATTCGGCTAAACCGCGGCTCCCGAAAATGTCGAGAGTGTCGAACTGGATGTTCACGTTCGAAAACGCTGATTCGCGGTAGATGAGGTTCTGAGCCAGGTCGACGACGCCAAGGGCCAGCATGTTCGGCGTCCAGACGGTCACGTCGTCGGCGAACAACTCGCCGAGCTTCTTGATGGCACTGTCGTCTGGTGAGATGAAGACTTCGATGGAGCGACGCAGGACAGCGGCGCGGGGATGCTCAGCCATGGATCCTCCTCGTTCCGGGTCGCCGGCGCGCTAGGCGCCGAGGACCTTCTGTTTGGCGGCGGCAAATTCCTCGTCGGAGAGGGCGCCGGAAGTGTGCAATGACGCGAGGCGCTCCAGCTCGCCCGTGGCGTCGTCGGCGCTCGGCGCCGGGGGCGGGGGTGCGGGAGGTGGCGCCTCGGCATACGCCTGGTCGCCCTGTGGCTCCTCATCCTGGCCGCCGCCTCGGTTCCTGCCGGCGGCGTATGCCGCCCCGCCGACCACCATCGCCGTCCGGCGGCGTGTCCGCCGACGTACCATTCCCATAGCTGTCTCCTCTCGTGTCGGAACTACATCACTTGGCTGACGCCACAACTCGGGTCACGTCGTCAGCCGGGTCTCCCTGTCAGCGGCGGTCGCGGCGGTCGTCGCGGTCGTCGCGACGATCCTCGCGTCGGTCCCCGCGGCGGCGCACCCCGTGAGTCACGACGGCCGCGGTACCAACGACTGCGGCCGTCCGGGCGACGGGAGCACCGATGACGCCGCGCCGTGCGGCGCGTGCTGGTCGTAGTGGCATGTCAACCTCCTTCGGTCGTCTCGTCGGCTTCGAATGCGGCGAGCAGGGCTTGGATCGGGATACGTCCGTTGGCGATGAGCTGGCCCCCCGAGCGGCGGGCAGCGGAGGCAAACGGTGCGGCCCAGGTGTTCTCCCAGACGAGCACTCCCGCCGTGGTCCCCGGTTCCATCGCGGCGGCGAGGTTCACGAGGTCCTCGGCGGCGAGTATCTCGGCGAGGTCAGCCTCTGCCTTGCGCAGCTCGTCGATCTGCTCGAGATCCTCGATCTCCATGCCCTCGATCTCTCCGTCCGCCCCCTTCACCATGACGAGAAGGTCCAGGATCCGAATGGTTCCTGCGTCAACCAGCTTGGCCAACTCAGCTGCCATCTCCCCGGTGAAGTGAGAGACGCCTGGCGGGAACTCCACCACCAAATAGTCGACAGGGCCAAGCTCATCAATTCGTGTCTCAGACATTGGCATCAACCTCTGCAGGTCGGGCGATGATGTAGATCAGCGCGCCGAAGATGGGAAAGAACAAGATGAAGATGGCCCAGAGGGCCTTTGCGAAACCGTGGTGGTCCTTCCGACGGAAGTTGTCGATGAAGCACCAGATGATGAAGAAGATCATCAGGAAGATGCCCGCAAAGATCAGCATCGTCCAGAACAGGCTCAACAGGGGATACGTATATGCGAACAGTGCACCCACGGTGCCCTCCTATTTATATGCGGACGCCACACACCCCAAGGTAGCTGCCTGATCATTGTTGCGCCCGAGTGAATCGCTTAGAAGGAGTGTGTCCTCGCTCATGGCGGGCTGACAGGGCCTAAGGTCCCAACAGGACTGGCAACGTAGGAGGTCTCGTGGGAGCGCTGCGGCTTCATCGACCAAATGGACGTTCGACCCTGTCGGAGTGGGCCTCTCGGGTATAGACCGAATCACCGAGGCGGACCGACCTCCGCCAGATAGGAGCTGTCCAGATGCCAGTAGTCGAATACCAGCCAGGTCGCCCCTTCCCCGGCGTGATCGGACGTACGGCGGATGAGTCGGAGCCGGCTTGGTTGGCCCCGACGAGGGCACCGAAGGGCACACCGAACGTCGTCTTCGTCGTACTCGACGACACTGGCTTCGGGCAGCTCGGGTGCTACGGCAGCCCCATTGAGACGCCCAATCTCGATCAGCTGGCCACGCACGGTTTGCGCTACAACAACATGCACACGACGGCCCTTTGCTCGCCGAGTCGTTCGTGCATCATCACGGGCCGCAACCATCACTCCAATGCAATGGCATGTGTCACCGAGTTCTCCACCGGGTTTCCCGGCTACGACGGGAACGTGCCGTTCGAGAACGGCTTCCTCTCGGAGATCTTGCTCAACCAGGGGTACAACACCTACATGCTCGGCAAATGGCACCTGATTCCGGCCAGTCAGGAGTCGGCCGCTGGGCCTTACGATCGTTGGCCGCTCGGTCGCGGCTTCGAGCGCTTCTACGGCTTCCTCGGCGGCGACACGAGTCAATGGAACCCTGACTTGGTCTACGACAACCACCAGGTCGAACCTCCAGCGACGCCGGAAGAGGGCTACCACCTCACCCCGGACCTGGTGGACAAGGCGATGCAATTCATCGCCGACGCCAAGCAGGTCGACCCCGACAAGCCCTTCTATCTCCACTTCTGCCCGGGAGCCACCCACGCGCCCCACCACGTCCCCAAGGAATGGGCCGACAAGTACGCCGGACAGTTCGACGACGGCTGGGACGCCTACCGGGAGCGCACCTTTGCGCGCCAGAAGGAACTCGGGATCGTCCCGGCCGATTGCGAACTCTCTCGCCATGATCCCGACGTGCCCGACTGGGGCTCACTGACGCCTGATCAGCGCCGGCTCTACGCCAGGGAAATGGAGGTCTTCGCGGGCTTCTTGAGCCATACCGACCACCACACCGGCCGCCTTATCGAGTTCCTGCGCTCTATCGAAGAGCTCGACAACACCTTGATCATGGTCGTCTCGGACAACGGTGCAAGCGCAGAAGGGGGGGTGACGGGCACCACCAACGAGGCGCAGTTCTTCAACAACTGCCCCGAGACCGTGGAAGACGGCCTCAAGGTGATCGACGAGCTCGGCGGACCCAAGCACTTCAACCATTACCCGTGGGGCTGGACGTTTGCCGGGAACACGCCGCTGCGGCGCTGGAAGCGAGAGGTTTACCGCGGGGGATCGAGCGATCCGTTCATCGTGCATTGGCCCGCCAACATCAAGGCACAAGGTGAGGTGCGGACACAGTACGCACACATCATCGACATGGTGCCCACCGTCCTCGACCTGCTCGGCATCGACCCGCCGGCGACCATCAAGGGCGTGCCGCAGTCACCCATTCAGGGCGTGAGCTTTGCCCACACGCTCAACGACGGAACGGCGCCGACCAAGCATCACACGCAGTACTTCGAGATGATCGGGAACCGGGCCATCGACCACGACGGGTGGCGGGCGGTGTGCCCCTGGCCGGGCCCGTCGTTTGCAGAGGCCAAGCTACCCTTCGGCGCACCGATCTCCGCCGATGCGCTCAGCGAGCTCGACGCCTCGGGCTGGGAGCTCTACCACGTCGCCGAGGACTTCACAGAGAGCCACAACGTCGCCGCCGACAACCGTGATCGCCTGATCGCGCTCATCGGCACCTGGTACGCAGAGGCCGGTAAATACAACGTGCTGCCCGTGGATGGCAGCGCGTTGAATCGACTGCTCGTGGAGCGCCCCTTATTGGCCGCGCCCCGCGACCGCTACGTGTACTTCGCCGACACCCAGTCGGTGCCCTACTTCGCCGGACCCAAGACGCTCAATCGGCCGCACGCCATCACAGCCGACGTCGAGATCCCCAAGGGCGGTGCCGAAGGAGTGCTGTTCTCCCAGGGCGCTGTCCCCGGGGGCTACTCCTTCTTCGTCAAGGGCGGCAAGCTCGTCTACGTCCACAACTACGTGGGCCGGGACTACTTCAAGGTGGAGTCCGAAACCACACTGCCCGAGGGCCGCCACAAGCTGCGCTTCGAGTTCGAGCCGACTGGGGACCTGAACCTGCTCGAGGGCAAGGGTGCCCCGGGCCGCTTCCAGCTCTACGTCGACGGTGACCTCGTCGGCGAAACGGACGTGCCCTACACGACGCCTATGATCTTGAACCCTGGGGCGCTCACCTGCGGGGCGAACCCGGGATCGTCGGTGACGCCCGACTACGTCGCACCGTTCAGGTTCACGGGCACGATCCACACCGTCACCGTCGACGTCAGCGGTGACCTGATCGTGGACACCGAGGCCGAGATGCGTGTGGCCATGGCCCGTCAGTAGGCTCGGCCGTGAGCCAGCCTGAGCAATCTGGCGTACAGGGCAACGAACGCCAACACCATCGAAGGCTGCACCGCGGCGTTGCTGCCGTCGGTGACAAGTACTCAGGGTCGTCGATGGAGCACCTCTGGAACCGGCTGAACGCGATGGATTTCATCAACAAAGGAATGCTCTTCGCCGCGATCCTCCTCCTCTGCTTCTTCCCCTTCATCATCGTCGCCAATGCTCTGGCCGGACAGAGTGCGGTCACCGGACTGGTTCGGCACTTAGGTCTCAACCAGGAGGCGGCCAAGGACGTGAGTGGGCTCTTCGCTTCGTCCTCCGCCACCTCCAATGCCGTCACCGGCACCGCCTGGCTCTTCTTCATTTTGGGTGGGATCGCAGCGGCGACGGCGGTGCAGGACCTCTACGAACGGTCCTTCGAGTTGGAATCGGGAGGCATGAAGGACATCGGCCGCCGGATCGTTTGGCTGGCTGTGACTGTGGGTGGCTCAGCCCTGGCCGGGGTGGCCGGCGCCGTGGTTCCACTCATGGGGTGGCCCCGTGGTGCTGGCCATCGTGGGACTCGGCGCTCTGACGCTCTATTGGTGGTTCACGACGTGGTTTCTGCTCGGTGGGAGGGCGTCATGGCGGGCCACGTTCCCCTCGGCCGTGGCGACAGCGCTCTTCTGGGTGGGAATGGAGGTGGTCTTCTCGTTCATCTTCTCAAGCACGGTGATCTCCGATGACAAGAAGTACGGGCCCATCGGAATCGTCTTCGCACTGATGTCCTGGTTGATCGCGATCGGGGTCGTGATCATCCTTGGCGCGGTGGTCGGAGTGGTGTGGCGCGAACGAGGCCTGTCGTGGTCTGGCGCACTCCGACGTCTCAGGAGACGACCGCATCCGATCGACCAATGAGGTGAGTTGCTTCTACGGTGAAGCCGCAGAGGTGTCACCCGTCGCAGGGCCGGTATGGGACTCGTGACAGGCGCACCCGACATTTCGAACAGCCCAACTCGACCTGCCTTACGACGAGGGCTGATCCGCGAGGCCGCGAGGGCCTCCGACAGCTATGGCCTGCTCCTTGTCTTGGTCGCGATGGACTACCTCGTCCTTTCGGTTGGTTGGACGAATGGTACGCCCATCGTTCTCGCCACTGCCCTCATCGGCATCACGGCCCTGCTCGCCTTCCACACGTCGCATGTGCGGGGCCACGTCCTGGTAGCCGTGCAAGTGGGTGCCGTCCTTGCCTTCGTGGCGTCGATCGTGGCCACGGTCGCCGGAGGTGACGTCGCCAAAGGGGTGGTGTTCGTCATCAGTGCGCTGTTGATCCTCACCAGCCCTGTCGTCATCCTTTCGAGGATCTTGAGACATCCCCAGGTGACGGCAGAAACCCTCCTTGGAGCAGTCTGTGTGTACATCCTCCTCGGGCTGGTGTTCTCCTATTCGGACTACGCCTTCCAACTCGTCGGGGGAGGCTCGTTCTTCGCCCAGTCCGGCACGCACGACGCTCCGGACTTTGTGTACTACAGCTACATCACCATGACGACGGTCGGGTACGGCGACCTCACGCCTGCGGTCGGTCTCCCTCGGACCATGGCCGTCATCGAAGCCCTTACTGGTCAAATCTTCCTGGTGGTCTTGGTCGCTCGCCTGGTCTCCATGTACCAGCCCAAGACTCGGGGCGCTCGACTTCGGAATCTTGAAGAATCCACGGTCGCAGACAGCACCGGGGGCGTACCCGTTGGCTCGGAGACCTCAGATGACACCGACTCTGCGAGTGGGTCCTGAGAGTGTTCCCGGCGATGATGGGCCGTCCGGGGGGATTTCTAGCCGGCATGTCCACCTTCCTTAAGCCGGTCGGTCGGGCTTCCTGTGGAGTCGCCCTCCCTCCCTTGTCCGGCTTCCGGCCGTTTCTGGCCCTCCTGCCTTCCTTGGTGTCGACATCACACAGTGGAGAAGGCAAGGGGGCCCCGCGGAAACGGGACGAAACCCCCGCGCGGCGGGGCCGGCAGGCCACCGGGGCGGGGCGCACCGGGGCCGGGGCGCACGGGGCGGGGCGCACCGGGCGGGGCGGGGCAGTGCAAGCAAATGCGCTTTTGCTCCTGCCCCACTCAAGCAGGCACTTTCGGGACAGGGCGTCCTGTTACTTCAGCCCGTCTTCCGGTGCCGAAGGTGCAGGATCGGGAGCACCAATGGTTTCAGGACGCCACTCCGTGCCAAGCGTCCCCTGAGCTGCCTTGGTTCCCGATGTGCCGCCGCCCGGACCACGCAACACGTAGGCGATTCCAACTGCGATGGCACCGCCAGCAATCGGTCCTGCCAAGTACACCCACCATGATGTCCAATCATTGAAGACGAGGGCTGGTCCGAGCGAACGGGCAGGATTCATAGATGCGCCGCTAACCGGTGCAGCCCACATTCCAGCGAGTGCGATGTAAAACCCGACGCCGAGGGCCGCAATAGGACCGAGCTGCTGAGCACCAGAGGCGGTGCCAAGGATCACGCTCACCAGCCCGGCAGTGAGGACCATCTCCGTCAAGAAGGCAGTCAGATTGGTGACACCGTGGCCAGGCAGTGTCAGTCCTGCTGGTCCGAACTTGCCGAGCATCCCCCACAGCAGGAGTGCGGCGAGGCCGGCTCCGACGAACTCAGCGACGATGTATGCCGGAACACGCTTCCAGGGGAAGTTACCTCGTATTGCGAACGCCAACGTGACCGCCGGGTTGAGGTGCGCACCGGACACGGCCCCCATGAAGAGGATGATCGCGGAGACCATCAGAGCGGGGGCCACTACCCGGACGGCCAGAGGGATGGAGCCGGGGAATCGGGCATCGACGATGCTGCCACCGACGGCTACCAGTACAAGCAGGAAGGTCCCAAGGACCTCCGAGAAGAGTCGTCGTCCCTCGTAGCGGTCATCCCAGAAGTCGAACGCCTCCGCGACGGAGTTCGGTTGCCCCATGGAACGCAGCGAAACACTTGCGTGGACGAGCTGTTCCTGGTGGCGAGCGATCTCTTGCTGGACATCCGCGTTCGTCTGCTGGGTCGTCATGCTGCCTCCCTTGTCATCCCCCCCGACGCAATGGTCATCGACTCTAGTGCGGGAACTTGCGTGAACTGCCCTTGGCATCCTCGCCGTAGGCAGCTCGTTGGGTATCGTCTGAGTTGTGGCCGACATTCCCGTGACCGCCGTCGGGTATTCGATAGTCAGCCCGAAAACCCTGCGGCCACAGAAGTACCGAAAGGTTTGCAGCGCCGCCGGGATGGATCCCACCGAACGGGGTTGGGGGTTCCTCCGCTGCCTCGACACGGATGGGAAACGGCTCACTCTCGTAACCGAGGACGTGGCCTACATGGAGTTGCTCATAGCTGGCAGAAAGGCTGGGGCATTGGAGGAACTGGACGTGCCCGTAGGAACGTTCCCCATTACCAGGGCGGGCTGGCCGGGCGACTGGTAGCAACTTTCGCTCCGACATTGCGGCTTCGACGGATCCGGGCACGGTGTCTCGTTGTCCCGTTGACGAATGATGGCTAAATCATTCGATCGAGGGTGCACCGTTCGCTGCCGGGAGGGGGCGCGGCCCGGGGCTACGCCGAGGGTCCGGTCGAATCGCCAACTAGCCATTCTAGAGCGCGCCAGGTCGATGCGTGAGGGGTGAATTTCCCGGCACGAACCTGGGACGCGAAGGCTTTCGAGATCCCGGTTGCCGCCGTGATCTCGGCCAATGTCACCTTCGCGAGGCCGGGCAGAATCTCCCGGCAAAAGTATTTCGGGTCATTGGACTCGACGGGATGGGTGTCGCCCCATTTCCGTTGTGTCTTTCTTCGTGCGGCGATGGCTGCGCCCCGCCGGCCTCGCAGTTCCGCCGTCTGCCCTGGATCCGCCTTAATGCACTCGTCGCATCGCACGTGCCGATGGTTTACGACCTGCCCGCCGCAGTCCGGGCAGTTCCACGGCGCCGCCGCCCTCACCGAAGCCCTCTGACGGGCGGTAGTCGACCTGGCCGCGGAGCGGGCCGCTGACTTGCGGGCCTTCACGACGGCCTGGGCCTTGCGGTGACCTGTCCTTGTCAGGGGCGTAACCGGCACGTACTTGCCCGCCATGGCCTGGCCGAGACCGTGTGCCATCCGCTCGGCGATCGGAGCCAAGGCCTGCGCCCACCTAGGCATCGTCTCGGCCAGCTCGTGGGTCAGCGGTGCCTTGAGGCGACAATGGCCGTCGGCGGTCTCGGTGAACTCGGCCTTGCGGAACGTGCGACGCTCCAGGAGGTCGAGGTATACGGGCACCTTGGTACCGGGCGGTCCCATGATTCTCAGAATTTCGCGGGCGTTCCGGGTCTCGGTCCGCCCCAGACCCAAATAGTTCATCGATCTTGCTCATAGCTAAGTGGTCACGACTGCGGGAGTCGCTGTCTTCCGACGAGCAGGCCTCGAATGGGGGAGCTCTCTGGTGAACCCGAGCGAGATGAGAGCGAGGAGCGCGGCGGCCAACAGCCCGGCCTTGAGCGATCGGAGCTGGGCCGCCTCGTAGTCGTCGACGAGCGCCGCAGCCGTCGCGTCGTCGAGACCTGCCTTCTTTGCCGCGGCGTCGATCTGCGTCGAGGACACGAAATTGGTGTTGGAACCCGCAGCCACGCCCACCTGCGCGGACACGTCGGCGCTGATGCGGGGATCGTGCTGCACATTGGAGATGAAGGTACTCGTCAGGCCTATGAGCACGATTGCCCCAATCAGCGCAACTCCGAGCGACGAGCCCAGCTGTTGACCCGTGTACTGCAGTCCACCCGCCTCGCTGCGGCCCGAATCCTCGACGGAAGACTGGACCACGTTGCCCAGCTGGGAGATCATCAGGCCCATTCCGATGCCGAGTATTGCCATGCCGAGAGCGAAGCCCGTGTTGGACAAGGTGGGCTTGATGGTCGCGAGTAGGACGAGGGCACCGGCCAGAGTCACGATCAGACCGCTCTGGACGATCGCCCGGACAGCAAAACGATTCGATAGTCGTGAGCCCATTGCCGCGGTCACGAACATGGTGATCGAGATGGGCAGCATCTTGATCCCGGTCTCGAGCGCGCTGAGCCCGAGGACCAACTGGAGATAGAGCGGAACGACGAAGAAGATGCCCATCAAGATGAGGTTCTGGCTGAACATCCCGATCAGCCCCGACCGCACCGGCGGGATGCGGGCCAGCGAGAGATGGACCAGCGGGTCGCGATTGGTGTCCTCGCGGTGTCGTTGCCAGGTCACGAATCCCCACAGCAAGATCCCACCGGCCGCGAGGACGAACAGCGTCAGCGAGAACCCGAAGATGGTGATGGGCGAGTTCTTGGGCTTCACCCAGCCCCACGTGCTCGACTCCAGGACGCCGTAGACGAAGACGCCGAGACCGGCAGCCGACAGCACCGAGCCGACGACGTCCAACTTCGGGGCGGGGTCTGGGCGAGGAGCGTCCTCCACCTTCCGCGTCATGATCAGGATGAAGGCGGCAATGAATACCTCGCCGACGAATACGATCCGCCAGGTGAGCACGGTCGTCGCCCAGCCGCCGACAATGGGACCGACGGCGATTCCCGCACCGGCGACGCCACCTATGACGGCGTAGGCGGCCTTACGCCGGGTTCCTTCGAAGTTGCCGGCTATCAACGCCGCCAGCGCGGGAAAGACGAGCGAGGCGCCGATGCCCTCGAGCACCGACCATCCCAGAGCCAGGGTGGCCACCGACTGCGACAACGCCGTCAACAGCGAGCCACAGGCATAGATGACCAGACCAATGACGAAGGCTCGGCGGCGACCGATGATGTCGCCGATTTTGGCCCCGGTGAGGATGAGCATGGCCATGACCAGGCAGTAGAGGGTGATGACCGCCTGGATGGTGGTGACCGTGGTGTGGAAGTCGTGCACCAGTGAGCTGATCGAGACGTTCATCACGGACTGGTCGAGGACCATGAGGAACTGCGCCGTGGCCAAGGCGACCAGCGCCAACCCGCCCTTGCTCACTTTGGTGTCAACCATTCCTTGATCCTCTTGTGGCAGCAATGAGTGGCGAAGCGCACCCGGGAATGGGGCCCCACTCTGCGTCGCAGTGAGCTAAGAAACCGTTCGGAGTTGCTCTGGTTGGGAACTAGACGCCAAGCTCTGCTTGAACCGAGCCGTCCTTGATGGCGTCGACGAGCGTCTGATGGTCGAGCGCATTCTGGTCGGCGTAGGAGACGGCGAATTCGGCTATAGCCCGATCGAAAGCGTCACCAGACCCCAGGTAGGAAGCGATGGCCACCCGGTCGCCAGACCGGGCATGAGCCCGAGCCAAGGTCCAGCCACACATCTTCGCGTAGACCAGAAGAGCCTCTGGAACCATGTTGTCGACGTCGGCAGAGACCTTCCAATCCCACAACTGGCGGAAGTAGTAGTCGTGAGCGTTGCCGTCCAAGCCGTTCGGGACCCGATGCCAACCAAGAAAGATGTCACTCGAGGCTTGCATGTAGCGCTGCCCCTCTACGACCCGCTCACCATGGTTCTTGAACGCGCTCTTGCCGCAGAAACGCTCAAGCACGGACGCTTCGGCCTCCTTCATTTGGAGGATAAGGGTGTCCTCGGCATCGTTTCCACGAAAGAGGGCGACCCAGGCCCGTGTGCCGACACTCCCGACTCCGACGACCTTCCGAGCGATATCGACAAGCTCGTACCTTTCGAGCAGGTGTCGACGGTCCCTAATCAGCGTTTGTCGGTACGAGCGAATACCCTCGTGGATCATCTTCCGGATCTGCTCAGCGTCCGCTTCGCCATACAGTTCAATCACCCGAACCAGCAACGGAGGATCGCTCCGGAAGCGCAGCTCACCGTTGACCACCTCAGTCAGCTTCTCCCGAGCCTTCAACTGATCCTTCGATTGCGCTTTCGCCGCGGTCTTCTGAAAACCCGCCATCACATCGCTACTGACTTCGGAGCCCCACCTTTGAACCACGCCGGCCATGTCGAGGTGGGAGTACCAAGCCGTCAAATTCGACATTTTGGCGAATTCGCGCATGGCCTCGCGATAGGCAATCACCGAATTCAGTGGCCAATTTCCGACCAGTCTTGGCCGGAAAGTTGCGGCTGCGGGCGGCAATTTCAAAGCTGGCGCCCAAGCGCTTGAGATCCCATTCGAAGGGGCCCGGGGACGTCTCGTCGAAGTCGTTGACATCGAAGAGCAGGTCCCGTTCGGGTGAGGCAAAGCCCCCGAAGTTCGACAAGTGGGCGTCGCCGCAAAGTTGGACATCGAGGCTCGTGCGTGGCCCTGTCGAGAGGTCCGCGGCCATTGGCAGCGCGGCACCTCGGTAGTAGGTGAATGGCGTCGCCGCCATCCGCCCGTAGCGAATTGGGACGAGTTCTGGGACACGAGTCGTCGCCTGTTCGGCCAGGAGATCGAGCGGCTTCAGCGTGCGGCGGCCGACCGACCATTCGGCGTGGCGTTCTCGAGGTAGCTCACCTCTTGCGGCCTTACCTCTTGCGGCACTCTCTTCATGGGTCGGATGCTCAACAGAATTACTCATCTTATCTCCCTCAATGACGCGCTCGGCTCACTCGTCTACATCCATGCCCGAGTGATACGAGCGCTCAGATTTCCTTTGCCTTGCGGACTTGCAGGCTTGCCGCTATTTCGACAATGCCGTAGACGATCATTCCGAGTCCGACGATGACACAGATGATCGAGAGTGACAGGGACGGGTACACCAGGCAGAGGATCCCGATGATCGTCCCGATCAGCCCCAAAATCACCGTCGGCCAACTGACAGCGCCGTCGTCCGCGCTGAAGCCGTGAAACAACTCCGTCACGCCTCCGATGGTCCAGAAGATGCCCACGATGAACCCGAGGACAGCGACCGTCGTGGTCGTGTGGTGCAACAAGATGAGAGCGATGACGATCGCCAGCAGTCCCACGATCACGAATCCGGTTCGCTCGCCCGATGCACCGATCGCCCGGATGAGCTCAACGACGCCGAGGATCAAGAGCCAGATACCGATGATGATGGCGATGGCGTGCACCGACTTGCCGGGCTTGAACGTCAGGACGATACCGAAGCCGACCGTGATGACTCCGAACACGGCGAGCAGCCACCACCGCTGCCCGAACTCCTTGACGCTGGCCGCCGTGTCGGTGGCGCTCATGCTGGACATTTGAACCTCCCTTGAGTATCTGCACATTTATCGCTGTCCCGGGCGATGCGGAAAGACGACAACTGTCTCTCGCTCGGGGGTAGTGGTGCCAGGCGTATCGGAATTGCACTGATGCCGAGCGCCGAGTCAGGCGAGCTCCTGCGCGGTCTCTTGAACGGCCTTGTCGATGTCCTTGGGGCTCACGTCGAGCGCCTTGGCCGCATGCTTCTCAGCCTTCAATCCGGCTTTGTTGATGGCGTCTTCGATGGTGCTTTCGCCGACGATGACCAGGGCGGCCTCACCGGTGTCGATGATGTCCCCGAACTCCTTGACATCGGATCGCGACATTCCCTTCCAGAGATGCCCTCCTACGCCGCCGACCGCCGCGCCGACCGCCGCGCCGGCGATGAGAGAGGGAGGGAACAGGATGCCAACGACGGCACCGACCGCCGCTCCGCCCCAGGCCCCGTGTCGGGTCGCCGTCTCGTCCTTGTTGACGTGGACCTTCCCGGCGGCGTCCTTGGTGACAACCGCGGCGTCGTAGGTGCCGACCATCTTCTCGGCGTGGAGGTCCTTCACGATGTCGTAGTCGGCTCGCGCCGCCATTTCGCTGGGGTACGTACCCACGTAGACAAACATGCCGTCGGGCTTTGCCATGATGTATCTCCTTTTCTAAGTTGATTTCAGAGGGTTTCGATTGGTGAAGGGGTTGCTCAGGTGCCGGCTTCTGCTTCAGCCACAGCCTCAGCCACGGCGATTGCGAACCCCAGGGCTTCCGCAATGTGCTCTCCGGCCGCCATGACCCGAGCCGTCCCGATGATGGGAGCGACGGCCACCAGGACGTCTTGCACCTGTTCGAGCGTGACTCCGGCTTCGACCGATGGTCCAATGTGCGCCAGGTAGGACACGGGGCGGGCATCGACGGCAGCCAGGGCGGCGAGTCGCACCAGGATCAGCTGGTCGGCATCCAGCCCGCACCGAGCGATCGATGCCGCAGTCATATCGGCGATGGTGTCCAGGACGGGGGTGTCGTCGGGCATGGGAGAACTCCTTGGGGTCGTGTCTTTGGGACTTTGGCTATCAACGTGCAGGGTGTGACGGTCGGTCCGTCATATGGAAGGTTCACACTCATGTAGGCGAAGTGTCATCACCTGCCAGCCGGATTCACCTAGGGGAATGCCGCCCGCTTCAGGGTTGGTCGAAGTGCGGGACACAGATATGAGCACGCGGCCCGGCCGCCGACAGCACCGTTGTGTTCGATCGGGTACCGCACCGCCTACCGGGGGACAGCCCGCGGGCTGACGTGCCTGGCAGGCACCATCAGGGGTCTGACGTCGCCCAGGAGGCCAGGCTCAGAGCGAGCGACGGAGTGCCGCATCAAGCAGGGACTTTGGTCCATAGACCAAGGAAATCTGAACTGGCAAGCTAGCGGCATGTCCACCGCGAGTGAGCCCCTGAGTGGTACGCGGGGGCCGGGTCGGTCACTCCGTGAGGTATTGCCGGAGGCCCGTCACGACACCTCTGAACTGCTGGATTCCGCCGCGGACGGCGGGGGGCACGAGCGTGTCGGGCAGGCGACCCTGGTCGCCACGAAGCTGCGGCCGCCGCCCGTGCGCGAACAGTCGATCCCGCGCGATCGCCTTCTGGAACGTCTCCGAAGCGGGTCGGACCGCAGGCTCACTCTCATCGCCTGCCCGGCGGGCTTCGGGAAGACCAGTCTTCTCTCGGCCTGGTACGGGGAAGAGGCCGCCCGGAGGCGCGTTGCGTGGCTCACGCTGGACGAGGGCGATAACGATCCTGTGGTCCTGTGGTCGCATGCGATCGGGGCGCTACGCCGCGCGAACCCCGACGTCGCCAGGTCGGCGTCAGTGTCCTCGGTCGTGGCACCGGTAATTGATCTGGTCCTGCCTCGTCTGGTCAACGAGCTAGACGGCCAGGACGAGATCACGCTCATTGTGGACGACTTCCACCGCGTTTCTAGCGAACCGGCCCGCGCCAGTGTGCGGTGGTTCATTGAACATGCACCACCGGGTTTCCATCTTGTGCTCGCCAGCAGGACCGAACCAAGCCTGCCGGTGGCCAGTCTGCGCGCGCACGGCGAGCTCCTCGAGCTACGGGCCGCCGATCTGCGATTCAGCGACGAGGAAGCGGACGTATTCCTGAACGGTCGCCTCGGGCTCGACCTCACAGCCGAAGACATCGACAGTTTGGTGAGGAAGACGGAGGGATGGCCGGCGGGGCTCTATCTGGCGGCGCTCTCGCTGCAGCCCACCGCCGACCGCCAGGCGTTTGTGCGGACATTCGGCGGGTCGAACCGTCACGTGGTGGATTTCCTCGTGACGGAGGTGCTCGAGGCGCATGACCCTTCGGCGCAGGTGCTGATGCTCCGCACCTCGATTCTCGACAGGTTGACGGGCCCACTCTGCGATGCCGTGATGGAGCATGACGGCTCGGCGGCAATGCTCGATGCGCTGTCACGGACCAACCTGTTCCTCGTCCCGCTCGACGACGAAGCCGGGTCGTACCGCTTCCACCCTGTCTTCGCGCAGCTGCTCCGGGTGGAGCTCGAGCGGCGTGAACCGGGCCTGGCCCGTGGGCTGCACCGCCGCGCCTATTGCTGGCATCGTGATCACGGGACGCCCGACGAGGCGATCCAGCACGCCGTGGCGGCCGAGGCCTACGCCGAAGCAGTCGAGCTGATCGAAACCGTCTGGATCAGATACGCCAACACGTGGAGGTACGACACCGTCCTGGCCTGGCTTCGGCAGCTCCCCGACGAGGTACTGAGGAGCGAGGTGCATCTGCTCCTGATTCAGGCGTGGGTGCTCTCACTGTCTGCAAGGCAGGAGGAGGCGGGGCGGGCCCTGATGGCGATCGACCGGCTGGGCGATCTGGACGCGGGGCCGCTGCGCGACGGTTTCAGCTCCGCTCGGGCGAGCCTGACCATGCTGCAGGCCGCATTTCCTTGGGGAGATGCCGGCGCCCAGCTGGAACATGCCCGCCAAGTGGTCGAGCTCGAGGGCCCGGGGTCGCCGTGGCGATCGTTGGCGTGCTGGGCGGTTGGCGTGGGCCTGTACTTCGAGGATGAGCGTGACGAGGCCGACGAGTGGTTTGCGGATGCGGCGGCGCTGGCGCCCGCGAGCGCCCAGTGGCTGTCTGGTACGTCGTCGCTCGCTTATCGATCGCTGATCGCCGGCGAGCGGGGCCGTGGAGACGAGCAACGCACCCTGGCCGAGTCGGCGGCCCAATTCGGACGGGAGCATGGCACGGAGGAGGCCGTCGGCACGGTCCCTCTGGCGGTGGGGGCATCGCTGGCGGCGCGTGGCAGGCCCGAGGAGGCGCTGCCGCTGATCGAGCACGGGATCTCGCTGGCGCGGATCTTTGGCCAGCCCCTCCAGGTGGCCCATGCGCTGCTCGGCCAGGCGCCGGTGCTTCGGGCCCTGGGTGAGCACAAAGCGGCCACGGCTGCGATTGCCGATGCGAGGTCCGTTCTCGAGCACTGCCCTGATCCGGGGATCCTGGCCGACACACTGTCTGCCCTTGAGCGGCCAGCGCAGATCCGCCGCGCCCTCTCCGAGGATGACGAGCTGACGCCGCGGGAGCTCGGGGTGCTCAAGCTCCTGCGCAGCGATTTGTCGGAGCGAGACATCGGTCGTGAACTGTATGTGTCGCACTACACGGTCCATAGCCATGTTCGGTCGATCTACCGCAAGCTCGCCGTGCGCTCGCGGGCCGACGCGCTCGAACGCAGCCGCGAACTGGGCATTCTCTAGGAGCGTCCAGGCGAACGCAACAGACGCCGCCGGTCGGCAGCGCCGGCCATGTCTTTGTTCCATCTTCTGTCAACATTGGTCGGTGTCCGGCCGGCTGTGAGGTCCGTGCACTGGTTAAGCCGGCCAACAGCCTCCCCTAGGTGAATCCGGCCGGAAGGTGATGTCGAGTCGCCTCGCGGAATGTAAAGCTGCCTCGAAATGGACAACAACTGGGCGCAACCCCGCAGCTACCGCCTTGTTCTTCGCGGGGAGCTCGGCGATTCGTTCGGAGTCCTGTTTGACGGCATGCAGTTGCAGCGGCTCGCGGGCACGACCGTGCTTACCGGCGACGTCACAGATCAGGCGCACCTTCTCGGGCTCATCGAGCGAGTCCAGGAACTTGGCGTCGAGCTCGTGTCCGTCAATCCAGACCACGGAACGGACGGGTGAAGGCCCTGAGTACACCTGGCACTCCGAGCCAGAACCAGAGCACGCTCTGTCCGGTTATGGGTGATTGTGACTCCGTAGCCTGCTGTCGCCCAGCGAATCGAAGGGATCAGTCATGAAAGTTGTGATCGTGGGGGGAGTGGCCGCGGGGGCGTCCACCGGTGCCCGGGTGCGAAGGCTCGACGATTCGGCCGACATCGTCATCCTCGAGCGGGGCCGCTACGTCTCCTTTGCCAATTGCGGCCTTCCGTACCACATAGGCGGTGAGATTCCCGACCGCAAGAGCCTGCTGCTGCAGACCCCCGAAAGCCTGGCCGCCTCGTTGGCGCTCGATGTGCGCACCGGTCACGAAGTGGTCGGAATCGACCCAGCAGCAAATGAGGTCGAGGTAACCGAAGTCGAGGGAGGGCGAACCTACCGCGAGGCCTACGACAAGCTGGTGCTGTGCCCCGGAGCCGAGCCCATCCGACCACCCATTCCAGGGGCCGACCACCCTCGAGTCGATGTCCTGCGCAACATCCCCGACATGGATCGCATCATCGAGGAGCTCGACGCCAGCGCGACTCGGGCCGTTGTCGTCGGAGGAAGCTACATCGGGCTGGAGATGGCAGAGGCCTTCCGCACCCGAGGCCTCCACACCGCGATCGTCGAGCGGACAGACCGCCTGATGCCCTGGCTGGATCCGGAGATGACCAGGATTCTCGACTTCCACGTCACGACCCACGGCGTCGACATCCGTCTCGGCAGTTCGGCCAAGGCGATCCGCGAGCGGGGCGCGGAGCTCGTTGTCGAGCTCTCGGACGGCTCCGAGCTGGTCGCCGATGTCGTCGTGCTCGCCGTCGGCGTGCGACCCAACGCCGAGTTGGCGCAGATGGCCGGGGCGGCGATCGGGCCGCTCGGGGGCATCGGCGTCGACGCCCACATGCGGACCTCGGTCCCCGACATCCTCGCTGCCGGTGACGCCGTGGAAACGGCGCACCTGCTGACCGGGGAGCCGGTCCTGTCCATGCTGGCCGGCCCGGCCAACCGGGAAGGGCGCATCGCAGCCGAGACGATCTGCAATCACGAGAGCGCCTATCGGGGCAGCCAAGGGACGGCCATCGTCAAGGCGTTCGACATGGCCGCCGGCGGGACGGGACTGACCGAGGCCCAGCTGCGCGAGCGAGGGATCGAGCACCGCAAGGTATACACCCACCAGAACGACCACGCTGCGTATTACCCGGGCAGCTCGCCGATGTTCATCAAGGTGCTCTTCGCCCCGGCGGACGGGAAGCTGCTGGGTGCCCAGGTGTTGGGCTGGGACGGGGTCGACAAGCGGATCGACGTGTTCGCGATCGCCCTGCGCGCCGGCATGACCGTCTACGACCTTGAGCACGTCGAGCTGTCCTATGCCCCTCCGTACGGATCGGCGAAGGACCCCGTCAACATGATCGGGTTCCAGGCCTCCAACCTGCTGAGAGGCGACATCGACCTCTGGTATGCGGAGGACTACCCGGACTGCGCCGAGGCAACAACGATCCTCGACGTGCGCACGGTGGCCGAGTACGAGTACTGGCACATCCCCGAGGCGATCAACATCCCGTACACCGAGCTCCGCGCCCGGCTCGGCGAGGTGTCCAAGGACGGCCCGGTGTACACCTACTGCCGGTCTGGCTTCCGCAGCTACATCGCCTACTGCATCCTCTGGCAACACGACTTCGTCGACACGGCATTTCTCTCGGGCGGCCTCATCACGTTCCACGGTTATCACCGCACTCCGCTCGAGGTGGGTCAGGGCGGCTTCCCGATCGTCGCCCACGCGGAGGACGAGATGGCAACTCGTCCAGGCGCCCTCAAGCACGTCTAATGGCAAAGGCTCAGGGGGAGTGTTGTGAAAACCATTGACCTTCTACGCTCAATGCCGACGGCAAGGGAGTCACGTGACTACTCTGCGTCGGCTGTCGGGACAGGGCCTGCGCGGATGAGCATCGAGCCGGAGTTCGGGGGGTTGCAAGGCAGGTTGGGTGCTCCACATGACTGATCGTGGCCGTAGGGCCATCGAGAGTCTCGGCCCCATCCTGCTGGTCGCCATTGCAGTCGGCTATCTGGCGTTCTGGTTGTTGGCGAGGCCTCCGAACCTTCCGACCGCCCGATACTTTGGCGAGTTCTTTGGGGCAGAGGCTGTGCTGCTCCTGTCCATGTCGCTCGTCCTGGTAACCCTTCTGACACCCATCGAGCATGCTTTCGGTGGCTTGGACCACGTCGGTATCTGGCATCGACGAGTTGCCGTGGCCGGAGTTCTGCTGTTGGTTCCGCACCTGGCCTTGGTCACCTCTCCGCCGAGCCAATACACAACAACGGTGGGGAAGGGGTTGGGCAGTCTCGCCTTCTTGGGTTTGGTCTTCCTAGCCTTGTGGGCCCTGGCACCGAGTCTGCGTGCCATCCGCTGGTCCAGGTTTGTGCGCCATCTCGCAGGAATCAGTCACGAGCGATGGGTCACCGGACATCGACTGACCGGCCTGTTCGTCGCGGCAGCCGTTGTCCACGCAGCGATCGTTGATCCCGTGCTTCATGAATCGACCGTTCTGCAGGTCACATTCCTAATCATCGGCTCGGTCGGTGTAGCTGCATACGCGTATCGTGAACTCTTCGCCCGCTTCGTGGTGCCCCAGTATGACTACACGGTCATCGACACCGAGAGGCCCAACGACACGACGCTGACGGTGCGGCTGCAGCCGACCCGCCAGCAGGTCTCGTTCGTTCCGGGCCAGTTCATCTTTCTCTCCCTGGGTGGACCCTTCGGCTGGCAGCGGCATGCGTTCTCGGTGGCGAGCGCACCTTCAGACCGGATTTTGGAGGTATCGATTAGGTCCGCCGGAGACTTCACCCGCGAGCTCCACGAGGAGTTGCGCTCAGGCACGCCTGCCAAGGCAACCGGGCCCTTCGGAGGATTTGACTACCACCTCGGCGGACGAGAGCAGATCTGGATCGCCGGTGGAATCGGCGTCACTCCGTTCATGAGCTGGATCCGTTCCATGGACGGGTCGTTCGACTGCAATGTGGCCTTCTACTACTCAGTTGCCCAAGAAGCTGATGCGCTCTACTTGGACGAAGTGCACAGCGCTCACGAAGCACATCCTACGTTTGACCCGCACGTCGTGTACGCAAATCGGGATGGTCTGCTGACGGCCGAAAAGGCCATGGCTCACACGTCCCTTGGTGCCGACGTCTGGGTCTACATGTGCGGACCGCCGGCGATGATGACGGCTCTAAGTGAAGGGTTCCACAAACTCGGAATTCCAACTAACCACATCCGATGGGAGCAGTTCAATATCAGGTGAGGCAATGATTTTCTTCTTCTTCTTCTTCTTCTTCTTCTTCTTCTTCTTATCGTCAGATTTAGGTGGTCGCCGATGAGCCAGATAGAGAAGGTGTTCAGGAGCGACGGCGAGAAACTGAACGTCAAGGGAGGCGCAGCGGTCGCGGCCCTCCTGTTCGCTGCTCTGGTTCGTCATCGTCCAGACGAACGAACAGAAGTACTTCGTCACCGTCGTCTTTGCTGTCCTCTTGGTGGCACAGAGCGACCCAGGAGGAGCTATTCGCAAGCGGGTGGAGGGGATGTCGGCCTTCGCTGCGCTCGGTGCGCTGGTGACGGCCTTCGGCTTCTACGTGGGCGACAAAGCCTGGGGCTTCGTGGTCCTTGCCGTCTTCGCCGTCACGCTGGCAGTGCGGCCTGGCCGTCAAGCTCGGGGTCCACCGATTCGCTGCGGGTCTGCTGCTCAACGTCTGGTTTCTCGTCGTGCTCTCACTCGCCACGCATGACACGGGCCACCTCAAGATCAGCGCATGGGACCAGGCACTCGCCTGGCTGATCGGTGCAGCGGCGTGGATCGCGCTCATGGTCCTCGTGTGGGCGGCGAGCAGGGGCAGATGGCGGCCCGCACCGGTCATGGACCTCCCGGGGAGCCAAACCCCGGTGCAGCTGACCCGGCCGGTCGTCCTCTTCGCGTTGATACGGTCCCTCGCTTTGGCCGCCTCCGCCGCCATCGCCTTCGGAGGGCATCTGCCCAGCGCTGACTGGATGCCCATCGCCACCATCGTCGCCATGAAGCCGAGCCTCGAGCAATCCAAGCTTTTCGGCGAGCAGCGTGTGGTGGGTGCGGCCATGGGTGCTGTGGCGGCCATCCCCATCCTGATCCTGGTCGGCAACAAGCACGCGCTCGAGGTCATCATCATCCTCCTGGCTGGAATCGGAATAGCGATCCGGGGTGTGAACTACGCCTACTACGCCGCCGCGATTGCCTGTGCCGCGCTCATCGCTGCCGACCTGCCCCAGCCGACGGACTACGCCGCAGAGGGGCGGCGGGTCCTCTTCACCATGATTGGCGTCGGCATCGGTGTGCTGGTGATGTTCGTGGCTGACCGGCTCCAGAAGCACTCTGCCAAAACGGCCTGACGCATGGTTTCAGAACAAGAGGGAACCACCGTGTCCGCGACAGAAACGCCAGCACAGCCAGCGCAGATTAGGGACCTCGTTCTCCGAGGTCGCAGACGACTCGCCATCGTCGCAGTTGTGCGGACGATTCTCACGATCGCCTTGGTCGTGGCCATCTACTTCCTGCTCCCGTTGGACCACGGCTCAAATGCTGGGGCGGTGGCGGAGCTCGCACTAGGAGTCCTCGCGCTCGTGGCGATCATCGTCTGGCAGATCCGAAGGATCGTCGGGTCCGACCACCCCATCAGCCGTGCCGTCGAAGCGCTCGCTCTGAGCGTTCCCCTGTACGTGCTGCTGTTCGCCACCACGTACTTCCTCATGGCTCGCGCGAATCAGCCATCGTTCGGCACGCCCCTCACCCGCACCGATGCCATGTACTTCTCCTCCACCATCTTCACAACCGTCGGCTTCGGGGACATCACCGCAAAGAGCGAGGCCGCTCGTCTGGTCGTCACACTACAGATGTGGCTGAATCTGGTGTTCTTGGGCCTGGTAGTGCGCCTTGTGGTAAACGCGGTCAAGTTCAATCAACAGCACCGGGCCACCGAAGTTACGGGTTGAACTCCAAATCCGGATTGGGCATTTGCGGCAGCATTGGCAGGGTCGACCCCGCCCCGTGCGCCCCGGCCCCGGTGCGCCCCGCCCCGGTGGCCTGCCGGCCCCGCCGCGCGGGGGTTTCGTCCCGTTTCCGCGGGGCCCCCTTGCCTTCTCGACATCACACAGTGGGGAGAGAGGGGCCCGCGCCCCGAAACGGAACAGAAGCGCCGCGCACGGCGGGGGCGGCAGGGCGGCCGGCGCCACCGGGGAACGGAGGGGCACCGCGGCGCAGGGGCGGGGGTCCAATTGTAGGAAATCTGAATCGAGAGGACTACGAAGAAAAGAGCACGGCGAGTGGTGCAGCCACAGCCACCGTGCAGAGGAGTCCGGCCGCCATGGCAACAGACTTAGAGATCCGGTCCCCACTGAGGAGCCGGTGCACGGGTGTGTGGACGTCCTGTGAGGCGACGGCGAAGGCGCAGCGGGGAGGGGCGCTGGATGTGGACATAGCCACGAGTGCGGACGCCAACCTCTCGAAGTTCGGCTCAAAGGCAGGGTCTGGCAAGCGGAAGGCTCAGAGTCGAATCACGTCACGTTGGAGCGCCCGCCCGAGCGCCACGGCCTGGACGCGACGTAACCCCCAGGCCGGAGCCCGGGGGTTACGTCGCGTCGTGCTCACGACCGGCACGAGGCCAATCGTGGCTGGCCAGGTGAGGTCAGCCGTTGGTCGAGCAGGCGGTGGTCAGCTTGGCGAGCCGGGCGTTGACCTTGTTCTCGCGGTCTTGGACCTTGGTGATCCGGTTGGCGATGCGGTCGGCGCGCGCCGTGTTCCCCGCAGCCTTGGCCTTGGCCTCGGCGGCCTGGGCCTTGGGCAGCTCGGCCGCGAGCCGGGCTTCCACCTTTTGGACATGGGTCTCGATCTTGGGGAGGAGCGAGCATACGGTCGTCGACGACGTGATCGCCGCCCCCGTGTTGCCCGTCGAGCCCGTCGACGCGCCGGCCACCCCGGCGAGTCCCAGCGTCAGACGCGCCGGCCACTGCAGTCCCTGCGATGATCTTGCGAAACATGGTCTTTCTCCTTCGACTGGTGTGCGCCCCTTTGGCGCACCTGCCGCCGTTGACGGCACTCCCTACTCTGAGACCCGGATGTGAGGAGGCTGTAAGGCACGTATGAGGGAACGTGCCGCTTCCTAAGAGCAGGTGAAGAATCGGTTCCGCCGGGCGACGAGTTGATCTATTGGCCCCCCACGGGGCTGATCGTGAGGTACCCGTGGCGCCTGATTCGGTATGGGGCAGTGCAAACGCTCCGCCGACGCCTCCGCCTCCGCTCCGCGGCGGGTCCAATTGTAGGAAATCTGAATCGAGAGGACTACGAAGAAAAGAGCACGGCGAGTGGTGCAGCCACAGCCACCGTGCAGAGGAGTCCGGCCGCCATGGCCACAGACTTAGAGATCCGGTCCCCACTGAGGAGCCGGTGCACGCGTATGTGGACGTCCTGTGAGGCGACGGCGAAGGCGCAGTGGGGAGGGGCGCTGGATGTGGACATAGCCACGAGTGCGGACGCCAAGACCGGGGGGGCGTGCCTTCGGGCCGCATGATCGTCCGCCGCCATCTCGAGCAGACCGGCGACCGCACAAGGAGCCAGTCGGGCGTAAGGAATCCACCGGAAGGGTTCGGTCAAACTCGTCATGGGTAGCATCACCAGCCCATGGCGCTCATGCGCATGTCCACGTTCGTGCTCGATGACGGCGGCCAGCTGCACCTGGTCCAGGAGTCGCATCGTGCCCGAGCTGATGACGATGCGTGGACGGATACCGGGCAGGCAATAGGCGACGGGGGAAGGGTGATCGAGCGTCAGTGTCCCCGTACGGCCCTGAGGCGGAGCGGCCAGCAGATTGAGCAAGCGGCGGTGGCGAGCTCGGGCAAGGACCGTGCGCAAAACGACGACCCCGACCACGCTGACGAGCACGACACCGACATCGGCCGCCAGCGTCAGACCCAGAGCATCGGGCAGCCCCAGTCCTTGCAGGGGGTGGCCACTGACAATCCCCTCCCCCAGTTCACTCACGCCCCCCATGAAGCCGGCGTGAAAGCGCTCGGTGGCCACGCACAGACCCGCTCCGATCGTCGCCAGCGTGGCACTGATGCCAACGCAATGCCAAAGGGCTACCGCAGCACGTGGAGAGCGGTTGACCCAGCTGGCCCGTGCCAGCCACGTGGTGAAGGGGCACACCAACAGCACGACCAGGGCGCTCAAGATCCCCGCGTCCAGGTAGAGATTCATGGCTTTTTCCTGCCGGAGTCTTCGAGCGCCTGGCGCAGGACGACGGCCTCTTCGGGGCTGACCACCTCGGCGAAGCGTACGAGGACCGCCTGTCGGTCCTGGGCACTCCCGAGCGCTTCGACCATGAGCTCGGCCATATAGGTCTCCCGGCTGGCGGTGGCGGCGAAACGATGCGCCTTTCCCTCGGTGGTCCGCTCGACCAGGTTCTTGCGGCGCAGACGCTCGAGGATGGTGAGCACCGTGGTGTACGCACGGTCGGGCAGCTCATCGGCGACCTGGCGACCCGTCAGTGGCGTTCCCATGGAGACCCAGAGGACGTCCATCACCTTTCGTTCCAGTTCACCCAGCCCAGCCATGGTCTCCCTTCTACCGCAACTCCCTCGCCACGGCCATCAGAGCTCGGTTGACTGGGATTCTACACAGCGTAGTAGTACGTTCCCATGCCGTGATCGCCGCCCTCTACGACGCGCCGCTCCCTCCTTTGCGGGGCTCCGAATTCACCTCCACCCAGTTCGACTTCGTCCCGGTGGCGATGATCCTGGTGGCGCTGGCCCTCTACCTCTGGGGGGTGCGACGCAGCAACGCACTGCACCCGCGTCACCCGTGGCCGGTCGGCAAAACGGTGGCCTTCATCGGCGCGCTGATCACGACAGGGGTGGCCATCTTCAGCTTCGTGGGCGTCTACGACGGGGAGCTCTTCTGGGACCACATGGTCCAGCACATCCTCCTGATCATGGTGGCCGCTCCGCTCTTCGCCATCTCCTCACCCCTCGACCTGGCCTGGCGCTCCACCACAGGCACCGCCCACATCGTGGTGACCGAGGTGCTGCGTTCCAGGATGGCCAAGTTCCTGGGCCATCCCGCCGTCGCCTTCGTCCTCTACGCCGTGCTGATCCCGATCACGCACCTGACCGTTTGGTACAACTACACGCTCACGCACGAGAGCGTGCACAACGCCGAGCATCTGGCCTTCCTGGTCGTTGGCTACCTGTTCTGGCGCCAGATCTTTGGCTCGGACCCCAACTGCTACCGCCTGCACCCGGCCCTGCAGTTCTTCTACCTGTTCCTGGCTATCCCAATCGACACCTTCACCGGGTTGTCGCTGGCCGGGACCTCCCACGAGATCTTCCCGGCCTACTTCGCCACCCACCGCAGCTGGGGTCCCTCCTACGTCGTCGACCTCCATGTGGGCGGCGACATCATGTGGGTCGTCGGCGACACCCTGATGCTCTGGCCCATGATCCCGGTGGCGCTGCGCTGGATGCGCATGGATGAGCGCAAGGCAGTGCGCATCGACCGCGAGCTCAACGCCTCGGGCACCTTCCAGCTCGTAGGTGACGGTGAGACGGCGTTGTGAAGCGCCGTCTGTTGCCGAGAGCATGCGCCAGCAGCCACGTCATCCCGAGGTCACTGGCGCTCTTGGCCGCACTGCTCTGCGTCTCGCCGGCGTTGGTGGCGTGCGGGAGTTCGGCTGGTGATCCGCCGCCACCTCCCGCCAGCCAGGGCATCGTGCAGAACCGGGCGATTCCCAGCATCCCCTTGACCTCGTCCTCGGGCGCTGCGACATCTCTCGCCGCCTACCGGGGCAAATACGTCGTCATGGCACCTTTCCTGAGCCTGTGTCAAGACGAGTGCCCTCTCGTCACCGGTGCCTTCATCGCCCTCCAGCGCGACGTCAACGCCGCCGGCCTCGGCGCGAAAGTGGTCTTCATGGAGATCACCGTCGACCCCGGACGTGACACCCCGGCCCGGCTCACCGCGTACTCAAAGGAGTTCGGTGCCAATTGGCCCATGCAGACGGGAACGCCGACCAACCTGGACGCACTCTGGAAGTACCTCGGGGTCTCGGTGCAGATCGTCCCCGAGGAGCAACCCGCGAAAACCGACTGGCTCACCGGTGAGCCGCTCACCTACGACGTCAATCACACTGACGGCTACTTCCTCATCGACCCCTCCGGTCACGTGCGGTTCAGCGATTCGAATCCGCCCAATCTGCGCGGACACCTGGACCAGAGCCTGTCGAACCTGCTCAACGGCGGCGGCCTGCACAACCTCGACCACCAGGCCAACCCCAACTGGACACTCACCGATGCGCTGCACTCCATCAGCTGGCTGGTGGGACAGAACATCCCCGGGGGAGCGAGCACCTAGTGGTGGTCGAATGCGACGCAGGACATCTGTGGACGACGCCGTGTCGTACGAGCTGAGGGGGCTCCGATGATCTGGACGAACCCAACACCTAGAGGGGACTGAGCCATGGCAACACTCATTGAGGAATCGGAAGCAACCGAGCCCCCGGTCGCCAGACGACACAGGGACTTCCGCCTGGTGCGGACACAGCGCGTGCTCCAGATCATCTTGGGCTTGTTCTGGATCCTCGACGCCGGCCTGCAGTTCCAGCCGTACATGTTCGGCAGTGGCTTCACCACGACCTACCTCCTGAACAATGCACACAATCAGCCCGACATCGTTCGGTGGATCATCATCAACGTCGGCAACTTCGTGGGGCCCCATGTGGCCGTCTGGAACACCTTCTTCGCCCTGATCCAGGTGGCGATAGGAGTGGGATTGCTGTTCCGCCTGACCGTGCGACCGGCGCTCGTCGTGTCGTTTTTCTGGGCCTTCGGCGTCTGGTTCTTCGGGGAAGGCCTTGGCCAACTCTTCACCGGATCGGCGTCCGCCCTCACCGGCGCACCGGGTTCGGTGTTCCTTTACGGACTCATCGGGCTGATGGCCTGGCCTCGGTCAGCTCCCAGCGAGGACGACGAGGAGACGGAACCGAGCGTTGGCATCGCGTCCTCGGCCGCGGGACAGGGCATCGGTGGAGCGACAACGCCCCTGCTGGTGTGGTGCGGCTACTGGTCGCTGGCGGCGATCCTGTTCCTGCTGCCGAACAACCGAACCCCTACGTCGGTCTCGAGCGCCATCACGGGCATGTCGCCGGGCGAGCCGAACGCGTATTCCCACTTTCTCAACAGCTTCGGTAGCCATTTCGGCAGTGGCGGTGTCTGGACCACCTGGTTGCTGGCCATCGGCTCGCTGATCGTCGGGTTCGGGCCCCTCGTGTTCCGCCATCCGACCCCGTTCCTTGCCGCCGGTGGCCTCTTGGCCACCTTCTTCTGGGTCAGCGGCCAGGGACTTGGTGGCATCTTCACCGGCTCGGGCACCGACCCGAACTCTGGGCCCATTGTCGTGCTGCTGGCCTTGGCCATGGTGCCGGCCGTGCTGCCGGATCCGGCGACCTGGCTCTCTCCGTTCTCGACCGCGCTCTTTCGCTATCCCGTGCTTGTGCTGGGAGGCGTGGTGGCCCTGGTGGCCGGTCTGTTCCTCAGCGCCGTCTATCCGGTCGCCGCCCAGGAGTCGACTGGCACAGCCATGGCCGGAATGACCGGGATGTCCGGGTCAACGTCAGGTTCGAGCGGAGGGTCTGCGACCACTGCCACCTGTACGAGGGGGAACAACGGCTCGACGAGGTCTGGCCTGGACGTGACGAACACCCCGAACATGTCGATGGGTGGGCCTAACGCGATCATGAACATGAACGGCGCCGATGCCAGCGCGGCGGCCGGGCTGAACACGGTCAAGGCCAACTGGCACTACACCGGCGCCGCGCTGCCGACGACTCTCGCCCAGGAGCTCTTGGCCCAAGGCGCCAACGGGCCCACCGACATCCACATGGCTGCGACCGGATGTGCGTCGGAGCCCACGTTCTCCCAGCAGATCAACGCCACCCAGTACGTGCAGAACACGACTGAGGCGGCGGCACGCTACGCGAACCCCTCCGAGGCAATGGCTGCCGGCTACGTACCGGTCTCACCGACGACCTACCCGGTCGTCTACTACGTCAACCCGACCATCGTCGCCGCCAACGCGGCCGCCAAGAAAACCCTCGATCCCACCTCGGTCGACGGGCTGGTCTATGCCCAGACGCCGGCAGGAACCGAGGTGCTGGCGGCCGCAATGTACGTCGCGCCAAGCACCCTGACCACACCGCCGATGCCCTACGGCTCCCTGGTCCAGTGGCATCAGCGCACCGCCGTATGCGGACCGTCCACTGCAGCAGTCGGCGCTGCTTTTCAGATCACGGGCACGGTCCCGTGCGCGCAAGGCACTGTCCAGAAGCCGACGCCGTACGTGACGATGGTGTGGCAGGTGCCCGTGGCTGGGGGACCCTTGGCCATCCAACCGCCAGACATCCAAATCGTTGAGGCCTCGGTGATGGCCACATCGGGTTCCTAATGGTCCCAATCGACACCGGCTCGGAGTGTGGTAGGGGTGCCCCCCCTAATTCTCTGCGCCGCCCCAGTCCGGGACCGTGCACGGGCGGCTGGGACCGCTCAGGTCTCGGTTACCACCTCACAGACATCGACCTTGCACAACGCGGCACCACCGGACCGCGGCTTGAGCTGTCTGCTCGTGAGCAACGAGGGCGGCGGCGAGTGACTCATTCAAGCGGGAAGCGACCGCCTTGACGGATGCCAGCCGAGTCAGCAAACTCTCACTACTACGGGATGTAGTCAGACCGTGTGAGGAGAGTTCTTGGAGATGGCGGAGACGATCGGCAGAGCGTCCGCAGCGCTTGCTCGTCCAAGATCCGCCGTGGCAACGACGAACGGCCAGGTCTGGACCCGACCGGACGATCGGAGGATGCTCCAACTGGTGCTTGCCACCGTCTGGCTCTTGGACGGGATTCTGCAGCTCCAGTCGTTCTTCTTTTCGAAGAGTTTTGGTCTTCAGATGATCTCCGGGATGTCGTCGGGTAATCCGTCGGTCATCGCCCGTCCCATCAGTTGGTCCGGGTCGATCATCGGTCACCATGCGGTGTTCACCGATGCGGTCTTTGCTCTGGTGCAGTGTGGCATCGGGCTCGCCATCGCATGGCGCCCAACGGTGAGGATTGGGCTGGGAGTTTCCATTGCATGGGCGGTCGGCGTGTGGTGGGTCGGCGAGGCACTCGGTGGGGTACTCAACGGCACCGCCAACCCTGTCAATGGGGCGCCAGGAGCGGTCATCATCTACGCATTGTTGGCGGTGCTGCTATGGCCGACCGGCCGAACCGAAGAGCAGGCGCCTTTCATGGCGGCACGGACGGTGGGGGCGCCGATTGCCAAAGGACTGTGGCTGGTGCTGTGGGGATCACTCGCTTACTTCGCGGTGCAAGGTGCCAACCGCTCGTCGCAAGGCCTACACAACTTGCTCCATTCGGAGGCCAACGGCGAGCCAGGGTGGGTGGCATGGATCGATCACCACGCCGCCAATCTGGTCGACCACAGAGGTCTCGCGGTCACCGTGGTGCTGTCTCTCCTGCTGGTCGTCGTCGCGGTCGGCACGTACTTACCGCCGTCGCTCGCAAATGGGTCGGTGGTCTTGGCCGCGGCTGTTAGCGCCGTACTTTGGGTCGTCGGGGAGAACTTCGGGGCGCTCTTCACCAATGGGGCGACTGACGTGAACTCCGGCCCGCTGCTGATATTGCTAGCCGTCGCCTACTGGAGATGGTCACCGACCCTTTCTCTAAGTCCAACACCGGCAGTCACCGATGGATCGGTACTGAGCGTCGGAGGAGCTTGATTTGTCGAATCCGGGCTGGTTGAACGGAATCTTCGCCGGACTGATGTTGATCGTGGCTGCCTATAGCGTCGGGCGCTTGGTGGCTGCTCCGGCGTGGTCGCGACCCATCCACCGCGATGTCGACGTTGCCCACGTGTTCATGGGGACGGCGATGGCCGGCATGCTCGTCGCAGACCTCAATCCGATCCCAAGCGGAGTGTGGGAATTCGTGTTCTCCGCACTTGCCGTCTGGTTCGTGTGGAGGTGCTACCAGTTCCTTGTTAATCCAGGCAGCGAGACGCACTACCACGAACACGTCCACCGACTCTCACGTCGAGTCATCCACCTCGTCATGTCCCTGGCCATGCTCTACATGTATATGGCAATGGTCCCGTCCGAAGCCAGGTCCGGAGGCAGCATGGCGATGGGAGCTGCGACCGGAACGACGGCAAACTTCGCCCTCTTGCCAGCGCTCTTTGTGCTTGCACTGGCTGTGTCCGCGATCTGGCAGTTGGACGCGATCGGACGCTTCTCGTCATCCGCTCGACCAATTCGGCAGAGCCCCGCCCTTTCTACGGTCGGCGGTTCGCCAAGTTCCAGCGAAGGGGAGAAGGTGAGCGAGGTGCCGATCGATGGCCCCGCTTTCGATAGCAATGCAGAACCGCCAGCGTGGCTAGCGCCTCGGCTTGAGGCGGGTTCACACATTGTCATGTGCGTCACCATGGCCTACATGCTGATTCTGATGCTCTGAAAGTCTCATGCCACCACATTCACCAGCGATTGCGATGTCGACTTGTGACAATCCACTGTGCGCGTGTGATCCCTGCACGTGTGACGACTGCAACTGTGGCGCAGCCAGGCTGGGAGCATTCGAACGCCGGGTAATGGAAATTCTGTGGGAGGATCCGGTTAGGGAGTTCACGGTGCGCGACGTGGCCGCCGCGCTTCCCGAGTACGCCTACACGACACATGCCACCGTGCTCGACCGGCTGGTTAATAAAGGATTGGTACGGCGGAGGAAGGAAGGGCGGGTTGTCCACTTCGCCGCCATTGGCACCGGAAGCATGCACTCCGCCGTTCTGATGTACCAGGCTCTAACCGCAGGTCCTGATACTAACGGTACCCTTGTTCGATTCGCTGAGACTATTTCGCCCTCGGAAGCTGCCGTGCTACGCCGCGCACTCAATACCCTTGGACGCAAGGCACGAAGGGAGGGCTGATGACGACTGCGGACCAACTTGCTCGCAGCCAGTCGGACGCGGCCTATTGCAGGTCAAAGGAGGCTGATCAGCCCCGCACCGTCCCGGCAGCGAACTGGGACATCCCTATTCGATGACCTTGGACATGCGAATCAGGGCGCATTCCGCCTCTTGATCTCGTCACGTTGATCTCGTCACGCGTCTCTCATGGAATCCTTACATCTCTCCCGTATGGTGGCTGCAGACACTTCGGAACCCCGGGGAGCACACCATGATCCGCAATACTCTTCTCGCGCTTGTCGCTGCTGCAACCAGCGCCGGGGCCGTCACTAGCTTGTTCGTCTCAGAAGGGATTGGCCAAGTCGCCGGCGCTGCCACGAACCCCGTGGTCGTGCCTCTCAGCGTGGCTGGCGGACAGGGCAGCCCGGGCGGCGCCTCCCCGATTGTCGAGGTGCGCGTTGGAGCATCTAACCCAGTACCCGTCATCCTCGACACCGGTTCTTCGGGCCTGCACATCTTCGCCACGGCAGTGGACACGACACCGGGCGCCGGAGTGAGCGTCACAGCCCAGAAGTCCAACATCACCTATGCCGGGGGCCACAAGTTCACAGGTGTCGTGGCCTCGGCCGTCATCACCATCGGCTCCCAGGCGACCGCAGGTCCGGTTCCGTTCTCTTTGGTCAACAACGCTTCGTGCATCGCGTCGAAGCCTTCCTGCCCGGCAGCAGGCGGAGTAGCCGGATTCGAAGCCAACAAAGGAGCGGACGGGATCCTGGGGATCGGCATGCAGAGCAGCCAGGGTCCGGTGACGAGCCCCATCTTGGCCATGCCCGGGACCCTCGGACAGAGTTGGAGCGTGCACTTAAGCGGCACCACCGGGACGGTCGTTCTCGGTGCCCAGCCTCCGCAGAGCGCCTCGACCGTGGCCACCTTCCCCTTGAAGTCGCTCGGGGCTACTGGGGGCCAGGCTCTGTGGAACGACTCCGGGTTGGCACTCTGCACGACAATCGGCACGACCCAGGCGTGCACTCCGGGCCTGTTCGACACCGGGACTCCGTCATTCCAGGTCTCCGGGCCCGTACTCGGCACACTGCCGACCACCTCGCCGTCGGGCCACGTGCAAAGCGGCCTGCCGGTCACGGTCGCGCAGAAGGGTGCGGGGACACCCTTCTGGACCTTCACCACGGGCACCTCCAAGTCCGAAGACTTGGTGCGGATCGAGTCGGGCCAGGGTCCCTTCGTCAACACCGGAGTGCAGGCCTTCTTCGACTTCACCATCCACTACGACGACCTGCAGGGAACGATCGCGCTCTCCAACTGATTCCCGCCGAGCGCAAAGTCTGGCGATGCCAATCACAGAAGACGTTGGAATTGGCCAGGAGGGGGACTCTGCCCGGAGGTGGGTTACGCCAAATCCACAGCAGATGTCACCATTGTGAGTGCGGCAGGGGCAAACAAAACCATGGATGTCTAGAGTTGAGCACAACGGGAGATGCCCGGGGGTAGGTGCTAATTGGGTCGGTTCTATCTTCAACGGCACACCGCGTTCAAGAATGTGCTCCTGGCATCTCGGATCGCTCCGGTACTCTCAACCTCCTTCATCCGAATGAGCCGAGGGGTGTAATCCGTGAAGTTCCCTAGGCCGTGGACGCCCAGCGGAATCAAACCAAGGATCTCCGTGCCCTGTTGATGCTCCCCTGGCGCTGGTCGCAAGTTCGTGCAGCAGCGGCCCCTCCCCGCCGCCGGCGCAAGTGGAGCGGGTAAGCGGAGGGCCCACCGGCAGCTACATCGTTCCGCCGGGCATCCACAAGATCAAGCACGACTTCAACTTCGACCAAACTCCGCGGGCACCCGTTGTGCTCGCAGTCCACCCGAAGACCATGCTCACCGGAACACCCGAACCCTCTCAGCTCTCAGCTGCGCAGAAGGCGGGTGACACCGTAGGGTAGGTACCCAGCTGCACGGGCCATCGCTGGCCTATCCCCAGATGTGGCTGATCGGGTAAGGGGCAGGTTTAGGTCGCCGAAACGCCCCCCGCCTCGCGCCTGGTGGCCCCTCCGTTTCCCGGTGGCGCCGGCCGCCCTGCCGCCCCGCCGTCCCTTTGTGCGCGGCGCTTCTGTTCCGTTTCGGGGCGACGGGTCGCTCTCTCCCAAGGCCAATCAGTGGGCGCTGAGGTCTAGTGGGCGCTGAGGGACTCGAACCCCCGACCTGCTGGTTGTAAGCCAGCTGCTCTAGCCATCTGAGCTAAGCGCCCCAGTGCTCCCATTACCCGCAGGACATCGTCCACCGGGACGGCAAGCACACCGTACCCGTCCAGGGCGAGCAGGCATTACGAGAAGCTGATACCGCCCGATGCCGTCAGGCCGCTCCCACGCGTGCCAGTCGCGGTGGGTCCTCCCGACCGTCCCGCACCGCTCAGTCTTGCTCCAACGGGCCATACAAGCGGGGCCCGGTCGGCGTGGCCAGGCTCGTGCTGCATGCTCTCAGCGCATGTGTTCGGCGAAGACCGTGCTCCAGGGTCGGACGAGGGCGCGCAGCTCCGTGCAGTCGTCCTCGCCGAGGACGTCGTATGGCGCCGCCGCCAGCCGGTCGGTGCCCTCCTCGATCATCCGGCGCTGCGACGCGCCCCACTCGGTGAGGCGGAGTGGTTCACCCGTCTCGACCCAACCCCGCCGCTGCAGTGAGTCGACCGCCCCGTCCCACGCCTCTGGGGACCAACCCCTCGTGGAGAGCAGCACGTGCGCCGGGACTTCACCCGTCGCCGCGTGGGTGACCAGCGCCTCGATGCCGGACAATCCGTGCGTCACCAGCAGCGCGATGTGCCCGTCTCCCCGGAACTCGCGCAGGATGGACTGGGCGTGCCACAAGACGAGATGCGGCTGGGCCGGCCAACCCGCCTCCGCGTGCGCCGCGGCCAGCGGCCTGCCCTCGACCCTGCGGGCCGCCTCCGCGGCGCGCCGTCCGCGCCAGGCCCGCGGCACGGCGCATCTCCTCCGAGGTCACGACCGCATCGCCCAGGATCCGTCGGCAGGCGGCGTCGACGGCAGCGAAGCGGGCGCCCACCAGCGTCTGCGGCGACGCCGCGGCCCAGGACGACGGGATTGCCGCGTACACCAGCTCGGGGTTGAAGTTGAAGAAGGTCGAGACCACGACGTCCGCCTGCACCGCACCCATCGGTGCCGCCCGCGACGCGAAGTAGCCCGCCCGACCCCTGATGCCGAGGCGCGCGTAGGCCTCTGCGGCCTCTGGCACGAAGTACACCATGCCGTGCAACGGCTCGAGCGTCCGCCACGTCTTTCGTGCCCGCAGGGCACCAGTACCCGCCTCGCCGCCGCTCACAGGCCGCCCTCCCCCGCGAGTCGGGCTGCGAGTTCGGGTGTCGCCGCCACGACGGGCCGCCGGCTCGATGCGTCCCGCAGGACGAGATCCCTGCCGTCACGCTCCCCCTCAGCGACACCCGCTTCGCGGCAGACCAGCAAGCCGGCGAGATAGTCCCAACCGTAGAGGGTGCTGCTCCCCACCACCATGTAGGCATCGAGCACGCCCTCGGCCACCGCGCAGCATTCGAGGGAGGCCGCGCCGAGCGCCCGGTACTGGGCCCAGCCCGGGTGGTGGCCCGGGAACCCCGAGATGCCGACGATGGCACTCCCGAGGTCCTCGCAGCCCGACGGCACCATTGGGCGCCCGTCCTTCTCCGCACCGCCGCCCCGCACGGCTGCATACCGCTCCCCTGTGACCAGACTTGCGACGAGGCCGACGCGAGGCCCCGCGTCGTCGAGCACGCAGATGCTCGTTGCGTAGAAGGGCACGCCCCGGTGCGCATTGGTGGATCCGTCGACGGGGTCGATCACCGCGAGCAGCCCGGAGTGGGCATCGCCGGACACGCCCGACTCCTCGGAGAGCACCGCCAGGCCTGCCCCGTGCAGCACCGGAAGCGCTGCACCGTCCGCCGCCAGGTCGAGTCGGTACTGGCCGGGCTTCCCGCCCGTCGGTCCCCAGTCCTCGAGTGTGTCCAGCGCTGCACGCACCGCGCCGACGGCGTCGTCGAGCACCTCGAGCAGGCGGGCATCGTCCACGGCAGACGAACCCTACCGGCCGCCGTTGCCCCCAGCCCGGCTCACCGCCTGCCCTCCTGGTCCCATTAGGCTCCCCCAGTTGTGGCTGCCATAGACGTCGCCGGCTACGTCGCCGACTTGAAGGACCACTCGGTCGACCACGGGTTCCACGTGCACGACGAGCGGCACTTCGTCGAGACCTACTCCTTGCGCCAGGTCTGGGAGGTCGACCTGCATCCCGAAGAGGGTTGCGGCGGCCCGCTCGACCTGCATCTCGCCCTCGACGTCGACCCCCGCGTCCTGCTGTCCTTCGAGGACGCCGTCGTGCTGCTCGCCGAGGACGAGGAGCCGCCCGACGAGTACCACTTCCCGCTGACCTTCACCTGGGCCTTGCCGCCCCTTCCGAGCGGTCCGGACCTTCTCCGCCTCGCCATCGACCTGGCAGGCGTCGGTGGGATCGAGCTCCCACTCGAGGTTTCGGCCATCGACTCGTTCGCCAACGCCACCGACGGCTCGGAGCGGAGATTGAGCATCGTGGCCCGGCACCCCGTGTCGCTGGCCCGGGTCCTGAGCGGCGAGGAACTGCTCTGCGACGTCTTCGACCGCGCGCTCGCCGTCAGCCGCTTCCTGCTCGAGTCAGCCGAACGCTGGCTCGGTTGAGGTGCGGCGGGCCCGCCGCACCGGCGCAGGTCGGATGGTGGCGGTGGTGGCCGTCGTCGCCGGCACGGTCGTGGGCCTGAGCGCCTGCAGCAACGGGAACGGCCAGACCCTGGCCCAGCAGGCCTGCATGCATGTCCACCGCTCGGTTACCGACTACCTGCGCTCGACGCGCGCCGACACGCCGGCCGCCACCGCCGCGCAGCTCCTGAAGCGGGCTGATCAGGAGCTGCGCGCCGCCCTGCCGTTGGCGGCCCAGGCCAACTCGGCGGACGGCTCGTGGAACGGGCTCATGACGACCATCTCGGAGATCTCCATCGTCGACGAGGGCCACCTCCTCCCCTCGCTACGGGCGCAGTGCCTCGTGGCCGATTCCAACCCGAACGTCAACCCGCGATCCCCCGGCAACGGTGGCAGCAACGTCACGACCCCGCAGAACGTGAACCCCAAACCCGCCTCACCCGCCGGCTGACGGCGCCGCTGCGCCGGCGGCCGCCGCTTGCGCCCGCCCTGCGGCCACGATGGGCGGCATGAGCTTCGGAGCCAGGAAGAGGCCCCCGGCGTTGGTGAAGTGGACGCCGTCGCTGCGCCGGATCACGACGCCGTTCACCGTGGCCGCATACTTGCCCCCCGGGCACGCCGCCGCGTTGAGGTCGACGACCGAGTCGGTCAGGGGGTGCTCGGCCGCCACCTCCCGGACGAGCTTGTTGAAGGCGGACAGGCGCGTCGGGTTGTCCTCGGGCCAGGGCGCCCCGTCAGGCTGCTCGCCCGAATTGGTGCACGGTGCGGTCAGGAACACCATGCGGGCGCCGGTCGCCGTCACCAGATTGGAAGCGACCTCGAGCTGTTGCTTCACGTAGGCGGCGAAGCCCGGATTCAAGATGTTGGTCCAGCTGCCCTGGTACTCCCTGTCGACCACCTCCCAGCGACCGGCCAGGAGCACGACCACGTTGGGTTTGACCTCGTTGATGGCCCCCAGCCACTGGTCCTGCCACGGCTGGGCGTCTGCCGGCTCACCGGCGACGAGCGGCGACCCGTTGCAGGCAGGCGGCGTGTCGTCGCGGGTCCCCATGAGCTCGACTTCGGGCCCGTCCACGACGCCGCAGCCGAGGATGCCCTTGTCCGAGAGCACGTAGCCGAGCGTGTCCTGCTCCGTCGTGTATGACAGCCCCAGCCCGAGGGTCAGGGCGACCGAATCGCCGAAAAGGAGCACACGCACCGGCTGTGCGGTCGCCACCGACCCGGGCAGCGTTGTCGGCGTGGTCGTGGTCGCGCCGCTGGTGCCGGTCCCGCCCGGGAACGCCGTACTGGCCACGGCGGTCGTGCCCGTCGTTGCCGCCACCACCGCCACCAGAACCGCCCCCACCCCGACGGGCACGGCCACCCACGCCTTCCACTGCCGGACGAAGGTCCCCATACGGATGGGTCGCTCGACGAGGTGGAAGGACACGACCGAGACGGCGAGCGTGACGAGGGTCCGCAGGGCGAAGAGCTCGTAGCCCTCAAGCCCCGTCCGGGCGTGGTTGAGCCAAATGAAGATGGGCCAGTGCCAGATGTAGAGGCCGTAGGAGATCCTCCCCACGTAGCGCACCGGCGCCACTGACAAGAGCCGCGGGACGATGCTGCTCGGCGCCGCGACCGCCGCCAGGATGACGCCGGCCACCGCCAGGCCGATGAGGAAGAAACCGCCCGAGTACGGGAAGCTCGCAGTGGACGTCGTCAGCACCCAGATGGTCACGGCGGCGAGCGCGCCGCCGACGCCGATCGCGCCGCAGACCCAGCGCCCCGTGCTCCCCTTCGGTTGCCACAGCTCGCCCTGGGCCAGGCGACCCTCCTCGTGACTGCGCTGCGTGAGCAGCACGAGCCCGACGGCGAGCGCGCACCCGATGAACAGGCACTGCGATCGCGTGTCCGTTCCGAGGTAGGCGCGATTGGTGTTGGCGCCGCCGCCGTAGAGCACGTACATCCAGGTCGCCGATGCGACGGCGGCGGCACAGCACAGCGCGAACAGCGCTCGCAGGTTGCGCGTGAAGTGCAGCAGGGCGAGCACCACCAGCGGCCAAATGACGTAGAACTGCTCCTCGACGGCCAGGGACCAGGTGTGCAGCAACGGGGAGGACGCCGCCGTCTCGTTGAAGTAGTTGGAGTTGACCAGGATGAAGTGCCAGTTGCTGACATAGAGCAACGTGGCCAGCGCGTCGAGCCGGAGCGCTCCGTACGTCCCCTTCGGCACGATCACCGAGGCGAAGAACGCGACGAAGAGCAGCATCAGGAGCAGGGCCGGCAGGAGGCGGCGGGCGCGGCGGGCCCAGAACGCCCCGAGCTTGATCGTCACTGTCTGACGCCACTCGCCCACGAGGAGCGAGGTGATGAGGAACCCCGACAGGACGAAGAAGGCATCGACGCCCATGAACCCGCCTTCCATGTGCGGGATCCCGCCGTGGAACAGCATCACCGCGACGACCGCGCACGCACGGACCCCGTCGAGGGCCGGGAGGTAGGCCAGACGAGTGTGCGAAATCGCGCTCTCGTCGTCCTGCATCGGGCCCATCCCTCCTGCTTCTGCTCACGCCGGCACCGTCGAGAAGTGCCCGGGATCAGACATTCTCTCAGACGGGGCCCGCCCCCTCGGGGCACCGTCGACTCGCTACCCTGAGGCCTCCTGAGCCCGACCCGACCCCTGTCTGCTCCGCTGAAACGCCGCCGGGGGGGCGCCCACGCCGCCTCGGTGGGTTTGTCCTGCTGGTCGTGGTGCTGGGCGCCGGGTGCGCCGCGCTCGCGGCCCATTTCGACTCCGGCCCGGGCCTCAGCCCGCTGCGGGCACGCATCGTCGCCACCGCCGAGGGACAGGTGGGGTACCGCACCGACCCGGCCGACACCTACTGCAACAAGTTCAGCGCCTATTGGAACGCCGGCATCGACGACTGCGGCAACGGCAACCTCGACGAGGAGTGGTGTGCCGACTTCGCCGCCTGGGCCTGGAGAGAAGCCGGTGCCGTGGTCGACTACCAGCTGGCACCGGGCCACCTCAACGCCGACTCGGCGAGCTTCTACGTGTGGGGGACGGACCACGGCACGTGGCACCCGATCGGATCGAGCTACGTGCCCCAACCGGGCGACGTGGCCGTCTACGGGCTCGACACGACGTCGGTCACCGCTGTGCACGTGGCCGTCGTGACGGCGGACACCGGCGCCGCTCCCGACGTCATCAACGGAGACGGTGACCGCACGGGCTACAGCGTGGTCGAGGCCGGCGACCACCAGGCTTACGCAGACGTGAAGGGGAGGGGGGCGCCCCTGTCGGGCTACGTGTCCCCGGAGTCACCGGCGGTGTCCACGACGTCGTCTTGACCCGCAACGGGCCCGGTCACCGAGACGGCGCCGTTCTTTGCCGCCTGTCCGATCCCCCGTCCGGTCGTCAGTCCCCCGGTGTGTACCCGGCGGGCAGGGCGATGGACTTCAGCTCCAAGAAGCTCTGGAGGCCCTCGGGACCGAATTCGCGGCCGACGCCCGACTCCTTGAAGCCGCCGAAGGGCGTCGAGAAGTCGATTGGCACCGGGGCGTTGAGCATGTAGGTGCCGGTCCGTACTTGCCGGGCCACTCCGAGCCCACGATCGTTGTCCGCGGTCCAGACCGAACCGCACAGCCCGTAACTCGAGTCGTTGGCGATATCGACCGCGTTGTCGTCGCCGTCGTAGGGGATCACGACGAGCACGGGGCCGAAGATCTCCTCCTGGGCGATCCGCATCTTGTTGTCCACGTCCGAGAACACCGTCGGCTCGACATACCACCCCTTGGAGAACGCGGACCCCGTCGGACGCCCGCCGCCCAGCGCGACGGTGGCTCCCTCTTCACGCCCGCTGTCGAGATACCCCTCGATCCGGCTCCGCTGCCGCTCGGCCACCACGGGGCCGACGTCCGTAGCGGGGTCCATGGGGTCGCCGACCTGCAATGCGGAGACGCCCGAGACGACGGCGTCGACGACCTCGGCGTAACGGGCACGCGGCGCCAGGATCCGGGTCTGTGCGATGCAGGCCTGCCCGTTGTTCATGATCGAGTTGGGCAGCAGGGTCGGGATGGTCGTCGCGAGGTCGGCGTCGTCGAGGATGATGGCGGCCGACTTGCCGCCCAGCTCGAGGGTGCAGCGCTTCAGCCGCTCACCGCACAGCCCGCCGATCCGCTTGCCACCCACACCCGACCCGGTGAACGAGATCTTGTCGACTCCCGCGTGCGTCACCAGGTGCTCGGAGACCTCGCGCCCGGCGGGCACCACGGACAGGACGCCCTTGGGAAGGCCCGCCTCGGCAAAGATCTCGGCCAGCCGGAAGGCGTCGAGAGGCGTCTCGGGCGCCGGCTTGAACACGACGGTGCACCCGGCGGCCAGCGACGGCGCCAGCTTGGCGGCGGCGATGAAGAGCGGGACGTTCCACGGGGCGATGGCGCCCACGACGCCGACGGGCTCCTTGGTGACCAGCACCTGTGGGTTCAGCAAGCCGGCACGCACCTCGTCGAAGGCGTAGGAGGTCGCCAGGTCCGCGTAGTAGTTGAAGACCATGGTCGGTGCGAGCACCTGGCCCATGCCCGAGAAGGAGATCGGCGAGCCCATCTCCCGCGTGATGATCTCGGCGATGTCGCCCATCTCCGCCGTCACCTGGGTCGCGACCGCCCGCAGGATCTCGGCTCGCTCGGCCGGCGTCATGCGCGGCCAGGGTCCGTGGTCGAAGGCCGTCCGCGCCGCGGCGACAGCCTTGTCGATGTCGGCCTCGGTGCCGTCCGGGACCCGGGCGATGACCTCCTCGGTCACCGGCGAGACGATGCCAATGGTGTCGGTGCCCTCGGGGGCCACCCAGTCGCCGCCGATGAACAAGCGGTCGTAGTCCCGAATCGCCATGTGTCCTCCCATGGGCTCAGGGGGCCCGCGCCCCCGCCGCCGGATGGGCCGGGCGGCGCCACCAGGGTAGCTGCGCCCGCCGGCGACACGACAGTCCCGCCGCCACCTCAGCCCGCCTCGTCGCGGCGCTCGATATGGGCGACGACACCGCCGTCGGAGTCCATCCAGCCCTTTCCGGCGGCATACGCGACCATGCCGGCGAGGCCCTCGTCCCACTCGTCGGTGGCGGCGGGCCCGGCCAGCGCGCGGAGGGCGCCCAGGTCGACCACGACATGCTCGCCGTCCGGCCGCAACCGACCGATTCCGGACAGGTCCACGACGCCCTCGAGATCGCCTTCCCCCTCGACGACCACGGAGAAGCGACCGAAGTCGTCGGGGTCGCCGAGGTGCACCCTCGCCTCGGACAGGTCGATCACGATCTGCACCCGGGCGACGCTACAGCCCCATCCCGGGCGACGACCGGTGGCTCGACCGTGCGTGACCTCCCGCCCGGACCCTTCCGTCATTAGAGTGCCGACCGGTGCCCGACATCAGCCAGCGCGACCCCGACCAGGTGGCCGCCACCCTCTCCCGCTGGCTGGCCACCACGTCGGGCGACGGGCCCGCCCCCGAGGTCTTCGACGTCCAGGCCCCGGCCGCCAACGGCTTCTCCAACGAGACGATCCTCTGCCGGACCCGCTCGGTCGACGGCGAGGAGAAGCGCCTCGTCGTCCGCGTCGCGCCGACCAAGCACCTCTTGTTCATGGACGCCGAGTTCTCCACCCAGTACCGGGCCATGCGCGCCCTGACCGACGGCGGGTCCGCCGTCCCCCTCCCCGGGCTCGGCCCCTACGAGAACGATCCCCAATACCTCGGAGTCCCGTTCTTCACCATGGAGCACGTCGAGGGCCAGGTGCCGTCGGACAACGTCCCCTACACGCTGGGCGGCTGGGTCATGGAGGCCACGCCCGAGCAGCAAGAGCGCATGTGGTGGAGCGGGATCGACGCGCTGGCGGCGGTCCACCGCACGGACTGGCGCTCCCTCGGCCTGGACTGGCTGGGGAACCCGGCCCGCGGCAGGCCAGGTCTCGAGCAGCAGATGTCCTACTACCGGGACTTCCTCGACTGGGCCACCCAGGGGGAGAAGGTGTCGGTGATCGAGTCGACCTGGCGGTGGCTCGTGGAGCACCAGCCCGCCGAGGAGGGGGACGTCGTCATGAGCTGGGGCGACAGCCGCATCGGCAACATCATCTGGGACGATTTCCGCGCTGCCGCCGTGGTCGACTGGGAGATGGCCTCCTTGGCCCAACCCGAGCTCGACCTGGGCTGGTGGCTCTACTTCGACCGCCAGTTCGCCGAGGGCCTGGGCGTCCCCCGCCCGGCCGGGTTCGGGTCGCACGACGCGACGATCGACCGCTATTCCGAGCTCATGGGGCGGTCCATGAAGAACATCTTCTTCTACGAGGTGTTCTCGGGCTTCCGCTTCGCGATCGTGATGTACCGGCTCTCGAAGCTCGTGTTCCCCGGCAACATGATGGAGCAGGAGAGTGGCATGGCCACCGACAACATCGCGACTCAGCTGCTGGCCAAGATGCTCGACCTGGACCCGCCGACCTGAACCGTCAGTCGGCGATCGGGTCCCCCGCCGGGCCCACCGCGACACCCGCCCCCCGGAGCCGCTGACCCAACCAATCGGCGCCGCTGTCGCTCTGCATGGCCTCCTGCCAGCCGTCGAGTATCCGGTGCAGGTCGTCCACCGAGGGGACCTTTGCGATCACGTGCACCGTCATCTTGTCCTCGTAGCCCGGGGGCGCCGAGACGTGGAGGCCGCCGAAGGGGTCCTCCGTCACGTGCGGCGCCGGCTCGCGCAGGACGTAGAGCTCACCCGTGTCCTCGACGTAGTTCAGCTCGTGCCGCACCCCGTCCTTGTCCAGCCACTCGGTACCCAATTCCAGCTCGGCGGACGCCCGCCGGCTGGGGTCCGCTTCGTAGAACTCGTCGATGTCCATCGGCGGCACACTATCGCCCACCTGGGCGATCACGTGTGCGAGCGACTCACCACCCGGGTGCCGCTGCGGTGGGAGCGATCGGGGGAACACCGGTCGCGACGGTGGCGCCATGTCCACCATCGCCCCGCGGCAACGTGTCGCACTCATCGATCAGATGGCGGCCGAGTGGCAGTCGATTGGCCGCTCCCGCCGCGCCGCCCGGGCCCTCCAGGAGGTGGCCCGACGCGACCCGGGACTGGCGGCCCTGGTGCTCGGCACCGAAAACAGACCGCCGCCGTGCCCCTTCCCCTGCGATGTCGTCGACCACATGCGGAGGGCAGCAGGGCGAACGCAGAGAGAGGAGGCGGCTCGCCTGGTCCGGGTGCTGCTCCGGGAGGCCGAAGCAGATCCCTTCATCTGCCGGATGCTCGTGCAGGTCCTGGTCCCCGGGCTCATCATGGTGGCCGGGAAGCTGCAGTGGGGCCGCGGCGGGGAGTGGGAGGACGGCGAGGCATTCTTCGGCGAGCTGCTGTCGACGGCGTGGCTCGTCCTGCGGGAATGGTCCGGCCAGGACCGCCCCTACGCAGCACTCGACCTCCTCTCGGCCATTCGCTGCCGTCTGCGGCGCCAGCTCTTCCGGTCCAAGGAGCTCGGCGGGCGGTCGGTCCCGTTGGGCCCCGACGAAACCGCCGAGGCATCGTCGCCCACCGAGACCGACCTCGAGGAATTGACTCGCATGCTGATCGACCTGCACCGGGAGGGCATGCGATCCGACGAGGTCCAGGTGCTCTACGCCCACCACGTCTTGGGCTATTCGATGGCCGAGCTGGCCACCCTGACGGGACGCGATCGCCGAGCGCTCTACGCCCGCCGGGACCGCGGCCAGCGGCGCCTGAGTGCCTGACCGCCGGGTGCGGCAGGTGTGGCCGGTGCGTATGGTGTGCGCGTGGTTGGTGGAGGGACCGACACCACCGAGGGATCGCGGTCGCCGGTGGCTCGGGGCCGTCCCAACTGGTGGGTGATCCTCGCCGTGTCGCTGGCCCTGATGGCACTCCTCGTGGCGACGGCGGGAACCGCACCCCACACGACCCGGCGCGGTCGGGCACTGCCAACTGCGCACGGCCGACCCGGTGGACCTGTCCGCGCCGACGACAGCCGTGCACCGACGAGCCCGCCGGCCGTGCGGGAAACGACGACGACGACGACAGCGGCGTCGCCGCCCCCCTCCGCCCCAGGGGACGTGGGCGCATCAGGGACATCGCTCCTGTCGACGCACACGCTCGGCACCTCGACGAGCAACGCGCCGGCCGCGGCTCCGGGTGTCACCACGACGACGAGCGCCCCGACGACCACGACGACGAGCGCCAACCCGTCGGTGCCCGCCGACCGGACCCAGACGCAGGGCTATCTGAACCCACCGGTGCAGCCCTCCAACGCGTACGGCTTCACCGGAACCGGTGCGATGGAGATCTCGGTTTTGTGGTCGGGAACGACCTATCTCACCATGCAGGTCAGTTGCCCGAGCGGGAGCCAGACCGTCGGCGGGACCTCCGCCATGGCGGCCTCGCTCCCCGCTGCCAGCGGAAGATGCTTGGCCACGGTGAGCGAGCCGGCGTCGGAGAGCGCGTCGCTGACCTACACGATCACGATCGGCCCTGCCGGTGGCTAGGGGACGGGATCGACGCCAGAGCAAGGTCCTCGACGTCGCCGGTGCCGGGGTCGCCGCATTGCTGGCCTTCACGGCCGTGCCGGTGGTACTCGTCCTCGTGGTCGGCAACCCGTTGTCGGGCGGCCTCGGGCACGCGTGGCGTCCCGTCCCACGCGACGCGTTGTGCGTCCTGGCCGTGGCGGCGTGGATGGCATGGGCCGCATGCTGTGCCCAACTCGTGCGGGCCGTGGGCGAGCACGTGCGCCACGGGAACATTGGTCCGCCGGGCAACGCCTCGGTCGTGGACCGGATCGCGGCACGGATAGCCATCGGGGTCCTCGCGCTCACGAGCGTCGGCGCACCCCTCGCGCTCCCCTCCGGCGCCGGAGCCTCGACGCCGTCCGCGAACCAGTCCTCCCCCGCCGCGGTCAACGTCTGGCCGTCGCCGGTGGCCCCGGGCACACCACGACGGTCGCCGTCCGCAGCCATGTGCGCGGTGCGGCCCGGTGACACGCTCTGGAGCGTTGCGGACGCTCGATGGGCCGACGGAGCGGACTGGACGGCGCTCGCCGCGCTGAACCTCGGCCGGGACATGGGTGGCGGCACGCGGTTCGTCGATCCGGACCAGCTCCGGGCGGGTTGGTCTCTCGTGCTCCCTGCGGATGCCCGACCGCCTGGCGAATTTCCTGAATCAGACCGGACACCGGCACCGCCGCAGGCACCGACCAGCCACCTGCCCGAGCTGATCGCCCTCGGCATGGGGTCCCTCGCTTGCGCCGCGCTCGCCCGTCGGGCGAGACGGCGCCGGCGGGGTCATCCCTTCGCCGGCGATCTGGATATCGGGCCGCTGTCCGAAGGGGCCGTGGACACGGCGGTCCTCCTGAGCCGCTTCGAAGGCGTGCCCGCACTGTCCTCGTTCGAAGCCGCCAACTGCCTGCTGGGCCGGTCGCTCCGGGACCGACCAGGCCCGCCCGCCAACGAGCCCGCGGCGCGTGCGATCAGCGTCTCCCCGTCGGGCGTCACCTTCTGGTTCGCGACACCGCAGCCGGACGCGCCGGAGGGGTGTGTGCCTGTCATGGGCGGCAACGGCTGGCACGTCGACCACGCGGCGCTCGCCGGCCAGGAGACGCACGCCCCGCTCTATCCCGTCGTGTTTCCCGTCGGTGACGACGAAGAAGGAACGTGGCTGGTCCCGCTCGGGCCGGGCAACGTACTGCCGCTCCTCGGTGAGTCGGCGGTGTCACTCTGGCGAGCGGCACGTTCGGCCCTTGCTGGGTGGGCCTGGTCGGACAGCATCGTGGTCGCCGACGATCCGCACGATCCGGACTTCCTGTCCGAAGTCGAGGCCGATCCGCTCGTCGCACGACACCTGGTGTTCTTTGGAGACCCGGCGGGACTTCCCCCAGAGGCGGTACAACGCTGTGCCGTTGTCACCACCGCTGCCGTCGCGGCCCACGACCTCACGGTCCTCGTCGACCGTCACGGGGCCACCCTGCACCCGATGGGCCGGATGGTACGCCCGCATCTCCAGTCGGCCGAACTGGCCCAGCACCTCGAGGAACTGCTGACGCCGGCCGGCGTTCGGGAGCCCGAGCCCGCCGACGCAGCGGTGCCCGAACGCGCCCCGGGGCTCCCGCGTATCGAGATGCTGGCCCCCGGGTCCGTGGACGTGCGGCTCCTGACCATGACGCCCCGGTTGGAGGGCCTCTGTGAGGAACTGCCCCCCAACCGTGCCCGTCGGGCTGTCGAGCTGGTCGCCTATCTGGCCCTGCACCACCCCGATGTGATCACCAGCGACCGGCTGCGCACCCGCGTGCTCGGGTCGTCGGACGCCGACGCCGCGTCGAAGACGCTGTTCAACACTGCGTATGCGGCCCGCCGCGCCTTGGGGGTCGACGAGGTCGGCGAGCTCCTGTTCCCGGCCGGCAACCGCAACGGTCTGTACCAGCTCTCGTCCAAGGTGACCGTCGACGTGCAGCGGGCGACCGCGCTGGCCGCGGAGGGGAAGACGCAGGGCGACGCCGATCGGGCCATCGCCTGCTTCCGCGCCGCGCTCGACCTCGTCGAGGGCGAACCGCTGGCGAACGCTCTGTCGGGCTACTCGTGGTGGGAGGCCGAAGGCCACGGCGGACGTATCGCCGCAGTCCTCGTCGACACCGCGTGCACGATGGCGGCGTTGGCCTCCGATGCCGGCCACTTCGAGCTCGCCCGATGGGGTCTGGAGCGAGCTCGTCTGGTCGAGCCCTACAGCGAGGCCCTGTCGCGGGCCGCAATGCAGCTGGCCGCCGCGGAGGGTGACGCCGACCGGCTCCGTCTCGAATGGCGCGAGTGCCAGCGGTGGGTCGATGTCCTCGATCCCGGTAGTTCGCCGTCGCCACGCACCGAGTCGCTCTACGGAGAGCTCAGCCGCCGGGTCTTTGACGGTACGAGCATCCCCGACGTGCAGCGGCCGCGCTATGCACCGGCAACCAACGACTGAACACCGGCCGCCGATCCGTACGCCCGCACGACGTCCTCGAGCCGCGCCACCCGGCTGCCCTTCACAAGCAGCACGTCCGCAGGTCCGGCGGTCTGCATCAGTGCGACCGCGTCGGCGGGGCCGGCCAACTGAACTCCACCGTAGAGGTCGGTCTGGTAGCCCACGATCTCGATCCCGAGCTCCTCGGCGAGCAACGCGGTGCGCCGGTGCTCGGCCTCCGTCTCGGTGCCGAGCTCAGCCATCAGCCCGAGGATGGCCAGCCGTCTTCCCCTCGCCCCTAGCGCGGCCAGCGAGCGCAGTGCCGCCTCGGTCGACGCGGGATTGGCGTTGTAGCAGTCCACGATCAGGACGGGGCCGTCCGGGACGTGGTGCACCTCCATGCGAAGCGGGGACCCGGTAGCCGCCGACAGGGCGGGCACCACACGGTCGAGCGGTACGCCGCACCACAAGGCTGCGGCGGCGGCGGCCAGCGCGTTGGGGACCTGCTGGGCTCCGCGCAGGGAGAGCTTGACTTCGCCGTCGCCCCACGGCGTCGAGAGCAGGAAGCTCGGCCTCAGGTCTTCGTCGAGGACGACGCTCCGGGCCCGAACCTCGGCATCGGCGCGCGCCACGCCGTATCCCAAGACCGGGCACGGGCTCGCCGTCGCCATTGCGGCCACCCGCGGATCGTCGACGTTCAAGACGGCGACGCCGGTAGTGGGCAGCGCCGCCACGAGCTCGCTCTTCGCCCGCGCGACGCCGTCGAGATCACCGAAGTACTCGACATGGGCCATGGTGACACTGGTGACGATCCCGACGTCGGGGCGGGCCACCCCGGCCAGACGAGTGATGTGCCCGACGTCGCGGGCGCCCATCTCGAGCACGACCCATTGCACGTCGTCGGGAGCGTTGAGGAGCGTCAGCGGAAGGCCGAGCTCGTTGTTGAATGACCGCTCGCTCGCCGACGTCGGGAAGGTCGACGCCAGGCATTTGTGGACCAGATCCTTGGTCGTCGTCTTGCCGACCGAGCCCGTGATCCCGACGACACCGTTGCCGACGCGGCCGCGCGCCACACCTCCCAGATGCATTAGTGCAGCGGCGGTGTCCGGGACGACGATGGCCGTCGCGCCGAGCGGTTCCCGAGACGTGAGATAGGCGGGTGCACCGGCCTGCAGAGCGGTGAGGACGAAGTCGTGGCCGTCGCGCTCGGCCACGATCGGCACGAAGAGCTGCCCGGGACGCGTCGTCCGCGAGTCGATGCTGGCGCCGTCGACGAAGACATCGGGCCCGACCAGCTCCCCGCCGAGCTGGGCTGCGAGTTCAGAGGTGGAGAATCGCACGCATGCCCTCGGGGGCGATTGTATAGCCTCGTCCGATGCCTGAACCGGGAGCGTTGGCGGTCGTCTACGGGGGTCCCTCCGCGGAGCACGAGGTTTCGTGCATCTCGGCGCGCCGGATCGCGCAGACCGCCCTCGAGACCGGCTTTGTCGTGAAGGCCATCGGGCTGACGCACGACAAGCAATGGGTGGACGCCGACCGGGTCCTGGCCGACATCGACGATGTCGAGGCGCTGGACTCTCCCGACGACCTGCTCCATCACGAGCCCGACCGCGTGCTCGAGCATCTCGACGAGGCCCTGCCGCCGGGCACGGTCGTGTTCCCCGTCCTGCACGGGCCCTTCGGCGAGGACGGCGTGATCCAGGGGCACCTCGAGACCCTCGAGCTGCCCCTACGTCGGCGCAGGCGTCCTCTCCTCGGCCATGTGCATGGACAAGGGTGTCGCCAAGTCCGTGCTCCACGACCACGGTCTCCCCGTAGCGGCGTGGCGCACCGTCGCACGCGCTCGGTGGTCGGCCGAGGCGTTGGAGGAGGCCGTGGCGGCCCTCGGCCTGCCGATGTTCGTGAAGCCGGCCAACCTCGGATCGTCCATCGGGGTCGCCAAGGTCTTCGACGCGGCCGCGCTCGGCGACGCCGTGCTGTCGGCTTTCGAATTCGACGACCACGTCATCCTGGAGGAGTACATCCGCGGCCGCGAGCTGGAGCTCGCGCTGATGGGCAACGAGGATGTCCGGGTGACGCAGGCCGGCGAGATCATCGCCAGCCAGGAGTTCTACGACTACGACGACAAGTACGTGCTGGGCACCGCCGAGACCGTCGCGCCCACCGACTTGGAGGGCCACCAGCTCGCGCACGCCCAACGCGTGGCGTTGGCCGCCTACCGGGCGCTCCGGGTGGAGGGGTTGGCCCGCGTCGACCTCTTCCTGGCCGCCGACGACGAGATCGTCGTCAACGAGGTCAACACGATGCCCGGCTTCACGCCCATCTCCATGTTCCCCATGCTCTGGGAGGCCGAGGGTCTGCCGTTCCGGCGGTCGTCGAGGAGCTCGTGGGCCTGGCCCGGGCTCGGCACGCCCGGCGCCGGCTGCTGCGGACCCACCGGGTCGTCCCTGATTCCTAGCGAACCGGGCGGCGACGTCTCCCGCTCCTCGCCCCGGGGAGCGCTCCCGCTCGGCCGTTCGCCTGTCCCTTCGACCACGGTGGGCACCCATGGCCCCGGTCGGCCACGATAGGCGCAGGTCCGGTGGGTGCTCCGAGCACCCTTTCTGTACCGTGCGGAGTGTGGTCATGACGTTCGAGGGCTTCGAGAGCGATACCTGGGAGGCCCTCCCAGGCGCCAGCCGACTCACCATGGCCCAGCGTGAGGCCATCGAGTCCGACGAGCCCCTGCTGTGTGTCGTGGCGGGAGCCGGGGCCGGCAAGACCAGGGTGCTCACGCTGCGGGTGGCCCGCCGGGTACGCGAGGGCTCCATCGAGCCCGATCGCACCCTTGTCACCACGTTCAGCCGCAAGGCGGCCGAGGAGCTGCGAACCCGCCTCTACTCGCTGGGCGTCTCGGGCGTGCAGGCGGGCACGTTCCACCGCACGGCCCTCGGCCTCCTTCGCGAGCACCGCGAGTTACGCGGGCGCCCGCTCCCTCAGCTGCTGCCGGACCGCCGGCGCCTGCTGGCCGAGGTGACGACGGGCGATCCGCGGCGGACCCGCGCCCTCGACGGGGAGATCGGCTGGGCCAAGGCGCGGCTGGTGTCGCCCGACCAGTACGAGGCCGAGGCCCGGCGCCACCGGCGGCGCAGCGGGATGAGCACCGAACAGGTGGCCGACGCCTACGCCCGCTACGAGGAGGAGCGGTCTCGCCGGCGGCTGCTCGACTTCGACGACCTGATCGTCGCCTGCGCCGACGCGCTGGCGGGCGACCGCGAGTTCGCCGACTCCATCCGCTGGCGTACCCGGCACCTCTTCGTCGACGAGATGCAGGACGTGAACCCGGCCCAGTTCCGCCTGCTGACCGCCATGCTCGCGGACGACCCCGACCTGTTCGTGGTGGGCGACCCCAACCAGTCGGTCTACGGGTTCAACGGGGCCGATCCCACCCTGCTCAATCGGCTGCCCGAGATTCTCCGGGGCACCAAGGTCATCCGCCTGGACGAGAACCACCGCTGCACGCCACAAGTCGTGGCGGTGGCGACCGCGGTGCTCCGCGAGGGCGCTGTGATCGGCTCTGCGGCCGACGTGGTGCCGCCGCGGTCGACGCGGGTCGACGGGCCGGTGCCCAAGGTCGTGTCACACGCCACTGACGGGGACGAGGCGGGGTGGGCGGCGCAGCGGGCCAAGCTCTCGCGCACACCGGGTCGCCGGTGGTCGAGCATCGCGGTGCTCACGCGCACCAACGCCCAGTTGGCCAAGGTCCAGGCGGCCATGGACGCGGCGCGGGTGCCGAGCCTGATCGCCGGGGCGGACCTGGGCCCGGCTTCGGACCTGCGCGCCGAGAGCGGGCGGCGGGGCGTGGACCGGCCCGAGGAGGACATGGCGGCATGGGAAGACCCGGCGGACCGCGACCGCGTGGTGCTCACGACCTTCCACCGCGCCAAGGGCCTGCAGTGGCCGACGGTCATCGTCCTCGGGCTCGGCGCTGGGCTCATGCCGATCGCCTCCGCGCAGACGCCCGCCGCCGTCGACGAGGAGCGGCGGCTCCTCTACGTCGCGCTGACCCGCTCCGAGGAAGAGCTGTGGTGCAGCTGGTTCGAGCTCTCCAGTGACGCAGCATCCCGGGGCGCCACGGCGGGGCGGGGACCCAGCCCGTGGCTGGCGCCCATTGAGCGGGCCATCACCGAACTCGAGAAGACGGCCGCCCCCACGGCGGCGGCGGAGGTCTCGGCCCGTGTGGCGGAGCTGCGGGCCCGGTTGACCGAGGCGACGGAAGGGACCGGGTCGGGCCCCTGACCGTCCGGAGGGTGAGCACCGCCGGCATGGTTATCCGGACCCCCCGGAGCGCGACCGGGACAGACGGTAAGGTCGTTCCCGCCTGATCGATCCGAGGTGGGGATGGCCCGTCACATGTCGGAACTCCTGGAGCAGCTACGCAAGGCCGTCGGCGAGAACCATGTCGTCGCGGGTGCCTCCGTCCACGCCGACTACACCCACGACGAGGCGCTCACCACGCTGCCGGTCGTTCCACTGGCCGTCGTGCTGCCCGGCTCCACCAGCGAGGTGTCCGAGGTCCTGCAGCTGGCCAGCGAGCACCGGGTGCCGGTCGTGGCCCGGGGCAGCGGGACCGGTCTCTCCGGCGCGGCGGTCCCCGTCGCCAACGGCATCCTGCTGGCCTTCGACCGCATGCAGCGGATCCGGGAGATCGACACGGAGAACCAGGTCGCCGTCGTGGAGCCGGGTGTGACGCTGGAGCAGCTCAACGGCGAACTCGCGCCGCTCGGGCTCATCTATCCCGTCTCTCCGGGTGAGCAGAGCGGCTCGCTGGGTGGGAACGTGGCCACCAATGCCGGCGGTATGCGCGCGGTCCGCTACGGGGTCACCCGCCATCACGTCCTCGGGCTGGAGGTGGTGCTGGCGGACGGCGCCGTGTTGCGCACCGGGGGCAAGTTCGTCAAGTGCTCGAGCGGCTACGACCTGACACAGCTGCTCATCGGCTCGGAGGGCACACTCGCGATCACAACGGAGGTCACGGTGAAAGTGCAGCCCCGCTTCACCGCATCCTCGACGGTGCTCGCCCCCTTCGCGACGCTCGCCCAGGTGGCGCAGGCGGTCCCCCACATCGTCAACAGCGGCATCAACCCGTCGATCCTCGAATACGTCGACGTGCTGGTGATGGGCGGCATCACCCAGGCCGCCGGCCTCGACCTCGGCATCCCCGACGAGGTGAAGGCGGGCGCCCTGGCCTACCTCGTGGTCGTCGTGGAGGGCATGGACCCTGAGCGGGTGGCCGAAGACGTCGAGCGCCTCGGCATGCTGCTGGAGGAGCTGGGGGCACTCGACGTCTACGTGCTGCCCGCCACGTCCGGGGCCCAGCTCATTGCAGCGCGCGAGAGAGCATTCTTCGTCGGCAAGGCGGCCGGGTGCGACGATCTCATCGACGCCGTGATCCCACGGGCGACCATCCCCGACTACCTGGCGAAGGTCGCCCTGCTCGCCGAGGAGCACGGCGCGCTCGTGACCGGCTGCGGGCACATCGGAGACGGCAACGTCCATATCTCGGTCTTCCAGCCCGACGACGACCGGCGGCACGCGCTGATGCACGCCAGTTTCGAGCTGGCGCTGGCGGCCGGGGGCGCCATCTCCGGCGAGCACGGCATCGGCACGGCCAAGCTGTCGTACTTCCTCGAGATGCAGGATCCGGTATCGCTCGACCTGATGCGCTCCATCAAGCGGGTGTTCGACCCGCAGGGCATCCTCGGGCCCCACCGGCTCCTGGGCCTGGCGCAGACGGAGGAGAACACGTGAACGGAGCCCGCGCCCTGCTCTCGACGCTGGTCGACGCCGGCGTCGACGTGTGCTTCGCCAACCCCGGCACCTCGGAGATGCACTTCGTGGCCGCGCTCGACGACGTGCCCGCCATGCGCGGCGTCCTCTGCCTCTTCGAGGGAGTCGTCACCGGCGCGGCAGACGGCTACGGGCGCGTCGCCGGGAGGCCGGCGGCCACGCTGCTGCATCTCGGACCCGGCCTCGGCAACGGTTTCGCCAATCTGCACAACGCGCGGCGGGCCCGTACACCGGTGGTGAACATCGTGGGCGACCACGCCACCTACCACGCCCGCTACGACGCACCGCTCCAGTCGGACATCGCGTCGATCGCCGGCGCAGTCTCGGGTTGGTACCGCTCGACGGCGCGGGCCGACGACGTGGCCGGTGACGCGGCGGACGCGGTGGCGGCCGCGACGGGCCCGCCGGGCTGCGTCGCCACCTTGGTCCTGCCAGCTGACTCGTCGTGGTCCGAATCGACCAGCGGACCTTGTCCACCGCGTCCGCGCGGGCGACCGGCCGTGGTCCCGACCGACACGATCGAGGAGGCGGCCAAGGCGCTGCGTTCGGGCGAGCGGGCGGCGCTCCTCCTCGGGGGCGGCGCACTGCGGGCCGACGGGCTGCAGGCGGCCAGCCGGGTGGCCGCCACCACCGGTGCCGCGCTGCTGGGCGAGACCTTCCCGGCCAACTTGGAGCGTGGGGCAGGCGTCCCGGCCGTGGAGCGGTTGGCCTACCTGGCCGAGATGGCCCAGGCCCAGCTCGACGGCGTACGCCATCTCGTCCTGGTCGACGCCAAGCCCCCGGTCTCCTTTTTCGCGTACCCCGACAAGGCGAGCGACCTCGTCCCCTCAGGCTGCACCGTGCACACTCTGGTCCGACCGGGTGAGGACGCGACCGGCGCACTCGAGGCTCTGGCCGGAGCCGTGGGCGCCCCGGGCGACGCCGGCGTGCCGGCACCCTGGGGCCGTCCCGATTCGCCGACCGGCGCCCTCACCACCGAATCGCTGGCGGCGGCGGTGGGCGCCACGTTGCCCGAGGGCACGATCGTCGTGGACGAGGGCAACACGTCGGGCCTCTTCGTCTCGGGAGCGACGGCGGGCGGGCCCCGGCACGACTGGCTGACCCTCACCGGGGGGGCCATCGGGATCGGGCTCCCGATGGCCACCGGCGCGGCCGTCGCCGCGCCGGAACGCCCGGTGCTCTGCCTCGAGGCCGACGGGAGTGCCATGTACACGCTGCAGGCGCTGTGGACTCAGGCGCGCGAGGGGCTGAACGTGACCACGGTCGTCCTCTCCAACCGGAGTTACGCCATCTTGAACATGGAGCTCCACCGGGTGGGGGCAGACGGCGGCGGCCCGCTGTCGCGGCGCCTGCTCGACCTGACTGATCCCGAGCTCGATTTCTCGGCACTCGCACACGGCATGGGGGTGCCGGCGCGCCGGGTCGAGAACGCGGAGGACCTGGCGACGGCACTCGAAAGGGGATTCGCCGAGCCCGGGCCGATGCTGATCGAGGTGCCGCTCTAGCCGTCCGCCGGCGGGTCGAAGTCGGCCAATTGTCAACGGACGCACAACGCAGCCAACGCGCCCACAACAACGGGGACGGCCGGCGGCGATTAGTGACGAACGGATCTATAGCCCCGGCATGCGGCCTGTCACCATGCGAAGCGGAGGGGGTGATCTCCGAGGAGACCACCACGGGGCCAGCACCGAGAGAGGCGCGGATGCAAATGGAGATGGGCACACCAGTCTCTGACGCTCGCTCCCTTGATGCCGCGCTCGACCGGCTGCGTCAGGACCTCTTCGACACGCCGGCCCTCGAGACGCTCGATGATCCCGAGGGACCTGAGGGACCCAATCCCATCGACTTCGCCTCGCTCGAATTCGAAGTCGAGCGCATGCGCAAGCGCCTGGCGATCTGGGAGATCTTCATGGCGTACATGCGGCAGGGCGCCCGGAGCTGGCCCGAGGTGCAGCGGTCGCTGACCAAGGACGACTTCGACAAGATCGTCACCATCTGCGACGGCGTCCCCTTGCGGGACCTCCTCTTGGACCTGCGGTAGGGCGGGAGGACACCAGGGACACACCCGTTCGAAGGCGCTTGGCCGAGCAGCGGTCCCCCCCGCTGCTCTTGGCGACGGCCAAGCACCGGCGAGCATCCGGCGTGGACCGCTTGGCCGAGCAGCGTTTGCTGCTCGTGGCGACGGCCAAGCGTTTCACGTCGGCGGAACCAAGTGGCATCCCTCGTGTTCTTGATCCCCGTCTACACCGGGGCCTTGGTGCATCACATCCAGTACCACTCGGTCATGTCACCTGGTTGCCCCCGGCTTGGCGGGTGCCACGTTCACGGCCCGGTCCGGGGCCCGAGGTTCCGGTCCTCGTGAGGGCGCCGTGCGTCAGCCGGCACGGTCGCACGCAGTCCCAGGCATGCACCACCCTCTCCGACCGGAGAGAGCGTACGTCTGAACTAGTAGGTGTAGAGGGGTGCTGCACCTCCCGAGCCGCAGCCCGAAGTCGGACAGCTGGCGCCACCGGTCGTGGTCGTGATCTCCACGTAGTAGGTGCCATTGTTCTGCCCGCCCGACGGCACCGTGGCGGTGAGGGTGGTGGAGGCCGACACGGTGACGCTCGTCGCGTTCAGGGTCGTCCCGCTCCCGGTCGGCACGAGCTGGACGGTGGTCCCCCCGCTCACGAAACCGATTCCTGTGACGGTGATGGAGGTGCCCGATCCGCCCGAGGTGGGATTGACGCTCGCGACGACGGGCGTGAGCGGCACGAAGGTGAAGATGGGCCCGGTGGCGCTTGTACCACCCGCCGGGAAGGTCGTGACGGTGACGTAGTACGTGGTGTCCTGGACGATGCCCGGTGTCGTGGCCGTGATGGTCTGCACCCCGTTGGTGTACCCGTTGACAGAGAGGTACGGCGCCTGCAGGACGATGGCGCTGTTGGCCGTGTCCACGAAGTTGACCTTCGTGTTGTCACCCGCCACCGGGCTGAGGAACCCGGTGCCGCTGATCGTGATGGACGTGCCCCCGGCGGCCGAGCCCGACGACCCTCCGTTCACTGTCGCGATGCCGGTGACAGTCGGGACCACGGGCTGGTAGGTGAACAGCGACTGAGGTCCTGCCTGGCTCGAGCCGTTCGTGGTGGAGACGATGACGTAGTAACTGGTCACCGTCGTTGCGGGCGGCGTCGCCACCGACAGGGTGGTGGGTGAGGTCACGGTGACGTTGACACCCGGAAAGACGATGTTCGCCGACAGGTTCGTGGCAATGAAGTTCACCGTCGTCAATCCCGAGCCCATCACGAACCCGGTCCCGGTCAAATTCAGGGCCGTACCCCCTGTGAGGGGACCCACGGTGGTCGAAAGCGAGGAGACGGCCGGATTGACCGTACCGATGGTCGAGCTGTTGACCGTCATGCCCTGTCCGCAGGTACCGTTCGGCGGAGAGATGCACACGCCCGGGTTGACGGACGGATTGGCCGCGGAGTAGTCGTCGAAGGTCACGTTCGTCTGAAGCCCGGGACTTGCCGCGCACTGGGTCGCGGCAGCCTGCACCGAAGCGAGAGGACTTCCGCTGGGCGGCGTCGGGACATTGCTGGTCAGGCAAGCCGACACAGTGACAACGCGGGTCGACGAGCTCGTGGGGGTCCACACAGTGCTGCACCAGACCGCGACCTGATCATTTTGGACGGTCAGCTCAGAGACGGTGCCCGTTCCCGAGGCGGGTGTCGGGCCCCAGCAGTACGAAGGAGGACTGGCGTTCAGCGTCTGGTTCGAACCCAGCAGCGGCGTGTAGCGGATGTTCTGGACCGCCACCTGTGACGTACTGGACAGCGCGTACTGGGCCGACCGGTCCGCCTGGAAGTGCAAGCTGTTCGTGAGGCTGTTGGCGGTCCACGACGCCAATCCTCCCACGATGAGCCCGATGACGACCAGGAAGAGGAGCGCCAGGACGAGGACGGCTCCGGCGTCGTCACCGGCACGAGAAGCACGCCGCGTCATGTCAGTTGCCTTGTGACCACCAAGATGCCGCGCACTGTTCCGCTTCCGTGTCATCGACTTGATCCGTTTCATCGCGCCATACCCCCCTTCCTCAACTCGACAGCGTGACGGTGAGCTCGGTCGTGCCACCGACCTTGGCCGTCATCGTGGCCGAGGTGGGAGTGCCCTGGCTGCGGACCAGGGTGAACTGCGCCGAAGTTGTCGACTGGCCGCTCGCGATGGTCAGCGTTGCGGGGGCGAAAGAGTTGACATTGCCCGTGGTCGTGAGGTTCACCGTCACGGTACCCCCGCTGTTCGTGACCACGTTGCCGTACGCATCGAGGAGCTGGAGGTTCGCGGTGACGGTACGGCGGCCGGCGTTTCCACCGCCATTCAGCGACCCTTCGCCGGCCGACGTGCAGGTGTTCAGGCTGCCCACCGGACCGGTGCACGTAAGCGCCGGCGTCGGCTGCGTGACGTTGCTCAGCCCGAGGCTGGTCGCCGCGGCCGCGTTCACCGTGATGGCGCTCTGGGTGCCCGTGATGGTGCCGGTCACCGTGTCGGTGGCCGTGATCGACTGGGTGCCCGCCGTCTTGAGGGTTACCGAGAAGGTGTGGACCCCGGCGTCGCCACCGGTGAAGGTGTAGTTGGCCGGGAGGACCGCCTTGGCGTCGCTGCTGGTGAGTTGGACCGTGCCGGTGTAGGCCGTGGTCACGTTGCCGCCGGCGTCTTCGGCCGTGACCGTCACGTTGTGGGCCGCCCCGGCCGTGGTCGGGGTGGTGAAGCCCGAGACGACGAAGGTGGTCGTCGGCCCGACGTTGACCGTGATGGCGCTCTGGGTGCCCGTGATGGTGCCCGTCACCGTGTCGGTGGCCGTGATCGACTGGGTGCCCGCCGTCTTGAGCGTCACCGAGAAGGTGTGGACGCCGGCGTCGCCACCGGTGAAGGTGTAGTTGGCGGGCAGGACGGCCTGGGCGTCGCTGCTGGTGAAGGGGACCGTGCCGGTGTAGCCGGTGGCCGTGTTGCCGAAGGCGTCTTGGGCCGTGACCGTGACGTTGTGGGCCGCCCCGGCCGTGGTCGGGCTGGTGAAGCCCGAGACGGTGTAGCTGGCCGCGCCGGCCGGGTTGACCGTGATGGCGCTCTGGGTGCCCGTGATGGTGCCGGTCACCGTGTCGGTGGCCGTGATCGACTGGGTGCCCGCCGTCTTGAGCGTGACCGAGAAGGTGTGGACGCCGTTGTCGGCGCCGGTGAAGGTGTAGTTGGCCGGCAGGACGGCCTGGGCGTCGCTGCTGGTGAAGTGGACCGTGCCGGTGTAGCCGGTGGCCACGTTGCCGAAGGCGTCATGGGCCGTGACCGTCACGTTGTGGGCCGCCCCGGCCGTGGTCGGAGTGGTGAAGCCCGAGACAGCCAGGGTGGTCGCCGACGCCGAGAGCACGCTGACGCTCTGGGCGCCCGTGATGGTGCCCGTCACCGTGTCGGTGGCCGTGATCGACTGGGTGCCCGCCGTCTTGAGGGTCACGGAGAAGGTGTGCGCCCCGGCGTCGCCACCGGTGAAGGTGTAGTTGGCCGGCAGGACGGCCTGGGCGTCGCTGCTGGTGAAGTGGACCGTGCCGGTGTAGCCGGTGGCCACGTTGCCGAAGGCGTCTTGGGCCGTGACCGTGACGTTGTGGGCCGTTCCGGCCGTGGTCGGGCTCGGGTAGCCCGAGACGACGAAGGTGGTCGTCGGCCCGACGTTGACCGTGATGGCGCTCTGGGTGCCCGTGATGGTGCCCGTCACCGTGTCGGTGGCCGTGATCGACTGGGTGCCCGCCGTCTTGAGGGTCACCGAGAAGGTGTGGACCCCGGCGTCGCCACCGGTGAAGGTGTAGTTGGCGGGCAGGACGGCCTGGGCGTCGCTGCTGGTGAAGGTGACCGTGCCGGTGTAGCCGGTGGCCACGTTGCCGAAGGCGTCATGGGCCGTGACCGTCACGTTGTGGGCCGCCCCGGCCGTGGTCGGAGTGGTGAAGCCCGAGACAGCCAGGGTGGTGGCCGCAGCCGGGTTGACCGTGATGGCGCTCTGGACGCCCGTGATCGTGCCGGTCACCGTGTCGGTGGCCGTGATCGACTGGGTGCCCGCCGTCTTGAGCGTGACCGAGAAGGTGTGGACGCCGGCGTCGCCGGCGGTGAAGGTGTAGTTGGCCGGCAGGACGGCCTGGGCGTCGCTGCTGGTGAAGTGGACCGTGCCGGTGTAGCCGGTGGCCACGTTGCCGAAGGCGTCGTGGGCCGTGACCGTGACGTTGTGGGCCGTCCCGGCCGTGGTCGGGCTCGGTGAAGCCCGAGACGACGAAGGTGGTCGTCGGCCCGACGTTGACCGTGATGGCGCTCTGGGTGCCCGTGATGGTGCCCGTCACCGTGTCGGTGGCCGTGATCGACTGGGTGCCCGCCGTCTTGAGCGTGACCGAGAAGGTGTGGACGCCGGCGTCGCCACCGGTGAAGGTGTAGTTGGCCGGCAGGACGGCCTGGGCGTCGCTGCTGGTGAAGTGGACCGTGCCGGTGTAGCCGGTGGCCACGTTGCCGAAGGCGTCATGGGCCGTGACCGTCACGTTGTGGGCCGCCCCGGCCGTGGTCGGAGTGGTGAAGCCCGAGACGGCGCAGGGTGGTCGGCCGAGCCGGGTTCACCGTGATGGCGCTCTGGGTGCCCGTGATCGTGCCCGTCACCGTGTCGGTGGCCGTGATCGACTGGGTGCCCGCCGTCTTGAGGGTGACCGAGAAGGTGTGGACCCCGGCGTCGCCACCGGTGAAGGTGTAGTTGGCGGGCAGGACGGCCTGGCCGTCGCTGCTGGTGAAGGTGACCGTGCCGGTGTAGCCGGTGGCCACGTTGCCGAAGGCGTCGTGGGCCGTGACGGTGACGTTGTGGGCCGCCCCGGCCGTGGTCGGAGCTGGTGAAGCCCGAGACGGTGCAGCTGGTCGGCCGGCCGGGTTGACCGTGATGCCGCTCTGGACGCCCGTGATGGTGCCCGTCACCGTGTCGGTGGCCGTGATCGACTGGGTGCCCGCCGTCTTGAGCGTGACCGAGAAGGTGTGCGCCCCGGCGTCGCCACCGGTGAAGGTGTAGTTGGCCGGCAGGACGGCCTGGGCGTCGCTGCTGGTGAAGTGGACCGTGCCGGTGTAGCCGGTGGCCACGTTGCCGAAGGCGTCTGGGCCGTGACCGTGACGTTGTGGGCCGCCCCGGCCGTGGTCGGAGTGGTGAAGCCCGAGACGACGAAGGTGGTCGTCGGCCCGACGTTGACCGTGATGCCGCTCTGGGTGCCCGTGATGGTGCCCGTCGACCGTGTCGGTGGCGGTGATCGACTGGGTGCCCGCCGTCTTGAGGGTGACCGAGAAGGTGTGCGCCCCGGCGTCGCCACCGGTGAAGGTGTAGTTGGCCGGCAGGACGGCCTGGGCGTCGCTGCTGGTGAAGTGGACCGTGCCGGTGTAGCCGGTGGCCACGTTGCCGAAGGCGTCTGGGCCGTGACCGTCACGTTGTGGGCCGCCCCGGCCGCGGTCGGAGTGGTGAAGCCCGAGACGGTGTATGCTGGCCGCGCCGGCCGGGTTCACCGTGATGGCGCTCTGGGTGCCCGATGATGGAGCCGGTCGACCGTGTCGGTGGCCGTGATCGACTGGGTGCCCGCCGTCTTGAGCGTGACCGAGAAGGTGTTGAACGTCGCCGGCGTCGGACCCGCGGTGAAGGTGTAGTTGTCGGGCCGGTGACGGCCTGCGCGTCCGCTGCTGGTGACATGGCACCGTGCCGGTGTAGCCGGTGGCCACGTTGCCGTACGGCGTCGAGGGCCGTGCACGGTCACGACCGGGTTGATGGCGGTGCCGGCCCCGGTCGTCGGTCGGCTGCTGGCCGAAGCCCGAGACTTCAGTTGGGCGCGGCCGCATTGACCGTGATGCCGCTCTGGGTGCCCGTGATCGTGCCCGGTCACCGTGTCGGTGGCCGTGATCGACTGGGTGCCCGCCGTCTTGAGCGTGACCGAGAAGGTGTGGACGCCCGGCGTCGCCACCGGTGAAGGTGTAGTTGGCGGGCAGGACGGCCTGGGCGTCGCTGCTGGTGAAGTGGACCGTGCCGGTGTAGCCGGTGGCCACGTTGCCGCCGGCGTCTTGGGCCGTGACCGTCACGTTGTGGGCCGCCCCGGCCGCGGTCGGAGTGGTGAAGCCCGAGACGACGAAGGTGGTCGTCGGCCCGAGGTTCACCGTGATGGCGCTCTGGGTGCCCGTGATGGTGCCCGTCACCGTGTCGGTGGCCGTGATCGACTGGGTGCCCGCCGTCTTGAGGGTCACCGAGAAGGTGTGGACGCCCGGCGTCGCCACCGGTGAAGGTGTAGTTGGCCGGCAGGACGGCCCGGCCGTCGCTGCTGGTGAAGTGGACCGTGCCGGTGTAGCCGGTGGCTGTGTTGCCGAAGGGGTCGTGGGCCGTGACCGTGACGTTGTGGGCGGTCCCGGCCGTGGTCGGGCTCGGGTAGCCCGAGACGGTCAGGCTGCTGGCCGCCGCGGAGAGCACACTGACGCTCTGGGCGCCCGTGATGGTCCCGGTCACCGTGTCGGTGGCCGTGATCGACTGGGTGCCCGCCGTCTTGAGCGTCACCGAGAAGGTGTGGACGCCGGCGTCGCCACCGGTGAAGGTGTAGTCGGCCGGCAGGACCGCCTGGGCGTCGCTGCTGGTGAAGTGGACCGTGCCGGTGTAGCCGGTGGCCACGTTGTCGTTGGTGTCAACGGCCGTGACCGTGACGTTGTGGGCAGTCCCGGCCGTGGTCGGGCTCGGGTAGCCCGTGACGTTGACGTCGACAACGCTGCCCGGATTGACCGTGAAGCTCGTGGAAGTGCCGCTGAGTGCGTTGAGGGACGCCGTGATCGTCGTGTTCTGAGCGTCATAAAGCGTGACGTTCGCAGTGGTCACACCGTTGTTCCAGGTGAAGAAACAGAAGGTGAAGAAGCAGTTGGTGCCCTGGTAGCTCGGTGCCGTTCCGTCGGGTGCGTTGGCCGGACCGCTGAAGTTGGGCGTTCCACCGCCTCCAGGGTTGTAGCCGGTATCGGTGTTGCCGTAGGCGTCGACTGCGGTGATCGTCAGGGTGAACTGCGTGCCGACCGTCTGGGTCCCCGGGTTGGTGATGGAGAAGGCACTCGCCGATCTCCCGTTGACCGTGAAGGAGTTTGATGTGCCCGTGAGACTGGGCCCGCTCGCGGTCGCCGTGAGCGTCGTCGTCTGGGCGTCGTAAAGCGTGATGGATGCGGTGCCGACGCCGCCAGCGAAGGTCACCGACGCCGGGTACGTCGGGACATGCCCGTTGGGGGAGTTGGACGGACCGCTGAAGGTCACGACCTTGGTGCCGGCGTAGCCGGACGATGCGTTGCCGTAGGGATCGGCGGCGGTGATGGTCACGTTGAACGCCGTGCCCGCAGTCTGCGTGCCGATGTTGGACAGTACGAAGGTCGACACGGTTCCCGTCCCGTTGACCGTGAAGTTCCCAGAGTTGCCGGCCGCACTGCCCTGAGTCGCCGTCAACGACGTGGTCTGTGCGTCGTAGAGCACGATGCCAGACGCAGTGCCGACCCCGCTCGAGAAGGTCACCGAGGCCGGGTACACCGGCACAGTCCCGTTGGGCGAGTTGGACGGGCCGGAGAAGGCGATGGTCTGCGGGCCGCTGTAGTTCGCGGCGGCGTTCCCGTAGGCGTCGGTGGCGGTGATGGTGACGCTGAACGCGGTGCCCGCCGTTTGCGTGCCGGGGTTCGACACTGAGAACGCGCCCGGCGCCCCGGGGTTGACAGTGAAGCTGGTCGAGGTGCCGGTCAAGGTGGGGGTCGTGGCGGAGGCCTTCAGTGTGGTGCTCTGCGCGTCGTAGAGCGTGATCGTCGCCGTGCCGACCCCGCCGGAGAAGTTCACCGGGTTCGAGTAGGTCGGGGCCTTCCCGTTCGGCGCATTCGACGGCCCGGAGAAGGTCAGCGTGTGGTTACCCGTGTACCCCGACGCTGCGTTGCCGTATTGGTCGGCGGCCGTGATCGTCTCGCTGAAGGCCGTGCCGGCGATCTGGGTGCCCGGGTTGGCCACCGTGAAGGAGACAGGCGTGGCGAGAGGGCTCACGGTGATGTTGCCGGACGTGCCGGTCACCGAGCCCTGGGTAACCGTGAGTTTGGTCGTCTGGGCGTCGTAGAGCGTGACCGCGGCCGTACCGACGCCGCCAGCGAAGCTCACGGTGGCCGGATAGACCGGTGCCGTGCCATTGGGGGAGTTGGCGGGCCCGCTGAAGGCGATGGCCTGGGTGCCGGTCAATCCCGTGAAGGTAAACCCGGACTGGTCGAGCCCCGTGATCGTGACGTTGAACGGCGTGCCCGCCGTCGGCGTGTTCGTGGCGGGAACGACCTTGAACGACGTCAGAGCGGGAGTCACGATGTTGAACGCGATGCTCGTTCCGGGCAGAAGCGTCCCATCGGTTGCCATGAGCGTGTAGCCGTTCCCCGCGTTGTTGATCTTGCAGCCCGTGAAGGTGGCGACGCCGGCCGTCGTCGTCCCGGTGCAACCCGAGAGGGACCCGCCCGCCGGGTTGGTGCCGATCGCCAGCGACACCGTGCTGGTGTTGGTCGTGACCGTGTTGCCTCCGGCGTCCTCGATCGTGACCACCGGTTGCGTCCCAAACACGTCCCCGGCCACCGTCGTCCCGGGAGACGTGGTGAATCCGAGCTGGAACGCCGGGCCAACCGCGACGTTGAACGGTGCGCTCGGAGGTGACGGCACCGTCAGGTTGTCGGCGGCATCGGTTGCCGTCAGGGTGTACCCGTTCCCTGCCTTGTCGATCTTGCAGCCGGCGAAGGTGGCCAGGCCGTTTGTGGTCGTGCTGGTGCAGCCCGAGAGCGCACCGTTGCCTGGGTTCGTCCCGATCGCCAGCGTCACGGTAGAGCTGTCGCCCGGAATGGGGTTGCCTGACGCGTCCTCGATCTGGACCGTCGGCTGCGTCGTCAGCGCCGTCCCGCCGGTCCCGTTCCCCGGCTGCTGAATGAATTTCAACTGCGCGGGCACGCCTGCCGTGATGCTGAACGGGTTCCCCACGACCGGCGTGGTAATGCTGTCCGTGGGGTCGGTCACGGACAGGGTGTAGGTCCCGATCGTGCTCAGGCTGCAGTTCTGGAAGGTCGTCTCGCCGTAGCCGAGGTTGGGGACGCAGTTGTTGAGGGTCGCGCCGTTGGGCCCCGAATTGATGGCGAGCTTGACCTGAGAGAGGTCGTTCTGGACGACGCAGCCTGTCTTGTCCTCGACCACGACGGTGGGAGCCGGAAAGAGCGCAGAACCCGCGTTCCCGTTGTCGGGCTGCTGCACCCAGACCAGTTGCGAGGCCGGGAACGTGCAGGTCGTCCCACTGGCGGCTGAGATCGGGTCCTGAACGACGGTTGTGATCGACTGTGGCGTTCCCTTGAACGACACCTGGACCGTGACCTGCTGGGGCCCGGGCTGTCCGGGTTGTGCGGGCGAGGCGGCGTAGTAACCGCTGGGGCACCCGGCGTTGGTCGGCGGCGCCACCGGCGAGAACGAGTACTGGCTGGACCCAGAGACCAGCCAGTACTGGGCCCCGGTGATGGTTGCGGTGTACCCGGCCGCTGGGAGGGGGATGGAGCCGGGCAGCCCCTGGTTCACTGCGTAGGCCCCGGAGCAATTCGCAAAGACCGCGCTCCCCTGCTGCTGGATGTCCGCGGTGACCTCGGCTGCGGCGGTCCGCAGCATGGTGTCCATGGTCGTTGCGTTGCGGTGGGCCCCCGAACCCGAGATGGAGGTGGCAAAGGCCAGAAGGATGGCCGTGGCCGCGATGCCGATGACCGCGAGGGCGATCAGGATCTCGACCAGCGTGTCGCCGGCCTCGGACCGGCGCCGGTCCCCGGGTCGGTTGGCGCTGACACCCTCAGAATTGGCAGCACGACGCCTCACGGCAGCAACACCCCGAGGAACATCGCCTGGAGACCCGTCCCGTTGAGCGTCACGGTCAGCTTCGACGGAGTCAACGCCTCGAGCATGACCGTGCCTGTGTGGTCCCGGGAGGCCGTGGCATTACACGAGACGGTTGTCGTCCCGACGCCGGTCAGACCGTTGGGGTTGTACGCAGGTGGGGCGTACTGCCCAGTGCTTTCGCAGGCGTTGCCGATCGGCGAACTCGAGCTATTAGGAAGCAGGCTCAGGTTCTGATCGGACGTCCACGTGATTGACTCGCTCTGGTCAGTGGACTCGGCGTCGCCGGTCACCAGCTCCCAGCTCGTGGCCGCGACTCCGTTCGAGTTCAACACCTGGAGGTTGGTGATGTTGACGGTAGCCGTGGATCCCTGATTGATCGTGTAGAGCGCGGCATTACCGGGAACGCCCGTGTAGAAGCCGTTGTTGCCCAGGAACGCTTCGCTGGTCGGCGGCGATGCATAGGTCGGCAGAGGGACGGCTGCGATGTCGTCGTAGCCGACTCTGCCGCCTTGCGACATGGCACCCGAGTTCGGTGACGCGCTGATGCAGAAGGACAGAGTGAACGGAGTGCTCGCAATGCCGGCCACCATCGGCACCGGTGTGCTGAAGCCCGACTGAGCGGGAGCGCAGCTGATGTTCTTCGCGCCGGTCTGGGTGCTCCAGGGTGTGAAGTCCACGAAGCAGAGCGTCGACGCGTAGGTTCCGGTGCCCGGCGTCGCGAAGCCGCAACCGGTCGACGGGCTCGATACGACGGCCAAGTTGGTCGTGTTGGACCCGGCGGCTGGCACGGCAACAACTTGGTAGTTGTAGTTGCTCCCCGGCGCCTTCGTCTGGAACGAGACACCCGTGATGCCGACGGTGGACACCCAACCGTTCTGGTAGGCCTCGGTGTTACCAGGTCCGGGCAAGCACGCCGCAGGTGCGTTGACCGTCGTGCAGGTGACGATGACCGGCGACGTGGTTGTCACCGAGGAGGGCAGATCCCGGGCGATGACCTGAAAGCTCGTCGGGGTTTGGCTCCCTTGGTTGCAGATGTTCCGGGTCAGGTTGTACGTGCCGCCGCTGTTGGCTGCGGCCGTGGTGTATCCGATCTGACTCTTGTTGCCGAGCTGGAGGCCGAGCACCTGGAAGCCGGTGCCACATTGCGAGGGACTCTGTGCCGAGCCGGAGGTTGTGATCAACGCGGCGCTCTGGACGTCGTTCTGGAAGTTGACCGAGACCACCTGCGCGTCGCCGGAGTCGGTGAGGCGCTTGGCGACGCTTGACTGCAGTGTGAACACGGAGAGCATCCCAACGACGAGCGCGCCCACGACGATCGGCATAACGCCGATCACGATGACGAGCTCAATGAGCGTGAAGCCGTCGCTCGACGCCTCCGAGTGTGAGCAGGCGGAACCGCCGCGACGCATCAGGTAGGCCCGGCGCAATGACGGTGCGAAGGCGCGTAGGAACGCTGGGTGGTCGTCAACCGACCGTGCAGCATCGCCAATTCGCCACTTCGCCAATTCACACTCCCGTGAGAGCGGACCGCCTCCGCCTCTGCAGCCGGACGGAGTCCGACTGGAGCAAGTCCAACGTACCCTAAAGTCCCAGGTCGGGAAATAGGGGTGAACCCTTGAGCAGTTTCTCGAAAGTCGGCGGCAGATTGAGCGCAGCGCGCCGCGCGTGAAACGAAGAAGCCCTGTACAGATGGTTGTCGGTGGTCCGGCGACGAGGCGGCGAGTTCGTCGCGAACGTCTGAAACGAGGTCCGCGTCTCTGTCAACGCTTCATCGATAATTCGGCCGCGGGCCGCGATGCGCTCTCCGGATGGCTGTCGTCGGCAGGATTCGGATCGGAGTCAGTCGCGTGCGAAGTCCACCACGACGGGCGCATGGTCGGATGGTTTCTGGCCCTTTCGCGCGTCGCGGTCGCGGAAGGCGCCGACCGCGCGCTGGACCAAATCGTCGCTCACCAGCACGAGATCGATGCGCATCCCTCTCCCCTCGTGAAAGTCTCCCGCCCGATAGTCCCACCACGTGAACGTCCCCGGCTCGTTGAAGCGCCGGAACACGTCGTCGAGGCCCCACCCCTCGACGTCGCGCAGCGCAGCCCGCTCGGGTTCGCTGACGTGAGTGGCGCCGACGAATGCCGCAGGGTCCCATACGTCCCCGTCATCGGGCGCGACATTGAAGTCCCCGCAGACCGCGACCGACGAGCCCGGCGGACACGTCCGGTCCAGCGTCGCGCGCAGGCGGCTCAACCAGGCCAGCTTCACCGCGTAGAACTCGTTGTCGAGGGCTCGGCCGTTGGGGACGTAGACGGAGAACACACGGGTCGAGCCGCACACGGCGGACACAACGCGACGTCCGTGGTCGTCGTCGGGCGTGCCGAAGCCGCGGGTCACCCCCTCGAGGCCGATCTTGCTGAGGATGGCGACGCCGTTCCAGCGACCGTCGCCGTGGTGCGCGGACGCGTAGCCGAGCTCGGCGAACGTCTTCTCCGGGAACTTGTCGTCGGCCTGTTTGGTCTCCTGCATGCAGAGAACGTCGGGCTGGTTCGCCTCGATCCAGTCGGTCACCCGGGGCATCCGGGCCGTGAGCGAATTCACGTTCCAGGTCGCCAGGCGCATCAGCCCGGACCTCCGTCGACGATCACGAAGAGCAGCTCGGCGTCGCAGGCGGTGTGCCCGCCGACCGACGCCGTGCCGTGACCCTTCCCCGCACGCGCCGACAGGCGGTCCATGGTCACCTCGAGCTCGAGCCTGTCGCCGGGGACCACCTGGCGCCGGAAGCGCGCCCGCTCGATGCCCCCGAACAAAGGGAGCTTGCCCGCGTAGCGAGGATCGAGCAGCACCGCGATACCTCCGAGCTGCGCGAGGGACTCGACCATCAACACGCCCGGGAGCGTCGGGCGGCCGGGGAAGTGCCCCGCGAAGAACGGCTCGTCACTGGTCAGCTGCCAATGACCGCTGGCCGAGATCCCCGGCTCCACGGCCGTCACTTCGGTCACGAAGAGGAACGGTGCTCGGTGCGGCAGCACGTCGGCGGGTCGGGGAAGCGCCGTCAACGGAGAGCTCCGGCGCTCATCGGTGCCTCGCCTTGGCCGCTTTCTTGGCCGCTTTCTTGGCCGCTTTCTTGGCCGGCGCCTTCTTGGCCTTGCCCGCCTTCGTGGCGGCGGCCTCCTTCGCCGGTGCTGTCGCCTTCCTCGTTGCCTTCTTGGCGGGCGCAGCCGCCTTCTTCGCCCCGGCCTTCTTCGCGGCAGCCTTCTTGGCCACCGGCGCTGCCTTGGTCGTCGTCGCCCTTCTCGCGGGACGTGCGGCCCTCGTGCCGGCGGCGCGCGCCGTCGGCCCCGCGTCGGACGGCCCGAGGGCCAACTCCGCGACGCGCCGAGGCGGGTCCAGCCCCGCGAGGACGAAGGATCGCACTTGGCCCTTCTTGAGCACCTGGCGCGCCTTGGTCGGGGCCGGCGAGCCCATCGCGGTCAGGGGGATGTAGCAGTGCAACGCACCGCCACCGGGCAACGACACGTCGACCATGGCGCCGTGCGACGTGAAGGAGACGACCTCGCCGTCGACCGTGCTGCCGACGGCGAACGCGGCAACGAAATTGATGAAGGCCAGTGGCTCGTTGACCGCCGGCGGCGGGGTGGGGCTCTTCTGCCTCGAGCCTGACGCTTGGCTGGCTTCGGTCCCGGCATGGCCGCCCTTGGCGTCGGCGTGCTTCGGGGTCGGGCCGTCCTTCTTGGACCTGGCACTCCTCGGCGGCGCCTCCTTCTTCGCCGACTGCCTCTTGGCGGTGTCCCTCGACTTTCCGGGCTTCGGCGGATGCAGGGCCTCCTCCATTGCCTCGTCGATCGCGCTGGAGAACACGGGGTCGACCTTGGCCCGCCCGGGTGGGGGCGCCGTGGGCGTGATCGGCCACGACGTGTCGATCGCGGGCGCGGCCTTCGTTGCCGCCTTCTTGGCCTTGGTCCCCCTCTTGGCCGCCTTCCTCGCCGCCCGCGCCAGCTCTGCCGCCTTGGCCGGCGCCGACTCGGGGTCCTTCTTCGACCTGGCCTCGGCCGTAGCCGCTCGGCTCTTGGGCCCGCGTATTGGCAGCCGGGGCGTGAAGATCCACCCCACACCGGGGACGGGCTTGCCGCCGATCAACCGCCCGTCGTCGAAGAGCCAGGGGTGCTCCCCGTGGAACTCCTGGAACGAGTCGTTGGACAGGACGATCGCACCGGTGCGCTCGGCGATGCGGAGCACGAAGGCGTCCCCACGGCCGATGGCACCCGCGGGCGGGGAGATCACCTCCCCGTTGAGCATGGCCTGGCGCACCTCCTCGCGCTCGGCGTCAGAGACCCGATGCTCGAAGGTCGCGTCGACGACCACGATGATGCTGGAACCCGGGTCCTCGGCGGCATACGCGCGCACCGCCTCGTCGAGCTGCTCGAGGCTGGGAGACGTACGCCCTTCGGTGGCCAGGTTCGACCCATCCACCACGACGTGATGCGGTTCAGCCAATGGCACGCCGCAAGAGATCGGTCTGCTCCAACTGGTGCAGGGCGGCGCTCCCGATAGCAGGGCTGGCCGACTCCGGACGGCTCACGTGGCGGAGCCGCAGGCGATCGGGCAGGCACGCGTGCAGACGGGCGTGGACGAAGGACCAGGCTCCCATGTTCTCGGGCTCCTCCTGCAGCCATACGAGCTCGGTCGCCTGGGCGTAGCGCTCGAAGATCGCGGTCAGGAGTGGTTCAGGCCACGGGTAGAGCTGCTCGACCCAGACCAGGGCGACGTGCGCCGACTCCTCGGGCGCGAGCTCCGCCTGCCGCTGCCTTGCCTCGTGGGCGATCTTGCCGGACGCCAGCACGATCCGGTGGACCGCAGTCGGGATCTCAATGGAGTCGTCGTCGATGACGTGTTGGAAGGCGCCGCCTTCGAGCTCGGCGAAGGTCGAGCGCGACGCGTGGGCCCGCAACATCGACTTGGGCGTCACGACAACGAGTGGTCGCTTCGGGCTGGTGCGAGCCTGTGAACGCAGCAGGTGGAAGTACTGGGCGGCGGTGGACGGGACGGTGACCCGCATGTTGCCGCGCGCACAGAGCAACAGGAACCGCTCAATCCGAGCCGAGGAGTGTTCGGGGCCCTGACCCTCGTACCCGTGCGGGAGGAGGAGGACCAGACCTGCGTGCTGTCCCCACTTGACCTCGGCCGCGACGAGGAAGTTGTCGATGATGATCTGGGCTCCGTTGACGAAGTCGCCGAACTGCGCCTCCCAGGCCACGAGAGCCTCGGGTGCCTCGACGGAGTAGCCGTACTCGAAGCCGACGGCGGCGTACTCGGAAAGCAGCGAGTCGCGCACAGTGAAGTTGCCCATCTCCCCCGCCGGCACGAGCGTGTTCGCCCCGATGCGGCGCAGGCCGTCCCGAATGTGGGCCAAGGGGACGTACTCCTCGCCGTTGGCATAGTCGACCAGTACCGCATGGCGGTGGCTGAAGGTGCCGCGGCGGGTGTCCTGGCCGGTGAGGCGCACGTTGACGCCTTCGTACATCAGCGAGCCGATGGCCAGCGCTTCGGCCAGCGCCCAGTCGACGTAGCCACTTGCGACCAGCTCGTCGCGCTGTGTGAACTGGCGCTCGAGCTTCGGGTGGATGGTGAAGCCGTCCGGGACCGAGCGCACGACCGAGGAGAGGGCTTGGAGCACGTCGGGCGCGACGCCCGTCTCTGGCGAAGGCGAGTCCGCCGGTGTGCGCTCGGGCACGGGTAGCTCGGTCGGTGCGAGCGAAGGCTCGGCGCGCACCTCGTCGAGCACCGTCTGCAACTTGGCGTTGAAATCATCGAGCGCTGACTCGGCCTCCTCGAGCGTGATGTCGCCCCGGCGCACGAGGGTCTCGGTATAGAGCTTGCGCACCGAGCGCTTCGCGTCGATGCGCTGGTACATCAGGGGCTGGGTGTAGCTGGGGTCGTCGCCCTCGTTGTGCCCGTGCTTGCGGTAGCAGACGAGGTCGATCACGACGTCCTTGTGGAAGGTCTGGCGGAACGCGAAGGCGAGCCGGGCCGCCCGCACGCACGCCTCGGGGTCGTCGCCGTTCACGTGGAAGATGGGTGCCTGGACCATCTTCGCCACGTCGGTGGGGTACACCGACGTTCGGGCCGAGGCCGGTGCGGTCGTGAAGCCGAGCTGATTGTTGATCACGAGGTGCACCGTGCCACCGGTTCGATAGCCCGAGAGTCCGGACAGGTTGAGCGTCTCGGCCACCACGCCCTGCCCGGCGAATGCCGCGTCGCCGTGGACCAGCACGGACATGCATGGGAACCCGTCGGCGCCATCTGCCGCCGCGGCCGGCGTGCCGTCGGTCGGCGGCGAGAGCCGATCCTGCTTGGCCCGCGTCATGCCCTCGACCACGGGGTCCACCGCCTCGAGGTGCGAGGGGTTCGAGGCCAACGCGATGGGGAGCTCTTCGCCCGCGCTTCCGTGGAACACCCCCCGGGCGCCCTTGTGGTACTTCACGTCGCCCGAGCCCTGGACGGACTCGGGGTCGAGGTTGCCTTCGAACTCCTCGAAGATCTCCCGGTAGGACTTGCCCACGATGTTGGCCAGCACGTTGAGCCGGCCGCGATGCGCCATGCCCATCACGACTTCGGCCACGCCCGACCCGGCGGCGGCGTCGAGCAGGGCATCGAGGAGCACGATGGTCGACTCGGCACCCTCGAGGCCGAACCGCTTCTGCCCCACGTAGCGGGTGTGCAGGAAGCGCTCGAAGACCTCCGCCCCATTCAGGCGGTCGAGGATGTGCCGCTGCTCCTCGAGGTTGAGCGTCGTCGGCTGGCCCTCGACGTGCTGCTGGATCCAGCGCTTCTGCTCCGGGTCCTGAATGTGCATGTACTCGATGCCCAGCGTTCGGCAGTAGGCATCGCGCAGCACGTGGAGGATCTCGTCGAGCGTGGCAACGTCGCGGCCGGCCAGGCCGTCGGCGACAAAGTGCCGGGGCAGGTCCCAGATGGTGAGGCCATACGTGAGCGGGTCGAGCTCGGGGTGTATGTGCGGCGGCTCGGCGTCGAGGGGATCGAGGTGTGCGATGAGGTGGCCGCGTACCCGGTACATGTTGATGAGCGTCCCGACGTGCACCTGCTTGACGAGGTGCAGGTGCTCGCCCTCCTCCGAGCCTTCGGCGGCGTTGTTGTCCACCCGCCAGCGCACGGGCTCGTAGGGCACGCCCATGGCCTCGAACAAGTCGTCGTAGAACCCGTCGGCACCGGTCAGGAGTGCGGCAACCCGTCCGAGGAACAGGCCCGACTCGGCCCCCTGAATGATCCGGTGGTCGTAGGTCGACGTGAGCGTGACCACCTTGCCGAGGCCGAGCTGGGCGACCACGCGGGGGTCGGCGGCCTCGAACCCTGCCGGGTAGCCCAGGGCCCCGACCCCGATGATGGCGCCCTGGCCCGGCATCAGGCGGGGCACCGACTGCACGGTGCCGAGCGTCCCTGGGTTGGTCAGCGACAAGGTGGTCCCGGCGAAATCGTCGGGGGCGATCTTCTTGGTCGCGATCTTGCGGATGAGGTCCTCGTAGGCCAGCACGAAGGAACGGAAGTCCAGCGTGTCGGCGTCCTTGATGCAGGGCACGAGCAGCGTCCGGCTGCCGTCGCTCTTCTCCTGGTCGACGGCGAGCCCGAGGCCCACGTGCTTGTGGTGGACGACACCGGGCTTGCCCGAATCGTCGACGTCGGCCACGAAGGCCGAGTTGAGGGCGGGCACGTCGTTGAGGGCGCGCACCACGGCGTACCCGATGATGTGAGTGAAGCTGACCTTTGCCCCCGTCGTCCGCGCCAACTGGTTGTTGAGGATGAGCCGGTTGACCTCGAGCAGGCGGGCCGGGACCGTGCGCACGCTGGTGGCCGTGGGCACGGTCAGGCTGGCCTCCATGTTGGCCACGATCCGCGAAGCCGCCCCGCGCAGGGGGGTGGCTGCATCGCCCCCCGTCACGTCGGCGGCAACGGGAGCCCTCGCGGCGACCGCCGGAGCGTCTGCCCTGGCCTGCGGCGGCGGCTGGGGCGGCGGCGCCGGGACGGGGGCGGGGCGGTAGTCGGTGAAGAACTCCCGCCAGCTCTCGCTGACCGAGCCGGGGTCGGCCAGGAAGCGGTCGTACATGTCGTCGACCAGCCATGCATTGGGGCCGAACGAGCCCCCAGCGCCACCGAACTGGGTCATGAGCCAACCCTACCGGCGGGGATCGGGTTCCTGGGGCGGGCCAGGTAGCGTCTGCCCTGCCCATGAGCTATCCGGCCGCTCTCCATATGACGTCGCGGCCGGGCACCCAGGCGGGCGCGGCCACCGTGGTGTTCGTCCACGGGTCGCTCGACCGGGGCGACAGCTTCCGGCGGGTGATGCGCCGGCTGCCCGAGCTGACGACCCTGACCTATGACCGGCGGGGCTATCAGGGCTCGCGGGGCGGCGGGGGTGGTCGACCTGGGGGGCCACGTCTCCGATCTCCTCTCGATCGCGGAGGAGGCGAGGTCCGGCGCGGAGGGACCCGTGGTGGCCGTCGGCCACAGCCTCGGGGGTGACGTGGTGATCGGCGCCGCCCTGTCGGCCGGCGGGGCGTTCGACGCCATCGGGGCCTACGAGCCGCCCATGCCGTGGCTGGGCTTCCGGCGCGACGAGTCCGGAGCAGCCCGTGCGTGGCCTCCTCTCTCCGACGACCCGGCGGAGGAGGCGGAGCGGTTCTTCTCCCGGATGGTCAGCCCGGCAGCCTGGTCCCGGCTGACCGATGAGGGGCGGGCGGAGCGGCGCGCCGATGGCCCCGCGCTGGTCGCCGACCTGCGCAGCTTCCGGCGCGAGGGCCCACCCTTCGAGGTCACCGCTCTGGGCGTCCCGACCGTGTTCGCGATGGGGGGCCCGACCACTGCCGACCATCATCGCCGCAGCGTGCAATGGCTGGGCGACCACGTCCCCGGCGCGGTCGTCTACGAGATTGCGGGGGCCCAGCACGGCGCCCACCTTTCCCATCCGGACCACTTCGCCGCGCTGGCCCGTCTGGTGGTCGAGCGGGCGGGGACCTGAGAGGGAGAGGCAGGAATTAAGCAGACGAGAAGGGCAGCCCGCTCTCGGCCACGGCATCGGGCTGGGAGGGGTGCTTGAGGCGCCTGGAAAGCATCTCGTCGTACTCGACCCCCTTGCCCTCGCTCTTCATGCCAGTGACCAGCGGCGAATTGGACAGGAACACCGCACCCATGAACATCACGAGGAGCGAGACAGCCTCGAGCGGGCCGTAGGCCCCCGACGTTCGCAGGCTGTCGCCATAGAGGGCGATGCCCAGGCAAATGCTGATCAGCGGGTCCACCAGCACCAGCGTCGACTGCGAGGCGGCCAGGGGTCCTGCATGGAAGGCGTTCTGCGTCAGGAAGAGGCCGGCCAGGCCGAACGCGATGACCCCATAGGTCTGCCAGTGTTCGAACAATGTCACCCAGTCGTTCGCCGCGTAGTCGCTCACGACCTTGATGAGGGCCGCGGTGAAGGCAAAGGAGATGGCTGCTGCACTGCCGAACATCGCGGCCTTCCACCAGCGAGGGCCCCAGCGGGTCGCCACGACGGTGAGGACGATCAGGATAACGGTGCTGCCGCCGACGACGATCCAACCCAGGTTGGTGGGCACCTCGTCCCCGCCACCCGGCGCGGCGAAGAAGAGGAAGCCGGACAGGCCGAACGCGATGGCAGAAGCCCCGATCCACTCGCGCGCCGAGATGGAAAAGCGGAAGTACGTGCCGAGGATGCCCACCAAGAACAGCAGCTCCATGGTCAGGATCGGCTGGACGACCGAGAGCCGCCCGATGTGCAGGGCGAAGGACTGCAGCAGGAACGAACAGATCATGAAGCCGAAGCCCAGGAGCCAGACGCCCCGGCGGATGGCGTGGGCCATCAGGCTGAGCCGCATGGTCGACTCCTTGGGGGCGTCCTCGACGCCCATGCGCTGGAACACGCTGGTCAGCGCGTTGGACAATGCCGCGGCAACTGCGAGGACATAGACCATCGACCTGTGTCGAATGTTACCGGTCGGCTGTCACGAAGCACGCAGTGGACTCTCAGCTGGAGCACAGATTCAGTCCGATGCGCATACGGGCGCCCTTGACGCAGGAATCGTGTGTGAGAAGCTCCTGGGCACCGGAACGGGACTCTCCCCAGCGCGTTCTCGCAGAATTTCCCGAGACCATGACCCAAAAGAATGTGGCAATTGGGTTACGTTTGCCGACAATCTTCCGACATTGGACATTGGAATGTGGCGGAAGTGCGGGGTTGTCGGCCGTCACCGGGGCGGCCGAACGAAAAGGGAGTGCTATGAGACTGAAGGGGTTAGTGAAGCGGTCGGTGTTCGCCGGCCTGGCGGCCGGGGCGCTCAGCCTCTCCGTCGTGGCCGTGACGCCTGTGACCAGCGGGGCAGCGACGAAGGCATCGTCGACCTCGGGTGGGACGGCCACCATGGCGCTCGATCAGAACCTGGCGGGTTTCAACATCAACACCTCGGCTGCGTCCGAGTACGTGCTCCAAGAGATCATGAACATGGTCTGGCCGCAGGCCTTCATCATCAACAACAAGCTCCAGCCGGTCCTCAACAACCAGCTGCTGCAGAGCGCCGCCGAGACCAACTCCAGCCCTCAGACGATCGTCTACACGCTCAACCCCAAGGCGGTGTGGTCCGACGGGACGCCCATCACCGCTGACGACTTCATCTACAACTGGCAGGCCCAGAGCGGGAACCCCGCCTACACAGACGTCGGGGGCAAGCCCTACGACTCCGCATCGAGTGCCGGGTACAGCCAGATCCAGTCGGTGGTCGGGTCGAATCCTTCGGGTGGCGCGGCGTGCGCCCCGGGGAGCACGGCCGACCGCAACGTGGGCCTGTGCCCCAACGGCCGCACCGTCACGGTGACGTTCAAGCCGACGTTCGCCGACTGGCGCAGCCTCTACACCAACGTCGTCCCTGCCCACGTTGCCCGCGTGGTCGGCTGGAACACAGGCTTCGTCGGCCCGACCCAGACGATCTCGGGGAGCTGGTACACGATCACGAGCTACAACGAGAACCAGTCCCTGGTACTGACACGCAACCCGACCTACTGGGGCACGCCCGGCAAACTCGACAAGATCGTCTTCTCGTTCTTCTCGGATGACACCCAGCTGGTGCCCGCCCTGCAGAACAAGGAAGTCAACATCATCAACCCGGCGACGGTGAACCTGTCCATCGTGCAGACGGCCAACCAGGTGCCGGCTACGACGAAGTTCACCGTGCCCGGGCTTGAGTACGAGCACTTCGATTTCAACGAGGCCGATCCGTACCTCGCCCGCGTGGGCATCCGTGAGGCCATTGCCCACGGCGTCAACCGCTCCACGCTGATCGCCCGTACGGTTGGCGAGGTCTCCAGTGGCATCAAGCCGCTGGGCAGTCGCATGTATGTGTCGACCCAGCCCCAGTACAAGGCCACCGCGTTCGCCTACAACCCGAGCACGACGGCGCAGCTCATGAAGGAGCAGGGGTTCACCAAGGCGTCCGATGGCTACTGGCACCCGAACTTCGGGCCGCAGAAGGGGCAGGACCTGACCTTCACCATCCAGACGACGTCGGGCAACAGCGTCCGCTCGCAGACCGAGCAGCTGTTCCAGGCGCAGATGAAGGCCGTCGGCATCAAGATCAACATCCAGAACTACGACGCCAACACCTTCTTCGGGACCAACCTGCCGAGTGGCACCTTCCAGATCGCCGAGTTCGCCTGGGTGCCGACGCCGTTCGTGTCGGCCAACCAGCCGATCTACTGCTCGTACACGAACACCTCCAAGTGCGGCCAGAACTGGAACCACTACGCCAACTCGCAGGCGGACAGCCTCATGGCGGCGGGTAACTCGGCGTCGAGCGCCTCCCAGGAGTCGACTGACTTCAACAATGCCGACGCCATCTTGTGGAAGGACATGGACACGCTGCCCCTTTACCAGAAGCCGCAGTTCTGGGCGTGGTCCAACAACCTGAAGGGTGTCCTGCCGAACACCTCCAGCGTCGGCGTGACGTGGAACGCACAGAACTGGACGGTCGGTTAGCCCGGATCAGCTGAACGCGAGGGAGGGGTCGGCCGTGTGTCGGCCCCTCCCTCAATATCCCTTGCACGTAGACTCCGCCCATGTTCGCCTACATCATTAGGCGCCTTCTGATCAGCGTCGTCGTGCTGTTCTTCGCGACGATCTTCGTCTTCCTCCTCGTCGCCAGCTCCGGCGACCCGCTCGCCCTGCTGAAGAGCAACCCGCACATCCCGCACTCCACCATCGTGGCCCGGGAGAACCTGCTCCACCTCAACGACCCGCTCTGGCAGCGCTACTGGCTCTGGTTCACGGGTGCCCTCCACGGGAACCTGGGCACCACCCTCAGCGGCCAGGACGTCGCATCGGAGATGACGTCCCACCTCTTCGTCACCCTGCGCATGGTGATCGTCGCCACCGTCATCGCAATCTTCGTCGCCATCTTCATGGGCGTCATGGCTGCAGTGCGACAGGGCAAAGCTACCGACCATGCCATCACCGTGACCAATTTCGTGCTGCTGGCGACACCGATCTTCGTGCTGGGCCTCGCTCTCAAGGAGTTCGTGGCCATCCCGATCAACCAACATGTCGGCAAAATCGTCTTCTACACCAACGGCGAGCAGAGCCCGACGCTCAGCGGGTCGTTCTTCAGCCGGTTGCCCGACTACGCGGCCCATACCGCGCTCCCCGCGCTGACGCTCGTCCTGATCTCGTACGTCGTCCTGGGCCATCTACCAGCGGTCGTCGATGATCGAGACCCTCGATGCCGACCATGTGCGCCTCGCCCGGGCCAAGGGCCTGAGCCAGCGCCGCGTCCTCATCCGCCACGTCCTGCGCAACGCACTGATCCCGGTGACCACCGTCATCGCGCTGGACTTCGCAGCCGTGCTCGGCGGTGCCATCATCACCGAGATCGTGTTCGGGTGGCAGGGCCTCGGGCAGTGGTACCTCGCCGGAGTGACCAACCTCGACGTGAACGTGATGCTCGCCTACCTGCTCATCACGGCCACCTTCGTGATCCTGTTCAACCTGGTCGCCGACATCCTCTACGGCGTGCTCGACCCGAGGATCCGCTATGCCTGAGCCGCTGACCGAGGAGAACTTCGCCCCGGTGCCGCGGGCCGTCTCGACCGTCGAGGCGGGTACCCACACGCTGGCCGGCGCCGGTGCCGGGGTGGAGTTCACGGCGGCCGACGCGCACGGGCTCGCCGGGGAGGCCAAGAGCCAGTCCCGGATCGTGCTCGGGCGCTTCGTCCACCAACGGCTCGCCATGGTGGGGCTCGGAACCTTCGTCCTGCTCGGCGTGGCCTCGGTGCTCGTCGGCCACTTCTGGACCTACAGCTACACGGACATCACCAACGACCTCAACGTCGCACCGTCGTGGACGCAACCCCTTCGGCACCAACGCCATCGGGAACGACATGTTCGCCCAGGTCATGGCCGGCGTCGAGAAGGACATCCAGATCGCGCTGACGGTGGCGGCCATGGCCACGCTGATCGGCGTCACGGTCGGCGCCATCGCCGGCTTCTACCGCGGCTGGGTCGACTCGCTGCTCATGCGGTTCGTCGACCTGGTCCTGGTCCTCCCCGTCCTGGCCGTCCTCATCGTGCTGGCCAACAAGCTCGCCAAGCAGTCCAGCAACTGGCTCGGCCTGGCCGTCATCATCGGGTTGCTCTCGTGGACCTATGTGGCCCGACTCGTGCGGGCCGACTTCCTGTCGCTGCGCGAGCGCGACTTCGTCGAGGCGTCGCGGGCGCTCGGCGCAACGAACCGCCGCATCATCGTCAAGCACATGCTGCCCAACGCCGTCGGCCCGATCATCGTCAACGCCACGCTGACCGTCGCGCTGAGCATCATCTTCGAGTCCACCCTCTCCTTCCTCGGGCTGGGCGTCCAGCCGCCGAACGTGTCGCTCGGCCTGCTGGTGAACCAGGGCCAGGACTCGGCCACGACCGAGTGGTGGCTGTTCGTCTTCCCGGTCGTCTTCCTCATCATCCTGATCCTCTCCATCTTCCTCATCGGCGACGGCCTGCGCGAGGCGTTCGACCCCAAGAAGAGCCGGGTCAGGGCCTGAGTGGCTGAGCCCGCGCTGCAGGTCGAGCACCTCGAGGTCGACTTCCGGACGAAGGAGGGCGTCGTGCACGCAGTCCGCGGCATCGACTTCACCCTGGCTCCCGGGGAGGTGCTCGGCATCGTCGGCGAGTCGGGCTCCGGCAAGTCGGTGACCGCGCTGGCCACCATGGGCCTGCTCCCGAAGGGCGCGGAGGTGCGGGGCTCCATCCGAGTTCCGGCGGCCGCGAGGTGCTCGGCCTCAAGGAGAAGCAGCTCACCAGGGTGCGCGGCACCGGCATCGCCATGATCTTCCAGGACCCGATGACGTCGCTCAACCCGGTGTACACCATCGGATGGCAGATCGCCGAGGCGATCCTGGCCCACCAGGACATGCTCGAAGGAGGCCGCCGAGGCGCGCGCCATTGAGCTGCTGGCGAAGGTGGGCATCCCCAACCCGGCGGAACGGATCAACAACTACCCGCACGAATTCTCCGGCGGGATGCGCCAGCGCGCCGTCATCGCCATCGCGATGGCGAACGACCCCGAGGTCATCCTCGCCGACGAGCCCACCACGGCGCTGGACGTGACCGTCCAGGCCCAGGTGCTCGCATTCGCTCAAGGCCGCGCTGAGCGAGACCGGTGCGGCGCTGCTCCTCATCACCCACGATCTCGGGGTCATCGCCGGCCTGGCCGACCGCGTCCTCGTCATGTACGCCGGCCGGCCGGTGGAGATCGGCTCGGCCGAGGACGTGTTCTACCGGCCGTCGATGCCCTACACGCTCGGCCTGCTCGGCTCGCTGCCCCGTCTCGACAGCGACGGCACCGAGCGGCTGCGCCAGATCCCCGGGTCCCCTCCCTCCATGCTCGGTGACCGCAGCGGGTGCCCCTTCGCCCCCCGCTGCCCGATCGCGGCGGACGTCTGCCGCGGAGACTGAGCCCGATCTGCTCGTCGTGCCCTCGGTCACCTCCGGCGCCGGGGGACCACCGAGCCGCCTGCCATTTCGCAGAAGCGGTCGGCCGGGGAGACCACGGTCGCGTCTTCTCCGACGGCGTCGTCGACGACGTCATCGCATGACCGTCTCCGAGCTCGGCGCCGTCAGCCCCGCCCCGGCGTCCCCCCCGCCACTGCTCGAGGTCACCGATCTCGTGAAGCACTTCCCGCTGCGCGGCGGCACGCTTCGTCCGGCACAAGGTCGGGGTCGTCCACGCCGTGTGCGGCGTCTCCTTCAGCATCGCCCCGGGCGAGACGCTCGGCCTCGTCGGCGAATCCGGCTGTGGCAAGTCGACCACGGGGCGATCCGTGCTGCAGCTCATTCGGCCGACGTCGGGCTCGGTCCGGTTCGACGGCGCGGAGCTCACCGGCCTCAGCAGCGACAGCCATGCGCCAGGTCCGCCGCCAGATCCAGGTCGTCTTCCAGGACCCGTTCGCCTCGCTCGACCCGCGCCTGACGGTCGGGCAGGCGATCGCCGAGCCGCTGCAGATCCACGGCATCCGCGACCGGGGCGCCCAGCAACGCCGCGTGGCGGAGATGCTCAAGCTGGTCGGGCTCGAGCCCTACCACGCCAACCGCTACCCCAACGAGTTCTCCGGCGGCCAGCGCCAGCGTGTCGGCATCGCCCGGGCGCTGGTGCTCCAGCCCAAGCTGCTCGTGCTCGACGAGCCGGTCTCCGCGCTCGACGTCTCCATTCAGGCCGGCGTCGTCAACCTGCTCGACGACCTTCAAAAGGAGCTGGGTGTCGCCTTCCTCTTCATCGCGCACGACCTCTCCGTGGTCCGCCACATCTCGGACCGGGTGGCCGTGATGTACCTGGGCAAGATCGTCGAGATCGGTGACCGCAAGGACGTCTACGAGCGGCCGGCGCACCCCTACACCCAGGCGCTCCTCTCCGCCGTGCCCATCCCCGACCCGAGGGCCGAGCGAGCCCGGCAGCACATCGTGCTCGAGGGAGACGTTCCGAGCCCCCAGTCACCGCCCTCGGGCTGCCGCTTCCGCACCCGCTGCTGGAAGGCACAGGAGATCTGCGCCACCGAAGAGCCCGCAGCTGGTCGACCGGGGTCAGGGCCACCCCGTCGCCTGCCATTTCGCCGAGGTCACCGCAGTCGTCTGAGCGGGATCCGGCCCACGGCTGCCCGCACCAGGGCAGCTCACGGACGAAGGCCCAGCTCTTCCGGTGGATCGCGGACGGTCCGTACCCGCGCAGCGCGGTCTGGTGGACGGGCGAGGGGTAGCCCTTGTTCCGCTCGAACCCGTAGGCCGGGAAGTGCTCCGCCTCCTGTCGCATGAGGCGGTCCCGCACGACCTTGGCCAGGACGGACGCCGCGGCGACCGACGCGCACTTGGCGTCCCCGTCGACGATCGGCTGCACCAGGCCCGGGAAGGGGTCGTCGGCATGGCGGAGCAGGTCGACGGGCCCGTCGACCAGGAGCGCGTCGGGAACGTTCCCCAGGCCGGCGAGGGCGCGCCGCGCCGCCACCCGGAGGGCCTCCGTCATGCCCCACTGCGTCGCACTCGGCCGGGGTGGCGTGCCCGACCGACCACGCCTCGCACCACGCTCCGACGGCGTCGAAGATCTCCTCGCGACGAGCCTCGCTCAGCATCTTCGAGTCGCGCAGCCAGGCGGGCATGGAACGCAGTTGGACCCGGGGACGCACGACCGCCACGCCAACCGTCAGCGGCCCGGCCCACGAACCGCGGCCCACCTCGTCGAGGCCGGCCACCGACTCGTATCCCTGGGCGCGCAGGCGGCGCTCCTGCTTCAGGTCGGGCCTGCAGACCGTCACCGGATCACCGCCGGGCGCGTCTCATACCATGGGGGCGTGATCGACGACGGGGGGGAGCAACCCGATCCCAACGCGCGGTCCCCGCTGACCCCGGGGACCAAGGTCGACGTTCGCAACCGCTACCAGGGGACGTGGGTGCGCGGGTTCGAGATCGCCGAGGTCACGAAGGACGGGTACCGCATCCGCCGCATGTCCGACGGGAGCACGCTCGGCGAATTGTTCTCCCGGGACGACGTCCGCCGGGAGCGGACGCGCCAGGGCTTCTGGTGGCACTGAGGCGTCAGACCTTTCCGGCCTTCAGGACACTGTCGATGTAGTCGTCGATCGGTATGGCCGAGAGCGTCAACGTCTTGAGCGTCCCGCGGGAGCCCAGGACCAGCGCCACCCGGGCCATGGTGACCTCGTCCGGGGCGTCAAGGACGGTGCAGAAGTCGTATTGACCGAGCAGCGCCCATTGCGCAACCACGCGCACTCCCATCGCCTCGACCTCGGCATTGACGGCCTTGAGCCGGTCCGGGTTCTCGGTCAGCGTCGCCGCACCATCGGGCCCCACCGTGGAGAGCATGAGGAACGTGGCCATGCGCTCACGCTACCGCAGGGGCGGGGCCGCACCGGAGTCCTTCCGCCCCGCCCCCCCATCGTGCCGGCGACCCTCATCGCAGCTCGCCCCGCACCACCTTGCCCAGTGCGTTCCGGGGCAGCGCATCGACGCGGCGCACCTCGCGTGGGCACTTGAACGGGGCGAGCTCGGCGGCCGCCAGCTCGTGCAGCGACGCCACGTCGGGGTCCCCCACGACATACGCCACGACGGTCTCGCCCCATTCCGCCGATGGCACGCCGACGACCGCCACTTCGGCCACGCCGGGGTGGCGGGAGAGGACCGCCTCGACCTCCGCCGGGTACACGTTGTGGCCGCCCGTGATGATCAGCTCGGTGCGCCGGCCCCGCACCGTCACGTAGCCATCACCTGACACCGACACCAGGTCACCTGTGGCGAACCAGTCGCCCGGCCGACGCGCATCGCGGCCCCAGTAGCCGCGGCACACCGACGCGCCGCGCACGAGGAGCTCCCCCACTCCTTGTTCGTCGGCGTCGTCGACCGCGGCATCCACGCCGGGGAGCGGCACGCCGACCGAGCCGGGACGGCGCTCGCCCGCGAGGGGGTTCGACAGGGTCAACAACGTCTCGGTCATGCCGTAGCGCTCCAGGACGGCCACGCCGGCGCCCGCCAGGCGGTGCCAGAGGTCGGCCGCAAGTGGTGCGGAACCGGAGACACAGAGCCGGAGTGCGGCGAGCTCCTCCGACCTGCCCAGACGCGGCGAGACGGTGGTACATGGTCGGGACGCCGAAGAACATGGTGCTCTCCGGCGCAGCTGCGAGGATCGCCGGCTCCTCGAAGCGGTCGAAGACCACGGCGGACGCGCCCGCCGCCAGCGTGCCGAACAAGCCGGCGCAGAGGCCGTGCACGTGGAAGAGCGGCAGACACAGGATGAGCCGGTCGGTGGGCTCCCAGGCCCAGGCCTGGAGCACCGACGAGGTGCCGGCCAGGAGGGATGCGTGGGTGTGGACCGCACCCTTCGGCTTCCCGGTGGTGCCGGACGTGTAGACGACGAGCGCGTCGTCACCGGGCTGCAGCTCAGGCAGGGTGACAGTGTCCGTGCGCTCGGCCTCGCGGTCGAGTGCCTCCATGCGGAGCACAGTGATGCCGGGACCGAACACGTCGGCCCGGTCGTCGTCGCAGATGGCGACGCGCGGGCCGGCGTCGGTCACCACGTGGGCCACCTCGGGGGCACGGGCCGACGGGCTGAGCGGAGCGAGCACCGCACCGGCCCGCAGCACCCCCAGGAGGGCCTGGACGGACTCGAGCGTCGCGCGCGGCGCTCCAGAGGACGCGATCGCCCGGCCCGACGCCGTGGGCGGCCAGGGCGGCCGCCAGCCGCGCCGTGGTTCCGTCCAGTGCGGCACCGTCGACGACCCGGGAGGGGTCCCACCCGTCCCGGAGCACCGGCACGCCCGGGCGGGCGGTCCACTGCCCTTTCCACACCTCGGGGAGCGTCCGACCCGGCGCCGTGGCAGGAGGTGCGGGCCAGCGCCCCGGTGCCACGAGTGCCCTCACGGCCATCGGCGCCACCTCATAGTCTGGCGGTCATGACCGCCCGCCGCATTGCCATCGTTCCGCACACGCACTGGGACCGGGAATGGTACAAGTCCTACCAGGTGTTCCGCCTCGCCCTCGTTGAGCTGATCGACACCTTGATCCCTCTCCTCGAGCGTGACGCCAGTTACCCCCACTTCATGCTCGACGGGCAGACGGCCGTGCTCGACGACTATCTCGAGGTGCGGCCCGAGGCCGAGGAGCGCCTGCGGGCGCTGGCCGCAGCCGGCCGGGTGAGCATCGGGCCGTGGTACATCCTCATGGACGAATTCCTCGCCTCGGGCGAGACCATCGTGCGCAACCTCCAGATGGGCATCGAGCGCGGCGCTGCGTTCGGGGGCGTCATGGAGCTCGGCTACCTGCCCGACATGTTCGGGCACATCGCCCAGATGCCTCAGATCCTGCGCCTGGCCGGCTTCCGCGACGCCGTCGTGTGGCGAGGCGTGCCGTCACAGGTGACCAAGAACGCCTTCGTGTGGGAGGCGCCTGACGGCTCGTCCGTCCGCGCCGAATACCTGCCCGTCGGCTATGGCAACGGCGCCGCGCTGCCCGATGATGCGAAGGCACTGGTCCGGCGCACCCGCGACAACGTCGCGGAGGTCGCCGACTTCCTGATCGACGACCTGCTGTGCATGAACGGCTCGGACCATCTCATGCCACAGCCCTGGCTCGGCCGGGTGGTGGCCGAGGCCAACGATCTGCAGGACGAATTCGTGTTCGAGGTGACCTCGCTGCCCCGCTACCTGGCTGGCCGGACCACGGACGGGCTGACGCGGGTGCAAGGGGAGCTTCGATCGGGCTTCCGGGCCAACATGCTCATGGGCGTCACGTCGAACCGTGTGGACGTGAAGCGGCTGGGCGCCCTCGCCGAGCGCGAGCTCGAGCGGCGCGCCGAACCCCTGGCGGCGCTGTTCCAGGCGCCGGCGCAGTACCCGGACCGGCTGCTGGCTCTGGCCTGGCGCGAGATGGTGCGCAACTCAGCTCACGACTCCGTCTGCGCCTGCTCGGTCGACGAGGTGGTCGACGCCGTGCTGCACCGCTACGCCGAGGCGCGGGCGATCGCTGTCCGGGCTGGCCGACCGGGCGGTGAAGGCGTTCACGCGTTCGCTGGCGGAGCCTGGCCCCACGGTACTCAACCCCTCGCCACGGTCCCGCTCGGGGGTCGTCGAGCTGGTCGTCCCGGCCGACGGCCCGGCACCGGCGAACGTCCAGGTGCTTTCCGAACGGTCCGGGCTGCCGGGGTCGATGGTCCTCGATGCGGACACGGTGCGCACGGTGCTCGGCATGTTGCAGGGTCCCAGAATCAGCGACGACGCCTGGGTACACGACATCCGGATCGAGGACACCGAGGAGGGGATCGACGTGACGGTCTCCGTCGGAACCGAGGAGAAGCAGGGCGTGCCCATCGCCGAGGCGAAGCAGGATGTCTTCACGCGCCTGGGGGCACGGCCTGACGCGGTGGTGCGGGTGGCCATGGACCAGCCTTCGACGCGAAAGATCGTCGCCCGTTCCCACGAGGTCCCAGGCTACGGATGGAATGTCTTCGAGGCCGCGCCGCTGGCCCACCCCGTCGAAGTGGCGGAAACCGGCGCGGCCACGTTGCTGCACAACGCCTTGGTGGAGGTGGCGGTCGACCCGACCAGCGGGACGTTCGCCCTGAACGGGCTCCCCGGGTACGGCCGGCTCGTCGACGGCGGCGACCTCGGGGACTCGTACAACTACTCCCCTCCCCGGCAGGACTCCTTCGTCGACACGCCCGAGTCGGTCACCGTGCGCGCCGTCGAGCAGGGTCCAGTGCGCGCCCGGGTGCGCATCTCGGCCACCTACCTGTGGCCCGATCGCGTCGACGGGTCGTCACAGGCGCGCGTGGGCGAGCACCGGGTCGACGTCGACACCGACGTGGAGCTGCGGGCGGACGACGACGTCGTGCGGGTCACGACGAGCTTCGTCAACCCCAGCGGTGACCACCGCCTGCGCGTCCATCTCCCTCTCCCCGAGCCGGCCCGTCACTCCTACGCCGAGAGCGCCTTCACGGTCGTCACCCGCGCCCTGACGGCCGAGGGTCGGGCCGACGAGTTCGGCCTCCCGACGGCACCGTCCCAGCGGTTCGTCACCGCCGGGCGCCTGACGGTGGCCCACGAAGGTGTCTGCGAGTACGAGCTCGTCGACATCGAGGCTGACGAGGCGCACACGCTGGCCCTGACCGTCGTGCGGTCCACCGGCATGCTGTCCCGGCTCGGCATGGCCTACCGCCCCTTTCCTGCCGGCCCGATGACGGCGGTCGAAGGGCTCCAGATGCGGGGGAAGCGGATCTCCCTGCACTATGCGCTCGCCCTCGACTGCGACGACCCCTACCGGCTGGCGGACGACGTCCTGCTCCCGCTCGAGGTCGCCATGAGCCTGGGCGGGGGCACGCAGGGCCGCCTCGGGAAGCGAGCTGACGATCCACGGTGGAGAGGTCAGCGCGCTCCATCGCGTGGGCGGCGTGCTCGAGACCCGCGTCTTCAATCCCACCGACGAGCCGGCCGTCGTCTCCCTTCCGGGGCGCTCCGGATGGCTGGTCGACCTGCGCGGCTACCCACTGGAGCCCTTCGAAGGCTCGTTCGAGCTACGCCCCTTCGGCATCGCCACCGCCCGGCTCCGTGACCCCTGATCCGGTGCTGCGGTTCGAGGTGAGCAGGCGCTCGCCGACGCCGCGCAGCTCCTCGAGGTCGCGCAGCACCTCGGAGAGCCGTTCCCAGCGCACGTTGCGCCGGCGGTCCGCGGCGGCGCCGGTGCCGTCGGCCTCATGGCCGGCGCGGCCGCACCACCACAGCTGAACGCGGCCCAGGTCCTTCAGCAGCCGCGGCCGGAGCGCCTGGCCCGTGAACTCGCCGGGTGCCTCCTCGGTGAGGGCCGCGTGGAACTCGTCGGACATCAGGACGGTCCCTGGGTTGGCGATGTTCACGATCCGGTGCGCCAGGTTCACCGTCGGGCCGAAGTAGTCGCCGTCGCGCACGAGCACAGGGCCGCAGGCCAGCCCGACCCGGACGTCGGAGAGGAGGTCGTCGTCGGCGTACGCATCAGCCAGGTCGAGGCCGATGCGCGCCGCGTCAGCCACGTTGTCCACGACGAACATGACCTCGTCGCCGATCATCTTGACCACCCGGCCGCCGGCAGACGTCACGATGTCGTGGGAGAGCTCCTCGAATCGTCGGACGACGGCAGCGAGCTCCTCGTCGCTCAGGTGCTGGCTCAGGAGCGTGAATCCGACCATGTCGGCGAACCCCACGGCGAGGACCGGGCTCTGCCCGGGGGCCAGGCCGTGACTGCGGAGCACCATGCTGCGCTGGATCCCCGCCGCGACCTGGCGCCGCCACACGAACTCGAGGAGCTTCGCCATCGCGGGAATGGTCACGTCGGCCACGCCGGTAAAGGCCTCGGCCGACAGGACGGGGTCGACCTCCTCGCTGACCATGTCGCCGGGGACGAGCTCGGCCTCGGCGATCCGCGCCATGGACGAGCCGATGACACGGGCCATCTGCACCGCCGAGTCCGTGTCGGCGGCGCCGAGCGCCTGCAGGCCCTGGAAGAGGCGCACGGCCTCGAGATCGAGATCGGTGAAGGCCGGCTCGTCGTCGGGAACACCGGGGAAGCCCAGCGCCCGCCAGAAGCGCTCGAGCTTCTCGAGGTCGACACCGGTGAGCTCGGACACCTCGAGGCGGGAGTAGCGCCGGCGCGACGGGATGAGCATGCGCTCCGCAACGAAGAGATCGATCACGCCGTCGGCCACGGCCCGGTCGATCTCCTCCTCGGTGGCCCCGTGCATGAGGAGGATCTCCTTCACGTGGCTCAGCGCTGCCTCCCGGCGGGCCTCGTCGTCGTCGGCGGGCACGCTGTCGTAGCTTCGGAAGAGCCCGCTCATGCAGGGAGTCCCCGGAGCAGCGTCTCGTCCCACTCCGGTCGGGACGGGCGCTTCATCAGGTTCATGAGCGCCTCGGCCGGCGAACACCGACCCTCGACGATCGCCTGGACCTGCTCGGCGATGGGCATCTCGACGCCGTGGGCGCGGGCGAGCCCGACCAGCGGCCCGGCGCTCTTGACGCCCTCGGCCACCATGTGCATGCCACCGACGATCTGGTCGAGTGACTGCCCCTGACCCAGGGCGAAGCCCACCGTCCTGTTGCGGCTCTGTGGGCTGGCGCACGTTGCCACGAGATCCCCGACCCCGGCCAGGCCGCCGAAGGTGAGGACCTTTCCGCCCAGTGCCACGCCCAGGCGACCGAGCTCGGCCAGGCCCCGCGTGATGAGCACGGCGCGGGTGTTGTCCCCCAGGCCCAGCCCGTCGCCGATGCCGGCGGCGATGGCCATCACGTTCTTGGTGGCGCCGGCGATTTCGCAGCCGACGACGTCGGTGCCCATGTAGGTGCGGAAGGTGCGGGTGTGCACCAGCGCCTGGACCCGACGGGCGAGCGACTCGTCCGGCAGCGCCACCACGCAGGCCGCCGGGTGGCCCTGCGCCACTTCGCGGGCCAGGTTCGGTCCCGTGAGCACACCCGCCGGGACGTCCGGCAGCACCTCGGCCACCACCTGGGACATCCTGAGGTTGGTCCCGATCTCAATACCCTTGGCCAGACTGACGACGGCCTCGACCCCGCCCGCCTGCGGCTGCGCGCCAGCGTGAGGACGTCGCGGAAGCCGTGCGAAGGCACGGCCATGAACACGATGCCCACGCCCTCGAGCGCCTCGGCAAGCGACGACGTCACTGCCAGCGTGTCGGGGAGCCGGATGCCCGGCAGGTACCGCTCGTTCTCGCGGGTCTCCCGCATGGATGCAGCGAGCTCGGAGGAGCGCACCCACAGCGAGGCCGGATTGGTGGCACCGACGATGCTCGCCACGGCCGTGCCCCAGGATCCGGCACCGATCACTGCCACCCGCTCGTTCATGCCACAAGAGACTACGGCGACCCCGCAGTGGCCTTCGCGTTCACCCGTACACTGAGCCGGTGTCGAGGGCAACCGTGCCGGCAGCGCAGGACGCGCCAGTGCCGGTGGACACCCACCTGGGCCGGGAGGTGGTCCTGATCCCCGTCAAGGCGTTCCACCAGGCCAAGCGAAGGTTGGAGTCCGTCATGGCGGATCCCGAGCGGGAACGGCTGGTGCGTGCGATGGCGACGCACGTGGTGTCGGCCTGCGCTCCGCTCCCTGTTGCCGTGGTCTGTGACGACGAGGCCGTCGCTCGGTGGGCGGCCGATCTGGGCGCCTCCGTGATGTGGGAGCCCGGACAGGGCCTCAACGGCGCGGTGCGATCGGGCGTGGACCGCCTGGCCATTGCCGGCACGCGCTGGGTGACGGTCGCCCACGGCGATCTGCCCCGGGCCCGTGGGCTCGGGACTGTTGCCCCCGTTCGACGGCGTCACACTCGTCCCGGACCGGCGCGACGACGGCACCAACGTCCTGCGGCTGCCGATCGGGCACGACTTCCACTTTGCCTACGGCGCCGGCTCCTTTCGTGCCCACCGGGCGGAGGCGGCGAGGCTGGGCCTTCCCGTCCGTGTGCTGCGGGACCCGGACCTGGCCTATGACGTCGATTGGCCAGCCGACGTCGTCGAGCTGGCTGCGCGGCCTTGACACTTACCCGAACGCTGAGCCGGGGGCCCGAAGGCCCCCGGTCTCACCCGTTCGGTTCGCAACGCAGCGCTTAGCGCCGACGTCGCCGCCTTGCGGGCAGGCGCACGACGTACGGCCTTCTTGGCAGCGTTGCCCGCTTCTTGACGGCCTTGCGAGCCGGTTGCCCGCTTCTTGGTGGCCCGCTTCTTGACTGCGGTTGCCCGCTTCTTGACGGCCTTGCGCGCCGGTTGCCCGCTTCTTGGTTGCCGCCTTCTTGACTGCAGTTGCCCGCTTCTTGGCGGCCTTCTTGGCCGGAGCCCGCTTCTTGGTCGCCTTGCGCGCCGGAGCCCGCTTCTTGGTCGCCTTGCGAGCCGGAGCCCGCTTCACCGACTTCCGAGCCGGAGCCCGCTTGACGGCCTTCTTGGCCGGGGCGCGCTTGACTGCCTTCTTTGCGGGGGCCCGCTTTTTTGCGGCCTTTCTGGCCGGGGCCCTTCTTTTTGCGGCTACTGCCACAGGTGCACCTCCCTAGGAGCATGGTCACTGAATAGAGGTGAAGCCTGCGCCACGCCGAGGGGCCGAAGCCCCACGCCGTGCGCACTGCCGCACCGGATTCACTTTCATTTGCGCCGGACGACGTGGCTGCGCCGATGTCATCGACACCACCGCATCACGCCCTACCGACTTGAATCTCCCGAGTTGCGACGTCACATCGACCGTGTGCGACACGACTTCGGACGCGCAAAATGCGAACCGACAAGTCTCGCTTCGCGCGCCACACACTGTCGTGTCGCAGCACATGTCAACCCTCCCTCACACCTCGGGTAGACACATTCTTCTGTTGTCAGCATGCTCAGGTCAAGCATTCTCTTTTCGCGCGGTCATTTTGACGTCGCGCGTGACCTCTGATTCACGACATTCTGCGCGCGCAATTCAGTCGCATGCTGCGGTCGTTCGACTCGATCTTGGTTCCATGGTCGCGGCAATGGGCGATATGTCCCATGGATTTGTCTGTTCCCCAACGCAAACATCACATCTGTGGAACGCGACGCTGACGAGCATGTCGACATGGTTGATTCGTGCCTGATCGCGACCACTGCACTGAGAGAGGTCCACCGTTTTGCAGACCACAGCATCTATGTTGGGAGCGGTTCAAACGGGTGGATGTGGGCCGGTTTCCAACGCTCGACGTTGGTGCTGGGTCCGCCGCGGTCAGGGAAGACATCATCCCTGGTCATCCCCAATATTTTGCTGTCGGACGGGCCCGTCGTCTCGACGTCGACCAAGCCCGACGTGATGCGCGCCACCGCATCGTCGCGCTGCTGCGACGGTTGGGCGTTCCTCTACGACCCGAGTGGTGAGGTCGACTGCCCGCACGCGGTCGAACGCGTCGGTTGGTCCCCGTTGACGTCGGCCTCGCACTGGGACGCTGCGATCGTCACCGCCGATGCGATGGTCGGTGCGAACCGACTGAACGGGCTCCGGGGCGGAGGGGACCACTGGACCGAGCGCGCCGGCGCGCTGCTCTCGTCCCTGCTCCATGCCGCCGCGCTCGAGGGTCTCCACATGGAGGACGTGCTCAGGTGGATCGATCGCCACAATGGCGCCCCGGCCCTCGAAATCCTCGCTTCCCGCGCCGGGGAGGAGGCCACAGCCACCGATCTGCTGGCCGGCATCGTCGCCACCGACGCCCGGGAGCAGTCCGGCATCTGGTCCACCGCGTCGGGTGTGCTCGCCGCCTATCGCACCGAGAGCGCCCTGGCGTCGACGCGCATGCCGCCACTCAATCTCGAGGAGTTCTGCAGCGGTCCGAACACGCTCTACGTGTGCTCGACGGGGCGCCGACAGCGGCAATTCGCGCCACTCGTCGTGGCGGTCGTGGGCGACGTGCGCGACGCGACCTACGCCCGTGCCCGCACCGGGCGCACGAGCCCTCCCACCCTTCTGGCGCTCGACGAGGTCGCGAACATCGCTCCCATCCCCGACCTCCCCGCCATGGTCAGCGAGGGCGCCGGGCAGGGGCTCCTCGTCCTGGCCTGTCTGCAGGACCTCTCGCAGGCCAGGGGGCGCTGGGGCAGTGCGGCCGACGGGTTTCTCTCGTTGTTCGGCACGACGGTCGTCTTGCGCGGTATCGGCGACACCACGACGCTGCGGGACATCAGCGCACTCGCCGGTGAACGCGACGTGGCCGCCACGACCCTCAGCCGGACGGTCGGCCGCTGGGGGCGCATCCGACCTTCGACGTCGGTCGGCTCGAACGCGTCAGGCCCGCCTTCCGGTCGACGCCGTCGCGCACGGCACTCCCGGGCACGCGCTCGTCCTCGGCCCCCACAAGGAGGTCGAGGAGGTCTCGCTGACGCCGTCGCACGAGCACTCTCCCTGGCGCGAGCTCTTGCCACCCGTGCCGACCCTCTCCCGCGACGAGGAACGCGGCCTCGGGCGCTGAGTCAGCGTCCCAGGCCGAGCTCCACCCCGAAGGGTTCCCGACGGCCGAGCCGTGCCCGCACGTCGTCGAGGTGCCGCGTCGTGCGGACGAGGTCTGCGAGGCGGGCCGTGGGCAGCGCCGCCAGCTCCGGCGAGGCGGGGTCCCCGAGCGGCTCCGGGGAGCAGCGGAGGCCCCACCGGTCCCGGTAGGCGTCGATGGCGCGTGCCCCGCCGACCCACACCTCGTGCTGGTCGGGATCGACCGGACGGGGACCGAGCGCCCGGAGGTGATGGTTGGCGGGCATCACGGCCCGGCGGGGCTGCATCGGTTCGGCCACCCCGACGGGCCCGCGCGGCACCCAGTGGCCGACGAGACGCTCGAGGGAGCCGGCAGCGACGCCGTCGGTCGCCGCCGCGCCGAAGGCCGCCACGACGTCGCGGCGCCGGGCACCACCGTGGGGGGTCACGCTGATCACGCCGGCGAACCGGTGCTCGTCGAGCAGCGCTCGTTCCGCCGCCCCTCGCCCGGGCCGCCGCTGCTCGAGCACGAGCTCGAGCGGCCCGCCGGACGGCGCGGGCCCGTCGTTCCCAGTCCGCCACGACGTCAGCATGAGGCAAACCCGCTGCTTTGGCAGGACGGGTCACGGCCCAGGCGACGCGGCCGCCCCGCCTGGAGCGTGCGCCGAGCTCGTGCACGTGCCGGCGGATGTCGGCGGCCCGGGTGGAGAAGGCACCGAGGAGGTGCGGGCCCACGCCGACGATCTCGGCCGAGCGGCCCGGTGCGTCGGTCCAGCACACACCGAGCCCCGAGGTCAGGCCGGCGCGCAGGTGCGCCTCGTAGACCGTCGACGCCGCCTGGCGATGCGCCTCCACCCCGCGTCGGTCGCAGGCGCTCCAGCAGCCGTCCGTCCCGTGGACGACGTTCGCCATCACGACGTGGCTGTGCAGGTGAGGGTCGCCGTTGCGGTTGACGGCATGGGTGAAGAGGCCGGCGACGATCCCCGTCGTGGGAATCACGACGCGCTCCTCCCCGACCCTGCGGGCGGCGGTCACGGCGTACCGCTCCAGGTACGACACGGCACCGCCGACCGCCTCCATGTGGGCGGCGGTCACGCGCCGGGCGGCGGCCTCTCCGCTCAGCGCGAACACGACGCTGGCCGACTTGGGCGCACTGAAGGTCAGGTCGAACGCCGCCACCGTGGTCCGGCCCGAACCGATGGGGGCTCCGGTCCGGGGATGCCTGCCCTGGAGCAGCCGATGGAAGCCCGCCGGATCGAGCGGTCCCTCGAGACCCAGCCCGACTGCGGCGGCGCCGACCCACCGAGCCGTCTCGGAGACCGGCAACTCCGGGGCGAGGTCCGAGAGGTAGTAGTCGGCCCTGTGACGCCCGACTGCGTGGATCCCGAGCATCCGGACCCCTCTCGCTCACCCGTGGCCGTGCGGGGGTGAACGGTCGCGTCCTCAGGGCGTGCGGCGCAGCTCCACGACGGGGATCGCCCGCCCGGTGGCGGTCTTCTCGTAGTCGGCGAACGCCGGGTTCTGTGCCACCTGGGCGGCGAAGAGCCGGTCGCGCTCGGGCCCGGTGACCGGGGTCGCCTCGGCGCGGAAGCGCTCGGCGCCGAACTCGACCTCTACGTTGGGGTTGGCCAGCAGGTTGTGGTACCAGTCGGGGTTGACCGGGGCTCCCGCCTTCGATGCGAACACGTAGAGCGTGTCGCCTTCGACCAGGGCCATGAGCGGATGGACCCGCTTCTGGCCCGACTTGGCGCCCGTGGTGGTCAACAGGACGAGCGGCGCACCCTCGAACGGGCCCTTGACCCTGCCATTGTTGGCCCGGAATTCTTCGATGAGGGTGCGGTTGAAGTCGTTCGCCTCGCTCATGCCCCGAAGCTACCGGGCCTCGCCCGGAGTTCGACCGGGCTCAGACCGGGCTCAGACCGCGCCCGGCTCGTAGCGTGCCAGGACCCGGCGTGCGGCGTCGGCCGCCAGGCCCGCCAGCTCGGGCGGGCTCAGCACGCGGGCAGCGGGACCGAGTTGCAAGAGGAGCCGCTCGAACCAGGCCGTCCCCGAGACGTCGAGGAGCACATCGGTCACCGATCCGTCCGCGCCGTGCCGTGCCGCCCGCACGGGCACCGACTCGGGCACCCACTGCGCAGCCGGCCCCAGCTGCAGATGGACCTCGACGGCGCCCGGTCCGGGCACGAACATCTCCTCCAGCGGCCGGGCCGGTGCCGTCACCGGCACGGCCATGTGCTCGAGTGTCCGCACCGCGCCGATGCGGTCGACCCGGAAGCGCCGCATGTCCCCGGCTCGGTGGCAGTACGCGTCGAGATACCAATGGCCGTCGATCGTGGCGACCTGCGCGGGCTCCACTGTGCGCGTGGTCAGCTCGTCCCGGGAGCCGGAGAGGTAGTCGATCTCGAGGGCCCGGCCCGCCTCGGCCGCCTCGCGTACTTCCGCCAGATGTGTCGGGGCATCGACGTCGAGCCCGACCGCCTCCCGTGACCCCAGTGCCGCATCGAGCTTGGCCAGGGCACGGCGCAGTGCGTCGTCCTCCGACCCCGGGACGGCGAGGAGCAGTCGCGCCGACGCGGCGACCGCGAAACCCTCGGCCGGGGTGAGGCGGCGGGGACGCGCGAACTCGGCCGGCAGGAACGCCCGGACGGAATGCTCGGAGACCTCTATCTCCATAAGCGTGTCCGGGGTATAGGGCGGCGTGCCGCAGCACGCGGCCAGCTCCAGCTCGGCCACCAGCTCCTTCTCGCTCATGCCGAACCGGCGTGCCGCCTCGGTGATGGGTGCCTCTCCGACCTGAGCCAGCCAGCCGACCAGAGCCAGCAGGCGCCGCAGGCGGCGGCTGGTCTCGCGCCCGGGGGGACTGCGCGGCTCGGCCGGTGGCTCCTCGGCGCCGGGCACCGGGGCCCGCACCTCGGCGGGCGGAGGCGGAGAGGGCGCGGTCAGGGCGCCGAGCCAGGCCACCAGCTCCTCGCGGAAGGCGGGGGGCCCCATGATCGTGGCGTGGTCGAGGAGGCCGAGCACCCACGACCGGATGGAGGCGAACGACGACACCCCGAGCACCAGCTCGACGGAACCGTCGTCGTGCCGCGCCACCACCTTGTCCTGGCCCACCTCGTCAGCGACCCGGCGGGCCTCGAGCGCGTCGACGCGGATCCTCATTTCGACCCGGTCCTCCCCCTCGACCTCCCACGGCTCCTCGGGCAGCGCGGCCTCGACGTCCACGTCCTGGGGCACCTCCGCGCCGCCGGCCTCGCCCCTCGACACCTGCCCCTCGATGCGGTCCACCCGGAATGTGCGCACGGCCGACCGGTCGAGGTCCCAGGCCACCAGGTACCAGTGGCCGAAGCGGAACCACAGGCCCACGGGCGCAACCCGGCGCGTCTCGTTCCGGTAGGTGAAACCGGCCGTGGCCCGGGTCCGCACCGCCTCGAAGAGCTCGATCAGCGCCGCCGGCGGAACCATGGAGGCGACGGGGCGGACGTCGCCCAGGCCGGCCGCGCCCAACTTCAGCAGCGCATCACGACCACTAGGATCGCCGAGGTGGACGCCGGCGACGGCGAGGTGGAGCGCGACCTGCTCGTCGGGCTCGAGGTCCAGGTCTGGCAGGTAGAACGCGTCGCGGTCGATGCGGTACCCGTACTGCTCGTGGCCCGGCATCCGCTGGGTCAGGACGGGGATGCCCTCGTCGCGCAGCAGTCGCTTGTCCCGTTCGAAGGCTTGGCGGCGGGCCGCGTGCTCGGCGGGGTAGCCGGGAACCTGGTGGGCGATCGCGTCGAGCGTCAGCGGCTGGCGCGCCTCGAGGAGCACCAGGACCAGGTCCGTGACGCGTTCCAGCCGGTCGAGCTTCGGGGGGGCCTCCATCGCCGAGAGCCTACGGCGGCGGCGGCGGCGTGATCGCTGCCGGGCATCCCTTCGACTGGCACCTCCACGCGGTATGGCTGCTCGCCCTCCCGGCCCTCGCGTGTCTCTACCTGTGGGCCACGCACCGGGAGGGCTGTGCGGCGACGACACGGCAGAAGGTCCTCTTCATCGGCGGGCTCGTCCTCCTCGTTGCGTCCGTGACGTGGCCCCTCGGAGACCTCGCCGCTCACTGGTTGCTCTTGGCGCTCGTGGCCCAACGGCTGCTGCTCACGCTGGCCGTGCCGCCCCTCCTGGTCCTCGGGACGCCCCGGCCGCTGATCGCCCGGCTGACCCGCCCACCCTGGGTCGATGCCGTGCAGCGCGTGGTCGTGCGGCCGCTACCCGCCGTAGCCATCGTGACCGTCGTGGCCGTGGCCACGCTGACCACCGGCGCCGTGACCCTTGCAGCCCGCTCCGACCTCGCCCGCGTCGTCATTGAGCTCATCGTGCTCGCCTCGGGCTTCGTGCTGTGGGCACCGGTGCTGACCGAGCTGCCCGGGGCGCCGCGTTTGTCGGCGCTCGGGCGCGGTGGCTACCTCATCGTCCAATCGATCGTCCCCAGCTTCCTCTCCATCGTCTGGATCTTCGCCCGCCACTCCCTGTATCCCAGCTACACCCACGAGGGGAAGGTGGTGGGTCTGTCGCCGCTGCTCGATCAGCAGCTGGCCGGCTTCTTGGCCAAGCTGAGCACGATCGCCGTGCTGTGGACGGTGGCGTTCGTGATCATGACCCGGGCACAGGCGGCCGAGACCACGGGCCAGGATGCGGAGCCCCTCATGTGGTCCGACGTCGAGCGCGAGATCGAGCGCGCCGAGCGCCGCCAGCGGCGCCAGGGGACTCCAGGACCCCCGCCGGCCGGGTCGTCGTGAGCAGGGGCCATGGAGGTTGCGTCTCGTGGTCGCATGGAGGACCTGCTGCTCTCCGCTGCGCACGTCATCCACTTCTAGGTGTCCATCCAGGACCCGAGGGGTCCTCCTAAGCCAACGACGCGCCCCTCAGCTCGTCCAGCGAGAGCTCAGCCGTCTGGTTGCCACCGCACTGGGGGCAGTGCTCCACGTGGCGCCACGACCGGAGCAGCCGGGTGCCCTCGGGGTTCAGCAGCACGACGAACGATTCGGAGATGGGGTCCACCTCGAGGCCGTAGTAGGCCCGCCACGCGGTGGTCGCCGCGTGGGCGTCGAGCGCCAAGCCCTTGAGCACGCGGCGGAAGCGCATCCGGTCGGTGTCGAAGATCCACGTGCTGTGGCAGGACTCGAGGACAAACAGGGGGTCGTCTGTGGGGGGGACCACACCGCTGATCATGCCCGAATCATTTCCCGGTGTCGGCGTCGAATGCAGCTCAGGCTCGTTACGAATCAGTGACAATTTATGTCTTCCCTGGTGAACCCCTATTGTGGCCCAGCATCGTGCTTCCGGCCCACAACCAATTCCCGTTTCGTGCCGAGCTGGCGCAGCACCGCACAGAGCACGATGCGGCTGTCGGCGGGGTCGATGACCTGGTCGACCAGGCCTCGTTCCGAGGCCGGCCACGGATTGAGGTAGGCCTCCTCATAGGCAACCTGGCGATCGGCTCGGGCGCCGGGCTCGAGGTCGCGGTGCAGGATCTGCACCGCACCGGACGCCCCCATCACCGCCACCTCCGCCCCTGGCCACGCCAGGCACACGTCGTTGCCGATGCCGCGGGAGTCCATGACGATGTAGGCGCCGCCGAATGCCTTGCGGAGGATCAGGCACAGCCGCGGCACCGTCGCCTGCGCGTAGGCGAAGGCGAGTTCCGCCCCGTGGCGGATCATGCCGCGCCACTCGAGGTCCTTGCCGGGGAGGAATCCCGGTGTGTCGACCAGGGTGACGATCGGCAGGTTGAACGCGTCACACAAGCGGACGAAGCGGGCGCCCTTCTGCGATGCGGCGATGTCGAGGGTGCCGGCGAGGATGCGGGGCTGGTTGGCGACGAAGCCGACCGGCGTCCCGCCCAGCCGGGCGAACGCCGTGACGATCTGCCCGGCCCACCGGGGCCACAGCTCGCGGAACTCGCCGTCGTCGCAGATTGAGCGCACCACGTCGCGCACGTCGTACGAGGCCGCTCTTCGGTCGGGCATGACCGTCCGCAGCTCCGGCGTGGCCCGCAGCACGGAATCGCTGACGGGAGCCAGCGGCGGCACCTCGTCGGTGTTCGACGGCAGGTACTCGAGCAGCTCGGCCACGGCGCCATCCACGTCGTCGGACTCCACCGAGCACAGGCCGCTTGCCGTGGCGTGCGTGGCGCGCCCGCCAAGCTCCCCGATCCCGATCTCGATCCCGGTGAACTCAGCCACCATCTGCGGGCCCGACACGAAGGCGACTGCGTCGGAGCCCATGACGACGAGGTCGGAGAGCCCGAGCAGGAGGGCCGGCCCGGAGACGACGGGACCGGTCGCCGCCGCGATCACCGGGACCTGCCCGCTGCAGCGCGAGATCGCCGCTGCCGCGAGACCCCAGCCGTGCAGCGCCGCGACACCGTCGAGGACGTCCGCACCACTCGACGCCACGAAGAAGACGAAGGGGATCCCGAGGTTGCGAGCCTGGTCCGCCGCCTCGGCCAGCCTGACCCCGTCGGCGTGGGTGATGGCGCCTCGCCGCATGGTGCCCAGCGACCGGGCGATGACCGCGTTATGCCCGCCGATCCGCCCGACCACCGACGTGACGGCACCGACGATCCCCTTCCCGACGTCGGGTGCATCGTCCACGTGGCTCGTGGTCGTCACCGGACCGAATGTAGACCACCGTCGGGGAGGGCCGACCCGGGAGGTCCGGCCCGGACGAGAAGCTCGAAACCGGAAGGGAGCGGAGGGTGAGGCTAAAGGTGGTTGGTGTCGGCCCGGCGCCAGGGTCCGGACCGGCCCCCGAACTTCTCCCACAGCGCCATGTGCTCAATGGTCATGGTGCGGTCGGACGACTTGCACATGTCGTAGACGGTGAGCGCGGCCACCGCACAGGCGGTCATCGCCTCCATTTCGACCCCGGTCCGGTCGACGGTCTCGACCTGGGCCTCCACCTCGACGTAGTCGTCCCCGATGGAGAAATTCACCCCGATGGAGCCCACCAGGACGGGGTGGCACATCGGGATGAGCTCGGCCGTGCGCTTGGCCGCCTGAATGCCGGCGATGCGGGCCGCGGCCAGCACGTCACCCTTCGTGATGGCGTTGTTGGCCACCTTGGTCGTCGTCTCGGGCAGCATCGAGACCCGGCAGCGAGCCAGGGCCCGGCGGTGCGTGGGCTCACGGGGTGTGACGTCGACCATGCGGGCGCCGCCCAGCGGGTCGAGATTGGCCAGCATGCGGTCGGACACAACCACGGAGTTTACGGCCTGGCTCGAGGGCCGTCCGACGCCGAACGGCCCTCGCGCCCGATACACTTGGCAGTCTCAGGTAGTGAGTGCCAACGAGCGCCCGACGGAGGAGTCCATTGCCGACCTACGAATACGCATGCACCGCATGCGGGCACCGGCTCGAGGCCGTCCAGAGCTTCTCGGACGACCCGCTGACCGAGTGCCCGGAGTGCGGGGCCCCGCTGCGCAAGGTGTACGGCAACGTCGGCATCGTCCTGAAGGGCAGCGGGTTCTACAAGACGGACTCGCGGGCCGCCTCGGGCTCCAACGGCGCAGGGGTCTCGAGCCCCGAGAAGTCCACCGGCGACACGGCGGGCGCGGACTCGACGCCATCGAAGGAGGCCTCGACAGCGGCCAGCAACGGCTCGGGCGCCGACGCCAAGCCTGCCGCCACCGCCGCCAGCTGAGGTCAATCGCCGCTGAGCGCCATGTCGGCGATGGCCAGGGTCTGGCCCGCTGCCACGCCGGGGAGCCAGCGCAGGTCGCCGCCGATCTCGACGACCGACTGCAGCATGCGCTGCAGCGTGGAGGCGACCGTCACCTCGCGCACCGGCTGCGCCAGCGCCCCGCCCTCGATCTTCAGCCCCTCTGCCCCGACGGAGAAGTCGCCGCTCACGGGGTTCACGCCCGAGTGGACGCCCGTGATCGACTGGACGTAGAGCCCGTCCCCGACGGCGGCCAGGATCTCGTCGTGGCCCTTCGCACCGGGTGCGAGGACCAGCGCACGACACCCGGCCGACGGTGTGCCGGCGAATCCTGCCCGCACCGCCGACCCGGTGGACACCGTCCCGGCGCGGCGGGCCGACACGGTGTCGAACACGAACATCCGCAACATGCCCTCGGAGATGAGGACGTTGCGCCGGCAGGCGAGGCCCTCGCCGTCGTGTGACGTCGCACCGTAGGCGCGCGCGTCGGTGGGGTCGTCGACCAGGGTGACACCCGCCGACGGCGACCGACTCGCCGATGCGCCCGGCGAAGAGCGAGCGGCCCTTCACCACGGCCTCCCCGGAGAGCGCCGACGCCACCACGGCCAGCAGGGTGGAGACCACCCGCGGGTCGAACACCACGGTGCAGTGCGCGGACTGCGCCTTCTGCGCGCCCAGCATCCGGGTCGCCCGCCCGACGGCCTCGTCCATCGCCTCGTCGGGCACGAGCTCGCCGGGAGCCCGGCCGACGCTGAACCCGGTGCCGGTCTGGGTGTCGGCACCCTCCCCGGCGATGGCGTCCACCGAGAGGAAGGCGTTGGTGCGCCGCCGGAACGACGAGATGCCAGTCGTCGAGGCGAGTGCCACCTCCACCCGGCTGTCCGAGTAGTCGGCCGAGGAGACCTGCCGGACCCGGCGGTCGGCGGCCCGTGTCGCCCGCTCCAGATCGAGCGCCAGCGCGACCTTCTTCTCCATCGGCGTGGCGGCGACACCGTCGTCCCAGAGGTCGAGGTCCGCCGGCGCCACGCCGTCCGGTTCGGCCAGGACCACGTCGGGGTCGGGCGTGGCGAAGTGGGCGTTGTCGCGGGCATCGGCCAGCGTGGCGCTGATGACGTCCGGGTCGAGCGAACCGGCCCAGGCGAAGCCGACCTGGCTGCCCGCGCCACCGGGCCCGTCGACAAGGACCCGGATCCCGACGCCGGAGGAGTCGGCCGACGTGAGCGACTCGACCTCGCCGTCGTAGGCCCGCACCTCGGTGTCGGTCCCCCGCGTCACGTAGACCTCCATGCCCTCGCCGGCACGCGCCCGCCCGACGACCGACAGCGCGAGGTCGTGCAGATCGCTCACGCCGTCCCTCCGAGAGTGACGCCGGTGATGCGCAGCGTGGCCTGCCCACACCCGACCGGGACGCTCTGCCCGTCCTTGCCGCAGGTGCCCGGCGTCATGTCGAAGTCCGTGGCCACCGCGTCGATGCGCCGCAGCACCTCGGGGCCGTTTCCGATGAGGTTGGCGTCGCGGAGGGGCTCGGTGATGCGCCCGCCCTCAATCAGGTAGGCCTCGGTGGTGCCGAAGACGAAGTCGCCCGTGGCGGTGTTGACCTGGCCGCCACCGAGCTTCTTGACGTAGACGCCCGAGGGCGTCTGGGCGATGATCTCTTCGGGGTCCTCGGCGCCGGCGAGGAGGTAGGTGTTCGTCATGCGCACCATGGGGAGGTGCTGGTAGCTCTGCCGGCGCCCGTTGCCCGACGACGTGCGGCCCTCCTTGCGCGCCCGCAACCAGTCCCACATGTAGTCGGTCAGGATCCCGTTCTCGATCAGTACGTTGCGGGCGGGCGGGCACCCCTCGTCGTCCACTGCGAAGTTGCCCCACTCTCCGAGGACCGTCCCGTCGTCGACGAGGGTGACCAGGGGGCTGGCGACGAGCTCCCCGACCCGCCCCGTGTAGACGGACGCGTCCTTGACGATGTGGTCGGCTTCGAGCCCGTGGCCGCACGCCTCGTGGAACAGGATGCCGCCGCTGCCGCCGGCCAGCACGACGGGCACCTCCCCCGACGGGGCCGGGCGGGCCGACAACTTGATCAGCGCGCGGGCGGCCGCCCGCTGCGCGATGTCCTCGACGCGGTCACGCTCGAAGATCTCGAAGCCTTCCGTCCGGGCCAGCGACTCGTAGGCCGTCTGCATGCCTGTGTCGCCGTTGGCGACACAGGCGACGTTGAAACGCGTGCGGATCTGGTCGTCCTGGGCCAGCAGGCCCTCGGAGTTGGCGATCAGGACACGGCGCCGGCTGTCCCCGCAGCCCACTTGCACCTGGGTGATGGCGTCGCCGGCGGCGCGCGCCGCCTCGTCGGCCCGTGCCAGCAACTCGAGCTTGCGGGCCTTGTCGACCGAGTCGGGCGGCGTGCGCTCGCCCCGTCCGTGGGCCGACAGCGGCCCGAGCGCGACCGTGCGCACCCGCGCGCCCCCCTGGCGGGCCACCGCCGCCGCGGCCCGTGCGGCGGCCGCCAACCCCGCCTCGCTCAGGTCGGCGGTGTGGGCGAATCCCGTGGTCTCACCGTCGACGACGCGGATCCCCGCGCCACGCGACCGCCCGGACGAGAGCTCCTCCACCCGGCGGTCGTCGAGCATGGCGCCGGTCGACACCGCATCTTCTGCGAACACCTCTGCCATGTCCCCGCCCCCCTCCAACGCGGTGGACAGGACACGTTCGAGCACGTCAGGGTCGATGAGGGCGGCGTCGGTCACGGCGGTATCGTAATCGTCGTGCCCGCTGACTCGTCCCCGATCACCACGGCCGCCGGGCACGGGCCGCACACCGGCTTGAGCGCTCAGCTCGAGCTGACGGTGGGCGAGGAGGACACGGCGGAGCAATTCCGCTCCGGCGACGTCCCGGTACTCGCGACGCCCCGCCTGATCGCGCTGTGCGAGGAGGCGACGTGCCGCGCCACCGACGGGCACCTGACCGATGCACAGTCGAGCGTGGCCACCCGGGTGCAGTTCGACCACCTGGCACCGGTGGCGGTGGGGTCGGTCGTGCTGGCCGAGGCCACCCTCGTCAAGGTCGAGGGCCGGCGCCTGATCTTCACCGTCTCGGCCGCCCGGCTCGAGGGCGACGGCGGCGGACTGGTCGGTGCGGGCCGCGTCACGCGGGTCGTGCTCGACCGCGCCGCGTTCCTGGCCAAGGCGGGCGCCGCCGGAAAATCCTGAGCGCGACCCCGCGCCTCGTGGGGGGACGGCTCCTCGCCGGGATGGGGCCGGTCGTGGCGTCGTTCGCCACCTTCGGCCTCTTCTGGGGCAGCTGGGCCGTGATGCTCTTCGACATTCAGCACGCCTTCTCGCTCAACGACGCCCAACTGGGGGTGCTGCTCGCGGTCGCCGTCGCCGTCGCCGGCGCGTCGAGCGCGGTCATGGCGCACCTGGCCGACCGGGTCGGCGCGCGCCGGCTCCTGTGGATCGCGCTGTTCGCCTGGTCGGTCCTCCTGTGCGTGCTCGCGCTCACCCGGGACCGGTGGTCCTTCGCCGTCGGTGCTGGTCCTGGTGGAGATCGCCGGGGGCTCCATCGACACGGCCATGAACGCCGAGGCGTCCCACCGGCTCGTCGACAACCCGTCGGCCTTGGTGCGCTTCCACGCGCTCTTCAACGCGGGCGCGCTCACGGGCGCGGCCGTCGCCGCGCTCGTCATCCACGCCGGCGTGTCCTGGCGCTGGGTGTGGCCCGCCATCGCAGTGGTGGCCCTGGCCGTCGGCGTGTGGGCCCTCACCACGGATCAGGGCACCGCCCTCACCGCCGCCGGCGCCGGCGGACCGGCGCGCCCCACGGCGGCCCATCCGATCCGGCGCCTGCGCCGTGACGGGCTCGTGCTGCTCCTGGCCGTGTTCGCCCTGGCCGAGGTCACCGAGGGGGGCGTGGACACCTGGGGCGTGCTCTACCTGCGCAATCACCTGGCCACGGGCGTCCTGCTCGGGGCCGGGGCCTATGTGGTCGGGCAGCTGGTCGCGGTCACCACGCGGGGTGCCGGGGGGTCCCTCGTCGGCCGCCTTTCGACCCGGCACGCGCTGATCACCGGCGGTTGCGTCGCCGGCGCCGGCATCCTGCTCGAGTCGCTCTCGCCCCTCTCGGGCCTGGCCGCGCTCGGGCTCGCACTCGGCGCTGGCGGCGCCTCGCTCTTCTGGCCACTCGTGATGAGCACCGTGAGCCAGATGGCGAGCCAGGTGGTCAGCGCGGTCGGCGCCTTCACCGCGGCCGGCTACGTGGGCTGGGTGGCAGGGGCGCCGATCGTCGGCTGGGTCTCGCAGTCGCTCGGGCCGGCCCGAGGGCTCCAGGTCCTCGCCCTGGCCTCTTTCGGTGTCGCCGGGTGCACCCTGCTGATGAAGGAGCGCACGGTCCGAGAGGATGCCAACGGGTAGCCTGGGGCGACCGCCATGATCCTGCAAAGCATCGAAACGCCCGCCGATGTCAAGGGCCTGAGCCCAGAAGAGCTCGCCGCCTTGTGCGAGGAGATCAGGGCCTTCATCGTCGACACGGTGACGACCACCGGCGGCCATCTCGGCTCGAACCTCGGCGCGGTGGAGCTCACGCTGGCCCTGCACCGCGTCTTCGACTCGCCCCGCGACGTCATCCTCTGGGACACCGGTCACCAGGCCTACGTGCACAAGCTCCTGACCGGGCGGCGCTACGGCTTCAAGAACCTGAAGCAGGCCGGCGGGATGTCGGGCTATCCCAACCGGGCCGAGTCCGAGCACGACTGGATCGAGAACAGCCACGCGTCGACGGCCCTGTCCTACGCCCACGGGATCGCCAGCGGGTTCTCCCTGCGGAGCATCGACGGCGAGCGCAAGGTGGTCGCCGTCGTCGGCGACGGCGCCCTCACCGGCGGCATGGCCTACGAGGCGCTGAACAACCTCGGCCACTCGCGCCGCCGCGTCGTGATCGTGCTCAACGACAACGGGCGCTCCTACGCACCGACGGTGTCGCAGCTCTCGCAGAGCCTCACCGCACTCCGGCTCAATCCCACCTACACCGCGGCCCGGGAACGCCTCCGCCTGCGCCTGCGCGAGCTGCCGGCGTTCGGTGGGCTCGCCTACTCGAGCGTCCACTCGTTGACCAGTGCGCTGCGCGAGATGGTGGCGCCGCACACGTTCTTCGAGGCGCTGGGCGTCCGCTACGCCGGCCCGATCGACGGTCACGACATTGAGCACATGGAGCAGGCGTTCACCCACGCCGCCGAGTGGGACGGCCCCATCGTCGTCCACGTGCTGACACAGAAGGGCCGTGGCTACGCACCGGCGGAAGAGGACGAGATTCAGCGCCTGCACGACGTCAAGGCGACAAGGCCGATCGCGCTCGAGAACGCCGTGGGCAGCTCGGCAGGCCTGGCCGTGGGTGGCTCCGCCGGATCCGACAGCGGTGGTATCGAGCCGCCCGGCTCGTCGCCCGTGGCGGCGATCGACGAGTTGCCCCAGCGCGCCGCCACCTACACCGACGCCTTCGCGCGCGCGCTGCTGGCGGTGGCCGCTGAGGACCCCCGCATCGTGGCCCTCACCGCTGCCATGCCGGGTCCGACGGGGCTGCTGGCGTTCCAGGCCCGCTTCCCTGACCGCTTCTTCGACGTCGGCATCGCCGAGCAGCACGAGGTGACCTCGGCGGCCGGCATGGCGATGGCCGGCCTGCGGCCCGTCGTGGCGGTCTATTCGACGTTCTGGTCCCGCGCCTTCGACCAGGCGAACCTCGACGTGGGCCTCCACGGTTGCCCGGTGGTCTTCGTGCTCGACCGCGCCGGCATCACCGGTGACGACGGGCCGAGCCACCACGGCATCCTCGACCTGGCCCTGGCGCTTTCCATTCCCGGCATGACGGTCTTCGCGCCGTCGTCGGCCGAGGAGGTGGAGCCGATGCTCCGGACCGCCCTCGGTCTCCCCGGGCCGTCCACCATCCGCGTGCCCAAGAGCGCGCCGCGCCACGTGGACCCCGGCGAGGTGGGCCGCGGCCTCCAGGCGCGCCAGCTGCGGGCCGGCGACGGTTCGGTGTGCCTCCTGGGCGTGGGCAAGACGGTCGGGGCCTGCCTGCAGGCCGCGGACGAACTGGCCGGCGAGGGGATCGACGCCACGGTCTGGGACGTGCGCCTGGTCTCGCCGGCCGACGCGGCCATGCTCGCCGACGCCGCCCGCCACCGGCTCGTGGTCACCGCGGAGGACGGCGTCCGCCACGGCGGGGCCGGTGCCTTCCTCATCGACGCGATGGCGGCTCAGGTCGAGTCGGCCGGCCTCCGCGCTCCCGCGACCCGCGTCCTGGGCGTCCCGCGCCAGTTCCTCGCGCAGGGAAGGGCGGACGACATCCTGGCCAGCCTCGGGCTGGACGGCACCGGCATCGCGGAGAGCGTCCGCCGGGTCAGGCTCGAGGTCCCGGCCGAGCCGCCCCTCTGACCGATCAGCCGGGCGCCCCGCCGGCGGCGTCGGGCGTGCGGCCCCGCCGGGCCGGACGCGTCCAGAGGTCCCGCAGATGCACCCTCGCTCCGGAGCGGAGCACGGCTCGGCGGTAGATGCCTGCCGCCAGCCGGGCCATGGCGGCGGTCCCGGCAATGCTGATGAGCACCGACGCCGTGAACTGCCACCAGGTCACCTGTCCCAACCCGACCAGGACGGGCATCTCGAACGGCGCCGTCGGCGGCAGGTAGGCCAGCACTTTGAAGAAGAGGCTCGGGTTGCCGGTGCTGGCCGTGGTGATGGCGAGCACGTAGCCGAGCAGGATGGGCAGGGTGAGGGGGAGGACCAGCGTCTGGACCTGGTCCTGGCGCTCGGCCATGGAGCCGGCGGCGGCGTAGACCCAGCAGTAGAAGGCGTACCCGAGCACCAGCCACAACAGCTGGCTCAAGAGCACCAACGGCGCCGAGCCGTGCAGGAGGTCGGAGCCGACGACGGCGCCGAGCCCGAGCGCCACCGCGACGATCAGCGACGCCTGGCCCATCGCGACCAGGCCGATACCGAGGACCTTGCCGCCCAAGAGCTGGATGGGCCGCACGGTGGCGAGCAGGACCTCGACGACCCGGCTCGCCTTCTCCTGCATGACGCCCATCAGGATCCAGGTGTTGTACTGCGTCAGCATGAGGAAGAGGAGGACGATGCCGATCACGTCGGTGTTCTTCGCCGCTCCGCTGCGGTGGCCCGGCTGCAGGCTGTGCACAGGCACCGGTCGCGCGTGCGCCACCTGTTCGATCTGCCCGGCCGAGACACCGGCGGACTGGTACGCATGCAGGATCCCCAGCTCCGCCGCCAGGGTGTGCACGAGCCCGGCGGTCGTCGACGCGTCGCTCCCGGTGATCGCCTGCTCCACGACGATCCGCTCACCGTCGATGACTGCGACGTCGAGCTCGCCCGAGCGCAGGGCGTTCTCCGCCGCGGCGACATCGGGCTCGCGGCGCTATCCGGACGGCGGTGCCGCTCTGCCTCCCGCTTTCCGTGACGACCTGCGCCAGGAGCGGGCCCGAGGCACCGACGACCCCGACCCGTTGCGGTGGGGCAGGGGTGCCGCTGTGGATCTTCGGGATCACGATGGCTGCCGCGACGCCGAGCAAGATGAAGAGCGTCCCCACGCGGAAGATGCGCCCCCGCACCCGCTCGCGGATCTCGCGCTGCGCGACCAAACCGACATCGCCGAGTGAAGCACCTGCGGTCGCCCACCACCGCCGGCCGAGGGCGCCCCCGGCCACGTCCCCCGCGCTCCGCCGCCGGCGTCCGCGCTGCCACAGGCGCACCGCCAGCATTACGGCCACCACGACGAGGATGATCACGACCTTCACTCCAGGGCCTCCCGGAAGACCTCGGAGAGCCGCCGGCGCTCGAAGGAGAACTGGGTGACCCTCCCGGCGGCCATGGCGGCCCGCAGCACCACGTCGGAGTCGACGGCGTCGTCGAGCACGAGCCGGGCGGCCCCGGTGACCTCCGAGATCGTCACGCCCGGCAGGCCGCGCGCCCAATCGGCACGGCGATCACCCTCCACCCGGACCACGAGGCGCCGCCCACCCCTGGTCGCCAGGTCGTCCACCGTGCCGGCAACGACGAGGCGGCCGTGGTCGATGATCGTCACCTGCTCGCAGAGGTTCTCGACGAGATCGAGCTGGTGGCTCGAGAAGAGGACGCAGCAGCCCGCCTGCGCCCGCTCGACGAGCACCTGCCCGATGGCCTCGATGCCGACGGGGTCGAGGCCCGCCAGCGGTTCGTCGAGCACCAGCAGCTCCGGGTCGTGCGCCAGGGCCGCCGCCAACTGCACCCGCTGCTGGTTGCCGTGGGAGAGCGCCTCGACCTTGCTCCCGATGCGGTCCGCGATGTCGAGTCGCTCCAGCCACGTTCGTGCGGCCCGGGCGGCCCGGACCGGGTCGAGGCCGTGCAGGCGCCCGAGGTACTCGATCTGCTCGCCCACGAGCATGCCGGGATACAGGCCGCGCTCTTCGGGCATGTAGCCGAACCGGCGGCGCTCGGCTTGACCGACCGGCCTGCCGTTCCACCGCACGACGCCCGCATCGAGGTCGATCAGGCCGAAGATGGCCCGCATCGTCGTGGTCTTGCCGGCGCCGTTGGGCCCGAGGAAGCCCACGACGTGCCCGGCGGGCACGTCGAAGGAGAGGTCGTCGAGCGCGGTGATGGAGCCGAAGGTGCGGCGCAACCCCGCAATCTCCAACAGGCCGCCCACCCGCTCAGGCTATGCGAGGCGCACCCACCTGACCGGGCTCGTCGCACGTCGACGGCGCCCCCGTTTCACGACGCCAGATTCGCCCCGTTCTGCCGCACGAAGTCGTTGACGGCGTAGTACGCCTCGATCGACTCGCCGGCGTCGCCCCAGAACCCTTCCTGGATGTCATGGGCCATCTGGCCCTTCCCGACGTAGTGGTTGTTCACGTCGGTGATCTCGAGCTCGCCGCGCCCCGACGGGACGAGGTCGCCGATGATGTCGAACACGCCCGCCTCGTAGCAGTAGATACCCGTGACGCAGTACTCGGAGGCGGGCTGTTCGGGCTTCTCCTCGATGTGCACCACCCGCCCGTCCTCGCCGAAGACAGGCACGCCGAGGTGGCGCAGGTGTTCGGGCTCGTCAACCTTCGAGAGGAGGATGCGGGCTCCGACCGGATCGGCGCGGAAGGCGTCGACCATCGGCCGAATCGACCGCTCGACGATGTTGTCGGCGAGCATGACGAGCACGGGCTCACCCTCGGCGAAGTGCGCCGCCAATCCGAGGGCCTCCGCGATGCCACCCGCCTTCTCCTGGTAGGCGTAGGAGAGTTGGTCGATGCCGTACTCGTGCCCGTTGCCGAGCAGGCGCAGGAATTCGCCGGCGTGCGTGCCGCCGGTGACGAGCATGATCTCGTCGATCCCACTCGACACCACCGCTTCGATGCTCCAGGCGATCATCGGGCGGTCGTAGATGGGCAGCAGGTGCTTGTTCGTGATGCGCGTCAGGGGGTACAGACGCGAACCGGTGCCCCCGGCGAGGATGACACCTTTCACGACACCGTCCCGGTCGAAGGCAGTTTTCGCATGGAGCGTTTCTAGTCGAACGTGAGGACGCCGCGCGCCACGCGCCCCGCGTGCATCTCGTCGACCACTTCCCCGAACCGGTCCAACGGGCGGGTGAGCGACACCAGCTCGTCGAGCATGAGCAGCCCAGCCTGGTAAAGGTCCACCATCAGGGGGATGTCGTGGTGCGGTCGGGCTGAGCCGTAGCGGCAGCCGAGCAGGCCCCGGTCCACGTAGGCCAGCGCGTTGACGTCCACCGGCACCTCGGTGCCCCTGGGCGGGATGCCGATGGCCACCGCGTTGCCGCCCCAATCGAGGCAGTCCAGTGCGCTGCGCAGGACGGCGGGGTGGCCGACGCAATCGAAGGCCCACGTGACGCCGCCGAGCGGGAACAGGGCACCGGCGGCGGACACTCGGTTGGCGGGCACCAGGGAGCGCACCGCAGCGGCGGCGTCGCCCGCGGTGGCGTCGACGAAATGCGTGGCGCCGAACTGCCGTCCGAGCCCTTCCTTGGCGGCCACCGTGTCGACAGCCACGATCCTGGTGGCCCCGGCGATGCGCAGGCCCTGGATCACGTTGAGCCCGACGCCGCCCACGCCGAAGACCGCTGCGGTGTCACCCGGGCGCACCTTGGCCCGGTTCAGCACGGTGCCGACGCCCGTGAGCACGCCGCACCCGATGAGACAGGCGGACGACAGCGGGATTTCGTCGGGGATGCGCACCGCCTGGACCTCGCTGACGATCGTCACCTCGGAGAAGACCGAGGCGGCGGCGAAGTTGGAGGCAGGCTCGCCCTTGAAGGTGAACGGCGTGGTGATGTTCCCCAGCGAGCTCTTGCACCACGTCGGGTGCCCGGTGCTGCAGGCGCGGCAGGCACCACAGCTGGCCAGGGTGGCGATCACCACGTGGTCGCCCGGCTTCACCGAACGCACCGCGTCACCGACGGCCTCGACGACGCCGGCACCCTCGTGTCCGAGGACGGCCGGCGCCGGGAAGGGGATCGTCCCGTCGATGACCGACAGGTCGGAGTGGCAGACGCCGGCTGCCTCCATACGCACCTGCACCTCGTTGGGCCCGGGACCCCGTACCTCCAGCGCATCGGTGACCTCGACCCCCTCTCCCGTGTAGACGATGCCTCGCACTTACTTGCTCCTCTCGTTGGTCACGACTCGTTGGTGATGACGCGGTCCTCGTCCTCGGCATGGCGCCGGCGCAATTCACGCTTGAGCACCTTCCCGCTCGCGTTCAGCGGGAGGGCGTCGACCACCACGACGCCGCGAGGGACTTTGTAGTTGGCCATGGCGGCCCGTGACCAGCTGAGGATGGCGCGCCCGAGGTCCTCGGGGTCGACGCCACCGCCGGCTCCGGGGGCCGGGACGACGTAGGCGCAGCCCACCTCCCCCATGCGCTCGTCGGGAACGCCGACGACCGCCACCTGGGCGACGGCGTCGTGGCCACGCAGGATGGCCTCGATCTCGGCCGGGTAGGCATTGAATCCGCCCACGACGAACATGTCCTTGACCCGGTCCGTGATGGTCACGTTGCCCGCGGCGTCGATGACCCCGACGTCGCCGGTGTGCAGCCAGCCGTCCGTGTCGATCGCCTCGGCCGTCGCCTCCTCGTTCCCCCAGTAACCCGACATCACGGTGTAGCCCCGCACGACAATTTCGCCCGGCTCGCCCGTTGGGACTTCCGTGCCCTCCGCCACGGCGCGCACTTCGAGGCCCGGGATGGCCCGGCCCGACGTCGCCGCGATGATCTCGGGTGGGTCGCTGCGCCGGCACATCGTCACCGTCCCGCAGGACTCCGTCAGGCCGTAGGCGGTCAGGACCGTGCCGAACCCGAGCTCGTCACGCATCGCCTGCACGAGCTCGACGGGCACCACCGCGGCGCCGGTCACGCCCAGACGGAGCGACGACAGGTCGTACCCGGCGCGACGCGGATCGGCGAGGAGCGTCTGGTACAGCGTGGGCGGGCCCGGCAGCACGGTGATGCGCTGGGCGGCGATGCGCTCCATCACGGCATTGGCGTCGAACACCGGCTCGGGCACCACGGTGGCGCCGGCCATCAGGCAGGCCAGGATGCCCGCCTTGTACCCGAAGGTGTGGAAGAAGGGGTTCACCACGAGGTAGCGGTCGCCCGCGGCCAGGCCGACGATGGACGACCACGTCCCGAACGTGCGCAACGTCTGGGCGTGCGTCGACATGGCCCCCTTGGGGTGGCCGGTAGTGCCGGAGGTGAAGATGATGTCGGAGGCGTCGCCCGGTTGGACCCGGGCGGCCCTGGCCGCGGACACGGAGGGCTCGACGCCGGCGCCCGCCGCGAGGTACTCGGGCAGCCCGACGGTCGGCACCGCGGCAGGACCGCCGGTGGCCTTCCCATCCTCGTCGCGCAACAAGACGATGCGCCCCAGCCTGCCGGTCTCCTCGCCCGCCAACATCGCCGGATAGTCGGCGCCCAGGAAGCCGCGCACCGTGAGAAGGGTCGTCGCGCCGGCGTTGCGCACGATGTAGGCCGCCTCGCCGCCCTTGAAGCGCGTGTTCAACGGCACGAGCACGGCGCCGGCCCGCAGGAGGCCCAGCGCGGCGAGCATCCACTCGGCGCAGTTGGGTGCCCACACGGCCACCCGGTCCCCCGCGCCGACACCGTTCGCGATGAAGCCGCGGGCGTAACGGTCCACCTCCTGCGCCAGCTGCGCGTAGGACAGGCAGAGCTCGCCGTCGACCAACGCCTCGGCCGCTCCGTGCCGCACCGCGGCGTCCTCCACCAGCCGGGGCACGGTTCCCCAGATCACATCGGCCCGTGGGTCCTCCTGCTCCGGTGGCGTCCCACCGACACCGGCGGCTCTCACGGGTGCTGGCTGCTCACGGCGACGACCTCTCCGGACATGTAGGACGAGTAGTCGCTGGCCAGGAAGACGATGACGTTCGCCACCTCCCACGTCTCGGCACCGCGTCCGAAGAGCTCGCGACGGCGCAGCACGGCCAGATCCTCGTCCGGGATGGCTCGGTTCAAGAACGGGTGCTCGGCCAGGCTGGGTGCCACTGCATTCACCCGTACCCCAAAAGGCGCCGCCTCGGCGGCCGCGCAGCGCGTCAGCGCCATCACCCCCGCCTTGGCCGCGGCGTAGTGCGCCTGGCCCGGCTGGGCTCGCCACCCGAGCACCGAGGCGTTGTTGACGACGACGCCTCGGTGCTGCGGCAGCATCCGGGTCAGGGCGGCTCGCGTGCAGCGGAACGTGCCCGTCAACGTGATGTCGAGCACACTCGACCACTGCTCGTCGGTCATGTCCACCAGGGGCACCGTGCCGCCGAGGCCGGCATTGTGCACCGCCACGTCGATACGGCCGAACCGCGCGGTCGCACCGTCGTAGAGGGAACCCACCTGCGTCTCGTTGCGCACGTCGCAGGCCAACGCATGCACCCGCTCCGCACCCTCGGCGCCGGCCTCGGCCACCAACTGCTCGGCCGTCTCGGCCAGGCGCCGTTCGTGCGCATCGGAGACCACGACCGCCGCACCCTCCTGTAGGCAGCGCCGGGCCGTGGCGGAGCCGATGCCCGTCCCGGCGGCCGCTGTCACGACGATCACCTTCCCCGCCAAGAGCCCGTGGCCGTCCGGGGGCGGCGGCGGGGGCGGCGGGTCGAACGGCGCGTCCAAGCTGGCGTTCACGCCACCCCTTTCGGCTCCGGTGGGAGTCCGAGTACCCGCTCACCGATGATGTTGCGCTGAATCTGGTTCGAGCCGCCGTAGATGGTCTCCGAGCGAGCGAAGAGGAAGGAGCGCTGGAGGTCCCCCAGCCCGTAGCCGCCGTTCTCGGGCAGCGGCTCACCGTCGAGCACGGTTGCCGCCGGGCCCAGCACGCCCATGGCCAGCTCGCCGAGCCGCCGGTGCCACGTGCCCCAGAACAGCTTGGCGATGGAGGCCTCCGGCGGCGCCACCGGCCCGTCCACGCCCGAAAGGCTGCGCAGCGTGTTGTAGCCCATGATCGTCAGCTCGATGTGGGCCTGGGCCAATCGCTGGCGCAGCACCGGGTCGCGCGACTTCCCGTTGGCCGCGGCGAGCGCCACGATCCGGTCGAGCTCGCGACGGAACCCGAGCTGGTGGCCGAGCAGCGCCACGCCCCGCTCGAAGGCCAGGGTGGCGAGTGCGACACGCCACCCGTCACCGACGCCGCCCACCACGTTCTCGGCCGGCGTGCGGGCACCGTCGAAGAACACCTCGTTGAACTCGCAGGTCCGTGTCAGCTGGGTGATCGGGCGCACCTCCACCCCGGGCTGGTCCATTGGCACCAACAGGTACGACAGCCCGCGGTGCCTCACCGCGGCGGGGTCGGTCCGGCAGACGACGAAGCACCAGTCCGCCTGATGAGCAAGTGAGGTCCACACCTTCTGCCCCGTGACCACCCACTCGTCGCCGTCGCGCTCGGCCCGGGTCTTGACGTTGGCCAGGTCGCTTCCCGCGTCGGGCTCCGAGTAGCCCTGGCACCACAGCTCGGCTCCCGCCCGGATGGGCGGCAGGAATTGCGCCTTCTGCTCGGGCGTGCCGTAGTGAATGAGGGTCGGCCCGAGCAAACCCTCGCCCATGACGTTGACCCGCCCCGGCGCCCCCGCCCGCACGTACTCCTCGTTGAAGATGACCTGCTCGGTCATGGAGGCCCCTCGCCCGCCGTACTCGACCGGCCAGCCCAGACAGGTCCAGCCACCCTCAGCCAGGAGCTTCTCCCAGCGCCGGCGGACCTCGAAGCCGAAGGTCTCGTCGCCCGAGCCGCCTCGCCCGCCCAGCTCGGCGAACTCACCGACAAGATGTTCTCGCAGGAAGCAGCGGACCTCGCGGCGGAACGCCACGTCCTCGGGGCGGTCTCGCAGATCCATCGCCCGAGGAGCGTAGCCAAGCACACGCACCCGATCTGACGGGGCGTCAGGTGCCCGCCGGGTGCCACCCGCCGAGTGCTGGAATACTCGGGTCCGCAGCGCGCGTGCAGGCGCAGAAGGGAGGGTGCCGTGCCGTACTCCGAGGGACGGGTGGTCCACGACGCCGACGCCCACATCATGGAGACGCCGACCTGGCTGCGTGACCACGCCGAGGCCGCCTTCCGGGACCGGCTACCCGTGCTGAGCTACCCCGGCGGGAACGAATTGCGCCAGACCGGCGATCCCGCCACCCAGCAGCGCGACCTGATCGCCGCCTTCGACACGTTGCGGGCCCGCCATGCCTCGGCCGAGTACCGTGCCGACGAGGAGGCCGAGATCATGGCGCGCAAGAATTTCGCGGCGACGGGGGCCTTCATCGCCGAGGATCGCCCACGCGCCCTCGACCTCCTCGGCTTCTCGAGCCAGCTCGTCTTCAACACGTTCCACAACGGCCGGCTGCACGACTTGGAGCATGCCGGCGACGCCGACCTGGCCTATGCCGCGGCCCGCGCCCACAACCGGGGCATGCTCGAGTTCTGCTCCGTCGACCCCCGCCTGCTGCCTTCCCTGTACGTCCCCCTGGCCGACCCCGAGCGCGCCGCGGCGGCCGCGCGCGACGCCCTCGACCAGGGTGCCGCCGCGCTGCTGGTCGCCTCCGGTTGCCCACCGGGGTTCTCGCCCAGCCACACCGACCTCTTCGCGGTCTGGGCACAGGCCCAGGAGGCGGGCGTCCCCGTCGTGTTCCACGTGGGCGGGACGGGCACCCTCGTCGATCCGGGCTACTTCGTCAACGGCAAGCCGGTGCCGCCCGACTTCCACGGGGGTGAAGAGAACTTCCGCTCCGTCGACTACATGGGCATCCCGGTTCCCCCGGCCCAGACCCTGGCGACGCTGATCTTCGACGGGGTGCTCGAGCGGTTCCCCGATCTGCGCGTCGGCGTGATAGAGCAGGGTGCCATCTGGATGCCGTCGTGGCTGCGGCAGATGGAGTCCGCCTTCGAAGCGTTCGTGCGCCACGAGGAGCGCCTGCAGTCGCTGTCGCTCCGGCCGAGCGACTACGTGCACCGGCAGGTGCGCTTCACCCCCTACCCGACGGAGGACGTCGGGTGGATCGTGTCCCAGTCCGGGCCCGACCTCGTGATGTTCTCGTCCGACTACCCGCATGTGGAGGGGGGCCGCAAGCCCCTGGAGCGCTTCGAGGCGTCGCTCGGCGACGCCGGTGAGGACATACGCCGGCAGTTCTACGCCGACAACTTCCTCTTCCTCATGGGCCGCGCCGCCCACGCGTTGGCGGCCTGACCGTGCGCACGGGCGAAATACCTCTGCCCGCGGACCGGTTGCAACAACGGAGGGGAGGAGAAGGCGTTGCCGATGTTCACACGCAGGACTGACAAACGGGACGGTACGGTGTTCGCGGTCATCAAGCCCGACGAGGAGTGGAAGGACCAGCTCACGCCAGAGCAGTACCGGGTGCTCCGCCGCGCCGGTACGGAGCCCGCCTGGTCGGGGGCGTTGCTCCACGTCGACGGCACGGGCGTGTTCCGCTGTGCCGGCTGCGATGCCGAGCTGTTCGACACCGACGCGAAATTCGACTCGGGATCGGGCTGGCCGAGCTTCGACCGTGCCCTCGCTGCCGGCACGATCGTCGAACGGAAGGACCGTGGCTTCGGGATGACGCGGACCGAGATCCTCTGCGCCCGGTGCGGCGGCCACCTGGGGCACGTGTTCCCCGACGGCCCCACCGACACCGGGTTGCGCTACTGCGTCAACTCTCTCTCCCTCACCTACCAGCCGGACGCCGGGGACAGCGCCACCGACTGATCCGGGGCCAACCGCGCCTCGACGGCGCGGAACAGCGCCTCGAGGCGCTCCGCCTCGCTGCCGAGTCCGAGCCGGCGCAGCAGCGTCCCGCCCAGCGCCAATGCGCCGCAGATCTCGACGACCTCGTCCCTCAGGAAGTCGATCGGCGCCCCTGACGCTGGTGTGCGCGCACCCGGGCCCCGAGCAGGGCGACCAGGAGGGCGGGGACCGTCGCTGTCACGACCAGCGTCGCCGGGTCGGTCATCACTCGTGTCGCCACACGGACGAGAACGGCGGTCGCGGCCGGCCAGGCCGTCGTGGTGATCAGCCAGGGTGACACTCACGCCTCGACCGGCATCGCGTCCGACGCCGCCTCGCCCTCGGCCCCGTCAGGTGCCACCGCGCCGCGTCGTTCCACCTTGTGGACGTCGGCCGTGGCGAAGCGCAGGCTCGCACCGACCTCGTCCGCCGTGATCTCGACCTTGGACCGGTGCTCCCCCTCCTCGGTCTCCCAGCTCCGCTGCTCCAGTCGGCCGGTCACGACGACCCGCATGCCTTTGGTGAGGCTGAGCGCGACGTTCTCGGCCAGGTCCCGCCAGCAGATGACGTCGAAGAACGACGTGGACTCCTGCCACTCCTGGGTCGCCCGGTCCTGCCAGCGGCGGTTGACCGCGACCCCGAGCTGGGCGGTTGCCTGCCCCTCCCTCGTGTAGCGGATCTCGGGCTCGCGGGTGAGGTTCCCGGTGATCGTGGTGGTGTTGGCCATCGCATGCCTCGCTTTCGTCGCGCCCCCCTTCGAGGGACGCGACCCAGCATGGGGAGTGGGCCTTGCCGCGAACCTTGCCGGAACCCTCACCGGGCTCGCCCTCGCGACGGAGGACGCTCAGGTCTTGGGTTTCTGCCCCAGGACGCGCAGGACGAACGCGCCGAAGCGTCCCGGCGGCTTGTGCCCGTGATGGTCGGCCGAGTGCCCGTAGCGCGAGCCGTAGACACCGCCGCCGCCGCCGGTCAGGCCGGCGGCCGGGAGGGTGTTGGGCTCCTCGTACTTGGGAACCTTGGACAACCGGCGCCGCGGTTTCCTGGACTTGTCACCGGCGCTTCCCATTGCGCCAGTCTTGCCCAGAACGTCCCGCCGGCGCTTGCATGTGCCCGCCGATCACGTAGCAGATGACGCCGAGCACGAGCGACCCCACGATGATGGAGCGCACGATCGTCGTCTCGAGGGGAGTCGGTGCCCCGCTCGAGCTGATCTCGGCGAATCCCCCGCCGATCACCAGCGCCGCCAGGGCCACGACACCGCAGAGCAGAGAGGCCTTACGCGGCACGTTGCAGAAGAACCGTGACTGTGACCGATCGGGCGTCGGGCCGGCGCGACCCGTCACCGCGCCTGCGCCTCGGGGCGCATCGGGGCGGCGCCCGCGTGCACGGGGAGGGCAGCGTCGAGCGCGGAACGGAAATGCTCGCAGTCAAAGACGTTGCGGCTCGGGCATTGCAGCGCATGGTCGAGTCGGTCCGCCAGCGCTCCGAGATGCTCGGCCCGGGCCCGCAGCTCGTCGCGTTCGCGCGCCGCGAAGGACTTCCACGAGGAGCGGCCGCCCGTGGCCAGCAGCTCCTTGATCTCCTCGAGCGAGAACCCGGCCTGCCGGCAGATCGCAACGACGGCCAGCGTGGTCAGGACGTCCGGCGGGAACTGCCGGCGCAGACCCTTGCGATCGACGCTCGCGATGATCTCCTCGCGCTCGTAGAAGCGCAGCGCCGAGGCCGCCATCCCCGAGCGCGCCGCCACCTCGCCGATGTCGAGCAGACCGGGCATTGACTTGAAGTGTACTTCAAGTGATTGGGTGATGGCCATGGACACCGCGACGACGGGATTCGAGGGCGTGCCGGGCCGGTTGGCTGCCGCCGTGATGGCCCGTCTGAACCGGGACATGGAGGTGGCCGCTCTGGACGAGCTCGCGCCCGCCGCTGGCGACTCGGTGCTCTCCGTCGGCTTCGGGCCAGGCGTCGGAATCGCGGTGCTCGCCGGGCGTGTCAGTCACGGGCAGGTTGCGGGCATCGACCCATCGGCGGCCATGGTCTCGGTGGCACGGCGGCGCAACCGCGCCGCGATCGACACGGGTCGCGTGCGGCTCGTGGAGGCCGGGGTGGCGTCGATCCCGTGGCCCGGCGCGGCCTTCTCCGGTGTGGTGGCGGTCAACAGCATGCAGCTGTGGGACCCGCTCGACGTGGCCCTGCGCGAAGTCGCCCGCGTCCTCGCACCCGGAGGCTGGCTCGTCGCCCTCACGCACCGCTGGGCCATTGAGAAACGCGCGCCGCTCGATCGGTGGATCGACGCCACGGGCGTCCTCCTCCGTGACTGTGGCCTGGTCGAGATCAGGCAAACGACGGCGCCGTTCCGCTCGGGCAAGGGCCTCGTGCTCCGAGCGCGGATGCCCCTTGACGGCAACCCGATGGCACCCTGACCCAGCCGATCAGGCAGTAGGTTGCCCGACGATGGGGGATTCGGTCGGGAGCCTCACCTTCGTACCCGGTGCCGCCGAGGAGGACGACGTGCCGGCGGCCGACACGCCGGCCACGCGCAGCAGCCGCTGGCGTTTCTGGTTGTCGCCCCCTGACCAGCCCCGCTGGGCCAGGCCGTCGCTCCTCATCGTCGCGGCACTGGCGGCCCTCTCCTACGGCTGGGGCATGGGGGACGCCACGCTCGAGACCTTCTACGGCGCGGCGGCGCGCAGCATGTCGCAGAGCTGGCACAACTTCTTCTTCGCCGCCTTCGATCCGTGGGGCACGGTCTCGGTCGACAAGCTCCCGGGCGCCTTCTGGGTCCAGGCGCTGTCCGTGCGGATCTTCGGCTTCCACGTCTGGGCCATCGCCCTGCCCCAGGTGGTGGAGGGCGCGCTGACGGTGTTGGTCCTGTACCGCACGGTGCGTCGCGTGGGGGGTCCCGCTGCCGGCCTCGCCGCGGCGGTCGCCCTGGCCGCCACCCCGGTCACGATCCTGCTCAACCGGGGCAACATCTCGGACTCGCTGCTGATCCTGCTGCTGGTCCTTGCCGCCGATGCCACGACCGCGGCGTTCACGACAGGCCGAGTGCGATCCCTCGTCGTCGCCGGCGTCTGGGTCGGTCTCGCCTTCCAGGCCAAGATGCTGCAGGCCTGGTTGGTCCTCCCCGCGCTCTACCTCGCCTACGTCCTGGCCGCTCCGGCAGTCGAGTTGGTGCGCCGTCTCGGTCATGTCGCGGTCTCCATCCTCGTCGTCGTCGTCGTCTCGCTGAGCTGGATGTGCGTCGTCACCCTCGTGCCGGCTCACGACCGGCCCTACGTCGACGCCAGCTGCGACAACTCCGTGTTCAGCCAGGTATTCCTCTACAACGGCGCGGACAGGCTCACCGGCAACACGCTGGACCAGCCCGGGTGCAACCCGGCACCAGCGCCCGTGCGAGCCTCGCCCAAGGTCCATGCCGCCACCGTGGCGGTGCCGCGCGGCCCGGGCCGCTTCCTCAACGGCGCCTTCGGCCGCGACGGCGACTGGTTGCTGCTGCCCGCCGCCGTGGCCCTCGTCGGCATCCTGGTGACGCGCCGGCGGGAGCCCCGCACCGACGCGCTGCGAGCCGCTGCCGTGCTGTGGGCCGCCTGGCTGTTCCTCACCTGGAGCTTCTTTGCCTCGTCCCACTTCATCAACTCGTACTATCTCGCCGCGCTCGGCGCCACCGATCGCCGCGCTCTGCGGCATGGGGCTCGCGGTGGCCTGGCAGCTGCGCGACCGCCGCAACGTGCGCGCCGTCCTCGGCGGCACGGTCGTGGCCAGCACCGCCTACGAGCTCTACCTGCTGCCGTCTGACGCCGGGCTCCGACCCTGGATCCTGGCCACGACCCTGGTCCTCGCACTGGCCGCGGTCTCGGTCGTTGCCGCCTCCCTGTGGCCGCGCCGGCCGTCGTGGACTCTGCGGTCCGCCGTCGGCCTTTCCGCTGCGGCGCTCGTCGTCGGTTCGGTCTGGGCCTCGGCCACGGTCGTGGCGGCGCAGCTCGGGCCCTTCGACTCGCCCTACCAGCCGGCCAGCGTCACGGCCCACGACCGAGCGGCCAACGCCGAGTCGGCCGCAATCAACGCGGGTCTCGTGCGTGCCGCAGCGCGAGTCGCCCCCTCGGTGAGCGTCATCACGTCGGAGACCTCGTCGGGGTCGAGCGTCCCGATCCTCGCCACGGGCCGTGAGTTCCTCCCTGTCGGCGGGTTCACCGGACGGGCGCCGACCCCCAGCCTGGCCCAATTCGTCGATGACGTGTGGCACGGGAGGGTCGCCCTCGTGCTGGCGGCGGTGGCACCGCGCACCCGCAATCCCGACCTGGTCTGGGCCATCGCCCACTGCCCTCGCCAGCCCTACCGCGGACCGGACAGTCAGATCGGCGGGCGCACCATGTGGTTCTTCACCTGCTCGCCGGCGGACGCCTCGAGCTGAGCTCTCAGGCGCGCGGTCAGACGTCGAGGAATCGCCGGATGGCGATGGCTGAGCCGATGGAGCCGATCGCCATGCCCACGAAGACGACGACCACGTTGGTGAGCAAGACCTCGGACCCCGTCATGTGCATTGCGGTGAAGATGTTGCTCGTTGTCTTGCCACTGCCCTCATGGTTGATGAAGAGGTAGACGAAATAGACCACGACCGCCGCCAGCATGGAACCGATGAAACCCTGCAGGAGACCCTCGGACATGAACGGCACCCGGATGAACCAGTTGGTGGCGCCGACCAGTTTCATGACCGACACCTCGCGGCGGCGGGCGAAGATGGCCATGCGGATGGTGTTGAGGATCAGGACGGCTGCCGACACGATCAAGACGATGGCGACCGCCAGGCACACCCACTTCGAGACGTTGATGACCGTCTCCTCGTTCTTGATCGTCTGCTGGGGCTCGGTCACGGACAGGACTCCCGCGGTGCCATTGAAGGTGCGCTGCACCTGGGCCGCGTCGGTCAGGGCAACCGGGGTGCACCAGTAGGAGGTCGGCATCTCGGCCTGCGAAGTGGCCTGGAAGACGTCTGAGGGCAGCAGGCGGCGGGCCTCGGAGAAGTTCCTGGCCTTGTTCCAGTAGGCGCAGGGTTGGACGACGTAGTTCAGCTGGGACAGCTGCGTGCCCACGGCCGAGATCTCCTGGGGGTTGGCATCGGGTCGCATCCAAACCGTCACCTGGGTGCCCCGCTCGAGGGTCCCGGTGGCGTTGGCCGACCCCTGGCGCAGGAGCAGGGCCGCTCCCACGAGCGACAGCGAGACGGCGACGGTCAGGATGGCGGCAATCGTCATGAGCCGGTTGCGCCACAGGTTGGACGCGGTCTCGCGAACCACGTAGTCGACGGAGACCGCCATGTCAGCCCATACCTCCGGCGGCAACCTCGACCGTCTGTTGCGCCGCGCCGTCGAACCCGTACACACCGCGCGCCTGGTCGCGCACCATCATGCCGTTGCTCAACTCGATGACGCGCCGTCGCATTTTGTCAACGAGCACTTCATCGTGCGTGGCGACCACGACCGTGGTGCCGGTACGGTTGATGCGGTCGAGCAGCTGCATGATGCCCTGGCTCGTCTGTGGGTCGAGGTTGCCGGTCGGCTCGTCGGCCAGCAAGATGAGGGGCCGGTTGACGAACGCACGTGCCACGGCGACGCGCTGCTGCTCGCCGCCGGAGAGCTCGTTCGGCAGGTTATCCCTCTTGTTGGCCAGTCCAACCAGGTCCAGCACCTGGGGCACCTGGTTGGACACGACATGGCGGGGCCGGCCGATCACCTCGAGCGCGAAGGCGACATTCTCGAAGACCGTCTTGTTGGGCAGGAGCCGGAAGTCCTGGAAGACACAGCCGATGTTGCGTCGTAGATAGGGCACCCGCCACTTGGGCAGTTCGACGATGTTGCGCCCGGCCTCGAGGATCTCGCCGGTGTCGGGGAGCTCCTCCCGCAGGAGCAACCGGATGAAGGTCGTCTTGCCCGAGCCGGACGCGCCGACGAGAAAGACGAACTCGCCTTTCTCGATCTCCACCGTGATGTCGCGCAATGCGACGGTCGAGCCCTTGTAGGTCTTGGTGACGTTGTCGAATCGGATCATCAGTGAGAGAGGTTTTGCCCCGGCCGCGGAAGGGACGCCCCCTCGATCCTACTTTCTCCGCATTGCGGTTACGGGTCAGCAGCTCCGGTGCAGGTCACAGCCGTCCGAGCTCGCTACGCCCCCACCTCGCGCTGGCGGCGCAACTCGGCTTCCATGAAGCCGTCGAGGTCACCGTCGAGCACGCCGTCGACGTTACCCGTCTCGTAACCCGTGCGGTGGTCCTTCACGAGCTGGAACGGGGCGAGCATGTAGGAGCGGATCTGGTGGCCCCACGCGTTGTCGACCCTGTCGCCGCTCAGCGCGTCCAGCTCGGACCGGCGCTCGGCCCGAGCCTTCTCGGCCAGCTTGGCGCCCAGGATCTGCATCGCCTTGGCCTTGTTCTGGTGCTGGCTGCGCTCGTTCTGGCAGGAGACCACGATCCCCGTAGGCAGGTGGGTGAGGCGCACGGCCGAGTCCGTCTTGTTGACGTGCTGGCCGCCGGCGCCCGACGAGCGGTAGGTGTCGATGCGCAGGTCCTTCTCGTCGATCTCCACCTCGGACGACACGTCCTCGAGGAACGGGGTCACGTCCATGGAGGCGAAGCTCGTCTGGCGCCGGTGTTGCGAGTCGAAGGGCGACATGCGAACCAGGCGGTGGACACCGCGCTCGGTGGCCAGCAGGCCGTAGGCGAAGCGGCCGTGCACGATGAAGGTCGCGGACAACAGCCCCGCCTCTTGGCCCTCAGTCGCCTCGTCCACCTCGACGGTGAAACCGCGACGCTCCGCCCAGCGCTGGTACATGCGCAGCAGCATCTCGGTCCAGTCCTGCGCGTCGGTGCCACCCGCGCCCGCGTGCACTTCGCACACCGCGTCGAACTCGTCGTACTCGCCCGAGAACAGCGACTGCAGCTCGAGTGCTCCGAGGCGCGTCCCGAGGGCGTCGACGGTCTCGACCAGTTCGGTGTCGAGCGCAGCGTCGCGGGCTCCACTTGCGGCCGACTCCGCCGTCAGCTCGAGCAGCGCTCGGGCGTCCTCGAGCGTGTTGCGGAGCCCGTCGAGCTGGTCGAGGTCGGCCGAGACCCGGCCCAGCTCCTTGGTGACTGCCCGGGCGTTGTCGGGGTCGTTCCACAGATCGGGGGTGGCCGCCTCCGCCTCGAGCTCGGCTCGCCGGACCTCGAGCTTCTCGCGGCCGAGATAGCGCTCGGCCTCCGCCAGTCGCTCCCCCAACGCCTCGATCTCGGCCGTGAAGTCGCGGGGAGCCTCGGCCGCCGGCCCGTCAGGCGGCGCCATGGCAGAACTTGAACTTCTTGCCGCTCCCACACCAGCAGGGGTCGTTGCGCCCGACCTTCTCGTGCTGCTGCTTGACGATCGGCACCAGGGCGTCCGGGTCGGGGGCATTGGGCTGCTTGATCTGCGCCTTGCCACGGGCTCCCCCACCGCTGCCGTTCCCGGAGGACGCCGGGTTGAGGACCGCCGTCTGGGACGGCACCTGGGCCCCCTGCTCGGCCAAGAGGGCACCGGCCAGAGCGCCCGTCTCGGCCACCGGGTCTTCGGCCGCGGCATAGACGGCCCTGTCCAGGTCGGGCTCGGCGGCCGGGGCCTGGACCGCCTCGACATGGAGGATGTAGCGCAGGTAGTCGTTGTCGATGACCTCCATCAGCTGGCCGAACATGGAGTAGCCCTCCTGCTGCCAGGCGTTGAGGGGGTCGGCCTGGACCGTCCAGCGCAGGTGGATGCCGTCCTTGAGGTTGTCCATCTCGGCCAGGTGGTCACGCCAGCGGGCGTCCATGATCTGGAGGTAGACATCGCGCTCGATCTGGCGCATCGTCTCCGCGCCGCCCGGCATCGCCTCGGAGTGCTTCTCGTAGTAGTCGAGCGCCTCCTCGACGATGCTCTCCACCAGGTCCTCTGTTGTCGCGGCCTGGGCGAGGTCGGCCACCGTGAACTTCGTCGGGTAGTACTGCATGAGCGCGTCGATCAGGGACTTGAGGTCCCAGTCCTCTTCGAATTCGGTCGGGCAGTATTCGGTCACCAGCTTCTCGGCCGCCCCGGCCAGCAGGTCCTCGGTCCGCTCCTCGAGGTCCTCGCCGTCGATGATCTGCAGGCGCCGCTCGTAGATCACCTTCCGCTGCTGGTCCATCACCTCGTCGTACTTGAGGTTGTCCTTGCGGATCTCCGCGTTGCGGGCCTCGACGGTGTTCTGGGCCCGCTCGATTGCCTTGGCGACGGTCTTGGACTCGATGGGAATTTCTTCGGGCAGCGTGCGCCCCATCACCCAGCTCATGGCTCCGGTGGCGAAGAGCCGGAGCAACTCGTCGTCGAGGCTCAGGTAGAAGCGGCTCTCCCCGGGATCGCCTTGGCGGCCAGAGCGGCCGCGGAGCTGGTTGTCGATGCGCCGGCTCTCGTGGCGTTCGCTGCCGAGCACGTAGAGCCCGCCGAGCTTGCGCACCTCTTCGCCCTCGGCCCGGCACCGCGCTTCGATGGCGGACTGCCGTAGCTCCAGCTCCGCCTGCGCCTCCTCGGTGTCGAGGTCGACGCCCTCGGCGGCCAGCTCGTGCTGTGCCAGCAGCTCGGCGTTGCCGCCGAGGATGATGTCGACGCCTCGTCCGGCCATGTTGGTGGCGACAGTGACCGCACCACGCCGGCCGGCCTGCGCCACGATCTCGGCCTCACGGAAGTGCTGCTTGGCGTTGAGGACGTTGTGGGGAACGCCCCGCTTGTCCAACAGGCGCGCCAGGAGCTCGGACTTGGCCACCGAGGCGGTGCCGATCAGCATCGGCTGGCCCCGCTCGTTGCGCTCCACGATGTCCTCGACGACTGCGTTGAACTTGGCCTCTTCCGTCTTGAAGACGAGATCGGGTTGGTCGATGCGGACCATCTCCTGGTTGGTGGGGATGGGCACGACGGGCAGCCCGTAGGTGGAGGCGAACTCCCCGGCCTCGGTCTCGGCCGTACCGGTCATGCCGGCCAACTTCTCGTACATGCGGAAGTAGTTCTGGAGCGTCACCGTCGCCCAGGTGTGGTTCTCCTCCTTGATGGAGACGCGCTCCTTGGCCTCGACCGCCTGGTGCAGACCGTCGGACCACCGCCGACCCTCGAGCGTCCGCCCGGTGAACTCGTCGATGATCTTCACCTCGCCGCCGGCCACGAGGTAGTCCTTGTCCCGGTGGTAGAGGTCCTTGGCCGTGAGGGCCTTGGTCAGTTGGTGGACGTAGTTGACGGACACGGCGTCGTAGATGTTGTCGACGCCGACCGCCTTCTCGACCTTCTCGATCCCGGACTCGAGGGGGACGACCGTCTTCTTCTCCTCGTCGACCTCGTAGTCGACGTCGCGGCTGAGCGTGCGCGCGATGGAGGCGAACTGGTAGTAGAGCTGAGCCGCCTCGTCGGCCGGGCCCGAGATGATGAGAGGGGTCCGGGCCTCGTCGATGAGGATGGAGTCGACCTCGTCGACGATGGCAAAGATGTGACCCCGCTGGGTCAGGAGTTCGCGGCTCCTCGTCATGTTGTCGCGCAGGTAATCGAAGCCGAATTCGTTGTTGGTGCCGTAGGTGACGTCGGCGGCGTAGGCGGCCCGCTTGAGAGTGGGATCGTCGACGTCGGATCCGATGCGGCCAACGGTGAGCCCGAGCCAGCGGTGGACCCGTCCCATCCACTCTGAGTCGCGGGTGGCGAGGTACTCGTTGACCGTCACCATGTGCACGCCTCGCCCGTCCAGCGCGTTCAGGTACACGGGCAGCGTGGACACGAGGGTCTTGCCCTCACCGGTCTTCATCTCAGCGATCCAGCCGAAGTGCAGTGCCATCCCACCCATGAGCTGGACGTCGAAGTGACGCTGGCCCAGGACGCGCCATGCCGCCTCGCGCACGACGGCGTACGCCTCGACCAGGAGGTCGTCGAGGCTCTCGCCCCGCTCGAGCCGTTCCTTGTACTCGACCGTCTTGTGGGCGAGCGCGTCGTCACTGAGGCCTTGCATCTCGGGCTCGAGGGCGCCGACGAGGGGCACGAGTTCGGCCAGCCGTCTGACCTTCTTGCCTTCGCCGGCGCGGAGGACCTTCGTGAACACGCTCATGGAGGGCCGATCCTACCGGCCCGAGCGAAGGCGGAACCGCCACGGGCGACGGGGATGGCAGATGGGCTGCGTGCGGCTGACCTGGTCTTTGACCCCACACTCGCCTGCCGCGAGGTTGACGCGCCGACACCGGCGGCACGGCGGATCGCCGCCGCACCCAACGGCACCATGGTGGCGCGCATCGCCTCGTCTCCGCCCGCCCCCGACAGCCGGGAACGCAGCGGGCAGGACTTACCTCTAAGCCGCACCATGCTCAGCGACCACAAGTCGCCTTACGTGGGTCGTTTCGCCTGCGACTGGCCTCGACTTTCAACCACAGACCCGCACGCAGCCCGGGCCATGCTACGCCCCCCCGAGCCGCTACTGCCCCGGGACGTTGGAGCCCGACGAATCAGAGGCGCTGCCCTGGCTGGCGGGCGTGGCCCCTCGAGCACAGTGACGTTCGAGATCCTCCACACACCACCGACCTGTTGCAGGTCGGCGATCTTGCCGCACAACAACACGACCGGCACGCTCGGGAACAACCTCAACGGTGTGACCAGCGGGGTGAACAACCTGACCAAGTCGGTGGGCCTGGGCGGCGTGCTCTCCCCGGGCACCACGACGACCACCACGCCAGGCCTCGTGGGCGGGTTGGGTAACGCGGCGGGCAACCTGCTGGACGGGGGCTAGGCACCTCCCCCGCACTGACGGACGACGCGAGAACGCCGCCGGCTCGGGGGAGGGGGGGTTCGGCCCGAAGCCGGCGGCGTTCGATCAGCCCGATCAGGCGTGGTTCAGTCGCTTGCGGCTGCTCCGCAGACGGTCTCGACCAGGAGGCGGCTCACCACGTAGGGGTCCATGTTGGCGTTGGGCCGCCGGTCCTCGATCCACCCCTTCTTGTTCTTGGCGGTCTGCCACGGGATGCGGATCGACGCGCCCCGGTCGGACGTGCCGTAGCTGAACTGGGTGAAGTGCGCGGTCTCGTGCGCGCCGGTCAGGCGGCTCTCGATCCCGATGCCGTAGTTGGTGACGTGCTCGTCCACACGCTTCCCGAGGGCCTCGCAGCCGGCGATGATCGCGTCCCAACCGCCGTCCTCGCGCATGGCCTTGGTCGAGAAGTTCGTGTGTGCCCCGGCGCCGTTCCAGTCACCGAGCACCGGCTTGGGCTCGAGAGTGGCGAACACGTCGAACTCCTCAGCGATGCGGAAGAGCAGCCAACGGGCCGTCCACAGCTGGTCGCCGATCAGCGGCGGGGGAAGGACGCCGATCTGGAACTCCCACTGGCCCATCATGACCTCGGCGTTGGTGCCTTCGATGCCCAGTCCCGCCTTCATGCACGCCGCCGTGTGACGCTCGATGATCTGGCGTCCGGGCATCTTGTCACCGCCGACACCGCAGTAGTACGGCCCCTGCGGTGCGGGGAACCCGGCTTCGGGCCATCCCAAGGGGCGGCCGTACTGGAAGAACGTGTACTCCTGCTCGATCCCGAACCAGGGCTCGAAGCTGGCGTATTTCTCGGCGGCCTCGACGCAGGCGCGGCGCGTGTTGGTCGGGTGCGGCGTCATGTCCGTCAACAGGACCTCGCACATGACGAGCTTGTCGTTCTCGCCTCGGAGCGGGTCCGGGCAGACGAACACGGGCTGCAGGACGCAGTCCGAATCTCTCCCCTCGGCCTGATTGGTGCTCGAGCCGTCGAAGCCCCAGATCGGGGGCTCCTTGCCGTCCTCGACGATCTTCGTCTTGCTGCGGAGCAGCGGGGTGGGCTCGGTCCCGTCGATCCAGATGTACTCGGCCTGGTAGCTCATGGATTCTCCTGTGTTCCCCTTCTTCTCGCTGGTCAAAGCGCTGCCAGGGAGCGGGCGAACGCGATTGCGGCGCGGCGCTCCCGTGCGGGTAGCTTCTTCAGTGTCGCCGGACCCTATTTCACCGCCGTATCGGTTGTGTAAACCCACGATGAAATGACGCCGGGGGACGGCGCCGCGGGGGTGACGTCGTCGGCCCCAGCGCTGAACCCTGAAATCCGCCGACGTTTCTCCACACTATAAATACTATTGTTGATAGTTCTAGGAGAGGCGGCCCGGCGAGCCCGGCCATAAATGGGGAAACGGGGGGTGCCAAGCAAACCGGGACCTGACAAGCAAACCGGGGTGACAATCAGAGGTATATCGAAATCGACCGAACTCCAGCTGGAGTTGGTTGCCAGCCGTACGCGACGGAGGGCTGGACGGTTCCGTCCAGCCCTCCTGTTGCCCTCGGGCAACTCGACCACCCGCGGGCGGCGCTCGTCGTCTCTCATGCCCGGCGGCGGTCCGCCCTGCCGACTCAGCAGGTGGTGGAGTTCAGCCCTCCGACGCAGGTGTTGGCACTGCTGAACAGCCCCGTGATGCCTCCGCCCAGCGCCGCAACCGCGACGACAGCGACGACAGCGATTAGGCCCACCAGCAGTGCGTACTCCACCATGGAGGCGCCGCGCTCGGTGCGAGCCCGCTCGAACAGCGTTCCGTGCGCAGCGCGTACCGCGACGAACGCATTCACAAACAATCCAACCATGTGATGCTCCCCTCTTGCCCCGACGAACCCTATTGGAGGTGCTCGCCCCTCGTGTAAAAGCATCGGGCCATTTGATTCGATGATCTATAGGCTTTTTGGACCTAATGGAAGCGGCGGCGGGAAGCCCGATTCCACGCCGCGGCCGCTACGTGCAATGCACCCGGAAGCCCCACACGACAGCGGGCTGGGCCGGCCCGAAGCCGACCCAGCCCAACCGTCATCCCATTGGGGAAGGGGGAATTTTCCCTTAGGGAAGCATTGCATCGCTTGTTGCGGTGGATACCGCCCAGCTAGCAGGTGGTGCTGTTCAGACCACCAACGCAGGTGTTGGCGCTGCTGAACAGACCCTTGATGCCTCCTCCGAGCGCTGCCACCGCAACGACGGCAACGACGGCGATCAGGCCAACGAGCAGCGCGTACTCCACCATGGAGGCGCCACGCTCGGTGCGAGCCCGCTCGAGCATATTGCTGTGGAAGCCACGCACTGCGAAGAACGCATTCAGAAACAGCTCAGTCATTTCCTTCATTCCCCTCTCTCACCCCAGTGGAATTCGCACGGTCGTCCGAACCCATTTGGAGTTCCCAGTGCATTCTCGGGTTTGATTCGACCCGACTCCATAGGCTTTATGGACCAATTACCTGGGCTTTTGTGCAGTCCCGTTGTCATTCGATGGTGACGAGACCCATGACGACAGCGCGCACCAGCGCGTGCGTGCGGTTCGTCACGTCGAGCTTCTGAAAGATCGCCGCCAAGTGGTTCTTCGTCGTCTTGGGGCTGATGTAGAGCCGCTGCGATATCTCCCCGTTCGTGGCGCCCTCGGCAAGGAGCTGCAGCACCTCGAGCTCCCGCTGTGTCAGCGACCACGGCCCCCATTGGCGGTCGTCCTCCCGTCGCGGCGCGGAGACGTTGGGGTCGCGGTAGTGGTCGGTGACGACCTCGAGGTCGTCACGTGTGAGCGTGGCGCGCCCGGCGCGCAGGCTGTCGCCGCGGTGCACCGTCGTGCACACCGACGGCCCGGACACCGACACCAGCGTGTAGAAGGTCCACTCGGGCTCATTCGCGACCTGCTCCGCCGGCGACGGCTGCGCCGACGGCCACACGATGGCCGAGGCTGTATTCGCCATTGCTCCCCCCTCATTCCGTCCCGAACGCGCTGCCCGGGTCGGCTCCACTCCACCATAGTGCGGTGGAAATTCCCAGGTCATTGTACGCTTTGCGCCTCAAACGGCGGTCGCAGCCAGATTGCGGCCCGGGTGCAACAACCCCAGGACGGACAATTCCCGTGGCCGGGCGGCGGCCCGGCGCCGGTCCGTGTGGGTCAGCCGGCTCCGTGGAACGCGTGCTTGATCGGGCCCACTATCGGACCCAGGACGACGATCATGATCGCCGGCAAGAAACAAAAGGCGAGGGGGAAGAGGATCTTCACCGGCACCTTGGCCGCTTTCTCGCGGGCCCGCTGGCGCCGCTTGTCACGCATCTCGTCGGCCTGTGCCTGCAGCACCCGGCCGATCGGCAGGCCCAGCGCGTCCGCCTGCGAGAGCACGACCGCGAACGTGACGAGGTCGTCGATGTCGGTTCGCAACTTCATGTTCTCGAGGGCATCGTGTCGCGAGAGACCGAGCTCCATCTCGCGCAGCGTCAGGCGGAGTTCGTGGCAGACCGGTGACTCGAACCGCGCGCACGAAACCTGCATGGCCTGCTCGAGGCCGAGTCCGGCGGCTACCGAGATCGTCATGAGGTCGAGCAGGTCGGGAAGGTCGTTGGTCACCTGCTCCCGCCGCTTCTTGATGCGGAACCGCAGCCAGTAGCTGGGCGCCAGACCTCCGAGCAGGGGCAAGATGAACAGCATCGCAAGGCCCATCTTGACGCTCACCGCGCCGCTCACCAGCGAGATCAGCCCGATCGCGATACCACCCATGACCGATCCCACCTGGATGGCGACGAACTCCTCGGCACGAACCGATCCGGTCAGGCCGGCCTTCAGCAGGTCGGCGTGCACGCGGTCGATGTCACTCGCGGGGTAGAGCCGCGAGAGACCCCGGCGCAAACCGTTGGCGACCGGTCCGAAGATGCGGCTGACCAGCGGCGCCTGCACCCGCTCGACCACCGGGACCGCATCCGCGTAGAGCTCGGCCTCCGAGCCGAGCGACTTGATGAAGTCCAGCCGCTGCGTGGTCCGGTGTGAACGCCATGCCGCGACGCCCACCCCGGCGAGGCCGAGGACCATGAGGGTGATACCAACCGACGGAACGACATATGCCGCGTTCACGAGACCAGTCCTCCTTCGATCAGACCTTGATGTTGACCATGCGCCGGACGATCCAGAACCCGAGCGCCATGAGGCCGGCTGTCCCGATCAACACGACGAGACCGACCCCGTGCAGCATCGGTTGGAGATAGCCGGGGTCCTTCATCTCCAGCGCGACCACCAGGAAGAGCGGGATGGCGAAGAGCACGTAGCCCGACATGCGACCTTCGGCGGACAGCGTCTGCACCTCCCGGCGCACCTCCTGCCTCGTCCGCATGAAGTCGGCCAGCGTGTGCAGGATCGGGGCCAGGCGCCCACCAGTTGACTGCTGGATGCGCACCGCCTCGACGGCCCACTTCAGATCCTCGACCCCGGAGCGCTCGGCCATGTTCTCGAGGGCGACGACCAGGTCGGACCCGACCGCCACCTCGGCCATCACCCGGTCCAACTCGGTGGACAGGGGCGGCCTGGCATCGCGCCGGTACATGTCGATGGAGCGCTGGAAGGTCTGGCCACCCTCGACGGAGGCTGACATGAGCGCGAGCGCGTCGGGCAGCTGCTCCTGCATCTGCTTGATCCGCTTCGCCGCGCGCCGCGAGGGCAGGTACCAGGCGATCGCGGCGACCAGGAAGATGGCGATGGCCGAGCCGATCGGCGAGCGGCTCATCACGCCGACCACCACGGCCAGCATCAAGGCGATCGCGCCGGTGATGACGATGTACTCGCCTGACCGCAACGGGATGTCCGCCCGCTCGAGGCGTCGCTCGAGCACACCGCTGGTGTCGATGCGCCCGAAGATGCCCGAGATCCGGACCGTGAGTGCCGACAGCTCACCGCTCTCGGGAGACTCGCTCACGACCTCGACGGGTACCTTGGCCGTGCCCATGGTGTCGTCGAGTATCTCGGCCAGGGTGCGTTGCTTGGTACGCACCCGCATGATGGCCGCCACAACGGCCAGGGACAGACCGGCCCCGACGAGGACGGCGGCCACGAACGCCCCGGCCTGGCCGCCCAGTTGAAGGGCTCCGAGCAACACGGCAGTCACTTCCCGCCGTCGCGGCGCCGAGCGAGGATCTCGTACATCTCCTCTGTGGGCGGCTCCACGACCCGCCCCGGCCGTGCCGGCCGGTGGTGCCGTCCGGCACCCGACCGCGCCGAGCTGCCGAGGCGGTCCTCGTCGTTGCGGAAGATCTGCGCTGGCACTTCGACGCCGCTGAGTGCCAGCTCGTCGAGGATCTTGGGGCGCAGCCCGGTCGGGACGAGCCGTCCCATCCCCTCGGACGTGTCGACCCGGTGGAAGATGTCCTGGAGCAGGACGGTGTCGCCCTCCATACCCTGGATCTCGGTGATGGAGGTGACGACCCTGGGACCTTCGGCGGTCCGCTGCAGCTGGACCAGGATGCCGACGGCCATGACGATCTGCTCCCGGATGGCGCGCTGGGGCAGCTCGACGCCGCCCATCATCACCATCGTCTCGAGGCGGCCGAGCAGTTCGCGCGGGGTGTTGGCGTGCACCGTCGTCATGGACCCGGCGTGACCGGTGTTCATGGCCTGGAGCATGTCGAGGGTCTCGGAGCCGCGGCACTCACCGACGATGATGCGGTCGGGCCGCATACGCAGCGAGTTGCGCACGAGGTCGCGGATCCGGACCTCGCCGGTCCCCTCGGCGTTGGCGGGGCGGGTCTCCAGGGTCACCACGTGGGCGCCCTGGATCTGGAGCTCCGCCGACTCCTCAATGGTGATCAGGCGCTCGCCGTCGGGGATGAAGTTGGACAGGACGTTCAGCATCGTGGTCTTACCCGTGCCGGTACCGCCGACCACGACCATGCTGATCTTGCCCCGCACCAGGGCCTCGAGGAACAGGGCGGCATCCATCGTGAGTGATCCGAGCGCGATGAGGTCCTGCATGACGAGGGCCCGCTCGGGGAACTTCCGGATGGTGAGCACCGGGCCCCGCAGGGCGAGCGGCGGCACGATGGCGTTGATCCGGGAGCCGTCGGCGAGCCGGGCGTCCACCATGGGCGAGGACTCGTCCACGCGGCGGCCGACGCCGTGCACCATGCGGTCGATGATCCGCCGGTACTGATGGCTCGAGGTGAAGACGATGTCGCTGCGCTCGATCGAGGCCCTTGCGCTCGATCCAGATCTCGTCGTACGAGTTGCACATGATCTCGGTGACGCTGCCGTCGGCGAGCAGACCCTCGAGGGGCCCGTAGCCGAGGGAGTCCTCGAGCATCTCCTCGACGAAGCGCTGGCGCTCAATGGGCGAGATCCCGATGTCCTCGCGCTCGAGGATCTCGTTGACGGTCGACCGGACCCTTTCGCGCAGCTCGTCGGGTGACAGGTCGGCTGCGGTCGGGGCGATCTCCGCCAGCACCTTGGCCTGGACCTTGGCCTTGGACTGTTTCCACGCCTCGTCCATGGCGGTGCGGTCGGCGGCCCTCCGCATGGGGTGGCCCTTCGAACCGGGCGGCCCGACGGGGCTGGCGGCCGGGCGGTCCGGCGGGCCGCCGGGGTCGCCTGCTCGCCGGTTCCAGGGCGGTGTGGCTTCGGGCGGCGGCGGCGGCACGGCATCGTCGGCGGCGGCCAGCTTCTCAGACAGGTTCATGGCGATCAGGCCCTCTCGAGCTCGGGCACCTTGTTGGTGCGACCCTTCCTCCTCCGCCAAAAGCCGCGCGACTCGCCGATCGCAGCGGTGTTCGCCGCCGTGCCGAGGACGGGCGTCGCCTCACCGGACAGGAACTGGTGCATGCCACCGGCCAGCTTCTTGCCGATGTCGGAGTTGGCCGCGGAGACGAGCGCCGGCTTGCCCCTGTTGATCGACTTCATGACCTCGCGGGAGTACGGAAGCACCGAGACGATCTTGTTGTCGAGCACCTCCTGGACGTCGCTGATGTCGATGCCGATGTCTTCCTCGACCTTGTTGAGCACGACCCCGATGGCCTCGCTGTTGATGCGCAGCTTCTCGAGCGTGGTCAGGAACACCCGCATGTTGCGGATGCTCGGGAGGTCCAGGGTCACCATGCACAGGACCCGGGTGGAGTGGTCGAACGCGGCCAGGACGATCTCGGACAGCTGGGCCGGGGTGTCGACCACGATGTAGTCGAAGTGGCGGCGCAGCGCCCCCATGACCTTGTAGACGTCCTTGGGGGCGATCATGTCGGCGTCGGCGGGGCTGAAGGGCGCCGCCAAGCACCGAGAAACCGAGCTCGTGCTCTTCGAGGTACTCCTCCACGTGCTCGTCGAGGTCGTCGTCGTCGACCGGCTCCCGCGACAACAGGTCCGAGATCGTGAACCGGGGCCGCAGGTGCAGCGCGGTGGAGACCTCGCCGAACTGGAGGTCCAGGTCGACCAGGCACACCCGCTGGCCCGTCTGGGCGGCGAGGTAGCAGGCCAGGTTGGTGGCGTAGAACGTCTTGCCGCACCCGCCGCTCGACGAGGCCACCGTGAACACCTCGGCGAAGGTCGGGCGCTCCACCACGACCCCATGGGCAACGACAGGCAGCGTGGGGGCCTCCGCCGACTCGGAGGCGTCGGCGATGTCGAAGGCGCGCTTGAGGGCCGCCGCCAGCTGGCGCTTGCTCGTCGGGTACTCGACCAGCTCCACCGCGCCGGTCCGCACGATGTCGCTCAGGTTGGCCTTGGGCTTGGGCCCGAGGGCCAGCACGACGGTCGGCACGGCGGTGGTGGCCCGCAGGGTGGCGAGCCGAGCCATGCCGGCATGGCTGTCGAACATGGGCCCGGCGACCAGGACGTCGAAGGGCCCCAGCTCGCGCACCTCGTCGACGACGTCACTGACACTGGTGCTGGTGACGACCTCGTAGCCCGGGCCCAGCGACGCATGGATGGCCCGGCCCAGCGCCGGTGAACGGCTGATCACGAGAATCCGTCGGGAGATCATGGCGCGGTCGCCGTCTGGTCGGTGCCGATGCACTGCCCCAAGGCCGGGGGCGACGTGTCCTTCTGGGTCTGGACGACCGAGAGGGTCTCGTTCTGGGCGAGGAATTCGACCGCCCTGGCCTGGCTCGGGGTCACTGCGAGGAGCAGCACCTCGCTGGCCGGGATGGTGCGGCCCGACGACGACGGTTTGGAGGCATAGGACGGCACGGTGCTCTGGACGTCGAGGACCTCGATGTTGCTCATGGCCATCTCGGTGCACGGCAACGGAAGCGTCGCGCCGGCCGCGGCCGAGCTCGCGGTGGAGACCTTCGTGATGTTGGCGTACACGTCGACCCGGCTGCCGGGCTGGAGGTAGCCGGCCAGGCCTGCCGTCCCGCCCAGCGACACGGTCACCCCGTCCATCCCGGTCGGCAGCGAAATGGAGGAGGTGCTGGCGGTGAGCGCCGTGGAGGTGATGGCGTGCCCCTTGGTCACGGACTGGGTCAGGACCTCGCTGGTCAACCCCTGGAGCGAGCCCAGGTCCGTCGGCACATACGACTTGGTCGGGATGAGCTCAATGGCGACCATCCCGTTCGAGACCATGGCCTGTCCGGTCGTCCCGGCCGGGATGTCGGACTTCGCGACGACCGCCGTCGTGCTCGCGGGTGCCTGCACGTTCGCTCCGGACCCCGTGTGCTTGCGTACGCCCTCCACGCTGGCGTACGCGATGGCACTGCCGGCGACGAACAGGATCACTGCGATCAGGACCAAGATCAACGTCTGCCTTTTCACAGAACCTTCCCCCTCTTCTCAACCATCGGCACATGTGGCGACCCGTCACGCGTTCGCCCGTCGCCTGGTTCCGTTGAGGGTACGACGGGTGGGTCGCGAGGTACATAGGTCCTTTAGCTCATTCTCCGATGCAGCGCCCCTGGTAGGAGCATGAAATGGTCCATATGTCCTATGTACCGTCGGCGGCCGTCGGCCCAGAATCGACCCGGACGTATCGCAGGGACGCGCCGATTCGACAATCTCCTTCAGTGTTGGCGCCGGAGCCCGAGATACAGAGGAGGGGCGTCCACGTTGGGACCGCGCACCTGGGGAAGACCGAAGTGGCCGAGGCGGCGGGACGACGAGCGGGGCGCGGAGATGGTCGAGTTCGCATTCGTCGTCGTCCTTCTGATCGCACTGCTCTACGGCATCATCTCGTACGGGCTCATCCTCTCGGCGCAGTCCACCATCACCCAGGCCGCGGCCGACGGGGCGCGGGCGGGCATCGTGGCGTCGAGCACCGCCGTCGCCACGGCCGAGGCCCAGGCCGGAACGGACGTCGGATGGATGAACAAAGGGACCTGCGGGACGTCCGCCACCATCATCACGTGCGTCGCCACGGAGGCGCCCTGCCCCTCCAACGCCAACAACCAGTGCCTCACCGTCACGGTGACGTACAACTACGGCACCAGTCCCCTGTTCCCCGAGCTGCCCGGGATGGGCGTCATCATGCCCTCGACGATCTCGTCCACCGACGTCCTCCAGATCTCCAACCCGAGCTCGTAGCCGATGCGCATGCGAAGATCCTTCGGTTCCTCTCCGGACGCCGGCGCGACGAACGAGGGGCGACGTTCGTCCTCACGGCCGTCTGCATGGTCGCGCTGCTGGCGGGTGGCGCCATGGGGGTCGACGTGGGGTTCACCGTGGACGGGAGCCGCACGGCCCAGGCCATGGCCGACACCGGCGCGCTCGACATGGCCCGCTACGTCAACGTCGCCGACGGGTTCACACGAACTCGCGGCCAGCCAGGCCTACTTGGCGGGCAAGCTCGCCAACGTCAGACGGACAACAGCGGGAGCAACGCCGTCCTGACGCCAGACGCCCTGCATCTGGAACAGCTCGACCTCGACCTGCACGGTGCCGACCGGAGGCAACGCCGGCTGCTACGCGAGATCCCGGCGCTGAACCGCTCCGTGCACCGGCGTCATCGTCACCGCGACGCAGGCGGTGCCGCAGATCTTCTTCGGTGGATCCAATGCGGTGTCCCGCAGCGCCATCGCCGCCGTCACGCCCGAGGACGGCTTCTCCATCGGCACCTACCTGGCCAGCTTCGACACGCAACAGACGGGGGTCCTCAACGCCATCCTGAGCACGCTCGGGACGAGCGCCAACGTCACCGCCGCCGGCTACCAGGGGCTGGCCAACACGTACGTGACGATCAACCAACTGATCACAGCGTCGGCCGGTGACGCTCACGCCCTCCAACGTCTTGACGACGTCGTTGACAGGCGGCCCAGTGGCTGACCATCCTCACGACCGCGACGAACACCCAGATGGCGCTCCAGAACTGCGGCGCCTCGCCCGTCCCGTCGCCGTGCACGGCGTACACCGCGCTGCAGTCACTGGACTTCAATGGATCGCCGTCGGCCGAGCTGTGCCAGCTCGTCGTCCATCAACGGCTCGACCTGCGGAGGCGGGAACGTCTCGTCGCCGGGACTGTCTGCCAGCATCGACGTGCTGCAGTTCCTGACGACGGAGGCCGAGCTGGCGAACGGCTCGAACGCGATCAACGTCCAGTCCGCCCTCGGCCTCACCGGCGTGACGGCGTCGACGTTGAGCCTCGTCGTCGGTCAGCTCCCCCAGGTGGCGTACGGCCCCGGTCGGCACGACCGCCAAGACCGCAGCAGGTGACCGCCGACCTGAAGCTCAGCCTGCTCGGTGCCGGCAATGTGGACATCCCGCTCACGGCGGCACAGGGCACGGCCACCCTGACGCACGGTGAACTGCTCCTAGTGGACAACTCGTTCGGGTCGGCCGTCGTGACGACCGAGCACGATGGCGGCCACGGCGGCCATCACCCTGGGCGGCGTGTCCGCCGGCACGCTGACGATTCAGCGGGTCGGGAACGTGGCGAAGCAGTTCAACGGAGATACGTCCCGCCGACCGCCTCGACCCAGACCGTCGACACCGCCCAACCCGGTCGCAGATCGGGACGCACCTCGCCGCGTGCTCTCCTGCAGCGGGCTGAGCGCCCCCCTCTCCGGCCTCCCCGCTCTGCTGACGGGCGTGCTCGCGCCGGTCCTCCAGGCAGCCGGGGTCGCCGTCGGTGGCGCCACCGTCGCCGACCTCAACTACCAACTGCGGCGCGGTGTCCATCGTCAAGTGAGTGCGCCCATCACCCTCCTCGGCGGGGCCGCCCTCGGCATGGCGGCCGGTTCGCTCCTGCTCCCCCTGACCCGGCGCGAGCTGGCCGCGTCGGTGGCCCGGCTCGCACCCGGACGAGGCGCCCGTCGCACCGGCCGATCACGCGCCGCCCCGAGTCACGTGGGCGCCACTGGGTGGCCCTCGCCGCCGTCTCGGGCCTCCTCCCCGCCTACGTGCTGCACCGCGTCGGCTGGTCGGTCATCGCCCTGCCCCCGCTGCTCCTGCTCGTCGGGCTCGTCCAGCTCGCCTACTGCGACCTGACGCGCCGGCTGCTGCCCAAGACGCTGGTCTACGCGCTCGAGCGCGGCGGTGATCGTGAGCGGCGTCGTCATCGCCGGCGTCATGCACGAGTGGCAGCGTCTCCTGGTCGCCTCGCTCGGCGGGCTGGCCTTCTTCGTGCTCTTCTTCGTCATCAACTTGATGAACCCACGCTGGCTGGCCTTCGGTGACGTGCGCCTCTCCCTCGTGGTCGGCTTCGGCTTGGCCTGGGTGAGCCCGGTCGCGCTCCTCGAAGGGTTCTTCTTCGCCAACCTCCTGGCCGCCGTCGTCGGGCTCGGCCTGATCGTCACCCATCGGGCCGAGCGCGGGTCCGCCGTGCCGTTCGGCCTCTACCTGGCCCTCGGGGCCGCACTCGTCCTCGTGACCTGGAGCTGACCCCCGGGTCTCGACGACGTCCTCACCGACGGCGCGCCGAAGTGCCGATCGATCTCGTTGGCATAGCTCCGCCCGAGCGAGCCCGCATTCTCGTCGACCCATCGGCTCAACGCGACGTGGCCCGTGGCCGGTCCGTTCGTGTCGGCCAGCCCGCCGGCCATGGCCCGGTACTCGTCGCCCGTGAGCAGCACGTCGCGCAGGACCAGCCCAAGGGCCGAGGCCAGGGGCGGCACGATAGCGCCGGGGACACGGACGATCACGCTCCGGCTCCCGACCGCCCCCCGGATGAGCCGAACCAGCTCCACGAAGGTCGGCCGCTCGGGACCCACAGCGTCGGTCACCGAGTCGATCCGCTCGGCCCCCGCCGCGACCGCCAGCGCGGCCAGGTCGTCGATGTGGACGGCACGAATCCGGTAGGCACCACGGCCGCCCACCGCGAAGACGGGGAGGCGGCGCAGGAGCCAGGCGATGTTGTTGAGCAGGACCCCGTCGCCGCCGAAGAGGATGGCGGGCCGGAGTACCGCGTAGGGCAGCCCGACCTCGGCGAGCGCGCGCTCGACCTCGGCCTTGCCCCGGAAGTAGCCGTACGGCGACGTGATGCTCGCATGGGTGATGGACACATGGACGATGCGCTGCACGCCCGCCCGGCGCGCCGCGTGGAACAGCGTGCGCGAGTTGATGACGGCACGGTCGAAGTCCTCCCCGCCATGGGGGAAGCGGACCCAGTACGTGTTGTAGAGGGTGGTCGCACCGTCGAGCGAGGCCGTCAGGCCGATGACGTCGTCGAAGTCGAGCGGGCGGACGTCGAGGGAGCTCCCGGCACCGGCGCGCTCTGGATGCCCGGTCAACGTCCGTACCCGGCGCCCGGACCTTTCCAGCTCGCGGGCGATGGCGGCACCCGAATAGCTGAAGGCGCCGGTCACGACGTCGAACCCGTCGGCCGGGAACTCGGGGCCGGCGACCCCCGCGACCCCGTCTTGCGGCAGCGCGTGTGTCATGGCTCCTCCTCGTGGGTCGGTGCGGCAGCGAGCATCTCGAGCAGCCCGGCCAGATGGCGGGCCCGGTCGAACAGGGCCAGGGCAGCGGTGCGGTCGCCGTCGAGATGCGCCAGCATCTCGAGGCCGAGGTAGAGCGCGACGACGGCATGGGCGGCGACATCCGGTTCGACCACGCCCGCCAGTGGCGTTCCGTCCAGGGCGCCGCGCAGCGCCTCCGCCGCGAACCGGCGCCACGGGGCGATGCGCGCCGCGACCTCGGTGGCCAGCCCGGGCGTCGACGAGGCGCCTGCGATCATCTCGGCGAGCACCGCCATGTGGCCCGCGTCGAGATCCTCCACGAAGACGGCCTCCGCCGTGTCGACGAGCTCGCCGATGCCCTCCGCCCGCTCGACGGCCGCCTGGTAGCGCCGTCGCCGCGTCTCGCTCACCTCGTCCAGCGCCGCCAGCAACAGGTTGGCCACCGAGCCGAAGTGGTAGAAGACCAGGCCCTGGTTGCACCCGGCGCGCCGGGCGATCTCCCGGGCGCTCGCCCCGGCGAACCCCTCCTCGGTGAGGGCGGCGACGGCGCCCCGCACCAGGGCCGCACGTGTCTCCTGGGCACCGGGTGTGGCAGGCCGCCCCACCGCGGGCTTGGTTCCCGACCTGGCCATACGCCTCCTTAAGCGATTGATTTGAGCGATTGCTTAAACCGTAGTCCCGTGCGCCCGTCTCCGCAAGGGGCCACGGCGCCCGTGGCGCTAACGTCCGGCCTGTGTCAGCCGTGCTCACGCCCGGGCACAAGGAGCAATGGGACACCGACGGGTGGTGCGTGGTGCCCGGCGTCATCCCGCCGGACCAGCTCTCGGCGGCCCAGGATGCGGTCCACCGCTACTTCCCCACCCCGGCCGAGACCGCGGCGGGCGGCGGCACCGAGGTCGGCGCGTGGCACACCTGGGACGCGCCGTGGCCCGAGTTCCCCTTCCACAGCTCGCGCCTCAACGCGCTGGTCCTGCACGACCGCGTGGTCGACCTCGCCGAAGGGCTGCTCGGCACCACCGACCTTGCGCTCTACATGGGCATCGTCACGGCGAAGTACGCCCAGCAGGCCTCCGGCTACAACCAGCTCCTGCACGCCGACTACCCCAACCACATGCTGGTCGTCCCCCGCCACGAGGCCGGGTACCAGCAGGTGGAGTTCTTCGTCTACCTGACCGACGTCATGACCGAGGACGGCGCGACCCGGTTCGTCTCGTGGCAGAGGACAAAGGACATCCCCGTCGAGCGGCACACGCTCAATTACGTGGACTACGCCGAGCTCTACGACGACCCGTCGGACGCGGCGGGGCCGGCCGGTTCCGTCGTCGCCTACCGCCCCGACGTCTACCACCGTTCGGTGGACTTCTCCGACCCCTCGCGGTACCGGGTGATGCTCCACGTCTCGTTCCGCCACCGCGACGCCGGCTGGGGCGGCTACCAGGCGTGGCCGTTCCGTGGCTTCTCGGTCGAGCTCAGCAAGTTCGTGCAGCAGGCCACGCCACGCCAGCTGGCGCTCCTGGGCGTGCCCGAACCGGGCCACCCCTACTGGAACGAGGCGACGCTCGCCGGCGTGCAGGCCCGCTACCCCGAGCTCGACATGGCTCCCTGGCGCGCCGCTCTCCGCTGACTCCCGCGGCCGGGTGCAGGGTCAGCCGGCGTGCCGCGGCGAGCCCGGCGCCACCGAGGGCCACGGCAGGGCGCGCTCGGCCACCAGGGCCAGGTCGAGGAGCAATTCCTCCCGGTGGTGCCCGGCGAGCACCTGCAGCCCGACCGGCAGCCCGTCGAGCAGCCCGGCCGGGATGCTGACCGCAGGGCTGCCGTTGAGGTTCGACGGCGCCGTGAGGGCCGCGTTGTTCATGATGGCGCGGGTGAAGCCGATCTCGTGGATGAGATCGGCCCCCGGGACGGTCGATGGCGGTGGCCCCTCCGCGGCGAAGGCCACGTCGGGATGCGTCGAGCAGAAGACGAAGTCCGCCTGGTCGAACAGCTCCGCCATCGCCCCGTTGAGCTGGCGGCGGTAGCTCTCGATGGCGGCCGCCCGTTCGAGGTTGTATCGCTCCCGCGCCGCCTCGACTCCGGCCCGCATCTCGCGCGAGAGCTCGCCCACGCGGTCGGGATATGCGTCCCCGAGGTCGGCAACGAAGGAGGGCTGGTTCGCCATCGCCCACTGCCCGCGCAGCGGCGGCAGCGTGGGCGCGACGGTGACCAGGCGCAAGTTGGCCGCGGCAGCGAGGCGGGCTGCGGCCACGACGACGAGGTCGGCCACCTCGTCGCGGACCCGGGCGATCCCCAGGTCCACCACAATTGCCGCGGTCAGGCCCGACAGGTCGTAGGTCCCGAGTGCGGCCTCCCACCCGCCCACGACGGGCAGGCTCAGCGGGTCACGCCGATCGAACCCGTTGCAGCAGTCGAAATACCGCGCCGTGTCGCGCACCGAGCGGCTCAGGCAGCCGAGCACCGTGGTCATCGGCTCGATCCCGGCGTCGGGTCCCTTCGGGATGCGACCGTAGGTCGCCTTCAGCCCGAACAGGCCGCTGAAACCGGCCGGGCCGCGGATCGACCCGCCCCCATCGCTACCCGTTGCGATCGGCAGCAAGCCGCCGGCGACCGCCGCCGCCGAGCCACCCGACGATCCGCCGGGAGTACGTTCGGGGTTCCAGGGGTTGCGCGTCGTCCCGTGCAACTCGGTCGAGGTGCAATTGATGCCACCGAACTCGGGCGCGGTCGTCTGCGCGGCCAGGATGGCGCCGGCGGTCCGAAGCCGGTCCACTGATGTGTCGTCGTGATCGGAGACGCGGTCCTTGAAGAGCATGGACGCCTCGGTGTACGGCCAGCCCTCGACCCGCTCCAATTCCTTGATGCCCCAGGGGACACCGCCGAACGGCAACGCGACGTTGGCAACCTTGGCGGCCTCGCGCGCCCGTTCGAAGTCGGTGAAGCTGAACGCGTTGAGCGGGGACGCCTCAATGGCGGCGATGCAGTCGTCGAGTGCCTCGATCGGCGAGACCTCCTTGGCCCGGAAGGCATCGACGAGGCTGCACGCGTCATTGAGCCAGGGGGTCCTCACCGAGCGGAGAGTACCCGAGCGTCCCTGCCCGCGGCCCGGGAGGGGTCGGTAGCCTGCCAGTCGTGAAGATCTCGCAGCTCACGACGCCGGCGCTCGTGGTGGACGCGCCGGGTCTCGAGGCCAACCTGCGCACCATGGCCCAGGCCCTGCCGGGAGGCCGGCTCCGACCCCACATCAAGGCGCACAAGTGCACGGCGCTGGCGGCGCACCAGGCCTCCCTCGGCCACACCGGCTTCACGTGTGCCACTGCGGCGGAGATGGAGGGCATGGCGCGGGCAGGGCTCGGCGAGGATCTCCTCTTGGCAAACGAGGTGGCCGACGCGGCCCGGCTCGGCGCGCTCGCCCGCACCGGTGCACGCGTGACAGTGGCCGTCGACTCCGAAGAGACGATCGCCGCCGCAGCCCGTGCCGGCGTGGGCGAGGTGCTGATCGACGTGAACGTCGGCCTCCCCCGCTGCGGCTGTCCGCCCGACGACGCCGGCCGGCTGGCCCAACAGGCGCGCGCCGCGGGCATGGCCGTGCGCGGCGTCATGGGATACGAGGGCCACATCGTCGGGCTCGAGGACCGGCGCAGGCGGACCGAGATGCTCGGGGAGTCAATGGCCCAGCTCATGCTCGCCCACGACGAGGTGGGTGGGGATGTGATCTCGGCGGGAGGCACGGGCACCTACGACATCAACAGGTGGGCCACGGAGATCCAGGCCGGCTCGTACGCCCTGATGGACACGGCTTACGGCAAACTCGGCCTGCCGTTCGTGCAGGCGCTGACGGTGCTGTCCACCGTGATCTCGGTGTCGAAGGACTGGGTGGTGGCCGACTGCGGGCTGAAGGCCCTCGGCATGGACCACGGCAACCCCTCCGTCGAGGGAGCAGAGGTGTGGTTCTGCTCGGACGAACACCTGACCCTCGACCCGCAGGGCCCGCTGCGGGTCGGGGACCGCATCCGCGTGCTTCCGGCGCATGTCGACCCGACGGTCGCTTACCACGAACATCTGCACGTGATCGACGGCGACGAGGTGCTCGAGCGGTGGGCAGTCGACCTGCGGGGCTGGTGACCCGGGCCGTAGGGTGAGCCGAGACAAGGAGGTCCCCATGGCAGAGGCCACGTTCACGATCGGGTCCGCCGTCGCCTGCAGCGATGGACCGTGCGGCACCCTGAGCAGGGTGGTGGTCGACCCGCTCGCCCGCGAGGTCACCCACCTGGTCGTGGAGCCCGCGCACCGAAGCGGCCTCGGTCGCCTCGTCCCGCTCGGCCTCGTCGAGGCGGGAGGGGGCGAGGTCCGCCTCCGCTGCACCCGCGAGGAGTTCGAAGAGCTCCCCCTGGCGGAGGAGACGGACTTCCTCCCCGGCGGCAGCGGCTACGAGGACTACGCAGCGCACGAGGCGTACTACTGGCCCTACTACGGGATTGACGTGGTCGGGGAACCCATGGTGGCCAACGCCAGCGGGGTCGTCACCCGCGACATGCTGCCGAAGGGAGAGGTCGGGGTGCGCCGTGGCGAGCGGGTCCACGCGACCGACGGCGAAGTCGGCAAGGTCGAGGGCCTCGTGGTCGAGGCGACGCACGGGCACGTCACCCACGTCCTGCTCCAGGAAGGGCACCTGTGGGGACGCAAGGAGGTCGCCATCCCGATCGGGTCCGTCGAGCGCCTCGACGACGGCATCACCGTCAACTTGACCAAGAAGGAGATCGAGGATCTGCCTGCCGTCGGGGTTGCCGGCCCAAGCGCCTAGCGGGAAGGCTGACCTGCGAGCCGAGCTCTGTCGCTCCGCGACGCGCCCGACGGCGAATGGAACCCCTCAGACAACGAATCCTACGAAGCGGAAGACGTGGACCCGATCACTATCGACACTTATGCATGCAAGCCCGCTGACGCCGTTCATCGTCGAGGCTGACGTCGTACAAGAGTCCCCAGAGCGCCGAGTCCACTGGGTCGATGGGCGCGGAGGAGGCCGCCGACCGAGGAGCCAATTCTCACCGGGCTGGTCCGATCGCCTAATATCGTCACCTTATGCGAGCGAATCAAAAGGTGGGGTCGGTGGTGATCGGCGCCGGCCCATACGGCCTGGCCGCCGCCACGCACCTGACAGAACTCGGCGTCGAGCACCGCGTTTTCGGCACCCCGATGGGCGGGTGGTTCGAGCACATGCCGATCGGGATGTTCCTCAAGTCGACAGCCCTTGACTCGAGCATCGGCTCGCCGCATCCGAAGATGGGGATCGGCGACTGGTGCGTGGCGGCCGGAGTCGAGCCCTACGACAAGGACGGCGCCGAGATCCCGATCCCGATCGCCGACTTCATCGAGTACGGCAGGTGGTTTCAAGAGCGGGAGGTGCCCGAGCTCGAGCAGGAGCAGGTCGCCGGCATCACTCGCGTGGCGTCCGGATTCGAGGTCGAGCTCACATCGGGCGAGCGGTTCTGGTCGGCAACGGTGGTCGTCGCCGTCGGCACGGCGCCGTTCGCCTACGTGCCACCCGAGCTTCGGGCCGCGGGGAGCGAAGCGGCGTGGGCGTGCGGGCGCATCAGCCATTCGAGCGATCACCACGATCTGTCCGGATTCAGTGGCAAGACCGTCGCGGTGATCGGACGGGGCCAATCGGCTCTCGAGACCGCTGTGCTGCTCCACGAGGCCGACGCGGCGGTGCACCTCCTTGTCCGATCACCCGATCTGCTCTGGGGTGGACCTCCGACCCCCGGCGACCCGAGCCTCCTGCACAAGCTGCGGACGCCTCCATCGCAGCTCGGCGGCGGCTGGACGCATCTGCTCATCACGCGCTACCCGGCGGCCTACCGGCACCTGCCCGATCGGGTCCGAATCGCCGGCGTACAAAAGATCCTCGGTCCATTCGGCGCGTGGTGGCTGAAGCTCCGGTTCGAGGGGATCGACCTCCGCCTCCAGACCAAGGTGACGGGCGCCGGCCCGCACGCTGACGGCGTCCGGCTGGACCTCGTCGACCAGGGCGGCACGTCCTCGCAGCTCGACGTGGATCACGTCATTGCCGCCACGGGTTACCGAGTCGACCTGCACTCCCTCGGGTTCCTCCCGGGTGAGCTGGCGGGCTCGATCGCCACCTTGGAAGGATCGCCCCGACTGACGCGGGATTTCGAGTCGTCCGTGCCGGGCCTCTTCTTCATCGGACTGGCTGGGGCAGCCACCTTCGGCCCGATGATGCGTTTCGTCTGCGGCTCCGGCTTCGCCGGTCCACGGGTGGCCGAAGGCGTGACCGCCCGTCTCCGCGGGGGCTGAGGTTCAAGAGCGGGACCGCACCGCCCTTCGCCGGATCCGGACCGAGGCCGGCACTTGCCGCACAATCATGGTGGTGAAGGGCAGTGGGTCATCGAGGCTGAACCAGGCGAGCCTGAGACGGGTGGGCGCGCCCGGGATCTCGGGAGGTTGCGGCTGTCCCCGGTAGTACCCGTTGGCCGCCAGACCGAAGTTCTCTACGAGGAATCGCTCTCCGTCGACCGGGCGCCCGGGACTCAACGGGCGCCCGGAGAGGTCGAGGTGCATCGCCCTCACGACGTCGACGCCGCCATCGTCCTCGAACATGCGGAATTGGGCCCCGACGCGAGGGTTGAAGTCGAGCAGGTGATAGGTGCCCGTTCTTCGGTCGTATCGCCAGTCCGTGTCGAAGATGCCGCAGTACCCGATGCGCCGGCACAGCTCGCGGACGGAGCGCTCGATCTCCTCGTTCCTCTCCGTTCGGGCGTAGGCGGTGGCACCGGCGCGTGCCGGCCACGACCAGAGCTTGCGGCCGGTGAAGATCCGGGCGACGTCCGACGAGGCCGTGCAATAGCCGTGCACGAACCAGTCCTCCGCGACCTCGTCGGGCAGGTACTCCTGCACGACGACGTCGGAGCCCTCCGGCCAACGGTCAAACGCCGCCCGCAATCGTCCCACGTCCTCGGCAGTGCGCACCACGGCGCTGCCCGTCACGACCGGGCGGGTCAGTCGGCTCCACGGATCGTTCTGCTTCACCACGACCGGGAGCGCCAGGTCGGCCAGTGTTGCCTCCAGATCGCCCGTCTTCACGCACGACGTGGCAGGCGTCGGCACGCCGAAACGCCGGCAGATCTCATAGAGCCCGAACTTGCTGGCAAGCTGGCGCGGCAGGTCTGGAGGGACGGCGGGGCTGATGACTCGGCCGGCCAGCGCACCGGCGCCTTCTGCCACGAGCACAGCGGCCTGGTCGTCGGTGCAGACGAGCATCGGTCTGGCCGGCAGGCGGTCGATCACCTCGACGAGACGGTCGAGCAGTGCCGACTGGTCCGGTTCCCCGCCGGACGAGAGCTTCACCTGGCCGGTCAGGTACCGACTGGTCGACGCAGGGGACACGCCCTCCTCTGTCACGGCGTAGACGGGCACACCGGCACGACCCAGTGTGCGGATCACCCCGACCGTGCCGTGATGGATCGGGTAATGGCCGACCCGGACGAGGAGGACCGGCAGACCACGGTCGAGGGCAGGGGGCGCGGTCCGACGGCGATCACCCTTCGGCAGATGACCGAGCAAGGTGTCGAGGGTGCGCCCCTTCCGAGCCCGCGTCGCCATGGCCGTTTTGTCCGGCTCAATCGGTTTCATTGCCTGTCTCGGAATCGACTGCGGGGACACGATGGAAGACATGCAGCACCGGTGCGAGGAGGAACATCGCCTCGCAGGATGCACAAACCACCCAACCGAGACAGATACCATTCAGACCCCACACCACACCGCCAACGGCCGATCCCGCGACTTCGACAGCAGTCCCGATGGCCATGATGCTCGCGGCGTGGGTCATGCGGTGCTGGGCTCGGCGGATCGACACGTAGTGGTCCTTGATGACGTAGGCAGGTCCCACCAGGATCAAGAGGCGCAGCGCCGTGGTGCCGTGTTCAGCATAGGCAGGACCGAAGAGACGCAAGGCGTACGGCGCAGCAATCTCCACGACCAAGATCATTCCCCCGATCAGCGCGAGGCCAAGGGGAAAGGTCCGTCGTACATAGCGGTGGAGGAGGCCGGGATCACCCGAGCGCTCAGCGAACAGAGAGAGGGCGAGCAGGTACGGGATGACCATCATAGCGGAGCCAAGCAGAAACGCAGCGGAGAAGTAGGCGACGTCCGACGGTGAGATCAGGAGCGTTGCCGTCAGTGGGACGATGTAATAGACCGAACTTATGGAGAGATTGAGTACGTGGTGCTGGAGCGAGAGTTTGCCAAACCGGCGTACGAGCGCTTCACGGTGAGCCAGTGTTCCTTCTTCGGCACGGCTGTGTTCCAGCCCGAGCATGGGCATGCAAACGAAGAAGGCGACCACGAAGGACATCGCCCAGGCAAAGATCAGACCGGTGCTGGTGCGCGTGGAAGCAAGGACCAGGACGCCGAGACAGGCGAGCTTCATGATGGAGCTGAGGCTGCCTCGCCAGAGCTGCGCCGCGGCGCGGTGCAGTCCGACCGCCGCACCGTCGAGAGTGAGCCCCGCCATGGTTGCCACCGACCCGACGACGAAGAGGGCCGCCATAGCGGGATCTGCGCCGATTATTCGGAGACTCTGTCCGAGCCAGGGGGACAGCGCGATGGTGCCGATGGCCATGATCAGGACCACGAACGCAGCGATCGCGTTTCCGGTCGTGAAGAGAACGCGCCGCTCCGTGACGTCGACCGATTCAATTTCCGCCAGGAGGAGCAGTGGGATCCCGAGTGCGCCGACGGCCGCCAGGAGTAACGCCGTGGAAGCCGCCGCGGCGGAGAGACCGACTTCCGTCGGACCAAAGAGATGCGTCGCGGCCGCCCAGTAGACCAGGCCCATCAACGCAACTGCGCCCTGGTTGGCGACGAGATACCCGAACGTGGTGAAAAGGCGTCGCAACTCTGCCATGTGATGCGGCTCTCCGCCGCCATACCAATTCAGCATCGAGATTCCGAGCTTTGGGCTGCGACGGCCATCCTGCGAAGTCGGGGCGCGGCCGGTCACACGCCCGAACCATCGAAACCACGCCTGTGACCGCCGCACTGCACGAACAAATGCTACCGGCAGTTGGTGAGGTCTTCCTTTCAGAACACGCTCGTCCTCAACAAGAAACACGCCTCGGCTGAGTGGCGCCGTCCAACTGAGTGAAGCTCAGCGTGAAGAACGCTGAGCCGCCGAATTTGAGAATCGAACTCTGCTCGTCGCCCGTTTCGCCGTGCTCTTTCGAGATGCCTTCGAACCTCGGCCGGGTGTCACGCTGGCCCTCTTGAAGGAACTCGTAGCCCGCTCACGGTCACGAGAGGCTCTCCGTGAAGATCTATCCCGCCACGGTGTTCAGGGTCCATGCCGCCGACGCTGGCCTCGGGACCAGAACGACGGGCTCAATCGGTCCTGATGGCGTTGGCGAGGGCTGTCACTCAATGCTTAACAAACATCAGCGAAAGCCCTGTTCATAGGGTACGCCATTGCGATCTCCCGTTCACGGGTGTGTGGCCCTCTGAATCCCGCCTACAGGCCGGCTCATCGTCAACTTTCTGTCCCTGCCGGCGGCGCGTGGTGCGCGGTTCCTGCCGACCGGATGCTCCGGATGCTCCACTTGTTGTTCTAAAGTTGTTAATCGGCTCAGCGTGTGCCGCTCTCCGGACTCGCGCCAAGGATCTCCCCGTACAGGCCGAGGAGCTCGTCGACACAGTCGTCCCATGTCGGCAGATTCGGGGCGACGGGATCAGAACGGCGCGCCACGTCGGCCAACACCTCGGCCAGGGCGCGCGGTGGAGCGTCCACCGGCACGGCGACGGCGAGACCCTCGGCCGCCAGCTCCGACAGCCCGGAGGTGTCAGCCACGACCACCTTCCGCTCGAGGGCGAGGGCCTCCATGACGGCGACCGGATGCGCCTCATAGTCGCTCATCAGGGCGAAGACGTCGCAGGATCGTACGAGCGCTCCGAGCGCCTCTCGCTGCGTGGCGTCGAACGAGGTGAAGGTCACGGCATGTTCGACCTGCAGCCGTGCCGCCAGGCGACGAAGTTCGAGCTCGAAAGGGCCCCGACCTATCACGGCCAGGTGGGCGTCGGGCGCCAGATCGATCAGGGCCGGCATCGCCTTGATCAAGCGATGATGTCCCTTCAACCGATCGAGCCGGCCGACAGTGCAGACGAGGGGCGAGCCCGTGACCTCGGGTGGCGACGCGCCCACCGGGAGGGCCTCTGCTCCGTTGCGGATAAGCCGGATCCTTTCCTGTTCGAGCCCGAGTCGTCGTGCCCATGTCTCAAGCTCGAAGTGACACACCGCGACCAGCCCCTTCGTCCGGCGGAGCAGAGGTCGCAGAGCCTGCCACTGCATCGGCCTGACCATCTTTCTCACACGACTGGAGTGGCCACCGCCGTGGAACGTAGCCACCGTGGGAACCCCCGACCGTTGGGCCGCCATGAGTGCCATGGGGGGCAGGAAGTTGTTCACACCTTGCACATGGACGAGGTCGTAGCTTCCCTCTCTAATCTCCCGGATCAGCGCGGGCGAGACGTAGAGATCAGATCTCCTGGGCCACGCACGATACCGTCGCACGGTCAGCAGTCCCTCGTGTTCCAGCGGTGGTAGCTCGCCCGTGAGGTCGGTCGTGAGCACAGTCAGGTCGAGTCCTTTTGCGGCGATCCTCGGCGCGACCTCGTGGACGTGACTCTCGACTCCACCCACGTAGGGCGAGTACCGGGAAGTTACCATGGCGACGCGAACCGGGCTCATTGTTCTTTGAAAGAGGCTTGGAGATCAGTGACTGGGTACCAGTCTCCAGCGCTCCAGGGTCGCCCTGAAACGAAGTCGACTCCAGTTCTTCACGGCGCGGCGCGGGAGGCGGAACGGGTCCGACGTGGAGCTGGCGTTGCCCGGGATGGTGGTGCATGCCGTTTCAAAGCCCGCCGAGCGCACAGCGTCGACCGAGTGGTCGTCGAAGGCATCCTTGCCCCCGAAGGGGTAGGCGAAGTGTAAGACCGCCTGACCGCTCAATCGCTCCAACTGCTCCTTTGAGGAAGAGATCATCTGCTGCTGATCCGCTGCTTCAAGGCCCCGAAGCCGCACGTGGTCGACAGTGTGGTCACCGATCGTCACCACGTTGGAGGCCGCCAACTGGACGAACTCGGAAGGCGTCAGCGGTCGAGCATCAGGGGGCGGCGGAGCAGAAATCCCCCACTGCTCCGAGACGGCATCGAGGACACGGTGGATCTCCGTCACCGGAAGCGGTAGTAGGTGGCGACGCACCGACTGGAGATCCTTCCTTCTACCAAACGTACCGAGTCCGATGCGGACGGTTCCTACACCTGCCGGCAGAGCGATCTCACTGATTGCAGATGGACGCGAACGTAGGAGCGTGCCCAGGCGATCCCACCAGAACCCGGTCTGGCTGCCAAGCACACCGCTGGTCACGAAGATGGTAATGGGAACCCCCTTTGCTTCCGCGATCGGCACTGCGTTGATCAGATTGTCCGCATACCCATCATCGAAGGTCACGACAATCCGCGGCCGGGGCGACGGAATGAGACAGTTCGGCGAGCGTCGAGGGCTCACCGTACCGACCGACCTCGTCGAGATGTGCAGCAAATCTGGCTGGGGTCACGCAGAGGGTGAAGGGATCGTCGACACCTTCAGCAATCCGGTGATAGAAGAGAATGCGCGAATCAGCGGACTTCATGCCGATCCGCCCTAGAGCTCCGGACATCCGGCGAAGGAGTCCAACGTCTTCTGGCAGAGCTTCTCCACGTCCGGGCGCAGATCGGTCTCGCTAGAGACTCCGGGCTGTCGACGCACTCTGGAAGCGACTGAGCGGGCGGGCAGCGCCATTCCGACGAAGTCACAGATTGCCTCCGCAATACTCTTTGGAGAATTGCAAGCTTGGTCGTAGCGATTCATCCGGATACGTTCATCAGACTAGAAGTGCTGTTGGAAGTCAAGCTGATTCCGAGTCCACCAGAACAAGCGCGGGCGCGTCGATGGGAGACAGCTCTCTCGCTCATCAGACTGATTACTGTCTCACGCGTCTCGGTGGCAGGACCTCGACACCGCCAGTCCAGCCGGTCATTTCGCAAACCTGGTTGCAGATCTCGATCGGATTGTCGTCGCCGAACCACTTGATATTGGAGTACGCGACCTCGTTGTAAGTGTACGAAGCACTCGCTTTCACCGGTTCGGCAAAGTCCATGACTTCCACGGCTCGGTCACTCTCGGCTGAAGGTTTCGCTGCGACTGGTAGGAAGATTCTACCGTGACGAGTCCGCCGAATTCCGTTCGAAGGTGATTTCTGTTGTGGTTTCGTTGTTCCGCGCCCGCACAAGAGATTCAGCGCAATGATGGCAAAGGTTTGTGGCTGAGATTAGGGGCGGCCTAGGGTACGTCCCATCGTGCGAGTACTAATGGTGTCGCAGTTCTATCCCCCAATCGCGGGTGGGCAAGAGCACCATGTTCGAACCTTGGCGCACGCCCTGGTGGACCGTGGCCATCGCGTCGAGGTCGTCACCGTCGCCACGGATGGTCCTGCAGGAACGACTCTCGACGGGGCTGTGCCCCTGCACCACATCCGGACGACTGCCCAACGTCTGCCCCGCCTCTACGCCGACCCGGTGCGGCCGCATGCGATGCCGATCATGGACCCTGGGTTTCGGAGCGCAATCGCGCGACTGCTGGCTGGCGGCAAGTTTGAAATCGTGCATGCTCACGACTGGAGCGTCGGCTCGGCTATCGGCCCGGCCCGGCACGCTGGGGTGCCCGTTGTGCTTACCCAGCACGAGTACAGCCATGTCTGCGCCACCAAGCGACTTATGCGCGGCGGTGATCACGTCTGTCCAGGCCCGACACCGATTGCCTGCGTCCGCTGTTCGTCATCATGGTACGGACCAGTGGTCGGCCCGGGCGTTGCACTGACGAACGCTCTCGCCCGCCGAACCCGCACCAGACATGTGGACGCCTTCATCCCGGTCAGCTCGGTCGTAGCGATCAACACCGGGCTACCTGGACGGAGTCCCTATGTGGTCATCCCAAATTTTGTTCCCGACGACCTTCTGGTGAACAAGCCCGTCCCGAATCCTGATGGGCCGATCGTCTTCGCCGGAGTACTGAGTCGGGACAAGGGCATAGAAGTGCTGCTCGAGGCACACCGACGACTCGACGGCCTTCGCCGCCTCGTGCTGGCCGGACGGGTACTCGACGACACGCCACTCGATCTATCGGGCGAAGTGGAGCTGCGCGGATTGCTCGACCACCCGTCGGTCATCGACCTCATGCGGACGGCCAGTGTCGTGGTTGTTCCTTCGATTGTGCAGGACTGCTGCCCGACCGTGGTCCTCGAGGCAATGGCCGTCGGCCGACCGGTCGTGGCGGCTGCAAGTGGGGGGATAGTCGACCTCGTGGACGACGGCGTCACAGGACTCCTCGTTCCCCCCGGGGACCCCATCGCGCTCTCCACGGCGCTGTCGACGGTCCTGGACGACCCCCAACGGGCCTCGGCTATGGGCCAGGCCGCGAGCACTCGGGCGCGCTCGTTCACTGCGTCCGCGGTGGTGAGGAAGATCGAGGAGCTCTACACCGCCCTGGTCGCGGGGCGGCCGCTTCCCGCCTGACGTCCTCGCCCGCTCGGCGGTGCTCGCTTTCCCTGGAGCGCCGACGCGAGGACCCGGGGTGGACACTGAGCACGCGGGGGACCCGCACGAATTCTTCGTACGATGCCGAGATTGCCCAGCCGGCGCAGATCCCGGTGAGGCCCCACACCGCCCCATCTACCGCGGAGCCGGCCACTTCCGCCATGGTTCCAATCGCCATCACCTTGAACGCGTTGCGACATGCGGCCCTGAGTCCGACAGATGGACACGTAATGGTCCTTCACGACATGGGCGGGCCGACCAGGATCATGAGCCGCCTCCCAGCGTTTGAAGAATTCCACCTATCGCAACCCCTTGGCCCATTGCGCGACCAAAGGAAGGCCAGGGCTTCTGCATCACGACTAGGGGAGCGGCGAGCACTCAGCCGATGGACAACACCGCGACGAAGTCACGGGTCCAGCCGATCTCGCACTGGTCGGCAGGACGGTTCTGTCCAGGGATCTGGGCCACCAGCGGAGCCCCCGGGGTCGCTGCGGTGTCCATTTGCACCCATTCCGGGTTGATGTCCAACTCCATCGCTCTCATAGCTCCGGCATTGATCAACGCGGTGGCCAGGTCAACCGGAACGGTCGACAAGCTCGCCGCGTAGAGGAGATCGCCAGAGGGGTCCTCTCCCAGTGCGCTCCGAGCCACCAACGATCCACCGCCGAGTGTGGCACCCCACGCCGAGCTCGCATTGATCTGTGAGCTTGGTTGACCGCCTTCGATGAGGGGAGGCAAGTTCTGGCGGACACTGTCAATGCTGGCGCCGGGTGGTGGCATGTCCTGACCCCAGACACCTACGTAGCCCACCCCAGCGGTGTCGATGACCAGGCTTGCCAGGCCGTTCGTCAGAGGTGTCAAGACTTGGCCGTCGACCTCGAATCCTCCCGCCCCGGCGCTCGCCTTGAACCCTCCGTTGAAGCACGCAAGGAGGAGGGGCTGCTCTGACGCTCCGATCGCCGGACCGGAGTCTGGCCCGATCACCGCCTGACCCGTCGGCGGGTCCTGACTCCCGACGTGCAGGCTGAAGTCCACGTGATTGTGCAGAAATCGCACGACCGTGACTTGAGTTCCATCGGCCTGAGGGTACGTCCGGTCGTCGATCGCGATCCCCCACGGTCCGGTGCTAAGGGTGCTCCAGCCTGGTTCTTCAGGAGCGGACGTCGTGGTAGTCGTGGGCGGACTCGTCGTGGTTGTTCTTGGCGGAGACGTGGGCGTACTCGCCCGGCTCCCTTCGGGCCCCGGTCGAGCCGAGGTCACAGGCGATTTCGTTGGGGCTGTAGCGCCACGATTGGCGGTCGGACTCGTTGAACACGAGCTGACTAGCGCCGCCGCGGCTGCGATCGCGATCAGACCCAATCTACGGCCCCCTCGGCGCCGACCATCCTGGTCTGATCTCATCAAGATTGGTGTCGTGGCATCGAAACGGCCGAGATCCCTCTTGAGGCTTGGCACCAACGCAAATGTACGTGTCAATTCGACGGCGGGATGAAGGTACCGTTCCGTGAATCCGCGCGACCGATGGACCCCGATCAAGTACAGCTCCGATGGCGAGGCCGAGGTGGCCGAGTGCGCCTACAAGGAACGCCGGCTCATCATCCGGCGCAGCCTTCTGATTGGCCGCCAAGCCACCTTGGAGGTCGAGCTGGCGATTTGGCGGCGGGGTGGTACCGAAACTCGTGAGGTTAGCCCCGATGGCATGGTCCACGCGGCTTCAGTGCAATGGCGACCACGCCCGTGTCTTCTTGTCGACCAAGGTCTGGCTTCAAAGGCTCAGCGCGCCCTATGAACGCGAGCGCTTCGGGATAGGTGCCGCGAAACGCGTGAAAGCCGCAATTGAGATCGACGTCGTCCACGATCACCGCGCCTCCATGCGTGAGGGCGGCCCAAGCGTGTTCCAGCTCGAACATCAGGTTGCGCTGGGTGTGCCTGCTGTCGTGTACGAACAGGTCGATCGTTCGGAGTTCGGACAGGAGTGGGCGGAGCCTTCGTCGACTCGAGCCGGAGACGTACGTCCATAAGGGGCGGAGCCGGTCAGGAACCGCCATACCGATCTGATCGTGGATTTCGGGCTCCCCTGGCGGTGGGAGATCGATGCTCCAGAGATGACCATGCCCATTCTCGGCGATGGCTTCGAGGACGAAGCGGGTCGTGATGCCGCGCGCAACTCCGGTCTCGAGCAGGTGCTCAGGCTGCAAGTGCAACGTCATGCAGTAGACAATCCGCGCCAGAGCCGTGTCGCCATCCGCCCAACCCTCTTTGCCGAAGGCGCCGCGTCCGACTTCGCTCACCCGAGCCTGCACGGAGGTGATGATTTCCCACCACATCGCTTCGAACCGCTCGTGGGTAGGGCAAGGCCAAGGTGCACCGATCGCCTCGTGCAATTTCGCTTCCCATTCGTCGTCGATTGCATACGGACACGGAGGCCACGGCATGAAGTCCGGGCCGTGTGACCCTTTTGATCGGTGTTCGCTCCGTTCCGCCCAGCGCTCACGAACGGAGATCGCCCATTCGATCGGACTGCTGGACAAGCTCTTGAGTTCTCGGCTGAAATTCATCATCGTTCCGACCTGACGAAATCGAAGGGATGCCCAGTTCGCAACCAGGTTATCCCGCCCGAGGGAACGAATGTCTCGTGCTTGGTCCCAGTCTGAAGGCAACGTGCGAACGTATCCTTAGGGGCCTCTCCCGTTCGCTGCGACGTGCTCCGGCGACGGCGGCTTGACTAGCTTCCGGCCGTAAGCCCCGTCCAGATTCCGCTGATCCGACATGACTACTCACGCTATGCGTGTTGCGGGACCGCCCCGTGCCCTGGGGAAGAAGTACGAGAAATGGGGGGCTGCCCCACCGGATCGACTACGTCGCACAGTATGAACGAACCCGTCGCACATGCGCGATCGGGACACATCATTCGGTGCTTCTTCCAGCGGAAGGTGATCGGTGTGCCGCCGAAGGGCAGGTCGACGTAGCAGATCATCGGACGGTCCTTGACCCATGCCCGACCCCCCACGGCCCGGGCATCTCTGATCTTGGACCAGCCGTTCGATGGTGATCTCACCCGCAGGTCCGCAACGGCGTAGGAGAGGACGCGGACGCCTTTGATCCAACGAGATGGGAGACGATCTCGCTAGGATCGACGTACACAGAGGCGTGGAGGACCTTGTTTTCACTCAATCAAGACTGAGGCGCCTCTGCTTCAGTCGCGGATGACCCCCTGGTCCCCTTGGACCTCCCCGGTCAGGACCTACCGCTCACACGGGAGCGAGACCCCGCAGAAACCGGGAGATCCGCTGTAGCACGGTAGCCCGACGTACTCGGCTCACCGGCGCCTGTCTCGCTGCAAAAGTTGCAAAGGTCCCGAGTGGAGGTGATGGGATTTGAACCCACGGCCTCTACATTGCGAAAGTACGGTTCTCAGCGTTTTGACCAGGTCCTTTCCGAGGACTTTCCTGGTAGTTGCGTTTTCGATCCCCTCAGGTTCCCTTACGACCCCTCTCCTTCCCTCTCGATAAAGACACGTAAAGACACGCTCGGACAGCCTCTCGTGGGGCTTGGCCACGGATCGGTACTCACGTTCGATCGGCAGGCTCTCACACTGCGCAGCGAATGGCGCTCGTTCCCCTTGACGACGATCACGTTCTTCGGTGAGCAGCAAGACATCACCAACCCTGAAGCGGCGGTGCTTGTTGCCGGGCAGACGACGGAACGCCCATGTTCTGTCCGCCAGCAGCCAGACTCTCAGCAAGCAACCACATGGCGCCGAGGACGCAGTCCACTCTCACCTTGGCAAGGTGTTGGAATTGGTCTTTCTGGTCTGCACCAGTCTCGTGAAGTGAGATTCCGTCCACCCGGTTTCTAACCCGTCCATCCAGTCCGTCGCTGTAGTAGAGCGGTCTACTGTTTCGCGAGAGTCGACGATCAGCGAGGTATGGATACCGCCGCACATCGCAAGGCGGGCGCCTGCGGAACCCGTCCGAATGTCCAGCGTCCGGCTTAAGGGGGGCTCGGATTTTGATGCCCGACGGGGCGTCGCAATTTCGAGTACTCGATAGGGAGGCTCATTCGATCTCAGTCACAGAACATCAGAACCCAGAAGCAGCGATGATAGAGCCGTTCAGGTGTGTGCCCGATATCCCTCCGTCGTAAGGGGCATCGCCGTATGAGAAGACGTCGCCATGAGCCGAGGCCACCCAGTACCCTCCACCGTCTGAAGTGGTGAAAATGGCCGTGGCTGAGTTGGAAGTGCCGAATGAGCTCGTCGGGCCGCCCCAATAGACGGCGTTGCCATAGGCGTACGCGGACCCGTTGGCCAAGAGGACCCAATAGCCACGTCCGTCGGTGGTGCGCACCATGGAAGTGACTGGAGTGTTCTGTGGTCCCGGGGCCCCGTAGTAAGTAGCGTCGCCAAAGGTGTAGATGTGACCGCTGGCCGTGATGAGCCAGTAGCCCCGACCGCTTGCATCGGGAGCGACGGCCACCGCCGCGCCTGCACACCCGCCGATGCCCGGACACGAGCCCTCGAAAGCAGCGTCGCCGAATGCGAAGATTCCGCCATCAGAAGCGACCATGAAGTACCCCCCACCGTCGGAGGACGGCACCATGCCTGCGATGGGGGCGTTGAGATGCTTGCCTCCGACCGTACCTGCAGGTGCAAGACCCAGCCCGGGAATGGAACCATAAAAGCCAGCATCGCCAAAGCTGAAGATTCCTCCATCTGAGGCCACCATCCAGTAGCCACCCTCATTGACCGTAACGGTGATCCCGACGACCGGGCGTTGGAGCTTGAGGTTCCCCGTCGAACCGTAAAACTGGGCGCCACCGAAGGCGAAGATGCCCCCGTCAGACCCCACCAGGTAGTAGCCCTTCGTTGTTGCGGCGGGAGGACTTGTTGGAACGACAGGATTCGTGGCGTTGACCGTCCACTGGGCGAAGAGGGTCTGATTGGCGGTGAAGGGATCGCTGGCCCCGTCGGCGTAGGCCGTGCCCGAACCGCCGGCGGCGCTGTTCCACCCGGCGAAGGCATAGCCGGTGCGGCTAAAGGCGTTGGCGCTCAGGGCGGTCGGGGTGAAATCGGTCTCGGGTGCCATGAGGCCGGCAGTCGAGCCGTTGCCGTCGAAGGAGACGGTGTAGCTGGCGTTGACCGTCCACTGGGCGAAGAGGGTCTGATTGGCGGTGAAGGGATCGCTGGCCCCGTCGGCGTAGGCCGTGCCCGAACCGCCGGCGGCGCTGTTCCACCCGGCGAAGGCATAGCCGGTGCGGCTAAAGGCGTTGGCGCTCAGGGCGGTCGGGGTGAAATCGGTCTCGGGTGCCATGAGGCCGGCAGTCGAGCCGTTGCCGTCGAAGGAGACGGTGTAGCTGGCGTTGACCGTCCACTGGGCGAAGAGGGTCTGATTGGCGGTGAAGGGATCGCTGGCCCCGTCGGCGTAGGCCGTGCCCGAACCGCCGGCGGCGCTGTTCCACCCGGCGAAGGCATAGCCGGTGCGGCTAAAGGCGTTGGCGCTCAGGGCGGTCGGGGTGAAATCGGTCTCGGGTGCCATGAGGCCGGCAGTCGAGCCGTTGCCGTCGAAGGAGACGGTGTAGCTGGCGTTGACCGTCCACTGGGCGAAGAGGGTCTGATTGGCGGTGAAGGGATCGCTGGCCCCGTCGGCGTAGGCCGTGCCCGAACCGCCGGCGGCGCTGTTCCACCCGGCGAAGGCATAGCCGGTGCGGCTAAAGGCGTTGGCGCTCAGGGCGGTCGGGGTGAAATCGGTCTCGGGTGCCATGAGGCCGGCAGTCGAGCCGTTGCCGTCGAAGGAGACGGTGTAGCTGGCGGGAACCGAGACCGTGAAATTCGTCTCGCTGGCGGCTGATCCGTCACCGTCAATGACATCAGCCGCTTGAGTGGCCTCGATGGTGCATGTGCCAGAGGTGACGTAGGTCAATGCGCCGCTTGTTGAGCCCACCGTACAGACCAAGGTTGTCATCGAGGTATAGGTGATGGCACCCGTGTCACCAGGGGCTCCAGTCGCCAGCACCGTATCGGTCGAGGTGCTGGTCAAGGCGCTCGTCGGAGTGGGCGGCGAGATGAATGTCACCGCGTCTGGATCTGTGATGGTGTTGTCTGCCAAAGTGACCAGGCCGTCGGAGAGTGCACCACCGTCGAGGGAGGCGCCCGCACCCAGTGTGATCGCTCCGATCGCCATGATGGTCCCCGAGAACGAGGATGATGCACCGGAAGTCACGGCCCCGTTCACCTGCCAGAAGACGTTGGATGCTTGGGCACCGTTGATCAACTCGATCTTGGAGGACGCTGCCGTGCTGAGAGCGGCATTGACCTGGAAGATAAAGACCGCACTCGGATCGTTCTGGCCATCGAGCGTCATCGTCCCTGTCAGCGAGATGGCGGCGGCGGCAGAATAGACACCGGCGTCGAAGATGGCGCCGTTTTGGTCCCCGCTGAAGCTGGCACTCGGTGTGCGCCCGGCTGCGGCGGCGTAGCCTGGGCAAGGTCCGCCTGCGCCTGCACGGCCTGCGTGTCCCCGGCATGCGTGGAACCGTGGTCGACACCGACGGGAAAGCCGACGATCGTGCTGCCGGGGCCCGCCCCGAGATCACCGCTGATGACGGTATCGCCCGTGCTGGTGACGCCTGTCCCGCCCAGGACGCCATAATTCACAGCGATACCCAAGCTCACTGGCAACGTGGGCAACGAGACCCTGACGCTGGTGTTGTTTGTTCTCGATCCGTCACCGTCAATGACATCAGCCGCTTGAGTGGCCTCGATGGTGCATGTGCCAGAGGTGACGTAGGTCAATGCGCCGCTTGTTGAGCCCACCGTACAGACCAAGGTTGTCATCGAGGTATAGGTGATGGCACCCGTGTCACCAGGGGCTCCAGTCGCCAGCACCGTATCGGTCGAGGTGCTGGTCAAGGCGCTCGTCGGAGTGGGCGGCGAGATGAATGTCACCGCGTCTGGATCTGTGATGGTGTTGTCTGCCAAAGTGACCAGGCCGTCGGAGAGTGCACCACCGTCGAGGGAGGCGCCCGCACCCAGTGTGATCGCTCCGATCGCCATGATGGTCCCCGAGAACGAGGATGATGCACCGGAAGTCACGGCCCCGTTCACCTGCCAGAAGACGTTGGATGCTTGGGCACCGTTGATCAACTCGATCTTGGAGGACGCTGCCGTGCTGAGAGCGGCATTGACCTGGAAGATAAAGACCGCACTCGGATCGTTCTGGCCATCGAGCGTCATCGTCCCTGTCAGCGAGATGGCGGCGGCGGCAGAATAGACACCGGCGTCGAAGATGGCGCCGTTTTGGTCCCCGCTGAAGCTGGCACTCGGTGTGCGCCCGGCTGCGGCGGCGTAGGCCTGGGCAAGGTCCGCCTGCGCCTGCACGGCCTGCGTGTCCCCGGCATGCGTGGAACCGTGGTCGACACCGACGGGAAAGCCGACGATCGTGCTGCCGGGGCCCGCCCCGAGATCACCGCTGATGACGGTATCGCCCGTGCTGGTGACGCCTGTCCCGCCCAGGACGCCATAATTCACAGCGGTACCCAAGCTCACTGGCAACGTGGGCGGTATGCCCGCGTCCGCAGCTAGAAGATTCATGAGCAGCCCCGTCAACAGTATGAGGCTGGCCAACGCAGCGACGACGACCGCAGAAACAGGCTTACAAGCCACCTTTAGGTTCATTTCTCTACCCTTCTCTTCCGAAGGGGAGGGAAAATTCGCCCGCGACTCCAAGATCAGCTTGATCCGCCTGACTCAATAGTCTATAGGGCTAATGGCCTATTTTTGCGACTTCGTCGGTTGCCTTGTGTGTCGTAGCTTGGCAAACACGCGGTGATCGGCAGGGGTTTAGGCCGCTCGAACCGACCCATAAAACAACAACAACCCGATCGCATCGTGAAGGTCACGTAACTGAGTTTCGTTCTGCCCTTTCGAAGGTAACGCCCCACTCCAGAAGCCTGTCGACCGCCACTGCCGTTGGAAAGGAGGACTCGGCCGCGCTTATCAACCAAAATGGGACAGACCTTTTGACTTGAGAACAACTCGCAGATCCCAGGCGCATGGGCAACGGACTTTCGACTGGTCCGCGGTGAATTTGCTTCAGAGCAGGGGACAACCTGACGATGGAGTAAGAGCAGACGTTCTGTGACCGACATCTTGAAGGGCTGTGCCCATGGGGGCGCAATCCGAACTCAGGGCTTACCCAACCACCGCGTGCCTGGATTGGATGCAGCCCGACCAATCTTGGATGCCTTGGCCCAGCCGGTCGTGGTCACCGACCTAGATACAAAGATCCTCTACTGGAATCCGGCCGCGACTGACCTATACGGCTTCTGCGTACGCGAAGCCATGGGGCAGCCCATCCACACGCTGCTTGGAACCCCGCCTGGACTGAACGCCATTGAATCAGTGGAGGCGCTGATACGTCGTGGGCACGCGTGGACAGGTCAGCTAGAAGGCCGCTCCCGTTCTGGAAAGACCCTCACCGTGTTAATGACGCTCACGCCGCTCGGTCGGAAGAACTGTGCGCCGGTGGCGTTGATTGGGACTGCGGTGGACGTGACGGACGCCGCAAAGGATCACCGCCGGCTGACCGAGGCGCTGGCCCTCGTCGAGGAGAAGTCCCGCGAGCTGCGCCATCAGACACTGCACGACTTCCTCACCGATCTCCCGAATCGAGCCCTGATCTTGGACCGAGCCGAGCAAATGTTGACCCGGGCGCGACGTCAACAGATCCCGGTAACGGCCCTCGTCTTGGATCTGGACCATTTCGAAGACATCAACGACAGCCTGGGGCGCGCTGCCGGGGACGAGCTCCTCAAATCTGTCGCTGCGCGTCTGAGGCGTGCACTGCGGCCATCCGACACGATCGGACGACTCAGCAGTGATGAGTTCGTCGTCCTGGCGGAGGGCACTTCCTTGGGTGCAGGGCCAGGGCTCATCGCCGAGCGCCTACTACACGTGCTCCACGAACCTTTCATCCTCTGCTCGAAGGAGGGGGTTTCGACGACTACTTTGGTAACCGCCAGTATCGGCATCGCTACTGGTGAGCGATCACGCGCCGAGGACCTGATCCGTGATGCCGACTTCGCGTTGTTTCAGGCGAAGGCTAGTGGCCGAAACCGTTACGAGCTGTTCGCCTCCGAGATGCGGGATTCAATGGAGGGCCGTCTCGTTTTAGAAGCAGATCTGAAAGCAGCTCTTAGCGGCGGTCAGTTCTTCCTCGAGTACCAGCCCACGTTCAGCCTGGTAACCATGACTACTGTCGGCGTCGAGGCTCTCTTGCGATGGCAACATCCGAACCGGGGCGCCTTAGCCCCGCTTGATTTCATTTCAAGTCTTGAAGAAAGCGGGCTGATTCTGCCCGTCGGACGCTGGATCCTTTCAGAAGCTTGTCGACAATGCTCCATGTGGCATAGCGCTGGACTGCCGCTCACGATTTCCGTAAACGTGTCGGCGCGCCAACTGGAGTCGAATTCATTCATCGGCGACCTCACCGATGCACTCACGGCGAATGGGCTGCCATCGGGCGCACTGGTCGTCGAGATCACCGAGAGCATCCTTATGCGCGATGCGGACGCCACGATAGAACGCCTCAAGGCCATTAAAGCCCTCGGAGTCCGCATCGCGATCGACGATTTCGGTACCGGCTATTCCTCTCTTGCGTACCTCCGGCAATTTCCCGTGGACATCCTCAAGATCGATCAATCTTTTATCAGCGCAACGGGCGACCACGACGGCGGCGATGCGTTGCTACACACGCTTGTTCAACTTGGCACAGAGTTCGGTCTAGAAACTGTCGCCGAAGGTATCGACACCGAGGATCAGCTCCATCGCCTTCAACGCCAGCACTGCGACACTGGCCAGGGTTTTCTCGTTGCCAGACCGATGAGTGCGGATGCGATTATGGAATTTGTCCACTCCGCCCACCCCTCGAGTGCCGTCATCCCAGCCAGGATCCGCTGACACGGAAGACGAACGGCATACATGTAATCGAAGGGGAATCTCTATGGTCCAACGAGGCAGGATCCAAATGAATGCACGCACAGCCTGGAACCTATGTGGCCTTGCGCCGAAGACCAATCCACCTGTCCCCGCATGACGATCTCTGGGCTGACCGGGCGTGGCTGGGGTATCGGCTCATTGAGCTTCCGCTCTTGGTTGGTCGTGGTAATAGTGTTCCCGATCGCGGTCGGAGTAGGTTTCGGTTACTCGGCGATCCACACCCTTTGGACAAGCCGCAACCAGGCCGTCGCCGCTCGCCAATCTTCACTCACGCTCGACACGTATCTCCGGGCCGAAGATGCCGTCCTCAACGAGCAGGTACCCACGTCGGCGATCGCCTATGCCAAGACCTACGGAGTCTCAATTCTTCAGCTGGACTCACTTCTGCGCATCGACTTCGTCAGTGAACTTTCCAGCACTCGGAAAGCGGTTGATCGCCAGACAGTCCTAAGCCATAACCGCTCCCTGGCGCCCTCTTTCGCAAAGCTCTTGGCGCTGCGTCACGGACTTGACAGCGGCACGGTTCCCTACTCCGACGTACAGCGCGTATTCACCCAGCTCAATAACCACGTCCAGGCTCTGGCTCAGAACGTGGTCAACCAGATATCCGCTGACGCCGACGCCTCGTCGTCATTGGCCACAAGGCAAAGCATCCGAGCATTCAGTGCGACCTTTGCGGCGTTCACCTCGGGAAACCAACAATCCGCGCTCCTGCCGTCCCTGCTCCTTCAATCGACCGAGCCGGCGCAGGTTCGCCAACTCATAGAAGCCACCGAGGAATACGACAAGTCCGTCCAGGGTTTCCCAGGGCAACTTGGCCCCCTGGCGAAAAAGGCATGGAACGAAACGGCCGCCAACCCCATCGTTTCCACGTTCAACAACTCTGTCGAGTTGGCGATCGCAACAGGGCTGCGCGGCGGGGTAGCACCGTACGCGGCGAATCTGGCAAAGTCGGGCGCTGTCTTTCGCGCGAACCTGACGATGGTTGACGCGAGGAAAAACCTTGCGCTGGATGCATCGAGTGATCTGCGAAACACCACGATGATTCAAGAGCACTCGGCGTCCTTAGCACTCTACGTGGACTTGGGGTGGCTCATCCTGGTCCTGGTCCTGGCGTTCCTCGGCGTACTCGTCCTCAACCGGTCGGTTGGGCGTCCCCTGGCGAGAATTGTCATGGCATCGCGATCCATCCAGGCTGGAGAGTTCGATGTTCCGCCTCTTGAGGTGAGCGGCCCGAAAGAACTCTCGCAAGCAACGCGGGCGTTCAATGACATGTCATCCACACTCTGTGCAGTGCAGGCGCACGCCGTCGCCCTGAGCGGAAGCAATTTGGACGATCCGTTGTTAGGTACGCCATTGCCCGGCGAAACTGGTCGAGCTTTGCAGGACACCCTTACCACGCTGTCTGAATCGGTTCATGAAAATCAGCGTCAACGAGCACTTCTCGGCGAGCGAGCCACCCATGATTCGCTGACCGGGCTGTTGAACCGCGGCGCCGTGCTCGAGTTCTTAGACCGTGATCTCGCGAGCGTGCACCGTGAGGGAACCTCACTCGGCATCCTCTTCATTGACTTGGACGGGCTGAAACAGATAAACGACACCCATGGTCACGAAGCTGGGGACGCGGCACTAGTGGCAATCGCCCGTGCGATCGAGGCGACCACACGAAAATCAGACATCGTCGGGCGACTCGGAGGAGATGAGTTCATTGTGGGTCGGCTCGGCGAGCCCAATCCCAGCGGTCTCACCCAACTTGCCGACCGAATCCTCAGGAAGGTGAGCGGTCAGATCGCAAATGTCGGTAACACGAGCATAGTTGTCGGCTGCAGTATTGGAATTGCGATTTCCGAGCCGCCGGATATGGAAATCGACTCCATCATCCACCGAGCCGACGTGGCGCTGTACGGGGCCAAGATGCACGGTCGCGGTCGGGCTGTCTGGTTCGACTCTGATCTCGATCACGACAGGGTTTCTCCGCCTCATTCCGATCTCTCGCCAAACAGTCCGCCTGTCGCTGTCTAGGCTGATCCTCGACCGTGCAGCAATGCGAAAACCATCGTCCACGGGGGGCGACCGATGGACGAAACACTTCGTAAGAAGCAGAAGTACTCCTCAAAAGGGAGTCCGTCAACCCCTCACACATCAGTGTCACGCTGCTAGAACGATCCGTCTCTTGTAGTTCGTCGAACGTGCCGACTGACCATTTCTCACAAGCGCGTGCTCGGATGGACTTCCTTCGGGGACCGAGGCAGATGTGCCGTCAGGCTCTCACTCGCTGTCTCGACTTCCGTTTCGTTTGACGACCCGTCAAAACCTCCAACACATCCCCGATCGCCTGTCTCTTGATCGGGGAGTTCGGGCAAGGCCAGATGGCTCTGCACCTGATAGCGGTTCCGACGACCCTCTCTCTCCTTGACGACGTAACCGGCTTCGGTCAGATCCGTGACGATGGCATAGGCGTGTCGCTCGGTAATGCCGAGGTCCGACTGCGATATCGCGCAGGCGGACTTCCGGATCGCGAGCGATACAGAGCAGAGCCCGACCGTGGTTGGTGAGGAAGCTCCAGTTGGCCACGGTCAACGTAGCAGAATTCTCAAGAAATACGATTGCTAGTGTATATCAAATCTAGAGTATCGTCACCGAGTACCTCGGACGTCCGTCACAGACGGTTGTTTATTTCGGGGAAATAGAGGGGGGGCCGACCATGTGGTCAGCCTGGTCATTGTCATCGCGTCATTTTCGCAATTCTCGTCGTCGCGCCTTTTGCTCGGACGCCACGCAGACGGGAGCGGACTCATCGAGCAGATCTCGAGGCGGAAGCGTGCGGCGCTCACTTGTCGTCGCCTAGCCGCCGGGACCGCGTTCGCCTCACTGGCGCTCATTGGCCTCAGCCCGGCAACGGTTGCTTCGGCGGCGAACAGCGGAGCACCCGCGGTTGCTCAATGCAATCCGCCCGAATTTCCCATCACGGCCGACCAGGTGACCTGCATCGTCGCGGTCGTCAACACCATGAGCTCAAGCGGCGCCACGAGCTCGACGGTCACCGCCACCGCGTGCTTGGCGGCCGCAGGCGTCACGTTCCCCTCTTGTCCTCTGAGTCTCGGGCCGGTCAGCAGCACGACGACCTCGACCCAACTCGTGACCTCAGTGAACCAGTGCAACGGCATCGTGACGGGCGGCGGAAGCAACATGTACTGCAACGTGACAGTCACCAACAACGTTCCCGTCGGAACGTCGACCGCGGCGGTCACGGTCGATCAGTGCGTCGGATCGGGCGGCGGCGGCGGCAGCACCGAAATCTGCGACCCGACGGGCAGCACGACGAGTGCCACCGTCACCCAGTGCAACGGTTCTGGGACAGGCGGGGGTACGTACGCCGGGGAAACAACGGTGGGCTGCACCGTCACGGGTGGCACGTCGGCACTGCCCGTGACCGTCAACCAGTGCAATGGCACCGCCAAGGGCGGAGGCAGTGCCGTCACCTGCATAAGCACATTCAATAACAACTTCATTCCGGCGGCGAGCATCACGACCACGACGACCCCCGCCTCGACATCTGGAACCGGTGGATCGGGCACCACCGCAGCGCCAGGGGCGGGTGGCGTGACCCAGCGGGCTCCGGAGTCGACCGGTCTGACCGGCTCGGCTGCCGGAGCTGGGGGATCGACGGGCACTGGCACGGCAGTGGGCTTCGGGACAACCGGTGTCATTCCCACCGGCGCACCACAGACCGGGTTCGGCGGAGCATCTCGTTCACGTGACGACGCCCTCGTCGTACGCAGGCGTGCTCGCACTCATCGGGGCGGGCCTGGCATCGGCTCATTGCCGTCCGCCGACGCCGGACCTTTTCATGCTCGGTGCCAATGGGACACCATGAACCGAGAGCCTGGATTGCGGGTCTCGCCACCGCGTCACCTAGATGGGGGCTCATCGCGGCCGCACTGGTCCTCCTCGGGTCAGGCATGCCTCATTCTCGGACTCCAAGAGCATCACCACCCCTTGGCGGGCCCGGCGCACGCCCAGGTGCATGCGGCTGCAAATCCTGAAGACGGCGAACGTACAGGCCACACCGGTCCGAAGGCCGCTGGTCTCGCCACCGCCCGTTCGACGCCGGTCGAGCTGACCGTCCCCGCCATCTCGCTGGCGGTCTCGCTGTCGACGCTTGGACTCAATGCCGACGGGACGGTGCAAGTGCCGACAGACGTCCAACACCAGGCTGGTATCGGTTGGGTCCATCCCCGGGCGAGATCGGCTCAGCGGTGATCCTGGGGCACGTTGATTCCTATGCAGGTCCAGCTGTGTTCTTCAAACTGCCGTCGCTGGTGGCAGGAGACTAGGTGGATGTGGGCTGGCCGACGGAGTCACTGCCGAGTTCAAGGTCACCTCGGTCGCGATGTACCTCAAGGCGAACTTCCCCGATCAGGCGGTCTACACCTCGAATGGCTATAGCGCCCTGCAACTGGTCACCTGCGGGGGCGCCTTCGATTCGGCGACGGGCCACTACCTCTCCAACATCGTCGTCTATACGTCCCTGGTGACACTCATTCCACCGTACCGGTGCCCTAACCCGAATCGCGGCGCCAAGGTCCCAGTCGTTGTTTCAAACTCGCACCGGCTCGAGAGCCGACAACGCTGTACCAGCGATCGAGACAACAATCCGAGATCAAATGGAATCGTGAATGTTGGCGGCCGTTGTCGTAGCAAGTGTGGCCGGGCACTGCCAGGCCCCGGCGACTTCGTCCTGAAATCCCATGAAGTGCGCCACGAGGCACGACGCCACAGCATCGGTCGGTGACCACGCCGTCCCTCCTGCGGCCGACGCGACCTCGTTCAACAGGCCCGGCACAGCGTCGTTCTGGGTCTCGGCGTTAGCCAACTCATGAGCCACCAAGGCAAGCGTGGGCGTGCCGGAGAACACGCTGTACTCGAGACCGTCGACCCGTAGGTGCACCCTGTCCCGGCCCCCGTAATCGCGCCACAGTGCGTCGCCGTGTCCCCCATCGACCAGCTCCAGTTCGACCCTGGCTCGATACCTGAGGCCTCAACTTCGACCACCAGCTGAGCCACGGAAGGCGCCGCGGCAGCCGGAACAGGGGCAACCGGAGCAGCTGCAGGAACAACGACCGGAGCAACTGCCACCGGTGCGGCCTTCACTGGAGCTGTCACGACGGACGTAGAAGTCGTAGTGGCGACCACTGCCACGATCGAAGTGGTCGTGGCAGTGGTCTGGCGGGTGGGAGCTACACCGACCCTGCCGCGCAGGTACAGTGCCCGACCTTGGGGTCGACGCTCGAGCCGTCGAGTCACCGCCTGAGGAGCTGAGCGCCCAACCGAACCCGACGAGAAGGGTTGCCGCGACGGCGGTGATCTTCCACAGACGGTGGTTGCGTACCCGAACTGGGTGAAGGGGGTGGAGGTGCGGCGAATGGCTCCGGTCGGACTCGGCGTCAAGATGGGAGGTGGGAGCGTTCCTGAATGGATCAACCATGTGTTGAAGAGTAATTCATCAACACATGGTTGTCAACAAATGGTTGAAGTCGACATCGTTTTGCCGTAACCTTGCCCCATGCCACCCAACCCTGAATCAATTGTGGACGGTTTGGTGCAAAGCGGAAGGCGCAAACTCGCCGGTGGTGTCCCCGAGGGGCGCGCGGGTTCACTCGCTCTACTTCGATTCGCCGATCTTCTGCGACGTTCCGCGGATCGCTTGTGTCACGAGTCGGCGATGGCGGCCCGAAACCATGGAGCCAGCTGGCGAGAGGTTGGGGAGGCCGTCGGGGGGATTACCCCACAGGGTGCGGAACATCGGTTCAGCCCAGCGGCCAAGGAGCGCCGATCGAAGACATCAAAAGAGGAATGGGCAGGCAAAGATCGCAGAGCAGAGGCCCGATAACCCCGGATGGACTTCCGGAGCCGGTCGCAGGTTCGAGTCCTGCCTGGGCGCCACGCGTTTCCACTGGGAGAGAGGGGTGGATTCAACCGGACTGCGCAATGAGCTCGGCGAGCTTCTCTGATGGTGTCATGGCGGTACATCAAGCTGGGCAACACCGGCCTCGACGTTTCACCGATCGCCCTCGGCTGTATGACCGATGGCCAGCCCGACCGCGGCCATCCGGTGTGGTCGCTCCCCGAGGAGGAGAGCCGTCCCCTCATCAAGCACGCGCTGGACATCGGGATCAACTTCTTCGACACGGCCAACATGTACTCCCAGGGATCAAGTGAGGAGATCCTCGGTCGTGCGCTGGCGGACTTCGCCGATCGCGATGACTTTGTCATTGCCACCAAAGTCCGGCATCCGATGCGACCGGGACCGAACGGGTCTGGGCTCTCTCGCAAGGTCATTCTGAGTGAGATTGATCACAGTCTTCGCCGGCTCGGCACCGATTACGTCGACCTCTACCAAATCCACCGAATGGACACACGGACGCCACTTGAGGAGACCCTTGAGGCCCTGCACGATGTCGTTAAGGCGGGGAAAGCCCGCTACATCGGTGCCTCGTCGATGCACGCGTGGGAGTTCAGCAAGGCCTTGCATCTGCAGCGTCAGCACGGCTGGGCTCGCTTCGTCTCGATGCAGGACCACTACAACCTGCTCGCCCGAGAGGAAGAGCGCGAGATGCTGCCGCCGTGTGCGGACGAAGGGGTGGGCACGATCGTGTGGAGTCCACTGGCCCGTGGACGCCTCGCCCGAGAGGAGCAAGCAACGACGAGCCGGGCTGCCAGCGACCCCTTTGCCGACATGCTCTACACGCAAGAGTCAAGTGATCGGGCCATCATCGATGCCGTTGCGACCGTGGCGCGTGAACGAGGAGTCAGCCGGGCACAGGTTTCACTGGCATGGCTGAGGAGCAACCCCGTTGTCGTTGCACCGCTCGTCGGTGCCACCAAGGCCTCGCACCTCGATGATGCCGTGCTTCCCTGGAGATCAATTTGGCCGATGACGAGATTGCCCGCCTTGAGACCCCGTACGCAGCTCGCTATGACTTTCAGGGCATCTCGGACGATGCCGAGCTGGGTCGGATCTCTGCCCGGATCGGCATTCGTCCTGCGACATCCTGATCCGACGGCGGTGACAACTCGCTTAGTCGGCTACCGCAGGCCCTGACCTGCTTGCTGGAGCTCCCCTGCCCGTGAGCGGCCGCTTCGGGCCACAGTCCCGATCGGGCAGTTGCCAGGAATCTCACTAACGCGAACGTTCTGCTCCCAGGCCTGCGGTGAGGGCTTTTCTGGCCACCCGGACGAGGTCGTCCTCGGTAGCGCTCGACACGGCGCGCAACTGAAGGAAGTGGCGGGCCATCGTAAGGCCGAGGATGCTGCTCACGGCGACCGCGGCTCGCAGCTCGGCATCGGCACCGCCGATTCCGGCGGCCAGGTTGCCGATCCGCTCGTCGAGATGGAGCCGGACGGCTTCGGAAGCCTCCGGCACGGTCAACATGGACCGGACCAGGGCCCGCATCTCGGGGGGCAATGCGGCGGCGCGCACCTTGAGGACGTCAGCCAGATGATCTGCGGCTTCTTCCGGCTCGCCGGGCGGGAGTTGGATGGCAGCGGTGAAGAGCGCCGACTTGGATCCGTAGTGCTGCAGGACCAGGGACGGGTCGACCCCGGCCCTGCGGGCAACGCCCCGCACCGTTGTCGCCTCGAACCCTCGGTCGCCGAACTCCTGTCGCGCCGCATCGAGGATCCGGGCCTGTGTTGCTGCGCGACGGGCCGCCCGGCTCGTCATCGGCCGGGAGACCGCTGTGGCTTCGTTCATGGCTTCACTCTACGTGTGTTGAGCGAAGTGTTCGCCTGGCGTACAGTTGACTCAACATCCGATGAGCGAATGCTATTGCAAAGGACCGTGATGCTCCTACCCATGGAAGGTCGCCCGACCGATCACAAGGCGAAGACTGCTGCGGCTCACGTAAGGGAGCGGGCGTGACCTCGACCTCGAAGAACGCAAGCGTGCTGTTGATCGGCGCATCCCGCGGTCTTGGTCTCGCGATCGCCGAGGAGTACGTCAACTGTGGGGCCCGGGTCGTGGCAACCGTGCGGGGCCAGGCCCGGACGGCGCTCCACGACCTCCAAGACACTGTTGGCGAACTGCTGGAGATCGAGCACGTGGACATCACCGTCCCCGACCAGGTCCAGGCATTGAGACAGCGGCTCGGGTCGCGCACCTTCGACCTGCTCTTCGTGAACGCCGGGGTCGGCGTCGCGGAGACGGTTGCTGACGTCGCCACTGACGAGTTCGTCCGCCTGATGGTCACCAACGCGCTGAGTCCGATGCGGGTGATCGAAACAGTCGGCGACGTCGTCCCCGCCGACGGCACGATCGCGATCATGTCGTCTGGCCAGGGGAGCGTTGCCAACAACAACAATGGCGGCTTCGAGATCTACCGGGCCAGCAAATCGGCCCTGAATCAACTGATGCGCAGCTACGCCGCCCGCCACCACGACGACCCGCGGACACTGCTCCTCATGGCTCCGGGCTGGGTCAAGACCGACCTCGGCGGTCCCAATGCCCGCCTCACCATCGACGAGAGCATCCCCAACCTGGTGAGGACCGTCGACGCCCAACGCGGTCACGCCGGTCTCCAGTATCTCGACTACCAAGGCAACGCCGTCCCCTGGTGAGTACCCGGCTCCAGACGACACGATGACTTCTCCGCGAAATGGCTCACCAACACGCGCGCTCGTCCTCGGAGGCTCCGGCGCCGTCGGTGTCGGCTGGCAGACCGGTCTACTCACAGGGCTGCGTGAAGCTGGTGTCGACTTGGCCGGAGCCGAGTCAATCATGGGAACGTCCGCAGGTGCCCTCGTCGGCGCGCTGTTGTCCAGCGGCCGTGACGTCACCGATGCGCTCGTCAGCCTGGCAGGACTCGGGCAGAGTATCGACCCCGACAGCCTGGCGGCGGGCGATGCAGCCTTCCTGAGCGCAATAGGCCAGGCGCGCCTCGACACCGACTCGCGCCAAGCACTACGGGCGATCGGTCGCGCAGCTCAGGAGGCGAGCATGCTCGCTGAAGACATCTACTCAGCCTGTTCGGCACACTCGCCGGTACCGCCTGGCCTGCAGGGTTCCGATGCACTGCGATCGACATCGACACCGGCGGGTTGGTCGTGTGGGACGAAGGATCCGGCGTGTCATTGCTGCACGCTGTCGCCTCCAGTTGCGCCGTACCGGTCCTGTTCCCCACCTCACGATCAAGGGCCACCGCTTCATGGACGGCGGCATCCTCAGCCATTTGGTCGGGGCCCGATCGGGTCCCAATGTCCGGGTCCAACGACGATTGGGGCTGGTGCCAGATGCAAATGAAGAGGGCGGCGTGCGCTATCCGTGCGCAGATGGAAGCGCCATCTTCATCTACTTTGCGCCCGAGAATGCAGGAAGGTCGCAGTCAACAGTCGCCGGCTGGTTCGTGGACGATCTAGACGGAACGATCATGCCCACAAACGGCACCCCGAGGGTGTTCCTCGTCGAGCGACACGACATCATTGACCCTGATGCGGCGGTGACTGCTGCGAGGCAGACGGCGGAACCTGTGAACAGCAAAAAACGCAACCACCCTCAGCCGGCGTAATTGATATGGGACAGGAATGACGAACTCAGGCACACTGCTCAAGTCTCTGGCCCGCAAACTCAAGAACGAAAGGACTCGGTCATGTTCCACGCCGTCTTCGAGCGCCAAGCGCGCAGAACCTTCGACCTCGTCAACCAACACGACTACGACAGCATCCTCGCCAGTGCCATACCGGACATCCACCACCGATTCAGTGGAGACCACGCCCTCGCCGGAGAGCGCCACGACGCCGCCCACCTGCGCCTCTGGTTCGAGCGGCTTCACCGCCTCATGCCCGGACTCACCCTCACCGTCACCGACGTCTGGGTCGTCGGCGGACTGCGAAGAACGACCGTTATCGTGAGGTGGAAAGCGGCGGCGACACTCCTCGACGGTCTCCCTTACGACAATCATGGAGTGCACGTCATCCAGCTCCGAAACCGCAAGGCCATCAGCATCGAGGTCGACGAAGACTCCCAAGCAGTCGCCTGCGGTCTGGAGCGCCAGGCCCGGTCAGGGCTGACCGAGGCGCTGGCGGCCCAAATCACGAGCTGATCACGGTAGGTTGCGACTTTCACTCGCAACATTTCAGGCCCCCGTAGCGCTCAGCAGCGCTTGGTGACTTTGCGGGGATCCATTTTCGGGCAGTGACTTGGGCCTTGGGTGGGCCGCAAGCAGTCACATTCGAACCTCCAGGACATGCTGCTTCGTCTGGCCGGTCTGGCATGAACCCCTGGGTCTTGGCTCTCACTGGCCATAGAGGTCGTCGACGCTCACGATCCCTGCGAACTGCCGTCAGAGATGCACTGGCGCCCGGAGAACACGGTGGCGGGCCATTCGGTCGAACGCCACACGGTGTACTGGCGCAAGTACTTTCCAGTAAAGAAAGCCCGGTACGCCTCGGGGGCGGAACGCGGCTACCTGGTGAAAGACACCTTGACCGGCGCGGTACCCGAGCCAGGCGTCACCGGGGAACCATCCAACGCTCCGCAGCACCAGCTCGCCCGAGCCGACCCAGGCGATGCGCCACCAGTCGACAAGCGCTCCCGGCACCACGGCCGAGGGCCGGCGTCGTCGAAGGCGTTCGCCTACGAGGCGCCCGAGGACAAGGCGGGCCATCCACCCGGGCGCCGCGCCGTACCAGCTGAGCCGCCCGCCGATCGTCCCCAGATCGCGAACGACCACGTCGTCGAGACCTGGTGGGATTGCGACATCGACTACGACGGAGTAGACGCCGTCGACCAGGCCGTTCTGGCGCGCGAACAGCGAGCGACTTACTTGCTCGTCCTGGTCGTCGAGCGCCGCGGCAAGCGCGCGCTCGACCCCCATCGGCTTGACCGAGAACGCTCGTCTCGCCCGCTCGGGGTCGACGACGACCACCTCGGTGACGAGACTCTCGATCAACGCATGGCTAACCGAGTGATCGACTGGCGTCACGAGGTCGACCCAATACGACGAGAGGTGCGGCGTGAGCCACGGGATGTCGATGATGCGACGGGGACGTAGACCCCTCACGCGGGCGTACGCAGAGATCATGTCGCGGTACGTCGTGACGTCAGCGCCACCGATCTCGTAGATGCCGGGGGCGACGTGGAGCGACTGCTCCAGATAGGCAAGCAGGTCGACGAGCGCGACAGGCTGGATCCGGGTGCGTACCCACCGGGGGCAGACCATGGCCGGCAGTCGCTCGGTCAGGTAACGAAGCATCTCGAAGGAGATGCTGCCCGAGCCGAACACCACCGCGGCCCGGAGCTCGACCACAGCCACGCCGGCAGCGGCGAGGGCCGAACCCACCTCGTGCCTGCTTGCCAGGTGTGCAGAGCTCGGGGCGTCCCCGAGCGCTCCGACATAGATGATCCGACCGACGCCGGCCTGCGCCGCCGCCCGACCGAAGGCGGTGGCCAGACGGAGGTCGACCTTGCGGAACCCACTGCCGGCGGCCATCGAATGGACGAGGTAGTAGGCCACCTCGACACCAACCAGGGCGTTAGCGGTAGCGCCTTCGTCGCCAACGTCAACAGAGATGGCCCTCGCGTCCGTCGAGACGGAGCTCACCGAGCGGCCGAGGGCGACTACGTCGTGCCCGCTACCGAGCAGGTGCGCCGTGAGGGCACGTCCGACGAAGCCAGAGGCCCCGGCGATGGCAACGATCATCGGGAGCCTTTCTCAAGAGAGGGATTCAGTATCCCCGCTGAGCAGCCGGGCCTCCAGCACAGGCCGATGCGTCGGTCGATGAGGTCGCTGCATCGCCCCGATTCACTCGTCATGTGACCGATAAGGTCACGTAAGGTCACGTCGACGAAGGGCGTGAGCTTGAGTTGTTCCACTTCGGCCCTCTGAACTGGGCTTTTGGTGGAGGTGAAGGTCTGAGGTTCCATAGTTCTTGGGACACGATGTGTCAGCAATTCTGGGACACCCGTTCTGAGGCGGTCCCATGGATCTGGCCAAGTACTGCGTCGACGCCGTCCTCGTCGAGGGACGCTCCATGCGGGCGGTGGCGGCGGCGACAGGCCGCTCGAAGTCCTGGGTACAGCGCCACGTTGCCCTCTATCGGAGCGGCGGTGAGGAGGCCCTGGTGCCCGATCGGAGGGGTCCCAAGGTGCCGGCCAACCTCACCCCGGCCCGGGTGGAGGACAAGGTCGTGGCCTGGCGCAAGCGCCTGGCCGAGGACGGCCTCGACGCCGGCGCTCGGACCATCGCCTGGCACATGAGCCAGAGCGCAGTGGCGCCTCCGGCACTCTCGACGATCCACCGAATTCTCAGCCGCCGCGGCTTCGTCACCCCCCAGCCCCAAAAGCGCCCCCGCTCGAGCTGGGCACGCTTCGAATCAGCGCTGCCCAATGAGACCTGGCAGTCCGACATGACGCACTGGCACCTCGAGGGTGATCGGCCTATCGAGATCATCAACTTCATCGACGACTACTCGCGTGCCGTGCTGGCGAGCGTGGCGGTGCCCGTCGCCACTGCACCCGACGTGGTGCGCATCTTCTTCGAAACAGCGGCCATTTACGGGTTTCCGGCCTCAGTGCTCAGCGATAACGGCGCCATCTACACCGCCGCCTACCGGGGGAGCCACACCGGCATGGAGATCGAGCTGGCCACCCTCGGGATCACCTTCAAACACGGCAAGCCCTACCATCCACAGACCCAGGGCAAGGTGGAGCGCTACCACCTGACCCTCAAGAAGTGGCTACGCAAGAAGCCGCCGGCCAAGACTCTGGCCGCCCTACAGAAACAGATCGATCGCTTCGTCCACATCTACAACGAGGAGCGACCGCACACGGCGCGGGGGTGTCCCCCAATGCAGGCCTGGCGAGCGCTCGACAAGGCCACCGCAGAGCTCGATGGGCAGCCGCTCTTGGCTCACACCAAGGTCCGTCACGACCGCATCGACAAGACGGGCTGTTTCACCCTGCGCTATCGATCGGGTTTCCATCACGTCAGCGTCGGACGCGCCCACAAGGGTAAGCGAGTGCTCGTCTTGGTCGCCGACCTCGACGTCCGGGTCCTCGACGAGGACGGCGTCTTGATCCGCCACCTCGAGCTGGACCCCTCGGTCAACTACCAAGGCCAGTCCAGGATTATCGTCTGAGGGTTCACGTGTCCCAGAAAATCTGACACATGACATGGTGGAGGTGAAGGGACTCGAACCCTCGGCCTCTACATTGCGAAAGTGTGGCTCTCAGTGTTTTGACCAGGCTCTTTCCGAGGACCTACCTGGTAGCGGCGTTTCGATCCCCTCAGGTTCCCTCACGATCCCTCCCCTTCCCTCTCGATAAGGTCACGTAAGGTCACGCCCGAACGGAGTCGGAGCGTGACCACGGATCGGTAGTCATGTCCGATCGGCAGGCTCTCGCAATGCGCAGCGAATGGCGCTCGTTCCCCCTTGACGGCGATCATGTTCCTCGCCGAGCAACAGGACATCACCGACCCCGAAGCTGCGGTGCTGGTTGCCGGCAGACGACGGAACGACAATGTGGCTCTTCGCGTTGAACTGGGGAGCTTGATGACGTGGGGGAGGTATTTGGCTCCCCGGACCTCAGGGAGGTCTGGTGGTCTGCCCTCTCCTGTGCTCGCGATAGTTGCTGCGCTCAGGCACATGGGGGGCACCCCAACGTTGCACGTCATGTACGGGTTTTGTTGACCGTCGAAGCAGTTTGGGCAGATCCATATTCCGCTGATACGAATGTGGCGTGTACCTGCATCATCCGAGTTGCGGAGACCAGAACGTTGCCAAGATACGTTCGGCCGACGACTTCGCACGCTCGCGCGGGCAAAGTCATGATGGTTAGCTCCGAACGTCCTGACGCGAGGTCGTGAGGGCCGCGGCGGCCGCCGGGAGCGCCGGTGGGAGGCGATCAGGTCCGGCGAGCAGTTCTTGACGCCGCCAGCGCGCCTCTTCGCCGACCACGGCGTCGCCGCCGTGTCGCTCCGCGACATCGCAGCTAAAGCCGACGTGGATCTCTCACTGATCCGGCGCTATATCGGCAGTCGTGCGGAGCTGGTCTCCGCGGTGTTCGACGACCTTTCGTATCAACTCGCCGATGCGGTCCTTGAGCACCCCTTGGCCGGACAGGGGTTCGACACGGACACGGTCATGGGCCAGTGGGTTCGTCTCGCCGGAGCTCTGGCGATCTCGGGCGATTTGCTGGCGGAACGGTCGGATTTCAATCCGGTGCTCGCCATGGCCACGACGCTCATGGACGGCTACGGGCTGGACAACCAGGCAGCCCGTCTCCGGGCCGCGCAGATCGTCGCTCAGGCTCTCGGCTGGCGCATCTTCGAGGACTACCTGGTCGTGGCCGGCGAGCTCGAGGCCGTATCGCTCACGACCTTGCGTGAGGAACTGGTCCATTCCGCCCGTCGGCTGGGCGCTGACGCCGTGGCCCTCTCCGCCAGACCCACATCCACGTACTCGCTGACAAGTTCGCGCCGATCGGGACCTTGTGCCCTACGACCTCGCGAGCCCCGGTGGTTCAATGCCTACAGATGTAGGAATTCAGTCAGGCGGCGAGGCCGTCGGGAGGAGTAGGGCGCCATGGCAGAGCAAAAGAAGGTCTCCACCACCGTCCCGCTGAGCTGGAACGAGGTCTACTTCACGAACTGCCCGATGGTCTCGGCCAACAACGTGGACCAGGAGCTCGGGTGGTGCCGTGAGGAGTTCAAGAAGATCGGCGTCGAGTACGCCTACTTCCGTTCGCGCCCCGAGAACAACTGGTATCCGCACTACATCCACAACCTCGACAACCTGATCCGCTTCGGTGGCCTCTACCCGCCGATCGCCGTACACGCCGACATCCGCCGTACCCGGCTGCTAGGAGCAACCGAGGTCTACGAGGGCGGCGCCATTTTGGTACGGGCCCGCGACGACATCTTCAAGATGACCGACCTCAGGGGAAAGAAGGTCGGGCTGACCAAGAGTCTGAACACGATCAAGAATGACTGGTGGCGCATCCAGGAGCACGCCGGCATCGAGCTCATGCTGCGCATGAATGGCATGACGATGGACGACGTCGAGATCGTGGAGTTCCCCTACCCCGACGACTGGTACGACAAGCCAGAGATGCTCAAGGTCAATATGAACAACCCGTCTGAGCTCTGGCTCCGGCGTGACCACAAGCACGACCTGGCGTTTCGTCCGCTTGAGACGGCACTCGAGGCCGGAAAGGTCGACGCCATCTACACCCAGAGTAAGGTATTCCAGCACCTCCAGGAGGCCACGGGCAAGTTCAAGGCCATCGAGGACCTGTCCCGCTACCCCGACTGGACCCTCCAGATGGCCAACTGCCCGGCCGTGATCACCTGCACCGACGTGATGGCCGACGAGCACCCCGAGCTGGTTGTCGCCTACATGAAGGCCATGATCAAGGTCGGTCGTTGGGCCAACGAGCACAAGCGTGCCGCCGCGGTGATCCTCAACCGTCAGACCTTCTACCTCGACGCCGAGGACACCTACCAGGGCATCAAACACGTCGACATGGTCCCGAACCTGTCTCCTCAGAACCTGGCGGCAATCGAGATCGGCAAGGACTTCATGTTCAGCCACGGCTATATCAAGCGCGACTTCGACGTGCACGATTGGGCTGCTCCGAAATTCTTCGAGCAGGCGGCCGAGGAACTCCTCCAAGAGGAATGGACGGTGCGGAGCACAGCCAAGCTCCCAGAGCCCACCGAGCTTGAAGCTCTCGACCACCCGGCTCGGCTAGCCACCTTCAAGAAGGAGAACGACATGACCAAGACAGCGGTCGAAATGATCATGGCGGCCAAGGCGCAGGTCGGAGCGGTCAGCCCCGATGATGCTGCGGCCGAATTGGCAGCCGGAAAAGCAGTGCTGCTCGACGTTCGGGAGCCCGAAGAGTGGCAGCACGGACACATCGACGGCTCGGTCCCGGCTCCCAGGGGCCTCGTTGAGTTCTTTGCCGACCCGACGAGCCCGCGTCACAACAAGGCGCTCGATCCCAGCCACCGGGTGATCGTCGTGTGCGCGTCGGGTGCTCGGGCCTCGCTGGCAGCGCAGACGCTGCAAGGAGATGGGCTACGTGGATGTCGCAGTCCTCGACGGCGGACTCAAGGCGTGGATGGACGCCGGCCGCCCGACCTGCGAGCACGAATACTCGGGGATCTGAGCGTGTCCTCTTTGAGGTAGCGCCTGTTTTCACTAGAGCAAGATAGGAGAAGGCCATGGGTTCCATTACCGTTGCCCCTACGCTCACTGACGAGCAACGAGCTGACTTCCTGGCACTCACCAAGGGGTCCGATACCGTCGAGCTCAAAGTGTCCGTGCCGCTCACCGATCGGAGTCGAGCGGGAGCTGCGCTCGGGGTGGATCCTCTCGATGGCCAGATCCGGCAGGTCTACTTCTTCGATACGCCCGACCTCGCGCTCAACAAAAGCGGACTCGTCGTTCGTGCCCGGCGTATCCAAGGGAAAGGGAACGACTCGGTCGTGAAACTGCGGCCCGTGGTCCCCGAGAACATGTCGACCGAGTTGCGCGCCTCGCCGAATTTCGGCGTTGAGGTCGATGCGATGCCGGGCGGCTACGTCTGCTCGGGATCGATGAAGCATGTGCTCGACCCGACCAACGTCAAAGACGCGGTGGCGGGGAAGATCCCCATTCACAAGCTCTACTCGAAGGAGCAGCGAGCGCTCTACGCAGAGCACACGCCCGAGGGCATCGGTCTGGACGATCTCACGATCTTGGGCCCGATTCTCGTGCTCAAGGTGAAGTTCAATCCCGAGGGCTATGACCGCAGGCTTGTCGCGGAACTCTGGATGTATCCCGACAACTCCATGCTCTTGGAGCTCTCTACGAGGTGCGACCCGGCCGAAGCTTTCCAGATGGGCGATGGAACTGCGGATCTTCCTGACCGACCGGGGTATCGACCTCAGTGCCGAGCAGGAGACAAAGACGAAGAAGGCGCTGGAGTTCTTCTCGCAACGTCTCCAGGCGACAGAAGAATAGGTTCTCTCCATTTGATGGTGACGCAAGAGTTCTGGTGATATACGCGCTCGCCGCTCCCGGTGGGCACAATGAGAGGAGAAAGAACCATGGATGAAAAGGGTCAAGGCTGGCTCGTCTTCGCAGCCGTTGTACTCGGAGTCGCGGGCATCATGCGAGTCTTCGACGCCATCTGGGCATTCCGCTACCACGGCGTGCTCCCACAGAACTTCGAAGATGCAATCTTCGGCCACAGCCTGAAGACCTACGGCTGGGTGTACCTCATCGTCGCCATCGTGCTCATCCTCTGCGCCTTTGGGGTTATGGCACGGTCACAGTTCAGCCGATGGATCGGGATCTTTGCCGGGGCGATCCTTGCCATTAGCGCGATCTGGTGGATGCCCTTCTACCCCGTTTGGTCGCTCACCTACATCTTCGTCGGTGTCCTCGTTATCTACGGACTAGCTGCCTATGGTGGTCGAGAAGTGACGACGTAGTCCTCGGATCGCTCAACAACGCATAGGGTCCTGGAGCTGTCGACGAGGTGCGACGCCAGCACCTTCCCTCTGGGACACATGTCATCTGGCCCGTTTGGTTTCGAGGAGGTGGAGTTCACCGATGCTGATCGCATTGCTCGTCGTCCTCGGCGTTGATTTGATCGTCGTCGTGGCAATCGCCGCCCTGGTGTTCGAGCGAAGACGTTGGCTCAAGCGCCAGCCTGACGAGTTCGTCGGAGCGATTCGAGTGTCAGACGGCCAAGTCGACGGCCTCAGCCCCAAGTGGAAGAGAGGTGATGGCCCATTCGAGGGACAAGACCCTCGAGAGCTCGTTGACCTGGCACTCACTTGGGTTTCGGACTATCTCGATGAGGTCGATCGACGAACACGAGCCGCAGAGGACCCGGTCGCCGGGGAACCGGACTAGGGCGCTCGTATCCGGCGAACTGGGATACCCGGGCTCACAGAGCGTTCAGCCGCTTCTTGGCGGCACGCCTGGAGGTGGTCGCCTTCTTCTTGGCCGTCTTCTCCAGACCGGTCAGCCGCCTCTTGGCGGCACGCTCGGAGGTGGTCGCCTTTTTCTTGGCCGTCTTCTCCAGACCGTCCAGCCGCTTCTTGGCGGCACGCGTGGTGGCGGTCGCCTTCTTCTCCAGGCCGGTCAGCCGCTTCTTGGCGGCACGCTCGGAGGTGGTCGCCTTTTTCTTGGCCGTCTTCTCCAGACCGTCCAGCCGCTTCTTGGCGGCACGCGTGGTGGCGGCTGCTTTCTCCTCCAGGCCGGTCAGCCGCTTCTTGGCGGCACGCCTGGTGGTGGTCGCTTTCTTCTTCTTGGCCGTCTTCTCCAGACCGTTCAGCCGCTTCTTGGCGGCACACGTGGTGGTGGCTGCTTTCTTGGTAGGCGGCATCAACATTCCTCCAGGTTGATTTGTCAAAGCAGGCCAGTTCGTGCCGTTTCGCCCAGTGACCCACGTGACGCGTTTCCCAGCTTGCGGTGGTTGACCTGAGCGGGACATGACTAGGTATCCCCAAGGCGCCGCAGGGTGGCGCCCCCTCCCGGCGATCAGGCACACCCCCAGGCGAACGTGTGCCTGAGTTGCCGACGGCTCACTTCGACTTGCCCGTGTTCTTCAGCGCCTTCTTGAGTTCCTCCTTCTCACGCATGAGTTTGGACAACTGAATCTTGTACTTCCCCTCTGCTTCGACTTCTCTCCAGGTCTTGTTCGTAGCGCCTTTCGTTCGCGGCACCTTGGTCTCCTTCCGGGTTATGGAAATGATAGTTCTATATATTGTTACATAACGAAGCACCGGTCAGGAACTGGCAGAGGCTGCTGAGCGTGGCGAAGTGACGCTTAGCGTGGGGTTGCTGCCCATCGCCCTCGACGACGCCGCCGGCGTACGCTGCGAGAAGGAGGGAGCTGACGATGCTGCTGCCGTTTAAGCCGACGACCCACATCTTCATGATCGGTCGGGCGCTCACGAACACGGAGATCGACTCGCTGTATGCGCTCGCCGCCAAGGACAAGGTTGGTATCTGCCTGTGGCAGAACACACCCTCTCCCTCTCGTGCTGCCTCGACATGGGGTGCCAGCGGGAAGATGCGCCACGTGATCGGGTTCCTGTGGCACCTGAGGAAGGACCGGTTGCTCGGGTAGGTTCGGGGCGGACGTTTCGGGCGGCGCTATCACCTATCCCGGCGCCCGTGGCAGTGGCGCCCCTGGCAGGACTCGAACCTGCGCCAGCTCAGGGGCCGGTTGTAGTCATGAGATATCTGCGGCCCGATTTACGTGTTAACTACGACCGAAACCGCGACGGCACCGTTAACCGTTTATGAATGCGGGCGGACCCCCCATCAACGACCTCTACAACGACTCACGTAGCGCTCATCGGCGCTTTCCTCACCGATAAGGTCACGTAGGGTCACGTCGGACCAAATGAAATTCTGGGGGATCCCACTTTAGGCCCTCTGACCTGGGCCTTTGGTGGAGGTGAAGGGACTCGAACCCTCGGCCTCTACATTGCGAACGTAGCGCTCTGCCAGCTGAGCTACACCCCCGGCGCCGAAAAGGATAGTCGGACCCGGGAAACCTTCCCGTGCGGGTACCGGTCCCCAGATGCGGAGGTGCCAGAAGCCGAGGGCCAGGGGTGGAGGAGATGGCGCTCGCTCAGTGCGCGACAGCCTGGGGCACCTCGAATTCGTCGTCGTCCCAAGCTCCGGGATGGCCGGCAGTCGCCGGGTCGAAACCACTCGATGCCGGCTGCACCCCGTGTCCGGCTTCGCGGCGCGCCAGGCGCCGGGCCCGCTCGGCCTCGAGCTCCCTCGCGTAGGCCATGAGGCCGACGAGGCCGAGGGCCCCCAGCCCGGCGAGTGCCGTGAACACCCAGGCCAGGTGCATCCCCGGCCACATCCCGATCAGCCCGGTCGAGATCGCCACCCCGCACAGGCAGCGCAGCAGCATCGTGCAGCGGCGGCGGGCCTCCTCGCGGCGGAAGGTGGGCAGGTCCGCGCCCGCCTCGGGCAGGCACACCGGTTCCGGCCTGTCCAGTACCCCGATCCGCTCGTAGTGCCCGCCTTCTCCGTCGTCGATATCCGCCGCTGCGGCGTCCGCAGTCGGCCGGAGCAGCACCAATTTCGGCTGAGACGGATCGGCGGTTGGCGCCTCGGCTTCCAGGGGTCCGGCACCGGGAAATGCCGTGTGCAGTCGGTATGCCGGGGCGACCGTCTTCGGCCCCGCGTGCTCGAGGAGCCGCAGCTGATGGTGGAAATGGTCGATGGAACCAACTCCGGCACGCTCACTGAATCGCCGCCACACGCTCGGCGCCAACACCGCCACCCAGAGAAGGACTACGAGGACCAGCAGGATCACAATCGTCACTCCCCGACGACCTACCTTCGCTCTCCGTTGTCAAGCCTATTGAACGGCCTGCAACAAATGGTGGATGGTGGGGAAATGCACAGCGCCGACCTCGTCGGCACTTCTCCGCTCAGTCAGTTTGTACCCCCGCCACCGCGCCGAATCAAGGTCTCTTGTTCTTGCCCTGTTCACGTGCTCGCGGAACGGGTCAGGTGGCGCGGCTCCACCACCGCCCGGCAGTGCACCCGACCGTGACCGGGACGCCGAAGCAGGCGGAGACGAGCTCGGACGTGACGACCTCGCGCACGGGGCCGGCCGCCATCAATGCGCCGCGGCAGACGAGCCCACCGTGAGTGAACCCGGGCGGTATCTCCTCACAATGGTGGGTCACCAGGACGATCGGAGGGCTCTCAGGGTCACCGGCCAGCGCGGCGAGCTGGACCAGCAGCCGCTCCCGGGCGCCCAGGTCGAGGCCGGCGAACGGCTCGTCCAGCAGGACCAGCTCGGGGTCGCTCATCAGCGCCCGGGCGAGGAGGACCTGTTGGCGCTCTCCTTCGGAGATCACTCCGAAAGGGCGGTCCCGGACATCCCCGACGCCCCCTCGGACCAGAAGCCGGTCAGCCTTCTCCCAGTCCGCCGGCACGTACTCGTTCCACCAGGTTTCGAGCGCTCCGTGACGGCCGCTCACCACCACGTCGAGCGCGGCCATGTCGGCCCGTAGCTGTCGGGTGACCGCACCGCTGACCAGGGCCACGCGGGGGCGAAGCGTCCGGACGTCGACTCGGCCCAGGCGAGCTCCGAGGACCTCCACCGACCCAGCCGTCGGCCACAGCCGGGCTGCTGCCACCTGGAGCAAGGTCGTCTTGCCCGACCCGTTCGGCCCGAGGACCACCCACCGGTCGCCGGCATCGACCCGCCAGTCCACCCCGGCCAGCACCGGCACACCCTCGCGGCGGACGGTGACGCCGTCGAGCACCAGTGCGGGCGACGGCCGTGCCGGCGCGCTCACGCCCCGGCGAGCGGGATGTCCGCGATGCGCCGGGAGATACGACCGATGAGGCCGGAGCAGCACTGGGCCCACGTTCGCTCGCCGGCCAACCAGAGCCAGACCTCACGCCGGTATCCGAGCACCACCAGGCGGAACGCGTCTTCGTCAAGGCCGGTCGAGGCCAGAAACCGCCAGCGCGCCCAGAGCCAGGGCACAACGCCTTCGTCGTCCGTCAACACGTCCTCGAGCTCCCGCCCGCCGAGGGCGGCAGCGAGCCAGCCCTCGGCCCGCGCCGCGGGTTCGTCGGGCACGTGCAGCACGGGCACGGTGGCCACGGTCAATGGCGGATGTAGACCGGCTGGCGGTCCGTGCCGTCGTAGGCGCGCACGTGCTCTTCGAATTCGATGAACAGCGGTGCGTCGGGATCGAGTTTCCGTTGGAGGGTGCGGTTGGCGATCTTCTTGTCCAACGCATCGAGACGCAAGAGGGCGGCCGGATCATCGAGCCCTCGCACGTCGAGCTTCGAGCGGGCGGCCTGGAAGGCAAGACGACCGCGCTCGGTCCGGATGATGACACTCGTCCAGCCGTTCATGGAGCCGACGCTGCCGACCGCGATGTCAGCCGAGCGGCCGAGGAAGTCGGCACACTCGTCACAACCCTTGAGCGCTGCACCGTGAAAGTCCTTGACTGGTTCGTCCACGGCGAGCTCGCCGTCGCGGTACTCGACGATCATCCGCCCGCGGATGACATCCATCTTCGAGACCCGGTCCAGATCGACGCCGCGCCTGTCGCGCAGCTCCCGCAGCGTCAACGCCTCGTAATCGAAGTTCTTCGTGCACATGAGCGCGATGGTCAGCACGACCGCGTCGACCCGGTGCACCCCTGTAGGCCAGCGGCGCGCCTGCATCGCCCGCAGCCCCTGCACCTCGCATGGCGTGCCGACCACCGCAATGCGCGGCTTGGGCGGCAGGCTGTACCGCGACAGATCCAACTCGGCCAGCGCCATCGTCTGGTTGTAGAAGCTCCCCGAAGCGGCCCTGACCTCATCGGCCGTGGTGGCGATGGTGGCGATGCCCTTCCACTGCTCGTCAGGATCGGAACTCGGCTTGGACACGAGGGCGCCGTCGATCTCGCCCGCCGCCAGGAGACCGATCAGGAGTGCGCTGACTGCACCGCCGTCTTGCACGTCGTCCAACTGCGCACTGGCCCGGACCGCGTAGGACTCCACGACGGCACCGAGCCCGTCCTCCGGCGGGCCGCCGCTGATCTTCCAGTACGTGTCCGATGAGTCCGAGCGGACCTGGGCCGGTTGGACCTCGGCGTCTTCGCCGGCCGGGGTCGTCGACGGTGGCCACAGTGCCTCGTACCGGAGGCCGCCACGAGGGCAGAAGTCCCAGCACAGCGAGCAACCGGTGCACATCTTGACCAACTCGGGCAGGTTCGTGTCCTCGTCGATGCCGATGGAGTTCGAGGGGCAGACGGCGACGCAGGTGCCGCACTGGATACACCGCTCGGCGTGGATCACACCGGCCTCGAGCTCCCAGAACCACACCTTGCCCGGGGGCTCGGTGATCCCGTTCATCTGCTCCCGCAGGCGGTAGCGCTTCACGGCGAGACGGCCTCCGCCGTGGCGGCCAACGTCGACCGGAGATCGTCGGGAGAGGTGCGCCGCGCCCAGCGATGGAAGGGCTCACCCGGCCGGTGCTCGTCGCGGAAGCGGGAGACCACCCGGAGCAGGGCGTCGGGCACTCGCTCGACTGGCAGTGCGCCGACGACCCAGTCGATGAACGCGGCGTCCGGGCCGAGCGACCCGCCCAACCCGATGTCCACCGCCTCCTCGATGTGCTCGTCGACATGTGCGATGTCACCCCGGAACCCGATGTCAGCGATCTGGGGCTGCGCGCACGAGGCGGAGCAGCCGGAGAAGTGCATACGGATGACTCCGGCGTCGTCACGTTGCGCGCCGGTGCCGTCGCCGGCGGATGAAAGCTGGGCATCGAGGGTGCGCGCCCACTTGACGGCGCGCTCCTTGGTCTCGACGACGGCGAAGCGGCAGAATTCGGAGCCGGTGCAGGCGACGACGCCGCGCTCGAAGGGTCCGGGGAACGGCGAGTACGTCTGCATCAGCGGCTCGGCCAGAACGTCGTCGAGCCTCACCTCGGGCACACCGGACACGATGAAATTCTGGTCCGTGCCGATGCGCACGCCCCCGTCGCCGTACGTCTCCGCCAGCCGTGCCAACTCTATGAGGTCCACGCCGTGCATCCTGCCCACGGGGACCGAGCAGCCCACGTAGAACAAGCCCGGCTGCTTCTGGGGGTGCACCCCGACGTGGTCCCCGCGGAACGCGGTGGTGAGCTCCCGGGCGGCGGGCGGCAACGGGAAGTTCGTCCGCTCCTCGAGAGCGGCGCGGAACCCCTCGGGGCCGAGTTCCTGCGCCAGGTAGCGCATCCGGGCCAGCCCGCGGTTCTCCCGGTTGCCGAGCTCTCCGAAGACCTGGGCCACGCCACGGCAGAGCTCGACGGCCTGATCGGGTCGGATGAAGACGTCGACGTCAGAGGCCATCCGCTCCCCGTCGGAGAGTCCCCCGCCGATCAGCACGTTGAAACCGACCGTGCCGTCTGCTTGCTCGGCCGGCCACAGCCCGATGTCGTTGATCTCGACCCGAGCGCAGTCCTCCGTGCAACCGGTGACGGCGATCTTGAACTTGCGCGGCATGTTGGCGTACTCCCGGTTACCGGTGAAGAAAGCCGAGATGGCCTGCGCGACCGGCAGCGCTTCGACGACCTCGTCCGTGTCGATGCCCGAGACCGGGCACGAGCAGACATTGCGCGCCGAGTCGCCGCACGCCTGGACCGTGGTCAACCCGACATCCCAGAAGCGCTGCCAAATACGCGGTACGTCTGCGATGCGGATCCAGTGCAGCTGAATGTCCTGCCTGGTCGTGAGGTCGGCGTAGCGGTTGCCGAAGACCGGACTGTCGTCGGGACCCTCGGCAAAGGCGTCCGCCGCCACACCGATCTCGCGCACCTGGGCTGCGGTCATCACGCCGCCGGGCACCTTGATCCGCATCATGAAGGCGTCGCCCCCTTGGCGCTGCGGGTACATGCCCACCCACTTGAGGCGTTCCATCTCGCCTGGCACCTTGGCGATGGAATCGGCACCCTGTTGGGAGTACGTGTCGATGACCGCCTGCGCCACCTCGAACGGATGCCGAGCGAGCTTCAGCTGCTCGACGGAGTTGAGCTCGCCGATGTTCCGGTACGGCCTGATGAACTTGAGCCCGCGGTCACGACGACCCCGGAACTCCATGCCGTAAGGGTTGTCGAGGTCACGCGGCACTAGGCGTGCAAGCCGCACTCGGACTTGTCGAGCCCGGACCAGCGCCCAGCGCGTGGGTCCTCCCCTTCGGCCACCGGGCGCGTCGTCGGCGCACAACCGATGGAGCGGTAGCCCTGGGAGACGAGCGGGTGCACCGGCAGCGCATGGTCGGCCAGGTACGACGTGATGTCGTCATCGGACCAGGTTGCCAGCGGGTTGACCTTCACCAGTCCGAAAGAGTCATCCCAGCTGGCGATGGGAGCATCGGCACGGGTGGGGCCGTCCACGCGCTTGAGCGACGTGAGCCAGGCGCGCTTGCCGGCGATGGCCCGCCGCAGCGGCTCCACCTTGCGGAACCGGCAGCATTGCTCAGAGCCGCACGGGTGGGCCACCGCCTCGGGACCGGGCTTCGTCACCGTGAGGTTCAGTCCGTAGTGCGCTCGCACCTCGTCGACGAAGGACAGGGTCTCCGGGAAATGTGCCTCTGTGTCCAAGAAGACGACCTCAATTCCGGGCGCTACCTTTGTGACCAGGTCGATGAGGACGATGTCCTCGAACGAGGCGGCGACGACGATGGAGTCGCCGAACGTCTCGACGGCCCAGCGGATGACGGCGCTGGCCGGTGCGGACTCGAATCCGTTGCTGATCACGGCGAGCTCGTCCAGGCTCAATCGCCGTTCGGTCACGTAGGTCTCGGCCACCGATCCTCACTTTCCTCGAGGCGATCGGGCCTTTCGGGGGCCCGCCGCCGGCGCTTGACGCCCGTCCGAATGCAGGCTTTAGTATACATGACCAAAATGGTCAAGATTCAGAAGAGGCCCCATGGACACCGCCGCCGCATTCCATAACCCACAGGACCGCCCCCTCGTGAGCCCGAACGCGGGCCGATCCGGGGGCTCGGTGACCGCCCTGGTCAGGCCCGTCGAGCACCCGCTCGGCCATCTCGATCTCCTGGAGTCCCTGGCCATCTTCATCGTCCGCGAGGTCGCCGCCGAATCGGAGCGGCCGGTCCTCCTTTTCAGCGGGGGGAAGGACTCCGCCGTGCTGCTGCACCTCGCGGCCAAGGCCTTCAAGCCGGGGCGCATCCCGTTCCCCGTCCTGCACGTCGACACCGGCCACAACTTCCCCGAGGTCCTCGCGTACCGGGACGCGCAGGTCGAGGCCGAGGGCGCGCGACTTCTGGTCGCCCGGGTGCAGGACTCCATCGACCAGGGGCGGGTGGCCGATCCCGGGCGGACGGCGTCGCGCAACCGTCTCCAGACCACGACGCTGCTCGACGCCATCAACGCCCATGGATTCGACGCCGCTTTCGGAGGTGCTCGAAGGGACGAGGACAAAGCCAGAGCCAAGGAACGCGTCCTTTCGTTCCGCGATTCCTTCGGCCGGTGGGACCCCAAGGCACAGCGTCCCGAGCTGTGGCAGCTCTATCAGGGCAGCGTGCGCACCGGCGAGCACCTCCGCGCCTTCCCCCTCTCGGACTGGACGGAGCTGGACATCTGGCAGTACATCCGCCGCGAACGCATTGAGCTCCCTGCCATCTACTACGCCCACGAGCGTGAAGTCATTGAGCGCGACGGCATGCTGCTCGCACTCAGCGAATGGGTCACCCCGCAGGCCGACGAGGCTGTCCGCAAGGAGACGGTGCGGTTCCGCACCGTCGGCGATGCCACCTGCACCGGTGCCGTGCGCTCGGACGCCGACACGGTGGAGGAGATCATCCGCGAGATCTCGGCGTCACGGATATCGGAACGAGGAGCAACCCGGGCCGACGACCGCTTCTCCGAGACCGCCATGGAGGACCGCAAGCGCGAGGGGTACTTCTAGACCCATGACGACGTTGCCCGGCTCGCCGCCGGCCGGCGGCTCCGAGCTCGGCGCAGACACCATGGATCTCCTGCGGTTCGCCACCATCGGATCGGTCGACGACGGCAAGAGCACCCTGATCGGCCGACTGCTCTTCGACACCCGGCAGCTGTTCGACGATCAGCTCACGGCCATTGAGACTGCGTCGGAACGACGCGGGCTCGGCGAGGTCGATCTTTCCTTCGTCACCGACGGCCTGCGCGCCGAGCGGGAGCAGGGAATCACCATCGACGTGGCCTACCGCTACGCCGCCACGCCGCATCGTAAGTTCGTGATCGCCGACTGCCCGGGCCACGTCCAGTACACCCGCAACATGGCGACCGGCGCCTCGACGGCCGACCTGGCGCTCGTCCTCGTCGACGCGACCTCGGGGTTGCGCGAACAGTCGCGACGCCACATCTGTATCGCCGCGCTGCTCGGGGTCGATCAGCTCGTGGTCTGTGCCAACAAGATGGACCTCGTCGGTTGGGACCGCTCCGCCTACCAGAGCATCGTGGACGAAATGGAGGCGCTGGCACGCCGGCTCGGAATCTCCTCGTGCACGGTGATCCCGATATCTGCGTTGCATGGCGACAACGTCGTCGCTCGCTCCGAGGCCGCACCGTGGTTCGACGGGCCCACCGTGCTCGACGCCCTCGAGTCGGCTCAGGCGGGCGGGTGGGCCGCCCAGCACGGTGTCGACCGGGGCAGCGGGGCTCGGCTTCCGGTGCAGTGGGTGCTCCGCCAGCCAGGCGGGGGGCGCACCTACGCCGGCATGGTGAACGGAGGGCCCTTCCGCGTCGGTGACCCGGTCGTGGTCCTCCCCCAGGGAGCGCGCACGACGGTACGTGCCATCGAGACGGCGGACGGACCGCTCCAGCGCGCCGAAGTCGGCCTGTCTGTGTCGGTCCGCCTGGCCGATCACCTCGACGTGTCCCGCGGCGACCTCATCGCGGCCGCGGAAGGTGCGCCCGAGGTGACCGACGCTTTCGAAGCGACCGTGTGCTGGTTCCAGGACCGCCCACTCACTGCGGGCGACCGCCTCAAGATCAAGCACACGACGCGGGTCACGCCTGTCGTCGTCGAAGGCGTGACCGGCACCTTCGACGTCAACGACCTCCGGATTGTCGAGGCGAATGAGCTACGCGAGAACGACATCGGGGTCGTGAAGCTGCGCACCGCCACACCGCTGGCGGTCGACCCCTACGAGGCCGATCGCATCACGGGGAGCTTCGTCCTGATCGACGAGCAGACCTTCGCCACGATTGCCGCCGGCATGGTCGGGCCTCCCCGGCTCCATGACTGAACCGTCGGCGCCTTGACCTTCTACCCCGTCTCCCTCGACGTTGCGGGTCGCCCCTGCCTCGTCGTCGGCGGCGGTCCCGTTGCCGCCCGCAAGGCGCGCGCCCTCCTCGGATGTGATGCCACGGTCACGGTGATCGCACCGACGTTGAGCGACGACCTGGAGGCCCTCGTGCCGTCGCTGCACGCTCTCGAGCGACGCTGCTACGAGCACGGCGACGCGACGGCGTTCCGGCTCGTGGTCACGGCCACCGGTCGCCCCGAGGTGGACGGCGCCGTCTACGCCGACGCCGAGGGCGCCGGCGTGTGGGTCAACAGTGCCGATGACCGCGCCCACTCGTCTTTCATCCTCCCCGCGGTCCACCGCGACGGTGCGGTGACCGTTGCGGTGTCGACCGGAGGGCTGAGCCCGGCGCTGGCCTCATGGCTTCGGACCCGGCTCGCCGCTCAGTGTGGCGAGAACTTGGGAACCCTGGCCCAGATGCTGGCAGAGGCGCGCCGGCAGCTCCAGGAGGCGGGTCGCCGCAGCGACTCGGTTGACTGGGCGGGAATGCTCGACGGCCCGCTCCCCGAGCTCGTGCAGTCGGGTGACCTGGACAACGCCCAGGCAATTGTGCGTGCCGCGGTGGGCCGTTAGTCCTTTCACCCCTGTCGGGCCTCTCAGCGCTTGCCCATATTTAAGGCGCAGACAAGTAGACCGCGGCGTCCGGTGCCGTGCGGGTTCTGAGGGGGACACGATGAGACTGTTTGGCGCTGAGGGTTCGGAGACATCGGACGTCGCGACCAATACGGACATCGTGGCCACGTCCACTTCCCGCTTCGGAGCTTTGCGTCGCCGGATGGCAGTGGGGATGGCGTTCTTGGTGACGCTCGGCACCGCGGTCGTGGTGTCGACAGCCGCCACGCCGTCGGGAGCAGGCACCGTCCTGGCCCCGACCCAGGTGTTCGCTTCGGTCGGCGCCTCGACGGTCAACGTCTACACCCCGGGCACACCCGGTTCCCCCGGCAACCCCCCGGTCAGCGCCCCGAACCTGGTCACGTCGCTCAATGACGGCTCTATGATTCCTCCGACGTCGCCGGTGTATCCGGGGTACCCGAGCGCCGACAACACTGCCGGCAGCGCGTTCGACGCCAACGGGAACTTCTACGTCACCGACGATTACAGCGGCCAGATCAGCGAGTACGACCCCAACGGCGCACTGACGGGCGTCTTCGCCTCCGGGTTGCAGAACCCGCTCTCGCTCGTCTTCGACAACTCGGGCAACCTTTACGTGGGCCAACAGAACACGCCCTACATCGCCGAGTTCAACTCGAGCGGCCAGAACACCGCCAACATCGGGCCCGTGACGACCGGCGAGACGGGCGACGACTGGATCGACCTGGCCAGCAACCAGTGCACCTTCTACTACACGACGGAGACGAACGTCGTCTATCGCTACAGCAACTGCACCGGCAACGTCGGCCAGCAATCGAACTTCAACGCGGTGCCATTCCCGGGAGCCAGGGCGTTCCAGGTCCGGATCCTTCCCGACGGCGGGGCGCTGGTGGCCGACACTAACTCGGTGCTGCGGCTCGACTCCAACGGGAACGTCAACGAGGTCTATCCCTGCACCGCGGCTGATCAGAGCGCGCTTCAGGCTGCCTATCCTTCGGCCAACGTCGTTGCGCCCCTGCCCGACTGCGGCGGTTCGCTCTTCAGCCTGGCCATCGACCCGAGCGGCACCTCCTTTTGGGCCGGCGACTCGTACTCGGGGAACATCTGGCAGATCGACCTGTCTTCGGGCCGGGACATGAACGAGGTCAACACCGGAGCCGCCTTCCTCTACGGCCTGACGGTGGAGAACGGTGCCGAAGCAGCCACCACCCCGACGGTGGTCTCGGCGACGCCCACGACGCTCACGACGCCAGCCGAGGTCGGACCCGGCAACTTCTCGACTCCCACTCCGGTCACCGCGACGCTGACCAATTCGACCACCGGCGCCCCGATCGCCGGCGAGTCGGTCACCTTCACGCTGAACGGCAACCCGACCGAGTCGTGCACAGTGACGACCGACCCCAACGGTGTGGCCACGTGCCCCATCACGGCCACCGAGCCCTCGAACACCTACACCATCTCCGCGTCGTTTGCCGGTGACACGTCCACGTCGACACCATTGGGCTCGAACACCTCATCAGGCACTTTCACGGTCAACCCCGACACGACCTCGTTGACCTACACCGGCCCGACCAGCGCGGTCAACGGCCAGCCGGTCACGCTGACCGGCACGCTGACGGACTCGACCTCTGACACCCCTCTGCCCACCAAGGTCGTGACCCTGACGCTCGGATCGCAGTCGTGCAGCGGAACAACCGATGCCAACGGGAACGTCAGCTGCCCCATCGCCACGGTGAGCCAGACGGTGAGCTCGGCGCCCATCACGGCCACCTTCCTCGGCGACACCTACGACACGCCGGTGTCGATCACGGCGCCGACACCGGCCACGGTCTTCGAACCGACGTCACTCTCGGTCAATACGGCCACGAGCGACTTCGCCGATCAGACCATGGTCTCGGGCGTGCTCACCGACACCATGACCAACACGGTGATCCCGGGTGAAAAGGTCACCTTTATCCTCAACGGCACCGAGACCTGCTCGGCCATGACCGACCCCACGGGCACGGCGACGTGTCCCATCACCCCGGGCGAGCCGGCGAACACGTACACCCTGAAGGGCACCTTCGCCGGTGACGCCGCCCTGCCGCTCGAGTTCATGGCGGCGACCGGCTCGGCCAACTTCGTGGTCAACCTCGAGGAGACCGCGCTGAGCTACACGGGCCCGGCGACGGCACAGAACGGGCAGCCGCTGACGCTCTCCGGCACCTTGGTCACTGACGACCCGGCGCCGAACACGCCCATCTCGGGCCGCGCCGTCACCTTGACGCTCGGGACTGGTGCGACCGCTCAGTCCTGCCCGGCCACGACCACCGCCTCGGGCCAAGCGGCCTGCACCATCACCGTGACCGGCCAGGCGCCTGGCCCGATCCCGGTCGCCGTCAACTTCGCCGGCGACGCGTACTACAAGATGGCCGGTGCCGCCGGCACCGTCAACCTGCCCGAAGGGACGCAACTGACCATCAACCAGACCCAGACCTCAGGCCCCTACAACGGGTCGTCGCCGGTCTCGGCCACGCTGATCAACACCTTCACCAACCAGCCCGTGCCGAACGAGCCCGTCACGTTCACGCTCGGGACCCAGACCTGCATGGCCACGACGGGCCCGAACGGGGTGGCATCGTGCAACCTGACGCCGACCGAGCCGGTGGGCATCTACCCGATTGCCGCGACGTTCCCGGGGGACTCGACCTCCATGCCGCAGTTGCTCACCAACAGTTCGTCGAGCACATTCACCGTGACGCCGGCCTCGACGACGCTGACCTACACCGGCCCGACCACGGTGACCAATGGGCAGCCGGTCACGCTGTCCGGCACCTTGACGACCAACGAGCCTTCGTCGGGCACCGACGTCTCGGGCCGGACCGTCACCTTCACGCTCGGCTCGGGCGGCTCGCAGCAGAGCTGCACGGCAGTGACCAACGCCAGCGGGGCCGCCAGCTGCACCATCGCCAAAGTGAACCAGAGCACCGGCACGGCAGGGATCTCTTCCAGCTTCGGAGGTGACAACTACTATCAGTCGTCGACGACCTCCGCCACGGCCACGGTCCACACGCCGACCACGCTGACGGTCAGCGCCGGCACGAGCGATTTCGCGGACGCCGGTACGGTGTCGGGTGTTCTGACGAACTCGATCACCGGTGCGGTGATCCCTGGAGAGTCGGTCACACTGAGCCTGAACGGGACCCAGTCGTGCGCGGCAGTCACCAATGCACAGGGCATTGCGTCGTGCTCCATCACACCCAACGAGCCGGCGAACACCTACACGCTCACCGGCACGTTCGCCGGCGATACGACCAAGGCGCCCCAGCTGCTGGCAAGCACGGGCTCAAACCACTACGTGGTGACCCTCGAGGAGACGGCTATCGCGTACACCGGTCCCTCCGTCGCCGTCAGCGGGATGTCCTTCACCATGTCGGCCCACCTCACGACCGATGGCAACCCCCTCGGTGCTCGGGCAGTCCTGATGACGCTGGGCTCGGGGAACACCGCGCAGAGTTGCACCGGCACGACCAATGCGTCGGGGAACGCCAGCTGCACTCTCTCGAACGTAAACCAGACGGCCGGAGCGGTGCCTATCACGGTGGCCTTCGCCGGGGACGCCTACTACCGGCCGGCCAGTGCCTCGGGCAGCGAGATCACGGCGTCTGCGCCCAGCTCTGGTGGCTTCGTGGTCGGTGACCTGTCGGCCGGCGCACCGACGAACGGCAACCAGGTGAACTTCTGGGGCTCGCAGTTCTGGAAGAACAACCAGTTCAGCGGCGTCGTCAACGCTCCGGCGTCGATGAAGGGCTACATCGACAACGCACCCGGCTTTGCCTGCGGCGTGAACTGGACCTCGGACCCGGGCAACAGTTCGCACCCGCCATCCACCATTCCGGTCAACATGCTGGTGGTCGTCTCGAGCACCATCACCCAGAACGGATCCGTCGAATCGGGCAACATCAAGCACTTGGTTGTCGTCTCGGTCCAGCCGGGCTACGCGGGGAATCCCGGGCACGATGGATGGGGCAACATCATCGCCACCATCTGCTGAGCGATCGCGAGCTCGGCACGGCAGCCGTTCGTGACGTCCAGTGCGAAGCACCGGACGTCACGCAGATCTGACACGCGGCACACAATGCCCAAGCGTGCGGACAACCACACCTCAATTGTCCCGGCGAATGCCCGCCGACTAGTCCTTTAGCCCCTGTTGCGGATCCCCGGCTTGGCTCATATTCGGAGTCGAGAAGCGTGCCTCCGTCGATGATGCCCGACGGCCGGAACCACAAGTATGTGGTGCGAGCCGAGGCATCGAAGCAGAGACATGCAAAGACGATCACGGCATCTGGGAGCCGTGGCTTGCGAGGGGGGTTCTCATGAGACTGTCGATTGCTCGGGCGCACACTCCGGGAGATCGCGGACCGACCTATGGCGGAGACAGCCATGACGACTCGAGGTCCGGATCCTTCGATGCCACGACCCGGCGTATGGCGCTCGCGCTTTCCTTGGTCCTGGTACTGGGCGCCATCGGGCTCCTGTTCTCACCGGCCAAGGCTGGAGCGGGCACCGCCGTCTTTGCCCCGACCCAGGTGTTCGCCTCGGTCGGCGCCTCGACGGTGAACGTCTACACCCCCGGCACACCCGGCTCCCCCGGCAGCCCCCCGGTCAGCGCCCCGAACTTGGTCACGTCGCTCAATGACGGCTCCATGATTCCTTCGACGTCGCCGGTGTATCCGGGGTACCCGAGCGCCGACAACACCGCCGGCAGCGCGTTCGATGCCAGCGGGAACCTCTACGTTGCCGACGACTACAGCGGACAGATCAGCGAGTACAACCCGGACGGCACGCTCAAGGGCGTCTTCGCCTCCGGGTTGCAGAACCCGCTCTCCCTCGTCTTCGACAACGCAGGGAATCTCTACGTCGGCCAGCAGAACACGCCCTACATCGCCGAGCTCAACTCGAGCGGCCAGACCATCGCCAACATCGGACCCGTGACGACCGGCGAGACCGGCGACGACTGGATCGACCTGGCCAGCGACCAGTGCACCTTCTACTACACGACCGAGACGAACGTCGTCTATCGCTACAACAAGTGCACCAACACCCAGCTGTCGAACTTCAACGCGGTCCCCTTCACGGGAGCCAGGGCGTTTCAGGTCAGGATCCTCCCCAGCGGTGAGGCACTCGTCGCCGACACCGACTCGGTCCTCTTGCTCGACGCGAATGGCAACGTGGTCCAGACCTACCCGTGCAGCTCCCTCTCCGGCTGCGGAGGCTCGCTCTTCAGCCTGGCCATCGACCCGAGCGGCACCTCGTTCTGGGCCGGCGACTCGTACTCGGGGAACATCTGGCAGATCGACCTCGCCTCGGGTCAGGTCATGAACGAGGTCAACACCGGGGCTGCCTTCCTCTACGGCCTGACGGTTGAGAACGGTGTCGAAGCCGCCGTGACACCACCTCCTGCCGCCACGCCGACGTCGCTCACCGTCCAACCGGTGACGGGCAATTTCTCGACGCCCACGCCGGTCTCGGCGACGCTGACCAACCCGAGCTCCGGGCTGCCTGTTGTGAACGAGCCGGTCACGTTCACACTCAATGGCAACGCAACGGAGTCGTGCACTGCGACCACGGACGCTACGGGGCTTGCTACCTGCTCCATCACGGCCACCGAGCCATCGAGCACGTACACCCTGACCGCGTCCTTTGCCGGGGACACGTCCACGTCAACACCGCTGGGCTCGAACACATCGTCTGGGACGTTCACGGTGAACCCCGACACGAGCTCCTTGACGTACACCGGGCCCACCAGCGTCGTCAACGGCCAGCCGATCACGCTGTCGGGCACCCTCACGACCAACACGCCGACCAGCGGCACCCCGCTGCCGACCAAGGTCGTGGTGTTCACCATCGGCTCGGGCACCACCGCCCAGAGCTGCAACGCCACGACGGATGTCAGCGGGAACGCCAGCTGCTCCATCTCCGTGGTGAACCAACCGACCAGCTCTCAGCCGATCACGGCCGCCTTCGCCAGCGACACCTATGACACCTCCGCCGGCGCGACCAACACGCTAAGCGTCACCGAGCCGACCACTTTGACGGTGAACCCGGCGACGAGCGACTACTCCGACGCCACCACGGTGTCCGGCGTCCTCACCGACGGCGTCACCAACGCACCCATCTCCGGCGAGCCGGTGATCCTCACCCTCAACGGCACCGAGACCTGCACGGGCACGACCGACAGCACGGGCACGGCGTCCTGCGCCATCACGCCAGGCGAGAAGGCAGCGACGTACACCCTCACCGGGAGCTTCGCCGGCGATGCCACGCTGCCGCTCCAGCTGATCAAGTCCAACGGATCGGCCAACTTCGTCGTGACTCTGGAGGAGACGGGCGTCACCTATACAGGGCCCACGTCCGTCTTCAACACCCAGAACCTGAATGTCTCGGGTGTTCTCACCTCGGACTCCGGCGCGACGCCGGTGGTGGGCCGCACACTCACCTTCACCCTGGGGAGCGGGTCGACCGCGCAAACCTGCACCACCACGACACCGACGGGTGCCAGCCGGGGCGGGTTCGTGTACCATCTCGAACGTCAACCAGACCGTGGGGCCGGTACCCCTCACCGTCGGCTTCGCCAGCGACGGCTACTACCAGTCGGCTACGACGCAGGCCCCGATCAACGTCGGTCCCGTGCAGGTGGGCACGATCCTGACGGTGAACCCCGGCACCAGTGACTACTCAGACGCCACCACCGTGTCGGCCACCCTGATCGACACCTACACGTCAGCCGGGGCGGCCAACGAGCCGGTCACGCTCACGTTGAACGGGACCGAGTCGTGCACCGGGACGACGAACGCCAGCGGGGTGGTGTCATGCTCCATCACGCCGGGCGAGCCGGCAGGGACCTATGCGCTGACGGCGTCGTTCGCCGGCGATGCCACGCCGTGGCCCCACCTCGAGGCCAGCACCGGGTCGAACAGCTTCGTCGTCACGCACGAGGAAACTGCGCTGAGCTACACCGGCGTCACCAGCGCCACGAACGGGTCGCCGGCAACGCTCTCGGGCGTGCTCACCACCGACTCCGGCACGGTGGCGGTCGTGGGGCGGACCGTGACCTTCACCCTGGGCTCGGGGACCTCGGCCCAGAAGTGCAGCGGGACCACCAATGCCTCGGGCGCCGTATCCTGTGTGATCGCCAAGGTCAACCAGACGACGAGCCCCGTCGCGGTCGCCGCCTCCTTCGCCGGTGACACCTACTACGCGCCGTCCAACGCATCGGGCAGCGTGACCATCTCCACGCCGACCACCCTCTCGGTCAGCGCGGGGAACGGCCACCTACGGGCAGCCCACCACCCTGACGGGCACGCTGACCAACTCCGTGACCGGCGCTCCGATCAGTGGGCAGACGGTCACCCTGACGCTCAACAGCACACAGTCGTGCACCGCGACGACCAACGCGAGCGGGCACGCGTCGTGCAGCGTGACCCCGAACGAGCCTGCTGCGACGTACACCGTCTCCGGGTCGTTCTCCGGCGGCACCAGCGGGACGCAGCTTCTGCCTAGCAGCGGAAAGAACTGCTTCGTGGTCAACAAGGCGCCGACCACGCTCACCTACACGGGCCCGACCAGCGTCGGCTACTGGCAGTCGCTGACACTGACCTCGACGCTTCACCTCGAACGGGACCCCGATTGTCGGGGCAACCAGTGGTCATGACGCTCGGCAGCGGCAAGAGCGCCCAGACCTGCACGGGGACCACGAACTCGTCAGGCGTCGCCTCGTGCACCATCACGCGTGAGCCAGGTCTACGGCTCGGTGACCGTCACGGTCTCGTACGCCGGTAGCTCCTACTACCAGACCTCCTCGACGTCGTCCTCCGAAGGCATCGGCTGCGGCGGGGGCGGTTACGGCGGGGGCGGCGGCGGTGGCGGCGGCTCGGGCGGCGGCGGCGGCTCGGCGGCGGCGGCTCGGGCGGCGGCGGTGGCCCGTGTGGCGGCGGTGGTTCTGGCGGGGGCGGCTGTGGTGGGACCCTGCCTCCTCCCAAGAGCGGGGGCCAGGGCTGCGGCTGACAGCAACCGCGGCAGCGACACTAAGGGCGTACGGGGACGGGACCTCTCGGGGGGTCCCGTCTCCGCGTCACCTCAGGGCTGGGCCACCATGACGACCATCCCGGCCACCAAGAGGACGAGCGCGCCGCCCGCCGCCCGGACCATCAGGGTGGCATCGCCGGCCATCGACTGGGCCTCCGGGAAGGTGCCGGTCGCAGTCTCCAACGCAGCGACTGCCGCTTGCAGCCGCCGCTCGGCCGGCCACATCACCCCTTCGGCCAGAAGGGCGACCGCGACGAACAGCGCCAGGCCCACCAGCACCCAGCCGTCGCCGAGCGCGTAGGCACCTTGGCTCATGGCCAGGAGTGCGAAACCGAAGACCGGGATGCCGTAGACGGTCCGACCGACCCAGTTGAACCCGGGGCCGAAGTAGCGCCGCAGGGGCTCGGGCAGCGGGCCGCCCGAGCGGAGGAGGCGCCGGAGCCGGGCGGAGATGGCGATGGCGGTGGCGGTGGTGACGAGTCCGACGACTGCACACCCCACGTGGAGCAGCAGCACGACGTCAAAGGCGGCCCCGTTCGGCTGGTGATGCATGCCCGACATGTTCTCCTATGTCCGTGACGCGCCAGCGACGGCCCGCCGCCCTGGCGCCGACTTGGCCAGCGGAACCTGTACCGTAGAGGTGGAGGGAAGACGATGAAGGTAAGCACGATGTCGGCGCTCCAGCCGGCGCCCCAGCGAGTACTCCGATGAACCAGCTGCGCCTCGATCCGCTGTCGGGCCGTTGGGTCGTCGTGAGCCCCGGCCGCTCGGAACGTCCTTACTCCTTCGTGACCCGCTCTCCCTGGGTTCCCGAAGCGCTCGGCCGCCCCTGCCCCTTCTGCCCCGGCAACGAGGAGGACACGCCGCCCGCCCTCGAGACCTACGGCCCGACCGGCCGCTGGCTCGTCCGGGTCGTGCCCAACCTCTACCCCGCCTTCGAGGGCGACGAGCCCTTCGTGGTGGCCAACCGCGGGCCCGTCTTCACCCAGGCCTCCGCCGGGGGCATCCATGAGATCCTCATTTTCTCGCCCGAGCACGACGCAACATTGGGGCAGCTCGGCCAGGAACAGGTGGAGCTGGTCATGGCAGCTCTGCGCGACAGGCTGGAGGAGCACTCGTCGCAGCCCAACCTCCGTTACACCCAGGCCATCGTGAACTCTGGACGCGAGGCGGGAGCCTCACTCGAGCACCCGCACGGGCAGCTGCTCGGCATGTCGTTCATCCCTCGTGAGCTCGCCGAGGAGCAGGCCCGCTTCGCTCGCTTCGTCGGATCCTGCCTCCTGTGCACCACGATCGACGCAGAGGAGGACTCGACCGAGCGGGTGATCTATGCCAACGACCGCGTCGTCGTGGTCTGCCCGTTCTGGAGCGCGGTCCCCTACGAAATGTTGGTCATGCCGCGGGAGCACAACCCCCATCTGCACCGGAGCTCCACCGAGGACCTGATCGCCGTCGGTGAGGCGATCCGGCGCACACTCCAGCAACTGGCAGAAGCCGTCGGCGACGTGGCCTACAACATCGTCTTCCACTCCGCCCCCTACCGTGTCGGCGAGCCGTATCACTGGCACGCGCACATCTGGCCCAAGGCGACGACGACGGCCGGCTTCGAGCTGGGTACCGGCGTGGCCATCAACGTGATCTCACCCGAGGAGGCGGCCGAGGCCCTCAAGGTCTCCGCCCTGGCTCTCTGAGGCCTACGCCTCACGCACCGAGCGGGCGAGCTCGAGGACCGGCACCAGCCGCCGCACCAGGTCGCGGTCAGGTCCGACCAGGCCCCCGATGCCCGCCGTTCCCAGGTAGCCCGTCACGAAGGCGCGGCGGTTCCTCGCCTCCCAGGCCTGGCCGAGCGCGGCGAGGCCGAGCCGGCCTGCCGGGTCACGCTCCGCCGCGGCGACGGTGCTGGCCTGGTGCATCGACCACAGCAGGTCGGCCACGTCGGCCAAGGGGGTACGCCGACCCGGTGCGGACCCGCCGGAGAGGACACCACCTGGTGCGCAGTCGCTGACGACCCATCCCTGGTCTGTGCGCGCCGTGCGCCCCAGGTGAAAATCGCCATGGGTGCGGATCACGGGAAGGCGCACCTCGGACTCGCGGATCCACTTGACGAGGTCGGCCACGCCCGGCGCGTGCAGCAGCGACGGGTCCGCCGCCGCGATCGTCGCCTCAGCCTCGTCGAGCCAGGTCGCCACCGGTTCGTGATGACGCAGGAAGGCGCGGTCGAGGGCCAGGTGCATGCGAGCCGTCATGGTGCCCAACGCGCGGGCTTCGTTGTCGAAGTCACCGCCGGCCGCCTCGGGCGAACCGCCCGCCGCGTAGAAGTCCCGCAGTGACGTCAGCGCCAGGGCCCACCCACCGGAGCGGTCCGCCAGGGGTTCCTGGACGACGCCGAGGTCGCGCCCCTCCCAGACCCAGCGCACGAGCGGGGCGGCGACGTGGTTGAAGCCCGCCTCGTCCAATCCGACCATGAGGTCGACGTCTGGCCGCGACGCGTCCAGGAGCCACGGGAACACGATCAGGTCGCCGCGGTCGCCACAGTCGATCGCCGTGGCATCGTCGTCGTCCCGGAGGACGGCCACCGGTCCGGGGCGGGTCTCGACGCCGCGCACCGTGGCCAGCAAGAGCGGGGCCAGCTGCGCGTCGCGCATCGCATCGGTGCAGACCGCGAGACCGTGCTCGTCGTCGAGCAGGCCGAGGGCGGCCTCTTCACCGGCGCGCAGGAAGTGGGGCTCGTCGGCCACACCGCGCATTCCCGCCACCACGTGAGCGCGGCGCTCCCCCACCCGAGCGACGATGTCGATCAGCCCGGGCCGGCCGGCCCGGAGCACCTCGGCGCGCTCGATGTCGATGTCACCCGCCGGCGGGATCCCACGTAGCCCCAGCCATGCCTCGACGAGCGTACGCAGTGCCTGGTCGCGCTCGGCGATCACTCCTGGACCGGCCTGTCCTCGGGAGCCAGGTCGAACCACAAGAAGCCGTACGGCGGCAGGGTGATCGTGTAGGGCTCCTCGGTGATGACCGGGAAGGGGACACGTCCAAGCACCTCGAAGGGTGTCGAGCCCGCCCACTTGGCGAGGGCCAGCTCGGCCGGCTGGGCGAACCGGCTCAGGTTGTGCACGCACAGCACGGCCTGGTGCCGGTACACCACCTCGTCGCCCTCGCTCTCGTTCCCGGCCGGCACGGTCCGCGCCAAGACGGTCGCGCGGCCCCAGTCCACGGCACCCTCCACCGACGGCCGCACCGGCGGGGCGGTCACGGTGGCACCGCTCAAGATGTCTGCCACCTCGCCCGAGCGCATGTAGGCCAGGACGGAGGGGTTGGCACAGGGCAGCACCTCCATTTCACCCACCCCCATCACCGGCAACGCCCTCCGCTCGGTCAGCATGCGGCGTAACCAATGCAGGAACGATCCCTGGTTCCGCAACTGCGCCTCCACGTTGAGCGCGCTGAAGCCGTACACCGAGTCCATGAGGGGCGGCAGGTAGAGCTGGGCGAAGTCCGCCTTCGAAAAGCCGCCGTTGCGATCGGGCGACCACTGCATGGGCGTGCGCACCGAATCCCGGTCACCGAGATAGATGTTGTCACCCATCAGCAGCTCGTCGCCGTAGTAGATCACCGGACTGCCGGGCAGGGACAGGATCAGGGCATAGAGCAGCTCGGCCGTCCGCCGGTCGTTGTCGAGCAGCGGGGCCAACCGGCGCCCGATGCCCATGTGCCGCTTCATCCGCGGGTCCTTGGCGTACTCCGCAATGAGGTAGTCCCGCTCCTCGTCGCTGACCTGCTCGAGGGTGAGCTCATCGTGGTTGCGCAGGAAGATGGCCCACTGGCTCGCGTCGTTGATGACGGGGGTCTGGGCGAGGATCTCGGTGATCGGGTAACGCTGCTCCCGACGGACTGCCATGAACAGACGCGGCATGAGCGGGAAGTGGAAGCACAGATGGCATTCGTCGCCGTCGCCGAAGTAGTCCGCCACGTCGCTCGGCCAACCGTTCGCCTCGGCCAGCAGGATGCGTCCGGGGTAGTCGGCGTCAATCTGCTTGCGGATCCGCTTGACGAACGAGTGCGTCTCGGGCAGGTGCTCCCCCGAGGTCCCGTCGCGCTGGTACAGGTATGGGACCGCGTCGAGCCGGAAACCGTCGAAGCCGAGATCGAGCCAGAACCGGACGAGGTCGATCATGGTGTCGGCGACCTCGGGGTTCTCGTAATTGAGGTCGGGTTGGTGGTGGTAGAAGCGATGCCAGTAGTACTGCTGCCGGTTGTCGTCCCAGGTCCAGTTGGACCGCTCGACATCGGTGAACACCACGCGGGCGTCCGGCCATTTCTGATCGTCGTCGTTCCAGACGTACCAGTCCGCTTTGGCGTTGTCCTTCGACGAGCGGGACTCAATGAACCACGGGTGCTCGTCGCTGGTGTGGTTCATCACGAGATCGGCGACGACCCGGATGCCGCGCCGGTGGGCGTCCTCGAGGAACGCGACGAGATCTCCGATGCTCCCGTAGTCGGGGTGGACGTTGAAGAAGTCGCTGATGTCATACCCGCCGTCGCGGAACGGTGACGGATAGAACGGCAACATCCAGATGCAGTCGATGCCCAGCCACTCGATGTAGTCCAACTTCTCGCGCAGGCCCCGCAGGTCTCCCGTGCCATCGTTGTTGGCGTCGAAGTAACCCCGGATGAGCACCTCGTAGAACACCGCGTGCTGGAACCAGCGGACCGAGGGGTCGAAGGCGCCCTCACCGGAGCTGACCGGGATGGGAGGTGAGCTCACCCGGTCATCGCCCGACGAACGTCGCCTTGCCAGGGCCGTTCTCGATGAACGACGCGATGCCCCGCGCCGCGTCCTCGGTCCCGGCGGCCGCGGCGAAGGCCCTCTGCTCAACGGCCAGCCCGTCCGCCAGCGTGCCCTCGAGGCCGCGGTCCACGGCCGACTTGGCCAGTCCATGGGCGACGAGCGGGCCGGCGGCCAGCTCGGCCGCCCAGTGCAGGGCCGACTCGAGGACGTAGTCGGGCGCCGCGACACGGTTGACGAGACCGATCGAGTGTGCCTCCTCCGCCCGGACCTCGCGACCGGTGAAGATCAGCTCCTTGGCCCGCGACGACCCGATGAGACGGGGCAGGCGCTGCGTACCGCCGCCACCGGGGATCACGCCGAGCAGGACTTCGGGCAGGCCGAAGCGCGCGTCCTCGGCGCAGACGCGGAGGTCGCAGGCCAGCGCCAGCTCGAGCCCACCCCCGAGGGCGAAGCCGTTCACGGCGGCGATGGTGGCCCGGGGAAGCTCCGCCAGCGCGCCGAGGGCGCGGGCGAAGTTCGCCCCCACTGCCTCGGCGCCACCCTCGTCGAGCTCGGCAATGTCGGCGCCGGCGGCGAAGATCCTCCTGCCGCCGGAGAGCACGACCGCCCCCGGCGGGTCCTCGGACAGCTCCGTCGCTGCGGTGTGCAATTGCTCGAGCACCGCAGCCGAGAGCGCGTTGGCCTTGGGCCGGTCGAGCCGGACGAGCGCCACGTTGTCCACCCGGCGCTCCACGGTGACGTAGGTCTCAGCCACGGGCGCACCGTACCGGACCCGGCGACGAACGGCTCATCCGGTCAGGAGCCGGTCGGCGGCCTGATAGGGGTCGAGCTCGCCGGCCACGAGGGCCTTGACCGCCGTGGTGAACTCCTCACCTGCTGCCAGCTCGTGGATGCGGGCCTCCGAGCGGGCGAGCAGCACCCGCCGCAGCTCCTGAGCCAGCCGATCGGACCGCCGCGCGGTCAGCAGGCCCGTGCTCTCGAGGTGGTGGCGGTGGCGGGCGACCGCGTGCCACAGGTCGCCCACACCTTCGCCGGCAGTCGCCGTGGTGTCGACGATCTCGGGCCGCCACGCTCCCGGCCGGGCCAGGTCGAGCATCTGCTCCAGGTCGCGGCGGGCCTCGCGCCCTCCCGGACGGTCCGACTTGTTGATCACGAAGACGTCGGCCACCTCGAGCAAGCCTGCCTTGCTGGCCTGCATCGAGTCACCCCAGCCCGGGGTGACCACGACCACCGTCGTGTCGGCGGCGGACGCGATCTCCACCTCCATCTGCCCGACGCCGACGGTCTCGACGATGACCACGGGGATGCCCGCGGCCCCGAGCAGGCGGACCGCGTCGGGCACTGCGAGCGAGAGTCCGCCCAGGTGACCTCGCGTCGCCATCGACCGGATGAACACGGACGGGTCGAGCGCATGCTGGCTCATGCGCACGCGGTCACCGAGGATGGCCCCTCCACTGAACGGGGACGTCGGGTCGACCGCGAGCACGCCGATCTGCGGCACCGGCTCGGATCGCGGTTCGGGCCAGCCGGCACGCGCCTGCGAGATCAGCCCGTCGGTGAGTGTCGACTTGCCCGCGCCCGGAGCACCGGTGAGTCCCACCGTGTAGGGGACATCCGACCGGTAGGCGAGCCGTGCGACCGCCGTGGCCGTACTCGCCGCCGCGTTCGATGTAGGACAGCAGTCGCGCCGAGCGCGACGCGGTCGGCCGATCGGGCCAGCCCGAGGAGCGTGGCCGGGTCAGCGGGTCGTGGAGAGCTCACAGGCTGGTCACCTTGGCTCCGAGCGAGCGCAGCGCGCCCGTCAGGTCTTCGTAGCCGCGACCGATGTGGTGCGCGCCGCTGACCACCGTCTCTCCTTCGGCCACGAGCCCGGCGAGCACGAGTGCCACGCCGGCCCGGATGTCGGGGGCCCGCACGGGCGCACCGGAGAGGCGGGGCACGCCACGGACGACGGCGTGGTGACCCTCCGTCCGGATGTCGGCGCCCATCCGCCGCAGCTGCTCGACGTAGCGGAACCGCCCGGAGAACAGGTTCTCCGTGAGGATTCCGACCCCGTCGGACACCGACAGCATCGCCACGAGCAGCGGGCTGTAGTCGGTGGCCACCCCGGGGTACGGGAGGGTGGCGATGTCGGCCGCGACGAGCCGCTCGTCCGCACTCGCCTGCAGGCCGTGGGGGCCCATCTCGGTGAGCACCCCCATCTGGTTGACCTTCCGCAGGACCATCTCCATGTGCTCGGGCCGGGCGTCCGCGATCGTGACGTCACCCCCCGCCATCCCGACCGCCGCCAGGTAGGTGGCTGCCACCACGCGGTCCGGCAGGACTGTGTGCCGCGTGGGCCGGAGCTCGTCGACCCCCTCGACCTCGACGCGCGAGGTTCCCGCCCCGTGCACCACCGCTCCCATGTCGCAGAGCATCGCCGCCAGGTCGGCCACCTCCGGCTCCTTGGCCGCGTTCTCGATCACCGTCGTGCCCTTGGCGAGGACGGCCGCCATGAGGAGGTTGTCGGTGGCCGTGTGGCTGGGGTACTCCAGGACCACCCGGGTCCCCACCAGCCGACCGCCGGGAACCGTCCCGCGCACCTCACCGTGGGAGGACTCGAAGCAGGCGCCCATGGCACTGAGGCCGTTGATGTGGAAGTCGATCGGGCGGTCACCGAAGTCATCCCCGCCGGGCAACGGCACCCGGACGGCGCCGCACCGCGCCAGGAGCAGCCCCAGGACCACGACCGACGCCCGCATGCGCTCGAAGAGCTCGTAGGGGCCGCCCGGCACCAGCTCCGCGACCGGGGGGGTGGTCACCGCCACATCCCCGTTGTCGTATCGCTCGACGCCCGCCCCCATGGCGCGCAGCACGTTGGCCATGCTCTCCACGTCGTCGATGCGAGGGACGTTGGACAGCACCGTGCAACCCTCGGCGAGCAGACAGCCCACCATCAGCTTGAGAGCCGAATTCTTCGCTCCGCCCGCGCGAACGGTGCCCCGGAGCGGTCCATTGGGCTCGACCACGATCTGGTCCACGGCCCCAAGTATCGCCGCTGGCGGGGGCCCCGCCCGGCAACCGGCCGTCCGCGACCAACTATGGTCCAACCCGTGGTCACGTCACGCCAAGCTCCGGACCGGAACCTCGCCATGGACCTCGTGCGGACGACCGAGGCGGCAGCCATGGCCGCCAGCCGCTGGATGGGCCGGGGAGACAAGCTGGGCGCCGACGCCGCCGCCGTCGAAGCCATGCGGACGGTCCTCTCGACCGTCCCCATGGACGGGATCGTCGTGATCGGCGAGGGCGAGAAGGACAATGCGCCCATGCTCTTCAACGGGGAGAAGATCGGCGACGGGACGCCCCCGCTGACCGACATCGCCGTGGACCCCATCGACGGCACGACCCTGACCGCCCAGGGCCGCGGCGGTGCCCTGGCCGTGATCGCGGTGGCCGAGCGGGGCGCCATGTTCGACCCCGGTCCCTGTGTCTACATGGAGAAGCTGGCCGTCGGGCCCCGGGCGAAGGGCGCCTGCGACATCCGGCGCACGCCGACCGAGAACCTCCACGCGCTCTCCGATGCCCTGGGCCGCCCGGTCCGCGACCTCACCGCAGTCATCCTCGACCGGCCGCGCCACGAGCAGCTGATCACCGAGGTGCGGGCGACGGGGGCGAGGATCCGCCTGATCACCGACGGCGACGTCGCAGGCGCGATCGCCACCGGCTGGCCCGGTGCCGGCACGGACATCCTCTTCGGCATCGGGGGGACGCCCGAGGGCGTGCTGGCCGCCGCTGCGCTCAAATGCATGGGGGCCGAGATCCAGGGAAGGCTCCACCCCCGCAACGAGGCGGAGCGCGCGGCTGCCCTCGAGGGTGGCTACTCCCTCGAGGCGGTGCTCACGACCGACGACCTGGTGCAGGGCAACAACTGCTTCTTCGCCGCCACGGGGATCACCGACGGCGAGCTCCTCCGGGGCGTCCAGTACCACGAGTTCGGCGCCACGACGCAATCGCTGGTCATGCGCTCAAAGTCCGGCACGCTGCGCAAGATCGACGCCAGCCACACGCTGGCCAAGCTCGCCGAGTACAGCTCCATCGCGTTCGGGTAGGGGCTGGCTGGCCGCCGCGGTCAACGACGACGATCGTGTCGATGCGTCAGGCGGCGGGCTGCGAGGCCACGGCGAGCCGCAGCTCGGCCCGCTCCAGGGCGCGTTCGGCCTCGGCCAGCTCGACATCCTCCTCGACGTCCTCAGAGGCGGGTGCCCGGCCGCCGCCCAGCTCGTTGACCCTCTGGGCCGCCGTCTCCCGCGCCAGCTCCACGCGGGGCACGTCGATCTCCTCCGCCAGCTCTGCGACCCCGGCCAGGAGCGTCACGCGGGTGGAGAGTCCCGGCAGCGGACCGTCCCCGTCGGCCAGGCCCGCCGCGGCGTCGGGGCTGGTGTCGACCTGGACGAACCCTCCGTGCACGGCGAGGCGGCTCACGGTGCCTTCGGGCTGCTCCACCCTCACCTCGCCGGGCACGACGTCGCCCACCAACGGCGTGTGGCCGTCGAGCACGGTGAGGGCGCCGTCGGACGTCGCCAGGACGATCGACGTGGCTCCGCCGGCAAGGAGGGACTGCTCGGGCGTGACGATCTCCACGCCGAAGACGCCGTCGGCCACTAGCCCGCCTCTGCTTCGAGGGTCTTGGCCTTTTCGAGCACGGACTCCACGCCACCGACGTTGAGAAACGCCTGCTCGGGAACGTTGTCGAGGTCGCCGTTGGCCAGCGCCTCGAAGGACTCCACGGTCTCGTCGATCGGCACGAAGATGCCGGGCACGCCGGTGAAGACCTCGGCCACGAAGAAGGGCTGCGAGAGGAAGCGCTGCACCTTGCGGGCACGGCTCACGGTCACCCGGTCCTCCTCGGAGAGCTCGTCCATGCCCAGGATGGCGATGATGTCCTGGAGCTCCTTGTAGCGCTGCAGGATCTCCTGCACACGGCGGGCCACCGCGTAGTGGCGGTCACCGACGATCTCGGGCGACAGGATGTTCGACGTCGAGGCCAGCGGGTCCACCGCCGGGTAGATGCCGAGTGCCGCAATCTGACGGGAGAGCTCCGTCGTGGCGTCGAGGTGCGTGAACGTAGTGAACGGCGCCGGGTCGGTGTAGTCGTCGGCGGGCACGTAGACCGCCTGCAGCGAGGTGATCGACTTTCCCTTGGTCGAGGTGATCCGCTCCTGCAACTCGCCCATCTCGTCGGCCAGCGTGGGCTGGTAGCCCACGGCCGAGGGCATCCGGCCGAGCAGGGTGGAGACCTCCGAGCCCGCCTGGACGAAGCGGAAGATGTTGTCGATGAAGAGCAGCACGTCCTGGTTCTGCACGTCGCGGAAGTACTCGGCCATGGTGAGGGCGGCCAGGCCGACACGCAGGCGGACGCCGGGGGGCTCGTCCATCTGGCCGTAGACGAGGGCGGCCTTGTCGATAACGCCGGACTCCTGCATCTCGAGCCACATGTCGGTGCCTTCGCGGGTGCGCTCCCCCACGCCGGCGAACACGGAGACGCCACCGTGCTGCTGGGCCACCCGGTGGATCATCTCCTGGATGATCACGGTCTTGCCCACGCCGGCCCCGCCGAAGAGGCCGATTTTGCCGCCCTGCACGTAGGGCTCGAGCAGATCGATGACCTTGATGCCCGTCTCGAACATGAGCGACCTGGGCTCCAGCTGGTCGAACGCCGGCGCGTTGCGGTGGATCTCCCAGTACTCCTCGACCCCCTCGATCGAGTCGGTGTCGAGCGGCTGACCGAGCACGTTGAAGACGTGGCCGAGCACCGCGTTGCCCACCGGGACCGAGATGCCGCGACCGAGGTTGCGCACTGCGGCACCCCGGATGAGGCCGTCGGTCTGCTGCATGCAGATGCACCGGACCCGCCCGTCTCCGATCTGCTGGGCCACCTCCGCCGTGACCTGGTGCGACGACCCGTCGAGCTCGATGGTGAACTCGACGGCGTGATTGATCTCAGGCAGGGCGTGGGGCGGGAACTCGACGTCGATCACGGGCCCGGCGATGGCGACCACCCGGCCGTCCTCGAGCGATCCGGCCGGCACGGTGTCCTGCATGGTGGTGGTGGTCATTGGGTCAAGCTCCCTTCGCTTGGCGGAGCGCCTCGGCCCCGCCGACGATCTCCATGATCTCGGTGGTGATGGCGTCCTGACGGGCCCGGTTCATCACGCGCGTCAAGGTGCGGACGAGCTCGTCCGCGTTGTCGGTGGCAGCAGCCATCGCCCGCTGCTGGGCGGTGAAGAACGATGCCGCGCCCTCCAGTAGCGCGGCGAAGATCTCCGCCTCGAGGGCCCGCGGGGCCAGCCCGAGCAGTAGCTTCGGGGGCTCGGGCTCGAACTCGGTGTAGCCCTCGAGTTTCCCCTCGTCCTGCTCGCCCTCTTCGTCCGTTCCTTCGGGCAGGGGGAGCGGCAGCAGCTGCTGCCGCTCGACGCGCTGGGTCCCGGCGGAGATGAAGCGCGTCGAGACCATCTCAATGAGGTCGATGTCGCCCGACGCGAACGGTGCGGCCACAACCGCCGCGATGTGCCTGGCGTCGGCGAACTCGGGGCGGTCGGCGAAACCGACGAACGACTGCGCCGTCTCGACGCCTCGGTAGCGGAAGTAGGGAGGGGCCTTCTTGCCAACCGACCACACCGTCACCTCCGCGCCGTTGCTCCGGTGCTCGGCAACGAGCCGCTCGGTGGCGCGCAGCACACCGGAGTTGTAGGACCCGGCCAGGCCCCGGTCGCCGGCGATCGCGAGGATCCCGACATGGCGCGGGGACTCGGGTGTGCCCAGGAGTCGCCTGGCCGCTGTCGGATCGGCCGCCGCGGTGACGCGCAGGACCCGCTCCATCCCTTCGCGGAAGGACCGGTTGGCCGCGATCCGCGTCTGGGCGCGCACGATACGCGAGGCGGCGATGAGCTCCATGGCCTTGGTGATCTTCCTCGTGGACTGCACGCTGCGGATACGGCGGCGCAGGATCCGCTCTTGGCCTCCGGCCATGGGTCAGTCGACCTTCCCCGTGTCGAATCCCTCGAGGAACGAGGTCAGGCCCTTGTCGAGCTCGTCCCCGTCGGGCAGTGCACCCGTCGTGCGGATCGTGCCGAGCACTCCCGGGTGGTTGCCCTTGAAATACTCGATCAACTCTGTCTCGAACCTCCGCACCTCGCTGACGGGGACGGTGTCCGTCCAGCCCTTGGTCCCCGCGTAAATCGCCAGAACCTGCTCCTCGACCGCCACCGGCCTGTTCTGCGGCTGCTTGAGGAGCTCGGTCAGGCGGTAGCCCCGGTCGAGCTGGGCCTGCGACACCCGGTCGAGCTCGGAGCCGAATGTGGCGAACGCCTCAAGCTCGCGGAACTGCGCGAGGTCGAGCTTGAGCGTGCCGGAGACCTGCTTCATGGCCTTGACCTGGGCCGCGCTGCCCACCCGGCTGACCGAGTTGCCGACGTTGATGGCCGGGCGGATGCCGGAGTTGAAGAGGTCCGTCTCGAGGAACACCTGCCCGTCGGTGATGGAGATCACGTTGGTCGGGATGTAGGCCGAGATGTCACCTGCCTTGGTCTCGATGACCGGCAGCGCGGTGAGCGATCCGCCGCCGCGCGCGTCGGACAGCTTGGCCGCCCGCTCCAGGAGCCGGGAGTGCAGGTAGAAGACGTCGCCGGGGTAGGCCTCGCGCCCCGGCGGACGCCGCAGCAGCAGCGATACGGCGCGGTAGGCCTCCGCCTGCTTGGACAGGTCGTCGTAGATGATCAGCGCGTGCTCGCCGTTCTCCATCCAGTGCTGGCCCATGGCGCAACCGGCGTAAGGCGCCAGATACTTGTACGGGGCGGGGTCGCCCGCCGAGGCGACCACCACCACCGTGTACTCGAGGGCCTGGTGGTCCTCCAGGGTGGCCACCGTCTGGGCCACCGACGAGTTCTTCTGCCCGATGGCCACGTAGATGCACTTCACGCCCTGGCCGGCCTGGTTGATGATCGTGTCGATGGCCACGGTCGTCTTGCCCGTCTTGCGGTCGCCGATGATCAGCTCGCGCTGCCCGCGGCCGATGGGTGTCATGGCGTCGATGGCCTTGATACCGGTCTGCAGGGGCTCGCTCACGGGTTGGCGCCCGACGATGCCGGGGGCCTGCACCTCCATGCGGCGCGTCTCCGTCGCGTTGACCGGGCCCTTGCCGTCGATCGGCTCGCCAAGCGCGTTCACGACGCGGCCCAACAGCGCGTCTCCGACGGGCACGGTCTGGATGCGCCCGGTCGCCTTGACCGTCTGCTCCTCTTCGAGGCTGTCGACCTCGCCGAGGACGACGGCGCCGATGGTGTCCTCGTCGAGGTTCAGGGCGAGGCCGAGCGTGCCGTCCTCGAACTCGAGCAGCTCGTTGACTGCCGCTCCCGGGAGGCCCGACACCCGAGCGATGCCGTCGCCGACCTCGACGATGTGACCGATCTGCTCGGTCCCGACCGCCGGTGTGTAGTCCTCGACGTGATGCTCCAGCGCCTTGGTGATCTCACTGGCGTCGATCGTCAGCTCTGCCATCAGTTTGCTCCCTCCGTCTCTGCTGTCGTCGTGTCGTGCCGGCTCCTGCGGCCGAACGCGGTCGACTGCCACGTCGCCGGGACGAGGTGCTCACGCAACGCGTCGATACGCCCCCGGGCCGTTGCGTCCACCTGGAGGTCACCGATCCGGATCAGGGCGCCGCTGAGCAACGCCTCGTCGATGACCACCTGGAGCTCGACCGGCTGGCCGGCCAACCCGGCCAGCGAGTCGCCGAGCATGGTCTGTTGCGTCTCGTCGATGGGGGCCGCGGCGCGCACGCGGGCGATGCGCCAGCCGCGGGCTGCCGCCGCCTGCTCGACCAGGAACTCCACCGTGCCCACGAAGTCACGCGCCCGGCCACCGGACGTCACGTAGCGGACCAGCGCCAGCGTGGCCGCCGGCACCTTGCCCTCCAAGAGCTCGCCCACGAGGCCCTGGCGCGCCGCCACGTCGAGGTCTCGGTCGGTCAGGGCCGCCCGCAGGTGCGGCGTGGCGGCCACGATCCTCCCGAACCGGAAGAGGTCGTCCTCCAGCGATTCGAGCTGCTCGTACGACATGTCCTCGTGCAACGCCGTGGCGTAGCCGGCCACCCGGCCGCGCGCCTGGGTCAGGCTCAGCTGCGGCTCTTCGATCACGCGGCCTTGGGCTTCGTGCCAGGCCCGCGAGGCCAGCCAGCTCAACGCCGCGGGCAACTCCGGTGCCGGCACCACCAGGCAGGCGTAGGCGGCCAACCGCCGGGCCTCGGCGGTGACCTTGCCCTCGAGCAGTTCGAGCATGACGGCCCGCCGGACCCGCCCGGGCTGGGACGTGTCGGTGAGCGCGGCGCGCAGTGGCGGGTTGCTCAGGGTCTGCCGCTCAATCGCCGCCAGGTCGTCGGCGATCGCCCCGATGGTGGACCGGTCGGCCGCGTCGAGGACGGCAGCGGTGTATCCCTGCAGCGTCGGGTTCACGGGCGCGTCCCGGCGTTGGCGGCCGCGCCCCCTGCCGTGTCGGCTCGCAGCGCGGCGACGGCCTCGTCGATCAGGTCGCGGTGCGCCTCGTAGTTCACCTCGCGCCCGATGACCCGCTCGACCACCTCCATGACGATCTCTCCCATCCGCGCCGCAGCCTCCTCGATCGCCCGCTGGCGGGCCAGGTCGATCTCGATCTCGGCGTTGCCCACGATGCGCTCGTACTCGGTCTGGGCTCTTGCCTGGGCGTCGACCCGCACCTGCTCCGCCGTCCGGTTGGCCTGCGCCACGATCTCGCGGGCCTGGTGGCGCGCCTCCTCGAGCACCCCCCGGCGCTCGTCGTCGGCTGCCTCCGCATCGGCCCGCGCTCTGTCTGCGGCCTCGAGCGAGTCCTTGATCTTCGCCTGGCGCTCCTCCATCGCCTTGTTGATGGGGGGGAGCACCCACTTGTAGATGGCGAGGATCAGGATGATGGAGACGATCAGCTCAATGAAGAACGTCCCATTGGGCAGAAGGAAGATGCCTGCTGTGGTCATGATGCTCTCGGTCTCCGGGTTCTCTCCGGCACGTGGACGGTGGGATGCGCTCGGCTAGGCGGTGATGCTCTTGGCGGCGAAGACGTAGACGAACACAACCATGAAAAGCAGGTTGATGAAGTACATGGCCTCCACCAGGCCGACGGTCAGGAAGAAGTACTGACGGGCCTTGGCCTCGATCTCCGGCTGCCGGGCGATGGCGGCAATGGTCTGCGATCCGGCCAGGCCGTCGCCGACCGCGGCGCCGATGGCGCCACCGCCGAGTGCGAGCCCACCGCCGACGAGCGCGCCGGCGACACGTATCGAAGCTTCAACTGATCCTGCCATGTTTCTCTCCTTTGTTGAGATCGTGTTCGGGTAGTTGGTCGGTCCTACAGGTCCCGCCTCTCGGGGCCTCCTAGTGGCTGTCCCGGCTCATGCCCATGCCGAGGTACATGATGGTGAGGAGTCCGAAGATGAAGGCCTGGATCGCGCCGATGAACAGCTCGTCGAAGGGCTTCCAGACCAGGAGGCCGATCCACGACGCGTAGGGCGGGATCAGCGTCACGATGACCGCGATCATGAGCACACCCGAGAAGATGTTGCCGAAGAGCCGGAAAGTCAGCGTGATCGGCTTCGTGATCTCCTCAATGATGTTGATGGGCGTGAGAGCGGCATACGGCTGGGCGTAGTGCTTGAAGTAGCCGCCCCAGCCGCGCGCCTTCACCGAGTTGTAGTGCACGAGGAAGAAGACGGTGAGGGCGAGGGCGAGCGGCAGGTTGACGTCCCCGGTCGGCGGGGCGAGGAACCCGGGGTCCCCGCTGGGGACGAAGGCGAGCCAGTTGCAGATGAGGATGAAGAAGAAGACCGTGACGCCCAGGCCAACGAAGGGGATGCCCTCGGGGCCAATGGCCGACTGGGCAAGGTCGGAGACCTGCTCGACCAGGGTCTCCCAGAAGAGCTGCAGCTTCCCTGGTACCCCCGAGGTGACCTTGGCGCGCATGCGCAGCCCCAGACCGAGCACGATGGCCGCCGCGATGAGCGTGGTCCACACCACGTCCAGGTAAATGGTGAGCCCACCGACGTGCACCACGCCGTGGTGTTCACCGATCGTGATGTTGCCGCTGGCGAGCACGAAGTGGTTGCTCACTGGATCCCCTGGGAGATCACGACGCGGCCGACGTTGACCACGAAGAGCAGTTGGAAGATGACGAGGCCGGCCACGGCGCCGATGCCGAGCGCGCCGTTCAGCAGCATGAGGCCGATGCAGATGAGCGTGATGACACCCAGTCGCGTCACGCTCTTGGTGCCCATGGCACGCCGGAGCACTTTGTTGTTGGTCTCGCCGGCGGTGTTGAGCTTGGCCACACCGGCATCGAGGAAGCGGAGGTTCACCACCGCCATTGCCAGCCCGATGGCCAGGCCGAGCGCGGCCCAGGGCACAGACAGCAGCAGGGTGATCACGATCGCGGCCGCGCCCACGATGATGGCGGACACGATCGTGCGCCGCAGCACCTTGGCCAGCGCGTTGCCCCCGAGGTCCGAGAGCCCGTCGAGCATGTTCACGCACCTGCCTCTACAGGTAGGTGCGGATCTGCTTGATCACGCTCAGGGCCGCCGCGGCCAGCCCCAACGCCAGTCCCACCAGCAGGAAGGCCGGCGCCGTGTGCAACGCGCTGTCCACCCAGAGTCCGAGGCCCAGGCCGACCGCCACGCAGACGGCGGCCGAGAGCCCCATGCTCAGGAACGCCGTGGCGCCGGGCAGCGGCTTCGGCGCTTCCGGCGGTGACGATTCGCCCGAGTCGCTCACCCGGATGGGCGCGCACGACGAGACTCACTTGACCACGCATGCGACTGCTGCCCCCTTATGCGGTGCGTGGCGCGCCGGAGTCCATCGGCCGCGCGGCCGCGACGGCAGCAACGGACGAGGCGAGGTGGACGGGGTACACAGCCCTCATCTTCGCATCCCGGCCCAGATGGCGTCCAAACGGTCACGACGGGAACCGGACCACCTCGCTGACCTTCGGGGCCTCCTCGGATCGGGGTGGAACGCCCTGGTCCGGGCCCTCGTCCTCGTCCTCGTCCTCGTCGTCGCCGTTGCCCCTGCGTAGGCCGGGATGGAAGAAGGTGTAGAGACCCACTCCCAGGGCCGCAGCGCCGATGGGGATGAACGCGTTGACCTGGTGCACGAAGAGGGGGAACAGGAGGAAGCTGGACAGAATTGCCGTCCAGGCCCACAGGATGATGACACTCCGGCGCGGCCCGTGGCCGAGGCGGAGCAGGCGGTGATGGATGTGCTCCTTGTCAGGGGTGTCGAAACCAGTCCCCCGGGCCGTCCGTCGGACGAAGGCGAACGCCATGTCGACCAGGGGGACCCCCAGGATCAGTATCGGGATGAACAGGGGTGCGAAGAAGAAGTAGGTCACGCCGCTGATGGGCACGGCGGTAGGGACGCGGCCGCCGATCACCATGGTCGACGCGGCCATCAAGAGCCCGAGGAAGTGTGCTCCGGCGTCACCCATGAAGATGCGGGCGGGGTTGAAGTTGAACGGGAGGAAGCCGAGGCAGATCCCGCACGCGATGACGGCCACCAACGGTCCGATGTTGTCGCTCGGGAGGAGGCCGAGCCCCATGAGGCGGATCCCGTAGACCGCAAGGGCACCACCGCCGATGGCGACCACACCGGCGGCGAGCCCATCGAGGCCGTCGATCAAGTTGACGGCGTTGGTCAGCGCGATGACCCACGCCGCCGTGATGAGCGGGATGATGCCGGGCGTCAGGACGAAGAAGCCGGCGAGCGGGATCTTGAGCTCGTACATCGTCACGCCGCTGAAGTAGAGGATGCTGGCGGCCAGGACCTGACCGGCCATCTTGGCCGGAGCCGACATGTCCCGGACGTCGTCGATCAGCCCCACCGCGAACATCGCACCCGCGGCCAGCACGACTCCGACCATTTCCGGGGAGTCCTGGAAGATGTGGCGCAGTTTCGGCGTGGCGGCCGCGCCCAGGACGGCCACGAGGAATCCCATGAACATGGCGGCGCCACCGCCATAGGGAATCGCTTTGGTGTGCACGGTGCGCTCGCCCGGAAGGGCGATGTAACCGACGCGGACCGCGATGCGCTTGGCCGGAATCGTCAGAGCGGCGGTTGCCGCCGCGGCGACCACCAGGATCAGGCCGTACCAGCCGAGATCGGGCACGTGCGAGCTAGCCCACGAGATCTGGATACGGCGGGAAGGTTGCACACAGCGCGGCGACCTCCTTGCGGACGGCGGCGATCTCACCGTCGTCCTTGCGGGCCTTGAGCGTGCGCACGATCAGATCGGCGACGACGGCCATCTGTGCCGTCCCCATACCCGCCGTCGTCTCGGCGGCCGTCCCGAGGCGCAGTCCGGAGGTGAGGAAGGGCGAACGGGGATCGTCAGGGATGGTGTTGCGGTTGCAGGTGATGCCGGCCCGGTCCAGGACCTCTTGGGCCTCCTTGCCGGTGAGATCCGCGTCGAAGGGCCTCAGATCGACCAGCAGCATGTGGTTGTCGGTGCCGCCCGAGACCAGGCGGAACCCGTGCCCGGAGAGGGCATCGGCCAGCGAGGCGGCGTTGGCGAGCACCTGCGCGGCGTAGCGGCCGAACTCCGGCGTGGCCGCCTCGGCGAAGGCCACCGCCTTGGCCGCGATGACGTGCTCGAGCGGTCCACCTTGGAGCCCCGGGAACACGGCGCTGTCGATCTTCTTGGCCAGGTCCTGCCCGCACAGGATCGCCCCGCCGCGGGGGCCCCGCAGCGTCTTGTGGGTGGTCAAGGTGACGACGTCGGCCACGCCCACCGGGCTCGGGTGCACGCCACCCGCGATGAGGCCCGCCGGGTGGGCGGCGTCGAACATGAACAGCGCCCCCACCGAGTCGGCGATCTCACGGAAGGGAACGGGGTCGATGACGCGGGCATAGGCGGTCGAGCCGGCGACGATCAACGCAGGCTTCTCCGTCTTGGCGAGGTGGGCCACCTGGTCGAAGTCGATGACCTCGCCCGGGCTCCCCTCGTCCTGGGACTCCGGCGTCACACCGTAGGAGACGAAACGCCAGAACTTCGAAACGATCGAGGCGGGCGACCCGTGCGTCAGGTGCCCGCCATGGTCGAGCCGCATCGCGAGGATGGTCGCCCCCGGTTCGAGGAGTGCCTGATAGGCAGCGAGGTTGGCGTTGGCCCCGGCGTGGGGCTGGACGTTGGCATGTTCGGCACCGAACAGGGCTGTGGCACGGGTGCGGGCCAGGTCCTCGACCTCGTCGATGATCTGGTTGCCCCCGTAGTACCGCCGCCCCGGGTAACCCTCGCTGTACTTGTTGGTCAGCACCGAGCCCGATGCGGCCAGCACGGCGGTCGAGGTGAAGTTCTCCGACGCGATCAGCTGGAGCGTCGTCTGCTGGCGGTTGAGCTCCTGGCCGATGAGGCCGGCCACCTCGGGGTCGGCGGCCAGTGCGGTCTCGTGACTGCTCATGGCGTCCCTTCGGATGGAATGTGCCGGGCGAGCTCGCAGTCGAGGCCCGCCAGTTTCTCGAGACGCACGTCGTGGCGTCCGTGCTCCTCCGACGCCTCCAGGAAGGCGGCGAGGGCGTCGACAGCGACGGTGGCGCCCGTCGTGCGGCCGCCGACGCAGAACACGTTGGCATGGTTGTGCCGCCGAGCCAGGGCGGCCGTGGACACGTCGTGGATCACCGCGGCCCGGACGCCAGGGATCTTGTTCGCAGCCATGGCGATGCCGTTGCCGGTCCCGCAGACGCAGACGCCCAGATCGGCCGACCCGTCGGCGACGGCGCGGCCCACCGCGGCCCCGAAGTCCGGGTAGTCGACGGCAAGGCACGGGTCCGACGTCCCGTGGTCGTCCACGACGTGGCCCTGGGCGGCCAACTCGGCCTTCAGGATCTCCTTGAGATCGAAGCCGGCGTGATCCGAGCCGACGGCGACGCGCATGGGCACCGAGTCTACCGGTGCCACCGGGAGCCCCCGAGTCGTGAACCGGTACGCTGCCCGGTCCATGGCCCTCGACCCGCGCACCCCCGTCGTCGTGGGCGTCGGGCAGGTCATGACGCCGCCCGACGCAGGGATGGGCGCCGCCGAGCGACCCGAACCGCTCGAGCTCATGACCGCGGCACTCCGGGCTGCGGCGGAGGACTGCGACGGCGCCGCGACCGGCGGCCGTGCCCCGTCGGGGCACGCGTTGCTCCGTCGGGCGGACAGCATCCGGGTCGTGGTGCCGCTGGGCTGGCACTCGGTCAACCCGGCCCAGCTGGTGGCGCGCGGCCTCGGCTTCGGTGAGGGCGACGAGCCGGCCCAGCTCATGCTCTCCGCCATCGGAGGCAACACCCCGCAGGCCCTCATGCACGACGCGTGCCTGGCCATCAGCCGGGGCGACCTCGATGTCGTCCTCATCACGGGAGCCGAAGCCATGTACGCCCGGACGCAGGCGCGCCGGAACGGGTTGTGGCTCGAGTGGGCGAGCCAGGCGGAAGGGACGCCGGCACCCGTCCCCTTCGGGGTGGAGAAGCCGGGCGCCACCGAGCTCGAGATGGACCGCGGCGTGCTCCTCCCGGTCCATGCCTACCCCTTGTTCGAGAACGCCCTGCGCGCCGCCCATGGATGGACGCTCGAAGAGCATGCCGCGCGCATCGGGGCTCTGTGGTCCCGCTTCAGCGAGGTGGCGGCCCGGAATCCCGACGCCTGGATCCGCACCCCGCGCTCGGCGGACGAGATCGTCCGCCCCGGGCCGGGCAACCGGATGGTGTCGTTCCCCTATCCCAAGCTGTGCACCGCCAACATGCAGGTCGACCAGGGGGCGGGATCCATCGTCTGCTCCGTGGAGGCGGCCCGCGCCGCCGGGGTGCCCGAAGAACGCTGGGTCTTCCCACTTGCGGGCGCGGACGCCAACGACCACTGGTTCATTTCGCAGCGGGCGGAGCTGCATCGCTCCCCGGCCATCCGGTTGGCGGGTGCCGCCGCCCTGGAGCAGGCGGGGCTCGGCATCGACGACATCGCCTCCGTCGACCTCTACTCGTGCTTCCCGGTCGCCGTGCAGATCGCCGCCGCCGAGCTGGGTCTGGCGGTCGACGACCCGGCGCGCCCACTGACGCTGACCGGCGGGCTCACCTTCGGCGGGGGGCCGGGGAACAACTACACCTCGCACGGCATCGCCCGCGCCGTCGGCGCGCTGCGAGCGGCGCCCGGGACGGTGGCCCTCGTGACCGGTCTCGGGTGGTACGCCACCAAGCACTCCATCGGCGTCTACGCGTCGAGGCCACCGGCGCACGGCGGCACACAGCCCTTCGCCTGGCGTGACGTCCAGCCCGAGGTCGACGCCCTCCCCCGGTGTGCCGTCGAGCCCGAGGCGACGGGGCCGGTGCGCGTCGAGACCTACACGGTCACTTTCGACCGCGAGGAAACACCCGAGCGCGGGATCCTCGCCTGCCGGACGCCCGGCGGCAACAGGGCCTGGGGCAACGTCACCGATCGCGACACCCTCGACCTTCTCTGCACCGAGGAGGGTATCGGGCGCACCGGAGTCCTCGGCGCTGACGGGACGGTGTCGCTCGGCGGTTAGGAGTGGCACCACGCCGACTCGCTCCTGCCGCGAGCCGATTGTGCACCGGGGCCGACCCGACGAACCTAGGGTGCGGCATGGCCACAGCGGAGAACGATCGTGTCCCCGGGGTGCGCCTCGTGGTGTCGCTCTACCGGGAGTTCGAACGCGTCGCCAGGCGCGGTGACATGAGCATGGCGCAGTACCGCACCCTCCTGTACCTGCTGGGGGGCTCCCGACGGGCGGGCGAGCTGGCAGCGGCCAACGCGGTCACGAAGCCGACCGTCTCCGCCATGATCAACGGCCTGCGGGAGCAGGGCTGGATCACCGACGCGGTGGACGAGACCGGCGACGGTCGGGTGACCCGCATCGAGCTGACGGTGGGCGGCCGGAACCGGCTGGCGCGCTTCGAGGAGGAGCTGGCCGACCGGATGGAGCAGCTGGTGCCGGGCGTCGACCGCGCCGCCATGCGGGGGTTCCTGCGCGAGATCTACGACGCGCACGCCGAGACGCGCGGGGAGCGCCTCGGCAACGTGTTCGGTTCGGGCCCCTAGCGTGGGCAGACGTGGAGGGTGCGGGCAGGCCTTGCGGTGGGACCACCCGTGGGTATATGGTTAGACTGATCTAACTAACTGCCGCCGGGGGCCCGGGGAGGCAGAAGGGCAGGCATGATGGCAGGCACGGCACACGATCTGGTGATCCGGGATGGCCTGGTGGCCGACGGCCTGGGCGGCGAGCCGGTGCCCGCCGACGTGGCGGTCGACGGGACCACGATCGCCGCGGTCGGTGCTGTCGCCGGGCGGGGGCGCGAGGAGATCGACGCGGCTGGTCTGCTGGTGACGCCCGGCTTCGTCGACATCCACACCCACTACGACGGGCAGGCGACCTGGGACGCTCGGGTCACCCCGAGCAGCTGGCACGGCGTGACGACCGCGGTGATGGGCAATTGCGGCGTGGGCTTCGCGCCCGTGCGTCCCGACGCCCACGACCGGCTCATCTCCCTCATGGAGGGCGTCGAGGACATCCCTGGAGCGGTGCTCGAGGAGGGGATCGAGTGGACGTGGGAGACCTTCGGCGAGTACCTCGACGCGGTCGAGGGACGGCCCCACGACATCGATCTGTGCGCGCAGCTCCCCCACGGTGCCCTGCGGCTCTACGTCATGGGCGAGCGCGCCGCCCGCCTGGAGGAGGCGACGCCGGAGGACGCGGCGGCGATGCGCCGGCTGGCCACCGAGGCCATGCGGGCGGGCGCCATCGGCTTCTCGACGTCGCGGACCCTGAACCACCGCACGGCGACGGGCGACCCGACGCCGTCCCTGCGGGCGGGAGCGGACGAGCTCGAGGCCATCGCACTGGGCGTGGCGGACGCGGGCCACGGCGTGGTCGAGCTGATCTCGGACTTCTGGCCCGATCCCGAGGCCGAGTTCGCGCTGATCAGGCGGCTGGCGGAGCGCACCGGATGCCCGCTGTCGGTATCGCTGGCGCAGAGCCACCGGCGGCCCGAGGCATGGCGTGACCTGCTGGCCCAGGTTGAGCGGGCGGCGGCCGACGGGCTGTCCATCCGGGCCCAGGTGGCGCCGCGACCGGTCGGGCTCCTCCTGGGACTGCAGTCGTCGTTCCATCCCTTCTCGGGCCACCCCGCCTTCAAGGAGCTCACCGGTCAGCCGCTCGGGGCGCAGGTCGCCGCGCTGCGAGACCCGGCCTTCAGGGCCCGGCTCCTGGAAGGCGAGCGTCCCGACGGGTCCCTGCGCCATCTCGTCGACTACGCCCGGATGTACCCGCTGGGCGACGTGCCCGACTACGAGCCGGCTCCCGAGACGAGCGTGCAGCGGATGGCCGAAGCCCGGGGGATGGGCCCCGCCGAGCTGACGCTGGACCTCTTGGCGGAGAACGACGGCCGCAACTTCTTGTTCGTGCCGTTCTCCAATTTCGCCGACGGCGACCTCGAGGCCTGCCGCGAGATGCTGGTGCACCCCGACACCGTCTTCGGGCTGGGCGACGGCGGCGCACACGTGGGCATCATCGCCGACGCGAGCTTCCCCACGTACGCGCTCTCGCACTGGGCCCGCGACCGCAGCCACGGCCGGATGCCGGTTGGCTGGGTCGTGGCGCAGCTGACCAGCGCGACCGCCGGCGCCGTCGGGCTGCACGATCGCGGCGTGCTGGCCGCGGGCCGGCGCGCCGACCTCAACGTCATCGACTTCGACCGCCTCCGCTGCGAGGCCCCGGTCATGGCCTTCGACCTGCCGGCCGGGGGCAAGCGCCTCCTGCAGCGAGCGCGCGGCTACTGCGCCACGGTGGTCGGAGGGCAGATCACGTATCGAGAAGGGGAGCCGACAGGCGCGCTGCCGGGACGGCTCGTACGAGCGGCGAACTGAAGGTGAGAGGAGCACACATGGACGCGAGCCAACCGCGCGAGCTGGAGCCGGCGGCGGAGTGGCGGTCGGCGGACGTCGCCGAGGAGGAGTCGTGGACGCTCCGGTTGAGCTCGACCGACCATGCGGAGCTCGATGCGGCACTGGCCAAAGCCAAGACGAAGAGCACCGATCCGCTGGAGCTCGAGCGAGCGGACTTCCCGCTCGACAACTTGGCCGCCAAGCTCGACGGCGTCGTCGACGTGCTGCTCAACGGCCGGGGCTTCGCCCGCATCGCCACGCTCGACACGGAGCGCTACGGCGACAACGACCTCGCGCTCCTCTACTGGGGCATCGGGCTGCATCTCGGTGAGCCCTGGGCGCAGAACAAGTACGGCCACGTGCTCGGCGACGTCACCGACCAGGGCAAGACGGTCGACGACCCCACAGTGCGCGGGAACGAGCTCGGTGGCATCGCGCTCGACTACCACACCGACGGGTCCGACCTGGTGGGCCTGCTCTGCCTGCGCACGGCCCGCACCGGCGGTCTCTCCTGCGTCGCCAATGCGGTTGCGATCCACAACCAGCTCGTGCGCGAGTCTCCCGAGCTGGCCGCCGCGCTCTACGAACCGCTGCCCTATGACACCCGGGGCGAGCAGGCCGAGGGGGCGCAGGCCTTCTACAGCGTGCCCGGTTTCACCGAGCACAGCGGGCGACTGTTCGTCCGCTTCATCCCCCAGTACATCCTCGCCTCACAGCGCCACCCCGACGCCCCCCGGCTCAGCCCGACCGCTCGCGAGGCGATCGCCGCCGTCTCCGCGCTGGCCAACGACCCCGATTTCAACGTGTACATGGACCTGCAGCCCGGCGAGATGCAGTTCATCAACAACTACCACGTGCTCCACGGCCGCACGGCGTACGAGGACGACGTCGCCCATGGTTACAAGCGACACCTCAAGCGCCTATGGCTGGCCACCCACGCGTTGACCGACCGGCCGGCGCATTTCACGGCGCTGGGACGCCGCCACTGGGAGGAACGGCGTTCGGTGAGCACCCTGCGTCCGGTCGAGCGCTAGGCGACCCGGCCGCTCCGGCGCCCGCTGTACCGATCCCACGTCTTCTTCCGTTCCTCATTAGCCACCGCCGGACGTCTCCGGAAACTCTCAACGAACATGTAGAGAGTTCCCGAAGTTCTTCCGCAGCATCCATCCGATGTCTCTCGGAACTCTCAACGAACATGTAGAGAGTTCCTGAAGTTCTTCCGCAGCATCCATCCGATGTCTCTTGGAACTCTCAACGAACATGTAGAGGGTTCCTGAAGCTCTTCCACTCGCTGAGCCCGACGACGAATCGGCGTGGATCAACCGGGGCGTCAGCCCGACCGGGACTTCTTCTGCCGGCCGAACAGGCGGCGGCGTGTGCTCATCAGCATCGTGCCCTCAATGAAGGAGGCCGGCAAGGCGCCTTCGCGCAGCACCCGGATCGGCGACACCGTCGCGTCCACCAACGTCGGGGGCACCCCGTCGCGCCGTCCGCCGTCGACGACCAGTGCCACGTCCACTCGGTCGAAAGCACGGGAGACCTCGTCGGGTCCGCTGAAGCTGAGTGGCACCGTGCGCCACGGACCCTGTTCGCGGCACAGCCGGCGCAGAGCGCGTCCGTCGGGCATGCCGACCACAGCAGCCCACACGCCGGGCTCGACTCCGGCGCCATCGAGACCAACGGCCGGCTTCTCGACCCAGGGCAAGAACACCTCGACCGGACCAGGCCAGCAGCGCTCGAGCAGGCGACCGAGCTCATCGGTCCAGCCCGACGTCAGCTGGCGCACGTCATCGGTGTGTCCGACCGCATAGTGGGGACCGTCGGGGTCGGCGACCAACTCGACCAGCCGCGCCTTGGCGTCCGGCGAACCCACACGCACGGCCAGGCTGTAGCCCCCGACCGCGGGCACCGCGATGATCGAACCGGCCGCCAGAGCGTCCGAAACGTCGCCGGCTCCGGCGGCCACCACCGGAGGGTGGGCCTCGTCGGAGCCGCCCGCGCCGCCCGGGTCAGGTGGCACGAACCACCAGCACGCGCGGGCGCCCAGCCAGGTCCGGCTCGACTCGGACCTCCTCGTAGCCGAGACGCCGGGCAAGGAGCTGCGCTGGGCCAGCCTGCGCCGGCGCCAGCTCCATGACGGCGGTCCCCGGGCGACAGAGCCAGTCCCGGGACTGCTCCAACAAGACCTCGACGTCGGCCAACCCCGGGGAGCCGTCACTCGCCGGACCGGCGACGAGCGCCTCTCGCGGCTCTGACCGGACCTCGGGCGCTAAGGCTGCCCACTCGTCTTCGGACACGTAGGGCGGATTCGTGACGACCAGGTGAACCGTTCCCCGCGCGTCCTCGGGCAGCGCTTCGAGCCAGTCGCCTCGGGCGAGCTCGACGTGTGCAAAGCCTTCACCGTGCGACTCGCGCTGCGCGTCGAGGTTGGCGGCGGCCACCTGGAGGGCGTCGCCGCTGGCGTCAGTGGCCCAGATCTGGTCTACGACGGCCGAGCCGAGCTCGGTGGACAGCGCGAGCGCGATGGCGCCGGTGCCGGTCCCCGCGTCGACGGCGACGAGGCCCAGGCCACCGGCCGACTCACGCCGGCGGTCGTCGAGCCGCCGGGCCTCGGCCAGTGCCACCTCCACCACCTGCTCAGTCTCGGGGCGCGGGATCAGCACGCGGTGGTCGACGAGGAGGTCGAGATGGCGAAAGGACCAGTGTCCGAAGACGTACTGCAGCGGCTCCCCCGCCGCCCGGCGAGCAGCCATTCGGCGGGCCTCCGTCACCGCGCCTTCGGGCAACACGTCCGGACGTGCCCCCTCGGAGCAGCCGCCGGCGAGCGCCTCATCGACGATGAAACGGGCCTCGTGTCGGGCCCCGCCCAGCCCGGCGGCCAACTCGTCGGTCAGCTCACGCCGCGTCATCCGACGCCGTCCTCCTCCCCCGCCAGCTGGCGCGCCCGCTTGTCGGCCATCAGGGCATCGGTCAGCTCGGTGAGGTCGCCCGCCAGCACCTGGTCCAGCTTGTACAGCGTGAGGTTGATCCGGTGGTCGGTGACCCGGTTCTCCTTGAAATTGTAGGTGCGGATCTTGTCGGTCCGGCTGCCCGCCCCGACCTGGCCGCGCCGCTGGGCCGACTTCTCCGCGGCCTGGCGGTCCTGCTCGGCCTTGAGCAACCGCGATCGCAGCACGACCATGGCCTTGGCCCGGTTCTGAATCTGACTCTTCTCGTCCTGCATCGCCACGACGGTGCCGGTGGGGAGATGGGTGATACGCACGGCCGAGTCGGTCGTGTTCACCGATTGGCCGCCCGGGCCGGTCGAGCGGTAGACGTCGATCTTGAGGTCGTTGGGATCGACGGCGATCTCGACCTCGTCAGCCTCGGGAAGCACCGTCACCGTGGCGGTGGAGGTGTGGATCCTGCCTTTCGCCTCGGTAACCGGAACCCGCTGCACCCGGTGCGTGCCGCCCTCGTGCTCCAGGCGGATGTAGGCGTCCGGACCCTTGACGACGAAGACCGCCTCGTTGATGCCGTCCTTGTCCGACGCGTCCTCGGAGAGGACCTCGACCTTCCACTTCTGCGTCGCCGCGTAGCGCAGGTACATGTCGTAGAGCACCCGGGCGAACAGGTTCGCCTCGTCGCCTCCCACGGCGCCGCGGATCTCCATGATCACGTTGCGCCCCTCGTTGGGATCCTTCGGCAGCAAGAGCGTCTGGATGCGCTCCCCGAGCGACTCCACCCGTGCGGTGGCGTCGTCGATCTCCTGGCGCATGAGCTCGCGGTCGTCGCCCGACGTCTCGGTCAACATCTCGCGAGCGGTGGTGACGTCCTCCTGGGCCGATGTCAGGTCGCGCCAGGCGCGGACGATCTCGCCGAGCTCTTTGTGACGCCGTGACAGGTCGCGCAGGCGGTCAGCGTCCTTGAGAGTGGCCGGGTCCGCCAACGCGGCCTCGACGCTGTGGTACTCCGCCTCGAGCGCGGCCATCCGGTCATCGAACATGGCTCTCCGCGCTGCTCCTCGCTCGGGCGACGGCAGGCCGCGGCGGCAAAGCCGCGTTGCTGTCGATCCGGGTCAGTCCTGCGCCGCCGGAGCGGCCTTGGCCTTCGCCTTGCCCTTGCGCTCGCCGTAACGCCGTTGGAAGCGCTCCACCCGTCCGCCGGAGTCGACCAGCTTTTGCTTGCCGGTGAAGAAGGGGTGGCACTCGTTGCACAGTTCGACGTGGAGATCGGCCTTGGTCGAGTGCGTCACGAACGTGTTGCCGCACGAGCACTTGACGGTCGCCTCTACGTAGTCGGGGTGAATGTCGGACTTCATGGTGTCTCCAATGTCGATCTGGTCGGACCAGTCTATGGGCGCCGGCGTATCGTTCCTCCGCAACGGCGCCGAGCGGATCAGGTGCCCGGACCCTTGGCGATCTCGGCCAGGAACTCGTCGTTGCTCGACGTGGTGCGGATCTTGTCCATGAGCAACTCAAGGCCGGCGGCATCCTTGCCGTCGCTGGCCAGGGCGTTGAGCACCCGGCGCAGCTTCCAGACCTGTTGGAGCTGGCCCCGCTCGAAGAGCAGCTCCTCGTGTCGGGTCGAGCTGGCGTTGACGTCGATGGCCGGGTACAGGCGGCGCTCAGAAAGCCGGCGGTCTAGCCGCAACTCCATGTTGCCGGTGCCCTTGAACTCCTCGAAGATCACCTCGTCCATTTTGGAGCCCGTCTCCACCAGTGCCGAGGCCAGGATGGTCAGCGACCCGCCCTCCTCGACGTTGCGTGCCGCACCGAAGAACTTCTTGGGCGGGTAGAGCGCGCCGGAATCGACACCGCCGGACATGATCCGGCCGGTCGCCGGGGCAGCCAGGTTGTAGGCCCGGGCCAGGCGGGTGATGCCGTCGAGGACGATGACGACGTCCCTGCCCACCTCGACGAGCCGCTTGGCCCGCTCGATGGCCAACTCCGCCACCTGTGTGTGCTCGTCGGCGGGACGGTCGAAGGTCGACGCGATGACCTCGCCCTTCACCGAGCGGCGCATGTCGGTGACTTCTTCGGGCCGCTCGTCGACGAGAAGCACCATGAGGTGCACCTCGGGGTTGTTGGCCTCAATGGAGTGGGCGATCTGCTTCATGACCGTCGTCTTGCCCGCCTTGGGAGGCGAGACGATCATGCCGCGCTGACCCTTGCCGATGGGTGAAAGCAGGTCCACGATGCGGGCGGTCAAGTTGTCTTTGTCGCCGGGCATCTCGAGGTTGAGCCGCGAGTCGGGGAACAAGGGAGTGAGATCCTCGAAGCGGGGCCGGTTCCGCGCCTCTTCGGGGTCGAGGCCGGAGACGGAGTCGATGCGCAGCAGCGCCGGGTACTTCTCGTTGTTCGACGCCGGACGGCACGCGCCCTCGATGTAGTCGCCGCGACGCAGAGCGAAGCGGCGGGCCTGGCTGATCGACACGTAGACGTCCTTGGGCGAGGCAAGGTAGCCCTCGCAGCGCAAGAAGCCGTAGCCCTCGTCGCGTAGGTCGAGCATGCCCTTCACCTCGACCAACTCACCCGAGTAGGGCTGCTCCTGGCCGCCACCCTGGAGCTCGCCGCCCTGGCCGCCGCGCTCGCGACCGCGCCGGCGGCGGCTGCGCCGGTTGCCGACGTCGCCGTCAGGCTGGTTGCGGTTCTGATTGTTCTGGTTCTGGCGGTTCCGGTTGCCCGGCTGGTTCTGTCCCTGGCTGTTCTGCCCGTTCTGGCGTGGCGCCGGATCGCCGCCGTCGGCCAGCTCGGGCGGCTCCACGAAGACCGCCGGCCCGGTGTCGCCTCGGCCGGCGGCCTCCGCCGTCGCCGTGGCGGCCGGGGCAACGGACTCGGTGGCACTGCCGCCGACCTCACCGTCTGCCGAGCCAGAGCTGGCCGCGCTGTCGGTATCGCTGGCGGCGGCGGTGGCGGAACGGGAGCGCCGGGTCGGCTTGGCGCCGTTGGCCTCGGCATGCCCCGCATCCCCGTTGCTCGAGCCAGCTGTAGCGGACCCGGAGGTCACGCCGGTGGCATCGAGGATCTGGTCAATGATGTCGGCCTTCTTCGTCCGGCTCGTCGTCTTGAGCGACATGGCCTGGGCGATGGCAGAGAGCTCGTCGCGCTCCTTGCCTTCGAGAACCGATCGTTCAAGCTGCTGTTCCGCAGTCATCGGGCTCCTCTTCTGCGAGGGTTATCGCCGGCCCGGATTCGTCCGGCGCGCGGCAAAGGAATTTCAAGGAGGAGAAGGGATTCGCGTGTGAATGCCCTCCCCCGGATCACCACTGCGTGGTGCTCTCCCGAGACCGCTTGTACCCGCGGAGAGCGCTCACGAGGCGCAGTGGGGATGTACCCACTCTAGCGGGACCGAGGGGGTCATGCCAACACACCCCCTCTTCCCGCAGGTCATTCTGCGTTCCGGACCGGGCCGGGATCCCCTCAGAGCGAGATCTCGGCCAGCACGGAGTGAAGGTCGAGGTCGATGACCAAGGGCACCGAGATCGCTTTGATGGCCAGGTCCGGGTCCTTCAGGCCGTGCCCGGTCAACACGCACACAACCTTGGACCCCTCCGGTACGCCCTGCTTGATGAGCCCGGCGACCGAGGCCGAGGATGCCGCCTCGCAGAAGATCGACTCCTGCCGGGCCAAGAACGTGTACGCGTCCATGATCTCGTCGTCGGTCACTGCGGTGATGGACCCGCCGGACTCCGACGCGGCGGCCGTGGCCGAATACCAGCTGGCCGGGTTGCCGATGCGGATCGCGGTGGCAATCGTCTCGGGGTTTTCCACCGGGTGCCCGAGGACGATGGGCGCGGCCCCGGCGGCCTGGAACCCGAGCATACGAGGCAGCTTGGAGGACTGCCCGGCCTCCTTGTACTTGAGGTAACCACGCCAGTAGGCCGAGATATTCCCGGCATTGCCCACCGGGATGCAGTGCACGTCGGGCGCGTCGCCCAGGACGTCGACTATCTCGAAGGCACCCGTCATCTGTCCTTCAATCCGGTGCGGGTTGACCGAATTGACGACCGTGATCGGCGCGTGGTTGGGGAGGTCGCGCACGATGTCCAGCAGCTGGTCGAAGTTCCCTCGTACCTGCAGGACCCGCGCGCCGTGCATCAGGGCCTGCGCCAGTTTGCCCAGGGCGATGTGGCCGTCGGGGATGAGGACCACGCAGGCTAGGCCCGCCCGCGAGGCGTAGGCAGCCGCTGAAGCCGACGTGTTGCCCGTCGACGCGCACACCACCGCCTTGGCACCCTCGTCCAGCGCCATGGAGATGGCCATGGTCATGCCGCGGTCCTTGAAGCTCCCGGTCGGGTTCGACCCTTCGACCTTGAGCCACACCTCCGCGCCGACGCGCTCGGAGAGGCGGGGCGCCGGCACCAGTGGCGTGCCTCCTTCGAGCAGGGTGACGACGGGCGTCCGGTCGGTGATCGGGAGGAAGGCGCGGTACTCCTCCATGATGCCGCGCCATCCGGCCGTCACGGCGCGACCCCCGCTCCTCCTGCGTCACCCTCGCCCCCGCCGATGACTCGGAGCACGCCGCTCACCCGGTCCACCGCTTGGTGGCGGCGCAGCTCGTCGATGGTTGCGAGCAGGTCGCCCTCGCGGGCGACGTGGGTCAGGAAGATCAGCCGGGCCTCCTCCGCCAGGCCGACCTGCTCCATGGCCCGGATGGAGACGTCGTGGTCCCCGAAGATCTTGGCCACCGCGGCCAGCACACCAGGTCGGTCGGCCACGTCCATGCTGAGGTAGAACGCGGAGCGCATGTCGTTCTGCGAACGGACGGTCGTGCTCGTGCGCTTCGGCGCCGGTGCCGGCGCGCCGGCGAGGAGGTTACGGGACGCGTCGACCAGGTCGCCCAGCATGGCGCTGGCGGTCGGGCCTCCGCCGGCACCGCGGCCGTAGAGCATCAGCTCGCCGCTCACGGCCCCCTCGACGAACACGGCGTTGAAGGCGCCGCGCACCGCCGCCAACGGGTGCGTCTTCGGCACCATGGCCGGGTGGACGCGGATCGACACCTCGGGCCCGCCGTCGATCAGCTCGGCGATGGCGAGCAGCTTGACCGAGTATCCGAGCCGGCTGGCATACGCGACGTCGGCTGTGCTGACCCCGCTGATGCCCTCGCGATGCACGTCAGCGTCGACGACATCGCTGCCGAACGCCAACGAGGCCAGGATGGCCGCCTTCGCAGCGGCGTCGTGCCCATCCACGTCCGCCGTGGGGTCGCGCTCGGCCAGGCCGAGCTCCTGGGCCTCACGCAGCACGTCGTCGTAGCTGTCGCCGTCCTCCTCCATGCGGGTGAGGATGTAGTTGGTCGTGCCGTTCACGATCCCCATCACCCGGACGATCTGCTCCCCTGCCAGTGACTCGCGCAGCGGCCGGATCACTGGGATGGCGCCGGCCACGGCTGCCTCGTAGAGCAGGTCCACCCCGTTGGCCGCCGCCACCTCCGCCAGCTCGGCGCCGGCCACCGCCAGTAGCGCCTTGTTCGCCGTGACGACCGGCTTGCCGTTCCGCAGTGCCGTCTCGACCAGCTCGTGCGCGGGGTGGAGTCCCCCGATGACCTCGACCACCACGTCGACGTCGTCCCGGGCAACCAGCGTGGCGGCGTCGGTGCCGATGAGGTCGGCCCGGATGGAGGGAGCACGCGGGCGGTCGGGATTGGCGACCGCGATCCCGACAAGCTCCAGGCGGATGCCGGTACGGGCGGCGACGTCGTCGTTGCGGGTGAGAAGGATCTCGGCGAGGGCGCTCCCCACGTTGCCGCACCCGAGCAGGCCGACACGCACGGTGGGGGCCGGGTGCGCGTGCGGGTGGATGCGGCCGCCCGCCGCTGCGCTGGCCTGGTCGGCGGTCACCTCCAAACGGTACAGGCTGGTTGCGGCTCCACCGGGACCTGCCGGCGTGCGCGCTCAGGCGTCGAGGTTCGTGAGGTCCTCGAATGTCTCCCGGCGGACCACGACGCGGGCAATGCCGTCGGAGACGAAGATGACGGCCGGTCGGGGCACCTTGTTGTAGTTGGACGCCATCGCGTATCCGTAGGCACCGGTGACCGGCGTGGCCAGGATGTCACCCACTTCCAGGTCGTCGGGCACGAAGGCCTCCGGCACGACGAGATCACCGCTCTCACAGTGCTTGCCGACGACGCGGACCGGCCGCGGGCGGGCCGCCGCAGCCGACCGCGGGAGGAAGGCCTCGTAGCCGCTGCCGTAGAGAACAGGTCGCGGGTTGTCACTCATGCCGCCGTCGACGCTCACGTAGGTGCGGATGCCCGGGAGGTGCTTGACGGTTCCGACGGTGTAGAGGGTGATACCAGCGGTGGCGACAATGGACCGCCCGGGCTCGGCCGAGACCCGCGTGGCCGGGTTGACCCCGGCCTTGGCACAGGCGTCGAGGGTGGCCTCGGCCCACTCTGCCTGGGTCGGCGCCGACTCCCCGTTGACATAGGGCACGCCCAGGCCGCCGCCGACGACGAGTTCGGGCAGACCGAGCGGTGCGAAGAACGCGCCGAGCACCTCTGCGGCCAGCTCGAAGGATGAGGCTTCGAACACTTGGCTGCCGATATGTGCGTGTACGCCCACCAGCTCCACGCCCGGCATGAGCTCGAGTGCGGCCACCGCCTCCGCGGCGGCCCCTGAAGAGACCGAAAAACCGAATTTGGAGTCCTCCTGCCCTGTGCGCACGAATTCGTGGGTGTGCGCCTCGACACCGGGCGTCACGCGGACGAGGACCCTCGGCCGGGTCTGCGCCGGCGCCGACGACTCGAGCACACCTCCGAGGCGGGCGATCTCGTCGAACGAGTCGACGACGATGCGGCCGATGCCCAGCTCCAGCGCCGTGGCCAGCTCCTCGGTCGACTTGTTGTTGCCGTGCAGTACGAGGCGGTCAGCCGGGACACCGGCCGACAGGGCCACGTGGAGCTCGCCGCCGGAGGCGACATCGAGGTGCATGCCCTCCTCGTGGACCAGGCGGGCGATGGCCCGGCACAAGAAGGCCTTGGTGGCGTACGCGACGCCGCCCCCCCAGGCCGCCACCGCCACGCGACAGGCGTGACGCAATTGGTCCTCGTCGTAGACGAAGAGCGGGGTGCCGAACTCCTCCGCCAGCTCGAGCAGGTCGATGCCACCGACGTGCAGGTGACCCTTCTCGTCGACCGACGCGGTGCGCGGGAGGAGCTGGCGCTCCAGAGGTGCGGTCGCGACGTCGTGGTCCGTCGGCATGGAGATGCAGGATACGGCAGCGTTCGGCCGCTCCGTGAGTCCGGCGGCCTGACCGGGAGGGCCGGCGGCGCGTGACGAGTACCATCGTCCCCTGCGCTTGCAGCGCCCGCCCCCGTAGCTCAGCGGATAGAGCACCGGCCTCCGGAGCCGGTGGCGCAGGTTCGAGTCCTGCCGGGGGCGCCAATGTGACTGCCGGGGGCGCCAACAGCCGGCGCTTCGGGATAGGAGATAAGGGGTCTCAAAACTCCGCACCCCGCCGCGCCCGAGGTTCGAAGCCCCACGCCGGCCCCTAAATAGACGGCGCCGCGAAACACCGCAACCCGGCCACCCCGTTCCTCGTGGTTCGAACGTCCGAGTCCCCAAGCGCCCACTTTGAGGAGTCGGGAGAGAGGAGCGCGGGCACCGAAACGACGACAAAAGGGCAGCGCGCCCGGGAGCGAGGCACGGCGGCCGGCACCACCCGGGAAACAGAGGGGCACCGCGGCGCGGGGCGGGGCGGCTTGGCGATGCAGGCGAAGATGTTTGCGCCTGACCCCATACCGGCACTTCGGGGCTACCTAGCCCGATGCTTACCGCCCACTCCGCCGAGCCTGCCGACACTGAATCTGTCGCACGAAGCTGAGAGCGACAAGCAGCAGTCCGACGACGATGAAGATGTCGGCGTCTGGCTCACTTCTGGATCAGATCATCCTCGCACTCGCCGTGTACCTGGGCCTCGTCCAACTCACCGTTGCCTGGGCTCGAAGAGTTAGAGGCCCAGCCGCGGCGAGACGCGCGGACGACGCATTCGTCGAAGATGGCCACCGCGGCGACGTCACTGTGTCGACGCACTGAATCACGGATTGAAGGGATGGTGAACGAGCCATCCCGATCACCGGATCCGTGCGCCATATTCAGCCCCAAAGGCAACTAGCTGACCGGTCAGGCAATCGTGATTGCGCAACCGCCGCTGCTGGAGCAGGATGACGCTCAATGGACCCAGGCGGTCTGTTGGCGAATGCAGAGAAGGGGACACAATGAGCCTGTTCGGTCAGCGCATCGGTCGTGGCATTGGCGCCATCGCCTTGGTCGGCGGTTTCGTCGGCAGCGGCGCAGCAGTAGTTCTTGCGAGCAGCATTCCCGAGGCCGGAGCCGTACCGACGGTGTCCCCCTGTCCCGCGCCGGTCATCTCGGGAACGACCGCGACGGTGACGTGTTCGTACAACGGGACGAACGGAACGGACGGCAGCGCGCAGAGCTGGACCGTGCCCGCCGGAGTGACCCAAGCGACCTTCGACGTTTTCGGCGCGCAAGGCGGCGGCTCGTCGGGCGGACCGGGAGGAGAGGACGTAGGGACCTTCACCGTCACTCCTGGTTCGACCTACCAGATCAACGTCGGGGGCCAGCCGAGCGGCACCGCCGCGGGGTACAACGGTGGCGGCAGTGCGGGCACCCTCGGTAGTACAACCGGCGGCGGCGGCGCGTCTGATATTCGCGACGGTGGCTACGGCCTCGCCGACCGCATTGCAGTTGCGGGCGGTGGAGGCGGATCCGCCGCCGGATCCGGCGGCGGACCCGGCGTCGTTTCCGGCGGCGACGGGGGTGGTGCGGACGGCAGTAGCACCGCGGGTTGCCAATACTGCGGTGGAGGCGGCACCAGCTCGGCCGGGGGCCCCGCGGCCTCAGTCCCCGCGAGCTCAGGTGGGGGGCCTTGCGATCCGAACTACCTCGTGTCGAGCACGGTCCCCATAGCGCCGACAAGCGGCGGGTCGGGTGTCGGCGGAAACGGCGGTTCGCGCTCCTGCACGTATCAGAATCCCCTAGCTTCGACCCCTACTACCTACTATGAGGGCGGCGGCGGCGGTGGCGGTGGCTGGTTCGGCGGTGGCGGCGGCGATGGGTATATCGGTGGATTCACATTTCCGAACTTCAGTACTCCAGGGGGCGGCGGGTCGGGCCACATCGACAACTCGGCCACGTCCCCCAACTCCAACACCGGCGTCCAGTCGGGTAACGGCGAGGTCGTCATCACTTACACCGTGCCGAGCGACAATGACCTCTCGCTCAGCCAACCGGCCAACATCACCAACGTGAACGCCACCAGCCCGAGCGGAGCCAAAGTCACCTATTCGCTCCCGACAGTGAGCGATCCCGACGACGCAAAGGTGCCCACGCCGAGCTGTACGCCCATATCTGGGTCCACCTTCGCCATCGGGACCACGACGGTCAACTGCTCGGTGAGCGATGCAGACGACTCCAACAGCCCACAGGCGACCAGCTTCACGGTGAGCGTGGTCGGGGCGCCCCAGCAGCTCGCCAACCTCAAGAGCGCTTCGCCGGGCAGCATCTTGCAGGGCACGGTGGGCGTGGCGGCAAGTCAGCTCGCCCACGGCCACGCCAAGCTGGCCTGCGGTGCCTTGAAGACCTACATCGTCGAGGTGCAAGTGGGCGAGTTCTTCAAGCTGATCCCGGTGGCGACGGCCAACCAGCTCATTGCATCGGCAAAGAACATCGAGGCGGTGATTCCCTGCTGATTGAGCGAGCGGTGTGACAAGCGAGCGACTGCGCCTTCGGACGGGGTCGTTTCGCGTGCTGGTCCGGGTGCCCCAGTACGCCGGATCAGGGCGCAACAGAGGCCGGAGTGCATCGGCGGTCTACCCTCGCCCAATCACGATGTCTGATCAGCACGCCGAAGTATTCCCTGGGTTCATCTCCGAGGCTGGGCGGTGCTGGCCGGCAACTTCTCGACTCGTTCCGGTCTGCTGAACGCCTCCGGAGCGGCGGCGGCTTTGTCGGCATCGCTTGAGCATCTCGAACAGACCAAAACCCCGCCGTCCTGCACGATCCAGTTACCGAGCTCAGCGGTCGTGACGTCTTCGCTCTTACAACCACAAAGCGAACACCTGCCGTTCGCCGACTCGTGCTGCGTCACGAGACCCATGGTGCCCACGCCGCCCCCCTGAATGGGGGATGGTGGGAGGTCGCGCTTCAGGCGATGCTGTCCCAATTCGCCGGGACTGGGTCACACCTGCTGACCGATCGGGTCTCCGAGCTATCCCCCGACTCTCGATGTCGAGTCCTTGTTCGGCAATCCCAATGGGCAAGCGGCGCCGGGAAGCTACCTGTGAATTCGCGTGGAATGTCGGTGGGAGTTCGTGTTTGATGACATTTGTTCGCTGACCAGGACAGCAAGGACTCTGCTAGCGCGGATCATTGACATCACCCGTGATCTGCGGTCAACCCCTCCTCGTCCCCTCTGCCGGGCGTCCAGCCGGCTACGGAGCGGTCGTTGTCGTGGCCGCGCCAGGGGCCGTAGGTGTGTACATCGTCGAGCCGGTGAGCGCGGCCTCGTAGCCCTGCGCCGTCGTCGGGATGAAGGTGCCAGAGATCCGCATGAGGATTGGGCCGAGCACGTAGTCGTACTCGTTCACTAGTAGCGATGAGGATTGCCCGAGCGAGGAGAGGTAACTGGCCCGTGACGTCGCCGCCGCCACGGTGGGAAAGACCTCGATGCCGCCGCCCCACTCGATCCCGCCCGGGTCGCTCGACTGATCGGTCTGCGGGATGCGTGGGTCCTGCCAAGCCACCTTGGACAGGTAACCGTTAGGCCGGCCGAGCAGATGGTTGGGGTCGGTTGAGGCGTCATAAGCAATGACTCCGGTGATCGGCAGGCCCTTGCCCGCCAGATAGGCCTCGACCGACTCGGCGGTGGGCGCAGCGAAGTTCAGCGTGAGTGCACACGTCGCCGGCGTGGTCGTGGTCCCCTTGGAGGGAGCCCATGTACCCGACAGCGACCACAAGCCCGAGAAGAACTGCTGCGAGGCCGCAGGCACCGAGTACACCGTCTGCGCCGGTGCACCCTTCTTGTGTGGGGGTGTCTTCTTCGTCGGAGCCGACCACACAACAGAGGCAGTGCCGAGCGCCCCTCCTCCGCCCGCCGGCGCCCAGCTAATGGCTCCGCCGGCGCTGAGCGCGTGCGTCTTCGGGTTATAGGTGCAGCTGGCCGCCGCGAGCGAGACGATGCTCGGAACGACACCTTTCGTGATCTTCAGTTTGACAAGCTTCGGCACCTTGGGCGCTGGTGCATTGCGGGCAACCGTCGTCGAGCTGTGCGTACTGGCTGCCGAATGGTCCGCCACCGGGAGAACAGCGAGGAGGGACATAACGACCCCGGCGCCCACCGTCTTGGCCAACAGTCTCAGGGTGTAAGTACGTCCCGCGTTGCCCTCGTTCATGATCGACCGTTTCGTGAGGGCCGCGACGCCTAGAGGAGTTTGTCCTTGTGCGCCTGGAACTCATCCTCAGTAATTGCACCCGAATCGCGGAGTGCGACCAGCTTGACGATTTCGTCGGCAACACTCGTTTGTGTCGTCGCCGGAGCAGCGGCTACTGCGCCTGCGGTATCGGCTCTTCGGGTCTCGTTCACCGCTTTGTCGATGAGGGCCTTGACCTGCTCACCGTCAGCCTTCGGTAGGCCTTTGAGCGTGATGGTGTGGCCGCCCGTAGATTCTACGGACACGTCGGCCCAGCGAAGTCCCTTACCGAGCTTCACTTGCGCCACTTGGTGAAAGCTAATGGTCTGGGTGCCTTTCTTTAAAACAGCGTGGTGCTCATACTCTTCGATCCGGTCGGGCCACACCCGAATGACGTTGGGTGAGAACATCCGTCCTCCCTTCAAACGTGAGGCCTTGAACTCGTAGAGCGGCTTGGTAATCCCATCCCCGAAGTGACCCTCGCCCGCGTCCAGTTCTTCCTCGGGATCCGGCGCAGGCGGATGCGCCGCTGTTTGGGTTTCGGGCGCGTACCACTTGCCGTCTGACGCCTGCCACCAACCGGGACCTTCTGCCGTGTCGCTCATGCCCACCCCTTGTACCGACTGCGGTGGGAGAGTCCCACCTTCGTGCTCTGCAGAGTGTGTCACTTAACCATCAGGATGGGGCGGATTCAGACGATGGGCGGCCACGGCTCCGCAATCTCTAAAGTCGAGCCCTTGAGCCCGGGCCTTAGTACGGGAAGAGATCGACTCAGTTCCAAGCCGTTGTCACAGCGACATCGCTGATGACGTGAGAGTTGTTCGACAGATACTGGACCGTCCACGGTTCGGTGGATGTGTTTGGCGTACTGGCACCGCCGGACTGACAGCCATAGGTGAGAAACACACCACCCGCGCTAGAGGCCGTACCCGTGGTTTGTCCACACTTATCTCCATTCGCGAGTTGCATGAACCAAGGAACTGGCTTCGACCCGGTGTTGCCTGTGGTTCCCGTGGAGCTATAGGGAAGCGGCTTGGCAAGGGTCAACATATCGACGCCGGACCAAGGGCTCTCTGCACAGCCCACCTGAGTTACGTTCGATTGCTCTGCCGGAGCGAGTACGCGACGGGGGATGAGACGCCCGCCTCGACACCTCCATCCTCCGTCTTCAGGCCGCGAGCGATGGCGGCCCAGAACTTGACTCTGTCCTCTCGCCACGCAATGCCAGGTCGCCCGGGCGAAGGAATATGCCCCCGATACAGGCGAATCTCTTTCTGTCTGTTCTTCTTGCGCACCGCACACCTCCATGATCGAGGTGTTGCGACGACCAGTTGATTCCACCTTGACTGCCGGCGTCCGAATGCGTCACCAACCCTTCGAGACGGGTGCCCCTCGACCAACGGGACATCTCGAGGGCATCGAGGACCATGTCGGTGCGCATGTTCGACGCCACCCGCCAGCCGACGATCATGCGGGAGAAGGCGTCGACGATGAAGCAGACGTAGGCCACGTCCGACCACGTCGGGACGTAGGTCAGGTCCGTCACCCAGAGCTGGTTGGGGGCCGACGCGGTGAAGTTGCGCTTGACCAGGTCCGGCGAGCGAGGGGCGCTGTCATCGCGGCGCGTCGTGATGATCCGGCGTCCCCGCTTGATCCCCCGGATGCCGGCCTGTCGCATCAGGCGGGCCACCTGGTCCCGGCCGATGTCGTGGCCGGCCCTGCGCGCCGCCTTCCAGAGCTTGTGGGCGCCATAGACCGAGTAGTTGGCCTTCCCGCGACCAAGATGGGCAGCATCACGACGTCGCGCATGGCCCGGGCCGACGGCGCCCGCTTCCTGGCGGCGTAGTAGGTGCTCGGAGCCACCTGCAGGGCGTCACAGATGGGCTCGACTCCGAGTTCGCTGCGGTTCTCGTCGATGAAGGCGACGATCACTTCTGTGGGCGGTCGAGCTCCGCCGCGAAGAAAGCCGAGGCCCGGCGCAGGATCTCGTTGGCCCGCTTGAGCTCGCGATTCTCCTGCTCGAGGGCCTTGATCCGATCGGCATCGGCGGATGTCGTCCCCGGGCTCACGCCCTCGTCGATGTCAGCCTGCTTGACCCAGGACCGCACCGACTCGACCCCGTAGCCGAGCTGGCTGGCCACCCGGGCGACGGCGCCCTGGTCGGTGCCGAGCTCCTTGCGGAGCTGGCGCACCAGCCGGATGGCCTGCTCCTTCTCCGCCGGGGTGTAGCGACGCGTCGAGGGACTCTTCGACTGCTGTTCTGATCCCATGGTTCCATCCTCGCTTCAAAGGTATGGAACCTCCAAGGAACCCAGTGCGAATCACTGGGGGAGGCCCTTCTCATAGAGGTCGTCGCTGGCCACCCCCCCCAGTCCACCGGGCCAGCGGCGTTTGGTCGAGGTCCTGCGGTGGACCAGGCGAGGACTAGGCGGGTAGCGCTCGGAAAGCCACCGCCGGGATCACGACGCACGCACTGTTCGGCTGGACTCTCCCGCTGTGGGCGAAGTCCTGAACGTCCTGGCGGGTGATCAGCTGGTCGTCGAGCCGTTGCTGCTCGACGAGTTGCTCGACCCAACCGCGTTGCACCTGGCCTCGATCTTGGACAGCCGTGCGCTCACCTTCGATTGACGGTTCTGCACCCTCGTGAGGCCGTTGCCGATGGCGTTCGCCACGTTCGTGAAGCCGTCTACCTTCGCTTGGGACTCGATCGCCTGCACCTTGGGCAGGAACGCGTTCAGGTCCGACTGCCACTGAGTGACCAGCGCCTGGACTTGGGGCAGCTTGGCACAGAGTGCAGCCAGGTTTCCGCCTCCGCTCTGCGTAGAGGGCGAGGGAGTCGCGGCCCCGACCAGACCCGCCGTGCCGAGCGTCAAGACTCCTGCCATAACCGTCCCTGCAATGATCTTCCGCAACATCGGTCCTCCTTGGATGACTTCCGTGCATCTCGCAAGACCGCCCCATTCGGGCGGCACAGTTCCACTCTGGGTGAGAGATGTCAGGGATCTGTTAAGGCGGTGTCCGGGGCTGGTCAAGGCGGTTTTGTGGGCTGTCATCGTCCGGCCGCACGTGGCACGAGAAGGGACGATAGGTCCCATGTCCAATGGTGACAGACCCATCGTCGTAAATAGATAGGCGCTCACCGTGTTTGGTGGAGGGTATCTCCTATCACCGGAACTGCGGCAGCCCCGCCATGCGGCATGGCGAAATCAACGAGTCCCCTGCCCCGGCTTCATGGCCGAGCCCAGCCGGTGCTGGCGCATGGTCTACGACCACAACCCGCAGGCGACTCACTGCCGTGAGAGGCCGACCTCGACGGGACGCTGGCGTTCGCCGCGGGGCGCGACCAGTGGTGGCGGGTGTGGGCGTGCCCTGACCACCTCGAGGGCTGACAGGCCACAGGCTCGGAAGCAAACAACCCTCGAGTAAACCGGCGTCAGTTCGCCACGGTGATGCTGATGCCCGGACTCGTCACGGTGACGCCGCCCGAGTATGTTGCCACGCTCTGGAGGGTGTACATCCCGTTGTTCACGCCTGTCGTGTTCCAGTAGCCGAGCCACCCATAGGGGGTCGCGCCCGCCCCGGCGATCACATCGTTGCTCAGGCCGTTACCAGTTATCTCGAACTGGACCTGGGTCGCCCCTGCAGAGGCGCCAGCGGCGAGCCACTGACCTCCAGAGAGCGTCGCGTTATTCGACGGCACAGCCACGAAGGTCGTCGGGTTGTCCACCGTGATTGTGATACCAGGACTCGTTCCGGTGAGTCCGCCCGAGGTGGCGACGCTGTTCAGGGTATAGGTGCCGTTTGGAACGCTGGTCGTGTTCCAGCCGCCGATCCAGCCATAGTAGGTGGGTCCTGAGCCTGAGATGACCTTGTCCATGTAGTTGTCCGGACCCCCGCTCAGCTCGTACTGGACTTGGGACGTCCCGGGAGAAGCGAAGGCGTCGAGGTACTGGTTACCTGACAGGGTGGCGCCGTCCGACGGCAGCACGACTTCAGTGGTCGGTGGGAGTACCGTGATCGTGGCGGGATTCGTCGTTGCCGGTCCCAGGTGATTGGTGAAGACGGCCCTGACTTCCCAGCCCTGCACGAAGGTCGTCAGGGGCCCGGTCGTGAAACTTGCATTCGTTAGCCCCGCAACGTTGAACCAGGAGTTGCCGCCGTCGACCGAGAGCTGCCACTGCACCGTCGGTGTCGTAATGTTTGCCGCGGCAGTAAAACTCAACGTTCCGCCGGTAACCACCGACTGGCTCTGCGGATCGGTAGTGATGGTCGGCGCCTCGTTGGGCTGGAAGATGTCCTGGCCGAACGGAGTCAGCCCGGGTGAGGCGGCGAAGCCAAGGTGTCCCAGTCCATCGGCACCGCCACTACTCAGCCCCAGCAGGTCTTCGTAGCTACGCAGTGCCGAATAGTGGTTGAAGTAGCCGGTGGTGTCGACGGTCCCAGGCACGATGTACTGCTTGTTGAGCAGGAGCGCACCGACCCTTCCGCCTCCGGTGATCGAGGAGTCGTTTGGTCCGTGCTGCTCGTTACAGCAGCCGGTCGAGTCGTTCAACGCTCCCTCGTCGGCGGTGACAACCACGAGCATCTGCCCGGACTGATAGGCAGGGGACGCCATGATGAGCGGCATGTAGTGCTTGAGCCAAAGATCGGCGCCAACCAGACCTCCAGTCTTCCCGCCCTCGATGTTTGTGCCGGCGCAAGTGGCATCGTGTCCGTCGTCGCAGAGGTTTGGAGTGATAAAGCCGAACTTGGGCGTGGTGGCCATGCTCGACAGGTCGTTTGCCAGATGCCCAGTGAACGTGTCGGCCAGCGAAACACCGTTGAATGTGCTCGGGGTGCCTACGACATCGGTTCCGAGCGGCACGATATTGGCGTTGCACTGAGCCGAGTTGTCGATCACGGAGTGGAAGTAAATGAACGGGTTGTGCCGGTCGGTGTACTGATCCCCAGCTTCGGCGAACTCGGTGTTGTCGGTTCCGTTGATAGCCGGGTGCGCGCAGTCGGTGCCGCCTAGCGGATCCGTCACTCCGTTATCACGGGTCGCGTCGTTTCCCATGTCCTCTGCGTATTCTCGCCACGAGGCCACGTGCGTAGTCGCGTTGGGCGGATAGGCTGCGTCAAGTTGGTCGGCGATCGTCGGCGCGCCATGCGTCGTGGACGTGGGGGCAGGATAGACGCAGCCCGTGCCGTCAACCTGACCCGTGGAGGTATTTGCGTCGTCGGTCCCGGGCGAGACGTTCGTGTACGAGCCGAAGCAGTCCGCTGCCGTCTGTGGCGTCGGAGCCTGCCCGGAGACCTGTGCGATGTAGTTGTCCAGGCTGACGTGACCGGTGGCGTAGTAGTTCTCAAGCAGCTCACCTTGGGGGACGAGCGTTCCGTTGAGGTACGTCGCCGGCGAACCCGACCCGAAGGTACTGGAGGCGTCCTCGTTTTCCAGATCGATGACGAGGATATTGTTGATCGACCCCGGCACGAGCGCGGCCCGCACGACTGCGGCTTGGGCGGCCGTCACAGTGCCCACTTGCGCAAGCGTGACGGTCAGAAGCGCCACGAATGCCGTGATAGCGCCTCCCTTCCTTCGTCCGAGCTGACGCGTCATTGCGCCCTCCGTTCATTTCGATTCGGCACACATGTCAAGATCCTCGCACGCGGGTGCGCCGACAGCGGATGCACAACAGGAGAGCACGGGGTTGGTGCCGCGACAAGCACCCTTCTCGGCATGACACCTATGCTCTAGAGGCATGAATGTACGGCAGTTGCGCTATCTGGTTGCGGTCAGCGACTTGGGCTCCGTAAGCGCGGCGGCCCGTTCGTTGCACGTCACCCAGCCTGCGATTTCGCGATCCCTCCGGGCGTTCGAAGTCGAGCACGGTGTCACTGTCTTCAGACTCTCCGGCCGGAGGCTCGTCCCGACGGAGGCAGGCACCACTGTCGTGGATGCCGCACGACGCGCTCTCGCCGCCATTGAGGCCGTTGGACACGAGGCGCGAGTCGCCGGCGGTCAATCCGAGCTCGTCATCGCGACGACACCCACCAACGGATTACTCCTTACGTCGGCCTTGAGCGAGCTCGGGCGCTCGGAGCCCGGCCTAGAGATCAAGGTACGGCGCGCTGGCGATGCCGACGACGTGCTTCGGATGGTCCGAAACCGGCAGGCAGAGATCGGATTCCGGGAGCTGATACCCGGGATGGTTGATCTCGAGTTGATCGCGAAGCCACTCGCAGAGGTGGACGTCGTGTTGGTCTCCCCTAGGGAATCAGATCTTCCCGTCGCTGTCTCGTGGGACGACGTGGTGACTCAGCCGTTGATCATGCCGCCAGCCGGCTCGGGGCGGCGTGAGCTCATTGAAGACGAGATCGGACGGTCAGCGCGGACGGCGCCACAAGTATCCCTGGTCATGGAGGACCGCGGGTCCTGGGTCGCGGCAGCCCAGGCCGGAATGGGCTCGTTCCTCTCTTATCGGTGTGTGGTGGACGGCCTCGAAGGCGTTGAAATCAGATCGTTCGATCCTCCCCTTACTGTGATGGTCGGTTTTGTTTACCGAGCTGCTCCGATCTCGCGACCTGCAGCGCAGCTCATGGATCTCGCCGAGACATCCATGAACCTGCTTACGTAGGGTCTGGTTCTGGACGATCCCCGACCACCTGTGTGTTCAGGACCTTCCCCTCATTCGTGTCCGGCTTGCCTCCCTCCCCGGCCGGGCCCGTCGCCCCTTTGTTGCGGCTCCGGCCCGCCCTGCCGTCCCCTTTCCTTCCTGTCCGCTTTCCGGCCGCCCCTCCCTCTTCCTGCTTCCTTTGTGTCACTCCTCAGAGTGGGGCAAGGAGGACAGGCGACCCCAACCGCTCAAAAGCGCACACCGGAGACGACGGGTGGGGGGGGTGGTCCCCGGAGGAGTCGGGGTGTGGGGTGCCGCTAGGAGGTCAGAAGCCGCAAAAGAGCGAGCTGGCCTGGCGAGTAAGGAGACACCTCGTGCGGTATCTCCCCTGCCCCCTAACGGCACGAGTGGGGCAGCCGGGCGACGGCCCTGCCGGGCCAACCCCTTCTGCCGTCCCCCGCCTCCTCCCAGTGTCACGCAACAGGTATGTTCTTGCGCTTTACAGCCATCCACGGGACATCGGGGGATGCATGTCGGAGACGAAAAGGTCATCGAGGACCAGCGCGTCCTGGTCACGGCGGTTCTTGTCGTGGCTCGTACTCGCAGCAACCGTGGGATGCCCGACCATTCTGGGAGCCTCCCGCGCCGCCTCTGGCCAAACGGCCGGTGACCAAAGGGCAGCCAGCTTCACCGGGCCAATCACCGTTGGGCAGATCAGTGAGCCCCTCACGGCACATCCGTCCGAGCTTGCTTCCTATGGCTACGTCGAGAACGAATACTTCGCCGCGGGCACAGCCCACGCCTTCCAGGCCAGTACGGCGCCGTCCGACGGGCGCTGGACCATCGCACCGACCACCGCAGCCGACTATCGCACCCGCATTCTGGTGCGCATGCCGAAGGATTCCTCTCACTTCAGCGGCACCGTCGTCGTCGAGTGGATGAACGAGTCCGGCGGGGAGTCGGCGCCGGACTGGGACTACCTCAACCCCGAGCTGATGCGCGCCGGCGACGCCTACGTGGCGGTCTCTGCCCAGGCGCTGGGCGTCGAGGGGGGCACGCCGATCCTCGGTTCGGCCACCGCCGGGGCCAACCAGGGACTCGTCCAGAAGGACCCTGGTCGCTACGGCACTTTGCACCATCCCGGTGACCAGTACGCGCTCGACATTTTCGCGCAGATCGGCCTCGCACTTCGCTCCCCGTCGGCGCACGTGCTCGGCGCCCTTCATCCCCGGCACGTGGTCGCGGTAGGCGAGTCCCAGTCGGCCTTCTTCCTGACGACTTTCGCCGACGCGCTGCAGCCCGTCACCCACGCCTTCGATGGGATCTTCATCCACAGCCGGGGCGGCAGCGGTGCCCCGCTCAGCGGGACATCGATCACTCATAAGGTCTCGGGTGCCCTGCGGATCCGGACTGACCTCGACGTGCCGGTGTTCATGTTCGAGACCCAGACCGACCTCACAGTCCTCGGCTACGCGCCGGCGCAGCAGCCGAACACCTCCCGCATCCGGACCTGGGAGGTGGCCGGCACCTCGCACGCCGATGCCTACCTCGTCGGCGCGGCGGTGAGCGTCCTCGGTTGCACCTCTCCGGTGAACACCGGCCCGCAGCACGAGGTGGTCCAGGCCGCCTTTGCCGCCTTCTCGAAGTGGGCGGTCCATGGCACACCCCCGCCCACGCCGCCACCCTTTCGCTTGAGCAGTGAGAAACCGCCCACCTTGGCTCTCGACAGTTCCGGCAATGTGATCGCCGGCGTGCGGACGGCGGCCGTCGACGTGCCGGTGTCGACCCTCAGCGGAGCGCCGCCATCTGGCGCCAACGCCTTCTGTTCGCTCTTTGGGTCGACCACTGCATTCAGCTCGCAAATGCTCGCCACCATCTACCACTCCAAGGCGGAGTACCTCGCCAGGTACACCGCCAGCCTCGACAGGGCAATCAAGGACGGCTACATCTTGCCGGCCGATCGGGGGGCGCTCCTGGCCCAGGCCAGCGCGGTGCAGTTCCCGGCATAGCCTTCTACCGGGTCGGCCCGTGTGACGACCTCCTGGTGCCACCTCGGCCTCGCAAGGTGGACGAGCGGCTCGGCTGGGACCCCGGGGTCATCAGCCAGTCGACCAGCGCTCGATTCATCTCGCTACGGCGCTGCTGTAACGGGCCGGTCACACTGCCACATACCGGCACTTATGAGCTAGGCGATGCCCTGGCCTTCCCCCCGTCAGCCGGACACATGGTTATGCAGCTTGAAGGTGACGGCGTGCGCAGCGTAGCTCCCACTCGATCGGCGATACGTTGCCGATGGAGGAGTGACGCCGTAGCGCGTTGTAGTGGTTGATCCAGACGATGATCGCCCGACGGGCCTCGCCACGCGTGGCGAATCGGCACCGGTGCACCAGCTCGCGCTTGAGCGTCGCCCAGAACGACTCCGCCGCGGCGTTGTCCTGGGACGACCCGATGCGGCCGACCGACTGGGCGATGTGGTGCTTCTCGCACAGCGCCCGGAAGTCCTGCCCCATGTATTGAGAACCGCGGTCGTGGTGGAACACCATGCCCACCACGTCTCCGTCCCGGGTCGCCACGGCCCTCTCCAGAGCGGCCTCGACGAGCTCGGAGCGCATGTGGCCCTCCATGGCGTAGCCGACGACGCGGCGCGAGCCCAGGTCGAGCACGTCGGCCAGGTAGAGCCAGCCCTCGCCTGTGGGGATGTAGGTGATGTCCCCGCAGGTGCGCTCTCCAGGCTCGCCGACGCTGAAGTCGCGCTTCACCAGGTCCGGCAGCGGCGGGGCGCTCACGTCGGGGATCGTGGTGCGGACCTTGCGGCGCCGGCCGTCGTGGGCGTGGAGGCCGTACTCGGACATGAGCCGTTCGACGCGCTTGTGGTTGTCGCAGAACCCCCGGTCCCGCAGCTCGTCGGTCATCCGCGGGCTGCCGTAGGTGTCGTCGAGCTCGTCGTGGACCCGGCGCATCTCATTGATGACCAGGGCCTCGTCCCACTCCGCCTCGGTGGGTGCGGCCGAGCGGGCCAACCACTCGTAGTACGCCGAGGTGGACACCTCGGCCACCTCGCATGCCGCTTCCACGGGGAACCCCTCGGCCTTCACGGTGGAGACGAACCGGTAGCGGCTCACCGGTCCTGCTCCTTCACCCAGAAGGCCACACTTCGTTTGAGCAGGTCGCGCTCCATGGTCAGGCGCTTCACCTCCCGGCGCAGCCTGACGTTCTCCTCGCGGACCTCGGTCGTGGTCCCCTCGAGCTCGCCCCGGTCGATGCGCTCCTGGCGCACCCAGTTGCCCAGGGTCTGCTCGACGACGTCGAGCTCTCTGGCCACGTCCACGATCGTGCGGCGCTGGTCGATCACCAGGGCCGCAGCGTCTCGACGGAACTGTCTCGGATACCGGCCCCGCCGGCGGGCCGGCTCAGCTTTCTCTTCGGTCACTGTTGGCATGACTACCTCCTATTCGAGGTGTCCGGCCAACGGGGGGATGGTCAGCCCTGACGCCGAGCTCGTCTCTTGCCATATGGATTCGCCGTCGAAGCGATCTCGTCACCGTCCGCCTTGGATCTCCTGCACGTTCTTTGCCATCGCAGCTTCGGAAACGGCCAACTCGTCAGTCGGACTGAACTGCACGAACTCGGTGCCGGCAATCGCCGCTGGAGTGTGTCCGGGAGGCATGTAGAAGGCGTCGCCAGGTCCGATCACATCCTCATGATCGGCGTAGCGAACCGTCATTTGTCCTTTGAATACATATCCCCAATGAGGGCACTGACACCGGTCATCGGGCAAGCCCTTGAGCATCGGCGCAAGGTCAGCGTCTTGACGTAGAGTCACGAAGTTGACCGTGTAGCCATCGAACTCCTCAGTCCGATCCTCGGCCGCCCCCATATCATTGACCTTCGAGGCGGTTTCCCTCGATACTTTCGACATACTGAGGCTCCTTTCCAGGTTCTGACCGTAACGAGCGGTCTGCCTATCGTGAGTATGAGGCTCCGAAGAGACCGCGGGTCGGAATGTCAGCATTGGCTTTCGGTTGTAACGAAAAACTCAGTGCCATATCAGGCCATTCCAAGTTTCGACATCTCAGGATCGTGATCTTGAGCGAGACCCGAGCACCCTGCCACCGTTCGCCGGGTCTGAGTCATTCTCGACCGCCACCTATTGGCACATCGGGAACCCAATTCAATCCCGATTGCAACGAGTGAAGAATCGCCCTAGGTTTCCGAAGCGACAACCAGAGGAGGCCGAGCAAATGAGCAATAACGTCCAGTTGATTCGAGATGCGTACGACTGCTTCGGCCGAGGCGACATTCCCACTCTTCTCGGCATGATGGACCCCAACATGCAGTGGAGCGAAGCAGAGGGGAACCCATACCAGCCGAGCGGCGAGCCTTGGCATGGACCCGACGCCGTCTTGCAGAACCTGTTCGTGAAGATCGGGGCAGACTTTGATGGCACCTTCGTCGTTCATCCGAAGGACTTCTACGATGCGGGTGACACCGTCGTCGTCGAAGGGCGCTACACCGGGACCTTCAAGGCCACTGGCAAGAGTTTGGACGCGCAGATGTGCCACGTATTCAAGATTCGCGACGGCAAATTGACGAGTTTCCAGCAGTTCGTGGACACGGCGCAGATGCAAGAGGTGATGGGCGCTCGATAGCGCCAAGGGGGCGGAATCGCAACTTCTGGGGACTGCCCCCTATATCGCCGGCTATGGGCGTGGCCAGGGACTGATCCTGGAGTCGGGGTTTGTGTACGTCCCCCCTCCGACACCCCCTCGCCCACCCTGGGGTCGCGCACTGACCGAGGGTTCCCGAATCATACGTCACTCGGCCTCACTACCGAACCTGATGACGGCGCCAATGGGTCGTAATCCGCCTGGGGCGTGAACTCGACCACGACCTCGACCTCAGGCCGACGGACTTCCATTTGTGCCAGGCGCTCGAAGACAGCTCTGTCCGCGGCGGTTAGCGGTGGCTGGGTGATGGACCTCGGCCAGAGGCCGTGCCGCTTGACGACGTTGATTTCCGCGGCGAAGAGGAAGAACTGAGCGCCAAGGTAGATCCAGGCTAACAAGACGATGACGATGCCGAAGAAGCCGTAGGTGTCCGTCGCGTGCTGCAGCTCGCGACCGACGTACCAGCTCCCGATGAGCTGCAGCATCTGCCAGAACACCGTGGCCAACACTGCGCCGAGGACGACTTCACGCCACCTGAACCTCACGGCGGTCATCACGATGAATGCGATGAGGATGAGCACGAAGTTCAAGGCGAGAGACCCGATCAGCAAGAGCACCCTCGACACATTCTCGTGTGAAGTCAGGGTCGCGAACCCTGTGAGCACCGTCGATCCGATCGTGGAGGCGGCGAGCAGGGCCAGGATGGCGAACCCTCGGAGATAGCGCATGGGGAGGGACGGCCAGCGAACGTAGGGGATGTTCCACACCGAGTTCATCGCGCTCTGGGTCGCCAATCCGAGGCCGATGGCACCGTACAGGAGGAGAAGGCTGCCGATGACGACGGCGAAGGCGTTCCCGGTCAGGGTGTGGACCTGCGATTGCAACTGCGGGCCGATAATCGGGAAGCTTCCGAGAGCGCTGTCGACGAGGTCCTTGCGCAATTGATCGTTGTTGTTCAGGACGTAGCCGAGGATCGTCGTGAACAGCATCAAGAGCGGGAAGATGGCGAAGAGGCCGTAGTACGCGATGAGCGCCGCCTTGCTGCCGGCCTGGTCGTTGCCGAACTTCTGGAGGACCGCGAAGGGAAACCCGAGCACTTCATGTCGTTGCTGGAACTTGTCGACCCGGCGGACAAGGGTCTCCATCCGGCCAGGTCGACCGGGGGCCGCCCCCATCTCCCCGGCATCGAGGCACTGTTCCTGCGTGCGAGTCGATGGACGTTCCGGAACGGTCACGGCAGGTAACGATACGCGGACGGCATCGCTGACAAGATCCCGAGAATCGACAGTCCAACAGGCCGTGGCGAGAGAACCAAAGCTTCGTCTCAGACGGAGAATTCGGGCGTACCAAGGTCGATCGTGGACTCCGCGGAGCCACGGGGGTGGGTTGAGGAGGCCTCAGTCGACGATAAAGGACCTGTCCCGTTCGCTGAGTAGATGTGCCCCAGTTCATTGATACTTCTCTCAGGGTCCACCGCTTGATTGCTGGTCCTTATTAGCTTCGGGAGTGCTGGCTGGTTCGGCCTGACTTGGAGTCCCATGACACCCTCGGGTGTCGTCGACCGAAACCTCCAGTCGCACATTCAAAGCGGCACGTCCCGTCTCCGAGTTGGGGTGATTGGTCCGGCTTGCAGCAACAAGCCTGGACCGCCCGTCGCTCCGATCCGGAACGGCCGTGCCATCCCTCAACACCATTACGAGAAGGGATGACCAATGACCATCGTAGAAGCTGCACGTGGGATCACCGGTGGAGTCGACACGCATCGCGACGTCCACGTCGCGGCCGCCCTCGACCCGCTCGGCGGCCTGCTCGGTTCGGAGAGCTTTGCGACCGACTCGGCCGGCTACAAGGCGCTGCTCAAATGGCTCGAATCCTTCGGTGAGGTGACCAAGATCGGCATAGAAGGCACGGGCTCGTATGGTTCGGGACTCTCGCGCTACCTGCGCCGGGTGGGAGTGACGGTCATCGAAGTCGACCGGCCCAATCGAGAGGAGCGCCGCCGCAGCGGCAAGTCCGATCCCCTCGACGCCGTCGAGGCGGCCCGTGCGGCGCTCAGCGGACGGGCGAGCGGGCACCCCAAGTCGAGGGATGGTGCCGTCGAGGCGATCCGGGTCCTCGTGGTCGCCAAGCGTTCAGCCCGCCAGGCCAGGGTGAAGGCCCTCACCCAGATGCGCCACCTCGGCTACAGCGCCCCTGAGCAGCTGCGTTGCCGCTTGAAGGGCCTCTCGGTGCCTGCACTGGTGGCCGAAGGAAAGGGGCTTCGTCCCAGTCGCTCTCCCGATCCGGTGACCGCTGCCACCAAGGCGTCGTTGTCCTCGTTGGCACACCGCATCGAGGCGCTCGACCGTGAACTCGCCGAGCTCGACGAGCGGATCGAAGCGCTCCTCGTCGCCACCGTCCCGGACCTCCTCGAGCTCTTCGGGGTCGGTCCCGACACCGCGGCGGCCCTCGTCATGGCCGCCGGCGACAATCCCGAGCGCCTCCACTCAGAGGCGGCTTGGGCCCACTTGTGCGGTGTGTCGCCCATTCCCAAGGGGTCAGGCAAGAACAGCGGCAGGGTCAAGGTTCACGACGGTGGGGATCGCCAGGCCAACAGCGCGCTCTGGCGCATCGTCATGGTGCGCATCGCCCACGATCCCGAGACCCAGCTCTACTTCGAGCGCCGCGTGAAGGAAGGGAAGACCACATATGACGTCATCCGCATCTTGAAGCGCTACGTCGCCCGCGAGGTCTATCGCTACCTGCCCCGCGGATAGATCCCCGGGCTGTGGGTCTGGCTTTCCCCCGTTCTGTCGGCCTTCGGGTCTGACTTCCCAGCGATTCGCCGACCCTCAGCTCGGGCCACCATCTCGAAAACGCGTGACCCAATAAGAGCTTGTCCTCGACTCGAGTGACTCATCAATGTTCTGTCCGCTGTTTTCACTCCCGAGCCCCCGAAGAGGGGTTGACAAGTGATAGGAGCGTCGCCGGGAATGAGCACGGCTAACACCGCGATCCGGTTGTCATGGGTAGCGCTTGCCGTCCGAGGGCTGTCGGTGGCACTACTCACAAGGATGTGGAAATCTCGACTGGGAGAATCCCGACGGGTAAGAAGGCTCGCCCACCCCAGAAGAGGAGGCATCATGATCGGTGTCAGCGTTGTATTCGACTACGACGGCAACTTCGATCGATCCCGGGTAGTGGAGGTGGCCAAGAACGCGCGGAAAATGTTCGAGGCCTTTCGGGCCTTCGCTTCAAGGCCTTCACTCTGGACGAGAAGCAGCAGAGGGCGATGAACTTCTACGTGTGGGACTCGCAAGAGGCGGCGAAAGCTTTCTTCACCGACGAGCTTCGAGAGAGAGTGACTGGGTTGTACGGGGTCGCACCGACCGTGAGCTTTTTAGAGATTGTCGAACTCGTTGACAACTCATAGTCACGAAGGGCCGACATAGACTGTGGCCCGAGACTGCCCCGTTCGATGCTCCTGGGCGTAGCTGTTCGGCACTTGGGGGCAATACTCCACCTGGTTGAAACACTGTCGACGTGGGAAACCTCGAATCGGTCTGAATGACATAGTTCGACCGATATATGAATTTGCGCACCTGCAACGTCTAACGGCATGAAACGCTGAGGTACGTTCAAGTAGTGGAAGCGAAGAGCGACAGCGAGGACTTGCACCATGTCAGAGCAAAGCCAGCCGGTCGAGGTATCACGCCGAATCGAAGCACCGCCGGCCACCATCTTTGAAATCCTGGCGAATCCGCAACGTCACCTGGATTTCGACGGGTCCGGCATGCTCCGTGGGACGGTCCTCGACCGTCCCATCTCCGACGTGGGCGACACCTTCACCATGAAAATGCATCGACTGGGGGACGACTACCTCATGCTCAACTATGTGGTGGAGTTCGAGCCAGATCGGCGCATATTCTGGGAACCTGCCCCCGGAGACCCTTCTCGGGCTGAGGGTAATGATCCATCCAAGGTCGGCATTCCTGCGGGTTACCGCTGGGGCTACATCCTCACTCCGGACGGTGACGCCGCCACCGTGGTCACCGAGGTCTTTGACTGCGGTCCCTTGCCGGAGGACCTCCTACGTGATGGTGGTGCGTGGATCAACGGGACCAATTCGCTGCTCGAATCCATGACGGCCAGCCTGGAGAAGCTCGAGAAGGCCAGTACCGAATAGGACCGCTCCCGGAGCGTCTCTATGAATCGGTCTTCAGGGCGTTCGAGCAGGCAGACCCCCTGTCCCAGTACGCCGGACTGGGGTGCGGTATCTCACTCGCCTTCTGCCGACAATCTCGCCTTTGCCGACTCCAAGAATGGCCTAGCGCTCAGCCGCTCTCTTGGCAGGACGCTTGCACGCTGGACCCGACTTCTTCACGGCCTTCTTGGCGGCCTTTCGGGCTGGGGTTGGTTTCTTGGCTGGAGCCGACTTCTTCACGGCCTTCTTGGCGGCCTTTCGGGCTGGGGTTGGTTTCTTGGCTGGAGCCGACTTCTTCACGGCCTTCTTGGCGGCCTTTCGGGCTGGGGTTGGTTTCTTGGCTGGAGCCGACTTCTTGACAGCCTTCTTGGCAGCCTTTCGGGCCGGGGTCCGCTTTGATATTCCGCTTGGCGGCTGTCTTGCCCGATACCTTGCCTAAAATGGTTATTGATCCGGCTCCCGGTACGAGGAATGACTCTCCGCCGGTCGTCCACTCGATGTGGAGAAGCTCCCCTTCGACCCCGGTTACAACACCATCCCGAGGAGCTTGACCTACCTTCGTGGACTCGAATCGGACTCGATCGCCAATGTTGGGCACGGGAGCCTCCTTCCATGCGGGATCGATCTGAGCGTACCCATCGTGGCACCGCCTACCTTGCGAAGTCTGTCTGCGACTTTCTAAGCGGGACTCAGACCTTCAGTTGGACTTCGCCCAGTGAGGCTGCTTCACAGAAAGTGCCCCCGCTGCCGGGATGGAGGCGTCATCGTCAGCTCGTCACGAGGTAGCACGCAGGTTACAAGCCACTGCGCCTGCGGAACTGGGCCACTCGAGAGGAGGACACCTCGACGGTCCGGCTCGGACTCCTAGCGGTAGTTGGCATCACTCCCCGGAGTCGGCCACACGACGGTCGAGGTGGGTCCGGTAGATACCAGGCTCTTGGATTTTGCGTCGCTCCTCCATCACCTCGTCGGTCCTGAAGACATGGCTAAAGACATGGTTGTCCGATAGACGACGCAGGCGGTAGCCACTGGCAAGCACCTCAGCGACGGCAAAACCGCCCGTCCAGCGGCGAAGATAGTGGTTCCAAACACAGGCCGCCCTTCCGACTGCCAGCTGTTCTCCGGAATGGGAATGGCCGAGCTCACCTTCGTGAGGGTCGCCTTCTGAACCTGGCGTGTTCGTCATGTGGTTATGGTCTCCCTCGCGTTAGAGGGATCGGCCTGCGTCACCGAGGCGGTCGACGAGCTGGGCATGAGCGCCTTGGGCGAGCGATTCCTTTCCTACAGGATGCCGGTCATGGATGAGGAAGACGATCTCCGAGCGGGATCGCTGGCTCTGGCCGACGACCGCACTCATCGTGAGCTTCGGCAGGTGGTCAGCGCGTTCGTCGAAGACCTCCACGTACCCGAGAAGATGCCCAGCCTCGGTGACGAGGACCGGGACAAGTTGACACAGCTGGCACTCTTCGTCGCACGGTGCCGCTCGACAGTGATCTGGGACAAGCGACACGCCGACGCGGTGGTTGACGTGCCCCAGCCCGAGCGGAGCCCCCGTCTCCTGCGTGGCTGTGCCCAGCTGCTTTCTGCGTTGCGTCTGATCGGGTGCGACGAGGCGGAGTCCTGGCGGGTTGTCCGTCAGGTGGGGCTGGGCTCCGTACGCACCCGGAAGCGACGGGTACTCGCCGCGCTCTTGAAAGCATCCCGACCCATGCCCACGAGCGTCGTTGCCGGCCGTGCCCGGCTACCCGAGACGGGGGTGCGACGCGACCTGGTCGAGATGGATGCGTTCGGCATCGTGGAGGTGGTCGGCGAGCGGCCGGCCTGTTGGACCATCGCGGAGAAGTACCGGTCCATGCGGACGAACCTCGTGAAGCTTGGCGGGGCCATGGACCTGGCCACTTTGCGACATATGACCGAGCAGCCTTCTTCGCCTCTCTCGTTGGTGACAGCGGCATTCCCCGGAGCCGAAAACGTCGGCGATTTCGCCGATGGGGAGGAGGCATGGTGACGCGTCGTTCGGGATGCGACGCCCGTGCAAGAGGTCGGTAATGGCCCGCACACATGGAACCCGGAGCGCTTACAACGCCGGCTGTCGGTGCGACGCCTGTCGGGAAGCTTCGCGGCTGGCCCGCGCCCGGCAGCGGGGGGCTAAGCGTTGCCAAACGGGGTCTCCGGTCTATGAGGATGCAATCGCACCCTCCGACGGGTCAGCGGTCGCGTGGGCAGTCGTGGCCCTGGTGTGCTTTTGGCTCCGGGGGCTATGCGCTTTGGAGGGGTGCGACTCTCCAAAATCATGACGATGTCGACGGGAGCTACCGTCGCAACAAACGGAAGTGGATTCTTGCTGGGATAGGTTTCATTGGCGTCGGCCTGGTCGCCATCTCGCGGGTAGGGCATCCCTGACCACCGGGTAGGGGTGCCACCGTTCGGCACCATGGGGATACCCGCTGACGAAGCCTTTACCACCTGCTCCCGTCCGCGGAGCCACTGACACGCGGCCGCCGCCAACCCGAGGGCATGAACTGCCGATAGGACGAAGCGACCCCGGCCCGATTACGCGGGCCGGGGTCGTCTCGCTACAGGCACACATGCGGCGGGCGTGGCGGGACGCCCACCCCGAGGGGTCGTTGGGAACCCCGGCGTGCCGGCCATCAAGTCTGGCAGGGTTGAAACGGCCCCGCCGCAAGGCGTGTGTAACTTGCGCTGACGTAAGTTTGGTTATCACCGTCCGAAGTCCAGTTCAGCGGCCTAAACGAGCTCATCGCCAGTTGTTCGCGAATTGGCCAGTTGTTCGCGAATTGTTTGTCACTCGAAGGAGCGGGGTATCGCTAGCAGTGCTGAGGCGAATCGATTGAAGTGGTGAGGCCAAGCGATGGTTGCACAACCAACAGGGCTGGTCCACGAGGGCATTGGGGAGATTGCGCTTGACAATGCGTTCCCGGAGCGACCCCTGGAATTCATCCATGATCTCCACCTCAATGAGCGCCTGACCCTTGCGTCGGTCGCGGATCTCGCGGACCGGTTGCCGCGTCAATCGGTCATCTACGACACCGCCGCCCAGGCCCTCTTGGTTCCTTCTGGAGGACCACCTCGGGGTGCGCTGGAGCAACCGGGCGACGTCATACGCGACTTGAGCAGCGCCAACGCCTGGCTGACCCTGCTCAACGTCGAAGACGATCCCAGCATGGCAGAGCTCATGAACACTCATCTCGATCGACTCGAGGCGGGATTAATCGCCAAGCAGGGCAAGATGCGCAACCGTGTGGCCTTTGTCTTTGTCTCGTCTCCGAATTCGGTCACGCCGGTCCACTTCGACATCGAGCACAGCCTGTTGTTGCAGGTCACTGGGAGCAAGAACGTCAGCATCGGGTGCTACCTGAGCGACGCCGTTCGACGGCGCGAGATCGATCGGTATTGGGACGGCTCCCACGGGCGGATCGAGACTCTTCCGCGGGAGGTAGCCGCGTACACCCTGTCGCCAGGGCGGGCGGTCTACATACCCCCAGGCACGCCGCACTGGGTGCATAACGGTCCCGACATTTCTTTGTCCGTAACCCTCACGTACTTCACCGCTGCCACCGTGCGCGAGAACCGCATCGAGGACTTCAACTCGCGCCTTCGGCGGCGGCACCTGAACCCACGCGAACCGGGGCTTTCGGCCACCATCGACACAGCCAAGATCTGCACCATGGGGCTCCAGGCCATGGGACGACGTCTTCGCTCTGCCGCGGTCGGCATGAAGCGGTGGGGCGGCCAATGAGCGACTTGCCACCACGTCCTAGTAAGTCGCGGGCACCTTACGATGAGTGGAATCGACCGAAACACGGTGCGCAAACTCCGATGCCACAAGTGCAACGTCGCCAACACCGAGGTCTGCACGGACTTTTCGAGCGGGTCGTAGGCGTATTGACCGTTCAGCAAGACCGACGTCATGACCAAATGCGGTTCCCCTAAGGGACCGCTGCGCAGGGCCGACGTGAGATCGCAAGCACCTGCTCGCGGGGCGGGGACCATCCTAAGCTCCGGACATCTCTGCAACCTGGGAGCGTTCGCCGCCAGCGGTGTCAGCAGTTACCCCTTTTGGATCCGAACACATTCAGCGCTACGGCCACAACCATCACGGTCGCGGCAAACTGCAAATCAACTCTCTGCGACCAGTTCGGGGTCGGGGACCCTCGGACCGCCCGTGCATTCGGTAGTGGGCTACACGATTACCGGGGGCAGCGGTCGGTTCGCTGACGCAAGCGGAACGTTCACGATTACGGGCGTCAACAAAAGTGTCTCAATCGTTGGTTCGACCGAGACGGTTACAACCAGCACCACTTGGGAAGCTGTTATTAGTTTCTAAGTGCAACCGAGGACTCGGGGTGCCCACATCCCGCAGGGAGTGGGCACCTGACCGTTGAGATCGTCAAATGGACGTCCGCGTAGGCCCTCCTCGAGAAGGCGTCCAATCTCGGCTACCTCTTCCCTGACCGACTGGGCGAACCACCTTCCGGCGACCAGGTCATGGAGCGCCCCAAAGATTCCATGTCCGAGGTCAAGTTCTTCGACGTGTCGAATACGAACACCCTCGGACACGTCCTCAATCTCAAACCATGCGTGGAGACTTCTTGGAACAGTCACCCGGCACGGTTAGAAAGAGGGATATTTCTCGTTCCCTTCGCCATCTCGATGCGGTGAGGCCAGGCGACCGATTCGCAGATTTGCCTGCCCCCGAACAGTGACAATGGTCTGGAGGATCCACCGCTGCAGTGCGGGTCCTGAATAGCTTCAGGAGTGCCGGCAGGTTCCGCCTGTCTCGCACATTGACAGCGGCACGTCCCGTCTCCGAGAAAGGGTGATTGGTCCGGGTTGCTAGAACAGCCCAGACCGCCCGTCGCTCCGATCCGGAACGGCCGTGCCATCCCTAACACCGTTAACAGAAGGGATGACCATGACCATCGTAGAAGCTGCGCGGGGTGTGACCGGTGGTGTCGACACCCACCTCGACGTCCATGTCGCCGCCGCCCTCGACCCGCTCGGAGCACTGCTCGGCACGGAGCGCTTCGACACCGACCCTGCTGGCTACAAGGCGCTGCTCACCTGGCTCGAGGGCTTCGGTGCGCTCACCAAGGTGGGCGTGGAGGGAACTGGCTCCTATGGGGCAGGCCTGGCCCGGTTCCTGCGCCGGGCCGACGTCGAGGTGATCGAGGTCGACCGGCCCAATCGGGCCGAGCGCCGGCGCAGCGGCAAGTCCGACCCCCTCGACGCCGTTGAGGCTGCTCGAGCCGCCCTCGGTGGTCGGGCGGCCAGCATCTCGAAGTCCAAAGACGGTGCCGTCGAAGCGATCCGGGTCCTCGTCGTGGCCAAGCGCTCGGCCCGAGGGGCCCGGATCAAGGCGCTCACCCAGATGCGCCATCTGGTGATCACCGCCCCGGACCAGCTGCGTTGCCGCCTGAAGGGCCTCAGTGTCATCGCTCTGGTCAACGAGGCAGCCCGGTTGCGCCCGTCGCGCTCGGGGGACGCGGTGATGGCCGCCCACAAGGCCGCGCTGTGCTCGTTGGCCCGCCGGATCCAAGGGCTAGTGGACGAACTCGCCGAGCTGGACCGGCGCATCGAGGCACTCGTGGCCTCAGCCGCTCCCGAGCTCCTGGCGCGTTTTGGGGTTGGGCCCGACACCGCGGCCGCCCTCTTGGTCAGTGCGGGCGACAACCCCGAACGTCTGCACTCAGAGGCGGCGTGGGCCCACCTGTGCGGGGTCGCCCCCATCCCGGCCTCGTCGGGCAAGAGCAACCGTCACCGCCTCGATCGCGGTGGTGACCGCCAGGCCAACAGCGCGCTGTGGCGCATCGTCATGGTCCGCATCGCCCACGATCCCACCACCACCTCCTACTTCGAGCGCAAGGTCAAGGAGGGACGCTCCAAGCGAGACGTCATCCGACTCCTCAAGCGCTACGTCGCCCGCGAGCTCTACCGCTACCTTCCTCGCGGCTGAATCCTCGGACCGTGGGTCTGGCTCACCCCCTAACTGTCGCCCTTCGGGGCTGACTTTCCGGCGACTCGCCGGCCCACGGTCCGGGACGACGCTCTGCCGACGCGTGGCCTGATAAGAGCATGTCCTCATCCGAGTGACTCATCACTGTTCTGCCCGCTGTCTGCACTCCGGAGCGCGAAAAAGGGGCTTGACAAGTGATAGGAGCGTCGCCGGTTCGGGGACGAGCGACGCGCCGTTCTTTGACCCCCCCCGGCCCCCCCCACCCGTCGTCTCCGGTGTGCGCTTTTGAGCGGTTGGGGCCGCCTGTCCTCCTTGCCCCACTCCTCAGAGTGGGCGCATAGGGACTCGAACCTCGAACCTACAAGGGCGGACGTTTCGTGCGGCCCTATCACCTATCCCAGAGCGGGGGCAACAGCCCCAGCGGAACCATTCTGAGCCTTGGACGGCGATGTGCGTTGAGCCGAGGAACGAACAGCCGGTCAGCGCGGTAGACTTGACGTCTCGTCCCCTTGGGAGAGTCGCTTCGCTTGGGCAGGACGGGCCATGCCGGCCGACGTCGCCTCGTGCAGGTTCGACGCCTCGACCGAGCCTCATTGAGGAGCATTTGTGCGCGTCCCGAATTTGCCTATTGAAGGCCGTGATGGTCGCGTCAGCTCCTTCGGTATCCTGAGCTCCTTTCCTCCGACTGCCTGCGGTCTGGCCACCTTCACCGCTGCGCTGGCAACCGGGCTGGCAGCGCATAACACCCAGGTCGGCGTTGTGCGGGTCGTCGACGCCGACGGCCACATTTCGCAGAGTGACCGGGTCGCCGGCGAGCTGGTCAACGGATCACGGCACTCGGTTGTCGCCAGTTCGGACGTGTTGAACCAGTTCGATGTCGCAGTTGTCCAGCACGAGTACGGCCTCTATGGGGGCAGGGATGGAGACGAGGTGCTCGAGATCCTCGGCGGTCTCCACGTCCCCTCAATCGTGATCGCCCACACAATTCTCGCAAACCCGACGCCACACCAGCGGTCCGTGCTGAACGACGTCGCCGCTCTGGCGGACCGGGTGGTGGTCATGACAGAGGCGGCGCGGGTCCGCCTCTGTGACATCTTCGACGTCGACGCTTCCAAGGTGATGACCATCGCCCACGGCGCCGCCATCCCTGCCGCGCATGTCGTTCCAGATCGGGTGGGCCGTCCCCTGATACTGACCTGGGGTCTGATCGGGCCTGGCAAGGGGCTCGAACGCGCCATCGAGGCCATGCGGTCGCTGCACGACCTCCCGATGCGGCCGCGCTGATCTGGTCGCGGGCCAGACCCACCCCAAGGTGTTGGCCACCCACGGAGAGTCGTACCGCCAAGACCGGATTGCGCAGGCGGAGCGCCACGGGATCTCCTCGTCCGTCGCATTCGACGCCGACTATCGCGACGTGGCGTCCCTCACGGCGTTGATCCAGTCCAGCAAGGTGGTCGTCCTGCCTTACGACTCCAAGGACCAGGTGACGTCCGGCGTCCTCGTTGACGCCATTGCGGCCGGGCGCCCCGTGGTCGCGACGGCCTTTCCGCACGCGGTCGAATTGCTCTCGAGCGGCGCCGGACTCGTCGTCGACCACGATGACCCTGAGGCAATGGCTCGCGCCCTGCGGAGAGTCCTGACCAGACCTGAGCTGGCCTCCAAAATGGCCGCAGAGGCGTCCCGGCTCGCACCGCGCCTCGGATGGTCGGTGGTGGCAGGCGAGTACCTGCAGGTGGCCAATGGCGTCCTCACCGAACGACTCGCACTGGTGTGAGCGCACCGCCGGCTGCTCCGGAGCCGGACTTCGGCCATCTGATGCACATGAGCGACGAGCGCGGCACGTTCGAGCACGCCCTCTTCAGCGAGCCCAGGCCCGAGCATGGCTACTGCAGTGACGACATGGCCCGTGTGCTTGTCGTAGCCACTCGGGAACGAGATCACGCCGCGGTGATGCGCAACCTGGCGATGCTGTCCTTGAAATTCCTTCAGGACGCACTGGACTCGCAGGGCCGGTGTCGAAACCGAATGGACCGAAGTGGCACCTGGGAAGATCGCCCTGCACTCGATGACTGTTGGGGCAGGAGCATCTGGGGGCTGGGCACTGCTGCCTCGCACAGCGACGACCACCTGATCCGTCACCTGGCCACGAAAGGACTCGAGCGAGCGATGCGGCACCGCTCACCGTGGCCGAGAGCCATGGCGTTCGCGGTGCTGGGCGCAGCAGAGGCGATCAGTGTCGATCCCGATGACATGCTTGCCCGCAGCCTCTTGTCCGATGCCGCAGACGCGATGAGCGATACCGCCCGACGTCCACAGTGGCCCTGGCCTGAGGTCCGGCTCGCCTACGCCAACGCAACCCTCCCCGAGGCGATGATCGCCGCAGGTTCCGCGCTCGAGCGTCCCCTCCTCCAACAGCGGGGATTGGACCTCTTGGAATGGCTCCTCGACCGCGAAACCCGACAAGGGCATCTCTCCGTCACTCCGGTCGGAGGTAGCGGTCCAGATGACCATGGAGCTCGGTTCGACCAACAACCGATTGAGGTGGCAGCCCTGGCGGATGCGTGTGCCCGTGCCCACAAGATCGACCACAACCCTCGATGGTTGGACGGCATCAACGCTGCGGCCAACTGGTTTCTCGGCCATAACGACGCAGGAGTTGTCATGTGGGACCCCACTACCGGAGGTGCTTTTGACGGCCTGGAGGAACACGGCGCCAATCTCAACCAGGGCACAGAGTCGACGCTGGCCCTCCTTGCGACCCTGCAGCACGCGCAATCCCGGGTCAGCGTCTTGCAATGAGCGGGCGCGCTCCGAGCCTGGCCCGTCGCAGCCCAGTCCACATTGCGGCGGACAGGTCGCGCGTCGTGGCTCGCCTGTTCGTGCCGGGGCACGAGGGCTTTGATCAGCAAGAGTCCAGATCAGCGGCTGTCCTACGACGCGTCTTGGCACTGACCGACGACGAAGTCCAGCGCAGCTACGACGGCGTCATCGCGCGGTTCGAGGGTCGCCACCACGGCTTGACGGAAACGTTCCTCCGGCACGCCGACGAGCTCTCCGAGCGCCTCGAACCAGAACGCCAACTCTCACTGACCCGTCGCCTGCTGCTCGGGGCCACCTTCACGAGCGAATACGCCGTCGAGGGTGCCGCCCTCTGTAATCCGAGCATGGTGATGCACCCGCATCAGAGGGGAATCGGCTCGGGCAGCGTCCGGTTCGTGATGAGCGCCCGGGCCATCGGAGAGGGGCACAGCTCCTCGATCGGATTCCGCACGGGGATCATCACCGGTTCGGGCGACATCGAGCTCGATCCGAGGCCGACCTTTGCCACGAAGGGGCGCCGGTACGAGGCGATGTTCGAGGCAGAAGTCTTCAAAGCTGAGCTCCGTCGACTCCGTGGAGGCGGCGATGACGCCGACTACGTGCTGGGTCACCTCGGACCGAGGTTCACCGAAGCAGAGATGGAGGGACGGCTCAGAATTTCTCGAGGACCACGCGGCCACCCGAAAGCAAGCGAAGAGGACGATCGGCCTCATGCGCAAGATCGCCGAACGGAGCTACAGCGTGCGGTTCGAGGACGGCACACCGCTGAGTGAGCAAGTGCTCATGCCCACGATGAGCGCCGAATCAAAGGGCATGGAGGACGCCCGGTTCGTGCGCTTCGTCGAGAACGACGGCAGCGTGATCTTCTACGCCTCCTACACGGCCTACAACGGCACCGACATCGGGCAACAGTTGCTCGAAACCGAGGACTTCGTGCACTTCACTTCTTCACCGATGGTCGGGGCGGCGGCGGCCAACAAGGGTCTCGCTCTCTTCCCTCGTCGGATCGGGGGCCGCTTCGCCGCTCTGTCCCGAAGTGATCGGGAGTCGAACACGATCGCATACTCGGAGAATCCACACCGCTGGGAAGACGGATTGGCATGCCAGACACCCATGACATCATGGGAGGTCGTTCAACTCGGTAACTGCGGGTCTCCCATTGAGACAGATGCTGGCTGGCTGGTGCTCACCCATGGGGTCGGTCCGATGCGCACCTACAACATCGGTGCGATTTTGCTCGACCTCGAGGACCCCACCCGGATCCTGGGGCGGCTTCCTGACCCGCTCCTCAGCCCGGCACACGACGAGCAGGACGGCTACGTGCCCAACGTGGTCTATTCCTGCGGCGCTCTCGTCCACGCAGGCATCCTGGTCATTCCCTATGGGATCGGCGACTCTGCGATCGGAGTTGCGACCGTGCCTCTCGACGAGCTCCTCGCATCACTGAGATCCATTCCCGACTGACCAGGATTTTCCACCAACGATAGGAGCACACCGTGCCTGACAGATCACCGCAGAAGCCGGCAGCAAAGAAGCCCGGCAAGTCCCTCAAGGAGAAGAGAGGCGCAAAGAAGGAGAAGCGGGAGGAGCGCGACAAGAAGGCTGACCGCATGGGACTCGGGCGCTAAAGGCCGCAGTGCGCATTGCGGTACTCGCACCGATTGCCTGGCGGGTCCCGCCGCGCCACTACGGACCGTGGGAGCTCTTTGCCTCGCTCCTGACCGAGGGACTCGTATCCCGAGGTCACGACGTGACGCTTTTCGCCACCGGGGATTCCGCTACTTCGGCTCGCCTGTCCAGCGTCATCCCCCGAGGCTGGTCGGAGGACCCGGGCATTGACCCAAAGGTGGCAGAGTGCCTGCACATCTCGGAGGTCTTCGAGCGGGCTTCCGAGTTCGACATCATCCATAACAGCTTCGACTTCCTGCCGCTCACCTACTCCGGGCTGACTCCGACTCCGGTCGTCACGACGATCCACGGCTTTTCATCGCCCCAGATTGTGCCGGTGTACGCCAAACACAACGACGGAACGTTCTACGTCGCGATCAGCAATGCTGACAGGCATCCCGCGCTCCGCTACGCGGCCACGATTCATCACGGGATCGACACCGGGGCCTTCACGTTTGCTCCGGATCCTGGCTCCTACCTGGCCTTCTTCGGACGTATCCATCCGGACAAGGGGGTGGTTGCCGCGATCGATGCCGCCAAAGCGACGGGAATCCCACTTCGGATTGCCGGAATCATTCAAGACAAGGCGTACTTCGAGCGCGAGGTCATGCCGCGCCTCGACGGCGATCGAGTCCAATTCATCGGACCAGTTGCGGCGGAGGATCGCTCATCTTTCTTGGGCGGTGCCGTGGCTCTCCTGCACCTGATCGACTTCGACGAGCCGTTCGGATTCTCGGTGGTGGAGGCCATGGCGTGTGGCACACCGGTGATTGCCTTCGACAGAGGTTCCATGCGGGAACTCATTGTCGATGGCTTGACGGGTTCTGTGGTGTGTGACGTCGCTTCGGCAGCAGCGGCAATATCGCAAGTGGGTCGGCTCCACCGACGGACAGTTCGAGACATGGCCGTCCAGCGGTTCAGCAGCGACCGCATGGTCGATGAGTACGTCGACGTTTATCGACACGCAATTGCGGAACACGACCGGCGATCGTTGTGCCGGCCAGTCAACGTCGCCACCCAACTTTTATCCCCGAGACGCTGATCTGTTCCTGACGACCCAAGGCGGCCAGGCCTGGACAGGAGTCGGCGCTGGTGCCGAGGATGGTGCTACCACTACCCCTCAAACGGGGCTGACCACCTTGGACAGGACGAGGACCCTGAATCACACTGGGGCCAGGAGGTCATTTTGGGCGCAATCAGGCTGGTGTTCGGCGCCGAGCTTCGCCGACGGTGGCGCTCCTGGCTGATCCTGGTCGTCTTGATCGCCGTCGTGGCCGGTCTGGTTCTGGCCGCCTCAGCCGCCGGGCGACGGACGGCGACCGCTTTTCCGCGCTTTGTCGCGTCGTACGGATACGACGTCTATATCTTCAATCAAAAGCCCGTACCCGGACTCAGCAGCCTGCCCGGGGTTTCTTCGGTCACGATGATCGGCAACCCCGCGAGCGGGCAACCGTTATGTGCCTGCACCGCCCATGCCATCAAGCCGTCGAACTTCTATATCAATGAGCTGTCACCCAATGCATTGAGGCGGGTAGTGAAGTTGGTCGCCGGCCACATGCCCGCCGAGTCGTCAGCGTATGACGTGCTGGCCTCCTTCACGCTCCAGCAGGACTTCGGCGTGCACATCGGTTCGGTCATTCATGCGCCGCTGTATGCAACATCACAGTTGCCGGCACTGGGCAGCGGTGCCAACGTGTCCCCGTCCGGGCCGACGGTTGCACTGCATGTCGTGGGAATCGGTGCAGCGGAAATGGAGTTTCCGTCCGGATCGACACCCGAATACGACCTCTTCACGACTCCGGCATTTGCACGTGCCGTCAACGACAGAGTTCCGCACGCTGCCGTCTACCTCGTTCGGCTTCGTCGCGGGACGGCCAGCCTCCCCCGGTTCGCTGCGGCCGCAGGCGCACTTCACCTCGTCTATGTCTCAAATCAGGCCACGGCTGCTGCGGCCGTGGCGGCTTCGATCCACCCCCAGGCCGTGGGCTGGTGGGTGCTCGCCGTCCTGGCCGCGCTGGTTGGACTGGCCGTCATCGGTCAGGCGCTCGGTCGGCAGAGCGTCGTCGAAAGCGAGGACTATCCCTCTTTGGTGGCCTTGGGCCTGCCGAGACGTCACCTCGTGGTCCTCGGCGCGGCGCGGAATCTGATTGTGGCTCTCGTCGGCGCGGCCGGTGCCGTCATCGTCGCCTTCGCGTTGTCCCCCCTGACCCCGGTCGGCGAGGCGCGCCTAGCGGAACCTTCGACCGGTCTTGCCTTCGATCCACTGGTTCTCCTGCTCGGAGCGCTGGCAACGGTGGTGGTCGTTCTGCTCCTGGGCATCTGGCCGGCGGTGCGCGCCTCGCGGGTCCGCGTCGGCGGCGACCGGGCCGTAGACGCCCACCGGTCCTCCATCGTGGCAAACGTGGCCGCCGCGGGCGCGCCACCGAGCGCGGTGATCGGAGTGCGTCACGCTTTGGAGCGCGGACGCGGCACTGCCTCCGTCCCAGTGGGCACCGCACTGTTCGGATCGGCATTGGCGGTCATGGCACTGTGCGCCACCGTCGTCTTCGCGGCCAGCCTGACGCACCTCACGTCTACTCCCGCGCTCTACGGCAGCGACTACCAGCTGGGTTTCTCGAGCACGAACGGGGGGCCGGGCAACCCCACCTCCTGGGTGTCCAGTTTGCAGCACGACCACTCCATCACCGCGATCATGCTGGCGGCCAGCAATGAGGTAACGATCAACGGGCATGACGTCCTCGCCATTGCCGGGAAGACTGTGCGTGGACCCATGCTCCTGTCGACGGTCGACGGCCGGCTTCCCACTGGTGAGGACGATATGACACTCGGAGTCACCACGCTGCACCAGGTCGGCGCCCATGTGGGTTCGGTTGTCCGGGTTACCGTGCAACAGCCGACCGGCGGTTCGCGCACCGTTCTCTTTCGCGTCGTCGGGACGGCGTCGTTCCCCAGTGACGCCGGAGGCGGTGGGCTCGGCACCGGGTCGGCCTTGACGATGGCCGGCTACGTGAACGCGGTGTGCCCGCCCGGACGTGATGTGAACAGGTGCCAGCAGTCATTCGCGGCCAGTCAAGATTTCGTCGTCCTGGCGAGGGCGAAGTCCGGCCCGAAGGGTCAGGCCGATATCGCCCGCTACGTCGCCGAGGACAGCGCGACCACACCGACCATCCCAACCTCTTTGCTCAACTTCGGGCAGGCAGTGAACTTCCCCCTCATCCTCGGATGTGTACTGGCGCTGTTCGGTGTGGCAACCCTCCTCCATCTGCTCGTGGTCAGCGTCGTCCGGCGCCGCCGGGAGATGGGACTGCTCAAGGCGCTCGGCTTCGTGAACCTGCAGGTCGGCGCGACGGTGCAATGGCAAGCCACGACGGTTGCCCTGGTAGGCATCGTCGTCGGCGTCCCGCTTGGCATCGTCGTCGGCCGGGTGGTCTGGAACGCTTTTGCCACCAACCTCGGTGTTGTGCCCGTCGCCGCCGTTCCCGGGTTGACGATCGCTGCCCTGGCGGTAGGCGTGCTCGTGGTCGCCAATGCTCTGGCAGTCATTCCGGCTGTGACCTCGGCGCGAAGACGGTCGGTGGGGCAACTGTTGCGGACTCAGTGATGGCAGTCGTAACGACCACAGCACGCAGGCGGGACGCCGAGGACGCGAGGAGGATCCTTCCTCCGATTTCGAAGTAGCATGAGGACAGCCTCAACTTGGGTCAAAGCGCCGCCGCTTACGGCGGAAAGAGTGGCAGCGCTGTGGGAACCAGATCGAATGGCGGGACCACCGAGCCATGGCACCTACTCCGTCTTCATCCGACGTCTCACAGCGATGGGCGAGAAGGTTCACTGCTCCTGTTGCCGCCGCCGCGCAAGGCACTTCGGCACGCGGTTCCCGTGGTGCTCGAGGGCGTCGTCGGTCCTCTCGTCCTCTTCTATCTGCTCCTCGTCCTCACTGGTTTCAAAGGTGCGTTGATCGCGGCGCTCACCTGGTCTTATCTTGCATTGGGTCGACGCCTGCTGAAGGGTGAGCGGGTATCGATGTTGTTGTTGTTCGGAACCATCCTCATCACCTTGAGAACGGTGATTGCCTTCGTCACAGGGAGCGCATTCCTCTACTTCGCCCAACCGACGGCCGGTACCGTCGTGATATCTCTGGCCCTGTTGGTCTCAGCGGCGGTCGGACGGCCCTTCACGCAACGCTTTGCCCACGACTTTTGCCCCATGGACCCGGCAATGATGAGGAGGCCCTTAGTTCGTCGGTTCTTCATTCGGATCTCGGTCCTCTGGGCAACTGTGCTGATGCTCAATGCAGCGCTCGTGTTCTGGTTGCTCGTCTCATCGTCGCTCCGTTCCTTCGTGCTCGAGCGCTCTGCGGTGACATACGGGCTCACCGCCATTGCCATTTTCTTTTCCATCACGGGGTTCGTGGCGATGATGCGTCACGACGGCATCACCGTCGAATGGGCGAGTAGCAAGAGGCCTCGGGTGGGCTCGGAACCCTGAGTCCTCGCGGTCACCGGTGCCGATAGCGAAGGCGGCCAGCGTCCAGGCGACGCCGCCATCCCGCGTAGGTCGATCAGGCCGGGAGAGAACCCCTATTTCAAGCCGGTTTCGTTAGTCTCTCGGGCTACGGGTGCGACTCAGGGAGGGCATCCCTGACCCTGGGTCAGGGTTGTCCCCGATACCCAGAAGAGCGCTCGCCGTGCAACGCTTGCCGGGTGATCGAGGCCCGGGGGCTCACAAAGCGGTTCGGCAACGTGGTGGCGGTGGACGATCTGTCCTTCGACGTGCATCCGGGGACCGTGACCGGCTTCCTCGGGCCCAACGGGTCGGGAAAGTCGACCACCATGCGCATGATCATGGGCCTCGACTCGCCGGCGTCGGGCTCCGTCACCGTGTTGGGCCGGCGCTATCACGACCTCTCCTGGCCGCTGCGAGAAGTGGGCGGACTCCTCGAAGCCAAGGCCATCCATCCCGGCCGCTCTGCCCGCGCCCATCTGCTCACCTTGGCCCGGAGCAATGCGATCGCTCGGGCACGCGTCGACGAGGTGCTGGAGCTCGTGGGTCTCACTTCGGTGGCAGGCAAGCGGGCGGGCAAGTTCTCGCTCGGGATGGGCCAGCGCCTGGGCATTGCCGCCGCCCTGCTCGGCGACCCGGGGGTGCTGCTGTTCGATGAGCCCGTGAACGGCCTCGACCCCGAGGGCATTCGCTGGGTCCGCACGCTGTGCAAAACGCTCGCCGGCGAGGGTCGGACCGTGTTCGTGTCCAGCCACCTGATGGCCGAGATGGCGCTTACGGCTGACCATTTGGTGGTCATCGGCAAGGGGAAGCTGATCGCCGAGACGTCGGTAGCTGACTTCGTGGCCCGCAGTTCGCGTCAATCGGTCAAGGTGCGCACGCCCGCACCGCACCAATTGTCCGACGCCGTGACCAATGCGGGCGGGACTGCCATCTCCGATCCCGACGGGTCTCTGACCATCACCGGCCTGTCGGCACCCGAGGTGGGCGACCTGGCCGCGTCGATCGGCCTCGCCCTGCACGAACTGACCCCCGTCGCCTCACTGGAGGACGCCTTCATGGAGATGACTGACGAAGCCGTCGAGTTCCGAGGTGGATCGTGACAGTGGTGGTCGGCGCTCCGGCCTCCTTCGAGAATGCGCAGCCCCCCGGCCGCGTCGGTCTGCGCCGAGCCATGGCAGCCGAGTGGACGAAGCTGTGGTCGGTCCGCTCGACCATGTGGACGCTCGTTGGAACGGTGGTCGCCGTGATGGGCTTGTGCGCGCTCGGCACCGGCACGGTGAATCCCTCCGAGATCATCGAGGATCCGACTCGCCGGAGCCTGATCGGGATCTTCCTGGGTCAGCTCATCTTCGGGGTGCTGGGTGTCCTTGTCATGAGCGCCGAGTACGGCACGGGAACGATCCGCGCCACGTTGTCGGCCGTGCCCCGTCGGCCCGTTGTGCTCACCGCCAAGGTCCTCGTCTTCGGTGTGGTGGCAGTCGTCGTGAGTGAGATCCTCGTCTTCGGTGCCTTCGCACTCGGCCAGGCCATCTTGTCGGCCAAGCACGCTGTCGGGTCGTCGGCGGCGGCCGCGCAGCGCGCCCAGCAGTTTGGGGTCAAGATCCCCCACAACGTTCAGGCCGCGCTCTCGAGCGGTTCTGCATCCCTGGGACAGCCGGGCGTCCTGCGGGCCGTGGTCGGTGGCGGTCTCTACCTGGCAGTGCTCGGGCTGCTGGCGCTGGGACTGGGCACGATCATTCGGCACACGGCCGGCGCTATCTCGACCTTCGTCGGGGTGGTGCTGGTCCTGCCCCTCATCGTTCAGGCGTTGCCCACGTCGATCAGTAACGCCGTCGCCCGCTACCTGCCGGCCAACATCGGCCTGGTCCTGTTCTCCACCCATGGCTCGCCCGACCGCGTCGGGCCCGCGTTCAGCCCGTGGGCGGGCTTCGCCCTGCTCGTGCTGTACACGGTGGTGATCCTGGGGATCGGCTGCTGGGTCCTCGTGCACCGCGACGCCTGAGCGCGCCGGAACCACCTACGATCAGCTCAGAGCATCCCTGATGGCCCCGCGGCGACAAAAGATCTGTTTCGGGCTCTGCCGCTCGCTCGATACGTTCCCACTCGCTCCCTGATCTGGCGCAGGCGGTCGTCGGTCACGGCGGTCCTGTTGTCGTTGTCACCGGCACCGTCGTGGCCGTCGTCGTTGTCACCGGCGCCGTCGTGGCCGTCGTCGTGGTCACCGGCACCGTCGTGGCCGTCGTCGTGGTCACCGGCACCGTCGTGGCCGTCGTCGTCGTTGCAGGCACGGTCGTCGTCGTTGACCGCGGCCGCGTTGTACTTGTCGTCGTCGTGGCACCCCGGGTCGTGGTTGTCGTGGCACCTGTGCTCTTCGTCGTCGCTGTCGTAGTCGGTGGCTTGTTGGTCGTGACCGCCACGGTGCCAGGCGGAACGGTCGCAGCGGTGACGAGCGTGGTTCCCTTGACGAGCGGTCCAACAAACGCTGTCATGAGGCCAGATCCATGCACCGCAAACTTGGTGGTGGTGGTGGGGGTGGTGGTCGACCTCGGCGAGGTTGCCGAAGGCGCGCCCGCTGACGCCGCGGGCGGTGCTGCCGCCACGGACGTGGGCAATGGCACGAACGGCACCCCGTTCGCGCTATCGGTGCGCATAGGACCCAGCGTCGGTACCTGCGAAGGATGAGAAAGCCAGCCGAACATCGCGCTGGCCACAATGGCCACGACACAACCGAGGACAATGTTGCGTGCGTTGTGCGGCTCGTACGGCCTTTTCGGGTGAACGGTGCGATAGTCGCTCGCGATACCGATACCGATCAGTACGAACGGCGCCAGTGCGACCGCCACCCCCCCGAGGATCAACAACCAGCTGTGGTCGTTCATGACCGCTCCATTGCGGGCATGACACGTACGACGGCGAGAGGGAGGATGACCTTCTCGTACTGGAACGGTTTGTCATCGCCCCAAAGAGGGTGCGCATCCGACCCGATCGAGACAACGTGATGCTTGCTGGATGCCTCGACCACGACAACTCCTGTCCCGTCCATAGTCCGTTCTATGTGCCGCCTCAAGGGTTCTGCCTCCAACCATGATTGATGTGCCCTGGGGAACACAACCAGGGATTTCGTGTGGAAAACCCTGGTCACACTGGGCAAAAGCCCAGGCATTTCGGGCAGCTGAACGGGCTTTTTGCGCAAAGTTCCTGCTTGCACCCTTAACCACCCGCGGTGTGAGTCATCCTCCTGATCTGGCCGACCTCCCGGACCTCCGCGACACCGCCCGAGACTGACAGCATCGAATCGACATCCACACTCCGAAACCGATCACCGACCAGCCGCCCTCTTGACTCGCTCGGACGCCCATATCTCCTGGGCCGCAACCATCGACGAACCGACTGACCGTGGGCCTCACTCTCCCCACCAGCTCAAGGTGAGAAGACAGGGACCCCGCGGGAACGGGACGAAACCCCTGCGCGGCTCGGCGACACAGCGCAGGGAGCGGGGTTGGCGAACCCATCGGCGACGGCGGCCGCCGAACCAACGCTGAGGCGACTTGCGTCAAACTGGACGGACGCAGCAGACGTGAATCGGAAAGGCGAAATGTCCTTCAGGAGCTGGACTGCATTCTTGGTGGTTGGTGCTGTCAAGCTAGTGTCGCCTTTCCTCTGTTGGTCGCCTCCGCGGCTCCATCCAGCCAGCCGATTCGTAGTTATCCGCTGCCGAGCGACGGGTGGAAGGCCGGACAACCCGCAATGGAGGCGGTATCTGCCGGGCCATTTCAAGCCACGCTCACACAATCGGGAACGTGCACGTCGAGCGCATCAGTGGACTACCTATGGCCCGCTGGGTACCGGGTCCGATTCCATCCGACGGTGTTGCTTGACCCGACAGGTCGGGTGGTGGCACATCAGGGCCAGTACGTCACCGTTGGCGGTGGAATCGTCGGTACCGCCTCATGGCCACGGGCAGCTCGGTGTTACAAAGGTGGCGACGTGTGGGCCATTCAGGGTCCTGTCGCGGTTGGCCGACCAGGGCAGCGGAGGGTGAGTTGAAGATCGCAGTCGTCGGAACCGGCGCCATGGGCTCGGTGTACGCGAGCCTGCTCGCGAAGGCCGGCCACGAGGTGTGGGCCATCGACAGATGGCAGGAGCACATCGACACCATCGCCATCTCCGGGCTGACCGTCTCCGGCGCCAGCGGCAGCTTCGTCGTCGACACCCTCCACGTCGGTCGCTCACCTCACGACGCTGGACCCTGCGACGTCTGGATGATCGCGACCAAGGCGTCCGCCGTCGCCGAGGTGGCGGCGGAGATCGCGCCGTTGCTCGAGCCCGACAGTGTGGTCATGGCGTTCCAGAACGGTCTCGGTGCGGCCGAACGCGTCGCCCGCCACATCCCCGATGGGCACATCGTGATCGGGATTGCCGAGGGCTTCGGATCGTCGATACCCGAGCCTGGACACGTCCACCACGAGGGCATGCGGCTGATCCGGATCGGCGAGATGCACGGTGGCATGACGGATCGGGTCCGGCGTATCGAGCAGGTATTTCACGACGCCGGCTTCAAGGTCCGAGCCTTCGCCGACGTGTCCCTCATGGTCTGGGAGAAGTTCCTCTGCAACGTCACTCTCAGCGCTCCGTGCGCGGTCTTCGACGTCACAGTGGGCGAGCTGATGTCGGATCCCGAGGCGTGGAGGGTCGCTCTCGGATGCACTGCTGAGGCCTACCGGCTCGGCGTCGCCACAGGGATCGAATTCTCCTTCGACGACCCGCTGCGGTACGTGACCGACTTCGCGGCCACGATTCCCAACGCCAGCCCGTCGATGCGCCTTGACCATCTCGCCCGACGGCCCTCGGAGATAGACGTCATCAACGGACAGGTCGTCGTGCTGAGCCGCGAGCACAACCTCGAGACGCCGTACAACGAGACTCTCTGTGCCATCGTGCGCCGCCGCGAGTCGCAGTTCACCTGAGGGGTGAACAACCCGGCCGAGCACCTGTGGGAAGAGGCGGCCTGCTACCAGGTGCGCACGCCACAATTGTCGGCACGACGTTCGGAGAGTGGCTCGGCTCGGTGTCGAGGAGGCACTGCAGCCGATACCCTGGGCTTCCAATGCCGGCTGGGCCACCTTTTGAGTTCGGCTCGTACGAGCATCTCGACGGGAGACCGAACGTCGTCGTCGACGGCTCGCCCGCCGAGGCGACGGTGTTGTGCTTGACCCACTGGCCTCACATTGAGAGCCCGGCCAGGTACCGCGCGGACTTGTCCGCCCAGATGGCATTCCGGTATGCGGGCGACCGAAAAGCTGACTGCGGCGCCAGGGTCGTCTCGAACAACCACTTCGACCAGGACGGGCTGGTGTCGGTTTACGCCCTGACGCATCCGGTGGAGGCCCAAGCCCGCCGCGAATTGCTGATCGATGTCGCCCGAGCCGGGGACTTCGCCACGTGTGCCAGTCCGGAGGCTGCTCGTATTTCCATGGCAATCTCCGCCTACGCGACGGCTGGACGGAGCCCGGTTTCGGACCTTGCGTCCGATTATTCGGAAATGACGGCGCAGCTGTACGCGGAGGTGCTGCCGCGGCTCGCCGAGCTCTGTGACCATCCCGACCGCTCCAAGCACCTGTGGGAGGAAGAGGACGCCACACTCCGGGAGTGCCGGACCCTGCTCGCGAGCGGGAGAGCGTCGCTCGAGGAGGTTCCCGACGTCGATCTCGCCGTCTTTGTCGTGCCCGAGGGCAGTCCAGGTTCTGGTGGGCACCGCTTCGGCGGCCGCTGGACGCCGGGACTCCACCCGATGGCCCTGCATGGCTGCACGGATCACTTCGCCATTCTCGTCATCTGCGGGCAGACGTACGAGTTCACGTACCGCTACGAGAGCTGGGTCCAGTATCGGACTCGAAGACCGCGAGCGAGAGTTGAACTCTCCGCGCTGGCTGAGGATCTCAACGCAAGGGAGAGCGGTCCGGGTCGGTGGATCGCCGAGCCGGTGTCCGAGCTCACGCCTCGACTCCGCCTGGAGGGAGCCGAGGGCAGTGCCATCGATCCATCAACTCTTCGCATGCTCCTCGTGGGACACCTTCGCAGTGCTCGCCCGGCTTGGGATCCATATTGTCATGAGGTCACCACGTGACCCACCGGGCGGAGCTCGCGTCGTGCGGACGCTCGGCTCACGCCGGCCCTGCGTTCTACCGATCGCGGGGGACGGTCAGCGATGCGTGCGCTCGGCCTCGAGCCCGTCGATCCACCGCTGGATCCAGTCGAGGAGCTCCTGGTGGCCTTCTTGGACACCTGAGAGGCCCTCGACGATGAGACCCAGCTGAAAGCTCGTGATTGCGGCCACGATGACTTTGAGGGGGAACTGGGCCTCGTCGAGGCCGTAGTCGCGAAGGGCCTGCCCGAAGTGGTGCTCGAAGATCGCTCGGAATCGGGCGTGGACCTCGGTCAGACGTTCTCGGAGACCCGGCATGTTCCAGCCCATCGCCAAGAGCTCGAGGAGGATCTTCGGAAAGCGCGAGGTCGGCTCGTTCATCCAGAATTGCGACCCGAGGCGCCACTTCTCGGCAAAGGTCAGGGTCGGGTCGGCGTACAGCGCCTCGAGGGCGAGGGCCAACTCCTCGACGAAGCGCTCCAGCGTCTCGGTGAGCAACTCCTCCATCGACCCGAAGTAGTAGTGGACGAGCCCGTGGTTCACCCCCGCTGCCTCGGCCACCGCCCGGGTGGTGACGCCGGCGTAGCCGACCTCGTAGAGGAGACGCTCCGCGGCGTCCATCAAGGCGACGGTCGCCTGCTGGCGCGCGTCTGAGACCTTGCGCTGCTCCCAGGCTCGGGCCATCAGCGGGCCGCCGGCCCAGCCGGTGCCGTCGGCGCAGACCCCACGTCCTCTTGACGGTTAGTCACTCGTATTGGATACTAGTCCAAGTCAATCGACCTAACCGTACATATCCCTGTGTACCTACAACACCACAAGCTCGGGGGGGCACAATGTCGGGAGGAGGAGAGCGATGGGTCAATCCTGCAACGCCGTGAGCGGGACCGTGCGAACCGCGGCCGCAGCCGGAGGTGTCGAGGTCAGCTCGGCGCCCCCTGACCGGGGCTGACCGATGCCGATCACCGAGGCACTGGCGGCGTGGGGCTCGTACGATCTCGACGACCCGTTCCCGGTGTTCGCACAGGTCCGCCAGCTCGGCCCCGTGCATCAGGTGCGGTTGGCCGACGGGCATGGCGCCTGGCTCGTGGTCCGCTACGAAGAGGCTCGGGCTGCCCTGAACGACCCGCGGCTCTCCAAGGACATGCATGCGGCCTTGGCGACGGGTGCCGGCGTCGTGGCCGAAGGCCTACCCGGACCGGCCTTTGCCCGGCACATGCTCACGGTCGACCCACCCGACCACACCCGGCTGCGGCGGCTCGTCTCGGCTGCCTTTTCGGCGCGGCGAGTCGAGGCACTGCGCGCCCGCATTCAGGCCATCACTGACGACCTCCTTGACGACATCGCGCAGCAGGGACCCGACACGCGGCTCGATCTGGTTGCGGGCTTTGCCTTCCCGCTGCCGTTCACGGTCATCTGCGAGCTCCTCGGCGTACCCGAGCGTGACCGCGCCGCGCTGGGTGAGGGGTTCACCAAGCTGCTCGTCCCTACGTCCACGCCGGCCGAGTATGCGGCGGCCAAGGACGCGTCCGACGCAGTCGTGGCCATGTTGGAAGCGCTTGTCGAGGGCAAGCAGGTCGAGCCCAGCGACGACCTCGTCTCCGGTCTGATCCACGCCCGCGACGGAGAAGAGTGCCTCGACGGCCAAGAGCTGCTCTCCACGATCTTTCAACTGATCGTCGCCGGCCACGACACGACCGCCAGCCTGATCGGCAACGGCCTCGTCGCCCTGTTCCGCAACCCGGCTCAGCTGGCCCAGCTCCACGACGACCCCACGAGAATCCCACAGGCCGTCGAGGAGCTCCTCCGCTTCGACGCACCGGTCCCTCATTCGACGTTTCGGTACACGGCGGCGCCGCTGACTCTCGGTGGGGTCGCGATCCCCGCCGGCGAACAGGTCATCATCTGCTTGGCCGCAGCCAACCGGGACGCGGACCGGTACGCCAGCCCCGAGCAGCTGGACCTCGACCGGGCCGAGGCCCGTCATCTCGCGTTCGGGCACGGCATCCACCACTGCCTCGGGGCGCCGTTGGCGCGCATGGAGGGCCACCTCGCCCTCGGGTCGCTCCTGCGCAGGTTCCCAGAGCTGTCCCTTGCCGTGCCGTTCGCAGACTTGCACTGGGCGCACGGCGACGGCCTCGTCCTCCGCGGCCTGTCCGAGCTGCCGGTCATCCCTGGCCCGGCCCTCCCGAGGTCGCCATCGTGACGGGGGATCCGACGCGCTCGACCCGCCCCGATGAGCTCGATGCGAGTTGGCGCGGGGTCGATGAGGGCTGGGGCCGGCGGGCCGTCGATTTCTCTACCCTCAGCGAGCCTGCCAACTGCCGGGAGTACGTCGCCCTGCACCACCGCCTGGGCGTGGGCGCACGAGACTCGCTACTGGACGTCGCCTGCGGGGCGGGTCTGGCCGTCGAGCTGGCCGGCCTGCGCGGCGCCCGGTGCGCCGGCATCGACGCGTCGGCGCGCCTCATCGCCGTGGCCCACGATCGGAACCCCGACGCCGACCTCAGGGTCGGGGACATGCACGCCCTGCCGTGGGACGACGGCACCTTCGATGTCGTCACCAGCTTCCGGGGCATCTGGGGGACGACCCCAGGGGCGATGACCGAGGTGCTCCGCGTCCTGGTCCCCGGCGGCCGGGTCGGGCTCACGGTGTGGGGTCACATCAAGGCGTCACCGGGCGCGTGGGCGCTGGCGCCGTTCTCTCTCGCCGCGGCCCCGAAGGTGGAGAACCAAGCCGCCATGGTGGCGCTCGGCCGGCCCGGCGCCGGCGAGGCATTCCTTCGAGATGCCGGCTTCACCGACGTCGAGCGCACCGAGATCCCCTTCGTGTTCGAGTTCGCCGATCCGGAGCTGTTTGCACGAGCCTTGGCGTCCACCGGTCCGGCATTCGAGGCGATCGAGGCGGTCGGCGAGGAGGCGTTCCTGCAGGCGGCAGTCGAGCTGGCTCGCGAAAAGGTCCGTGCCGGCCTCCCTCTCCGAGCGCCTGTTGCGGTTGTGGGCTATGTCGCCAGCAAGCCGGTCAATCGGGCCCCCATCGGTCGGGACGTGGCGAGCTTCCGAATTGACGACGTAGGTGCAGGCTTCCTGGGCGCGCCGCCACACACGCCAGAAGTGCAGCGTCTGTTCGATGACGATGTGGAAGGCGTCGGCTACGTGACGAACGTGTCGCGACTCTGGGCGTACATGCCGACCGCGCTCGAGGGCATGACAGACCTCATGGGCCAGGCGACTCGGGCCGGTTCGCTCACCCACCGGCAGCGGGCTGTCCTCGTGACGGCCGCCGCGTCAACGCTTGGGGATTCCTACTGCTCGCTGGCGTGGGGCAGGAAGCTCGCGGCGGACTTGGGATCGGACGTTGCCGTGGCGGTCCTTCGGGGTGCCGACGACGGTCTGGACCCGGCCGAGCGGGCGCTGGCCCAGTGGGCCCGAGCCGTCGCCGCCGACCCGAACGGCATCGAGGCCCGGGACCTCCAGGGTCTGAGCGACGCCGGCTTCGACGAGACGCAGATCTTCGCCATCACGACCTTCGTGGCGCTCCGCCTGGCCTTCTCGATCGTTAACGACGCGCTGGGGGCAGCCCCGGACTCCCAACTGGGCCCTTCGACGCCCGAGCCGGTTCTGTCCGCCGTCACCTTCGGCCGCCCCCTCGGGCCTGACCATGGGTAGGCGGACCATGCTGTCGAGCAGGATGCTGTAACCCGCGGGACCTCCCCGCGGGGAATTGGAAAGGAGCAAACCAGATGACAATGACGGATACACCAGTCAACAACGGTGTCAACGTGGAGGCCCTCTTGGGCGCCCGGTTGGCGCTCACGGATGCGCCGGAGGCAGCACAGTTCCAGTGGCGGGCAACCTGCGAGTGGCAGAACGGCACCCACAGCCGCTCAACGGTCGAGGGCTTCTTCGGTCTCGGCGACGAGCAGAGCCACCGCACGCGGTACCTCTTTGACGCCGACCACCCGGAGATCTTCGCCTCGGAGGACAACGGCGCGACCCCGGTCGAGTACGTTCTCGTGGCCCTCGCCAGCTGCCTCACCGCCGGCGTCGCCGCTGTGGCGCAGCACAGGGAGATCCAGCTGCGCAGCGTCTCGGCGACGATCGAAGGTGGGATGGACGTCCGAGGCATCCTCGGCGTGGACAGCGATGTCCGCAACGGCTTCAGCGACATCAAGGTGACCTACGACATCGATGCCGACGCGTCGTCCGACGACATCAAGGCGCTGGTCGCACAATCCCAGAAGCGCTCAGCCGTGTACGACATCATCACGAATCCCACCAACGTGAGCGTCCAGGTTCGCTGACCGAAGTTCGACGCAGGGGACGAGGGCTGCTCTGTGCGCACGACGACCGTCGTGATCGGGGCCGGTCACAGTGGGTTGGCGATGAGCCGGTGCCTCTCAGAGCACTCGATCGACCACGTGGTGCTCGAGCGGCACGAAGTCGCCAACTCGTGGAGGACCGAGAGGTGGGATTCGCTCCGCCTGCTCACGCCGAACTGGCAATGCCGGCTTCCCGGGTACTCCTACCAAGGGAGCGACCCCGACGGCTTCATGACGATGCCGGAGGTCGTCGACTTCGTCACGGACTACGCGGCGAAGATCGCTGCCCCGGTGGAGCCCGGCACGCCGGTCTCCTCGGTACGACGTACGAATGGCCGGTACCGCGTCGCCACGAACAAAGGCGAATGGCAGTGCGAGACGGTCGTCGTCGCCTCGGGGGCCTTCAACGTGCCGCGTGTGCCGTCTTTGTCCGACGCGGTGCCGTCGTCGGTGACGACCTTGACGCCGCTGGAGTACCGGAACCCTGGGCAGCTCGGCGAGGGGGGCGTGCTGGTCGTCGGCGCGTCGGCGACTGGAGTCCAGATCGCGTGCGAGATCCAGCGCTCCGGGCGCCAGGTCACTCTGGCGGTCGGCGAGCACGTGCGCGGTCCGCGCCTGTACCGGGGCCGAGACATTCACTGGTGGATGGAGGCAGCCGGCGTGCTCGATGAACGCTACGACGAGGTCGACGACATCGTCCGGGCGCGCCGCGTGCCGTCCATGCAGCTCGCTGGCTCGCCCGAACTGGCCACGTTCGACCTCAACGCCCTCACGAGCATCGGCGTGAAGCTGGTCGGCCGGCTCGCTGGCATCAACGCGGGCCGGCTCCAGTTCTCCGGATCATTACGGAACAAGTGCGAGCTCGCAGACCTCAAGCTCGGGCGGCTGCTCGACACCATTGATGAGTGGGCCTCTGCGGGCGGCCTTGACGATTCGGTGCCGCCGCCTCACCGGTTCTCACCGACCGTCGTCGAGGACTCGCCGCCGCTCGGTCTCGATCTCGCCAGCGGCGAGATCGAGACCATCATCTGGGCGACGGGATTTCGCCCGGACTACTCCTGGCTCGACGTCGCGGTCCTCGACGGCAAGGGGATGATCCGCCACGACGGAGGCGTGGTCGATTCACCTGGCATGTTCCTGGTCGGAAGCCCGTTTCTGCGCCGGCGCAAGTCGAGCTTCATCGACGGGGCCAGGGTCGACGCCCAGGAGCTCATCGTTGAGCTGGTCGGGTACCTGAACGCCAGGGCCTCGTCCGCCGGGGACTGATGGCGCCGCCGAGCTGCCTACGGCTCGAAGTCGTAGGTCGCGGTGCCGTTGACCCCGCCGACTGTGAGGGCGATCGTCAATGAGTCGACGTTGCCGGTGAAGCCGGGTGACCAGCCCCCACCGGCCTTGAGCCAGACCCCGCCCGCGACCGGTTGCCCGGCGACCTGCCCGGTGATCGGGCGGATCGCCGCGTTGGGATACGACGCGAGCACGTGGGCGAACGAGCACGGGGCCGCTTCGGTACATGCCTTCCCGACGTCCACCCCGCCGACGATTGCATCGCCGGTCTGCCACCAACCTGACGGCGCCGTGAGCGGATTCCAGGTCTGCCACGTCTCACTGGTCACCGCCGCCTGTCCGGACAAGCTCGGCTCGAACACGAGACGACCCTGGAACGACGTGTTGTTGTCGGTCGCGTCGTAGTCGGCGTCGAATTGCAGCGTCGTGGCATTCGACCCCACGGCCGCCTGGTACGTCTTGTACGACAGGAAGTTGATGTGATCGAAGCGAGTTCCTGCGTAGAGCCCGTTCGCCAGCGCCTCGCCACCGGTTGCATCGACGGTGAGTTGCGCGCTGCCCGCACCGTCCGAGCCATTCGGCCCGCTGACAAAGGCGCCACTGCCCGTCGGCGTCTCCTGGACAAAGCCAAATCCAAGGCTTGCTGCGTTCGCTTGGTTGACGACGACGTTCCCGTCACCGGGTTCGAAGTTGTTGTCGATCACGTTGCTGCCGATTCCGACGATGACGTTGTCGGTCGCGCCCACGAATCCACCGGTGATCGGACCGCCGGCACGGACGAGGAGCAGGCCTGGCACGCTACTCACCGTGGGACGGATGCGAGCGTTTGGATAGTCGCTCATGACCGTCGCCCACGTGCAGTACGAAGACTGCGTGCAGGGAGGACTCGCCTGTGTTACGCCGCCGACGATCGGGCGGTAGACGGAGCTGCCGCTGGCCGAGGAGTACCACCCCGCTCCCGACATCGTGTCCCAGTTCTGCCATTGGCCGGGAACGACCGTCCCCGCGGCCGACGGAACGTAGACGAGCCGACCTTGATAGGCGGTGCTGGAGTCGGTCGAGTCGTAGTCGACGTCGAACTCCAGCGCAGGGGTCTCGTTTGGCGACCCGGAGTAGGCCTGGTACGTCGAGTACTTCAGTTGGGACAACCCGGCGAGTGCCTGGCCGGAGTAGCTGCCTGTCGCGATCGCCTCACGGCCCGTGGCGTCGACCGTCAACAGCGCACTGCCGCGACCGGCCGGAGGATTGCCCGGTCCGTTCACGAATTGCCCGCTGCCGTTGGCTCCCTCGTTGAGGAAGAACCATCCGTTCGGCGCCGATGGTGTCACCACCAGATTGCAACCTGTGGCTGCCAGGACCACCCCCACGACCAGGCCGATCAACTTCCATTTCCGCATGACGGTGCTCCCCCGAGTAGATCCGTCCCCCTTCCGGGAAGCAGGCTTACACACTCACGCGGAGAAGGTCAACTGCGGTTGCCGTCGGTCCGTTGCTCGTCGGTCCGTTGCTCGTCGGTCCGTTGCCCGTCGGTCCGTTGCTCGTCGGCCCGTTGCTCGTCGGGCGGGCGCACGAGTTCGGCAGCCCGTTGTGCCAATTCGACCAGCGCCACCACCACGTCGGTCAGCAGCCCGTCCTGGCGTGGCTCGACGTGCTCGCCCAGCTCCCCGATCCCGCGCAGGCCCGGCGGTAGCTCGACTTGGACCCCGTTGGCCGAGGGCAGGTTGACCGGGTTCTCGGGATGGAACCCGAGACGCACCCGCTCGTCGGCGACGTGGTACCCGGCGAAGCGGTCACGGAGCAGCCGGCGCGCCGAGTCCAGCAGTTGCGTGTTGAGCCCTCCCACGATGATCCCGCGGAGCGGACCGGCCTGGCGCCCCCGGAGCGCAGGCCCGTACGGGTCGATGACGAGGCCCCGGTCCGGATCGAGCCACAGGGCGAAGCCGTCGCGCCCGAACCCGTGCACCGAGATGGCGACCTCCACGTGCTGCAGGAACGCCTGCAAGTGTGCCGAGTCATCGGGGTCGTGCAACCGCGACGTGAGGTGCACCCGCAGCCCCGACGGCTGGACGATGGCGTAGTAGGACGCGCCCGCCAGCTCGGCGGCCCGGCTGGCGATCTGGTCCGTGCCCCGGTCCTGGGAGCCGCCGTGCAGTGCCATGAAGCCGACCGTCGAGCGCAGGACGCACTCCTCCTCGACCCCGGGCAGGGTCAGGAGCTCGGCCAGGTCCATCTGCTCAGGTTGCCATGCCGCCCGCCTCGGAGGCGCTGGCGGAGCACCGGCTACCCCCGGTCGGTCACGACCAGCCTCGCGCTTGCCACGTTGTTGGCGTAGTCGGGATCGGGGCTCGAGGACCACGCCGCGCCCGTGACCGTCCCGTCGCCCGGCCGAGCCGACCGGAAGCTGACGGTGAAGCTGGCCGAGGAACCGGGCGCCAGGGGGCCCACGAACCACAGGTCCTCGTGCTCGAACCACCAGCCGTCGTCGTCCAACCACCGGCCGTCGCCGGTCGTGGAGACTCGCCAGAACCGGCGCGGCAGCTCGAGGGCGGCCCTGACGAACTGCGCTTTGGCCGGGCCGGCATTGGCCACCGTCAGCGTGCAGCTGGCCACCGTTCCGACCGGCACCGTCGAGGGGCATGAGACGGCCGCCGAGATGTCGGCTTCCCGCGAGTTCGTCGCGACCGTGACCCCGAAGGGCCCCGCGGTGACGTTCCCGACCCCGTTCGCGGCCACCACCGAGTACGTGAACGAGGTGATCCCGGACGGCGGTGTTCCCGACAGCGCACCGGTCGTCGGATCGATCGTCAACCACGACGGCGCCCCCGGCGTCAGCGAGTACGTCGGGGTGGGGACACCGCTGGCCGCGAAGGTGTACGCGTAGGCCTGCCCGACCCCCCCCGTCGTGGGCGGCGAGTCAGCACTGAACGCGGGCACCTGGTCGACGGTGATGTCCGCCGTGAGGGTCGGTGCCGCCGCATAGCTGGCGTCGCCGGCCTGGTTGGCGTCAATGACGCAGGTGCCGCCCTGGGCGTAGTCGAGTGTGGTGCCGTCGGTGCCGGTCACGCTGCACACGCCGGCACCGCTCGTCGGGTCGACCGAGAAGACGACCGGGTTGCCCGATCCGCCGCCGGTGGCCGACAACGTGGCCGATTGGCCGGCGATGCCGAGGGTCGGGGGCGTGAAGGTGATCGCCTGCAGGATCGAGATCACCGTGTCCGAGTCGACCGCGTACGAGGCAAGGTCGGTGTCAACCTGGCCGGGCGGCAGCGAGACGCCGGCGAGGTCGACGAGTGCGCTGCCGGAACTGAGCGTGGGGGACAGCATCCCCATGAGGGTGAAGGTCGCCGAGGCGCCGCCCGCCAGGTTGATGCCGGTCCACTCGAACTGGTCCGTGCCCAGCTCGACGAAGCCGGTCCCACCCTCCGAGCTGGTGGCGCTCAGCGGAGTGAACCCGCCGTTGAGCGTGTCGGCCAGCGTCGCACCGGTGACGGACGACGGACCGTGGTTGGTCATCGTGATCGTGTACGTGTCCGGGGCGCCGGGCGCGATGGTGTCGAGACCGTCGGTCACGGTGATCGTGAGGTCTGCGGCCGGGATGACCTCGACCACGGCGGTGGTCGTGGTCGGCGTGGTGCTCTGGTCGCTGGTCGCCGACGCGGACGAGGAGTCCGACTCGGTGCTGGAAGGCCCGTCGGTGGTCTCGGTGTAGGAGAGGGTGGCCGATGCTCCGGCGCCGAGGGAGGGGATCGACCACGTCACGACCCCGGCCGCTGTGGTGGTCGAGCCGTCGGACGTGGTGACGGTGGAGTCGAGCGTGAAGTTGGTCGCCAGCGTGACGGGGACCGACACATTGGTCTGCGCGGAGGCCGTGGCGTTCGAGACGGTGACCTGGTAGGTGACGTTGGTGCCTGCGAGCGCGGACTCGCTCGGTGTCGTCGTGACACTGTCGCCGTTGTAGGAGGCGATGGCCACACCGAGTGGGCCGGTGGAGTTGGCGCCGGTCACCACGTCCGAGTCGGCGGCGTTGGAGACGGGGTTGGTGTCGACCTGACCCGGTTCCAGTGCGACCGTCGCCAGGCTCACGAACGCGCTGCCGGCCGCGAGGGGCGAGGGCACCGTTCCCGTGATGCTCAGTTGTGCGCTGGTGCCGCTGGCCAGGTTGACGCCGGTCCACTGGAATTGGCCACCACCGAGGTCGGTGAAGGTCGTCCCGCCGATGGAGCTGACATCGGAGACCGCGGCGAAGGCGCCGTCGAACGTATCCGTCACGCTGGCGTTCGTCGCCGCCGACGGCCCGTTGTCGGTGAGCGTGATCGTGTACGAGTCCGACGCTCCCGGGGCGATGGAGCTCACTCCGTCGCTCACCGTGATCGAGAGGTCCGCAGCCGGTATCACCTCGACCGCGGCGGACGCCGCGCTGGGCGTCGTGCTCTGGTCGCTGCTCGCCGCGGCCGAGGTGGTGTCCGACTCGAGTGCGGCCGGGGCGTCGGTCGTCTCGGTGTAGGAGAGCGCGGCCGATGCGCCCCCCGCCAGGGCGGGGATCGACCACGTGACCACGTTGCCCGTCGTCGACGTGGACCCCGCCGACCCGTGGAGGGTCGTGGTGCCGAGCGTGAACGCCGCGGGCAGGTCGAGGGGGACGACCACGTTGGTCTGGGTACCCGATCCCGAGTTCGACACCGTGACCTGGTAGGTCACGTCGGAGCCGGCGAGCGCCGATTCGCTCTGCGTGGTTGTCGTGTCCCCGGCGTAGGAGGCGATCGTCACACCGAGCGGGGCCGGGCTCGATGCGACGCCGCCGGCCGGCGCTGCCGACACCAGTCCGCCGGCGAGGAGTGCGCACGCCGATCCGGCGAGGGCCGCCAACCTGCGCCAGCGCCCGGGGCGGCGAGCGTGCCGGGCCGGAGCGGGAGCAGCGGTCCCGATTGTCACGGCACCCCGGCGTTCGACGTTCGACATGGCCCTCCTCCTGTGGCCTGAGCGGCGCACCTCCCCCGAACTCTGCGTTCATTATCCGATCGGGTCCTGGCCGTGTCTCTGGTAAATAAGTCCGGTTCTCGTCGACCGACCGGGCTCTCGTTGTGATTTCCGGCGTCCCCGTTGACAATTCCCGCGGGCAGTGGTTCGGTCCTGGCCATCCGAGCGATCCGGTCGCCGCGCAGCCACGGCTGTGCGGTCGCCCGACGGAGCGGCCGCGATCACCCCCTAGACCTCGAAGGTCTCCCCCGAGCGGTGGATGGTCAGGGCCGCAACGGCGGCGCCGGCGAGGATGAGGCTGCCCGACAACACCAGCGCTTCGTGCAATCCCGAGCCGAACGCGTCGTAGGCGGCGTTGACGACCTTGGTGGCGATCTGGGCGACTTGCGCGTTCTTCGAGTGCTCGGCGCTGCTCGCCGCCCCGCCGCTGCCCGCACCACCGGTCTGGATCGCGTGCAGGACCAGGCTCTGGAAGTTGGGCGGGATGCCGATTGCCTTCAGCCGCGCCGCCAGGTCACCGGTGAGCTTCGCGTTGACGATCGCCCCCAAGATGGCCACTCCGAACACGGCGCCCATCTCCCTGCTCGTGTTGGTGGCCGACGCCGCCATCCCCGAGCGCTCGGGCGGGACGACCGTGAGGGGGACCGAGGTGACGGGTACCAGCAGCATGCCGATGCCGGCACCTGCGATGGGGAGCACCCATCCGAGTGTCCCGAAGTCCACGTGGGGCCCGAGCAGCGCGCTCGCCACGAGGATGCCCCCGCCGGCCAGCAGGCACCCGACCGTCATCGGCCACCTGGGCCCGACCCGCGCCACCAACGGGCCCGTCAGGGCGGACACGATGATCAACGCCGCCGCCATGGGGAGGAAGTCGACCGCCGCCTGGTACGCCGACGCACCGACGACGACCTGCAGGTACAGGGCCGTGAAGAAGAAGATGGAGAAGGTGCCGAAATAGGCGACGAAGGCCACGAAGTTGGAGCCGGTGAACGGCGCCCGGCGGAACATGGTGAGGTCCAACATGGGGCTCTTGACGCGCCGCTCGGTGACCACGAAGGCGAGGCCGGAGAAGCCGCACAGGACGAACAGTGTCACGATCCACGGCGCGGTATAGCCGGAGTCCTCCCCCTGGATCACCGCGAACGACATGCAGGCCAGGAACGCGGCGCCAAAGACGAACCCGAGCAGGTCGATGGAACGTCCCTGGCGGTCCGCGGACTCGGGAACCCAGACCAGGGCGAGGACGAACGCGACCAGACCGAACCCGAGGTTGAACCAGAAGATGGCCCGCCAGCCCGAGAACCCGACGAGCGCGCCGCCGATGACCGGCCCGAGGGCGAGCGCCAGTCCCGAGACGGCGGCCCACACGCCGAGAGCGTCGGCCCGGGTCTCCCGGTCCGGGTAGACGTGCCGGATGATGGAGAGCGTGCCCGGCTCGCTGGCGGCGGCGCCCACACCCATGATCACGCGGCCGGCGATGAGCCAGTCGGCGTTGCTCGCCAGCGCGGCCACGACCGACCCGGCGCAGAAGATCGCAACCCCGGCCAGCATGATGCGCTTGCGCCCGAGGATGTCGCCCAGCATGCCCGCGACGAGCATGAAGCTGGCGAAGGTCAAGGCGTAGCCGTTGACCACCCACTGCAGCTGCGTGACCCCGGCGTGGAGGTCGCTTTGGACGTTGGCCAGCCCGACACTGACGATCGTGTTGTCGAGGAAGGTGAGGAAGAGGACGGCGCACAGGGTCGCCAGAGCGACGGCCTGCGCGGCGGATCCGAGTCCGCCCTTCTTGATCTCGAATCCTGGCGGCGCTCCTCCGGCCCGGTCGGTCAGCAGGGTGGGCCCGCCCGCCGCGATCGGACTGCGACCTGATGCCGGACGGACCTCACGCATACGAGTTTTGCGTACCCACCGGACGGGTAGTGGAACCGCAACGGGGTGCCGCCGAATCCCTGGCTGTGTCGCACTGATGCCGTGCACCCCTCGGAGGAGCGGGGCGTGCTCGGCTCGAAGGCTGGAGGACCGGCATTGGGTTTCGGGACTGCGGATCGAGCTCACGAGCCGGCGAAGGCCGGGAGAGGGGACCTTGCGGCCTACTTCGAACTGGTCGACTACCCCTTCTACGTCGTCACCGTGAGGTCCGAGACCGCCGAGATGAGCGGCTGCCTGGCCGGATTCGTGACTCAGTGCAGCATCGACCCGCCGAATTTCCTCGTCTGCATCTCCAAGCTCAACCACACCCTTGCCGTGGCCGAGCAGGCGTCGGGCATGGGGCTCCACCTCCTGGGGAGCGACCAGGTCGACCTGGCCCGCCTGTTCGGCGAGGAGACCGGTGACCAGGTCGACAAGTTCGCCTCGGTCGACTGGCGGCTCGGCCCCACCGGGGCGCCACTGCTCGTCGACTCAGCGGTGAGCATGGAGGGCCAGATCCTCGGCCACTTCTCCGTCGGTGACCACGAGGCCTTCCTCGTGCGGGGTGAGCGGGCCGTCTCCGGTGAGCACCGGGGGCTCCTCACCATCCGGGGCGCCCCGCGGCTGCACCCCGGCCACCCGGCGTAGGCCCTGCGTTCCTCATCGGGCTCTGCCGCCGGCGGGCCGTCACGCGAAGCGCCATCGGAACTTGGAGAATCCGGCCTGCGCCGCCATCTGGCCCAGGTCGAGAGCGGCACCGGGGCCGTCACGGCGGTCGATGTGGATCAGGCGTGGGCCTCCCAGAAGTCCCGGAGGAGCGGGACGAGGTCGTCCGCCCGCTCGTCGGGCCAGAACAACATGGCGTCGCGCACGAGGATGACCCGCTCGACACCAGGGATCATGTCGGCCAGGCGCTCGGCCCACGAGGGCTCGAAGAAGGCGTCGCCGGTTCCCCACACCACCTGCGCCGGGGCGTGCAGCTGGGCGAGCAGCGGCTCGACCGCCATCAGCTCGGCTGCCGAGGACGCGGTGAGGAGGCGCTCGAGGCCCTTGCCCTGGTCGGGGACGAACGGGGCGAGATAGCTCATGAGGAGGTCGTCGGTGAGGAGGTCGGGGTGCGCATAGCCCTGCGCGAACCCGACCTCGGAGCGGGCCAGCGCGAGGTCGCCGGCCATGGCGGCGACCATCGGCCCGAGCTCGCCCGTCTCGGCCAGCGCGACGAAGGGCTTGAAGGCCTCGGGTGGGAAGTTGTCGTGCACGTCGCAGTTGGTCAGCGTCAACGTGCGGACGCGTCCCGGGTAGCGCGCCGCGAAGACCTGGGCCACGGCGCCGCCGGTGTCATTGGCGACGACATCGACCCGGTCGAGGCCGAGCGCCTCGCAGAGCTCATGGAGCATTGCAGCGAGCCCGTTGAGGGACAGGTCGGACTCGTCCCCGGCCGGCACGGCCGTCGCGCCGTGCGCCGGCAGGTCGGGTGCGATGCAGCGTCGGACGTCCGCGACGTCCCAGATCACGTTGCGCCACAGGTCCGCGTTGACGAGGACGCCGTGGACGAACAGGGCCGCCGGTGCGTCCGGAGCGCCGTCGGCCCCTCCTCGGCCGTGGTCGACGTACGCGACCTCGCCGTGGCCGAGCGCGATCGTGCGGCGTGGCAGGAGCGTCCGGGCCGCCTGGTCGGGGTGTGCGGTTGCTGGCTTGGTGGTGGGTGTCATGGCCACCACCCTACAAACCAACTGTCTGTTTGTAAAGAGCGAGTATGCTCCCGCCGTGCCCACGCAGGCAGAACGCACCGAGGCCACCCGCGGCCGCCTCATCATGACGGCCCGCCGGCTCTTCGCGGAGAAGGGCTTCGCCGGCACCTCGACCGAGGAGATCCTCGGCGAGGCCGCCGTCAGCCGGGGTGCGCTCTACCACCACTTCGCGAGCAAGACCGACCTGTTCCGGGCGACCTTCGAGGCCGTCGAGGACGAGGTCACCGCGCAGATCCTCGAGGCCGCCACCGGTGGCGGCGAGACCGATCCGATGAAGATCCTCGTGCTGGGCTTCGACTCGTTCTTGGACCAGTGCGTCAACCCCGAGGTCCAGCGCATCGTGATGCTCGACGGCCCCACCGTCCTCGGATGGGACACCTGGCACGAGCTCGACGAGCGCTACGCCTTCGGCACGCTCAAGGCCGTGCTCACCCTGGCGGCCGACGGCGGTCGCGTCGACCAGGCGGCGGTGGAGCCGCTGTCGCACCTCCTCCTCGGCGCCATCATGCAGGCGGGCATGGTGGTGGCGCGGGCCGACGACCCGTCCGCCGCCAAGGCGGCCATGGCGGAGTCCTTCGGCCGCCTGATCTCCACGTTGTGAGACCCCCCGGGTGGCTATGCCGCCCCGAATTCCTCGGCGACCCACACCGGCAAACGCGTCGGCCGGCCGCGACCGTCGACGCACCCGTGCACGGTCACCGCGGTCGCCCTGGCCTCGCCCCCTGCCGTCAGGAGATAGGCGACCTGGAACGTGGTGCCCGTGACGGCGCCGATCCGCAGCGACACGTCGACCTCGTCGTCGAAGTGCAGCGGCTTGCGGAACTGCACCGACACCTCGAGCACGGCGAAGTCCCGACCGCCGGCGCCACGGTCTGTGCCGTCCCCCGCCCGAACCGCGTCGTAGCTGTGCCCGATCGACCTCAGGTACTCCACCCTGGCCTCCTCGAGGTACGGCAGGTACGCCGCATGGTGGATGATGCCCATGGCGTCGGTCTCGGCGAAGCGGGTGCGCAGCCGGTGGGCGAAGTCGTAGTCGTCAGGGTCCCGGGAGGGCTGCAGGGACTGGCGGGCCACGATCCGACCCTCTACTCCCCCGTCGGGACCACGTCGTCGCCTGCGGCGGCCGCCCCGCCGGCCCCGCCCGCCCCGGTCCCGGGCGCCCCCGCCACACCGCCGGGCCCGGATCCCCCCGCATCCCGGGAGCGCCTCGAGGCCATCCGGTTGACGAGCTCACGGTTGTTGAAGATGGCGAACTCGCCCTCGGCCTCGACCGTCACGATCCCGTCCTGCACGATGCGGCCCTTGCTGAAGACGCGCCGGTCGGTCACCTCGGTGACCCATCCCTCGAAGACGGCCTCCACGCCCGTGAGGGTCGGGCGGAGGTAGCGCAGGGCCAGGCGCACCGTCGGACCCGTCGCACCGGCGATGGCGTTGGCCCCGGTCAAGACGATGTCGAAGGTGGACGCCAGCACGGCGCCGTGCACGCACCCGGGCGCACCCTCGTAGGCGACGTCGAACACGCCGCGACCCAGGGCCTTGGGCGGTTCGAATTCCAAGACGACCGGCAGCGCCAGCGGGTTGAACGGGCCGACGACCACGTCGAAGGGCATCGCCCCGCCGATGGGCACCTCCCGGGGCGGAGCGTCCTCGTCCGGCGCGATGAAGCGGGGGAACGGCATCTCGGGCGCGTGCGCTTCGAAGTCGTCCGCTACCGCTGCCAGCTGCGCTGCCAGCCGCGCTGTCTCGGCCGGCGGCGGCGCCGTGCTGACCGAAAGGCGGATGAGGCGGCGCAGGACGTCGGCCAGCTCCTTTGCCTCGGGCAGCCGGCCCTTGAGCCCTGGATGGAGCTCGAACGACGACGGCAGGGCGTCAGGGGTCGGCACGGCGACGAACAGTACCGCCGGCCCTCCCGCAGACGACATTCCGGGTCACGGGCACCACGAAGCCCCGACCGTTCGATCGGGAGGCCCGACCGTTCATTTCATCTGCGCTCGTAACATGGCTCGGTGACCCCCGAGCACTCAGTCCAATTCACCTCCGGCAGCCCCGAGACGATCCTCGACCCGATCACCCCCGAGCTGGCCGCCGCCCTCGACGCGGCCCGGTCCCTCCCGCCGGACCGCCGTCGAGAGGCGGTGGCGGCCGTGGCCGCACGGGACCCGCGCTGCCTGCAGGCCTGGGCTGACCTGGCCGAGCTCTCCGAGGAACCGGTCGACAGCTATGCCTTCGCCCGGGTGGGCTACCACCGCGGGCTCGACGCGCTGCGGGCCGCCGGCTGGCGGGGCTCGGGCTACGTGCGCTGGCGCCACGAGCCCAACCGCGGCTTCCTGCGCTCCCTGCACTCGCTCGAGCTGGCCGCCGGCGCCATCGGCGAGACCGAGGAGGAGCAGCGCTGTGACCTGTTCCTGCGCCAGCTCGATCCCGAGTGGGAGAGCTCCCGACATAGTTAGGCTTTCTAACTGTATGATGGTCGAAGTGTCTGTCGCCTCCCCGCTCTCCACCACGCCCTCCGGCGCGAAGTCGGGCGCGAAACCCGGCTCGAAGTCGGGCGCGAAAGCGCCGGCCAGAGCGAAAGCGGCCGGCCCCACCCCCGTCCTGGGGACGTACGGCCGCGTTGCGGCCTGGCTGTCCAAGCGGGTCGAGGTGGCGCTGACCACGGTCGACCTGACGCTCCCCCAATACCGCGTCCTCGGGATCCTCGCCGAGGGCTCCGCCGCCGCGTCGGGACTGGCCGACCGCCTGGCGGTACGCCGGCCGTCCATCACTGCCGTGATCGACGGCCTGGTCACCCGCGGCCTGGTGGACCGCCGTCAGGAGGACACCGACCGCCGCCGTGTCGCCCTGCGCCTCACCGGCGAGGGGGTCCGGACGCTGGCCGATGCCGACCGGGCGGTCGACGACTACCTGGTCTCCATCGCCGGCCATCTGCCCGACAAGGAGGAGGCGATGGCGCTGCGCTCGCTCGAGCTGTGGGCCCGCGCCATGACCGAGTCCCGCCAGGGACCCCGCCAGGCTGCGGACGAGTCGGCCGGGCAGGCGGCGCCGGAGGGGAACCTCCGGTGAGCAAGACCGAGGACAGGATCGACCAGGCGAAGGCCGATGGTCGCCGCCAGGGCAACGGGGCGACCGGGGCACCCGCCACGACGCTACCGGCGCACGGGCTGCCGCTGGCCGCCTACGTGCCCATGGGTGTCACGAGCAGCTACGCCGCGCCGAAGGCCACGGTCGACCCCGACCGGTCCAAGTCGTGGATCAAACGGGCGGCGCCGATCGTCATGGCGCACAAGGTGCAGTTCTTCAGCGCGCTGATCTTCTCGTTCCTAGGCCTGATCATTCAGGTGTGGATCCCCAAGATCCTCCAGAACGGCATCACGAACGCGCTCATCCTGCGCACGCAGCCGCTGCACACCTATGTCGAGTGGATCGCCGTGCTGGGGCTGGTGACCGGCGTCTTCGGCTACATCTCACGGACCAACCTGTTCAAGGTCGCCTACGCCATCGAGTTCGACCTGCGCAACATCCTCTACGAGCAGTTCACCCGGATGTCGTTCCCGTTCTACGACCGGGTGCAGTCGGGGCAGCTGATCTCGCGGGCCAACTCGGACATCCGCTCGGTGCAGATGTACCTCACGTTCGCACCCATGATCCTGGTCCAGTGCTCCATCGCGATCGTCGCGTTCTGCTTCATGCTCTCGATCAGCGTGCCACTGGCCTTCGTGGCCATGGCGTCGATGCCCTTCATCTACATCGTGGGCGTGAAGATGCGGAAGTCTCTCTTCCCCGTCTCGTGGATCATCCAGTCCCGCCTGGCGGAGGTCGCGACCGTCGTCGACGAGAACGTGAACGGCGTGCGCGTCGTACGCAGCTTCGCCGCCGAGCAGCAGCAACTGCGCCAACTGGCCACGGCGGCCGACCGGGTGCAATGGGGCTACATAAAGGACGCCGACCTGCGGGCCCGCTTCGCCCCGCTGGTGCAGAACCTCTCCCAGGTCGGGCTCGTGCTCGTCCTGCTCGTCGGCGGCTGGATGGTCATTTACGAGCACCTCCCCGTGGCGTCCATCGTCTCGTTCAACCTCTACCTCGTGATGATGCAGGCCCCGTTCATGATGCTGGGCATGCTCATCATGATGGGCCAGCGCGCCTCGGCATCGGCCGGGCGCATCTACGAGATCATCGACGAGCAGCCGACGATCGTCGACCGGCCGGGTGCCGTCGACCTGGTGGACTGCGAGGGCGACGTGCAATTCGACGGCGTGTCGTTCGCCTACGCCGCGGACAGCCTGCTGTCGAAGCCGGGCGAGGAGGACGACGGCCGGCGCGACATCCTGCGCGACCTCGACCTCCACCTGCACCCCGGGGAGACCGTCGCACTGGTCGGGCGGACCGGCAGCGGCAAGTCCACGGTGGCCCGCGTGCTCGCGCGCTTCTACGACGCCACCGGCGGCACCGTGCGCGTGGACGGCCATGACGTACGCGACCTCACGCTCACCAGCCTGCGGGCCAACATCGGGGTCGTTCTCGACGAGCCGTTCCTCTTCTCCGTGTCGATCCGGGACAACATCGCCTACGGCCGGCCCGATGCCTCCATGGAAGAGGTGGTGGCCGCCGCCACGGCGGCGGGCGCCGCCGGCTTCATCAAGCGGCTCGCCGAGGGCTACGACACGGTGGTCGGCGAGCGCGGCTACACGCTCTCGGGCGGCCAGCGCCAACGAATCGCGATCGCCCGCGCCCTGCTCGTCAACCCGCCCATCCTGATCCTCGACGACGCCACCAGCGCCATCGACGTCAAGGTGGAGCAGCGCATCCACTCGTCGCTCCGTGTGCTCATGGAGGGGCGGACCACGCTCATCATCGCCCACCGGCTGTCGACCATCAGCCTGGCCGACCGGGTGGTGCTGCTCGACAACGGCCGCATCGTGGCCGACGGCACCCACGCCGAGCTCCTGGCCACCACTCCCCTGTACTCCGAGGTGCTGGCCCAGGCGGCCAGTGAGGAGCAGGCCGACGAGGCCGCGGCAGCGGGCAGGGAGGACCTCGGGCTGGACGACGACGTCCTCGAGCCCGAGGGGGGTGCGCTGTGATGTTCGGAGGCGCCGGCGGGCCGCCCATGGGCGGCGGGGGCGCACCGGGCGCGGCCCAGGCGGGCCTTCCCTTCGGCGGCATTCCCTACGAGCTGCAGGAGGGTGTCGACCTTCTCCTGGAAGAGGAGCCCGAGCGCGGCGAGTCCGACGCTGTCTTCACCCAGCTGCCGACCGAGCACGAGAAGAAGCCGCTGAGCCTGACCACCCTGCTCATGGAGTACCCGGGGATGCTGCTCCTCGCGACGCTCCTGGTCGGCCTCATCGCCCTGTTCACCCAGCTCGGGCCGAGCCTCGTGTCGTATGCCATCAACCACGGCATGACACCGCCCCACTACGACTTCGCCGTCGTCGTCGTCATGGCCTGCCTGTACCTGGTGTCCATCGTCATCTCGGGCACCGCCCAGTGGGGGCAGGCCCGCGTCACCGGCCGCCTGGCGTCATGGGTCATGAACGACCTGCGCATGACCGTGTTCCGCCACCTCCAGCGGCTCTCGCTCGACTTCTTCACCGAGGAGAAGGCGGGCGTCGTCATGAGCCGCATGACCAGCGACATCGAGAACCTGCAGCAGCTGCTGCAGGACGGGCTGGCCCAGTTCGCCATTCAGGGCCTCACCATGGTCGTGATCACGGTCTTCCTCTTCGCGACGAACGCGACCTTGGCCGCCATCACCATCTTCGCCGTGCTGCCGCCGCTGGTCGTGATGTCGATCTGGTTCAAGCGTGCATCGGAGCGCGGCTACGACAAGGTGCGCGACGGCATCGCCCTCGTCCTGGCGGACCTCTCCGAAAGCCTGCAGGGCGTGCGCATCGTCACCGCCCACAACCGGCAGCGCTACAACGTCGAGACCCACCGCGACATCGTCGGCTCCTATCGGGACGCCAACAACTACACCGGCCGGATCAACGGGGTCTACGGCCCGGGTTCACAGGTCATCAGCGTCTTCGGCCAGGTGCTCATCCTCGCCATCGGCGGTGCCATGTACCTGCACAAACCGCAGGAGATCAACCTCGGGCAGCTGACCGCCTTCTTCCTCTACGTCAATCGGTTCTTCTCGCCCATTCAGCTGCTCGTCCAGCAGTACAACACCTTCCAGCAGGGCCGGGCGTCGGTCTTCAAACTGCGGGGACTGCTCGAGACGGAGCCCTCGGTCCTGGAGGCACCCGACGCGGTGGAGCTGCCGCCGATCAGGGGGGAGATCCGCTTCGACCATGTCTCGTTCGGCTACGACAGCGCCGTCCCGGTGCTGCACGACGTCGACCTGACGATCGCCCCCGGTGAGACGGTGGCTTTCGTGGGCGCCACCGGGGCGGGGAAGTCGACCATGGCCAAGCTTGTGACCCGCTTCTACGACCCGACCGCGGGACGGGTGCTCATCGACGGCTACGACCTCAAGCGCGTGACCCTCTCCTCGCTGCGGTCGCAGCTGGGTGTGGTGCCCCAGGAGCCGTTCCTCTTCGCCGGCACGATCCGGGACAACATCTCGTTCGCCCGGCCGGGGGCGCCCGACGACGAGGTGTGGAACGCCATCCACCAGGTCGGGTTGGGCGAGCTCGTGCACCGCCTCCCCTACGGCCTCGACACCCCGGTCCACGAGCGGGGCCAGTCGCTGTCCTCGGGCGAGCGCCAGCTCATCGCGCTGGGGCGGGCCTTCATGGCCGAGCCCAGGGTGCTCGTGCTGGACGAGGCCACCTCGAACCTCGACCTGCAGTCGGAGACGATGGTCGAGGCTGCCCTCGACGTCCTCCTGCAGGGGCGGACCGCGGTGCTGATCGCACACCGCCTGTCGACGGCCATGCGGGCCGACCGCATCGTGGTGGTGGGCGACGGCCGCCTGCTCGAGGTGGGCTCGCACGACGAGCTGGTGGCGATGGGCGGCCACTACGCCGAGATGTACGAGACCTGGATGAGCCAGTCACACGCGGCGTAGACCACGCGCCCGGTCGAGCTCGACGGACGGGGGCGGCGACCGCATGGGCGCTCTCAATACTCTCAACAAATTCGTTCATAGTTCTGAGAGAAGCCGGCCGAAGGCCGTCGGGCGCCCCTTGTTCCACCCGCTGGCGGATCCGGGCGGCGCATGCCGCCGGGGACGCGACCGAGGTGTCGACCTCGACGTCGTAGATGCCCGGCGTGTGCACCGCCTCCTGCCAGCGCAGGACCGGCTCGGGGATCGACCCCTCCGGTGAGGTCGTCACGTACCGCGCCGGCCGCCCCTCCCGCACCTCCTCGTCGCGCCGGGCCATGATCACCTCGAGCGGGCAGCGCACGCCCACGAGGTAGGCCGGGGTGTGCTCGAGCTCCGCCGCGACCAGCTCCAGGATGCCGAGCGGCCGCGAGTAGTGGTCGTGCAGGCCGGCGTCGACGACGACGTCGAGACCCAGGCGGCTGAGGCACGCCACCGATCCGAACAAACCCCGGTAGAGGCGCACCACGTCGTCCTCGAGGTCGGGGCGTTCGCCGCCAGGTCGCAGCCCGATGCCGGGCCGGCTGCGGGCGGGGGTGACCCCCGAGAAGGCGTCGACGCCCACATTGAGCCAGAGCCCCGCGAACGAGTCCTGGATGCTGGCGGCGATGCTCGACTTCCCCGACCGCGGCGCCCCGTTGAGAACGACCACGTCGCCGGGCCGGGTCACCAGCGGACGGAGGCGGGACTCACCCGGGCACGGTAACCGACCATTCGAACCTGGCACCATGGGTCCGTGCCGCACAACGCCTTCGTCGGGACCGTGGCCAGCGGGTTCGAGGCCAAGTGGGCGAACCTGTTCGACCCGGCGGTGGTCGACCCGGCCGTGAACTTCCTGGCCGAGCGGGCCGGGCGCGGCGCCGTGCTCGAGCTGGGCGTCGGGACCGGCCGCCTCGCGTTGCCCCTCAGCCGGCGGGGAGTGCCCGTCCACGGCATCGAGCTGTCCGAGGACATGGTGGCGCAGCTGCGGGCCAAGTCTGGCTCAGAGGCCCTCGGCGTCACCGTCGGCGACTTCGCGACGGCACAGGTCGAGGGGGCGCTCGGGACGTTCACGCTCGCGTACCTCGTGCGCAACACCATCATGAACCTCACCACGCAGGACGGAGCAGGTGGCGTGCTTCCGCAACGTCGCGGCGCACCTGGCCCCGGGCGGGTGCTTCGTCATCGAAGTCCTCGTCCCGGACCTCCAGCGCCTGCCACCGGGGGAAACCGTCCGGGCGTTCACGTTGACGCCGGCGCACCTCGGCTTCGACGAGTACGACGTGGAACAACAGTGCGTCGTGTCACACCACTACTTCGTGTCCGAGGACGGGGTCGAGGTCTTCTCGGCGCCGTTCCGCTACGTCTGGCCGTCCGAGCTCGACCTCATGGCCCGCCTCGCCTCCATGACGCTCAGCGAGCGCTGGAACGACTGGGACGGGTCGCCGTTCACCCGTGAGAGCCGGAGCCACGTCTCGGTGTGGCGCAAGGCGGCGTCCCCGGGCGCGGCCTAGGAGCGCACTTCGAGCAGGGCGACCGAGTTCCCGTCCGGGTCGAAGGTGGTCGCTTTGCGGTTGGCGCCGAACTCCTCCACCAGGGCGGGCTCAATGCCCCGGGAGCCGATCTCGGACAGCGCAGCGTCGAGATCGCCCACCGAGAGGGCGACCAGCGCGTGCCCGGCCCGTGCTGCATCGACGACGACATAGAGCCACGCCGTCTCGGCCAGGCGCCACATGACCTCGTTCTCGTTGACGACGACGTCGGCGGCCCGGCCGAGGAGGCGCTCGAAGAAGTCCCGACCCGGCGCCAGTTCGGTCACGGGCACGCCGGTGAAGGCGATCTCGACATTCATCGCCGCGGAGGCTACCGCTCCCGGTTGTCGTAGCTGGGCGCGTCGATCATTCGGTCGAACGCACTTCGTCCACCGGCCCACTCGAACAGCGTGGGTGCGTCCGCCATCTCCTAGTAGACGGAGAACGGCGGGATCGACGCGCCAGTGCGCACGTACTCGTCGAGTGCGTACAGGATCCGGCCCCAGGTGAACGTGCAGGCGGCCAGCTCGCCGTCCGCGGACGCCCAGCCGCGATGCTCGAAGCGAACGTTGGTGCCGCCGCCCTCGGCGGGTGTGAGCGTCCACACGATGGAGGTCGGCTGCCACTCGGGCGGCCCGCCGACACAGGTCCACGTCAACGACCGGGGACGGTCGATGGACGTCACCTCGAAGCGGAATGCGTCTCGGCGTTGGGCCCGAAGGAGAAGACGGCGACGGAGCCCTCGGCGGGCTCGTACTCCGTCTGGTCGGTCCAGAAGGCGCGGTTCCCTTCCGCACTGTTGACAGCGTCGAAAACGACCTCGGGCGGCGCCTCGATCACGAGCGCCTGGCAGATGTCGGGCACGTCGTCACCCTAGTGACGCCGTGGCTCAGCCGGCCCGGCTCCATGCGTAGAGGGTGGCGCGGTAGCGCGCATCCCAGTCGTCGTACGCCCTCCGGAGGTGGCCGCCCGGCCAGTCCGGCGGCAGGAGCTCGGCGGGCAACAGCGGGTCCGCCTGCAGGTGGCGCAACACGGCGGCGGAGAGCTCGAAGCCCGGCGCCAGCGACTCGGGCCGGTCGGGCGCGAGTGCGCCGAGGCCACGGAGGAGCTGGCCCGCCTGGTCGGACCACGCACCGAGGTCCCACAGCCGGAGGGCCATCGCCCGCGGGTCCCGGGGCCGCGCCGTCATCAGCTCGACGTCCGCGTCCAGGGAATCGGGCAGTTCCACGGCGACGTTGCCCGGCCGCAGCCACACCCCTTCGCGCAGCTCTCCCAACCGGGCGTAGGCGAGGGCGCGCCGGCGGGCACCGCGGATCTCGGCCGTGCTCCCGCTCGTCGTCACCACGGCCAGCCACCACCAGCCCTCGTTGGGCGCGGTGGTGCCCGAGCGGCTGGCGGACTGGCGCGACTGGCGAGCGGCCAGGTGGCCCGCCAGTCGGTACCGCCCGGACCCGTCGGTCGTCGCCTCCCCTGCGGCCACCATGCGGCTGAGCGCCACCCGTGCCCGGTTCTCGCTGATGCCGAAGAGCCCGGTCAGTCGCACCAGTTGCGCCACGGGCAGCTCGGGAGGGTCCGTCCCGAGCAGGGCGCTGGCCAGCACGGAGCGGGCCGTCAGCGGGGGCGCCTGCAGTGCCGTCACCTCGGTATTACCTACTTGCGTCACTTGACTTGTGAGTGTAATATGTCCCCATGGCGAGCACCATGGTGCCCGATGCGGCATCCCGGCCCGGCGTCCTCCCGAGCGAGCGCCTGCTGGCCAACGGCATGGCCATCCCGGAGTTGCGTGCCGCTCTGCGCCGCATCGACAACGTGCGCAACGCCGTCTCCGTGGCGGCGGTGTGGTTCTGGGTCGCCCTCATCATCGGCGGCGCCGTGTGGATCGACCAGTGGTGGGGCTACCTGATCGCCTTCGTGCTGATGGGCCCGATGTACGCGCGCTTCGCCATCCTGATGCACGAGGCGGCGCACAAGCTGCTCTTCACCAACAAGCGGTGGAACGACTGGATCGGCAAGTGGGTGGTGGCCTACCCGGTGTTCACGCCTGTCCAGCTGTACCGGCGGGTGCACTTCGCCCACCACAAGGACGAGTTCGGCCCGGACGAGCCCGACCTCGCCTTCTACGCGCCCTACCCGTGCACGCGCCGTGCTCTGGCGCGCCGCCTCTTCCGCGACGCGATCGGGATCAGCGGGTGGAAGAACTTCGTCCCGCTCGTCAAGAACACCCTCCATGAGCCGTTCCGCCCCATCGGCCTCGCCATCTTCGGCGTCCAGGCCCTGCTGTGGGCCGCCATGTGGGCGGCCACCGGCCGGTGGTGGATCTACCCGCTTCTGTGGTGGCTGCCCTGGATGACCGAATGGCGCGTGATCAACCGCCTGCGCTCCATTGCCGAGCACGGCGGGATGGAGCGCAGTCCGGACCGCCGGGCCACGACGCACAACGTGCGCCAGTCGCTCCTCGCCCGGTTCTGGATCGTCCCGTACAACACCGGCTGGCACCTGGCCCACCACGTCGACATGGGTGTGCCCTGGCGCAACCTGCCCGCCTACCACGCCGAGCTCGAGCGGGCGGGCTACATCACCGACGTGATCACGTACTCGAGCTACTGGGCCCTGTGGAAGGCGCTCTCGAGCGCCGACGAGACGACGGAGGTGCGGGCCGCCGTCGAGGCCTGACGCCGGCGCACGCGCCGATCGGTAGGGTGCGGGTCGTGAGCGATGTCCCGCTTCCAGTGGTGTTCCTGGGCCACGGCAACCCCATGAATGCCCTGGAGCACAACCGCTACACCCAGGCCTGGGCCGCGCTCGGTGCGGCCCTCCCCCGGCCGCGCGCCGTCGTGTGCATCTCCGCGCACTGGTACACCAACGTCAGCGCCGTCACGGCGATGGCCACGCCACGCACCATCCACGACTTCTTCGGGTTTCCCGACCAGCTCTTCGCGGTCGACTATCCCTGCCCGGGCTCACCCGAGGTGGCCGCGGCGGTCGCCGAGGTGGCCGAACCGGACTGGGTCGGCCTCGACCACGACAGCTGGGGCATCGACCATGGCACGTGGTCCGTCCTGACCCACATGTACCCCGACGCCGACATCCCGGTGGTGCAGCTCGCGATCAACGCGGTGCAACCACTCCGCTACCACCTCGACCTTGCGACCCGGCTGGCGCCGTTGCGCCGCGCAGGGCGTCTTGATCGTCGGCAGCGGCAACGTCGTTCACAACCTCGGCGCCATGAACTGGGCGGACCCGGACGTGGGCTCGGACTGGGCCAAGCGCTTCAACGAGGCGGCCTGCGAGCTCGTCGCCGACTCCCCAGGCGACGTCCTGCAGCTCACCGAGCATCCCGACTACCGCCACGCCGCTCCCACGCCCGACCACTTCATCCCGCTCGTCTACTTCGCCGGCCTCGCCGCCGCCGGCGGCCAGCGGGCCGAGGTGCTCGTCGACGGGTACGCCTACGGCTCGCTGTCGATGACCTGCTTCACCGCGTAGCCGCCGGGTCCTGGCTCGGCCCGACGTGCGCGCCGAGCCAGGACAGGAGCGGCGCGGTGGCGTGGAAGAGGTCGACCACGCGTTTCTTCGCCCCCGACGTCCCGAGCCAGCCGGCGACCGGCCAGGCCCTCATGGCCACCAAACCCTTGTGGCGCAGCAGCTCGATTCGCGGATGGTCCTTCGGGTAGCCCCTGGGCGCAGTCTTGAGCGTCTCCATGGCGGTGACCTCGATGGCGGCGGCGCGGAGCGCGTCGACGACGGCCTCGAGCTTGCGGCCGGGCCCGTCGGCCGCTGCGGCGTCGCGGAAGCGCACCAGCTGGTCCGGCGCCATGTGGTACATGCCGGCGCCAGCCATGAGGCCGTTGCCCGAGAGCTGCACGTAGCCGTCGCCGATCCTCGCGGCGATCGCCGTCTTGTACGGTGACTTGTCGCGGCTGAAGCGCGTGTCGCGGTAGGGGCGGAAGAGGCGGGGCTCGCCGAACTCGGGTGCCAGCTCGGCCAGCAGCGCTTCCATCGGCGCCTTCACGTCGCGTTCGTAGACGTCCCTGTGGTCGTTCCAGTACGCCTTCGAGTTGTCCGCGTCCAGTCCCTCGTAGAAGTCCAGCGCGCAGTCGGGCCAACCCTTGAAACCCGTCATCGCCCCATCATGCCCTGCCGTTCGCCGACCAGCGCGCCGCAACGAGGGAGAGAGTGCAGCACGACGCCGACGCCCAACCGGCGCCCAGCCGGGCCCTGCCTCCCACCGCCAAACCCAGTGCCACACCGGCGTTTCATGGGTCCGGTCATAGGGCACAATCGAACGGTGCCCCCGACCAACACTCAGCCTCGTCTCGCGACACACGCGCCCGGTCGAATGGGGTCTGGCCGCGCTGGGCGGCACCTCGCTCGTGGCTGCCGTACTGGTCGCTCCGTCGCATGCCCGAGCGGCGGCGGCCCAGGACTGGCCCGCCTTCGTTCTGGTGGCGGGGCTCCTCCTGGTCGGCCTTGTCGCCGAGGAGGACGGGCTCTTCGAGGCGGGTGGCCGCGCGCTGGCTCTGATCTCACCAAACGGGTTGGCCCTCTACGCCGGCACTGCGCTCCTCGTCGTCACGGTCACCACGCTGCTCAACCTCGACACCTCGGTCACGTTCTTGACCCCGGTGCTCATCTACGCCGCCCGCGGCCGGGGCGAGGGAGAGGCCGCCCTCCTCTACGCCTGCTTGCTGCTGTCGAACGCGGGCTCGCTGATGCTGCCCGGTTCGAACCTCACCAACCTCATCGTGCTCGGACACCTCCACCTGTCGGGCGGTACGTATTTCGCGCACATGGCCTTGCCCGCCGTCGGGGCCGCCGTCGCCACCGCACTGGTCGTCGGCGTCTTGCACCACCGCACGCTGCGAACCACGATCGCCGCGACCGGCGCGGTCGAACGTCCGGGGCTCGGCGTGGGCCTCGCCGCCGTCGCGGCCGTCACGGTGCTCGTGGTGGCGCTACGCGCGCCGGCGCTCCCGGTGGCTGCGGTCGGGGTGGGCGCCATGGTCCTCAGGTCGGTGCGGCGCGGCACCGCCGGCGACGCACCACGTGAGGCTCTGCGAGTCCTCGGTCTCCCCGTGTTGATCGGGCTGTTTGGACTAGCCGTCGCACTCGGAACGCTGGGGCGCTCGTGGTCAGGGCCGGCCACCCTTCTCTCGCATCTCGATCCCTGGGGCACCGCTGCGGCAGCCGCTCTTACCAGCGTGCTGGTGAACAACCTTCCTGCGGCGTCGCTCCTGGCCGCGCGCCAACCCCCGCACCCTTACGCGCTGCTCGTCGGCCTCAACGTCGGCCCGAACCTGTTCGTGACGGGCTCGTTGGCCTGGGTCCTGTGGCTCCGGGCGGCGAGGAGCGCCGGCGGGAAGCCCGACGTACGACGGGCGAGCATGCTCGGGCTGGCCAGCGTCCCCGTCGCGATCGCCGTCGCCGTGGGGCTGCTGCTGCTCGGAGCATGATGCGGTGCGGAGGCTACCGACGGGGCAAGCTCCACGGAGCCGCACCACAAGGAGCGTCTGCTCGTCCACACGTTGGGCGACGCACTACAGCCTGCGCGGAGAGCCGGTGACGGTTGGTGCTCTTCGTGCCGTGCGAGGTGCGCTGGGGCAGGCCGAAAGCCGGAGCGCGCCACTCAGCCCGGATCGACACCCAGCGCTCGCCGCAACACGAGCGCCGCCTCGCGCTGGGACCGCTTGGACACCGCGGCCGTCGTGACCAACGCCGAGCCATGGAAGGTCCCCGGGAACTGGTGCAGCTCCACCGAGACCCCCGCCTGCAGCAGTCGGAGGGCATAGGTGATCCCCTCGTCGCGCAGCGGGTCGTTCTCGGCTGTCGAGATATAGGCGGGGGGCAAACCCGAAAGGTCCGTCGCCCGGGCCGGCGCCGCGTAGGCCGGCACGTCGGATGCTCCAGACAGGTCGCCGAGGTAGGCCTTCCAACTCTGGACGGCGAGGGGGCGGTTCCACAGCGGCGAGTCGACGAACGCCCGCATGGATGGGGTCTCGAGCCGGTCGTCGAGCTCCGGGATGTGCAGCATCTGGAAGCAGACCCGCGGCCCGCCGAGGTCACGCGCCAGCAGCGCGGTCGCCGCCGCGAGCCCACCCCCGGCGCTCGCCCCAAGCAGGGCCACTCGTGTGCGGTCGACGCCCAGCGCGTCGGCCTCGGCGTCGATGAATGACAGCGCGGCGTAGCAGTCATGGAGGCCCGCCGGGTAGGGGTGCTCGGGCGCCAGGCGGTACTCAGCCGAGACGACGACGGCGCCCGTGTCCATGGCGGCCAGGGCCGCGCCGGCGTGTTCGGCCTCGACGCTCCCGATCACGAAGCCGCCGCCGTGGATCATGACGATGCCCGGTGCCCGGGCGCCGCTCGGGGCCTCCCGGGGCCGGTAGACGCGCACGGGCACCTCGGGGTCGCCATCCCATCCGGGCACCATCCGGTCCTGAATGTCGAGGCTCTCGATGCCGGGGATGTCGATCTTGATAGCGACGAGGATCGCCTCGAAGGCCTCGCGGGCCGCCACCGGGTCCGAGAGGTCGATGACCGGCAGCACGTCGACCAGGGCCGCGAGTTCGGGATCCATCATGGCTGTCGCTCCCCCGTCGGTGGGACCTACTTGGGCTGCATGCGGATGCCGGCGTCGATGCGGATCGACTCGGCGTTCATGTACGAGTTGGACAGCAGTTCCACCGCCAGCGTGGCGAACTCCGTCGCCCGCCCGAGCCGGTGCGGGAAGAGCACGTCCTGGGCCAGCTTGCCCTTGAAGGCCTCCGAGCCCTCCCCCGCGCCGTAGATCGGCGTGTCGATCAGGCCCGGCAGGATCGTGTTGACCCGGATGCCGACCACCGCCAGGTCGCGGGCGACCGGGAGGGTCATGCCCACGACCCCGCCCTTCGACGACGAATAGGCGGCCTGCCCGATCTGGCCGTCCTCGGCGGCCACCGATGCCGTGTTGACGATCGCGCCCCGGGCCCCGTCCTCATCGGGATCGTTGAGGCTCATCTTGGTGGCGGCCAGGCGGACGCAATTGAAGGTGCCGATCAGGTTGATCTCGATCACCCGCCGGTACAGGTCGAGATCGTGTGCCGACGCGTAGTCGCCGTCCTTGCCGATGGTGCGGGTGGCCCACCCGATTCCGGCGCAGTTGACCAGCGCCTTGAGCGGCGCCATCTCCGCGGCCGCCTCGACGGCTGCGATCACCTGCTCGGCACTCGTCACGTCGGTCTGGACGAAGAGGCCGCCGATCTCCTTGGCCAGCGGAGCTCCCTTGTCCTCTTGGAGGTCGGCCACCACCACGTGGGCCCCTCGCTCGGCCAGCAGGCGGGAGGTCGCTTCGCCCAGGCCCGACGCCCCTCCCGTGACGATCGCCGACGTGCCGTTCAGATCCATGTTCCCTGTGACTCCTTGTGGGGTTCGTGCGGTGCCCGGGAGAGGATAGGGGCCGGCGCGGCCCCGGTCACATCTGCTCGGGCGCCTCGATGCCGAGCAGCGAGAGACCCTGCTCGAGCACCCTCGCCGTGAGGTCACACAGGCCGAGACGGGAGGAACGGACCGCGTCGTCCCCGACCAGCACCCGGCAGGCCTCGTAGAACCCCGTGAACGCGGTGGCCAGGTCGAAGAGGTACGAGCACAGCTTCGACGGGCTGTACGTCTCGGCGGTCGTCTCGACCGCGGCCGCGAAGCGCAACAGCTGCAGGGCGAGCACGCGCTCCTGGGGCTCTCCGATGAGCGGCACCGCCCCTGGCGCGGGGGGCGCCACCTGGGCGCGACGGAAGATGGAGCGAATGCGGGCGTGCGCGTACTGCAGGTACGGACCGGTGTCGCCCTCGAAGGCGAGCATCCGGTCCCAGTCGAAGACGTAGTCCCGTGTCCGCTCCGTGGAGAGGTCACCGTACTTGACGGCGCCGATCCCGAGCGCATGAGCGACGGCGACCTGGCGCTCGGGCGACAGGTCGCTCGAGCGCTCCTTCATGGCGGCTGCCGCCCGGTCGATGCCCTCGTTGAGCAGGTCGATGAGCCGGTCCGAACCACCGCTGCGGCTGGCCAGCTTCTTGCCGTCGGTCCCGAGGACGAGGCCGAACGCGACGTGGACGGCGGCGTCGGCATCGGGCAGGTAGCCGGCGAGGGCGGCCACGGCGAAGACGAGGCGAAGGTGGAGCGACTGCTCGGCCCCCACGACGTAGATGAGCCGGGTGGCACCGAGCCGGCCGGTACGGTCGCGCACGGTGGCCAGGTCGGTGGCGGGGTAGCCGTACCCGCCGTCGGACTTGCGCACGATCAGCGGCAGCGGGTCGCCCTGGCGGTTCTCGAAGCCCTCGGGGAAGACGCACAGCGCGCCGTTGTCCTCCACCAGCAGGCCCGTGGCGTCGAGCTCGTCGACCACGACTGGCAGGAGCGGGTTGTAGAAGCTCTCCCCCACGATGTCATTGTCGGTCAGGAGCACGCCGAGCAGGTCGTAGACCTCGCGCGCGTGTCGCATGGACTCGGTCACGAAGATCCGCCACAGCCGCAACGTTTCGGGGTCGCCGCTCTGGAGCAGCACGACGCGCCGCCGGCTCCGCTCGGCGAACGCGGGATCGCCGTCGAACTCGAGGCGCGCCGCGGCGTAGAACTCGTTGAGGTCCCGCACGCTGAAGGACTCGGCGTTCTCGGCGCCGCCGACGTCGACCAGGTGCTCGATGAGCATGCCGAAGGGCGTCCCCCAGTCACCGATGTGGTTCTCGCGCCGCACATCGTGCCCGAGGAACCCGAGCACACGCGCCAGCGCGTCGCCGATGAGGGTGGTGCGGAGATGCCCGACGTGCATTTCCTTGGCCACGTTCGGCGCGGAATAGTCGATAACCATCGTCTCGGGGTGGTCTGCGGGCTCCACGCCCAGCCTCGGGTGGGCCGACAACGCCGCCACCTGCGCGGCCACGAAGTCGTTCGACAGCGTCAGGTTGATGAAGCCCGGTCCGCTGACCTCCACCTCCGAGCAGATGTCGTCCAGGGAGGCCGCCGCCACGACCTCCTCGGCCACCTGGCGTGGCGGCCGGCCCACCTCCTTGGCCAGGGCCAGCGCGCCGTTCGCCTGGTAGTCGGCGCGGTCGGACACGCGAAGCACGGGGTCTGCACCGGGGACCACGGTGTCGAACGCAGCCTGCAGGCGTTGGAGAAGGACGCTGGAGGCGTCGGGCATCCCTCATTCTCGCATGCCCGGCGCCGAGCGGGACCCGGGCCCGACGTCAGTCCTGCGGTGCCCCCATGGCGCCGTCCATCAACCCGTAACGCCGGTAGGGGCCGAAGAAGCCGTGTTCGAGCAGGCCGTAACCGACCTGCCCGCCGTAGGAGAACTCGGCCACATTGTCGACGATGCCGTACTGGGCGATGCCCTGCACCTCGTCGACGGAGAGGACGAGGCCCTGGGTCAGCGGGTCAGGCCCGTGGTACATCCCATGGCGCCAGTCGGCGTCGATGCCGTAGCCGGTCCCGATGGAGACGAAGTTGGCCAGCAACGGCGTGCAGGTGATCTCCATGCCCGTGTCGGGGAAGCGCAGCACGGAGCGATCGATCACCCGGGTCCCGGGAACGAGATGGTGCTCGTGCTCGGACGGGCCCAGTTCGTCCACGGGGCGCTCGGGATCCACCCACACCCGTTCTGCTTGCACCAGCGGTCGCTCCCCGTCGTCGCGCTCGTGGCAGATGTACATGATGGCGTGGTCCTCGAACTGCATCGGGAAGTAGTTCCACATCCCGCCCAGCACGAGCTCACCCTGGCGGATGCCGTCGGGCTCGCGCTCTCCGACGGGGCGCACCCCCCAGGAGCGGTCGCGCGTCCCCCAGCAGCGCGCCGGTGCCACCTCGAGGTCGGTCCCACCGACCGAGAGCGCCCCCGTCCAGCGACCGGTCTGGGCCAGCCGCTGGGTGTCGAAGACGACCCTGCCCTTGCTGCGCATGTACTGGCGCGGCTCGGCCACGGCGGGGATGTGGCCCTCCCAGGTGACATCCATGGCCACGCTGTGCTCGGTGGGCTCGACCACGACGCGCAGTCGGCGCAGCGGTTCGAGCACCTCAATCCGGAAAGGTCCGACCGAGAGGTCGCCCCGGTCACCGAGGGGAGCCGAGGCACGCACGATGTGTTGGGACCCACCGTGGCGCACGTCGACGAAGGCGTCGACCACGCCGAGGTTCGGGTACTGGCCGTAGCCGAAGATGGCGAACCAGTCACCTGAACACGGGTGCATGTTGAAGTAGTAGCGGTCGTAGAAGTTGCGGTCGCTCGTCGCTGGGTGCGCGATGAATTCAGCGGCCTGGTGGACGGGATAGTCGTCCCAGGTGGAGAGCGTCACGTCGGTGCGCTCAGCAGCAGGCGCAGCCGCTGCCGCACCCGCCCGCCACCGGAGCACCGCACAGGCCCGCGCCCGCAGGCTCGGCCGCCATCCCCACGGTGGCGAAGACGGGGAGGAGGCGCGCCGCCCCCACGTGGCCATCGGGGCAGGTGGCGGGTGCGTCGGCGTCGGCCATGGGGCGGCGCTCGTCGTAGACGGCATGACAGGTCGAGCATCGGAATTCGTAGACGGGCACGGTGGACCTCCGCCCGCAGCCTACGCGAACGCCCACCGGGTGGCGGGGGTCAGGCGAGACGGATGGCGCGACCCGTTGGGGCCGGGTCGCACGCCGCTAGGGCTGCGCGAAGGCGTAGATCGGCGTTCCGTTGTAGGAGTTGGAGTCGGCCGGCAGGAACGGGCCGTCGATCGCCACGGACAGGTATCCGTCGCGACCCGGTCCCGCGTCGCCCCCGACCGTCATGATGGAGCCGTCCGGCCAGACCTGCGTCACGATCCCGACGTGGACAGAGGTGCTCGAGTTCGACGGACCAGTGCCGTAGAGGACGGCATCGCCGACTGCCGGCGTGGCCGTGGGAGGGAGCACGGAGCCGCGGGCCGCGGCCCAGCCCCAGATGTCACCGGTGAAGGCGTAGCGCGGGATCGGGACGCCCGCTTGCTCCCAGGCCCAGGTGGCGAAGAGCGCGCACCACTGCTCGCAGGGGCCGTACGGGTTGCACCACGCGCCCTGCGCGCTGCTGGGGTCGGGCTCGATCTGGGACGCGACGGCGTCGGCGATCGCCGCCGACTGGGGGACCATCGGCTCGGGCGTGGGCGTCGAGAAGCCGTACTGCCAGGCCTGCGGGTCGAGCAACCAGTACCCGTTGCCCTGGTTGTTGCCGATGATCGCCGAGATCTGTGTCGCCGTCGGGTCGAGCGAGAGTCCGCCGTAGGCCTGGGCGTCGCCGAAGGGCAGCACGACGCCGTTGGCCGTCGCCAACAGGTAACCGCCGCCGTCGGGCGAGGCCACCATGCCGACGACCGGGTCGGGCAGGTTCTCGTTGCCCGCCGAGCCGTAGAAGCCCGCATCGCCGTAGGGGAAGATGCCCCCGTCGGAGGCGACCAGCCAGTAGCCCTTGCCGTCGTGCGTCGCCGCCATGCCGACGATCGGCGCGTTGAGCACCAGGCTGCCCGTGCTCCCGTAGAAGCCGGCGTCGCCGAAGGAGAAGATGCCGCCGTCGGCGGCGACCAGCCAGTAGCCCTTGGCGTCGGGCGTCGCCGCCATGCCGACGATCGGCTGGTTGAGCGGGGTCGAACCCATCGATCCGTAGAACGGGGCGTCCCCGTAGGAGAAGATGCCGCCATCGAGCGCACTTAGCCAGTAGCCCTTGGCGTCCGCGGTGGTCGCCATGGCGACGATGGGGCCGTTGAGCGGCAGGTCTCCCGCAGAGCCCTCGAACGTCGCGTCACCGAACCCGAAGACGCCCCCGTCTGCGCTGGCCAGCAGGTACCCGCCACCGTCGGGCGTGGCGACGCCGGAGAAGACCGGTGAGTTGAGCGGCTGGGGCATCTGGGGGGCGGTCCCGCTGACGCTGCCGAACCCGATCATCCCGGCGTCGTTGTAGACGCGGGGCTGCGACGCACCCGCCGGCGTGGCGCGGCCGGCGCCCCGGCCGACCTCGAGCGCCCCCGGCACGAGGACCGTCGCCACCGTCACGGCCATCAGGATCGGGACGAGTGCCGCCAATCGACGACGCGCGCCGGCACTCCCGCCCGTACCCCTCGCGCCTCCGCGTCCGCGCACTCCGTCGATTGTGCACACAGACGCGGTACGACGGGGGCGCAATTGCCATTACGAAGTCGTTACGACTTGTTCCAAACGCCGGTGTCGAGGTTCGGTCAGGCGGGGGCGGCACAGTGCCGCCATCGGGCCCGGGCCGCCGGCCGCAGCGTTCCGCCGTTGGGCATGCCTGCAAACGACGGGCAGAATGGGCGGATGAGCCCGGACCCCACGACCGCAGATCACCCCGACACGTTCGGCGCCAAGACACAGCTGGCCGTCGGCGACCGGAGCTACGAGATCTTCAACATCAAGGCCCCGGCGCTCGCCGACCGCCACGAGATCGACCGCCTCCCCTACTCGGTCAAGGTGATCCTCGAGAACTTGTTGCGCCACGAGGACAGCCCCCACGTCTCGGCCGACGACATCGTGGCCGTGGCCGCCTGGGGGACCAACCCCGAGGGGCACGGCCAGGGCGCCGGCGACGCCGCCCACGAGATCGCCCTCACCCCCGAGCGCGTGCTCATGCAGGACTTCACGGGAGTGCCCGGCGTCGTCGACCTCGCAGCGATGCGTGACGCGCTGGCCCGCCTGGGGGGCGACGCGGCGCAGGTCAACCCGCTCGTCCCCGTCGAGCTCGTCATCGACCACTCCGTCATCGTGGAGCGCTCGGGCGACCCGTCCTCCTACGACCGCAACGTCTCCATTGAGTACTCGCGCAATTTGGAGCGCTACCAGTTGTTGCGCTGGGCCCAGGGTGCGTTCCGCGGCTTCAGGCTCGTGCCCCCGGGTATGGGCATCTGCCACCAGGTGAACCTCGAGTACCTGTCGCGACTCGTCTTCGCCACCGAGGACGGGCGCGCCTTCTGCGACACCCTCGTGGGCACCGACTCGCACACGACCATGGTCAACGGCCTCGGCGTGCTGGGTTGGGGGGTCGGCGGCATCGAGGCCGAGGCTGCGATGCTGGGCCAGCCACTCTCCATGCTCCTGCCGCCGGTCGTGGGGCTCCGGATATCCGGAGAGCCGAAGCCCGGCATCACGGCGACCGATGTGGTGCTGACGGTGACCGAGCTGCTGCGCGACCACGGCGTCGTCGGCGCCTTCGTCGAGTGCTACGGCCCGGGCGTCGCCGCCCTGCCTCTCGAGACCCGGGCCACCATCGGCAACATGAGCCCCGAGTACGGCGCCACCTGCACCATGTTCCCCATCGACCAGGTGACCCTCGACTACATGCGCTTCACCGGGCGCGAAGAGGAGCACCTCGCCCTGGTTGAGTCCTACGCCAAGGCCCAGGGCCTCTGGCACGACCCGGGCGCCCCCGAGCCGGTGTACTCCGAGCACGTCAGCCTGGACCTTGGCGACGTGGAGCCTTCGCTGGCCGGGCCCTCGCGGCCCCAGGACCGGGTCTCGCTGAGCGCCGCCGGCGACGCCTACCGGGTCGCGCTCGATCGCGCCCCGCGCACCGCGGCGACCGAGCCCGCAGCGGCGCCGCACCATCAGGTGACCGACGGTGATGTGGTCATCGCGGCGATCACGAGCTGTACCAACACGTCGAACCCCCAGGTCCTCGTCGCCGCGGGCCTGCTGGCCAAGAAGGCGGTCGAACGTGGGCTGCGCTCGAAGCCATGGGTCAAGACCTCGCTCGCGCCGGGGTCGCGTGTCGTCGTCGACTACCTCGAGCGCGCCGGCCTCATGGAGCCGCTCCAGGCGCTCGGCTTCTACCTCGTCGGCTACGGCTGCACCACCTGCATCGGCAACTCCGGCCCGCTGCTCGAAGGCGTGAGCGACGCCGTCAGGGAGGGCGACCTGTCCGTGGCCTCGGTGCTCTCGGGCAACCGGAACTTCGAGGGACGCATCCACCCCGACGTGCGGATGAACTACCTCGCGTCGCCACCGCTCGTCGTGGCCTACGCGTTGGCCGGGACCATCGACACCGACCTGACCACCGATCCCATCGGCCAGGACACCGCCGGCAAGCCCGTGCTCCTCTCGGAGCTGTGGCCGACGATCGACGAGGTCAGCGAGACGATCAAGGCGTCGCTCACGTCCGACATGTTCCGCGCCCGCTACGGCGCCGTCTTCGACGGCGACGACTACTGGCACGAGGTCCGGACCGAGGCGGGAGAGACCTACGCGTGGCAGGACGACTCCACCTACGTGAAGAACCCTCCGTTCTTCGAGACCATGACGATGACGCCCGCCCCGGTGACCGACATCACCGACGCACGGGTGCTCGTGATGGTGGGCGACAGCGTCACCACGGATCACATCTCCCCTGCTGGTTCCATCGGTCCCACGACGCCCGCCGGGCGCTACCTGACCGAGCACGGTGTGCCACGCGAGGACTGGAACTCCTATGGCGCGCGCCGCGGGAACCACGAAGTCATGATGCGGGGCACCTTCGCCAACGTGCGCCTGCGCAACCGGCTGGCGCCGGGGACCGAGGGCGGAGTCACCCTGCACCTGCCCGAGGGCGCGGAGACATCCATTTACGAGGCGGCGATGCAGTACGCGGACGAGGGAGTGCCCCTGATCGTGCTGGCGGGTCGCGAGTACGGGACGGGCAGCAGCCGCGACTGGGCGGCCAAGGGAACGGCGCTGCTCGGTGTGCGCGCGGTCATCGCGCAGAGCTTCGAGCGGATCCACCGCTCCAACCTCATCGGCATGGGCGTCGTGCCGCTGCAGTTCTACAAGGGCGACTCGGCCGAGGGCCTGGGCCTGACGGGGCACGAGCGCTTCTCCGTCACCGGCCTCGAGGTGCTGAACAAGGGTGAGCAGCCCAAGGAGCTGTCGGTGACAGCCACGGCGGACGACGACTCGGTCACGGAGTTCCGGGTGGCGGTGCGGATCGACACGCCCATGGAGGCCGAGTACTACCGCCACGGCGGGATCCTGCAGTACATGCTGCGCCAACTGCGGGGTGACGCGGGCGCGTCCGGCCGTCAGCCGGTGAGCGCCGATCCGGCCAAGGCGACGAACCGGCGCACGACGCCGTCGCCGGCCCGCGTCACGTGGGCCACGTCGGACGCCCGCACGAAGACGCCGGGCGGGAGGTGCGGCCCCCAGTGCGCCACGAGGCTCGCCGTCACCTCGACGTGGAACTGCAGTCCGTAGGCCAGCTCGCCCACCCGGAACGCCTGGTTCTCGTAGGCGGCGTTGTGCGCCAGCCTGACGGCGCCCTCGGGCAGGGAGAACGTCTCGACGTGCCAGTGCACGCACGGGAGCGGGGTCGGAGCGGCCCCGAACACAGGGTCCTCGATCGCCTCCGTGGTCAGGTGGACCTCGCCGATGCCGCATTCGGGCGCCGGGCCCAGCGTGACGTCCGCGCCCAACGCTGCCGCCAGCTGCTGCGCCCCCAGGCAGACGCCCAACACGGGCAGGCGGGCGTCGACCGCCGCGCGCAGCAGCGCCCGCTCGTCTTCGAGCCATGCGAGATCGTCGTGCACGCTCATCGGACCCCCCATGACGACGAGTCCCGCCATCTCCTCGACCGCCGCGGCAGCAGGAACGGCCTCACCGAGGTCGGCACGGACGACGTTCAGACCGGCGCCGGTGTCCCGGATCGCGGCTGCGACGGAGCCCGGGCCCTCGAACGCCACGTGCTGCAGCACCACCCAGAGGTCACCGGCGCCCATCGCGCCTCAGGGGATGAGGGTGACCCGGAACAGCTCGGCCGAGGAACCCTGGGGAAGTCCGGCCGCCTCCGCCTGTGCCCCCGCCCATTCATGGATCCGCTGCTTCACGCCCTCAGGGTCAGCGATCTGGCTCTTGTGACACAGCAGACGCGGCCACCTTGCGCTCGACGGTGCCGCTCGTCTCCACCGCGATGCCCGCCCGCCGGTCCCCAGGGCTCATGACCCACAACTGTGGCGACGCTCCACGGCTCGAGCCCCTCGTCGTCGAGCAGCTCGGGATGGGCGAACGGATTGCGGGCGTCGGGGTAGACCGCGCAGACGGCGGCTTCTCCGGCGGCCAGGTGGTCGGGATGGCTGGCGAAGATGGCGTCCCAGTTGCGCTCGGGAGACTGGGTGATGACCCGCTCGGGGCGGACCTGGCGGATCACCCGACTGATGTCGCGGCGCAGTTCCACGCTGGCCTGCACCATGCCGTCGGGATGCGCGAGGAAGCGCACGTCGCTGACGCCCACCACGGCGGCCGCGGCGCGCTGCTCGTCCTGGCGGAGCGCGGCCATCTCCGCCCGCGACATCGTCCGGTCCGATCCGCCGGCGTCGCCGTTCGTGACGATGCAGTAGGTGACGTCGACGCCGGCCGAGGTGAAGGCGGCAACCGTGCCGGCTGCCCCGAAGTCGACGTCGTCGGGGTGGGCGGTCACCACCAGGGCGCGGCGGATCCCGTCCTCGGACGACCAGATCGGGACGGTCACGGTCCCGCTCAGAGGACGCTCTCCTCGGCTTTGGGCTCCCAGACCCCCAGGTCGGCCAGGCGGGGGTCGTTGGAGAACATCTCGACGATCGGGATCCGCAGACCGAGACGGCGCTGAATCACCTCCATCTCCACCAGCTGGTTCCACAACGCCAGGCTCACCACGACACCGGCCCTGCCGGCACGGGCCGTCCGGCCGGAACGGTGCAGGTAGGCCTTGTGGTCCTCCGGCGGGTCGAAGTGGATCACCCCGTCGACTCCCTCGATGTGGAGGCCACGGGCCGCGCACATCGGTGGCGACGAGGACGGCGAGCTTGCCGTTCGAGAAGTCGGCCAGTGCCCGCTCGCGGTTGGCCTGGCGCAGGTCGCCGTGGATGGCCGCCGCCCTGACCCCTTCCTTGCCCAGGTGCTCGACCAGCCGGTCGGCGCCCCGCTTCGTGCGCACGAAGAGGAGGGACTTCTCCTGGCTCCGGCAGATGGCGGCCGCCACCTTGACCTTGTCCATCTGATGGACCTGGAGGAACCGGTGCTCCATGAGCGTGACGGTCTGCGTGGAGGAGGCGACCTCGTGGAAGACCGGGATCCGACAGGTAGCGGGTGACGAGGCGATCGACGGCCCCGTCGAGGGTGGCGGAGAACAGCAGCGTCTGGTGCGGTTGGTCGAGACGGCGCAAGACCCACTCGACCTGGGGCATGAACCCCATGTCGGCCATGCGGTCGGCCTCGTCGAGCACCAGGGTCTCGAGCCCGTCGACTGCGACCTCGCCCCTGTCGCCGAGGTCGATGAGCCGGCCGGGCGTGGCGATCACCAGATCGACGCCCTTCCGGAGCTTGGCGACCTGCCGGTCGATGTCGGCGCCGCCGTAGACGGCGACCGCGTGCAGTCCCAGCTTCTTGGCCAGCGGCGCCAGCACGTCGTAGACCTGCACCGCGAGCTCGCGCGTCGGGAGCAGTACGAGGGCGAGCGGCCGTGCCGGGCGGGCCGCGGTCACTGGACTCTCCGCCTCTCGGGTCGCCTTGGCCCGTTGCAGCAGCGGCACGCCGAAGGCGAGGGTCTTGCCGGAACCGGTCTTGGCCTTGCCGCAGACGTCCCGACCGGCCAGCGCGTCGGCGACGGTCAGGGCCTGAATTGGAAAAGCGCTGACGATGCCTTCATCGGCCAGCGCTTGCGTGAGTTCGGGTGAGACGCCGAGGGACTCGAAGGTCCTGGCTGTCTCGTAGGTATCGTCGCCGGGGACGGCACCGTCCCCGTTCGTGGAGGAACCGGCATGCGCGCCGGTTAGGGCATCAACGGTCATTGTCCCGCTCTCTCTGTTGTTCGGCGGGGCCGTGCGCCATCACAGAGGAGTGAGAGTCGACCCCGACTCACCGGCCCCTGCCGGTGGTCGCACCCCTATTGTACCAGCCCAGGAACGTTCTGACGCGGAGGCCTGTGCCAAAGTGAGCGGTCCGCACACAACCGAAGGGAGACCCGACCATGGCCAAACTCGAAGCGGGCACGACCGCCCCCGCGTTCACCCTGCCTGACCAGGACGGCAAGCCGGTCAAGCTGTCGGACTTCAAGGGCCAGCAGGTGATCGTGTACTTCTATCCGGCGGACGACACGCCCGGCTGCACCAAGGAGGCATGCCAGTTCAACGACAACCTGCGCGCCTTCGAGAAGGCCGGGGTCGCCGTGCTCGGGATCTCGCCCGACAAGGCGGAGAAGCATGTGAAATTCCGTACCAAGTACAAGCTGAAGTTCCCCCTCCTCACCGACGCCGACAAGAAGGTCATGGAGAAGTACGGCGCGTGGGGCGAGAAGACCATGTACGGCAAGAAGACGGTCGGCACCATCCGCTCGACCTTCCTCGTCGGGCCGAACGGCAAGGTGCAGCGGGCGTGGTACAACGTGCGGGCCGACGGCCACGCGGCCAAGGTGCTCGAAGAGATCGCACAGGGCTAGGCCACCGACATGGGACAGGGGATCAGCGAAGTCCTGACCTTCGCCATCGGCGTGGCCATCAGCCCGCTGCCCATCGTCGCCGTGATCCTGATGCTCTTCTCGCGGCGCGCCCGGGTCAACGGGACCGCATTCCTGCTCGGCTGGGTGCTCGCCCTGGCCGCGGTGAGCACGATCGTCTACGTCCTCTCCCACGAGGGCCACGTCGCGACGAGCAGTACCGCGGCGGACTCGGTGTCGTGGGGCAAGATCGTCCTCGGCGTCGCGCTGCTGGCGCTGGGCCGCCGCCAGTGGCGGAAACGTCCCGGCCCCGGCGAGGAGCCTGCCATGCCCAAGTGGATGGCGACCGTCGACACCCTTTCCCCCGGCAAGGCCTTCGGCGCCGGGCTCCTCCTGGCCGGCGTCAACCCCAAGAACCTCATCCTCACCGCCGGAGCCGCCGCCGGCCTGGCCCAGCTCGGGCTGTCGACGTCGGACGCCGTCGTGGCGACGGCCGTCTTCGTCGTCGTCGGGAGCCTGAGCATCGCCGGACCCGTCGTGTACGCGTTGGTGGGCGGCGAGCACGCCAAGGCCGGGCTCGACTCGGCCAAGACTTGGCTGTCCTCGCACAACGCAGCCGTCATGGCCGTGCTCTTCGTCGTCTTCGGCGTCGACCTGATCGCCAAAGGCCTGCCGCCGCTCACCAGCTGAGCGGAGCCCGCTCCCCGGACGGCGTGCGCCGGTTGCGGTTCAGCGCTGGTGCGCAGGGCACCAGTACGTCGTCCGTCCCCCGACCACCTCCCGGCGCAGCTCCGCGCCGTCGAGCGGGCAGCGCCCTCCGGCCTGCCTCTCTTCCATGAGGTCGCCGGTATGGGAGCCGCCCCGCCGCGCCAGCTGACGCAGAGTCCCCCGCAGCGACCTGTGCAGTGCGCGCAGCTCGTCCTCGGTGAGCGGGGCCCGCCGACCAGGCGCGAGGCCGGCGCGCCAGAGGATCTCGTCAGCCAGCAGGTTGCCGATACCGGCCAGGCGCTCCTGGTCCATGAGCCTGGCCTTGAGGGGTGCCGCCGTCCGCTCCCGGCCCGGGCCGACCGCGAGCGCGCGGCGCAGCTCGCGCACGGAGACCGAGCAGCGCGTCGGGCCCGAGCCGCTCCTCGTCGGGTGCGATCTCGAGCGACCCGAATCGACGCGGGTCGTGCAACTCGAGATGGCCCGCCGTCGTCGAAGCTGATGCGGGCCCGGACCCACTTCTCGTTGAAGACACCGGGGCCGTACCGCAGACGGTCCAGGGCCTCGTGCCCGTCGACCACCAGTCCCCCCGTCATGCCGAAGCGCAGGCCCACGGTGGGCCCCTCGGTGGTGTCGAGGAGCAGCAGCTTCCCGCGCCGGCGCGCCGCGGTGAAGGAGCGGCCGACCAGGGCCGCCCGCAGCCGCGGCGGCGTGGTCCCGCCGCGGCCGTAGCGGGAGTCCACCATCCACGCCCTGGTGATCGGCCGGTCGAGTGCACTGCTCGGCGAACGCCCTGTAGTGCTCGACTTCGAGGATCTCAGGCACCGGCGCAAGGTATCCGACCCTTGCGGTCCCGCCGAATATGGTGGGCCAATGCCACCCGAGAAGCCGCAATGGGCCGAGTTGTTCACCGAGGTCGTGACCTCCGGGCTCTGCACCGGGTGCTCGGCGTGCGTCATCGCCTGCCCGTACGACGTCCTCGGCTACGACGACGCCGACGGCGCCTACAAGCCCTTCCACGTGGACGCCGACGGCGGACCCGACAACTGCACCCACGGCCTCAAGGGGTGCACGCTGTGCACCCGCGCCTGCCCGCGCTTTCGGACCTGGGAGCCCGACATCGAGACCTATCTCTTCGGCCGGCCCAGGAGCGACGACGAGGTCTCGGGCATCGCCCGCCGGACCGTGCTGGCCCGGGCCGCCGACGCCGACGTGCAGGGCACCGGGCAGGACGGTGGCCTCGTCTCTGCGCTCTTGATCTGGGCCTTCGAGCACGACGTGATCGACGCCGCGCTCGTCTCGGGCCTCGAGGGCGACGGCTCGACGTGGAAGGCGGTGCCCCGGGTGGCGCGCAGCCGCGAGGACGTGCTCGCCACGGCGGGGTCCCGCTACACCTACTCGGCCAACCCATTGGCCTACGCCGAGGCCATCGCCGGAGGGGCAGAACGGATCGCCCTCGTGGGCATGGGCTGCCAGGCCTCGGCACCGCCCGTCATGGCGGCACGCAAGGCGGGAAAGATCGCCCGCCGCTTCACCCTCTCGATCGGGCTGCTGTGCTCCAAGACGTTCGACGACGCCATTTTTCCCGAGCTCTTCGAGGCGAAGTACGGGTTGGCCCGGGCCGACATCGTCAAGATGAACATCAAGGGTGTCTTCCAGGTGTGGATGAAGGACGGCAGCTACCACGAGGTGCCGCTGAAGGAGGCCCACGCCTGGACCCGGGAGGGCTGCACCAGCTGCCCCGATTTCGCGGCCGAGCACGCCGACATCTCGACCGGGGGCATCGGCGCGTTCGGGGACTGGACCCTGACCCTGGTGCGCACCGAGAGGGGCGAGGCGCTGTTCAACGACATGGAGACGGCCGGCGTGATCGAGACGCGGCCCATTGAGGACGACCCGGGCGCGGTCACCCTCCTCAACAAGCTGAGCCGGATCAGCCGCAAGCGCTGGCCGGCCACGGCGGTGCCCATGCCCGGGCGCCTGCCCGCATCCACCCCGGCCACCTGACGTGCGCGGATGAGCGGCCCGCGGACCGACGAGTTCGCCGCCCTTCTCGGGATCGGGGTTGAACGCCGGGGTCCGGGCCACACGGTGGCCGTCCTCACCACGGACGGGCGCCATGCCAACCCGCACGGCACCGTGCACGGTGCCGTCTTCTACGCGGTGGCGGGGGCGGCTGTCGCCGCGGCAGCGAACGACGCCCGAGCACTCCGGCATCATCTCCTCGGTGCTCGTCGAGTACCTCCAGCCCGCCGCCATCGGCGACCAGCTCTTCGCCGAGGTGGCCCGCGAGGTCTCGACCGATCGGGAGGACATCTTCACCGGCTCGGTGCGGCGCGGCGAGAACGGTGACCTCCTGGCCTGGGTGCGCGCCCGCGGGACGCGGCGGTCGCGCCCGGGCTGAGGCGGCGGTCGGCCTCTGATGGCCGAATCTGTGGGAACCATGTCCTTGACGCCATAGGCGCCCGCCCTCAGAGTGGGGCGATGAGGGAACGCCACGTGGTCATCGCCGCCTTCGACGGCTTCCAGCCGCTCGATGCGGTCGGTCCCCACGAGGTCTTCGCCGGGGCGGGGCGGGCCGCCGCCTCTCTCGGCCGGGCCGGCGGCTACCGGGTCACCCTCGCCTCGGTGACCGGCGGCGTCGTCCGCGCCGAGAGCGGCCTCGAGCTGGTGACGACCCCCCTGCCCGCGCCCGCCGAGCGCATCGACACCCTGGTGCTGGCGGGGGGGTCCGGGGCCGACGCCGCTGCACGGGGACGAGGACCTCGTCGGCTGGATCCGCCGGGCCGCTCCCCGCTGCCGGCGCGTTGCAACGGTGTGCTCGGGCGCGTTCCTCGGCGCCGCGGCCGGGCTGCTCGGGGGGCGACGCGTGACGACCCATTGGGCCCGCGCCGGACAGCTCCGCGCCGCCTTTCCCTCGGTCGACGTCGACGCCGACCCGATCTACATCCGTGACGGGAAGTACTGGTCCAGCGCCGGGGTCACCGCCGGGATCGACCTCTCGCTGGCGCTCGTCCAGGAGGACCTCGGGGCCGACGTGGCCCAGACGGTGGCCCGCTGGCTGGTCATGTTCCTGCACCGGCCCGGCGGCCAGACCCAATTCGCCTCGCCGGTGTGGGTCCCGCGCGCCGAGCGCTCGACCGTCCGGGCCGTCCAGACGCTCGTCGAGTCCGCGCCCGGTGGTGACCACCGCCTGCCCACGCTCGCTGCGGCGGCGGCCATGAGCGTGCGCCACTTCACGCGGGTCTTCACCGCCGAGGTCGGCGAGAGCCCCAGCCGCTTCGTCGAGCGCACCCGCCTGGAGGCGGCCCGCGCGAGCTCGAGATGTCCGGTGACACGCTCGACGTCGTCGCGGCGCGCTGTGGGCTCGGCAGCGCCGAGACGTTGCGCCGCGTCTTCCAGCGCCATCTCGGCGTGTCGCCCGACGCCTACCGGCGGCGGTTCCGCACCACCCCGGTGGTGGACCCGATTGACCCAATGGAAAGGACACCCGCATGACCGACCGCGTCCACGTCGCCATCCCGCTCTTCCCCAGGTTCACCGCGCTCGATGCGGTCGGGCCCTACGAGGTCCTCCAGCGCATCCCGACCCTCGACATCACCTTCATCGGTCACGCCTGCGGCGAGGTGCGCAGCGAGAACGGCATGCTCGGACTGACCGCCGATGCCGCGTTCGAGGACGTGCCCGATCCCGACGTCGTCGTCTTCCCCGGCGGCGTGGGGACACGCCCCCTCGAACAGGACGAACGCGTGCTGGCCTGGGTCCGGGGCGCGCATGCGGGCAGCCGGTACACCACGTCGGTCTGCACGGGTTCACTGGTTCTGGGTGCGGCCGGGCTGCTCGACGGGCTCAGCGCCACCACGCACTGGGCCTGCTACCCGGAGCTGGCCTCCCACGGCGCCGAGCCCACGTCCCGGCGCGTGGTCGAACACCTCGACGAACGCATCATCACGGCGGCCGGGGTGTCGAGCGGCATCGACATGGCGCTCCGGCTGGTCGAGTTGCTCGTGGACCGCACCGCCGCCCAGGCGGCGCAGCTCATGATCGAGTACGACCCCCAGCCCCCGTTCGACTGCGGCTCGGTCGACAAGTCGGACGATGCGGTCATGACGCGTGTCATCGAGTACGCCGGCGCTGCGGCAGTGAGGCCGTGGCGGGCCTCGCTGACCCGTTGTCGGGGACGATCAACGCCGTCGGGACGGGTCACGCCCGGTGTAGGCAAGAAGCTTGGCCTGAGCGGACGCGGTCGGGGCGACCGCGATCTCCGGCTTGAACACGCCTGTGCGCTGCTCGTCGGTGAAGCGGCCGTGGATGCACGCGTAGGCCGCTTCTGGGAGCCCCGTGGGCATCGTGGAGTCCTGCGCGGTGGACGTGGCCAGGTCCCACCCGTGCAGAAGCTGGTCGCTGAATGCGATGGCGAGTGCCGGACCGGTCCGTCGATCACCCCCGGCGCTTCGAAGGTACGCAAGGTCTCGGCACGAGCCCGAGCGAAGTCGCGCACCGGGTCGTCGCCGACCAGATCCGATGGTGGGGTCGGCGAGGGAGGAGAAACGTCCTCACCCCGGGCCGCGCCCACGAAGTACGTCTGCGTTTGGAGCATGTGGTTCATGAGCGTGCGCACGTCCCACTCGTCGCACGACGTCGGGGCATCGAGCTTTCGGACCGAGCCCGCCACCTTGGTCGAAGTCCACTCGCTGGCGCGCCGGTAAAGATCCAGCAGGTCGAGGTCCATCGTGTTCTCTCCTCTCGTTTCCCGGTGATCCATACCCGTGTCCGCATGGTCCGATGCCACCTCAGTCCGGTCGATCAGGCCGGCGCCGCCGCGCTGGCGCCGGCGAAGCGGCCGAACAGCGTGCTGTCCCCGATCGAAAGCCCGCTGGCGTACCCGAATGCGCACACGCCCGAAGTGGTGCGCCCCGCGGCGAACAGGCCCGGGATGGCGTCGCCGTCGAGGTCGACCACCTCGCCCGCGACCGTCGTCTCCAGCCCGCCCAGCGTGAAGGGCGCGTAGGGCGCCGGCCCGATGCGGAGGTCGAACGCGCCGATCGGCGGCACGAGCGGGCGAACCCAGGCGGGGCCCTTGCGGAAGAGCGGGTCCTCCCCCGCTGCGGCGTGACGGTTGTAGAGGTCGACCGTGGCCCGGAGGGAGCCGGCGGGCAGGCCCATCTCCGCCTCGAGCTGCTCGACGGTCTCACAGACCCATGTGGCCGCGAGGCCCATCCAGTTCACCTCGTAGGCCGCCTCGTCCACCAGCAGATACACCTCGCCCTCCTGCTCGTAGAGCGCGGACTGCCCGACACGCCCCATGTAGGTGTCCTCGTTGATGAACCGCTGACCCTTGCCGTTCACGAGGATGCCGTGGATCAACGTGCGGGGCGGGGTGATGGGAAGGGAGACCTCGCCCGCGTACATGTTGCGCACCGAGGCGCCGATGGCCTGCGCCATGCGGATGCCCCGCCCGTCGTCGCCCTCGGTGCCGACCTTGAACGTGCCGCGCACGAGGGGCGGGCAGTGCCGGCGCAACATGTCGTCGTTGAAGATGAAGCCGCCCGCGGTCAGGACGACCCCGCCCCGCGCCCGCAGCGACACCGTCTCGCCGAAGCGTTGCGCCTGCACGCCGACGACCCGCCCGTCGTCGAGCACGAGCCGGTCCACCCGCGTGTCCGCCATGACGGCGGCGCCGGCCCCTGTGGCGGCGGCAGCCAGGTGCTGCATGAGCAGCCATCCCGTCGAGCGTTTCGTCTTGGCCAGATGACCCCGGGGGGCGGGCCGGGCGATCTCGTTGAACGGGTAGGCGTCTTCGCCGCCGGAGTAGACGAGGCCCTCGGTGCCGTCCGGCGCCATGGAGGTCTCGGCGCAGAACGTCGGGTCGAAGGGGACGCCCCGTGCGACCAGCCAGTCGAAGTGGCCCAGGCTCTCCTCGCAGTAGCGGGCGATCTTGAGCTCGTCGGGATCCGGCCCGCAGGCGGCCATCATGTAGCGGTACATGTCGTCGAGGCTGTCCTCGAACCCGCAGGCCCTCTGGACCGGCGTGCCACCACCGAGATACACGATGCCTTCGGCCAGTGCGGCTGCTCCCCCGGGACCGCCCGTCCGTTCGGTCACGAGCACCTGGGCTCCCGCCTCGGCGGCGGCAAAGGCGGCGGTGGAGCCGGCGGCGCCGAATCCGACCACGATCACGTCGGCCGAGTCGTTCCAGCTCGTGATCTCCGCCACGTCGCACGGCGTCACATCGTCGGGCTTGCGCACTCCATCCTCTCCGCGCTGTCGCCGCGACGGTAGCCGTTGGTGCCGTCGCTGCCGGGACCCCTACCCTGCGAGGCGTGCCGAACCCATCAGGCGCGCCGGCTCCGCCGCCCGAGCTCGAACGGCTCGCCCCGGGGTGGTCCGCCGCGCTCGCGTACCGGCTCGCCCCATGGCTGACCACGTGGCGCCTGACCGGCCCGGACGGCTCCGTGCGCTTCGCCAAGGTCGCCACCGAGAGTCGCTACCCGACCCTGCGGGCCGAGTCCGAGCGGATGATCTGGGCCGCCCCCTACCTCCCGGTTCCCAGGGTGGTCGCGCTCGAGCAGTGGAGCTCGACGACCGCCTTGCTCACCGAGGCGCTCCCCGGTGGCGACGCGACCGATCCGGTCTGGCGCGACGACCTCCCCGGGCTGGTCGGTGCTCTCGGCCGCGGGCTCCGCGACTTCCATGATGCCGTCGGGGAGGAGTGGTGCCCGTTCCGCTTCGACATCGAGCGGGCGCTCGACCACGTGCGGCGCCGGGTCGCCATCGACGACATCGACCCGGCCGGCTTCCACGAGCAGCACGCCCACCTCGCTCCGGCGGCGGCGCTGGCCGAGCTGGAGGCGACCGCCCCTGTGGTCGAGGACCTCGTCGTGTGCCACGGCGACTATTGCCCGCCGAATGTGTTGCTGCAGGGCGGCCGGGTGACCGGTTACGTCGATCTCGGAGAGCTGGGCGCGGCGGACCGCTGGTGGGACATCGCCGTCGGGGCTTGGAGCGTGGGCTGGAACTTCGGGGAGACGCTCGAGCGGCTGTTCTACGAGAGCTACGGCATCACCCCCGACCCGGCGCGCATCCGCTTCTACCGATTGCTCTACGACCTCGTCTCCTGAGCCGGCCGACCGGGTCGACCCGGTTCCGCGCCACCCGGAGCAGCGATCAGCTCGCGGGCCCGGGTGAACACGGCGTCGAACATCGGCACGGTCAGCTTGCCCGTGAACGTGTTCTGCTGGCTCGGGTGGTACGAGCCGAGCAGGGTGACCCCGGAAGGCAGCTGGCTCTCGGCCAGGTGACCGAACGCCGGGCGGGGCCGCAGGCCGTGGTGAGAAGCGACCACCTGCCAGGCGAACTGACCGAGTGCCAGGACCACGACGGCCTGCCCCAGCAGCGACAACTCGCGGGCGAGATACGGCGCGCACGCCTCCCGCTCGGCGGGATCGGGCTTGTTGGCCGGTGGCGCGCAATGGACGGCGGCCGTGATGTACACGCCGGACAGCGTGAGGCCGTCGTCGCGCGACGTGCTCGTGGGCTGTGACGCGAAGCCGGCGCGGTGCAGGGCGGCGAAGAGCCAGTCGCCCGACCGGTCCCCGGTGAACATCCGTCCCGTCCGGTTGGCACCGTGCGCCGCCGGAGCGAGGCCGACGATGACCAGCGCCGCGTGGGCGTCGCCGAACCCGGGCACGGCACGCCCCCAGTACACCTGGCCGGCGTACGACGCCCGGCCCGTCCTCGCGACCTCCTCGCGCCAGCGGACCAGGCGCGGGCACCGTCGGCACGCTGCCACGTCCCGTTGCACCGCGGCCACCGAGTCCCTCTTCCCCCGGTCGGACGCCACGGTACAGAGCCTACGATGGGCGTCCGTGCCCCCATCAGCTCGATCTTCCGCCGTGCGCACGACGCCCCGGCGCGGCCGTCGGCCTCCTCCGGCCACCGCCGTGCTCCTGGTGCGGCACGGTACGACGCCGACGACCGGCAAGATGCTCCCGGGACGGGCCGGCGGGCTTCACCTGTCCGAGAAGGGGCAGGCGCAGGCCGCCGCGGCGGCCGGGCGCATCGCGGCCCTGGGCAAGAAACCGGCCGCGGTGTACGCCTCCCCACTCGAGCGGACCCGCGAGACTGCAGCGCCGATCGCCCGGGCGCTCGGCCTGCGCGTGCGGAACGCGCCCGGCCTGGTCGAGGTCGACGTGGGCCTCTGGACCGAGCAACCCCTGACCCGGCTGTACCGGACCCCGGAATGGCCCACCGTCCAGCGTTGGCCGGGAGGGTTCCGCTTCCCGGGCGGGGAGTCGTTCGCCGAGATGTCCGTGCGCGCCATGGACGCCGTGCTCGCCCTGGCGGCCGACCATCCCGGCGAGACGATCGTGGCCGTCTCGCACGCCGACCCGATCAAGGCCGTCGTGGCGGCGGCGGCCGGGGTGCCGATCGACCTGATGCAGCGGCTCGTCATCTCGCCCTGTTCCATCTCGGCCATCCTCTTCACCGCCGGCGGCCCCGTAGTGCTGTCCGTGAACTCGACCGGGAGTCTCGACGAGCTGGTGCCGTCGTGAGGGGGCGCGGTGAGTGACGAGTTCGACTTCGACGCACCCGACCACTGCACGATCGGGGTGCTCGGCGAGGTCGGCCACCGGCTCTTCCTCTTCTACTGCCGGCAAGGCTTGACAGAGACGACGGTCAAGGTCGAGAAGCAACAGGTCGCGGTGCTCGCCGGGTACCTGGGGCGCATCGTGAAGGAGCTGGGCCGCCCCGGGCACCTTCCCGAGGATCTCGAGTTCTACGGCACCGAGGACTTCGAGTGGGTCGTGGGGACGATCGGCGTCTCCTACGACGAGGAACTGGACCGCATCATCGTCGTCCTCGAAGAGCTGGATGTCGACGACGAGGACGACGACGAGGAGGAGGACGATTTCGCCGAGAGCGGGCACGTGCTACGCGTCGCGCTCGACGCGTGAGCAGGCGGCAGCCTTCGCCATCCACGCCACGCGGCTGGTGGAGTCGGGGCGCCCGCCGTGCCCCCTGTGCTCGCTCCCGCTGGACCCCGCGGGGCACGACTGCCCCCGGACCAACGGGCACCGACCGCCGGCGAGCTAGCGACCGTGCCGGACGCCACGGTCGCGCGGGTTCTCACCGAGGGCGACATGGAGGTGCACGGGCGCATCGCCGGGAGCTCGAACGCCACGCTGCTCGTGACCTGCCGGCTCGACGCCGAGGAGCTGCTCGCCGTCTACAAGCCGTCGAAAGGGGAAAGGCCATTGTGGGACTTCCCCGGCGGGCTATTCCGGCGCGAGGTCGCCGCCTACGTCCTGTCCGAGTGGTTGGGCTGGGGACTGGTTCCCGAGACGGTGGAGCGGCGTGAAGGTCCCTTCGGTCCGGGTTCCGTGCAGCGCTTCGTGCCAGAGGACGGCACCTCGCACTACTTCACGCTGCGTGACGAGCCGAGGTGGCACCCCGCCCTCATGCGCCTGTGCGCGTTCGACGTCGTGGCCAACAACGCGGATCGAAAGAGCGGCCACGTGCTGTTGGCCGAGGAGCGGCTCTGGGCCATCGACAACGGCCTGTGCTTCAACCGCCACGACAAGCTCCGCACGGTGATCTGGGACTTCGGCGGTGCCCCGCTCGAGGCCGTCGTGCAGGAGGACCTGGCCCGACTGGCCCACCAGGGTCCGCCGGCGGCGCTGTGCGAGCTCATCGCTCCGGAGGAGGTGGCCGCGACCCTGGACCGGGTCGCCTGGCTCCTCAGCCTGCGGACCCTGCCTGAGCTGGTCGACGACGGCGAGTGGCCGCCGTACCCCTGGCCCCTCGTCTGACCGGTCTCGGTCGCTCCGGACCCTCCTGGTCACGCCGGCGGAGGACAGCGCCCACCGGGGCTCACCACCAGAGTCCGAGGCCCGGATCAGGGGATGTGGTACCCGAGGTTCTGCAGCTCGCCGATCACCTGCTGGGCCACGACCTGTCCCCCGCCCGACGTCAGGTGCGTCCCGTCGGGCGCCCGGACGTTCACGATCTGGCCGGCGGCGTTGGTGATGAAGGCGGTGTAGCCACCCTGCGCGGTGCCGAGCACACGGTCCATCGGCAGGAAGGTCACGGGGGGATGGGCAGCCACCGCCTGGCGCTGGACCAAAGCGTTGAGGTCGGACATCTGGGCGCTCAGGACGGCGTTCTGCATCGGGGGCATGCCGACCCACACGACGGTGGCGCCGGCGCTCTGGGCGACCTGCATGAACTGGGCCACGCGCTGGGCGTAGAGCGTGTTCCACTGGGACGAGGTGTAGGGCACGTCGGGGGGGCCGAGAAAGTCCTGCGCGTCGTTGGCCCCGATCATCACGACCACCACCTGGGGCTGGGCCACCTTCATGTCCGACGCCAGCTCCGCGGGCCAGTTGAAGTAGTCGGGCCGGGTCAGCCCCGTGCTCTCGCGCGCGTCGAGCGCCGCGTTGACGACGCCGGTGCCGGCGAGGTCGGACTGCAGCGGTCCGCCCATGTCGAGGCCGATGGAGTCGCCCACGATCAGGACGCGTAGCGGGTTGGCCGCTGTGGGCAGCTTGGGGTTGACGGGCACGGTCGGCGGCGTGGTCGGGGTGGCGCCTCCCTTCCCCGCCGTCGTCCCGGACCCATGACGCGACCCGCCCGAGGGGGCGTCGGGCCGTGCTCCCGCCGTCGTGAGCCCGACGCTCCCGCCCGGCAGCCGGTTCTCGCGGCCCGTGACGGAGACGAGGTGCGACAGCTGGAGGGCGCGGCCGAGCGCCGCGAACGGGCCCGTGATGTCGAGGCTCACGGTACGCCGGGTGCCGACGGGCGACACCTGGGCGTTGTGCTGCAAGGTCGGAGCGAAGAGCAGGAACCACAGTGCGAAGGCCGCGGCGCCGAGGGCCAGGACCCGTCTCCACGGCGCCCGTACCCGGCCGTCGTCGGGTGGTGCCAGCTCGGCGTGCGGGTGCGCGCGCCACTCCTGCGGCGACTCCCAGTCAACGTGGTGGGGCGGCGTGCGGGCGTCAGTCATCAGAAGCGGTAGTAGATGAACGGCGCGACGCCGACCGGACCGAAGGTGGTAATGCCGAGCAATGCGAAGCCGAGCACCCCGACCTGCACCGCGGTCCGCTGGCGCGAGAACGTCGCCTGCAGCCGGTTCACTCTGAGCGTGGGCACGAACTGGGCGGCGATGGTGCCGAGGACGGTCAAGACGAGCAAAGGCGTGACGAGGGGCGATGGCGCCCCCCACCCGGTGAAGATGCGGCCCAGCAAGGTGAAGGCCTGCGACATGCCCGTCGCGTTGAAGAACACCCAGCCCAGGCACACGAACTGGAACGTCAGGAAGCGCTGCACCCAGATCCGCACCGGACCGTCGGCCACCGGGGGCAGACCCCGGCGCTCCCGGCTGGAGCGGCGCAGGTGGCCGAAGCTCTGCCCGAGCCCCATCAGGGTCCCCCAGGCCACGAACGTCCAGGCCGCGCCGTGCCACAGGCCGCCCAACATCATGGTGATCATGATGTTGCGGACCGTGTTGGCCTGGCTGCCGGCGCTGCCCCCGAGCGGGATGTAGAGGTAGTCGCGCAGCCAGCGCGACAGCGTCATGTGCCAACGACGCCAGAAGTCCTGCAGGTTGCGCGCCGTGTACGGCGCGTCGAAGTTCTGCGGGAACCGGAAGCCGAGCAGGAGGGCGAGTCCGATCGCGATGTCGGTGTACCCGCTGAAGTCGCAGTAGATCTGTACCGCGTAGCCCCAGGCGGCGAAGATCGCCTCGGGCGCCGAGTGCTGGAGGGGCGACGTGAAGACCGGCGTGACGATGGCGCTCGAGACGAAGGAGGAGATCACGACCTTCTTGAACAAGCCCGCCAGGATGAGCCAGAAGGCGCGGGAGTAGTCGATTGCGTCCGGATCACGGCGGCGCCGTATCTGTGGCAGCAGCTCGCTCCCGCGTACGATCGGCCCGGCGAGCAGGTGGGGGAAGAACGAGAGATAGACGGCGAAGTCGAGCGGCTTCGCCGGCTCGAGCGCGCGCCGGTAGACGTCGACCACGTAGCTGATGGCCATGAACGTGAAGAAGGAGATGGCGATCGGGAGCCCGACCTGCAGCAAGGGGACGGCCCGGCCCAACCCGACCGCGTGGGTGACGTTGTCGAGGTTCACCGAGAGGAAGCCGTAGTACTTGAACCAGCCGAGGATCCCGAGCAGGGCGGCGACCGAGACAGCCATGGCGATGCGCCTGCTCCGCTCGTTGCGCGTCACCGCGACCAAGCTCCCACCGGCGAACGCGACCGCCGTCGTTGACGCCAGCAGGAGGCAGTAACTCCACCCGACCCAGCCGTAGAACACGTAGCTCAGGCCGACCATGGAGAGCTTCCACCACCCCGCGTAGGGGTTGAGCAGCCAGTTCACCGTGAAGGCGACCGCAAAGAAGATGGCGAAGTCGATAGTGGGAAAGAGCATCAGGGGCGATCAGCTGATAGCGCCGAATGTACTGCTGGTGGCACGGCCGGACCGCGCACTCACCAGACGCCCGGGCCATGCGTGGCCCGACAGCGCGGGCACGTTCAGGCACTTCCCTTTCCGCAACCGCCCGTACGCCGACTCGGGCGGACGGGGATCAGCGTCCCGGCAGCCTGTTCAGCCCTTCGCCTTGAGCGCCTCGATCAGGGCCGGCAGCACCTTGTGCACGTCACCCACGATCCCGAGGTCGGCCACCGAGAAGATCGGGGCCTCCTGGTCCTTGTTGATGGCGATGATGTTCTTGGAGCCCTTCATCCCGACCAGGTGCTGGGTGGCGCCCGAGATCCCGCACGCCACGTAGACGGTCGGCTTCACCGTCTTGCCGGTCTGGCCGACCTGATGCGAGTAGGGCACCCAGCCGGCGTCGACGATCGCTCGGCTGGCGCCCGCGGCACCGTGGAGCAGTTTCGCCAGCTCCTCGATCATCGCGTAGTTTGCCGCCTCGCCGAGCCCGCGCCCGCCCGAGACGACGACCGCCGCCTCGTCGAGCTTGGGCCCGCTTCGCTCCTCGACGTGGCGCTCCACGATCTTGGCCGTGTTGGTGCCCGCGGTGTCGTCGGGGACCGGTGCCGCCACGACGGACGCGGCGGCGCCGCCGGACGGCTCCGCCGCGAACGACTTGGCCCGAATGACGAAGATGCCCGGGCCCTCGCCGGTGAAGCGGGCCGTGACGATGTGGCTACCACCGAAGACGGGGTGCTGGCTGGACAGCCCACCGTCGCCCTCCACCAGGCCCGTCACGTTGGTCAGCACCGGGCGGTCGAGCTTGGCCGACAAGCGGCCCGCGATGTCGCGCCCCTCATAGGTGGCGGGCAGCAGAATGGCATCAGGCGCGTTGCCGCCCTTGACGAGTGCGGCGAGCGCGGCGGCCACCGGCACGCCGGGCAGCGCGCCACCGAGGTCGCCGACGTCGTAGAGCGTCGTCGCCCCGTACTCCCCCAGCGGGGCGGCCAGCGAGCCCGCCTCGGACCCCCAGGCCACGGCCTCCACGGTCGACGCGATCGACCGGGCCTCTGTCAGGAGCTCGAGCGTGACCGGCGTCGGACCCACGTCGCCCGTCTCGGCGAGCACCCACACCTTGTCGATCGGCATCTCAGACCACCTTCAGCTGCTCGAGGAAGGCCACGACGCGCTGTGCGCCGTCGCCCTCGTCCACCACGATCTCTCCCGACCCGCGCGCCTCCGCCTCGGAGACGTCGGTGATCTCCTGGCCGGAGCCCGCCGCGCCCACTACGGACGCGTCGATGCCGAGGTCGGCGACGGTCAGGTTGTCGACCGGCTTGGACTTGGCCGCCATGATCCCCTTGAAGGAGGGGTACCGGGGCTCGACGACGCCGGCGGTGACGGTGACGACGGCCGGCATTGGGCACACCACCTCGTCGTACCCGGCCTCGGTCTGCCGCTCCACCTTGACCGAGCTCCCGTCGACGGCGATCGCCTTGGCGAAGGTGACCGACGGCAGCCCCATCAGCTCGGCCACCTGCACGGGCAGGGTGCCCGTGTACCCGTCGGTGGACTCGGTGGCCATGACCACAAGGTCGGGGTTGGCCCGCGCAATGGCCGCGGCCAGCACTTTGGCCGATCCGAGGGCGTCACTCCCCGCCAGCGCATCGTCACTGACCAGGATCGCCCTGGCCGCGCCCATGGCAAGCCCGGTTCGAAGGCCGGAGGTCTCCCCGCCGGGCGCCATGGAGACGAGGGTGACCTCGTCGCCCTCGCCCGAGGCCAGCTGGAGGGCCATCTCGACCCCGTAGTTGTCCGAGTCATCCATGATGAGCTTGCCGGACCGGTCGAGGGTCTTGGTGTCCGGATTGAGCGCCCCAGGGGCGGCCGGATCGGGGATCTGCTTGACGCACACGACGACGTTCATGGCCGACCATCTTGGTGGACCCGGGACGTTCCCCGCCATTCGGCCCGGTGACAGGCCCTTTTCGATGGCCGTCAGGTGGGCTCGCCACCCGCGATGGCGAGGGCGTCGTCGAGCCGGTCTGTGATCACCGCATCCACGCCCCACCCGACCATGGCCCGCAGGTCCTCTGGGGCGTTGACGGTCCACACGTTGACGGCGAGGCCCGCGGCGTGCGCCCGGGCCACCAGGTCGGCGCCCACGGAGGTCACGAAGGGGTGGACGGCCCGGAAACCCGCATCGGCCGCCTCGGCGAGCGCCAGGCCCGGATCGACGGCGAACCCCCACAGCGCGCCGAGGGCCAGCCGGGGATCGGCTGCCTGCACCGCCAAGAGCGTCGGGACCTGGAACGACGACACGATCACCCGGTCCGTCCAGCCCGCCTCCTCGATCCCCGCCGCCGTCAGCGCCGCGACGGCCTCGCCCGGGTCCCACCCGGGGTCCTGGGGGGCGTTCTTGATCTCCACGTTCACCACCATCCCGTTGCAGACCGCCAGCGCGTCGGCGAGGAGGGGCACGTGGGCGGGCAGGTCGGCCACACCCAGGGTGCCGATCACTCCGAGGCCCGGGATCTCGGCGTCGTGGTGGACCGCGAGGCCTCCGTCCGCGGTCAGGCGCACGTCGAGCTCGATCCCGTCGCTCCCGAGCCGGCGGGCCTCGGCGAACGCGTCGAGCGTGTTCTCGACGAACCCCTGGGTACAACCCCTATGAGCAAAGACGGCCGTCATCAGGCGCCTGGGCCGCCGGTGACACGAATACGGCGCCTCACGTTCGGAGAATTCACGAAAACTCCTTGCGAGCCCCCGCGCGGACCGTTACCCTTCATTGCCGTAAACCCGCTTTTCACTGACGGACACCTGTTGGGTCCGATCATGTGAAAAGGATCACAATGCTGGTGGAGGCACATTCCGATGGCTCTCATGTGGAACCGGACCGTCGATTGGGATGCGGACGACTGGCGGCGTGCAGCCGCCTGCCGCAACACCGAACCGGACCTCTTCTTTCCCGTCGGCACGACGGGCCCCGCCCTCGACCAGATCGAGGCCGCCAAGCGTGTCTGCCGTTCGTGCGAAGCGCTCGAGCCCTGTCTCGACTTCGCGCTGGCGACCAACCAGGAGTCAGGCGTCTGGGGCGGCACCTCCGAGGACGAGCGCCGCAAGCTCCGCAAGGCATGGCTGGCCGCGCGTCGCTCGCAGCGCGCCGCATTCTGAGCTCGCCACTTCGGCAACCCGCGGCCTTGCTCACCGGGGCGCCCGCACGGGAACGGAGATCGTCACGCTCGTGCCGCCCCCTTCGGCCGGCGGCACCTCCTTCATGGAGATGGTGCCCTCCAGCTGGCTGACGACCAGGTCCCGCACGATCGAGAGGCCGAGGCTCGTCGTCCGCTCGATGTCGAACCCCACGGGCAATCCGAGCCCGTCGTCCCGTACCTCGACGCCCAACGTCGAGTCCTCGTTGCTCAAGGTGAGGTCGACGTGGCCCACGGGCGCGTAGCCGGCGGCGCCGCCCGCCCCCTCGAGCCCCGCCGCGCCGTCGTTGCCCCCGGCGTTCTCCGGGTCGAAGGCGTGCTCGACCGCGTTCTGCAGCAGCTCGGCCACCGTGACCGCCAGCGGCGTGGCCACGTCCGCCGCAACATCGCCGAGGTCCCCGTGGACCGCGATCACGATGGGCTGTGACGACACCACCGAGTCCTCGGCCATCTGCACCAGCGAGCTGACGATCTCGGCGAAGGGCACCTGGTCGCCCGGGTCGCGCGACAGGATCTCGTGCACCAGCGCGATGGAGCGCACCCGGCGCTCCGACTCCTGGAGCGCCACCCGCGCCGCCCGGTCCCCGACGCGCCGCGCCTGCAGGCTCAACAGCGATGAGATGGTCTGCAGGTTGTTCTTGACGCGGTGGTGCACTTCGCGGATGGCCGCCTCCTTGGACAGGAGCAGCCGGTCGAGACGCCGCACATCGGTGACGTCGCGCAGCAGGATCATGGCCCCGGTGACCACACCGTGGGACAGCAGCGGGATGCAGTGCACGAGCACGATGACGTCGGGGCGACGTTCGACCTCCTCGACGACGGGGCGACCCGTGGCGAGCGCCCATTCGACGGCCGACTCCTCGATGTCGAGATCGCCGAAACGCCGACCTTCGGGCTGGGTGTAGATCCCCATGCGGTGGAACGCATTGATGGCGTTCGGTGACGCGAACTCGATCCGTCCGTCGGCGTCGACCACGACGACACCGTCACCCACCCGGGGCGCCTCCTCGGTACCGACGTCCTCGTCGGGGAACGGGAAGGCCGACTGCGCCACCATGTCGGCCAGGCGCTCGAAGACGTCGAGGTAGGTCCGCTCGTACATGCTCGTCGGCCCCTTGAGCGGCGCCAGCGAGACCCGCAGCAAGGCCCCGATGATCCGGCCTTCGAAGCGGACGGGGATGTTCTCCACCGGGACCAGCTCGCCCAGGCTCGGGTGGTGGATGCTGCCGCGCACGATCTCGCCGGTGTGCAGGCACTGGGCCACCAGCGTCCACTGCGACTCGTTGACGGTCTGACCCACCAGGTCCTGCTCCACCAGGGTGGGTCGGTTGTTGGGTCGCATCTGCCCGAGCACCACCAGCTCGGGGTCCGCTTCGGGGTCCGACGTCCGCGCGGCGGCGTCCGATCCGCCGTCGCCGGCCGCGTGGACCGGGACGAGCAGCAAGAGGTCGGAGAAGGAGAGATCGGCCAGGACACTCCAACTCCCGAGCAGCCGCTGCAGGTGCTCGAGCTCCTCCGGCTTGAGGTCGGTGTGGCTCTGCGCGAGCTCGGCGGGCGTCGGCATCAGGCGTCGATCCCGGCGGGCCCCGACACCGCCACCGGGTAGGGGGTCCGGTCCCGGTAGCCCTGCAGCACGTCGACACCCACCGAGGCCAGCACGGCGCGCAGGTCATCGGCCCGGTGGGCCACATGGTCGGCGTGGTGGGCGTCGGAGGCCGTCGTGAGCGGCACCCCCCGGGCAACGAAGCGCTCGAGCAGCCCGGCCGCGGGGAACTGCTCCCCGACGGGCTTGCGCCAGCCCGAGGAGGAGAGCTCGGCCGCCATGCCCGACGCCGCCGCCGCCTCCGCCATCCGGTCCCACCATTCGGCGGGTGCGTCAGGCACGTGGCCCGCCACCTTCATCAGATCGGGGTGGGCCAACACGTCGCAGGTGCCGGACGCCGCCAGCTCCTCGAGCGCGAGCGTGTAGGCCTCCCAGCACGCGTCGACATCGCGCGCCGACCACTCGGCCATCGACACCGGGTCGTCGAGGTCGTCGAAGCGCCATCCCCCGACCCAGTGCACCGAGCCCAGCAGGACGTCGAAGGGGTACCCCGCCAAAAGGCCGGCCACGGTGTCCATGCGATCCTCGTAGTAGTCGACCTCGAGGCCGATGACGACAGGCAGGCCCGCCTCCTTCGCCTCCTGGGCGCATGCAATGTATGCGTCGAGGTCGACAGTGGCGTGGAACTTCCAGTACTCGGCCATGGACTCGGCCAGCGCGGGTGCCACGCGCTCGTCGTCCCAGAATCCTCCGAGCAGCGCGTCGGCCTGACGGAACCGGAACAGGTGCTCGGTGAGCGCCAGCTCGGTCACCCCGGCCTCCTGGGCGCGCTCGCAGTAGTCCGCCAATTGCTCGACGCGCAGCGGCGTGTCGTGCTCGTGATGCGGCCAGAGGTGGAGGTGGTAGTCGAGCACGTCAGCCGGCGCCTGACGCCATCGGCGCGATACCGCGGATCGTCATCTCAGCCAGCCGTGGCGCGGCGGATCAGCGTCACGCCGTCGCGGATGGTGGTCAGCACACAGACGACGCGCGGGTCGTTGACGACCTTGTCGTTGAAGGCGCGCAGCGCCAACGCGGCCTCGTGCGGATGCTCCGCGCTCGCCAGCACCCCGCCGCCCTGCAGCGTGTTGTCGACGACGATCACACCGTGGGAAGCCAGCTTGGGCAGCGCCGCCTCGTAGTAGCCGTCGTAGGACACCTTGTCGGCGTCGATGAAGACGAGGTCGAACGGGCCCTGCAGCTGCTCGAGTGTCTGCAGCGCCGGGCCCTCGATCACGCTGATGCGGCTCTCGAGACCCGCGGCGGCGATGTTGCCGCGCGCCGTGACCGCGTGGTGGGGGTCCACTTCGAGCGAGATGATCGAACCTCCCGGCCCCAATCCTCCCGCCATGGCGATGGAGGAGTAGCCGGTGAACGTCCCGATCTCGAGCACACGGGTGGCCTGGGCGGCGAACACCAGCATCTCGAGGAAGCGGCCCTCCTCGCGGCCCACCATCATCCTCGACAACTGTGCAAAGCCCTCCCGGGTCGAGACGTCCACCGATTGCAGGAATGTCGGCGGCGGGGTCGTGTGCGCCTCGGCGTAGAGCTCGACTTCGGGATCGATCATCGGGGCCATGGCAACGATGGTAGGCGCCCTGCCCCGGACCGGCGCCATGCGGCCCGGCCCGGTGGCGGCGGCGCCCCGCTACCCCCAGACCTGGGCGCCCAGCTGGAGCAGCCCGCTCATGTCGTAGATGTCGGCCTCGAAGAAGGGGACGGTGACGAGCACGTCGGGCGCGCCCTTGAGCTCCGCCTGTTGCTCGGCCTCGCGGCGGGCCACCACGCCGAAATTGATGAAGCTCTCGGCCACCTCGCCGATCACGCGGGCGGCCACGAACGGGTCGTCGGTGAGACCCTGCGCCAGCTCTTCGGCCCTGGCGGCCATGGAGAGGGCCAGCTTGTCCGCCTTGGGGTCGCGCAGGTACTCGGGCAACACCTTGTTCAGCACGATGGCGCCCAGGTTCAGCTGGCGCTTCGTGAGCTCGGCCGAGAAGAATTCTGCCTCGCGCATTGGGGTCGCCTCCAGAGTCGAGACGACCATGAACGTGGTGCGCCGGTCCGAGAGCAGCCGTGTGACCGCCTCGGCCCGCTCGACGAACCCGGCGTACATCGACTGGAACAAGATGAAGAACTCCGAGATGTCGGCCAGGAACTGCGTACCGAGGATACGGTCGGCCACCTGGTAGAAGGGGCGCGACGCAATGTTCACCAGCCGCGACCGGTACGGCACGATCAGCCAGCGCAACAGGCGCGACGAGAAGAAGTCGGCCATGCGCTGCGGCGCGTCGAGGAAGTCGAGCGCGTTACGCGTCGGCGGGGTGTCGACGACGATCAGGTCGTAGTTGCCCTCGGTGTGGATCTCGTAGAGCCGCTCCATGGCGATGTAGTCGTGCGACTGCACGAAGCGCCCCGAGATGTTCTGGTACAGCGGGTTGGCCAGGATCTGCTCCCGGGTCTCCTCGTCGGGCGCATGGGTCCGGATGAGGTCGTCCCAGCTCTGCTTCGTGTCCAGCATCGCCGCCCACAGCTCGCCCCTCGGGTGGGACCCCGCCTCGCTGAACACGTCGTCGGGGATGCGGACCTCGTCGTTCCCGATCCCCTTCAACCCCAACGCGTCGGCCAGCCGGCGAGCCGGGTCGACCGTCAGCACGAGGACGCGGCCGCCCTGTTCGATCACGGCGGTCGCGGCCAGCGACGCCGCTGTCGTGGTCTTGCCGACCCCACCGGGCCCACAGGCGATGACGATGTCCTTGGCCGCCAGCAATTGCCCCACCGTCTTGGGCGCCGGCGCGCCCGCCGCCGTCACAGCCCGAGCTCCTCGCCGAGCGCATGGGCCACCTGGCGCGTCGTCCGGGCCCCGAAGCTCCGGGCGAACAGATAGGGAAGGAGCAGCACGGGCAGGTCGTCGGGCAGCCCTGCCTGCAGCCGTTGCAGGTGGGTCGAGCGGGTGCGGCGCAGCGTGACGGCCAGCCGGGCCGCCTCGAGCACCGGGGCCACGTTGCCGCCGGCGCGCTCGGACAGCACCCGTTCGGTGTCCAGGGTGCGCAGCTGCTCGAAGGTCTCCTCCTCGCGCTGGCCGAACAGCTCGGGGAGCACGCGGTTGACGACGACGGCCGACATCCGCACGGTGGTCTCCTCGCGCACCCGGGTCGCGAGCTCGAGGGTCTCGCTCACCGGCATCTCCTCGGGTGTGCACACCGCGACGAGACCCGTTTGGCGCGGATCCGAGAGGATCTCGAGCATCCAGTCGGTCTGGCCCCGGATCAGCCCGACCTTGACCAGGTCGTTGATGGCCTGCGGCGCCGCCAGCTGGCCGATGATGTGACCACTGGCCGGTGCGTCCACCACCACCAGGTCGTAGTGGGACTCGCGGACCTCCCAGCAGAGCTTGCCCACGGTCAGGATCTCCCGCACGCCGGGTGCGGCGGTCGCGACAAAGTCGAACGCTTTGGCGAGCGGTCCGATGCGCCCCACCACCGGGATGCGAAGGTGCAATTTGAGGTACTCGCGCAACGACGCCTCGGTGTCCATCGACATCGACCAGACACCCGGTGCGATCTCGCGCGGCGTGAAGTCGGTCGGGGGCGCCTCGAAGAGCGACGTGACGTCGCCCTTGGCGTCCACCTCGCACACCAGCACGCGCTTGCCGTGCTCGGCGGCCAGCTGGGCCAGGCCGGCCGCGACGGTGGTCTTGCCGACGCCGCCCTTGCCGGTGACGAACACCAGCCGGAGATGCAGCAGATCGGGAGCCGCGCTCACCGGCCCGGTGCCTGCCCCGCCCGCACGGATGTCCCTAGGGGGCGCCGAACCCGACGCGGCGCTCCGAGGAGGGGGCCCCGACCTCGACATAGGCCACCTTGACGACGGGGATGCCGACCCGACGGCCCTTCTTGTCGGTGAGCCAGAGCACGCCATCACCGGTCTTGAGCAGCTTCTCGATGTCGGCGACGACCTTGTCGCGCTCGGCATCGTCGGGCATCTCCACCTCGAGCTCCTTGGGGGTGTGGGTGATGCCGATGCGCACGTCCACCTGGTGTCACTCCTCTCACGGACCTCGGGTCGGTCCGAGGGTCACCTGGACGTTACAGCGACGGGGCAGACTTCTTGACATGAGTGGCACGCCCAGGTCCCCCGAGACCGAGCGCAGTGCCCGCTGGGCAGCGACGATGTCCGGCTACGCGGGCCCCGTTCGCCTGGCCCATGCCGACTCCCACGCCCGCGTCGGGCCTGCCCCGGACTCGTCGCCCGCCGACCAGGCCCAGCCCGCAATGCCGAGCGGCAGGGAGGAGCGCGAGGAACTGGAGGACGCGCTCCTGGCGCCCGGCGCGACCCGGGCGTCTGGTGCCGGGCGGCGGGAACAGCCCGAACCGGCCGACACGTGGCGCACCAGCTTCGAGCGAGACCGTGACCGCATCCTCCACGCCACCTCGTTCCGCCGGCTGGCCGGCAAGACACAGGTCTTCGTGTTCCCCCAGGACCATCAGCGCACCCGCCTCACCCACGCGCTCGAGGTGGCGCAGGTCGCGACCGCCATTGCCCGGGCCTGCCGCCTGAACGTCGCCCTCACCGAGGCCATCGCCCTCGGCCACGACTGCGGCCACGGGCCCGGCGGCCATGCCAGCGAGGACGCGCTCGACCCGTACGTGCCCGGCGGCTTCGACCACGCGCCGTGGGGGGCGCTGGTGTCCCTCGCTCCCCTCAACCTGTGCGCCGAGACGGTCGACGGGATCGCCAACCACAGCTGGTCGCGTCCCGCGCCGTCGACACCCGAGGGCGAGGTGGTCAGCTGGGCCGACCGCATCGCCTACGTCTGCCACGACTGGGAGGACGCGGTGCTGTCGGGCATCGTGGCCCCGCGACAACTGCCGCAAGCGGTCCGCACGGTCTGCGGTGAACGGCGCAGTGCCCAGCTCGGTGCCTTCATCACCGGTGTGATCTCCGCCACGCTGCGCACGGGACAGGTCGGTATGGAGGAGGAGACGGCGGAGGCGCTCGCCGCGTTCCGAGCCTGCAACTACGAGCGCATCTACCTCCGGGACGCGTCGTTGCGCCAGGGTGAAGCCGTGATCAGCGTGCTCCGCGCGCTGGTCGAGCACTTCTCCGACAGGCCGCACCTCATCGCGGAGCACGCGGCCCCGTCGCTCCAGTCGCCCGACGTCCTCGCCGGAAACCAGGATGCGGTGCGGGCGGCGGTCACCTACGTGGCCGGCATGACGGACCGGTTTGCGTTCCGTCAGGCGGTGGCTCTCCTCGGCTGGGACCCCGCCAAGCTCCCCGTCGGCGTCGACGCCTGAGTGTGCCGGGGGGCGCGCTCAGGCGGGACGGTCGGGAAAGGCGGGCGGGCGTTTCCCGGTCAGCGCAGCCACCCCCTCCTCGAAATCCGCGCCCCGCATCATCTCACCCATGCGCGTCCCCGCGTCGCGGACCGACGACGCCACGTCAGCGTGCAGGTCCCGGTAGAGCTGCAGCTTCGTCGTCGCAAGGGATGACGGCGCGATCTCCGTGGCGAGCGTCTGGGCATAGGCGTAGGTATGGGGAAGCAGCTCGGTGGCCGGGAGCGTCCGGTTGACCAGCCCGATCTGCTCGGCCTCCTCCGCCAGCACGATCCGGCTCGACAGCAGGATGTCAGCGGCACGGGTCACGCCGATCAGCCGGGGCAGCAGCCACGACAGCCCGTACTCGGCCGGCAGGCCGAGACGCCCGTGCGACGTGGTCAGCTTGGCGCCTCGCGCGGCGAACCGCAGGTCGCAGTAGCAGGCGAGCACGAGGCCCACGCCAGCCGCCGGCCCGTTGATGGCGGCGATGATCGGCTTCGGGATCCCGAAGTGATACGCGAAGTCGGCATCGAACTCCGGGCGGACGCCGTAGCCCGGCATGGCCACGTCGTCGCCCAACCCGGCGTCGTAGGCTCCGCGCTCGACGTGGCCCTCGAGTGCCCACGCGTCGGCGCCCGCACAGAAACCACGACCCGATCCGGTGACGACGATGACCCGCACCGCGGGATCGACGCCGGCCCGGTCCAACAGCGCCCGGTACTCGGCATGCATGCGGCCGGTCCAGGCGTTGAGGCGATCGGGCCGGTCCAGCGTGACGGTGGCGACGCGGTCGTGGACCTCGTAGCGCGTGACCTTGAGGTCCGCCAGCTCCACGTCAGTCCAACGTCGTGTAACGGGTCAGGTGCAGCGTGCCCGCCTCGACCGCGTCCTCGAACTCGACCTGCACCGGGTGGCCCGCGACAGCCCGTTGGTAGGCGGCGGCGTCGGCGTCAGAGGCCCACAGGGTGACGACGAGCCAGTCCTCGCCGTGGCGGGCGGTCGTGCGCCGGATGAACCCGGCCTGGTTCGGCACGAGCTCGGTCTGGATCCTGCGATCGAGGTCGAGGAACGATTGATCCGCAACCCCCTCGGCCAGCCTGAAGACGGTGATCTCGACGATCGACATGGCTCAGGCCTGCACCAGCATGACCGGATTGCCCTCGGGGTCGGTGATCGCGGCGAGCGTGGGCCCGTCGGGGACGTCGAAGGGTTCGGCCACGATGGTCGCTCCGAGCTCGACGGACTTGTCGAGTGAAGCCTGCAGGTCGGCCACCTGCACGTACAAGGTGACACCCGATCGCTCACTGCCGCGGATGTGGCCGGCGGGACCGGGCTCGGGACCGCCGATGCCGGCAGGGATCTCCATGATGAAACCGTCGCCGATGCTCCAGTTGAACAACTCCGCGTAGAAGGTTCGTTGGCGTTCGGGATCCTTGGCCTCGATCTCCCAGTGCACCACCGGCCTCGCCCAGTCCCGCACCATGCCACCTCCCTCGTGCCGGCCTCACAGTATCGACAGGCAGAGGGCGAGCGCACCGACGATTTCCGAGCGGCCGTAATTGGAACACGAACCCACGCCTTGTAACCTGCACCCTCGGGAGAAAGTTCGATGGGCGGACGGCGGCTGATGAAGGAACCGAGACGGGGCACCATCGAAGTCGGCGATGCCCACGGTTGGCTCACCGGGGTGTTCTCAGACCCGGCGGAGGGAACGGCCCAGCCACCCGAGGATCCCCCCAGATGAGAGCCCCCGGGCGAGGTAGGCGAGGAGTAGGGTCTTCGAGGAGATCCGGGCCTGGCACACCCGGAGAGGCCACCGTTGCGAGTCTTGGCGAAGCGGGAGACGCGACGGAGGAGGGGAGAGCGAGTTGACGCACTGGACACAGGTCCTGTTCAACATCTCCGTGGTGGAGTTCGTCTTGTTGGCCGCGCTCACGACATTGCAGTGGGTGCGCCACCGTATCCGTGGGGCCGGGTGGGTCGCACTCTCATTCGCCATCCTGGGCGGGGTGTTCCTGGTGGTCAAGATCGATCCGACCGTGGCCACAGACCAGACCCTGGCCAAGTCACTGGTCGCCTTGCTGCTGGTGGTGCCGTACTGCTTCTTCCGCTTCGCCGTGAGCTTCCGGACACCGAGTCGCGCCGTCCGATTTCTGGCCCTCGGAGTCACCGCCGGCATCGTGGCTTTCACCTTCGCACTGCACGACTTGCCCGCACCGGGGTTCCCTCCGCCGCCGAACTTCCTCGCCTACCGCGTTTCCTTCGGCGTGGCCTTCGGGTTCCTGTTCAGCTACGTCGTGGTCAGCTTGTTCATGGCCGGCCGGGGGGAGCCGCCGATTGCCGCCACCCGGATGCACCTTCTCGGCATCGCCGTGGCGGGGCTCGAGGTCCAAGTCGTGGTCGCCGCCCTCGGCCTGCGGGGCCCAACGGTCAGCCTCGTCACACGGGCGCTCACCGTGGCGATGGGCGTCCTGTTCTTGACGGCACTGGTGCTTCCCATGTTCCTGCGGGTCTTCCTGAGCCGGAAGGAGGACGAGGCCTTCCGCCGGGCCATCGACGAATTGGTTTCTGCCGGAGACTCGGCGGACGTGGCCGAGCGCCTGCTGCCCCACGTGTGTGCACTCGTGGGCGCGTCGAAGGCCGCCCTCCTGGCCAGCGACGGCACGGTCGTGGCCCGCTACCCCGTGTGGCCCGACAGCGGCGGGTCCGACCCGTTGAACGAGGAAGCGGGGGGTGCGGGAGGGAAAGGCCGCCGCATCACGGTGCGGACGCACAGTGGCGCGACGCATTCTCTGGCCGTCAACATCAGCCCCTACATGCCGTACTTCGGCAGCGAAGAGCTCCACAAGCTCGACCAGCTGGCCAGCATGGTCGGGCTCGCCATTGAGCGGTGCGAGATGGCCGAGCAGATGGCGTTCCAGGCCTCGCACGACGGCCTCACCGGGTTGGCGAACCGCACCCTCTTCATGGACCGCTTGCAGGAGGCGTTGCGCCACGTCGGGCGGCGCCGCAATTCACTCGCGGTGATCTTCATCGACCTCGACCGCTTCAAGCTCGTCAACGACCGGGCCGACCACTCCGCAGGCGACATCGTCCTCAACGAGATGGCCAACCGCCTGACCGCGATGACCCGTGGGGTCGACGTGGTCGCCCGCTTCGGCGGCGACGAGTTCGTCGCGTTCGCCGAGGTGGACCACGAAGCGGGTGCGCTCGAGATGGCCGAGCGCATCCGCGCCGGGCTGAGGGAGCCGGTGGCGATCGGCGACGCCCGCCTCGTGGTGACCGCCAGCATCGGCGTCGTCATCACCGCTGACTCGAGCATCGGCTCCGGCCGATCTGCTGCGAGAGGCCGACAACGCGATGTACGACGCCAAGCGCCTCGGCCGCGATCAGGTCGTCGTCTACCGCGGCAACGCCCGCGACGTCGCCAACCTGAAATGGGGCCTCAGCCCGACCCGCGGCTTCCGGCGCAACGCCGGGTGAGCGGCTGCGTGACAACTGTGCGGACCAGGTCCGTGGCCGGACCGACCGCAGGTTGGCGGACCTACCGCAGGGTCAGCTCCCGCCGGTAGACCCGTGCGGGCCCGAGGGCGGCCAGCTTCTCGGCGATGGAGCGGAAGGAGTTGGCCGTCTCACTGTGGGGATCGACGGCCATGACCGGCCGGCCCTCGTCCCCGCCGACCCGGACGGCGTTGACCAGTGGCACCTGGCCGAGGAGCGGGACCCCGAGGTCGGCGGCGAGGGTCGCGCCCCCGCCGGAGCCGAAGAGCTCGTAACGGGTCCCGTCATCGCCGGTGAACCAGCTCATGTTCTCGATCACGCCGCGCACCGACAGCTTGAGGCGGCGCGCCGCGAAGGCGGAGCGCTGCGCCACCCGCTGGGCCGCCGCCTGCGGCGTGGTGACCACCACGATCTCGGCCCGAGGCATCACCTCGGCCAGGGTCAATGCGACGTCGCCGGTGCCCGGCGGCATGTCCACCAGCACGAAGTCCGGTTCGCCCCAGTAGGCGTCGGTGAGGAACTGCTGAATCGCCTTGTGCAACATCGGCCCCCGCCAGATGACCGGCTGGTCGTCCGGCACGAAGTAGCCCATGGAGAGGCACTTGACCCCGTGGGCCGATGTCGGGATCACGATGTCGCCGAGGATGATCGGGTCGTGGTCGGTCCCGAGCATCTTGGGGACCGAGAAGCCGTAGACGTCGGCGTCGAGCAGGCCGACGCTGTGGCCGGCCTCGGCCAGGGCGATGGCGAGATTCACCGTGACCGTCGACTTGCCGACGCCACCCTTGCCCGACGACACCCCGATGACGCGCGTGGAGGCATCCGGTCCGAGGAAGGCCGGCATCGGCGCGGCCTGTCCGTGTCCGTGTCCGTGTCCGTGTCCGGCGTGATCATTGCCGTGCCCGTCGCCGACGCCGTCGACCTGCGGGTCGCCGTCGCCGAGCATCCCGGTTCGCAGGAGCTGGCGGAGCCCGGCCCGCTCGGCGTCGGTCATCACCACGAAATCGAGCTCGACCTCCTCGACCCCAACCACGGAGAGGGCGGCCCGGTGGATGTCCTCGGCCAGGTCGTCGGCGCCCGGCCACGCGGCCACCGGCAGGGCGACTTCGACCAGGACACGGCGGCGGCGGGGGCGCACGGCCCGGAGCAGGCCGAGTTCACCGAGCGTCAGACCCAGCTCGGGCTCCCGGACGGCGCTCAACGCAGCCTCGAGCTGTGATTGGTCTGCTGCCATGCACTCCCTCGTCTCGGACGGGATCCGCGTCGGGTGATCCGCGCCGAGGACGCTCAATCCCGCGTCACCCCAGCTGGAAGCGCTGATCCCCCGGTAGACTACCCACCGTGAGCACTGCTCCGATCACCGCCGAGGCCGAGCGACCGAGCGGAGCGGACGACGGCCGCTTCAGCGCCGCCGTCGCCGCCGTCTCGGCCGCGTTCGGTGATCCGACCCGACGCGACATCTTCCTGCACGTGCGCGCCAAGCCCGGAGCCACCGCGACGGAGGTCGCCGCCACGTTCTCGCTGCACCCGAACGTGGCGCGTCACCACCTCCAGCGCTTGGTCGATGGGGGCTACCTGCGGGTCGAGACCGGGCGCAACGCCGCCGGCGCCGGCCGGCCCTCCAAGCGGTACTTCTGCGTGGAAGAGGAGCTGAAGCTCGGCCTGATGCAGCGCAGGGACGATCTCCTCATGCGGCTGCTCGTGGAGGCGATGCAGCGGCTCGGGCCCGAAGAGGCGGAGGAGATGGCGGCGCACGTCGGCGAGGAGTACGGCCGGTCGCTTGCCGCGCGCATGACCCCGAGCGAAGGCCAGCGCACGGTGCGGGCCGCCATGCACGTGGTGGCCGAGACCCTGACGGCGCATGGCTTCGCCGCCCACGCCGAGGACCGGGGCGACACCACGGCGGTGGTCGCCGAGCAATGCCCCTTCGGGGACGCCAGCAGCACCAACCCGGTGCTGTGCGCGGTCGACCGCGGCATGATCAAGGGACTGCTCTCCCAGCTGTGCGGGACCGCGTCACAACAGGCGCTGCCGGTGATCCTGTCGTCGCGGGCGCGGGGCGACGACGCCTGCACCGCCTCTGCCTGAGCCCCCGTGGCTCGCACCTACCTCGACCACGCCAGCACGACACCGCCGCGGCCGGAAGCCCTCGCCGCGTTGGGCGACTGGGCCGCGCTCCCGCCGGGCGATCCCGGCCGGATCCACGAAGAGGGCCGCACCGTCCGCGATGCGCTCGAGACGGCACGTAGACAGGTGGCCGATCTGCTCGGCGTGGTGGCCCGCCAGGTCGTCTTCACCTCGGGGGCGACCGAGGCCATCAACGCGGCGGTCTGGGGTGCCACCAGGGCCGCGCCGGGCGCGCCGGTTCTCTGCGCCGCGGTGGAGCACTCGGCTGTCCGCGATGCCTCGGCGCGCGCCGCGCCAATCGAGACGATCGGTGTCGACGGGAACGGTCGGCTCGACGTCGAGGCCCTGGCGGAGCGCCTGCAGGACCGCGCGCTGCCCCGCCCGGCGCTGGTGCACTGCCAGTGGGGGAACCACGAGGTGGGGACGCTCCAACCCGTCCACGAGGTGGTCGTGCTCTGCCGCGGCGCCGGGGTCACGGTGCACGTCGACGCCGCGGCCGCGTGCGGCCACGTGCCGACCGACCTCGGCGAGCTCGGGGCGGATCTGGTCAGCGTCAGCGCCCACAAACTCGGGGGCGTGCCCGGAGCCGGCGCGCTGATCGTCAAGCGTGGGAGCCGGTTCGAACCGTTGCTCGTCGGCGGCGAGCAGGAGCGCGGTCGCCGGGCTGGTCTCGAGCCCGTCCCGGCGCTCCTCGCCTTCGGCGGCGCGGCCGCCGCCCTGGCCGCCCGAGGGACACCACGCGATCGGCACCGAGGCCGCGACCGCCCGGCGCCAGATCTCCGAGATCGTCGATGCCGCGCTTGGGGTCGAGGGGGTCGAGGTCGTCGGTCCCGCCCGGGCGGAACACCGGCTCCCCCATCTCACGTGCCTCGGTGTGCACGGTCTGGAGGCCGAGGCGGTGCTCATCGGGCTGGACCGTGCCGGCGTGGCCGTCCACTCGGGCTCGGCATGCTCGTCGGAGAGCATCGAGCCCTCGCCCGTGCTCGAGGCGATGGGTGTCGACCCGAGCCACTCCTTGCGGGTCAGCGTCGGCTGGACGACGAGCGACGAGGACTGCGCGGCCTTCGCGGACGCCTTCACCAGGGTGGTGGGCGATCTGGCGGCGCTACGGGGCTGACGGCCCGGTCGACCCGGTCGAGAACGCCGCCGGGACCGCTTCCCCCGTGGCCTCGTAGGCGCCTGCGACGAGGGGTGCCACCGTGCGGCACCTCGGCGGCGGGCGGGGCATCGGCCAGGAAGTCGTTGAACTGGACGACGGCCGCCTTGTGGTTGTGATCCTGGTTTTCGAGAACGAGGCCATAGAACAGATGGCCCTCGTCGTAGGTGGGCGAGTCCCTGACCGACGTTTCGATCTCGGCTCGCCCGATCCTCACCAACGCCGCCACGTGCGCGGCTGCCCCGATGTTCCACTGGAGGTAGCCGGCGTAGGCCAGCGCCGCCGGGTTCGACGGGTCCTCGGTGAGCACCTTGTTGTAGAGCTCGAGCGCGGCTTTGGTCTGTCCCCGGTTGTTCAGGGTCAGCGCCTGGTGCAGCTGTTGCGTAATCGTCTGCGCCTGCGAGAGCGTCACACCGCCCGACGACGACTGGCCGGGCTGGCGGGCCTGGACGAAGTGCACCACGAGGATGAGGGCGCCCGTGGCGATGAGCAGGCAGGAGACGACAATACCGAGACGCCGCCACAGGGGCAGTGGCGGTCGCTCGGGACCGATATCGCGGTCGGGTGGCTCAACTGGCGCGGGGGCGGGCTCCGACGCCGCGAGCTCGGCTTCGACCTCGGCCAGCCTGGCCGAATCCCGCGCGACCAGGACGACGTAGTCGTCGTCGGACAAGTCGCCGGCCTCGTGCTCGCGGTCCGCGTCGTCGAGCGAGCGGTGCAAGAAGTCGCGCTCGTCCGTCAGGTACCAGCGGTCGCCGGCCGGGGGTCGGTCACGCGCCTCCGCCACCGGCGATCCGTCGACCGTCACGTCACCGGCTCCTCGGCCTTCAGGGCGTCGAACGCGCGGCTCCGGCGCCAGAAGACGACACTGACGCCCACCAGCGCGCCGGCCCCGGCGACCAGCGGGATGATCCAGATGAGTGGGACGCCACCAGCGTCGGGCGGCACCAAGAGGATGGTCTGGCCGTACTCGGACACGAGCACCTGGTCGATGTCGCCGCTGGACCGGCCTTGCGCCACCATGCTCTCGATTTGGTGCCGCACGGCGATGGCCGTCGTTGCGTTCGACTGGGCCACGGAGAGGTCGGTGCACGACGGGCAGCGCACCCCGGCTTCGATGGCGGCAGACCGCTGTGCCTCGGTCTGGGGTGCGGTGCCGAAGAGGCCACTGCCGAAGACGAGCGCCACCGCGAGAACGACGAGCGGAAGCGCGACGCGTACCCACAGGGGCCTGCCGGTCGCGCGCTCACCCATGGGACGCACGCGCCTGCCCCCTGGCGGCGGCCAGGAACGAGTCGAGGTCCTTCTCCGTGGCCGGCCCCACGAGCGCCGCGGCGACGCGGCCGGAGGGATCGATGACAAAGGTCGTGGGCGGTGCCGTGACCCCGTAGCTCTGGGCGATCGCTCCGCCGGGGTCGCTGACGGCGGGCCAGAGGTCGCCGTTCGCCCGCAGGAACGAGCTCGCCGTCCCCGAGGTGTCGTGGAACACCACGCTCACCATGTCGGCACCGTCGAGCGCATGGGCCTGCTCGTAGTGGAAGCGTGAGAGGTCGGGTGCCTCCACCTGGCACGGAATGCACCAACTGGCGAAGAAGTTGACGACGACGTAGTGGCCCCGCAGCGAGGCGAGCGACATACGCGACCCCGTGCTCAGATCGGTGCCGCTGAATTGGGGCGCGCTGCGTCCGAGCAGCGGACTCTGGACGGCCGTGGCCTGCTGGGGCGTGCGGGTGGCCAGCACGACACCGACCACGACGAGGACCAGCATGACCGTGCCCGCCACCCAACGGGTCGCGTGACGCCGTCGCCGTGCGGTCATGCCGGGCCGGCGCCGCGGGCGACCAGGGCGCCGACCGGATCGGGCGACGCTGGGTCCCGCTCACGGTCCGGGTGGGCCTCGGCGCCCGTGACCAGCGTCGAAGCCGCCGAGACCGGGTCGGTGGCCCGCCGGCGTGAGCCGGGGACGAGGGCCAGCACGCCGCCGACCCCGATGAGCAAGCCGCCGGCCCACAGCCACACGACGAGCGGCTCGATGACCACGCCGATGGCCACCGAGCCCCGCGGCAGGTTGTTGATCGCCTGGTTGCCGGACGTCGGGCCCAGACCTCCGACGACGTCGAAAGTCAGGTAGATGTCGGCGAAGAAACCCGAATCGATGGCCGGCGTCCCCACCACCGACAGTGCACTGCCGAAACTGGTCGTGGCCGGGGTGAACAGGCCGTCGTCGACCTTGACCAGTGCCTCGTGCGCCGTGCGCGACGGTGACGCGACGGTGCGCAGCCCGACGAACTCGAAGCGGTGACCGTCGTAGGTCACGACCGTGCCCTCGTGTAGAGCGAGCTCGGCCTGGTGGCGGTACGAGGTGGCGGCGATCACGCCCACGGCGAGGAGCACCACGCCCAGATGCACGATCATGCCGCCGTTGGCACGCCCTACCAGCCCGCGCCACCAGCCCACGTGGCGCGCGTGCGCGCCCCGCACGGAGAGAACGAGGGCACGCGCTGCGGTCGCGCCGGCCATGGCGGCGAGTCCGAAGCCGATGAGCGTGGCGCCGCCACGCAGGCCGAAGGCCACGCACAGCACCACCGTGCCGACGCCGATCCAGACCGGGATGACGAGGCGTTGCCACAGCACCGTCCCGCTCATCTTGCGCCAGCTGAGCACGGGAGCAACCGCCATCAGGAACAGCAGGGTCAGCGCAGCCGGGATGGCCACGGTGTTGAAGAACGGCGCACCGACGGTCACCTGCTGTTGCGTGACCGCCTCGTAGAGCAGCGGGTAGACGGTGCCGAGCAGCACGACGAAGGCGAACCCGACGAAGAGCACGTTGTTGAGGAGGAACGCACCCTCGCGGCCGAGGGGGGCGTCGATCCCTCCGGGCGAGCGCAACCGGTCGCCGCGCCAGGCGATCAGCCCGAACCCGACGATGACGACCGCGAAGAAGAAGCCGATGAGCAGTGGGCCGAGGGAGGACTCCGAGAAGGAGTGCACCGAGGTGATCACCCCCGACCGGGTGAGGAACGTGCCGAGGATGGTGAGGGCGAACGTGGCGATGGACAGCGACAGGTTCCACACCCGCATGAGGCCGCGCCGCTCCTGGACCAGCACCGAGTGCAGGTAGGCGGTCCCGCACAGCCAGGGTAGGAGCGCAGCGTTCTCGACCGGGTCCCAGCCCCAGAAGCCACCCCATCCGAGGACCTGGTATGACCACCAGGCGCCCAGCACGATGCCGACGGAGAGGAAGGTGAAGGCGACCAGCGTCCAGCGCCGGCACTCAATCTGCCAGCGATCCCCCACGCGGCCCGTGGCCAGCATGCCGATGGCGAAGGCGAAGGGGACGGTGAAGAGGACGAAGCCGATGTAGAGCAGCGGCGGATGGATCGCCACCAGCGGGTTGTCCTGCAACAGCGAGTTGGGCCCCAGACCCTGTGTCACGCCCGAGGCGGTGTCGAAGGGGTTGGCCGGCCCGATCATCAGGCCGAAGAAGAACGCGGAGACGATGTAGAGGACGAGCGTGGCCCAACGGATCACGGGGTCGGCAGCCTGTCGCCGGTAGCGCCAGACGAAGACGGTCGCGACCACCGCGAGGGTGAGACCCCACAACAGGATGGAGCCCGCCAGCGCGGACCACATCCCCGTGACGGAGTACAGCAACGGCGTCACGGTGCTGTTGTTCTCGGCCACGAACACGAGCGTGAAATCGTGGGTGACCAACGCGTGCTCCATCGCGCCGGCCGCCAGCAGGGCCCCGACGAGCATGACCGGCGCCAACATCCTGCCGTCGCGTGGAGACAGGCCCACCGGACGAGCGCCGCTGGCCGGACGGCGGGTGACCAATCCGGCGACGATCACGAGAGCACCGGCGATGCTCGCCACGAAGGCGAGCCAGACCCCGACGGTCCCGAGGTGTGCGTCGACCATCAGCAGGCCGGTCCGGTTGCGTTGGCCTTCACCCGACCCGGATGCTGCGCGGAGTAGGTCGCAGAGTGCTTCACCAGGATGGAGTTCGACACGAAGTCGGTCGAGGTGTCCGAGCTGAAGTGGCCGACGACGACCACGGGGATCCGGGCCTGGAACAGCTGGGGAGGGCTCCCCGTGTTGGCGACACGCACGACGTTGGGACCCTCGCAGATGCTGAAGTCCGAACCGGTCCCCGTGGGGCGGATCGTGCCGGGCACGACGGTCCCCTCGAGACGGAAGGTCTGCGTGCCGAGCGACGCCCGGTGCGCGAAGGCCTGGTCGACCGTGTCGAAATAGTTGAGCGAGCTGCCCAGGCCCTCGACCAGCAGGAAGACGAAGGCGACGATCAGCAGAGCGAAGACCGCCAGGACCCTCCTGCTCGTCCGACGTCTCGGTGGTGGCGGCACGGCCGGCCCCTGACGGGCCTCGGGCGGCGGCGGGCTGGGGGGCGGGCTCGGCTCGGTGGTCGTGCCCGTCACGACCGCTCGCCGTGCGACAGGGCGCCCGTCTCGGCGACCGGCCGCTCGGAGGCCCGGAGCGCCCGCTCCCATCGCCTCCGCCGCAGCACCAGGCCGACCGCGTAGACGAACACGGTCGCGAGCGCGACGGCGTACCCGGCGTCGACGTAGCTCACGGCGCGCCGCCGTTGTCGTGCGCCTCCGGGCCGACGCCGACGAGCTCGGTGTCCTCGCTCCAGCGCTCCGCCAGCGAGACCTCGAGCTCCTGGCCGCCCACCGCGTCCTGCAGCACCTCGACCTGGTAGCGCACGCCGAGCAGCCAGACGAAGATCAACGAGAAGGCGACGAACCCGAGGCCGAGGGTCCAGAGCATGATCCCGTGCACGTGCAGGTTGAACCCGGGGTCGAGCACGGTGCCACCCTGGTGCAGGGTCTGCCACCACTGGACCGAGAAGTGCACGATCGGCACGTCGATGGCGACGAGCAGCGCCGCCACGGCACAGCGGCGGGCCCGGACCGCGGGGTCGGCGGGGACGCGCCGCAGCGCGAGGTAACCGATCTCGAGCAGTAGCAAGAGCGCGGTCGAGGTCAGCCGGGCGTCCCACGTCCACCAGACGCCCCAGGCCGGCCGGCCCCACAACGAGCCGGTCACGAGCGTGAGCGCGGAGAAGACGGCGCCGACTTCGACGGCGGAGGCGGCGAGCCGGTCCCAGAAGAACGAGCGCGTGCGCGGCCAGAGGTACAGGAGGCTGCCGCCCGCGGCCACGCCGCCGGCCCAATACAGCGCCACGGTCGCGAGCGGCGGGTGGATGTAGAGCAGCCGGGCCAGGTTCCCCTGTACGGCATCGGGCGGTGTGACCCAGAGTCCCAACCACACCGTCACGCCCACGGCGGCGGCGCCGAGGAGGCCCACGACATCGAGCCAGCGCGGTCGGGAGGGCGGCACGATCCCGGACGTGCTCACACCGCCTCCTGCAGCGGGCCGTACAGGACGATCCCGACGACGAGGTAGATCACCGCGAAAGGGACGAGGATCTTGAGCCACTGCGTTCCCGAGGAGGTGCTGCCGCTCAGCGCGGCCTCCCACACCTTGGAGCCGGCCAGCAGGACCGGGGCCAGCACCGGCAGCACGAGCAGCGGAAGCAGTGTGTCCCGCACGCGCAGACCGGCCGACAACGCTCCGTAGAGCACGCCCGCGCAGGCCAGGCCCACGGTGGCCAGCAGGCTCGCCACCACCGCGAGCCACACCACGTGGACGTGCACGTCGAAGAGGAAGGTCACGCCGGCCCAGAGGACGACTTGGAGTGCCAGGAGCTGGAGCCCCACCGCCGTGGCCTTGCCCAGGAAGATCCCCGCCGGGTCGATGCCCGAGAGGCGGAGCCCGTCGCGCGTGCCCTCGCCCGACTCGACGGCGACGCTGCGCTGAATCGCCAGCACCGTCGAGAACAACAGGGCGACCCAGAAGATCCCGGGCGCGGCGTGGCGCAACGAGGCCTCGTCGGGTCCGATGGCGAACGCCAGGAGCACGAGGACGAGGAGGGCGAAGGGGACGACCTGCCAGAGCGCGACGCGCGAGCGTGCCTCGATCCGGATGTCCTTGGCCGCGACCAGCACGGCGTCATGCCACATGGCTGGCTCCAGCCGGGCCCGGTGCCTCGCCGGGCCTCGCTGACGGCACCGCGGCAAGGGTGATGCGGCGCCCCCCGGGCTCCTCACCCGTCACCCGGCCGCCTCCCATCGTGACGACGCGATCGGCCAGGGGCACCGAGAGCTGGGGTTCGTGCGACGAGAGCAGCACCGTCGCCCCGTCCGAGACCGCCTCGCCGATCAGTTGACCGAGCAGAGCGCGCGACGATGCGTCAAGGCCGGCATGCGGCTCGTCGAGCAGCCAGAGGGCGGGGCGGCGGGCGAGCAGCGCCGCCAGCGCGACGCGGCGGCGCTGCCCGGCCGAGAGGCGGCCGGCGGGCGTCGTGCGCAGGCGCCCGGTCAGGCCGACGCGCTCGAGGGCCTCGTCCGCGGTGCGGACGGGCAACCCGAGGGCCCGCACGGCGAAGTGGGCGTTCTCCGCCGCGCTGAGCTCGTCGTAGAGAGGGGCGGCATGGCCCAGGAGGCCGACATAGCGGCGCACTGAGGTGTGGTCCTTGGTCAGGTCGACCCCGAGAACGGTCGCTTCTCCCGAGGTCACCGGCAAAAGCCCAGCACAGGCACGCAGGAGGCTCGTCTTGCCGGCCCCGTTCGCACCCACGACGACGACGACCTCACCCTGGTCGAGAGAGAGATCGACCCCGGAAAGGGCGGGGAAGCGGCCGGCGAGCGCGACCGCAACACGGAAGTGGACTACAGGGGCCATGGCCTTCCCCACCATGGTAGGGGGGGTGGGTCCCGGGGTTCCAAGCGGGTCCGGGCTGACCGACGGCGTGCCGGGTCAGCGCATGTGGGCCAGGGCGTTGACCGGGTCCAGGGAGGTGGCGGCATCGCCGGCCAGTTCGGCCCGGCCGAAGTCCCGCAGCGCCTCCTCGTGGGCGACCAGCAGCTCGGCCGTCGCCCACTCAGTGGGGTCGAGCTCTGCGATGCGCTCGTAGAGGGGGATGTACTGCCCGGTGATGCCCTCGATCACAGACGGCCGCCGGGGGTGCGCCGTCGGTAGTGTCCTCGCACCGATGGTGACCGTCCTTGTGCCGTTGCCGGCATGCGACTTCGACCCCACCGAGGTGGCGGTCAGCTGGCAGGTCCTGTCGGCCGCCGGGCACGACGTGCGCTTCGCCACGCCGTCGGGACAACCGGCCCGGGCCGACGACCTGATGGTCACCGGGCGGGGCCTCGACCCGTGGGGCGCGATCCCGGGTCTGCGCCGCCTGACGCTCGTCGGCCGCATTCTCCGCGCCGACAAGGACGCGCGGGAGGCCTACGGCCAGTTGCTGGCGGACGAGGCGTTCGGATCGCCGTTGCACTGGGGGGCGGCCAGGCGCAGCCACTACGACGCGCTGCTCCTTCCCGGCGGGCACCGGGCGCGCGGCATGCGCCCGTACCTGGAGAGCCCCGAGGTGCAGCAGATGGCGGTCGACTCCTTCCGGGCCGCCAGGCCGGTCGGTGCGATCTGCCACGGCGTCCTGGTGGCGGCGCGGGCGGTGGACCCCGTGACGGGGCACTCCGTGCTGTACGGCCGGCGGACGACTGCGCTCACCTGGCCGCTGGAGCGCAGAGCGTGGGGGGTCGCCCGGTATTCGCGCTTCTGGGACGCCAACTACTACCGGACCTACGTGGAGGAGCCCGGGCAGCGATGGGGATACATGTCGGTGCAGCAGGAGGTCACCCGGGCGCTGGCCGATCCGGCCGACTTCAAGGACGTCGAGAAGGACACGCCCGACCGGCGTCGCAAGACGAGCGGGCGCGCCCGTGACTCGTTGACGGACGAGCGGCCGGCGTGGGTCGTCCGCGACGGTTCCTACGTCTCGGCCCGCTGGCCGGGCGATGCGTTCACCTTCGCCAAGCTGCTCGCCGAGGTGCTGGTCGGGGTGGCGTGACGCAGCGGCTCAGCGCCCATCGAGTACCAGGTCGAATGCCGCCCGCGGCATCACCGTTGCGAAGTACAGGTCCTCGGCGTCCCCCCAACGCGCCTCCCATTCGGTCCGGTAGCGCTCCCCCTCGCGCAGCAGCAGGCGCTCGCGCCGGACGTCCCGGTCCACCTCGAGGAGGACGCGCACGGTGAAGAGGTCGGCCAACTCGGGACGGGCGCTGTAGGCGCCGTCGAGGATGACGATGCCCGCCGGTCCGGCTGCGATCTGCGGGCCCAGGCGCCCGTCGTCCGCTTCCCAGTCGTAGGGCCGCCACGTCGCGGGCTCGCCGCGGCGCAGTGGTTCCAACACGGCGCGCTGGCGTCTCCAGTCGATGACGAGGTCCATCTTCTGCCTCTCGTCGAGAGCGTCCCAATACGTGTCGCTCCCGGCCGAGTAGAAGTCGTCGCCGTCGATCACCAGCGCGCCGGTGCGGGCGGCGACGCCCGCGGCCAGCGTGGACTTGCCGGCGCCCGACCGCCCGTCGAGCGCCACGAGGACGGGTCCGGGTCCGGTGCCCCGCAATTCCTCAAGCCGGTGCACCAGCAGCTCAACCGCCGGCACAGTGGCTCCCCCGGCGCGCCCGGGAACGTCGCATGCCCCGGCCGATCAGCTCTTGCTCAGCCGGCCCAGGCCGATGTCGTTCAGCACATTCGAGAGCTGGGTCGACACCCAGCTCACGTTGTCCGTGAGCAGGAGCACCCCGAAGACGACGAGGACGACACCCGCGACGAGCTCGACGGCCCACAGCCAGTGCCGTGTCCGGGCCAGCATCGTCGTGAGCCGGTTGAAGGCGAGGCCGACGAGCACGAACGGCACCGCCAGTCCGAGCGAGTAGGCGAAGAGGAGAAGGACTCCTCCCGGAAGCGTCCCGTTGCGCGCCGCCAGGCTCAGCACGACCCCGAGGACCGGTCCGATGCAGGGCGTCCAGGCGAAAGCGAACGCCATGCCCATCAGCGGCGCGGCCCACGCGCCGAGCTTGGACGGGCGCACGTCGAAGCGGTGCTCGCCGGTCACGCGGGACACGATGCCGACGGTGCCCGAGCCCGCGTGGGCCCACACGCTGGACGGCAGGGCACCGAGCAACATGACCACGCCGAGGAAGATGATGACGGCGCCGCTCACGTGGGCGAGCGTGATCTGGTGCGCATCGAGGACGCGGCCGATTCCCGATGCGGCTGCGCCGAGCGCCACGAAGACCAGGGTGAAGCCCGCCACGAACAGTCCGATGCCACGCAGGACGGGGCGCAGAGCGGTCGCCGGCGACGCCCCCTCGCCGCCGCCCTCCAGCTCGGCCGCCGAGAGTCCCGACACCATGGAGACGTAACCCGGGACCAGGGGAAGGACACACGGGGAGACGAAGGACAGGATCCCGGCCCCGAAGGCCACGAGGACGCCGGCCGGGTTGGCCGCAATGGCGGCGGGCGCGACAAGTGCGAGAAGCGCGGCGGCCCCCGCTTAGGTGAGGCTCTTGCGGACCAGGTCCATGTCGGCCTCCACCATCATGGTGACCAGAGCCGGAAAGTCGACCTCGGGGCGCCACCCGAGAACCGAGTGGGCCTTTGCGGGCTCGCCCACGAGGAGGTCCACCTCGGCGGGACGCAGGAACCGCTCGTCGATCAGGACGTGCTGCTCCCAGTCGAGCCCTGCAGTCTCGAAGGCCAACCGGCACAGCTCGCGCACCTCGTGGGTCTCCCCCGTCGAGACGACGTAGTCGTCGGGTGCGTCCTGCTGGAGCATCAGCCACATGGCACGGACGTAGTCGGCGGCGTAGCCCCAGTCCCGCTGGGCATCGAGGTTGCCGAGGGCCAATTTGTCGTCCAGCTTGTGTGCGATGCGTGCCACGCCGTGGGTGACCTTGCGCGTGACGAACTCGAGACCGCGGCGGGGGGACTCGTGGTTGAACAGGATTCCCGAGGACGCGTGCAGCCCGTAACTCTCCCGGTAATTGACCGTGATCCAATGCCCGTAGACCTTGGCCACCCCGTAGGGGCTCCTGGGGTGGAAGGGGGTGGACTCCCGTTGCGGCACCTCGTGGACCTTGCCGAACATCTCCGAGGAGCTGGCCTGGTAGAAGCGGATCTCCGGATCGACCAGCCGGATGGCGTCGAGCATACGGGTGACGCCCAGGGCCGTCGTCTCCCCCGTCAGCACCGGCTGGCTGAAGCTCGTCTGGACGAAGGACTGGGCGGCCAGGTTGTAGACCTCGGTGGGCCGGTGGTCCCGCAGCACGTTGATCAGCGACATCTCGTCGAGGAGATCGCCGGCGACCAGCTCGATCTGGTCCTGGATGTGCGCGATGCGCTCGAAGTTCACCGTGCTCGAGCGCCGCACCATCCCGATGACCGTGTAACCCTCCGAGAGCAGGAGTTCCGCCAGGTAGGACCCGTCCTGCCCGGTGACGCCCGTGATCAGTGCCCTGTTCGCCATCGGGGCGAAACGCTAGCCGACCGACGTGCGGGCCCATCCCGCGCGCCTACAGTGCCGACGTGCCGACGGCATGCATGGTCTCCTTCCGCCTGGGCGGGGGCGACGGGGTCGCCGTCGAGGCCGCCAAATGGGCCGCTGCGCTGGGCCGGCTCGGATGGGACGTCCGCACGGTCGCCGGTTCGGGGCAGGTGGGCACAGTCGTGCCGGGCTTGGCCATCGACGCGCCCGAGCCCCCGTCCGTGCCGGAGGTGGAGCACGCGCTGGCCGAGGCCGATCTCGTCATCGTCGAGAACCTCTGCTCGCTGCCTCTCAATCCCCGGGCGGCCGAGGTCGTGGCGTCCGTGTGTGCGGGGCGCCCGGCGGTCCTGCACCATCACGACCTTCCCTGGCAGCGGCCGCACCTGGCCCACCTCCCGCCGCCGCCCGACGATCCGGCCTGGGCGCACGTGACGATCAACGAGCTCAGCCGTGGGCAGCTGGCCGCCCACGGGATCGCGGCCACGACGGTCTACAACGCGTTCGACCCCGACCCGGTGCCCGGCGACGGGGACAGCGCGCGCGCCGCCCTCGGCGTGCGGGCCGGGGCGCGGCTGCTGCTCCAGCCCACGCGGGCGCTGCCCCGCAAGAACATCCCCGCGGCCATCGCGCTGGCCGAAGCGGTCGGCGGCACCTACTGGCTCCTCGGGCCGGCCGAGGACGGGTTCGGGCCCGAGCTCGAGCGCCTGGTCGCGCGGGCCCGCTGCGCGGTCGTCCTCGGCGCGCCCGAGGGAGGGTGCAGCATGGCCGACGCCTACGCCGCCTGCGACGCCGTCCTGCTGCCCTCGACATGGGAGGGATTCGGAAACCCCTCGGTGGAGTCGGCGACGCACCGGCGCCCGCTGGCGGTGGGCTCCTACCCGGTGGCGGCCGAGCTGGCGGCGTTCGGCTTCCGCTGGTTCGACGCGTCCGACCCGGTCCCGCTGGCGGAGTGGCTGCGCCGGCCGGACCCCGGCCTGCTGGCGCACAACCACCGGGTGGCCTCGGACAATTTCAACCTCGCGGACCTCCCGGCGCGGCTGTCCCGCGTCCTTCGGGGGGTCCCCGGCCTTCCCGCCCTCCTATGACCGTTCGGTAACCTGAGCACCGTGCCCGGTGCGATCCAGGCCGCCTCGAGGCGGCTGACGGCGGAACAGCGACGCCACCAGCTCTTCGCGGTGGCGCTCGGGCTGTTCGCCCACCGGGGGTACCGCGCCACGACGATGGACGACATCGCCGAGGCGGCGGGGGTCACAAAACCGCTTCTCTACCAGCACTTCTCCTCCAAGCGGGCCCTGTATCTGGAGCTCGTCGACTCCATCGCCCAGGACCTGTTGCGGGCGATCGGCCGCGCCGTGGTGCAGGCCGAGGGCCCGCGCCAGCAGGTCGAGCTGGGCTTCGCCGCCTACTTCCGCCTCGTCGTCAGCCACGAGGCGGAGTTCCGGCTGCTCTACGGCCGCGACCACGCCGACGACCAGGAGCTCGGCCGCGCGCTGCGCACCGTGGAGGACGCCATCGCAGAGGCCATCGACCCGCTCATCGACGCCGGCCTCGACGCCGACCACCGCCGCCTGCTGGCCTACGGGATCGTCGGCATGGCCGAGGGGGCGAGCCGGCGCTTCATGGCCCAGCGCCCCGACTCCGACACCGAGCTCGAGGAGGAGGCGTTGAAGCTGGCCCGGCGCATGGCCGACCTGGCGTGGGCCGGGTTGCGATCCGTCCACGCCGACTGAGCGCGGGAGCGGCGCCAGCGAGTCAGAGCAGCGTCACGAGTGTGGAGCACAGCGCCCACAATTCGTCGACGCACGCCGCGTAGACGTCTCCCTCCGCCCCGGCGGGGTCGAGCACGTCGTCCCGGTCGGAGAGCTCGACCTCGGCGAGGCCCAGGGATGTGACCCGCTCGCCGAGGCTCGGTGGCGACGGCGGAAGCGCGCCGCACAGATGGCGGATGGTGGCTGTCTTGGCCGCGGCGTCGGGGAACTGGCGCCGGACGAAGCGCACGTGGTCGGCCTCCATCACGACCACCAGCTCGGCGTGGACGAGGTCGACACCGTGGACCTGGCGGCTGCGGTGCCGGCGGAAGTCCGCCCCGGCGAGCTCGGGCAGGCGCGAGAGCGCGGTACGGGTCCGCAGCCCCATCGGCTGCCCGTCGATGGTGTGGGTCCCCGCCGTCACGATGTGCAGAGGCTCGCCGGGACGCCCGTCCCGTAGGTGCTCGAGCATGAAGCCGGCCATGACCGACCGGGCGGCGTTCCCCGTGCACAGCACCAGCAGGTCCGTCATCCGGCGGCGAGCAACAGGGCGGGCGCGTCGACGTCGAGTGCGTGCTGGGCGTGGCGGGTCGTGCTGGTGAGGAACATGAGGTCGCCGCGCTCGGTTCGCTGGACCACCATGGCCGCCACGATGGCCATGAGCACGCCCCCGAAGGTGTCCAGCCGGGTGTCGGCCCGGAGCTGCTCCAACGAGTAACCGCGCACACCACCACGGTGGAGGGCGTCGTGGTAGTGGGCCAACAGGTCTGCCTCGTGGGCCCGGCGGTCCTCGGTGGAGAGACAGCCGCCGATGAAGTAGGCCACGTCGAGCGACGCGCCGGCCCAGGCGGCCGTCTGCCAGTCGACGACGAACGGCCTCGTATCGCCGGGTTGGAACAAGAGGTTGTCGAGCCGGAAATCGCCGTGGCTGGCCGTGCGCGGGCCGGTGTGCGACCGCAGGTACGCGGGCAGGTGCTGGGCGAAGAGACGGCAGACCTCGCGGTGCTCGGGAGCCAGGGTGTCCTCGTAGCGCTCGAGGAACCCCGGCAGCAGCGACGCCACCAACGCGGTCAGGAAGCCGTCCGACTCCGGTGTGGCGCGGTTGAGCCAGGCGCGCCCGGCCAGGTCAGGGTCCTCCCAGCACGGGGCGTGCAACCCGGCCATCTCCTCCAGGACCATCGCGGCCACGTCGGGGGTGCAGGCGGCGATCTGGTCCCCCTGTGCCGCGCCGGCGATGTCCTGAAGGAGCAGCGTGAACCATCCGGTCTCGGGCTCGACCACGGCGACGTAGGCCGCCGGGACGCGGGCCGCGACACGTGCCGCGACCTCCCGGTAGAAGCGCACCTCTATCTCGTAGGCGCGCAAGGCGAGGCCGGTGCCTCGGCTCTGGTCGTCGGCCGACGCGAACTTGCCGACCACGCTGGGGGGCCCCGCCCCGGGCTCGTCGTAGGCGAGCTCGAAGCGGGTCGTGTCGGCCATCTGTCCCGTGCCGATCGGGCTGTGCTCGAAGGAGACGACCTGGGCGCCCAGGGCCAGCGCACCCGCCCGCAGCAGGGCCGCGGTGAGCCATTCGGGGGTGACGTCGGCGGCGCTGCGGAGGAGGTTCGGCGGGCCCATGCTCCGCAGCAGACTACGTGGCCCCTTCGGACCGGACCCCGGAGCACGACGACGCGAGGGGCCCTGGGCGCCGCTTATTTGATGTGGATGCCCGAGATCGCCCGGCTGATGACCAGGCGCTGGATCTCCGATGTCCCCTCGAAGATGGTGTAGATCTTCGAGTCGCGGTGCCACTGCTCGACGGGGTTCTCGCGGACGTAGCCATAGCCGCCGAGGATCTGGATGGCCTGCTCGGTGACCCAGACGGCGTTCTCGCCTGCATAGAGCTTGGACATGGAGCCCTCGCCGTTCTCGAATTTCTTGCCGGTGCTGGCCATGTTGGCGGCCCGGTGCACCAGCAGCCGGGCAGCGTCGGTGTGCATCTTCATGTCGGCCAGCTTGAAGGCGATGGCCTGGTTCTCGATGATGGCCCGCCCGAACTGCTTGCGCTCCTTGGCGTAGTCGAGCGAGTACTCGTAGGCCGCACGCGCGATGCCGACCGCCTGCGCTCCGACGATGGGGCGGGACGCCTCGAAGGTCGCCATGGCGGCCTGCGTGGACGTCTTCTTGCCCTCCTTCGCCCGCGCCAGGCGCTCGTCGAGCTTTTCCTTGCCCCCCAGCAGGCACCGTCCCGGCACGCGGCAGTCCTCCAGCACGACCTCGGCCGTGTGCGAGGCCCGGATGCCCATCTTCTTGAACTTCTGGCCCTGCGAGATCCCCGGTGTCCCCTCGGGCACCACGAAGCTGGCCTGGCCGCGGCTGCCCAGCGACGGGTCGACCGAGAGCACGAGCACGTGGGTGTTGGCGATACCGCCGTTGGTGATCCACGTCTTGGTCCCGTTGAGCACCCACTCGTCCTTGGCCTCGTCGTAGACGGCGCGTGACGTCAGCGACGAGACATCGGAGCCGGCGTCGGGCTCGGACACGCCGAAGGCGGCCAGCTTCACATCGTCAGCGGTCCCGAAGCACTGCGGGATCCACTCGCCGATCTGCTCGGGGGTTCCGTTGGCGAAGATCCCGGCGACCGCCAGGGTCGAGCCGAAGATGGCCAGCGCGATGCCGGCGTCGCCCCAGCTCATCTCCTCGTTGACCAGGCACATGAGGAGGCCCGTCGGGTCCGAGAAGCACTGGGCGACGAAGTCGAAGGAGTACAGCCCGTTCTTGGCGGCCTCCTCGATGATGGGCCACGGCGTCTCCTCCCGCTCGTCCCATTCGGGGCCGGCGGGGCGGACGACGTTCTCGGCGAACTCGTGGACCCACTTCTGAATCTGGAGCTGGTCCTCGTTCAGCTCGAGCGAGTAGTCGGACATGGTGTGCCCTCCTTGGACGGCCCGGCCGCGGCCGGCTCCTGTGGTCGTTCTTGGTTACTACAGAGTAACCTGCGAGGCGCTTACCGGTCCAGCGTTGGGGGTCTTGTCGGTCTGATCAGGGATTCTTCGTGCGATCAGCGCCGGATGGCGGTGCCCGACGGCGTGTCCTCCACGATCCAACCCCGCCCCACCAACTCGTCGCGCAGCGAGTCGGCCCGGGCGAAGTCCCGGGCCGCGACGCGCCTCGTCCCGTTCCGCGACGAGCCGCGCGGAGCCTTCGTCGATCTCGGGGGCGGCCGCCCGCAGCGAGAACCCGAGCGCGGCGGCGAGGACGGCGGCCGACCGGGCGAGGCGGCCCCCTCGGTCGTCGTCGCCCGCGTCCGCCGCGGAATGCGCGGCTGATGCCAGTTCGAAGATGCCGGCGAGCGCCCCGGCCGTATCGAGGTCGTCCTCCATGCGCGCCCGGAAGGCTGCCAAGGCCCCGGGGTCGACGCCGGTCGCCGGTTCCGTTCCCTCGACGACGAAGCCGCCCGCCGTGCGGGCCAGGAGGTCCGCGACGCCGAAGCGCCGGGCCAGGCCGTCCAGGCGGCTGAGCCCCTTCTCGGCGTCGGCCAGCGTGTCGGGCGTCACCTCGATGGGCGAGCGGTAGTGGGCGCGCAGCACGAGCAACCGGTACGAGCGGGCGTCGCAGCGCGACAGGAGGTCGGGCAGCGTGGTGAAGTTGCCGAGCGACTTCGACATCTTCGTGCCCTCCACCTCCACCCAGCCGTTGTGCATCCAGTGCCGGGCGAAGACCTTGCCGTCGGCGACCGCCTGTGCCCGTTCGTTCTCGTGGTGCGGGAATTTCAGGTCCTGCCCGCCGCCGTGCAGGTCGAAACCCTCGCCCAGCAGGTCGAGCGACATGACCACGCATTCGGTGTGCCACCCGGGCCGTCCCGGTCCCCATGGTGAGTCCCAGCTGGGCTCGCCCTTCTTCGCCTTCTTCCACAGGGCGAAGTCGAGGGGCGAGCGCTTGTCCTCGTTGGCCTCGACCCGTGCCCCGACCTGCAGGGACTCCAGCGACTGTTGCGCCAGCAGGCCGTATCCCTCGACCTCGGAGACCTCCAGGTAGACGCCGTCGGGCGTCTCGTAGGCCTTCTCCATGGCCATCAGCTCGGCCACCAGCGCCACCATGTCCTCGATGTACTGCGTGGCGTGCGGGATGTCCTGCGGGCGGAGGTCACCCAGCGCGTCCATCGACTCCCACCAGCGGGCCTCGAATTCGGCTGCCACGTCGGGCTCGGTGCGCCCGAGCTCGGCGGCCCGCTTGATGATGTTGTCGTCGACGTCGGTGACGTTGGCCACATGGTGCACCTTCAGCCCGGTGAAGCTCAGGTAGCGCCGGAGAATGTCGAAGGTCAGGTTGGCCCGCCCGTGCCCGATGTGGGGCATGTCGTAGACGGTCGGGCCACACACGTACATCGACACCTCGCCCTCGTTGCGGAGCTCGAGGGGGCGGACCGTGCCCGTTGCGGTGTCGTAAAGGCGCAGCACCCGGGTACGGTAACCCGATCATGTCGACCCCCTCGACCGGCGCGCCCCGGGTCCCCGACAAGCCGACCCTCGATGGCCTCGAGGAGCGTTGGGCCGCGACGTGGGACGCGGGTGGACGCGTACCGGTTCGACGCCAGTGCCACCCGGGACCAGGTCTTCTCCATCGACACCCCCCCGCCGACGGTGTCGGGGTCGCTGCACATGGGATCGGTCTTCGGCTACGTGCAGACCGACGCCGTCGCCCGCTACCGGCGCATGCGCGGTTGGAAGGTCTTCTACCCCATGGGGTGGGACGACAACGGCCTGCCGACCGAGCGCCGGGTGCAGACCTACTTCGGCGTGACCTGCGACCCGTCGCTCCCCTACGACCCCGACTTCGTGCCCCCGGAAGAGCCGGGACCCGAGGACATCCCGGTCAGCCGGCCCAACTTCATCGCGCTGTGCCACCAGCTGACGGCCGAGGACGAGCGCGCCTTCGAGGCACTGTGGCGCCGCCTCGGGCCTCTCGGTCGACTGGGAACTGGGGTACGCCACCATCGACGACCGGAGCCGGCGGGCGAGCCAGCGCATGTTCCTGCGCAACCTGGCCCGGGGTGAGGCCTACTCCTCCGAGGCACCGACGCTGTGGGACGTCGACTACCAGACCGCCGTCGCGCAGGCCGAGATGGAGGACCGTGAGCGGCCCGGCGCCTACCACCGGCTGCGCTTCGACGACATCGAGATCGAGACCACCCGGCCCGAGCTGGTCGCCGCCTGCGTCGCACTGGTCGCCCACCCCGACGACGAGCGGTACGCGCAGCGCTTCGGGACGACCGTGCACACGCCGCTCTTCGGGGTGGAGGTGCCGATCCTGGCCCACCACCTGGCCGAGCCGGACAAGGGGTCGGGCATCGCGATGATCTGCACCTTCGGCGACGTCACCGACGTCGTGTGGTGGCGCGAGCTCGACCTGCCCACCCGCAACATCCTCACCCGCACGGGCCGCATCACCGAGACGCCCCCGCCGGGCGTTCCCGACGGCGAGCCGTGGCGGGCCATCGCCGGACGCACGGTGAAGCAGGCCCAGCGGGCCATGGTCGAGATGCTGGCGGCGTCGGGCGACATGATCGGCGAGCCCCGGGCCATCACCCACCCGGTCAAGTTCTACGAGCGGGGCGAGCGGCCGCTCGAGATCGTGACCAGCCGGCAGTGGTTCATCCGCAACGGCGGGCGGGACGAGGCGCTGCGCCAGTCTCTCCTCGCACGGGGCAAGGAGCTCGACTGGCACCCGCCGTACATGGAGGTCCGATACGACGACTGGGTCAACGGCCTCAACAGCGACTGGCTCGCGAGCCGCCAGCGCTTCTTCGGCGTGCCCATCCCGATCTGGTACCCGCTCGGCCCCGACGGCGAGCCCGACTACGAGTCGCCCCTCGTGCCCGATGAGGGCAGCCTGCCGGTCGATCCCACGACCGACCGGCCACCCGGCTACACCGAAGAGCAGCGCGGCGTCCCGGCCGGCTTCGCCGGTGACCCCGACGTCATGGACACCTGGGCCACCTCGTCGCTCACCCCGCAGATCGCCTGCGGGTGGGAGGACGACCCAACCCGCTTCGCGGCCACCTTCCCGATGGACCTGCGTCCCCAGGGTTACGAGATCATCCGCACGTGGCTCTTCTCCACCGTCTTGCGCGCGCATCTTGAGCACGAGGTCGTGCCGTGGCGGCACACCATCCTCAACGGCTGGGTCCTCGACCCCGAGCGCAAGAAGATGTCCAAGTCCAAGGGCAACGTGGTCACACCGATGCCGCTGGTGGACGAGTTCGGCTCCGACGCCGTGCGCTACTGGGCCTGCAACGGCCGGCCCGGCACCGACACCGCGGTCGACACCGGCGTCATGAAGATCGGCCGCCGCCTGGCCATCAAGATCCTCAACGCGTCGAAGTTCGCGCTGGGCCGTCTCGGCGAGGGCGTGCCGCCGGGCGTCGAGACGGTGCGCGAACCACTGGACCTCGCCCTGCTGGCCCAGCTGGCCGACGTGGTGACCACGGCCACGGCGGCCTTCGATCAATTCGACTACGCCCGCGCGCAAGAGGTCACCGAGACCTTCTTCTGGTCCTTCTGCGACGACTACCTCGAGCTCGTCAAGACGCGGGCCTACGGCGAGGGCGACGTCGCCGGTGCCGCCTCGGCCCGGGCCACCCTGGCGCTCGCCCTCTCCGTCCTGATCCGGCTCTTCGCCCCCTCGCTCCCCTTCGTGACCGAGGAGGTGTGGAGCTGGTGGCAGCAGGGCTCCGTCCACCACGCGCCCTGGCCGGAGGTCGCCGAGGTCGGGCCCCCGGCGGAGGCCGACGGGGACGTGCTGGCGGTGGCGGCCGGGGTGCTCGGCGCGGTGCGCCGCGAGAAGACGGCCCACAAGCGGTCCATGCGGGCGCGGGTGGCGCGCCTGACGGTGACGGGCCCGGCCGACGACGCTGGCCGCGGTGGAGGCGGCCCGCCAGGACATCGCCGACGCCGGCGGCGTGGACGAGCTGGTGGTGGCGACGGGCGACACGCTCACGGTGGACGTGCGGCTGGCCGACGAGGCCTGACCCGGAGGGTCAGGTCAGGCCTCCGGCACGGCCTCGACGTCGGAGAGCACGCGGCGGGAGGCCGTGCCTCGGGCCGCCGCCAGCGGCGACCGCGCGTGCACCCTCGAGGAAGTCGCCCACACCCGATGTCGTGGCCTGGCAGCGGAGCGACGCGAGGACGTCGAAGGCGTGCTGCGCCAGGGGCAGCTCGGCGTAGGCCACCGGCTGCCGCGACACGGCACGCAGGCGGTCCACGAAGATGCGGGCCGTCTCCACCGGCACGAGCGTGTCGTTGACCCCCTGGAGCACGAAGAACGGGGGGGCGCCGGCGGCGACCCGGTAGGTCGGTGACGCGTCGCGGAAGACCTCGGGATGCTCCGACTCCTCGGTCTTCATGACCTTCTTCTCCAGCATCTGGAGCAGGCCCGGGCCGAAGCGGGCCGACCCCTCGGGCGAACCGGTCAGGTCCATCACGCCGTAGAAGGGGACACAGGCCTGCACCGACGTGTCCCGCTCCTCGAAGCCCGGCTGGAAGGCGGGGTCGCCGGCGCTGAGGGCCAGCAACGCGCTCAGGTGCCCGCCGGCCGAGCCCCCGCTGACGGCGACGAAGGACGGGTCGCCCCCGTACTCGGCGATGTGCTCCTTGACCCAGGCCACGGCCCGCTTGGCATCGACGATGTGGTCCGGCCAGGTTGCCTTCGGGCTCAGCCGGTAGTTGATGGCGACGCAGACCCAGCCGCGGGCGACCAGTTCGAACATCATCGGCTTGCCCTGCTCGCGCTTGTCACCGATCATCCAGGCCCCGCCGTGGATGTAGACCATGACGGGCGCACCGTCGCCGGGCGGGGCCAGGCGGGAGCGGTAGACGTCGAGGCGGTGGCGCCCACTGCCGTCGCCCCAGTATGCGATGTCTCTCGTCACCTCCACTGCACGCGAGCGGAAGGGGATGGCACGGGTCACACGCCACCAGCGGCCCCACGTCGGCGCGGTCGGCTCGGTGGGGACGGGGAAGGCCGGCGACCGTACCTCGTCGAGGGCGGCGGCCGTGACGCGTGCGGCCCGGCGGCCGGCGATGCCGAGCCCGAGCAGACCGACCCAGTCGACGACGGCCACGGCCAGCCCCAACCAACCGGCCCAGCCGTCGAGTGCGCCGAGCCATATGAAGGCGGCGGTCGCAGCCATCTGCCAGACGATGTTCTGGAACGCGAGCTCGCCGGCGATCCAGGCCAGGGAGAAGCTCAGCACCGTGAAGGGTTCACGCCGGACCGGCCGGTAGGCCAGCAGCACCGCGGCGGCCCCGACGAGGGTGACGATCAGGAAGGCGTACGGCACCCCACCATCTTCGCCCGCCGCGGCCGCCGAGCGCAGGTCGACCCTGGTCGGAGCGGTTCTGCGCTTGCCCCAGCGGGCCGTTGGTGCGAGCTTAGGGACGCATGGCGACCACCAAGGAGAGTCGATGACCCCCGAACGGCTGAGCGGGCTCGATGCGAGTTTCCTCTACATGGAGACGCCGACCCTCCACATGCACGTGGCCATCACGGCCGTCTTCGACCCCTCGACCGTGCCCGGCGGCTACTCGTTCCGGCGGGTCCGCCAGCTCATCAACGACCGCATCCCGCTGGCACCCGTCTTCCAGCGCCGGCTGGTCGAGGTGCCCATGCGCCTCGGCCACCCGGTCTGGGTCGACGACCCGGAATTCGACATCGACAACCATGTCCGCCGCGCCGCGGTCCCGTCCCCCGGCGGCATGCGCGAGCTGGGCGACTTCGCGGCCGACGTCATCAGCCGCCAGCTCCACCGCGACCGCCCGCTCTGGGAGATGTGGATCGTGGAGGGTGTGGAGGACGGGAAGATCGCGCTGGTGGCCAAGATGCATCACAGCACGGTCGACGGCGTCTCGGGCGCCGAGCTCCTCGGTGTGCTCTTCGACCTGGAACCCGAGCCTCCCGCGACGCCGACGTTCACGCAGCGGCAGCTCGACTCGCGCATCCCCTCGGGCCTCGAGCTGGTCTCGCAGGCGATGGTGGCCGGCCTGGTGGCCCCGTTCGACGTGGGGCGCATGCTGCTGCGCACGACGCGGAGCATCTTCGGCGTCCGCCGGATCCGCCAGGGCCTGACCGCCAAGGCGGCCCTGCCGTTGACGGCACCGCGGACCTCCATCAACGTCGCCGTCCACGCCCGGCGGCGCGTCGCCTTCGCGGCCGCCAGCCTGGCCGACGTGAAGAAGCTGAAGAACGCGATGGGCACCACCGTCAACGACGTGGTCCTGGCCATGTGCGCGGGCGCGCTGCGCACGTACCTGCTCGCCGGCGACGAGCTCCCCGACATCCCCCTCGTCACCGTGGTGCCCGTCTCGGTGACGCCGGACGTGGCCGAGCTCAAGGGCTCGAACAAGGTGTCGGCGATGTTCGTCCAGCTGCCCTGCCAGATCGACGACCCCCTGGAGCGGCTGCGCGTCATCCACGAGGGCACCAAGGGAGCCAAGGAGGAGCACCGGGCGCTCGGGGCGGCGACGCTGCAGAACTGGGCCGAGCACGCGACGCCCAACGTGTTCGCCGCGGCTGCCCGCCTCTACACCGGGATGAAACTGGCCGACCGCCACCGGCCCGTGGCCAACCTGGTGGTGTCGAACGTCCCCGGCCCGGGCTTCCCGCTGTACCTGGGAGGCAGCCAGCTCCTCGGGATGTTCCCCCTCGGCCCCGTGATGGACGGGATGGGCCTCAACATCACCATCATGAGCTACCTCGGGGTCCTGTACTGGGGGCTCGCCTCGGACTCGCGGGCCGTGCCGCGACTGTGGGACGTCGCCGCTGCCGTCCCGCACGCGCTGAGCGAGCTCATGGACGCGGCCGGGCTCGAGCCCGAGCCCTTCGACGTGCCGATCCACCTCGGCCCCGGCATGCCCCCCACGGCGAATTGGATCCGAGCCGCAGCGTCGGCCGAGGCCGAGGACGACCGGTAGCGTGAGCGCATGACGGTGCGAGAGCTCGGCCACCTGGTGCTGTACGTCCGCGACGTCCGCCGGTCCGCCGCCTTCTACCGCGACGTGCTCGGCTGGCGCCAGATCCTGCCCGAGCCGGGCGGGGAACCCGTCGGGGCCGCCGCGTTCTCCTCGGGCCGCACGCATCACGAGCTCCTGCTGATCGAGGTGGGTGACGACGCCACGCCGATCCCCCAGGGCCGGCGGGTCGGGCTCTACCACTTCGGCCTGAAGGTCGGCGACACCGACGACGACCTGCGCCAGGCGCTGGCCCAGGTGCAGGCGGCCGGTGCCACCGTCGTCGGCGCCTCGGACCACACCGTGACCCACAGCCTCTACATCCTCGACCCGGACGGCAACGAGATCGAGCTCTACATCGACGTGCCCGGGGTGGACTGGCGATCGGACCCGGCGCTCGTGGCCGCTCCCATCCGCCCGCTCACGCTCTGAGCCAGCGGGTCGGCGCGGGCGGCACCAGGCGGTGAGGAGGACATGAAGATCGCGCGCGCCGACACCGAGGGGGCGCAGGCCGCCGTCGAGGTGCTGCAGGCGGGGGGCGTCGCGGTGGTGCCGACGGACACCGTGTACGGCCTGGCGGCGCGGCCGGGTGACGCCGACGCCGTGCAGGCGGTCTTCCGGGCCAAGGGTCGTCCCGAGGGGATGCACCTCCCCGTCCTGGCCGCCTCGGTGGCGCAGGTGCGCGCCCTCGGCGTCGCCTTCACCCCCGCCGCCGCCGTGCTGGCCCGGCTGGTGGTGGCCCGGCCCGCTCACCCTGGCCTTCGGCTTCGACGCCGGGCTGGAGCGGCCGGCCTGGCTGGCCGGGCCGCGAGGAGGTCGCGGTGCGCATCCCCGATCACGACTTCCTGCGGGCACTGCTCGAGCGGACCGGCGTGCTCGTCGTCACCAGCGCCAACCCGCACGGCGCGCCGACGCCGCGGACGGCACGCGACGTGGCGGCCAGCCTCGGGCCCACCGTCGACCTGGTCGTCGACGGTGGGCGGCTCGAGGACGTGCCGTCGACGCTGGTCAACGTGCGCGGGCCCGAGCCGGTGGTCGAGCGCGAAGGGGCGATCTCCCGGGCCGAGGTGGAGCGCGCCCTGGCGGAGGCACCGTGACGCGGGCGCTGCTGGCGATCGAGACGTCGTGCGACGAGACCGCCGCCGCCGTCGTCGACGAATCCCTGACGGTGCGCTCCTCGGTGGTGGCGAGCCAGATCGACCTGCACGCAGCCTTCGGCGGGGTGGTCCCCGAGCTGGCCAGCCGCGCCCACGTCGAGACGATCACCCCCATCGTCGGGCGGGCCCTGGACGAGGCTGGCGTGGCGGGGAAGGACCTCGACGCCGTGGCGGTGACATCGGGCCCCGGCCTGGTGGGCGCGCTGCTGGTCGGCATCGCCACGGCCAAGGCGCTCGCCCTCGGCTGGGGCGTGCCCGTGGTGGGCGTCAACCATCTGGAGGGCCACCTGGCCAGCGTGTACCTGGCCGGCCGCGACGTGCCGTTCCCCCAGATCGCCCTGCTGGTGTCGGGCGGCCACTGCATGCTCACCCGCGCCACCGAGCCGGGCCGCTACGAGCTGCTCGGGGAGACGGTGGACGACTCCATCGGCGAGGCCTACGACAAGGTGGCCCGCTTCCTCGGCCTCGGCTACCCGGGCGGCCCTGTGCTCGACCGGCTGGCGGCGGCGGGCGAGGACATGCTCGGCTTTCCCCGGCCCATGCTCGCCGAGGGCTACGCGTTCTCCTTCTCGGGGCTCAAGACGGCCGTGGTCAACCACGTGCGCGCCGACCCGCGGCTTCTCCGAGACGGACGTGGCGGCGTCCTTCGTGGCGGCCTGCATGGACGTCCTCTGCGCCAAGCTCCGCCGGGCGCTCGAGGAGTTCGGCGATCCCGCCGTCGCCATCGTGGGCGGCGTGGCGGCCAGTCCCATCCTGCGCGCCCGCGCGCAGGCGCTGGCCGACGAGTTCGGCGCCAGGCTGCTGATCCCGCCGCAGGCGATGGCCACCGACAACGCCGCCATGATCGGCGTGGCGGGCTGGCACGCGTTGGCGGCCTCCGGGCCGAGCGACCCGGCCTTCGGTCCCGAGCCCGACCTGCGGTTGCGCTTCGCCTAGTTGTCGGCGACCTGCGTGCCGGCGCCGGCGTGACCGGGACCCGAAGGCGTGCGACGACAGATCGAGCAGCACGCCGAGGGCCACGATGACCCAGCCGAACGCGTCGACGCCCTTCCCGGGCGCGTAGACGAGCGCGTAGAAGAGCGTCGCGTACGGCAGGAAGATGAACCCGAGCACGCCCTCCCAGCCCGAGCGGAAGGCGATGGTGAGGCGGTCCGTGAACACCCAGAGCAGGAAGATCACCAGGCGCGGCGAAATGGCGGCGAGCAGCGCCAGGAGGCAGCCCATCGGTCAGAGCGGCAGCCCGCCGGTGGCGGCGTTGGTCGAGCCGGTGTCCTTGTAGGCGGCGATGGTGCGCTCGGCGATCCGCATCTGGTGGATCTCGTCGGCCCCGTCGGCGAACCGGGCCCAGCGGGCGTGCTGGAGCATGTTGGCCAGCGGGGTGTCGGTCGAATAGCCGAGCGCGCCGTGCACCTGCATCGGACCGGTCGATGATGCGGTTGAGGCTGTTGGCCACGAAGTGCTTGGCCATCGACACCTCGGTGCGGAAGTCCTCGCCGCGGTCGATCTTGTAGGCCGCGTGCAGCACCATGAGCTTGCACTGGTAGAGCTCCATGGCCGAGTCGGCGATGAGCCACTGCACGCCCTGCTTCTCGGCCAGCAGCGAGCCGTGGGAGTAGCGGTGCAGGGAGCGGTCGACCATCATGTCGAGCGCCGTCTCGGCCTGGGCGATCCAGCGCATGCAGTGGGCCAGGCGGGCCGGTCCCAGCCGGTACTGGCCGAGGCGGTGGCCGTTGCCCCGCCCGCCGAGGATCTGCGAATCGTGCACGCGCAGATCCTCGATGACGATCTCGGAGTGGCCGGTGGATCCGTGCATCGTCTCGACCTCGCGCACGTCGTTCCAGCCCTCGGCGGGGAGATCGACGAGGAACGCCGTGTTGGCGCCGCGCGAGCCCGCCGGGACGTCGGGCTCGGTCCGGGCGACCAGGATGGCGAACTGGGCCCGGCGCGCGTTGGAGATGAACCACTTGTGGCCGTTGATGACCCACTCGTCCCCGTCCTTCTCGGCCCTGGTCTGAATGAGGGTCGGATCGGAGCCCGCCACCTCGGGCTCGGTCATGGCGAAGCAGGACATGGCGGTGCCCTCGCACAAGCGGCGCAGGTAGTCGTCCTTCTGCGCGTCGGTGCCCCAGTGCAGCAGCGTGTGCATGTTGCCCTCGTCGGGGGCCATGCAGTTGAGGATCCATGGCCCGAGGCGCGTCTTGCCGGCTTCGGCCTGCACCATGGCCAGCTCCACGTGCCCGAGCCCCATGCCGCCCCACTCCACCGGCATGTGGGGCAGCCACAGGCCGACGCGCTTGGCCTCCTCGCGCAGCTCCAGGATCGCGACGAGGTACTCGTGACGAGTGGTGACCTTGCCCTCGTCGTCGAACCCCTTGACCCGCGGCACCACCGTGTCCTGGATGAAGGAGCGCACCCGGGCACGGATCTCCTCGTGCTCGGGGGCAAGGGTGAAGTCGATGGCCATGTGCGCCTCCCCGGGCCTCAGTAGAGGCCCACCACGTTGCCGTCGTCGTCGATGTCGATCCGCTCGGCGGCCGGGCTGTGCGAGAGCCCGGGCATGGTGCGCATGTCGCCGCTCACCAGATAGACGAACCCGGCCCCCACATTGGCCCGCGCCTCGCGCACGGGCAAGCGCCAGCCACGGGGGGCACCCAGGAGCTTGGGGTCCGACGAGATGGAGAGGTGGGTCTTGGCGATGCACACGGGCAGCGAGCCGAACCCGGCCCGCTCGTAGGTGTCGAGCTGGCGTGCGGCCAGCGGCTGGTAGTCGACGCCGTCCGCCCCGTAGACCTCGGTGGCGATGGCCTCGATCTTCTCCCGCAGCGTGGCGCCGTCCGGGTAGAGCATGTGGAACCGGTTGGGCTCCGCGGCGGCCTCGACCACCGCCTCGGCGAGCTCGACCGCACCCTTGCCACCCTTCTCGAAGTGGGTGCAGACCGCGGCACGGACGCCCACCGATTCGGCGATCTCGCGGATGGCGGCGTGCTCCGACGCGAAGTCGCCTTCGATCGCGTTGATGGCGACGACGGGCGTCACGCCGTGCCGGCGGACGATGGCCAGGTGGGCCAGGAGGTTGGCCGCGCCGAGCTGCACCTCTGCCGGGTTCTCCTCGAGCATCTCGGGCGGCAGGGGGCGGCCCGCGACGACACGGTGCCGGCCCGAGTGCAGCTTCATCGCCCGCACCGTCGTGACCACGACCGCCGCGTCCGGCACCAGGCCCGAGGTGCGGCACTTGATGTTGAAGAAGCGCTCCGCCCCCATGTCGGCCCCGAAGCCCGCCTCGGTGACGAGGTACTCGCCGGCGTGGATCCCGATCAGGTCGGCAACGACGGAGGAGTTGCCGTGCGCGATGTTGCCGAAGGGGCCGGCATGGACGAGGACGGGTGTGTTCTCGAGGGTCTGGAGCAGGTTGGGCTTGATGGCGTCGCGCATGATCACGGTCATGGCGCCGGCGGCGTGGAGCTCCTCGGCGGTCACCGGCTCGCCGGCTGCGGTGTACCCCACCACGATCCGGCCCATACGCCGGCGCAGGTCGCGCAGGTCCCGCGCCAGGGCGAGCACCGCCATCACCTCGGAGGCCGCGGTGATGTCGAACCCCGTCTCGCGCGGGATGCCGTCCTCCTTGGCGCCGAGGCCGCTCACGATGTTGCGCAGCGAGCGGTCGTTGACGTCGAGGACGCGCTTCCACGTGATGCCGTGCGGGTCGATGCCGAGCGCGTTCCGGTTGTAGAGGTGGTTGTCGACCATGGCGGCCAGGAGGTTGTTGGCGGCCGTCACCGCGTGCAGGTCCCCGGTCAGGTGGAGATTGAGGTTCTCGAACGGGACAACCTGGCTGTACCCGCCGCCGGCGGCGCCGCCCTTGATGCCGAAGGTCGGGCCCATGGAGGCCTGGCGGATGGCGACGGTCGCCCGCCGGCCGATGCAGGCCAGCGCCTGGCCCAGGCCCACCGTCGTCGTCGTCTTGCCCTCGCCGAGCGGAGTGGGGGTGACCGCGGTCACGACGACGTAGCGGGCACGGGGTCGCTCGGCCAGCGCGCCCACGGCGTCGAGGCTCACCTTGGCGACGTGCGCACCATACGGCTCGAGCAGATCCGGCCCGATGCCCATCTGGGCGGCGATGTCGCCGACCGGGAGCAGGGTGGCGCGCCGGGCGATCTCGATGGCCGGGGGGAGAGACACCAGGATGGATCATGCCAGAATCGGTGCATCGCGCCCCGGGAAGGTGGGTGCGGTGCGTGAAAGGAGCCTTGCCATGTCCAAGTCCGACGGCGTCTTCATCTACATCGGGACCTATGCCAGCGAGGTCGACGCCCGCGCCGACTACGACGTGGTGAAGGACCTGCACGCGCAGGGTGCCGTCGGCACCTACGACGCGGCGGTGATCACCAAGGACGACAAGGGCAAGGTCCACGTCAACAAGGACGAGACGACCACGCGCCACGGCGCCTGGGGCGGCGCCGGCGTCGGCGCCCTCGTCGGCATCTTGTTCCCCCCCTCCATCATCGGGTCGGCCGTGGTCGGCGCAGCCATCGGGGGCGTCAGCGGGCACTTGTGGAAGGGCATGTCACGGGCCGACGTCAAGGAGTTCGGCGAGGCCATCGATGCGGGCGAGGCGGCCCTCGTGATCGTGGGCGAGACGACGATTGAGGCCTACGTCGAGAAGGCGGCGCTGAAGGCGCAGAAGAAGGTGGCCAAGGAGCTGCAGATCGACAAGAAGGACGTCGACCGGGCGGTGCAGGAGGCCGCGAAGTCCCTCTCGTGACCGACCGCGGCGCGGGTTGAGCGCAGCCTGCGCCGCGATCCGGTCCGACTTCGCGCGAGCGTGGCCCGGTAGCGTGCCTGCGATCAGCCCCGTGCCCGCGTGCTCACCGAAGCTCATGACCGTCCTCCGCGTCCTGTCCCTGGTCCTGGGCACGCTGATCGTCCTGGCGATCCTGGGCTCGGCGCTGAAGACCGTCGTCCTGCCCCAGGAGGGCTTCCCCCGTCTGGCCCAGGCGGTGTTCGCCTTGGTCCACCGGCTCCTGGTGCACCGGTGGCGGACGATGGCCCGTGCCACCGCACTGCGGGGGATCTACGCGCCGGTGGCGCTCGTCAGCCTCCCGCTGGTCTGGATGCTCATGATGGTGGTGGCGTTCAGCTTCGTGTTCTGGGGCACGGGCGGCCTGAACTGGCAGAAGGCCTTCGAGATCAGCGGCTCGTCACTCACCACCCTCGGGTTTCAGCAAGCCCGACGGGACCGGCCGCATCTGGCTCGCCTTCATCGAGGCGACGATCGGGTTGGGCCTGGTCGCGCTCCTCATCAGCTACCTGCCCACCATCTACTCCGCCTACAACGGCCGCGAGAAGGGCATCAACCGGCTCCGGCCGATCGCCGGCGCACCCCCCGAGCGCGACCGGATCTGCTGCAGACCCTGCACCGCATCGGAGTCCCTCGACGACCCGGAGTTCTGGAGCCAACGAGGCCGACTGGATGCTCGACCTGGAGCAGACGCACACGGCCTTCCCGATCCTCTCCTACTTCCCCGAGACCCACCCGACCACTCCTGGGTCGCCACCGTCGGCTCGCTGCTCGACGCCGCCGCGCTCGTGGTCTCGGCATCGGACGACCAAGGCGGACGAGATCTTCGAGGACATCGAGAAGGGGCCCCTGATGATCCTCGTCTACGGCCTGCCGCTGATCGTGCGCATCGCCCAGGCAGCCAACATCCCGCTGCCCCCGCCGACGAGGCTCCCGGAGGTCAACTGCGCCCATCAGGGCGAGCCGGCGCCGCGCCATCAGCATCGCACGGGCCGAGTACCTCGCCGCCATGGCCACCCTGCGCCCCGATCCTCGTCCTGGAGCCGGGCCGGGAGGAGGAGGGGTGGCGCCGCTTCGCCTGGATCCGCTCCGCCTACGACCCGGCGCTGCGGGCGCTGGCGGGGCTCACCACCGCCTACCCGTCGCCGTGGACGACCGACCGACCCGGCCGAGGTCGGGCGCCCCGCTTCCTGCGCCGCCGCCCGCTGCACGTCGACTGGACGATGGGCCCGTCCAGCGGAGCGGGGGCGCCGGTCGCGGGCGGCGCGGTTACAGGTGGCTGAAGCCGCCTGATTCCTCCCGCGTCATCGGCACGCTGACCGGGTGGCGGGTGAAGTGGTCGATGGACTTCTCCATGTCCTCGAGCAGCAGCCCGGCCAGGTCGCGGCTCACACCCTGGCGCACCAGGATCCGCTGGACCGAGATGTCGGAGACCGACCCGGTGAGCGGATACGCCGGCACCTGCCAGCCCCGGGTGCGCAGGCGGTCCGCGATGTCGTAGAGGGTGTAGCCCGGGTCCTCGCCCTCCCGGATCCGCCAGGTCACCGTGGGGATCCCCGTCTGCGGGTTGGAGTCGCACAACAGTTCGAAGGGGCCGAGCTTGACCACCTCCTCGGCGAGCCACTTGCCCGTGGCGTAGCAGGCATCGTGGACGTTCCGGTAGCCGTCCCGGCCCAGGCGCACGAAGTTGTAGTACTGCGCCACGATCTGGCCGGCCGGCCGCGAGAAGTTGATCTGGAACACCGGCATGTCGCCGCCCAGGTAGGTGACGTGGAAGATCAGGTCGTCCGGGAGCTCCGCCGTGTCCCGCCACAACACCCAGCCCACGCCGAGCGGGGCGAGACCGAACTTGTGCCCCGAGGTGCTGATCGACTTCACACGGGGGACGCGAAAATCCCAGACGATGTCGGGGGCGCTGAACGGGGCCAGGAATGCACCGCTGGCGCCGTCGACGTGGATGTCGATGTCGAGCCCGGTCTCCTCTTGCAGCTTGTCGAGCGCCTCGGAGAGCTCGAGCACCGGCTCGTACGAACCGGTGTAGGTGACGCCGAAGGTCGGCACGACCATGATGGTGTTCTCGTCGACCCGTTCGAGCATCTGCTCGACGTCCATCTGGTAGCGCCCCGGGGACATGGGGATCTCCCGCATCTCGACGTCCCAATACCGGGCGAATTTGTGCCAGACCACCTGCACGGGCCCGCAGACCATGTTGGGCGAGTCGGTGGACTTCCCGGCGGCCTGGCGCTTGGCCCTCCAGCGCCACTTGGCCGCCATCCCACCCAGCATGCACGCCTCCGAGGACCCGATGGCGGAACAGCCGACGGGCTCCGCGGTGTGGGGAGCGTGCCACAGGTCGGCCAGCATGTGGACGCAGCGCCGCTCCAGCTCGGCGGTCTGGGGGTACTCGTCCTTGTCGATGAGGTTCTTGTCGATGCAGAGGTCCATCAAGTGATGGACCTCTGGTTCTTCCCAGGTCTGGCAGAACGTGGCGAGGTTCTGGCGCGCGTTGCCGTCGAGCATGAGCTCGTCGGAGATCGCCTGCACCACCTCGGACGGCCGCATCTCTTGAGTGGGACAACGCGACGACGGCAGCGGCGCCTTCTGACTCGGGTCGGCGTAGATCGTGTCGATCAACTGCTCCCGGGTGGACTCCCTCTTGTGCAAAGGCATCACGCGCCCCCTATCGGCTCGCTCTGGAATCGGACCGTACCGTACAGGGCCGACGATGGGCGGGCGTCCGACGCGGAAGCGCCGGCGCGTGGTGTCACCGGGAATTCATCGGGCGGGAGAAAGCGTGATGCGCCCGGGCGCAGCGCGCTGCGTCGCGTCAGCTGGCCAGAAGCTGCAGGTGTGACCGATCGGGGCGCACGCGGGTCTCCACCCGGTGGCCCGGCGCTGGGGCCGGAACACTGTGGACCGTCTCGGAGCGATCGGCCAGCTTCGAACGCAACTGGCGGAGCGCCTTGGTGTGGATCTGGCAAACCCTGCTCTCGGTGACACCGAGGACGTCACCGATCTCCGTCAAGGTCAGGCCGTCGTAGTAGTACATCATCAACACGGTCCTCTCCCGGTCGGGCATGCCGTCGACCGCCCGCACCAGGGCCTCCTTGGACTCCTTGGCCTCGAACGTGTCGACCGGGCCCGACGATCCGTCCGGCAGCGTCTCGCCGAGCGTCGAGCGCTCCGAACGATCGCCGCCGCGCAACACCTCGTCCAGCGCCATCATGCCGACCGTCGAGATCTTGCGCATGGCCTTGTGGAACTCACCCGTGGTCATTTCGAGCTCTGCCGCGACCTCGGCCTCGTTGGGCGTCCGGTGCAACGTGGCCTCGAGGTGCGTGAACGCCTGCTCGACGGCACGGGCTTTCGTCCGCACCGACCTGGGGACCCAGTCGATCGACCGCAACTCGTCGATGATCGCCCCCTTGATGCGGGGAATGGCGTAGGTCTCGAACCGCAGGTTGCGCTCGGGCTCGAAGCGCTCGATCGCGTCGATGAGCCCGATGATGCCGTAGCTCACAAGATCCTCCTCGTCGAAGTGCCTTGGCAGCCCGGCCAACACGCGGCTGGCGACGTACTTGACGAACGGCGAGTAGTAGATGATCAGCTGGTTGCGAAGCGTCTGGTCGGCGGTCCGCTTGAATTCGGACCAGAGACTCTCGATGCCCCGCTCGACTGACTCCTGCGCCGTGGAAAGCTGACTCGACGTCGATCCCACGTGTCCCCCTCCCTCATGTGGCATCGTGCGACCGATGCCATCCCCCCTGAGGTCATGCATCTGACCGTGCGGATTTCGCGTCTTCAGGAGTACCCGACACATACTTAGGGCGCGTACTTGCAGGTCGGTGGCGTAATCGTTGCCGCTGGGTTGCAAGGGTCAAGCAACCAACGAGCAACATTTCGTTACAGTCGGCGCGCGGTGCGCCACCTGCGCGGGCGCGCCATCGCCCTTGCCGGCGCGCCCGGCAGTGCCGGCTCTGCCCTGACGGGGACGGGCCCGTCCCCGACGACCTCCACGCCGGCCCCGGGCCGTCGGCCGCGGCCCGTGGACGGCGCCATGGCCGTTTCACCACGGGTCCTCTTGCTCACCTTGAAGGGAACGGCCCGGCCGAGCCGCCCTTTCGGGTGGACCCGGGGCCGGCGCACGGCTCATTCCCTCAAGGTTGGGCTGGGCGGGGCCGACATTCCGAACATGCGTCTGACAACCGTGAGGACACGGTGCGGGAAGACCCGGCGGAAAACGAGCGGGAGATGAACCCACCAGCAGTTGACGTGGCGGCCCGTACGCCGGCGCACCACCGCGAGACGCGGACGGCTGCAGCCCCTGGTTGGGTCCCCTCACCCGGGGAGGGCCGGGCCGAGAAGACCATCGTCGTGGCCGAGGACGACCACAGCTGTCGCAGCGCGCTCCACCAGTACTTCGAGCGGAGCGGGTACCGCGTGATCGAGGCCCCCGACGGGCCGTCCGCGCTCCGTGCCGTGTTTCAGCACTCGGCCAGCCTGGTGATCCTCGACCTCGGTCTTCCCGGCTTCGACGGCACCGACGTCCTGAACAAGGTCCGGCGTCACAGTGCCGTTCCGGTGATCGTGTGCTCGGGCCGTGACTCGGAGGACGACCGGATCCGGACACTCAATCTGGGTGCAGACGACTTCGTCGTCAAGCCCTTCTCGTTCGCCGAGCTCGAGGCCCGGGTGCGGGCCGTGCTGCGGCGCGGCACCAGTGAGCCGGCGGCCACCTGCATCCACCACGGCGATCTCGTGATCGACCGCGACACCCGCACGGTGACCGTGAGGGACGTGGTCGTCCCGATGACCCGCAAGGAATTCGACCTGCTTGCCTTCCTGGCGGCGTCTCCCGGCCAGGTCTTCTCGCGCGAGGACCTGCTCGAGCGCGTCTGGGGCTCCACCGAGGAGTGGCAGGGACGCTCGACCGTGACGGAGCACGTCCGTCGGGTACGCCTCAAGATCGAGCCCGACCCGGACTCGCCGCGGTGGATCACGACCATCCGCGGCGTCGGCTACCGGTTCAGCCTTCCCGAGGGCTAGGCATCACCACCCTCTCTCTCGTCCGTGGCCGTGGCGTCTGTCGCACCACGTCAGCGCAACTATTGGTCCGAAAGACCTATGGAGTGGGACCGGCCGCGCGCCGACACTGACAACGACCACACCGCGAGGTTTCCCATTTTCTGGGACATCCGGGGGTGCCGCATCGCAGAGGCGTGCGGAATGACGAGGGGGGTGTCGCAATGAAGTTCGGCTCCATGCCGTTGCGCCGTCCGCCCCGTCGCGGACCGGGCCGTTCCCGCACCACGGAAGGCGGCACCGCGTGACCCTGCCCTTGGACGTCTCAACTCGGCCGGAGAGCTATCGAAACGACTTCGACTCAGGGGATTCCAATCCCATGGTCGTGTTCACGCCCCCCGCCGACGAGGTCGCCAACCGCACCATCCTGCTGGCGGAGGACGATCACAACTGCCGCCGGGCGCTCCAGCACTACCTGAAACGCTCGGGTTACCAGGTCGCGGAGGCCACCAGCGTCTCCTCCTCGCTCGAGGTCGTCTTCAACCACCCTTCAGATCTGGTCATCCTCGACTTCGACCAGGGCGGCGAGACGTCAGAGGTCCTGTCCAAGATCCGGCGGCGCAGCACGGTGCCGGTGATCGTCTGCTCCGGTCGGGCTTCCGAGCGCGACCGGATCAGCCTGCTGAACCTCGGGGCGGACGACGTCATCGCCAAGCCGTTCTCCTTTGCCGAGCTCGAGGCCAGGGTGCGAGCCGTCCTGCGCCGCGGCAGCGCCGCCCCGACCACGACCCTCGACCACGGCGACCTCGTGATCGACCAGGGCACCCGCACCGTCAAGGTCGGCGAGACCGAGGTCGCGATGACGCGCAAGGAGTTCGACCTGCTGGCCTTTCTCGCCGCGGCGCCGGGAAAGGTCTTCTCCCGCGAGGACCTGCTGGAGCGGGTCTGGGGTTCCAACGGCCGGTGGCAAGGCCGGTCGACGGTCACCGAGCACATCCGACGCGTCCGCCTCAAGATCGAGACCGACCCGGAGAACCCACGCTGGATCACCACCATCCGGGGTATCGGTTACCGCTTCTCCCCGCCCACGACGTAACGCGGCGGGAGGGCTCCCCCGCCGCTGCTCACGGCCCGGCCGGATGCTGGCCCGTCAACAGGTAGCCACCTCCGTCCGGCGTCGGCACCAGGGCGAAGAAACGGTCCGTGCCCTGACCCCCGCGGGAGCCGTAGAACGCGGCATCGAAATTGAACAGGCCGCCGTCGGCCGCCAGCTCCCAGTAGCCCGCACCGCCCGGCGTGGCGGCCATGCCCACGATGGGCGCGTTGAGCGGCGTCCCGCCCATGGAGCCGTGGAAGGCCGCGTCGCCGAAGGAGAAGATGCCGCCGTCGCTCGCCACCTCCCAGTAGCCCGCGCCGCTCGGGGTGGCGGCCATGCCCACGATGGGCGCGTTGAGCGGCGTCCCGCCCATGGAGCCGTGGAAGGCCGCGTCGCCGAAGGAGAAGATGCCGCCGTCGCTCGCCACCTCCCAGTAGCCCGCGCCGCTCGGGGTGGCGGCCATGCCCACGATGGGCGCGTTGAGCGGCGTCCCGCCCATGGAGCCGTGGAAGGCCGCGTCGCCGAAGGAGAAGATGCCGCCGTCGCTCGCCACCTCCCAGTAGCCCGCGCCGCTCGGGGTGGCGGCCATGCCCACGATGGGCGCGTTGAGCGGCGTCCCGCCCATGGAGCCGTGGAAGGCCGCGCCGCCGAAGGAGAAGATCCCGCCGTCGCTCGCCACCTCCCAGTAGGCGCCGGCCCCGCCGGCGGCACCCACCAGCGGCAGGCTCGACGTCACGGCGGGACCGGGAGCAGGAGCGTCGCCAAAGGCATAGGTCGCGGTCACCTGGGGCCCGAAGCCGGGCGCTTGCCCGCAGATGGGGACGAACGAGTACCCCAAAGCCCGCAGCCGGGAGATGATCTGTGGCAGCGCGGCGACCGTCTCGGAGCGGTCGCCGCCGGCGTCGTGCATGTCGACCACCGCACCCGGGAACGCGGCGCCGACGACCCCGTTGACGATCGCCTGCACGCCGGGGAGCGTCCAGTCCTTGGGGTCGACCGAGTAGCTCATCGTGGTCAGACCAAGGGACGCGACCTGGTCGAGGACGGCTCCGTTCCAGGCGTCGTACGGGGGGCGCACGCATGCGGGCGTGGTGCCGGTCACGGCCCGGATCTCCGACTGCGTCATGTCGATCTGCGAAGCCACGCCCGAGACCGGGATGGCCGTGAGGTCGGGGTGGCTCCAGGTGTGATCCTCGACGGGGTACCCGGCCGCCACCACCTGCCGCGCGATCTGGGGATAGCGCACGACCTCATCGCCGATCTCGAAGAACGTGGCCGGCACCCGAGACTGCTCCAGCACCGAGAGGACCGCCGGGGTGAACGGACCCGGACCGTCGTCGAAGGTGAGGGCGATCACCCTCTTCCCGGCTGTGGCGGCCCCGCCCGGCGCCTGGGACGTGGTGAACGCCGGCTGCGCGCTCGCGGACCCCGCCGCGGCCGCGCCGCGGACCCCGCCGGCCTCGCCGGCGCCCGCCAGCAACAGAGCCGCCGCGACGAGACCGGCGGCCCTCAACCAGCGTCGACGCCCCGGCTCCATGGCCCCTTCTTAGGCCACGGGCGAGGCTGACACCGGGATCCGCCTCACTTGGACCGCCTCACCTGGGCACCGGAAGACGCGCAGGCCGGGACCTTGGACCCTACGGACACCCGATGGGTGCAGCGGATACTGAACGAGAGGAGGCACGATCCAATGGACGCAAGGCCGCCGGCGCCGCACGACCACCTCGAGCGCCTCGAGCGCGACGAGTGCATCCGGCGCCTCGAGGCCCACGGCGTGGGCCGGATCGGCGTCGTCGCCCGCGGGAGCGTCGGCATCTTCCCGGTGAACTACGTGGTGGCCGGCGACAGCATCGTCGTCCGGGTACGGCACGACGGCGTGATCGAGGAGGGCACGCACGGGGCTGCGGTGGCGGTCGAGATCGACCACGCGGACAGCATGTACCACGAGGGATGGAGCGTCCTCGTGCAGGGTCACTGCGTGCACGTCACCGACGCCGATGAGATCGACGCGCTGGAGCATCTGCCGCTCCTACCCTGGGGTGACTCGGAGCGCGACCTCTACCTGCGGGTCTCCATGGAATCCGTCAGCGGCCGGCACCTCCACCACCGGGCCGTCTGACCCGCGAGCGCCGGCTCAATGGGCCGCCTCCCAGGCGGCCCAACCCGCCAGCCCCGTCAGCACGACGGCGGTGACGACCCGCACGGTCGAGATCTTGACCACGCGCAGCAGGCTCTGCCCGCTCACCACGGCGAGCCCCGCCACCGCCCAGAGAGCGAGGAGGGCGCCGACTCCCACCGAAAGGGCATCGTGGTAGTGGGCGGCCAGGTTGGCCGTCAGGATCTGCGTCAGGTCGCCCCACTCCGCCACGAAGATGACCAGGAAGGCCGTGGTCGCGATGCGCCGGTGCGACGCCGCCTCCCGCTCCACCAACTCGTGCTCCCGACGCTCCTTGACCGCCTCGCGCAGGGCGAGGAGGGCGCCGGCGAGGAACATCACCGCCACGAACGCCTCGAGAGCGCGCTGCGGCAGGAGGTGGAACAGGGCGACCCCGACCGTGGTGGCGATGACCACATGGACGGCGAAGGCCCCGGCGGCGCCCAGCCACACGACTGCAGGCCGGCCACGCGTGGACATCACGAGCGAGGCGAACATCGTCTTGTCCGGGAGTTCGCCCAAGAAAATGATCGGGAAGACGGCGGCGACGACGGCGAGCTGCACGACCACCTTTCTGTCGGGGCCGAACGTAGCGTGCGGCGCGGCGCCGGACGCCATCGCGTAGGTTGTCGCGTAGTCGCCCGCGGGGGCGGCCGGCCCCGGACGGTGGCCTGTGAGTTGGGGAGGCGAGTCCATGGAGATCGAACTCACCGAGGCACAGTGCGCCGAACTCCAACAGCTGCTCGAGAGCTCCCTGGGCGACCTCAGTGCGGAGATCGCCGACACCGACAACGCCGCCTACCGGGAAGGCCTGCGCGAGCGCCGCAACGTGCTCGAATCGGTCTTGTTCCTGCTGGACAACCCGCCGCGCGTCAGCCCATAGACCGAGGGGATCCCGTCACACCGCTTCGGGGACGGGCTCATCGGGATCGGCGATATCGGCGATGCCGACGATGCCGAGCACGTTGGTCATCACCTCGCCGAACGCGTCCGGGTCGGCCAACAACCACGAATGGCTGCCCGACACGGTCACGACGTCGGGATGGCCGAGGGACCGGCACATGTCCTCGAACGAGGCCCGCGTGATGAGCTGATCGCGTGAGCCCCACAAGACGACGACGGGAAGGCCGCGCTGGCGCAACTCGTCGAGCTCTGCGGTCAGATCCGCCCGTCGGGCCACTCCCGCTGCCCTCCAGAACGACTTCGGGTCACGTAGCAGGTTCGGCACGGCCTCGGCGAAAATGACGGGCAGGACCCGGCGCGCCTGGCGCACCGGGAGCAGGTCGGCCGGGAAGTGGAGCCCCCAGTCCCACAACGGTCGCTCCGCCATGGACCGCATGGACGATCCCGAGTGCGCCCAGGCCGAGCCCCCGACCGAGTTGATGAGGACCAGCGCGCGCACCAGATCTGGATGGTCGTGCGCCAGCAGAACCGCCACTCCACCACCGAAGGAGTGGCCGAGGACCAACGTCGGGCCGTGCACATCGAGCGCCTCGAGGAAGGCAGCGGTCCAGTCGCCGTAGTCGGCGAGGCCGCCCGACCCCGCCGGCAAGGGGGCGCTGCCCCCGAAGCCGGGCAGCGCCGGCGCATAGACGTGCACGCCGGCACGCACGAGGCGGGAGAGCGCGCGCTTGTAGGCCTTGTGGTCGAGGCCCCACCCGTGCAGGAACAGCGCTGGTGGACCTTGGCCCGCCTCGCCGTAGAGCGCCGGGCGGCCGTCGACGGCCACCTCCTTCCACTCGAGCCAGAAGTCCTCGCGGCGGTCCCCTCCGGCGGCGTCGCCTCCGTCAAGCGCATCGGCTGCGGAGGCGACCTCGTCCCCTTCCGTTCCTCCCATTGATCCACCATGCGCACGCCCGGGGTTCCGTCCTAGGGCCGAACGACCCCTACGACGATCGTGACCACGTCGCGCCAGCCGAATCGGTACCTTCGGCCCGAGCGGTTCGGCCCCCCTCCGTCCCGGGCCGCCGCGGCGAGCGGAGCGTCAACCGGACCCGCTGCCGCCGGCTTGGACCTCTGGCAACTGCCGCACGGCATCGAGGAGGGACTGGCCGGTCATGGTGAAGACGGTTTCGTCGTCGCACTGCCGCCACAGGTCGAGCAGCTCGAGCGAAATGGGATCGCACCCGTAGCGCATGGGGCCGGACGTATCGAGGATGGCGTCGACGATCACCGCCGCCGCCTGCGCCGGCTCGACGACGCGGGGGTCCGCGTGTTGCCGCCGCAGGGTGGCCGCGACACCGCCCAGGGCGCTGTAGTCGGTGAAGCGGCCGGCGTCCTGTTCCCCCGTGCTCAAGCGGAACATGTCGGTGTCGACGGGGCCGGGCAGGATCTCGACGACCCGGATGCCGAAGGGAGCGACCTCCACCCGCAGGCTGTCCCCGAACGCGGACACGGCCGCCTTCGAAGCGCGGTACGCCGAGTAGAACGGGACGGCGGCGATGATCGACGACGACGTGATGGTGCACACGACCGAGGGCTGATTGGCCCGCAGAATGGGGATGGCCGCCGCCGTCAGGGCGACGACCCCGAAGACGTTGGTCTCGAACATCCGGCGCCAGTCGTCGACGTTGGCGAACTCGACCGGGAGGTAGTCGGTGTCGATGCCCGCGTTGTTGACCAGCACGCGCAGGTCCTCGGGCAGGTCGAAGGTCGAAGGATCGGTCACGTCGAGCCGCTGGACGTGCAATCGCCCGCCGGCTTCTGACGCCAGAGTGGCCCCGGCGCCGGGATCGCGCATGGTCGCCACCGTGTCGAAACCTCGATCGGCCAGCTCGACGGCGATCGCTCGCCCGATACCCCGGCTGGCACCCGTGACCAGCGCGCTCCCGTGAATGTCCATGCGCCGATTCTTCCCCACCGGCGTCGGGCGCCGGGCGGTAGCGTCCGGTCTCGTGGGCGTCTACCGGGAACAGGTCGTGCCCCGCATGGTCGAGTGGATGTGCGGTGCCGCCGGCATGGACCGCTGGCGCGCCCAGGCCGTCGACGGGCTGTCGGGCCGGGTGGTCGAGGTCGGTTTCGGATCGGGGCTCAACGTCCCGCACTATCCGTCCGACGTCGAGATCGTGCTCGCCGTCGAGCCGGCGGCGACCGCCCGGCGTCTGGCCGAGCGCCGGATCCGTGAGAGCCCGGTGCGGGTCGAGCATGTCGGCCTCGACGGCCAGGAGATCCCGCTCAACGACGCCTCGTGCGACGCCGCGCTCTTCACGTTCACCCTGTGCACGGTGCCGGACCCGGCGCAGGCGCTGCGCGAGGTACGGCGGGTCCTCCGGCCCGGCGGTGCCGTCCACTTCCTGGAGCATGGCGCGTCCCCCGACCCCGGTGTCGCCAGTTGGCAGCGTCGCATCGAACCCCTCCAACGACGGCTCGCCGACGGCTGCCATCTCACGCGGGACGCGCCGGCGCTCGTCGAGCGCTCCGGCTTCGTCATGCAGCGCATCGAGCAGCGCTACGTGCGCGGGCCCAGGCCGTGGTCCTGGTTCACCATCGGGGTTGCGGTCAAGCCAACCGACGGGGCCAGCTGATCCCGGCCGTGGCACCGCACCGCGCGACCGGTCCTCTTCCTACCATCACACTTCGACAACATCGGCGCAGGAGACTGTGCGTCATGCGCCGGATCCCTCTGGGCCTGCCGCTCGGAATCTGTGCGGCTGCACTGGCCGTGGTGGCCGCATCGTGCAGCAGTCCTTCCGCCACCCCCTCGGCGGAGCGGGTCACCGGCGGACCGACCGGCCACTACGTCGTGAACCCTGGCATCCACAAGATCAAGCACATCGTCGTGATCCAGCAAGAGAACCGCTCTTTCGACTCGTACTTCGGCACGTTCCCGGGTGCCGAAGGGATCCCGATGAAGAACGGCGTGCCCACGGTCTGTGTCACCGACCCCCAGACGAGCCAGTGCGTCGCGCCCTACGTCGACCACGCGGACGTGAACGGCGGTGGACCGCACTCGGCGCCCAACGCGACGGCGGACATCAACGGCGGCAAGATGGACGGCTTCATCGGGCAGGCCCAGTCGGGGCGCAAGGGTTGCCTAAATCCGACCGACCCGGCGTGCACCAACTCGGCCCAGCCCGACGTGATGGGCTACCACACGCAGAGCGACATCCCCAACTACTGGACGTACGCCAAGGACTTCGTGCTGCAGGATCAGATGTTCGAGCCGAACGCCTCGTGGAGCCTGCCCTCTCATCTCTTCTTGGTATCGGAGTGGTCCGCCTACTGCACACAGGCCGGCAACCCATCGAGTTGTGTGAACGCCCTGCAGACCAGGCCGGTCGAGCGGCCGCAGAACGCGCCGGCGGTCTACGGCGGTGAGGCCGGTCCGAAGAACGGCGGCGGGAACCCGAAGCATCCCAACAGTGCCGCCAATGCGAACCGGGCCAACCAGCCCGTCTACGCCTGGACCGACCTGACCTATCTCCTCCACAAGCACAAGGTGAGCTGGGGCTACTACGTCGTGAGCGGGACGGAGCCGGACTGCGAGAACCCGGCGGCCGAGACCTGCGGTCCGGTCAATCAGAACGCCAGCACGCCCGGGATCTGGAACCCGCTCCCCTGGTTCGACACCGTCCAGGCCGACCACCAGTTGGGCAACATCCAGGACGTCACCAACTTCTACAGCGCGGCCAAGAAGGGGACCCTGCCCGCGGTGTCGTGGGTCACCCCTTCGGGGTCGGTGAGCGAGCACCCGCCGGCACCGGTCAGCTTCGGGCAGAGCTACGTGACCAGCGTGATCAACGCGGTGATGCGCAGCCCGGACTGGGACTCGACGGCGATCTTCCTGGCTTGGGACGACTGGGGTGGCTTCTACGACCACGTCGTGCCGCCCACCGTCGATCAGAACGGGTACGGGCTGCGCGTGCCCGGCATCGTGATCAGCCCCTACGCCAAGCAGGGATACATCGACCACCAGACGCTGAGCTTCGACGCCTACGACAAGTTCATCGAGGACGATTTTCTCGGCGGCCAGCGGCTGAACCCCGCCACCGACGGGCGCCCCGACCCGCGGCCCAGCGTGCGCGAGAACGAGAAGATCCTGGGCAACCTGGCCAACGATTTCGACTTCAACCAGAGCCCGCGTCCGCCGCTGATCCTTCCGGTGCACCCGACGACGACGTTGACCGGTACTCCCAAGGCTTCGCAACTATCCCAAGCGGCCAGGGCACCCGACAGCGACGGCTGAACCGCAGGGCCGGCCCGTCGAATCCTCAGAGGTCGAACGCCGTCGGGTGCCTGGGCTCGTAGAGCACCATCTGACCGCCGCCCGGGATCTCCAGCGCGACACAGCGTCCGAAGCCGCGGTCCTCGATGCCGCCTGCAAAGGGGGCGCCCCTTGCGGTGAGGTCCGCGACAGTCTGATCGATGTCGTCACACACGAGCGAGATCTCGTGGTGGCGCCCGCCGGCATCGGTCGGGTGCACGCCCAATTCCGACGGGCCCGTCCCGAAGATGAGCCAGCCGTCGTGGGCGTCGACACTCGGCCAGCCGAGGACGTCCCGGAAGAACTCCCGGGCCGCTGTGGCGTCGTCGGCGTGGACCAGTGCGTGCACTCCGGTGATCATCACGTCGAGACTACGGCGGAACCGATCGTGGCGCGCCCCTGGTCTCAGGCGGGGGCGAGATACTCGTCGAACGCCGCCACCTTCTGCGTGTCGAGGAAGTCCTCTTGGTACACGACCTTGCCCCATGCGGCGCGGACGAGGAACATGACGCGGTTCTCGTAGACGACCCTGCCCCGGGGGTCGACGGCCCGGTCGATGAACAGCACGCTGATCGTGGTGCGCCACGGCGGCCGGTTCACGACGATGTCGTGTACCTCGCCCTCCAGCCCCGCGGCGTGAAAGCGCCGCAGGAATCCCCCGATCGCGGACTTCCCCCGTACTCGCCCGCCCACGAGCTCCGGCCCGGGAACACCAGGACGGCGTCGTCCGCGAAACCTGCCAGGAGGGGACCGGGATCTCCGGCACGCAGCGCCCGGACGTTCCGTCGGATCCTGTGCCGGATGACTGCCTTGTACACGGGGACCTCTCTTCCTGGAGGGGTTTTCGAAATGAGCGATTGGATAGATCGATCCATCCAATGTAGCTACACTGGGCCGATGGATCAACCGGCACCCCGGCGGCGGGCGAACAGGCAGAAGAAGACGCAGTCGGCGGTCGGCACGAAGGAGCGCCTGGTGGGCGCGGGCGTGAGCCTGTTCACCCGCCAGGGGCTCAACGCCACGGGCGTCAAGCAGATCCTCGATGCGGCCGACGCACGCTTCTCATCCCTCTACCACCACTTCCCTGGTGGCAAGGACGAGTTGGCGGCCGAGGTGATCGCCCGCTCCGGCGCCGACTACCAGGGTCTCGTCGAACGGGTCTGGGACTCTCAGGCCGACGCGGTGAGCGGCGTCCGCGAGGTCTTCGACGGCGCGGCGGACGTCCTGGAGGCCGGCGATTATGCCGACGTGTGCCCGATTGCGACGATCGCCCTCGAGGTGGCGGGGACCAACGAGGAGCTCCGCCTCGCCACGGCGGACGTGTTCGATGCCTGGGTCGACTCCGCCAGTTCGCGCCTCGCTGCCGCAGGAGCATCCGCCGGTGACGCCAGGACCCTGGCCCACACGGTGATCGCGCTGCTCGAGGGTGCCTTCCTCCTCTGCCGCACCACGAGGAGCACTGACCCCATGCGAGACGCCGCCCGCGTCGCCGCCAACCTCGTGCGCCAGGCGGTCGCGGGAACTGCCCCCGGCTGACCGGTTGCTGCCTCCTCGCCGGGCCCGGTGCGCGGTTCGAGGTGGCCCACCTTCTCGTGCGGGTGCCGCGGCACCGCGCCGAGGTTGGCCGCGCCGTCGCCCGATGGGAAATGATGTGGCCCGACCGGGCGCAGCCCAGCGGAGGGAGCCGGTACATGTCCACACTGCTCGTCGACCACCCAGAAGACGGCGTGACCCGGATCACATTGAACCGGCCGGAGAAGCTCGAACGCGATGAACGCGGAACTCGTTGGTGACCTCCACGAGGCCCTCACCGCCATTGCCGCCGAGCCCTCGTGCCGGGTCGTCCTCCTGACTGGCTCAGGGAGGGGGTTCTGTGCCGGGCTCGATCTCGGGGGGTACGGCCCCGCGCCCCGCTCGGAGGGTCTCGGGCCGGTGGAGGCCGGGTTCGCCACGCAGACGCACATCGCCGCGCTGGTCCCGCGGCTCCGCTCGCTCCCCCAACCGGTGGTCGCCGCGGTCAACGGGCCGGCGGCCGGCGGGGGCCTGGCGCTGGCGCTGGCGAGCGACATCCGCATCGCCTCGGCCTCGGCCCGCTTCAACGTCGCCTTCGTCCGGCTCGGCCTGTCGGGGTGCGACATCGGGGTGAGCTGGCTGTTGCCTCGGCTGGTCGGCGCATCGCGTGCCTGGGAGCTGATGCTGACGGGCCGCATCATCGGGGCCGAGGAGGCGGATCGCATCGGCCTGGTCCTGCGGGTGGTGGCCGACGACGCGTTGCTCGACGCGGCCCTCGAAACCGCCCGCCTGATCGCCGCCAACGCCCCTTGGGGTGTCCGCATGACGAAGGAGGTCATGTGGTCCCAGCTCGAGGTCGGCTCGTTGCAGGCGGGGATCGACCTCGAGAACAGGACCCAGGTCCTGTCGTCGATGACGGGCGACATGCAGGAGGCGATGGCCGCCTTCCTCGAGAAGCGACCCCCTCGCTACGGCAATGCGGTGTCGGGGGACTCGTAGCCGCGACGACGAGCGCGTCCCTCGGACCCTGGTTCGTGGCCTCCCGCCATGCTGTTCGAACCGTCGGAGCGATCACGCCCCGGACGCCCACCTGGCTACGTTGGACCCCTGATGCGGGACCCGGGCGATCTCACGCGAGTGCCCGCGGGACGCAGGTCGAGACCGCTCGATCGCCATCGTGTCACTGGCGCTGCTCCTTGCCGGGTGCTCGAGCGGCGGGCATCGGGGCGCGGGACTGGGCGAGCCGGCCGATTCGGTGCCGCCCGCTGCCGAACTACCCGACCGTGTGCGCCCCTATCGGTGCCGACACCTCCACCACGTGCCTGCGCCTCACACTGGAGGCAATCGACGCTGCCCGAGCCCGAGAAGCCCTCCGGCCCATGGTGTTGCCATCCGACTTCCCCCAACTGACCGTTCCCGAACAGCTCTTCGTCGCCATCGACCGCGAGCGCGTCGATCGGGGTCTTCCGCCCTTCACCGGCCTGGCCACGGCGCTCGATGTCAACGCGCAGACCGCTGCCGACTCGGCGCAATTGCCGCCGCGACCCGGGCAGACGTACACCGCGAGCGTGACGGAATGGATCGGTGCCGTCGACAACGGGCTCGACGCGGACTACCAGTGGCTGTACGAAGACGGCCCGAACAGCGGTGTGCCCGGCTGTTCGGACACCCGAGTCCTCCGGCTGCTGGGCCGACCGCCAGAACGTCCTCGGCCACCTCGGGTCACGTCATCTCGTGATGGGGGCCGGCTTCAACCCGAGCGGTGACATTTCGTCCGGCGACCGGGGCGGATCCTCCCTCGCGGCCATTCTCGCGGTGAGCGCCCCGAGACCCGACCCCGGCGGCCGGGGCGTGACCTACGCCTACACCTGGAACGAGGCCCTGGCCGCGACGTCGGCCGGGGCGCTGGCACCTCTCCGCTCGGTTCCGCCGTCCGAATCCGGGACCGGCATCCCCGACCCCGGTGACAACGTTGCACCGGTGCCCGACTTCACGCGTGTGTGCTCGGCCAGCGGGATCGACGTCTCGCCGGCGTGCATCGCTGCCGTTCTCGCCGCGGTCAACCACGCCCACGCGCTGGAAGGGGTCCGGCCCATGGTCCTGCCCTCGGGGTTCGCGCACCTCAGCCCGCCGGAGCAGCTCTTCGTGGCCGTCAACCTCGAGAGGGCCGACCGCGACCTGCCACCCTTCGGCGGACTGACGACCGCACTCAATCGCAACGCCGGGATCGGTGCGGACGACGCCAACGACCCACCGGACCCCGGACAGGCGTATGTCCTCTCGGATGCCGAGTGGGCCGGCGGGTCGTCCAACGGGCTCGATGCCGTGTACGGCTGGATGTACGACGACGGGTTCGACAGCGGCAATCTCGATTGCCGGCATCGCGGTGCAGCGGGATGCTGGGGACACCGCAAGGGCATCCTCGACAACTTCGGCTCCGGTGCCAACCTGGCGATGGGCGCCGCGGTCAACCCGACGGGAGACACCCACCGTGGCGACAGGGGTGGAACGTCCATGGCGATCACGCTGGCCGTCGCGAGCGCCCCCGTCCGGTCCTTCACCTACAGCTGGGCCCAGGCGCTGGCTACCATGCCGCCCGGAGCCCCGTGACCGTGCACGCGGCAGATCTTCGTCAACCCGTCGTGCTCGAAGTGCCGCTCGGCGCTGGCGCTGTTGGACGAGCACCACGTTGAGGCCGACGTGGTCCGCTACCTCGACGATCCCCGACGCGCGCCGACCTGGAACGGCTCATGACACTGATGGGCATCGACGACCCCCGCCTGATGATGCGCACGGGGGAACCGGTCTATGCGGAGCTTGCGCTCGACGGTCGATCCAATGACGAGTTGCTCGCAGCCATATCCGAGCACCCGATCCTCTTGGAGCGGCCGATCTTCGTGGTCGGGGACCGGGCGGTCGTCGCCCGCCCACCCGAGCGGGTTCTCGAGCTTCTCTGACCGTCCCGGCGCGCCAGGGCGCCGGACCTTATCGTTGGCGCACATCCGCGGCGGACGAAACGAGGAGAACCGTGTACACGACAATGGTGATCTCAGCCATTCTGGGCGTCGCGACCATCGCCGCCGCGTTCGCGGCCAACCGGCGCCTCTTTGCCGGGGACGGGACAGCCGGGCGGGTCACGCTGCTCGAGGGGACCTACTACGTCGTCGGGCTGTGCTCGTTCGGGCTCGGTTGGTACTTCAACGTCCGCTACACCAACCTGTACGGCCACCGAGCCAGCTACGTCGACTACACGAAGATGCTGTTCACGAACTGGGCCGCTGACTCGGCCGCCCAGGACTACATCATCGTCAACGTGGTCCTGATGCCCCTGTGGACCATCGTCGAGGGCAGCCGGCGTGGCCTGCGGTGGGCGTGGATCTTCTTCGTCATGAGCCTCTTCACCAGCCTCGCCTTCTCCATCGCCATGTTCCTCGCGTTCATGGAACGGCAGCTGCGCTACAACCGCGCGCTGGTTCCGGCTTCCAGCACGGCATAGCCGCAGTTGAACCCGGGGATGAAGGTGACGCCGGGACCGCCGTGGCACCCGGCGCCGCACAGGTACAGACCCTCGACCGGGACCGGGTTGTCCGGCCATCCCCTGGGGCCGGGACGGAAAGGTCCCATGAACTCCGGCTGCAGGAGGCCATGGCAGAAGTCCCCGCCGGTGCAGCCGAACATCAGCTCGTAGGTGTAGGCCGGGTAATTCAGCTGCCGCTCTATGAGGTCGGGGAAGTTCGGGGCCACCGACGCGATCTTGGCCACGATCCGCTGGGCCATCTCGTCGCGCAGCCTGCCTTGGGACACGCGATCGGCGCCGATCGGCAGGTAGAAGGCGAAACTGCTCGCCGCGTGCATGCCTTCGGGGGCCAGGCTCGGGTCATCGAGCGAGGGGATCTGCAGGTTGAAGCTCGGGGCCGCCGGTACCCGACCGCGGACGCACCCTTCGAAGTCCTGCTGCATCTGCTCGGCCGTGCCGAAGAAGGTCACGTTGCGCCCGAAGGTCGAACCGTTGAGGGCCTCGTAGGGCTCGCGGTACTCGGGCAGCCCCCGCAAGGCGAAGTGGGCCTGGAAGTAGGCCGCTCTGTGGTCGATGGCGGCGACGCGCCGGGCAAAGGCCTCGGGGAGGGCGTCGCCATCCATCAACTGGGTGAACGTCGCGGTGGGGTCGAGATTGGAGACCACGATCGGAGCCGTCGCGACCTCGCCCTGGCCGAGGTCGACGCCCTTGACGGATCCGCCATCGACCACGATGCGCGCCACCTTGGCGTGGCGGCGCAGCTCGCCGCCGTGCCGCTCGAACAGGCGGCACAGGTGGTCGGCGATGGTGCCGAGCCCGCCGCGCACCTTCGACATCGTCGCGTTCCCCGGCGACGCCAACGCGAAGGCGAGGCACAGCGCGCTGCCCGGCGAAGAGGGGCCCCGAAAGGTGGAGTTGACGGCCAGGAAGCTCAACATGCTGCGGACCGGTGCGTGCTTGGCCTTGTCGGGCAGATGGCGATCGATGACGTCCATGACGCTCCCGAACATGGCGGTGCGGATCGCCTCGCGTTCCGCCTCGCTCGTTGCGGAGTCCCACATCTCGTCCAGTGTCCGCGGGGGTTTGCGCACGTCGAAGCGGCCGATGGCCCGGGCGGGCGCTTCGGCCCATGCAGCGACCTCGGCCATGCCCAGAACGGCCTCGATGCCGAGGGTCTCACCGAGATGCTCGAGGAGCCGCTCCGGATCCGAGTACAGGTAGATGGGCGGCTGGTCACGGTCGCCGATGCTGGCCGACTGGACCTCAGGCTCGTAAATCGGGCACGAGGCGAGGTCCAGGTCCTCGTAGATCTCGTTCGGGACCGGGAACTGGATGGAGCCGGCCAGCTCGAAACGGTAGCCACGGATGAGCTCGGTCGTCGAGGCCATCCCACCGATGAAGTGGTTCTTCTCGAGGCACAGGACTCGCATGCCACCCCGCGCCATGACGGCGGCGGCGGTGAGACCGTTGTGACCGGCGCCGATGACGATCGCGTCGTAGTCGGGCATAGAGACGGGACTGTAGCGACCCGTCAACGGCGCCGCTCGGGACAGGGAACGACGCCTGCCGCAGCAGACGGCCAGGTCGGCTCCGCGGGAGGGGGATGACCCTGATCAGTGCGACGCGTCCATCGCCTTTCTCCATCGCCTTTCTCCGTCGTCTGTCCACTGTGGTCGTCCGGGTCGTACCCCGAGCGCTCGGCACACCGGTCGGAGCAGAAATAGAGCCGTTCGCCGGCCGGCTCCCGCGCTCGCCGGGGCATGCGCAATCACGACCTGCATGCCGCACACAGGGTCCCGCGCGTAGCGGTCCCCGCTGCCGAACCGGTCGCGGTTGCGGTAGATGCAGTACAGGACGCCGAACGCTCCGAGAGGCCCCGGGGTCAGCCGACCGCCTCGGCGATGCGCCGCATCCCTTCCCGCCAGGGGACCTCGGTCCGGCCGAGGACGGCGTGCATCAGGGTGACGTCGGGCCACAGGGGCCACGGGGCGTCTTCGTCATAGCGGATCCGTGCTGGTTTGTGCACCAGTTCGCCCAGGTACGCGCAGTAGTCCTCGGCGCTCACGGTCTCACTCCCTGCGAAGTTGACGACGACGGGATCCGGAGCGGCCACCTCGAGAGCACGGGTCGCCAGGCGCACGTAGTCATCCTCGAAGATCGGGTTGTAGTTGTTGGGTCGGTCAGGGTGGAGCACGACCTCCTCTCCGGCGAGAATCTGGCGTAGGCGGGTCACCGGCGCACCACCTTCGGGTCCGTAGGTCGAGAAGATCCTGATGATGGTCAGGGGGTTGCCGCTCTGCCCGGCGGCGAACTTGACCACCTCCTCCCCCGCGATCTTCGACAGGCTGTACATGCCGAGGTGCACGCCCGGCGGATCCCCTTCGGCAAGCGGACGCCGGCCCTGGTAGGCGTAGGCCGAGCCGCTCGAGCAGTACACGAACGCGGCACCGGAGCACGCGGCGACGAGTCGGCCCGACGCCTGGGCGTTCGTCTCGAAGATCTGCATCCAATTCGGGTCCGCCTCCCGCCCGAAGCGCGCGGCCGCGTGGAACACGTGGGTCAGACCCCTCGGCAGGTCCCCCGGGTCCAGCGTGGAGACATCACCGACGAGCGGCGTGATCCCGGCATCGACCAGTCGCTGGCGGTCGCCCTCGCCCCGGCAGCGCGCCAGTCCGAAGACGTCGTGCTGCTCGGCGAGCCGCCGGGCCACGGGGAAGCCGACCCGACCGGTCGCTCCGGTCACGAGCACCCGCCAACGCTCGGTGTGCGGCATGATCATCGCGGTCCGTCGACGTCGGAACGAGCGCTCATGCCCCCATCATGGTTCGCCGGACACCGCCGGGCCGGGCCGTGGCGGCGCGGGCGCGGCGGCTAGCCCCCGAGGATCCCGAGCCCCTCGTCGTGGATGCCCCTTGCCGCGTGCCTCGGCGAAGTTCTCCAACCAGGCCCGCATCTCCTCACTTCCGGTCTCGTCGGCCCAGCGCCGGGGCATGGCGGGGAACGAATAGTCCGGCGGGCAGCGCGGGCGGCGCCGGCTCGTGCGCCCTCCGTTCCATGGCGGCGTCGAGCGCGGGCGCCAGGCGGGCGGACTTGGCGCGGACCTGTGCCTCGTCTCGCTCCTTGAAGGCCGGGAGGACCTCGCGGCCGAAGAGCTCGAGCGACTCGCAGATGTGCTCATGGCGGTTCTTGCCCGCCTGGAGCACGAAGATGACCTGGTCGACGCCCGCCTCTTCGAACCGTTCGAGGTACGCGCGCACCTGCGCCGGGGTCCCGGTCGCGCCGCGGAGCCCCTTGCGGTCACCGGCGGCCAGCTTGGCCCCGAGGCGTTCCTGGCGCAGCGCCGTCTCGACCTCGGGCGAGTAGCCCTGATCGCCGCGGCGCTCGAGGTACTCGGTCCAGACGTCGGTCGAACCGGGACGGTGCTCGCCGAAGACGTAGTAGTGCCCGAGCGAGTAGCCGAAGAAGTTGCCGCCCTCGAGACCCCGGTCGAGCGCCACCTTCTCGTCGGGATGGCACATCATCTGCGTGACGCACGCAATGTTCGGGTTGACGGCGAGGCCGACGGGCACGCAGCGCTCGGCCAGGGTCTGCTCGTAGTCCGACACCCACTTCGTCGCCTCTTCGGGATCGATGAACGCGAACGTGAGCGCGCCGATGCCCTTCTCGGCCGCCAGCAGGATGGTGTCGCGGCGCGAGCACGCCACCCAGAGCGGGCGGGTGCGGCCGCTGCATCGGCTTGGGAACGACGTTGCGGGGTGGCATCTGCACGAAGCGCCCGTCGACGCCGGTGAACGGCGTCTCGGTCATGCAGCGGAGGGCGACCTCGAGTCCCTCGAGCCAGGCGTCCCGCTTGGTCGCCGGGTCGACCAGGAAGCCGCCGAGCTCCGCCTCGGACCCGGACTCCCCGGAACCGAACTCGACCCGCCCGCCCGAGATGAGGTCGAGGGTGGCGACGCGCTCGGCCGTGCGGGCGGGATGGTTGTAGCCGGGCGCGGTCTGGATGATGCCGTGACCGAGCCGGATGTCCTTGGTCCGTTGGCTGCACGCGCCGAGGAACACCTCGGGGGCCGAGGAGTGGCTGTACTCCTCCAGGAAGTGGTGCTCGACCTCCCACACGACGTCGAAGCCGAGACGGTCGGCCAGCTCGACCTGCTCGAGGGCATCCTGCATCAGGCGGTATTCGCCGTCTTCCTCCCACGGCCGCGGGAGCTGGTGCTCGTAGAAGATCCCGAACTTCATGCGGCACCGATCGAGTGGAACTCGGCCAGGATGTCCGCGCCGTTCTCGTGCGCGCGCGCACCAGAACTCGACCTCGCCCAGCGTGGCCCGCCGGCCCTCGTCACGGCCGGGCCCGAGGCTGTGGGCGAGCAGCGGATCCCAGATCCGCCCGATCATGTCCGTGCCGGCGTGCCGGCTGCCCGCCCTCGCCGACCCAGGTGCGGTCGCGCATCTCGGAGAGCGCGGTGCGCAGGTAGCCGACGTGCGGCGACTCGTCGGCCCGGATGTAGGAGACGAGGCGGGCGGCCTCGCCGTCGCCGGCCACGAGCTCGGTGTCGGACATCCACTCCTCGGCCCAGGCGAAGGTGTGGAAGGCGGAGATCTCAATGAAGAGGACCCGGACCATCAGCGACACCATCATCTCGAGCTCGGGCGGGATGTCGTCGGGGAGCAGACGGGCGGCTGCGGCGCCCGGGCCGACCGGGTCCGAAGCCCATCCGGGCCAGCATGGCCTCGATGTCGAGCTCCTCGCACGGGCGCTCGAACGCGATGTCGCGGGCGGCGAACCACATGTCCTTGTGCCCGGCCTCCTCGTCCCAGCCGGCTTCGTCGCGGCCGTGCGCCTCGAACAGCCCGCCGCCGAGATGGTCGATCGCCGTCCCGCTGACGTCCTCGACGAAGTGGCGCTGCAGGTCCTTCGGCTGCAGCAGGCGGATGTTGGCGCCGTATCCCTCGACGGTGCCGATACGGGTCAGCGTCGCCATCAGCGGCTCGGGCACGCCCGGCTCGGATGAGGAAGCGCGCCTGCTCGACGCTCGGGAACGAGCGCTCCCACCACTCGAGCGGCACGTCGATCAGCTCGGTGGAGAAGCGTCGCGCAGTTCTGCTCGCCCCAGGCGCTGATGGCCGGCAGGCGGAACCTCGTGCGGGGCGAGACGTAGCGGCCGTCGTCGTCGAAGCCGCCGTGGCAGCGCACGCCGCCGGCGATGAGCGGCTCGACGACCGGGAGGTCGGCCAGGAGCTCCTCCTCGGTGAACTGCACCTGTGCCGTGCCCATGGCGACATCCCTCCCGCATCATCGTCTGTTAACTGCTCAGGTATATACTTACTCGTATACAGATCGAGAGCAAGCTCCTCCCGCGAGCCGAGCGGCGTGCCGCCATCCTCCACGGCGCGGCAGAGGCATTTGCCTCGACGGGGTTCGCCGACACCTCCATGGAGGACGTGGCCGCCGCCTGCGGGGTCACCAAGCTCATCGTCTACCGGCACTTCGGGTCGAAGGAAGAGCTCTACCGCGAGATCCTCCAGCAGGTCTTCGACCACCTCGGTCGGGAGCTGCGCGGCCGAGCTGGCGCTGCCGACGCCGGAGCGGCCTCGGCCCCCGGACGCTCCTCACGGTGGCCCGGGACGATCCGGCCGCGTTCACGCTCCTGTGGCGCCACGCGGCGCACGAGCCGCAGTTCGCGGCCTACGCCGCCGAGCTGCGGTCGGTGTCGGTCACGGTGGTGCGCCAGCTGAGCGCGCTCGACACGGGCGACGAGCTCCTCGACGCCTGGCGCTCCGAAGTGCTCTTCGGCTGGCTGGTCGAGGCGACGCTCACCTGGCTCGAGCAGGGCGACGGCGGCGCGCGACGACGAGTTCGTGCAACAGACGTCGGCCGGGTTCCGGGCGCTCCGCTCCGCCCTGACCAAGGGCGCCGCCCCCGAGGTCGGCCGACGTGCGCCGCGGTCAGCCGACCGCGGCGGCGGCCGCGTCGAGCTGCCGCCTCGAGGGACGGGGCCGCCTCGTATCCGGTTGCGCGCCGGCGGACTTGGCCTGGAAGAGCGCCTCGTCGGCCTGCTCGATGACCTCGCGGGCCGACAGCGGGGAACCCGGCGTCCAACACGACACGCCGCCGCTCAGCGTGACGAACGGCGGCTCCGAGGGGCGGGCAGCATGGGCTATGGCCGCATCGAGGACCGTCCGGCGGATCCGCTCGGCGGTGACGAGGATCGAATCGGGGCTGCAGTCCGGCATGAGGAGCAGGAACTCCTCACCGCCGTAGCGGTAGGCGCACTCCCCGGCGCGGACCACCAGGTCGATGCACGAGGCGACCCGCCGCAGCGTCTCGTCGCCGGCGACGTGGCCGTAGTGGTCGTTGTAGAGCTTGAAGTGGTCGATGTCGAACAGGGCCACGCCGTAGGTCCGGCCGACCCGGAGGGCTCGCGCGTGGGTGCGGGCGAGGTCCTCCTCCATCCGACGGCGGTTGCCGAGTCCCGTCAGCTCGTCGGTCAGCGAGCGCTCCAGCAGCTCCAGGTTGACTCTCTCCAGCTCTGCCTGGGTCTGCGCCAGCCGCGTGTGCAGCCCCGTCACGCGCTCGGCCGCGACGAGGCGCGTCTGCACCGCGAACGAGTCGACCGGCTTGATCAGGTAGTCGTCGGCCCCCGCGCTCATGCCTTCCAAGACATGTTCTGGATGGTCGAGCCCGGTCGTCAACACGATGTAGATGTAGCTGTCGCCCGGTTCGTCCCGCACCAGGCGGCACAGCTCGGGGCCATCGAGTCCCGGCATCATCCAGTCCGTCAGCAGGACGTCGATCCCCCCGGACGACAATGCGTCCCATGCGCTCGACCCCTCCTCGGCCACGAGGCACTCGTGGCCGAGCTTGGTCACGATCGCCCTGAGCAGGAGACGGCTGGTGGGATCGTCGTCGGCGACGAGGATCTGCATCTCAAGCCCTGGTGGTGACGATCTCGAGGGCAGCCCGAACCCGGTGCAGCTCGGCGTCGAACTGATCAAGGAGTGCTCCGGCGTCGTCGAGCTCGCCTCCGCACGCGCACGCTGCTCGAGGCTGGCGCAGACGTCGGCCAGACCCGTTGCACCGACGTTCGCACTCGCGCCCTTGAGGGTGTGGGCGGTGCGCTCGAACGCGTCCGGGTCGCCCTCGCGGAGCAAGCGCCGGAGCTCGGCGCTCCCGTCATCGCTCACGGTGAGGTATTCGTCGACGATCTCGGCCAGCGCGGCCCCTTCTCCGTCGTCGAGACTCACCAGGAACTCGATCTGCGAGCGGTCGAGAGGATCGCGGGTGTCAGCGTGTGAGGACATGCCGCCCACCTCGCTCGGGATCCTGTCTCGTCGGCGTGACCCACCGCAGGAGGGCAGTGGCCACGGCCTCCAGCCGCACCGGCTTCGTGATGAAGTCGTCCATCCCGGCCGCCATGCACCGCTCACGATCTCCCTCCATGGCGGCGGCGGTCATGGCGATGATCGGAATGTGGCCCGCCGAGCCCTCCAACTGCCGGATGGCCGCCGTGGCCTCGTAGCCGTCCATCTCCGGCATCTGGCAGTCCATGAGGACGGCGTCGTAGGTGCCCGATCTGGAAGGCGTCGACCGCTTCGACACCGTTGTTGGCGATGGTGAAGCCGTAGCCCAGGTTCTCGAGCACCTTCGAACCCACGAGCTGGTTCACCTTGTTGTCCTCCACCAGCAGGATCATTCCCACGACCTCGGAGGTCTCGGGCCGGGTCGTCAGCCGGCAGTCGCCGGGGTCTCGCCAACGGACCCCGAAGTTGAGGCTGGTGATCAGGCAGTCGAACAGCTCCGAGGACCGGACCGGCTTCGTCAGGCTGGCGGCGAACCCGGTCAGGTGGGACTCGGCCGGCTCGAGTCGGTGGCCGGAGGAGCTCAGCAAGAAGAGCACTGTCTCCGCCGTCGAGGGATCGGTCTTCAAGGCTCGTGCCAGCTCGATGCCGTCCATACCAGGCATGTTCAGGTCGACCACGCCGAGATCGAATCCCTTGCCGTCCTGCGCCGCGGTGAGCGCGAGCTCGAGTGCCTGGAAGCCATCGGCCGCTTCGACGGCCTCGACGCCCCACGAGAGCAGCTGTTGGCGGAGGATCCTCCGATTGGTCGCGTTGTCGTCGACGACCAGGGCGCGTTGGCCCGAAAGGGTCCGGGGATCGCCGTCCCTGTCGAGCAACGGCGCGTCTTCGGCCCGGCGAAGCGACAGCTCGAACCAGAACGTCGACCCCTCTCCCGGGGTACTGGTGAGCCCGAGCCTCCCGCCCATGAGCTCCACCAACTGCCGGCTGATGGTCAGGCCGAGCCCGGTGCCGCCATACCGTCGGGTGGTGGAGGAGTCCGCCTGGGCGAAGGCGCTGAACAAGCGCTCCTGATCCTCCGGGGCGATGCCCACACCCGTGTCGACCACGTCGAAGTGCAGGGCCACTCGTTCCGAATTCTGGTGGAGGACCCTGACCCGGAGGACCACCTCGCCCTCGGAGGTGAACTTCACTGCGTTGGCGCCGAAGTTGAGCAGGACCTGACGGATCCGGGTGCCATCGCCGAGCAGCGCCGGAGGCAGGTCGGGCGGGACGTCGACCAGGAGCTCGATGCCCTTTCCGTGGGCCGTTCCCGCCAGGATGCGTCCGACGTCGTCGACCACATCGGCAGACTCGAGCGCTGACTCCTCGATCTCCATCTTGCCGGCCTCGATCTTCGAGAAGTCCAAGATGTCGTTGATGATGACCAGCAGGCTCTCCGCCGAGACCTTCACGCCGGAGGCAAGCTCGGCCTGCTCCTCGTCGAGGTTGGTCTGGAGCAGGAGCTCGGTGAGCCCGATGACGCCGTTCATCGGGGTGCGGATCTCGTGGCTCATCGTCGAGACGAATTGCGACTTCGTCTTCGATGCCACCAAGGCTGCATCGCGGGCGGCGACCAGGTCCTCTGCGGCTTGGCGCGCTTCCGTCACGTCGCCGCCGTTGAGCACGTACCCGTTCACGGACGGGTCATCGAGGAGATCCGCGCCGTTCCAGTCGATCGTCCGGTACTCGCCGTTGGCGTGCCGCACCCGGACCTCGAAGACGGCCGACTCGGAGCCTGTGCCGTTGAGCCCGACGAGATGGGAGACCACCGAGCGCGAGTCGTCGGGATGCACGAGGTCCGTGAAGGGCGTGCCCTCCAGCTCGGCCGGAGGGTAGCCGAGCACGCGCTCGGAGGACGGGGTGATGTAGGCGATCCGGAGGTCCGCTTCAATGACGACGATCAGGTCCCAGGTCTTGTCGATGAGAGACCGGAACCGGGCGGTCTTCATGGCATGGGCCTCCCTGACGGTGAGGCCCATCCGCACGCGTGGCCACCAGGAGGGTGATCGTTGCCAACGCCAGCGCCGGCCTCCCGACGTGCCCGAAGCTGGCGACGAGGAGGATGACGATGCTGATGGCGGCACCGAACGCCGGCAGCGCGAAACCGGCGACCCTGTCCGTCGCCGGGTGCTCGACGTTGGGCGGCAGGATCCAGACGGCGAGGGCAAGAAGCGTCAGGGCGATCGGCCACGCGGCCCCGTTGGCGATGTATCCCATCCGGCTCGCCGGCTGGAGGAGGTTGAAACCGTCGCCGATCGCGTTGGCCGCCAGGGCAACGCACGCGATGGCGAAGAAGGGCCGGAACCCTCGCGGAAGCACGGCCAAACCTCCGACGCAGAGCGCGAACAGCAGGATGTCCCCGAGCGGATAGGAGAGGCTCGTCGCCGTCGACAGCGCGCCGGCACCCGTGACCTTGATGACCGCCGCGACGACGAAGGCGGCGGACAGGGCGGCGACGCCCAGACCGGCGATCAAGCCGTCCAGGGAGGTGGTCAGGAGCGAGCTCCGGTTGCCGCGCCGGATGAGGAACGCGAAACCCAAGAAGCACAAGGGGAAGAACCCGACGTAGAACAAGTCGGCCAACGACGGTGTCGGGGGTGTGCCACCCCCGAGGGACTCGGCGGTCAACACGAAGTCGCCGACGGCCCACGAGATGCACGCCACGCCCATGATGAGGGGGAACAACCGCGCCACCGAGCTGCTCGATCGCCACGTGCCTTCGAAATAGCGGGCGAGGCACACAATTGCCCATCGTGAACTCGAACGCCGCAACCCCCCACCCGTCGAGCGGGACGATGGAGGAGCCGGTGGGCCGCACGATCAACGAGACGATGAAGGCGACGACGAGCGCCCCGGCGATGGCAAAGGTCACCCGGACGCGGTTGGGAACCCGGTGGACTTCCTGCACGCCGGGCGCGGCCGGCACCACGCCGGGGGCCTCCCCCGGCTCACCCCCGCTCTGGGTCCCCTCCCGGTCCACGACGGCTACCGCCATTGCCCTGTTCACGGCAGAATCGAGCCAGAGCTTGAGCGGTGTCCAGAGATTTGGACGCTGGCGCCGGAGTGGGACCGCCCGCCAGATCCGCCCTTGACGGTCGATTCAGCGAAAACCCTGTCCGACCAGGCCGTTTCGAGGTACCACGGCCGAGCCCGGCCGGCGGAGCCAGGCGAGGAGGCTGGTGCCGCCTATGGCACGGTTCCTCGGGCCTTGCCCTACGGCCCGGCTTCGTCCTCTCTGTCGATCTCGGGTTCAGGAGGCCCGGACCAGTCGGAGTGGGGGTCCGATGCCGGGAAGGACTCCTCCTCCTGCTCCTCGAGTCGATCCGCACCCGTAGCCGGGCCGTCGTGGGCGCCGGGATCGGAGTCTTGGTGGGTCACGAGCCTCCTTTCGGACGTGCGTTCTCGGTCGACGCTCGACGCTCGACGCTCCGATTGCCCACTCTGCCCCACTCAGGTGAGCGCGGCCACCCAGCCGGCAACGATGTCGGCCACGTCGGCCTCGCTCTTTCGCAACGAGTGATCGCCGTCGACGAACGTGCGGGTGACGGGCCCCCGGATGGCGGCGGTCTCCCGCTCGAGCTCCTCGGGCGTGGCAAAGGCGTCGCGCCGGCCGGAGACGAACAGGCAGGGCAGGTCGAGGTCGGGAAAATGCTCGGTCCGGAGACGCTCGGGCCGCCCCGGCGGGTGCAGGGGGTAACTGACGAGCACGAGGGCTGCCGCCTCGAGGCCCTCGGCGACGGCCAAGGAGCACATCCGGCCCCCGAACGAACGGCCCCCGATAGCGACCCGGCCGACCGGGACTGAGAGGCTTTCTGCCAGCGACGACGTGGCGCGGCGGACGGTCTGGATGCAGACCGCCGGAGGGTCGGGACGGCGCCTCCCCTCGGCCTGTCCGGGGAACTCCACCCGCTCCACCGCAATGCCGAGGGGTGTCACGGCGTGGTCGACGGCGACCAGCCCGGAGTGGTCGCGGCCGGCACTCGCACCCGGCGTCAGCACGAGACCCGCGACCCGACGTACGGTCATCGGACCATCATTGCCGACCGGTCTCCTTTCTCGGGCACGACGGCGTCGACCGGAATGCAACAGTGACGACGTGCCAGCGGCAACACGGCGGGCCGAAGAGGAGAGATGGTGCCGGCGCGGCCGCCCTGCCTCCACCGCCCGCCCCGTTCGATCGATCGGGCGATGACGAGCACGCCCTGGCGCACACGTCTCTCTCGCGCCCTCGGTCCGACGCACGCCCGGGCGGAAGGGGTGGCCCGACGCTTCGCGTGAGGACAAGGGCCCCGTGCCACCTCGCTGACCGGCACGGGCACGCTATGCACCGACGATGTCGCGCCGCCTGAAAGCAAGGGCACCGACAAAGGCGGACGCCGCTCCTATGCCGACCAGCGCGCCACCCGTTGCCCAGTCCGGCGCGACGGCGGGTGCCGCTGCCATCTGGTGGAACAGCGACGTGTCGACCAGCCAGTGGCTCGAGACGACGACCCCTCCGACGACCTCGATGAGCAGCGACCACCCCACGACCGCATAGACGACGAACGAGGTCGCCCGGGGGCAGACGCCGAAGGCGAGGGCACCGATGCCCAGGATGCAGAGCGACGGGGGGACGACGTTGACTCCGGCATCGACCAGCGTTCCGAGGCCGACCCCCGCGTCCTGCGTCACGGTGCCGATCCAGGTCATCGTGCCGGCGATCACCCCGCCCGCCAGGAGCACGGCCGCCGCGACGCCGAGCCTCCCCCCGAACCACGATGGCCGAGAGACCGGCCGGACGAGAAGGTGGTCGAGATGACCATCCCGTTCCTCGATGCGCATGGCGGTCGCCTGGCCGGCCGCCACGAAGGCCACCAGCACCGCCTGGATGAGGAACGTCACACCGAGATAGGCCTCGGCACCGGTGCCCGACGCGCCGAGCCTGGAGAAGACCGTCTGGACCGACGAGCCGGAGATCGTCCCGCCCGCAGCCTTGGCGACGAGGCCCATCAACAGCCCGGTCGCAGCAATGGCACACCACCAGGCGACGACGGTCGGACGGATCAGACGGATGGAGAGGCCCAGGTGGCCGCGCAGCAAACCGAGGCGGGCCGGGGCGTGCACGCGATCGGGGAGCACGCTCGAACCGACGTCCCGCCTTCCGGCCAGGTGGACGGCGATCGTCGCCGCGGCGGCGGCGAAGGCGGCGATCGGCAGGTAGGCAACAGGCCGCGGGGACGTCAACGGCTGGAGCTCTTCGACCCAGCCGAGCGGGGACGCCCAGACGAGTGCGTGCATGCCGACACCAGAGTCCGCCACCAGCCGAAGGGCGTAGCTCGCGCCCAGCACCCATGCCGCATAGGTCGCCGCCTGGCGACGAGTGGCTGCCAGCTGGCTGGTCAGTGCGCCGACGGCCACGAACATGATGGCCGTCGCCACCAGGGCCAGCGCGAAGAAGAGGGCGGGACCGGCGGCGATGTCGACCTTGGACTCGCGGCCGGCGAGAACGGTGAGGACCGCCGTGATTACCCAGATGGTGGCGACACCGGTGGCCAGGCCAACCAGGGCGTGACCGGCCGCACGACGCCGAGTGGTCTGGCCGGTGAGCAGGAGCTCCCACCGGCCGGCTTCCTCCTCGCCGCGCAACAGCCTCGTGCTGGTGAGCAGTCCCCAGACGGCGCCGAAGATCATCAGCGTCATGAAGCTCTTGAAGACGGTGAAGCCGGCAACGGTCTGGAGTTGTGGCGCCGGACCGAAGAGCGCGCTCGTCGCGTTGTTCGATCCGAAGGCAGCGGACAGGTGCTCCCGGTCCGCCTCTGTCTTGTAGATCTGCGTGTAGCTGATGGCCGAGGAGGCGACGACCACCCCGAACAGATAGCCCCAGAGAACGCCCGAACGTATTGCCTTGCGCGCCGTCTGTCCGAGGACGACCGTGCCCGGGGATCGCTCGGTCCGGGCGGGCTCCTGCTGCGCCAGTTCAGCCGGCACCGGGCTCCGGACCCTCACTTCGGTCACCCTCGCCGTAGAGCGCCAGGAACAGCTCCTCGAGCGACGGCTCGCGGCTCAGCAACTCACTGACCTCTGAGGTCGCCAGCACCTTGAGCAGCGGTCCGATCGAACCCCGTATCTGGAGGCGCACCACACGCCCGTCGGGGTGCAACGAGATCACGCCCGGGACGCCGGCGAGATCAGGGACAGGCCCGTCGAAGCTCGCTTCGACGGTGAGTGCGGAGAGGTGGCGCATGCTGGCCAGCGTCCCCAACTCCACCAGGCGACCGTTCCGCAAAATGCCCACCTGGTCGCACAGGGCCTCGACCTCACTCAAGATGTGCGAGGACAAGAGCACCGTTTGGCCGCGCTCCTTGGCGTGCGTGACGCAGCGACGAAACTGTTGCTCCATGAGCGGGTCCAGCCCGGCGGTTGGTTCGTCGAGAAGGAGAAGGTCAGCCCGGCTCATGAGGGCGGCGATCAGGAGCACCTTCTGCCGGTTCCCTTTGGAGTAGGCCCGGATCTTCCTCGAGGGATCGAGCTCGAAGCGGTCGATCAGCTCGTCTCGGTAGGCATCATCGACGCGTCCCTGCACCCGACCCAGCAGGTGCAGCGCTTCGGCGCCGGTCAACGCGGGCCAGAGGTTCGACTCTCCCGGCACGTAAGCAAGGCGTCGATGGACCGCGACGGACCGTTGCCGGCAATCGAGCCCGAAGATCTCCGCTCGTCCCGCCGTCGGCTGCGCGAGGCCCAGCAGCAACCTGATGGTGGTCGTCTTTCCCGCACCGTTTGGGCCGAGGTATCCGACCACCTGGCCCCGGGCGATCTCGAGATCGAGACCGCTCAGTGCCTCGACGGCGCCATAACGCTTCGAGAGTCCCTCGGTGCGAATGGCGATCTCCGTCACCGCCGCCGCTTCCTGCCGGCAGCACGTGGCGGGGCGGCCATCGTCGCCAGCCGTGACTGCATCTCGTCGATGGTGGATCGAGCGTCGGCCGCTATGTCTGCCCCGAGAAGGGGGTGCGAATAGAAGTCGACCTTGGCTCGGCTCATCCGGAGATGGCCCTCCGGACCAAAGACGTCCGCACCCAGGACGCGGGACAGCTGCTCGTGCATGGCGAGCAGCCCCGTCTCCATCGCCACGAGAATCGCCGCATAGGCACGCGGGTCATCGGACTCTCCGGGGTTGTGCGCGTTCACCCAGGCCTCCGTGAGATCGACCATCTCGTCGAACATGGCCGCCGCCGACGGTGAGCCGTCGACAATGGACCGCGCGAAGTAGCGCAGGATCAAGAGCAAGGTGGGGTGGGCCGCAGCCATGAAGCTCACGTTGGCCACCTCGCCCACCAGGACGGCCTGCTCCTTGATCTTGACCAGCTGTTCGAGCGCGTACGCATCACACGCGGCGCGCAGGTGGTCCTTCGACCCGAAGTGGTGGCGGACGAGGCCTCCGGAGACACCGGCGGCCCTCGTGATGTCCCTGATCGTCGCGCCCTCCACACCGTGCTCGGCAATGAGACGCAGGGCGGCATCCCGGATGCGCGCCCGGGTGGTGCGGTCCTCGAAGGCCAGCTCCCCCACGACCGTCGTCACGTCCGTTGACTATACTCAGATATAGGTAGCTATACACATCTATAGGCAACAGATCTGTTGGCGGAGCCCGGCAGACCGGCGACGTCGTCGAGCGCCGCCCGGTACAGCTCGACGAAACTTGGGCGCGGTGCCTTGGTGATCCCCAGCCCGCGATCCACGTCGATCAGTTGAGCGAAGCCCAGCTCCCTGGTGAATCGATTGGGGCCACGAACGACTCCGCGGTGAACCAAATGAGATGGTCGACGTGTTCGGGTTGCCCGCGCCGAACAGCGGTTGAAGCAACGGGTCAGTGGCACACTCGTGTAGAAGACGTCCTCCAGGCGGTGGAGCGCCTCGCCCCCACCCGCGTGCTCATGCAGCGACGGCAGGGAGCAAGACTATTCGGCTAGGACGTCGCTCCGTGCGGCGATGATCGCGCTGAGTCTCGAATCGACGGCGTCTGTCGCGTGGTCGTCGGTGAAGACGTACGCTCGCTGCCGGCGGATCGCGTCAAGGACGTTGGCCGCCACTGTGGAGGGCTCGACGGTGCCGATGGGGTTCATGCCGGTCCGGATCCGGCCGGGCATCACGACGCTCACACCGACCGGCGCGCCGGCGGCTTCGAACTCGGCGCGCAGGACGTCGGACAGCCCGAGGACACCGTGCTTGGCGACGGTGTAGGGCCCAAGTCGACCGAGTGGGAGCACGGCCGCCAGGGAGGACACGTTCACGACGTGACCCTCTTCGCCCGAGTCGAGGATCCGGGGGACGAACGATCGCACGCCGTGGATCACGCCCCACAGGTTCACATCGAGCACCCGATGCCAGTCCTCGAGGGTGAGCTCCCAGCTGTTCCCTCCGTTGACGATGCCTGCATTGTTCACGGCGATGTGCAGCGCGCCGAAGCGATCGACCACATGTCGCGCCACGCCCTCGACCGCATCGGGGTCGCGCACATCGAGCTGGACGGCGTCGACGTCGACCGCGCCGTCACGGATGGTCGATGCGGCAGCGGAGACGGCATCGCCGTCGAGGTCGGTCAGGACGACGCGTACGCCTGCTCGAACGAGCTGTTCGGTGATTGCGAACCCGATGCCGCTCGCCGCCCCTGTCACGACCGCAACGCGGCCGTCCAATCGATCCATCTCGATTCTCACCTTCCGAAATGTCGTCGGAGTTGTCGTCCCCGACGATCCTTGCAGGCACCGCCAGTGCCGATCGGGCGATGCTTCAGGCCAGACGATCCGGCCTGACGGCGAATCGGCAGAAGAGGAACCCCTCTTCCTCGAGGAGATGCACCATGGCGAGCTCCAGCGGACTCACCAGCTCCGCCCCGGCCAGCACGCGGGGGCCGTCACCCGCCACTAGGCGCGGGGAGAGCGTCAGGCACAGCTCGTCGAGCAGCCCGGCGTGGACGACGTCCGCGTTCAGGCCGGGGCCCCCCTCGAGCAGCACCGAACGGTATCCGGCACCCTGGAAATGCTCGAGGACCCGGGCCGGGTCGACACGGGCATCGCCGGCGACGACGAAGTCGGCGACCTCCTCGCCCCGCCGACGCTCCCCAGGGTTGCAGTCGACAGTGGTGAAGACGATTGGGCGCACCTCGGCCTCCGTGAAGAACGGTGAGGACCAGTCGAGGTTGCCCGAGCGGGTCACCAGTGCGATGGGGGGCACAGGAGACTGCCGTCGTCGCTCACGCTGTTCCCGAAGGTCGGGAGCAAGAAGCGCCGGACCGTACGCCTCGGCGCGGGCGGTGCCCGCGCCGACCAGTATCACGTCGGCGAGGGATCGAAGGGCCTGGAAGACCCGCCGATCGGCTGGTCCGCCGAGCATGCCGGAGCGGCCGTTCAGGGCGATCGCACCGTCAAGGGTCGAGATCATGTTGCAGCGCACGAACGGGCGGGCAGCTCCGACCCCGTCGGGAACGGCGTAGGCAGGGACGGGGTCGACATCCGCTTCGGGCCCGGGGAAGAGGGCTCTCACGGGTCCGGCTCGGTCGAGGTGCGGCCCACATGGGTCATTACAGCACTCAGTCGCCGGCCCGGTTGAACCGTGCCGGATCTACCGCCGATACGCCAGCAGCAAGGATCTCGCCCACAGTCGCGCTGCGCAGGGAGGACGGCAGGCCGTCACCCTCCGGGGGGGGCTTCCGCTGGCGTCGTCAACAGTTCTTCGTGGTTGTCATCTCCCTATGGGCGCTGGCCTCAAGCCGGCTCGTCACCCTTGATCGTGACTCGCCGAATGACATGGTGCTGGTCACCAAAGTCGCCGACGACCGAATGCTGAGTCGCCCGGTTGTCCCAGAACCTGTCCGTGTCGTCCTGGGTCTCATTTGCTACTTTTCTAACCCCCCCGGGCACACGCACCAGCGTTCGATGGGTCCCTGAGCAGGAGATCGTCCAGGGCGAAGGCAGGCCGCGAACAACTCTCGGGAACGCGGAGAGGTGGCCTCGGTCCCCTGGGGGCTCAGGGTGGTCAAGGCTGCGGCGTCCGGCACGTCCCGAGCCCTGCCAGATTTCGGGCTCTGCGCCCGAATCCGCCCATGGCGTACCGCAGCGCGCCGGCCCGTCGATGTCGCAAGACCGGACCGGGATGCATGGTGGACAACCAGGCCTGTCACCGAATCCGGCTGCAACTTCAGATGGCCCGCATCCGGTTGTTGCGGGGATCGTGAGTCACCTCGGCGAGGCGAAGCGCCTCCAACAGCGGCGGGAGATACATGCCGAAGCGGCCGCGGTAGCCCTTTCGGAGGCCGTACCAGCCTCCGACGGGGTTGTCGTCTGATCGGCCCCAAGCCTCAACCGTGCCGGGTGTGACGGCCTTCTTCTCATCGGCTGCGCCGAGCGATACCCAGTCGCCCTGCTCGAGCAGCCATTCGTGGAGGTCGTCGATCGCCTGGAGGCGATACCTGAGGGTCGTCGAACCCACTTGGCACACCAGGGCCGGCGGATCCGCATCCTGGTCCTTGTACATCGTGTACTCCGAGGTCCCGGGGGGCGTCGTGAGCACCCACGGGTCCTCCTTGGTGCCATCGACCATCAACCATCTCCTTTTCCGTGTTGCGTCACTCGACGACTCCGTGCCACGACGCCGGTCCTCACGATTGATCCCAGTCGAGGGTGCGAGGGAGGCCGCAGCGGGCGAGGATTCCCTTGTCACCGAACCGTGTCATGGCCGAGACCCGATCATCGGAGAGGCTCAACACCAAGAGCCCGCTGGCTCGCGAGATCGACGACGTGGGGTCGGGCAGGTAGTAGCCGAAGGCGGGCTGGTTGTTGGCCCGGGTCGGTACCAGCCGGAGTCCATGACCCCAGAATCCCCGCCCCCGGAGGAACTCGGCGATCGCCCGGGGGCCGTGGCACTCAACGGGCTCCGGTGGCATCGTGAGCTTGGCATCGTCGGTCAGCAGCGCGATGACCTCCTCGAGGTCGCCACTCTCGAACGCTTCGACAAAACGTCTCACGACTTCGGCCTCGATCGTGGACCGCGGCAACGGCACGTACTCCGAGCCCCGGTCGGGTCGGAAACCCTCGCGGGCCCGCACGAGGGCACTGTTCACCGAGGTCGATGTGGTCCCGAGGATCTCGGCTGCCTCCGACGCGGGAAAGCCGAGCACGTCGCGCAGGACGAGCACCGCCCGCTGCTGGGCGGGCAGGTGCTGCAGCGCAGCCACGAAGGAGAGGGCGATGGACTCGCGGGCCTCGTAACGCGCTTCGGGCCCGTGGTCAACTTCGTCGATCAAGACATCCGGGTAGGGCTCGAGCCACCACGGCTCGTTCGAGCTGACGAGTCCCTCCTTCGCCAACGACTGCTCCCGCAGGAGGACGGACTGTGGGCGACGGCTCCCGTCCCGGAGGAAGTTCAGACAGCGGTTCGTCGCGATGCGGTACAACCACGCTCGCAACGATCGGCCGTCAAAACGGTCAATTGCTCGCCAGGCCGACAAGAGAGCCTCCTGAAGTACGTCCTCGGCGTCTTGGAGCGATCCGAGGATCCGGTAACAGTGCACGAGCAGCTCGTGGCGGTGAGCCTCCACGAGCTCCTGGAAGGCATCAGCGTCACCGGCTCGGGCACGCACGACGGTGGTCTCATCCATTCGGGCGTCGTCCTTTCTCGCTGTCTCACCCGTCTCAAGTAGTAACACCGTCAGCGGATCAAATTCATCGGCGAATCTCCGATACGCCGGGTGTTTTAACCGGTGAGGGACCTGACCAGCGAGAGCGGAGACGCAGACGACCTCGGCCCACCACGAGGACGACACGGGGGTAGCCGTGACCAGCGGCTGCATTCGCACTCATCCGCCGCAGGGAGCTGGCCGGAGCGGTCACCACGTCCATGCAGCGGGAGGCCGTCCTGATGACCGCATCCGCTGAATGACGCGACCTCGAGCAGATCACTCGTTCATCACAAGGAGGAACACACATGTCCACCGCGGAACTTGCCGGCACGACGGCGATCGTGACCGGGGCCAGCCGAGGTTTCGGCCGAGCGACCGCCATCGCCCTCACCCAGAGTGGGGCCCACGTCGTCGGCGTTGCCCGAGGTGAGGAGGGGCTCGCCGAGCTGCACCGGCAGCTCGGCGCATCGTTCATACCAGTGGTCGCCGACGTGGCCGACGACTCACTCGCGGCCCAGCTGGTCTCTGCCTACCGGCCACGGACGTTGGTGCTCAACGCCGGCGCGACTCCGCCGGCCGCGCCGTTCCACGAGCACACGTGGGAGAGCTTCAGCCGGAACTGGGAAGTCGACGTCAAGCATGTGTTCCAGTTCGCCCGCGAGGCTTTGACCACTCCTCTCGATCCCGGGGCCGTGGTCGTGAGCTTCTCCAGCGGTGCGGCGATGCGGGGATCCCCCATGAGCGGTGGGTACGCGGGTGCCAAGGCGACGATCAAGTTTCTCAGCTCGTATGCCGGCGCGGAGGCCGAACGGAACTCCCAGGACATCCGTTTCGTGGCGGTCCTGCCGCAGCTGACACCGGCGACCCAACTCGGATCTACGTACGTCGAGGTCTATGCCAAGTACGCGGGCCTCAGCACCGAGGCCTACCTGGACCAGATCGGTGAGGTGCTCTCCGCCCAAGAAGTGGCCGAGAGCGTCGTCGATCTCGTCAGCGATGACCGTTACGGCGCGCCGGCGTACCTGCTGACCGCAGGTGGGCTCAGCCCACTGGACTAGGACGTGGTCACGCCGGGGTTATGTGACGGCCAGCACCGGTCCCTGGACTGGCGACTCCGCCATTCTGGGGCGACCGTTGACGAGCACTGCGCTGACCAGAGCCGCGAGCACGAGCAGGCCGGCGCCGAGTGCGAACGCCACCGAGTACCCATGGACCAGGCCTTCGGGTAGGAACAGCCGACCGTGCACCGCCACGTAGTCGGCGGTGGCCGTCGCTGCCACAGTGTTCAGCAATGCAGTGCCGAGGGATCCACCGATCTGCTGCGTGGTGTTCACAAGGGCGCTTGCGACCCCGGAATCCTTGTCATCCACGTTGGTCAAGGCCGTGCTGCTCAGTGCCGGGAAGGCGAAGCCGAGTCCCAGGCTCATGAGGAGCTCCGGCCCGAAGACGTAGGCCCAGTAGGAGGTGTGCACCCCTATCTGGGAGAGCCACGCCAGCCCGACCGCACCGACGAGGAGCCCGGCGGTCATGGGTATGCGGGGACCGATTCGGGGGACCAGCGAGGACGAGGCTGTCGCGGCGACGATGATGCCCACGGCGAAGGGCAGGAAGGCCACTCCCGCCATGAGGGCCGAGTAGTGCAGGACTCCTTGCATGTAGTAGCTGAGGAACACGAACATCGCGAAGAGGCCAGCTCCGAGGAGGAAGGACGCGAGAAACGACCCGCCCCGGTTGCGCTCCGCCACGACACGGAGCGGGAGGAGCGGATGGCTGGACCGGGTCTCCACGACGACGAACGCGATCAGGAGGACGACCGCCGCGCTCAAGAAGCTGAGCGTCTGTGGGGACCCCCAGCCGTCCGAGCTGGCCTTGGTGAATCCGTAGACCAGGCTGACCAGGCCGGCGGTCGAGAGCAGCGCGCCCGGCAGGTCGTAGCGGGTCGTGCCGACCGCCCGACTCTCGTGAACGACCCGGCTGGCCGCTACGGCAGCGAGGAGGGCGATGGGGACGTTGACCAACAGGCACCATCGCCACGAGGCGTACTCGGTGAGTACCCCGCCGGCGAGGACGCCGATGGCACCCCCAGCCCCTGACACTGCTCCGTACGCGCCGAACGCCTTCGCCCGCTCTCTGGGATCCGACTGGAAGGTAATGGTGAGAATGGAGAGTGCCGCGGGTGCCATGAGGGCGGCAAAGGCCCCTTGGAGTGCGCGGGCTCCGAAGAGCATGGCCTGATCCGTGGCCAGTCCACCCAGCGCCGAGGCTGCCGCGAACCCGACCAGGCCCACGCCGAACATCCGCTTGCGACCACCAAAATCGGCAATGCGTCCACCCAGGAGCAACAACCCTCCGAACGCCACGGTGTAGGCCGTGATCACCCATTGCCGATTGGCAACCGAGATATGCAGCGCCTTTTGCGCCGAGGGTAGGGCGATAGTGACGATGGATGCGTCGAGCACAACCATGAGCTGAGCGATCACGACCACGGCAAGAATCGACCAGCGTTGGGGATCGGGTCCCAAGGTCGTTCCGCCACCTACGCGGCAAAGTGTCGTCGCTTACTCGCAAAGTGTCGTCCTTCACGGAGTCTCCTGGTTCACTTCGGGCCTCTCAAGACCGAGACGGGTCCAGGGAAGTTGACCACCCGGATGTCACAAAACGGGCAGCCCCAACCTTCTCTTGGTAACGCCGGCGAACCGCGCGGTATTTCCTTGCGGGCATCCCGTCGATTTCCGACGGAAACGGCATGCGAAGATCAGCGCGCCACGGGCGCACCGGAAGTCGTTCCTCAACTGGGAGAGCCCGGCCATCACCGGGGTGCACCGAGGGGTTGCATCGCCGGTTCCCACGACTGTACGGACCAGGACGACCGGACCGCTCACCGTGGACCCTCGAGTGGCGTGGTCCGGCGCCGCGACGGGGGTGCGGGGCTATCGGGTCTCCTCGGGGACGGCGGGCTGACCGCCCACTGTACGCCGCATGGCCGCGTGGATCACCCTCGGGGTCAGGACTCCGAGATAGCACCCGTCCCCGATGACGGGGACCCACCGGACGTCGTGCTGGAGCATCTCGCCGAACGCCCAGGTTGGACACGACCGCCGCGGAGCGGAGGCTTCACGCCACTACCCAATTGCGTGCTTCCGCCAAGAGCCGCGGTCAGCGTCGCGCACTACCCCAGCCGCGTCAGTACGTTCCGCGTGATCTGTTCAATCTGCGGGTCTCGCTCCGCCAATCCGTGAGCCCAGTCGGTCGAACCCGACGTGACCACTGTCGCACCCGCCGTATTCGTGTACGCACCCAGCACCGCGTGACCGTGACGGATGCGTTCTCTCGCCTCAGGCTCGCGTGTTCCGAACACCCGTGACGCGATGTACTCCAACTCGCTGGGCTCCCCCGGCTTGGGAGGGCGCGGCGCCGTCTCGCGCGTGAAGTGCTGTGTCGGGCACGTGCCGAGGATCTCGAAACTCAGGGGCGTGCCGTCCTCGCCGGTCGGGTAGGGGAGCCCGTCGCGGTAGGTGAACACGCACCCGTCGCACTCGTAGCCGACCACGGTCGCGCCAGCCCCGAGGACGTCGCCATAGCCCAGCCCGGTGTCGTCGAAGATCCAGTGACTGGCGCGATGCACGGTGTAGCCACCGAGGCCCGCGGTGACATTGCGGCCGATTCGGTGATAGCCGCCGCGTGTGAAGGAGACGCCGGTCATGTGGTTCTCGGGACGAGCGACAACCACGTCGGACCAGAACGTGGTCACCTCCGCTTCCCTGTCGCTTCCCATAAGGGGGTCGTTCTTGAAGAAGCTCTTGTACCCGACCATTACGTCGTGATCGGGACCCTCGATGCGCACCTGCCACAGCGACGTGTTGCCGGAGAAGAATGCCGCATTGCCGCCACCCGCAATGAAGGCTTCGACGGTGTTGCGCATGCCGCGAGACCAGTACTCGTCATGACCGACGGACAGATACAGACTCGCGCCGTCCAACACCTCGGGATGCTCTTCGAGATCAGCATTGGTGCACACACCGATCTCGAACCCCTCGCGCTCGGCCCAATCTATGAACGGCAGCTCCCAGTCGGGCCAACCCGCCGAACCGGCATACCCCGACAGATGGTTGATCTGGACGTACCCGACGTGCGCGGCGTTCTGCGGATCGGGCGCTCCCGTCCCCGTCACGCGGCGGCCCTTGCCCGGCGGCTTGTAGAGGTAGCCAGCCGACATCGGCCGCTGCATCGCAACGTGAGTGCCGCCGGTGTACAGATTCGATCCGCCGAAGTCGTTGTAGGCGTGCCACGTATTTGTCGCCAGCGAGATAACGATGCGCGCGTCAGAAGGCGGACGCACGACGAAGAACGCGTAGTCGCGCCGAACCTTCTCGCCGACCTCGATCTCCATGACGAGCTCGTAGTAGCCCGACCGCCATGTCGGATCGACCTCCACCGTGAGAGCGAGCGGCCAGCCGCACCCCTTCGACGAGGCATCCTTCGGCGTCTCGTGCTCGTCAGCCGCGACTGCGTCAGAACCGAACACGACCTCTCGCCGCGCGCCGACCCGTGCCACCTCGACCCGGACCGGTCGCCCACCGGACGACGACATGTGCAGACCGACCTGCTCGCCTGGGCGTACCGATTGCGGCCAGCAGTACCCCGTCACCACGTCGCGGCCCATCTCCTGACCCTAACTGGTGCCTACCCGGCGCGTCATAGGCGATGTCGTCCGTCTCGTCGGGTCGCCGATGACACGGACGGCTCGCATTCGTAGCGACTATGCGCGTGACCTTGTTGGTGAGGAATCGCTTCCAAGAGCGCCAGGGCAGTGATCAGGAATCTGCCATACGACGCCGCCGTCGCCGAATCCGACGTAACCAAGGTCCGCCCGCTCATGTAGGAGTTCCCGAAAGGGCGCCGCGGTCCTAGGATCATCGAGTTTCTTGGCGGTGTCAGGCTGCACTTCACGATGGAGACAGGCGCGAGCCTCGTCGAATCAGCCCGGAGCCTCAATCAGGGATTGAGTTACGCCCAAGCCGTCATCTCAGTGCGGCTTTGACTTCGTCGGCGTTCCACCACAGACTGCCCCTGGAGGGAAACCATCATGCACCGGAGACGACCGTTGACGCCTGTAATCAGCGAGCCGCGAATTCGACTGCGGTCGGTGGGACCCGCCGTGGCGGTTTGCGCCATGGCTGTATTGGGTTCGTTGATCTTGGGCACCATGAGCGCGGCGGCCTCGGTCTCTGCCCAAGCTCCCATTAGCTCTGGGAGCAGTGCGTTGTCGACCGACCAACAGGAGGCTGCGGCGAGCTATCAGGCCCTCCAACAGAACCTCTACGAGTCTCAGGCGCTGCTGTACGAGGGGCTGGCCTCGAATCCTTGTGACCCATACTCGTGTCTTTGGCCGTTCACGAACGCGATGGCTGGAACGGTGTACTTGGCCGCGACCCCCGGCGGTCAGGGCTACACCGCTGACGTCCTGGCGAGGTCGCTCGGACTTTTGTCCTATACCGACCTCCATGAGACCAGTCCGACCGGTACGAACCAGACGCCGGCGTTCCAATCGGCGGTTGCTCCACCCAAAGGGCCCGGAGGCAACACCTACTACGACGACAACGCCTGGGCCGCGCTCGACCTGATCAATGCGTATCGGCTCACCGGGAACCGGATCGACCTCTTCGTCGCTCAAGTCCTCTTCAATTTCGTCGCGACCGGCTGGGACACGAGCCAGACTGATGGTTGTCCGGGCGGCGTGTTCTGGGAGGATGTCTCCGGGAGCCAGCGCAACACGACGGCGAACGCCGCGAATGCCGAGGTCGGCTTGGAGCTCTACCAGCTGACCCATAACTCCACCGACCTCTTCGGGGCGGCGGTGATGTATCAGTGGGTCAACACCTGTCTCAAGTCGCCCGATGGCCTCTACTACGACCATGTCAACCCTGGCGGAACGGTGAATACGACCGTCTGGAGCTACAACCAGGGCACGATGATTGGTGCTGGAGTGCTGCTCTACCAGATCACCGGTAACGTCGGCTTTCTGAACACAGCCCAGGCCACCGCAGAAGCCGCCGTGGCCTATTTCGGGACCGGGGCAACCCTGCAGAACCAGGGGCCCGCGTTCAACGCCATCTACTTTCGTGACCTGTTTGTGCTGAACCAAGCGCAGGCGAACACCGCTTACGGCTCGGAGGCACAGGCCTACGCCACCTTCATGTGGACGCAGCGAAACGCGAGCGGACTGTTCCTCCAGAATGGGAACACCAACGGGGTGAACGGAACGGCGCCGATGGTCGAGATCTACTCGCTCCTCGCCGGGAGCCCCGCCCTGCCATAGCTGGTTCCAAGTGAAATGCTGAGGGCCCGACCGCAGCCGACCCCTTCAGCGTGGTGGGGGAGAATTTGAACCTCCGGCCTTCGGGTTATGAGCCTGGGCCCCCGGGTTGGTCACTCTTGATCGCAGGCCGCCACAGGGGGTCTGAACTGCATCTCTCTTGTCGCCGTCCTTGGTCACCCGTGTTCACAAGCGGACCGGGTTGGTGCAAGTTTCGCTGTCATCGCACTGTCATCGGGTGTGTGTGTCGGAGGATCGATTCTTCTCGTAAATCGACGGGACTGGCAGGCGGAGTGGACGGTCTGATCAGCTCGATTCAGACGTTTCAGGGATCCAAACTCCGTTGGGAAGACGTCCGCTTCCGTCAGGCCATGCCCACAATGGGCGCGTTGAGCGGTTTGGCTCCCACCGATCCGTAGAACTGGGCCGAACCGAAGCTGAACACCCCCCCGTCAGAAGCCACCTCCCAGTAGCCATTCCCCCCAGGGGCGGCGGCCATGCCCACGATGGGCGCGTTGAGCGGTTTGGCTCCCACCGATCCGTAGGACTGGGCCGAACCGAAGCTGAACACCCCCCCGTCAGAAGCCACCTCCCAGTAGCCCTGGTCAATCACTTGCTCGAAAGAGTCGGCCAATTCGGCGTAGCCCAGGTCATTGGTGTGGATATTGCTGTCGCAGCTCGACACACATCAACGTCCACTCACAGATGACCGCCACGTTCTGCGGCACCGTCATCCCGAGATAGGACCCAGTCAGGGCGAAGTTCGTCGTCTCAAACAGACACGGCTGGGTCGGCCATTAATGCACCAGCCGCTCCATAGACCTGTCCGAGAAGTGTGTTGAGGGACACCAGGTACGGCACGGACTCCTGCGCCAAGGTTTGGTCGCTTCCCCCGAGCAGCCACCCAGCCAGAAATCCGTCGTAATAGTCCATTCCGCAAATCGACAGCCCTGGATATGCGGACCGGAGTCCGCCGAGGATTTGCGGAAGTTCTGCGCTCACTTCGTTCATCGCGTTCTGAACACACGTTCCGTCGATCCCGGAGCATGGCGGCTGGAGCAAGAGGACCGAGTGAGGCTGCCATGGATCCGAGGACGTTGTTGATCCCGATGTCGATGGTGAGTAAGGCGATCTGACCAGAATGCGCCCGAAGAAAGGCTTCGGCGTCTCCCAGCTGCGTACCGGTCGTATACGAACACCCACCACCACCGCTCAAGATATCCGTAGTGGTGGCACCGGAACATGACAGGTTGAGAAGCTGAAGACTCGGATAGCGGGTGAGCTCGTGCTGATAGAGGAGATTGACGTAGTCGTTCGCCGGCTGGGTCGCCCCTACTCCGGCTGCGAGGGAGTCTCCTATCGCCACGTAGTACATGACCGGCGCCGTGGCCGAAGCGACCGTGGAGTCTGCACCCACCTTGAGAACCATCCCCCCGGCCACAAGGAGGAGCCCGACGAACAGTGACAAAGCCCGCCGTCCAATGGGCTTGTTGAAGCCGTCGGCCAAAGGCGCAATAGAACGTGCGTTGGCACGTCCCGCCCCAAGAATGCGCATATAGCTTGGCATTTTGTCCTAGGTCCTCATTCGGTCACGGTCCCCACGGCAACGGAGCGTAGGACTGCCGCTCGGAACCGCTCATTCGGTGGCGTCGTGAACGTTGCAGCCCAAATGGCCTCGCTTGGACGTGTGATTTCAGACCTTGCGGCGGTGAAGCAGCCATGTCGAAAGGCGCCGTCGCCGCAGCTCGCTTGTGGTCCATCTCAGTCTCACCTCCCCGTCACGCTGTCACTCCGATGTCATTGACTTTCGTCATTAGAGAGGCCGACCCTCGGGACCGTGTCAGTGCGGCGAAGGAGCCAACGCCACCGCCGGATCCCTTCTGGTGAGCGCGGTGAGTGGACGGCGCGTCGATCTCGGCAACGTGTACAGCGTCGCGGCCAGCGGCAACTCCGAGTTCGCCCGACATACCCGGCTCCTGTACCAGGGACGCCGGACCTTCTCCCCGCCATTACCAAGGTACACCAGGGTGGGGGTCTTGCCGCAAGCACCAAAGGCGTGTTGACAATGCACGCCACGGGCCAGCCCACAGACGGTTGGCACGATCGACAGTGGGAATGAGACGGACCCGTGCGGTCCGAAGGGGATGGTGGAGGACCGATGGGCAGCTATGTGCTGGGATTCGACAAGATCAACCACACGCAAGCAGCGCTTGTCGGTGGCAAGGGCGCGCACCTCGGGGAACTCTCGCGGATCGAAGGCATCCGCGTGCCGGCCGGCTTCTGCGTGACGACAGACGCCTTCAAGCGGATCATGGCTGAAGCGCCGTCGATCGACGAACGCCTCGATCGGCTGTCGCTCCTAGATCCCGATGACGGTGAGGCGATCCGCACGCTCAGCACGGAGATCCGCCGGACCCTCGAAGGGGTCGCCATCCCCGACGATCTGGCAACGGCGATCACCGGCTCGCTCGCCCGGCTCGGCGAGCACGATGCCTACGCCGTCCGATCGAGTGCGACAGCAGAAGACCTGCCAACGGCCTCCTTCGCCGGCCAGCAGGACACGTTCCTGAACATCGTGGGGTCGCCGGCGATCTTCGGGCACATCAGCCGATGCTGGGCATCGCTCTTCACCGAGCGGGCCGTCACTTATCGCCTGCGCAACGGCTTCGACCACCGGAGGGTCTACATGGCCGTGGTCGTGCAGCAGATGGTGTTCCCGCAGGCGGCCGGCGTCCTGTTCACGGCCGACCCCGTCACGTCCAACCGGAAGGTCGCTTCGGTGGAAGCCAGCTTCGGCCTCGGCGAGGCCTTGGTCTCGGGTCTGGTAAACCCGGATGCTTACAAGGTGCGGGACGGCGAGGTCATCTCAAAGACGGTCGCTACGAAGCAACTGGCCATCGAGCCCTCGCCGGTGGGCGGGACGCAGGAAGTGGCGATCGAGCCCGCGCGCCAGGTCCAGCCGGCGCTGACCGATTGGCAGGTCGTCCGGCTCGCGCAGCTGGGTCGGCGGATCGAGGCGCACTTCGGCCAACCCCAGGACATCGAGTGGTGCCTCTTCGGCGATGAGTTCCAGATGGTCCAGAGCCGGCCGATCACCACGCTGTTCCCCATCCCTGCGGCCAGCGACCAGGAGAACCACGTCTACGTCTCCGTCGGCCATCAGCAGATGATGACCGACCCCATGAAGCCCCTGGGACTCTCCTTCTGGCAGCTGACGACCCCGCGGGCCATGTCCGAGGCCGGGGGCAGATTGTTCGTCGACGTCGCGCAAGTTCTGGGTTCGCCAACGAGTCGCGCCGTCTATCTGGAAGCTTTTGAGAGATCCGATCCGCTGACCGGGGACGCGCTGCGCACGATCCTCGAACGCGGCGACTTCATTCCGACCTTTCTCGACGCGGGTCCGATCAGCACGCCGGCTGGGGGTGCCCCGGCCTCGATCGAGACTGATCCGGCCATCGTCGCCGATCTCATCGAGCACAGCGAGGCCTCCATCACCGCTCTGAAAGGCGACATCGCAACGAAGTCCGGGTCGGCGCTGCTCGACTACATCTTGACGGACATCGGGGAGCTCAAGCGCATTTTGTTCGATCCGCAGAGCCATCAGGTGTGGTTTTCGGCGATGGAGGCCACGCGGTGGCTGAACGAGCAACTGCAGGCGTGGCTGGGCGAGAAGAACGCGGCCGACACACTCACGAAGTCCGTGCCCCACAACGTCACGTCGGAGATGGGGCTGGCGCTCCTGGACGTCGCGGACGTGATCCGCCCGCATCCCGACGTCGTGGCCTTCCTGGAGCATGTCGAGAACGAGGGCTTCTTGGACCAGCTGCCCACGATCGATGGCGGGAGCGAGGCCCGAGACGCCATTGGGGCCTTCCTCGACAAGTACGGCATGCGCTGCGCCGGTGAGATCGACATCACGAGGCCACGGTGGAGCGAACGTCCCACCACGCTCGTGCCGCTGCTCCTCGACAACGTCAAGAATTTCGAGCCGGGATGCCGCAGAGCGACGCTTCGAGCAAGGCCGCCAGGAGGCCTGGGAGAAAGAACAGGAGCTGCTGGCGCGCCTGCGGGGCTTGCCGGACGGGGAGTCCAAGGCCGATGAAGCCAAATGGATGATCGATCGGGTCCGAACCTTCATCGGGTACCGGGAGTATCCGAAGTACGGGATGGTCAGCCGCTACTTCGTCTACAAGCAGGCTCTCATGCAAGAGGCCGAGCGTCTTGTGCAAGCCCATGTACTTCGGGAGAAAGGGGACATCTCTTACCTCACATTCGGGGAGCTCCACGACGTCGTGCGCACGAACCGAGTGGATGACCAGCTCATCGGCCAGCGCAAGGACGCGTTCAGGTCGTATCAAGCGCTAACGCCGCCCCGGGTGTTCACGTCGGACGGCGAGGTCGTGGCCGGGACCTACCGCCGCGTCGATGTCCCGGCCGGCGCGCTGGTCGGCTTACCTGTTTCCGCCGGGACCATCGAGGGACGGGCTCGCGTCGTTCTGGACATGGCCGAAGCCGATCTCGACGCGGGCGACATCCTGGTCACCGCCTACACAGACCCCAGCTGGACGCCTGCGTTCGTGGCGATCGCAGGCCTGGTGACGGAGGTGGGAGGCCTGATGACCCATGGCGCAGTGATCGCACGGGAGTACGGCTTGCCGGCCGTCGTGGGCGTGGAGCAGGCCACCCGGCTGATCCGCGACGGGCAGCGCATCCGCGTCAATGGCACCGACGGGTACGTCAAGATCCTGACCTAGGTTGGTTTAAATCTTTCGTAGGCCAAGACTGTCCAGATGGGTCAACTCGGTGGGACACCCGTTGCCCGTTAGCACTCCGTTTAGGGTCACTCACCCCACCAAATTGCCGTAGTCAGAGGCGTGTCAGCAAGAATTCCACATCTTGTGGGTCGCGCAGCTAAAGGGACAGCCCTTTGATCGCGCGCGTGAGCTCTCGGTATCTAGGCACTGTTGACCACCTTCCAACCTGGCTTGCGGAAGCGATGAAGCAAGAAGGGCGGCAGGATCCCGATGAGGAGGATGCCCGCGAGAATCAGAAGGACGTACGTCACCGGGTTCAGGTGGCCGAACTGCGACGGAGGGATGAACCCAATAACGAGCGCTACGACCGAGGACATAGTGCCGAGGAGGCAGAGCAGGCCCAAGGCCGGTGCTCGATAGCCGCGACTGTGATCCGGTTGTGAGCGGCGTAACCGCAGGGCGGCGATGAACATCAGCACGTACATGATCAGGTAAACCTGGGTCGCCATGGCGACGAAGATCCAATACGCGTGCGACACGCTCGGGAGGAGGGCGTAGAGCAGGGCGATGAGGGTGATCACGGCGGCTTGGGCGGTGAGAATGTGCACCTCGATCCCTCTCGTTGACCTTCTGGAAATAGGGCGGTAGGAACCCCTGCTCACGGCCGATTCGGAGCAACCCCTCGGATGGCCCTCCCAACCAGGACATCATCCCGGCCAGTGCGCCAATCGCCAGCGCCACGGCGATCAAGGGCACTGCGAACCCGATGCCGAAGTGATGGAAGAGGGCGTTGAAGGCCTGCATCACACCCGCAGAGAAGCTGATCTGCCGTGGGGGGATCACCCAGGAGATCGCCAACGTCGGGAGGATGAACACCGCGAGCACCAAAGCCACGGCGAGGAAGATCGATTTCGGGTAGTCGCGGCTCGGATTCTGCATCTCATCGACATGCACGGCGTTGACCTCGACTCCAGCGTAGGTGAAAAAGCTGTTCATGATCAGGACGATGCTGGCGAGCCCGCTCCACTGCGGCAGGAGATGCTGACCCGTCATCGGCGCTGCGGAATGGTTTCCTTGCAGCAAGTAGACGACGCCGAAAACCACCAGCAGCGCACCTGGGATCAGCGTGCCGATCACGGTCCCGCTCGATGACAACTCGGACACGAGCGTCATGCCCCGTGAGGTCACCAGCACGCTGAGCCAGAACAGAACGATGATGATTACGGCGTTGTAGACCCCGTTCGGCGCCAACCCGGGGTCGATGACGTAGGCCAGCGTGCTGGCAACGAACGCGAGCAGGGCTGGGTAGTAGAAGATCGTCTGGGCGAACTCGCACCACACGGCGAGCAGACCCATCGGAGCGGAGACGCCTTCTTGCACCCAGTTGTAGACGCCGCCCTCCCAGCCGGACGCGAGCTCGGCAGCAACGAGTGAAACGGGTATCAGGAAAACGAAAGCGGGGAGGACGTAGAGGAATACCGAGGCGAGCCCGTAGACCGCAGACGCCGGCGCCGAGCCCAGGTAACCGACCGAGCCCACAGTCATCATCGCCAGTGCCTTCCAGGTGATGGAGGTTCGCGGCGGACGATGCAGGGTCCTGTGGGGCGAACGAGGTCTCATCTGGCCCCCGATTCTCGCTCCGACCGCAGGGTGGCTGCCGAACCCGTCGCAGCCCGATATCCGCTCGTCAACCGCCGACCCGGCTCCGGCGCCGCCGTTGTCGGCCATGTTCGCGCTGCGGCCAGCAAGAATTCACCACCGCGTCACGCAACGCCCCTGCTCGATCTCGTGAGCACTCATATACGGGACAACATCAAACTCAGAAACATCAGACGCGACCCCCGCGTAGCGCTTTCGTTCGACGTGCCGCGAGAGCCGAGTCTGGATCATCTCTTCTGCAGTCCTTTATGCACGGGCGGCGGTAGCATCCAGCCCTCGCATCTGGGACCTGATGGCCAGACACGCGAAGGTCTACGTCTCACCTGATGCTCAATTCCCTGTCCCTGAGGCGTCGGAGCCTCGCTTCATCGTGCGGTACTCGATCACGCGAATCGGTGGCATCGGCCCATGACCGACAAGCTCTGCGCTCTGACCAGGCGGTGAGCCCCGCAAGAGTGGGGCATCGTGGCGCCCGCAAGCTTCGCTCAAACCGTTCGGCGCCCACCGACGAAAGGGCCTATCGGCTCCGAGTATCCGCACGGGTGCAGATCATGATCCACGTCATCGCCAGACCAAGCGCGCCCCGCAGGACAGCGACCCACACTGCGCCGTTATCGCTCAGCGCATGGGAACTTCCGCGTGGGCTCGACTGGAGGAGCCATCGCCGGTGCCGATCGCAGCCACCGGCACGTCGGTGCTCGTGAAGTGATACGAGCCGGCGCCGACTTCGACAACGGCATAGTCACCGTCGATGGACGCCGACGTGACCCCTTGCCGCCGACTGAGTGCCATGCCCGACTCGCGGACGTTGTCCAGGGCGACGGCTGGGATGCTGACCCTCGCCTTCGTGTTGGCCGGCACGGTGACGTCGACCTTGAAGGGCCGGGTTGCGACCGCCGGTCGGCTCCACGCCACTTCGATGGCCCCATGGGGAGTCGGCACCCGCCCCGCTGCGTATCTCAGTGCATGCAGCGGCACCGTGACGTCGAACGAGGCATATCCCGGGGCCGTAGGGATGACCCCGAGCATCGTCTGCTGGATCGCGACCAGCACGTTCGAGCCGAAGCCGTGTGAACGGCTATCGCCGTTGCCGAGGAGCGAGGCAAGGGGCGGGGTGAGGACATCCTGGTCCTGGGGGTGCCACATCTCCCAAGTGAACGTTCCGCCTTGGGCCAGGATGTTGGCCCAGCCGGGCTCCGACGCGTCCGTCAAGATATGCAGGATGTCGCTGTCCCGACCGGTGATCCGCAGCGCGTCGAGGACATCGGCGGCACTGACGACCGGCGGGGAGAAGGGCATGCTGAGGATGTAGTTGCTCACGGTCGTGACGTCGGACGGTGGAACGACCCCGAACTGCACGGCAAGCGCGTTGTTGACTTGCGGCGAGACCGCGCCTGAGCACGTGCACAGGTCGTCGTTTGGTGCGAACCGGTGTGCCCTTGGCGTCCAGTCCGTCGGTGTAGTAACCCGCCGGCAGCAGGAGGTGGGCGTTGATGGCGGTCGCCAGCTCGTGGGCTCGCTCGCGCTGATTCGCCACCTCGGCCGCCGGACGGCCGAGGGCGTCCGCCATGTCGGCGACGCGGTTGAACACGTTGTCCGCCAGCAGGTTGAGCTGCGTGTCGGTTGGGAACTGCGGGACGTCAGTTGGACCGGGGATGGTCCCGACGAGACCGTTGGAGCCGATGTTGCTCCAGAAGAAGTCCGACACCTTGACCACAACGGGATACAGCTCTGTCAGCAACGCCCTGTCGCCGGTGTGGATCCAGTACTGCCAGACCCACTCGGGGTAGTACGCAGTCCCCTGGGGGATCTCCTGTGCCCCGAGCGCGGTCGGATAGATCTTGTTGATGGCACCGTTCGGCCAGAAGCGAGCCTGCGACTGGGCGAACTCGAGCAGGTCCTTCCTCGTCAGATTCGTCTCGCCGAAGGCATCCATGGCCGTCTCCGACTCGTTCGCTCCGTCCCCGAGCCACGGGCCCTTCTCCCGCGTGGGGGTGTCGACGAACTGCTCCTGCATCGTGAACAACGCCGAGTGGCGGCCGAGGTCGAAGACCGCGTTCACCGTCTTGTCCGAAGATGTGAACGTTCCGGCGTTCTCGTCGGGGACAGCATCGTGCCGGGTGAGGACGACGATGTCCTTCGTGGTGAGAGTCTCGCCCGGGTCGTCGATCTGGAGGTACCGGAAACCGAGGTAGTCGAAGGGGCGGAAGGTCTCGCGACCGCCGCCCCGCTCGACGTAGGAGTAGCTCATGTTCGTGTGCTGGGTCCCCATTGTGGTCGAGACGTCACCCGACCGGTCGAGGAGGTACCCGGCGTGCATCGTCACCCGCCGGCCGGGCTGCCCGTGGCTGAAGGTGACCGAGGGGATCGCGGCGTAGACCTTCCCGAAGTCGGCCACGACGGCGCCAGATGCGAGGCGGGACACGGAGACGGCGTGGACCGGCTCGTAGACGATGCGGGTCCGCACGGACACCAGATGAGTCCAGGGTGCGGTGGGATGAGGACCGATCACCATTGCCGGCTGCCACCCCAAGGCCCGGTAACCGGCCTTGTCCCAGCCGATCGGCTCGGCCGGGCCGTTGATGTTCTCGGTATAGTCGACCGGGTCGCCCTCCTCGTCGCGCTGGACGCCCGGCAGCCACGCACCCGGCAGGACTTCCCACGTGCCATCGGTGGTGATCACGTCGACCGTGCCGTCGGCGTGCAGCACCGTTATGCGGGCGATGACGCCCGGCGTGCCCTCCGGTCGGCCCTTGCCGGGGCCCTGCCAGTCGTAGATGATCCCGAAGGCGTTGGCCTTTCCCGCCTTGAGGAGGTGGGTGATGTCGGTCGTCTCGTAGTACTGCGAGTCCGGGTACGCGTACGCCTCGCCCTTGGCGGCCATCGACCCGTTCACATAGAGCTCGTACTGCTGGTCGGCTGACACGTACGCTCGGGCCCGGACGATAGGAGAGCCGCCGAGCTTCGCCTCCTTCCGGACGTAGCTGTACTCGTCCTTGTTGGCCCAGATGCCGGTGGTGTTCTGGACGTTGAACGTTTCTGGCGTGTCCAACTCCTCGACAGTGGGTCGCTTGATCCAGTCCGCGTGCCAGTCGCCGTCGTCCAAGCCAGTGTCGAATGTCTCGACGCGCGCCAGCGGCCCGCTGACTCCCGAACCGTCCCAGGTCTGAACCGTCCACCGGTAGGTGGTGTCCGGCGCAAGGGCGCGTCCCCCATACGGCACGAACGCCTGCGCCGCGGACAGGACCTTGCCGCTGTCCCAGACCACCGGTGCCGCGCCGCGCCTCGGGCCGCCGAGAGCGGGGCGGGAGACCACGATGCGGTACGCGCTCTGGACCGCGCCCCGCCGACTGTCGCCGACGTGCCATCCGAAGTACACGTCGGTCAGCCCAATCCCTACCGGCGACGCCAGGTCGTCCACGGTCAACGCCAGCGGAGGCCCCGGGCCGCCGGACGTAGCTCCCGCCACGCCGTCGCACGCCAGCGGCGCCAACATCGACACGGCGACGACGACCACACCCAGTACCGCGCGGCCTTGACACCCCACCTGCATCGGCCGAGTATCGCATAGCGACATCCAGGCGGGTCCGATCACGTCAACCTGATGCCGAGGATGCTGAACTCCCGTCCCGTCAGCGAGGCCGTCGAGACCTTCTTCGACCTTGCGGAAGGGTCGAGCGCCCACGAAGTCGTCCAAGCCCTCGATGATCGTCACCGCACTGTGTCTCCGGCCACGCCAGTCTCTTCCCTCACCTCGAACGCCAAGAAGAGGGCCCAGGTAAGACTCCCCCCAATGACGTCAGCCTCCACTGTCTTCGCTCTTGCTGGGGCCGCCCAGAGGAGACGCAGGGTCGCCTGGACACGACACTTGTTCGGTGCTGTGCAGCGATGATCCCCGCCAACGCAGTTGGCTACTCCTCCGTCGGCAACTCGGACGCTGCCTTGGTCCAACCACAGCACCTGCTCCCTTTGGCACCACGAGCCGGATCCCAACAACCGTCGTCTAGTTCGCTACGGTTATCTGCTCGAAGCTGTAGTAGACGGCGACGAGTGCGACGATCACGAGTGTCAGCCAAGCGCTCACAAACGCCAGTCCGATTGCCAGCAGATAGGCCAGATTTCCGATGCTGAAGCGCACAAATGCGCTTCTGCGAGTCCTCGGATCGAGGGCGATGCGGAAATGCCCATGACGCGAGGACCACAGAAACATCATGGCGAATGCGAGACCCATACCCAATGACACCAAGGCGTAGAGGGCGGCGGCCAGGTGCGAGTCGCTCCCCCTACGCGCAAGTACTCGGCCATGGTGGCGGTGGCGAACGGGATCGCCACCACGAAGAGAAGTAGGAGCAGGTTGAGGAATAGCGCAACGCGATCGATCTTCTCGAGGTTCGAGAACAGCGAATGGTGATTGATCCAGATGATTCCGATGACCAAGAAGCTCACGACGTAGGAGGCGAAGGACGGCCACCGCTGGGCGAGCTGATGGGCGAGAGTCCCATGCCCAGGTCCGCTTACCGCCAGGTCGAGGGACAGCAAAGTGATGGCAACGGCGAGGACGCCGTCACTGAACGACTCCAGGCGCCCGGTGCTCACGGCTCCTACCTAGCGGCTGTTTGCTCGAAGCACACCCGCGTGTCGCCACAGGGCTTCGGCCACAGGATTAAGGCGCGGCTCGTCTTCGCCCTGAGCCTCCACGAGATCAGCGGCGTCGCTGAGGTGCTCCGCCATGATGAGCCAGGCCGCCTCTCGATCGCTCGCCCTGAAGAGCGGCTTGATGTGCTCGGTGAAACCGATTGCCTCATCCGGACCGTGCAGGCTTTGCGTGGACTCGTCGGCGTCGGGGGCGATGGGCATACGTGACTCCCTCGCTTTCCAGTTCAACCCTGACAACATAGAACTGCGTTGTAATCTTGTATACACAACGTCCAACATGCGTCTGGGAATTTCACCAAGCCAAGGCGCTGAGGGCATGGCGTGCCGGGCCACTCGCGAAGCTCGCCGATCAGCCGGCTCGAACAGGTCGTAGATAGACCACCTGGCGCGACTCCCCCATCACCCGGCTGACCAGAAAACCGCCGCTCGGAAGAAAGCCGCAATCCGTGGGATCTTCGTGGGATTCCATCGGCGATGGATCCGCCGCATCTGGGGACTGGGGAGATCAACAGGACCCTGATGACGCTCCCCTGGTAAGCGAACATATGTTCGACTAATTTGCCATGTGTGGAACTTCCGCCAGTCAGGCGGGCGACGATCCTGCATGCCGATCTCGATGCCTTCTACGCGTCAGTTGAGCAACTGTTGGACCCTTCACTGCGGAACCGGCCCATCGCCGTAGGCGGCAGTGTGGTGCTGGCGGCATCGTATGAAGCGAGGAGTTACGGCGTCCGCGGCGGCATGCCCGGGTGGCGGGCCCGTCAGCTTTGCGGTGATCTCCTTTTCGTCCGTGGCCACTTCGGCCGCTACCAACAGTTCGGCGACGATGTCGTGTCTGTCTTTCATGACTTCACCCCTCGAGTCGAGCGGGTGTCGATAGATGAGGCATTCCTCGATGTTGCCGGCGCCGTCCATCTCTTCGGAGCACCGACTGAGATAGCGGCTGCCATCCGCCGACGCGTACGCGACGAGATCGGTCTCCCTTTGTCGGTTGGCGTGGCCCGCACGAAGCACCTCGCCAAGGTGGCGTCACAGGTGGCCAAGCCTGACGGCCTCGTAGCCGTGGATCCGGGCGATGAGAGCGACTTTCTCGACCCCCTACCAATCGGGCTGATATGGGGCGTCGGACCCACGACAGAACGGCGCCTCCAGCAGGCCGGGGTCTATACCATCGGGCAACTGGCCAAGGCCGGCAGCCCGATCCTGGGCAGCCTGCTCGGCCAGGCAGTCGGGACAAAGCTGGCCGCTCTCTCGACCAACGTCGACGAGCGGGCAGTGGAGACACCGGCCCGGTCGAAGTCCATGGGTGCCCAGGCCGCCCTCGGACGGCGGGATCCAAATCCAGAGCTCATCCGAGAGACGCTCGGCTACCTGGCTGACAGAGTTGCCGGCCGGCTGCGAAGGGCCACCCTGGCCGGTCGGACGGTGACCGTACGGGTCCGCTTCTCTCACTTGCGCTCTGTGACCCGGTCCGTCACGTTGTCCGTTGCGATCTCGACCACGCTGACGCTGACTGAGGTGGCTGAAAGGCTCGCCCACGCAGCCATCCTCGACAACGAACGAGAACGCGAAATCACGCTCATCGCTGTTTCGGTGTCCAACTTGCGCCCAGAGCACTCCCTGCAGCTCGAGCTACCTCTGAATTCCACCAATTCGCGGCGAAATGCGAGCCACCGACCTGGATCCGTCGTCGAAGCCTCCAGATGGGGAGTGGACCGGTCCGTCGATGCAATCCGGGACAAGTTCGGCCGGACTGCCGTCGGCTACGCCACTGTCGCACTCTCCGCCGCCGAACGAGTTCCCGAGGAGTTCCGCGAGCTGGCCGAGCGGAGGCAAGGTGGTAGCCAGGCATCAAGCCAATGAGTCTGATCGATAGCTTCACTAGCGATCGGAGTGATAACTCATCGATCACCGGTTTGGCATGAAGGTCGGGTTTGCCACGCGCCTTCTGTTATCTCGCTGAAGGTCACGTTCGTCAGGTTCGTGTGATGGTCGGCGCCCTTGCCCTAGCTAGTTTTGGAAATAGTGGCCTTCATTGAGATCATCGATCAGGCCGAGATGCGTCGGGTGCCAGTCCAGCAACTCTTGGGTGAGGGTGCTTGACGCGGCGTTGTCGAGAGAGACGAAGAATGCGAGGAAATCGAAGTAATCGACGATCTCTTCTGGAGCGATGCTGACGGCCGGCACGCCCAGGTTGCCTCCGATCACTTCGGCGATCTCCCTGAATGGAACGCCCTCATCGCCGACGGCATGAAGGCGCGACCCCGCAGGGGCAACTTCGATCGCCAGGCGGTACAGATGTGCCGCGTCAAGCGAGTGTCCGGCGGCCCAGCGGTTCGACCCGTCGGCCGGGTAGCCGGCCTTACCCTTCTGGCGTGCGAAGGAGATCAGGGCCGGGGTATAGCCGGTGTGGTCGAGCGAGCTGTGCACGAGTGGCGGGAGGCGCACGACGCTCGACCGGACGCCGCGCTCGGCCAAGGCGATCACCGCGTTCTCGGCGTCGATGCGCGGCCCGACCGGCAGGATGTTGGCCTCGGTTGCCACTCCTTCCACGCCGCCAAGGGCCAGGGGGATCGTTCCCGAGGTCCCCACGAAAGGCTTGCCGGTGCCGGCGAGGGCCTTACCCATTGCGTCGATGGCCGCAAGGTCGGCGCCAAGAGGCCCCTCGAGGTCACCGGCGTTCATCTCTTCGTGCTTGAAGGCCAGGTGGATGACGCCGTCCGAGGCGGTCACGGCTTTTCGGAGACCGTCGAGATCGTCGAGCGAGCCGCGGTGCACGTCGGCGCCCAGGGCCTCCACCGCGGCTGCGGAGGAGTCCGAGCGGGCCAAGCCCACAACCTCGTGGCCCGCTCCGATCAGTTCGGGGATGACGGCGGAACCGATATGGCCCGATGCGCCTGTGATGAACACTCTCATGATGATGTCCTTTCGTGGGCCGTCGGTGTGGCGGCAGATTGGTGGTGGTGCTCGGATGGTCCATAGCTCAAATGGCTGCCGAGCAGCGGTTCGATGGTGGGCTACCGACATAACTGCCTTGACCTGGTCGGACGGCGCCCTGTTTGAACCATTTCCCACGCTATTGCTCTCGATTTCCCACATTGGCAGGCGCAACCAACTGCGAAGAAGTCCTGATCACCGGCTCCGGATGACATTCGGCACCCACAGGCCCGCACCCCGAAACGACCAGAAGCGCCGCGCAACGCACCACGAGCAAGGACCCGCGTCCCGAGGAGCCCTGGGCGGGCGGCGCTACCGGGAACGGGTGGGCACACGGCACGCGCTGGCTTCGATGGCTGGCGACCCTACGCCCCGTACGGCACGATTGGGGCACCCTCGCCTCGACGCGACGATTGCATGACTTAGGCATGAAAAGACGATGAACACCCCGCGACACCCCTTGCAGATCACGGCCCTGTCAGTGAAGATCAATTTACGGACGATGGAGTTATGCGCCCGATTGGCGACTGTGCTGATGTGGAATCACGGTGGCGCAGCGTGCTCGCGAAGGAGATGCGTGTGCAGACCTTGAGACGACAGGCCCCTGTCATCGACCGCTTGAAGTCGATGGACCAATTCAAAGGCTACAACAAGGCACAGCTCCGAGAGGTGGCTCGCCTGGCGGAGCAAGTCAGGGTTGGTGAGGGCAAGATCCTGATCAGAGAGGGGCAGTTCGGCAAGGAGTTCTTCCTCATCCTTTCTGGCACTGTCGAGGTCACCCGAAAAGGCCGAGTGGTGAACGCGCTCGGCCCCGGTGACTTCTTTGGGGAGCTGGCGGCCCTGAAACGCGCGCCCCGCAACGCAACGGTCACGGCGCTCTCCGATCTGGATCTGCTCATCATCGGGCAGCGTGAGTTCAACGCGATGTTCGAAATCCCCCAATTCCGGGATGCGCTGTTCGAGAGGATGGCCAACCGGTTGCAAATCGTCGACGCGCAGCTCGAGACGGCCTCGATGGGCAGGCAAGAAGCCTTGATTCCTTTCGACCCCGAGGGCTTCGACAAGTAGCTGACCCTGCCCCCGTCCGCCGGGAGGGTGGGACACGGGGTGGTGCGTCTGATAGAGCTGCGAACGTGGGGTAGGAAGTACGCATTGTGCCTAGAGCATGGGGGTACTTTTGACTTCCACCCGGATCATCGCCATGGTGAGCCTCTCTCTGGTGGTGTTGATTGTCGGCGGATGCGCCAGCAATCCAAGCCCGAAGGCTTCCGAGCCCGCGCCTTCGGCGCGCACTTCGACCACAATGACTGTCACGTCAACGACCCCGCCGACCGCCCGAAGTTCGACGACCAGCACTGCTGCCACCACAACCACCTGTCAGCCGGAACATCTGGCCGTCTCGGTATCGGCACAGGGGGGAGCCGCAGGCCACGGTCAACAGATCGTAAGCCTGGTCAATGAGGGAGCCGCCGCCTGTACCTTGTATGGCTTTCCGGGCCTCGGACTTCTAGATGGCGCTGGGCACAGTCCGTGCAGTTGGCTGTGACGCGAGCGACGACGGCAGGGTTCGCGTTTCCTGCCATTCCCGAAACGACAGTCACCGTCACTCCCTATGGCGAACCCGCGGCATTTGGAATGGAGTGGATCAACGGGCCGTCGAGCGGAACATATTCGCTTCAGGTGACACCACCCAATGACACCGGTTATCTCGTCGTTCCAAACCAGATTGACTACTTTGCCAATAATGAAGTCAGTCTGACGCCCGTTGCTCCGCTGGGTCAGTTGAAGTAGCCAGAGGGTGCCCCCATACGCCGGCCTGGGGTCATTCCGGCCGCGCCATCGTCGATCTAGCGTTAGGGCCATGGCCCGCAAGGCTGGCCCGAGCGACGAGGACTACGACCGTGCCGCCCGCCTCGGTCTGCTCGGTCTGACCGCAGGCAAGGACGCGGACGTGGACTCCATCATGGAGCAGCTGGCTGGCTTGCACCCTCGCAACAACACGTTCCCGGCTGAGGTCCTGCTCGAGCTGGCCGCCGAGGCCATCGAGGAGTCCGGAGCATCACCGGCCGACCCGATCCAATACGAGGGGATGCGCGACCGCCATCTCCCCGAGTACCACTTCCGTGGCAAGTCTCAGCAGCACAAGAGCCACTATGCCCTCATGGCCGCCACCATGATCAGGGCCGGCGTCTATCCCGACCTCCTCGACGAGGCTTACGGATGGGGCATCGACGACATGTGGAGATACGCCTTCTACGCCCTGGTCCTGTACGGCCGGGTGGCTGCAGAACGGACGGGACGACCGCTCGAGGACATCGCAACCGCACTCGCCGAGCGGCGGGGCCTCGACCTGGAGGATTCCTAACCCCCGGCCACGAAGGCCACCACGACATAGGCGGCATGGCGATCGAAGTTCTCGCGTCGGCGGTCGTAGATGGTGGTCGTCCTCGGATCGGCGTGACGTGCGGCGATCTGGACGTCACGCAGGGGCACCCCCGCATCGAGCGCCGCCATGATGAAAGCTGCTCGGAGCATGCGGGGATGCACGATCCCGAGGCCGGCCCGCTTCCCGATGGAGCGGACCCAGCGATGTGCGGTGCGCCGGTCGAGCCGCTGGCCATCATGGCGGTGCAGGATCGGTCCCTCGCATCGCTCGCCGAGGGCGAGGTCGATGGTCCGAGCCACTCTCGGGACGAGCGGGATCACGGCCGGCTTGTTGCCCTTCCCGATGATGCGGAGAGTGCGGTGGCCCCGGTCGAAGCCGAGATCGTCGGCAGTGGTGGCACAGGCCTCGCTCACCCGCAGACCGTTGAGGCCCAAGAGGGCGGCCAAGGCTGCGTGGTCGGGGTCGTCGCGCTCGACGGTGAAGAGGAACCGGCCGAGCTCGCCCCGGTCGAGACCCCGCCCTTCACTTGGGTAGACCTTGGGCCTGCGGGCGTACTGCGCCGGGTTCGACGGGATCCGCCCGTCGATGTGGGCGAAGCGGTAGAAGCCGCAGATCGTCGATAGCCGCCGGTCGATTGTCGAGGCGGCCAGGCCCCGCTCCTCCATGGCGCTGCGCCACAGCTCGAAGTGAGCCCGCTTGGCCTCGAGGACGTCGAGACCGACGTCACTGGACCACTGGAAGAACGTGCGCAGATCGTAACGGTAGGTCTCCAGGGTGCGACCGCTGTAGCGGGCCAGGTAGGCGGCAGCGGCCATCTGGGCCTGGGCGAACGGATCCGCGTCACGAGCGCTCACCAGCATCACTGAACTTGGGATCGGGGTGGGCATGGCTTCCTCCTTGTGTCGAGGAAGACAGCGAATACCTATGCGGCGGTCAATGCCCGGTGCGCCCCATGCCGGCAGCGAGGATTGAGACGGCCGCTGAGTGATCCACCACTTCGGTGGGTGGATTGGTCAGCGTGTGGGTGGGTGCCCAGGCCAGGTCTGACTCCAAACATCCGGCTGACGTCCTTGCGGACTGTCCTTCGTACGATCCGTCGGCCTGGCCCGGTCACCCACTCGACACCCGCCGGTCGGACGGAGTGACCTCAGAGGAGCCTGCCTGTACAGGCCCGTCGCTGTCTTGTCCGTCGTCCCGCTTGGTGCGGTGTCACCCCAAACCAATCCAAAGAAGGGATGACAGTGACCACTTTGCCACGAGGCATCACCGGCGGGGTCGATACGCACCTCGACGTCCATGTAGCTGCGGCTTTGGACGAGCGAGGGGCTCTCCTCGGCGTCGAGAGCTTCGCCACGACTGAGAGCGGCTACAAGAAGCTGCTGGGGTGGTTGAGCGACTTCGGCCCGGTCGAGCTGGTCGGTGTCGAAGGGACCGGCTCCTATGGCGCCGGGCTCACTCGTCACCTGCGGGCCGAAGGGGTCCGCGTCGTCGAAGTCGACCGGCCCAACCGTCAACGCCGCCGGCGCAAGGGCAAGTCCGATCCCGAAGACGCCATCTCGGCCGCCCGGGCCGCCCTCTCGGGCGATGCCGCCGGCGAGGCCAAGTCCAGGGACGGAAACGTCGAGTCCATGCGGGTTTTCCGGGTCGCCCGGGCCTCGGCGCGCAAAGCCCGGACCCAGGCGCTCAACCAGATGCGAGGCCTGATCTCGACCGCCCCCGAGTCCGATCCGGGCCGAGCTCCGGGGCCTCAACGTCTTTCGTCTCCTCGAGCGGGCCTCGACCTATCGGCCCGGTGCCAAGCGCGACATCGTCTCTTTGACCAAGTTCACCCTGCGGATGCTGGCCAAGCGGGCCATCGCCCTCGAAGAGGAGATCACCGAGATCGACGCCATCTTGGCGCCTTTGGTCAATGAGACCGCACCCGAGCTGGTCTCCACGCTCGGCCTTGGGACCGATACCGCTTCGACGCTGCTCGTCGCCGCCGGCGACAACCCCGAGCGACTACACAGCGAAGCCGCCTTCGCCCATCTGTGCGGTGCCTCACCGATCGAAGCCAGCAGCGGCAAGCAAGAACGCCACCGACTCAACCGCTGTGGCGACCGTCAGGCCAACTCGGCCCTCTGGCACATCGTGATCACCCGCATGGTCTATGACCCGCGCACCACCGAATACATCGAGCGGCGCACCAAGGAAGGACTGACCAAGAAGGAGGCGGTGCGGTGCCTCAAGCGCTACGTCGCCCGGGAGGTGTACGGCCTCCTACCTCACCAGAAATTGGGGCTTGACAGCCCATAGGAGCATCGTACGGGGGCACCCCCCCCCGAACCACTATCGACGACGACGTCGCCATGGTTTGGTTCAGGCTGCGCCCCGGTTCCACCACACCGGATTCGTGAGGGCCTCCTGTTTCAACCACGAGAAATGATGCTGGGCCGACCGCCGCAACAACGGCACAGTGGCTAGTCCGACCAAGGCCCAACGCCGTGATCCAGGACGAACTTCGCGAATGATCGAAAGAGCGGAGGCCGCCGCCCAGACATGGAGCAGTGCGTTGTAAGCAGGAAGACTTGAGGATGGAAGACCCTCTGCCTCGGTGAGAACTGGTATTCCCAGCTTGTTGTGCCGCCAGGGCCAAAGGCTGAAATGGACGACCACGCCCGCCAAGGCCGCGCCAGACCACGCCGCGAGGAAGGGGTCCCACCTCGTGTCGTCACCTTTCGCGGCGATGCGGATCCACGCCGGGATGCCAGTTCCCCAGAGTGCGCCTGCAAACCCGAGTCCGAGTTCAGGCTGCAGAACGAGTCCGACCCCACTGGACAACTCGAAGCCGTGATGCGCCGCAGTCAGGATCGCCGTCGCCGTGGTCCACGGCCGCCGCATTTTCACCCGATCCTGTCTACTCGCCATGGATGTCATTTGATACGGCCGTGAATGTCGAGGCCAGGAGGGCACCTCTAGGCAAGGGGGTGGTGTTGGCACTACTGCAGCGTCAGGGCGTCCCCCGGATGCCATGTGTCCCACCCTCCCGGCGATAGGGGGCGGTCTCGGGCCACAGTCGATGGCGGCCCTTCCGTGACTATGAGTTGTCAACGAGTTCGGCAATCTCAAAAATGCTCACGGTCGGTGCGACCCCGTACAACCCAGTCACTCTCTCTCGAAGCTCGTCGGTGAAGAAAGCTTTCGCCGCCTCTTGCGAGTCCCACACGTAGAAGTTCATCGCCCTCTGCTGCTTCTCGTCCAGAGTGAAGGCCTTGAAGCGAAGGCCCGAAAGGCCCTCGAACATTTTCCGCGCGTTCTTGGCCACCTCCACTACCCGGGATCGATCGAAGTTGCCGTCGTAGTCGAATACAACGCTGACACCGATCATGATGCCTCCTCTTCTGGGGTGGGCGAGCCTTCTTACCCGTCGGGATTCTCCCAGTCGAGATTTCCACATCCTTGTGAGTAGTGCCACCGACAGCCCTCGGACGGCAACGCGCTACCCATGACAACCGGATCGTGGTCTTAGCCTTCTGATAGCAACGAGTCTGAAGCCGTTGCCGAGGAAGTAGAGCGTGGATCACGAGCAATACACGTCGTCTCAACCTCTCCGTCGGAGCGTTGTCATCGAAGTGGTGAGGATCGGGAGTCCTCTCGGCCACATCTTCCGGCTCAGGTCCACGTGTTAGATCCGTCACACGCCACCGCCTTGGTTACTCGACGACCTCATACTCTCCACTCTGCCGCTCGGCCGTGTTAGAACCAGGGGAAAGGTCACATTCGTGAGAGCAGCGCCCGAGTGCATAGTCCTTGTTCATGCGGTCACCCATGCAGCCCCACTGGACGTTGTTCGCTGAGTCGATCGTGGGGTCGCCGACTTTCCGCCTAGCGCAAGGGGCAGGGTGTCGAGCACTGGCGCGTGATGGACGCCGGGTCCACTGAAGTAGCTGGCTGAGCGGTGCCACTATCTGGCGACGACGTTCAGCGCCGACTCCTATGACGAAATCGCGGCGCCCACCCGGAGCGCACTTTCAACTGAGGCGACACCTCTGGGCACGCTCATTTTCGACGACTGGGTGTGCTGTCCCCATGGTGCCGAATCGCCCACCCTCCCGGTGCGTACGGGGGCAGTCTCGGTTGCGCTCCTGATGTGGTTGCGACCCTCACCTTACGAGGGGTCCAACGTGCGAGATTCCTCGTCGTCATTGGTTGCTTCACCGAATCGCTCGGCGAGTAGCTCAAGGTAGCTGTGCAGCTGGGCGAAGCGTCTCGTCCCCAAGATCTGCGATCCGCATCTCGGCCGCCTGCGCCCGCGCGTTGATGATGCGCTCGAGCCGCTGGCCCTTGGCGGTCAGCCGAATGACGCGGGCGCGTCCGTCGGCTGGATCGGGCACACGCACCAAGTCCCCGTGACGCTCCGGGTGGCCGAGCAAGTCGTTGACCGACTGCTTGGTGATCCCCACCTGGTCTGCGAGCTTGGTGGGACGTAGCCCGCCCAGGGTCGGATAGCGGATCAGCTCTACGTGTGCGGGGTTCAGGTCGTCGAATCCCGCTGCGACGACGCCCGCGTAGATCTGATCGCGGACCCACTGCCAGCAGACGCGCATGGTGGCGCCAACGTACCGGCTCCTCTCTTGAATGGGGTTGTCGGCCCAGAGAAGCGTTGACATGATCGTAAGGTTACCATACTATAATCATAAGGTTACCTAACTACCCAATCCGGGACAGGTTAGGGCAAGGAGGTGGTCGCCATGACCGCAGCAGTCGTTGATTCCCCCAAGAACGAGCAGGCGCAGGCCTGGTGGTTCCTCGACACCTTGGTCGTCGAGCATCGCTGCGCGCCGGGCATGGACACCGTCGTGCTCGAGATGACCTTGCCGGTCGGCTCTGCGCCCCCACTGCACGTCCACGACGACCTCGACGACACCGGGTACATCCTCGATGGCGAGATGGTCGTGCGCTGTGGTGACGACGAGCTCGTTGTCGGAGCCGGTCACTGGGTCTCTATGCCCCGCGGTGTGCCGCACTCGTTCCGGGTGGTCGGTGACCACGAGGCACGGATCCTGCTCGTGCACGACAATGCCAGCTTTCGGGACCTCGTTCGCGACCTGAGCGCTCCGGCCACGGCACGCGTCGTTCCGAGTCAGCCGGCCTTCCCGCCAATGGACGTACTGGCACGAATCGCCTCCTCACACGATCTGAGGCCGATCGGGCCCCCCATGAGCGTCGAAGACAGCGCGAGCATCCTGGCCGCCGCAGGCTGAGCGGCAGCGACGGAGCAAAGGAACCATTCCCGTGCAAGTGCAAGCTCTCGGCCACGTCGTGCTCAAGGTCCGGGACCTGCAGCGCTCCGAGGACTTCTACTCGTGCGTGTTGGGCATGCGGATCATCTCGCGAATCTCGGACCCCGTATGACGTTTTCACACTTGGGACCCCGGGGACCCATCACGACTTCGCCCTCATGGAGCTGGGTCCCCACGCCCCGTCGCCAGAGCACGACGCCACAGGACTCGCTCACGTGGCGTTCAAGGTCGGCGGTTCAGCCGAAACGCTCCGTCTCGTGCGGAATGTGCTCCAGCCCTCAGGAACGCCGATCCTCTACGAGGCGGAGCGGGCCTTTACCAAATGCGTGCATGTCCTCGATCCAGATGGGAACGAGATCGAGTTGTACATCGACACCTAAGCGCCACCGACCCGGCGACGGGGACACCCTTGACGATTACTCTTCCTTGTGGGAGGCATGACAGCCTCAGGTCGGGGCCATGCCCACGACCGGTTTGTTGAGCGCGACGGCGCCGGCCGAGCCGAAGAAGCCGGCGTCGCCATAGGAGAAGATCCCGCCGTCGGAGGCCACCAGCCAGTAGCCGCTTCCATCGGGCGTGGCCGCCATGCCGACGATCGGTTTGTTGAGCGCGACGGCGCCGGCCGAGCCGAAGAAGCCGGCGTCGCCATAGGAGAAGATCCCGCCGTCGGAGGCCACCAGCCAGTAGCCGCTTCCATCGGGCGTGGCCGCCATGCCGACGATCGGTTTGTTGAGCGCGACGGCACCCGCCGAGCCGAAGAAGCCGGCGTCGCCGTAGGAGAAGATCCCGCCGTCGGAGGCCACCAGCCAGTAGCCGCTTCCATCGGGCGTGGCCGCCATGCCGACGATCGGTTTGTTGAGCGCGACGGCACCCGCCGAGCCGAAGAAGCCGGCGTCGCCGTAGGAGAAGATCCCGCCGTCGGAGGCCACCAGCCAGTAGCCGCCCCCGTCGGGCGTGGCCGCCATGCCGACGATCGGTTTGTTGAGCGCGACGGCACCCGCCGAGCCGAAGAAGCCGGCGTCGCCGTAGGAGAAGATCCCGCCGTCGGAGGCCACCAGCCAGTAGCCGCCCCCGTCGGGCGTGGCCGCCATGCCCACGATCGGTTTGTTGAGCGCGACGGCGCCCGCCGAGCCCAAGAAGCCGGCCTCGCCGTAGGAGAAGATCCCGCCGCCGGAGGCCACCAGCCAGTAGCCGGTACTGGCAGGTGCCGGCGCCCACCACGACGTGGCCCAGGTCAGTCCGGCCAGCACGGCCTGACCGGACTGGCTCGGGTGGAAGTAGTCAAGCGTGGACACGTCGGAAGGCGAGAACTGGTAATCGAATGTGGCTCCGCCGTCCCACCGGCAATTGGCGTACTGGCCGCACACCTGGCCGAGCACTGCATTGTCGGCCTCCACCTGGGCCAGCACCTCTTGGCGCTGCGCCTCGGTGTTAGCGCTCGAGAGCATCGACTGGCAGATGTGCGCCACCGACCACACCGTCTCCGCCACCGGGTTCGTGTGCAGCACCGACCACAGCTCGTAGACGTCGGGGATCGACGAGACGAAGATGTGCGACTCCGTCGGCAAGCCCGATTCCAGGGTGGACATCGTGGCCTGGAACGCCGCCTGGAACGTTGAGGTCGGCGTCATGGCCGCGATGGTCCCCGTGCACACGTCGTTGGCCCCGATGAGGATCGTCACGTACTGAGCGCCCTGGGCCACCGCCATCTGTGCCTGGCCCTCGGTGTCCGCCACCTTCGCGCCTGGGACAGATTCGTTGTAGGCATGGCCGGCGATGGAGGGGTTCAGCGCCAGGATGCGCGCGTAGTGGCTCCGGACGCCGTTGGCAGGGTACCCGTTACCGGTGCTCCACGAATCCTGGGGATGCGATCCGAGGGAGCAGCAGTCGTCGACGGCCTGGGTGATCGAATCACCGATCGCAGCCATGGTGCCGGGGAGCGCCGGGCGGGCGGACGCCTCGGCTCGCGCACCTGCGCCGGCACCGACGAGGCAGACCAGCACGAGGGTGCCTCCGCCCAAAAGCCGCGGCGCCCACTTCCGCGCCTCCTGCATGCGTCCTACCACTCGTCGAACAGTCGTTCCCACTTGTCAGGCCCCTGTTCTTCCGTTCGCCAGACCTCGACCCCTATCCCACAGGATCGCGCAGGGACTAGCCAAATGCGAACACTTGGGGTCCTTTGGGGTCCCACCGCGGGGCGCCGGCGAGGACGGTTGCGCATGACACATACGGCGCGCAACGTCAGGGCGGTCGCGTGATATCGCGCCACCGTAAGTCCGGTGCCGACCACTGGTCCGGGCCGTTTTGCGGGCCGCTAGCGCAATCTTGGGGACAGCACAATGACCTTGGTCGCTCGGCGGGCGCCCCGACGTCGGCACGCGCAGCTGAGCGACGAACCGGTCAAATGCATCGGTCACGAGTGGAGCCGCGGCCTCACCGAGGGCGAGCACGGCCGCCTGGTGCACCTGCGCCACTCTTGGCAGCACGCGTGGCGTGCTCGGGTTGCGCCCGGGCCTCGCCATAGTCGGCCGCGGTGGAGGGCACGAGTTATACAAGGGTCTCGTGCTCGGCGGTCACTCGCTCGTCATTACGCAACGAGCGAACCATGCGCCGCGCTGCCATCAGCTTAGGAGGCGCCGATGCCGTGGAGCCACCCCGCAGGGCGTCTACCGCTTCGGCTCACCGGGTCACAGAGAGAGACCCAATCCCGACGTACTGGGCTACCTGTCGCCAAGGTGAACTGAAGGTCACTCCGAAGCAAATCGCCAGCGGGTGGCTCCTCCTGGTTCGGCTATCAAGAGCGAAGTCGCATGGTGCGACGTGATGCGGTAGATCGCCCACGGAGGAGGTCCGGCAGATGGGGCGCTGTACTCAGCGGTGAGGGCAACGCCGGACGCATCCACTTGTGCCGGCCATCCCTGGGCGCTCCATTGCTCTGCCATAGTTGCAACCACGGCCGGGTCGGTCACCTTCTCGGCCACGCCCTCTATGACGAGGTCGAACTCATTGGTGGCGAGGCTCAATGTGCAGCGCGGGTCGCGTGCCAGGTTTCTTCCCTTACGCGTCTGCTCTCCGGTCTCGAACCAGAAGGCTCCATCGAACCAAAGCGCACCGACGCCGGTCACATGTGGGCTCCCGTCATGGTTGATCGTCGCCAACCAGCTCGTGTGTCGATCAGGTCCCCCCGTCCCAGGAGCTTGGCTAAGCCCTCGCGCGAGACGGTCTTCGATGATGGCCCAGTCGATGGTTGGCAGCCCATACAGGTCCGCAAGATTTGTCGTCTCCATGATGGTGACCAATCGTAGGGTGGAAAATCGTGGCCGTGCTATGCACAATCCGCGGTCCCCGGCCCGGCGGCCGCGCCGACGTCGCACTCCGCCGCTGGGTGCCTGGCGGCCCAAAACAAAGACGATTTCGACCATAGGCCCCGATCCGCCAGTGGTCTCCTGAGCCCGGGCGGGAAGTAACCCTAGGAACGATTGGGGATCCTCTACGCCCCGACAACCAATCGATGGTGCGGGGACGAGCCATTTGATGAGCCTGGACTGTTCCGAGATTGATCGGTGTGCTGATTGACACGCCGACGGAGGCCCACTCCATCAAAACAGCACATCACTGCCCGAATCCCCAGAGTTTTTGTCGTCGTGGCCCCGACTGTTTGTTGGGAGCCCTTGGTGGCGGGGGAAGAGGATTTGAACCTCCGACCTTCGGGTTATGAGACATATTCGTTCCGTCCAACTGGACTCTACGGACTGATCGACTGTGACCGATTTAGCTCTCTAGCTCGGATCATGCGACGCCACGCACGCTGAGCAGGGAACCACCTCCTGACAGAGAATTCTCAATCCGTGGGATCTTCGTGGGATCTCACCTACCTTCGGGCAATCCTCGGGTCACTTCTCTTGAGACCTGCAATCAGGTTTTGGGACAAAACGGAAGGCCAACGTGTCTACCCCGCAAAACTCGGATTTCCCGCTGTTCACGAACGCCTTCCCGAGCAACCTCATGAAACATTCGGTTCCAACGCATTCGTCGACCCGAACGGACCCCCCTTTCCGAAAGCAAGTTCCGCGAAGCGACGACCCATGCGAACGTAACCATCAGCATTGGGATGGAGATCGTCTTGTAGATTGGGCGAGTCGTCGGCCGCCGAGCTCGGAGGATTCCCTGGTGGCTTGAACTGGCGGCACCTCGGTCAACCGGTCTTGAGCACAATGGTGGCCATGAGCCATACTGTGCTGGCGCCCGTATGGACGCTGGCACTTGGCATAGCTCCCGCAGCCACCACCTGATCCTCGGCCAGGAACTCCACGTCCCCTGTGGGCGAGACGTTGGAGCGCACGCTGTAGCCGCTCCCCCCAGCAAGGGTGTCACCGAACCCGGAATCGGCGTACAGACCGAGGGCTAGCTCGTTGGCTGCCCCTGTGGCTGACGTCGACCCTGACGTGACTGTTGCCGCTGACCCGGTCGTCCCTGAAGCGGTCTTTTGCTGGTCGACGACCGAGTTATCGGCGACTGTCGACAAGCCCGAGTATTCCAGCGCTGCAACACCGACATCGGCCTTGGAGGACGGCGTGACGGTCACCGCTGGGCGGGCTCCGGCTCCCGCCGTTACCGGTGCCGACCAGACTGACATCTCCGTGTTGTCAGAAGCCGTGAAATGAGTCAGCTCCACGAACCCGTCGCCGGCCGAGTCGGTCACCGACTTCGCGGTGGCGCCCGAGGAGCTCCACACCCCGACCTCGACGACTAACCGGTTGCCCGATCCCAGGGCCGTGGACGGAGTGACCGCTAGTGATGACACCGAACTCGCGTGTTTGCTCACCTGCTGCACGAATGCAGGCGGCGAGACTCCCGCGGGTGTGACGGCGTTGGAGGGGGCGGAGCTCGGGCCGGTTCCCACCGCGTTGGTGGCGGTCACCGTGAAGGTGTAGCTGGTGCCGTTTTCCAGACCGCCCACTGTCACCGACGTCGCAGGAGGCGCCCCGGTGACCGCGACTGCGGGCTGAGCTACCGACCCAATATACGGCGTCACCCTGTATGAACTGATCGGGCTGTCACCGCTCGCCGGAGCCGTCCAGTTCACCGTCGCCGACCCGTTGCCGGGGAGCGCCACCACTCCCGTGGCCGCCCCGGGCACTGTCGCGTTGGCGGCCGGCCCGAGGTTGAGGATCGGGGCGATGGAGGGAACGCCGTTCTTATTGAGGATGAAGAGCATGTAGTTACCTGGTGGGGCGACCGCTGCCGACGAGGGCAGCTGCACGTTGAGCCCGCCGGTACCGGTCGTGAAGCTCAAGGGGACGAAGTGCTGGTCCATGTCAATTTGGTGAGTGTCGGCGCCGAGCGAGACGAGGTTCACGGCGCTGATCGAGGCGGCGTCGGGCGTGCCGACCGAGATGGAGCTTCCATAGCCGGCCTGCGAGGGTATGGAGGTGATGGTGGGGCGGGGACCGTTCGATAGGTACGGGGGCGAGTAGATCTGTGCGGAGAACTGCCCTGGGTCCGAGGAGCTCTCCTCATGGCCGCCCCCGGCAACGAGCACCGTTCCGTCGGGCATCAGCACCGCCGTCGAATGGTAGTTCCGCGCCGCTGACATCGAGGCGACCGTCGTCCATGTCCCGGTCGAAGGATCCCAGATCTCGGCTGGGAGGACTCCGGTGGTGACGTTGGTCTGGCTGCTGGTCGCCTCGCCTCCGACGGCGAGCACGTTTCCGTCGGCTAGCATTGTTAGCGTGTGGTAGACGCGGGCGTAGTTCATCGGCGTCGTCGGCTGCCACGTCGGGTTGTTAGCCGTCAGGTCGATCGTCGCAGCGGTCGACTGGGCGTTTGTAGTGGTGTTCTCACTGGGCGCGCCGCCGCTATAGAGGATGTGGCCGGGACGGTACATCACCGACGAGCCGTTGAGGATCCCGCTGGAGCTGTTCACCTGCGCCCACGACGGTGCGGACACGTTCAGCTCGAACGATTCGTCCACCGATGGCGCCATGGTGTACACGTTGCCGTTCGGTAGCAGGTAAGAGAATGGGTACTCCGGCTCTTGGACCTGGGCCGTCGATATCGAGGATAGAAGCGTCCAGGTGTTCTTGACTGGGTCGTAGATCTCGGGGTTGTTGGAGTATGTGGTGCTTCCGGCTTGCCCGCTGATGGCGACGTACCGGCCGTCGGGGAGTTCGGTCACGGTCGGATACCAGCGGGGCTCGTGCATGTCAGCCACGCGCGTCCAGGTGGAGGTGGCCGGGTCGAAGATGTTCGTGTCGACGATTCCGACTTGCCCCGTTGTCAACGCCCCGTAGCCCCCGATCACGAGGACACGCCCGTCAGGCAGTTCGGCCGTCCCGGAGCAGAAGATGCTATCGGGAGCGTTGATCGTCGACTCGAAGACCTGAGTGGTCGGATTCCAGACGTAGGTCGGCTCCGGCTGCTGCCAGCCGTCCCACAGCACGAACTTGCCGTTCGGAAGTAACACAGAATGTACGGCCACGATCGGCCAGGACATCAACGACGACCACTGACCAGGCCCAACGGCGCTCGGGATGACGGCGTTCGATGGGGTCGATGCGGGCCCCGTGCCGACCTTGTTGGTAGCGGCGACGGTGAAGGTGTAGGAGCTGCCGTTGGCAAGACCGTTGACACTCACCGACGTCGGAGGGGGCGACCCGCCGACCGTCACGGCAGGCTGAGCCGCTGACCCGAGGTAAGGGGTCACGATGTAGGAGGTAATCGCGCTGCCGCCGTTCGACGGGGCCACCCAACTCACTAGCGCAGACGCGTTGCCGGCAGCCGCCACCACATTCGACGGCGCCCCAGGCAAGGTCGGTGGCGTCGTAGCCCCGCTCTTGAGCACAATGGTGGCCATGAGCCATACTGTGCTGGCGCCGGTATGGACGCTGGCACTTGGCGTAGCTCCCGCAGCCACCACCTGATCCTCGGCCAGGAACTCCACGTCCCCTGTGGGCGAGACGTTGGAGCGCACGCTGTAGCCGCTCCCCCCAGCAAGGGTGTCACCGAACCCGGAATCGGCGTACAGACCGAGGGCTAGCTCGTTGGCTGCCCCTGTGGCTGACGTCGACCCTGACGTGACTGTTGCCGCTGACCCGGTCGTCCCTGAAGCGGTCTTTTGCTGGTCGACGACCGAGTTATCGGCGACTGTCGACAAGCCCGAGTATTCCAGCGCTGCAACACCGACATCGGCCTTGGAGGACGGCGTGACGGTCACCGCTGGGCGGGCTCCGGCTCCCGCCGTTACCGGTGCCGACCAGACTGACATCTCCGTGTTGTCAGAAGCCGTGAAATGAGTCAGCTCCACGAACCCGTCGCCGGCCGAGTCGGTCACCGACTTCGCGGTGGCGCCCGAGGAGCTCCACACCCCGACCTCCACCACCAGCCGGTTGCCGGACCCTAGCGCCGACGCGGGCGTTACGGCCAAGCTCGTCACCGAGCCAGCATGCCCCGTCACTTGCTGCACGAACGCCGGAGCAGTCGCCGCGCTCGATCGATTAGCGTACGCGAGTGTCGTGGCGCACACGGCCGCGACCACGAGTCCCGCCACGAGGGACCTGCCAACCCTGCTGCTGGATAATGGGCTCATCCGGCGCTTCTGTGGTTCCGCGTTCGGTGTCGAAGCACGAAGGACCATATCGTCCAACCCTCCCGTACAGGCACGCGCCACAGAGTGGCTGCTTCGTCACAAGAGCCACGTACCCGTCGCCTGATACTTCTGGGCACCATCTTGGCGCGGGGCAGGAGGCAGGAGACAGGAGGACTCGCCCTGCGGTCCGGGCCGTTGCTCACATCCTCAACGGCGAGACAGATCGGACGTACGGCGAAGACTCACGATGGAGAAACGCCGGAAGCCCCGTTGTCTCGAGGCTGGCCCCGGTGTAGAAGGACCACCACCAGGATTCCGCCACGTCCACATTGCGCCACCGTGGGAGCAGAACATCCCCTCCTGACTGTCACTCGCCTCAAGGGTCTTGTGCGGGGAGGGGTTACACCCAAGTCTGACAAACAAATGGAATTGCCGCGCGACCGCGCCAGCCGCCACTATCGCAAGCCGCCACGCGGATCGAGCTTCGCCTGCATCGTTGTTGGCTCACACCGCAAGCCTGAAGCGCCTTCACCCAATTCAGGGGGACCCCCGGGCGCGGTGCTCTCCGCTGAAATCCGAACAGCCGACAAACCGGGCTCAGCGCGCGTCGTCCGTTCCCGCCCCAAAGGCCGGTGATCGACTCGTCCGCCAGGTCGAATGCGAGGCACTTCTCCCGCACCAGGCATCGGGCGCAAATATCCCGGGTTGGCGCCACTGAAGGGCTCCTGGGAGTGTTGCGGACGAACTCATGGGCGCCACTTTCCCGGCAGGCGGCACGCTGGTGCCAGCCTCGTCGTCGCACCGTTGCGCCACCGCGACGGCAACGTCTCTCGCGTCTCCTTACCGATTCCGAACCGCGAAGCACGCTGATTGCAAACAGGGCCGTCATACTGGGCTGCAAGCTTCTTCTGAACGACTCGACCCCGCCCTTTCCTCGGTCCCCCCAGAGTGGCGGGGTCGTTTGGCGTCCGTCCCCGAGCGGCATGGGACAGCCGGACTCAGAGGGAGTAGCGTTCCAGACAACGGGTGCTGGACTGCAGCGCGGAGCCTAGTTCGTCAGTTGATGGGAGTTCGCAGTGATGGCTCGCCCGATTGCTTTGTTTGCAAGGCTTTGTGTCACAACCGCCCTCGTGGCTACGAGTGCGACTGTTCTGTTGCAGGTCACCGGCACAGTGCCCGCCGCTGCGGCGGACGTGGCACCCACCGTCACCACACAGCCGGTCAGCCACTCCTACACCTCTGGGCAATCGCTCACCTTCACCGCCGCGGCCAGCGGCACCCCGAGCCCCACCGTGCAGTGGCAGTATTCGCTCGACACCGGCAGCACCTGGACCAACCTCTCGGGGGCCACATCGACCACATTCACCAGTGGAGCGCTCAACGGCTTGGAGAACAACTGGGAGCTCCGTGCGGTCTTCACCAACTCGGTCAGCTCGGCCACCTCAAACGCGGCAGTGATGACATTTACGGCAGCCCCGGTCGTGACCACCCAGCCGCTGAGTCAGTCCTACACCTCTGGGCAATCGCTCACCTTCACCGCCGCGGCCAGCGGCACTCCGAGCCCCACCGTGCAGTGGCAGTATTCGCTCAACACCGGCAGCACCTGGACCAACCTCTCGGGGGCCACATCGACCACATTCACCAGTGGAGCGCTCAACGGCTTGGAGAACAACTGGGAGCTCCGGGCGGTCTTCACCAACTCGGTCAGCTCGGCCACCTCAAACCCCGCCACGATGAGGTTCACGGCAGCGCCGCCACCCTCGCACGGCTACTGGCTGGTCGGCTCTGACGGAGGCATCTTCACGTTCGGGCAGGCCCAGTTCCAAGGTTCCACTGGCTCGCTCAGGCTTCAGCGTCCCGTGGTCGGGATAACGCCTACCCCGAACAAGAACGGGTATTGGTTGGTCGCGTCTGACGGTGGCGTGTTCGCCTTCAACGCCCCCTTCGTGCAGTCGATACCAGGCCTCGGACTGCACCCTGCAGGTTCGGGCCTTTCCAACAGTTTGAACGAGCCCATCGTCGGTATCGTTTCGTCCACCAGCGGGCAGGGCTACTACATGGTGGCCTCCGACGGCGGTGTGTTTGCCTTCAACTCCACCTTCGCCGGCTCGTGTCCGGGCATCGGCGGCTGCAGCGGAGCGGCCGTCGCGGTGACTCCCGACGCCAGTGGCAACGGGTACTGGCTCGTCACGGCCACCGGCCACGTCTACGCATTCGGGGATGCCCCGTACTTCGGTGCACCAGGTCCCCAGAGCTCCTCGATCACCTCGATGGTGCGCACCCCGGACCGCGGCGGATACTGGGTTCTCGATGCCAATGGTCAGGTCTTCCCCTACGGAGACGCGGCCAACCTTGGCGGTCCAATCGGGTCAACGGGAGGCTTCAACCCGGCTACCGCGATCTTTGCCACCCCCGACGGTGGGGGTTATTGGGTGGCTTCCGCCTACGGGTCCGTCTTCCCCTACGGCGACGCCCCCAATGACGGGTCTATGACCGGCACCCACCTCAATGGGTACATCGTCGCCGGCACCGGGTTCTGACTGGTTTGGTTCTCAGAATCCGCAGGGGTATCCCCGAACGTCGACCGGTAGGTGGGCACTACGGCTTCTTCGGGGCGGCATCATTGTTCCATCGACTACTCCAGTGCCTTTCACGAGCGGCCAACTCCCGGACCTGCGGGTGGACGTCGAGCGAGGGAGGCTGGCCTTCACTCCAAGGGTGCTGACGGGTGACCAGCACGCGGCTTACGACGTAGTCCTCAACGGAGTCACGGCGTCACCGCCGGCCCGTGTACAACAGACCGTGTCGGAGGAGCGATTCTTCTCGTAAATAGACGGAACTGGCAGGCGGAGTGGACGGTCTGATCAGCTCGATGCAGACGTTTCAGGGATCCAACCTCAATTCGGAAACGTCCGCTTCCGTCAGGCCATGCCCACGATGGGTGCGTTGAGCGGATCGCCCCCCGTCGATCCGTAGAACTGGGCCGAACCGAAGCTGAACACCCCCCCGTCAGAAGCCACCTCCCAGTAGCCATTCCCCCCAGGGGCGGCGGCCATGCCCACGATGGGCGCGTTGAGCGGTTTGGCTCCCACCGATCCGTAGAACTGGGCCGAACCGAAGCTGAACACCCCCCCGTCAGAAGCCACCTCCCAGTAGCCATTCCCCCCAGGGGCGGCGGCCATGCCCACGATGGGCGCGTTGAGCGGTTTGGCTCCCACCGATCCGTAGAACTGGGCCGAACCGAAGCTGAACACCCCCCCGTCAGAAGCCACCTCCCAGTAGCCATTCCCCCCAGGGGCGGCGGCCATGCCCACGATGGGCGCGTTGAGCGGTTTGGCTCCCACCGATCCGTAGAACTGGGCCGAACCGAAGCTGAACACCCCCCCGTCAGAAGCCACCTCCCAGTAGCCATTCCCCCCAGGGGCGGCGGCCATGCCCACGATGGGCGCGTTGAGCGGTTTGGCTCCCACCGATCCGTAGAACTGGGCCGAACCGAAGCTGAACACCCCCCCGTCAGAAGCCACCTCCCAGTAGCCATTCCCCCCAGGGGCGGCGGCCATGCCCACGATGGGCGCGTTGAGCGGATCGCCCCCCGTCGATCCGTAGAACTGGGCCGAACCGAAGCTGAACACCCCCCCGTCAGAAGCCACCTCCGAGTAGCCAGGGTCAATTACTTGCTCGAAAGAGTCGGCCAAATTCGGCGTAGCCCAGGTCATTGGTGTGGATATTGCTGTCCAGCTCGACACACATCAACGTCCACTCACAGATGACCGCCACGTTCTGCGGCACCGTCATCCCGAGATAGGACCCAGTCAGGGCGAAGTTCGTCGTCTCAAACAGCACGGCAGGGTCGGCCATCGCTGCGCCATTCGCACCATAGATCTGTGCGAGAAGGGTGTTGAGGGACACCACGTACGTCGCGGACTGCTGTGCCAAGGTTTGGCCGCTTCCCCCGAGCAGCCACCCAGCCAGAAATCCGTCGTAGTAGTCCATTCCGTAGATCGACAGCCCTGGATATGCGGACCGGAGTCCGCCGAGGATTTGCGGAAGTTCTGCGCTCACTTCGTTCATCCCGTTCTGAATACACGTTCCGTCGATTCCGAAGCCTGGCGGCTGGAGCAGGATGGACCCGAGTGAGGCTGCCATACATCCGAGGACGTTGTTGATCCCGATGTCGATGGTGAGTAAGGCGATCTGACCAGGATGCGCGCGAAGAAAGGCTTCGGCGTCTCCCAGCTGCGAACCGGTCGTATACGAACACCCACCACCGCTCAAGACCGACGTAGTGGTCGCACCGGAACATGACAAGTTGAGAAGCTGAAGATTCGGATGGCGGGTGAGCTCGTGCTGATAGATGAGATTGACGTAGTCGTTCGCCGGTTGGGTCGCCCCTACTCCGGCTGCGAGGGAGTCTCCCATCGCCACGTAGTACATGACCGGAGCCGTGGCCGAAGCCACCGTGGAGTCTGCACCCACCTTGAGAACCATCCCCCCGGCCACAAGGAGGAGCCCGACGAACAGTGACAAAGCCCGCCGTCCAATGGGCTTGTTGAAGCCGTCGGCCAAAGGCACAGTAGAACGTGCGTTGGCACGTCCCGCCCCAAGAGTGCGCACATAGCTTGGCATTTTGTCCTAGGTCCTCATTCGGTCACGGTCCCCACGACACGGAGCGTAGGACTGCCGCTCGGAACCGCTCATTCGGTGTCGTCGTGAACGTTGCAGCCCAAAGGGCCTCGCTTGTACGTGTGATTTCAGACCTTGCGGCCGTGAAGCAGCCATGCCGCGGAACCGGGAGGCCTCCCGATCATCCCCCTCGACCCAACGGATTAGGTCGGCTCTCGTGGCCTTCCGCTCTCTTTCTGCCCGCAAATATTCCAGTTCCGCCAATAGTTCTTCGATCGCGACCGCCGGAGCAGGGAAGTGACTTCTGAGAGTGTATTCTGAATACGTGGGATTTTCGTGGGATCCCATTGGCCCTCGGGCAATACGCGGATCATTTCTTGCGATGCTGGAACTTCACCTTCGCTGTACCGGGGCCCTCACGACGAGATAACTTGCGACGGAACTAACTGGTCGGGCCGAATCGCTCGACTCTGATCCGCTCCACGGGTTGGCCGAGGCCCATCAGGAGCCCACTGGCGAAGTCGGCGAAACCTGGCGAACCACACACGAAGGCGGTCGCGTCAGGCATCCACAGCGAAGCAAGATCATGCTCGGAGAGCCGGCCGGCGCGACGTGGGTACGACGGGGGGACCGTGCGGGTATAGGCAACCGTCGTCTCGGGTCCGGGAAGTTCATGGGAGTAGTACAGGTCATCCGGAGTTCGTGCTGACACTGCCATTCGAACCAGGTCGGCGTGCCCGGTCTGCCGGGCTAGTCGCAGCATGGCCATGAGGGGCACGATGCCAGATCCCCCGCCGACCAGGATGGCCGGAGTCTGGGCAGTCCAGACGAACCAAAGACCGATCGGTCCCCGCACCTCCAGCTCGTCACCGACAACGACCTCGTCATGCAGGAAGACCGAGACCTCGCCCCCTTCGAGCCTTTCCACAGTGAGCTCGATGTCGCCAGAATCGTTCGGGTGCCGACGCCACCGAATACGACCGCGATGCGGTATACCCATCGGGTGCGGTCAGCCGCACCACGTAGTACTGCCCGGCAAGGTGAATGGTGGGCGAAGCGAGAGCCAGGCGGAATGTCTTGGCGGTTGGAGTCTCTGACCGGATCTCGGTGACCGTCGCCACCTGCCACGGATCGCCAGCTGGCCGATCGGTGGTCACTGCCTAATCGCCCTGGTAGCGCTGCTCGAGCCACGGATCTCCCCAGTCGTGGTACCCGTTGCGTTCCCAGAACCCCGGTTCGTCGTGGTCGAGCACCCGCAACCCGGCCACCCATTTCGCACTCTTCCAAAAGTAGAGGTGCGGGACCAACAGGCGTGCCGGTCCGCCGTGCTCAACTGGCAGTGGCGCGTGCTCATACTCCCAGACGACCCATGCTTGACCACCGCTGACATCTGCCAAGGGCAGATTGGTCGTGTACCCGGTGTGCGAGAAGGCCATCACGTGGCTGGCCGTCATATCCAATCCTGCGATGTCGAGGAGCGTGTCGACCGAGACGCCGCTGAAGTGCACGCCCAGCTTGGACCAGGTGGTCACGCAGTGGATATCACCGGAATACGCGGACTCCGGCAGAGCGTGGATCTCATCCCAGGTCCAGGTCGTCGGGTGCGCGACGAGGCCCTCGACAGAGAACGACCACGACGCCACGTCTAGCTGCGGGGTGACCTCCGCGTTCAGTACGGGCCACTGGTCCCCGGCGTCATATTGACCCGGAGGGAGACGGGGATCGCGTGCGGCTTTCCCACGACCGAGGAATCCTCTTGTTGGCTTCGCCATGTCAACTCCTTGTTGGGAAGGTGTGACTTTCGGTATCTAGACGCAATATCCGTCGTACCGCGCAGACTACCGCCGCGACACCTGCGAGATACCGGGTCACAGCATGAAGCGAACGACCCTTCGTGGCGTCCCGTGTCGTCGGTACCATCATCCCTGTGAACCGTCTCGTGCCGTCAACTCCGCCACCCTCTCCCCGATGATCCCCGTCTCCGAAGCTCGCCAGTTCGTCCTCTCCGCCTGCGGAGCTCTTACCCCCAGACGAGTGGCGGTGAGCGACGCCTCGGGTCATGTGCTGGCCGAAGCCATCCGAGCTGCCGAGGCCGTGCCGCCCTTTGCCAATTCGTCCATGGACGGGTACGCGGTCCGCGCTGCCGATACCGTGCGTCTCCCGGCGCGCCTTCGTGTGGTGGGCACCGTGATGGCAGGCGACAACGCAAAGACATCCGTATTGGCAGGTGAGTCGGTTCGCATCATGACAGGGGCACCGTTGCCCCCCGGCGCTGACGCCGTGTGCATGGTCGAGCGTACCCACGTCGAATCGGGCGGGTCGATCGTCGTCGTCGAGGAATCCGTGAATCCCGGCACTTTCGTACGAAGGGCTGGGGGGGATATTCAGGCGGGCGACGAGGTCTTCTCTCCCGGGACGCACCTCGGCGCCGCCCACATGGGCGTGCTATCGAGCATCGGGGTCGAGCAGCTTCTCGCCCATCCATGCCCCACCGTGGGCGTTCTCTCCACCGGCGACGAGCTGACCACGTCCGCCGGCGCCTTGGCGCCAGGGAAGATCCGAGACGCCAACCGTCCGGCGCTGCTCGCCCAGCTTCAAACAGACGGCTTCGGCACCGTCGACCTCGGCGTGGCCGGGGACGACGAGGCGGCCCTCGCCGATCTGCTCAAAGAGGCGGGATCCCGGTGCGATGCCGATCGTTTCGAGCGGAGGAGTGAGCGTCGGTGACCGCGACGTGATGAAGGCCGTGCTCAAGGAGCTGAGCGGGCCCATCATGCGTTCGATGCAGGTCGCCATAAAGCCGGCCAAACCCTTCGCCTTCGGGGTGCTCAAGGAAACCGGGACACCGGTCTTCGGGCTTGCCGGGAAACCCGGTCTCGGCTCTCGTGTCCTACGAGCTGTTCGTCCGGCCCGCGCTTCGCTCCATGGCCGGCTGCGCCGTACTCGATCGACCGCGCCTTGCCGCGGTCGCCGAGGTGGACCTCCCCCGTTCTCGAGATGGCAAGTTGCATCTGATGAGGGTAACGGCCCGCACCGGAGTCGACGGGGTAGCTGGGGGTGCGAATGGCCGGTGGCCAGGACTCGCACATGCTGCGCGTCATGGCCCAGTCCAACGCTCTCGCGCTGTTGCCGGACGGTGAAGGCGTGCGCGCCGGTCAGTGCGTGGAGGTCCTTCTCCTCGACGCCGAGCGGGGTGCCGGCCTCACAGCGAGAGCCATGGTGAACCGTAGACGTCGAGGCGGGGCCCAGCGAGCGACACGTGCTATTGCGGTGCGCCCGAGCTGTCGATCCCACTGATGCCGTCGATGCTGGCGACGTTCTTCTCGGCCCAGTACTGGCGGATGCCGTCCCTCCCCTTTCGGGTTGACCATTGGTCCATGGTGGGTCGATGACCCTCGAAGGTCATCAGGGGTACGCCATAGCCGCACGAGTCCGACACTCGCCGCACGGCCACGACGATGACCGAGCGGACGCCTATCCCCGCACCGCCGGGAAAGCGGTCGGCGAGCTCGTCGAATTCCGGGTCGTCGGCCAACACGACCCGGCCCGTCCCGTGCAGGCGCACGATCCGTGGCGGTCCCGTGAAGGCGCAGAGCATGATCACGATCCGGCCGTTCTCTCGGAGATGTGCGATGGTCTCGACACCACTCCCTGTCTGGTCGAGGAAGGCCACCGTCCGCTCATCCAGAACAGCGAACTCATCGCGGTTGCCCTTGGGCGAGCAGTTCACTGAGCCTTGCGGATCGAGCGGGGCCGTCGACACGAAGAAGACCGGCTGGTCCGACATCCACTCGGACAGCGTCTGGTCGATCCCGTCGAAAGTCTTCGCCACCGATGCATTATCGCATTTCGCCTCCGGACGTGCTCCTAATGGCGATGCGACGTCTTCCTCCCCGGTAGCGTCAGCGCCGTCATGAGCCCTCGATGCGAAGATCCTCACGGTCTCAGAATCGGCCAGCCTGGGTGAGCGCGAGGACCGATCCGGTGACGAGCTGACCCGCGTCCTCGTCGAGCATGGGTTTCACATCGTCGATCGGCGGGTCGTACCCGATGGGATGGCGCCGGTCTCGGCCGCTCTCGTCGAGCTGTCGACTGGGTTCGCGGGACTTGTCGTGACCACGGGGGGGACCGGATTCTCGCCCACCGACGTCACGCCGGAGGCGACCCGCGCCGTCGTCGAACGCGAGGCCCCTGGCCTGGCCGAGGCCATGCGCTCCGTGAGCCCGCTCGGACGTCTCTCCCGCGGCGTGGCGGGAACCGTCGGCGGTTGCCTCATTCTCAACGTCCCGGGATCGCCGAGCGGTGCAGTGGAATCCCTCGAGGCCGTGGCCGATGTCCTCGGGCACGCGCTCGAGCTGCTGGCCGGCGGCCGGCCTCACTGATCCGGCGCCGTCAGGATGTGCGGAGCGGCACCCGAAGGCGGCGAGCGTCGGAGACCGCACCGCCTGATAGTCCTGCGCCCTGATTATTGTGGTCAACGGCTCTCTCCCGCGAGGCGCCCGGGAAAGGGGTGGTAGTGACGGACGCTAAGGAGAACATCGAGAACGGCCCGGGGGCCTGACCCAGCTGACTCCCCCTGAGAGCGGTGACTGGGTCGGCGTCGGCGGAGAACCCCTGCCGGTCGAGGAGGCGTGGCGGTGGGCGGTCCTCCCCGGATGCGGGGGGATCGTGACCTTCTGCGGCACGGTGCGTGACCACTCCGATGGACGTCCCGGCGTGACGTGCCTGGAATACGAGGCGTACGTCGAGCAGGTTGCTCCACGGCTGGCACGGGTGGCCGCTGCAGCCCGGGAGCGCTGGGGGGAGATCGGCCGACTGGTGCTTCTGCACCGGGTCGGGCGGCTCGAGGTAGGAGAGGTGTCCGTGGTCGTGGTGGCGTCCACACCCCACCGCGCGGAGGCGTTCGCGGCGGCGCAATTCTGCATCGACACCCTCAAGCACACCGTCCCCATCTGGAAGCGTGAGACATGGAGCGGTGGCACCGACTGGACCCTCTGTTCCGATGACCTCGACAGTGCCGGCCGCGACCCTTCGTCGGTTCGGTGAGGGCCGCCGCATGACTGCTCCCGTCCGTGTCGCCGTCTCCGTGCGACGCCATCGAAGCGATGAGGAGACGGCGACCGCCATGCCGGTCGAGGGCCCGCTGGTCGACCGCTACGGGCGCGTGCACGACGACCTCCGCATCTCGGTCACCGACCGCTGCAACCTGCGCTGCGTCTACTGCATGCCCGAGGAGGGGCTTTCGTTCCTCCGCATGGACCAGCTCCTCACGTTCGACGAGATCACCCGGGTGGCCCGGGTGGCCCGGAGCCTCGGTGTGACGGCGTTGCGCATCACCGGCGGCGAGCCGCTCGTGCGCAAGGGGCTCCCGGCGCTCGTCGCCCGGTTGTCGTCGCTCGGGTTCGAGGACCTGGCGATGACCACCAACGGGACGGAGCTCGCCGGCATGGCCGGAAAGCTGGCCTCGGCCGGCCTGCGGCGGGTGAACGTGAGCTGCGACTCCCTGCGACCAGAGCGCTTCGCCGCCATTCGCCGGCGGGGCGTCCTCAGCGACGTCCTGCGCGCCATGGATGCCGCGGAGGCGGCCGGGCTGACCCCGCTGAAGGTGAACGTGGTGCTGCTGCGAGGCCGCAACGACGACGAGATCCTCGACTTCGCCTCGTTCGCCCGCGCCACCGGGCGCATCGTGCGGTTCATCGAGTTCATGCCACTCGATGCCCAGGGAGACTGGGACCGCGCCCGGCTCGTCCCGGGCCGCGAGGTCTTCGATCGGATCAACGCACGCTGGCCCCTGGAGCCCTTGCCAAATGCCACGGGCGCTCCCGCCGAGCGGTTCCGCTTCACCGACGGGGTCGGCGAAATCGGTCTCATCTCGAGCGTCACGGAACCATTCTGCGGCACGTGCAACCGCCTCCGGCTCACTGCGGACGGCGCCGTGCGGAACTGCCTCTTCACCAACGACGAAGAGACCGTGCGGGACCTCTTGCGCAACGACGGCACCGACGCCGAACTCTCCCTCCTGCTGAGGCAAGCCGTCTGGGCCAAGCATCCCGGCCATGGGATCAACGAGCCGGGGTTCCTCAGCCCGTCGCGATCGATGTCGATGATCGGCGGGTAGCGATGGCTCGCCTCCGCTTGTTCGGGCCGGCGCGGGAGGCGGCGGGTGCGTCCGGTGCTCTCGTGCCCGGGGACAACGTCGCCGCCGTCGTGGCGGGCGCGAGGGAGCTGTTCGGGGAGCCGTTCTCGACCGTTCTCGACGGGTCCCGCCTTTGGGTCAACGGTGAGGAGGCGGACCCCGACACGCCTGTCGGCGACGACGACGAGGTCGCGGTGATCCCGCCGGTGTCGGGGGGCTGCACGTGAACGCCCAACCGGACGGCAAGACCCGGACCGCCGGGGCCCTGACCCATCTCGACGAGCAGGGCCGCGCCCGCATGGTCGATGTCACCGCCAAACCGCTGACACGCCGACTGGCCGTGGCGCGCTGCGCCGTCATCACCAGGGTCGACGCCGTCGAGGCACTGGGCGATACCCGTCACGGGATGGACCCGGTGGAGGCAGCACGCGTCGCCGGCATCCAAGCCGCCAAGCAGACGTCCTCGCTCGTTCCTCTCTGCCACTCCATCCGGGTCGACCGGGTAACGGTAGACGTGGAGATGTCCCCGCACCGGATCGAGATCACCGCGGTCACCGAGATCGTCGAACGGACCGGGGTGGAGATGGAGGCCCTCACCGCCTGCGCCGTTGCGGGCCTCACCTTGGTCTGCTCGTTGCTCGAGCTCGACCCGGACGTGTCCATGGAGGAGCTCACCCTCTGGCACAAATCGGGCGGTCGGTCCGGCGAATGGCACAGGAGCGCTCGGGACGCCCAGGCGGGACCTGCAGAACAGCCCCGCCCGCGGGCATCGCCGATCCAGCTGGTCATGATCCGCCCCAGCAAGGCTAAGTCTGGAAAATGGCCTCGTATGCGGTATATATCGAACTGAATTGGCGTAAATGCCCGATCGCTTTGTTACCGTGTCGGCATGTTGACCTGGTACTCCCGCCGGAGGTCCGGGGCCACGCGTCTCGCGCTGGATCGCGCGGCAGCCGCAGTGTCGCTCGGTCTCTCTGTGGCCGCGGCGCTGGGCCCTCTCTCCGCCGCCGCATCCCCCTTGCCCTCGGGCCCGGTCGACGTGCTGTCTGCCGGCTCGTTGCAGGACCTGCTGCAACAACAGATCGGACCGGCCTTCCAAAAGGCCACCGGGTACACGCTCAACGACACCTCCATGGGGTCGGATGCGATCGCCAACGGGATCAAGGGCGGAACCCTCCAAGGTGACGTGTTCATCAGCGCCTCGCCGGCGGTCAACGCTGCCCTCGAGGGGGCGGCCAACGGGAACTGGGTGTCGTGGTACGCGATGTTCGGCTCGTCGCCCTTGGTGCTGGGCTACAACCCCTCGAGCCGGTTCGCCAAGGCCCTGCGGACCAAGCCGTGGTACGACGTCATCGACCAGCCCGGCTTCCTGATCGGTCGGACCGATCCCGCCACCGACCCCAAGGGTGTCCTGGCCGTCACGGCGCTGGACCAGGCGGCCAAGGCGCACCACATCGCAGGCCCTGAAGGCCATCGCGTCATCGACGTCGAACGTGTTCCCCGAGACCTCACTCGTCGGGCAGCTCCAGGCCGGGCAGCTCGATGCCGGTTTCTTCTACGGCGTCGAGGCGGCGGCGGCCCACATCAAGACGGTGCCGCTCACAGGAACGCGCCTCGCCGGCAACTACACCATCACGGTGCTCAACCGGGCGCCGCATGATGCCTCCGCCGCGCGCCTTCGTGGCCTTCCTGCTGGGCAAGGCCGGGCGCAAGATCCTCGAGAGCAACGGGATCGTGGCGATCATCCCGCCCAAACTGAGTGGCGGCTCCTCGGTGCCGAAGGACCTGAAGGGGCTGCTGTAACGGTGACGCGGGGGGCACTGCGCAGCCCCCTTCCCTGGCTGGGCGGCCTGATCGTCGTCTACCTGGCCGTCCCGCTCGTCGCCTTCGGCGTCCGCTTTCTCGAGGCCCCCCGACCGCGGGTTCCACGTGCCGGGGCTCTTCCCGTCTCTCTTCGTCTCGCTCGAGAGCGCCACGATCTCGCTGGCACTGATCACGCTGCTCGGTGTCCCGCTCGCCTACCTCCTGTCCCGCTCTCGGAGCCGGCTGGCCTCAATGATCGGGCTCGTGGTGCTCCTGCCCCTGGCGCTGCCTCCCTTGATGAGCGGGATCCTGCTGATCTACCTGGTGGGCCCGTACACCTTCCTCGGCCAGCTGTTCGGCGGTCATCTCACCAACTCGCTCGCCGGCATCGTGCTGGCACAGACATTCTGCGCAGCCCCCTTTCTCATCGTGGCCGCCCGCGCTGCGTTCGGCACCGTCGACCCGGCGACGCTCGACATGGCCGCCACGCTCGGCCACTCCGAACTCTCCCGGTTCCGTCTCGTTGCGATTCCGCTGGCCGCTCCCGGAATCCGCGCCGGGATGGTGCTGGCATGGCTGCGCGCCTTCGGCGAGTACGGGGCGGTGATCATCCTCGCCTACCACCCGTTTTCTCTGCCCGTGTACACGTACAACCAGTTCAGCGGGATCGGCCTGCCCACCACCCTGGCTCCGACGGCACTGGCTCTCGCCGTCGCGGCCGTCGTGGTCGCGCTCGGCCGTATCACGCCACGGCGTCACACGGCTCGTCGCGCGCTGTGCCCGCGCCCGACGCTCCCGGCGCCACCACGCCGACACCGGTCACCTTCGACATCGACTACCGAGTCGGGACGTTCCACCTCGCGATGTCACACCGTTCCGGCGGAAGCAACCTGGCGGTTCTCGGTCCCTCGGGTTCGGGCAAGTCCGCCCTGCTCCGGAGTCTTGGCCGGGCTCAACGGCCCGGCCCCCGGCCCGGTCTGGTACGGCGGTCGACCGGTGGAGCGCATCGCCGCTGAATCCCGCCGGGTGGGCTACGTCGCCCAGGGGTTCTCCCTCTACCCCCATCTCACCGTGTGGCAACAGCTCCTCTTCGCCGAGGGCGCCACACCGGGCCGGGCCGCGTACTGGCTCGACCACCTTCACCTCGACGGGCTGCAAGACCGCTTCCCGGACCAGATCTCCGGTGGCCAGCGCCAGCGGGTGGCGCTGGCGCAGGCCCTGTGCAGGTCGCCGGAGCTCCTCCTTCTCGACGAGCCGTTCTCGGCGCTCGACGCGCCGGTTCGACGGGAGCTGCGGCGGGAGCTGCGCCGACTGCAGCACGACACCGGCCTGGCCACCGTGCTGGTCACCCATGACCCCGAGGAGGCCGCGTTCCTGGCTGACGAGGTCATCGTCATATCGGACGGCCGTACGTTGCAGTCAGGATCCACGAGGGATCTCTTCACCCGTCCCTCCTCTCCGGAGGTGGCACGCCTGCTCGGTATCGCCAACCTGTATGGAGCGACGGTCGAATCCGACGGGTGGATCGACGCTGAAGGCGTCAGGATCGGCGCGTCGACGCGAGGACCTGGCACCGGCCACGCCGGTGCTGTGGAGCATTCGGCCCGAGCGCGTCACTCTGCTCGACGCGGGAGGGCTCTCGGGCACCTTCTCTGACGTTGCCGACGTCGGCACCGCGGTCGACTTGTTCATCTCGATCGCAGCGGGACTCGAGATCCATGCTCGGACAACGGAGCGACACGGCTTCCAGATCGGCGACCGTTGCCACATCGAGCTGCCGAGCGAGGCGATCAGCGTCTGGCCGCACGAACAGTCGCAGTCCGAGGTGGTCGACCGACGCTGACACCTGGGCTCGATCAGGACTCCGCGGGTACCTCGACCCCCACATTCGTCGCCTTGACCACGGCGTCGGCGATCATTCCCGGCTCCAGCTCCAGCTCGTCGGCCGCCTCTCGGGTGATGAGCGCCACGAAGCGGTGGGGGCCCGACTGCACCTCGACCTGGGCCGCCACGCCGTCCTTGGTCACCCGGGTCACGATCCCTCGGAAGCGGTTGCGGGCCGACTGGCCCCGGGGCCGGTCGCGGCCCTGCTCGCCGGCAAGCTCGACGGCCAACCGGGCAAGGTCCGCCCCATCGACGAAGCGCCTGCCCCCCGACGCCTGCGTCGCCTTCACCCGTCCCGCGTCGGCCCAGCGGCGCACGGTGTCGGCGCTCACCCCCAGCAACTCCGCCGCTTGGCCGATCCGGTACTGGGGCACGCCACAAGGTAGCAAGGCGATCTGCCCGGACGCTGAGGCTCAGGCATGGGCCGACTCGGTCAGGCCCCGTCAGAGACCATGTCGGGCTCGACCTTCGATTGCTCTTCGGCTAACCAGCCGGGCGCGTGGCGGGCGGCCCACGCCTGGGTGACCCAGCCCCTGATCATGGAGCGCAGCGAGTCCGGGTGGGCCAGGGCGAAGAGCACGTGGCCGGCGACCACGACGAAGATCGCGAAGGCGAACACGTCATGAACGAACGTGGCACCGGTCCGCCAGTCGACCGGGAAGAACCGGAACCACTTCAGCATGGCGCCGGTGGCAAGCATCACCACGATGGCAGCGCCGGTGAATATGGCGTTGAGCTTCTGGCCCGGATTGAACTTGTCGACGACCTGGGGGGCCCTCCGCCCCAGGGCCTTCAACCAGGTCACCTCGTCCCTCGTCCAGACGTTGATCCGGCGGAGGTCACGGCGGAACTGGGCTCCCCAGGGACCCAGGATGGAGATGAGGAGCGGCACCGGCAGCGCGATACCCGCCCACAGGTGGATCTGCTCCACCAGGGCACGGCGCCCGACCAGACCGGCAATCGACCCGAAGTACAGAGGCAGCGCCGTGACCATCAGGATGCCGAACAGCAACGCATTGGCCCAGTGCGCTGTTCGTTGCACCGCGTCGAATCGCACGATCCGCGCCGTGGTGCGCGGGCGAGCTGCGACAGCGGGTGTCACGCCGCTCCTCCGGTCAGAGACGGGTCGGTCGCACCGGTCGACCCGTCGATCCATCCGTTGAGGGGATAACCGTTCTGCTCCCAGAACCCGGGAATTACTTGGTCCACGACCCGGATGGCCGACAGCCACTTGAGCGACTTGTAGCCGAACATTGGAGCGACGTAGAGCCGCACAGGTCCCCCGTGTTCGGTGGTGATTGGTGCGCCGAGCATGCGGTAGGCGACGATGACGTCAGGCAGACGCGCCTGATCGAGCGTCAGGCTCTCGGTGTCGGCCCCGTCGTAGGACTCAAAGCGCAGCGCGACCGCCGCTGTTCTGCACGCCCACGGCGTCGAGGATCTCCGACAGCCGCACGCCTTCCCAATGAACCGCGGGAACCGACCAGCCGGTGACACAGTGGAAGTCCTTCACGAACGTGGTGCGTGGCATCGACTCGAGGTCGTCGAGCGTGTATGTCTGGGGCCGGTCGACGAGTCCCGTGACCTCAAGTCGGTAGTCAGAACGTGGGATGACCGGGAACGTCCCGGAGATCGAGTAAATGCGGAACCGGTCCCCAAATGGCAGCAAACCTCCCAGTCCTGAACCGACGACGTTCCCAATGACGTTCTGCACCTTGGCGCCGAACACGATGCCGGCAGCACCCAGACCCACGATGCCGAGGAAGACCCGACGGCCTACGGCGACCCGCTGCTGGGCCCCCTCGGGACTCGGTCCGGTGGGGTTGGCAAACACCAACGCCAGCCTATGGGCACAGGGGTACGCTGGCGGGGCCCCCTTTCGGGTGTTGTGCCGACGCGGCGTACTCCGTAGCACCATGCTGGTGGGCAACAATCTCAGCGTCCGATCGCGTAGAGGGTGCCCTTCTCGTCTCCGACGATGAGCGCGCCGCTGGCCGTCATGGCCGGATAGCTATCTATCGGCTCGCTCACGGGGAGGTCGAAGAGGAGGTGACCCGACCGGGAATACCCGTAGACGTGAGCGCCTTGCGTGCCGAAGTAGACGTTGCCGTGGGCATCGATGACCTGAGCCGCCCAGAGGCCCTGAAGCCCTTTGTCGATGGTCACCGGCCGCCCGGACGACGTCCGGACGACCTCGAGGTGTCCGGTGTTCCCGCCGAAGTAGGTGTTTCCGTCCGGACTGACCGAGGGGGAGGAGTACGACTGCGTGTTACGACGGACTCGCCACTTGAGCCCGCCGGAAGGAGTGAAGGCGTACTCATACGGGTCGTTGGCTCCCACCACCACGGTGCCGTCCGCACCCACCGCGGCGGACACCTCGACGGCGCCCCTGAATGTGCGATGCCACGCGACGGTGCCTCTCGTCCCCTGGTCGCGCACGGCCACCAGCCGGTTGTCCGCCGTGGTCACGACCTCGCCGTCAGGTGCCACGACGGGGCTCCCGTACGACGACCGGCCGATGGAGAGCTGCCAGCGCACCTGCGGGACGGGCCCACCGACGTCGAGCGCCACGAGGTTCCCACCCGTCGTCCCGACGTAGACGCTTGACCCCGACTGGACCGGCGAAGTCAGAGCGGCACCGAAGGCATGCTGCCAGAGCAGCTGCCCGGAACTCGAGAGCAAGTAGAGCGAGTTGCCCGGTCCCGGCCACAGGACATCCCCCGCCGAAAGCACCAGGGGGCTGGTCGAGAGGTCCGACGGACCGGTGGACGTGCCCTGCCCTGTGAAGTGCCACTGGTCGGCACCCGTCGAGGGGTCCAGGGCGTAGAGCACGCCGGCATTGGTGGCGGCGTAAATCGTGCCGTCCGCACCGACGACTGGCCCCGGGGTGATGTTGCCCCCGAGGCCGCGTGTCCACTCGACGTGGCCGGTCGCCGGTCCGGTTGTCGATGACGTGCCGGTGTGCCGGGCATCGAACAACGCCATTGGCCACGGCGCCCCGTCAGCCGAGGCTGGTGTAGCGGCAACAGGCAGCGGTTCGAACACCGCGCTGGCGCCGCAGAACCAGGGCGACGAAAGTGACCAGCGCGACGACCGTCAGTCGATCGATACCGCCTGGAGTGTGCACGGTCGAATCGTATTGTTGGGTCCTCCGCACGGCGCCCGCGATTTGCTTACGAATATCTAAATCTTTGCGGGCGGCCCACAAGCCGGCCTCGCCCGCGCTTCCACCGCGCGAGGCGAACCGTAGGGTTCCACGTGTGCTCTCGACGATGCTGCGCACCGTAGTCCGGTATCGCTGGCCGGTCGTCGCGTTCTGGGTGTCCGCCACCGTCGCCTCCGTCGTGCTGCTGCCCTCCGCTGGCCAGTGTCGTGCGCAACGACACGGCGTCGTTCCTCCCGGCCAACGCGCCGAGCGTCCTGGCGGCCAAGTTGGCCGCCCCGTTCCTGGCCCCGAGCGGCGCAACCGGCGTGCTCGTTGCGACGGACACCGCTGGACCTCTGACGCCCGCGGACCTGTCCGCGATCAAGGTGGTGGAGGACCGCGCCCTCCGATCGCCACTCGTCGTCTCCGTCGGCGGGGGCGCGGTCTCAGTCGACGGACAGGCGTACTCCGCCCAGGTGCGTTTTGCTGCCTCCACCGCGGGCGGGGGCAGTGCGGGGCGCGACGCTGTGAACGCCGTCCGCGACGCGTTCGGCGTGCCGCGCGACCCGCGGCTCTCGCTGTACCTCACCGGCTCGCTGCCGATCCTGGTCGATCAGCAGGCGGCGGCGGTGCGCACCGAGGCCATCGCGGTCGTGGGCACGATCCTGCTCATCATTGTCCTGCTCGCGCTCGCGTTCCGTGCCGTCCTCGCACCACTCGTCGCGCTGGCACCCGCCGGCCTCGCGTTAGCGCTGGCGGGACCGCTCATCGCCGAGTCGACCCACGTCGGCGTCGACATCTCCTCCTTGTTGCAGCTTCTTCTGACGGCGTTGGTGCTCGGCGCGGGCACCGATTACGGCCTCTTCCTCCTGTTCCGCTACCGGGAGAATTTGGCGGCCGGCATGCCCACCGACGAGGCGATCGTGGCCGCGGGCTCGCGGGTGGGGACGTCCATCACCTTTTCCGCGTTGACCGTCGTCTGCGCGCTCCTCAGCCTCCTGCTGGCGAGCTTCGGCCTCTACCGCGGGGTGGGTCCGGGACTGGCCATCGGCATCGGCATCGTGCTGCTGGTCGAGCTCACCCTTCTGCCGGCCTTGCTTTCCATCGTCGGCCCCCGGCTGTTCTGGCCGTCGCGCGCTGCGCTCAGAGTTCGGGAGGTGCCGGCGTCTGGGGACGAATCGCAAGCCGCGTCGTGCGGCAGCCGGTGCGCGCCCTCGTCGGCGGGGTGCTCATCCTGGGCGCGCTCTCCGCCTTCCTGGTCGGGTACGCGCCATCGGGCTTCGACCCCGGGGGTGCCATCGCCGGCTCGGACTCGAGCCTGGGGGAGGTGGTTTTGGCAGACCACTTCGGTGAGATCGCCGTGGGCGCCACCGACATCGTGTTCCGGTTCCCCTCCTCGGTGTGGACTGCCCCCTTCCTGCTCGACCGGGCCGAGGACGAGCTGTGGACGTCGGGGCGCTTCTCCTCGGTGACGGGCCCCCTCGATGCCGGCGGGCGCTATCTCCCGCCGCGAGCATTGGCCCGCCTCTACGCCACCCTCGGGCCGCCGGAGCGCCTGCCGCTGGTGGACACCAAGGCGCTGGGCGGTCTGCCGGCCTCCCTCTACGCCGCCTACCGGGTCACCGCGCAGTACGTGACGGAGGACGGCCGAACCGTCCTCTACCAGACGTCGCTCCGGGCGGGCTCGGCTGGCAGCACGGCGGCGATGCAGGCAATCCCGTCCGTGCGTGCAGCAGTGTCCGAGGTCGCTCGGTCGGTCGGGGCGACGCAGTGGGGAGCGGCAGGACAGGCGCCCGGCGCTGCCGACGTGAGCACCATCTCGGGCCAGGACGTGGTGCGCATCCTCCCGGTCGTGGTGCTGGTCCTCGCCTTGCTCCTCGGACTGCTGCTGCGCAGCGTGGTGGCACCGCTCTACCTCGTCGCCAGCGTGGTGCTCTCCTACACTGCGTCGCTCGGTCTCGCCGTGCTCATCTTCGTCACGATCGGCGGGCAGCTCGGGATCAACTTCACGCTGCCGTTCTTCATGTTCGTCTTCATCATGGCTCTGGGAGAGGACTACAACATCCTCGTCATGAGCAGGATCAAGGAGGAAACGACCGGATTCCCCCTCCGGGCCGCGGTCCCTCGTGCGCTCGCCACGACCGGGACGACGGTCACGACGGCCGGACTGATTCTCGCCGGCACGTTCGGCGTGCTCGCCCTGACGACGACCGGGCAGGTGCGCCAGATCGGGACCGGGCTGGCGCTGGGCATCCTCCTCGACACTTTTCTGGTGCGGACGCTGCTCGTGCCGTCGACCGTGGTGCTGCTCGGCGCCTGGAACTGGTGGCCGCTGCGCGCCTGGACCAAGGCTCCGTCCGTCCGCGAAGGGGATGGGCAGTCCCCTTAGCCGCGGTTGTCGGCCAGGGGGACGATCTCGAGGACCCCGTCGAAGGCGCCAGTGACGAACAGCGTGCCCGTCTCCGGTCGACGGCGATGCCGTAGAGGTTTCCCCGGGAGGGAAGTCGGCGAACGTGTCCAGGTGCGCGATAGACCGGCAGACGACAGGGCGCCGGGCTCGCGAGCACGACCGTCATCACGCTCCCGCGGCGGCCGTCCTCAGCTCGGCCGTGGCGAACTCGGCCATGCCGCGCGCGAAGGGAATCAAGGCCTTGAAGCCGAGCAGACGGTGGGCTCGCTCCGGCGAGGCGGTGACGTGGCGCACATCGGCCAGCCGGTACGCGCCGTTCACCACCGGCAGCGGATGACCGGGCCCGTACGCGTCGCCCAGCGCCCGGGCCAGGTCTGCCACCGTGTGCACCACGCCGCTGGCGACGTTGAAAGCGCCCTGGACCGCGTCCGGCGCGAGGAGGGCCGCCTCGTTGGCCAATGCCACGTCGGCCACGTGGATGAAGTCACGCCGCTGGCCGCCGTCCTCGTACACCAACGGCGCCTCGCCCCTCTCGTACGCGCTTCGGAAGATGCTCGCCACGCCGGCATACGGGGTGTCACGGGGCATGCGTGGGCCGTAGACGTTGTGATAGCGCAACGCGCACAGGCTGCTGCCCGTCTCCCGTGCGAAGGCCTCGCAGAGGTGCTCCTGCTGCAGCTTGGTCGCGGCGTACACGCTGCGCGGGTCGAGTGGTGAGTCCTCGTCGAGGTCCAGCGGGCGCAGGGTGGCAGCACAGCGAGAGCAGCGGGGGTCGAACCGCCCTGCCTCGAGGTCGTCCTTCAACCGGGGCGCTGGGTGCACCCGCCCGTGCGCGGCGCACTCATACGCACCCTCGCCGTAGACCACCATGCTGGAGGCCACGACAAGGCGACCCTGCCACCGGCGCTCGTATAAGCACCGCAACAAGACCGCGGTTGCCGTGTCGTTGTCCTGGACGTAGGCGGTGACGTCGCGGAAGTCGACGCCGAGGCCGACCCGTGCCGCCTGATGGCTCACCGCGTCCACGCCGGCCACGGCGCGCGCCGTTGCGTCGGCGTCGGCCACGTCGGCCCAGACGTACTCCGCTTCGGGGTTGAGGTACGCCGGCATGACGGCGTGGGCACTCGACGAGAGGTTGTCGAGCACCCGGACCTGGTGGCCGCGCGAGACGAGGAGGTCGACCACAGCCGACCCGATGAAGCCGGCGCCACCGGTGACAAGTACGCGCATCAGACCGCCGCCAGGGTTCTGCGGCACGCTTCGGCGAAGCGGGTGCCCGGTGCTTCGTACGCCACCGCCAGCGCGTCGTCCATGTGGTCGACATCGCGCAAGCGAGGCAGCCGGACCGGGTCGTGGCCGAGGTCGCGCAACCGGCGATCCTGGGCGGACCCGGTCCACGGGGTGCTCATCGGCACCCCGATAAAGACGGCGGGGTCCGGCTGCCGCAGGCCCAGCGCCCACCAGCCGCCGTCTTCCGCGAGGCCGAGAGCGGCGGTGCCGCTTGGCACCATGAGCCGTTGCAGGCAGTCGTCGAGGAGCTCGGCTGTGACCTGGGGCGTGTCCATGCCGATCTGGATCCCCGGGCCCCCCGCACGGTCCCATGCCGCGGCCAGCCGCTCGTCGAGACCGCGACCCTGCTGGGCGAACACCTCGAAGCCGGCGGGGAGCCATGGTCCGGGCCGGCCGTCGAGGGCGAGCAGGCGGCGGCCCGCGCCGCACCTGGCCACCGCCTCGAGCGTGTCGGCCAGCGCCGCCTCGGCCAGCTCGGCCGCCTGGGCCGCGGTGCACGGAGGACACAGCCGGGTCTTGACGCGGCCGGGCACCGGCTCTTTGGCTACCACCAGCACATGCAGGTCCCTCACCGCAGAACCCTGCCCATGTCGCGCACGGCCCGCGCCGGTGCCTCGGACCGTCCCGGTGACCTTGGAGCGCCCCACTCGGCAGCGGTAGGTGACCTCCACCTCCTCGATGCACCACCCGGCCCGCGCCGCGGACACGACCATCTCGAGCGGCCATCCGAATCGACGGTCGCGCAGGTCGAGGGAGAGCAACGCGGCGCCGGCGCGCCGCCCGCATCGGCCCCAGGTCGCGCAGAAGCGGGCCGCCTCGGCGGCCGAGCTCCCGGCAGAGGAAGCGGTTGGCCAGCCGGGGGACGGCTGGCCACGCACCCGGCTCGGCGGCCCGGGCACCCAATACGAGGTCGGCGGTGCCGGCGGCGACCCCCTCGACCACCAAGGGCAACTGCAGCGGGTCCAGGCTGGCGTCGGCGTCCATGAACGCCACGAGGTCGCGCTCGGCGTGGGTCAGGCCGGCGAAGCACGCCGCGCCGAAGCCAGGCCGGGGCTCGGTCACCACTTCGACACCGAAGCGACGCGCCACCTCGGCCGAGCCGTCGGTCGAGCCGTTGTCAACGACGAGGGCGCGGTAACCCGCCGGCATGCGCCCGAGCACCCAGGGCAGTGCCTCCGCCTCGTTGAGCACGGGCAGGATCACGTCGACCTTGGACGAGAATGCGGCCCGACAGCCTAGTCACCCATGTCCACCCCCTTCACGGGGCGCCGGCGTGCGGTCACGGACGAAGACGAGCAAGGGACGCTGCGGCAGATCGGTGACCGGGAAGAAGGCGTTCCCCGTGACGGCGGGCTGCGCCAGGAGGTGGTAGTCCGTCCCGAGCTCCCCTTGGAGATTGCGCTCGTCCCCGGGGTCGTCGAGGATGACGGCGCCGACGCCTGGGGCCAGGAGGGCGCGGTGCATGCTCTCGATCAGCAACCGTTGGGCCTCGCTCGGACCCGCACGCTCGATGTCGTCCGCGGCCTCCTCGTCTGCCACCGTCCCTTTGCCCGCCAGAACGCCGTAGTAGGGATGGTCGAAGACGAGCACCTCTCCCGGGAGGTGGCGGATCAGCGCGATGACGTGTGCGCCGGCGCCGGCGTCGGCCCGGGTCGGGATCTGCCGGCCCACACGGTAGCCGATGTGGTGGAGCTGCGCCGCGAGCACGAGCGCAAGGAAGATCGAGGCCGCCACGCGCAGCGCGACGTGCGGGTGGCGCCGCAGTCAGCGCGACGGCGCCCCCAAAGGCGAGCGCGACCGCGGCGTAGGCGGGCATCAACACGTCGTCAAACCCGCCGTTGTGCAGGCGGCCGAGCCACGCCGCTCCGAGCAAGCCGGCGACCCCGGCCATCCAGAAGCCTGCCCGCGACCCGAGCACGCCGAGACGGTGTCGCTCCTGTATGAGTAGGGCGCCTCCGGCGACCACGACGAGGCCCACTCCCACGCGAACGGCTTGAGGATGCTCAATTGCCAGAAGAACCGGAGATTCTCACCGACCCAGCCCTGCGACCGCAGCTCTCCGAAGACGTAGTACTGGTACCAGCCGTGCGTGAATGCGTCGAGGACGATCGTGGAGCCGAGGACGAGACCGACCAGCGTGGCGAGGGCGCTGACGCCGGCGGCCCGGCGCGCCACGAGGAGCCAGGCGACGACGGGAGCAGCCACAACCAGCCCATCCTGCTTGGTGAAGAAGGACAGGAAGAACAGCACCCCCACGATCACGCCGTCACGGTGCGACCGCGCCCGTCGGGACCTCGCTAGCGCCCACAAGGTGAATGCGAGGAAGAGCGAGTCGACCCGGCCGATGTCGGCCCATGCCCCCGCAAGGCGGAAGGTGGCCGCGTACACGCCGGCGGCCACGACGGCGGCCACCCGGTCCGAGTCTCGTCGGCCACCATGCGGTAGAGCGAGCCACAGGACAGCCAGCGACGCTGTGAACGAGACCAGCCGCAGCGGCGTGAAGCCGATGCCCGTGACCTCGGCGACCGCAGCGGACACCCAGAAGTAGAGAGGCGTGTAGTGCCACGGGGTGAAGTGCATGGACGGGGGCCCGTAGATCCCATGACCCGACACGACGCGGTGCACGACCTCGACCGACCCTCCCTCCATCCACTCGAGCTCGTAGGGGTAGGCGATCCGGTGGGCCACGACGAAGAGGTAGCGGGCCACTGGGACAAGGCTGAGGACGACGAGCACGGTTCCGACGAGCAGCTCCGCCACACGGCCGAATGGGAGCCGCCGCCGTCTCAGGGACGACGAAAAGGTCCTTGCAGTGGTGTCCAGGACGGAAGGGTGGGCGGTAGTGGCCGCGGTCATTGGACGCGTCCTCGCCAGCGGGCCCGGCGCACCAGGTAGAGCACCGCCGAGAGGCGGAGAGCCGGCAACGGCGAGGAGCCAGCGCAGCAAGTAGACCGATTCGTGCAGCCCGCTCGCCCTGGCGTAGTCACGGTCGGAGAGGCGTAACACCAGCGGGAAGGTGATCAGCAACAACAAGCCCGAGATCACCGCCGGGACACGCACGTGGTTCATCCGCGCCGGGCCCTGCGACGCGGCGACTCTCTCCGTCGGCGGCTGGTGAGCAACGGTCGAGCGCGGAGTAGAGCGGAAGGAATACAAGGTCGTGAAGAACGATAGCCCCGGCGAACCACAAGAGGAGCCAGCCCGGGTGTGACGCCCCGAAGATCAGCGTGAGCAGATAGCCGGCGAAGGCAAAGCCGGCAGTCATCAACAGGGCGTAGCGGGACCGGCGCCGTAGAGTCGCCGGAACCACGAACGCGGGCGTTGATCCGTGCCGACGGAC
>CAVSBE010000002.1:0-385130 GCA_963726135.1 uncultured Acidimicrobiaceae bacterium
TGTGGTGGACATCCATCCGGGTCGATGCCGTGGTCCAGCCCTTACGGGTGCGCTACCCAGTTCCACCGGCCGTTGAGTCCGTCAAGGAACTCTGGTCGGTCCATTGGTCCGTTTCCATCCATGTCGAACAACCTCAACCGACTCCCTCGCAGATCAGTTTGTAGACCTCGTTCGAAACGCCGAGATCATCAAGGTGCCAGCCATGTTCGAACGCAATGGTGGGCTTCGCCCTTCGAGTGTGTCCATGGCGACCTTCGAGTACGAGCAGCTCCGCACCCTCAACGTCGATCTTCACGAATCCGGGAGCCATCCGTCGGGCACATGGTCATCAAGTCGTTCCGTTGTCACCGTCAATGTCTCGGTCTGGACTTCCCGAGGGTAGTTCGGCTCTCGAGACCCGCTGCAGGCCTCGAGCACCGAGTCGAGTACGTGCACGAATGGCGTTCCCCATCCAGGTTCGAGAGCGCCCGCTGGCGAACGCCAATGCCGGGAAACCGCTGTCTGCAGTCCGGCACTGAGACCTGGAAGCGGTTCGTAGGCAATGTGATGGCCGCGGGGGGCGCGACCTGCTGCATCTCATTCAGGAAGATGCCGAGGTTTGCTCAAGCATCGAGAAGTTCGAATCACGTTTCAGGCCCAACTTCAGCATCAGTGCCAGGTGGTCGTCGTCAATGCGGTTTCGGCGCTCGTACGCGGACCCGCCTGCTCCGATGAGAAGATCGACAAGTCGATCTCTGCCCGTCGCCACTGTCTCGCGGATACCGGCCGTATCGGCGAGGTGTGCCAGGTTTCTCCGCACGTCGAGACCATAGCCCTCGAGTCCGACCGTTCACACCAGCCCTCAGCCGTTCTGGCGACATTCCCTCAGCGTCCCCCGGGTCAAGGACACGAACCGGGTCGCGCGACGTTGCGTTCCGCCGGAGCACGCGAGGTCCGAGCGGGAGCGAAGATACCTCTGCCCTGGCGGCCCTTCAGGGTCGCGCCGCCAAAGTGGCGAGTCCGTCCCCCGTCAGATCGCCATGCGCCTGCTTCCGTCCCGTCATCGCAAGGATCAAGGACGCCAGCGGCCCTTTGACCTCGGGGCCCTCTCCGTACGCCCAGTCGGAATCAGTGGCCTGCAGATGCAAACCCGCAATCCGCCGCTTGGCACCAATGAGCAAGTTCGACTTCTTCCAGCTGTCCGCGATTGCGACGAGTGCCGCCTCGGGGGACCGGTGCTCGAGGCCCAACGGCCTGCGGATGTCGGCGCCGTGGACGACGATCTCGCCGAGCATGGCCGTCACCGGGGCAGGCGGGTGGTTGGTGGTCGTGGTGCGGGCCCGCAGGCGGCGCACGAGCTCCTCCGGAGGCAGGGTGCCGAGGCGTTTGGCTGCCCGCTCGGTGAAAACGTGGAATTTGAAGCCGGCGCCAATCAACTCCTTGTAGAAATTCAGAGGGGTTTGCTCCGCTGCCGCCAGGACGTGCCCGGCGGTCTCGTGCACCGTCCAGCCTTCACACCACGATTCTGCCGCCCACTGGTCGTCCGTCAGACCCGCCAAGGTCTCGGACAGGTCGGTCCGCTCGCCGTGGATCATCTTCCATGTGTCCTCGGACCTCACGTGGTCCCTTTCGCTCGGGAATCATCATCTGCACAGCGACAGGCACACTGTGGTCGGCTGGAGCGTAGGTGGTGACGCGAGGACGCGCTGCTCGCTGGACCGAGAGCCCACCTTACGGCTCTTCGGGTTCTGCGAACAGGCCGTGAGCTCTGGCCCACTGCTGCCCCCCTTGCTGCGGGCGCAGCAGTGGGTCCCTGCGTCAAGACGACGATCGGAGGTCCGGAAAATCGACCGGCTGGCGCAGATTTCTGTTGCCGCACGCGCCCGGGTCATCCGGGGCCGCTCCCGGGGTGGCCGATCGGGCCGGTGGGCGAACCCCCACATCGTCGGCGCCCTGTTCGGAACACGGGCCGGCACCTGCCCGCGGGGCAGCGGGGACAGGCTCGTGGCGGGGTCCTTGCCCAGCCCGGGTGCGAGCGGCCAAGCTACACGGCGCCCGTGAGCACTCCCCACACCTCTGGCCAGCACGTCTCGGAGCGCCGGAGGCGAACCCTCCGACGCCGGCGGCGCACCGTCCTCGTCGGGGGGGTCCTCGCAGTCGTCGTGGTCGTGCTCGTCGTGGTGAACGTCGGGTCGACACCCGGACCGAGCGGGCGTGCCACGAACACCACGTCGTCTGCGGCTGGGACGAGCACGACGGGGACGAGCACGGGGCACGGAAACACCGAGACCTCGGTGACCTCCTCGCCTGCGGCCATCGGCACGCGGGCCGCCGGCCACGGCGGGCTGTCTGCCGTGGAGTCAGGGGTCCTGCCGTGGACGCTGGCACAACCGCTCAGCCGCGAGGTCGTGGTCCCGGGATTGGTCCCGGGTTTGGTCGGGTTCGGGTTCGGGTTCGGGTTCGGGCAGCGTCGTCGTCCTGGGGGGCCTGACGAGCAGCAACGCCTCCACGGCGAGCGTCGCCACGATCGCCGTGCCGGCCGGCACCGCCGCCTCCGCCGGGTCGTTGACGGCCGGCACCCACGACGCCGCGGGAGCAGTGCTGGGCGGGCGTGCCTTCGTGTTCGGCGGTGGTGCCGCCACGTCCTTCTCGACCGTCGAGGCCTTCCCGTTGGCGGCCGCCGGGGGCGCCACGACGGCCAGCGTCGCCGGGCAGCTGCCACAGCCCAGATCGGATGATGCCGCGGCCACCGTCGGCGGGACCGCGTATGTGATCGGCGGGTACGACGGCTCCCGGGCCGATCCACAGGTGCTGGCGACGACGAACGGCAGCAGCTTCCACGTCGTCGGCTCGCTGCCGGTGCCCGTGCGCTATCCAGCCGTCGCCGCAATCGGGAGGGCGATCTACGTGTTCGGCGGCGAGCAGGTCGGTGGCACGGCCGTCGACGCCATCCAGCGCATCGACACGCAATCGGGAGCGATCGCCGTCGTCGGCCATCTCCCGCAGCCGCTGTCGGGGGCTTCCGCGGTCACGTTGGGCGGTGTCGTGTACGTGGCGGGCGGGCTCAACGGCACGGCGGACGCGTCGACCATCTACGCCTTCGACGCCCGCCACGGCAAAGCCCTGGTCGCCGGGCGGCTCATCGCACCGGTCGCCAACGCCGCCATCGCCGCCGTCGGCGACACGGCGTGGCTGGTCGGGGGGAGAGCGGGACGACGCCGACGACGACCGTGCAGATGCTCAGGCCCAACACCAAGTTCGGGGTCGCGGGGCTGCCCGGTGCCGGATCCCCGTACTACGGGCAGAAGCTGCTGATCGCGGACAGGGGCAACAACCGCTTGCTGATCCTCGACGACACCGGAGCCGTCACCTGGACCTACCCCAACCCCCCGTCCATGCCGCCACCGCCGGGCCCGGGTGGGTTCTACTTCCCCGACGACGCCTTCTTTATCCGTCACGGCACCGCCATCATCTCCAACCAGGAGGAGAACGAGACCATCGTCCAGATCGGGTACCCCAGCGGGAAGATCCTGTGGAGCTACGGCCACCCGTCGGTGACCGGTTCGTCGCCGGGCTACCTCCACGAACCGGACGACGCCTACCTCTTGAAGAACGGCAACGTGACGCGTGGCGGATTCCGACAACTGCCGCATCATCGCCATCAGCCCGAGCGGATCTGTCCTGAGCCAGATCGGGACCACGGGGTCGTGCGTGCACAACCCACCCACGGGGCTCGGTGGCCCGAACGGCGACACCCCGCTCGCGAACGGCGACGTCCTCATCTCCGAGACCCACGGCTCGTTCATCAGCGAGTACACCCAGACCGGGTCACTGGTCTGGACGACGCACCTGGCCATCGGGTACCCCTCCGATCCGCAGCAGATCGGCCCTGACCTCTACCTCTGCGCCGACTACGAGCACCCCGGTGGGATCATCGAGTTCAACCGGGCCGGCCAGATCCTCTACCAGTACCGGGCCACGTCGGGCATCGGCGAGCTCAACCAACCCTCGCTGGTCGAGCTGCTCCCGAGCGGCGTCTTCATGACGAACGACGACTACCGCAACCGCATGGCGGCCGTCGACCCGACGACCCAGGCCCTCGTGTGGAACTACGGCGTGCCCGACAACCCGGGCACGGCCGCGGGGTATCTCAACATCCCCGACGGCTTCGACATCTTGAACCCCGACGGATCGGCCCCCCTGCATCCCCAGACCGGCTGAGCCTCCCGCGGGTGTGTCAGCCGACGGCCCTGTGGACGAGCTCGACGGCGTCGGGTGGCAGCGTGGGGCACTGCAGCGTGATGACGGCCGCGGCGTCGGGAGCCGGCTCGTCCTCGGGGTACTCCGCCAGTGCCGTGTAGCCGTCCACCACCGTGCGGAAGCCGATGGCCAGCGCGTGGTAGTCCATCTGCAGGAACTGCGCGGTCACGCGCAAGAGCGGGTAGGCGCCGCCCTTGTGCACCAGCGACCAGCGGTAGCGGTCGTCGAGGCGCTCGACGTAGACCTCCGAGGCGTGTTCGCTGGCCACGAAGATGGCGTCGGCCACCACCTCGATGGGCGAGGGCTCGAAGATGCTGTAGGTGAACCCGGCGAGTTCGGGCGCGGGCTCGCACACGCCCTCGTAGGGGTCGGACATGGTGCCTCCATTGCCTGGCCTTACCACCGTGCCCGAAGGTCGGTTGGTGAGCGTCGTGGGCCCAGGTGCCTCGGCTCGTCTGAATGGACGACGAAAGTGTATGCGCCGCCGGAGGCGCCCGTTCACACGCTGAGCATCGGGGACCGGTCAGACACGGCGGCGGCCTTGGCCACCCAGACCCGCTGCCCGGTCTCGAGGCCGAGCTCGGCCGCCGTGCCGCGACTGAGCTGCACCCAGCAGTCGCCGCCCGCCTGCGAGGTGGACGTCGACCTTGACCTCGAACCCGAGGTGCGTGATCCGCGTCACCGCTCCCTCGACCGCGCTCGGTGCCGGCTTCCCGTCCTCGGCGCGGTGCACCACCAGGTCGTGCGGCCTGACCCACCCGCCGTGCAGCCGGGTCGCCGGCCCGAGAAAGGTCAGGACGAACTCGTTGGCGGGATCGTCGTACATGGCGGCCGGTGTCCCCACCTGCTCCAGTCGCCCATGGTTGATGATGGCCAGGCGGTCCGCCACCTCCATGGCCTCCTCCTGGTCGTGCGTCACCAGCACCGTCGTCACGTGCAGCGTGTCGTGCAGGTCGCGCAGCCAGCGGCGCAGCTGCGTGCGCACCTGCGCGTCGAGCGCGCCGAACGGCTCGTCGAGCAACAGGACCTTGGGCTCGATGGCGAGCGCACGGGCCAGTGCCATGCGTTGGCGCTGGCCGCCCGAGAGCTGCGAGGGGTAGCGCTCGGCCAGGTGGGCGAGACCGACCAGCTCGAGCAGCTCGTCGACCCGGGCCTTGATCTCGGGCTTGGGGCGGCGCCGGATCTCGAGTCCGAAGGCGACGTTGCGCCGCACCGTCAGGTGGCGGAACGGCGCGTAGTGCTGGAAGCAGAACCCGACTCCGCGGTGGCGGGCCGGGGCATCGGTCAGGTCCTCGCCCTCGATCCGCACGGTGCCGCTGTCCGGTGTGTCCAGGCCGGCGATGATGCGCAACAGGGTCGACTTGCCGCCGCCACTCGGCCCGAGCAGCGCGGTGAGCGACCCGCTCGGGACCTCGAGGCTCACGTCGTCGAGCGCCACGGCGTCGCCGAAGTGCTTGGAGATCGACTCCACCCGGATGCTCATGCCGCGGGCCGCCCGTGCCAGGCCTCGCGGTTGCGGTCGCTCACCGTGAGGACGATCAGGATGATCAGGGCGGAGAGGCACAGCGCCACCGCGCCGACGTAGGCGCTCGTGGTCTCGAGGTTTTCGATCCCGGCGGAGATGAACAGGGTCAAGGTCTGCGTCCTCCCGGCGATGGCACCCGACACGATAGCGACGGCGCCGAACTCCCCGAGCACGCGGGCGGTGGTGAGGGTCACGCCGTAGGCCAGGCCGCGGCGGATGTTGGGCAGGGTGATCCGGCGGAACACCGTGAGCGGCCCGGCACCGAGGGTGCGGGCTGCCTGCTCCTGCTCCGTCCCGATCTCCTGCAGGACCGGCAGCACCTCACGGACGACGTAGGGGAGGGACACGGCGGCGGAGGCCAGGACGATGCCGGGTACGGCGTAAATGACCGTGATGTGGTGGGTGGACAGCCAGGTGCCGAACCATCCGGTGCGGCCGTAGACGAGGATCAGTGACAGCCCGATCACGACGGGGGAGATGGCGAGGGGGATGTCGACCAGCGCATCGAGCAGCCAGGCGCCCGGGAAGCGGTGGCGGGCCAGGATGAGCGAGACGCCCACGCCGAAGATGGTGTTGAGCGGCACGGCGATGGCGGCCACGAGCAGCGTGAGCACCAGGGCGTGGAGGGCGTCCGGCGCGGTGATGGCATCCCACGCCGCGCCGAGCCCGTGCTGAAAGGCGCGGTAGAACACCGTGGACACGGGCAGGACGACGAGCAGGGCCAGGTAGCCCAGCACGGCGAAGCGCAGCGGCAGCCGCCAGCGCGAGCGCCTCATATCGTCTCGGGGACTTCGAAACGGCGGCGGACCAAGCCGATGCCGACCAGCACGAGCAGCGAGATGGCGATGAGCACGACCGAGACCGCGCTCGCCGCAGGGAGGGCATCAGGGGTGTCGCTCTGGGTCAGGCTGTAGATCCACGAGGAGGCGACCTCGGTCTTGAACGGGAGGTTGCCCGAGATCAGCACGACCGAGCCGAACTCGCCGACGGCCCGGGCGAAGGCGAGGCCGGCGCCGGCCAGCACCGACGGCAGGACGCTCGGCAGGATCACGCGGCGGAGCACCTGGCGCTGGCTGGCGCCGAGGGAGGAGGCCGCCTCCTCGGTCTCCGCATCGAGCTCGGCCAGCACCGGTTGGACGCTGCGGACGCAGAAGGGCAGCGTCACGAAGGCCAGCGCGGCACGCGATGCCGAGTCGGGTGCCCGCGAGGTTGACGTGGAACGGGCTGTTCGGTCCGTAGAGCGCCAGCAGGGTGAGGCCGGCCACGATCGTCGGCAGCGCGAAGGGGAGGTCGATGACCGCGCCCACGAGAGCCTTGCCCCGGAAGTCGTCACGGACCAGCACCCAGGCGATGGCGAAGCCGGCGACGGAGTTGACCACGGCCACGGCGAACGAGATCCAGAGGGTGAGCTCCAGCGCGGCGACGGCCTCGGGCTGGGTGACGGCGGCCCAGAACGAGCCCCACCCGTTGCTGAACGCGTTGGTGAACAGCGCGGCGAGCGGCAGCAGGACGAGGAGCGACAGGTAGGTGACGGCGAGCGCCGGCCCGCCGGCGCGCCAGGCCACCCGCCCCGCCGCCTCGAGGACGGGGGGGAGCGCCGTGGGGGGGCGACGGTGCCCCCGCCCCCGCCCTGGGCGACGGCCGGCGGACGCCTGTTCCCCGCCCGGGAGACCAAGGTCGGCGACGGCGCCGCCCACGCCGGTCACCTGCGCTACCCGCTCGCGGTGGAGACGCCGAGCGTCTGCTCGTCCTTGGCCACGATGCCGGTCTGGGGGTCGAAGAACGACTTGTTGATCGAGGTCCAGCCGCCGAGGTGGTCGATGGTGAAGAGCGTCTTCGGCTTGGGGAACGTGAACTTCGATGCGACCGACGGCAGCACGGGCCGGTAGCCCTGCTGGCCCCACACGGTCTGGCCGGCGGGGGAGAGCAGGTAGGCCAGGAAGGCCTTGGCCGCGGGGCTTGCCGTCTTGGTCACCGCGATCGGGTTCTGAATCAGGATCGTCTGCGGCGGTGTGATGATGTCGACTGCTTCGCCCTTCGACTTGGCGTAGAGGGCGTCGTCCTCGTAGTCGAGGAGGACGTCGCCCTGTCCCGAGAGGAAGGTCTGGAGCGCCGCGCTGGCGCTCGAGGGCTGGGCCACCGCGTTGTGCAGCAGCGAGGCGACGTAGGCCTGCGCCTGCGCCGGCGTCTTGCCCTGGGCGAGCTCGGCGCCGTAGGCCGCCATGATGTTCCATTTGGCGCTGCCCGAGCTGAACACGTTGGGCGTGATGACGCCCACGCCCGACTTCACGAGGTCGGCCCAGGTCGTGATGTGCTTGGGATTGCCCGGTCGCACCACGAACGAGACGATGGAGTCCGTCACCATGCCCTTGGTGGACCCCTTGTCCCAGGAGCTGGACACGAGGCCCGCCTTGACGACCTTGGCCATGTCGGGCTCGAGCGAGAAGTTGACCAGGTCGGCCGGGAGGCCGTTGACCACCGAGGTGGCCTGGGTGCCCGAAGGCCCGAAGGACGGCGTGACGGTCACGCCCGCGCCCGTCTTGGTCTTGGCGAAGTCGGCGGCGAGCACGGTGTAGGCGGGCTTGGGCGTCGAGTAGGCCACCAGGTTGACGGTGCCGCCGGACTGGGCACCGGCGGGGAGCGCGGTGACCGCGAGCCCCGAGAGGACGAGAGCGCCGGCACCGACGGCGGCAGCGCCGCGGGATCGAAGCGCCCGTCTCGACTGGCCCGTGGGAGCGGTGCAATGGGTGTGTGTGGACATCGAATCACTTTAATCCACGCGATACGCTAAATCCAAGCGGGTTAGTAAGCAATAAACCAAGAAATGCCGTCTGCCTGGGATTTCGCGTGCGATCTGGCGGATCAGGAGTGATCGGTTGGGCCGTCGTCCCAGAGCATCGCCTGGGGCAGCGGCCCGCCGCCGGCCTCGCGCTTGGCGTCCCTGGCCTCGAGCATGGCCCACTCGGACAGGGCCACCAGGTCCTCGAGCGACGTGCGATCGCCCGGTTTCCGGGTCGCCCAGCCGAAGGCCACCGCGACCTGGGAGCCGATGTACTCGGTCGTCTCCGGAGCCGAGAGGTGGCGCCTGATGCTGTTCGTCGCGTCGGTGCACTCGGTCTGCGCGAGGTCGAGGGCCAGCACGAGGAACTCCGTGCCGCCGATCCGGGCCAGGACGTCGTTCTTGCGGAAGGTCACCGACAGGGCCCGTGCGACCGCCTGCAGCGCGGCGTCGCCCGCACCGTGCCCGAGGCGCTCGTTCAGCTCCTTGACGTGGCCCACGTCCACGAAGAGGACCCGGACGTCGGCGGCCCGGCGGTCGGCGAGCTGGAGCAGCATGGTTCCCGCCAGGATGAGGCCGCGTCGGTTCTGGCACCCGGTGAGCTCGTCGCTGTGGGACAGCAGGAGCAGCCGTGCGCTCAGCTCCTCCATCTCGCGTTCGATGGCGATGCGGCCCGTGATGTCGCGGAGGATGCTCAGGATCTGTGTGGAGCCGCTCTCGTCCTCGAAGAGGCGTGAGGTCGTCTCGATGTCGATGAAGCGACCGTCGCCCCGGCGCAGCCGGGCGACACCGACCGACGAGCCGGTGCGGTCCCTCTCGGCCGCCGCGATCCTCCAGCGGGGGTCTTCGTGGTCGACCAGGCCGTCGCGGCCGAGCTCGCAGATCTCCTCGCCGGACATGTCGAGCATGGCGCATGCGGCCGGATTGGCGGCGGTGATGCGGCCGTCGGGTGTGGAGAAGAGCACGCCCTCGGAGTTGTGCTGGAACAGGACTCGGTAGGCGGCGATGCCGACCGTCTCGGTGTCCTGTACGACCATCGCTGTTCCTCCCACCTGCCCGACACGCGCCGCGGAGAGCTGTTCCAGTCAGCGAGGTTACCCAAGCCGTCGCCGAAATCGTGGTCTTTCGCAGCGCGTTGTGACCTTCGGCTCTCTTGAGTCAGCCGGGCGCGGAGCCGATGTCTCTCGAGGCGCTCGTCCGTGTGTCGTTCCGCCGCGCGGCCATCGATGTGCGCTCCGTCGCGCGGTTGCTGCCCGCGTTGCGCCCGGCAGGCCGCCTCGGGGGACGAGCCCGACCTGCTCCTACGACACCCCGAGCCGGCTGTTGTAGCTCGAGATCGTGTTGTTGACGTTCGTCTGCGCGGCCTTCACCGCGTTGGACGGCGACACGCCGCCCGTGTACATGGAGATCTCGGCGTTGAGGACGTCGGTGCGCACGTCCGCGTAGGGCCCGATGACCGAGCCCGACGTCGCGGGTGAGTTCACCCCGTTGTTGATCTCGTTGTAGGCCACCTTGTAGCCCGGGGCGGTCGCCCACAGGTGCTGGACGGTAGCTGTCTGGGACGACGACTTGCGCACCGGTATGTAGCCGGTGCCGGCCGCCCACGTTGCCTGGCTCTGCGTGTTGCAGAGGTAGGAGATGTACTGCCACGCCGCCGCCTGGTTGAGCGCGGACGCCTTGTTCGAGATGTACACGCCGGAGCCGCCCGGCTCGATCCCGCCCTGCACCGACGAGCTGTAGACGGGGAACGGCCCGATGCCGATCTTGACGTTGGCGTACTGGCCACCCGAAAGCAGCTTGGTGACCGTGCCCAGCGCCGCCGAGGTCTCGATCGTCATGCCGTACTTGCCGCTGCCGATCCCGAGGAGGTTGTCGTAGGCGTTGGGCCCGCTCGAGGGGTTGGTCGTGGCGTCGCCCGACCGGACCAGCTGGTTCAGCTGGCTGAAGATGGAGACGGAGGTCTTGGTGTTGAACACGCCCGCGGTCGCCCGGGCGCTGCGCCCGTTGCTCTGGTTCACGAAGAGCTGGTTGGCCGACGCCAGCCAGGTCTCGAGGTGCCACGGGTCCAGGACGAGGCCCATCCCGCTCCCGGTGGCCTTGAGCTTCTGGGCGTCCGTCAGCATCTGCGGGAGGGTGGTCGGGGGGTCGGCGGGGTTCAGCCCGGCCTTCGTGAACGCGTTCTGGTTGTAGTAGAGGATCGGTGCCGAGACGGCGAAGGGGAGCGCCCACTGCACGCCGTTCACCTTCCAGTACGCCAGCGGGCGTGGCAGGTAGTCGCTGGTCGAGTACTTGGCGGCGTTCATGCAGGACTGCACCGGGAGGAACGAGCCCGTGTCGATCGCGGCTTGCGTGCGCTGGTCCTCGAGCTGGACGACGTCGGGCAATTGGCCGTTGGTGAGGCCGGCCAGGTACTTCTGCCAGGTGTCGTCGTAGCCCGCCTGGGTGACGAGCGTGACGTGGACCTTCGACTGCGACGAGTTGAAGGCGCTCGTGATCGACTGCAGTGTCGTCAGGTTGGCCTCCGAGGCGGACTCCCAGTAGGTGATGTTGACGGTGCCCTTGTGGTTGCTGAGCGCCTTGAGGTTGCAGCTCGGCAGGCTGGCCGCGCCGGCAGGTGCGGCGGAGGCGAGCGCCACGGCCGAGACGCCGGCCGCCGTGGCCGATGCCACGACCAGGGCCGCGGCGAGGAGTCGGAGGATGGAGGGGGTCCGCATGCGAATTGCCTAGCACCCGGGCGGGCGAGGCGGCGGCCGCCCTCCTATTTGACGGCGCCCGCGGTCAGGCTGCGCACGAGTTGCTTCTGGAAGATGATCAACAGGATCGCCAGCGGCACGAACGCGATGACGGCCCCGGCCAGTGAGACCGGGACGGACGACACCTGGGTCCCGAGGAGCTGCTTCAAGCCGATCTGCACCGTGTCGAGCGGCGTCGTGCCTCCCGTCGACACCAGCGGCCACAGGTACTGGTTCCATGCGCCGAGGAAGGAGAACACGGCGAGGGCGGCCAGCGACGGTCGGGCCAGCGGCACCGCCACCCGGGTCATGAAGCGCAGGTGCCCGTAGCCGTCGAGCTGGGCGGCCTCCTGCAGGTCGCGTGGGATCTGCAGGAAGGCCTGGCGCAGCAGGAAGATGCCGAACCCCGTGGCGAGGAACGGGATGGACAGGCCCTCGTAGGAGTTGAACCAGTGCAGCGACGTGATCGTGCTCAGGTTCGTGATGAACGTGACCTCGAGCGGGATCATGAGCGTGGCCAGGCAGACGACGAAGAGCGTGCGCTTCAAGGGGAAGCGCAGGAATGCGAAGGCGTAGGCGGCGAGGATGGACGTGACGAGCTGGCCGGCCACGATGGTGGCCGTCATGATGGCCGAGGTCGCCATGTACTTCGACATCTGACCTCCGTTCCAGGCCGCGCTGTAGTTGTGCCACTGGGGATTGGTCGGGACCAGCGGCGGCGGCTGCTGCACCAGCTGGTCCGGCGCCAGCAGGGAATTCACGATCGTGATGTAGATCGGGAACAGGACCACGACGGCGCCCGCCGTCAGTGCGACGTAGGCGCCGACCGTCCGCAGCCGGCGGTGCGGCTTCCTCGTGGTCGGCACCGCCGGCGCGGTCTCGGCGCCCGGCGGGGTCACGACGTCCGCCGTGCTCTCAGCGGGCATAGGTCACCCGCCGTTCGAGCAGCCGCATCTGCACGATGGTCAGCCCCAGCATGATCAAGAAGAGCGTCGTGGCCATGATGGCGGCCGCCCCGGGGTTGTTCTCGATCTGCAGCGTGTTGACGATGTTGTAGATGAGGACGTTGGTGTGCAGGCGGACCGCGTTCTGCGGCCCGATAAGGATGTCGACGGCGCCGAAGGCCTGGAAGGCGTAGATCGTGCTCACGACGACGGCGAAGAAGATGGTGGGGGAGAGGAGCGGCACGGTCATGCGCCAGAACCTCGTCCAGGCGCCCGCACCGTCGATGCGTGCCGCCTCGAGCAGCTCGTCGGGCACCGACTGGAGCCCGGCCGACATGATGATGAAGGACAGCCCGAGGAACTGCCAGATCGTGATGACCGCAACCGAGGGCAGGGCCCAGGTCGTGCTCTCGAGCGCCGGCGGGTTCGGGTTGATCCCGAGCCAGGGCAGCAGGCCCACCACGGGGTTGAGCAGGGTGCCGAAGACGACGGCGGCGACTGCGACCGAGCTGACCACGGTCGAGGAGAAGATCATGCGGTAGACCGCCATGCCCTTGAGCCTGCGGTGCGCCCCCACGGCGAGGGCCAGGCCGAGGATCAAGCTGATCGGCACCACCAAGACCACGAACACGATCGTGGTGACAAGGCTCTGGGTGAACTGGGTCGAGGTGATGGTGGGGATGATCTGGTGCAGCCCGACGTAGTGGGCCGGGAGCCCGGGCACCGGCGGCGTCTGGTACAGCATCAGCTTGAAGTTGCGGAGGAAGGGATAGAAGGAGAACACCCCGAAGAGGGCCAGCGCCGGGAGGAGCAGCAGGTAGGCCAGCCCGGTCTCCTTGCGCCGCCGGGCCCGCAGTCCGCGGCCGCCGTCGGTCCTGCGGCCGCCCGCGGCCGTTGCGGCACCGGGCTCGAGCCCCGGTGCGCCCGCCGCGGTCACCGCCGTCACGATCCCCCCAGCCGCCTGCCGGTCGCGGCGTCGAAGAGGTGGTAGGCCTGCGGCTCGGGGTCGACCGCGATGCGCACGGCCTCACCCAGCCCCGGCTTGGCGGCCGCTGCCCCCTGGCGCACGATGACGCGGGCGCCGGTCTCGGTGTGGCAGATCACGTGCGTCTCGGCGCCGAGCAGCTCGACGATGATCACGGAGGCCGCGATGACGCCATCGGGGCTGAGGTGCAGCGACTCGGGGCGCAGGCCGAGCACGATGTCGGGCCCGGCGCCGCGGACCGCGTTCGCCACCTCGGCGGGCAGCGGCACCGAGGCCCCGGGGAAGGCGACCGACAGCCGGCCCGAGGCCGCGCCTCCCTCGGTGTCGGGCGCCCCACCCTCGACGAGCATCCCCTCCACGAGGTTCATGCCCGGGCTCCCGAGGAAGTGGGCGACGAAGGCGTTGGCGGGGCGGGCGTAGAGGTCCTCTGGCGCCGCGACCTGTTGCAACTTCCCTTCGCTCATGACGGCGATGCGATGCCCCATCGTCATCGCCTCGACCTGGTCGTGGGTGACGTAGATGGTGGTGGTGGACAAGCGCGCCTGCAGCTCCACGATGTCGGCCCGCGTCTGGACCCGGAGCGCGGCGTCGAGGTTCGAGAGTGGCTCGTCCATGAGGAACACCAGCGGCTCGCGCACGATGGCCCGGGCCAGCGCGACCCGCTGGCGCTGGCCGCCCGAGAGCTGGGACGGTTTGCGGTCGAGCAGGGTGCCGAGCCCGAGCGTCTCTGCCGCCCGCTTGACCTTGGCCGCCCGCTCCTCCTTGTCCACCCCGCGCTGGCGGAGCGGGAACTCAATGTTCTTGGCCACCGTGAGGTGCGGGTAGAGCGCGTAGCTCTGGAAGACCATGGCCACGTCGCGGTCCTTGGGGTCGACGTCGTTCACGACGCGCTCGCCGATGGCGACGGTGCCGTCGCTCACCTCCTCCAGGCCCGCCACGAGCCGCAGCGCCGTCGTCTTGCCGCACCCGGACGAGCCGAGCAGCACGAGGAGCTCGCCGTCGGGCACGTGCAACGTCAGGCCGTCGACCGCGGTGGTGTCGCCGAAGCGCTTGGTGACTCCGTCGAAGTTGACCTCAGCCAACGTGCTCCCTTCGGGCGGTCCCTCCACCGTCGATCCGGTCAGGCGCACGGTAGCGGGCGCCGGGACCCCGGCACGGGAATTCGTCGGGCCGGCTCAGCCGGCGGGGATCCGCCACCCCATGGACTGGGCAATTTCCTTGCAGGTGGGGCACAGCCCGTAGCGGGCGGGGTCGCGGCCCGGCACCCACTCCTTGCCGCACAGGGCCCGCACCGGCGTGCGGTTCACCATGCCCTCGACCACGCTCGGGCCCGTGGACACGAATTCGCCGTCCTTGGGGGTGTAGCCCTCGAGCACGATGTGGGCCATCCGGTCGTGGTCCCCGTCGTCGAGGTCGGGCGCCGGCCGTGCCGGCGCCAGCGTCGTCCCCCCGGCGGGCCCCGGGGCGGGCGGTCCGACCGTTTCGTCCACGAGGCCCAGCGTAGGCCTGTCGCGCCGCCCTCCGGCCTGCCCGTGGGCCCCCGGGCAGGGGGGTCGCCCGCTCGGGAATCACTCCCGCGCCCTTATTGTTGACCAGTCAGAGGATCTTTCAGGAACGAGAAGGAAGCCCGATGACCAACGAGAATCTGACACTCCCATTGCTCCCCCTCACGTCCGGCGTGGTGCTGCCCGGGATGGTGTTCACCATGGCGCTCGAGTCCGCCGAGGCCCGCGCCGCCGTCGACTCCGCCCGCTCGGCGGGTGGCCGCTTGCTGCTCGTGCCCCACATCGAGGGTCGCTTCGCCAGCGTCGGGGTGGTCGCCGAGGTGATGGAGGAAGGCGACCTGCCCGGTGGCCTGCCCGCCGTCGCCATCCGCGGTGACGCCCGCGCCGTCATCGGCACGGCCGTCCCCGGCACGGGCGATGCCCTCTGGGTGGAGGCCGAGCCCCTGGCCGAGCCCGAGCCCACCGCCACCGTCAACGAGCTGGCCCGCGAGTACCGCGCGGTCCTCGAGAACATCCTGCACAGCCGCGGGGCCGGCCGCATCGCGGCCCAGCTGCGCGAGATCACCGAGCCGAGCCGGCTGGCCGACGTCTCGGGCTACTCGACCGACCTGTCGCTCTCGCAGAAGGTCGAGGTCCTCGAGACGCTCGACGTCGAGGCGCGGTTGCGCCTCGTCCTGGGCTGGGCGCGTGACACCCTCGCCGACGTGGCGTTGCGCGAGAAGATCAAGACCGACGTCGAGGAGGGGATGGAGAAGACGCAGCGCGAGTTCCTGTTGCGTCGCCAGCTCGATGCGATCCGCAAGGAGCTGGGCCAGATCAGCGGGGACGACGAGGCCGACCCCGACGACTACCGGGCCAAGCTCGAGGCGCGTGACCTGCCTGAGCACGTGCGCAAGGCGGTCGAGCGCGAGGTCGACAAGCTGGAGCGCACCAGTGACCAGAGCCCGGAGACGGGCTGGATCCGCACCTGGCTCGACACAGTGCTCGAGCTCCCCTGGGGCGTCGAGTCCGACGACCGTCTCGACATCGCCGAGGCGTCGCGCATCCTCGAGGCGGACCACGACGGTCTGGAGGACGTGAAGGAGCGCATCCTCGAGCACCTGGCCGTGCGCAAGTTGCAGGCCGAACGCGGCCTGACGCCGGTGGACGGACGCGGCTCGGGAGCCATCTTGGCCCTCGTCGGTCCCCCCGGTGTCGGCAAGACCTCGCTCGGCGAGTCCGTTGCCAACGCGCTCGGGCGCAAGTTCGTCCGCGTCTCACTCGGCGGCGTGCGCGACGAGGCCGAGATCCGGGGCCACCGGCGCACCTACGTCGGGGCCCAGCCGGGCCGGCTGGTGCGCGCCCTGCGCGAGGCCGGGACCATGAACCCGGTGATCGTGCTCGACGAGGTCGACAAGATCGGGTCCGACTACCGGGGCGACCCGTCGTCGGCCCTGCTCGAGGTCCTCGACCCGGCGCAGAACCACACGTTCCGTGATCACTACCTCGAGGTCGACCTGGACCTGTCGCGGGTGCTGTTCATCGCCACGGCCAACGTGAGCGAGACCATCCCCGGGCCGCTGCTCGACCGCATGGAGGTCATCCGGATCGACGGGTACACCGAGTCGGAGAAGGTCTCGATCGCCAAGCACCACCTGGTGGGCCGCCAGCTCACCCGGGCGGCGCTGCGCGAGGACGAGGTGCAGATCACCGACGGGGCGCTGCGCGCCATCGTGGCCGACTACACGCGGGAAGCCGGCGTGCGCAACCTGGAGCGCGAGCTCGGCAAGCTGTTGCGCAAGGTGGCCACCAAGCTCGCCTCCGGCGAGCGGGAGGCTCCGGTGGTGGTCGACGCCGACGACGTCCGTGGCTGGCTGGGCCGGCCCCACTTCTTCTTCGAGGCGGCCGACCGCACGAGCGTGCCGGGCGTGGTGACGGGTCTGGCCGTGACCGGCGCCGGAGGCGATGTCCTCTTCGTCGAGGCGAGCGTGTCCGACGGCCCCGAGGGCCTCACCCTCACCGGCCAGCTGGGCGACGTCATGAAGGAGTCGGCCGAGATCGCGCTGTCCTACGTGCGCTCGCATGCTGCGGAGCTCGGGATCGACCCGTCCTCATTCGCGGGCAAGCGGTTCCACGTGCACGTCCCCGCCGGCGCCGTCCCCAAGGACGGCCCGTCGGCCGGCGTGACGATGACGACCGCGCTCGTGAGCCTGCTGCGCGACGTGCCGGTCCGCTCGGTCGTCGGGATGACCGGCGAGGTCACCCTGCAGGGCCGTGTCCTGCCGATCGGCGGGGTCAAGCAGAAGGTGCTGGCGGCCCACCGGGCCGGGCTTACCGAGGTGGTCCTGCCCGAGCGCAACGGTCCCGATCTCGAGGACGTCCCCGAAGAGGTGCGTGAGGTCATGACGTTCCACCTCGCCGCCACGGTCGACGACGTGCTCGCACCGGCCCTGACCGGTGCGGGCACCGCCGACCCGGCGGTCGGCGGCGGGACCGAGTTGGGCGCCGCGGCCTGACGCCGGGCAGACTGGCCCGGGTCACAGTGGCCGGGGACCGTCGATCGGAGCGGACATGGACGACAACCAGATCGTGGAGCGGATCAGCGAGCTCGCCGCCGAGGAGCAGCGCCTGGAAGAGGCGCACGTCGGCGAGGGGCTCAGCGACGGCGAGCTGGCGCGCAAGCGCGACCTCGAGGTCACGCTGGACCAGCTCTGGGACACGCTGCGCCAGCGCCGCGCCAAGCGCCACGCGGGGCAGGATCCCGATGCGGTCCAGCCGCGCTCGGCGGACACCGTTGAGGGCTACCTGCAGTAGGGCTTCGGGCCGCGCTTCGGCCCGCGGTGTCTCCGGTCAGCCCGTCGGCAGGCGCCGGTTGAGCGACGGCGCCAGCAGCCCGGCCACGCCCCGCAGGTTGCCGATGGTGACGTCGAGCCAGTCGAACGAGTCGCGCCAGACGGCGATCTGCCGGTCGCGGACGACGAAGCGCCCGTAGACCCAGAACCGCGATGCGAAGCGCCGGAAGCTGAGCTCGTCGACCCTGTCGGTGAGCACCACGTCGCCCTCGGTGGCCACGTGGTTCAGGTGGACCCTGAAGCCCATCCGGCCCGGCCGCAGCAGCGGGCGGGCGAGCTGCTCGAACCGCTCCCGCCCGTGGATCGTGGGCAGCGTCACGTTCATGTAGACGAGGTCGTCCGTCACGAGCGCCGCCGCGGTGTCGACGTCGAACTCGGCCAGGGCGTGCAGGAACGCGACCACCACGGCGGCCGGCGCCATCGCGGTGGCCGGGACGGGTTCAGGGCCGGACGTGGTCGGCATCGTCCGTCATTCTCGTCGACCGGCCCGGGCCGGTCGACCGCCTGACCACCGGCGCCAGACCACCGGCACGCGACGGCCAGGACGGCCAGGACGGCCAGCGCCAGCGACGAAGAGCACGTCGTAGGAGCCGTAGCCGGCATAGCTGAAGGCGACCGTGTGCACGCCCGGGCCGACCACGACCCCGACCAACGCCGGCGCCACCATCACCGTCGGCATCGGGTGGCCGTCGACCGTGGCGTGCCAGCCGGGGTCGTAGGACGCGCTGAGGACGACGGTGGCGCGCCGGTTCGTCCGCACCACCGCGCCGGCGTGGCCGTCGGCCAGGTCGGCGTGCTCGGCGACCACGTGGCCCGGCGGCCCTCGCAGCGCCGTCGCGTCCGCGGCTGTGGGGGTCGACCCCGCCTGCCCGTTGAAGGCCACCGTCAGGTCCCGGTGCTGCCCGAGCAGGGGGGAGTCCAGCAGGGTCACGCTCCGCGAGCCCACGTCGGCGCGGGTCGCGGTGAGGACGCCGGTCGTGTCGTAGACGTGGATGTAGCCCGGGTCGGGGAGCGCCCACAGGCACGCGGTGTCGGTGCAGCGAACCTTGTCGGCGGGCACCGGCGGCGCCATGGAGGCGGGGGTCAGGATGTAGCCGATGCCGAAGAGCGGGTAGTCGCCCGGGTTGGCGTCGTCGAAGGAGTACTCCGGGTCGGTCATGAGCGAGGCCGTCCGCAGCGTGTACCCGACTTCGTCGATGTCCTTCGCCTCGAGGTACTTGAACACGGGCACCGCGCCGACGAGGAAGTTCGCTCCCCAGTTCGTCGGCTGGCCGGCGTAGACGCGTCCCTGCGGGTGGGCGCGGACGTAGTCGAGCAGCTGGTCGATGTGGGGGTCCTGTTGCGTGTCGGCGTCGGCCTGCAACCCGATGTTGGTTGCGTTGTGCGCGTCGTAGGTGTCCATGGAGGTCCAGGCCGGCGCCAGCACGACGATCAGCGCCACGAGGCACAGCCCGGCGACGATGCCCCGGCCCGCCGGCTCTGAGGCCCAGCCCCGGCGCTCCTCGGGAAGGATGCCCACTGCCGCATCGAGCACGAGCCGCCCGACAGCCACGATGCCGATGCCGGCCAGCAGGATGCCCGAGAGGTGCACGCCCATCTGGAAGCGACGGATGAAGATGTCGCTGCTGCCCGGCAGGACGTCGTAGAGGGATCCGAACGTCGTCCGCCCGAACGTCATCAGCAGGGTCACCACCCAGATGCTCACCAGCGCCCGGCCGGCCAGGCTGGTGCGCCAGCGCCAGATGCAGGCCACGATCCCGATGCCGACGAGGATGGTCACGACGGGCCAGCGCCCCGCGTCGTAGAGCTGGCCCGAGAACAACCAGGACAGCACCTGGCGGGCGCCGTAGCCGTTCTCGAGGCCCGTGCTCTCGAGCACCTGGTTGCGTGCGGCCCAGTGGGACTGGTCCAGCAGCGGGACGATGACCCAGGCCGACGCAGCCAGCGCGGCCACGCCCAGGACGGCGGCGCGGGCCAGCCGCCGGCCCAGGTCCGAGGGCACGACGAACGGCCACACGACGAGCGGCACGAAGGCCAGGTACCCGGTCTCGTAGTGGAGCGCCACGGTCAGCATGATGAGGAGGACGGCGGGGAGGGCGGCGCGGAGCGACGACAGCGCGCGGTAGGTGAAGCCCCAGGCGAGCGGCAGCGTCCACGACGCCCACAGCTGGGTCCACACGCCGTAGCCCACCCAGACGTAGGCCTTGGTCTCGTAGCCGATACCGGCCGCCGAGGCGAGGAACGGCGCGACGGCGGCGGCCGCGGCGGCGGTCCAGCGGCTCAGGCCGAACAACCGGGCGCTCCCGTACACCGACAGAGGCCACAGCGCGAGCAGCAGGTACAACGACCACCGGAACGCCGGTGTTCGGGTCGACGACCGTGCCGATCGAACCCGTGATCATGGAGGGCAGGCTCTGGTAATGCAGGAACTGGGGCGAGCCGAGCCCGAGCGTCGGGAACCAGCTCGTGAGGGGCAGGTGACCCTGGCCGATGCGGGTCGCCGCGAACCGCACCATCTGCTCGTGCAGGGAGCTGTCGTCGAGGTACGGCACCGCCCGCAGTTCGGGCCGGAGCTCCCACAGACCCCAGGCGACGGCGACCGTGACCACGATGAAGGGCCCGAACCTCGACCAGGGCGTCGCGGTCTCGGTGCCGGGCGGCTCCGCCGGTTCGGGGACGGGCGGCACCTCCGGGCGGGACGTCACGACCCGGCCAGGTAGGTCGTGAGCGCCTGGGCCAGGGCGTGTGCGGCCGCCTGCTGGAACGCAGGCGTGACCAGCAGGGCGGCGTCGGTGACGTTGCGCATGTTCCCGCACTCGATGAGCACCTTGGGCTCGGTAGCCAGGTTCAGCCCGGCCAGGTCGTCGCGGGGCTGCAGGCCGTTGGTGCCGGCGTAGGTGCTGACCGGCATGCCCGTGACCGCGCCGTAGACGCGCGCGTACGTCCGCCGCGAGTGTCGCAGAGGGGGCGACGATCGCGTCGTTCGGGCCGGCCGCCACGGGCTCGAGCACTGTGAAGCCGCGGCCCGCCGGCGGCCCGCCGTCGGCGTGGATGTCGACGGCGACGTTCGACCGCGCGTCGTTGATGATGGCGGCGCGCTGCGTGACGCAGGGACCGACGCCGCTGTTCGAGCTGCGCGTAAGCACGACCTGCGCCCCCTCGGCGCGCAGGTCCGCGGCGAGATACGACGCGACGTTGAAGTTGAAGGAGGCCTCCGTGTCGCCGCCGTCGGTCTCGGTCCCCGTGGTGTCGCACGCCTCGGTCGTCCGGCCGTTGAAGACCGGGGCGTCGATGACGGAGGGCGCCGTGTAGTCCTCGCCGTTGTGCCCGGGATCGACGCCAACGACCTTGCCGGCGAGCGGGTGCGTCGCCGCCGACTCGGCCGTCATCGGCGAGGTGCGCGAGCTCCCCGTGCACCAGCGTGCCGCGGCGGCACGCGCGTTCCGCCGAGCAGCGCCAGCAGCAACGCGCCGATGGCCCCGATGCCCAGGGCAACGGCGAAGGAGGCCAGCCCGTGACGGCGTCCAGGGCGCGTCGGCCTTCGTCCTGGCGCTGGCACCCGAGTATGTTGCCAAACCGGATGCGCCCGCAGACCGCACTCCCGACAGCTCTCGTGGGGCGGGGCGTCGCGCCGTCACGGTCATCCCGACGCACCGTCGGTAACATCGCCCCGCATCCCTGGGGCTGTAGCTCAGTGGTCAGAGCAGAGGACTCATAATCCTTCGGTCGTGGGTTCGATCCCCACCAGCCCCACCGAGCAGCCCCTGCTGACACGATGAGGTGAGTCCCTCAGCCGAACGCCATCCCGACGACGGGCTGGTTGAGCGGCTTTCCGCCCATGGAGCCCTGGAAGGGTGCGTTGAAGGCGAAGAGGCCCCCGTCGGAGGCCACCTCGTAGTAGCCGGCGGTGACGTTGTCGAACGCCATGCCCACGATCGGCTTGTTGAGCGGCTTTCCCCCCATGGAGCCCTGGAAGGGTGCGTGGAAGGCGAAGAGGCCCCCGTCGAAGGCCACCTCGTAGTAGCCGCCGGTCACCGGGTCGAAGGTGATGCCCACGATGGGCTGGTTGAGCGGCTTTCCGCCCATCGACCCGGAGAACGGCGCGTTGAAGGCGAAGATGCCGCCGTCGGAGGCCACCTCGTAGTAACCACCGGTCATCGGGTCGAAGGCGATGCCCACGATGGGCTTGTTGAGCGGCTTTCCGCCCATCGACCCGTAGAACGGCGCGTTGAAGGCGAAGAGGCCCCCGTCGGAGGCCACCTCGTAGTAGCCGCCGGTCAGGGTGTCGAAGGCAATGCCCACGATCGGCTTGTTGAGCGGCTTTCCGCCCATGGAGCCCTGGAAGGGTGCGTGGAAGGCGAAGAGGCCGCCGTCGGAGGCCACCTCGTAGTAGCCGCCGTCATCCGGCTTGACGGCCATGCCCACGATCGGCGCGTTGAGGTGCATGCCACCCATGGAGCCGTAGAAGGGTGTGTTGAACGCGAACAACCCCCCGTCCGATGCGACCTCCTGGTAGCCCGTGAGGTTGGGGAAGGAGTCGATCATGCCGGCGCCGGCGCTCGCCGTCGAATAGGAGCCGCCGACGATGCACGTCCCGCCTGTGCACGACGGCGCGTTGATGAAGCTGCTGGCGCTGGGGTTGTTGTCCGTCGGGAACACCGTGTCGTTCCCCGACCACGAGCCGCCGACCAGGGTGTCGATGAGGGAGGTCGGATTGGAACCGGTGTGCACCTCGCCGGACGCCGCGCACGAACCGGGCCACGAGCAACTGACGCTGGAGAGGTCGCCGTTGATCCCGCTCGGTGTGCCGGGCGCGAGCTGAGTGGTCCAGGTGCCTCCCGTGAGGGCGGAGACCTCGGGCAGGAACGTCGGGTTGACGCCGTAGCTTCCGACCGCGAGACACGACCCGGCCACCGGGCAGGATACGTCATTGAAGAGGGCGCTCGACGTGGCCGCCGCGCCGGACGGCTGCGCGACCTCGGTTGGCGTGAACGACCCTCCGGCCTGCGTGACGACGAGGTTTTGATCGTGGCCGTTCACGAAGTAGTCGCCGACGGCGACACACCCGCCGCCCGTCGGGCAGGCCACGCCGAAGAGCTCGGTCACCGGGCTGGCGTCTGCATTCGGCGGGACCGGAGTCTGAACAGGCGTCCATGTCCCTCCGGAGAGCACGTCGAAGAAGTTCTCCTCCGTCGTCGCCGTGCGGTACGGACCGGTCGCCAGGCAGTTGCCCGGCGAGGAGCACGCCGCCGCGAACAGCTCGGCGTTCGGATTGGCCGCCGCGTTCGGGGGCACCGGTGCCTCCAGCGTGGACCACGTCGAGCCCGTCAGCGTGTCGATGAACGTCGACCCGTTGGTCGTCGCGTCGAAGAAACTTCCCGTTGCGATGCAGGTGCCGACCGCCGGGCAGGCGAGGCCGTGCGACTGCATGCGGACGTCGGGGTTGGCCTCTGACGGCGGGATCGGGAGCTCCGAGACCGACCACGACCCGGCGGAGTCGACGGCGGCGAAACCCTGGTCATGGTTCGAGGCATCGGTGAATCCTCCGACTGCGGCACACCAGGCTATGGCGGGACAGGAGAGGGCGACGAAGTACGGCTCCGACCCGGGCATGAGGTTTGGAGGTGCCGGTAGCTGCACCGAGCTCCACGTGCCGGCCACGAGCGAGTCGGCGAGCAACTGGCCGTTGCCGCCGGCGGTGTACTCCCCGACCGCGACGCAGCTGCCCACGGCCGCACAGCTCGTCGCGTCGAGTCCGCTGAACGAGTTGGCGTCTGCGTTACCGGGCGTGGGGGCGGTGGTCACCTCCCAGCTGGGAATCGTGACCGCCCCCGCGGGCGTCGACGGCAGCGAGATGCCGGCGGCGAACACCGTCAGCCACGCGGCGCCCACGGCCAGGAAGCCCGTGCGAGCGTGGCGCGCCGCCCGACCGGATCGTTGGCAGGCCATGGTGGGTGTCCTCCTGCTCTGCACGAAGCAGTCCCCCTCACGGGAACGTTCCCAATGTAAGGGCAAACCCGGGTGAAAGCCATGATCCCGGTCCCGGTCGGGTCAGGCGGAAGGGAACTCCGCGTCCGCCTCGCCGGCCGCCCAGGCGACGGCGCCGCCGGTGAGGTTCTCGGCCGTCCACCCCGCGTCGCTCAGGGCCTCGGCCGCCGCGGCCGACCGGCCCCCCACGTGGCAGGCCACCACGATCGTGACGTCCCTCGGCAGCTCGTCGAGGCGGTGGCCGAGCTGGCCGAGCGGGATGTTCACGCCGACGGGGTAGGCCCAGGCCGCGACCTCGTCGGGCTCGCGCACATCGAGGAGGAACACGTCCTCGCCGCGGGCGATGCGCGCCTTGACCTCGTCGGGTTCCACCTCGGCGTAGGGCATGTCCCAACCCTAGGTCGGGCCGCCGACCGTGCCCCTGGCGGCCGGGCACGCCGGTACTGTTGCGCGATGGCCCTCCCTCGAAAATTCCTCAACGAGGACGAGGAGCTCCTGGCCGAGCTGCGCCCGCACTGGATCTTCCTGTTCGGCCCCCTCTTCACGTCCATCGGGGTCTGGGCGGCGATCATCGTGCTGGTCGTCCTGTGGCGGAACCCGCCCGGCTGGACGAACTACCCCATCCTCATCGTCGCCCTGATCCCCGGCCTCTGGCTCCTTGGCCGCGTCGTGCGCTGGAAGTCCTACACCGTGGCGCTGACGTCGACCCGGATCCTGGTGCGCCAGGGCATCCTGGGCCGCGACACTGTCCAGCTGCGCCTGCAGCGCGTCACCGAGGTCAACATCCGCCAGGCCTTGATCGAGCGGCTCCTCGGCACCGGCAGCCTCATCATCGACGTGCAGGGTGAGGACGACTCGCTCACGCTCGAGTACATGCGCAAGCCGGCAATCGTCCAGCGCGTCATCAACTCACAGATCAACGAGATCGTGGGCGGCGGCCGACGCGAGGCCATCCCGCGCGACATGCTGCCCGCCGAGGCGCGTCGCGCGGCCCAGCGGGACGACGACTACGACCTCGACGAGGACCGCGGCGCCGAGCAGGACACGCCACCCTTCGGTGTGACCACCCCGGGCACCACAGAGGGCCAGGCCGCCGATCAACCGGCAGGCGCGCCGGCGCAGGGGGCGCTCCCCTTCGAGATCCGCGACCGGCTTATTGAGCTCGACGACCTTCGCCGGCGCGGCATTCTCTCCGAGGAGGAGTTCGCCGCGAAGAAGAGCGAGCTCCTGGACCGCATCTGACCCGGTCCAGCGCCGCTCTGAGGCCCGACAGGGGAGGGTGCGCACCGCGGACGGCTACCGTGGAACGGATGAGCCTCCCTCGATACCGGTGCGACGGCTGCGGCAACCTCACCCGCTTCGATGTGATCGTGTCGCAGAAGACGAGAGCGTTCCACCACTTCAGCGTCGGCGGCGACCTCGTGATCGAGGACGAGGAGATCCTGTCCCGCCACGTCGACGAGGTGGTGTGCCGCTGGTGCGGCCACGGGCGAGGCGTCGTGGAGCTCGCGGCCGAGGACCAGCAGCTCGAGGAGCCGGGCGCCCCGTCCAGAGTGCCGTGAGCGAGCCGCCGGCAGAGATCCTGCGCCGGCTGCGCCCCATCCCGACCTACACCGACCACCCCGCGACGAGGCCCCATGACGTGGTCGGCGTCGGTCTCGACGGCCTGGCGCGCCGGGTCGACGTGGAGCACGCCGCCGATCCGGTTCTGCTCCTCTTCCTGTCGGCGGCCTGCCTCGGCTGCCGGGACCTGTGGGACGGCCTGGCCCAGCTGCACGCCGGGCTCGCTGGTGCGGCGCGCCTGGTGGTGGTGACCCGGAGCCCCGGCGACGAGGACCCCGGGACCATCGCCGCCCTGGCCGGCGACGACGCGGCGCCTCTCGGCATCGAGATCGTGATGAGCTCGCCGGCCTTCGGGGACTACCGGGTCGGCGGTCCTCCGTTCCTCTCCCTCGCCACGGCCGAGGCGGTGCTCACCGAGAGCGTGGCCTGGGGCCTCGACCAGACCTTGCGCACGGCGCTCGACGCGCTGCGCGGTGGCTAGTGCCGTGGGCGCGGCCGGCGTCACGCCGGGTGTCACAACCCCTCGACATGCTGGGCCCGAACAGAGAGGGTCATCGTCATGCCGACATCCAGGGACACCCGACTCGAGCCCGAGGGCGGGCTCACCATCGACTGCGACCGCTGCGAACTCCGGGAGACCGCGGCCTGCGACGACTGCGTCGTCACGTTCCTCCTCGGGAGGGAGCCCGATGACGCCGTGGTCATCGACGCCGACGAGGCGCGGGCGATGCGCATGCTCGAGCGCGCCGGGCTCGTGCCGACCCTGCGCTTCCACACACGGGCGGGCTGATCACCGCCGGGCTGACCATCGCCGGGTGCCGTCCCGGCCGCGACGTCTCGTGGCAGGGCCCCGGTGAAACGCCACCTCCTCGTGACCAACGACTTCCCGCCCAAGGTGGGCGGGATACAGAACTACCTCTGGGAGCTGTGGAAGCGGCTCGACCCCGCCTCGTATGTCGTGCTGACGGCATCGTCGGACGACGGCGCCGCCGCCTTCGACGCCGAGCAGGCCGAACGCGGCGTCCGCATCGAGCGGGTGCCCGGGACGACGCTCTTCTTCCCGACCGCCGCCGCCCTCGCGGCGGTCCGCACGTGCGTCGCGGACAACGAGATCGACATGGTGCTGCTCGACCCCGTGCTCCCGCTCGGGCTCCTGGGTCCTCGCCTCGGCGTCCCCTACGGGGTGATCCTCCACGGCGCGGAGGTCACCGTGCCGGGTCGCATCCCCGGCCCGCGCGCCGCGCTCGGCCGCGTGCTGCGCGGCGCGCGGCTCATCGTGTCGGCGGGCGGTTACCCGGCGGCAGAAGGCCGCCGTGCCGCCGGCGACGCCATGGGCCCGCTGGTCGTGATCCCGCCCGGCGTGGACACCACCGCCATCGTCCCGCTGAAGGCGCCCGAGCGCCGCGCCGCGCGGGCCCGACTCGGACTGCCCGCGCGTGGGCCGCTCGTGGTCGGCGTCAGCCGCCTCGTGCCGCGCAAGGGCATGGACGTGCTGATCGAGGCGGCCGGTCGCCTGGCGCCGTCGTACCCGGACCTGGTCGTGGCGATCGGGGGCGAGGGCCGGGAGCTGGCGCACCTGCGGCGCCTCGCCGGGCAGAGCCCGCTGACCGTCGAGGTGCTCGGCCCGGTCAGCGACGAGGACCGGTCCGCCCTCCTCGGCGCCGCCGACGTCTTCGCCATGCCCTGCCGGAACCGCTGGCTGGGGCTGGAGCAGGAGGGCTTCGGCATCGTGTTCCTCGAGGCGGCGGCGGCCGGGGTTCCCCAGATCGCCGGCGACAGTGGCGGTGCCTCCGAGGCCGTGCTGGACGGGGTCACGGGCCTGGTCGTGGAGTCGCCGGGGGACCCGGGGGCGGTGGCCGGGGCCCTGCGCAGCCTGCTGGCCGACCCGAACCGGCGCCGCCGGATGGGCCGGGCCGCCCGTTCCAGGGTGGCGGGATCTTTCGACAACGACGTTCTCGCTTCTAGGCTGGCCGAGGCGCTGGCCGGAGTGGCAATCTGACGCACCTGCCGCGCTGGCAGTTCCGGACAGGAAGGACGCACCCACCGTGGCCGATCAAGCCACAGAGCACATCTCGGTAGCGGCGCCGCCCGAGCGGTGCTTCGAGGTCGCGGCCGACCTCGAGCGGTACCCCGAGTGGGCCGCCGACATCAAGGAGATCGAGGTCAAGGAGCGCGACGACCAGGGTCGCCCGCTGCTGGTGACCTTCCGCGCCGCCGCCTTCGGCCGCAGCACCAGCTACACGCTCGCCTACGACTACTCGGAGGCACCGCACGTCCTGGCGTGGAAGCTCACCCAGGGCGACATCACGACCAAGCTCGACGGGAGCTACGTCTTCGACCCCGCCGACGTCGACGGCACCGACGTCACCTACCACCTCGAGGCGGAGCTGCGCGTGCCCATCCCCGGTTTCATCAAGATGCGAGCCACGAGCCGCATCATGGCGACCGCCATGCGAGAGCTGAAGGCGCGGGTCGAGTCCATCTCGTGACTCCTGACGGGGGCCGCCGACCGGCCGCCGACGTGACCTACGGCATCGACATCGGCGGCACCAAGGTCCTGGGCGTCGCCCTCGGACCGGCCGATGACGTCGTCGCCGAGGCCCGTGTCCCCACGCCGACCGGGGAGCGCGCCGTCGTCGGGCAGCCATGTCGCCGCCGCGGTGGCGCAGGTCGTCGACGACCTCGATGCAGCGCTCGGCGCCGCCCGTCAGGCGCCCGTCGGCGTGGGCCCGCCGGGCATGCTGGACCGGCAGGGCCGCCTGTGCTTCTCGCCGAACCTTCCCCAGGCCCACGGGGTGGACTGGACCGGGCTCATCGGCGACCGGTTGCCGGGACGCCGGATCCTGATTGAGAACGACGCCAACTTCGCGGTGCTGGCCGAGCACCGCCTGGGCGCCGCCCGCGGCTACCGCCACGTCGTGATGGTCACCCTCGGGACCGGCATCGGGGGCGGCATCGTGCTCGACGGTCGGGTCCAGGTCGGGTCCGCCGGCTTCGCCGGCGAAATCGGCCACATGGTGGTGGACCCGGCCGGTCCCCCGTGCCCCTGCGGCCGGCGGGGCTGCTGGGAGCGCTTCGCCTCGGGCGCGGGGCTGGGCGTGCTGGCCCGGGAGGCCGCGCTGGCGGGGCGCCTCGGCGAAGTGGTCAGGATGGCCGGAGGCGATCCCGAGAGCGTGCGGGGCGAGGACGTCTCGGCCGCGGCCGCCGCCGGCGACCCGGCGGCACGGCGGGTCATCGAGGAGGTCGGGTGGTGGGTCGGCTTCGGGCTGGCCAACCTCGCCGCCGTCCTCGATCCGGAGTGCTTCGTCCTCGGAGGTGGCGTCGCGCAGGCCGGCGATCTCCTGGTCGAGGCCGCCCGCGCCACCTTCGAGGAGCTGGTCGAGGGAGGGGAACGACGCCCCCAGGCGGTGATCGTGCCCGCCGCCTTCGGAGAGCGGGCCGGCGCCGTCGGCGCCGCGCTGGCGGCACGCCAGGGCGGACTGTGGTGATGCGGACCGGAGTCGTGCTGCCGACCTTCCGTGACACGCCCGACGACGCCTTCGTCGCGGCCGCCGAGGCGGTCGCGGCCGGCGTGGACGGCGTGTTCTGCTACGACCACATCTGGCCCATGGGCCAGCCCCTGCGTCCGGCGCTCGCCCCCTTTCCGCTCCTCGGCGCGCTGGCCACGTTGCTCGGGCCGCCGCACCGCAGCGGCGAGGGCCCGTTCCTGGGCACGCTCGTGGCCCGCGTGGGCCTGGTACCCAACGCCGTCCTGGCCGGGCAGTTCCTTGCGCTGGCCCACCTGGCGCCGGGACGGGTGATCGCCGGGCTCGGCACCGGCGACCGGCTGAGCGCGGACGAGAACCGCGCCTACGGCATCCCGTTTCCCTCCGCGGCGGAGCGCCGGGCCGAACTGGTCGAGCTGGCCCGCGTGCTGGTGCAGGCGGGACTGTCGGTGTGGGTCGGTGGCGGGCCCACGGGTCGCACGGTGGAGGCCGTGGCCGCCGGCGCGGCCCTCACCCTGTGGGACGCAGGGGCCGAATTGGTGGCCGAGCGGGCCTCCGGGCCCGCTGCCCTCGAGGTGACGTGGGCGGGTCCGCCGCCCGCGGGGTCGCCGAGTCTCACCGAGATGCTGCGGACGCTGCGGCGCGCCGGTGCCAGCTGGGCGGTGTTCGGCTGGCCCGTCGACGTCGAGGCCCTGGCCGCTGCCGCACGCGCGGTCGATGCCGACCACGGGTGCCTTTCTGCCGACCCAGAGTCGGGGGAGACCGCGCCCGAGCCGTAGACTTCCCCGATGGAGTTCCGCCGGATCAACGGCTTGCCGCCCTACGTCTTCGCCACCATCAACGACCTGAAGGCGGAAGCGCGGCGAGCCGGCCGGGACGTGATCGACCTCGGTTTCGGGAACCCCGACCTCCCCTCACCCGACGTGGCGGTGAGCAAGCTCGCCGAGGCCGCGTACAACCCGCGTAACCACCGCTACTCCGCGTCGCGGGGGATCCCGAAGCTCCGCAGCGCCATCACCGATCTCTACCAGCGCAAGTTCGGCGTGCAGCTTGACCCCGACACCGAGGTGGTCACGACCATCGGGGCCAAGGAGGGGTTCTCGCACCTCATGTGGGTGCTGGTGGCTCCGGGGGACACGGCGCTCGTGCCGTCGCCCTCGTACCCGATCCACATCTGGGGACCGCTCTTCGCCGGCGCCGACGTGCGGCAGGTCCCCCTGCAGGGACCGGAGGTGGCGTCGGACGACGCGCCCGACCCCGGCGACGAGTTCTTCGACGGGCTCATGCACGCCTGGGAGGAGTCGTGGCCCAAGCCCAGGGTCATCGTGCTCTCGTTCCCGCACAACCCGACGACGGCCTGCGTGGACCTCTCCTTCATGGAGCGGCTCGTCGGGTTCGCCCGCGAGCACGAGGTGGTCCTGGTGCACGACTTCGCCTACGCGGACCTGGGTTTCGACGGGTACGACCCGCCTTCCATCCTCCAGGTGCCCGGCGCGACCGACGTCGCGGTCGAGATCTACACGATGACGAAGTCGTTCTCCATGGCCGGGTGGCGCGTCGGCTTCGTCGTGGGCAACCGCGAGATCGTCCAGGCGCTGACGAAGCTGAAGACGTACCTCGACTACGGGACGTTCCAGCCGATTCAGATCGCCGCCATCGTGGCGATGAACGAGGCGCCGGACTACCCCAAGGAGATCAACCAGATCTACAGGTCACGCCGCGACACGCTGTGCGACGGACTCAATCGCATCGGGTGGCACCTGGTGCCCCCCAAGGGAACGATGTTCGTGTGGGCCCCCATCCCGGATCCCTACCGCGAGATGGGATCGCTGGAGTTCTCGAAGTACCTGGTCAACGAAGCCGGCGTCGCCACCTCGCCCGGCGTCGGGTTCGGGCCCGGCGGCGACGGCCACATCCGCTTCGCACTGATCGAGAACGAGCAGCGCATCGGCCAGGCCGTGCGCCACCTCCGCGCCGCACTGACCAAGCTCGGCTGAGGTCCGCCGCTCAGGGAAGGCCGGCGCCGGGGACGGTCGTGCGCACCTTCTCGATGGCGCCCTTGCGCTCCGCCCGGGCGACGGACGCGTGGCTGACCGGCGCCGTGACCAAGTACAGCGTCCGGCGGTCCTCGTCGCCCAGCATGCAGGCGTAGCAGTTCATGCTCGTGACCACCCGCTCGAGGACCTCGCCCCCCTCGACGACCCGGACGCACTCCGGCGCGTAGGCATTGGAGACCCAGATCGTGCCGTCCTCGCACAGGCAGATGCCGTCGGGGGCGACGCTCCCGAGCGCCGCCCACTCCCGGCGGTTGCCGAGCGTGCCGTCATCGGCGCGGTCGAAGGCCGTCAGCCGGGCGGCCGCGCTCTCGGCGATGATCAGGGTGCGCCCGTCCTCGGTGATGACCGTGCCGTTGGGAAAGGCGATGTCGGCCGCGGCCTCGGAGCTCGAGCCGTCGGGGTCGACGCGGACGAGCGAGGCGGGGCCGACGACGCTGGCGTCGGCGGTGCCGTCGTAGATCCCGTCGAGGTCGAACCCGAAGTTCCCCGCGTAGGCCTGGCCGTTGGACGCGACCACCATGTCGTTGGCGTGCCAGGTTGCCCACGGGGTCAGGACGCCGTGGCGCACCAGCGACCCGTCCGGTTCGCGGCGCACGACGGCGCGGTCGAGCCGCGAGTTGATGAGGAGGCGGCCGTCGGGGAGCCAGCCCAGCCCGGCGGGCTCGCCGTCGAATGCGACCTCGGTCCGGCGCTCGCCCTCCGGCGAGACCGAGAACACGGCGTGGTCGAAGAAGTCCGAGTACCACAGGCGCCCCTCGTGCCAGCGCGGGCACTCCCCGAAGAACAGTCCGGACAGGAACGGCTCGGCGGTCAGGGTCTCGCTCGACACGGTGCACCTCCAGGAGTGATCGACCGGCCCGCAGTACAGCACAGCTCGACTTTGCGGTGCGCCGGGCCGCGTCGAGACCTACATTGGGACCGTGACGTACTGGGTGCTCAAGGCGGTCCTGACCCCGATCTTCTTCGTCCTGTACCGGGTCAAGGTGGAGGGGCGGGAGCACATCCCCCGGCACGGCCCCGCCGTGCTGGCGGCCAACCACCAGTCGTTCTGCGACTCCTTCTTCATCCCTCTCGTTGTCCGGCGCAAGGTGACGTTCCTCGCCAAGGCGGAGTACTTCGACTCGTGGAAGACGGCGTGGTTCTTCCGGGCGGCCGGCCAGATCCCCATCCGGCGGGCCGGGGGAGCGCGTCGGAGCGTGCGCTCGACACGGCGCGCAACGACGTCCTCGGCAAGGGGAACATCCTCGGCCTGTACCCCGAGGGCACAAGGACCGTCGACCAGTACGTGCACAAGGGACGAACCGGAGTGACGAGGCTGTCGCGCGAATGCGGGGTGCCGGTCATCCCGGTCGGGGTCGTCGGCACGGTCGAGGTGCAGCCGGTCAACTCCAATTTCATGCGGCCGTTCAAGACCGTGATCATCCGCTTCGGCGCACCCATGCAGATGGACCCGCCGGAGAACCCCGACGACCCTCTGGAGAACCACGATCACGCCCAGTGCCGCGCCTTCACCGACCGGCTGATGCGGGAGATCGCCCGGCTCTCCGAGCGCGAGTACGTCGACGAGTACGTGCCCTCGCGCACGAGCGCGGCCGCCGCGTGAGCGAATCCGCAGCACAGGCGATTCGTAAGCAATCCGAAACAGGCAGTTCACATTGAGCGCCTAACGTCTGCCCCATGGCTGGCTACATCGTGCGGATCGCCCTGCCCGACCGGCCGGGGGCCCTCGGCCTGGTGGCCAGCAGGATCGGCGCCGTCGGGGGCGACATCGTGGCCATCAACATCCTCGAGCGCGACGCGGGGAACGCGGTCGACGAGTTCGTCATCGAGATCGGCGGCCACCATCTCATCGAGCTCCTGCAGAGCGAGATCCACGAGGTGGACGGCGTCACCGTCCTGGAGATCCGGGCGGCGGACTCTACGACGCCGGCGGGCTGACGACGTAGGCGCACACGTGCGCCCCGTCCATGAGGTGTGCCACCCGGCGCACCGTCGCACCGGGAAGCGCGTCGCGGATGAAAGCCAGTTCGCTCGTGCAGGCCTGTGAGAACCCGTGGGCGACGGTGAGGATGGCGCAGTTGTGCTCGGTGATCCGCCAGCTGCCGTCGGGCAGCCGTTCGGCCTCGGCGAGGTAGCCGTCCTCGTCCAAGATGGCGGTCAGCGCGGCGACCTGCTCGTCGAAGGGGAGGTTGGCGGTCCGGGGGAGGGCGCCGGCGACGCGCCGCTTGCGCCGCGACTCGAAGAGCTCGTCGACCTGGGGGGCGCCCGGACCGCCCAGGTAGCCCAGGAGCTCGGTCGTGAGGTCGCCGTAGCGCTTCGGGTAGAGCGCCTCGGCTGCTGCGGTCAGCTCGTAGACATGGCGGGGACGTCCCCGCCGCGCCCCGGACGCGACCTCGTCGTGGTGCACGAGGAGCCCGTCCTCGTCGAGGCGGCCCAGCTGCAGGCGGACGGCGGCGGGCGTCAGGCTCAGCGCGGCAGCCACCGCGGAGGCGTCGAGCGGCCCCTGGCGCTTCAGGAGGTTCAAGATGGCCCGCCGCGTCGTCGGCAGCTGCTGCAGGGGCGACTCCGACCCGGAGGTGCCGGCCGGTGCGGCGGATTCGGGCGTCACGGCAGGATCAGGTGAACGTCGCCGAACTCGTGCCACAGGTAGCCCTCGTCCAGCGCGGCGGCGTAGGACGCCTGGAGCAGCGGCCGCCCGGCGATCGCCTCGAGCATGGCGAGATGCGAGGCCTCGGGCTCGTGCCATCCGGTCAGGAACCCGTCGATGGAGCGGACGGGCCGCTCGGACGACACCACCGTCTCGGTCCATCCCTCGCTCGGGTGTACGTGCCCGTGTTCGTCCACCACCGACTCGAGCGCGCGCACGACGGTCGTGCCGACGGCGATGACGCGTCCGCCGGAGCGGCGGGTGTCATTGATGCGGTGGGCCGTGGGCAGCGACACCCGGAAGTACTCCGCGTAGGGCGGCTCGTTGGCCTCGAGCGAGGCGACGCCCGTGTGCAGCAGGAGGGGCGCCACGCCGACTCCCTTGGCGACGAGCCTGGTGAGCACCTCGGGAGTGAAGGGGCGCCCGGCACTCGGCATCTCGGCCGAGCCCGGCTCGGTGACGTAGACGTTCTGGTAGGCGGCGATCGGGTAGCTGCCCCGCACGTAGCCGTAGCGGATCGGTCGCCCGTGGCGGGCCAGGAAGCTGTGCAGGCGCTCGGGCGTCTCGATCCGCGAGACCCACAGGCGGACGCCCATCCCACCGGGGCCGGGGGAGTAGGCGGCCAGCAGCGCGACGTGGGCCCCGTCCGCGAGCTCCATGACGTCGCCCGGGCTCGCGCCCAGGTGCGGCTCCCCATCGCGGCGGACCTCGACCGTCCACAGGCCCGCCGGCAACTTCGTCGAGAGGTGCACCTGGACGGCCGCGCCGTCCGGCGCGGTCCCGTCGAGCTCGGCGGCCAGGGTCCCCGAGGTGTTGATGACCACGAGGTCGCCCTCCTCGAGGAAGCGGGGCAGTTCGGAGAAGTGGGAGTGCACGAGCGACCCGTCGGACTTGGTCGCCACGAGCATGCGCACCGCATCACGGGTCATCCCACGGTTCTCCGGTGGCGAGGGCGCTTCGAGCTCGGGCGGCAACGAGAAGGAGAGGGGATGGAGCTCCGGGAGGCGGGCGGCGACCGGGGCCTCCAGCCGAGGTGCCGTCACGGCGGCGCTCATGTCACCGCTCCGGCCGACACGAGGTCGGCGGCCCGGTAACGCCCGCTCGGACGGTCGCCCCGGATCAGCTCCAAGAAGGCGGGCACGACGGTGGCGGGTTCGGGCCGGTCGGAGATGTCCTCGCCGGGGAACGCGGCCTGGTGCATCGCGGTGCGCAGGTCGCCCGGGTCGACGGACCACACGCTCAGCGCGGGGAACTCGGCGGCCAGAACCGCACCGAGGTGCTCGAGCGCGGCCTTGCCGGCCCCGTAACCGCCCCAGCCCTCGTACGCCTCCACGGCGGCGTCCGACGTGACGTTGAGCACGCGGGGGTGCGGCGCGTCGAGGAGCAGGGGGAGCGCGTCCTGCACGAGACCGAGGGGCGCCACGACGTTGACCTCGAAGGCCACGCGCAGATCACCCAGCGGGTAGTCGGCCAACGACGGGAGCGGGGAGGCCCCGAGCGTCCCCGCGTTGTTGACCACGAGGTCGACGCCGCCGAGGTCGAAGGCGGCGCCCACCAGCTCGTGACGGTGGTCGGCGTCGGTGATGTCGCCCGGCACGGCGACCACGTGGGCGCCGGCCGCCGCCCGGGTGCGGACGAGATCGGCCGCGGCGCCGAGCGTGGCCGGGTCGCGTCCGTCGATCACGAGCGACCATCCCGCCCCCGCCAGCCCCGATGCCAGAGCCTCCCCGAGCCCACGGGATGCCCCTGTCACGATTGCCACGCTCATGGCTGCCCACCCTTCCGAGCGGCGGTCCGCTCTTCCGCGTAAATATAACAAGGATTTCCTTGCTTTATTTCGTCCAGAGCGCTCAGCCCGGCGCGGGATCGACCTCCTGGGACGAGGCGGCCGGAGTGGCACTGCCGGCGAAGTTGCCGTCGCCCCCGTAGGTGGCGGTGAGGGAGCCGGTGCCGACGGGCAGCGTGGCGGTGGTGAGGGTCGCCTGGCCGTTCGACACGCTGCCGCTGCCGATGACGGTGCCGTCGTCGAAGAAGGTGACCGTGCCGGTCTCGCCGGAGCCGGTCGCCGGGAACACGCTCGCCGTGAGGGTGACCGGCTGCCCCAGCGTGGACGGGTTGGCCGAGCTGCCCAGGCCCAGGGCGGTCTGCGCCCGGCTCACCGTGACCAGCGCGGCGCTGCCCGACGCGCTCACCGCGAAGTCGGGGTCCCCGCTGTAGGAGGCCGTGATGGTGTTGCCGCCGAGCGGCAGCGTCGTGAGGAGCATGCTGGTGGTGGTCACTCCCGCGGTCGTCGTCAGCGTCGACGTGCCGAGCGGCGCGCCGTTGTCGCTGAAGGTGACGCTCCCGGTCGGGTTCGTCGGCCCGCCGCCCGCGGCCACGGTGGCGGTGAACGAGACGGCCTCGCCGGAGGTCGACGTGGACGACGACGCCGTGACCGTCGTCGTGGTGGCGAGCGGTGCGACCGTCTCGGTGAGGGCCGCCGTCGACGTGAGGAAGTCGGCGCTCCCGCCGTAGGTGGCAACGACCGAGTGGGTCGCGTCGGCGTCGTAGGTCTCGCTGCAGGTGACCTGGGGCGCGTCGCTCGACGAGAGTGCGAGCGACGCGCAGCCCGCGACGGGGCTCCCGTCGTCGTGCAACGACACCGTGCCGGCCACAGTGCCGGCGCCCGGCGCCGCGGCCGACACCGCCACCGTGTAGGTGACCTGCTGGCCCGGGACGGCGTCGGCGGGTGCGGCCTCGATGGTGACGTCGGCGGCGTCCGGCTTCACGACCTGCGCGTCCACCGGGGAGGTGCTGGGGCCGAAGAGGACGTCCCCGCCGTAGCTCGCGGTGACCGGCTGCGATCCCACCGGGAGGTTCGCGGTGTCGAGGGTGGCGGTGGTCTCCCCGGCTGCGGTCGCCACCGGTGTGCTCCCGAGCAGGACGCCTCCGGCGGAGAACGCCACCGAGCCGGTCGGGTCGGATCCCGAGGCGGGCGTCACGGTGGCCGTGAACCGCACGTCCTGTCCGAACACCGATGCGGGGACGGAGCTCGTGACGCCGACGGCCGTGGCCATGGCCGCGGCGCCACCGACGAGGCCGAGCGCGCCCGCGTGCGAGTAGTCGGCTGTCGCACCATTGCGCACGGTGGCGAACGTCCCGCTGATGGCGCTGTCCGCCACGGCGTACTCGGCGCCCGACGGGGGAGTGAAACCGCTCTCGAACACCGGGGCCACGCTCCCGTCGAGCGACAGCGCACCATTCACGATCCTGCCGTAGGCCGACGGTGAGATCGGCGGACCGTCGATCCCGAAGGCGAGCAGCCCGCTCGGCGCATTGGTCAGCGTGGAGGAGGTCCCGAGAGTGAGCACACCACCCGGAGCGACCCCGACGGTGCCCGCGTTGGTGAGGCTCGACCCGGCGGCGTTGCCGACGGTGACCGTGCCGATCACGTCGAAGGCCCCCGTGTTGGTGACGGGCCCGTCGAGAGTCAGTGTGGCCGTGCCGGGGCTCGAGGGCCCGGCGGTCAGCGCCCCGTCGTTGTCCAGTCCCGAGGAGACCGACAGGCCCGCGCCGCCTGACCGGGCGTCCCCGGCGCCTCCGGTGCCGACCGACAGCGTGCTCCCCTTCGCAACGGTGAGCTCGCCGACGACGGCGGTCGCGTTCTGGTCGACGACCGTGGCGCCGCCGGGGATGCACGCGTCGACGCCGGTGCCGTCGGGCACGCCGGCGCTCCAGTTGGCAGCGGTGCCCCAGTCCGTCGTGCCGCCGCCGCCGGTCCAGGTGTCGGTGCAGCCGAGCACCGTGTCGGCCGCGGGCGCGACGCCGATGCCGGTGGCGCCGTAGAGCGCCAGGCTCCCGGCGACCGCCACCAGGCCGGCCACGGTTGCGCCGAGCGTCCGGACCGGGTGCCGGCGGGCTCCGCGGCGTGCGCCCCGCGGAATCGGATGGCGAGGTACCACGATGCCCTCCCAGCGTCTTTGTGCGGGCGCGCCCGACAGTCCCCCACGCCTCGCAGTGTTCCCCCTCAGTCTGCTCCCTCGGGCTCCGGACCGGTAGGGGCAATGAGCGGCGGGGCACCGCAGCATCCGCACGCCGCCCCGCCCGGTGGAGGGGCTAGGCCGGTTCGGCGGCCGCCCAGCCCATCGACTTCTCGACGGCGCGGCGCCAACCCACGTGGACCGCGTCGGCCAGGTCCGCCGGCAGCTGTGGCTCGAAGGTGCGCTCGGCCTCCCAGAGCCCGGCCAGCTCGCCGAGCGAGGACCACATCCCCTCGGCCAGCCCGGCCACGGTCGCCGCGCCCAGCGCGGTCGACTCGAGCGAGCGCGGCCGGGCCACGGGCATGCGGCTCTGCTCGGCCTGCAGCTGCAGGAGGAGGTCCATGGCGGCGGCACCCCCGTCCGCCCGCAGCGCCGACAGTGGGTGAGCCGAGGCGGCGGCCATGGCATCGGTCATGTCGCGCACCTGGAAGGCCATCGCCTCCACACAGGCCCGCGCCAGCTGCGCGCGTCCCGCCCCGCGGGTCAGCCCGGTGACGATGCCGCGGGCCCGGGGGTCCCACCACGGGCTGCCGAGCCCCGTGAGTGCGGGCACGAACGTGACGCCGCCGCTGTCGGGGACCGACGCCGCCAGCGGGCCCACCTCCTCGGCCGAGGCGATGATGCCGAGGCCGTCGCGCAGCCACTGGATGGCGGCTCCCGACACGAAGGCCGACCCCTCGAGCGCGTAGGCGACGCCGCCGTGGGCGCCGTCGGCGTGCTCCCCGAGGTCCCACGCGCAGCTGACCGTCAGTCCCTCTGGTGCGGCCGGGCGTTCCGCCCCCGCGTTGGCGAGCGCGAAGCTGCCGGTGCCGTACGTGACCTTCACCATGCCCGGCTCGAAGCAGGCCTGCCCGAACAGCGCCGCCTGCTGGTCGCCCAGGACGCCCGAGACCGGGACGCCGTCGAGCACGTCGGACGCCGGGCCGAGGCCGGCCAGCGCGGCGGTGCCGAAGCGCCCGGCCGACGGGCGTACCTCGGGCAGCGCGGGCAGCGGCACGCCGAAGACGTCGCACAGCTCGGCGGACCAGGCCAGCGACGCCGTATCGAGCAACAGGGTGCGGCTGGCGTTGGAGGGGTCGGTGGCGTAGACGCCGCCCGCCGGTCCACCGGTGAGGTTCCACAGGACCCAGGTGTCCACCGTGCAGAAGGAGAGCCTCGGGTCGCCCGGCGGCCAGCGCCAGGTCGCCGGAGCGCAGCAGCCAGGCCGCCTTGGTCGCGCTGAAGTACGGATCGAGCACCAGCCCGGTCGTGGCGCGCACGAGCGGCAGGTGGCCCGCCTCCGTGAGCTCGGCGCACAGCGCCGCGGTGCGCCGGTCCTGCCAGACGATGGCGCGGTGCAGCGGCTGCCCGGTGGCGCGATCGAACGCCACCAGGGTCTCGCGCTGGTTCGTGATGCCGAGGGCGGCGACGGTGTCGCCGGACCCGGCGAGGCGGGCACCGACCTCGGCCAGCGTCGACCGCACGGCGCCCCAGATCTCGGCCGGATCATGCTCGACCCAGCCCGGGCGGGGGAAGTGCTGGGTCAGCTCGCGGTAGGCCACGTCGGCCACGGCGCCCCGCTCGTCGACCACGACCGCGCGCACGCCGGTCGTGCCCGCATCGATCGCGACGACCTTGGCCATGGGTGTGTGACGCTAACGCCTCGCGGCGTTTCGGCGCCCTGGCGGCCCCCGCTCCCGGCCTTCTCGCGCAAACAATCGCGAGCGGCCCGTGACCTGCACGGATGATGCGTGGATGTGGTTGACAAGGGCGTAACTACAGTGCTGTAATGACACAGCATCTCGTGTCTCGGGGGAGGGTCTGCCACTATATGTTGTGGTAAGGCGATTCGTGCCCCTCCCGGGCGCCGGATCGGGAGACGCGCCTGAGACACCGCTCCGCTGGAATGGGGGGTGGGGTGACGGCGCCGACGAGCAGGCAGTGAGCAGGCAGAGCAGGACCGCAGTGACCCCCCAGCAGCCAACGAGGAGGACCCCAGCGCCATGGCCATCGCCCCCCAGCGATCCGAGATCGGCATCCGCCGCCACTTCACCACCGAAGGCGTGCACCCCTACGACGAGGTGCGCTGGGAGCGGCGCGAGGCGCGCATCACGAACTTCCGGGACGGCACGGTCGCCTTCGAACAGCTGGGTGTCGAGGTCCCCGAGTCCTGGAGCGTGAACGCCACCAACATCCTGGCCCAGAAGTACTTCCGGGGCACACTCGGCACCGAGGAGCGCGAGTGGTCGCTGCGCCAGGTGGCCGACCGGGTGGCCGACACCCTGACCGCCTGGGGGACCAAGGACGGCTACTTCGTCGACGACGAGGAGGCCCAGGTCTTCAACCACGAGCTGAAGTACCTCATCGTCCACCAGAAGGCGGCCTTCAACTCCCCGGTGTGGTTCAACATCGGCGTGCACGGCGTGCCCCAGCAGGGGAGCGCCTGCTTCATCCTCTCCGTCGAGGACAGGATGGACTCGATCCTCAACTGGTACACCGAGGAGGGCATCATCTTCAAGGGAGGGTCGGGCGCCGGCGTGAACCTGTCGCGCATCCGCTCGTCGCACGAATTGCTCAAGGGGGGCGGCACGGCCTCGGGCCCGGTGAGCTTCATGCGGGGCGCCGACGCGTCGGCCGGCACCATCAAGTCCGGCGGCAAGACCCGCCGCGCCGCCAAGATGGTCATCCTCGACGCCGACCACCCCGACGTCGAGGACTTCATCTGGTGCAAGGCGATCGAGGAGCGCAAGGCCCGCGTATTGCGTGACGCCGGCTTCGACATGGACCTCGACGGGGCGGACAGCCACTCGACGCAGTACCAGAACGCCAACAATTCGGTGCGGGTCACCGACGAGTTCATGGAGGCGGTGCTCGACGGGCGCGACTGGGAGCTTTTGGCGCGGACCGACGGCTCGGTCATCCGGACGGTGCCGGCCCGCGACCTCTTCCGCCAGATCGCTCACTCGGCCTGGGAGTGCGCCGACCCCGGCCTGCAGTACGACTCCACCATCAACCGCTGGCACACCGCGCCCAACGCGGGCCGGATCAACGGCTCCAACCCGTGCTCGGAGTACGTGCACCTCGACAACTCGGCCTGCAACCTGGCCTCCATGAACCTCCTGACGTTCCTGGACGCGAACGACGACTTCGACGTCGAGGGCTTCCGGGCCGCGGTGGCCGTCGTCTTCACCGGGCAGGAGATCATCGTCGGCAACGCCGACTACCCGACCGAGAAGATCGCCGAGACGACGCGCGCCTTCCGCGAGCTCGGCATCGGTTACGCCAACCTCGGCGCGCTGCTGATGGCACAGGGACTGCCCTACGACTCCGACGCGGGGCGGGCCTGGGCGGCCGCCATCACCGCGTTGCTGACGGGGCACGCCTACGCCACCTCGGCGCGGACGGCGGCCCGCATGGGGCCCTTCGCCGGCTACCACGAGAACGCCGAGGCGATGCTGCACGTCCTGCGGATGCACCAGGCCGAGGCATCTCGCATCGACGAGGACGTCGTGCCGCCCGAGCTGCTGTCGGCCGCCCAGGAGTCCTGGGACCAGGCGGTGGACCTGGCCGAGGCCTACGGTGTCCGCAACTCGCAGGCCTCGGTGCTGGCGCCGACGGGCACCATCGGGCTGTTGATGGACTGCGACACCACCGGCGTCGAGCCCGACCTTGGGCTCGTCAAGACCAAGAAGCTGGTGGGCGGCGGCACGATGTCCATCGTCAACCAGACCGTGCCCCGGGCGCTGGCCAAGCTGGGCTACGGCCCGGCGCAGGTGGAAGAGGTCGTGGCCTACGTCAACGAACACATGTCGATCCTCGGCGCACCACACCTGGCACCCGAGCACCTGGCGGTGTTCGCCTGCTCCATGGGGGACAACACCATCCACTACTCGGGCCACATCCGCATGATGGGGGCGGTCCAGCCCTTCATCAGCGGCGCCATCTCCAAGACGGTCAACATGCCCGAGGACGTGACGGTCGAGGACGTCGAGCAGCTGCACATCGACGCCTGGCGCCTCGGGATCAAGGCCGTGGCCATCTACCGCGACAACTGCAAGGTGGCGCAGCCGCTCTCGACCACGAAGAAGGAAGGCGCGCCGGTGGGGGGCGACGATGCGCCGGCCGGATCGGAGGCGGAGGCCAGGGACCGCAAGGTGGCGGCCCGCATCGCGGAGCTCGAGGCGGCACTCGTGCACGAGCGGCAGCGGTCGGTGGACCCGCTCGTCGTCGGCGCGGTGCGCGAGCGCCTGCCTCGCAAGCGCAACTCCAAGACGTTCTCCTTCCGGGTGGCCGACTGCGAGGGTTACGTGACGGTCGGCGAGTACGAGGATGGGCGGCCGGGCGAGGTGTTCATCAAGGTCTCCAAGCAGGGTTCGACCCTGGCCGGGATCATGGACGCCTTCTCCATCGCGGTGAGCATGGGCCTGCAGCACGGCGTGCCGCTGGCCACCTTCGTGCGCAAGTTCGCGAACATGAAGTTCGAGCCCGCCGGTATCACCGACGACAGCGAGCTGCGCATCGCCACCAGCCTGATCGACTACATCGCACGGCGCCTGGCGCTCGACTACCTGTCGACCACCGACCGCGCCGAGCTGGGGATCCTCTCGACGCTGGAGCGCACCCAGCCCACGCTGCCCGGCGTCGAGGAGATGGCGACGCCCTCGGTCGGCCTGGTCGACGACGGGCCGAACCCGGGCGCCGCCGGCCGCGGTCCGGCATCGTCGACGACGCCCCGGCCGATGGCCCGGGCGGAACAGCTCGATGCGCCCCTCTGTTACAGCTGCGGCAACACCATGCAGCGCGCCGGGTCGTGCTACGTCTGCGGGAGCTGCGGGTCGACCAGCGGGTGCTCGTAGCGAGAGCGGTCGATCCATCGACCGGGCCTCGGAAACCCGTTGGCGCGCACCTCCCCGTTGCCCGACGAGTCGGTGCTGCCCACGTACACCGTGCCGTTGGCGATGATCGCTGCCGTTCCAGGGGTGGTCAACAGGGCGAGCGCGGAGACTCTGACCGGGAATCGCACCGGCCCAACCGTCCTCAGGAGGTGCACCCCCATGCGCCGGTCACGTGGACCTTGCCCTTGCCGGGCTTGCCCCTGAACGAGCTGTAGCCCGTGAGGATGATGTTCACCTTTCCGGAGGTGTGCGTGGTGGTGATCGTCCCGTTCTTCGTCTCCGATGCCCAGTTCCAGTTCGTGGTCCCGTTGGGCTCCGCACCGATCAGTGCGACGTTCGGGCCCTCGCCGTTCGACTGGGCAAAGTTCTTCCAGGTCCCGGCCTTGGGTGCGTAGAGCTGAATCGTCCACTGGGTCGCCGGCGCCCCCTTGAGCGTCCCGTTCAGCATGAACGTCGCCCCCTTCGCGGTGACCACCTGTTGGCTGCAAGGCGTATTCGGTTCACCGAGCGTTCCCGTCACGGAACCGGTGAACGTGAACGAGGTCTGACTCGGGGCCGCTGCCGCGCCCGCCACGGCCGGCCCGATGGAGAGCCCCAGTCCACACGCACCTGCGATGACGCCGTTCCTGATCACGGTGGCTGCTGACATGGCCGACCTCCTTCCCCCCGGCAGGGGCGCATACCTGCAGTCAGTGACGGGATCGCGGGCCGAAAGTTACAGATCCGGCGTGGCACCGGGGACGGGGCTCCGGGTGCGTCGGAACGGGTGATCGGACCCCGAGTCACTCGCCGGGGGATCCGCCGCAGCTGACCTACGGTCGGCGCCCGTTCGGCATGATGTCGCTCAGCCCCCACTGGTCGAGCGAGTTCAGCTGCACCTGGTCGCCCGTCGCCTCGACGATCTGGTTGCCGCCCACGTAGATGCCGGTGTGGTAGACGCTGGTCCAGTCGGTCTGGCTGGAACCCCAGAACACGAGGTCACCGGCCGCCAGCGAGGTGAGGGCGACCGGGCTTCCCGCGGTGTTGTACTGGTCATTGGCCACGCGGGCGAATCCCACGCCGGCCCCGTTCTCCCACGACGCCAGGGCCAGCCCGGAGCAGTCATAGCCGACCGGGCCGTTGCCTCCCCAGATGTAGGGCTTTCCGAGTTGGGCGAAGGCGAAGGCCACGGCCTTGTCCCCGGGCGTCACGGGCGAGAACATCAGGCCCTCGGTGGGCGGCGTGCCCTGGGCGTCGCCGTACGGGTAGGCCGTCCCGTTCTGCGCCTCCACCCAGTAGCCCTGCCCGGAGTGGCTCGAGACCACCCGCTCGGTCGGAGCGAGGCCCGGACCGCCGGCCGGGGAGCCGTAGAAGCCGGCGTCGCCGTAGTTGAAAATGCCGCCATCGGAGGCCACCATCCAGTACCCCTTGCCGTCGGGCGTCGGCGTCATGGCGACGATGGGCTTGTTGAGCGCGATCGATCCGGTCGAACCGTAGAAGCTCGCGTCGCCGTAGGAGAAGATCCCGCCGTCGCGGGCCACGAGCCAGTACCCCTTGCCGTCGGGCGTGGGTGTCATGCCGACGATGGGCTTGTTGAGCGCGATCGATCCGGTCGAGCCGTAGAAGGCCGCATCGCCGTAGGAGAAGATCCCACCGTCGGTGGCCACCACCCAGTACCCCTTGCCGTCGGGCGTGGGCGTCATGCCGACGATGGGCTTGTTCAGCGTGATCGATCCGGTCGAGCCGTAGAAGCTCGCGTTGCCGTAGGAGAAGATCCCGCCGTCGGTGGCCACGAGCCAGTAGCCCTTGGCGTCGTTGGTCGGCGTGATGGCGACGATCGGGTGGTTGAGGGGCAGGCCCGCAGCCGACCCGTAGGCGGCGGCGGTGCCGAAGTTCCACACCGCGCCCTGTGCACTCGCCAGCCAGAAGTTGTCCGTCGGGACGCTCGTCAGCGATTCGATGCCGGAGGGAGCGCTCGGCGCCGGCGTGGTCCCAGCGGCCACCGACGTCGCACCGAACCCGAGGGTCCCCCAGGCCAACGCGCCCATGCCGAGTCCGGCCATCCACGCCCCGACGGCCCGGCGCCGGCTCGTGTTGCTCCGACCGCGACCGACGTCGCGGCGCGACCCACCAGCGTGCATGGGGAACAGTCGACCTGCCGGCGAGCCGGGTTGAGCGGGGCCCACCCGTGCGCGGCGCGAGTTGGGGCCCCGTTGACGGAGGGGGCGAAGGGACCGCTGGCTTGGCCGGCGGCGCCATTTCACGAAGACTGGCACCGTGGACTTCGACGACATCGCTGACGACCTCTACGGGCTGGCACCCGAGCGGTTCACGGCGAGCCGCGACGCCCGGGCCGACGAGGCCCGGGCAGAGGGTGACCGCGCCCTGGCCGAGCGGATCAAGAAGCTCCGCCGGCCGACGGTCCCCGCCTGGCTGGGAAACCGATTGGCCCGCGACCGGGCGCAGGACATCGAGGGCCTCATCGGTCTGGGCGCCCAACTCCGGGAGGCCCAGGTTGGGTTGTCGGGCGACGAGCTGCGCCGCCTGTCACGGCGCCGGGGTGACGCGGTGGCGGCACTCGTCGCCGAGGCGAGGGTCCTCGCCCGGGAGGAGGACCACTCCGTCTCCGATGCGGTCCTCGAGGAGGTGACGGCGACCCTCGAGGCGGCGCTGGCGGACCCCGCAGGCGCCGAGGCGCTGCGGCGCGGTCGTCTCACCGTCGCGCTCCGCTATTCGGGTCTCGGGTTCGAGGTCGCTCAATCCACGCCGCCAGGGAGCGCACGACCGACACGAACGGAAGCGCGGGGGCAGGGTGGGCAGGCTCCGGCGCGGCGAACGACGGTCGGCTCAGCGTGCGGCCGAACGAGCGACCGACGACGTGGCGCGAGCGTCGGCGACGCTCGCTGAGGCCGAGGACGATCTCCGCGCGACCCGACGGCGCCTGGAGGAGGCGGAGGCTGCGGTGACCTCGCTGCGCGCCGCGGAAGCCGAGGCAGTGCAGCGGGTGACCTCGGCCCGAAAGGAGTACCGTTCCGCGGTGGCGACGCAGCACAAACTGGAGCGAGCGGCCGAGCGACTCGACTGAGCGGGATCCGGCGTCGGCTCGCGGGACGGCATCAGGTGGCGTTTCGTTGCGGCCGGACCGTGGGGGTCACGACGAGACCGACTCCAACCCGGCCGCATGCACGTCGCTCGCGGGTGGCGTCACCGGTGCGATCCTCGGGGCGCTCGCCGTCACGGCCTACGCCGGACCCCGCCATTGGGGGACGTCCGTCTCTCCTGCCGTGCTCGCGGGCGGTGTCGGCATCGCGCTCGGCATCGGCGCGCTGGGCGGCCTCTCTCCGGCCTGGCGCGTCTTGCGCCTCAGCCCGGCGGAGGCGCTGCGATCAGCCTGAGTGTCCCGGTTCCGCCCTGGGGTCTTGTCAGCCCTTGGTCATGAACTGGTACGTGAAGGGCGCCGAGGGCGGCGTCAACGTCGTCGACCTGTGGCCGGACGTCACGATCAACTTGGTCCCACCGGCTCCGACGTTCACGGTGGACGAGCCGATCAGGATCTCCTTCTGGGACGAGGCGGGGGCCAGGATCCCTTCGTAGCTCGGGCTGTGGCCGGTGATGCCGATGGCGACCCACGAGCGGCCGGTCGTCGTGGCCACCGTCACCGCGTAGGCGGCGATGTCGATCCGGTAGGTGGCGGTCCCCGCGCCTGTCGAGATCTGGGTGAGCAGGGGGGTCTTGGGGGCGGCGGCCGTCGTGTTGTGGTGCACCGGCGGCGGCGCACCATTGCCGCCGGTGCTGCCACTGCTGCCGATGACCCCGGCCTTCACCAGCCCGAGCGCCGCGCCCGCGGCCAGGACGGCGAAGGCGACCAGCACCACCGCCACCCGGAGGACGCGGCCCGAGCCCCGTCGACCCTGACCACCGCGGCCGCCTGCGACCGCCGGGATCTTGTCGGTGTCGGCGTAGGTCGGGTAGGCGTCCGCGAAGAACTGCTGTTGCCGACCGCCCGTGACCGGCTCGCTGGCCTCCCGTGACCGGCGGCTGCCTGCCCGTGACGGGCTGCTCCGCGCCAGCGACCGGCCGATCGAAGATGGCCGTGGCGGACGGGTCGGGCAGGAGCCCCGTGTCGTCGGCTTGCACGTCCATGGCCGGTATTTCGACCTCCTACGCCCCGAGCTTGACTCTGCCAATTTTTGACTCTGCCAATTTTACGCGGCGGGCCCCTCTGTCTGGGCACACCCAATCCCGGCGCCCTTGCAGGCGCCAGGCACGAACGCCACGGTACCTCCCGCGACGTGTACCAGGATCCCACGCCGCCGGGTCAGGTGGGTGGCAGCTCCGGGTCGAGCCGATCCAGGGGACCGACCGGCCGATTTCCGGTCCGAACGGGCTGATGCGGTCCTGACCATCGGGCCGCCTAGCGTCCGATGCTCCCGTCGAGCAGCTCCCGGGTGATGTCCATGTGGCCGACGTGCCGTGCCGTCTCCTCAATCAGGTGGTACACGGCCCAGCGCAGCGTGGTCGGCCGGAGGTTGCCCGAGGAGGGCAGGTCGAACGATGCCGCCCTGTCCAAGACGTCGTCCGTCTGCGAGGTCTCGGCCCGGTAGAACGCGACGACCTCCTCGACACCCCAGCCGTCGGGCAACTCGAACATACGGGAGCGCCAGCCCATGTCCATGGCCTCGCCGGCGAAGATGGCGCGTAGCCAGAGCCGTTCGGCGTACCCGAGATGGACCAGGATCACCCCGAGGGAATTGGCAGTGCGGGCCGGCTGCCAGCGGAGCTGTTCGTTCGTCAGGTCCTGGACCTTGAAGATCGCGCTGTCGCGCAGGTGCTGCAGCCACGCCCGCGCCATGGCGATCTCGTCGAGCGGCGTGGCCTCGTCGGGCCGCGCGACGCTCAGCTGCGGCGGTGTCTCGGGCATCGGGACGCGTCGCGGGGCGGCTACCCGAGCCCCGTCGTCGAGGTCGTGGCCGCCGTGCCCCCGCACACCGACGTGTACCAGGTGGAGATGGTCACGGCGTCCGTCTGGAGCTGGGGATTCCTGCCCAGGCCCTCGAAGGAGGTGATGAGTCCCTGCTCGCTCGAAGAGTTCTGGATGTCGTTCCGGACCTGCTGCACGAACGTCAGCAGGCTCTTGAACGCCGCCTGGACCTTGGCGGGGGCAGCGTGGATGGCGCTCAGTGCCTTCTGCACGTTCGCCATGTCCTGGTCGTACGCGGTCAGCATGGCCTGCTTGGCGGTGGCGAAGTTGCCCGACTCGATCGCCCTCGAAATGGAGGAGCCGACCGAGCTCGATCCCGACTGCTCGGTCCGGACGTCCTTGCACATCGCGCTGTTGGGGGCAGAGCCCTTGGTTGTTCCCGAGGGGTTGTGTCGGTGGCCGCGTGCCGCCGCGACGCTCATCGGGGCGAGTGCCAGCGTCAGGCCGGCCACCGCAACACTGATCCCCCGCCACATCGAACGGTGCTTCACGGCCGCCACCTCCCGGGGTCGAACTGAAGGGCAGACGTGCCAGCAGTGGTTGCGGTTACACGGGCAGCCGGATCGTCCGTTGACCTGGTCGGCGGGTCGCCCGCCCGAACGCGGTGGTACGGGCGGGCGTTATGGTGGTCGGCTGACGGGGCGTCAGAAGCTGGGGGCAGCGGGTTGAACGATCTGAGCCGCAAAGTTGCCGTGGTCACCGGGGGAGCGGCCGGCATCGGCCGCGGGATCACCGAGGCGCTTCTGGAGCAGGGGGCTCGGGTCGTCATCGCAGACGTCGAAGAGGCCGTGCTCGAGAGCGCGGTGAAGGAGCTCACCGACGCCGGGCCCGTGCGCGGCGTCGTGACCGATGTCTCGTCGGCGCAGTCGGTGGAGGCGCTGGCGGCGGACGTCTTCGCCCGCGAGGGTGTCTGCCACCTGCTCTTCAACAACGCCGGGGTGACGTCGGGCGGGGGAGGACGACCCTGGGAGCAGGAGGCCAACGACTGGGCCTGGTGCTTCTCGGTCAACGTCTTCGGCGTGGCCAACGGCGTCCTCTCCTTCGTGCCGCGCATGATCGAGTCGGGCGAGCCGGGCGTGGTCGTCAACACGTCGAGCATGGACGGGGGCATCGCGCCCGTCCCTTACGCGTCGGTCTACGCCTCGAGCAAAGCGGCGATCTCCTGCTTCACCGAGGCACTGGCCCACCAGCTCGTGGCGGCGGGCACCGCCCTGCGAGCCGCCGTCTTCTATCCCTCGGGCGGACTGCTCGACACGGGCCTCTGGACGGCGCAGCGCAACCGCCCCGAGGCGCTCGCACGGTTGAGGCCCAGGCCTCCGGCCCCCGGCACGACCTTCGAGGAGTTCAAGGCACAGCTCGAGGCGGCCGGCCGTCCGGTCGAGGTGATGGACCTCTTGGAGCTCGGTCGCTTCTGCGTGCAGGGCGTGCAGCGGGGCGACTTCATCATCGGGAAGGGCCTCGAGGAGTCGGCGGCCATGTTGCACCGGCGTGCCGACGCGATCGGGGCCGGACAGCTGCCGCCGGCCGCACTGAGCTGATGACCGCCACCTCGTCGGCGCCCGCCCGCTACACCGTCGTGTCCGCCGACGGCCATGCCGGCGGTGACATCGGGGACTACCGGCCCTACCTGGCTCGTCGCTGGCACGACGATTTCGACGCCTGGGCGGCCGATTACGTGAACCCCTACGCCGACCTCATCGCCCCCATCGCCTACCGCAGCTGGGACAGCGATCGGCGCCTGGCCGAGACCGAGTCCGACGGCATCGCGGCGGAGGTCCTCTTCCCCAACACGGTCCCCCCGTTCTTCGCCGAGGGCAACCTCGTCGCCCTGCCGCCCACACCGGAGGACTACGAGCGCCGCTGGGCCGGAGTCCAGGCGCACAACCGCTGGCTGGCCGACTTCTGTGCCCGGACACCGGGCCGCCGCGCCGGCATCGTCCAGGTGTTCGCCAACGACATGAACGACGCCGTCGCCGAGGTCCGCTGGGCCGCGGCGACGCTGCACCCCTTCGGCGGCATCCTGCTCCCGTCCATCCCGCCCAACTCCCACCTCCCTCCACTCTGGGAGGACCACTACGAGCCACTGTGGCGGGTGTGCGCCGAGCTGGACGTGCCCATCAACATCCACGGGGGCAGCGCACTACCCGACTACGGGGAGCACGAGGCGGCACGGGCCATGATGCTGATCGAGATCCCGTGGTTCAGCCACCGTTCCGTCTGGCACCTGATCTTCTCCGGAGTGCTCGAGCGCTACCCCACGCTCCGCTTCGCCGTCACCGAGCAGGGCGTGGCCTGGTTGCCCCGCGGGCTACAGACGCTGGACTGGTTCTACGGCCGCATGACGACGGCGAACGCCGCTGAGGCGAATTTCTTCGGTGCCGCCGCGGCCAAGATGACCATGACCCCCACCGAGTACTTCGCTCGCAACTTCTGGATCGGCGCCAGCTTCCTGCGGCCGAGCGAGGCGCCGCTGTGCCGCGACCTCGGCATCGACCACGTCATGTGGGGCGCCGACTACCCGCACTCCGAGGGGAGCTATCCGTACACGACCGAGGCGCTGCGGGTGGCCTTCGCCGCCTACCAGGAGCCCGACGTCCGTGCCATGGTCGAGTCGACGGCGGCCACCTTCTACGGCTTCGACCTCGGTGCGCTGCGACCGATCGGCGACCGCGTCGGGCCGTCGGTGGCCGAGGTGGCGCAGCCGCTGGCGCCCGAGGACTGGCCGACCAAGACGACGTGCAACGCTTTCGACCCCACGCAGATCCTGCGTGCCTGGTGACGAGGGAGGGAACATGCAGACGGTGAGATACGGCGCTCACGCCGTTCAGGTCAACCGCGAGATCGAGGCCAAGAAGGCGGACATCTGGTCCCAGGCGGTCACCGCCGTCTACGAGACCGATCCCGAGATCGTGGCCGCGGTCCTGCCTCCGCCCCTCGTGCCCGGGCCCGAACCGCTCGTGCGCATCACGATCACCCGGGTCGAGATGCCCGGACTACCGGTCTTCGGGGCCGGGTGGATCGGCGTGCAGGCCCGCCATGAGGACAGGCTGGGCGAGTACCCGATCTTCATGCCCATGACGACCGAGCAGTCGTTGATCGGTGGCCGCGAGGTCAACGGCGAGCCCAAGAAACTGGCCGAGGTCGACGTCAGCCGCGACGGCGCCGCCGTGTCGGCCCGCATCGCCCGCATGGGCTCGGTCGTGTGCGAGATCACGGGCCGTGTCACCGGGCCGCGCGACAACTACGAGCGGGCCAAGACGGACTTCTGGTTCAAGCTCTCGCCCTCGCCGGAGGCTGCCGGTGTGCTGGACCAGGACCCGTTGCTGGTGTACGGGGAAAAGACGGAGCGCACCCGGGTCCACGAGGGGATCGAGGGCGAGTTGATCCTCAAGGAGGCCCCACTGGACCCGGTGGCGGACCTGGTCGTACGCCGCATGGTCGACCTCAACTGGACGGAGCGGGCCTCCACCCAGGTGGGCCGCATCATCGGGCCGGTGCCACGTGCCGGCATCGAGCCCTTCATCCACCAGCGCTACGACGACCTCTCGGTGCTCGGGGCGAAACGATGAGCGAGCGTTACACGATCATCTCGGCCGACGCCCACGCCGGGCTGCCGTGCGAGAAATACCGGCCTTACCTCGACGCTGCCTACCACCGCCAGTTCGACGAGTACCTGGCCGAACGCCAGGCCAACCGCGACCAGGCACTCCGGATGAATTACGACTACATCATGGGGTGGGAGACCGACAACGAGGAAGGGTTGCGCGGCGCCTGGGACATCGAGCAGCGCGACAAGGAGCTGGACGCGGACGGCGTGACAGCAGAGGTGATGTTCGCCGACGCCGACGCCATCACCGGCATGGCGTCGCCGCCCTTCGGCGCCGGTCTCTCCGCGGGCGCCATCTCCGACCCCGAGCTCGCCTTCGCGGGGGCGCGGGCCCACAACCGGTTCTTGGCCGAGATGTGCGCCCGCAGCCCGGAGCGGCACGGCGGCATCGCGCTGGTTCCCATCACGCATGGCGTGGAGCGCTCCGTCGCCGAGATCGAGTGGCTGGCCGAGCAGCCGGGCATCCGCGGGATCATGGTTCCCACCATGTGGCACGACCTCGTGCCCTACAACCATCCCGACTACGACCCCGTCTGGGCGGCCTGCCAGGCGACCGGTTTCCCGGTCCACACGCACTCGGGGGAGGCGCCCCAGGAGGAGTACAACGACAACGTCGGGATCTACCTGGCCGAGGTGGTGTGGTGGGCGGCCCGCCCCATGTGGCACCTCCTGTTCTCGGGCGTCTTTGAGCGCCACCCGCGCCTCAAGTACGTCGTGACCGAGGCGGCCGCCTACTGGGCCGCCGACATGATGTGGAAGTGGGACCAGTACATGGGCGGGGGCCACACAACCAAGAAGATGGCGGCGCTGCTGAAAGGGAAGATTTCGAAGCTGCCGTCGGACTATTTCGGGGAGAACATCTTCATCGGGGCGTCGACGATGTCCAAGGAGGAGATCCGACGCCGCCACGTGTTGGGGTGCGACGTCGTGATGTGGGGGACCGACTACCCGCATCCCGAAGGCACGTGGCCCCACACCCAGGAGCGGTTGCGGGGGGACTTCGGCGGCATCCCGGTCGAGGACGCCCGCCAACTGCTCGGCGAGACGGCGGCGCGCTGCTATGGCTTCGACCTCAGTGCACTGCGCCCGATCGCCGAGCGCATCGGCCCGACGCCGGCCGACCTGGGTCAGGACCCCGCCTTGCGGACCGACCCGGAGGAGGTGCGGACGGCGCGCTGGTGGAAGGCCGAGTACCAGGTCCAGGCACCCGACTGAGACCCCGCCTGGCGTGAACGAGCAACACATGGTGTTCTGTGCCGGCGACGACTGGCGGAGGATCGTGCAAGAGGACATCCTCCCGGTGGTGCTGCGCGGCGTCGAGTTGGGTGACGACGCCATCGAGATCGGCCCCGGGCCTGGCTTCACGACCGACGTCCTGCGCACCATGACGGCCCACCTCACCGCGGTCGAGGTGGACGAGGGGTTGGCCGCCTCCCTGGCGGCACGCCTGGCGGGCGGCAACGTCGACGTCGTGCTCGGGGACGCGACCGCTCTGCACTACCCCGACGACCGCTTCACCGGGGCGGCCTCGTTCCACATGCTGCACCACATCGCTCCCGCGGCTGAGCAGGACCGTGTCTTCGCCGAACTGGCCCGCGTGCTGGTGCCCGGTGGTCTCCTCGTCGCCGCTGATGCCGGCTATATGGAGACGACAGTCGCGTTCCACGAGGGCGACACCTACAATCCCATCGAGGCGGAGCACCTGGCCGTGAGGCTGGCGGCCGCGGGTTTCAGCGCCGTCGACGTCCGCACTCACGACCTCGGCTGGGTGTGCACGGCGCGCGCCCGCTGACGGCCGCGTCCACACCAGGGGCCGAGTCATCCGGTCGCTCCGGGTCCCGCAAAGGAGATGATCGCGAGCCAGGCCCCATTGCCCGGCCGCGATCATCTCACCCGCCTGCCGATGAGTGTGACGGCGCGCGACCGATGCCCGATAGGGCCGGTCGGACCTGACTCGAACAACTCGGGGACAAATCCGGCCCGGGTTGCCACGGCGGCCACACTCGGATCCGGGGTCCGGCGCGACCGATCGTCGTGAGAGGTGGTGCGACCCCACTCGCCGCTGTATCCCGCTCCAGGTCGGGTACGTATGCCGCCCACCAGGATGGGGGATCGCCTTGCCGCCCCGACGGCCGCGCCGTACGAGCACCCGGTCCGACGGTCGGACTCGGTGGGGGGACTCGGCTCTTCGCTCGCCTGCCAACCTGATGGGATCCGTCGAAGCCCATCCCCGCGATTCCGGCCAACGCAGGGCTGCTAACTTCTACGCGATTGACACGGCTCCGTATGCCGTCGTATCGAAGGAGAATTGGCGATGAGATTGCTCCGTTCGTTCCCGTTCAACGCGTCATGGCTCCGCCGCGGTCGACTCCGCCGGTTCGCCGTGACGATCGGTGCGATCATCGTCCTGACTGCACCCTTGTACGAAGGCGTTGCGTCGGCGACGTCCACCCCATGTGGATATTGGCTCGTCGGCAGCGACGGAGGGATCTTCACCTTCGGGCAAGCCCAGTTCTACGGATCCACCGGCTCGCTGAAGCTCCAGCGTCCCGTGGTGGGCATCTCGCCGACGACCCCTGGGACCGGGTTCTCCGGCTACTGGCTCGTCGCCTCCGACGGGGGGATCTTCTCCTTCAACACCGGCTTCTACGGCTCCATCCCGGGCCTCGGTCTCAACCCGGCGGGCTCGGGGCTCCCGCAGAGCTTGAACGCGCCGATCGTGGGCATGGTGCCGTCGACGACGGGCCATGGCTACTTCATGGTGGCCACCGACGGCGGGGTCTTCGCCTTTGGCGACGCCCACTTCGCCGGCAGCTGCCCCGGCTTCGGGGGCTGTGCGGGATCGGCCGTCGCCGTCGTGCCCGACGCGACCGGGAACGGCTACTGGGTGATGACCAGCACCGGGAGCGTCTACGGCTTCGGCGACGCCACCTACTTCGGTGGGCCGGGACCGCAGAGCACACCCATCACCTCTGCAGCGGCGACGCCGAGCGGCCTCGGTTACTACGTCGTCGACGGGAGCGGGCGGGTCTTCACCTACGGGGACGCCAAGGCGCTCGGCAGTCTGCCCGCGGGTGCGGCCGGCAGCTCGGACCCCGCTACCGCCATCGTCGTCACCGATGACAGCCTCGGCTACTGGGTCGTGACCGCGCAGGGCAAGGTGTATCCCTTCGGCGACGCGCCGATCGAAGGGGACGTATCGGGGACGCAGCTCAACGGGTCGATCGTCGCCGCGACCGGGTTCTGAGGTCCCGGGCACGAACCGGTGCGGGCCGCAGGGGGACCTGACGGCGGTACTGTCGCCCGGGTGGGCGCCGAGGTCATCGTCTTGAACGGTGGTTCGAGTGCCGGCAAGTCCTCCCTGGCCACCTGCCTCCAGCGGCAACTCGACGGGACCTGGTTGACGCTCGGCGTCGATGACCTGATTCGTGCGTTGTCTCACGGTCCCGCTGACACGGGGGCGGCCGGCTCCCTCACGTTCGCATCCGATGGCTCGGTTCTCGCCGGCGAGAAGTTCCGCCAGGCCGAAGCGGCCTGGCACCTCGGGTTGGCAGCCGTTGCCCGGGCCGGCACCGGGTCATCGTGGACGACGTGTTCCTCGATGGCCGGGAGTCGCAGGGTCGGCTGGAAACTGCGCTCGAGGGTTTGTCCGTGTTCTGGGTCGGCGTGCTGTGCCAACCAGCGGTGGCAGAGGCACGCGAGCTCCGTCGTGCGGACCGGGTTCGAGGGATGGCACGCCAACAGGTCGAGCGGGTGCACGATGGTGTCAGATACGACCTGGTCGTGGACACGACTGAGACCGCGTCAGCACAGTGCGCCAGGACGATCGTCGCCCACCTGGCGCACGCGGCCCTGTCACCAACTCCCGAGCGCGGGGGAGCCACGGCGTCCTGACGCCGGGGAGGGCAGTCGGGATCAGTCCGCGTACGGGCGGCGCTGACGCAATCTCCGCGACGGGTGCATCGGGCCTGGACTGGGGGAGCGGCGAGGCAGATGATGGGTGAGATGCCGCCACCCCGGATTGAGAGCACGGACCACCGGGCGAGGCGCCTCGACGGCGAGCGGACGGCCCGGATCGCCGTGAACGTGGCCGGTGCACTCCTCGCCGCGCTCTTCGCACGGAAGTACCTCCTCTACTACCTGGACTCGGACCGCCTGATCGGTGTGGCCTTCTTCGTCCAGCAGATGTGGATCATGATCGCGTTCCTCGCGCCGGCGATCCCCCCGTGCCGTGAGCCGGCGGGTCGGAGACTGGGCGCTTGCCTTCGCGGGCACATTCGGTGGCGTGCTGCTCCAACCGGGCGGCGTTCACTCTCGCTGGGGCCTCGATGCGGGGCTGGTCCTTCAGCTGGCCGGTCTGGCGATCTCCGTGGCGTCCCTGCTCGCCTTGGGCCGCTCCTTCGGCTCGGTCGCAGCGGATCGGGGGATCGTCGCTCGCGGTCCGTACGCCGTCGTCCGACATCCCCTGTATGCCGGCTACCTCCTCATCCTCGTCGGGTACGTGCTCCAGAGCTTCTCCCTGTGGAATGCCGTCGTGGTCCTCTTCGTGATCGGTTGCGACGTCGGTCGTTCCCTCGTCGAAGAGCGGCTGCTGGCCGCGTCGGTGGAGTACCAGGTCTATCGGGGACAGGTCCGCTGGAGGCTTCTTCCCCGAGTCTGGTAGCCGCTCGCTCGACGACCACCCGGTCGCAGGCCACGCCGGACCGGTCCTAGTGTCATTCCGTGGCCCTCGCCGTCGACGACATCGTCGCTCGCTGTCAGGACGCTCTGACCGAGCACACGCCCGCCCTGGCGGTGCGCGATGTCCTCCACGGGATCCTGGCGGATCCGGACGGCGCTCGAGGGGGCGCTCGGTCCGGTCGACGCGGGCGGCATCACCACGCTCTACAACGGCTCCGACTTGACCGTCCTCCATGTGGCCTGGACGCCCGGGATGGCACTCAACCCCCACGAGCACCGGATGTGGGCCGTCATCGGCATGTACGGGGGCCAAGAGGACAACACCTTCTATCGCCGGGTTCCCGGTGGCCTCGAGGCTTCAGGCGGCCGGCAGCTCCCGGCGGGAGATGTCCTCGTCCTCGGGGACGACGTGGTGCACTCCGTCGCCAACTCCCGTCGTGAGTTCGCGGTCGCCCTCCACGTCTATGGCGGGGACTTCTTCACGGTGGAGCGTTCCGAGTGGGCTTTCGAGACCTTCGAGGAGCGGCCGCGTGACTTCGAAGGCACCCGCCGTCTCTTCGAAGAAGCCAACGCTCGCTGGCGCACCCAGGCCTGACGAGCCCCGGAGAGCCGTCGCCACTTCTGGTGGGCGCGGCGCTACATCTCCCCCTCGTCGAAGAAGTTGACCCAGTTGGTCTGCATGGACGCACCATCGGCGATGACGGTGGCACCGCAGACGTAGCGCGCCGCGGGGGAACACAGGTACAGGACCATGGCCGCCATCTCGTCGACCGAGCCCATGCGCACGGTCGTCCCCTCGGCCACCAACTCGTCGGTGAAGCCCGTCTCCGTCCGCCCGACCGTGGCCAGCTCGGCCTCCACCATGCCCGGCGTCGAGAAGATACCCGGAGCGAAGGCGTTGATGGTGACGCCGCGCCGCATGAGGTAGGGCGCCAGGGTCTTGACCATGCTCACCACGCCGGCCCGGGCGGCACCGGAGTGGACGAACATCGGCGCCCCCCGCTCGAAGGAGAAGGTGTGCACCACGTTCACGATCGCACCGAACCCCGCCTCCGCCATCGGTCCCATGAAGCGACTCGTCATGTTCCATGTCCCGTTCAGGTTGAGGTCCACCACGGCCCGCCATCCGTTGTCCGAGATCGTGCTGGGCAGGGCGGGGAACTGGCCGCCCGCGTTGTTGACGAGGAAGTCGACCCGACCGAAGCGCCGGTAGACCGTGTCGCGCAGCGCCTCGACCTGCTCGGGCTCCCGGATGTTCGTGGGCACGGCCAGGCAGCGGCCCCCACCGGCCCGGATGGATGCTTCGACCTCGTCGAGCGGGCCTTCCCGGCGCCCCGCGACGACGGCGTGTCCCCCGAGGCGGGCGAACGCGTGGGCCACCTCGCGTCCGAGCCCCGAGCCTCCGCCGGTGATGACGGCCACCCGCTTCTCGAACAGCTGGTCGGCGAAGACGGAGACCCCCGGTCCCGCCTCCCAGGTCACCGTGGGCTCACCCCGCAAAGTCCCAGCTGCCGCCGTTCTCGTAGTGGTGCAGGACGTTCTTGGCGATCAGGATGCGGTGCACCTCGTCGGGGCCGTCGGCCAGGCGAAGCGTGCGGGCGCCGAGGTACATCTGGGCCAGCGGCAGGTCGTTGGTCACCCCGGCGGCCCCCCAGACCTGGATCGCACGGTCGACGACGCGGCTGTAGGCGGCCGGTACGAAGACCTTGATCGCGCTGATCTCGGTGCGGGCCTGGGGGTCGCCCTTGTCCACTTTCTCCGCGGCATGGATGGTCATGAGGCGGGCGGCCTGGAGGTCCATGTAGCTGTCGGCCACGAACCCCTGCATGAACTGCTTGTCCTTGAGCAGGCCACCGTGCACCTCGCGGGTCAGGAGGCGCTCGACCATCAGGTCGAAGGCGCGCCACATCTGGCCCACCGAATTCATGCAGTGGAAGATCCGGCCGGCGCCGAGGCGGTCCTGGGCCGCCCGGTGGCCGTCGCCGACCTGGCCGAGCAGGTTCTCCAGTGGGACCCGGACGTGGTCGTAGCGCACCTCGCAGTGATCCGACTTCGGGCTGCCCCAGATCCCGATGCCGCGTTCGATGATCACGCCCGGGTTCGATGTCGGCACGATGATCTGGGCCATCCGCCCAGGACCCTCGTCATCCTTTGACTCCTTGGCTCGGCACATGACGATGAAGAAGTCCGCCGCCAGGCCGTTGGAGGTGAACCATTTGTGCCCGTTGATCACCCACTCGTCGCCCTCTCGGATGGCCGTGGTCTGAATGGAACGCGGATCTGACCCGGCATTCTCCGGTTCGGTCATGGAGAAGCCGGACTGCATCGTCCCCTCGACGAGCGGGAGGAGCCACTTCTTCTTCTGCTCCTCGGTTCCGTACTTGACCAGGATCGTCTGGTTCCCCGAGTTCGGCGCGACCACGCCGAACAACGAAGCCGCGCCGACGGCGTACGCGAGGATCTCGTTCATGTAGGCGTGCGCCATGAAGTCGATGCCCATGCCGCCGTACTCGGGGGGGAGGTGGGGCGCCCAAAGCCCCTCGTCCTTGACCTTGTGCTGGATCTCCTGCCGGAGGGCCTTGGCCTCGGCTCGTTCGGCATCGGTCACGTTGCTCCCGCGGGCATGCCACAACATGGACTCGTTGGGCAGGATCTTCTCGTTGACGATGCGGGCCGTGCGGAGACGGATGTCGTTGATGTCGTCACTCAGCCCGGCGATGGGCGTCACGTTGATGGGCATGGGGATCCCCCGATTGGTTCCTCTTCTGGTCCTGGCCGGAACCTTAGGCAGATTCGGTGGCCTGCTCCGCCCGGGCCACCCAGCGCCCGGTCAGCGCCCGCTCGTAGCGCCCCCGCCCGACGAAGCTGACCGCCCAGCGGGTGAGCGCGCCGAAGCGGTTCTTGAAGCCGGTCAGGAACGTGATGTGCACGACGAGCCACAGCAGCCATCCGACGAACCCGCCGACCCGCAGGGGCCCGACCTTGGCCACCGCCCGGAAACGGGAGATCACGGCAAGCGTCCCGAGGTCGCGGTAGCGGAACCGCTTGGGCTCCCGTCCCTCGAGGCGGCGCACGATGGTGTGCGCCGCGTGGGCCCCGGACTGCATGGCCACCTCGGCCACGCCCGGGAGGTCGTCGAGCGCCATCAGGTCGCCCACGACGAAGATCTCCGGATGTCCCGGAAGGGAGCAATCCGGCTCGACCCGGACCCGGCCCGCCTTGTCGAGGTTTGCCCCGGCGGCATCGGCCAGCGCCGCCCCGAGTCCCGAGGCGCGGGTCCCGGCCGCCCAGACTCTGGTCGCGGCGGGGATCCGCTCTGCCCCGCCGTCCTTCTTCGAGATGTCGACACCGTCGTCGTCCATGTTGGTCACCATGGCGTCCAGATGGATCTCGACGCCCATGCGGGTGAGGTCCCGCGCCGTCAGGCGGGACAGGCGCGGCCCCATGGAGCCCACGAGCCGGTCGACGCCCTCGACCAGGACCACCCGGGTGTCGCGGGGGTTGATGACGCGATAGTTCCGGCGCAGTGCCCGCCGTGAGAGCTCCTTGAGCTGACCCGCCATCTCGACACCCGTCGGGCCGCCCCCGACGACGACGAACGTCATCAGCCGCCGCCTGGCCTCGGCGTCGCGCTCGGCCTCGGCCAGCTCGAAGGCGCCGAAGATCTGGCCGCGCAACGCCAGGGCGTCGTCGAGGGACTTCATGCCCGACGCCGAGGCGCGGAACTCGTCGTGCCCGAAGTACGAGGTCGTGGCGCCCCCGGCCACGATGAGGCTGTCGTAGCCGATCGTGAGCGACCGGCCGAACTCGTTGGCGCTGACCAGTCGGGCTTCGATGTCGATGTGCTCCACCTCGGCCAGGACCACGCGCAGTGACTTGTGGTTGCGCAGGACGTCGCGGATGGCGGGAGCGATCTGCCCTTCCGAGAGGATGCCGGTCGCCACCTGATAGAGCAAGGGTTGGAAGAGGTGATGGTTCGTGCGGTCGACGAGGGTGACCCGCACGGGCGCCCGCTTGAGCGCACGAGCGGCAAAGAGCCCACCGAAGCCGCACCCGATGATCACGACATGGTGCCGCGTGTCGCCGTCGTCGACCACGGTCACAGCTCGCGGTCCACGACGGCCTGGACGTACAGGGCCAGAGGCATGTCCAGCACCTCTTCGGGGGTGAACCATCCGACCGCGTCGGTGGTGCCGCCGACTTCGGGCCGCAGGGCGCCCTCCCACGATTCCACCCGGTAGATCAGCCGGACGGTGTGCAGGCTCGTGCCGTCGGGGATCGTCCGCACGTCGGAGAGCACGTCGAGCAGCGGTCCGAGTGTCACGGTCAGACCCGACTCCTCTTCGATCTCCCGCCGCAGTGAGTCCGGCGGGCTCTCGCCATGTTGGACGCCACCTCCGGGCAGGAACCAGCGCCCCCGCATGTTGAGAGCTGGGGAGGCCCGGGCGAGGAGCAGGCGCCCCTCGGCGTCCCGGCACACGCCGTAGGCGGCAATTCGCTGGCGTTGCTTTGCCGTGGGCACGCCGAAGATGCTGGTCCCCGCCCGGGCCGACCGCCAAGTCCACTGGAACTACCCTGGCCGGGGCCACCGCGGCCCGGAACGAAAGGGGTGCGGACATGGACACGGCGGACGAACTCGAGGCCATACGGCGCCTCAAGTACGCGTACTTCCGCACCCTCGATCTCAAGCAGTTCGACGAGCTCGGCGCGCTGCTGACCGAGGACGCCACCGCCTCCTACGAGGACGGGAGGACCGTGCTCGAGGGTCGCTCGGCGATCGTGTCGTGGCTCTCGGCCGTCCTCGGCGACCTGGGCATCGTCACGGAGCACCACGGTCATCACCCTGAGATCACCTTCACCTCCGAGGCGACCGCCGATGGCACCTGGTACCTGCAGGACCGGGTCATCGTGCCGGGCGCCGACGTCGAAATCGCCGGGACCGCCTTCTACAGCGACCGCTACCAGCGGACCTGGGAAGGGTGGCGCATCGCACACACGGGCTATACCCGGGTCTTCGAGGAGCAGCGCGCCCACTCCACTCTCGAGGTGCGCTCGTTCACCTCGCGCTTCGGCGCCCCGGGCTGACCCTGGCGCGAGGCGCGACCGGTGTCAGGGCCGCTGCTCCGGGCTGAGCGTGAAACCGGGGTCGAACAGGGTGGCGGGTTCGAGTGCCTTCTCGATCGCCTCGACGAAGTCGGGCTCGAGTTCGACGTCGAGCGCCTTGACGTTCTCGGCGATCTGCTCGGGTCGGCTGGCCCCGACGATGGCGCTGCTGACGTTCTCGTTTTGCAGCACCCACGCCAACGCGACCGCCGCGGGTGTGGAACCGGCCTCGCGGCACAAGGCCGCGTAGGCCTGGACCGGTTCGAGCACCTCGTCGCGCAGCAGCCAGGACATCTCCCCGCCTTCGGGTCCCGTGGCCCGTGAGCCCTCGGGCGGCCCGGACGCGCCCGGGAGGTACTTGCCGGTCAGGATGCCCTGAGCGAGCGGCGACCACACGATCTGGCCCACGCCCTCCTTGTGGCACAGGGGGACGACCTCTGCCTCGATCACCCGCCAGATCAAGGAGTACTGGGGCTGGTTGGAGACGAGGCGATCGAATCCCATTTCGTCGGCCAGGCGCAACGCGTCCTCAATCTGCGTCGCCGTCCACTCCGAGACGCCGACGTAGTGCACCTTGCCCTGGCGGACGAGGTCGTCGAAGGCCTGCATCGTCTCCTCCAGCGGGGCCTGATAGTCGAAACGGTGGGCCTGGAGCAGGTCGACGTGGTCGGTCTGCAACCGCTCCAGCGAGGCATGCAGCGACTCCATGATGTGCTTGCGCGAGAGACCGCGGTTGTTCGGGTTGGGTCCGGTGGGCCAGTACACCTTGGTGAAGATCTCGATGGAGTCGCGCCGCACGCCCTTGAGGGCGCGGCCGAGCACCGACTCGGCCCGCCCCAGTGCGTAGACGTCGGCCGTGTCGAAGGTGGTGATCCCCTCGTCGAGCGCTGCCTTGACACACGCTGCCGCGGCCTCCTCCTCTATCTGGCTCCCGTGGGTGATCCAGTTGCCGTAGGAGAGGGCCGAGACGACCATGCCGGAGCGTCCGAGGTGTCGGTAGTCCATGGCCCCGGAGCGTACCCGGGTGATCGTACGCTCGTCGTGTGGCCGCAGAGGAGACGCTGCACGTGCACCGCGGGCTCGACCTGCCGCTCTCTGAGATCTCCTGGCGCGCGACCACGTCGGGCGGCCCCGGGGGCCAGCACGCCAACCGCACGCTCAGCAGGGTGGAGGTGCAATTCGACGTGGTGGCGTCGTCGACGCTCGGCCCACGCCAGCGGGCGAGGCTCTTCGAGCGGTTGGGGGCGGTCGTGCGGGCGAGTGCCTCCGAATCTCGTTCCCAGGCGCGCAACCGGGAGCTCGCCCTGGCGCGTCTGGCGACCAAGCTCGACGCGGGCCTGCGGGTACAACCGGTGCGGACGCCCACCCGGCCGACCAAGCGCTCCCAGGCGCGCCGGGTGGAGGGCAAGCGGCGGCGCTCCGAGACCAAGCGGAGACGGCGGCCGCCCGGGGAGGATGACTGAGCGGTGGTCGCTCGCGTGGGCGCCGCTGCTCGGTCGGCCGTTCAGCTCCCCAAGCCGAAGCCCGAGAGGGCGGGGCCCAGCTCGGCGTCGAGCTGGGCCAGCAGCTCGGGGTCCTCCTCGGCCCGCGGTCCCCGCAGCGCGGTGAGGGCGGCGTAGCCCTGGGCCACCAGGGTGGCGTCCTCCGCCCCGGCGTCGGCCAAGCCGAGGTCGCCCGAGTGGGGGAAGGGGGACCCGACGGTCAGCACGATCTCGCCCTTCTCCTCGGGTTCGCCCTCCATGACCGAGCGTGCGGCCTCGGCCGCCGCCGGGCCCTCTATCTCCTCGCGGTTCGGCGCCTCCCATGTGCCGGTGCCCCGGGCCGACTTGATCAATCCGGCCCCGCTCACCCGGGCCCAGCGCACGCCGCGGATGTCGGCCAACGGCAAGTGCGGCACGTTCAGGTTGAGCACCGTTCGCACCGGAGCGGCGGCGAGCATCGGCAGGAGCGACACCGCCAGCTCGGCCGCCGACTCCCAGGGATCGGGCTCGTCCCCGGCCCGCAGCGAAACAGCAAGAGCGCTGATCCCGAGCTGGCTGGCGGTCAACGCCGCGCCCACCGTGCCCGAGTGGAGCACCGAGCGGCCCACGTTGACGCCGTGGTTGATCCCCGAGAGCACGAGGTCCGGCTTGGGCCCGACGGCACCGAGGGCGCCGGCGATGACGGACAGCGCCGGGGATGCGTCCAGCCCGTAGGCCTCCACGCCCTCAGCGCCCTCGACGTCGGCGCGCTGGTAGGTGATGGTGGTCCGGTCCGTCACGGAGCCGACGGCGGCGCCCGCCCCGCTGTAGTTCGAGCTGGGGGCGACCACGATGACCTCGTGCGGTGGCCCGGGGCCGTCGGTGCCGGCGCTCTCGGCCCAGGCGACGAGCGCCCTCGTCAGTGCGGCAAGCCCCGGCGCCGTCACCCCGTCGTCGTTGGTGACGAGAATTCTCACGTGCCCTCACCATACCGGCCCGCGCCGAGGGCGGCAGGAGCCGTTCACGCGACGTTCGGACCCCGGTCACCGGGCCTTCACCACCGGCCGGATCCGCCCCTCACCCCTGTCCAGGCCCTGGTCTGCTTCAATTCACTCGCAATGTCCGCCCGCACACCCAGGATCTCCGTCGCCTCGCCCACCGGGCAGCAGTGGCGCATCGGGCACGGCCGCCAGGAGGTCATCGTCTGCGAGGTGGGCGCCACGCTGCGCGCCTACTCGGTCGGCGACACCCAGGTCATCGACGGGTTCGGCACCGACGAGTGGTCCCATTCGAGCCGGGGCCAGGTCCTCGCGCCCTGGCCCAACCGCCTGGCCGACGGTCGCTACGAGTTCAACGGGGTGCGGGCCCAGGCCGCCCTCGACGAGCCCGAGCGGCGCAACGCGATCCACGGCCTCGTGCGGTGGCTGCCCTGGACGCTCCAGACCCGGCACCAGAACCAGCTCTCCCTCCGGCTCCAGCTCCACCCCTCGCCGGGCTACCCGTTCTCCCTCCTGCTGGAGCTCGAGTACCACGTCGGCCGGGAAGGGCTCACCGTGACGACGACGGCACAATCGCTCGACGAGGGCTCGATCCCGTTCGGCCTCGGCTTCCACCCCTACCTGACCGCTGGGCCCGAGACGGTCGACGGCGCGATCCTGCACCTGCCGGCGCGCCACACGCTCGATCTCGACGACCGCGGGCTTCCGACCGGAGCGATCTCGCCCGTCGAGGGCACCGAGCGCGACTTCACCACCTCGCGCTTCGTGGGACCCGCCGTGCTCGATACGGCCTACACCACCTTGGAGCGCGACGCCGACGGCATGGCCCGTGCCACGCTCGACGCGCCCGGCGGCGCCACCGGGGTCACGCTGTGGGTGGACCCCGGGTTCCCCTACCTGATGGTGTACACGGGCGACACCCTCCAAGAGGTGCAACGACGGCGCCACGCCGTCGCCATTGAGCCCATGACGTGCCCCCCCAACGCGCTGCGCACCGGAAAGGACGTCATCGATCTCCAACCCGGGCAGGAATGGACCGGCCGGTGGGGGATCGTCCCGATGACCGCACGGCCATGAGCGACGCGCCCCTCGACGGGCAGGTCGTCGCGGTGACCGGCTCGTCCAGCGGGATCGGGGCCGCGACCGCCCGCGCCTTCGCTGCCGCGGGTGCGGCCGTACTCGTCAACTCGGCGCGCTCGGTCACCGATGGCGAGGCGGTCGCGGCGTCGCTGCCCGACGCGCTCTACGTGCAGGGCGACATCACGGATCCGGACGTCCCCGGGCGCCTCGTGAGCGCCGCCCAGGAGCGCTGGGGTCGCCTCGACACCCTGGTGAACAATGCGGGGACCACCGCCGTGATCCCGCACCACGACGTGGAGGCGGCGACCGTCGACGTGTGGCGGCGGATCTTCGAGGTCAACGTGTTCGGGACGTGGGCCATGACGGTGGCCGCCCTCCCGGCCCTGCGCGCCGCACACGGGTCGGTGGTCAACGTCGCCTCCGTGGCTGGCGTGCGGCCCACGGGCTCGTCCATCCCCTACGCCGCGAGCAAGGCGGCCCTCAACCACATGACGGCGCTCCTGGCCAAGGTGGTGGGGCCCGAGGTGCGCGTCAACGCCGTGGCGCCCGGACTCATCGACACGCCCTGGACCGCGGACTGGGACGTCGTCCGCCAGGCGGTGAGCCTCGTCGCACCGCTCAAGCGTTCCGGGCAGCCCGAGGACGTGGCCGAGGTGATCCTGGCGCTGGCCCGCGCCGCCTACGTCACCGGCCAGGTCGTGGTCGTCGACGGCGGGATCTCCATCGCCACCTGAGCAGCTCAGGCCGGCGGGGTCACCATCCAGCGGAGGGCGGCGGTGAGCCCCCGCGTGAGCGGGGTCACCGCGGCGGTGTCGACGAACAGGTCGAGGGGGCCGGCGAGCGACATCCCGAGCTCCCGGCGGGCCCAGCCAGGCAGCACGCCGACGGCGGCCGCCAGCACGAGGGAGTACACCGCACGCTCGCTGGGCCGTCGCGCCACGCCGCGCACCAGCCAGTCCCGGGCCTCCTTGGCCTGTGGACCGGCGTAGAGCTCAGGCCGCATCCGCAACAGGTAGCTCTGCACTTCGTCGGTCGAGCGCGGCGCCCAGTCCGCCCCGAGGGCCAGCGCCACGGGAGCGACCTCCTCGAAGTAGCGGTCGCACTGGTCCGGCGTGAGGGGCCGGGGCCCGTAGCGCTGCGACGAGGCCAGGAAGCTCGAGACCTCGGCCACGTGGATGAAGGTCACCAGGTCGGGGTCGTCCGCGGAGTACCGCCTCCCGTCGGGGGCGGTCCCGTGCACCCGGCGATGGACGCGCTGCACCTGGGTGATGGCGGCCTCCGCCTCGGCGACGGTCCCGAAGGTCGTCGCGCCGACGAACGCCGCCGTCCGCCGCAGCCGGCCCAGCGGGTCTTCGCGATAGCTCGAGTGCTCCGCCACACCCGCCATGGCGAGCGGGTGGAGCGACTGCAGCAGGAGCGCACTGACCCCGCCGATGAGCATGGTGGGCAGGTCGGCGTGCACCGACCGCGCCATGCCATGGGGCGGCAGGTAGGCATCGTCGGGGTCGTTGGCGATCCGGGGTGGCTGCTCCCTGATCCCGATGGCGCGCCGCACGGTGCGCGCCAGGTCACCCCGGGCGGGTGTGGCCAACCCCCCGACCAGGCGCAGCGGGGCCGTCGCGACGGAGCCGCCCAGCGCTGCAGCACGCTCCACCGGGTTCAACGAGGTCATCGGGAGAGCTTGGCACGTGGCAGAGTGCACCTCGTGCGCTTCGTCGTCATGGGGGCCGGTGCCATCGGGGGTTCTGTCGGGGCCCGCCTGTTCCAGAAGGGCCACGACGTGACGCTCGTCGCCCGGGGCGACCATGGCCGCGCCCTCGAGTCGGGGCTCGTCCTCGAGAGCCCCGACGAGACGGTCATCCTGCCCATTCCGGTCGTCGCCGACCCGGCACAGGTGTCATGGGCCGGCGATGCAGACGGGGACACGGTCGTGCTGCTCGCCGTGAAGGGCCAGCATACCGACCAGGCGCTCACGCAGCTGAGTGTGGCGCCGCCTTCGACGCCGGTCGTCTCCATGCAGAACGGAGTGGAGAACGAGCGCAGGATTTTGCGCCACTTCCCCTCCACGTACGGGATGTGCGTGATGTGCCCCGCCACGCAGCTGCGACCGGGCGTCATCCAGGTGCACTCGTCCCCCGTCAGTGGGCTGCTCGACCTGGGTCGCTACCCCGAGGGCGTCGGCCAGCGGGGGCAGGCGATCGCGGACGCCATCGCGACGACGACCTTCCAATCGGTGGGCCGGTCCGACATCATGCGTTGGAAGTACCGCAAGCTCTTGATGAACCTCGCCAACGCGGTCGAGGCGCTCTGCGGGTCCGAGGCGAGGTTCAGCGCGCTGGCGCGCGAGGCTCAGCGTGAGGGCAAGGACGTGCTCGGCCGCCGCCGGGATCGACGCGGTGAGCTCCGAGGAGGATCGCGCACGGCGCGGCGACTACCTGCAGCTGTCGCCCACCTCATCGGGGGAGTGGCAGGGGGGTTCGAGCTGGCAGAGCCTCGCCCGCGGCGCCGGGTCGATCGAGGCCGAGTTCCTCAACGGCGAGATCGTGTTGCTGGGTGGCCTCCACGGCGTGCCGACTCCGGTGAACGCACTGCTGCAGCGTCTGGCGGTCCGCGCCGCCGCCGACGGGGCAGCCCCGGGGAGCTGGCGCATCGAGGAGCTCAGCGAGCTGGCGGGGGTGCGCCATGGCGAGTGAACGGGCCGCGGCGTTGGCCGACGACTTCGCGGCGGCGAACGCGGAGGCCGTGGCGTTCGCCCGCACCTGCGGCGACACTGCGTGGGTGCTGCCGGTGCCGGGCGAGGGATGGCCGGTGGGTGTGGTCCTCCATCACATCGCCGAGGGGCACGCGCACGGCCTGCTCTGGCTGGAGAAGATGGCCCGGGGCGACGGCATCACCGAAACCGCCCAGGACATCGACCGGGACAATGCGGCGCACGCGGTGCGGGCCGAGACGGCCGAGCGCGACGAGACCGCCGCTCTGCTCGAGGCGAACGGCGCCCGTCTCGAGGCCCTGCTGCGGTCGCTCAGTGACGCGGACCTCGACCGCTGTGCGCCTTTCGGTCCCGCCGAGGGGCGGGTGCTCCCGACGATGGACCTGGCGGCCGTGGCGGCCCGCCACACCCGCGAGCATCTCGCCCACGCCCGCGCCGCGGCGCCGGGGACGTCTAGGGGACGAGGCTCAGGCCCAGTCGCCGTTGCCCGCGACCCGCTCGACGGTGATCCGCAGCAGGTGGCCCGGTGGTGGATCGTCCATGGGGGGAAATGTCACGTCCGCCCCGAGGTAGCGGTGGGCCAGTTCCTGCAGGAGCTCGGGTGCACCTCCGTCGGTGACCCGAGCCGTGCCGTAGAGCACCAGGTACTCGTCGAGGCCGCCGGGACCCGGGCGCCCCGTCTCGATGGAGACCGCCACACGGGCATCGCGGGCCACGTTGCGCAGCTTCTGGTGGAAGAAGAGATGCGCGCTCACCACCTCGTCACCGTCGAGCCCGACCCAGACGATGGTGACCTGCGGGCTGCCGTCAGCGTTGAGCGTGACGAGGTGCGCCAGGTGACCGCCCTCGACCACGTCGCGTACGGCAGCGGACAGCCCGGCCATCAGTCGGCGTGCAGTGCAGTCCGCAGCTCGTCGGCCGGGTCCGAGCTGGAACGCACCCGGCGTCTCGACGCGCAGCTGGTGCACCGCGCCGCTGAACGGGGCCGGCGGCGTGTAGCGCCGTGAGACGGGGAAGCCGCTGTCCCGCCCGAGGCGCAGGCCCGCTCCTCCGTGCTGGAGGGCGATCGGGAGCATCCCCTCGACCGGTGTCTCGTCGACGACGGCGTCGTCGACCAGGAGGACCATGCGGCCGGGTGCCCCGTGCGGGCCGACGGCATAGCTCACGGCGATCGAGTGGCGGCCGGCCGACAGTGGCGTCGACGCGGACAGCTCGAGGCTGTCGGCCGAGCGGGCGAACGTGAAGTGAGCCCGCCCGCCGAGCAGGTACAGCGCATAGCCCCCGAACCAGTCGCCGATGGCGAAGACGACGCCGCCGTCATCCGGCCCCGCATCGATGTCGGCTGTCATGGTGAAGCCGCCCCACAAGAGCGGGACCGACTCGTCGGCCACGGCCCCACCGCCCGGGTGGAACGTCTGCGACGGTCCGGGAGGCCAGGTGGGGGGGATGAACCCGGCCAGGCGGTCGACCAAGCCGTCCGAGATCGGGAGCACGTTGTTGCGATCCGCCTCGGCCGCCCAGAGGTCGCGCAGGTGGCGGACCCGCTCCGGCTCGTCGTGGGCGCGGTCGATCGCCTCGGAGAAGTCGACCGAGAGGTCGAAGAGCTCCCAGCGGTCGTCGTCGAAACTGCGACTGCCGACGGCCAGCTCCTCCTCGTCGAGCACGCCTGTGCTGATGTGGTTGGTCGTCGCCTTCCAGCCGTCGTGGTAGATGGAGCGCGAGCCCATCATCTCGAAATACTGCGTGTGATGCTGCTCCGCTCCTGCGGGGTCGTCGAGCACCGGGAGGAGGCTGACCCCGTCGAATCCTTGCTGGGGGACGCCGTCCACCTCGTCGGGCGGGTGGAGCCCGGCGGCAGCCATGATCGTGGGCATCAGGTCGACGGCGTGCGCGAACTGGGACCTCACGGTGCCGGGTTGTCCGATGCGATCCCCCCAGTGCACGATCAGGGGCGTGCGGGTCCCTCCCAGCCAGGTGTAGCGCTTCCACAGCTTGTGCGGGGTGTTGCCCGCCCACGCCCAGGCCCACGAGTAGTGGTTGTAGGTGCTGAAGCCGCCCCAGTCGTCGTAGTGGGCGAGGTTGTCGGCCACGCTCTCCCGCAGATGTGCGGTGAAACGGTGCTCGTTGAAGCTGCCGACCTTGCCGCCCTCGGCACTGGCGCCATTGTCGGAGAACACCAGCACCATCGTGTTGTCCATCGCCCCGAGGCGCTCCAGCGAGGCGAGTACACGCCCGATTTGAGCATCGGTGTGGGTCAGGAAGCCGGCGAAGACCTCTTGCTGGCGGGCGAGGAGGCGCCGCTCGTCCGCCGACAGGTCGGTCCAGGCCTGTACCCATTCCGGCCGCGCCGTGAGCACGGTGTCCTCAGGCACGACGCCGGACGCCACCTGCCGAGCGAACAGCTCGTCCCGCCAGGCGTCCCATCCCTTGTCGAACACGCCCCCGTAGGGGTCGACCCACTCGGGGGCGACATGGTGGGGGGCGTGCATCGCTCCCAGGGCGAAGTACAAGAAGAAAGGTTTGCCGGGTGCGCCCTGCTGTTGGTCCTGGACCATGCGGACGGCCTGGTCGGCCAGATCCTCGCTCAGGTGGTATCCCTCCTCGGGGCGACGCGGCGGCTCGACGTAGTGGTTGTCACAGACCAGGTTCGGTGTCCAGTGGTTGGTGTCGCCCTGGAGGAAGCCGTAGTAGCGCTCGAAGCCGACGCCGAGGGGCCAGGTGTCGAAGGGCCCGGCCGCCGAGCGCTGCCAGCGGGGCGTCAGGTGCCATTTGCCCACGGCCAGGGTCGAGTACCCGGCGTCGCGCAACAGGCGCGGGAGGGCTGCGGCCGTCTTCGGTAGGCGGGCGGAGTAGCCGGGAAAGGCGAGCGGGATGTCGGCCAGGAATCCCATACCGACGGCATGGTGGTTGCGCCCCGTGAAGAACGAGGCCCGTGTCGGCGAGCACAGGGAGGTCACGTGGAAGCGGTTGAAGGGCGCGCCCCCGCGGCGAGAGCGTCCATGTGCGGCGTCCCGATGTCGGAGCCGAAGGAGCCCAGATGCCCGAAGCCGGTGTCGTCGAGCACGATCACGATGACGTTCGGCGCGCCGGCGGGCGGCTTCGGGTCGGCGGGGAAACGCGGTGTCGACTCGGCCGCGGTGAAGCCGATCTGCTGGGGTTCGTCCATGGCCCGAGAGGGTAGACGGTCCACCGCTCGCGGCGCTGTACCCAGGGCTAACGTGGCAGGCGATGCAAGGGCATCTCCCCGGGCCGCCCCAACCTCACTTTCCCGAGGGTCTGGGGCCGTTCATCGGCTACCTGGCGACGCGCGAGCCCCGACCCATCGACGAGCGTGCGCGCGTGCCCCAGGAGCCCGGCTGGGCGGAAGGCGACGACCTGTACCTGCTCGACGAGTTCGACGATGTCGGCGAGTGGGAGCCGATGCACCGGCCGTTGGTCAAGGTCACGGCCGTCATCGTGTCCATCTCGCTCGTCGTGGCCGGGGTGGGCACCGTCCTCGAGCTGCTGCTGTCTGCTCACTGACGGCCGGCGCGGCCCGCGGCCCGCCGCCGGCGCAGCAGCAGCCAGCTCACCCCGCCGACGACGGCCAGCGCAGCGACGACCGACGCCGCGATGCCCCAGGGGCTCGCTCCGCCCTCGTGCGCCGGTGCCGAGGTCGTCGTGGCGCGTGGACTGGTGGTCGTCGCGGCGGCAGCCGTCGTCGTGGTCGTTGCGGCCGTCCCGGCGGCCGGCGCCGAGAACGCGACCACACGGTTGGCCGCCGGGGCGAGGAGGAGGCCGCCGCCCACCGAGGCGGTCGGGAAGTGGTTCGCAGGCACACCGATCGTCGCCTGTTCCTGCGGCGTCCCCGTCGAAGGCTTGAGGCCGTAGAGCACGCCGTCCTGGCCGATGGTCCAGACCAGTCCGGCCGCGAGGATCGGCGGTCCGCCGCCGACTGTCGGCGCTCCACAGGAGGCGGAGATGATCGGGGGACGAGGCCGTCACGGCGACGGTGCCACTGAGACAGGGCAGGTAGACCGTCGTGCCCTCGAAGGCCACCCCGCCGTCGATGTCGTCGCCGCAGGCTCCGCCGAGCGCCGCCTCCTGGTTCCCGATCCCGCCCAGGCTGGAACCGTTGAGCAGGTAGGCGATCCGTGACTTGCCGGCCGCGACGACCTGGCCGTCGGCGAGCAGCGCGGGGGCGGTGGACAGGTCGAGGTCGCCCGCGTTGTCGGCAGCCCACGAGGACGGCGCGAAGTACTGGTGGAGCGTGAGGGACGGTGAGAGCTCGAGCACCGAGTCACTGTTGTCGTAGGCGTGGTCGGACGATGTGACCGAGCCGTTGCCGGCGCTGACCCAGATGTTGCCGCCGCCGTCGACCACGGGTGCCGCGCCGCCCATCCAGATCGCGCCCTGGCTCTCGCCCGGTGCGGCGTCGACGGTGAATTCGCGCGGGGTGCCCCCACCCTCGGGCACCGAGACCACCCAGCCGTGGTACGAGGAGCAGTCGCCGTAGTTGCCGCCGTAGCCGAACACGACCCGGCCGGTGTCGAGCGTCAGGCCCGTACGCTGCAGCAGGGCGGCGGGCGTCGAGCCCTCGGGGTCCACGCTCTGGTTCAGCTCCGATTTCCCGGTCGCGGTGTCCAGCCCGACGAGCTGGTGCGCGGGTTTCCCGCCGACGAGCTCGTCGGCCACCACGAACACCTCAGAGCGGGTCTCGTCGATCACCGGCGTGCCGGTGATCCCGACGGTGGGGGAGATGTTGCCGCAGGGGAGCGAGCCCGCGGGAACCGGCGTGCCGAGGTGGGTGGACCATTGGATGGCACCGGTCGTCGCTGGACAGCGCGTAGACGGTGTCGTTCTCCGTGGCGACGATGACGTGCCCACCCGAAACGAGTGGCTCGCCGTAGAGCTGTCCGTCGAGGGCGGGTGACGTCCATGCCCGCGAGGAGAGGTCGACCGAGGAGGCGGTCGGGGCGACGCCGTTGCCCTCTGCGTCGCCGTGGTACACGGTCCATGAAGTGTCGTTCGTCGACGAGAGGTCCGCCGCGGCCGTGCCGGGGTCCGACGCCGCCATGCCCAGGAAGCCGAGCAGTGCCGCCGCCGCGCACGTCATGACGGCCCTGGTTGGCGTGGCCTGCGTCACGCCCGCGTTGCGCTCGAGGACAGGGATGGCCTCAGAGTTGCGTGCCGCCGCGGCCGCGTCGCCGCAGGGTGGAGTCGACGGCCACCGCCACGAGCAGGACGGCCGCCGTCGCGATGTCCGTCCCGGCCGTGCTGATATTGAGTAGGGCCAGGCCGTTGGTGAGCGTTGCGATGACGAGGCCGCCCAGCAGCGGGTGGATGGGCTTGCCGTGGCCGCCGAAGAGGCTGGCGCCGCCGATCACGGCAGCCGCCACCGCATAGAGGACGTAGGTGCCGCCGTCGAACCCGACGGAGATGGAGCCCAACCGCGACGCGTACACCACCGCGGCCAGGCCGGCGGTGAAGCTGCACAGGGCGAAGGCAACGGTGCGGATCCTCGAGACGTTGATGCCGGCTCGACGCGCTGCTTCGGGACTGGCGCCGATCGCGTAGATGTACCGGCCGAGCCGCGTCCGGGCGAGCAGGAACGATTGCGCAACGAGGACGACGAGGACGAAGGGGATCACCCAGGGGACGCCTTCGACGGGGGACAGGCTGCCCCGGTTGAGGTTGCAGACGTACACCAGCACCACACCGGAGACCGCCACGGCGGCGACGGTGAGGAGGGTGATGCTCAGCGGAGGCGCCGTCAGCCCCTGGGCCCGCCGCCGCGACGCGCGGTACACCTCGCCCACGCCGTACAGGGCGACCAGCACGACGAGGAGGACCCACCCCGCCACCGGGCTCATGGTGCCGCTGACCAGGTCGTCGATGACGTTGTTCGAGACCGTGATCACGCCTCCCACGGCACCCTTGTCGACGTCGAAGACGTAGATGAGGACGCCCTGCCAGCCCAGCAACCCGGCCAGAGTGACGACGAAGGAGGGGATTTTGAGCCTGGTGATGATCGTCCCCTGGAAGGCGCCGATGAGCAGGCAGGCGATCATCCCGACGATGATCCCGGCCCACCAGACCCAGTTCTGGGGGGCGCCGATGAGGGCCATCGCGATGGAGGCGCCGACCGCCCCCACGAAGCCAACGGAGAGGTCGATCTCGCTGAGGATGAGGGCGTAGAGCTCGGCCATACCGAGGAGGATGATGAACGTCGCCTGGACGAAGAGGTTGACGATGTTGTTCGCCGTCAAGAAGGCACTCGACTGCACTTCGAAGAAGATGCAGATGACGATCAGGCCGATGATGATGGGGAGCGCGCCGCTTTCGCCACTTCGGATGCGCTTCCACCAGGCCCCGAGGTAGTCGCCCAGGGATTGCGCCAGCACGTCGGGAGCGAGGACGACCAGCTCGTCGGGGGCCAGCGCGCTGCCGCCCGCGCTGGCGTCGTCGGCCGGCTGACCGTCCGGACTCCCGCCCGATGCGACGGGTTCGTCGATCGTGTCCGTCATCGACCTGTCACCCTGCAGCCCGCAGGGACTCGCCGGTCGTCATGTACTCGACAACGCTCTGGCGGTCGTATTCCTCGGCTGAACCCTGCGTCACCATCCGGCCGAGGTACAGGACGGCAATCCGGTCGGCCACTTCGAAGACGTCATTCAGGTTGTGCGAAATCAGGATCACGGCTGTGCCCTGAGTGGACAGCCTCTTGATGAGCGCGAGCACCATGCCCGTCTGAGCGACGCCCAGCGCGGCAGTCGGCTCGTCCATGATCACGAGCTTGGCCGCCTGCATGACCGCTTTGGCCACGGCGACGGACTGGCGTTGGCCACCGGAGAGCGAGGCCACGGGCTGGCGGATCGACCGGACCGTGGTCACCTGGAGATCGGCCAGGATCTTCCGCGCCTGCAGTTCCATCGACGTTTCGTCGAGAAGCCGGTGGCGCAGCTTCTCGTGCCCCAAGAACATGTTCTGCACGATGTCGAGGTTGTCGCACAGCGCGAGGTCCTGGTAGATCGTCGTGATCCCGAGCGCCTCGGAGTCGTTGGGCGAGTGCGGGTGGACAGGTTTGCCCTCCCACTCGATCTGCCCCTCCGTCGGGGCCCACAGGCCCGAGATCGTCTTGATGAGCACCGATTTGCCGGCGCCGTTGTCACCGGCCAGCGCGGTGACCTTGCCGGCGGGGACGGTCAAGTTCACGCCGTTCAGGGCCCGTACTGCGCCGAAGACCTTGCTGATGCCTCGCAGCTCCAGCAGTGGTGCACCCTCGGCCATGTCGGTACCCCCATGATGCTGCGACGGTCAGTGTCGACCCATGGCCGGCCCCCCGCATGTCACGGGGGGCCGGCCTGGACCTACTTCTCTTTGGGCCGACAATACCCAGCCGGGCACGGTCGGCCAACGTCTACGGCGTGATGCCCGCTGCGGTGCAGTCGGAGCTGTACGAACCTGCGCAGAGCTGGGCTGCCGGCACGAAGTTGTCCTTGACCACCGTCGAGTTCATATTCGCCGTCGTGACCCACTTCGGCGTCTCGAGGACCGAGGGCACGCTCACGTTGGCCGTCGTGTCCTGCGTCTTGCCGTTCACCAGGCTCGATGGCGGCTTGGCCCCGGCCCGGAGGTAGAGCGCGAGGGCAACCGCGGCCTGTGCCTCGAGGTAGATCGGCTTGTACACCGTGCCGCACTGGTAGCCGGCGAGTACGTTCTGCAGCCCTGTGAGCGACGCGTCCTGTCCCGTGGTCGGGAACGACTTGGGCTTCGCGTGCAGCGACTGCAGGTACGTGATGATCGGGGCGCCGGTGGCGTCGTTCGGGATCAGCGCCGCGTTGACGTTGGGGTGCGCCGTGTAGACGGCCTGGAACTCGGTCGCGGCCGTCGGCGGGTCCCACGTGCCCGCAGTGTGGGCCACGGCGGTCCACTTGTGATTCTTGAAGTAGGGATTGATGACGGAGTCATAGCCCTGTGCGAACAGGGTGGCGTTGTTGTCCGTCACCGCACCGTGCATCACGACGACCTGCGGCTTGCTGACATGCCAGGCCGACACGCAGCTCACGAGGCCCTGTCCCATGACCTTGCCCACGGTGACGTTGTTGAAGCTGACGTAGTAGGCGCGGCTCCCGCCAAGGGTCAGGCGGTCGTAGTCGATGACCTTGACGCCGCGGGTCTTGGCGTAGCTCTCGATCTGGGCGCCGACGCCCGAGTCGAGGGGGTCGACCAGCAACACGGTGGCCCCGTTGGCGATGTCCGTCTGGGCGTCAGTCAACTGCGTGGCGTCGCTGCCCAGTGCGTTCTGCACCACGTAGTTGGACGAGCTGAGGCCCGCGGTCTGGAGCGCTTTCTGGATGTCCGGCTGGTCGAACTCGACGTAGCGCGTCGAGCTCACCGTGTCGGGCAGGATCGCTGCCACCTTCCCGTGGCCCGCCGCTGCCAGCGACTTGAACTGGTTCATGACGGTGAAGCTGTTGTTGAACGAACTGGTCGAGATGTTGGACGGCCCACTGGCGCGGAGCGAGGCCGAAGCCGCTCCCCCACACGGTGCCGACCAGCATCGACGACACGGCGAGGGAGAGCCCCCCGAGCATGCCTGCCCTGCTGAAGCGCACATTGTCTCCTTAGATTCTGGTCCGCTCGGTCAAGCGGAACCCCCACACTGCTTCGTCACTGCCTTGCAGCTCGAGCTGCCGTTCCACCCACCCGTCTCCGGGTGGTTCGTTGCAGTTTCGTTGCAGCTTCGAGAACCTTATAGAGAACAAGGACCCTTTGCTGGGCAGCGGCTGAGACGGGGGATCGCAACAATGGGCCTCAGGAATGCAACATTGAGGCCTCACCGACGTCGCCCGTGCCTGCAACGCGGGTGACGAAGGCCTCAAGTGGCCTTGGTCGCCGCCTCCCAGGCCGCCGCCCCCGAGAGGCCGGCGTCGTCACCGAGGGCCGACGGCACGATCACCAGATCGTCGGGGTAGTGCTCGGGGCGGTCCAGGACCATCTCGCGCAGGGGGCCGAAGAATCCCTCCCTCCGGCCCAGGCCACCACCGATCACGACGGTGTCGGGGTAGAACGACAGGACGAGGCTGGCGACACCGGCGGCGCAGGCGGCGATCGCGTCCTGGAAGATCTCGTTCGCCTTGTGGTCACCGGCGCGTGCCGCCGCCTCGACCTCGCGGGCGTCGACGGCCGCGAGGCCGGCCTCGCTCGCCAGGCGGGCCACGCCGCTGCCCGACCCCAGCTCCTCGAGGGTGCTCGGTCGCCCTTCCCGCCAGGCGCGCCAGTCGATGACGGTGTGACCCACTTCGGCCAGTGACCGCCGCGCCCGGAGCAACCGGCCGCTGTTGACCACGCCGGCGCCGATGCCGGTCGAGATCGTGAGGAACGCGACGTCGGTTCCCTGCGCGCCGGCACCGAACGTCGCCTCTCCGACGGCGGCCAGGTCGGCGTCGTTGGCGATGTGGACCGGGAGCCCGAGGCGAGCGGACAACTCGTCGCGGCACAGCGTCTCCGTCCACTGCTCCGGGAGATGCGGCGCCCACAGGAGCCGCCCTCCGGCGTAGTCGATGCCGCCGGGCAACCCCACCACGGCATGGGCCGCCGTGCCGTGCCCATCCTTGGCGCCAACGCTGCGAATGAGCTCGATGAGCGCAGCGGGCACGGCGGCGTGGCCGGGTGTGGCCACCGATTCCCGCAACAGCACGGCTCCCCGCGCGTCCACCAGGGCGGCCCGCATCTGCGTGCCACCGACGTCCGCCGCGAGGACGGGTGGCGTCGTCACCCCGGCCGCCTCATGACCACAGTCTTCATCAGGAGGAGGCCGTGGTGCGGTGGGAGCTTGGCGCCGCCGGTCACCAGGTGGTGACGGCGTACGTCTCCGGGGCGCCCTTGAGGTGGCGGAGGAGCGCCTCCTCGCCGAGGAGCCCGCTCTGCGAGCCCACCTCTTGCACGACGCTCATCGCGTTGATCGGCCCCCAGGCCATGGCCTCGCAGAGTGGGCGGTCCTGGACGAGGGCGGCCACGAGCGCGGAGCTGAAGGCATCCCCGGCACCGGTCCGCTCTTTCGGGGGTGAGGGGTCCGGGAACGCGGGAACGCGGTAGCGGTGGGTCCCGTCCGATGCGTAGGCGCCCTCGGGGCCGTCCGTCACGACCGCGATCCGGGGTCCCAACCGGTGCAGTGAGTCGAGGATCCCCGCGATGTGACCGTGGTCCCCGCCCCCGATCTCGACGGCCTCCTCCCTGTTGCAGACGAGCACGTCCGCCCGCCGGTACAGCCCCCGAAGGGCGTCGGAGCCCATCGCGATCTGGAATGTGCCCGGTTGGAACGCGAAGCGCACCGAAGGCTCGTCGTCGAGCCAGGAGACGATCTGTTCGTAGTACTCCACAGCGTCGCTACCCACCGAGCTGAGATAGACCCAGCGGGGCGTCTCGCGCGGGCGCAGGTGCGGCCAGTGGTAGTCGTAGAGCTCGTGGTGGACGAGGATCGTGCGGTCCTGTCCGAACCAGAGGACGAAGTTCCGGTTGCTCGGTTGCCCCGGGTCGAAGCGGACCAGGTGGGTGTCGACGCCCTCGTGCTCGAGTGCCGCCTGCATGGTCCGCCCGATCTGGTCGCTTCCGGCGTGCGCGGCGATGGCCGTCGAAAGGCCAAGCCGCGAGAACCCCACGGCGGCGTTCGCCGCGTTCCCCCCGGCGTCGACGGTGAGCGCGTACTCGAAGGGGACCTTGCCCCCGAAGGGCAGGTCCATCCAATGCCCGTGGTCGTCCCCCCAGATCCTGATGTGCCCGTCGGACAGCCGGATGAAGACGTCTGTGGCCGTGTCGCCCACGCTGAGCACGTCGAACTGCGCCATGGTGGAACTGTGGCGTGGCATCGGTGTCCTGGACAGGGCCTTTGGTCCCCGGCGGCCCCCTTGAGCAAGAGGTCGGGACCAAATGCCCTACGCGGACACGTCAGCGGGGTCATAACCCGCTTTGCGGAGCAGACGGCGCAGGGTGGCCAGTTGCTCGGCGTCGATGTCCTTGTGGCGTGGTTCGAAGGTCTCGGTCTCGCCACCCACGGTGACCACGATGTGTCCTTTGTTGGTCTCGTGGACCGTGCCGACCGCGTTGAGCAGGGACAGCACCAGGTGCCATTCGATGTTGTGGCTCGTCGGGTGCCGGTAGATCTGCACCAGGGTGTCTCGATGGTGGCTGTTCAAGTGTTCCGGCGCTCCCACAAGGGCTCCTCTCGTCTCGTGCGGCGCAGCGGGCACTCGCCCGCCCATCTTCGCGCCGACGGAAGCGTGCGCCGTCGGCGGCCCACCCGGAAGTGCCGTTGGACCCAATTCGGGTCGTGGGACAGCGCGGCCGTTTGGCCCTACCGTCTCCGCTCAACTGGGATGGAGACTGGTCGCAGCGTGAGTCGGGGCGTAGCGAGACAAGGAGATCGGGAGATGAGCAGCGGCGACGAATGGTCACCGGACGACAACTTGGGCACGGAGACCTTCCGCCAGGGTGACGTCGCCGAGGACGAGGGCGAGCGCCTGAGTGGCTCGTTCCTCGAGGACCTCGAGCTGGACCCGTCCCTCGACCCCAGCCTGGTGGCCGACGAGCTCGAGCTCGAGGAGCTGGGGTCGCAACTCGACGATCCCGAGCTCATCGTCACCCTGGAGGGCGGCATGGACGACCCCGACGGCATCGACCGCTCCGGGCGGCCGCCTCGCCTCGAGGGTGTCGAAGGATGGGACCTCGGCGCCCCGCTCGTGGCCGGCGATGCCGACGACGAGGGCGAGCCCGAGTCGGCGTAGTCAGTCGAAGTCGCGCCGCAGCCCGAGGCCGGCGGCGGCGTCGCTCAAGTCGGCGCGTGCCCGCGGATCGGCCACCTGTTCAATGATCAGCTGAGCCTGCGCGTGCTGCGAGCGACCGAAGAGCTCTGCGCACCCGTGCTCGCTGACGATGGCCGAGTGCTGGAAGGACGTCACCGGGTTGCGCAGGACCGGCACCACCGTGGACGAGTCCGTCTTGTCGTGCCAGGCGTGGAGCGCCACCACGGCGTGGCCACCCTGGGAGTGCAGCGCGCCCGACACGAAGTCGGGTTGCCCGCCGAACCCAGAGAGGATGCGCTCGTCTACGAAGCTCGCGTTGGCCTGGGCGAACAGGTCGACCTGCATGGCCGCGTTGACCGACAGCATGCAGGGATGGGCGGCGATGCACGCCGGATCGTTGACGGTCTCGGTCCGCACCATTTGGAGCTGTTCGTTCCCATCCGCCCACGCGTAAAGCTCCGGGGAACCGATAAGGAAGGACGTGAACACGGGCGCATCGGGATCGAGTGCCCCGGCGCGATGGAGGTCCATGACGCCGTCGCTGATCATCTCCGACCACACGCGCAGGCCCCGGCGCCCCGACATGAGCCGGGCCGCCACCGTGGGAATGAGCCCGATGCCGAGCTGCAGCGTCGTACCGTCGGTCGCGAAGGCGGCAACGCGCTCACCGATGGCCGAGGCTGCTTCGTCGGACCCCGTCGAAACGGGCGAGGACAAGGGTTCGTCGACTTCGATCACACCGTCGATCGACTCGAGCGGGATCTCACTCGCGCCGAACGTATAAGGCATGTGCGGGTTCATCTGTGCCAGCACGAGGCCCCCGCGCGCCCTGGCCTGCTCCATGGCGGCCGGCAGCACGTTGACCTCAACGCCGAGCGAGACCATGCCGCCCCGTGGCAGTGACGTGTGCAGCAGCACGGCGTCCGGTTGCCGCACCGTGTCGAAGAGGCGGGGCACGAGCGAGAGGCGCATCGGCAGGTAGTCGAGCTGGGGGTCCCGGCGCATCCCGGGACCGACGAAAGGCGTCTCGCAGATGATCTTCGGATGGTCGGCGAAGGGGTACTGGGCGTTCAGTTGGAACACGCGGCAGCCTTCGAGGGCTTGCGTCAGCGCCTTGACGAGGGTGAGGGGCGTCGCGGAATTGCCAGACAGCACGACCCGTGGCTGGTGGTCTCCGAGCGTGCCGATCCGCGCGACGACCTCTTCGAAGGTGAGCGTCTGCATGGCCTCAGTGTCACAGAGTCGGCCGGCCCCAAACAGGGACATTGGACCCTATCGGTGCATCCCGTGATCAGGGACGATCAACGAAGAGAGCCGGAGCGAGGGCGCAGTTGCGGAGGTAGGCGTGGTGCAGGCAAAACCAATTCTGTGGTTTGAGGAAATCGGGCTGAAGGACACCGACTCGGTCGGCGGGAAGGGCGCCAACCTCGGCGAATTGACGGCTGGCGGTCTGCCCGTCCCGCCCGGATTCGTCATCACCGGCGAGGCGTACCTCGACGCCGCCGGACGGGCCGGCGTTCGTGATCGGCTGGTGAGCATCCTGCGGGAGGCCCGCGACGCTTCGCAGGAGGATCTCGACCGGCTCGCCGGTGAGGCGCGCCAGCTGGTGCACTCCGTCCCGGTCCCGGAGGAGCTGGCGTCGGAGATCGCAGCTGCGTACCGGCGTCTCGGTGACGACATCCGGGTTGCGGTTCGGTCGTCGGGCATCGGGGAGGATGCCGAGGGCACTTCCTTCGCCGGCATGAACGAGACCTTCACCAATGTCGCGGGAATAGAGCAGCTGTTGACGCGAATCGTCGACTGCTGGGCCTCCCTGTGGGGCGCCCGTTCCATCTTCTACCGCGGTGACAAGGACCTGACCGCGGAGCCCGCCATCGCGGTGGTGGTGCAGGAGATGGTTCCGTCGGTGCGCTCCGGTGTGATGTTCACGGTCGACCCGTCGACCGGGGAGAAGGATCACATCGTCATCGAAGCCGCCCTCGGCCAGGGAGAGGTGGTTGTGAGCGGCCAGGTCGAGCCCGATACCTATGTCGTGTCGAAGGACGGGCCGCGTGTGTTGCACGTCCGCGTCGGGACCCAGTTCTTCGAGATCGTGCGCGGGTCCGACGGCCAGGACGAGCGTGTGGATCTCGAACCGACGGAGGGTGGCCGGCGGGTCCTCTCCGACGACGAGATCCTGGAGCTGGCACGGATCGGCCAGGCCGTCGAGGCGCACTACGGCTCGCCCCAGGACACCGAATGGGCCATGGCGGGCGGTCGGACCTACCTCGTGCAGTCGCGGCCCGTCACCGCGATGGGCGTCACCGCCACCGCACCGGCGGCCGAACTGGGCACGCTGCTCGTCCAGGGCCTCGCGGCCTCTGCCGGCCGGGCCTCGGGGGCGGTGCGGGTGCTGCAGTCGCCTGACCAGGGAGAGCGGCTCCAGGCGGGTGAGGTCCTCGTGGCGCCGATGACAAGCCCCGACTGGGTGCCCACCATGCGCCGGGCCGCCGCCATCGTCACCGACGGCGGCGGCATGACGTGCCACGCGGCCATCGTCTCGCGCGAGCTCGGGGTCCCCGCCGTCGTGGGCGCACGCAACGCGACCACGGTGCTGCGCGACGGGGAGCTGGTCACGGTCGACGGGGCCCAGGGCACGGTGACCGAAGGCGCGGCGCCCACCGCCGGTGCTGCGGCCGGGCCCGCCGCACCCCAGGTGGGCGGGCTGGGCGGCCCGGGGGCACTGGCGACGAGGATCTACGCCAACCTGGCCTTCGCCGATCACGCGGAGGAGGTGGCCGCCCTGCCGGTCGATGGCGTCGGGCTGCTGCGCGCCGAGTTCATGGTGACGGACGCCCTCAAGGGCGTGCACCCGCGCCTGCTCCTGGAGCGTGGCGAGGAGAAGACGTTCATCGACAGCATGGCGAAGTCGCTGCTGCGCATCACCAGGGCCTTCGAGCCCAGGCCGGTCGTGTACCGGAGCATCGACTTTCGCTCCAACGAGTTCTCCAACCTCGAGGGCGGGGACCGGTTCGAGCCGCACGAGGAAAACCCGATGATCGGCTACCGGGGCTGCTACCGCTACGTGCGGGAGCCGGACCTCTTCCGGCTCGAGCTCGAGGTGTTGGCCCGGGTGCTCGAGGAGACCCCCAACATCGTGCTGATGATCCCCTTCGTGCGCACCGCCTGGGAGCTCGAGGCCTGCCTCGGAGTGGTCGACACGAGCCCGGTCGCCGGCGCCCTCCCGGTCTGGGTGATGGCCGAGGTGCCGTCGGTGGCCTATTGGATTCCGACGTACGCCTCCATGGGAATACAGGGCGTGTCGATCGGGAGCAACGACCTGACCCAACTGATGCTCGGGGTGGACCGCGACTCGCAGATCTGTGCCGATGTCTTCGACGAGGCCGACCCTGCGGTGCTCGATGCGATCGGGCGGATCATCGGGGGTTGCCAGGCCGCGGGCATCACGTCGTCGCTGTGTGGCCAGGCGCCGTCGAACCGGCCTGCCTTCGCCGAGCACCTGGTCCGCCACGGCATCTCGTCGATCTCGGTCAACCCGGACGCCGTGGAGGCCGTGCGCAGGACAGTCGCGGCTGCGGAGTGGCGCATGCTGCTCGAGTCCGCCGTGCCCGACCGCCCGGTGATGTCGGCCGGGGTGCCTCCCCGCCATTCCTTCGGGCAACGGCTCGGCGTCCGCCCGCCTCTCGTCGACCCGCGGCCGCAGGCGTAGTCGGAAACTCTCAACCGTTCTCTTTACAGTTTTGGGAAGTACCCCCCATCGGCTCGTTCGCGGAAATACCCGGCGGCCGTCGAATCTCCAAGCGGCCCGGGACGCCGAAGAGTCCGAAGGACCTTTGCCCATGGACTGGCCGTGCCGCGGACCCCCGTCCAGCGGGGTGGTCCCCATGTCCGGTGCGGACCCGGCCGCTCAGGTCCCTTCGGGCACCATCTCGATCGCGCCGCACGGGCATTCCTGCACGCACAGCCCACACCCCTTGCAGAAGTCGTAGTCGAAGCCGTAGCCGTGCGCCTCGTCCACCTTCCTGACGGCGTTGTCCGGGCAGACACCGAAGCAGTTGTCGCACTGGAAGCAGTTGCCGCACGACATGCAGCGGCGCGCCTCGAACAGCGCCGTTACCTCGTCGAGCCCGCCGACGACCTCGTCGAACGTGGAGGTCCGCCTGGCGGCGTCGAGGCGGGGGCGGACGGCGTGGGGCGCATCGGCGTAGTACCAGGTGTTGAGCCGTTCCGGCGTCGCCAGCGCGTGACGGGCTGGACGGTCGAGGTTGCGGCCGGCCAGCCACGCGTCGATGGCTCGGGCCGCCCGCTTGCCGTGCCCGACGGCGTCGGTCAAGGTACGGGCGCCGGCGACCATGTCGCCCCCTGCGAAGACCCCGGGCCGGGCGGTCATCATGTCCGAACTGACGGGGACGACCCCGTCTCCGACCTGAATCTCCGGGAACCCGCCCAGCAGCGAGAGATCTGCGTCCTGCCCGAGCGCCAGGACGACGGAATCGGCGTGGCAGCTCCTCGAATTCGCCGGTCGGCTGCGGGAACCCGTCGGCGTCGAGCTCCATCCGCTCAATCGTCAACTCTGCTCCGTCCGTGCCGACGATGGTCGACAGCCACTTGAGCTGCACGCCCTCGGCGACGGCGTCCTCGACCTCCTCGGCGTTGGCTGGCATGCGTTGGCGGGTGCGCCGGTAGACGACGACAGCGTCCTCGGCGCCGAGGCGCCGCGCGGTGCGGGCAGCGTCCATGGCGGTGTCGCCACCCCCGTAGACGACCACCCGGCGCCCGAGGGCGGGGGCCTCGTCGTCTTCGGTCTCTCGCAACAGAGTGACAGCGTCGAGCATGCGAGCGGAGTCACCGGCGGGGATGTCGGCGTGCTTGCCCGACTGGGCCCCGACGGCGAGGAACGCGGCGTCGAAGCCACCGTCCCTCATGGCCACGTCGAGGTCGCCGACCGTCTGTCCGCAGACGATCTTCACGCCCATCGACCGAATCCTCTCGATCTCGCCGGCCACCGCGTCCCTCGGCAACCGGTACGCAGGGATCCCGTAGCGCATCATGCCGCCAGGCAGGGGCGACGACTCGTGGATCTCGACGTCATGGCCGAGCAGTCGGAGGTGATAGGCCGCGGACAGGCCACCCGGGCCCGAGCCCACCACCAACACCCGCCGTCCGGTGGCCGGCCCCGGAGGGTCCGGTGCCCAGCCCTCGGCCAGCGCCCGGTCTCCGAGGAAGCGCTCAATGGCGTTGATCCCCACCGTTTCGTCCACGGTGGCCCGGTTGCACGCCGTCTGGCACGGATGGAAGCACGCTCGGCCCATCACGGCCGGGAGCGGGTTGTCGCGCATGATCTGCCGCCAGGCCGCCTCGTAGGACCCGTCCTCGGCCAGGTAGAGCCACTGCTGGATGTTCTCGCCAGCGGGGCACGCGTTGTTGCACGGGGGAAGCCGGTCCACGTACACCGGGCGCTCCACCCGCCACGAGCCGGTCTTGTTGGCCAGGCTTGACCCGACCTCGAGGGTGATCGCGAAAGGCTTCTCCGTCACGGCGCCACCTGCTCCTGGTCGAGCAACCCGTAGCGGGCAATGTTGCGGTCGGCCCCGGCCTGCAGCGCCGCGATCACGTCCGGCCGGGCCGGGTTGCCGTCCGCATCGAAGAGATGGGCGTACCGGCTCTGCAGCCGCAAGTACTCCTCGACGGGGGCCGGCCGGCGGATCGGCGACGCTCGCACGACCTCGCCCTGCTCGGCCTCGAATACGGGGAAGAGGCCGGTCTGGGTCGCCAGCCTGGCCACGCGGACGGTGTCGCTGCTTGCGCTGCCCCAGCCGAGCGGGCAGGGGACGAGGATGTGGATGTAGCGCGCCCCGTGGAGCTCCATTGCCCGCGTCACCTTGTCCTCGAGGTCGTGCAGGTCGGCCACCGTGGCGGTTGCCACGTACGGGATCCGGTGGGCCATCGCCAACTCGGGCATGTTCTTTCCCTGGCCGAAGACATTGCCCGGATGGGGGCCGACAGCCTCGGTCGTCGCCGTGCGAGCAGCCGGCGGGGTCGCACCCGACCGCTGCACGCCGGTGTTCATGTAGGCCTCGTTGTCGTAGCAGATGAACAGCACGTCGTCGTTGCGTTCGAACATTCCCGACAAGCAACCAAAGCCGATGTCGACCGTGCCGCCGTCGCCGGCCTGGCCGATCACCCGGGTCGAGGCCCGACCCTTGACCCGAAGCGCCGCCGCGACCCCGGTCGCCACCGCGGGCGCGTTCCCGAAGAGCGAGTGGAACCAGGCGATCTGCCAGGAGGTCTCGGGGTAGGGCGTCGAGAAGACCTCGAGGCAGCCGGTGGCGTTCACCGCCACCATCTGCCCGTCGGTGGCGCGCATGGCTGCGTCGAGGGCGTAGCGCGCACCAAGCGCCTCGCCGCAGCCCTGGCAGGCCCGGTGGCCGGAGGTCAACGAGTTCGACCGGCCGGCATCGGACTGAACGGTGCGATCCGAGCGGTTCACCAGCCGGTTGCCGACTGCGAAGCTGCCCACTTGGTAGAAGCGGACCGCCATGTCAGCCGATCCTCGATCCGACGACGCCCAGGTCGCGCAGCATGTTCTCGGCGGTGGGACCGGAGCGGCGCCGCAGGGCCATGCGCTCGAGTTCACGCTCGACGAGACCCGTGTTGAGGTCGAGGAATGTCAGCCGCTCCACCTCGTCCCGGAGCGCCGCCGCGAAGACCCTCTCGAGGGAGGCTTTGGTAATGGACCGACCGCCCAGGCCGGCGACCACCGTGACGACCTCAACCGGCAGGCCGCTGAGTGCCATGGCGACGTCGGTCGAGAGCACGCCGCCGAAGCCGACGCTGAATGCTTTCTCGACCACGACGACGCGTCGGGCGCCCTGGAGCGCGCTGCGCACCGCATCGATGGGGAAGGGCCGGAACGAGGTGATCCCGAGGGCGCCGATCCGCATCCCGGCCGCCCGCTGGGTGTCGACCACGTCCTTGATCGTCCCCAGCACAGAGCCCATGGCCACCACGACGACGTCGGCGTCGACACTCCGGTACGGGCGCACCAGCCCTCCCGAGTCGCGCCCGAAAGCCTCCGCGAATTCTGCGCCCAGCTCGCCGATGCGGCCGAGCGCCGTCAGCTGGCGGGCGTGCGCCAGGTAGCGCACCTCTTCGAACGCCTCTGGACCCACCATTGCGCCGATGGAGTACGGATCGTGCGGGTCGAGCATCTGCCGTGGTTCGTAGGGCGGCAGGAAGGTGTCGACGAGCTCCTGGGTGGGCAGGTCCACCCGCTCGGTGGCATGGGTGAGGATGAAGCCGTCCATGCACACCATTACCGGCACCGACAGCTCCTCGGCGAGGCGGAAGGCCTGGATGTGCAGGTCGGCGGCCTCTTGGACGGTTTCGGCGAAGAGCTGGACCCAACCGGCATCCCGTGCCGCCATGGCGTCGCTGTGGTCGTTCCAGATGTTGATGGGCGCCCCGATGGCGCGGTTGGCCAGGGTCATGACGATGGGCAGACCGAGCCCACCGGCGTTGTAGACGGCCTCCATCATGAAGAGCAGTCCTTGGCTGGCCGTGGCGGTGAATGCACGTGCACCGGTGGCGGACGCGCCGATCGCCACCGACATCGCGGCGAACTCCGACTCCACGTTGATGAATTCGCAGGGTGAAAGTTCGCCGGTCTTCACCAGCTCTCCGAGGGCCTCGATGATGTGGGTCTGGGGGGAGATCGGATAGGCGCACACGACTTCGGGGCGGCAGAGCGCCACCGTCTCGGCCACGGCCCGCGAGCCCTCAATCTGCCGGAGCACTGAGCATCGCCCTTCCGTTCGTCGTCATGGCCTGACGCGCCCACTGGAACACCTCGGCCGCGGCGGCGATGTTGCGCTCTGCCACCGAGGGGTTGCGACTGAACCGCTCCCGGAGGGCCGAGCTCAGCGACGTCATGGTGACGGCCGCGGTCAGGGCTGCGAAGCCCCCGAGCAGCGCCGCGTTGGGCAGGGGCCTGCCGATCTGGCGCTGCGCGACCTCGGTGGCCGGCACCGTCAGCAGGCGCTCGGGCCGGAAGTCTCCCGCAAGCGATCCGAGGCCGAGATCGGGGAGCGTGCGGGACGAGTTGACCAGCACATATCCGTCCGGGCTGAGGCCGGCGAAGAGGTCGACCTGGTGCACCAGCGTCGGATCGATCACGATCAGACAGTCGGGGTTCAGCACGGGCTCCCGGGTCCGGATCTCACGCTCGTCCAGCCTGCAGTAGGCGACCACTGGTGCGCCCATCCTCTCCGAACCGAAGCTCGGGAAGGACTGCGCGTGCCGGCCGTCGGCGAACGCTGCCAGCGCGAGCAGTTCGGCGGCGGTGACAGCGCCCTGCCCACCCCGCCCGTGGAAGCGCACTTCGAACACCGTTCCAGGGTGCCTCGGGCATCGCGGGGGGAGTAGAGCCAAAGGTCCCCGGTCTCCGCCCACGCCGGAGGACGACGACGAGGCCGGGACCTTTGGCACTACTGCGCTTCCCGGGGCGGTGTGACGATCCACGGGAGAAGGGCCGGCCGGCCCCCGAAGCATGGAGAAGCAGACGATGGCAACACGAGTCGCAATCAACGGGTTCGGGCGCACGGGGCGTGCCTTCCTGCGCGCCGCCGTCAAGTCACCCCATGACATCGAGGTGGCGGCGGTGAACGACCTCGGCGCACCCGATGCCCTGGCCCGCCTGCTGGCCCGGGATTCGGTGCACGGCCATTTCCCCGTGCCGGTCTCGGTCGAGCACGACACGATGATGGTCGGCGCTTCGCCCGTGACCATGTTGATGGAGCCGCACGCCGAGCAGCTGCCCTGGCGGGAGCTGGGCATTGACGTCGTCATCGAGTCCACGGGCCGGTTCACGAGCCGGGACAAGGCGGCGGCGCACATCAGCGCCGGGGCACGTCGGGTGATCATCTCCGCTCCGGCCAAGGACGCCGACGCCACCTTCGTCATCGGCGTCAACGAGGACACGTTCGACCCGGCACACGACTTCGTCGTCTCCAACGCGTCGTGCACGACGAATTGCCTCGCCGTCCTGGCCAAGGTGCTCGACGAGGCCTTCGGCATGGAGCAGGGATTCATGACGACCGTCCACGCCTACACGGACGACCAGCACCTCGTCGATGCCCTTCACAAGGATCCGCGCCGCTCGCGCGGGGCCGCCATAAACATCGTGCCCACGACGACCGGAGCGGCGCGGGCCACCGGCCTCGTGCTCCGCGACTTGGACGGACGACTCGATGGGCTCTCGTTGCGGGTTCCGGTGCCCGATGGGTCGATCACGGACCTCGTCGCCGTCGTGAGGGCAGCCCCCACGGTTGACGACATCTGCGCGGCTTACCGGTCCGCCGCTCAGAGCGGTCGGCTGGCAGGACTGCTCGAGTTCTCCGAGGACGAGCTCGTATCAACCGACATCGTCGGCTCGTCGGCGTCCTGCGTCTTCGACTCGAAGCTGACCATGGCGAGTGGCAGCCTGGTCAAGGTGCTGGGCTGGTACGACAACGAGATGGGGTACTCGAGCCGCCTCGTCGACCTGGCCACCATCATCGGCGGCACGGTGGACCGCTGATCCCGACCCCGCATCATCGTGCCGCCGGGCGGCGCTGTGTCCGTCGCGCCGGACATGCCAGCGCATAGGTTGGGGACAGTGGGCGCAGCAGACGATGCGGTCATCGACCGGGAGGGGTTCGATCATCTGATCGCGCTGCTCGGAGAGCTCGGCTATCGCACGATCGGGCCCGTCGTCCGCGACGGCGCCATCGTGCACGGCGAGGTGGCCGGCACGGCAGACCTGCCCGCCGGTTGGCACGACATCCAGGCTCCAGGCCGGTACCGACTCGAGAACGGCGGCGACGACGAGCTTTTCGGATGGGCCGTCGGCCCGGCCTCGTGGAAGTCCGAGTTCTTCAAACCCGCCGAGACCGTCTGGCGGGCGTCGATGCGTGACGGTGGCGTCACCCTGGAGGTACCCCCACTTCCGGACCGGCCAGTGGCGATTGTCGGAGCCCGACCGTGCGAGCTGGCCGCCCTCCGCATCCTGGACCGTGTCCTCTCTGGCGGCGCTGTTCCGGACGACCGCTATGCCGCCCGGCGCGCTGACGCGCTGATCGTCGCCGTGGAGTGCGGTCGGCCGGCGGCAACGTGCTTCTGCACCTCCATGGGGACCGGGCCCGGCGCCGAGGACGGGTTCGACCTCGCTCTGACCGAGTTCGTGGGGGAGGACCATTGCTTCTACGTCCGGGTGGGTAGCCAGGCGGGGGGCGATCTGCTCGGCCGCATCGGATCCCGTGCCGCCACCGAGGACGACCGGCGTGGCCGGCGGGGCGTCGTCGAGGGGGCTCGGGACCGCATGGGCCGCGCCCTGCAGACCGACGGGCTGGCGGCCCTGCTGGCCCGCAACCTCGAACACCCGAGGTGGGGCGAAGTAGCAGAACGGTGCCTCTCGTGCGGGAACTGCACGCTGGTCTGCCCGACCTGTTTCTGCGCGGACGTCAAGGATGTCAGTGACGTCGACGGCACCGTCGAGCGCACGAGGACGTGGGCTTCGTGCTTCGACGTCGACCATTCGTACCTCCATGGCGGGCCCGTGCGACCAACGATCTCGTCGCGCTACCGGCAGTGGCTCACCCACAAGCTGTCGACCTGGTGGGACCAGTTCGACACGTCGGGCTGTGTCGGTTGCGGGCGGTGCATCGCATGGTGCCCGGTTGGCATCGACATCACCGAGGAGGCGGCGGCGATCCGGGCCACGGATGGTGTCACGGAGGCGGATGCCCGGTGAGCGACTCGGTACGAGAGTTGCTCGAGGGGCACGCGTTCCTGACGGGTCTGCCGACCGGGTCGCTCGAGCTCGTGGCTGCACATGCCGAGCCCTTCAGCTTCAAGGCCGGCACACTGCTGTTCCGTGAGGGCAGCCCAGCGGATCTCGTGTACCTCATCGGGAAGGGGCACGTTGCCATTGAGGTCCATGCACCCAACCGCGAAGCGATCGTCGTCGAGACCCTTCAACCGGGGAACGTGGTCGGGCTGTCCTGGGCTGCCCCGCCGTTCCGCTATCAGTTCGACGCGCGTGCTATCGACGAGGTGGAGGCAGTCGGTGTCGATGCGGCGCAGCTGCGGGCCGCGCTGGCGGAGAATCCGGCGCTCGGGTATCACGTCTTACACCGGTTGACCGGGGTGATCCTCGAGAGGCTCCAGGCCACCCGGCTGAGGCTTCTCGACCTCTACGGGCGGACCGATGCTCGCTGACGCCCTCACCCGCACCGCGGCTCCCGGTCCGCTCGTCCCCAGGCCGTATGTCGTGGTGGCGCGGCGCGAGGAGGCGGCCGATGTGGTCACCTTGTCTCTCGAGCCGCTGGAAGGGGACATGCCCGCGTTCCGGCATGGCCAATTCAACATGGTGACGTGGTTCGGGCGGGGGGAGATCGCCGTGTCGATGTCCAACGCCCCCGGCGAGCCCGGGCCGGTGGAGCACTCCATCCGCCGGGTCGGGGCCGTCAGCGAGGCGCTCTGCGCCGCACCGGTCGGATCGGTCGTCGGCATCCGGGGACCCTTCGGCACGTCGTGGGGCATCGACGAGGTCGAGGACGGTGCCGACGTCGTGGTGGTGGCGGGGGGTATCGGGCTTGCGCCGCTACGCGGTGCGGTGCGTGATCTCGTCGCTCGCCAGCAGGCCGGCCGCGGACGTGTCTTCGTGCTCGTTGGCGCTCGTTCACCGGACCAGATCTTGTTCCCCGACGACCTCCGTGATTGGCGCAAGGCCGGCGCGCACGTGGGCATTTCCGTCGACTTCGGCGCATCGGGCTGGACCGGGGTGGTCGGCGTGGTCACGGCGTTGCTGCCGGGGGCGCCCTTCGAGGAGGTGGGATCCCTGGCGCTGCTGTGCGGGCCCGAGATCATGATGCGGTTCGGCGGCCGCGCCCTCGTCGACCGCGGGGTCGACGCCGGGCGCGTGCGGGTCTCGCTGGAGCGGAACATGCAGTGCGGCATAGGCCTGTGCGGCCATTGCCAGCTCGGGCCGCTGCTCGTGTGCCGGGACGGTCCAATCGTGCCCTACGGCGGTATGGCCGACTGGTTGTTCATGGAGCGGAACTGGTGAGCCCGGACACACGCCCGACGCTGGCTGTGTGGAAGTTCGCGTCGTGCGACGGGTGCCAGCTCAGCCTGCTCGATTGCGAGGACGAACTGCTCAGCCTCGCCGGGGCGGTGCGGATCGCCCACTTCACCGAGATGACACGGGCGCATGTCGACGGTCCCTACGACGTGTCGCTGGTCGAGGGATCGATCACCACGACCGAGGACGCCGAGCGCATCCTCGCCGTCCGCGCCGCCTCACGCCGGCTCATCACCATCGGCGCCTGCGCCACATCCGGGGGGATCCAGGCCCTGCGGAACCTGGCCGAGAGGGGCGAGTTCGTCGGCGTGGTCTACGCGCACCCGGAGTACGTCTCGTCGCTCGAGACCTCCACCCCGATCTCTTCCCATGTGCCGGTCGACTTCGAGCTGAACGGCTGCCCGATCGACCGCCGCCAGCTCCTCGAGGTCATCACGGCCTCACTGGTCGGTCGGCGCCCTGTCATCCCGGACCACACCGTGTGCCAGCAGTGCAAGGGCCGCGGTGCGGTCTGCGTCCTCGTCGCACACGGGACGCCCTGCCTCGGCCCGGTCACCCGGGCCGGGTGCGGCGCACTGTGCCCCTCGGTCGGCCGCGGTTGCTACGGGTGCTTCGGGCCCGTCGCCGGTGCGAACACCGCCGCCCTCGCCGATCGCCTGCTCCAGCAGGGCATGGCGCCCGTGGACGCATCGCGCCTCTTCTCGACCTTCTACACGGGCAACGAGGTCTTTCAGCGCCAATCCGTCACGCTCCGCGCCCGAGCCGACCGTGCTGCCGACGGGGAGCCCGCGTGAGCGCACCCGGGGAGGGCCGGCGCACCGTCTCGGTCGAGGGCCTGGCCCGTGTGGAAGGCGAAGGTTCCCTCCGGGTCGAGGTGCGCGACGGACGTGTCGAGGAGGTCGAGCTCCACATCTTCGAGCCTCCCCGCTTCTTCGAGGCGTTCTTGCGCGGACGACGGGCTACGGAGGCACCGGACCTCACCGCCCGCATCTGCGGCATCTGCCCGGTGGCGTACCAGATGAGCGCGTGCAGCGCAGTCGAGGACGCTCTCGGCATGGAGGTCGGCGGCCCGATCACCGAGCTCCGTCGCCTCCTGTACTGCGGGGAGTGGATGCAGAGCCATTCTCTGCACATCCACATGCTGCACGCGCCTGACTTCCTGGGCTGCCAGGACGCGGTCGAGATGGCCCAGCGACACCGGGCGGCCTTCGAGCGGGGCCTGGCTCTGAAGAAGATGGGCAACCGCATCATGGAGACGATCGGGGGGAGGGCCATCCATCCCGTCAACGTGAAGGTCGGAGGCTTCTACCGAGCCCCCAGCCGGGCCGAGGTGGCCGACCTTGCGGGCCCGCTGCACGATGCCCTCAACCACGCCCTCGCCACAGTCGAGTGGGTGTCGGGATTCGACTTCCCCGACGTGCACGGCGACTACCGCTTCGTCGCCCTGCGCGGGCCGGGCCGTTACCCGCTCGAATCGGGCCGTGTCGCCTCGTCCGACGGGTTGGACACGTCTGCCGCGGGCTTCGCCGATCTCGTCGTCGAGGAGCACGTGGCCCGGTCGACTGCGCTCCAAGCGCGCCTGGAAGGGCGCCTGGAATACCTCACGGGACCGCTCGCACGCTACGCCCTCAACTCGTCGCAGCTGCCCGGCCTCGCCCGGGACGCCGCGGCCCGGGCCGGCCTCGGCGGCACGTGTACCAACCCGTTCCAGAGCATCGTCGTGCGCAGCGTCGAGCTCGTGTTCGCCTGCGAGGAGGCGCTGGCCCTGGTCGAGGGCTACGAGCCTCCGGATCCTCCGAGCGTCCCCGTGGGGACGGGCGCGGGCGTCGGAACCGGTGCCACCGAGGCGCCCAGAGGGCTCTTGTTCCACCGCTACCGCATCGATCCCGATGGATCCATCGTCGAGGCGCGGATCGTCCCGCCGACCTCACAGAACCAGATCATGATCGAGTCCGACGTGCGACGGGCCGTCCAGTCCGCACTCGACCTGACCGACGACGAGCTCACGTGGAGGAGTGAGCAGGCGATCCGCAACCACGACCCGTGCATCTCGTGCGCGACGCACTTCCTCGACGTGACTGTGACGCGCCGGTGACCGACCCCGCTGCCTACTCCGTCGTGGTGGCGGCGCTCGGGTGCGAGTTCCGGCGTGACGACGGCGCCGGGGCGGCGGTGCTGCAGCAGGTGTGCCTCGACGCTGACCCCGCGGCGGTGCTGACCACGATCGCCTCGCCAATCGACCTTCTCGACCTGTGGGACGGCGCCGGGCTCGCCGTCGTGGTCGACGCTCTCGGTGTGGGTCATCCCGGGACCGTGCTCGACGTCGAACTCGACGGTGCCACGTTCCCGGAGGCGATCGGGGTTCGGGCGCCGGGGACGAGTAGTCACGGACTCGGGGTGGTCGAAGCGCTCAGGTTGGCCTTCGTGCGGGGAACGGCTCCAAGGCGCGCGGTGCTGGTCGGGATCGTGGGCGAGGACTTCGCGCCAGGGGTGGGGCTCACTCCCTCCGTGGCCGCCGCCGTCGACCGAGCCGCCCGACGGGTCGAACGGGTCGTGCGTTGTGCGCGGGTCCACGCTGACGGGACCCCGGCCTCGTAGGGCTGGAATATGGCCGGCAGCCCCGACTGCCCCCTTCGTTGCCAACGCGAGATCCTCTGGCTGCGCCAGGCACGTCAACGGGACCATCGGCTCTAGTGGCGAGAACTGGGTAGGGACACACTGCAAATGGCCGAGGAGGTCGACATGAGGTTCCGCGATCGGAGAGATGCCGGTCGTCACCTGGCCGAGGTGGTCAGGCGCGCCGATCTCGGTGGGGGCGATGTCGTCGTGCTTGGATTGCCACGCGGCGGGGTGCCCGTGGCCTTCGAGATCGCCGGTGCTCTGCGCGCGCCCCTCGATGTCATCGTCGTCAGGAAGCTCGGCGTCCCCTTCCAGCCCGAGCTCGCGATGGGGGCGATCGGTGAGGGGGGGGTCCGGGTGGAGAACTGGGACGTGTTGCAGTCCGCTGGGCTCAGTTCGTTGGAGCTCGACGCAGTCGAGACGCGTGAGCGCGCCGAGTTGCATCGACGGGCGGAGCAATACCGGGACGGGCGCGCGCCGCTGGAGCTCCATGGTCGCTGCGCGGTGATCGTCGACGACGGGATCGCAACCGGCTCCACGGTACGCGCTGCCTGTCAGGTAGCGCGTACCCTCGGAGTGGCCCGCATCGTCGTCGCCGTTCCGGTCGCGTCGCGGCAGGCGGTCGCCGCGTTGCGCGACGTCTGCGACGAGGTCCTGTGCGTCGAGGTGCCCGACCCGTTCTACGCCGTCGGAGAGTGGTATCGCGACTTCTCCCAGACGTCCGATGACCAGGTGGTCGACCTCCTGCGCCTTGCGGCGACCGGATATGAGGCCGCATCCGATCCGGGGGGTGCTGACCCACCCATGCGAGACGAGGAAATCCTGGTCCGCGCGGGCAAGGTCGATCTGTGTGGGCGCCTCACAGTCCCGGGTGGGCCGATCGGTACGGTCGTCTTCGCTCACGGGAGCGGTAGCAGCCGTCACAGCCCGAGGAACCGCTACGTCGCGAGCGTCTTGAACGCAGCAGGCCTGGCGACGCTGCTCATCGACCTCTTGAGCGCGGTGGAGGAATTGGAACGCACCTACGTCTTCGACATTCGCCTGCTGGCCGACCGGCTGGGTGAGGCCACGCGGTGGACGAGGGCGCTGCCGGAGGTGGCCTCGACGAAGATCGGCCTCTTCGGAGCGAGCACTGGTGCCGCGGCTGCCTTGTGGGCCGCGGCGCAACCCGACAGTGGCATCTCGGCAATCGTGTCCCGTGGCGGACGGCCTGACCTTGCGGCGCCGCTATTGGCCGCCGTTGCAGCTCCGACGCTCCTTATCGTGGGAGGGTGTGACGAGGCCGTCTTGGACTTGAACCGGCAGGCTCTGGCAGAGCTGCGCTGTGAGACCCGGCTGACCGTCGTCCCCGGCGCCACCCATCTGTTCGAGGAGCCCGGCACGATGCAGGTGGTCGCCGAATTGGCGCGTGACTGGTTCACCACCAAACTTGGTGTCACGTCCGACAACTAGGCGATCGCCATCTTCGTAAGGGCCGCGGGCCGAATTCGAGTCCGCGCCGGTCCGACACAATCCTCTTTGAGATCACGCTCCGGATTTGAGGTCTAGGTTTGGCTTCGCCACTTCCAACTCCCTTCGGATCGAACCTCGCGATCCGTCCAGTTCAACCACTACGGAGCCATTTCTGTTCTCTTTTCGACTGACACGACGTTGATGTCGTCCCTTGTACCTGACGAGTCCGCCTCCGACGTGGCGCGCCGGCTGCGACTCCACCACTGGACCGATCGTGCGGTCATCGCCATTGCGATCACAGCGCTCGCCGCAGGGTTCGGGCAATTCGGTGTGGTCGCCGCACTGGGCGACGTGTCCACGCAGCTGGGCCACGTCGTGCCAGGTGGTTCGATCGCCGACAAGGTGGGGCTGTCGGGTACCAGCCTCGGTGTTGGTCTCGCCCTCATCCGCCTCGCCTCGCTGGCGAGCCTGCCGCTCATCGGGATCGCCGACCGCTTCGGACGTCGGCGCATGATCCTCGCCGTGACCATCGCGGGCTTGGCACTGACGGTGACCGCGGCGGCCAGCCCTGGCTACTGGTGGTTCGTGGCCATCTTCGCCTTCGGGCGTCCGCTGCTCAGCGCCACCAACGCGCTGGCGGAAGTGATGGCGGCGGAGGAGACCGCATCGACTGACAGGGCGGCAGCCATTGCGCTGATCGCCGCAGGGTACGGCGTGGGGGCGGGTGTCGCCGCCATCGTCCACAGCCTCGCGTCGAGTGCACTGGGCTTCAGAGGCATCTTCGCATTGGCCGTCGTCCCTTTGGCCGTCGTCTTCGCCGTGCGTGGGTGGGTGGAGGAACCGACCCGGTTCATGGTGGCGGATGCGGAGGGTGACCATCCGACCCCGGTCCTCGGCGCCGTCGCGCCGCGCTTTCGGAAGAGGGTGGTCGTGCTCGCGCTTGTCACGTTCGCCGTCTCCGTCATAACGGGACCGGCGAACAGCTTCATCTTCCTCTACGCGCAGGACGTCCTGCACCAGCGAGGATGGGTGACCGCTCTCATGGTTGCGAGCGCCGGCGTCACAGGCCTGCTCGGGCTCCTCACGGGGCGATGGCTGGCCGACCACGTCGGCCGCCGGCCGACCTGCACCGCGGCCGTGCTCGCGGTCGCCGGCAGCGGGGCGCTCGCCTACTCGGGCACTCGGCCGGCGCTCATCGTCGGGTACACCGTCGGGGTGTTCAGCGGTTCGCTGCTCGCCCCGGGCGCCGGCGCGTTGCTCTCGGAACTCTTCCCGACCTCGGTGCGGGCGTCGGCCACCGGGTGGTGCGTCGCAGCGGGGGTGCTCGGTGCGGTCGGCGGTCTGGTGGCTTTTGGCGCTGTGGCCGACGTCGGCAATCGCTTCGCCTCCGCAGCTGACCTGACCTTTCTCCCGACCTCCGCAGCGGCCGTCCTCTTCTGGCTGGTGCCCGAGACGATGGGCCGGGAGCCCGAGTCCCTCTGGCCGAGCGACGCCTAGGCGGGCCGCGCGACTCTCACGACTGGTGGTAGGCGAAGGTCACCGCGTTGGACGTGCCGCCCGCGGTGGTGATCGTCACCCGTGCTGACCGGTCGCCCGATGGCGGCGGGACGGTCACCGTGCAGGTGTTCTGCGCCGGGCAGCTCGTCGCCGCCACCTGGCCGTTGAACCTGGCCACGATCTGGCCGCTCGAGCTGAGGAAACCTGCGCCGGTGACTTGAACGCTCTGCCCGGCGCTCCCACTCGAGGGAGTGAGTGAGCCGATGACCGGCGGCCCTCCGGGTGCCGCCAACAACGGCGTGTTGGTCGAGGTGGTCGTCGACGTGCCCGACGTTCCCCGAGGCGTGTGATGGCCTTTGGCCTGGGACTGTCCCGACGGTGGTGCTGCTCCGGCATGGGTCGGCACGGGCGTCGTCGCCGTCGAAGGGGACGGAGCCTGCGGCGTCGTACTCCCCGTGAGCGACACGGCGAGCGCGATCGCCGCCAGCACCACGAGTGCGCCCACGACGGTGATCGATGTGATCAGCCAACGGTCGGGTCGCGCCGGCTCGGCCGGCTTCGCGCTCGAGCGCGTCGGGACCGTGACCCGCCCGTGGCGGCGCGGGGTCGGGGCCGGCGAGGGGCGAGGTGGCAGTGGTGGGGGAGCGCCGCCCTGGGATGCGCGGGCGCGCAGGACGGCGCTCTCCATGGCCCCGAGTGCGCGCCGACCGGCCATGCCCCGTGGCGTCTCGTCCGCCTGCCCATCCGTCATTGGAGCCTCCTCCGCGGAATTCTTCCCGTTTCCTTCGATCTGTAACCGCGACCAGCGGTGCCTCCTCAGCCTGGGTCATGGCGTCCCGCGTTGGCACCGGCCAACCCTTTCGTGCAACCCTGAACGACATGCCCCCAGGTCGCCAGATCGTCGTGTGTGACGGTGACGAGACAGGCCAGGAGTTGCTCGACGAGGCACTGCGGGTCCTCGACACCGAGGTACTCGGTTTCGACCTCGAGCTAGTGCGGTTCGACCTTTCGCTTCTCAACCGCCGTGCCACGGACAACGCCGTGGTCAGCGATGCCGCGGCTGCGATGCGAGAGACGGGGCTGGGACTGAAGGCCGCCACGATCACTCCCGAGCAGACGGGCGACGTCGGCAGCCCGAACCGGATCCTGCGGGAGGGCGTCGGCGGATCCGTCATCGTTCGGACGGGACGTCGCATCCCCGGCGTCGCGCCACCGGCCCCCGTCGTGCATCCAATCGTCGTGGTCCGCATGGCCGTGGGAGATGCGTACGGCGCGGAGGAGGGTCGAGCCGGCGACCCGGGTAGTACCGGCGAACAGGCGTGGCGGATGGAGCGCATCGACCGGTCCGTGTGCCGTTCGGTGGCGGAGTTCTCGTTCCGCACCGCCGTCCAGCTCGATGCATGTGTCTACGGTGGCCCGAAGTGGACCGTGTCGACCGTCTACGAGGGGATGCTGAAGGAGGAGATGGACGGCGCAGCTTCCCGCTACCCCGACGTCCCCTACCGTCCGACGTTGATCGACGCGGCGTATGCCGGGCTTCTCACGGAATCGAGCCGCAGTGCTCTCGTGGTCCCGGCCCTGAATCGCGACGGGGACTGCCTCTCGGACCTCGTGCTGGCCCTGTTCGGCTCCATCGCGGGTGCCGAGTCCGTTTTGCTGGCGCTCGACGACGACATGCGGCCCGTGGTGGCCATGGCCGAGGCTCCGCACGGGACGGCGCCGTCGCTGATGGGCAAGAACGTCGCCAACCCCATGGCGATGCTGTTGGCCTGCGCAGCGGTGCTCGATTACGCGGCGAGGGACGATACGGCCGTGTCCGGGAAGGCCGCCGCCATCCGCCGGGCCACGCTCGGTGCCGCGGCAGACGGGATCCGCACCTTTGACCTCGGGGGCGAGGCGTCAACGTCGGGGGTGGTTGACGAGGTCCTGGCCCGGGTCCGTGCCGACGCCGAGCGTTGACATCCGGGGGTCGCCCTCCGCCCTGTTGAGCGTCGCAGGTGCGCGTCTCAGCGCAGGCCGAGCGGAGCGAAAAGGTCGCCGTCCCTCTCGACTCGGCGCAGCACGTCCTCGGTCTCGAACCTCAGCAAGCCCGGGTCCCGCTTGGTGGCGCACTGGTGCACCTCCTCCTGCGTGACCGGTGACGAGACCGTCGGTGTCGGCATCGCCCGGACCGAGTACACCCCCACCGTGGTCTTGGCCGGGTGGTTCTGGCTCCAGTCGATGAGGACCCGACCCCGGCGCAGCGACTTTCGCATGTTGGAGACGACGAGTTCACGATGTTCGGATTCCAGCTTGCGGGCGACGTCATAGGCATGGGCTCGCACGCCGTCCCAGGTCGTCCTCGGGCCAACCGCCGCGTACACCTGGAGTCCCTTGGACCCGCTTGTCTTGGCGAAGGGCTCCATGCCGTCCGTATCGAGCTCGTCCATCACATGGCGGGCCACCACGCAACACTCGACAATCGACGTGCCCTCGCCTGGATCCAAGTCGAAGACCATGAAGTCGGGTCGAGCCGGCAACTTGCGATGCCGGCCGACGTGCCACAGCGGCACATGGATCTCGATCGTCCCGAGGTTGGCGGCCCAGGCCAACGTCGGGAGGTCGTCGACCATCACGTAGGGAATGACGTCCTTGTTGTCGTTGGACGGCACCTCGACTGAGTGCACCCAGTCGGGGGCGTGGGAGGGAATGTGCTTCTCGAAGAACGACTTGCCCTCGACCCCGTCGGGAAAGCGCTTCATCGTCAGGGGCCGTTCCCGGATGTGCGGCAGCATGACCTCGGCGACTCGCACGTAGTAGTCGATCAGCTGACCCTTGGTGAAGCCCCGTTGCGGGAAGAGCACCTTGCCCAGATTGGATACGGACAGTTCCCGCCCCTCGATGGTCGTCCGCGTCGAGGTCCCCGTCGCCTTCATGCAATCCTCTCGAGCCTGACCATCGACCGATTCTTACCCCGCCAACTCTGATGTCCCCGCCTCATTCCACGTCGACGTCGTCGGGCGCCTTGTCGTGACGGAGACCCCTCCACGTCGGGTGCCGGAGCCGGCCGGCAATCGTCCACTCTCCGAACTCGACCTCCCCGACGAGCACCGGCCGGGCGAAATGCGCCTCAGCCGCCTCGCGCGCCGGCAGCGGCGTCCCGAAGGGGCTGTGCGGAATCGTGAGCGGGTGCAGATCCTGCAGGAGGGCTCGGCGGTCCCTGGCGCTGAACCCCGTCCCCACCTTGCCCACATAGCGCAGCCCGTCGACGTCGGGGATGCCGAGCAGCAGCGCACCGAGGCTCCCCTCCCGCTCGCCACGCCCCTCGGTCCACCCGCCGATCACGACCTCTTGCGTGCGGAAGGACTTCACCTTGGTCCAGTCCGCATGCCGCCGACCGGGTCGGTAGGGGGAGTCCCGTCGTTTGGCCACGACACCCTCGAGACCGTTCTGCACGCGTGGCCGCCAGGATGTCCTGCCCCGAGACGTCCCGGAAGGACTCGGTGGTGGTGAAGGTCTCGCCGGAGAGGCGCAGCGATTCGAGCCGGGCTCTGCGCTCGTCATATGGCAACGACAGCAGCGAGTGCCCGTCGATGTACAACAGGTCGAACGCCACGAAGCTGACGGGGTCCGATGTCGCCCGCCGGCGCGCTTCCCGCTGGTTCGCGACGTGCATGCGGCGCTGCAGCCGTCGAGAAGCTCGGGCGGCCGTCCTCACCGAGCGCCACGATCTCTCCGTCGAGCACGCAGGTGGTCATTCCCAGGAATTCACCGATGTCCGCCAACTCGGGGAAGGACGCTGCTGACGTCGAGGTCGTTCCTGCTCTGTAGCGCGCACCCTTCCGCCTTCGACGAAGAGGATCGCCCGCACCCCGTCCCACTTGATCTCGAAGGCCCAGTTCTCGCCGTCCTTCGGCAGCTCGCCGGCCACGGCCAACATCGGCTTGATGGAGGTCGGCAGGGGATCCGTCCGAGTGGACGGTCCGTGGCGGTGGATCATCCAGTTGCGGTCCTTCGTTTGGAACAGCACGAAGCTGCCTTCGGCCCTCGAGCCATGGAGGACGAACTTGACCTCGGTGTCGGACCACTTCTCCACCTCGTAGTGGCCCCGGTCCCAAATGGACATGCGGCCCCCTCCGTACTCGCCCTGGGGGATGTCACCTTCGAAGGTCTGCGTACTCCAGGGGATGGTCCTCCGTGTGGACGGCGAGGCGGTTCTCGTCGGGGGATTCGGGCAGACCCTTGGGGATGGCCCACGAGACCAGCACGCCATCACGCTCGAGCCGCAGGTCCCAGTGCAGGCTGCGCGCATGGTGCTCTTGGATCACGAATCTCTGGTTCCCTTCCGCGCCGGGGGTCGGCGGCCCATGGGCTCGGGTGTCTTGCCGGCGTTCCGCTTGGCCCGGTAGATGTCGAGCTTCTCCGTGCTCCCGGCCGGGCTCTTCTCCGAAGACTTTGGCGTCACTGCCCACACCGTACCCACCGGTACCGTTGATCGGCGCAGCAGGGGGTATAGACGGGGCGTCCGAACGAGGGAGTGCCTCCCTCGTTCGACCCGAGCTGCAATACCGCATCGTGCAGCGGTCAAGGCCGGACGCGGCGCAAACCATGCGCACCCGAACCTCCCGCAGGCGAAGGCAGTCGGAGTCAGGTGCTCGACGGTGAGCGACTGTCAGCGCCGATGCGCCGCTCCACCAGCGCGTCGAGGCTGAACCGCCCGGACCCGAAGACGGCAACGACCAGCGCCAGGACGCCGAGCGCCATGTTCAATTGATAGCCAGGCGGAGGTGGCGACGCCGAGTTGATCCCGGTCGCCCACGTGACGGTGATCATCGCCATCACCATGTCCCCGAAGAGGGCGATGCCGGCGAGGCGTGAGAAGAGACCCAGTGCGAGTGCCACGGCGCTCCCGAACTCGATGATCCCTCCCAGGACGGCGAAGAACCCGCCGGGATGCAGGTGGGCGGTCTCCGAGAAGTAGAGGGCAGTGCGGTGGATGCCCGGTCCATTGAATGCCCCAAAGAGCTTTCCCGCGCCGTAGTAGATGAAGATCCAGGCAAGCGCGATCGCGCCGCGAGCAACGGCACAGCTGGCGCGGAGTTCTGCCGTCCGGGTTGCGACAACGAGCGCCAACACCGAACGACCGGAACGTCGGGAGGCGTGCTGCCGGCGCCTCGGCCGTCGTGGTGACCATCACGTCACCCCGCAGTCTTCGAGTGTGGCCTGGGCCTCGACCGGTCCATCGGAGCACTGACGCGCCGTCCGGACGAGTTCGGCGCTGAATCGGACCAACTCTCCGCAGATGGAAGGATGGCTGTTCGCGATCGTGCAACGGGCGGAAGGGTGCGACCAGTTGGGCGGCGAAGACGGCAAGGTGGCGCGGTCGTGCCTTGCCTGCTCCACGGTCAAGGGCCGTCCCGGCAGCCCGGTGTCGATCCGCACCGTCTCCTTCGTCGGGAAGACCGCGGTGTGGAACAGCTGATCCCAGATCGTCAGGGCGAAACCGAGATTGACATCTTGCGGTCCGTCCAATTTGTGGTGGATGCGGTGGAAGTTCGGACTGACCACGATCCGCCCGAGAGGTCCGAACCCAAGACGGGTATTCGAATGGGCGAAGGCCACGATCCCGCCGTAAAGGGCCAGCACGGTGAGCGATAGTGCACCGTTGGCGAGGAGCACGACACCCGGGACGAGCGCAAGGAGGTAGGACACATGGATGAGCGGATGGGTCCGAAAGACCGTGAGTGCGTTCATGTCCTCCTGCGAATGGTGAAGCTCGTGGAAACGCCAGAGCATCCGGACCCGGTGATTGGCGAGATGCACGGCCCAGTTGCACCCGTCCATCGCCACGATGATGCGCGACGATTGACGATCCAGCGAGGACCGCTGTCCATCTTTGGCAGGACGATCCACGGAAGGAGCCTGCGAATGACCTCGACGAAGGAAAGCGTCAGCGCCGTCACGAGCGGCAACACCAGGGTCGCATGGACCACAGCGATCAGAAGGTCGTGGCGATGGCCACGAGCGAAGAGGGGTCGTCGTTGCGCCGGCCATATCCGCTCCGCCACGAGGATGAGCCCGAGGACCATGAGCGCCAACGGACCGATCACGACGATACGAAGACTCGTCACGGAACCGGCGAACGCTGAGCCTCCCCAGCCACTGGACCAACCGATACCCACCAGTACCCCGGCCAACGCGGGAATGCTGAGGGCTGGGAGGTAGACCCTCGACGACACAGCGGCGTGCGCGGTGCGGGTTCCCGGTCTGGTTCGCACCGCGTCCTCGGCGAGGAGCAAGGCCGCGCGGGCGCAATGAGGGTCGATGTCATGACCACGGCCCGGCCGCTTGCCGTGGCGCCCGCTCGCGCCGTGGCACTAGAAGGAGACTCCTCCTGATCCGGCGCTCGTCGTCGGCGTCCCTCCGGAGCCGGAACTCGATGTGCGGGCTTCACGGTGACGACGACAGACCACTTGCCCCACTTGTCGGCGATGTTCCCGTTGACCTGACCCGGAGCTTTGTCCCCGTAGAACCAGTAGAGGGGCTTGCCGGCATAGGTCAACTGCAGAGCACCTCCGCTCGCCGCCACCGTGCCGAGATTGGCCGCGTTCACACCTGGGCCGGCCGAGGGCATCGTCACCCCTTGGGCAACACGACTTGGGGCCAGATCTTCAGGCACTTGGACCCGCAGGCCACGTTGCTCGCCTTCAGGGTGTACACCGTCTTGCCACTGACCAGGATCGTCCCGTACTTGGAGGTTTTGGTCGTCGCGACGACGGTGCTCGTTGCGGCACCGGCTGCATCGGCTGCCAGAACGGCGGCAGAGAGCCCGCCGGCGGCCACGATCGCTCCGGCCAACCGCAGGAACGGGATCCGGCGGGACACCTCCATGGCCTCGATCGTCTGCTTCGGTCCGCTCATGTCACTCATCTCCTCGATTCGTCCTACCGCATGGGATGAGGCTGGCCGGTTCGTCACGGCCACATCCCGAGAGTAACGCTTCGGCGGACACCACGTCCCCGACCTGGTCTTCTCTCACTGTGGCGTTGGCATTCAATACGGCCCGGGTGGTCAGAAGGGATTGCTCGGCCAGGTGCCGTGCCTTCCCGATCGGGTCGCCGGGAATGGCCGCCAAGTCGACCGCCGTGAAGGGGAAGGTGGGAATCCGACCACCGACCTCATCCGTAGAGCTGTCACGAAGCCCGATTTGAGAGCAGACTGGAGCGGAGCATGCAAAGTGGCCTGCAAGGTGGCCGATTCCCAACTCGCCGCAGTTCCCTCCGTGGGGCCGCCGCCGCTCTGGCTCTCGGAACCCTCTTCCCTTGATCATCGGCGGCATTGCGTGCGGCCGTCTCGAGCCACAAGGTCAGGCACGTCGGTCGTCTCGACGACCCGGACCACCAGGTACGGCACGATCCTCGTCAGCGGCAAGACGGTGTACACCCTGAAGGCCAGCAACGTGGCCTGCGGGTCCAAGTGCCTGAAGATCTGGCCCGAACTCCTGTTGCCCAAGGGTGTGCACTATGCCACCGCTGGATCCGGGGTCAATGCGGCCAGCCTCGGCACCGTCATGCGAAGGGGTGGCTCACTCCAGGTGACCTATGCCGGAAAGCCCCTCTACTGGTTCTACGGCGACACCGCTCCGGCTCAGGTGCACGGGAACATCACCGACAAGTGGGGCATGTGGTCTGTCGTGGTCATGGTTCCAGCCGCCGCAGCCCCTGTGACCGGTTCAACGGTGCCACCGACTACGACGTCATCGGCTCCGCACTCTGCTTCGACTCCCAACACCACGCCTCCGAACACCTCGTCGAACTCCAACACGCCGGCGACAGCGCCGCCGGCGACGACACCGCCAACAGCGCCGCCGCCCCCGCCGCCTCCGCCGACTACGACACCACCGACGACGACGCCGACGACCTCGCCGCCCGCTGCGACGACAACAACGTCACCGGGTGGGGGAGGAGTTGGTTTCTGACGTTGTTGTCTTGACGCGGCCGAACGATCCACCGCCGGGTCGACGATCGGACGGACCGGGCCGATCTGAGGGATCTGAACGACGTGGGGGTGGCTCCATCTGGCCGGCGACGGACACTCCGATCGGGGGATTTCGGGCGTGCGTTCACGATCGGTGGCCCCCGGTCGAGCGCGATGCTGCAATAGGCGTTACATTGCGTGGACCACCAGCAAGAGCACATGGGTGAACTGACAGGAGAGATCAATGGCGAAATACGTTGTGAGCTGGAAGACGAGATCGGGCGGAACAGCACAGCAGAACCACGATGATGGAAAGAAGCTTCTCGACACCTTTGCCAAGTGGCAAGCTCCGGCCGACCAGACCTTTCTGCAGTTTGTGGCCCGAGTTGACGGCCAAGGTGGCTACGCGGTCATCGAAACCGACAACCCGGCGAGCCTCACCGACGCGCCGGCGAAATTCGTCACCTGGCTCGAGTTCGAAGTCACGCCAGTGATTGACATCATGGACAATGTCGCAGTGACCGCTGCTGGTGCCGAGTTCCGCGAGTCGATCTGACGACCCTGGCCATCCATGCCGAGGCGGGCTCCGGTGACCGCGGCTCCGGACTGTATGGCCACCCTTCAGACGGGCCTGATGCGGTGCTGAGGCAGATGTGAAGATGGGCGGAGAAGCCGTCCGGGTCACGCCGGACCTACCTGATGTGGGCCATGGTCCCGGCCGCATGTGATCTGGTCCTTGTGGTCCCCGCCCGCCTGGGCATGGACCATCTGACCCCAGCACCTGGAGCGCAAATCCACCCTGGTCGTTCGTTCAGCCCATAGGCTCACGTCATGGCGCAGGGAGATGTACCCACATCACGGGGCGGCCCCCTCCGGCGACGTCGAGACAAACGTCAGCTCGAACAGTTGGCTCATGCATCCGAACGGGAAGTAACACCAAGAACGGCCACGGCACACGTCAGAGTTATCGAGGATCAGGCTACTCCGGACAACCAGGATCTCGAGAGGCAGGATCCCGAGTCATCAGTTGACGTGTCGATCGAACGTCCTATCGGCGGTTTTCATGTGCGACCCGTGCCGATTGACCAGCCGGTTGGCGAATAAGCACACACGCCGCCCGCCCTCGATCGTCAGGAGGAGGCGTGCATGCGGCGCACTCACTTGCCTCGCAACAACTGAGAACGTGCAATCTCCCGCAGCCGTGCCTGGGCCATGAGCCACTCGCTCGATCGGTGCAGTTGACCTTCTTGCAGGATGTGGTGCGAGCCGGTTGGGCTGTCGGTACGAGCTCCACACCGTCTGCAGACCGGTATGCGCCCGTTCGTCTCGGGCGCATGGTTCTCGTCGAGCTGAGCGGCAATGTGTAAGGACTCAGATGAGGTCATGTTCCTCCTGACCGAAGGATCCGATCTCACTCCGTAGGAGCGAACCTGCCCTTCGCTCCATCTTACGCCGAGGCGACGGAATGCTCCCGGGGGGGCCTCAGGATGGCGATGCCAGGACCGAACCCGATCTCGAGCACGCGATCAGAGGGTTGTACGTCCATGGTTGACACCGCCCAGAGGTTGCGCCTGCGATTCGAAGGTCGCAGCGCCATCTCCCAACCCACGAAGCGCCCAGGCAGTCCGCGGAGATTCATGAACTGAGAGACGACCCTCGTGCCGAGTTGCTCCTAGATGCTCATGGTCACGGTGTACATCTTCAAGTGAACTTCAAGTCAAGTCCCGGGGGCTGATCCCTCTTGACTTACCTATCGATAATAGGTATTCTGCCTATCGATGATAGCCAACCGGCCAACGCCGACCATCGACTGATGCCGGACAAAGTCACGCAGCGACGAGAGGCCAAGGTGGCTGCGATCGTCGAGTCGGCATGGAAGCTCGCCCGGGAGCACGGCATCGCTGGGGTGTCGTTGCACGCCCTGGCCCGTGAGGTCGGAATGCGCCAACCGTCGCTCTACGCCTATTTCGACTCGAAGCTTGCGCTGTATGACTCCATGTTCGCCGACGGCAACCGGCGACTCCTTCAGCGGCTCGACCTGGTCAAACTCCCTCGAGATCCGCGTGCGGCTCTGAAGAAGTTCTTGGCCGAGTTCGTCGCGTTCGCACTCGAGGACCCGGCGCGCTATGAGCTGCTCTTCGAGCGTCACCTACCGGGATTCACGCCCTCACCAACTTCCTACGTCCTCGCCGAGGAAGTACTGGGACGCGCCTACAAGTCGATCAACGAGGCCGGCGTCACCAAACAGGGCGACATCGACTGCATCGTGGCCATGGTCGCCGGCTTGATGGGGGCCCAGCTGAGCAATGACCCCGGCGGAAACCGTTGGATCCGTCACCTCAACCGTCTCGTCGATCTGTATGTCGACGACGTGCTCGAAAGGAGCAGACACTCATGATGGCAAACCCAATCACCCGTCCCGAGGCACGGGTGCTGGCCGAGGAGGAGTTCACCCGCTTCGCGGACCTGGTCGCGTCGCTCACGCCTGAGGAGTGGACAGCGGCTACCGATTGCACCGGGTGGGATGTCCGCAAGATGGTGCTGCACGTCCTCGGCTCAGGCGAAGCTCAAGCGTCCGTCCGAGTGTTCGTCCACCAGTTGAGGCGAGGCATGCCGCTCAACAAGGAGATCGACTCGCACCACTGGGTCGACGGCATGAACGAGCTCCAGATTCGCGAGCGCAACCATCTCTCGAACGACGAGGTTGTCGTGCAGGTCGCTGCGGTGGGCCCGAAGGCAGTCAGGGGCCGGTGGCGCACACCGCCTCCGGCGCGTTACATCCCCCTTCCGTTCGGACCGCCCATCGGATGGGCACCCCTCAAGTACCTGCTCGACGTCGGGTTCACGCGCGACGTCTGGGCCCACCGGATCGACGTCCATGCGGCCATCGACCGCCCGATGCAGCTCACGGCCGATCACGACGGCCGGCTTGTCGCCGACATCGTGGCCGAGTGGGCCGATATCCACGGGCAACCCTTCGAGCTCGTGCTCGACGGCACGGCCGGCGGGAAGTTCACACAGGGCGTCGCCGGCGAGCGGGTCGAAATCGACGCGCTGGACTTCATTCGCACCCTGTCCGGCCGGCTGCCCGGACGGGGGGTGCTCAGCAATCCACTCCCGTTGTAGGTCCTCAGTCACCAGGCCTCCCAAGAACCCACCCCGAATAGGAGCAAGACCATGGAAACCCGAGTCGACGAGATCGCCGAGCGCATCTACAGGCTGTCGACCTTCGTCCCCGACATCGGCCCGACCGGCTTCACGTTCAACCAGTTCCTCATCGACGCCGAGGAGCCGACCATATTCCACACCGGCCCACGCGGCATGTTCCCGGCCGTCTCCGCGGCCATCGCCTCGCTTATGCCGCTCGATCGTCTGCGCTGGATCATGTTCGGCCATCTCGAATCCGATGAGTGCGGCGCGATGAACCACTTGCTCGAGCGCTGCGCCGAACGCCCAGGTAGCCCACACTGCGATTGGCTGCATGGTGTCGATCGACGACCTCGCTGACCGACGACCGGTTCCCATCGAACCCGACGGTTCTTTTGATCTCGGAGGTCGGCGCATCCGTAGCATCGACACCCCGCACGTACCCCACGGGTGGGATGCCCACGTCCTCTACGAGGAGACCACCGGCACCTTGTTCTGCGGTGACCTCCTCTCCCAAGTGGGAGACGGGCCTGCGTTGACGGGGGACGACGTCGTCGCTGCGGCTCTCGCGACCGAGGACATGTTCGGCGCAAGCTGTTTCACGCCCCAGTCGGCGCCGACCATTCGCCGCCTCGCTGCGCTCGAACCTGCCACGCTTGCCATCATGCACGGATCTTCGTACAGCGGCGAGGCCAGCGAAGCACTCATCGCCCTCGCAACCGACTTCGAGCATCGGTTGGCCCATGTCAGTTGAGCACCCGCCAGTTGCCCCAGATGGTCTTCGCCGCAGATGGCGCTCCGCCATGAGCACGCCGGACAGAGTACGACGGACCCTCAACCAGGTCCGAACGACCACCGATCAAGTGCGCCCCTCGGGATTTGAACCCGAAACCTGCGGATTAGGAGTCCGGTCAATACCGTGTCATGCGACTACTGGGGATGTCCCCACGCTACTGACCAGGTCGTTTGCGGACCCCTCGCTACCTGTGCCCTGCTCGTAGTGTGCAGATCTATGGGGTGACCGATGCGACCGAGCAGCGGATTCGGCGAAAGCTGCTCGCCCCTACGCCACCGCCCTACGCCGCATGCCCCGTCGCTCCAGCCCGGTTGTCCCGCCCCACACTCCCAACGTCCGCGCCACCTCGAGGCCGGCAGCGAGGCACTGTGACCGCACCGAGCAGTCCTCGCAGTAGGCGAGCGCGGCAACGGGCCGACCATCGCCCCGGGCCGGGAAGAACAGGTCCGGGGCGGCCCGCTTGGCAGTTTGCGAGCGCGTGCCACGCCGGCCGGTTGACGAGCTCGGCCAGGAGGACCTCAACATCGGGCGGTTCGGGCGCCCTCCGGGGTCATGAGCCATTCGACCAGCGCCACGTTCATCGAGATCCGAGGGTACGACCGCGATGACACGCGGGTGGACGCCGTTGCAATGGCCGTGCTGCGGCGGTATAAGTAGGAACGCACCTACGTCAGTCACGAGACACGGGTGAGTGCCCAGCGGCCCCTCCTCCACCCAATCGAGGGGCCGCTCCGCGTAGCGGTTCGGCGTACCCTCGGTGCCCGTGAGCCTGTGCCCCACCCCGGCGACCCGTGCCCGGGCTTCATCGCCATAACGCTCGACTGCTCAGAGCGCGCTTTCATCGATCATCGCCCGGAGGCGACGTTTTCGGCATTGGCATCGGACCGCCCGTTCATGGCCCGTTCGAGTCTTAATGCCTCGTCGGTGATTCTCAGTTTCCGCTCTGCTCGTGCTACTCGCTCCAGGAGAGCCGGAAGGCCAATGGCGTCAAGGGCGGCACGAGCCATGACTTCGTAGAACGCTTCGGGCGTCGTCACGGACTTGGGCATCGGGTGGTTGTCTCGCTCGGCCAGCCCCTTCGCCGCCAGCTCTACCAGCCATTCGTAGTTGCGTGTGAACAGTGTCGGCTCCTTCTCGGGTCAAGGCGGCGGCCGACACACGCCGGAACTCTGTATAGACGTTCTGAGCGGCCGCGCTCTAGCCCAAGATGGGGCTGTCCCATCTGGTGGCGCTTCGTGTAGTGGCTCGGCGTTCCCTCGGTGCCCGTGAGCCCGATGCCCCAGCCCGGCGACCCGTGCCCGGGCTTCATCGCCGAGCCGGGCCGGTGCTGGCAGAACGTCTACAGCAACCAGCTCCAGGCCACACACTGCACCGAGACGCCCCATTGGACCGGACGTTGGCGGTCGCCGCGGGGTGATCGATGGTTCCAGGTATGGGCCTGTCCCGACCACCTCGAGGGACTGACTGGGCTGCGGGAATTCGGCGGCGTTAGCCGCTGAGGTCTCCCGCCAAGCTGCTGCCCGTCCCCTATCGAATCCTCTTTGAGTCAAGACCCCTATTTCTGGGGTTTCTGGGCGCGACGAATCGACCCGTCATGGAATGACACGACGGCGTAGGGTTTCTCTGGGTTCGGGAGTGACTTCGCCGAAGAGCCGGCCGCGCAGGGTGGAGAGCCGGTCACGCAGGCTAAGAGTCGTCCCTGGGTGTCCTCCCGGACCTCTTAACCAGCGTCGAGAACGAGCTGACGATAGACGGCGTTGGAGATCTGACGCTTGAGGGATCGGAGCGCTTCCTTCTTGGTCTTGCCCTCGGCCACTTTGCGCTCGAAGTAGATGCGACCCTCTGTGCCGGGGTTGCGGATCTGGGTCACTGCCGCCATGTGCAGTGTGTTGTTCAGCCGGCGACTCCCTCGCATGGAGAGTCGGTGCACCGTCCGCCCGCCCGAGGAGAACTCGATGGGCGCCGTGCCGTTGTAAGAGGCGTAGGAGTCTCGGTTGGCAAAGCGACAGATGTCACCGGAGTATCCGATCAGCGACGCTGCGTGGATGGGTCCCACTCCATAGATCCGGTCACCGACGTGCCGGATGCCTTCACGCCCAGGCGGATCCGCCGATGCGACTCCTTGGTTTGGGCATCGAGTCGACGCACATCGTCGATCAGCTCGAGGATCACGTCGACGCGCATCTGCTCGACCGGTGATTCTGGAGTCACCTTGGCAAGGAGAGTTTCGGCGTCAGATACGTGCATTTCCTTTGCATTTCCGCCTGGAGCGACCTCGGAGAAGAGCGAGTGCAGCCGGCAAACCACCCGAGCTCGCTGGCGGCCCAGATCCCAGTTCCGCTTCGAGAGGAGCCGGAGGACCTCGGCGTGATCGGCTGGCTCGACTTGGCGAAGCGCCGGGGCCCGCAGGTCCGCAATGGCGATCGAGTGAGCGTCGTTCGGATCGCTCTTGTTCGACCGCCCGGTGGCCAAGACCCGGACGCGCCAGGCCAAGGTGGCCGGCACGTCGAGGACGTCCTCCCCACGGGCCACAAGCTGCTGAGCCAGCAGGTACCCCATTCCGCCCACTGACTCGATGGCCCAGATGCGCTTCTCGAACGCATCGGCCCAGCACAAGAGCTGTTCGACCTGGCGGCTCGTCGCTCGAACCTTGACACTTGCGATCTGGTCCTCGTCCCGACCGATGGCCACCGCGGTGTGCGATGCCTTGTGCGGGTCGACCCGATCATCACATTCATGAATGCCTCCTTGGCTCGGTGGAAACCACGGGGGCACTCCTGCTTGTGGACTGTTCGTGCTCGATCCTCTTTTGAGCCACTCCGTGGCGAAGCCCGAGCGGGAGACCTTTCGTTAATAGGCCAACTGGCCCAGGCCAGCGGCAGGCACTTTGAGTCAGTCCCGCAAGGACCTCTCGATGTTACGAATCGGCGCAACACCTGGCTCAAGTCTCAAGCAGGCACCATGGGGGGGCAGGCGATCACGGTCCTCATGGTGCCCCCACATGCCGTTGACACCTGGCTGGTTGCACTCGATTAGCACGCCGAGGGCGTCGTTGCCTCGACTGAAGTCAGTCCATCGTTAGCTTCCGTTAGTCCCGATTCGTCTAGGTCCACTATTCGGACGGGCACGGATCGAAGCAGCCGACGTAATGACGAAGGTTCTTTGGGACTCCCATCGGCCCTGTCCGGCTCAGTCCAGTCAGTCCGCATCTTGTCCGGATGAAGGGCATGGTCACAGAGTGCTCACCCCACCTGCGTGATGGACGTGAGGTGGACATCTTCGGTTGTCGATCCGCCGCTGAACCACATCGACCATGGCAACCGCCGGCCGAATTGGTGCATCGGATGCAAGGCTGCACGTGTTCGAGGTACCGTAATCGCGTAGTCAGTAATTGGCGAGAGGCGGGTTCATGCTGACAAGCGATTCTTTCGATACCACCTGCAGAAGCGCGGAGCAACGGCGGGCCAAGACGAGCAGTCAGCGGCGGCTCGTTGGACGTTGTGTTGCGGTGGCATTCCTCGCGCTCACACTTTCCTCTTGCAACTGGGTGGTGTACCACGCCGACTTCACGGGTTCCGGGGTGGGATATTCTGGGTCGTTCTCTTCGGCTCATCAAGCCTGGGTATCGAACAGCCTCGGCGGAGACCTCTATGGGGAACCGTTGGTCGTCGGGAACACCGTGCTCGTGGCAACCGAGAGTGATGCGGTCGTGGCTCTGTCAGCTTCGAACGGTTCCGTCGTCTGGTCGACTACTGTGGCGACACCGGTACCGGCCAGTGACCTACCTTGTGGCGATATAAGCCCCACGGTGGGAATCACCTCGACGCCCGTGGTCGATGTATCTCGCGACGAGATCTTCGTTGTGGCCGACGAACTAGCCGGCGGCCTCGTCCAACACCATCTGTTCGGGCTCAGTATGCTCACAGGGGCGGTTCTGTTGGACCAGAACGTGGATCCGCCTGGATCCGATCCGAGGGCTCTGCTCCAGCGTGTCGCCCTTACCCTCGACGGTGGCCAAGTCGTCTTCGCATTCGGCGGGAATTCCGGAGACTGTTCCACATACCACGGGTGGTTAGTGGCGGTGCCGGAAGGCGGCGGTGTGTTCAAGACGTTTCAAGTGGATTCGGGCCCGGGCCAGAGTCAGGGAGCGATCTGGATGGGTGGCGCCGCCCCCATTGTCGATGGCAAAGGGAACATCTGGTTCGCGACCGGAAACGGATCGAGCACGAATTCGGGAGATCCGTACGACGACAGCGACGGCGTTCTGGAGGTTTCTTCATCGTTGTCACTACTCCAGTACTTCGCGCCCACAACCTGGACTCAAGACAATCACAATGACAGCGACCTGGGATCCTCGTCGCCCGCCGTGCTTCCGAACGGCATGGTCTTCGAAGCTGGTAAATCGGGAACGGGCTACCTGCTCAATCAGTCAGTGCTCGGTGGAATTGGGGGCCAAGTCGCACAGCTTCCATCCTTGTGCGGAGGCGTGGTCGACGGGGGAGACGCTTTCGCGAACAGCATCGTTTACGCTCCCTGTAGCGCGGGACTCGTCGCGGTGAAGGTCGGCGTGTCACCGCCCTCCCTCACTCGTCTCTGGCAGACGTCAACCGGGTCACCGGGACCGCCGGTGATCGCCGGAGGGATGATCTGGACGATTGGCGGCTCAACGCTGTATGGGCTTGATCCAACAAACGGTTCGTCTGTAGTCCAATTCTCACTGGGAAGTGAAGCCAACCACTTCCCGACTCCGTCAGTCGGCGACGGATTGCTTCTTGCACCCTCGACCGACAGGGTCTACGCGTTCACGCCTCCTCCCACGACCGAGGTGGGAGTTCCGTCGAACGGAGCCACTGTGAAAGGTAGTCAGTGGCTGGACGCCAGCGCCTCGAGCACCATCGGCGTGAACAAGGTCGAGTTCCATCTCACCGGCGGGACACTCAACAACGCGCTTATTAGAACCGCGACGCCGACCACCGTGGGCTGGCTCTACCTTTGGGACTCCACAAAGGTAGCCAACGGGACATACGCCCTCCAGAGCGTTGCGTACGACCCGACCGGTGCCAGTGCACCGAGCGCTGCCATCATCATCACGGTGAATAACTAGCGCACCGGGAAGTCAGCCAACGTCCAGAGGGTGCCCCCGTACGCCGGGAGCGAGCGCAATCTTGAGGTTTAGCTGCTTGCGGGCGGCGCTAACTACCCTCCACCAGCATCACAAAGGGGGCAGTCGGTAATGAGATCACTCCCAACACAGCGATATCCGGCAACCCCAGGGCGGCGAGCCTACTGTCATGGTTCATGGGCACCAATCACATTGACACCATCCGTGAGTAGTGGCGGGCGAGCGACGAAGCAGACTGGGATGCGGCTGGCCGCTGCATAGGGGATGGGTACGTGTGGATTGACCACGCCACCGGTGTCGTCGCCAGAACTCCTGAAGAACTTCAAGTGCGAGCTCGCCGATGCCCAGGCTTGGTCCAATACCCGGTTCACCATCGAGAACGCCTTCCAAACTGACGATGGCACGGTCATCGTCCAAGCAGTCCAGTCATGCAACATCACTGGGTCCTGGCGATCTATGGAGGCCCAGGGCCAGCACGTTTCATTCCCTCTCTGCTCGATTTTCAAATTCGACAGTGAGGACCGAATCATCCACGAAGAGTCGTATTACGACATGCTCTCTCAGTGAGGCGACAGCTCGGTATTGACCGGTCCGGGATATGCCGGTGGTCGAGCGGGCGGGGTATCCCATACCGCCGGGCTGGGGCGTAGCCGATCGGCACAACAGGAAGAGCGCCCACCCTCCAGAACCGCACTTCATCAGCAAGAAAAGAAGTGAGGATGGACATCTGTTCACTCTTCCTTTTCGATGATCACGAATTGCTTTCCGGTCAGGAGGACGGACGTCTCAGCAGCATCCCAGGCCATGCGTCACACAATCACACGAACGCCTCCGGCGCGGCATCAATAGCTCGCAGTTCGGCTATCTTCCTCACCGAAGCCACCCGGCATCTGAATTGAATCGCCTCTAGCCCATAGGGCTTGGGAGCTTTCTCCCCTTTAGAAAGACGTGTGTGTGAGTAAGCCGACTCTGAATCTCGCTGTCGCGACAAGCATTGGCGCAAGTGTTGTCGCGGTCGTAGGTTCACTCTTCGTGGTGCCTGCCGCGGCGGCCACGTCCTCGGCGTCGAATCCATCGACCAGCGTCCTCGTTCCCGTATCTGCAGCCAAGGAGGCGGGATTCACGAAAGTCGTCAGCGCTCCCTCCTCGACCTCAACCAATACCGGCGTCACAGGTTGCCCAGGTGGAGCCCAGGAGGAATTCGCGAGCGCATCCGGAAACCTCGGGTTGCTGTCCGAGGTGCTCTACTGCGAATCAGCGGCAGATGCGGACACGCTCTTGAAGGGTCTTGAATCCAACGCCAAGGCGCAAGTTGGACTGAGTCCTCCGAAGAATCTCGGATCGACAGCCGTCGAGCGATTGGGGTCGAATTCGACCTACCTCATCGCCTGGCGCCGCGGCACCGCGTTCGAACTGACCGGCCTGTCCACGGACCTGCCCACGAGTTCGACGACAAGTACCACCATGGGGACCCCGGTTCCGCTTACCGCGCACTACAAGCACGTGCTGGCAATCGCAGCGACACAACAGAGTGCGAGATTCATGAATGTCACGGTCTCGTCGGGGACCGGCGGTTCGGTGGCCGGTGCCAAGGCGCAGGCAGCGGCAAACGCAGCTTCGATGGCAGCCGGCTGTCCAAAGAATCCCGCAACCGCGCTGCAGAAGCCGAAGTGGAGCAGCGCACCGGCCACGATCATCGATGCCGCCAAGGCCTATACCGCCACGGTGAAGACCGACGTGGGCACATTCGTCATTGCGCTTGATGCAAAGGATGCACCCCTCACCGTCAACAACTTCGTCTTTCTGGCTCAGCACCGTTTCTTCGACTGCGTGATCTTCCATCGGGTCATCCCGGAGTTCATGGATCAAACTGGGGACCCTACCGGGACGGGGAGCGGCAGCCCGGGGTACACCATCCCCGACGAGCTACCCGCGAAAGCATCGAATCCGGCCGACCAGTACCCGCTCGGATCCGTGGCCATGGCCAACACTGGCCAACCGCATACCGGCGGCAGCCAATGGTTCATCGTCGCCGGCGCTGAGGGCGAATCGCTACCGAATTCGTACTCCCTGTTCGGTCATGTCACCTCGGGGATGAGCGTTGTCGAAAAGATCAATGCGCAAGGAAGCGCGTCAGGAGTCCCTCCCGACGTCACCCACCGGATGCTGAAGGTCACTATCAGCTCGTCCTAACCGTCGCTGCAGAGCGGACTCTTACGAGTCCATGTGCGCCGCACTCACCCAATTTACTTGCGCCGACAAGAGGCCACGAAGTCGATAAGGGCGGACCGGCCGAGTCTGACGGACCGTGGTTGAACGCTGGTGGCACGCTTTCGAAGTGCCCCCGTACGCCGGTAGCGGGCGTAAGGTGCAATCCGTGGTGTTGGGTGACTACCGGGATCTGTTCGTAGTCATCGCAACCTCCGCTGCGACGCTGATCGGCCTGTTGTTCGTCGCCATGTCAGTGTCTAAGGGTCGATCCCAAGCTCATCCACAGGTCATACGTGAGTTCAGGTCCGCCGCTGCACTGCTGGCGTTTACGAATCCATTCACCGTCTCACTGTTCGGATTGGTGCCGGGGACGAACCTTGGCTACCCGGCGGCGATCGTCGGAGTGATCGGAGTTACGTTTGCTGCCGCAGGCGTTCGCGCCACGATTTCACTTCCTTCACCGATGCGACGTCGTCGCCCGCAAGCGACACTGATTCTTGCCCTACTCCTCGTGTTCGGCCTTCAGATTGTCTTTGGAGTGGTCCTGATCATTCACCCTCATCGCAGTGGGACTCTCGCCACCATCGGATATGTGCTCGTTGCATCGCTCCTGATCGGGATCGGGCGAGCATGGGAGCTCGTGGGTGACTGGGACACAGGGCTGTTTGCATCCGTAGCTCTCTTGATCGGACACCATCCAAAACAAGAAAGCCTGGCCGACGACGAACGATGTCAGGCCACAGATTTTCCCTCGGAACGCGAATCCACCAAGGAGTAGGCAGAGCGCTTGGGGTGCCCCTGTACGCCGGAACGGTGGGGCAGTCTGTTCGAGGTCGATCGCCGCTCTTATGCGAGCGGGAAGTCCAATGCCACGCAGGGTGTGTCTCCGAGCGTCCAAGCGTCGTGGCCTGGGGCGGCGCAAAACGACTCGACCGGATTAACCGTGAGCTCAGTCTGATCGACAAGTCGCACGACGAGCTGTCCGGACAAGACATAGCCAGCATGCGCTTCTGACGTTCGGCCATGAGTCGGCCGCACATGGCGAGACCATTGCCAACCCGGCAGGTAAGTGCCGCGTCCTACCCAGGTCGGACCGATACGCGAGACCGTTCGTTCGCTCCCATCGAGGAAGGTCGTTCTCTCCTCCGACTTGAAAGAAGTTGCCCACCGCCCCTCCGTCAAACTCATCCATTCGATGAAACCTATCCCGAGGTCGTCAAGAACCAGGCTGGCGGCCAGGGTGTCCCACTTCGGCGGGAAGGTGGGCGGTTTCCTCGCCGACCCGGCATCCGGCAATATCTTGCTGGTGCCGGATGAGGGGTTCACGGAGGCGTTCAACTCGAGTGGCAAGGTGATCGGATCTTCCGTACCGTTCCCCTGTTGTTGATCTGCCGAGGGGGTGCCCCCGTACGCCGGCCCGGAGCGCCGCCTGACTGCCCGGTGATTGCTCTAGTTGTCTGCGGCCAGGCCGTACTTTTTGAGCGCAACTTGAGAGGAACGGACGAGCCGACCTACCCCGCGCCGCATACGGTGCTGGCAGTGGAAGCAAGCCGGCCGTGCGGGTCAAACGAACATCGAAAGCGCAGTTCAGGACCCAATCCCGTGACGGTCCTCGAGGAGGCCTTCCGTGTGCAGTGACGACACACATGCCGACCACCTGCCGAGCCCAGATCCCCGGGTGCTGCACGACTTCGAGCCAAAGGTGGTGTTTGACCTTGAGCCGGTCGACTCGGTGGTAGTGACGACATTGATGGACAACGTCACCGACGTCTTCATGCCCGACCAGGGGCCGGCCCGTCGCCCGCCGCTCATGTCCGGCTGCCGCCGGTCTGCAGCCACCATGGAGGGCGGCGACGTTCCCTCGGCCCTGATAGCAGAGCACGGTTTTTCGGTCCTGGTCACTGTGTCCAAGAACGGCACGGAACACCAGATCCTGTTCGATGCCGGAGTCAGCCCCGACGGAGTGACGGAGAACATGCGCCGCCTCGATGTCGACGTGTCGTCGATCGAGACGATCGTCTGTAGCCACGGGCACTTCGACCACACCACCGGCCTCGACGGGCTCATCCGGCGCCTGGGGACAGTGAACCTGCCGGTACTCATCCACCCACACTTCTGGCGCCGTCGGCGGGTGACGATCCCGGGCCGCGACCCCCTGGAGATCCCAACGACGAGTCGTCGAGCGCTCATCGATGCTGGATTCGACGTGATCGAGGAGGGTCACCCGAGTTTCCTGTTTGATCGGTCGGTCTTGGTGACGGGCGAGGTGGCCCGCACCACCGGCTACGAGCCGGGCTTTCCACCGCAGCAAGCCTGGATCACTGGCCGGTGGGAACCCGACCCATTGGTGCTCGATGACCAGGCTCTCATCGTCGATGTCAAGGACAAAGGACTCCTGGTGATCACGGGATGCGGCCACGCTGGGATCGTGAATATCTGTCGGTATGCCCAACGTCTGACCAAACAGCGCCCCCTCTACGCAGTAATGGGTGGATTTCACCTCAACGGACCGCTCTTCGAACCACTCATCCCCCGGGTCCTCGATGACCTCGACGCGCTTTCGCCGGCCGTGATCGTCCCTGCTCACTGCACCGGATGGCGTGCTCAGCACGCGATGGGCGCTCGCTTCGGCGAAGCGTTCATACCGAACACCGTGGGTACGCGCTTCGAACTGTGATCGCGCGACCATGACGCACCGAGCTCCTCAGAGATCAGACGTCCTCATCAGGGAGCCTCGACCGCTGTTCGATCCTTCATGCAAGCGCTCGGTTCGCGGGGCGAGCTGCTTGGAGCCGCCGGGCACGTGACGGCGCCTCAGGACGAGCCTCGAGACGATCCGGCCGGGGTAGCCCCGTTCGCCGGGAGTGAGACACACAACCAAGGCAATGGCCTGACGACCTGAACGGAGTTCCCGAGTGCCGCGGTGCAGGATTTCCCCTGATCCCTATGACCCGTGTCTCCTTCGACTCCCATGGAGTGATCGTTTTCTGGGATCGCGTCCAATCCATGCGCCGATGATGACGAGTAGCACCATCGCGAGAAGAACGCCAACGACGGAGCCCAAGACGACAACGTCGCTGATGAACCGTCCGGCCCCCCCAGCGCCAGCTTTAGAGTCCCGATACCAGAGGACCAAACCGAACACCAAGCCAACGACAAACCCTGTTCCAACAATGAGCCCGACGGAATGCGAGACCCACAGGGTGGCGTGGCGTTGGACCCGATTCGAGCGCGGTCCAGACGCAGGAACTTCCGGTCGAACAGCTGGCCGAGCGATTGAGATCCTCCAAACTCTAGGTACGCGTTCAGATCCTCGCCAGCACCCCCGAGCCTCTCGCTAGTGACGGCGGCATCTCATAGCGAGGTCCGCATGTCCCGCGCTGATACCGCCATGGTGATGGCGAGGGGGGGGTGTCGCCTATCGCCTAGAGAACACCCGCCCCTCGGTCCGCGATTTTGAAGATGCCGACCGGCCCGAGGTAGAGCCGACCGGACCGTTCCGACACAACGGTTCAACAACTCGGATTTCGTGATCCATCTTTAGTTGATATGTCCAGCGGTTGCGAAAACGGGGTGCGAAGGGCTCTACCCGACGCTGCGGCCAGTCGTCATGATCATCCGTGCTGGACAAGGAGACAGGGTCATGCGAAATGGACCCACATGCCGCGTTTGCCCGAACTGTGGCGCGGTAGCGACCGCCGAACGCGCAACGTGCAGTCAATGCGGACAGCTCACCGCTCTAAAGTCACTCGGGCCAGCGAGAGCGAGGGGCAAGAGCGGAACATCCCTTCGTTAGGTCTGCCGGCAGCGCCCTGACCGAGCGGGAGCGGGGGGGCAGAAACGCGCGCACGGCCCCTGCCCCAGTACGCCGGGACGGTGGGACAGTTTGGTACGTAAGCCACAGCCCGAAATGACGTGCCATGCGCGGTGGCCCGGCGGTTCCCGTCACGCTGGTCGGAGTCGAAACGAGGAGGGAACTGCGGATGGCGCCGTCGACACGCTCAGAGTAGGCACACCACAGAAGCTCGTCTCTTCGTGAAATTGTCCTTACGTTGTGCGGGTCAGATCGAATGGCTCTACCGGGCATGCCTCGCAAGTGAGTAGCGAGTACCTGTGCGATCCGGCCTGCGTCAGAAGCGACGCCGGCCCGCGCACGCACGCGCACGTGCCGCTCCGTCTCGGAGGGTCAGCAGACTGATCGGGGTCGCGCTGGCCATGGCCCTGCTCGCGACCGGCATCTGGCTAAGGGGCCGCGGCGGATAGGTGACCATCCACCGGTCGTTGTGATGGCCCAGATTTGATTCTGGGTGCGTCCCAACCAACGACCAAGTGGAGGTCACCCCCATAATGCGCGCACTCGAGCCCGAAGTGGTAGATGCCGTCTGGGCAGTAATCGAGCCCCTGATCCCGCCCGCTCCGGAGAACCACCCGCTCGGCTGTCATCGGCCTCGGGTCTCGGACCGGCTGTGCTTCTGGGGGATCCTGGTCCGATTGGTCACCGGCTGCTCGTGGGTGAGTGTCGAAGCGATACTCGGGCGAGAGGTATCGGACACCACGCTGCGGGCACGACGCGATGAATGGATCACCGCCGGCGTGTTCGACGCGCTGCGCCAGCACGCCCTCCATGCCTATGACCGCATCATCGGTCTCGATCTCAGCGAAGTGGCGCTCGACGGCTCCTTGCACAAAGCACCCTGTGGCGGCGAAGGGACGGGCAAGAACCCCACGGACCGGGCAAAACTCGGCTGGAAGTGGTCGATCGCGACCGATGCGCGCGGCATCCCGATCGGCTGGGCCATCGACGGCGCCAACCGCAACGACGTCAAGATGCTCGACCCCACCCTCGAGGATCTGGCCCGTGCGGGATTGCTCGAGGAGATCGAGACCCTGCACCTTGACCGCGGCTACGACTACCCCAAAGTCCGCGCCCATCTCGCCGGTCGCGGCCTGGACGATCTCAACATTCAGCTCCGCTCGAGACCCGGCACCGCCACCACTGAGAAACAGCCCATTCGACTCGGGCTGCGCTGGGTGGTGGAGGGCACCAACTCGTGGCTGAGCAACTACGGCCAGCTCCGTCGGAACACCGACCGGCGAACCCGACACCGCCACGCTCAGCTCTGCCTGGTCGTCGCCCTGCTCATCACCGCCAAGCTCATCGACTGGCGCGACCGATGGAGTCCCGATTCACGGCCTATCCGCTAGTCCCCTAAGCCCAGATTTCGCATCGTTTTGGAAATCTGCCACGGCCGCACCGGGCCTTTCCAGCCGCCCCACCATCGCCGTGGTCGGTGACTCCATCACAGCGTTGAGTCGGCAATTCGCCGACTCGGGCGAGCGTGCGTGCGGCTGTTCCGGTGTCCTCCATGTAATCCCAGCCCACCCCGAACCGACGAAGCAGCGAGCCAAACCTCTCGTCTGCATCGACAATCTCCTGCACCAATGCACGAGCGTCGTCCACTTCGCGTTGGGCCTTCTCCCTTGGTCGCGGGTCGGCGCTTGCCACCACGCCGATGTGGACTTGTCCGTCCGCCCTAGCTGGGTTGCGATGCAGTAGAAGTCTTGGCCCGAGCGCGACCAGATTCGGCGGTCCCAGGCTCAGAAGGTCAAGGGCAAGGTCCCAACGTTGGCCCCGCGGCTCATCGACCGTCAGGACACCTCTCATGGTCCCATGATGCACGATAGGTGGGGTGCTCCACTGGCGCCGACGTGGTGGTACCCCGTCCGGCCACGAGCCGCTCACAGGCTGCCCGTCGGAACTCCCTCGCATGGCGCTTGGGCATGGACTACCTCCTGGTAGTGCACGACCAAACTCTTACAACGCTGGCTCGGCCTAAGGGGTCAAGCCCAAGCAGTGCGCCCCTCGGGATTCGAACCCGAAACCTGCGGATTAAGAGTCCGTTGCTCTGCCGTTGAGCTAGAGGCGCACCGGAGAGTGTAGGCGAGTGGCCCTCGCCAATTCGCGACGCAGCACAGACGAGCGACATGGTGAGTGAACCCGTGCGCCCCCCGAAATCGCCGGCCCGGGCTTGCGCCTCGGACCGACGACCCCCCCGGGGGCACCCGATGCCCTGCTTCCCAGAAAACGGAGCGCCGTGAAAGTAGCACAGGGCCAAGGAGGCTGACATGGGCGTCAAGTACACTCGCCCCGATCTGCCGGGTGCGGCAGTCACGGGACGGCGATGCAACCGGCAACCGGCAATGCCGTGAAAGGAGGGCGGTGGAGCTCGAGTTCACGACCGAGCAGGAAGAGCTGCGCGCCTCGGTCCGTACGTTCCTCGAGAAGGAGTGCCCCGTGGGGATCGTCCGCCGTGTCGTGGAGACGGGCGAGGCACCGGAGAAGCTCTGGAGTTCCATGGTCGCCCTTGATTGGCCCGCCCTGACCATCCCAGAAGAGCACGATGGCATCGGCCTCTCCTTCGTCGAGATGGCCGTCGTCGTGGAGGAGCTGGGCCGGGCCATCGCGCCGGGGCCCCTGCTGGCCACCGTCACCCAGTTCGCGCCGATCGTCCGGGAGGTCGGCAGCCCCGACCAGCGTCAGCGCTTCTTGTCGCAGGTCGCCTCCGGTGCCGTCACCGGAACGATGGCGCTGGCCGACCATCCCCGGGGCTGGGCGCTGGACGACGTGACCATGGCAGCCGAGCGCGCCGAGGGTGGCTGGGTCCTCCACGGCACGAAGCTCGGACTCCTGGCCGACGCCGGGATGGGCGAGATCGCCGTCATCGCCCGCGTGGGGGAGGGCATCGGTGTCTTCGTCGTCCCCGCGGCCGAGGCCCGACTGGCCGCTGTCCACTCGCTCGATGCAAGCCGGCCCCTCCACACCGCAACGTTCGACCGCGTCCTCGTCCCCGACGAGCGCGCGCTGGGAGAGCCCGGGAGAGCGGCCTCCACACTCGGGGTCACTCGTGCGCTGCACGAGGCGACCGTCGCGCTCGCGCTCGAGACCCTCGGCGCGTGCGATGCGCTCTTCCAGATGGTCCTCGCCTACGTGAAGGACCGCAAGCAGTTCGGGGTGCCCATCGGCTCCTTCCAGGCGGTCAAGCACAAGATGAGCAACATGTTCCTCTCTCTCGAGCGGGCCCGTTCCCTGTGCTATTTCGCCGTCGCCGCCATCGACGAGGACACACCCGCCCGGGCCACTGCCGTCTCCATGGCCAAGGCCGCCAGCGACGACTGTCAGCGACTGGTGTGCCGTGACTCGTTCCAGTCCTTCGGAGGCATCGGCTTCACCTGGGAGCACGACGGCCACCTCTTCATCAAGCGGGCCGAGACGAGTGGCACCCTCTTGGGCGGCTCCGCCCAGCATTCCGTCGCCATCGCCGCCAGCCTCGGGTGACCTTCGCCTGAGCGGGCAGACTGGCCGGGTGCGACCGGGCGAATGGCTGATCGCCGCCCTGGACCTGGCTCCACATCCCGAGGGAGGCTGGTACCGCCGGACCTGGGTGGCCGACGCGACGCAGGGCGAGCGGCCGTGCGGCAGCGCCATCTACTACCTCCTGCTGCACGACGAAGTCTCCGCTCCGCACCGTATCGACGCCACCGAGCTGTGGCACTTCTACGCGGGCGACCCGCTCGAGCTCACCCTCGAGTGGCCCGACGGGAAACGCGCGGTGCAGGTCGTCGGGCCCGATGTGGCGTCCGGGCAGGCACCGCAGATGGTGGTGGAAGCGGGCGTGTGGCAGTCGGCCCGCCCGCTGCGCGGGTACTCGCTCGTGGGTGCGACCGTGACCCCGGCGTTCACCTTCGAGGGGTTCGAGCTCCGAGGGACGAGTTGAGCCGTGGCCGGAGGCTCGGCCTTCTGCTAGGCAGGGAGGGCTCGCCGGACGCGTACGAGGAGACCACATGAGCGAGGGCCACGAGCAGGGACTGTCGGCCCTGCTGCACGAGACCAGGACCTTCCCGCCTCCAGAGGGTCTGGCCAAGGACGCCAACGCGCAGCCGGGGATCTACGCCGACGCGCAGGCCGATCCGCTCGGGTTCTGGGAGGCGCAGGCGAAACGGTTGACATGGGCCGAGCCGTGGTCGCAGGTCCTCGAGTGGGAAATCCCCTTCGCCAAGTGGTTCGTGGGCGGCAAGCTCAATGTCGCGGTCAACTGCGTCGACCGGCATGTCGCTGCGGGACTCGGCGACCGTGTCGCCTTCCACTGGGAGGGGGAGCCGGGCGACACGCGGACCATCACCTACAGCGAGCTGCTGGCTTCGGTCTGCCGGGCGGCGAATGCCCTGACCGAGCTGGGTGTGGCGGCGGGCGACAAGGTGGCCATCTACCTGCCGATGATCCCGGAGGCGGTGATCTCCATGCTGGCCTGTGCCCGGCTCGGCGCACCCCATACCGTCGTCTTCGGCGGCTTCTCCTCCGACGCCCTCCGCAGCCGCATTCTCGATTGTGACGCCCATTTCGTCGTCACGTCCGACGGCGGCTACCGGCGGGGCGCGGCCAGCCCGCTCAAGCCGGCGGTGGACGAGGCGGTACGGGAATGCCCCGACGTCGAGCGAGTGCTCGTCGTCCGGCGCACCGGGCAGGAGGTCGCGTGGCAGGACGGGCGCGACGTCTGGTGGCACGAGGTGGTGGACCGGCAGCCGGCAGAGCACGAGGCGCGTGCCTTCGACGCCGAGCACCCCCTCTACATCATGTACACGAGCGGGACGACGGCCAAGCCGAAGGGGATTCTCCACACGAGCGGCGGCTACCTCACCCACGTGGCGGCGACGCACTCGCTGATCTTCGACCTCAAGCCCGAGAAGGACGTGTTCTGGACGGCGGCCGACATCGGGTGGGTCACCGGGCACAGCTACATCGTCTACGGGCCGCTGGCCAATGCCGCCACCTCCGTCATGTACGAGGGCACACCGGACACGCCGACCCGTGACCGCTGGTGGGACATCGTCGAGCGCTACAAGGTCAACATCCTCTATACCGCTCCCACCACCATCCGTACCTTCATGAAGTGGGGCGAGGACCTCCCCGCCAAGCACGACCTGTCCAGTCTCCGGCTCCTGGGTTCGGTTGGCGAGCCCATCAACCCCGAGGCGTGGATCTGGTACCGCACCCACATCGGCGGCGGCCGTTGCCCCATCGTCGACACCTGGTGGCAGACCGAGACGGGCGGGATCCTGATCACCCCGCTGCCGGGAATCACCGCCACCAAGCCCGGCGCGGCCATGACGCCGTTCCCCGGGGTGTCGGCGGACGTGATCGACAACGACGGCCGCTCCGTAGGCAACGGAGAGGGCGGCTACCTCGTGCTCACCGAGCCCTGGCCGGGCATGCTGCGCGGGATCTACGGGGACGACGAGCGGTACAAGGAGACGTACTGGTCGCGCTTTCCGGGTCGTTACTTCGCGGGCGACGGCGCCAAGCGGGACCAGGACGGCGACCTGTGGCTGCTCGGCCGCGTGGACGACGTGATGAACATCTCGGGGCACCGGATCTCGACCACCGAGGTCGAGCACGCGCTGGTGAGCCACCCCTCGGTGGCCGAGGCGGCCGTCGTCGGTGCCAGCGACGCCACCACGGGCCAGGCCATCGTCGCGTTCGTCACGGTCAAGGGGGCGAACGACGCCGAAGGCGAGGCGGGGGAGCAGCTGGTGCGCGACCTGCGGGACCACGTGGCACGCGAAATCGGGCCGATCGCCAAGCCGCGCCAGATCATGCTAACCCCCGAGCTGCCGAAGACGCGCAGCGGCAAGATCATGCGACGCCTTCTCCGCGACGTCGCCGACGACCGCCCGCTCGGGGACGTCACCACCCTGCTCGACCCGACGGTCGTCAATTCCATTAAGGACCACATGGGCGAGGGCGGTGACGACAACAAGGAGTAGGTGAGGCCCCTCGGAGCTGAGTCGGGCTCTCCGGGCTCAGGCCGGCTGGGCTCAGGCCGGCGGGTGCACCTCGAGCACCGTCGCCGACCCCATGCCGCCGCCGGCGCACAGGGTCCCCACGCCGATGCCGCCGCCGCGCCGGCGCAGCTCGTGGATCAGGGTCACGAGGATGCGGGCCCCCGAGGCTCCGACGGGGTGCCCGATGCCGACCGCCCCGCCGTTGACGTTGACGATGTCGTGGGGGAAGCCGAGCTTGCGGGCACAGGCCACCGACATCGTCGCGAAGGCCTCGTTGATCTCGACGAGGTCGACGTCGGACTCGCTGAGCCCGGCCCGGTTCAGGGCCCGCGGCACGCACACCGTCGGCGCCAGGCCGGTGCGGGCCGGCTCGATGCCACACGAGTTCCACGACCGCACGGTCGCCAACGGCTGCATGCCGTGCGCCTCGGCAAACGCGCGGGCGACGACCACCAGGGCGGCGCCTCCGTCTGCGATGCCCGACGAGTTCCCGGCCGTGATCTGCCCGTTCGGCCCGGTCAACGAGGGCAGCGCGGCCAGCTTCTCCAAGGTGGTGTCCCGTCGCGGGTGCTCGTCGATGCTCACCGTCACCGTCTCGCCCCGGCCGGCCGGCACCGTCACCGGCACGATCTCCTCGGCGAAGCGCCCGTCGTCGGTGGCGGCGACGGCGCGGATGTTGGAGTGGTACGACCAGTGGTCGGACTCCTCGCGGGTGATGCCGCATTCCCGGGCCGTGTTCTCGCCCACCGTGATGAGCATGTTCATGTTGGGTGCCTCGGGAGAGTCCGGATGGCTCGGCGGAATGAACCGCTCGACGCCTCCGAAGGGGAAGGGCGACCGCTCGAACAGGAGCGGCGAACGGGTCATCGACTCCACGCCGCCGGCGATGACCGCCTCGGCCATGCCCGAGCGGATGTTGGCCGCCGCCTCCTGCACCGCCATCATCCCCGTCGCGCACTGGCGTTGCACCGTTCCCCCCGGCGTGTCGGGCGGCAGGCCGAGAGCGTTGGCGACGTAGCGCGCGGTGCACCCGCCGCCCTGGAGGACCTCGCCGAGGATCAGGTCGTCGATGTCATCGGTCTCGAGTCCGGCTGCCGCGATGGCGGCCGCCACCGTCTGCGTGCCGATGTCCTGCAGGCTCAGGCCCGCCAGGCTCCGGCCCGAACGGCCGATCGGGGTGCGGACCGCGGTGACGATGACGGCGTCGGTGGCGTCGCTCATGATGTGCCTCCTCAGGCCCGCACGAAGACGGGGATGGTGAATTCGTCGGAGATGGGTGTGAACGTGACCTTGAGCGGCATGCCAACGGCCAGCTCGTCGAAGGGGCAGTCGACCACGTTGGTCATCATGCGGGGCCCTTCGGCCAGGTCGACGATGGCGGCCACGTAGGGGACGCGGTCCCGGAAGGGCGGCTGGTCGTTGTTGTAGATGACCGACCAGGTGTAGAGCGTGGCCTCGCCGCTGGCCTCGTACCACTCCACGTGCTCGCTCCAGCACTTCGGGCAGAACGGACGCGGGTAGTAGGAGAAGGCGCCGCAGTCGAGGCAGTGCTTAATGAGGAGGCGCGAGTCCTTGGCGGCCTCCCAGAACTCGATGGTGTCGCCCTCCGGTGTCGGGAGGTCGAAACGGACCGTCGTCATGGCGCCTCTTCCTAGGTCCTGCACCGGCGGCCCGTGCCCCCGGCATGCAAACTCGATGGTCACCCCGGGGATTGACCCCCGGGAGTCGCATCGGCCATGCTGCAACGAACCTGACACCGGCGTCAACTTTGCACCGACCAGCCTCTTGGGGGATCCGCATCCATGCGGATGGATGTCAAGTCGGCAATCAGGCAAATCCCCAGGTGCCTGATCGCGTGCACTGATGCAGGCGATGTTCACGGTCCCACGCGACACCTCTGGTGCGCGTTCGAAGCGACCCCCGATTGAGCCGAGCTGCGTCAGGTTCGCCTGAACATATGCACGAAATTGTGGCAGCTCAGCCAAAGCCTTGGCTGTCGGAATCTTGGCGAGGTGTCGGAGCGGTATCCCAGTATGAAACGCACCATCATCCGGGGGCTCCTGATGGCAGGGAAGGCAGTAAAGAGGGCTACGGGGGGATACGTGGGAGGAACGGTGCCCTACGGCTTCGGGCTGGACGATGGCCAGATAGTCCAAGACGACGAGGAGCAAAAGGTCGTGTCGCTTGTCGGCCGGAGTGCCCTCGCCGGCGTCTCATCGCGCAAACTACAGACGAAATCGAGCGGTCGGGTTTCCGGACTCGCTCGGGGTGGGGCTGGCACCCCAACACGGTCCGGCGCATTGCCGCGTACACCTCCGCGGAGTAGCGAGACGAGAAGTAGGGCCGAGCCTGTCATTTGAAAGGGCGGCCGTGACCCGGCGTACTGGGGCATGGGTCTCAGCAACGCGGAATAATGGGACGAATGGCGATGCGGCAAGAGGCTGGGCAGTCGTCCCTCCCCGTTCCGAAGATATCGGCGGTTCATTCCACAAACCGGATTCGCCTGGTCGTTCTCTGCGGCCTCGGGTTCCTTGGTCTTGTCACAACAGCCCTGCTCATCTTCCACCAGCCCTTTTCTTTGTCTAATCAGCCCCTGCCCGACGCTCACGAATACCTCAATGCGGCGGACCGGCTGGCCCTCGGGCATGGCTACACGACGACGGTGCGCGACAACTCGTATTCACCGCACGCCAGTCAGCTGGTCAACCCACCCAGATTTCCGCCCGGCACTTCACTGGTCTTGGCGCCTTTCGGCCTGATCGGCCACTATCCGGGCAACATAGAACTCGGCGCACGTCTCGTCGTGGTGGCGCTGGTGATCGCTACTGGATGGGCGGCATACTCTCTTGCTGGTTGGTTTGCCGCGCTTGTCGCCATTTTGATCGCGGCGACCAGTCAATTCGTGTTGCTCAACAGCCATGTCGTGATGTCCGACGCGTTGGGCGCCCTGCTCATCGTGATCTGCGTTCCCCTCATGAAGCTAGAGAAGAGGTGGAGTGTCTTTCTGTTGGGCTTCGTGGCTGGCTATGGACTGGTTGTCCGTGAAAGCGGAGTCGTTGTCTTGCTCTGTCTTCTCATCGTCATGTCTGGATGGGATCGCTTGCGATTGGCTGCGGGCGCGATTCCTCCAGTGCTCGGACTTGCCCTCTACAACTGGACGGCATTTGGGGCGCCGTGGCGCACCGGGTACAGCTATTGGCTAGGAAATTTTCACGAGTACGACCTGAGTTATGTGACCAAGCATCCCTGGCCACCGGGAGGAGAAGAGGACTACTACTCGGTCTCCCTACACTTCTTGCATCTCATCCAACACACTCATGCAGGCTGGATTTCGCTCTTACCGAACATATGGTTCTACCCGCTGATCGTCCTGGGGTTCTCCACTGTGTTTGGGCCGCCGTGGCTCACGTTGCTGGGTTTGGTGGCAGCGGCGTGGTGGTGGCGCCAACGCGAGGCCCGGTTTACCTTGCTCCTCGCCGTTCTTGCTGCGATCATCTACATGCCCAACTATGGGCAAGACCCGCGGTTCCTGGCCGGCCCGTGTTACCTACTGACGGCCTGGGCGTTGGCTGCGGTTGTGCACATCGTCAGGTGGATGCGGACGAGATATAGCCAGCAGATATCCGCGTTCCTGGCACCTGCGCCAGCCAAGCGGGTTGCGTAGAACAAGTGTCATCGCGACTGTCCCGGTAACCACGGAGCGTCCCACCCACTTTCCACGGTGGCGAGGGAGCCACCGCCCGCTTGCCAGCAGATCGCCACGAACTGCTCCAACTCCATGGGGTGCGGGTGATCCTGTCCAGATACTGGGCAACGACGGCTTGCACCCGACCGGCCTTGATGTCGGTCAGCAGGCGCTCGACTTGCTCCCTGCACCTGCCTCTGCTGGCGCGTGATGTCGTTGTCCTCGTGGACGGGTTCAACGACGTCCCAGCCGCTGTCGGGCAGATGCGGCGGCGTCGTCATCGTGGCGCTCAACGCCTAGCCGTTCCTGCTCCTCTTCGCGAGAAATACGGACGTAGAGGGCGGCGTGGACAGTGTTGTCGCTGCTCGTTGTGGGTTTCGTAGGTTACCATCCACCCTCTATGTTGATGGACGACCACCTGGCCCGCATGGCCCAGGAGTTCGGCGACCGGACGGCCTTCGCGGTCGTCGACGTCGGGTCCATGACGTTCGCCGAGTGGGACGGCGCCGCCAACGCCCTGGCGCGCCGCCTCCTCGACGCCGGCCTCGAGCCGGGCGGCCGGGTGGGCATCCACCTGCATCCCGAGCACGCCCTGCGCTGGCTCGTGTCGTACTCGGCGGCCCACCGGGCCGGCGGGGTGGCGGTTCCCATGAACCCCCGCCTGGCCCCGGCCGAGGTGGCGCACGTGCTGGCCCACTCGGGCGCGACCGCGGTGGTGGCCGACGGCGAACTGGTCGGCAGCGACCTGGAGGCGTCGGCTGGCCGCCTCGTCGCGCTGATCGACGCCGGGACGGAGGACGGGACGGCGACGCCGCCCGAGACGCCGGGTCCGGTGCTCGGCTGGGCCGAGGCCGTCGCCGGCGACCGCTCGCCGTTCCAGGCCCCGCGTGAGTCCGACGACCTGGCCGACATCCTCTACACGTCGGGCACCACCGGCCGGCCCAAGGGGGTGGCCGTCCGCCATTCCAACGGCGCCATGATCGGTGCGGTCGAGCCGAACTGGACCGGCGGCGGGTGGCTGCACGCCAGTCCCTTGTTCACCTTCGCCGGCATCGCGCTCGTGTACACGCCCATGAAGCTGGGCCTGCAGGTGATCTACCAGCCCCGCTTCGAGGCCGAGCGATGGCTGCGCGTCGTGGCGGAGGAGCGCCCCGTGGCCGTCTTCCTCGTCCCCGCCATGGCGCACCTGCTCATCGACCACCCCCGCTTCGCCGAGGCCGACCTCTCGTCGGTGCAGATGTGCTCGGTGGGCAGCGCCCCGCTCGCCCCCTACGTGCTCGAGCGGCTGCAGGACAAGATGCCCGACGCCCTCGTGTCGAACAACTACGGCATGACCGAGGCCGGCTCCGCCTACTGCATCATGCCGAAGGGCGAGGCGGTCAAGCGCCCGGGCTCGGTCGGACAGATCGCGCCGCCCGCCGTCGTGCAGATCGTGGACGAGCACGATCAGCCGTTGCCGCCCGACGTCGTCGGTGAGGTGCGGCTGCAGATGCCGGGCCGCCAGCGCGAGTACTACAACGACCCCGAAGCGACGGCGGAGATCTGGCGCGACGGCTGGCTGGTCACCGGTGACCTCGGCAAGCTCGATGCGGACGGCTACCTCTACATCGTCGGCCGGTCCAAGGATGTGATCATCCGCGGCGGCAACAACGTGCACGCCACCGACGTCGAACACGTCCTCGTGCAGCACGACGCGGTGAAAGAGGTCGCCGTCGTCGGGGCGCCGCACCCCGTGCTCGGCGAGGACGTCGTCGCGTTCGTCGTTCTCCAGCCGGGCGCCCGGGCCGACGCCGAGGCGCTGCGGGCCTTCGGGCTCGAGCACCTCGCCGACTACAAGGTGCCGCGCCAGTTCGTCTTCGTCGACGAGCTGCCACGCAACCCGACGGGCAAGGTGATCAAGCCCGAGCTCCGGGCCCGGCTGGCGGGCGCACCCGCCTGACGGCCGCCGCAGTCAGAAGCCCGCGGCGTCCACCACGGACCTTGAGGGCGGCCATCTGCTCGCAGAAGTGCGCGGGCGAGTGGTGGTCGAAGCGCACGCTGAAGCCCGTCGCCCCGATGGCGACGTAGGAGGCCAGGAACTCGGTCGTCCGATCCGGCTCGCCCGAGGGGGTCGATGGGAGGCTCCGGGGCCAGGATCAGCTTAGCGGTCGCCCGCGCCCCTCGGCGTGCCCGGACAGGTCGTCGCGGACCTTGGGGCTCGTCAGGAGCTCCGTGAGCTCTTCGAGCTTGAAGCCGAAGGGCATCCAGGCGTCGCCGAGCCTCGACGGCGCGGCGCAGGGAGCGGCGCGTCCGGCCCCCGACCCAGACCTCGATCTCTCGGGACAGGCCGGACGGTTCGACGATGAACCCCTCGAAGTCGTAGTGCGTCCCGTGGTACTCGGGCACTCGCTGGCCCCAGGCGGCCCGGATGGCCCTGATGGCGTCGTCGGATCGCTCACCCCGACCGTCGAACGCATGCCCGAGGACCTCGAATTCGGGCTGGAGCGACCCGACGCCCACGCCGGCGATGACGCGTCCGCCACTCAGCACGTCCAGGGTTCCCAGCCGCTTCACCAGCTCGAGCGGATGGTGGTAGGGCAGGACGGCCATGTGGGTGAGCAGGCCGACCCGTGAGGTCTTGGCGGCGAAGTAGCCCAGGGTCGAGAAGGGGTCGAAGTAGCGGCCGCCGCGCACCGAGGACGCCGCGGCCGGGATCGCGATGTGCTCCGAGCACGACACCCAGTCGAAGCCGAACTTCTCCGCCTCCTGCACGACCCAGACCGCGTCGTCGACTCCCGCCGTCACCTCCCACTCCGGGGGGTCGAAGCGCGGGTTCATGTGCAGAACCGGCGTCACGATGCCGAGGGCGAGCGCCATGCGTGCAACGTATCCGCGTGGTGCCGTCCTGCGCTCACAGGCGAAGGACGGTCAGCGCCAGGCGCCGATGCCTCGCAGACGTGTCCCCATGTACCGTCGATGGACTCTCGCACGGCTCCGCCGGATACGTCACGGGGACCATGGCCCCCCCGACCGTCATACTGAGCGGAGCATGACCACGCCCCGGCTTTCGACCAACAGTCGGCTTTCCATCTGTCATCAGGGAGGGAACTCCCTCGGTCAGTCGCGGTCGCCATGGCAGAGGTACAGATCTGCGGGATCCCCAAGCTGAGCATCCAGGAGGTGGCCCCGACGCCGTAGGAAGGACTCGCACAGTCCAGACGTCGAGGAGCCGCTTCCCCAGGGGAGCGGCTCTTTTGCGTCCGGGGTTCACGGGACGGATGCCCGATCCGGCACCCAGCTGGAGGGCAGCCGGGCGCCAGGTGACGCCAGGTCCGAGATGTGACCCTGGGGCGGGGTCCGACCGAATGAAACAAACCATGCACGAGATCGACAGTTCGAAAGCGAGCACCACCATGACGACCCAGCTGTGCCGGCGCTGCCGGTTCCACCCGGCGTCTCCTCGGATCGCGGGCTACTGCTCGTGGGACTGCCACGACGCCGACGACGACGAGGAGGACGCCGACGAGGGGGAGGACGACAAGGCGGCGTGAGCGCGCCCGCCGTGCCGGTCCGTGGCCGGGAGTTCGCCTATCCAGCCCGGTCGGTACCGGCAGGCCGCCCCACCGCGGATCCGGGCGACCCGATGCGTAGGCGGCCCGCAGGTTGTGCAGCCAGCTGAGGCTGTCACTCGAGCCCCCCGGCCGGTTGCGGCTGTTCCAGAGCACGCGGTAGCGGTCGACGAGCGCGTCGAGGCGCGCGCCGAGGCGCGCCCGCTCGTCCGCGCCACGGAGCCGAGCGTACCCGTCGCCCCGGAGGCGTGCCCGCGCGTCGTCGGTCAACAAGCGCGACGAGGTCGATGCTGAAGAGCACCTCGTCGATCAGGAGCGCGGCGTCGCTCGCGGTCGGGCCGGGCCCGCCGGGCGGCGGCCCGTGCCCCGTCCAGGCACCCCTCGACCGCGTCGAGCTCCTCGGGGGTGAGGCCCGGCGGTGAGGCCGCGGCCGACGGGGAGCTGCGGGTAGTAGAGGTTCATGACCAGCGCCGACATGTTGGGGAACTGCGGCGTGACCAGGAGATGGGCGTCACCGAGGGCCAGGACGGCGTCGGCCAGGGCGCCGGTGGGGTCGCCGAAGACGTGCGTGCTGAGCGCCGCGCCCAGGTCGAGGTCCCCGTTGGCGGCGAGGCACCACGACACGGCGGCGCCGTAGGCGAGCCCCGGCTCGCTGATGACCGACTGCTGCAGGTGGCCCATGTCGCCCCAGTCGGTGTTGAGGTACCCCGACCCCTCCGTGGGCCAGCGCGGCGGCGGCGGCGCGCGCGGCACGTGGTGCGGGCGTTGGTGATGCGGCCGAGGATGCTCAGCCAGCTCGAGGTTCCGGGTGCCACCCAGAACGGCACCCCCTCCCCGGCCAGCACGGCGCAGCGCTCGTCGAACGGATACCAGTCGTCATAGCCCCATTCGCACACCGTCACGCCCCGGGGAGCGAGGCGACCAGGTCCGGACGCCCCGAGACCATGTCGCCCCACATCAACATCTCCCGCCCGTCGAGCTCCGGCAGCGCGCGCAGCGTGGCCACCCAGGACAGGAAGTCGTCCATGCGGCCCGCCGGAAGCTCCCACGCCTCGTCGAGCCCGACGTGGACCCGTGCGGCTGGTGAAGAGCGGGAGAAGCTCCGCCAGGAGCTCGTCGGACCAGCGCGAGCGAGCCCGGGTTCGCCGGTTCGATCGTCATCGGCGGCCGCGTGATGCCGAACGGGTCGACGAAGCCGTCCGGGGCGATCGCCAGCGGCCGGTAGCGATCGTGCGCCAGCCAGCGGTTCATGTGGCCCAGGCAGTTCTGATTGGGCACCAGCTCGACGTGCCGGGCGCGGCAGAACGCATCGAGTTCCCGGATCTCTGCGGCGTCGATGGGGCTGGCGCCGCCGTGCACCTCGGGATGGTTGCCGGTAGGCGAACGTGTGCTCGGAGTAGAGCTGCACCTGGTTGACCTTCAGCGAGGCCAAGCGGTCGATGAGTGCCTCCAGCGTGGCCATGGTCGGCACCTTGTCGCGGGAGACGTCGAGCATGACGCCGCGGACCGGGAGGTCGGGGTGGTCGCGCACGAGGCCCGTCGGCAGTGCGCCGTCGTGGAGCCGGGCCAGTTGGGCCAGGGTCGCCTCACCGTAGAAGAGCCCGGCGTCGTCGCCTCCGACCAGCTCGACGCCCGACGCGGCGATGCGCAGCTCGTAGCCCTGGGCCGGCAGCGATCCGTCGAGGCGGCGCCGCGGTGGGCGGTTCGGCACCAATTCTCGGCCAGCTCCAGGGTCCGGGGCACCGGCAGAAGGTTCACGCCAGCTCCTTGCGGTAGACGAAGAAGACGTCGCTCACCCGGCCGCCGACCCTGGCGTACGGCACGACCGGCCCCACCCACACGACCGCCACCCGGCTCGCACCGCGGCGCCGCAGCTCGTGCAGGGCGCCGAGGAGCACGCCCGTGCCCGCGCCGCGGCCCATCAGGTCCGGGCGCACCGCCACCGGGCCGAGCAGGCCGCGCCGGTTCACCTCGAAGGCGCAGAACGCGGTCACCGGGCCGGTTCCGCCGTTTTCGCGGGCGATGACGAGGTTGCCCTTGTGGAGGGCGCGCAGGACCTCGGGCCGCCAGTTGGACCAATGCGTCGCCGATCCACTCGTCGAGCTCGGCGGCGTCCTCGGGCCCGGCCCTGCAGGTGGCCCCCCGGGTCGTCCGGGAGCGTGAGGAGGTCGACGTCCATGTTGAAGTTGGTGTCGGTGCGGCTGTAGTGCCGGCGCTCGAAGAGGCACACGAGGGACGTCTCGGTGCTGGGCACGCCCGGCCACAGGAAGTAGGGCGGGTCGGCCCCGGTGGTGAGGCTCCGGTGTCCCGCCGCCACGGCCCAGTCCTCCGCCGCCTGCACGAGCGCGTGCCCGAGGCCCCGCCCGCGGTGCGACGGGTCGACCGCCAGGAGCCGGATATGGGCGCCGTCGTCGCACGGCGACGGCGGCAACGACCCCGGTGGCGGGGTCGCCGAAGATGACGGCGGGCTGGTCCGGCGCGAACAGGGACGCCGTCGAGCTCGTCGAGCGACGGCGGGTCCGCCATCGATCGGCCGCACAGCCGCGCGATGCCCTCCCGCTCGGCCCGGCCGAGCCGCGCCAGCTCGCGTCACGGCGAAGGTCGAGCGGCACCTGCCGCGGTCGGGAGCACGGCGACAGGCTAGGGCCGGCGACGCCCGCTCAGCCGAAGCTCGTCGGGGAAGCGGAGCCGCGCCAACTGGGTGGACTGCGCCACCACGAGGCCCCGGCTGTCCCACAGGACGCAGGTCTCGTCGACCATGCCGTCGCCCACCAGGTTGGCCGACATGCGGATGCCGAGCCAGCCCGGCGCCGGGCGGGCGCGGACGTAGCCGACATCTGCAGCGTGGGCACCCAGCCGGTCGAGCCGATCATGAGGGTGGCGGGCGGAATGGCGTCGACCGAGAAGAGGAGCGAGAGGGGGTCGGGCTCCCGGCCGTCGGCGAAGCGGGTCCACCCGCGCAGCTCCGCCCGAGCGTCGTCGGGCGGCGGGGAATCGGTGAAGGGGAGCGTGTCCGGACTGAGCCGGAGGTCGAGGACGTCCATGATCCCCACGTAGACACCGCCGGGTATACGGGGGGCGAGGCGCACGCACTCCTCCGCCGGCGGTGCGTGGAGCGGTGCGGTGCCGTCGTAGCGGGCCGTCGGCTCGGCCGGCAGGTCACCGAGCACGAACACCGCGTCGACCAGATCGCGGCCGTCCTGGGCCATGACGGCACGCACGTGCGACGCCGAGCGGCCCTGCCGGAGGAGCGTCGTGCGGACGGTGGCCGGCCCGAGGTCGGGTGGCCGCAGGTAGGTGATGGCGGAGGAGACGACCTCCCAGTCCGGGCTCCCACCGCTCCGTCCGGTGGCGCGCGCGGCGCGCCCGAGGAGCGCCAGGAGGTAGCCACCGTTCGGCTTGTCACCCACCGTCCAGTGCTCGTGCACGTCCGCCTCAAACAGCTCCGGATCGGCCGTGGGCCGCACGGACGTCGCCCCCTCGAACGAGAGGTCCTCGGGATCGCGCATGCAGCGCGACCCTACCGGCGGCGATGATGGCGCATGACGTTCGACATGGAGGGCACGTTCGGCGACGACTACCTCTACTTCTACGAGGACTCGATCGACGACGAGCACTCGGACTCCGACACCGCGGAGATCCTGGGGCTCCTCCAGCTCCCGGCCGGGTCCCGGATTCTCGACGCGCCCTGCGGCCACGGTCGGATCGCCCGCCGTCTCGCCGGGGCGGGGATGCTGGTCACGGGCGTCGACATCACGCCGGCCTACCTCGAGCGGGCCCGGGCGGACGCCACACCGACGCGCGGTGCTGCCGAGTACCTGTTGGGAGACGTGCGCCACCTGCCCGTCGAGGGCCCCTTCGACGCGGTGGTGTGCTGGCTGAACTCGTTCGGTTACTACGACGACGCCGACTGTCACCGGGTCCTCGAGGAATTCCACCGCGTCCTGCGGCCCGGCGGGAGGGTGGTCATCGACACCATGCACCACGACGGCGGCGTCCGGCACTTCATCCCGGCCCCCGACGCCGTGGTCGTGCAGCACGGTGACGACACCATGGTCGAGCTCTCCACGTTCGACCCCGTGCTCGGACGGATGGTCATAGAGCGGACGGTGCATCGAGCGGGTGCGGCCCGGCACGCCTCGTACTTCGTCCGTCTCCCCACCCCGCCGGAGTGGGTCGTGTGGCTCGAACACGCCGGATTCCACGACGTGCGGTTCCAGGCCGGGGGCGGTGGTCCGCTCGAGCTCGACAGCTGGGAGCTGGTGGTGGTGGCGGAGGCCTGAGGCCAAGCGCTCGACGGCGTCGACCCAGGGTCCTACGCTGGCCCACCGGACAGGATGCGAGGGTGGATCCAAGGAGGCGAGGATGCGTCGCATGATTCGAACGCTGACCGTTGTTGGTTTCGGAGTCGTCGTTTTCGGACTCGGGCTGGTGACGGGACCGGTCCCATCCGGCGGGACCGCCCCCCTCACCTCGCCCCCGACGGTCAGTGCCTCGAAGTGGACCAATGCGAACGCCCCGTCGGCATCGGGGTCGAACCTCTTCAAGGACGTCTCTTGCACCACGGCGTCCTTTTGCGTCGCGGTGGGACAGCAGAACACCACCACCGGAGGTGGGACGCTCATCGAGCAGTGGAACGGCACCTCGTGGACCGTCGTGCCGGGCGTCAGCGTTGCCCCGAGCGCGAGCGACACGCTGGACAGCGTGTCGTGTGTCGGACCCACGTTCTGCCTGACCGTCGGCGGTGACGCCGCAGGGGCGCTTGCTGAGGCTTGGAACGGCACAACGTGGACGCAGGTGACGGTGCCCACCCCGTCGAGCGTGAACGCGGGGGTGTCACTCTTCTCGGTGTCCTGTGTGTCGACGACCGTCTGCGAGACCCTCGGCACGGGCTACGACGTGAGCGTGCCGATCGTGTTCGGCGCCCAATGGAACGGATCCTCGCTTTCGCTGGTGCCCGCCGCCACCCCGAGCGCCACCGGAAGCCCTCCTGTGATTGAAGCGACCGGTATGGACTGCGTGACGACCATTTCGTGCATCGCGGTCGGCACGACGAACTTCGCGAGCGCGACCGCCACGCCGTTCAGCGAGCAGTGGAACGGATCGTCGTGGTCCCTCGTCACCGTCGCTGTCCCCAGCGGTGCCGGGGTGACCGGCAGCTTCCTGGCCTCCGTCTCGTGCGCGGGTGCCTCGTTCTGTGAGGCGGCGGGCCAGATCAACGGCACCCACAACCAGAACCTGATCGAGAGCTGGAACGGCTCGATGTGGGCGATCGTCCCGAACGTCCCCGACACCTCGCCCACCCAGAACCAGGGGCTCACGGCCGTCGACTGCTTCAGCCAGACGACGTGCAGCGCGGTCGGCTCGGCCATCGCCGCCTCGGGGGTCTCGCCCGCGACCTTGGCTCTCACCTGGAATGGCACGTCGTGGTCGATCGTGAGCGGCACGCCGAACCAGGGCACGCTGGCCACCACGCTGGCGGGCGAGTCATGCGTGACCAACTGGGCCTGTGTCGCGGTGGGCGACTACAGGACCACCCCCACGACGCTGGGCGGCTTCGCCATGTCGTCCCCCATCGCGCGATCGGGCTACCGCTTCGTGGCCTCCGACGGCGGGGTGTTCGCCTACGGGAGCGGGGCACCGTTCTTGGGGTCGACCGGGTCCATCGCGCTCAACAAGCCGATCGTGGGCATGTCGGTCATGCCCGGCGGCGACGGCTACGACATCGTGGCCTCCGACGGCGGCATCTTCAACTACGGCTCCGCCCAGTTCTACGGCTCCACGGGGTCCATCCACCTCAACGCCCCCGTGGTCGGCATGGCGCTGACCGCAGACGGGGCGGGCTACTGGCTCGTCGCCACCGACGGCGGAATCTTCAGCTATGGCGACGCCCAGTTCTACGGTTCGACGGGGAGCCTCAAGCTCAACAAGCCCATCGTGGGGATGGCAGCGACACCCGACGGGAAGGGGTACTGGCTGGTGGCCTCCGACGGGGGCATCTTCAGCTACGGCGACGCCCAGTTCTACGGCTCGACCGGCTCGCTCGTACTCAACAAGCCCGTGGTCGGCATGGCCGCGCCCGTCGGCGGCGGGTACTACCTCGTTGCCACAGACGGGGGCATCTTCACCTACCCGACCTCCGGCGGCCCGCCCTTCTTCGGCTCCACCGGTTCGATCGTGCTCAACAAGCCCATCGTGGGGATGACGACCGTGGCCGGGGGCTACTACCTGAGCGGCTCGGACGGCGGCGTCTTCACCTACCCCACCAGCGGCGGACCGCCCTTCTTTGGCTCGACGGGCTCCATCGTGCTCAACAAGCCCATCGTGGGGATCGCCGGCTAGGTCCCGCGCCGGCGGTGCAGGCCGCCGACAGGATTCAGATCGGCGGGGGGCGGCGCGCCCCCGGGACGGGCGTGTCCTCAAAGGGCCGTGTCCTGAAAGGGCCGTGTACAGTGAAAGGTGACACGGCTGTCAGCAATCGGTCGCCCGGAACGCCCTGGCAGCGGCCGGTGGCGGGCACTCGTGGTGACACCCGATGCACCGCTGGGCCCGCCGCCGGGCGGGGTCCGAGGAGGGGCCATGAACGTCGATCTGCAGGCACTGGCAGGACCCAGGGACCGCCTCATGCTGGACGGTGCCGTCGACCCCGTCACGGCCGAGGTCATCCGCGGGACCATGGAGACCGTCTGCTTCGAGATGGCGATGTACGTCTCGCGGACCGCCACCACGCCGATCCTCAACCAGTCCAACGAGCGCAACGCGACCATCCTCGACGGCAAGGGCCGGCTGGCCGCGCTGAGCGTCGGCATCCCCCAGTTCATGTTGACGTCGACGCTGCCGGTGCGCTTCGCCCTCGACTTCCTCGGCGTCGACGAGTTCCGCCACGGCGACGTCTTCGTGGCCAACGACCCGTACCACGGGGGTGGGCACCTGCCCGACTACAACGTGTTCGCCCCGGTCGTCGTCGACGGGCACCTCGTGCTCATCGCATCCATCCAGTGCCACCACGGCGACACCGGTGGCGCCGTGCCCGGTGGCTACAACGTGACGGCGACCGACATCTGGGGCGAGGGCGTGCGCTGGCCCGTGATCAAGGTCCTCGACCGGGGGGTGGAGCGCCGTGACGTGCTCTACGCCCTGCAGGTGAACAACCGGCTCGACGGGTATCTCGGCGACATCCGGGCGCAGATCGGGGCAGCCAAGCAGGCGGCGGACAACCTGGTCGGCCTCGTCGAGCGCTACGGCGTCGACATGATCGAGTCGGCGGTCGACCACATGATCGACTACGCGGCCAAGCGCTTCGCCGAGGAGGTGTCGGCGTGGCCGGACGGCGTCTACGAGGGCGACGCGTACGTGGACCACGATCCGCTGGGCAACCCGGACATCCACCTGCACGTGAAGATCACCGTGGACGGGCCGAAGCTGACCATCGACTACACGGGGAGCGACGAGCGCCAGGAGCTCCAGTCCTGGTCGACCTACGGCAACACCCGCGGCTACACGGTGGCGCAGGTCGCCGCCATGATGGACCCCGAGATCCCGAAGAACGAGGGGTTCTTCAACTCCATCGAGCTGATCGTGCCCCAGGGGTGCGTGATGAACCCCCACCCGGGCAAGCCGGTCTCGGCGGGGACGCACCACCCCGGCGCCGACGTCGGCGAGGTCATCGCCGTGGCGCTGTCGGGCGTGCTGCCCGAGCGCGCCGTGCCGCAGACCTACAAGACGGGCATCCCGACGACGATCCGCGGCGTCGACCCCCGCAGCGGCCAGATGTTCGTCGACGGGTCGGCCGAGGTATACGCCGGCTGGTGCAACGCCGCCAAGGGCATGGACGCCTGGGGGGCCGTCTCGGCGTCGTTCGGCAACCTGTGGAAGGCGACCGCGGAGATCAACGAGTCGCTGTACCCCCACATCCAGTGGAGCCGCGACTACCGCACCGACTCGGGCGGCGCCGGGCAGTGGCGCGGCGGCTGTGGCTCGCACTACATCAAGGAGGTGCGGGTCCCCTCGCACGTCTACACCTACGTGGTGGGCATGAAGTACCCGATGCCCGGCATCGCCGGCGGCCGCCCCGGCGCGCCGAACCGGCTGACGCTGCGCTACGGGAGCGACCGGGCGCTCGTGGTGGAGCACACGGCCGACTGGGTGCCCATGGAGGCGGGGGACAAGATCAACTTCGACTACGGCGGCGGCGGGGGCTGGGGCGACCCCTTGGAGCGACCCGCGGCTGCGGTCCTGGACGACGTGCTGGACGAGTACGTGAGCGTGGAGGGCGCCCGGCGCGACTACGGCGTCGTGCTCGTGGGATCGCTCCAGGAGCTGACTCTGGAGGTCGACGCGGCGGCGACGGAGGCCCGGCGGGCCGAGATGCGGGCCGAGCGGTCGGCGCCCACGGTTTGACCGCGCCGGCCCGGGTCGGGGCCCGGGGCGCATCTGTAATGATCGGTCCATGAGCAGCGGGATCGCGGCATGGGGCACGTACCTGCCCTTCTGGCGTCTCCGACGATCGGCCATCGCCGGCGTGCTGGGGAGCGGCGGCGGGAAGGGGACCCGTGCGGTGGCTTCCCACGACGAGGACACCACCACGTTGGGGGTCGAAGGCGGGCGGCGGGCCCTGGCGGTCGGCCCCCGTGCGGCGTCGGTGCAGGACCTGTTCCTCTCCACGCCGGACCCCGGGTATCTCGACAAGACGAGCGCGACGACGGTGCACGCCGCGCTCGGTCTGGAGCGTGGCTGCGGTGCCTACGACTTCGCCGGGTCGTCGCGCTCCGCGGTGGGGACGCTGCTGCAGGGGCTCGGAGCCGCGGCGGGTGGGGTCGGCCGTGGCCGCACGACGCTGGCCGTTCTCTCCGACCTGCGCACCGGCCTGGCCGGCTCGGCCGAGGAGCGCGACAGCGGGGATGGTGCGGCGGCATTCGTGTGCGCGCCCGACGGGGCCGTGGCCGAGCTGGTGGGCCGCGGCGCCGCCAGCGACGAGTTCCTCGACCGCTGGCGCGTGCCCGGCGAGGCGGACTCGCACGTCTGGGAGGAACGCTTCGGCGAGGAGCTCTACGTGCCCCTGGCCCGGGAGGCCTTCGCGGCGGCGTTGAAGGACGCCGGGCTGGCCGAGGGCGACGTCGACCACGCCGTCGTCACGGGCCTGCACGTGCGGGCGGTGCGGGCCGCCTCGGCCAGCCTCGGGGTACGCGACGGGGTGCTGGCTCCCGACCTGACCGGGGCGCTCGGGAACCTCGGCGCGGCCCACGCCGGCGTCGCCCTGTGTGACGTCCTCGAGCGCGCCGAGCCGGGGCAGGTCGTCGTCGTGCTGTCCCTCGCGGACGGGGCCGACGCCCTGGTCCTGCGCACCACCGACGCGCTGAGCGCGGCACAGCGGGCGCGGGCCGAGGCCGGCGTGCCCTCGGTGGGCGAGCAGGTGGCTGCCGGGCGCGACGACCTCCCGTACGCGACGTTCCTGACCTGGCGGGGCCAGCTGCGCCGAGAGCCGCCGCGCCGGCCCGATCCCGAACGACCCGGTGCACCGACGGTGCACCGCTCCGAGGAGTGGAAGTACGCCTTCGTGGGGAGCCGGTGCCTCGTGTGCGGCTTCCGCCACATGCCCCCCACGAGGGCCTGCCTGTCCTGCCACGCCATCGACCAGATGCAGCCCGAGCGCCTGGCCGACGTCCCCGGGACGGTGGCCACGTTCACGATCGACCACCTGGCCTTTAGCCTTTCGCCGCCGGTCGTGGGCGTGATCGTCGACTTCGACGGCGGTGGCCGCTACCGGTGCGAGATCACCGACGTCGTGGCGTCGGAGCTGGCCATCGGCGACCGGGTCACCATGACCTTCCGCCGCGTCTGGACGGCGCAGGGCGTGCACAATTACTTCTGGAAGGCCCGTCCGGCCGGCAAGCGAGGAGAGTAGAGCGATGGCGAGCAGCGGGATCCGCGACCAGGTGGCCATCATCGGCATGGGCTGCACGCGCTTCGGCGAGCTGTGGGACAAGGGCGTCGACGACCTGTTGACCGACGCGGCAACGGAGGCGGTCGCCTCGGCCGGGCTGCCGCTCCACGACATCGACGCCTTCTGGCTCGGCACCATGACCTCGGGCGTCTGTGGCGTCACCCTGTCGCGCCCGCTGAAGCTGGACTACAAGCCGGTGACACGGGTGGAGAATTACTGCGCAACGGGATCCGAGGCCTTCCGCAACGCGTGCTACGCGGTGGCGTCGGGCGCCTACGACACCGCAATGGCGATCGGGGTCGAGAAGCTCAAGGACACCGGCTACTCGGGACTGACCGGGATCCGGGCCGTGGGCGACGGCACGGATCCGGGCCTGTCGTCACCCGCCGCCTTCTCGTTCCTGGCTCCGTCGTACGCCCACAAGTACGGCGTGGACCGCGAGCAGTTGAAGGAGGTCATGAGCCGCATCGCCTTCAAGAACCACCAGAACGGGGCGCGCAACCCGCGGGCGCAGTTCCAAAAGGAGGTCTCCATGGAGACCATCGCCAAGGCGCCGCTGGTGGCGGGCGACCTGGGCGTCTTCGACTGCAGCGGCGTGAGCGACGGCTCGGCGGCGGCCATCATCTGCCGGGCCTCCGACGCCCACCGCTACTGCGAGAACCCGCTGTACGTGAAGGCGCTCTCCTTCGTGGCGGGACCGGCGGCGGGACCGATCGACCCGGCCTACGACTACACCACCTTCGAGGAGGTCGTGCGCTCGGCGGCCGACGCCTACGCACAGGCCGGGATCACCGAGCCGCGCGCGCAGCTGGCCATGGCCGAGGTGCACGACTGCTTCACGCCCACCGAGCTGGTCCTGATGGAGGACCTGGGCTTCGCGGAGCGCGGCACCGCGTGGAAGGAGGTGCTCGAAGGCACGTTCGACCGCGACGGGGACCTGCCGGTCAACCCCGACGGTGGGCTGAAGAGCTTCGGCCACCCCATCGGGGCGTCGGGTCTGCGCATGCTCTTCGAGTGCTGGCTCCAGCTGCGGGGTCAGGCGCCGCCGGAGCGCCAGATCAACACCGTCGGGCCGGGCCGCACGTTGGGTCTCACGCACAACCTGGGGGGAGCACCGGGCGAGGGCGTCAGCTTCGTGGGCATCGTCGGCACCGAGCTCGGCTGATGAGCGGATCGGAGGGATCGGGGCCGGGCGTCGACCTGCTGGCCGAGAGCGAGGACCAGGCGGCGCTGCGCCAGCTGGCCCGCGACGTGGCCACCCGTGAGGTTGCTCCCCGCGCCCACCAGGCCGATGAGGAGGGGGTGGTGCCGGCGGAGTTGCGCAAGGCGCTGGCCGCAGCCGATCTGTTCCGCATCACAGTGGGCGAGCGCTGGGGGGGCCTGGGTCTGGGCGACGTCGAGGCCTCCATCGTGTTGGAGGAGATCGCGCGCGCCGATGTGTCCTCGGCCATCTGCTGCCAGCTGAACTTCAACGGGCCGCCGCGGGGGATCGAGCATCTCGGCCCCGAGGCCATGAAGGAGCGCTGGTTGCCCGCGGCCGCTGACGGCGACGCGCTCATCAGCATCGGGATCACCGAGCCCGATGCCGGCTCGGCCGTGCAGAACATGCGGGCCTCGCTGGTGGAGGACGGGCCCGGGCGTTGGCGCCTCAACGCCTACAAGAACTACTCGACGCTGGGCGACGTCGCCCAGGGCGTGTTGGTCTGGTGCCGTTGGCCCGGCGGCGAGGGAGCCAAGGGCATCGGTGCGGTGATCGTGCCGACCGAGCGGGACGGCGTGTCGGTCACCGGGCGGCACAAGGGGATGGGGATTCACGCCGCCACCGAGGCCGAGCTGGCGTTCGACGGCGTGGAGATCACCGCCGACGACGTGCTCATCGCCGGGAACCCAGCGACCACGGACGCGTTCAAGGTGCTGCTCTCGCACCTCAACCACGAGCGCTGCGGCAACGCGTCGATGTGCATCGGTGCCGCGCAGGGGGCGCTGGAGCACTCGGTGCGCTACATGAACGAGCGTGTGATCGGGGGTCGGCCGCTGGCCGACCTGCAGGGCCTGCAGTGGAAACTGGCCGACATGGCCGTGCAGCTCGAGGGGGCACGGCTGCTGCTGGCGCGGGCCGTGCGCCTCGCCGGGCCCGGTGGGACGCCACCGCCGCTGGAGACGGCGCTGGCCAAGACGGCGGCGAACCTGGCCGCCAAGTTCGTGTGCGACGAGGCCATGCAGATCCATGGCGGCTACGGCTACTCGCGCGAGTACCCGCTCGAGCGGGCCTACCGCGACATTCGTGGCCTGTGCTTCGGGGCGGGCACGGTGGAGGCGCAGCGCAACTTCATCGGGTTGCGGGTCTCGGCGGGCGCCCGGACCGGCTCGCCCGGCTGGAGGGAACCGCTGGCCTAGGCGCCGGGGACGCCGTGGGCCCGGGACGGGCTCCCCGGGGTCATTCGTGCGCCGTCGCCGGGCTCCGTGACGGCACCGGGGCGTGTCCGGCGCGCGGAGAGCGGGTGCGCGTACTATGACGGCGGCGTCAGGCTTGGTACCGGGGGGATTCGATGAGGCACGTCAACGCAGGTGTCGCGCGGCTCGGGGCTGTGCTGTGCCTGGGTGTCCTCCTGACCACCGTCGTCCCGGGGACTTCGCCGTCCGGGGCGAAGTCCGCGTCCACGCCGGGCAACAGCGTCCCGACGGTCGCTGGAGGCGTGAAGGGACAGGCCGGGTACCTCGTCTACTGGGACCAGAACGAGGAGGTCGATTTCCTGTCCATGCCCAAGGGGACGCAGGGCCAGCTCCTCCCGGCCTGGGACCTCAACGGGCAGGTGTGCGTCCTGCCCGACGGCCGCTTCGTCGGCGGCTACGACCCCACGCTGCCGGCCCAGCACAACCTCGGTGGCTCGAAGCCCTACAAGCAACCCCCCGACGGTGAGGAGCTCGTCGAGCCCAACGGATCGTTCAGCGGCCAGAACCTCTATGTGCCGGGCCCGTACAAGTTGCCCGGCCAGTCCATCGGGAGCGATTCACCGCCCACAGCCGACGGGGTCTTCAACAACAACCAGACCTACACCGGGTGCGCGGTCGACCGGCATCGCAACATCTTCGGCAATGACATCGCCACGGCGCAGGGCGACTTCCCGCCGCCCAGCAGCGGACGGCTGGTGGAGTGGTTCGCGCCCAACTACACCACGGACTGCATCGTGTACGGTCCCAACGCCGGGGGAGTGGGGCCGCACCACACCGACGGCACGGGTGGGTTGGCCCAACCGGGCACGATGGCGGTGGCGACCAACGACGACCTGCTGGTCCCCAACGTCGGCACCTCCAGCGTGCTCCGCTTCGCCCACTCGTCGCTCCCGACCAGCGCGTCCGAATGTCCCGGCGGGGTGTACCCGCGTTCGAAGGTCCAGGTGTCGACGTTCTTCAAGGTGTCCTTTCCCGCCGGCATCGCAAGGGACCCGACGTGCGGCTGCTACGCGGTCAGCAGCTACATCGGCGATCCCTCCATCGTCTGGGTCAGTCCCAGTGGTCGACCGGAGCCCGGTCGGGGCTCCGTACCCGGCACCACCGTGGCCAACCTCGGCACGAGCCCCGACCAGTACAACCCGTTCGGCATGGCCTTCGCCCCTGACGGGACGCTGTACTTCGTCGACATCCACATCGCGTGCTCAGGGCCGCTCACCGGCTGCGGTCCGGCGAACTATGGGGGCCGGGTGATGCGGGTGACCTTCGCCAACGGCCAACCCGCGGCGCCGGTGACGGTGGCGGGCGGGTTCGACTTCCCGACCAGCGTGACCGTGTGTGTCCCGGCGCGGACGCGCTGTCCCTACCCGTCCGGAAAGATCCAGGCTCCGCTGTCGGGACCGTCGGAGAACCCCGCCCCGGGCAAAGGTCCCACCTCGAACGCTCCGGCAACGGCCGGCTTCGGCTGAGAGCGTTGCCGGTCAAGAGGCCCGGATGGCGCACGCCACCGGGACGGGCTGGTCGCACCCGGCAGGCGCTGGGGGCACTCTCCATCGGCGCGACGCTGCTGGCCGTGGGCGGTGTGGCGGGGCCCGCCGAGGCCATGGCGCCCTCCGCCCGGGAACCGCCCCGGCGTCCGTGACCTCCTGGGACTGGCCCGGGTACGGCCACGACGCCCAGCACACCTTCCACGGCCGGACGACGCTGACGGAGTCCTCGGTCCGCACGCTGCGCCAGGCCTGGTTCTTCCCGACCGGCGACGCCGTGACCGCGACGCCCACCGTGGTCGGCGACACCGTGTACGTGGGTTCGTGGGACGACGACTTCTATGCGGTGAACCTCCGGACGGGGACGCTGCGCTGGCGGGTCCAGCTGGCCGCGCAGAACGCGATCACGCCGTATCCAGGGCAGCAGCCTCGCGACGCCACGTCCGACGGTGGCCTCGTCACCTCGTCCGCCTGGTTCGAGCCGGCGTCGGGCAAGAGGCCGGCGCTGGTCATCGTCGCCGGGGGTTACACGCTGTACGCACTGAGGGCCGCCACGGGAGCGGCCTACTGGCGGCACGACTACCCAGGTGTGCCCGGTCCACCCGATCCGAACAACGACAGCACGCGGATCTTCTCGTCGCCCGTCGTCGTGGACGGCCGCGTGATCGTCGGCGTCGACGAAGACGGACAGCAGAGGTCCGCCGGCTACGTTGTCGCCGCCAGCCTCGACACCGGCAACCCCATCTGGGAGTTCCAGACCGACGTGAGCGCTCCGGGGGCACAGCAGAGGCTCTACGACAGTTGTGGCAGCGTCTGGTCGTCGGGAACGGTCCTGCCCGATCTTGGCCTGGTCGTCTTCGGCACGGCCGACTGCAAGTTCGGCGGTGCGGCGGCCTACGCGGACTCGGTCGTCGCACTGCGCATCGCCAACGGCACGCTGGTATGGAAGTTCCACCCTCACGGCCTCACGCCACCCTGTGACGACGACTTCGGGGCCAGTGCCAATGCGGGGCTTGGCGCGGCCGGCAGGACGACCTTCCTCGGGGAGGCGAACAAGAACGGCACCTACTACTCGCTGGACCCGCGTTCGGGCCGGTTGCGCTGGTCGACCAACGTGGTCTTCGGCGGGTCGTCCGGCGGATTCATCGGGACCACCGCCTACGACGGCCGTCGCATCCTGGGCGCGACGGCCCTCGGCGACTTCCTCCCGACCTCGCACGGGATCTTGCCCGTCTGCGACCCCTCCGACCCTCGGGACGTCGCGAACCAGAACCCCACCGACCACGCCTTCGGCACGGCGACGGGAGCGGTGCTCTGGCAGGCCAACAACACGGCGTCGTTCTCGTCCACCACGGTGGCCGGCGGCATGATGTTCAGCGGCCTTGCGCTGGCCGCCAAGGCGATCCAAGTACGCGACGTGGCCACCGGGCGCCTGCTGGCGCAGGTCGGCCTGGACCAGTTCAACTGGTCGGGTATCGCCACGGTCGGCGACGCCCTTGTCTTCGGCGTCGGCACGACCGCGTCGGCGAGCTCGTCGGGTATCGAGGTGGTGACCCCGGGCGGCGCACCACCGGTGGTACCAGGAGAGAGGTGAGGCGCGCCTCGACTGCAGCACGCGAGTGCGACAATGCAGGAGCCGCGGGACCGACACCTACCGGGCCGGCCAACGTCTCAGGTTCCGGGTCCCAGGCCTGAGGGCAGCGTGAGCGGAGGGAGCGGGCACGGCGTGCGATTGCGAAGGACGTGGCGGGCGTGGCGACGCGGAGGACCCGCCCTGGCCACGGCGATGGGCGCGATCTTCGGTGTCAGCCTGGCCGTCGCCGTCGCCGTCGCAGTCGTGGCCTCGCCGCCCGTCGCCGGGGCGCCGCGGGCCGGTCGCCACAGCACGGCGCCGGTCCACCATCGCCCGGCCAACTCGACGGCGCCACACCCGGCTCCGCCCCAGCCCCCGCCGGGGCTCGGGCCGCCCTTCGCCGTCCACGAGGAGTCGGTCAACCTAGTTGATCCGACCCGGTCGACGCCGGCGCGCGGCCCGGTCCCGGCCACACAGGGCCGTCTTCTCACCACCGACCTCTATGTGCCTGACGGAGCCCCGGCGCCACTCCCGCTCGTCGTCTTCGCTCACGGGTGGAACAGCAATCCGGCGGTCTACCAGCCGTTGCTCGAACGATGGGCCGAAGCGGGGTTCCTCGTGGCGGCACCCGTCTTCCCGGACTCGACGGACCTCTACGCCGGCACACCCGTCAGCGACTACGCCGACCAGGCTCTGGACGTCTCGTTCGTCATCAGCTCGCTCCTGCCGGCCAAGGTGGACGGGTTGGCGATCGACCCGACGCGGATCGCCGTGGCCGGCCACTCCGACGGCGGCACCGACGTCGCGCTGCTGGCTCTCGACCCGGCGTACGCCGACAGCCGGGTCCGCGCCTACCTCTGCCTTTCTGGTGAGATGCCCTCCGGGGTGGCGCCCTTCACCGTGACCCCGTCCGGCGCAGCGCTGTTCGTCGCCGTGGGGTCGGCCGACGAGTACGGCCTCTACCCGCTCGCCGCCGACGTGTTCGACGCGGCAGAGAACTCGTCCAAGGCGATGGTCGTGGAGGAGGGCGGCGACCACCTGGGTTCGTTCATCGACGACACGCCAGCCGCCGCCGGCATGCGGGAGGAGACGACGCGCTTCTTGGAACTGGCGCTCGAGCCACGGGCCCCGACCTCTGCCGCGGTGGTCGCCGCCCTGGAGCCGCCGAGCTCGCCGTCCTTGACGGTCGTCCCGCCCTGATGACCCTGATGCGCTGATGGGCCCACGCGCCCGCCAGGCCCAGCGGGCGCATGCTCAGCAGGTGTGCGAGGGCGCCGACGTGCCCGGACCGCTGGTCGGGTCGTCGACGACGCCGCCCGCCGACCCGCGCAGGATGGCGCCCAGGTGCACGACGTACCAGACACCGCGCCACGAGATCATGGACGCGATGCCGAATCGAGCGCGTCTGCCCGTCGAGCTGGTAGACGACGCGCGAGTTGGCCACCTCGAAGTACCCGACCCCGTTGTCGCACACGCCGGACGGGATCCAATGGCCGTACTGCTCGGGCACCGACACCGTCACCAACGACGCCTGAGCCGGGTCGGGGCCGAGCACCGCGTGAGCCGCGAGAACATCGAGCGCGTAGTCGGCCACGAGACGGTTCTGCCAGTCCCCCGCGGGGTCGCCGAGGCCCGTCTTGAGCTGTACGTAGGCGGTGCGCGGGAAGAACGCGGGGAGGGCCGGTGTCACCGAGCCGGTGACGATGCCCTGCCAGAGCGCCGCCATCTCGGCGTCGAACTGCGGCGTCCCGGTCGCCGGGAAGGCCGCGGACTGGGGCAGGGTCCCCGGGTCGGTGGTCGTCGTGGTGGTGGTGGTCGGCGGTGTTGACGTGGTGGTCGTGGTGCTGCGCCGGGCGGTCGCGGTCGCGCTGGCCGGTGGTGCCGTCCGGACAGGTGAGGTCGTCGGCGACGGGAGGACGACGTAGAGAATGGCTGCCGCGACGGCGGCAGCCACCGCCACCGCCACCACGACGCGCATGCGGCGGGCGCGCCGCCGCTTGCGTGCTCTCAGCGCTGCATCGACTTGGTTTCGACGAATTCCTCGAGACCGTACTTCCCGCGCTCACGACCGATGCCCGACTGCTTGTAACCACCGAAGGGCGCGCTCGGGTTGAATTGCCCGCCGTTGATGTCGACCTGGCCCGTGCGCATCTGGCGCGCCACGCGTTCGGCCCGGGCGGTGTCACCACTCCAGACGGCGCCCGCCAGCCCGTAGGGCGTGCCGTTGGCGATCTCGATCGCCTCCTCTTCGGTGTCGTAGGGGATGATGGACAGCACGGGGCCGAAGATCTCCTCCTTGGCGATGGTCATGTCCGGGGTCACCTCCGAGAACACCGTCGGCTGCACGAAGAAGCCCTTGTCGAGGCCGTCCGGGGCGTCCGGCCCGCCGGCGACCAGCTTGGCGCCCTCCTCGATCCCCTTGTTGATGTAGGTACGCACCCGGTCGCGCTGGACCGAGGAGACGAGCGGGCCGAGCAGCTTGCCGGCCTCGAAGGGATCGCCCGGTGCGAAGCCCGCCGCGGCGCCGGCCGCCAGCTCCTCCACCTCGGCGAGCTTCTCGCGGGGCACCAGCATCCGGGTCAGCGCCGAGCAGGTCTGGCCCGAGTTGAGATAGCACCCGAACAGACCGGCCGGCACGGCGGTCGCGAAGTCGGCGTCGTCGAGCAAGATGTTGGCCGACTTGCCGCCCAGCTCGAGGGACACCCGCTTGATGCCCTGGGCGGCGAGTTCCATGACCCGCCGGCCGGCCCGGGTGGACCCGGTGAACGAGACCATGTCGACTTTCGGGTGGGCGGCGATGGCTTCGCCCACGACCGGCCCGACGCCGCTCACCAGGTTGAAGACGCCCGGCGGGAGTCCGACCTCGTCAATAACCTCGGCCAGGATGAATGCGTTGACGGGTGCCACCTCGCTCGGCTTCAAGACGACGGTGCAGCCCGCGGCCAGCGCAGGGGCCACCTTGAGGACGACCTGGTAGAGCGGATAATTCCACGGCGTGATGGCGCCGACGACGCCCACGGGCTCGCGTACGACCAGCGAGTTGCCGACCTCCTCTTCCCACTCGAACGACTCGGCCGCCTTGGCGGCGTCGGCGAACGCACCCGCCGGGAGACCGACCTGAATGGAGCCCGACAGCGTCATCGGCATGCCGACCTCGTGGCTGATGACCTGCGCGATCTCGTCGGTGCGGGCCGCCAGGGACTCGCCGATTCGGGTGAGCAGCTTGGCCCGCTCCTCCCTCGAGGTCGCCGCCCAGCCGGGGAACGCGGCTGCCGCGGCCTCGACCGCCTTGTCCACGTCCTCGGGTGTGCCCTCGGGGATGGTGGCGAAGACCTCCTCGGTGGCCGAGTCGATGACCTCGAGTGTGCCGGTCCCGGTCGAGGGGACCCACGCCCCGTTGATGTAGATCTTGTCTCGGACGTCCATGGTCCCTCCCTGATCAGACGGTGGCTGGTTCCGCTCCCCCTACCCTACAGAGGCAACCGGGGGCCGTGTCTCGGAAGGGTCGCTGACCCGGCGCCTCCTGGGTGGCGCCTCAGCGGCTCCGGGGGGAGCGCCGGCCGCCGGCCGCCTGCGAGGGACGGCGATGCCTCCGGGCACCCGAGGACTGCGCCCCGCGGCGCTGGCCGTCCTTGGGCGGCCGAGCACCCTGACTGCCCCCGTCGACCGGGATGCGGGCACCGTCGGCGTCGGTGACGTCGAGGCGGAGCGCGCGCAGCAGGCTGATTGCTGTCGGCCGCTGCTCCGGCGTGACCAGCGCGATGACCGCCCCGTCGGCTCCGGCCCGGGCCGTCCTTCCCGAGCGGTGCACGTAGTCCTTGGGGCTCTCCGGGAGGTCGTAGTGGATCACGGTCGACACGTCGTCGACGTGGATGCCCCGTGCCGCGACGTCGGTCGCCACGAGGGCATGGATCCTCCCCGCCCGGAACGCCTTGAGGGTCCTCTCGCGCTGGGCCTGGGAGCGACCCCCGTGGATGGCCTGGGCCGCGATGCCGGCGCGGGACAGCTTGGTCGCCACCCGGTCGGCGCTGTGCTTGGTGCGCACGAAGATGATCGACGACGTGGCGGCACCGACCAGTTCGGCGAGGGCGTCGGCCCGGTCCGCGTGGGCGACGTGATGAAAGGCGTGCGTGACGCGGCTGATGTCGTCGGCGTCGTTGACGACCTCATGGCGCACCGGGTCCTTCTGGTACCGGCGGACGAGGACGTCGACGTCACCGTCGAGCGTCGCCGAGTACAGCAGGGTCTGGCGGTCGGGCGCCGTGGCATCGAGGATCCGACGCACTGCCGGGAGGAAACCCATGTCCGCCATGCGGTCGGCCTCGTCCAGAACGACGGTCCGCACCTCGGACAACCGGATCGTCCCGGCCTGCATCAGGTCCTCGAGGCGCCCCGGGCAGGCGACGATCACGTCCACGCCGTTCCGCAACGCCTTGCGCTGGCGCTCGTAGCCCACCCCGCCGTAGACGACGGCGACGTGACGCCCCCGCGTCCGCAGCAGCGGTTCGAGGACGTCGGAGATCTGCAGCGCCAGCTCGCGCGTGGGCACGAGGACCAGGGCCTGGGGCTTCTTCGGCGCGCAGTGCCGTACTGTCGCGGCTAAGGGCAGGGCGAACGCGAGGGTCTTGCCTGAACCTGTCGGCGCCTTCGCCGAGACGTCGTGGCCGGCCAGCGCATCGGCGATGGTCAGCGCCTGGATCGGCAGCGGGGTGGTGATGCCCTGGGAGGCCAGGACCTCGACGAGCGCGTCGGGCAGGGCGAAGTCACCGAAGGTGGTGACGGCGGGCACATCAATGCCCAGCGAGGGGGAAGACAAGGGGAAACTCCATTCCGTGGTCACGCACCGCAACCTCAGGGTGGAATCCCGCCGGTCGCCTGTGATGCACCAAGCATCACGGACGCGTCGAGGTTCAGGTTAGCAGTCGCAGCCGCCCGCTCGGGTTCGCGGGGTGTCAGCCCTTCTTGGCGAGCAGCGGGTGCTCACCCATGCCCACCGGCTGGAGGTGCTGGCCCAGCACTTCGTGGAAGTGGTCGGCGACCTCCTGTGGCGTCCAGCCCCCCTCGCGCCACATGGTGGCGATCTGGCGCGGCGTCTGGAACAACGTATAGGCGAAGCCCGTGCGCCCGAGCACCTGTCCGTTCACGTAGGAGGCACCCTCGCTGGCCAAGAACGCGATCAGCGGGGCGTTCAGCGCTGGGTCCTGGTCGGCCGGAGGTTCCGCGCCGGCGTAGAGCCCCTCGGTCATGCGGGTGTAGCCCGCCGGTGCCACAGCGTTGACGGTGATGCCGTATTTGCCGAGCTCGAGGGCCCACACGAAGGTCATGCCCATGATGGCGGCCTTGGCCGCGCCGTAGTTGGTCTGGCCGAAGTTGCCCCTGAGGCCGGCCGAGGAGGTGATGTTGACGATGCGCCCGTAGCCCGCCTCCTTCATGAGCGGCGCCGCGTGGCGCACCGTGTTGAACGCGCCCTTCTGGTGCACCGCGATCACGGCGTCGTAGTCGGCCTCGTCCATCTTGACCAGGGTGCGGTCCCGGACGATTCCTGCGTTGTTGACGACGATGTCGATGCGGCCGAAATTGTCGACCGCCGCGGCGATGATTCGGCCCGCCGCCTCGAAGTCGCTCACCGAGTCGTGATTCGGCACGGCGTCGCCGCCCGAGGCCTCAATCTCCTTGCACACAGCGGCGGCGGGATCGTCGGCGGTGCCCTCGCCGTCCAGGGTCACGCCCACGTCGTTGACGACCACCTTGGCCCCCTCGCCGGCCAGGCAGAGGGCGATGTCGCGCCCGATCCCCCGACCAGCACCCGTGACCACCGCCACACGCCCGTCCAGAAGTCCCATGGGCCAGACAGTACCCCGGTGCGGCGCCGGGTTCCCTGACAGCAGTGTCAGGGATGGTGGCCGGGGCTGTACGATCGGGGCGACCACCGGGCGAGCACGGTCGCCCAAATGAGCGCTGAGGAGCACCCGGCCATGGCCACCTTCATTGAGAACGCACCAGAACAGATCGTCGCCGCCGCCAAGGAGCTCCTCGAGAAGGGGTTGGTCGAGGGGACGTCGGGGAACATCTCGGCGCGCATGGAGGACGGCAACATCGCCGTGACTCCGTCGTCGCTCGACTATCGGATCATGACGGTCGACGACATCGTGATCGTGAACCCGGCCGGCGACGTCGTCTCGGGTGAGCGAGGGCCGACCTCGGAGAAGTACCTGCACCTCGCCGTGATGGGTGCCTACGAGGACATCGCCGTGTGCATCCACTCGCACGCCGTGCACGCCACCATGTTCGCCGTCGCCCACCAGGACATCCCGAGCTGCATCGACGAATTCACCGTCTATCTGGGCGGGGACATCCGTTGCACGGAGTACTGCCCGAGCGGGTCGGCCGAACTCGGTGAGCAGACGGTCAAGGCCCTCGAGAACCGGGGCGCCGCGCTCATCGCAAACCACGGCATGGTGGCGGTCGGCACGACGATGCAGAGGACGATGCACAACACTGCGTTGGTCGAGCGTTCGGCCAAGATCATCTGGGGCGCCACCCAGCTCGAGGGGATCTTCCCGCTGCCCGAGAAGGTCAACCAGAATTTCGCCAGTGTCTATCCCTACATGCGGTAGGCGCGGGTGAGCGACGGCACCATCCGCGCCCGTCTGGCCGAGCTGGGCTTGACCCTGTACGGGCCGCATCCACCCCACGACCCTCTCGACGCCGCCGTGGTCCACGACGGCGTGGCGCGCACCTCGGGCCAGCTGCCCCGCATCGCCGGGGAGCTGACGTGCCTCGGCCGCCTGGGTGACACGGTCACCGTGGACGAAGGGAAGGCGGCGGCCGCCGTGTGCGCGTTGAACGCGCTCTCGGTGCTCGAGCAGGCGTTGGGCTCACTCGACCGCATCACGCGGGTCTTGACGGTCACCGGCTACGTCTGCTCGGCGCCCGACTTCCACGAACAGCCGGCCGTGGTGGACGGGGCCAGCCGGGTGCTGGCCGACGTCTTCGGCGAGGCCGGGCGCCACACACGCTCAGCCATCGGTGTCGCCGCCCTGCCGCGGAACGGGGCGGTCGAAATTGAGGTGACGGTCGCCGTCAGCGACTGAAGGCGTCCGCGATCACGGGCCGGGCCGCCGCGGCCAGGTCCCAGTATCCGCAGGTGCCATTGTCCCGCAGCTCGGTGACCGCGTTGATGGCGGCGCCGTAGGCGGCGACCGCGATCGCGCCCCCGACCGAGATACGGCTGACGCCGAGCCCGGCCAGCTCATCGACGGTCGGAGCGCCCGGCACCACGAGCACACTGACGGGAAGGTCGACAGCGGAGAGCAGCTGGCGCAATTCGCCCGGCTCGACGACCCGCGGAGCGAAGAGAACGTCCGCCCCCGCCTCCTGGAAGGCCTCGAGGCGCGTGATGGTGTCCCGCAGGTCCAGGTGGCCGTGCAGGTAATTCTCCGCCCGCGCCGTCAGGACGAAGGGCACCGGGCCGTTGTGCGCGGCCTCCGCGGCCGCCCGCACGCGGTCGGTGGCCTCGGCCAGCTCGTAAATGGGATCCTCCTGGTTGCCCGTGAAGTCCTCCACCGAGCCACCGGCGAGGCCGCCGGCGATGGCAGCGGCAATGGTGGCGGCGACACCGTCGGGATCGTGGGCGAAGCAGTTCTCCAGGTCGGCCGAGACGGGGATGTCGACCGCCCCGGCCAGTTCGGCGGCGTGGCCCAACACCTCGTCCTTGGTCATGGCGCCGTCGAGGCGGCCGCGGGTGGCGGCGAAACCTCCGCTCGTGGTGGCGATGGCTTCGAAGCCCAGGGAGGCGAACAGCGCGGCGGACCCGATGTCCCAGGCGTTGGGCATGAGCAGGGGCGTGCCGGGAACGTGGAGGGCGCGGAACCGTTCGGCTCGTTGCGCCGGGGTGGCGGGTGGCGTCATACCCGAACCGTACCGGCGTGCGGCCGGAGATCGATCAGGTGGCCGCCGGCACAGCGGGCTCGGGGAACTCCCAGTACTGGAACTCGATCGTCATCGGGAGCAGGTAGCGGACATAGACCGAATGGATCTTGACCATCTTCTGGTCGTCCATGTGCAGGTCGATGAGCTCCATGCGATCGTCGGACTTGCGGAACGCCTCGGCTCGCTCCTGAATGCCCCGCAATTCGTCGAGCGAGCCGACGGCGAACCCGTAGTGGTCCATCCGCGGGCAGCGCATCGGGTCGTCCTCTGCGATCAGGAAGATGAACTGGTCCCAGTGGACGCAACTGAGGATGAGGCGCCGCCGGTCCTCCGTCATGACCTCCATCTCCTCGAAGCCGAGCACCTCGTGGAAGAAGCGGCAGACTTCTGTGCGGCTCTCTGCGCCCAAGAGGTCGGCAGGCAGCGACATGGCGACGTGGTTGAAGCGCGGGTTGCCCGACGGGTAGAAGGGGTGTGCCATCAGGACCGCACCTCTGGGACGACCATCACCTTGCCGGCGATACGGCCGAGCGCGAGGTCCTCGAGCGCGTCGCCGATGCCGTCGAGCGCGACGTCATCGGGATCGATCAGGAGATCGGCCGGGAAGCCGTCGGAGGCGAGCAACCCGAGCGCCCGTTCGAAGCCGTCCAGGTCGTAGACGAAGGACCCGGTGACGGTCAGCTCGTTGAGGATCATGCGGTTGATGTCGAAGGTGGGGTGGTCGATGCCGGCACCGACCATCACCAAGATGCCCCCCCGCGCCAGCTGATTGAAGCCCGCCTCGATCGCCGCCCGGTGCCCCGAGCACTCCAGGACGACGTGGACGGCGCGTGACGACATGCGCTCCGGCTCCCAGGACGCGAACACTTCGAGGTCGGCGGGGTCGACGAGGTCCGGCACACCGAGGTTGGCGGCCAGGCGGCGCCGGCCCTCGTGGGGCTCCACCACGGTGATGTCCGAGACTCCCATCGACTGCAGCGCCGCGACGCTGAGTGCGCCGATGGGTCCGGCCCCGAACACCATGACGCTGTCGCCGGGCGCGACACCCGAGCGCGTAATGCCGTGCAGCGCCACCGACAGCGGTTCGGCGAGGGCGGCATGACGTGGCGGCAGACCCTCGGGCAGCCGCAGCACACCCGCCTCCCGCACCAGGATGTACTCGGCGAAGGCACCGTCCGTGTGCTCGCCGGTCATACTCTGCCGGTTCTCGCACTGCGACGGCTTGCCCTCGCGGCAACGGCGGCAGATGCCGCACTTGGGGGAGGCGCCACCGACGACCAGCTCGCCGACCGACCACCGGGTCACGTCATTGCCGACGGCGGCGATCGTGCCGCTCCATTCGTGGCCGGCCACCGCACCGGGCTTGAAGCCCCAGCCGTCACGCAGCTGGTGGATGTCGGACCCGCAGATGCCACAGGCGTGCACGCGCACGACGAGCTGATCCGGCCCGGGACGCGGGACCGGGCGCTCCTCGACGGTGATCGAACCCGGCGACTGGTAGACCGCGGCCGACATGACGTCTGGGAGCCCGCCCGTGTCCGAACCCCCCGATGACCCTGACATGTGCGTCAGGTTAGGCGCTCGAGAGCAGCCAGGCGAGGCCCCCGGACAGGTGGCGGAGGTAGGCCGGGCTCTCCCAGGCTCCGGGGAAGTGCCCGAGCGCGCTGTAGAAGCTGCGGGCGGCGCCCTCCTGCACGGACCAGGCGAGGGGGAACCCACACTCGGGCACGCGACCGCCGGGCGCCGACAGGTCGACCTGGCCCTCGGCGAGGCGCAGCAGCACCCGGGCGTCGGGTCGCAGTTCACGGAAGAGGTACACCTCGTCGTGCCACTGCCAGCGGTCGCCGAGGTGGCCCGTGGCGGGATGGTCTCGGTCCACGACGTCGATCGTGAAGTCCTGGGTCCAGGGGTGGCCGTCGAAACGGGCGCCCAGCACGGACCCGTACTCGGGCCACGTGTGGCACGCGTCGGTGGCGGAGTGCACGCCGAGGACTCGCAGGTCGCCTGCACGCCAGGCCTCGAGTGCCTCCGTCCTCTGTTCGGCGGAGAAGGGTGTCTCGCCGATGGTGAACAGGGCCAACACCGGCGCGGTGGCGATCTGGCGGGGGGAGAGGTCGCGCACGTCGGCGACTACCACGGGGGACAGGCCCGACAGCTCCGCCAGCTCGACGAGGCCGGTCGTGGCCTGGGCCAGCACGCCGTGGACACCCGCCGGCCCGTCGACGTACGGGGCGACCTGCGTCACGATCAGCATGTTGTCGGCCACGCGGGGAGTGTAGGGCTGGTGCCGCGGTCCTGTCGGGTGGTCGAATGCACGGGCCGGTGAACAGAGCCGGTGAACAGAGGAGGACACGACGTGAGCGATGGGAGCACGAGCTCCGAGGAGATGGCGGTGGCACTGGGCGAGCTGGGCTCGGCCACTCTCGGCGAATCTGGTGGGAAGGCCGCCGACCGCAGGCTCCGGCCGGCCTGGCCGGGAGCGGCCGTGGCCGCCCCGCTCTACCCCGTCGGCTGCACCCCGGGCGACAACCTGGCCGTGCACGTGGCCGTGACGAGGGCGCCCCGGGGGAGCGTTCTCGCGGTCGACGTGGGGCAGGTCGCCGACCGCGGCTACTGGGGCGAGGTGCTCACGACGGCAGCGGAGGCAGCCGGCTTGGCCGGGCTGGTCCTCGATGGGGGCGTACGCGACGTGGCCGCGCTGGCCTCGCACCGGTTCCCGGCGTTCTCCTCCACCATCGCGCTGACCGGCGCGACGAAGGACAAGCCGGGAACCGTCGGTGTTCCCGTGCGCGTCGGCGGCGTGCTGGTCGCGGCCGGGGACTGGGTGGTGGCCGACGTCGACGGCGTGACGTTCGTGCCGGGTGCCGCGGTGCAGGACGTGTTGGCGGCGGGACGGGCACGCGAGGCGAAGGAAGCTGCCTTCTTCGAAGCGTTGCGATCCGGGTCGACGACCGTGGAGCTGCTCGGGCTCGACGCGTCGTTGGTGACGGGGAAATAGAGGTCGCTGCGGCGGGGCGGGAACACCGACGCGAAGGCGGTCCCGCCGGGCCCGTGGCGCCGGTTTCGCGTCGACCGGTCCCCGCCGAAACGGGCTCGACCGCATACGCTGCTTCGGATCGTGCAACACGGAGCGGCCCGGGGGGCCTCGGCCACGACCACGAGCATTGTCGCTCTGCTCTCGACCGCCCTGGTGCTGCTCGCGGGTTGCGGTGGTGCGGGATCGAGCCAGACGACCCGACCGACCCTGCGCGTCGAGCCCGAGCCCTCGGCCCGCGCCGGCCAGCTTCCGGTCCCGATCGGCCGCGGGCCGACGAAAGGGCCGATCGGCCTCGATCCCTCGAGGGCCGCCGGCGTCCAGCTCGACGTGCTCAGCGGGCTGCTCAATGACACGCCGGTCTTCAACGGCGACTTCGCCGATCCCTACGCGCTGCGAACCACGGATGCCCTCTACCTCTACGCCTCGAATACCGCGAGCACGCGCTATTCGGGCGGCGCACACGTGCCGGTCATCGCTCTGACGCGGGACTCCGGGTTCGTGGGCCGATACCTCGGGGACGCGTTGCCCACCCTGCCCACGTGGACGGTGGCCGGCTACCAATGGGCACCGTCGATATGGACACGGCCGGACGGCACCTACGTCATGTACTACTCGACACCCGCGACCATTCCGCTCGGTTGCCTCGCACCGTCGCCTCCTTCCGGATGCGTCACCACCACCAATGGCCGGTCGAGCGCGATGTGCATCTCGGCGGCGACCGGCTCCCATCCGGCGGGACCCTTCGTCGACGACTCGTCGGGGGCCTTCGTCTGCCCGGTTTCGCAGGGCGGTGCGATCGACCCGAGCGTGTTCGTCGCGTCCGACGGCACACCGTGGTTGCTCTGGAAGAGCGACGGGGACTGTTGCAACTTGCCCACCACCATCTACTCCCAGCAGCTCTCCGCCGACGGCCTTTCGGTCGTCGGGCCGGCCCACCGGCTCATCGGGGCGTCACAGAGCTGGGAGGGGGGTCTCGTCGAAGGGCCCTCGATGATCCAGAACGGCAGCACCTTCTGGTTGTTCTATTCGGCCAACCTGTGGGGCACCGACGGGTACGGCATCGGAGTGGCGCGCTGTGCTTCGGTCGTCGGCCCGTGCACCAAGCCCCTCGACCATTCCTGGCTCTCCTCGGCGGCCGGCGGGAGCCAGAGCGACCCGGGACCGGGGGGTGAGGAGTTCTTCCAGGTCGGTGGGCTCATCTGGATGGTGCACCACGGCCTCGCACCAGGTCAGAGCGGCAACGAGGCCCAGCGACGGCTCTATGTCGACCTGGTCGCCCTCCCAGGCGGTCAACTGCCCCGCATCGCTCCCCGGGCCCCATCGGCTGCACTCGCCGAAGCACTTCTCTACTACGGGGCCCCGAACTTGCCGGCCCAACCCGCCCAGGCGTTCCTGTCTCTCATCCACAAGGTGCCGGGTGCGTTCTCCGACGACTCGGACCGGGCCGTCGTGGCGGACGCCGAGCTTGCCTGCACCGGGCTCGACCACCACCAGGGTGCGGACCAGCTGATCGCCTCCCTCACCAGCCGACAGCTGAACCAGTTCGAATCCGACCTGGTCGCGATCTCCGCTGCCGAGTACTTCTGCCCCCAGGACAGCCTGCAAGCCGTGAAGGACGCTCAGGACGCCCTGAACCAGGGTTCCTGACGGCCGTGGAAAGAGCTTGGGGTGGCCGGCACGTCGCCCAGCCGGTCCCACGTAACCTGCACCGCATCGCGGGTCGACGGAACGAAACGAGGGATCGAGTGCAACTGAACCGGCGACAATTCCTCGGCGCCGGATTGGCCGGCGCATCAACGCTGCTGGGAGCCGTCGGCGAGTCGTCATCCGACCCGAGCGGGGCCGCCACCAACCTCCTGGGGCGCAAGGGCGTCATGGAAGCTGGAACGCTGCCGTATCCCCGACGCGCTCCGGGGACCGATCAATTGCCCGAGATCGACCACATCGTCGTCGTGATGATGGAGAACCACTCCTTCGACAACATCCTCGGGCTGATCGGCAGAGGCGACGGGTTCACCCTCGGATCCAACGGGCAGCCGACGGCGAAGAACCCTGACGGTCAGGGCAACATCGTCCACGCCTTCCACATGCCGACGGAGTGCCAGACCGACGGCGTCGGGAACGACTGGAGGGTCACCCACGAGGCCTACGACGGGGGCACGTGTCAGGGCTTCGTGACCAGCACCTCGGCAGAGGCGATGGGCTATTTCACCAAGGAGGACCTTCCCTTCAGCTGCGGCATGGCCAGCGTCTTTCCCATCGCCGACCGGTATTTCTGCTCGGCGATGGCGCAGACCGACCCGAACCGTCGCTACCTCTTCGCGGGGACCTCCCTCGGCCTCATTGACGACTCGTTCCCGTTGGAGCTCCCACCGAACGGCGTGATCTTCGAGCAATTCAACAAGCACAGCATCAGCTGGAAGGACTATTACTCGACGGTTCCGAGCATCGGGGTCTTCCTGCCGCTGCTCTCCGACCCGTCGATCTCCGACGGCCTGGCCCACATCGACCAGTTCTACGTCGACGCCGCAGCCGGAAGGTTGCCCGCGTTCAGCCTGGTCGAGCCCGACTATCAGAGGCAGTCCGAGGAGAACCCCCAGGACATCCAGTTCGGCGACCAGTTCGTGAGCAAAGTGGTCAGCGCCGTGATGTCGAGTCCGAACTGGTCCAAGACCATGCTCATCTGGACCTACGACGAACACGGTGGCTACTACGACCATGTGCCACCCCCGGCCGCCGTACCCCCGGACGACGTGCCACCCACCTTGAAGGCGGGCGACCCTCCGGGAGGCTTCGACCGGTACGGCTTCAGGGTGCCGTGCGCCGTCGTCAGCCCCTACGCCAAGAGGGACTTCGTCTCCCACACCATCTACGACCACACCTCGATCCTCAAGACCGTCGAGAAGAAGTGGAACCTGCCAGCCCTCACCCGCCGTGACGCCAACGCCAACAGCTTGCTCGACATGCTGGACTTCGACGCCAGGCCGGCCTTCCTCGAACCGCCCAGACTGCCCGCCGCCGTCGACCCGACCGTCAAGGCAGGCTGCCTCTCGACGGGGGCCGGCACCATCCCGCCGCCATCAGCGGTCACCAAGGCCTGAGCGCCCGGCCCGGCAGGGCCGGGCCGGGCCGGGGCGTCGAACGGGAGGGTGGCACAATGCAGAGATGACCGACGCATCCACAGCAGAGCCGACGACCCCCGAGCGCATGGAGGTGCAGCGGACGATCCCGGCCGAGCCGGCGCGGATCTTCGACGTGCTGCGGGACCCGAAGGGCCATGTCACGATCGACAGCTCCGGCATGCTGATGGACTCGACCGGCGAACCGGCCGCGAAAGTCGGGGACGAGTTCGTCATCCACATGGACCGCGAGTCTCTCAACGACTATCCGATGGGCCTCTACGACGTGACCGTGACGATCACCACGTTCGAGCCCGACCGGGAGATCGCCTGGACCATCCTCGGGCAGATCAAGCCGCAGATCGGCCACGTCTACGGCTACACGCTGGAACCGGTCGAGAACGGGACGCTCGTCACCTCCTACTACGACTGGTCGAACATCGACCCGCAGTGGAAGGAGGCCAACATCTTCCCGGTGATCCCCGAGTCGGCGCTGCGCGCCACGTTGGGCATTCTCGAGCGGACGCTGGCCCACTCGACGCAGTGGTGATCCCACCGGGCTCACGAGCCCGGCCGGGCTTGCTGTAGCGCCGCCGGATCAGCAGATGCGCGGCAGGGGGTCGCCGACGAGCATGTCGACGATCCGGGTGCCGCCCATGGCGGTCCGCAGCACGACGATCCCGGGCGGCTCGGCGTGGATGGCGCCCACCCGCACGGCTCCGGACCCCCGAGGGTCCGCGCGCATGGCCGCGAGCGCCGCGTCGGCCTGCTCGGGCGGCACCACGGCGATCAGCTTTCCCTCGTTGGCCACGTAGAGAGGGTCGATCCCGAGCAGTTCACAGGCCGCCGCCACGGCAGGGCGCACGGGCAGCCACGCCTCCTCGAGCACGACCGTCACGTCCGCGTCGCGGGCCAGCTCGTTGCAGACGGTTCCCACCCCGCCGCGCGTCGGGTCGCGGAGCCACCGGGTGTCGGGCGCGGCGGCCAGGAGGTGCTCCACCAGCTCGTGGAGCGGCGCCGTGTCCGACTCGATGTCCGCTTCGAGCGCCAGGTCGCCGCGGGCGAGCATGACGGCCGTCCCGTGGTCGCCCATGGTGCCCGATGCGAGCACGACGTCGCCCACGACTACCTGGGCGGCCGCCAGCTCACGCCCGGCCGGGATCACGCCCACCCCGGCCGTCGTGATGTACATGCCGTCGGCCGCGCCACGTTCGACCACCTTGGTGTCGCCCGTGACGACGGGGACGCCGGCCGCGGCCGCGGCCGCGGCCATGTCGGCCACCACCTCGCGCAGCAGGTCGATCGCCATGCCTTCCTCGAGCACGAAGGCGGCGGAGATCGCCGCCGGTCGGGCCCCCACCATCGCCAGGTCGTTGATGGTCCCGTGGACGGCCAGATGGCCGGCCGAACCACCGGGGAAGCGCAGGGGCTTCACGACGTACGAGTCGGTGCTGAAGGCGAGGCGTTCGCCCGAAGGGAGGTCCACCACTGCGGCATCGGTCAGCGGGGGACGCTCGTCGGTCGCCGCCGGGGTGAAGGCGGGGAGGAACACCGCCTCGAGGAGGGCGGCCGAGGCCTTGCCCCCCGCGCCGTGGGCGAGGGTGACGACTTGGTCGCGCAGCCGGGGACGCCGGCGCCGGAAGGCCTCGATCCGCCCGAACACCGCCGCCTCCGGGTCAGTGGGAGTCGTGCCGTCGGTGTTGTCGGCCACCGGATCGGGCACGGTCTCCGTCACGCGGGACGCCTCACTACCCGTCGGCCCAATCGTCCGGGAGGTGACGCTGGACGGACTCCCACAGGGCCAGCATCAACGCGTCCTGTGTCTCTTGAATCCGGTGCACGCTCTGCGAACGCACGACCAGGCGGTGGTCGACGGCGTCGCTCACGGCCATACCCGATCCCTCGTAGCCGCACAGGCCCACGGTGAGCAGGCCCCGGCGCGATGCCTCGTCGAACGCGCGCAACATGTTCACCGAGTCCCCGCTGGTCGAGAAGCCGACGGCGATGTCGTCCCCACCGGCATGGGCAATCAGCTGCCGCGAGAAGACGTGCTCGACACCCACGTCGTTGGCGAGTGCGGTGAGGACGGCCTGGTCCTCGACCAGTGACCGGGCGGGCAGCGAACGGCCGTGCGGCGGGCGGCGGAACAGCTCTGCGGCTCCCTGCGCGTCGGTGGCGCTCCCACCGTTTCCGAAGGTGAAGAGGCGGCCTCCCCGCCGGAAGCGGTCCGCCATGGCCGACGCGGCGGCCTCCACCTGATCGCCGCAGCGCTTCAGCGTGGCGGTGCGCAGGGTGGTGCTCTCCTCGATCTTGGCGCGTGCCGAGCTTGCGAGCTCTGTCACGAGGGCAACCGGATCTCGCCCTTCGGCCTCGATGAAGGGATAGAGGAAAGCGGTGGGCTCGGCGCCCGTCTGCTCAGTCATCGGATGGGCCCGTGAGGCTGGTCACCGCCACGCCGGCGTGCACGAGCACGAGGTCGCCCGGTCGCAGTTCGTCGACGAGGCGGCCGTCGACCTCTTCGGGGTGACCGCCTGCCACCACCTCGATGCGACCCGCCGCCAGCACGGAGCGGACCTCGGCGATCCGGCCTTCATCCGAGCAGGTGATGCAGACCTCGTCGGCGCGTTCGGGCTCGGGCGTCAGCAGCCCGGGATGTTCGAGGACGACATGGCTCAGCTCCCAGAGCAGGTGGTAGAGGAGCACGACGGCGCCCGATCGCGCCGCCAGCGCGGGCTCCGCGTCGCACCACACGACGTGGTCGGCCCGCGGGCCTCCCGCCTGCGGTCGCGTGCCGGCACCCAGCCACATGCTGGTCAGGCCCCACGCGTCGGCCCGAGCGACCAGGTCATTCGCCGCCGGGTCCGCTGCGGTGCTCACGACGAGGATGACGTCCCCGGGCCGCGCCAGCAGGCGCAGGGTCTCGGCCGCCACGGAGGCGTCGACACTGACGGCCGGTAGCGCGCGTTTGCCGACGATGACCGGGTGGACGAACTCAACCGCCACGTGGCGCGCGTGGGCCGGCCACTGCGGGGCCACGCACCACATCGTCGCCCCGGCGGCGAAGCGACGCGCCAAGGAGAGGGCGGCGACGGCCAGGTCGTCGGCCGGTCCCGGCGCGGTGACCTGCCCTGTGGTCGTGTCCATACCCGCCACTATGCCCCCGTCGGCGCGGCCCCGCGGTAGCCCGCGACCGCAGCCTGACCCAGGGCGAGGCCCCCGTCATTGGGGGGGACCGCCCCGTGCGTGAGGACCTCGAAGTCCTGCGACTCGAGCTCGCGCCGCGCCAGGCCGAGCAGCAGGACGTTCTGGAAGACGCCGCCGCTCAGGGCGACGACATCGATGCCGGTCTGCGCGCGCTGGCGCACCGCCACCTCGCCGATGAGCCTCGCCACGGCAGCGTGGAAGCCGGCCGCCATCGCCCCCGTGTCGGCCTGACTGCGCAGGCCGGCGACCAGGGCCCGCAACACCGGGGACGGCTCGATGGTGCCGCCCGACAGGTCGAAGCGGTACGGCGGCACCGGGGTGCCTCGGCCCAACGCCTGCTCGGCCGCCCACTGCAGCTCCATGGCGGCCTGCGCCTCATAGGTCGCCACCTGGCGGATCCCGAGTAGCGAGCTCACCGCGTCGAAGAGGCGCCCCATGCTCGAGTTCGGGACGCAGCCCGCCCCGCGCCCGAGTTGGCGGGCCAGGACCGCCCGCTCGTCGGGTGTCAACGCAGCTGCCGGGGGCAGGTCGTCCGCCCACTCGATCCCTGCCGACCACAGGTGGGCGAGGGCGGCGCGGCAGGGCCGGTGGATGGTGACGTCGCCGCCCGGGAGTGGCACCGGCCGGAGGTGCGCCACCCGCTCGAAGTCCCCGTAGCCGCACACGAGGACCTCCCCGCCCCAGATCGTGCCGTCGGTTCCGAATCCGGTGCCGTCGAACGCCAGGCCGATGACGGGCCGATCGGCAGGGACGCCGTGCTCGGCCATAACCGATGCGATGTGGGCGTGGTGGTGCTGCACCTCGGCGACTGGGCCCCGCGACGCCTCGTCGGCCCACCGCCTCGTCTGGTAGCCGGGGTGGGAGTCGGCCGCCAACTGGGTCGCTTCGATGCCGTAGAGGCCGGCGAGCTGGCGGGCGGAGCGCTCGAAGGCCGCCCACGTCTCGAGGCTTCCCATGTCGCCGATGTGCTGGCTCATGAAGGCGTCGCGGCCCGAGGCGAGGCAGAACGCGTTCTTCAACTCGCCGCCGACGGCCAACGTCGGTTCGGCCGCGAAGGGCAGCCGGACGGGGAGCGGTGCGTACCCCCGTGAACGTCGGAGGGGCACTTCACGCCCGGTCGCAGGATCGACTTCGAGAACGGAGTCGTCGCACGGCACGTGGATGGGACGGTCGTGCATGAGCCAACCGTCGGCGATGGCTCCCAGCCGCTCCCTGGCGTCGGCGTCCTCGAAGCAGATGGGTTCGTCGGTGAGGTTGCCACTCGTCATGACGAGCACCGCAGCTGCCGACACGCCGTACTGCGGGCGCGGCACCGGTGTGAAGAGGAGGTGGTGCAACGGCGTGTAGGGCAACAGGACGCCGAGCCGGGGATTGCCCGGCGCCACCAGTGCGGACACCGTGGCGCCTTCCCGCCGTCGCACCAGGACGATCGGCCGCGCGGGGGAGGAGAGAAGCTCCGCCGTCACCGGGTCGATATGGGCCAGGGCGGCGGCCGCCTCGAGGTCGCGCACCATGACGGCGAAGGGCTTCTCGTGGCGGTGCTTTCGGTCGCGCAGGCGGCGGACGGCTGCGTCGGAGGTGGCGTCGCAGGCGAGGTGGTAGCCCCCGAGCCCCTTGATCGCAACGATCCCACCGCGGGCCAGCGCGGCCAGGGCGGCGCCGAGGGCGGCATCGGAGCCCTCGACCGGCCGCGCCTCGTCGGCGGCCTCGAACCACAGCCGCGGCCCGCAATCGGGACAGGCGACGGGCTGGGCGTGGAAGCGCCGGTCGGTGGCGTCGTGGTACTCCGACGCGCAGGCACCGCACATGGCGAAGCCCGCCATGGTCGTGTTCGGCCGGTCGTAGGGCAGTCGGCGCGTGATGGTGAAGCGGGGCCCGCAGTTCGTGCAGTTGATGAACGGGTAGCGCGCCCGCCGGTCGGAGGGGTCGAAGAGCTCGGTCAGGCAATCGGCGCAGGTCGCGATGTCCGGTGACACGAACGTGCGGATGGCCCCCTGGCCCTTACTCGCGACGATGGCGAAGCCCGTCGCACCGGTCGGCGCGAGGCGCTCCTCCTCGACGGCGGCGATGCGGGCCGCCCCGGGCGCGTCGGTGATGAGGCGGGTCAGGAACCAGTCCGTGGCGGACTGGGCTCCCTCCACCTCGATGAACACCCCCGTGGTGTCGTTGCCGACGTGCCCGGCCAGCCCGAGCCCGGTGGCGAGCCGGTGCACGTGGGGCCGGAACCCCACGCCCTGGACGAGCCCGGTGACGCGGAGCCGGAGGCGGACGGCCGTCCCCGGCGACGCCACGCCGGTCACGGCGGCGATCCGCTGCGCCGTCCCAGGGTCACCGCCGCCTCGCGGTGCATCCGCCCGAAGTTGTAGTACGCGGCACAGGCCCCTTCCGACGAGACCATGCAGGTGCCGATGGGGGTCTCGGGGGTGCAGGCGGTGCCGAACACCTTGCACTCCCACGGCTTGAGCACGCCTTTGAGGACCTCGCCGCACTGGCACGCCTTGGGGTCCGCGACCCGGATGTTGGGGATCGGGTAGCGCAGCTCGGCGTCGAAGGCCGCGAACTCCGGGCGCAGCCTCAGCCCGCTCTGGGCGATGAAGCCCAGGCCGCGCCATTCGAAGTGTGGGCGCAACTCGAAGACCTCGGCCAGCACTGCCAGGGCGCGCGGGTTTCCGCCCTCGCGCACGACCCTCGAGTACTGGTTCTCGACCTCGCAGCGCCCCTCCCGGATCTGGGTCAGGAGCATGGCGATGGCGTGCAGGACGTCGAGCGGCTCGAAGCCGGCGGTGACCAGCGGCAGCCCGTACTCGGCGGGAACGAAGCGGTAGGGGCGCTGCCCGACAACGGTGGACACGTGGCCCGGCCCCACGAACCCGTCGAGGCGCAGGTCGGGAGACTCGAGGATCGCCCGAAGCGGCGGGACGATCGTGACGTGGTTGGAGAAGACGGAGAAATTCGCCACCTTGCGTTCCCTCGCCTCCAACAGCGTGAGCGCCGTCGACGGCGCTGTCGTCTCGAAGCCCACCGCGAAGAAGACCACGTCGCGGTCCGGATTCTGCGAGGCGAGCTGGAGCGCATCGAGCGGCGAGTACACGAAGCGGATGTCCGCCCCGTTGGCCTTGGCCTCGAGCAGGTTGCCCCTGCTGCCGGGGACCCGCATCATGTCGCCGAACGAGGTGAAGATGACACCGGGCTCCATGGCGACGGCGATGGCGTCGTCCACGCGACCCATGGGGATGACGCACACCGGGCAGCCCGGGCCGTGCACGAGCTCCACGTTGGCGGGCAGCACATGCTCGATGCCGTGCCGGTAGATCGTGTGCGTGTGGCCGCCGCACACCTCCATGAACTTGAACTGGTCGTGGTCGCCGGCGAGCGCGGTGATCTGCGCCACCAACGCCCTGGCCGCCGTCGGGTCCCTGTACTCGTCGACGAAGCGCATGTCGTGCCGGCCTTCCTACCCGATCGTCCTAGGTCGCGGGCCGCGGCCGGCCGGAGGTTGCCGAGCCGCCGATCAACGCCGCGGTGACCACTCGCATCAACTACCTCCAGGTTCGCTGGTCATCTTCGACCGCCCGAACGCATGGAGCTCGTCCTCGTAGGCCTGGCCCATGAGCTGCAGCGAGGCCAGCGCCTGCTCGGCCTCCTCCTCGTCGATCTTCGCCATGGCGAAGCCCACGTGGATCAGGACCCAGTCTCCGGGGATCAGCGGCTCGTCCTCGAGCAGGCCGATGTTGACGACCCTCGTCACACCGGACACGTCGACGCGCGCCAGGTGGCGGTTGGCCTCCGATATCTCCTGCAGCTGCCCCGGAATGCCCAGACACATGGTGTCTCCCGCCGCCTCCTACCCGGCCCGCTCGTCGGCGTCGGCCCTGACGGCGACGAGCGCGACGCTCGGGCTCGACCTCGGGCTCGACCTCGAGGCCTCGGGACCTCGACCTCGACCTCGGGCTGCGACCTTCAGCACGAGCATCTGGGGGGGGTCAAGAGACCGCCCCCTCCGCTCTCATCCCGCGTTGCTCGCAGAACCCATGGAACCCCCGCTCGATCCGGTGCAAACGGCATTGCCGCCCCTGAAGTTCGCCACATCTCGGGCCCCATGAGCGGCGCCGCCCTCTGCATCGAGCATCCTGAGGTGGGTCGGGCCACCGTGCCGCCGCCCGGTGTCGTCGCGAGCGCCCGGTTGCGCTAAGTGCAGTCGGCGCAGCGACCCAGCATCGCGAAGTGGTGCGGGTCGATCGTGAACCCGAACCGGGAAAGGGCTTGCTTCGCGACCCCGTCAAAGAGCGAGTCGGGCACCTCAATCAGCTTTCCGCACTCCTCGCAGACGAAGTGCCCGTGGACCGACGTCGCGAGGTGATAGGTCGCCGGACCGTGCCCGAAGTGGGAGTGGACGACCACACCGAGCCGTTCCAGCTCGTCGAGGTTGCGGTAGACGGTCGAGATGTGGATGTCGGGCGCCTCGGACTGGACCTCGCCGGCGAGCTCCTCGGCGGTCCGGTGGCCCTTGGAGGCAAAGAGCGCCCGAAGGAGGAGGCGCCGTGACGAGGTCACCCGCCCCCCGTGCTGGCGCACCAGGTCGAGTGCGTCCTCGAGGGTTGCGGCCGCGGACGGCTCCCCGGAGTCTGTCGGGGAGTGCCTGCTCACGTTCGCGATCGTACCGGCGACGGTTGCCGCGCCCCTGCGTGAGACGGGCCGACATCCGCCGAGCGGGTCTAATGCGAATAGGTCGCAGTACCGTACAGTGCGAAAACGCGACGAGCTCGGGAGGTGCGTACACATGGCAATGGTGCCGAGCAGCACCGCAACGGCGCAGCCCAGGCTGACCTCCGGGGAATGGGCCAGGGTCGCCGGCATGGCCGCAACCGTCGTCCTGCTCAACGTGGTCGGCTGGGCCCTGTTGGCCAAGGCAGTCGGGCACCACTTCCACATCTCGCAGACCAAGCTGTTCGGCCTGGGTACGGGGGTGCTCGCCTACACACTCGGGGTCCGCCATGCCTTCGACGCGGACCACATCGCTGCCATCGACAACACGACCCGGAAGCTGGTGGGCGAGGGAAAGCGCCCGCTGGGCGTCGGCTTCTTCTTCTCGCTCGGCCATTCGAGCGTCGTGCTGGTACTCGCCGTCCTGCTGAATTTCGGCATCCGAGCCCTGAACCTGCAGGTCAGCCAGCAGTCCTCGGGACTGCACTCCGCCACGAACATCGTCGGGACCTCCATCTCTGGGACGTTCCTGTACCTGATCGCGCTCGTGAACCTGGTCGTGCTGGTCTCCATCATGAAGCTGTACCGCCAGATGCGATCCGGGCAGTACGACGCCGCCGAATTGGAGCGACAGCTCGACAAGCGGGGTCTCATGTACCGACTGCTGGGTGGCTACGCCCGGCGCATCGATTCGTCCTGGAAGATGTACCCCGTCGGTGTCCTCTTCGGGCTCGGGTTCGACACCGCGACCGAGGTCGGGCTCATCGTGCTGGCTGGTTCGGCGGTCGTCGGCGGCCTTCCGTTCTACGCCATCCTCTCCCTGCCCGTGCTCTTCGCCGCCGGCATGTGCCTCTTCGACACGCTTGACGGCTGCCTCATGAACTTCGCCTACGACTGGGCCTTCGCCAACCCGGTACGCAAGGTCTTCTACAACCTGACGATCACGGGATTGTCGGTTGCCGTCGCGTTCGGCGTCGGGACTATCGAGATCCTCGGCCTGGTCGGTCAGGAGGCCAACTTCAGCTCGCCCTTCTGGGACTTCTTCCGCCGCTTCAACATCAATGCCGCCGGGTTCGTGATCGTGGGCTTGTTCATCGCGACATGGGTGGTGGCCCTCCTGTATTGGCGGTTGGCCCGGGTCGAGGAGAAATGGGGTTCAGCGCTGGTTCAGGAGTCCGATGAGGCCATGTCCGCCTGAGCGACGCCGCGGGCTCATGTCGGTATGCTCGAGTCGAGGTGCAGGCGATGCATGAACTCACGATCTGCAACGCAATTGCGCGCACGGCGGCAAGGCACGCGGAAGGAAGGTCGGTGGCTCAGGTCACGGTACAGATCGGACATCTGCGCCAGGTCGTGCCAGACGCTCTGCAGTTCAGCTGGGAGATCGTCTCGAGCACGACCACGACCGAACTCAAGGACGCCGAGCTCGTCATTGAGCAGGTGCCCGCGTTGGTCGAGTGCCGTGACTGTGGTGAGCGGACCACGCTGGACATGCCGACCATGGCCTGTGGGTCCTGTGGCGGATTCGACGTGACGTTGCTCAGCGGCGAAGAGCTGTTGGTCGTCTCCATCGATCTGGTGGACGTGTAGGCATGGGGCGGTTCCACGTTCATTCCGACGGCACCCCGCACCTCCACGAGCACACCCTTGGCGCGCACGACGATCACCACCACGATGGGGAGACGTTTGATGTCGGGGACCACTCGGGGTACACCGAGACGGGTCAGACCAGGATCATGATCCTCGAGAACCTGCTCTCGGAGAACGACCGGGTGGCGGACGACAACGCACGGCGCCTCGGTGGCTGTGGTGTGCGCGCTGTCAACCTCATGTCGTCCCCCGGCGCCGGGAAGACCGCCCTCCTCCGCAGGGCCCTGGAGCAGCTCGCGGGCTCGCTGCGCGTCGGCGTGCTCGAGGGGGACATCGCCACGAGCCTCGACGCGGATCGGCTCGAGGGGGCCGGGGCACGCGCGATCGCAGTCGTGAACACGAGCGCCGGCTTTGGGGGAGAGTGCCATCTCGATGCTGTGATGGTGCAGTCAGGGATGGAGCGGCTGCCGTTGGCCGACCTCGACCTGCTGATCATCGAGAACGTCGGTAATTTGGTCTGCCCTGCGGAGTTCCGGGTCGGTGAGAACGCGCGGGCGATGGTGTTCGCGGTGACCGAGGGCGAGGAGAAGCCGCTCAAGTACCCGGTCATGTTCCGGGCCACCGACGTCGTCGTCGTGAACAAGGTCGACCTTCTGCCGCACCTTGACTTCGATCTCGATGCCTTCCTCGGCAACCTCGCCGCCGTCAACCCGCAGGCGCAGGTCATCATGGCGAGTGCCCGCACCGGAGAGGGTGTGGACGAATGGTGCGCCTGGCTCGCCCAGCAGGCTCCGGCGGCAGTGAGCGACGACTGAACCGGGTTCCGTTGTGGTGCGTTACGGAGCGATGACCACTCGGGCCGACGCTGAGGTGTCCGATCCGGCCGAGTTGGTGAAGACGGCGCGGTAACGGTCCAACGACTCGTTTTCTGCCGCAGAGCTCAGCGTGAGCGACGAATCATTCGCCCCCGCAATGTCGCTGAAGCTCTTCCCGCCGTCCGTCGACACCTGCCATTGCACCAGCGGCATCGGCTCAGCCGACGCCAGAGCGGTGAACGTGGCGTTGCCTCCGGATGCGATCGTTTGATCGAGCGGCTGTTCCATGACCTCGGGCAACGCCGCCGGCGCGCCGGTCTCGGTCGGGAACACCGTGGCACCGGCCCTGGCTTGAGGTTGAGTTGCTGCAGCATCGGGCTTGAGCAAGGGAGGGCTGAAGGCCACAGGTTCTCCTCCGACCACCAACGCGGCCGACGCGGAGGTCACGGAACCGACCACATTGTCGAGCACGGCTCGGTATCGGTACCACTGTTCGCCGGTGTCGACCGAGGTCACGCTCAAGATGGCCGACGTCGCGCCCGCGATGTCGGTGAAAGTCCTTCCTTCGTCGGTCGACTTCTGCCACTGCACGGCTGGAGTGGGCTCACCCGAGGCGACGAGATGAAAGGTTGCCGTGTCCCCGGGCGCGACGGTCTGGTCGAGGGGTTGTTGCGTGACCTGGGGGAGTTCGCCTGGTCCAGCATGGACGTCGGACGGAATCTGCCCCGCGGAGAGTGATTGGATCGCGGCCATACCCACCACTGGTCGGTTCAGCTTGAGGCCACCAGTGGATCCGAAGAACCCGGCATCACCGAAACTGAAGATGCCTCCGTCGCGCCCCACCATCCAATACCCCTGTCCATCGGCGGTGCGATCCATCCCGACGATCGGCGCACTGAGTGGCATTCCCCCGGGGGAGCCGTAGTAGGTGACCCCGCCGAAATTGAAGAGGCCTCCGTCCGAGGCCGCGAGCCAGTACCCGCCACCGCCAGGTGCCGACGTCATGGCCACGATCGGAGCAGGGAGCGGTAATCCCCCGACGGAACCGGAGAAGGGGGCGTCCCCGTAGGTGAAGATCCCCCCGTCCGAGGACACGAGCCAGTAGCCCAGACCGTCGATGGTCGAGGCCATGCCCACGATCGGCTTGACCAGTGGGATGGACCCGGCCGAACCGAAGAAGGTCGCATCCCCGAAGGCGAACACCCCGCCGTCGGAAGCGACCAGCCAGTACCCTGCTCCGTCCGGCGTGGGTGCCATGGCGACGATGGGCGCGTTGAGGCGCATGCCACCGGTTGACCCGTAGAAAATGGCGTCCCCGAACGCGAAGATCCCTCCGTCCGATGCCAGCAGCCAGTAGCCGGCGTCGTCCGGGGTCGCCGCCATCCCGACGATGGGGGCGTTGAGCTGCAGGCTCCCGGTCGAGCCGTAGAATTGGGCGCCGCCGTAGCTGAAGATGCCGCCGTCGCTGGCGACCTCCCAGTAACCGGGTGCGGCGATCGGGCGTATGGAGATCACGAGGGCGGCATCGCTCGACAAGAAGTTCGCGTCGGTCACCGAGAAGGTGACCGGATATTGCCCGGAGATCGTCGGAGTGCCGGTGATGGTGCCGTTGGGATCGAGGACCATCCCGGGCGGCAGCGCGCCTGATGCCACGGACCACGAGTAGGGAGCCAATCCTCCGCTGGCTGCCAAAGAGCCCGTGTACGGCACACCGATGGTTCCGAGCGAAAGGCCGGTCGTGGTGACACTGGGCGGCGCCGACAGGGTCTCGATGGTGCCGCCGAAGTTCGAGGCGGCTCCGGTGGCGACACAGTTGGCGGGAGTGACGCAGGACACACTGGAGAGAGACCCGACTCCAAATGGCGCGACCAGGTCGGTCCACGCGACCCCTCCGTCAGTCGTACTGAGGATGCTCGTTCCGCCGACCGCCGTGCAGGTGGACGAGCTGATGCAGCTCACGGAGGTCAAGGCGGTCGAACCGGCTGGTGTTCCCAGGTCGTTCCAGTGCGACCCGCCGTTCGTGGTGTCGATCACGTGGGATCCGGTCGCCAGGCACGTCGTGTCGTTCGAGCAGGAGATGCCGTTGAGAGCGATCCCGGACGGAGCCACTTGTGGTGTCCACGTGCCGCCGCCGTTCGTGGTGCTGAGGATTGCTGCTCCGGGTCCTCCCGAGGACGAGCCCACCGTCGTGCAGTGCATCGCATCCACGCAGGAGACAGCAGTGAAATTGACGACAGTCGCCGGGAACGTTTCCGATGACCACACAACCCCGCCGTCCGTGGTGACGATGATTCCGGGTGAATCCGTGGAGGAATTGAAATCACTTACTGCGTGACAAACGGCTGCGCTGACACATGACACCCCAGTCAAAACCCCGACCCCGGCCGGAACCGCCTCCACCGTCCACGTGCCGCCGCCGTCAGTCGTTCCAATTGCGACAGGGCTCCCGAAGATGCCGAATCCAACAGCCGTGCAGTCGGAGGTTGTCGCGCATGAGATCCCGTTCAGGCCGCTGACTTGGGTCGGGATGACATCCGGACTCCAGGCGTATCCAGCGTTGACGGAGGCCAGGATTGATCTGGCACCCGCTGCGAAGCAGTCGGCGCTGCTCGGGCACGAGACGGCGTTCAAGCTGCTGGTGCCAGGGGGTGGATTCTGGGCGGACCACGTCAATCCGCCAGTCGAGGTTCCCATGATGGTTGATCCGGCTCCCGTGTTGCCGCTGCTTCCCACGGCGATGCAGTTCACGGCGCTCGAGCATGAGATGCCCGTCAGGTCAACAGCGTTGGATGGCGGACTTTGGGACGACCAGGTGGAGCCGTTGTTTGAGGTACCGACCACATACGGGGTGGAACTGAGGTTGGTGCCTACGGCGATGCAGGTGGTCTCGTTGGGGCAGTTGCAGTGACGTCAATCGTGAACCAGAAGGGAATGGAGGATGTCGTGGTCCAGCTGCTGAAGTTGTCAGTGCTCAGACGTTGTCCCGCCGCCACCACTTGCGATTCCACCGGCGACGCAATGTCGAGAGTTTCCGCATGATAACGGCCGATAAGAGGTTGACGAGAGGTTGACTGAGCAGATGACCAAGTGAGTCCGTTCTGTGTTCCGATAATCGAAGGATGAGAGTCAAGAACTCCAACGGCAACACAAGTGATGACATCTGGACACGACACACTTGCCAGAGAAGTTCAATCCGGCTGGGGGAGTCTGTGGAGTCCATGTTGCGCCATCGATTGTCTTTGCAATACCGAGACCACCTACGGCCGTGCACTCGTCGATCGTGAAACACGAGATGGACTGAGCCGGAAATGTCGAGTCCAGAACGGTCCACGTCGACCCGCCATCGCTCGACTTGATGATCCCGGAGCCTCCGCCGGCGTAACAGACCGAGGCAGACGGGCAGGAGACGGTGGAGAGGCTGGTGACGCCTGTAGGGGGCGTTGCGTCGGACCAGGTCGAGCCGTTGTTGTTCGTCACGATGACAGAGGCGACATGCCCACCGTCGTCCCCGACCGCGACACAGGTGGTCGAGATCGGGGCGCAGGAGACGGCGCTGACGTTTGCCAGGGGTCGGTAGCTGGCGGTCGTGTGCCAGGTTGGCGTCACGGCGGAGGCGGGCGTCGGAGCAAGCTGGCTCCCGACGAGACCGATCAGGACGAGAGTCACCGCCGTCGCGAGCAACAGGACGGTGATATCTCGGACCTTGCGCACGGTCACCTCCCTCCACAGACGGGAGCCCTCCAACCAGTGAGCTGATCGTATCCCTCGACTGACAAGAATTCTCTGGGGACTCCAGACCTCGGATGGAACGGTCGGTGCTAGGTGGGTTGCTGCGCGGCGAGCACCACATTCGGCGGTGTCAGCCCAGCCAGGACGTCGCAGACCCCCTGGCAGGCGAGCCGGGCCATCCGGGTCCTCGTCGCGATTGTTGCACTGCCGATGTGAGGAAGCAGGGTGCTCCTGGGCGCACTCAGCAGCCGTGGATTCACCGACGGCTCTCCGTCAAAGACGTCGAGACCGGCGGCGAAGATCGTGCCGGCTTCCAACGCATCGGCCAACGCGTTCTCATCGACCACCGGACCCCGCGCCGTGTTGATGAGGACTGCTGTCGGCTTCATCAGGGCGAGCTCTGCCGCGCCGATGAGATGGCGGGTGGATTCGCTGAGCGGAACGTGCAAGCTCACGATGTCAGATCGTCTGAGGACCTCGTCGAGCGTCGGCACGAAGCCGCGCAACCCGGTGTCGTGTTGCGCCGTGTGGATGACATCCATGTCGAAGCCACCCGCCCGCTGTGCCACCGCTCGCGCGATCCGCCCGAATCCGACCAGCCCCAGCACCGATCCGTGCACGTCGCGCGCCAGGTGGGTACCGAAACCCCATCCCTTCCATCGGCCCTCTCGCAGGTCCCTCTCCGCACCGGACGCCTGTCGGGTGGCCGCCAGGATCAGCAGGAACGCAAGATCCGCAGTGGTGTCGTCGAGCACGCCCGGTGTGTTGCACACCGTGATACCCAGGGATTGCGCGGTGACGACGTCGATGTTGTCGTAACCGACTGCTGCATTCGCCACGACTCGCAGCCGCCCCGCCCGTCCGACCTCGAGCACGGCCGCGTCCATTCGATCGGTGAGGTGGCAGACGATCCCGTCGCACTCCGCCGCGAGGGCCATCAATTCGACCGGCGACAACGGAGCGCCCCGCTCCACGATCTCGTGGCCTGCCTCGAGCAGGGGATCGGTCCCGCCCTCCGTGAGCGGGCGGGTGACGAGGACGCGAGCCACCTAGTGCGTCGTATAGTTGATGGCGCCTGCGCCCTTCACACCGATGGCGAAGCAGAAGCAGTGGATGGGGGCGTGGTCGCTGATCGGCCGCAGGGAGTGCACCTTGTCCGGCGGGATGTAGACCAGATCGCCTTGGGAGATGGGTCGATCCTCGCCGTCAATCGTCATGATCCCTTTGCCGTTCATCACGTAATAGAACTCATGGGTGGGGTGGGAGTGCGGATCGACCAGGCCACCACCCGGGACCTCGAACTCGTTGACCAGCTCGAGGTAGCCCCCGTCGGTGATGTCCTTGAACTCGCGGGACTCGACCATCCACCAGACCGGAACGGTGCCGTTGTGCTCGACGACCGGCGCCTTGGCCTCAATGTTTCGCACGTCCATACCGAGCGCCTCCCAAGTTTTCCTAGACTGATTTCGGTGTCAGGTTAGGCGGCGGGGCCGCCCCGGTGCACCGCCGTTCGACCTGGTTCGACGCAGACGAAAGTGAGCGATGTCCGCAGACGCAGCTTCTACAGCACGAGCGTTGGTCCCCTGTCCGTTGACGGAGGCCGCCTGGTCGCCCTTCGGCTGGCTCCCCGTCGCCGACACCGATCCTCGGGATGGCGAGCACACGATGACCTTCGAATGGGGGGACGCCCACGTGAACCTCATCGGGCATGGCCGCAGCGAGGTGCCCGGGACGGCCCGGGGCCTGCGCTGCGAGATGCTCTATCGCCACGACACCCACACGCAGTCCCTCATGCCGCTGAACGTCCCGGCCGTCATCGCCGTGGCGCCTGCCGGCGTGGAGTTCGCCGACGAGTCGGACGCCGAGTCCATCTGCGCCTTTCGGATCGAGCCCCTCGAGTCCCTGGTGCTCCACCGGGGGACGTGGCACTGGGGTCCGTTCCCGATCGAGGGCCCCGAAGTGCGACTCTTCAACGTCCAGGGGCTTCGCTATGCCGAGGACAACCGCCGCGTGGACCTGGCCGCCAAGGGCCTCTCGGTGGAGGTGGACCTCACATGAGGGTCGGGGGCGACACGGTGGGCACGGGAGCCAGTCGTGGAGCTTGACGACGCAGAGGAAGCCGAGGTCGTGTCGGCCAGCGTCGCCGACCTCGTCGACGCCATCACGGCTCGACCGTGCGGGCCCGGGGACAGCGGGATGGCGACCTTCACCACCGAAAGCCCCAATTGGTGGGTCGGAGGCCGCACCTTCGGAGGCATGGTGGTCGCCCAGGCGCTGAGCGCGGCGTTGCAGACGGTCCCCGCACACCTCGACGTGCACTCGCTGCACGGCTACTTCCTTCGTCCGACCCGCCCCGGATCGCAGGCTCTCCACACCGTGGGCCATGTCCGGGACGGGCGGTCATTCAGCACCCGGGACGTGGTGAGCACGGTGGAGGGCAAGGAGACCTTCCGCATGACCTGCTCGTTCCACGCCCCCGAGGATGGCGACGACTACCAATTGCCGGTCGGCCCGGCCATCCCGCCGCCGCACGACGTCGAGGGTTTCGAGGCCCCCTTTCCCTTCGACATCCGGGAGCTCGGGGCGACCGAGCGTCGCGAGGACGGCACCTACCTGTCCACGCGCCGCTGCTGGTTCCGCACCCGTGAGCCTCTGCCCGACGACGCAGCAGTGCACGCATGTCTGCTGGCCTATTTCTCCGACATGACCGGCGCGGCCTTCCGGCCCCTGAGCCTTGGCTCCTGGGGGACCCACACCGACGCCAGCCTTGATCACGCCGTGTGGTTCCACCGCCCGTGGCGGGCCGACACCTGGAGCATCTTCGACCTCCAGGCGCTCGTCAATGCGGGCGGCCGCTCCACCATCCGGGCCACGATGCACGGTGAGGACGGGTCGCTGCATCTCAGCATGGCGCAGGAGCTGCTGATCCGGGAGCTGGACGAACCGATGACGTTCGAGGCGCCGCCCTGGCTGAACCGGGACCGCGGAACGGGAGCGAACGATGGGTCTGCTTGAGGGCAAGGCGGCGGTGGTGACCGGCGGCGGCTCGGGGATCGGCAGGGCCACCTGCCGGCGGATGGCCGAAGAGGGCGCCCGGGTGGCGGTCCTCGATGTGGACGAGGAGTCGGCGGCGGCGGTGGCCGGCGCTGTCGACGGGATCGCGTTCGGCGTCGACGTCAGCGATCCCGACGCGCTGCGGTCGGCCGTCGACGCGGCCGTGGCAGCGCTGGGAGGCCTGTCCATCATTTACAACAACGCCGGAACGGCTGCATTCGGTCGTCTGCACGAGCTGGACCCGGCCGAGTGGGAGCGCGTCCTGCGGGTCAACCTCACCGGTGTCTGGGCCGGCATCCGCGCCGCCGTGCCTCATCTGCTGGTGGGCGGCGGCGGCTCTATCGTGAGCACCGCATCCATCAGCGGGACCCGTCCTGCTGCGGGTGAGGGACCGTATGCCGCCAGCAAGGCGGCTGTGGCGGCGGTGACGGCGTCGGCTGCCCTGGAGTACGCCCCTTCGATACGGGTCAACGCCGTGTCACCGGGCATGATCCGCACCGCCATGACGGCCCCCTGGTTCGAGTTCATGCCCGACCAGGTGGAGCGCTTCGAGAAGGGGACGCCGGTCGGCCGGATCGGCGAGCCCGAGGACGTGGCCGACGTCGTCGTGTTCTTGTGCTCCGACCTGGCCCGGTTCGTGACCGGCCAGAACATCGTGGTCGACGGCGGTCTGACCCTCCACGGCTCGGGGGTCGACGGGATCTTCGATCGGGTGTTCCCTTCTGCCTAGGCCAGCGCAGAGGTCGACCGAGGACGGGCGCGTTCAGGCGTGCGGGTCGAAGAGGGCCCGGTACACCATGGTCGTGATCGTGTCGAGGGCCACGTCGTCGATGGGCTGGCCGACGAACTCACGCAGATAGTGAAAGCGGTCGAGCATGGCCAATGTGGCCATGCCGGCCGCGTCGGGATCGATGATGTGGCCCGAGGAGTCGGGCCCGATCTGATTGGAGAGCGCCCCCGACATGACCGTGAAGGTGTGGCGGATCACGTCGATCAGCTCAGGGTCGATGGTGGCAAGGTCGGTCCAGGACCGGAAGAGTGGGGCGTACCGGGTCCACAATTCGGAGTAGGCCTTCACCCAGCCGTGCACGTCCCCCCATTGCGGGGCGCCACCCTGTGCCGGCAGCGTGCTCAGCGCGTCGTAGAGCTTCTGCGCCTCGCCGGCCGCCTCCGCCACGAGTGCCCGGAGGAGGTCTTCCTTGTTGGCGAAGTACAGATAGAACGTGCCGTGGGAGGTCTTGGCGATCTCAACCACGTCGTTGACCCGGGTGGCGTGGTAGCCCCGCTTGTCGAAGGCGACCATGGCCGCGTCGAGGAGCTTGCGCATGGTGCGCCGGCCCTGGCTGCGCAGGACCCGCTTGCTGGCCGGGGCACCCACCGAGTCCGCGTCGGGGAAGGAAAGGCCGTCGGGACGGTCATGCCCGTTGGAGGGCAAGGTGGCGACCCGGCCGGAGCCCTTCGACGCCTTGGATCTCTTCGCTGCCGCCGGCCGGCCGGGCTTCTTCGTCACGGGTGCCGGGTCACCTTGGACTCTCGGCGATCCCATGCCTGGTGAATGGTAGTGCCGGCCACGGTCGAAATGGCTAACCTGACACGGTGGTCAGGTTTGGTCGGGGGCAAAAGTGAGGGCTGAACAGGTATTTCGCGATTGGGGACATGGCGGGAAGCGGAAATTGTGACTCCTGCCGTCTCGACGCCGGACGGCCCGGTGGTGACGTCGCTCGAAGATGCGGTGGCGCGCAGCGTCCGCCCGGGGGACACGGTCCACGTGATGCTCGGACACAGCCGCTGGACAGCGGCCGGGCGCGAGCTCGCCCGACTCTTCTGGGGCACCGACCCGGGCTTCACGCTCGTCATGACAAGCCTGGGCGCTCTCGGCGCGGTCTTCTTCCGCGGTGGTCTGGTCCGGAAGGTCGTCACGGCCTACTCGGGCAACAGCTTTCCGACCTACACGCCGAACCCGGTCTTCCGTGCCGCCTACGAATCGGGTGAGGTCGATGTCGAGCACTGGTCCATCCTCACGCTGTCCCAGCGGCTGGAGGCCGCCGCACGGGGACTGCCCGCAGCGGTGACCGGGTCTCTGGTCGGTTCGTCGATGGCCGACAACGACGCGTTCGCCGTCGTCGACTCCCCGTTCGGTCCACTCGGCCTGCTCGAGCCCCTGGCTCCCGACGTCGCGCTGGTGCACGCCGCCGCCGCCGACCCCGCGGGGAATCTCGTGTTCTCCGAGCCCCTCCTCGACGGCGTGTGGGGCGCGTGGGCCGCTCGCCGGGGCGTCGTGGCGACCGTCGAGCGTGTCGTCGACGACCTCGAGGGACTCGGGCACCGGGTTCGGCTGCCCGGCCACCGCGTCCTCGCGGTGGTCGAGGCTCCGTACGGCGCTCACCCGGGCGGTTGCTACGCGCCGGGACTGCCGGTCCGAAGCTACGGCGAGGACATCGCGCATTGGAGCGCGGTGGCCGACGCCGCGGCGAAGGACGAGCTCGACGACTACGTGGAGGAGTGGGTGCTCGGCCCGGCGACGCACGAGGACTATCTCAGCCGCGTGGGTTCGGACCGGCTCCTGTGGCTCGAGGGTCGCTCCGACCCGATGTCGTGGAAGGCCGACGCCGACGCCAACCCGGTCGTCGAGGATCCGACCATCACACGGTGGGAGCAGGCGGCTTCCTTGGGGGCGCGGGAGGTGGAACGGGTTGTCGCCGCGGTGGATGCCGACGCCGTGCTGGCCGGGGCCGGCGTGGCGAACCTGGCTGCCTGGGTCGCGGTGGCCCGGGCGCGGGCCGGCGGGCGCAAGGTGATGCTGACCGCGGAGCTCGGGCTGTGGGGATACCAGCCCACGCCGGCAGACCCCTACATCTTCAACCAGCGGGTCTTCCCGGCCACCCCGTACCTGTCGGACGCCTCCGCGATTCTCGGCATGGTGATCGGCGGCCCGGGCACGACCACGGTTGGATGCCTCGGCGCGGCCGAGGTCGACCGCGACGGAAGCTTGAACTCCACCCAGCTGGCGGGAGGGCGGTTCCTGGTCGGGTCGGGCGGTGCCAACGACGTCGCCAGCCGCGCCACGGCTTGTGTCGTCGTGACCCTGGCCCGTCCGGAGCGGCTGCCGGCCACGGTCGCCTACGTGACGTCACCCGGGCAGCGAGTAGTGAGCGTCGTGACCGACAAGGGCATCCTGCGCCGTGACGACGGGGTGCTGCGCGTCGCCGCCGTGCCCGACGGCGACGGGACACCGGAGGAACGGGTCCGTTCGTTCGTCTCGTCGTGCGGCTACGAGCCCGACGTGGTGCGCCAGGTCGAGGTGCTGTCGGCGGTCCGCACAGACGAGGTCCGGGCGCTGCGGGAGTTCGACCGCCAAAGGCTGTTCTTGGCCTGAGTCGTGACGAACGACGTTCGTGACCGCGAGGACGGTGAACCCTGATCAAGCCCGATGAGGGTGGCTGAACAAGCCCGATGAGGGTGAAGGAAAAGCAGTTCCGAGAAGTGATAGAGAGCACAAGGAGTGAAGCAATGGGCGTAAGGCCCTACAGCTACAGTGACCGGCATTCCGGGGGGGATGCACCGCGAAGGATGATTGGGGACGGCATGCAAGTAAGACAGGGATTCAGGGCGCTGGGGGCCGCGGTGCTGACGGGGGCGATGCTGACAGGTGGCATCGTGCTCACGTCGGCCGGTGCTGCCGGTGCGGCCTCACCGAGCACGGCGCAAGGGGTGACGTCGAACTCCATCACCGTGGGGACGATCTCGACCCAGACGGGGACGCTCGCCTCGAACTTCTCCTCGTTGATCTACGGCGAGAAGGCCTACTACGCCTACGTCAACGCCCAGGGCGGCGTGAACGGCCGCAAGATCAACTACAAGTACGCCTTGGACGACGGCGGCAACCCGACGACGTTCAACCAACTGGCGAACACCCTCATCAACCAGGACCACGTCTTCGCAGTGACGGGCGTGGCGACGGCGTTCTTCACCCCCAACCTGTTCGTGGAGTCGAAGATCCCGACCTACGGCTACAACGTGACGGGCAACTGGGCTCCGCAGCCGAACCTGTTCGCTGCCGGGGGCTCGGTGCAGTACTACCCGGCCGGCGCCCCGCAGTTTGCTTTCGTGGCTCGTAAGACCCAGACCAAGCCTTCGGTCGCGCTCATCGCCTACGGCATCGCCGCATCGGCCGACTCGTGCCAGGCGACCCAGACCTCCTTGACCGCCGCGGGCTACAACGTCAGCTACGTCGACCTCAAGGTCAATTACCCGGGCACGACGGTGGCGACAGACGTCCAACGTATGAAGCAGGCGGGCTCGAACTTCGTCGTCAGCTGCATGGACGTCCAGGGCAACGTCAACATGGCCCGGGCCATTAAGCAATATGGCGTGAACATGACTCAGCTGTGGCTGGACGGGAACGACCAGTCCACGTTGGACCAGAACCAGAGCCTGATGCAGGGCGTGTACTTCTACGTCGCTCACGTGCCGTTCACCGCGCCGACGTCGATCTACCCGGGACTGAACGTCTACCTGACGCAGATGAAGAAGTACGCACCGACTTACGTCTACAACGAGCTGGCCATTCAGGGCTGGGAGTCGGCGGCCCTGTTCGTTCAGGGCGTCAAGATGGCGGGGAACAACCTGACACAAGCCAACGTCATTAATGCGGACAACTCCTTGACGGCCTTCACGGCAGGCGGACTCACGGCCCCGACCAACTGGAAGTACGCAGGGCACGCAGGCCACGCCCCGCCGTATTGCGGTGCTGTGATCAAGGTGGTCGGCGACAAATACGAGCCGGCCCTCAACACGGGAAAGAACGTGTTCAACTGCTTCGAGTCGATCAACCCGAACAAGGGTCCGGTCTTCCCCGTCCCGCCCGGCACGCCCGCTCCCGCCTGATCGGCGGGGGGCGGGTAGGCCAGGGCAGGATCAGCGCGGGTAGCCGGGCACCGGGATGCAGCAATTCGTCGGGTTCGCGCTTCCGGGGGTCCCTTTCGGCTGCACCTACGCGCTCGTCGCGGTCTGTCTCGTCCTGACGTATCAGGCCACAGGCGTCTTCAACTTCGCCTTCGGCGCGCAGGCGTATGCCTCAGCCTTCGTCTTCACGTACCTCACCCAGTACAAGAACTGGTCCGGATGGGAGGCCTTCCTCGTTTCGGTCGTGGTCATGGGCCCTCTGGTCGGGTGGTTGTTCGACCGGCTGCTGTTCCGCCACATCGCGAACTCCAACACGGTCGCCAAGATGGTCTGCAGCCTCGCTCTTTTGGTCGGGATACCGTCCTTGCTCCCGGTCATTTTCGGCAATCAGAACCTCGACGCCACTGCGACGATTGCTCCGTTCTTCAACCCCAACGTCGTGTACTTCACGCTCTGGGGAACACCCATCAACGGCATCTACCTCTCGACGGTCTCCGTGACCGTGGTGGTGCTGGTCCTGCTCACCATCTTGCTGCGGTACACCAACCTTGGCTTGCAGATGCGTGCGGCAGTGGAGAGTCGCCGCCTCGTGCAGCTCGACGGGGTCAACGGCAATGGCGTGGTCGCCGTGGCGTGGGTGGTGTCGAGCTTCATGGCCGGCCTCGCCGGCGTCCTGTTCGCACCGAATTTCGGTGCGTTCCAAGCCCAGAACTACGTGACGATCACCGTCGCCGCCATCGCCGCTGCAGTGTGGGCACTGCTCCGCTCGATTCCGATCGCCGCACTGGTCGGCGTCCTGATCGGGGTGTCGACCACCTTGCTGCAGGGCTACATCCCGCCCGACAGCTTCTTCAACGCGGCGGTGGTGCCGGCCCTTCCGTTCATCCTGATCGTTGTCGCCCTGCTCATCTTGCCGGGCATGCGCAGCTTGGATGCGAGCCGCGACCCACTCGCCACCATCGACCCGCCGCCGCCCCCCATGGCTGCGACGACGCGGGCTCCCACAATGGACCGCATCATCAGGGTGCTGTGGTGGATCCTCTTCGGCGGCTTCTGTGTGTCCATGCTGACCTGGATACCGGGCTCGTTCCCGGCCTGGACCACTGTCTTCAACAACGGCTTGACGTTGTCGATCGTGCTGCTCTCGATCACGCTCATCACCGGCATGGCGGGCCAGCTCTCGTTGTGCCAGGCCACCTTGGCCGGGGTGGGTGCCTTCACCGCCGCCCAGCTGGCCAACCACCTCGGCCTCAACCTGTTCATCGGCGGGCTCGTCGGCGCGGCATTGGCGGCAATGGTTGCCGTGGTCCTGGCTCTCCTCTCCCTGCGGCTGCGGGGACTGGGCCTGGCGTTGATGACGTTGGCTGCTGCGTTGGCCTTCGACGCGACCTTCTTCAACGAGACCTACGTCACCGGTGGTCCCCAGGGTGTCAGCATCCAGGGCAAGTGGCTGGGCACCAGCGAGTTCTTCAACGTCAACGGGCATGCCATGTTCCTGCTCTCGCTGGGCACCCTCGTTGTCGCGGTGGTGATCGTCCTCCTGGTGCGCAAGGGGACGGTGGGTCGGAACCTCGCTGCGATGCGGGGGAGCGAGACGGCGACGGCGGGTCTCGGCGTGAACCCCACCAGGCAGCGCATCCTTGTGTTCGCCCTCTCTGGCGCCATCGCCGGCATCGGTGGGCTGCTGCACAGCTTGGAGCAGCAGGTCGTCGATCCCAACGCCTGGAACGCCGATTTCTCGCTCGTCCTCGTGGTCCTGGTGGTCACGACCAGCGTGACAACGGTCGAAGGAGCCATTCAGGCGGGGGTCGGCTTCTTCGTCACCGAGCAGATCCTGACCACGATTCTGCCGGCCCGCATCGGCGCGTCCAGCTTGACCGTCGTGCTGTTCGCGTTCGGCGCCCTGACCTACGCCCAGCACCCGGAGGGCGTGCTCGAATTCCAGAAGCGCAAGGGAACAGCGCGGTTCGAGCGACTGTTCTTCTCGCGCGCGAACCCGGCCGAGGAAGTTGCTTCGGCCGATGACCTCTCGGCCGCCATCTCGACCTCGCGAGCAAATGGCTGACGAACCGCTTCTCTCGATGCGTGGGGTGAGCAAATCATTCGGCGGCATCCAGGCGGTCAGCAGCATCACGTTCGACGTCACCGCCGGCGAGAGCGTGGGGCTGGTCGGCCCCAACGGCGCCGGCAAGACAACGCTGTTCAACTGCGTCTGCGGGCAGTTGCGACCGGAATCGGGCGACATCGTCTTCAGTGGGACGAACTTGGCCGGGCTGCCGACGTTCAAGCGTGCCCGCCTCGGCATCGGCCGCACGTACCAGAAGGTGGAGGTGTTCACGGACATGTCGGTGCGCGACCACCTCATGGTGGCGGAGCGGGCGCGGCGCGGTGAGGGCCGGCTCTGGCGGGACCTCCTGAACCTGAGCAAACCGACCACCGACGAGGTGGAACGGGTGCAATCCACACTTGAGCTCGTTGGCATCACCCACCTGGCCGCCACGTCGGTCAACGCTCTCGGCCTGGGGAATTGCAGGCTGGTCGAGCTCGCCCGAGCCCTCGCCGCCGAACCGAAGATCCTGCTGGCGGACGAGCCCTCGTCCGGGCTCGATTTGCGGGAGACGGCGGAGGTGGCCGCCGTGCTGCGAACCGTCCAACGCGAGCGGGGCACAGCTGTTCTCCTTGTCGAGCACGACCTCTCGATGGTGGCCGATGTGGTCGATCGCACGGTCGTGATGGACCTCGGATCGATGCTTGCCGAGGGCACGTTCGACGAGTGCATGGCGGACCCGTCCGTCCGGCAGGCGTACCTCGGCCAGATGGGGATGCTGTGACGGTCGCGACCGATCAGGCGCGCGGCGTCGCGGGCGCCGCCCCGTCCGTAGGCGACGACGTCCTGACGCTCCGGAACGTCAGCTCGGCGTACGGCCCGTACCGCGCCCTGTTCGACGTCTCGTTCCGCGTCCCCGCCGGCGGCGGTCGTGGCGCTGGTGGGCTCCAACGGTGCCGGCAAGTCCACCCTGGCAAGGACGGTCACCGGCCTGGTGACGGCGTCCGCGGGGCAGGTGATCTTCGACGGACGGGACGTCACCAACCTGCCCGCCTACAAGATCGCACGGCTCGGCATGGCCCACGTGGTGGAGGGGAGGGGCGTGTTCTCGACCCTGACCGTGGAGGAGAACCTGACCCTGGCCTTCCGCCAACGCGAGGGACGGGGCAAGCTCAAGGACAACCTCGAGCGGGCCTACACGGCCTTCCCGATCCTCGGCGAGCGCCGGCGCCAGATGGGGGGCACGCTGTCCGGTGGCCAGCAGCGCCTGCTGTCGTTGGCCAAGGTCCTGGTTGTGCCGTCGAAGGTGCTGGTGGCCGACGAGCTCTCCCTCGGCCTCGCCCCGGTCGTGGTCGACACCGTCTACGAGGGTCTCGAGGAGATCAACCGCAACGGGACGACGCTGGTCGTCGTGGAGCAGCAGGTCAATCGGGTGCTCAAATTGGCCAACTGGGCCATCGTGCTCGATCACGGTTCGGTCGCCTACGAGGGCGAGCCCGCGGGCGCCGGCAAGGCGGTGGAGGCGCTCATGGAGCGCCGCGAGAAGGCGGCGGCCTCAGGCGCCCTCGAGGCGGAGGAGTAGGCAGGGGCCCGGGCCCAGGCGCGGTCCGAGGAGCCAGAGTTCGAGGAGCCAGAGGAGGCAACGACATGAGAGAACCGGTCATCGTCGACGTCGTGCGCACGGCGTTCGGCAAGCGCGGCGGCGCCCTGGCGAACTGGCACCCAGCCGACCTCCTCGCGTTCTCCCTCACGGCGCTGCTCGAGCGGACCGGCCTCGACCCCGAGCGCGTCGACGACGTCATCGCGGGGTGCGTGAGCCAGGTCGGCGAGCAGAGCACCAACATCGCCCGGAACGGCTGGGTCTCGGCCGGGCTGCCCCAACAGGTGCCCGCCACGACGGTCGACCGCCAGTGCGGCTCGTCCCAGCAGGCCGTCCATTTCGGCGCGGCCGGGGTGGCGGCGGGCCACTACGACCTGGTCGTCGCGTGCGGCGTCGAGGTCATGAGCCGGGTCCCGCTGGCCTCCAACGCGCGCGGTGGCACCGGGCCGTTCCCGCCCTCCTTCATGGACGCGGTCGACGGCCGACTCTGGACGCAATTCCGGGTGAGCCAGGTCCTGGCCGACCAGTACGGCATCACGCGGGAGGAGATGGACGCCTACGCCCTCGAGTCGCACCGCCGGGCCGCCGAGAGCTGGGACAACGGGCACTTCGAACGGGAGGCGCTGGCCGTGCCGATCAAGGCCGAGGACGGCAGCCTGACGGGGGAGTTCCTCCGGGCCGACGAGGGCATCCGGCGTACCACGACGGCGGAGGCGCTCGCCGCGCTGCCGCCGGCGCAGAACTGGGAGCCGGACACGGCCCCCGACATCACTGCGGGCAACTCGTCGCAGACGACCGACGGCGCCGCGGCCATGCTCATCGCCGAGCGATCCGTCGCCGAAGCCCTCGGCCTCCCGGTACGCGCTCGCTTCGCGCACTTCGCGGTGGCGGCGGACGACGCGGCGATCGTCCTGTCCGCCCCGGTGCCGGTGACCCACAAGCTCCTCGAGCGGTCCGGGATGAAGGTCGACGAGTTCGACGCCGTCGAGTGCAACGAGGCCTTCGCTGCCATCGCCCTCATGTGGCAGAAGGCGTTCTCCTACGACCTGGAACGCTTCAATCCGCGCGGCGGAGCGATCGCCATCGGGCATCCCCTGGGCGCGAGCGGCGTGCGCCTGATGGGCACGCTGTTGAACCACCTCGAGGCGACCGGCGGCCGCTACGGGTATCAGACGATGTGCGAGGGCGGGGGCCAGGCCAACGGCACCGTCATTGAGCGGCTGGGCTGACAGTCGCCTCGGGCGACGCCGCCTGCGCTGCCTGCGCGGCGAGCAGCGGCTGGATCTTGCGGGTCACCACCAGCCATTCGACCAAGAACGTCAGCCCCGGCACCAGACCGGCCGCGAACATCAGGAGGATCCAGGGAATGTGGAGCCGTGCCTTGAGGGCGAGGATCCCGGCCGTGATCAGGTAGACGATGTAGAGGTAGCCGTGACTGATGCCGAAGATGGCGAGCTCGGCCTTGAAGCCGCCGTACGCGAGTTTCAGGCCGGTGAAGAGGAACAGCGGGATGATCAGCACGCCGACGATGTTGGCCATGAGCTGGTAGCGGAACAGCGCCCCCGTCAGTCCGCGCCCGGTGAGCCGGCTCACTGGGCGCGGCGCACGACGACCGACTCGCGCCGGCGCCACGTCTTGGGACCCTGTGCGGTCAGCTCCGCGAGCCGGGCGTTGTAGGCGGCCAGCTCCGGGTCCGCCTCGGTGGCGGACGGTGCCTGTCCCTCCGGAGCGATGGTGGCGGGGAACGGCGAGGCGGCCTCGCCCGTCGGGGCCACGGTGGCCGTGGCCTCCTGTGCCTGTCGCCGCATGCCGCGCAGGCCGACCGTCTCGAAGTCGGTGTGGATGAGGATCCACCAGAACGTCAGGGCGAGGAGCCCGAAGGCGGGCCACATGACCGAGTAGAAGTAGCTGAGCTGGTTCCCGTCCTGGGCCCGTCCGATCTGCCACCATGCTGCGATGGCGCAGCCTGGTACGAGGACGAGGACGGCCACATGCAGCGAGATGGCCCGTCCGGACAGCCACCGTTGACGCACGCGGGCCATGCTACCGGCCTCCGATCGGCTCATTCGTCCGCCGCTAGCCTGGGACGATGCTCTCCGGGGTGACCCGTCCCGAACCGCCGCCGACCGGCGACGAGCGAACGATGTTGACGACCTGGCTGGACTATCAGCGCGCCACGTTGCTGTGGAAGTGCGAGGGGCTCGACGGCCCGGCGCTGGCGCGCCCCGGTGTGCCGCCGTCCGCGCTGACCCTCCTCGGACTCGTCCGTCACATGGCGATCGTCGAGTGGTGGTGGTTCGACCACATCTTCGCCGGGAGCTCGTCACCCGAGCCGATCTCGACGGAGGAAGATCGTGACGCCGACTTCCATGACATCGAGCCGGCCCGGGCGACGGCAGACATCGACCTGTTCCAGCACGTGTGTGAGGTGTCGCGGGCCATCGTCGCGGACGCCGAGAGCTTCGACGTGCCCTCGGCGTTGGCGGGGAAGGGTCCCTTCACGCTGCGGTGGATCATCATCCACATGATCGAGGAGTACGCACGCCACAACGGGCACGCCGACCTGCTGCGCGAGCAGATCGACGGCGCCGTGGGGGAGTGAGCACAACCGAAGCCGGTGTGATCGGCCCTCCGGCCCGGGCGTGAAGTTCTCGATCCGTCAGATCCTCGCCTCTGCGGTGGGTGCGGTCGTCGCGGCCGTCATCGCGTCCACCTTCGGGGTCAAGGGCACCATCATCGGCGTGGCCATCGGCTCGGCCGCCGCCACCTTTGCCACGGCGCTCATCGCACAGTCGATCGAGCGAGGTCAGGAGGCGGTCAAGCAGGTGGTGGTGAATGCGCCCGAATCGTCGACTCTGCTGCGCAAGCTGGGTTCGACGGGCGCCACGGGCAACGCCGCCGCCACCACCGAGCCGAACGAAATCACCGAGCCGATTGAGGCCACCGAGCCGATTGAAGCCACTGAGCGAATCGAGGCCACCACCCAGCCGGCGCAGCCCGCAGGACCGCGACGGGCCGGATCGCAGGGCGCCCCGCGCACGTTCAGTCGGAAGACGATTGCCGCGACGGCAGGCATCGTGTTCGTGATCGCCCTCCTGTTCATCACCGCCATTGAACTGATCTCGGGCCAGCCACTGTCCTCCATCTTCGGCGACAACGGCTCGGGGACCAGCGTGCAACACATCTTCCGGCCCTCGCCGTCGCCACCGCCGGCCCCGTCGGCCCCGTCGGCCCCGTCGACCACGACGTCCTCGACCACGTCGACGACCACCACCCCGGCGTCGACGAGCACGACAACGTCGACGAGCACGCCGAGCACGACGACGACGACCAAGCCGCCGGCCGGGACCTCGACGACCACGACCACCGCCGGCTCCTCGACGAGCACCACGACGCGGGTCGGGAGGGACGACGACGACTTCGTCAGCAGGTTGACGGCGACGCGACGAGCCCGACTACCAGCCCTTGAACTCGGCGGGGCGACGCTCCACGAAGCTGGCGACGCCTTCCTTGGAGTCGAGCGTGTTGGTGAGGAGCTCCTGTCCCATCGCCTCGTCGTGCAGCGAGGTCGCACGGTCGACGTCGAGGGCACGGTTGGTCAGCCACTTGGCGATCCAGATCGCCTTGGTGGGTCCCTTGGCCAGCCGGCCGGCGAGCTCCTCGAGCGTGGACTGGAGCTCTTCCCGCGGCACCAGGCGGTTGACCAGCCCGATCCGGTAGGCCTCCGCCGCCGGCACGTCGTCACCGAAGAAGAACAGCTCCTTCGCCTTCTGAATGCCGACCAAGCGGGTGAGGATCCAGGCCCCGGCCGCGTCCGGGGCGATGCCGCGGCGGATGAAGACCTCGACGAACTTGGCTTCCTCGGCCATCACGACGATGTCGCAGGCCAGCGCGAGGTGCATCCCGCCGCCGGCGGCCGTGCCGTTGACGCCCGCGATGACGGGCTTCTCGCAGTCGAGGATCGAGCTGACCAGGCGCTGCCAGCCGTCCCGGATCATGCGCGAGCCCTCGCCCACGACACTGTCGGGCGTGCCGTCGGGCTTGGGGCGTGGGGGCAGCCGGCCACCGCGCAGGTCCGCCCCGGTGCAGAAGGCCCTGTCGCCCGCCGCGGTGATGACGACCGCCCGGACGAAGAGATCGGCCGACGCGTCGGTCACCCAATCGGCGATCCGATCCCGCATGAACTGAGTCATGGCGTTCCCGGCTTCGGGCCGGTTGAGGGTGATCCAGCAGATCCCGTCCTGGATCCGGCGGACGAGGTCGTCGCCTACCGGGTCGTCGGTCTCGGTCGTTTCGCTCATCGGACTCCTTGCCTCAGGTCGGCCTCGAGTCGGCCTCTGGTCGGTACGGCGCTCAGGCCAGCACGACGAGGGCGTCCGCCGCAACTGCACCCGTGGGGCCCGCCACCAACGGGTTGATGTCGACTTCGGCGACCTCGCCGGAGAGGTCGACGGCCAGCCGCTGCATCCTCATCAGCACGTCGACGAGGGCGGCCCTGTCGGCGGCGGGCTGCCCTCGCACCCCGCGCAGGAGCGCGGTACCCCGGAGCTCGTCCAGCATGGCCGTGGCGTCGCGCGTCGTGAACGGGGGAACGCGGAACGTCACGTCGTGAAGCACTTCCACGAAGACCCCGCCGAGTCCGAACATCACGACGGGTCCGAAGAGCTCGTCCTGGGCGATGCCCACGGCGGTCTCGACACCCTGCACCATCTGGGCCACCAGCACCCCGTCGACCTGCGCCCGCGGTGCCGCCTTCTTGGCGGTGGCGACGAGGCGCTTGTAGGTCCGCCGGGCGTCGTCCTCGTCGCGGACACCGACCGCCACCAGCCCCAGGTCGGACTTGTGCAGGATGTCCGGGGAGACGATCTTCATCACGACCGGGAAGCGGATCCTCTTCGCCGCCTTGGCCGCCTCGGTCGCCGACGTGGCGACGCGCTCCTTGGGCACCGCGATGCCGTAGGCCGCCAGCAGGGCCTTGGAGTCCTGCTCCGACAGGCTCTCGCCGCCCCGCCGGGCGCCGCCCGGCGCGATCACCGTGAGGGCCGCTCCCCGGGCCGGGCTCGGGCGCTGGACGGGGTGGTTGAAGGCGGACTGGTAGGAGGCGGCGAACCGGTGATGGTCGAAGTAGGCCTTGGCCGCCATGACCGCGTTGGTGAACGTACGGAAGGTCGGCACCGTGCTCTCGAGCAGCGTCTTCGTGTACGCCTCCTCGGTGCCGACGGGGGAGCCCCACACCACGAAAATTGGCTTGTCCGTCGTGGCGGCCGCGGCCACGAGATCCTCGCAGAGCTTGTTGCCCATGGACGGCAGCGCACCGGTGATCGGGCACAGCAGGAGGTCCACGTTGGGGTCGGCCAGCATCGTCTCGATGATCTTGGGACCCCGCCAGTCGCGCACCGGGGCTCCGCCGTTGTCCACCGGGTTCGACACCCGGAGATAGGGCGGGATCCATTCGTGCAGCAGGGTCTGCGAGCCCTTGGTGAGTGCCGGCAGCTCGAGCCCGGCCGCCGCGACCATGTCGGCCATGTGCGCCCCGGTCCCCCCGGAGATGGAATAGACGCAGACGCGTCCACCGGCACCTCGGCCGAGGCGCCTGATGGCGTCGGGCGCGGGCGCCTCCGTGCGGGCCAGGGCGGCCGATACTTCGAGGAGCTGATCGAGGCCGTCGACGCGCTGCACGCCGTATTGACGGAACACGGCGGACACGACGTCGTCGGAACCGGTGAGGTGGCCCGTGTGCGCCTTGGCCATCGACGTGCCCTCGTCGGTGCGGCCGACCTTGACTGCGACGATGGGTACCTTGCGCCGTGCCGCCGCGTCGGCGGCGAGCTGCAGCGTCCGCCCGTTCTTGAAGCCCTCGATGTAGCAGGCCACCGCGCCCGTCGACTCGAGGCTCGAGAAGTAGTTGATGAAATCGGCCGACTCCATGTCCGCCTCGTTGCCGGCCGGCGCCCAGTGCGAGAGCTTGATGCCGATCTCCTGGCCCTGGAACACCGGACGGCCCTGGTGGCCGCTCTGGGTGATGAGCGCGATGGCCCTGCCGGGCAGGTCCTCGCGGAAGACCTCGAAGGCGTTGAGGTTGGTGTTGGGCCCGAGAACGTGGAGCTCTCCGTTGGCGATGATCTGCTCCATCTCGTCCTGGAGGCGCTCACCCTTCGATCCCACCTCGGCGAATCCGGCCGCGAACACGACCGCGAACTTTGCCTGGGCGGCGACCGCGTCGCGCAGGATGGGCAGCGGTTCGCCGACGAGGATGGCCACGAGGTCCAGCTGCTCCTCAATGTCGGTCAGTGCCTTGGCGCAGGGCCGTCCCGCCACGACGGGCCGGTTGGGATTGACGAAGTGCACCGTGGCCCCACGTTCCTCCGCCCACGCGGTGATCTTCTGGGTCAGTGCGGTGTTGGGACGTGCATTCGAGTCGGATGCGCCGACGACGGCCACTCGCTTGGGGCGGAAGAAGGTGTCCAGGTCGATGGAGCGGAGGGCGGTTGGACGGCCGGTGATGTCCAGCCGGCCTTCGTTCGCCGTGGTCCCAGGTGCCATGTCCCTCCCTCGTGCCGGGGCCCTGCGCCCGTGCAGTCTCACATTCGCCCGCCGTGACCACCGCCATCGGCTCCGGCGGAGGCCAGCCCCGCCCGCAGAGGGCCCGCAAGGGCCCTCACCGTATATGACGCCGGTGTCAGTGTCGATCCGGGTCGGCGCCCGATCGTCCCCGGTGGAGGCCGAATTCAGCCGAATTGTCGGGCCTGTGCCGACCCCGTTACGGTAGGTGACAGACGTGTCAGTCTTCTCTCCGGATAGGGGGCCTCATGGGCATTTTGGACGGGAAAATCGCCATCGTGACCGGGTCGGGCCACGGCATCGGCCGCGGTGAGGCGCTGGAGCTGTCGGCCCAGGGCGCCAAGGTGGTCGTCAACGACCTCGGGGGGACGGCCAGCGGCGAGGGGGCCGACAAGCGTCCCGCCGACGAGGTGGTCGAGGTCATCAGGGCGCGCGGCGGCGAGGCCGTCGCCAACTACGACGACGTCTCCGACTTCGGCGGGGCCGAGAACCTGATCGCCACGGCCTACGACGCCTTCGGCGGACTCGACGTCCTGGTCAACAACGCCGGCATCATCCGGGACAAGATGATCGTGTCGATGTCCGAGGACGACTTCGACTCCGTCCTCCGCGTCCACCTGAAAGGCACGTTCGCGGCGACGAAGTTCGCCTGCATCCGCTGGCGGGAGCGCACCAAGGCGGGAGACACGGTCCGGGCCGCCGTTGTCAACACGGTGTCGTCCGCCGGCCTCCAGGGCAACGTCGGCCAGGCCAACTACGGGTCGGCCAAGGCCGGGATCGCCGCACTGACGATCATCACGTCGCTCGAGGGTTCGCGCTACGGGGTGCGCGCCAACGCGGTTGCCCCCGGCGGCGTCACCCGCCTGACCGGTGGCGTCGTGAAGGACATGGAGCTCAAGGAGCCCGACGAGTACGGCGACGAGGAGTTCAGCCGTCTGAACCCGCAGAACTCGGCGCCGATGGTGGCCTGGCTTGCGTCGGACCAGGCGCTCCACGTCACGGGGCAGGTGTTCCGCGCCGTGGGTCCGAACATCGCCCACTACGAGCCCTGGCGGCTCGGGGCGGCCGTCGACAACCCGAAGGGTGACGCCAAGTGGGACCCGGCTGACATCGCGGCCGAGGTCAACGCGCAGGTCTTCCACTCCCGCCATCCCGGACTCAAGATGGGCGGCGGGTGAGCGTCGGGTCACCGCCCGTAACCTGACCGAGCACGAGAAGACCGGACGACCGGGGCACCGGACCGCAGCACCGACGGACGAAGGAGAGCAGGAGCACCATGGCCAACCGCCGCGTGGCGATCGTGGGCGCATCGACGTCTGACTGTGGGCGCGTCGACGACAAGACGGCCTTTCAGCTGAATTTCCAGGGCACGACGCGTGCGCTGGCCGATGCCGGCATCGAGAAGTCCGAGGTCGACGGCTTCATGTCACTGACGGGCGCGCTGCCGCCGGTCGAGCTGGCGGAGTATCTCGGTATCCGGCCCAACTGGGTGGACTCCACCGGTCACGGCGGAAGCATCTGGGAGTTCATGGTCGAACATGCGGCGGCCGCCATCGCCCAGGGCCTGGTCGAGGTCGTGGTTCTCACCTACGGCTCGACCCAACGCGCCGATTTGAAGAAGAGGCTGCGCATGGCGAACCTGTCGTTCGGGACGCGCGGGCCCATTCAGTTTGCCGCTCCCTTCGGGCACCCCGTCGGGTCGCACTACGCCATGGTCGCCCGGCGCCACATGCACGAATTCGGCACCACGATCGAGCAGCTGGCCGAGGTGGCGGTGTCCACCCGCTACAACGCCGGGTTCAATCCCGACGCCTACTACCAGGATCCCATCACGATCGACGAGGTGCTGAGCTCGCCGATGGTGTGGGACCCGCTGTCCAAGCTGCACTGTTGCATCCGCTCCGACGGCGGCGGCGCCATCGTCCTCACCCACGAGGAGAGGGCCCGGGACTGCGCCAAGGCGCCGGTGTGGGTCCTCGGCACCGGTGAGGCCGTTTCGCACACGACGATGAGCGAGTGGGAGGACTTCACGGAGTCGCCGTGCGTCCGCTCGGGGCAGCTGGCCTTCGATCGTGCCGGCGTCACGCCCGAAGAGATCGACACCGTGCAGGTGTACGACGCCTTCACGCCCATGGTGATCCTGACGCTGGAAGGGCTGGGTTTTTGCAAGAAGGGGGAGGGCGGTCCCTTCGTCGAGGACGGCAAGCTCCGCGTCGGTGGCGCGCTGCCGACCAACACGGACGGGGGCGGTCTCTCGGCCTGCCAGCCGGGCATGCGGGGCATGTTCCTGCTCATTGAGGCCGTCAGCCAGCTGCGGGGAGAATGCGGCCCGCGCCAGGTGCCTGGCGCCGAACTGGCCTGCGTCAACGGGACGAGCGGATGGTTCACCGCCGCCGGCACGGTCATCCTGGGGCGCGACTAGGCGCAAGGCCGTCTCGCCGTAGCCTGGTGCGGTGCCGGCGCCCTACGACCTCACGCGCGAGCAGCTGGCGGTCCTGCTCGACGGCGAGCCCGCCTACCGGTCCCGCCAGGTGTGGGACGGCCTCCACGCGCGGGTGCAGCGTCCCGAGGACATGACCGAGCTTCCCGCGACCCTGCGTGCGGCGCTCGCAGGCGCGCTGCCCCCCGCCCTGCGCGAGATCTCGCGGCGCATAGCCGACGGGGGCCAGACGACGAAATGGCTGTGGGCGCTCGACGACGGCGCGCGGGTGGAGACCGTGCTCATGCACTACCCCGACCGCGTCACCGTGTGCGTCTCGACCCAGGCCGGCTGCGCCATGGCGTGCCAGTTCTGTGCCACCGGTCAGGCCGGTTTCCGCCGCCACCTGGCCGAGGGCGAGATCGTGGAGCAGGTCGCGGTCGCCATGCGGGACGCCAGGCCGCGCCGGCTCTCGAACGTCGTGTTCATGGGGATGGGGGAGCCGCTGGCCAACTACGACAGGGTGTGGGGTGCCGTTCTCCGGCTGCACGGTGAGATGGGGATCTCCGCTCGCCACCTCACGTTGTCCACGGTCGGCCTGGTGCCCGGCATCCGCCGTCTGGCCACCGAGACGCTTCCGGTGAACCTGGCCGTCTCCCTCCACGCAGCCAATGACGCCCTGCGCGACGAGCTGGTCCCGATCAACCGGCGCTATCCACTGGCGGTGGTCGCCGAGGCGTGTGCCGAGTACGTTGCGGCGAGCGGGCGCCGCCTCTCCATCGAGTGGGCCCTGATCGACGGCGTGAACGACCGCGGCAGCGACGCCGCCGAGTTGGCGGATTTCGCTCGCCCGCTCGGCGCCCACGTCAACCTCATCCCCCTCAACCCGACCCCCGGCTACCCCGTGGTCGGGTCACCGCCGGATCGGGTGCGGCGCTTCCGGGACCAGCTCGTCGCGCTGGGGGTCAACGCCACGATCCGCGCCACGCGGGGAGCCGACATCGACGCCGCCTGTGGTCAGCTGGCCGCCGCCACGCCCGGCCTTTCGACGAATGCGGCAGCGTCGGTGTCCGACCCCGTCCGGCTGGTGCACGGCACCCGGGGTCGCTAGAACATGGCCGTGGCACAGGCCAGGAGACCGGGCGTCGTCCGACCTGCGTGGCCGTGGTTCCTCCTGCTCGACGGCGGCATCGTGATCCTGACCAAGCTGGCCTTGAGCAGATCCGCCTACGAGAAGGCGGGTGAAATGACGGGCGCCGCACTCCCGCCCCGCGAGGTGCTGCAGGCCATGCTGGTGGGGACGGCCGTCATCCACGCCACCGAGGCGCTCGCCGCGGGCTCCATGGCCCGGAGGCGCGGCCTGCCGGCGCGGGGTTGGCGGCTGCAGACGCTCATCGTCGGCTTCCCGTCTCTGCTGGCCCTGCGCCGGAGCCCCCGGGTCGACTGATCGTCTCGGGCCGCGCCAGGCCCGGCCCGACCCAGCCCGGCCCGGCCCGGCCCGGCCCGGCGCGGCAGCGGGCGAGCGAACCGATCCCCATCCCGCTGCGTCTCTCCTCCGGCACGGGTCGTGCGCACGCGCAGGGAGGATCGAGATGGACGACGAACAGACGGTGTCGCGGCGGAGCACGTCATTGAAGAGCGGGAGGGTCGTGGTTGAGGTGACCCTGGGCGCACTGCTGGTCGGCGGAACCGCGCTGGGGCTGGCGCTCAGCGACGCCGGCGCCACCACCCCGGCCGCCCCCGCGCCGGGCTGCGGCTCGTCCTCCCCGCGCCTGACGGTGCAGGGCACCGGACAGGCGTCGGCGGCGCCGGACGTCCTCACGGCCGCGTTCGGGTTCAGCACGTCGGCGGGATCCTCGGCGTCGGCGCTCAGCGAGAACAACGCCACGGTGAATCAGGCGCTCCTCGCTCTGACCGGCAACGGAGTGGCCGCACGGGACGTGCAGACGACCGGGCTCTCCCTCGAGCCCCAGTACGCCTACCCGCACGGAGTGCCGACCCTGACCGGGTACCAGGTCACCAACACCGTGACGGCGACGCTGCGCGACATCAAGACGGCCGGGGCCGCGGTCGACGCGGTGGTCAACGCGTCCGGCAACGCAGCGCAGATCCAATCGCTGACGTTCTCCTTCGGGGACCCTTCCAAGGTGCAGGACGAGGCCCGGGCCGGCGCCGTCCGCCAGGCCGTTGCGCACGCCGGCGCCATGGCCGCCGCGGCAGGCCGGCGACTGGGCCGGGTGTGCTCGCTCACCGACGACACCCAGCCGTCGCTGTTCCCCCAGAACGAGGCCTTCAGATCCTCGTCGGCAGGTGCGGTCGAGGCCTCACCCGTGCCGGTCGTGCCGGGGGTCCAGGTCGAGACGGATCAGGTGACGATGGTGTACGCGCTGGCGCAGGGGTGAACGGCCACGCCGCCTCAGCGGTTCTGCCAGTTGGGCGCACGCTTCTCGGCGAACGCCCGCGGCCCCTCCTTGGCGTCCTCGCTGCTGAAGACCTCGCCCGAGATCTCCGACTCGATCCGGTAGGCCTCCTTCATGTCGGTGGCCATGCCACGCAGCACCGACTCCTTCGTCTTGCGGATGGCGAGCGGCCCATTGGCCGTGATGCGGTATGCGTAGGCGTAGGCCCGCTCCATCAGTTCGGCCGGCCGGCAGACCTCGTTGAGCAGGCCCATTTCGTAGGCGCGTTGCGCCGGGACCTGGTCGGCGCACAGCAGGAGCTCCATGGCGGCGGGGTAGGGGATCTGCCGGGGCAACCGCACGGTCGTGCCTCCGCCGGCGAACAGGCCGCGCTTGGGCTCCATCACGCCGAAGGTGGCCGTGTCGCTCGCCACCCGGAGGTCGGTGCCGCCGAGCATCTCCATGCCGCCGGCGACGCAGGTGCCGTTGATGGCCGCGATGATCGGCTTGTACAGCTTCGTCCCCCGGAGCACCGCCCTGACCCCGTCGTCGAGGCGATAGCCCCCGATCTCGGTGACCTCGCCCGCCTGCATCTTCTGCTGCAGCTCGGTGATCTGCGGGATGTACGTCTTGAGGTCGGCGCCGACACAGAAGTCCCTCCCGACGCCGGTCACGATGGCCACGTAGGCGTCGTCGTCGTCGCCGAAGCGATCCCAGGCCGACCGCAGGTGGAAGAAGTGCTCCATGTCCAGCGAGTTGCGGGACTCGGGGCGGTTGATGGTGATGGTGACGACGTGGTCGTCACCGAGGGCGTAGTCGATTGACATGTGGTCGGCGCTCTCCGCGGGTCGAGGGTGCAGGACGGAGGGGTGAAGGCGGCCGGCTCGAATGAGCCTCAGTCGCCCTCGTCACCCCGATCGTTGAGATGCGAGGTGAACGTCGAGATGCTCACGATGCCCGCTTCGTTCGTCGGTGTGTGACCCCGGGCCCGGGAGACCAGCGACGTGTCGACGTCGGCGGCCTCGGCGCGCAGCGCGGCCACCGTGCACTTCTCGCGGGGTCGCACGCTGAAGGGGTCGTACTGGAAGTGCCTCATGGCGTTCAGATGCGTGATCTTGTTGATGTCCTCGTCGGGCACCTCAGACAGATACTTCATGCAGGCCTCCGGCGCCGTCGGCCACGTCGAGTCCGAGTGGGGGTAGTCACACTCCCACGTGATGTTGTCGAGGTTGAGGTAGTCGCGATTGGCGACCCCGAAGGCATCGTCGATGAAACAGGTGATGATCCGGTCCTTGAAGACTTGGCTCGGGAGCATGTCGCCGAAGTCCTGGCCCGTCCACTTGTGGTGGTGCTCGTACACGTAGTCGATGCGCTCGAGGGCATAGGGGATCCAGCCGATGCCGCCCTCGGAGAGCGCGAAGTGCAAGTCGGTGTACTTGCGCAGGACCGGTGACCACAGGAGGTCGGCTGCCGCCTGGACCATGTTCATCGGCTGCAGGCTGATCATGACGTCGATGGGGGCGTCGGCCGAGGTGACGAGGATCTGCGAGGAGGAGCCCAGGTGCATGCAGATCACCGTGCCCTCGTCGGCACAGGCGGTCCAGAAGGGATCCCAGTGGCTGGAGTGCAGCGAGGGCCAGCCGAGCTTCTCGGGGTTCTCCGAGAAGGTGACGGCGTGACAGCCCTTCTTGGCGACGCGGCGTACCTCGGCTGCGGCGAGCTCGGGGTCCCAGATGGCGGGGATGGACAGCGGGATGAAGCGCCCGGGTTCGGCCCCGCACCACTTGTCGATGTGCCAGTCGTTGTAGGCGCGCACCATGGCGAGTGCCTCGTCCTTGTCCTGGCGGCGGGCGAACAGCTGCCCGCAGAACTGCGGGAAGGAGGGGAAGCACATGGAGCCCAGCACGCCGTTGACGGACATGTCGCGCACCCTCTCGTGCACGTCGTAGCAGCCGACCCGCATGTCGTCGAGCGACATCGGCTCGATCCCGTACTCCTCGGGGGGACGCCCCACGACAGCGTTGAGGCCCACGTTGGGCATCTCGTTGCCGTCGTAGGTCCAGAAATCAGTGCCGTCGGGTCGGCGAATCAGCTGCGGTGCCTTGTCCTGGTACTTGGCCGGCAACAGCCCGTCGAACATGCCACGTGGCTCAATGACATGGTCGTCCACGCTGACCAGGATCAGGTCCTCGGTGCGCATTCCGTCCTCCCCTTCTGCCCTACGGTGCCGTCACTTTCCTGACACCCGTGTCACCTACCTTATGCGCCGCCCCAGGGACGTGCGAAGCCGGAACGGCCACGAGTGTCCCTCGACGGGGTGCCCCGGGAGCCGGGCCCGTCAGCTGGGCAGCGCCGGGCGGTACCGCGCAGTCACCCGGACGGGCATGACGTTGGTGGTCGGCAGCGGGTAGGCAACGCCCGCCGAGGAGGAGGCGCCGGCGCCGGCAGCGGCACCCGCGGTACCCGGGACAAGGCCGCCCTTGAGGAACTGCGGCGGCTGACGCCTCTGCCCGGGTGTCCGGTGCGCCAGTGAGGCGCCCGGATGGGAAACGGCGGTTGGCCGCGATTCGGCGTCAGTTCGAGCTCAGTCCGGCTTCATTCAGCTCGGCGTCACACGCTGGCCACCTGCAGTTCGGGTTCGGGTGCGCAGAGGCCGCGGCGGGGGAGGATGATGTCGTCGATGATCCCGTAGTCGCGGGCCTCGCCGGCGGTCATGTACCGGTCGCGCTCGATGTCCTGTTCGACCTGTTCGACCGGACGGCCCGTGTGGTGGGCGATGATCTCGGACATGCGGCGGGTGAGCGAGAGCACCTCGCGCAGCTGGATCTCCATGTCCGACGGCGCGCCGCGTGTGCCGGCCGAACCCTGGTGGATCATGATGCGCGCGTTGGGCAGCGCGAAGCGCTTCCCCGTGGCGCCACCCGAGAGGATCATGGCGGCCGCCGACATGCCCATGCCGACACAGATGGTCGAGACGTCGGGCTCGACGTGCTGCATGACGTCGTAAATCGCCATCCCCGCGTAGGCCACGCCACCCGGCGAGTTGATGTAGAGGTAGATGTCCCGCTCGTTGTTCTGGGCCTCCAGGAAGAGCATCTGCGAGATGATGAGGTTGGCCACCTGGTCGTCGACCTCCTGGCCCAGGAAGACGATGCGCTCGCGCAGCAGCTGCGAGTAGATGTCGAAGGCGCGGTCGCCCCGGTTCCCCTCCTCGATCACCGTGGGGACGAGCACCTGGTGCAGCCGGTCCTGGTGCAGCTGGTCCTGGTGGCTCTTCGTGGTCGGGCTCATGGCATCTGCTCCTCGTGTCCTCGTGTCCTCGTGTCCTCGTTCTGTGTCCTCGTGTCCTCGTTCCTCGTGCCTCGTGTGCCTCGTGTGCCTCGTGTGCCTGATATCGCTCCCACGTTATATCAAATGTGAGATAATGCGTCACCGTGAGCGAGCGCCGGCATCCCACCGTGTTCCCCGGGTTCAAGGAGATGGCCGAGCGCCGGCATTCGGTCTCGGGGCAGCTGTCCACGCTCCGGCGGGAGCTGGGGCTGTCCCAGGCCGAGGTGGCGGCCCGCATGGGGACCTCGCAGTCCGCGGTGGCCCGCTTCGAGGCCGGGGACCTCGACGTGCGGCTCTCGACGGTGGATCGCTACACCACGGCGATCGGGGCACGGCTGGAATGGAGGATCGAGCATGAGTGACCGTCAGCAGGAGTGGCCGTGGCTGCCGCCCGCCGGGCCGGGGGGCGCCGGAGCCGGGGAGGAGCGCGAACCCCTGTCCGAGACGATGGCGCGCCGGCTGCTGGCCCAGCGCGTGGTCCTCCTCAACGGCCCCCTCGACGACCTGTCGGTCACCCGGGTCTCGGCGGAGCTCATGACGCTCGATGCGGAGGGCGACGAGTCCGTGACCCTGCGCGTCGACTGTGGCGAGGCCGCCCTGGCGCCCGCGCTCACGCTGATGGACGTGATCGAGCTGATGGGCGTGCCGGTGCGGGCGCTGTGCCTGGGGCAGGTGGCTGCCGGCGCGATCGGCGTCGTCGCCGTCTGCGCCCACCGCTCCGCCATGCCGAGCACCCGGTTCTCACTGTGCGAGCCCACCACGCAGCACGTGGGGCATGTCCGCAACGTGGCCCGATGGGCCGAGCTCCAGGCGGCCGAGCGCCGCCGCTTCTGCGAGCGCGTCGGTGCCGCCGCCGGGAAGCCGCCCGCCGCGATCGAGCGGGACATGGAGCACGGGCGGTTCTTCAGCGCGGCCGAGGCGGTCTAGTACGGCATCGTCGACGAGGTGTCCCGGCCCGACGCCGCCGTGCATGGCCTGCCCGGATCGGGGTCGCCGCCCATGGGGTTCCGGCCGCTCCGCTGAGGGCCGGCGGGCGGCGTCACGGGCCGCGTCAGGAGACCCGGTGGAGACCGTGGACCTACGATGCGGCGATGCCCGAAAACGGTCCCCGCCTTCCGCCCCTCCCGGCCGGCGAGTGGGACGAGCGGCTGACCAGGCTGCTGGAGCTCTCGCCCGGCGGGACCGAGGAGCCGATGCACATCTTCGCCACCCTGGGCCGGGCCGATCCCGAGCTGTTCCGGCGCTGGCTCGCCTTCGGCGGTGCGCTGCTGTCGGGGCGGCTGCCGGGCCGGCTCCGTGAGCTGGTGATCCTGCGCACCGCCTCGCGCTTCGGCGGGCGCTACGAGTGGGCCCACCACATCGAGCTCGGCGAGGCAGCGGGCATCACCCCGACCGAGCTCGTCGCAGTGGGAGGCAACCTCGACGCCGCTGCGTGGACACCGTTGGAGGGCGCCGCACTGCGCGCGGTCGACGAGACGGCGGACGCGGGTGCGGTGTCCGACGCGACCTGGGCTGCGCTGGCGGACCACCTCGACGAGAGCGAGCTGATCGAGCTGCTCATGCTGATCGCCCACTACATGATGTTGACGACCGTGCTGCGCTCGCTGCAGGTCCAGCTCGAGCCCCGGGCGGAAGCGTTCGCCGGGCGCGTGCCGGGCGGCCCGGCGACGTAGGTGGCCACCGTGACCCCACTCCTCCAGGGCCGGTGCATCACCGTTGTCGGTGCCGGCACCCAGCCGTCACGCGATCCCGACGCGCCGATAGGGAACGGTCGTGCCATCGCGGTGCGGGCGGCGCGGGAGGGGGCGTCGGTCGTCTGCGTCGACCGCGACGAGGCGGCGGTCGAGGAGACCTGGCGCATGATCACCGAGGAGGGCGGGCAGGCGGCGATCGTCGTCACCGACGTGACGACCGAGGAGGGCTGCCGCATCGCGCTGTCCGACGAGCCGGGCCTCGCGCCCGACGGGCTCGTGCTCAACGTGGGCACGGGCTTCGGCATGGGAGTCGCCGGGACCTCACCCGACGAATGGGACCGGACGTTCGCCCTCAACCTGCGGTCCCACTTCATGCTGGTGCGCCGTGCCCTCGTCACGTTGCGCGACGACGCGTCGATCGTCTTCATGGGCTCGGTGGCCGGGCTCCGTCCCGGCAGCCGCATCCCGGCCTACGACGCCTCCAAGGCGGGGCTCATCGGCCTCAGCCGCCACGTCGCGGTCGAGGGCGCCCGCCGCGGCATCCGGGCCAACGTGCTCGCCCCCGGGCTCATCGACACGCCGCTCGGCCGGGCCGCCTCCGCCGGCCGGCCCTCCCGCACCCGCACGCCGGTGCCGCTCGGCCGCCAGGGCACCGCGTGGGAGGTGGCGGCGGTCGCCGTGTTCCTGCTCTCGGACGAGGCCAGCTACGTCACCGGGCAGGTGCTCGCGGTCGACGGCGGGTTGACGCTGGTGTGAGCGCCCACCCCGCCCATCGGGCGTCGGCGCCGCACCCTGAGACCCCGGTGCCGCGCCTGGGCCGGCGCATGGCCCGCCTCAACCGGGCGGTCACGAACAAGGTCTCCGTCCACCTGGCCGGTTTCGTGCCCGGCTTGGGCATCGTGTTCCACGTGGGTCGCCGCACCCGGAACGTCTATCGCACCCCCGTCATCGTGTTCCGCACGAAGGACGGGTTCCGGATCGCCCTCACCTACGGCCGAAAGTCGGACTGGGTGCAGAACGCGCTCGCCCACGGAGCGGTCCGGCTGACCACACGGCGCCGCCAGTACGAGCTCACCGAGCCGGCACTGGTGACCGACCCGCACCGCCAGCACGTCCCCAGCCTTCTCCGTGGTCTCCTCCGCCTGCTGCGGGTCTCGGACTTCCTCGACTTCCGCCGCGCCGGGTAGCGCGCGCCTCGCTCGACCGGGTCGGCCTCGTGCGGGAGCTCGTCGAAGGGCAGAGGCACCAGCGGCACCAGCGTCAACACCGGCAGCTCCCGCTCCGGGCCGAACGCCCCCTCCAGTCCCTGACCTCCCTCAACCTCCCCGAACCGGGCTCAGGCGATGATCTCCATCCGCAGCCCCCGCTGGTCGAGCTCGCCGCCGAGCCGGAGATGGCGGCGAGCCACGAAGCGGCGGGCCGTCCAGGCGCCGACCAGCGCATCGAGCACGTCGTCCGGTTTCGCCCCGGCCGGCGGCGTCCCGAGGACCGGCGAGAGGTCGCCGAAGGCGGCGCGCAGGGCGGACACCCGTTCGGCCCGGCCGTCCGCCGTGCGCTTGTTGAACCGCATCGGCGCGCCCGCAAGGACCGTGAAGCTGAGCTCGGGGTGCATCTCGAAGAGCTGAGCCTGCAGGACGGATGACTGCAGCGCATCGACCTCGCGGATCTTGGGCAGGATGTTGTACAGCTGCTTCGACATAGCCCGACCGCACGTGTGGCGGGACACGGCGCAGCTCTGGGCGTACGACCCCGCGGCGAGCGCGGCGCGCACCGGGGCCGGGAACACTGAGCTGCGTCGCGGGCCGAGCAGCCGGCGCGCCTCGCGGTCACACGAGCGCGGCACGAGGGAGGGAAGCCCGATGGGGATGTCGATGGCGGCAGCGACCAACCGGCCGGCCTCGAGGTCCGTGCGGACGGTGCCGAGGTCCGCCACGACCCTGACGTCGAGCACCTCGGCCCCGGCGTCGTCGGCCGGGACGGTGACGAGGACCCACCCGGCCCGGCAGCCGTCGAGGCCTCCGACGACGCGTTCGGTCACCCGAGCCGACACACGGCCCGGTTCAGTCCAGCCGGGCGACGTTGACCTGGTCGTGCGGCGTGAGCGTGACCGTGCGCCCGATCAGCTCATCGACCTCCACCTGCGCCAGGACGGGCGGCCCGCCGTCGAGCTCGGCGTAGCAGCGCCCGCCCCCGGGCAGGTCGCACAGCAGGAGGGCGCGCTCGGGCTCACCGTCGCGCCCGTGCAGCACCGCATAGGTGGCGACGGTGGCGGGTCCGTCCGGGGAGGTGGCGATCCCGACCGGCTCGGCCGCTGCCGCGTAGGGCGGCGGGTCGCCCGGTGGCCAGCGCGCCCGGCGTCGTCGACCACACGCCGTAGGCGTGCTTCTGCATGTGCATCCCGACGCCGCTCACGAGACCGCAGGAGCCGGGGTCGCCGCGCAGCGTCTCGGCCATGGCGGCCAGGGAGTGGGTCATGTAATTCGAGCCCGGGCCGCCGTGATACGGCAGTGCCCCGGTCTGGGTGACCGCTCCCGCCCGGGGGTCGTCCTCGGGGATGCCCAGTCCGTCGAGCGCGAAGCACACAGAGGACGCGAAGCACGAGTACAGGTCGAGGTGGGCCACGTCGTCCGCGCCGACGCCCGCCCCGTCGAGGGCGGACCGCGCCGCGGCCGCCATGGCGGGGGAGCGCCAGAGCTCGGGGTGCCCGGCCACGTGGGGCGGGTCCTCGGCGTAGCCCCACCCGCGCAGGTAGACCCGCCGCTCCTCCGGCACCTCGAGCGCGTCCGCCCGTTCGGCACTGGCCAGCACGAGGGCCGCGGCCATGTCGACGTCCATGATCGCGGTCATCAGCTTGGTGTACGGGTAGGCGACCATGCGGTTGTCGCTCGTCGCGGTGACGATCTCCTCCGCGCTGCGGGCGACGGGGAACCAGGCGTGCGGGCTGGCCGCCGCCACGGCGGTCATGGGCGCCATCAGACGCCCGAGCGCGGCTCGATGCGCCTCGAGCCCCCGGCCGAGCCGCGCCCGCCGGGCGTTGTCGAAGAGCGCGAACGTCAGGTAGGCCTCGAAGACCGAGTGGCTGATCTCGGAGGGGTGGAAGTCCATGTCCATAGGGAACGGACGCTTCTCGGCCGGCCGGTACGACCACTGCGGTCGCTCGCCCGCCTTCTTCAGGCGGCGGACCGTGGCCAAGGCCTCCGCGCCGACGAGCAGCGCCAGGTCGAGGCTGCCCGCCCGGATCTCCCGGGCCACCTCGGTGGCGAGCACGTGGGGTACCGACCCCCCGATGCCCGAGTAGCGCCGCCGGCCCGGTGACGCGCCCAGCCGCTCGGCGAGCCGGGCCACCGCGTCGTCGTACTGCCAGGACTGCGAGTAGACGACGTCGATGCTCTCGAGGCCGCCGACGATGGCCCCCCCGCCCGCGGCCGTGGCGCCGGCATCGTCCGCCGCCGCGCGCGCCATCCGCTCCCACATGTCGAGCGGCTCGGGCGCCGCGCCACCGGCGGACAGCGAGGTCGGAGTCGCCGGGGTGCCAGGTGTGGCGGGCGACGCCGATGATGCAGGTGGCGCGGGGGTCGGTGCTCAACGCAGTGCCTCCAACGGGACGGCGTCAGGCGCGGGACTTGCCGGGCATGGCAATGGCCCGGTCGGCGATGATGTTCTTCTGGATCTCGGTCGAGCCCCCGCCGATCGTCGAGTAGCGCTGGAACGCGTAGAGGCGGGTCCACTTGCCCCGGTCCACCGCGTCGGGCCCGCCCCGCGCCAGCGCGCCGGCGGGGCCGAGCAGGTCGACGGCCAGCTCGGCCACGGTCTGTGCCATGGACGACCACGACAGCTTGGCGAAGGGCACCTCGGGCCAGTTCTTCTCGCCCTTCATGATCTTGGAGAGCGCCCGCAGGGAGAGCAGGCGGGCGAGCTCAATTTCCGTCCAGATCTTCGCGATGCGGTCCCGCAGCGACGGGTCCTCGAGCGCGCCAGGATTGACGCTGCGGGCCGCCTCGACGACCGCCCGCAGGTCCGCGGCGAGGATGGCGATCTGCGATGCGATGCCGACGCGCTCGTAGCCGAGCGTCCCCATGGCGACCATCCAGCCGGCGCCCTCGTCGCCGAGGCGCCACGTGGCCGGGATGCGCACGTCGGTGAAGAAGATCTCGTTGAACAGCTCCTCTCCCGCCATGTCGCGGATCGGCCGCACGTCGATCCCCGGCGTCTTCAGGTTGAGGATGAACGCCGTGATCCCTTCGTGCTTCCTCCCGCGCTCGATGGCGGTCGGGTCGGAGCGCAACAGGAACAGCCCCCACGTCGCCAGGTGAGCCGAGCTGATCCAGATCTTCGAGCCGTTGACGACGTACTCGTCGGCGTCGGAGTCGTAGATCGCCGTCGTCCGGAGGTTCGCGAGGTCGTTCCCGGCCATGGGCTCGCTGAAGCCCTGGCACCAGTGCTCCTCGGCCTCGAGGATGGACGGCAGCCACTGCGCCTTCTGCTCCTCGGTGCCCCAGGCGATGATCATGGGCCCGATCTGCCAGATCCCGTTCGTGTTGAACATGCCCGGCGTCCGGTATTCGGCCATGACCTCGGAGTAGAGGAGGCGCTGCATGGCGTTGATGGTCCGCCCGTTGGCGTACTCAGGGCCCCAGTGGATCGCTGCCCACCCGCCTTCGTGCAGCTTGCGCTGCCACTTCTGCCGCCGCAGCTGGCTCGCCTCGCCGGAGAGGCTTGCATCGTCCCCGAGGGACTCGGCCTCCAGGAACGGCGGCAGGTTCTCGTCCAACCACGCCCGGAGCTCGTCGCGGAACTTCTCGTCCTCGGGCGACAGGGCAAAATCCACGGGGGGAAGGGTAGCGGACCGACGTGTACTGTGACGCCGGTGTCAGGTTCACGTCGCGGTGGGACGCCCGAGTAGCAGGACACCGGACCAGCAGGACGCCGGACTAGGGGAGGCCGTGGACTTCACGTACGACGAGGAGCAGCTCGCACTGCAGGAGGTGGCGCGCACGGCGCTCGAGCGAGAATGCGGGCCCGACCTCCTGCGTCAGTTGGCGGACGACCCGGCGGGCATCACGCCCGCACTGTGGTCCACGCTCGTCGATCTCGGGTGGACGGGGCTCTTGGTGCCGGCGGAGATCGGCGGCACGGGCGCCGGCTTGCTCGAGACGTGCATCGTGCTGGAACAGATGGGCCGGATCCCGTTGCCCGGGCCGTTCTTCTCCTCGGCGGTGGCCGCTCCGCTGGCCGCCCGGGCCCTGGGCGCCACCGAGCTCCTGAGCGACCTCGCCGACGGCCGCCGCCGCGGCACCGTCGCCCTGGGCGAGCAGGGGCACGGCGAACCGCTCGCCACCGTGCGGACACGGGTCCGCCGCAAGGGCGCGCAGTGGGTGCTGAACGGTGAGAAACCGGCGGTGGTCGACGGGCACACCGCCGATTGGGCGATCGTTGCGGCCCGCAGCGAGGAGGGGCTGCGCTCATACCTGCTCGAGTTCGAGTCGGCCGGCGTGGCCCGCGGTGCCCGGGCCGAGCTCGTGCCGTCGCTCGACCCCACCCGCAAGCTGGCCCGCCTGGTGCTCGAGGACGCACCCGTCGTGCCGCTCGGTCCGCCGGGGAACCAGACAGGTCTGTGGCAACGCGTCCAGGACGACATGGCGATAGCCCTCGCGGCCGAGAACGTCGGCGCGGCCGATCGGGCGCTGGCCGAGGCGATCGCCTACACGTCGGAGCGGATCGTCTTCGACAAGCCGGTGGCGACGTACCAGACGGTGCGCCATCGCCTCGTCGAGATGTTCCAGCAGGTCGAGATGGCCCGCGCCGGGGTCCAATTCGCCGCCTGGGCGTCGGACACGGAAGCACCTGAGCGGGCCCAGTCCGCCGCCATGGCCGCCGGCTATGCCGCCGAGGCCGGCGTGCGTGTGACCGGGGACGACATCCAGCTGCACGGAGGCGTCGGCTTCACCTGGGCCAACGACGCCCACTTCCTCTTCAAGCGCGTGAAGCAGAACGAGATCCTCTTCGGCGGGAGGGGGGCACAGCACCGGCGGCTGGCCGCGTTCTTCATCGAGTCGGCGTGACCGCGGTCCGCTTCGAGCTCTGCCCCGTCCCGGCGCCGCTGGCCGAGCGCTATCGGGCCGAGGGTGCGTGGGACGACCGCTCCCTCGGGCAGTTCCTGAGCGACGCCCTGCTCGAGGACCCGAGCCGGCGGTTCCGTATCTGGTCGCCGACCCATCCCTACCTCGGCACGGTCGGCGACGTCTACGACGAGGCCCTCCGCGTGGCGGGCGGCCTGCGCGCCCTCGGCCTCGGTCCGGGCGACGTCGTCGCCTTCCAGCTGCCGAATTGGGTGGAGGCGGCGATCACGTTCTACGCCTGCGCCATGCTCGGCGTGACGCTCGTGCCCATCGTGCACTTCTACGGCCCCAAGGAAGTGGGCTTCATCCTTCGGCAGAGCCGGGCCCGGGCGATCATCATCGTGTCCCACTTCGGCAAGCGCGACTTCCTGGCCGAACTGGCGACAGTTCGTGACGGGCTGACCGACCTGGAGCACGTGATCGTCGTGGGCGACCCAGGACGACGCCCAGGCCCCGCTCGGGAACGGTCGGATCCCCTTCGACGAGCTGCGTCGTGCGGAGCCGATCGACGGCCCGGCTCCGGTCGACCCCGACACCGCGGCCCTGATCGCCTACACGTCGGGGACCACCGCCGACCCCAAGGGTGTCGTGCACACGCACCGCACCATCGGCTGCGAGGTGCGCCAGCTCTCGGGTCACCAGGCCATGCGCGACCGACCGAGCCTGGTCGGCGCCCCCGTCGGCCACGCCATCGGGATGTTGGGCGGCCTGATGTGCCCGCTCGTCGGCGGCAAGCCGATCTTCCTGATCGACGGCTGGGACCCGCCGACCGTGCTGCGCGCCATGGTCGAGGAGCAGATCGCGGCCGGGAGCGGCTCCACGTTCTTCTTCACCAGCCTGTTGGACTGCCCCGGGTTCGGGCCCGAACACGTCGAGCTCATGCGCTACATCGGCCTCGGCGGCTCGCCCATCCCCAACGCGGTGGCGGAGCGGGCGGACGAGCTCGGGATCTCGCTCGTGCGCGCCTACGGCTGCACCGAGCATCCATCCGTGACGGGCTCCCAGCACACCGCGCCGCGGGAGAAGCGCATCCATACCGATGGATGCCCCCTCGACTGGGTCGAGATCCGCACCGTCGACGAGGACGGCCGCGACGTGCCGGTCGGTCAGCCCGGAGAGATCCTCACGCGGGGGCCGGATCGCTTCGCCGGCTACACCGACCCCGCCCTCACAGCGGTGGCGATCGACGGAGAGGGCTGGTTCAGCACGGGCGACGTGGGCGTGATCGACGCGGACGGCTATCTGACGATCACGGATCGTGTGAAGGACATCATTATCCGGGGCGGCGAGAACGTGAGCGCCGCCGAGGTCGAGCAGTTGTTAGCCCACATGAAGGGCGTGGCGGAGGTGGCCGTGGTGGCCGCCCCCGACGAGCGACTGGGCGAGCACGGGTGTGCCTTCTTCCGCATGCAGCCCGGCAGCGCGCCGCCCGACCTCGAGGCGGTCCGATCGCACCTGTCGGAGGCCGGCCTGGCCCGGCAGAAGTGGCCGGAGGAACTGCGGGTCGTCGAGGAACTGCCACGGACCCCGTCCGGGAAGGTGCAGAAGTTCGTCCTGCGGAAGCAGTTGCGCGCCGGCGCATAGACGGGACCGACCAAAGGCCGGCGGGCGCGCTTCGTGTGCTCGGGCTCGTGGCGGCGGATGACGGTAGGCTCCTGCGATCGAGTCAGGGCGGGCCCGGAGGAGGGGCACAGCCATGCGCAAACGGATACCCAAGGAGCAGATCCAACTGCTTCGGGCGGTACCGCTCTTCTCGAGTTGCTCGGAGAGCGAGCTCCGGTCCATCGCGAGCCTCGGGACGGCCGTCGACGTCGACGAGGGCGCCTACCTCACGCGAAAGGGAGAGCCGGGGCGTGAGTTCTTCCTGGTACTCGATGGGGAGGCCTCGTGCCGGGTGCGAAGGAAGGAGCTGCACCGCTTTCGTGCGGGCGATCACTTCGGCGAGCTTGCGCTGCTGCACGGTGGCCTCCGCACGGCCGACGTCGTCGCGGTGACGCCGATGGTCCTGCTCGCGCTCGACGCGAGGGAGTTCGGCTCAATGCTGATGACGACGCCGAAGATCAGCTTGAAGATGCTGTCGCACCTGGCGGAGCGGCTGGCGGACGCGGACGCCCAGTACACCGACTGAGCTGGTCCTCGTTGGCAAGCGCGACGGGGCTCGGGCGCTGGAGTCCTCGCGCTGGAGTCCTGTCGCCGGAGTCCCGCGTTGTGGTTCAGCCGTGCTTCGTGTAGTGCCAGGAGGCCATCGTGGCCGCGGCGTTCTTCGTTCCGTTGGAATGGTTGGCGTCCGTGAACGTCACGATGTAGATGTTCCCGGCGTGCGGCGCATAGAACTGGGTGCCGTACAGCGTCGCTCCGCCCGTGGCTCCGATGTCGTAGGTGCCTTCGATCGCAGACCCGAACGCGAAGTGGGTCGTCTTCGTCTTGATGTTCTTGACGCCCGTCTGTGCCAGTTGGATCTTCACCTGGGCATCGAGCAGGGCGGTCGACAATGAGCCTTGATAGACGCCAACGTTCATGTTCGGGAAGAACGACCCGTGGTATTCGGCCACAGAGGACACCGCAAAGAACTTCAGGCCTTGTTTGGCGGCGGCCTGCGCATCGCTGATCGCTGATTGGTTGAATCCAGGCGCAGCCTTGTGCGCATCACCGACGATGGCACCGATGTCGCTCCCGCTGAGCGAGACCTGTTCCCAGCCGTGTGGGAGCACGACGCTGAATCCGTCGGTGCTGTCGGTCACACGGGACCCGCCCGCGGCCGAGGCTGGGCGCGCCGAACCGAGGGTGAAGGCTGCGAGAGCGACTGCGAGCATGACGGCGAGCCCGGCCGCCGCGAACACCGGCATCCTGGTCACTTCCCTGTGCCTCCCCATCGCTGATCGACCCTCCGTCCCTCCGTCGGCGGCCCACGTTAGGGCAGGGGCCGGTCGAGATGGTGGTTCACGGCCGCGGCGCGGCCGCATGCCATCGCGCGCCACTCAATGGAGCGCCAGAGGAGGTGACTACGTCTCGATGCCGCCGATCCGACACCTGACCGACCCGAGTGGTGTGGAGGGATCCGGACTGCCGGCACCCCGCCCACCGTTTCTCAGCCGTCTGGTGGCGGACGCTCTCGGTTGCGCAGGCGGTTGTGGAAGCCACAGAGCAGGCGGCCATTGTCCTGAGTCGTCCGGCCGCCGGCGGCCCAGGGCACGATATGGTCGACCTCGCAGCGGTGCCCTTCGAGGTCGCAGAAGGGATGGACACACTGGCGGTCGCGCAACTCGACTGCGCGGCGGCTGGCTCCCGAGAACAGTCTCGACGTCGCACTCATCTCGACTCGCCCCTTGGAATCCATGACGGCCCGCTCGAAGTCAGCCAGGCCCAACCAGGGGACTAACGAACCCGGGGTCACGACGATCCCTTCGGCGAGCTCACAGATCCGGCCACTCAGCGTGGGCCAGTCGACCAGCACGCTGAAGAGCGGCGCCGGGCGGCGCCCTTCCGGAGGGACCAGCGCTGAGCGCGAGGCCATCTCGACGAGCGCATCGGCCCGCCGCTGGGCCAGGGTGCGCCAGAGGTCGGCGACGCTGGCGTTCTCCCCGTATTCGGCCCTGGCCCGAGCCCAGTCGGCCTCGAAGAACTCTTGCTCGATGCGGCCGAGCTCCCCTGCCACGATGGCTCCAGAGACAGGGTCGAGCGTCATCCGGCCCAGGAACATCCCGTCGAAGCTTGCTTCGAGAAAGACGTCACGGCGCGCCCTCTGGGCCTCAGCCGCCTCTTCGGTCCCATCGGGGTCTGCCATCTGGTCCCAGTACGCCACTGCTCGGGCGAACTGTTCGAATCGCAGCGATTTCGCCTCGACGAACCAAGAGAGCCTCGTCGCGAGCGAGCGCCTCCTCGGTGCCCTCTCGCCGCACCGAGGCGACCACGTCGAGATGGGCGGCGCACAGGTGGCCGCATTCCCAGGCTTCGGTCACTTCCGGGAGATGACGCAACACCCGTCCCCGGCGGACTTGTCGACGGGCCGCGGCCCGGGGCAGCCGGCAGGCGGTGGCGACCCACGGTGCGGCTCCCTTGGCGCCGTCGTTGGCCCAGTCCCCGGACGCATCGAAGGCCGCCACGGCCTTTGTCACGATCGCTTCGAACCGGGAGAGCTCCCGCTCGAGCACCTTGATCGACTCGGCGTCAGCCAGTGTGTTCACGTCAGCGGCGACGAGCGCGTCAATCGCGTCGACCAAGTTCTGCTCCACGGTTCCAGTTCCGAGCGAACCCATACCGAACATGCAAGCACGGAGTTGTGACACGTCTCGGGACGCCTGACGATGCCGACCACGGACGAACGTGGGTGCGGGTGCGTGAGCCGCCAGCCCTTGCTCGATACACCTGACAACTTCCTTGTGCAGCGCGACCGTTCCCCATGAGCAAGGACATCGAGCGGAGCCGGCACGATCGGCACGGAGAGGAGGTCGTCTCGTCTTGGCACACTGCGCGTTCTGTGGCAGAGAGATGATGGACGGGACGAGTTGCAGCGAGTCTCCGCTGAAGATCGCCGGCGTCGTCTACGCGCCGATTCGATGGGGCGACGAGAAGGGATACCGCATCGCTGAACCGACCTCTCGTTGCGGGGATTGCGGCACGCCTCGGGGCGGCGTCCACCACCACGGCTGCGATCTCGAGCAGTGTCCCGCCTGTCTCAACCAGGCCCTGATGTGCGGCTGCTTCGACGAGCTCGAGCTCGAGCTCGAAGCCGATGCCAAGACCGAGACCGAGACCGAGACCGAGGAAGTGTCCCACCTATCCGGTCATGTTGAAGACGACAGAATCATGCCCCGGACGGTGTGACCTGTCCGTCAGCGTCCCGTCGGCGTGGCGGCCCGGGTCTCGAGGACCTCCTTCATCAAGCGGAGCTCCTTCGTGATCTGGGCCAGGCTGCCCGCGCTGGCTGCGGCGACGACGTCGTCGGCGAGGCCGTCGGGGAGCGTGACCCACAGCGTCAGGATCGCCTCGCAGCCGCCGCCCTCATGCGCGTGCACCACGAACTCCTCGTAGGCCTCGCTGCCGCCGGCCATCCCTGCCGCCACCAGCGTGGGCTGCACCGCTTCGATCGTCCAGAGCTCGACGGGATGGCTGACACCGGGTTGCCGTGCATCGGCGAGTCGGAACGCGTAGCGGGCGCCGGGTCCGCAGACGCCGCCTGTCACGTTGTCGGGCGCGTCCTGCACTCGCTCGACGCCGGAGACGTCCGGGTTGTACTCGGGAAGGTTGGCGAAGTCGAGGCGATAGCTCCACACGGCGTCGGCAGGCACCGAGAAGCTTGCCGTCGCGACGGCGGTCGGCGGTGCATCGGGTGTGGTGGTCGGCACGGCGCAAAGTGTGCGCCGCTGTAAGGCGCCCGAGCAAGTGGACCCAGACCTGCCTGCTCGGCCGCTCCCAGCGAAGTCGCCCAGACACTGACCCGACCGAGAGCGGAGAATCCACCTCGGCCCCGACGCCGAGGCCGGCGGGTAGACCCCCTAATCTGGGGGTCCGAGGATCTGTCCTGCCTCGTGAGCTCGCTTGTGCGCAAAGGCAGCGAGGTCGTTCCCGTCGTCGGTGAGCACGCCGGCGGCGTGCTGGACGAAGATGCCGACCACCATGGCGCTCAGGAGCCGCGCGACGGGAGCGGCGCCCGACTGCTCGTCGAGGTCCGGGCGATGCGTGCGGACCCAATCCTCCATCGCGGACTGGAACGACGTGAAGAGGTCGAGGCCGACCGCCCGGGCGGTCGACTCGTCTCGCATTGCCTCGCCCATCATGAGCCGAATGAAGTCCTGGACTTCAAACATGGAGACGAGGGTGCCCTCCAGGAGCTGTTCCAGGGTCGTCATGCCATCGTGCCGGCCGTTGCCATTGGGCTCGGAGCGGGGTACCTCGATCGGGAGGAATCCCTGTTCGACGAGGACCGCTTCGAGCAGGTCGCGCTTCGAGGGGAAGTAGTGGTACAGCGAAGCCACGTTCAGGCCTGCTGCCGAGGCGAGGTCCCGCATGCTGGTTCCGTCGACGCCTCGCTGCGCCATCAGTGTGAGGGCGATCTGCAGTATCCGCCGCCGCGTTGACGATCCCTCGCCGTGCATCACTTTGCCGGCATCCGAACGTCGGGCGCCGTCGGTGTGGTGGTCGGTCGTCATGCCGTTCCCATTTCTCCGCCTGTCGATCCGGGAATCCGGAGACTTCTGGATGAACGCCCCGTGGTTCCCCGCCCGCCTGCATCTCCCGGGGCGCCTCGACGTCCCAACGCTCGTTTGCGTAATATGACACAGGTGTCACATAACCGATCAAACGATCGATACCGACGCCCTAATCTAGGGGGTGAGTGGGGTATATGCCAGGGATTAATACTGCAGCCGCGGATTCCACGGAGGTGCCCTTCGACCCCTTCGAGCTAAAGGACGTGGTGGGGGGCAGCATCCGCGACCCGTACCCGATGCTGCACGAGCTGTGCCGGCAGTCGCCGGTCCACACGGGTGCCATCGACCTCGGCGAGGGTGCTGAGATCGCCGACCCCACCAAGCCGCCCCCGGTGACCGTGTTCGGGTTCGATGAAGCCGTCCAGGTACTGCGCGACAACGACACTTACTCCTCCGCCGTCTACGCGGACGTCACGGAGGTGGTGATGGGCCGCACCATCCTGCAGATGGACGAGCCGGAGCACCGTCGCGTCCGGGCTCTCGTCGCGTCCAGCTTCCGCTCCAAGATGCTGGAGCACTGGGAGGAGGACCTCGTTGCGGTCGTGGTGAACGATTTGATCGACTCGTTCATCGCAACCGGCCGGACCGATCTCGTGCGTTCCGTCACCTTCAACTTCCCGGTGCAGGTCATCGCGCGGATTCTCGGGTTGCCGCGTGCTGACTACCCGAAGTTCCAGCGCTGGGCGCTCGAGCTGACCAGCGTCCACGCCAACTGGGATCGGGGCGTGGCCGCGTCGGAGGCGCTGCGCGACTACTTCGCCGACGTCATGACCGAGCGCAGGGCGAGCCCGGGTGACGACCTCATCAGCGACCTGGTCCGGGCCGAGGTCGACGGGGAGAAGCTGAGCGACGAGGAGATCTATTCCTTCCTGCGCCTGCTGCTCCCTGCCGGAGTCGAGACGACCTACCGCGCCTCGGGGAGCCTCCTGTTCGCACTCCTGCATGACCGGCCCCAGTTCGACGCGCTCTACGGCGAACGCTCGCTGTACCCGCAGGCGTTCGAAGAGGTGCTGCGCTGGGAGCCACCGGTGACGGTGATCCTGCGCCGTGCCACGCGCGACACGGAGCTGGCCGGCGTGAGCATCGACGAGGGAGCCGATATCGCACTCCTGATCGGCGCCGCCAACCGCGACGAACGCAAATACGTCGACCCGGACCGCTTCGACCTGTTCCGCGAGCAGCGTCAGCACGTCGGGTTCGGCTTCGGCGTCCACGTCTGCCTGGGGATGCATCTCGCCCGCATGGAGTCGCGGGTGGCGGTCAACACGCTCTTCGACCGCCTCGGGCCTTTCACCCTCGACCCCGAAGCGGCCCCGCCACACATTGAGGGGATGGCCTTCCGTTCCCCGCTCTCGCTTCCCGTCGTTTTCGCCACCGGGAGGTAGGTTCGGGCACATGGGCGGCCGAACCAACCCGCTGCGCGATGCGGCGGCCATCGTCGGAATCGGGCAGACCGAGTTCGCCAAGCAGATCGACCGGCCTGAGGGCCAGTTGGCGGCTGAGGCGGTCGTGGCGGCGCTGCGCGACGCCGGAATCGCGCCCGGCGAGGTCGACGGCCTGTCCTCGTTCACGATGGAGACGACCGACGAGGTCACACTGGCCAAGACGATCGGAGCGGGCGACATCACCTACTTCTCCCAGGTTGGCTTCGGGGGCGGCGCGGGCTGCGCCACCATCGGGCACGCCGCCATGGCCATCGCCACCGGTCAGGCCGACGTCGTGGTGGCCTGGCGCTCGCGCAAGCGCGGAGCCCGCACGGCCCGGCCCTGGGCGGCTGCACCGTCCCGGCTCCCCATTCAGGCGCAGTGGACACGGCCGTTCGGCCTGCTGCGTCCGGTCGACGAGGTGGCGATGCTTGCCCGCCGGTACATGTACGAGTACGGCGGAGGACGCGAGCACCTGGCCGAGGTCGCAACGACAGTGCGCGCCCACGCCAACCGCAACCCGGCCGCGTTGATGTACGACAAGCCGATGTCCGTCGACGACTACATGGCGGCGCGCTACATCAGCGAGCCACTGTGCCTCTTCGACAACTGCCTCGAGACCGACGGCGCGTTGGCAGCCGTGCTCGTGTCAGCCGAGCGCGCCAAGGACTGTCCGCACCCGCCGGCGCTGGTGCACTCCTTCGGGCAGGGCCTGCACCGCCAGCACGAATCGATGGTCAACTACTACTGCGACGACCCTCTGACGGGCCCGGCCTGGGCCTGCGCCGAGAAGCTGTGGTCGCAGTCCGACATCGGACCCGACGACATCGACGTGGCGCAGATCTACGACGCGTTCACCCCGCTCATCCTCTTGTCCCTCGAGGGCTACGGGTTCTGCAAACGGGGCGAGGCGCCGGACTTCGTCGCCGACGGGAACCTGCGCTGGGACGGCGGGTCCCTGCCGACCAACACCTCGGGCGGCGGGCTCTCAGAAGCATACGTCCACGGGTTCAACTTGGTCACCGAGGGTGTCCGCCAGCTCCGCGGGACCTCGACGAGCCAGGTGGCCGGCGCGCGGACCTGTCTCGTCACCTCCGGCGAGGGCGTGCCCACGAGCGCCATCGTCCTGCGGGCGGCATGACGATGGGCGAGTCACTCGAGGTGAGGATCGATTGGGACCGTTGCATGGGTTCGGGCAACTGCGTCTTCTGGGCTCCTGACACGTTCGACCTGAGCGACGATGGCCACGCGGTCGTAACCGATCCGGCGGCCACGGACGAGGAGCGGCTGCACATCGCCGCGCAGGGGTGTCCCGTGGGGGCGATCTCGCTTTGGCGGGACGGCACCGAGGTGTCGATAGAAGAGGGTAGCTAGTGCCGATCGCCGTCTCCGAGGACCACGAGTCCCTCCGCCAGGCCGCGCAGCGGTGGGCCCAGACGCACTGTCCACCGAGTGTCCCCCGATCCGTGGCGGAGGCGCCGGCGACGGAGGAGCTGCCGGCAGTGTGGGAGAAGATGGTCTCGCAGGGTTGGCTCGGGCTCCACGTGCCCGAGACCGAGGGCGGTCAGGGTTTCACCCTGTCGGAGCTGGTCGTCGTGCTCGAGGAGCTGGGCGCTGCACTCCTTCCCGGGCCGTTGCTGCCGACGGTGTTGGTGTCCGCCGTGCTGGCCCGCCGAGGTGAGGGGCGCGCCCGTTGCTGGCAGGACTGGCCGACGGATCGATCACGGCCGCGGTGGCGCTTGGCGCCAAGCCCCTCTCCTGGGCCCCCGCCGACGGCGAAGCAAGCCAGGGAGCACAGGGATCCCATGCCGTGCGGCTCTCCGGCACGGTGCGCCCGGTGCTCGGACAGGGAAGCGCCCGGCTCGTCCTGGTGCCGCTCGAACAGGGCGACGGCAAGGTTCGCTGGATACTGATCGACCGGGAGCGTTGCGGCGATGCGCTTGACACCGAGCCCCTGGCCGCACTCGATGGCACGCGCGCTGTCGGGAACCTGGCGATCCGCGGGGACGGGATCGTCATCCCAGAGAGCGATCAGGTGTGGGCGTCCGACGAAGAGGTGCTCGGCCTCGCGTCGACCCTTGCCGCGGCGGAGAGCGCGGGGATCGCGCGCTGGTGCCTCGAGACGGCCTCCGAGTACGCGAAGGTCCGGGTGCAGTTCGGGCGGCCCATCGGACAGTTCCAGGCGGTCAAGCACGCGCTCGCGGACATGCTGGTCGCGGTCGAGCAGTGTGCCGCAGTGGCCTGGGACGCCGCGGCAGCGTGGAGCGAGGAGCACCCGGGCGAGAGCCCGACCCAGCGCCACGCCGAACGCCACGCCGAACGCCACGTCGAGCGCCAGCACCAGACCGAGCCCGCCCAGGGCGACGCCCTGAGCGCACGCATCGCCGGCGCGATCGGGCTCGAGGCCGCCGCGCACTGCGCCAAGCAGTGCATCCAGATCCTCGGCGGCATCGGCTTCACCTGGGAGCACGACGCGCACCTCTACCTGAAGCGCGCCATGGCCAATCTGCAGTTGGCCGCCGGCGGTGATGTCGGCGGGCTCGAACTCGATGTCGCCTCGCTCGCCGTGGCCGGCGCCCGCCGCAACCTCGCCGCCGATCTGCCGCCCGAGGCCGAGTCGGTGCGCGCGGAGGTCCGTGCCGTCGTGGCAGAGGTGGCCGCGGCAGGCGCCGACCAGCGCGCCGCCCTGGCCGAGGCGGGGCTGATCATGCCGCACTGGCCGCCGCCGTGGGGCCGGGGCGCCTCGCCGCTCGAGCAGCTCGTCATCGACGAGGAGCTGGCGGCCGCGGCCGTCGTCCGTCCGCACCTGGCCGTTGGCGCGTGGGCGCTGCCCACCCTCATCGCGTACGGCTCCGAGGAGCAGCAGGAGCGCTGGGTCCGGCCGACACTGCTCGGGCAGCTCAGCTGGTGCCAGCTCTTCAGCGAGCCCGGGGCCGGCTCCGACCTCGCAGCGCTCAGCACGAGGGCCGAACGGGTCGAGGGCGGCTGGATGCTCAACGGGCAGAAGGTGTGGACCTCGCTGGCCCAGACGGCCGACTTCGGCATCTGCCTGGCGCGCACCGACTTCGATGTGCCCAAGCATGCGGGCATCACCTACTTCATCGTGGACATGCACGCCGACGGACTCGATATCAGGCCGCTGCGTGAGCTCACCGGCGCCGCCATGTTCAACGAGGTCTTCTTCAATGACGTCTTCGTACCCGACGACGCCGTCGTGGGCGTCCCGGGTGACGGCTGGCGTATCGCGCGCACGACGCTGGCCAACGAGCGCGTCTCCATGTCGTCGGGCGCCTCGTTCGGCAACGGGGTGGAGTCGCTGATCCGGACGGTGGCCCGGCGCGCCGAGCGCGACCAGCCCTGCCCGCCCAGCCTGGAGGGACGGCTGGGCCACCTGATCGCGGAGGCGCAGTCGGTCGCGCTGCTCGGCCACCGCTCCACGCTGCGCACGCTCTCGGGGGTCGACCCGGGCAGCGGGTCGAGCGTCCGCAAGCTGCTCGGCGTCGAGCACGAGCAGAGGGTGCAGGAGATGGGGATGGCTCTCTACGGCGCCAATGGCGCAGTGCTCGATGGCAAGGCGCAACGCTGGGAGGAGGGCTTCCTCTCGACCCGTTGCCTCACCATCGCGGGCGGCACCAGCGAGGTGCAGCGCAACGTCATCGCGGAGCGCATCCTCGGCCAGCCCCGCGATCCAGAGCCGGGCTCCTGAACCGGCAGGGTCGCACCGGACGCACCGGACGCACCGGACGCACCGGACGCACCGGTACGATGGCCCCTCGATGAGCCCTGGCCCCGGAGCCGAAGCCGAAGATCCCGACGAGTCGCTCGACATCGACGTCGAGGAGGACGTCTGGCCGTTCCCCTCGGAGAAGTTCCTCCACGAGTGGGCGCCCAGCGTCCTGCAGGCGCAGAACGCGTGGATGGCCTCCATCGACTCCCTGCGCGCCCCCGACCGCAAGACACACGAGCTGATCCGCATGGTGTGCACCGTCATCGCCCGTCAACCCGGAGGCGTGCAGCGCCACGCCCGGCTGGCTGCCGAGGTCGGCGCCACCTGGGACGAGATCGCCGGATCGATCCTCCTCACCGAGCCCGCCTTCGGTATCGTGCTCGCCATTCAGGCGCTGCCCGCCGCCCGGCGCGGCTTCAAGCAGGGCTCGGCGGGCTTCCAAGAAGACGACGACGGTGACTCGCCCGCAAACTGACGCCCGTGTCATAGTTGGCCATGCGCCTGGCCCCTGACGACAGCGTCGTCGAGTTCCGCCGGGAGTTCGACGCGTGGCTCGACGAGCACCTGCCGACTCCGGAGACAATGGACGCGGACCCGCGCCGGAGCTCGTCCCACCTGCCCGGGTGGGCACGCAGGTTCCAGCGCGAGATGTTCGAGTCCGGATACCTCGTGCCCGGATGGCCACCGGAGCTGGGCGGCCGCAATGCGACGCCACTGGAACAGATGGCCTACTTCGAGGTCGTGACCGAACGGATGGTGCCCCGTTCGGTCAACCCGCAGGGCCTGTCCATCTGTGCAGCGTCGATCGTCGAATTCGGGACAGAGGACCAGAAGGAACGCTTCGTCCTTCCGACGCTGAAGGGCGAGATCTCGTGGTGCGTCGGCATGAGCGAACCGAACGCCGGCAGCGACCTGGCGTCGCTCGCGCACCAAGGCCGAGAAGCGTGACGGTCATTTCGTCGTCAACGGGCAGAAGGTGTGGACCTCGGGCGCGCACGAGTCCGACTACTGCATGTGCTACGTGCGCACGGACCCCGAGGCGCCGAAGCATCGCGGCATCAGCGTGCTGATCATCGACATGCGCACGCCCGGAATCACCATCCGCCCCCTTCCGGAGCTGACGGATCCGCACCACGTCGACTTCAACGAGGTGTTCTTCACTGACGTCGAGGTGCCGGAGGAGAACCTGATCGGGAAGCTCAACAACGGCTGGGTCGTGGGCCAAGGGTCGCTCCGCCACGAGCGGGCGATGCTGTGGATCATGAACGTGTCCAAAATGGAGCGCATCCTCAAGGCTCTGGTGCGGGTGGCGCAGCGACCCGATGCCCACGGCCGGAGGCTCGGGGACGACGCCCGGGTGGCCGAGGCCATCGGAAGGTTGGCCACCGACACGGCCGCCATGCGCTGCCTCGGGTACCGCGGGTTCGCCAAGGCCACGCGGGGCGAGATGCCACCCGAGCACCTCGTCCTCAAGCTCTTCACGAGCGAGGCGGAGCAGCGGGCGAACCTGTTGGCGGCTGAGTCACTGGGGCTCGAGGGACTTGACCTCGACGGCCCTGGTCCGAACCGCCTGACCGAATGGGACCTGTCCCACCTCGAGCCCGGCACCGACGCGGTGGAGCCCAGCGCGATGAACGCGTTCTACGACGGGGCGTGGTACGTGCAGTACCTGCGCTCGTTCTCGGGCACCATCGCCGGCGGTACGTCGGAGATCCAGCGCAACATCGTCGCCGAGCGCGCGCTCGGCCTGCCCCGGGGGTGAGGGGCCGGCTCGCATGCTCGCAGAGACCGCGGCCGAGGCTGCCCAACGTTTCGGACCGTCCCCGGCCTTCGTCACCGACGAGGGACTGACGCTCAGCTACGAGCAATTCGACACCCTGGCCGACGAGTCCGCAGTCGGTCTGGCTGAACTGGGCGTTGGGGAGGGGGACGTCGTGGGCCTGCTGCTCCCCTCGGTGCCGGAGCATTTCGTCGCCTACGTGGCCGCAGCCAAGCTCGGCGCGTTGACGGCCGCCGTGAACCCCAAGCTGGTGCAGGCCGAGCGTGCCGCTGTCCTGCGGGCCGCCAACCCGGTTGTCGTCGTCACCACCGAGGAACTGGCGCCGAGCGATCCGGACCGGCGGTTCAGGACCGTCTTGGTGGAGCCGGCCGCCAGTCCGGGCGCCGTGCTCGAAGGCCTGCGCCGCCCCGGGGCGCGGGCCGCGCCGTTGGTGAGCGACGCGGACAGGCCGATCGCCATCGTCTTCACGTCGGGCACCACCGGCACACCGAAGGGCGCGGTGTTCTGCGGCCGTCAGATCGGGTTCATCACCCAGTGCGATGTCGGCGAGTCCTGGGGCGGCGGCGGGCATTCCATGGCCGGCTCCGCGCTGGCGCACCTGGGGCCGACCACGAAGCTGGCCGGGAACCTGAAGAGGGGCGGCACCCAGCACCTCTCGCAGAAGCCCTGGAGGGCGGCCGACGCCCTACGCATGGTGGCGGAGCTGAAGATCGCAGCCCTGGGTGGCGTGCCCACGCAGATCGCGCTGATGCTGCGCGATCCCTCATTCGAGACCACCGACCTCTCCTCGATACGCGCGGTCGTCATGGGCGGCGGCCCGGCCACACCGGCACTCATCCGAGAAGCACGGGCGCGTATCGGCGCACCGCTCGCCGTCCGCTACTCGTGCACCGAGGCCGGCATCGGGTGCGGCACCGCGTTCACCGATCCCGACGAGGACGCGGAGGTAAGCGTCGGGCGCCCGCAGCCCGGCGTGCGGCTGAGCATTGTCGACGAGGACGGCGGGCCGGTCGAGCCCGGCGCCATCGGTGAGGTGTGCCTGGGCTCGCCGGCCGTGATGGAGGGCTACTGGCGCAACAGCGGCGCCAACGCCGACGTCTTCACCGAGGATGGAAGCGTGCGGACGGGTGATCTCGGTTGGGTCGACGAGGTCGGTCGTCTGCGCCTGGCCGGTCGCAGTCGGGAGCGGTACGTGCGCGGCGGCTACAACGTCTACCCGATGGAGGTCGAGGGTGTGCTGGCTGACCATCCCGACGTGGCGGCTGTGGCCGTCGTGAGCCGCGACGATCCGGTCATGGGCGAGGTGGGCGTGGCGGTCGTCGTCCCGCAGCCCCATTCGCCCACACCCGAACTGGCGCAGCTGCGTGACTTCGCTTCGCAGCATCTCGCCCGCTACAAGCTTCCCGAGGACGTCGTGGTGCTCAGCGCACTGCCGCTCACGGCCGGGGAGAAGGTGGATCGGCGCGCCCTCGAACGCCTTGTTGCCTCCAGCTGAGTGGAGCTCCGACCTCGGAAATTCGTCCCGCGGGCAATCTGTTGTGTGTCTGTTGACAGTGCCGCGCCACCTGCGCCCTGGCATGCGTCGCCCGTTGCGACGACGTGGCGAGCCGGTTGCGTCGCTGCGTCGGGCCCGGTGCGCGCACGTCGCTTCGAGCTGGACACGCCCAGCACACGTGCCTCACAACAACGCGTGTGGCTCTCCACGACAACGACACCACACGGTTGCGACAATCCGCGGACAACCGGTGCAAGCGATCGCGCGCACATAGCGCCCTGCCAGCACAAGCGTGGTGCATATAGTCAAAAGGTCCCATTCAATTCGTGACGTCCGTTCCCCATACTTGATTGTCGGAAGATCAGTCAAGAGGGGGAAAAGACAACGTGCATCACCATGCCCGTCGTCGTATCGCGACGCTTCTATTGCCGGTGGCTGTCATGATCATGGGTTCCGTCGCTGCAGGGCTGACGAGTACGTCGGCCTCCGCCGCGGGGATCCTGCCACCGGGCAATCCGCCGGCGAACATCGCGCCGGACAACGGTGACTGGCTGACCGCCATCAACGATGCCCGTGCACAAGAGGGCGTCGGCTCCATGAACCTCTCCGAGTCGGGATTGGCCGGCCTGCCCCTGCCCGAGCAGGTGTTCACCGTTGTGAACGACGAGCGCATCGACCGCGGTCTGGCGCCGATCGACTACATGACGAACCAATTGAACGTCTATGCCCAGGGCGGAGCAAACTCGGCGACGGACCCGTCATTCCCTTCGTCGGTGAGCGGAGGCGCTCCCATCACGTTCGGGGGCTCCATCTGGGCCGGGGGTCTGACATCGGTCCTCGAGTCCGACTACTACTGGATGTACGACGACGGTTGGGGCGGCTCGTCGACGTCCAACTCCGCCTGCAGCCTCGCGAACCTGTCGGGGTGCTGGGGTCACCGTGACATCATCCTGCACCAGTTCGGCAACTGCCCCACCGGCCCGCCGGTTCTCTCCATGGGTGCGGCGTACTCGCCGACGGGGTACGCCGGCGGCTCCATCGCGGCCATCTTGGTCAGCTCGTGCTCCCCGCCGAGCGACATCACGACGACGTGGGGCCAGGTTGCCGCCGCGGTCCAGTCGGCATCGAGAACGGTCGACATCGCGCCCGTCAGTAACGGGACGGGGTATTGGGAGGCCGAGGCGGACGGCACGGTCGCCGCCTTCGGTTCGGCGCAGAACTTCGGGTCGCTCTCGGGCTCGCTCAACTCCTCGATCGTCGGCATTGCCGCCACGCCCGACGGAAAGGGCTACTGGCTCGTGGCCTCCGACGGCGGCATCTTCAGCTTCGGGGACGCGGCGTTCTACGGTTCGACCGGTGCGCTGCGGCTCAACAAGCCGATCGTCGGCATGGCCGCCACGCCCGACGGCAAGGGCTACTGGACGGTGGCCTCCGACGGCGGCATCTTCAGCTTCGGCGATGCTCCCTTCTACGGGTCCATGGGCGGAGCGCCGCTCAACAGTCCCATCGTCGGCATCGCACCGGATCCCGCGACGGGTGGTTACTGGGAGGTCGCCTCGGACGGAGGGATCTTCAGCTACGACGCACCGTTCCTGGGGAGCACCGGAGGGCTCAACCTCAACAAGCCGATCGTGGGCATGGAGGCGTCACCCAATGGTCAGGGCTACCGATTCGTGGCCTCGGACGGCGGCGTCTTCACCTTCGGGCAGGCACCCTTCGAGGGATCGACGGGCAGCCTGACCCTGGCGGCCCCGGTCGTGGGTATGGCGCCGGACAACGTCACCAACGGGTACTGGATGGCGGCGGCCGACGGCGGGATCTTCACCTTCGGCGGCGCCTCCTACATGGGCCGTCTGATCAGCACTCAGGGCTAGCCGCCGCCCGGCAAACTCGCAAGGGGCGGGCCCGGGCAGGTCAGACGACACCGCGCGCGCTGAGGTCGGCCAGCTCGGCTTCGCTCAGACCGATCAGGCCGCACCAGACCTCGTGGTTGTGCTCGCCCAGCCGCGGTGCGCCGGCGGGGACGGGGGTCGGATGCTTGGTCAGGCGGGGGAACGGTGCCTGCTGGCGGACCGGCCCGATGACCGGATCCTCGACCGACACGAGGTCGCCCCGGGCGGTCATGTGCGGGTCCGCGAAGATGTCGGCCGCGCTGTAGGCGGTCCCGATCGGCACGTCGTGCTCGACACAGCGCGCCGTGATCTCGTCGGCGGTCAGTCCCGCGGTCCACTCGGCGACGAGGCCGTTGATCTCGTCGCCGCGGGCGGCGCGCTCGGCCAGGGTGGCGAAGCGCGGGTCGCCGGCGAGGTCCGGCCGGCTCATGGCTGCACACAGCCGCGCGAAGTTGGCATCGGAGCCGGCGACGATGCACACGAAGAACCCGTCGGCCGTCGGGTAGTTGTCGAGGGGGGCCGAGTGGGACAGGCGGTTGCCCTCGCGTTGGCGCACTATCCCCAACTTGTCGTAGCCGGCCAGCGTCCACTCGAGGATGCGCAGGATCGACCCGTACAAGGGGGCGTCGATGACCTCGCCGACGCCACTGTCATTTCCGTCGCCCCGGCCGTGGTCACCGTCCACGTCGCGTCCATAGAGGGACGCCACCGCGGCGAACGCCGCCATGGCGCCCGTCAGGTAGTCCGAGACGGTCACGCCGGGCCGGACCGGCGGCCGATCCGGGTCGCCGGTCAGGTGGAGGAGCCCTCCGAAGGCGATGCCCAGGCGGTCGAGGCCCGGCCGGGGCGCATAAGGCCCGGTCTGTCCGAACACGCTGATCCGCACGTACACGAGGTCATCTGGCAGGTCGGTTGGTCCGAGGCCCCACCGCTCCATGGTGCCGGGCCGGAAATTCTCGCAGAGCACGTCGGCCGTCGCCACCAGCCGCGTGAAGAGATCCTTTCCCTCCGGCTGACGCAGGTCGCAGGTGACGCCGCGCCGACCGCGGCCCTCGACCGCCCACGAGAGCGAGTACCCCGGCCCGTCGTCCACGGGGACGAACGGGCCCATGCTGCGCATGAAGTCGCCCTCACCGGGCAGCTCGACCTTGATCACGTCGGCTCCGAGTTCGCCCAGCAGTCCTGCGCAGAACGGCGCAGAAATTCGTGTGCCGACGTCGATCACCCGGATGCCCGCCAGCGGCCCGCGCGCTGGGTCGCTCATGTCCCCGCGCCGGGGTGGCCCTGGTCCCGTTCGGCCATGACCTCCCGCATCGACCCCTTCGCCTTGCGTGCCGCCAGCGCGTCGAGCGCGGTGGCCGAATTGTGGACCCAATGGTGCGCCATGAAGTGGTACTTGAGGGCATCCCGCTTTCCCATCAAGGTCCCGGTGTGGTTGAGGGTGTCCTTGACGGTCTGGGCCGTGACCGGCGGCACCAGAGCGATCCGATCGGCCAGCTCGCGCGTCCGGGCTGCCAGCTCCGCCCGGGGGACGATGCGGTTGACGAGGCCAAGGCGCCACGCCTCCTGGGCGTCGATGGTGTCGCCCGTGAGCAGGAATTCCTTGGCCTTGCGGATACCGAGCTCCCAGGGCTCGACCAGGAGCTCGACACCGGCCCCGGTGAGACGGAGGACCGGATTGGAGAAAACCGCGTCGTCGGCGGCGACGATGAGGTCGCACATGGCCGCGAGCATCAGGCCGGCCGCGACGCAGCTGCCCTGCACGGCCGCGATCGTCGGCTTGCGGAAGTCGTGGATGCGAAGGCAGCGGTCGAAGTACATGGTCTTCTCGTGATGGAACTTGCCCTCGGGGGTCTCGCGCAGTGCGACCCACGGATCGGACCCGTCTCCACTCACCAGTGCCTTGAGGTCATGGCCCGATGAGAAGTGCTTGCCGGCTCCCGCGAGGATGACGACACGGACCGCGTCGTCGGCGTCGGCGAGGTCGAAGGCAGCGTCGATCTCGTCGATGAGCGTCGAATCCTGCGCGTTGGCCACGTCTGGACGGTTCATGGTGATGCTCGCCACCGCCCCATCGGTCTCGTAGCGGATCGTCTTGAAACCCTCTGCCATGTCGCCCATCCTCCCTGAGTCATCCATCCTGTCGCGCCATGACGCCCACCCGGGACTTCAGTCCCGCGGCAGCCCGAGGACGCGCTCGCCCACGAGCGTCCGCTGTATCTCGTTGGTGCCGGCAAAGATGGAAGACGCCTGGTAGTACAGCCACGACCGCTGCCAGGCGCCGTCGGCGGGGTTGCCCGGCGCACCCTCCCACAGGGGCGACGCCGGCCCCAGCACGTCGAGTGCGGTCTGGTGGAGCCGCTTGGACATCTCGCTCCAGTACAGCTTGAGGGCGCTGCCCTCGGGTCCCGGCGACTCGCCCTTGGACAGGCGGGTGAGCGAGCGCCAGTTGTGCAGCTGGAAGAGCTTGACCTCGACTGCTGCCTGTGCCAGCTGCTGACGCAGGCGCCAGTCGTCGAAGCTCCCGTTGCCGAGCGCAAGTCGGAGCAGCTCCTCTATCAGCTGCGTATGGATCACGAGTTGGCGCGGGTTGATCCCGCGCTCGTGGGCCAGTGTCGAGCCGGCCACGGTCCACCCGGCCCCTTCGTCTCCCACCCGCTGTCCGCTCGGGACATAGACGTCGTCCAGCTCGACCTCGTTGAACTCCGCCTCCCCGGTCGACTGCACGAGCGGGTGCACATGCACGCCCTCGGTGTGCATGTCGATTATCAACGCGGTGATCCCGAGCTGGCGCTTGGGTGCCGCCGGGTCGGTACGGGTGAGGCAGAGCCCCCAGTTGGCGAACTGCGCGTACGACGTCCACACCTTGCGGCCGCTCACCCGGTATCCGCCGTCGACCGGTACGGCGCGAGTCGAGAGAGACGCCAGGTCGCTCCCCGCGTCGGGCTCGCTGAAGAGCTGACACCAGAGCTCGTCTGCCGAGAGGATCCGTGGGAGGTAGCGCTCCTTCTGCTCGGGTGTTCCGTAGGCCAACAGCGTGGGCCCGACCAGGTTGATGCCGATGCGGCCCACGAGTTCGGGCGCCCGCGCCCGCGCCAGCTCCTCAATGACGACGTAGTTCTCGAGCGCGCCGAGGCCGCGGCCGCCGTACTCCTCGGGCCACGTGATGCCCACCCACCGGTCGGCGGCCAGGTCGGCCTGCCAGCGTCGCCCGAACGCAACCGTGTCGGCCAGGTCGTCGAAACGGGGTGGCAGGCCGACGCCGTAGGGCCAGGGGAGGTGCTCCAGGAGCCAGGCCCGGAACGCGTCGCGCAGTGATTCCTGCTCGGCGGTCGTGTGCAGATCCATCGGCCCGCAGCATGGCACAGTCACCGCGACGTGAGACACCGATGTCAGGGAGGAACCTAGACTGCGCCGCCGTGGACTTCGACCTCTCGACCGATCAGCAGGCGCTGCGCGCCGCCGCGGCCACGCTGCTCGACCGCATGGCCGGACACGATGCGCTCCGGGCGCGCGTGGGGACCGGGTCGGTCGTCGGAACACTGCCCGGCGCCGGTGATGTGGCAGCCGCCGGCGAGGCGGACGCGGGGACGATGGGGACCAAGGCGGACGCGCCCCAGGGCTACGACGCCGAGGTGTGGGCAGCGATGGCCGACCAGGGATGGCTGGCCATCGATGTGCCCGCCGACGACGGCGGCCTGGGACTCGGCACCGTGGAGGTCGCGGTGCTCTGCGAGGAGATCGGGCGGCGTCTGGTGGCCGCACCCTTCCTCCCTTCCATTCTGGCGCTCGGGGCGTTCAGCGGCGCTGAGGCGCGGGCCGACGCTGCGACCAAGGAATGGCGCGAGGCGCTGGGGGAGGGCGCCGCGGTCGGCTGTGTCGCCTTTGCGTCAGCGGCCGAGGTGACCGCCACCCCGTCGGGATCGGATGGGCGCGTGCGCCTGAGCGGCGAGACGCCGCCCACGACCTTCGCTCCCTCGGCCGATGTGGCAGTGGTGGTCGCGGGTGGCGGCGTCTACGCCGTCGACGTGCGCAACGAAGGACGGCCCGATCCGGTCCCAGCCATGGACCGCACGCGCGAACTCGGCATCTTGGCGTTCGATGGCACGCCGGCGCTGTACCTCGGCGGCACCGACACGGCCGAGCTCCTGTGGGACCGCGCGGCCACGCTCGCCAGCGCGGAGATGCTGGGCTCCGCCGACCATGTCCTGTCCATGACGGTCGACTACGCCAAGGACCGCGTGCAGTTCGGCAAGCCCATCGGTTCCTTCCAGGCCGTCAAGCACATGCTGGCCGACGCGTTGGTCGACGTCGAGGGGATGCGGTCAACCGTGTACTACGCCGCGTGGTGCACCGCCGCCGATGACCGGGACCGCTCGCTGGCGTCCAGCATGGCGAAAGCGTGGTGTTCGGACGCGTCGCGCCGCGTCATGGCCGCGGGACTGCAGGTGCACGGTGGCATCGGGTTCACCTGGGAGCACGACATGCACCTGTACGTGAAGCGAGCCCAGCTCGACCAGGTGAGCTACGGAGACGCTGCCTTCCACCGGGACCGGATCGCCGCCATCCTGCGTGAGCGGCTGGACGCGGGCCAGGCGCTCTCCTGACGCGCAACGGCCCCGGCGAGGTGTGGCACTACGAGCCGAGTGAGCGCACCCGCGTCCCGTTGATCTGAACCATCACCACGGCCTCGCCTTCGACCCCGTGTGCGGCCGCGCCGCCGGAGGGCAGCGTCTGCGGAGGTACCACCACCGTCAGCCGCATGCCGACGAGATACCCGGACCGGACCGACGCCTTCTCGTGAACCTGCCCGTGTACCGTCGCCGGACTTGGTGCGCACGAGCTGGGCGTGACATGGGGCACCCGGGCCGAGTAGTCGGCGAGGCTCTCGGTCCGGGTGTAGGCGCCGCCGTTCGCCGTCCACTGTGTGGAGCCCCCGACGAGGGTCGTGTAGGCGCTCAAGGTGCACGTGATAGCGGCCTGGGGGAGCACGGCCAGCAGCCGCAACTTCGAGCCGACCTGGTAGACGGCCATGCGGTTCGGGGGCACGTAGTCGATCTGGCGCACCTGGGTGACTGTCCCCGTGCCGGCACCGGAAGAGACCGTGTCGACCAGGTCCATGACGAAGGATGTCGACCCGCTGGGGGAGCCGAACGTGTTCCCCGAGGCGTTCTGGACGGCGATCGTCGCTCCGCTCGGTGCGGACGAGGCACCGAGCACGGCAAAGAGAAGCGTCAACAGCGCGAGGACGGCGAGCAGCGTGAGGGGTATGAGGTTGCGGCGGGGCACGCGTCAACGCTAGTTCGGCGCGTGGACAGCCCGGTGATACCAGTCAGCACGGATCACCCTCCCGCGACCTCAGGTCGCCCCGGCGCGGCGGCGCAACTCGGCCCGGTCCGCCTTGCCCGAGCCCAGGAGCGGCAGCCGGTCGAGCTGCTCGACTTTCTCGGGTGTCTTGAAGACCGCCATGCCCCTGCTGGCGAACCAACGCCGGCACTCTTCGAGGTCGAAAGGGGCGGCGGCCTCGACGAATGCAGCGACTCGCTCGCCCATGAGCGGATCCGGATACCCGACCGCCACCGCGTGGTGGACGGCAGGGTGCGCCTCGAGGGCGGCCTCGACCTCGGAGGCCGAGATGTTCTCGCCACCGCGGATGATGACGTCCTTTAGCCTGCCGACGATACGCAACCACCCGTCATGGTCGACCGTCGCCAGGTCACCGGTGCGGAACCACCCTCCCCGGGCGATCACGGCGGCCGTCTGCCCCGTGTCCGCATAGCCGGCGAACATCTCGGGCCCTCGCACCCAGAGCTCACCGGGTGCGCCGGTGGGGAGTCGCGAACCCGTCTCCGGGTCGGACACCCGCAGCTCGACCTCACCCACCGCACGCCCGTCGGTGTCGCGGGCCTTCTCGAAGGGGTCGTCGTCGGTGCTGGTCGTCACGGTCGGCGCCTCGGTGGACCCATAAGTCCGCTTGACTCGGCACGCAAAGGTGCGCGCCGTCTCCTCAATGAACGCCGGCGTCACCGAGGCACCGCCGCTGGAGATCAACCGGAGCGACGACAGGTCGACGGGTGGTCCCTCCGCGCGCACACGCGCCATGGCGATGAAGAAGGTGGGCGGCCCGGCAAGGAACGAGATCCGCTCGCGCGCCACGAGCCCGAGTGCCTGCTGCGGATCGAAGCGGCGGACGGCCACCGAGCGCATCCCCGCCGCGCCCGGCACGAGTACGCCGTTGAGCAGCCCGGAGATGTGGGCCATCGGTGCCGGCATCAGGACCGCATCCGAAGGGCCGAGAGCATGGACGCGCGCCATCAGGCTCGCCTTCCAGCTCAGGCCGCGCTGTGTGTGCAGGACAGCCTTGGGGACGCCCGTCGAGCCGGAGGTGAACAGGACCAGCGCGACGTCCGAGGCCCGGCCCGGACAGGTGCCGGCGCCGACGGGAGGGCCCCCGACCGCGCCGACCAAGGCCGCGGGGTCCGAGAGCGTGTCCGACCTGAGCTCGAGCACGAGCGCCGGTTCGATCTGCCCAAGGGCCGCCACGACGTCCGCCGCGCCGAAGGAGTGGAGGACGGGCGCCGCCACCGCGCCGATACGCCAGCAGGCCCGGGGCAGGACGGCTGCGGCCAGGCTGTTGGGGACCTGCCAGGCCACCACGTCGCCCCTGGCGACACCGCGCCGTTTGAGGCCCCCGGCGATCGCGGCCACAAGTTCCTCCGCCTGGACGGCGGAAAGGCGGGTGTCACCGTCGACAATCTCGCCCCCATGGGCGGAGATGAGCGCGTCCAGCGTCGGCACGTCCCAGGGGCCGCCGGGCCGGCGATAGGTGCGAGCCAGGCTCGGCACCCAGGTTGGTCGCAGGTGGGCCGTCACGGCAGGGCACCATACCCGGGCCCCACTAGCGTGGCGCCGATGTCAACGTCGTCGACGAGGCCGGTGTGGACCTCTCGCTGAGGCAGGAGGACGAGGAGTTCGCGGCTTCGTTCCGGGAGTGGCTGGCGAGGCACGACCATCGTCCTCCCGCCTTCGTCGACCTGGCCGACGAGGTCGCCTGGGGCCGGGAGTGGCAGGCCACCCTCGCGGCCGACCGCTGGGTCGGGGTGCACTGGCCCAACACCTACGGCGGCCGCAGCGCGACGCCCGTGCAGGTCGCTCTCTACCAGAGCGAGTACGCCCGCTCGCAGGCCCCCCAGCCGGTCAACCGGGTCGGGATCAACCTCGTCGGCCCGACGCTGCTCGCGCACGGCAACGAGGACCAGCGACTGCGCTATCTGCCGCCGATCCTCTCGGCAGGGGAGATCTGGTGCCAACTCTTCAGCGAGCCGGATGCCGGCAGCGACCTCGCATCCCTCTCCACGCGCGCCGTGCCAACCGACGGGGGTTACCTGGTCACCGGCCGCAAGGTGTGGACGTCCTACGCGCAGTTCGCCTCGTGGGGGCTGTGCCTGGCGCGCACCGATCCGGACGAGCCGCGCCGCCAGCAGGGCATCACCGCCCTGATCGTCGACATGTCCGACCCCGGCGTGGACGTCCGCCCGCTCGTCCAGATGACCGGCGACGCGGAATTCAACGAGGTCTTCCTCACCGATGTCTTCGTGCCGTCGGAGGAGGTCGTGGGGACCGAGGGCCAAGGGTGGACGGTCGCCGGCTCGACCCTGGCTCACGAGCGCGGGACGAACTTCCCGTTCAAGGAACAAGTGGTCCACGAGACGTACCTCGCCCGACTCTACGAGGAAGCCCGGCGCAACGGCGCCCTCGACGACCCTCTGGTCGCAGATGCGCTGGCGCGGGCCTTCATCGATCTCGGCGTACTCCGTCTCCACAACCTGCGCACGCTGACGCGCCTGGGGCGCGGCGAGGAACCCGGTCCCGAGTCGAGCTGGATCAAACTCACATGGACCGCCATGACGCAGGGCTTGTCCGAAGCGGCGCTGCTGGTGACGGGACGCGATCCAGCCTCCGCCGAGGCCGGGCCTTGGGCGCGTCAGTGGCTCTGGAGCAAGGCGGCCGGGATCGCGGGCGGGACCTCGCAGGTGCAACGGGACATCATTGCGGGAAGGATTCTGGGCCTACCCCGCTGATCGCCGAGGAGTGGCACGGGACCGTCTGCGGTGCCGGACGAAGAACAGTGTTACCAGCGTGCCGACCGCCAGACCGACGACCAGTATGCCGATGTCGCGCGGCGAGTGGTGGCCGGTGAAGATCCGGCCGAATCCGTACGAGCTGGCGGCCACCGAGACCGAGAAGGCCAATGACGCGACGAGATTCCAGAGGATGAACTGCCCGTGCTGCATCTTGGCCGTCCCCGAGACGATCGACGGCGTGAAGAACACCGCGATCCGGCCCCACCTGGCATAAGCGCGCTCGCCTTGCTGCATCATCTTCTGGCGGCCCGCTTGGTGCTTCCCGGGCCGTTCGAGGAGCTCGCGTCCCCAGCGGTTCCCGATGGCGTAGCCGATCAGCCCGCCGAACTCTCCGGCGGCGGTCGACACCGCGATGACCAGGGCCAGATTGAGGTTCCCCTGGCTGGCGGCCACGCCGGCCAGCCCGAGCGCGGTGGCGCCGATGACGGGGACGCCCGCCCACGACGCCGCCACCGCGACAAAAAGTGCCACGTACTCCCACCAGCTACCCGCGATGGTCGATGTCGCCAGCGTGTGCACGCCCGGACCTACGTCCTCGGGGCGTAGCGGCGCGAGCGTCGCGGCTGCGGACACGCCGGCCGGCCCGTCACGTCGCCGGCGACGGGTCGTGCGCGCGCGGCGCGGCCTCCTGTGGCGACTCGGATCCCGCCGAGGAAGGCGATGCCGACGATCGCGACGAGGAGGCCCACCACGGTGAAGGCCGTGTGGGAGGTCCCGGTCTTGGACAGCGTCTCGCCGTACACGGTGATGCCGAGGATCACGCTCGAGAAGAGGGTCACCGAGTTGCTCGATGCCATGGCGGGAGCCAGGACGCCGGTCTTGAGGGCTGACTGCTGCAATGCGAACCCGCTGACGGCGGACAGGACGAGTACGTACACGGTCCAGGTGCTCAGCAGCGAGAGCACGCCGCCGCCGAGCTCGGTGACGAACGTCTTCGTCACCGCCGCCTGCAAGCCGTAGCCGAGGCCCGCCGCGGCGCCGAAGGTCAGTGCCTTGGCGGCACCGGTGAAGCGCCGGCCCACCCCGAACAGAACGAGGACCAGCAGGCCCGTGATCAGGCATGCGGACCACCAGGCGCTGGCATCGGGGTGCGAGCTGCCACCTTGCGGCTGTCCCGCGGAGATGAAGAACACGATGCCCACCAGCGTCAGCGACGCACCGGTCACCTCGCGCCATCCGATGTGCTGGTCCGTCAGGATCGCGCCGAGTGGCAGCGCGATCACCAGGCTCAGGGCGGTCAGTGACTGCACCGTGACGAGCGACGCACGATCGAGCGCCATTGCCTGGACGACCCAGCCCGTGGACTGGAGGACGGCGCCGGCCAACCAGACGGGGCGTCGCAGGATCTGGATCAAGAACCGCGGGTCGTCCGCCGCGGCCTCGGTGGTGAGCGTGCCCTTCTGCTGCAGCACGGTGCCGAGCGCGAACAGGACGGCAGCGACGATGGCCAGCCACGCACCCATGCCCGAACAGGTTACCGAGGTCACACTTGAGAGTGGTGGGTGCGGCGTAACCTGTTGCATGCGCGGAAGGGAGATGCTGGTCCGTCGAGCCGAGAACAACATCGCGGCGGTGAAGATGGACTTGGCGGGCGCCATCCTCGAGGGCGACGCCGACCGCGTGACCTTGCTGCAGACACTGATCGACAGCGGAGGTGACATCCTTCTCTACCGGCCTCAGCTCCAGCACTATGCCGTGCTCTTCGGCGACATCGAGTCCGCCGAACACGTGGCGGTATTCGTCCCCGGTGTGGGTGACGGCACGAACTTGTGCGATGACTGGATCCCGGAGGCCCGCAACCTCTTCGCAGCAGCGTCGTCGACCGCCGTGGTGCTGTGGAAGGGCTACGACAACCCGGCCGACATCCTCGTGGCGGCCACGGACTCCATCGAATGCAACGAGGACCTGCAGACGGCCGCAGACGACCTGACCGCGTTCGTCGAATGGCTCGCGCTCGACCCCGAGCAGTCCCTCACGGTGGTCGCGCACAGTTTCGGGTCGATCGTGGTGGGCGCCGCGTTGGCCGACTCCGACTTGCACGTGACCGACGTCGTCGTGGCCGGGAGCCCGGGCATGACGGTCGACGAGCTCCGGCAACTGCACCTCGATCAGTCGCACTTCTTCTCCGAACAGGCGCCGGGCGACGCCATCGCCGAGCTGGGCATCTTCGGGGCCGCCCCGAGCGCGCCGACCTTCGGGGGTACCAGGATGAGCACCAACGCACCCGATCATCCGAGCGTCGAGGCACACTCCAGCTACTTCGAGCAGGGGTCAGAGGCGCTCGAGAACATGGCCGACGTCGTGACCGGCCAGTACTCCGAGATCGGCCGGCACCGCCATGCGTTCCCCGAGATCGCCGGGGGACTGGTGACCTGGGCCCTCCGGATGCCGGCGGTGCCGGTGCGCATGGCCGGGCGGCACTACCGCGGCCCAGGCGTTCGGTTGCTCGTGAACTGGTGCCGACTGGTCGACCTCGGGGCGAGCGAGACGGGGAACCTCGTCTGCCAGGCGCTCGACGAGAGTGAGCGGGCGCTGATGTGGGTCGCCCACCGACTCGGTGCCCTTCCCGAACCTGAGTCGCACCGCCACTTCGGCCCGGAGACCGATCTGGAAACCAACACGGAAGCAGGCCCCGAGAGCGACTGAGTCCCGGGTCGTCCTCAACCCCGGCCGACGGTGATGTCGTAATTGCCGTGTTCGTCGAGCACCGCCACGTCGGATGGCGCGAGCACGAGCACCGTGAAGGGCTCTTCGACGAGCGCCGGCCCCTCGATGAGCGCGCCGGCACCGAGGGACGAGCCGTCGTAGGTCGGTACCTCGATGAACCCCTCGCCCAGGTGGACCGGCCGCGCGCCCGTGCGCGCGTCGGCGGCGTGGGTCACCTCGCCCATGCGGGCGAGCACGGGCGGCTTCGGGGTGGCGCCCCGGTGCACAAGGCGGATGCCGCGCACGAGCGGCGGCTGGGTCGGGAAGGCGAAGCCGCGCGCCGCCTCGTGCTGGTGGTGGAAGCGGTCGGCCAGGTCGAGCAGGCGCTCTTCCGACAGGGACTGACCCTCGGGGAGCGGCACCGAGATGTCGAAGTTCTGTCCCTGGTAACACATCTGTGCGAAGAGGTCGGCCTGCACGGCGCCGTCGCCCAGACGCGCCGGCGCCAGCTCCGCCTCCGCCTCGCGCCGCATGTCGGTCGCCAGTGTCCGCACCCGCGACAGGTCGATGTCGGAGAGCTTGACGACGTAGGCGCGCATGAGGTCCACGACGTAGTCGGACACCAGCAGGCCGAGAGCGGAGAAGGCTGGTGAGGCCTTCGGCACCAGGATGCGCCCGATCCCGAGCTCGCGGGCCTGCGCCCAGGCGTGCACGGGCCCGCCGCCCCCGTAGGCCACCAGTGAGAGGGTGCGGGGATCGGCGCCGTGCTGGGAGAGCACTTTGCGCACCGCATTGGCCATGTTGGCATTGACGATGCGCTGAATCGCCCAGGCGGCGTCGTCGACTCCGAGGCCGAGCGGGTCGGCGACGTCACGGGCGATGGCAGCCCGGCCGGCCTCCACGTCGAGCTCCATGCGGCCACCGGCGAAGCCCTTGGCCGGCAGGTAGCCGAGCGCGGCGTCGCTGTCGGTCACCGTGGCCCGCACGCCACCGCGTCCGTAGCAGACGGGCCCGGGGACCGAGCCGGCGGAGTCGGGTCCGACCAGGAGGGCGCCCTGGCGGACGCGGGCGATGGAACCGCCACCCGCACCGACGCTGTGGATGTCGACCATCGGCAGGTTGATGTAGTAGCGGTGGCGCCAGTTCCAGTCCGTGGTGACGGCCGGCTGGCCGTGCTGCACCAGGCAGACGTCGTACGACGTGCCACCCATGTCGGCCGCCACCAGATCGTGCACGCCGCTGCGCCCGGCAGCCAGCGCCGCGCCCATGACGCCGCCTGTCGGCCCCGAGCCGAGTAACGAGACGGCGCGCCGCTGCACGGACTGGGGCGGCATGACGCCACCGCTCGATTGCATGAGCACGATCTGACCGTCGAAGCCGGCGCGGTGCAGCTTCTCCACGAGCCGGTCGACGTAGGCGCTGATCTTCGGCGCGACGTATGCGTTCACGAGCGTCGTGGAGGTGCGCTCGAACTCGGGTGCCCGCGGGAGCACTTCGTGCGACAGCGAGATGTGCCCGACGTCGGGGAACTCCTCGAGGATCAGCTCGCGGGCGCGCCGCTCGTGGTCGGGGTTGACGAAGCTGAAGAGAAAGCAGACGGCGATCGACTCCACGCCGAGCTTCTGCAGCCGCCGCACGCCGAGGCGCACCGCCTCCTCGTCGAGTCCCAGTACGACGTTGCCCTCGAAGTCGCAGCGCTCCGGGATCGGGATGCGGGCCCGCCGCCGTGCGATCGGTTTGGGCGGCGGCGCGGTCGGGTCCCAGATCTCCTCCTTGTGGTCCCGCCGGAGCTCGATCTCGTCGCGGTGGCCCTCCGTGGCGAGGAGGCCGGTGGGGGCGCCGCTCATCTCGATCATGGTGTTGTCGGCCGTGGTCGTTCCGTGCACGAAGGCCTCGATGGCGCCGCAGAACGCCTTGGTGTCCAGACCGAAGGCCTCGGCCAGCTGCTCGACCCCCGTCAGCACCCCGGTCGACTGGTCGTCGGGGGTCGTCGGCGTCTTGTCCAGGACGACCTGGCCGTCCGGCGTGATGCAGATGAAGTCGGTGAACGTGCCGCCCACGTCGACGCCCACCCGGTAGCCACCCTGCGCCATGACCATCCTCCCCGCCCGCCCCCCGGCGGGACGGGTGAGGCTCGATCCTAACCTGACAGCAGCGTCAGCAATTGGGGCGGGGGCACGCTACGTTTGCCCGGTGCCCGTGTGGTTGAGCGAGCAGGAATACGCCATATTGCGGGCGGCCTGCGCCCAGATGATGCCCTCCGACCAGGGTGCACCCGGAGCCGGCGAGGCGGGCGTCGCCGACTACATCGACCTCTTCCTGGGTGCCTTCTCCTTCGACCCGCCCCGCATCTGGGCGGGAGGACCGGCGTCGGGGCGTCACGGCGGCGTGGCGGGGTTCTCCAACTTCCACCGGCTGTCCCCGCTCGACGAGCTCGCCTGGCGCACGCGGATAGAGGGCTCGCAGGGGAGGCCGGAGCGTGAGTTCAACGGGCCCGTCGTGGGGCTCCAAGAGCGCTACCGGGCGGGGCTGGCCGGCCTGGGGGAGGACTTCGCCGACGTGGACGGCAGCGAGCAGCGGCGCCGCCTCCGGGCCGACGGGGATTTCTGCGACCTCCTGTGGGAGCACTGCTGTGAGGGCATGTACGGGCCGCCAGAGTACGGGGGCAACCGCGACGGGGTCGGGTGGGCCTACATCGGTTACGAGGGCGACGTGCAGCCGCGCGGCTACAGCGACGCCGAGGTGTCCCAGCCTTGACGGCCGACGCGGTCATCATCGGGTCCGGTCCGGGCGGCGCAACGGCGGCCGAGGTGCTGACCCGAGCCGGCTGGTCGGTCGTCATCATGGAGAAGGGGCGCAACCACCTCCTCGACCCCGACGACCCGACGACGCCCGCCGGCGACTACTCCAACGACGAGATCAAGTTCATCTCCCGCTACTTCCTCGGGCCCGATCCCCTCATTGAGCCGCGCGCCTTCCGGCGGTCCGCGGACGAGGGGGAGCACACGCATGTCGGGGAGGTCAATTCCATCCCCACCACGGTCGGGGGTGGCGGGACGCACGCCGACGGCAAGGTGCCGCGCTTCCGAGAGGAGGACTTCCGCCTCCTCTCCACCTACGGGCCGCAGGAGCACGCGGCTGTCGACGACTGGCCCCTCGACTACGACGAGCTCGAGCCCTACTACGCCGAGGTGGAGCGGGCGATCGGCGTGGCGGGGCGCGAAGGGGCCAACCCGTTCGCGGCCTGGCGGTCGGGCCCCTACCCGATGCCGCCGGGGGCGCCCATGTACGGCGCAGTGCTGTCATCGGCTGCGGCGGAGAAGGTCGGGCTCCATCCCTACGAGGCGCCGACAGCGGCCAACAGCATCGCCTACGACGGCCGCCCGGCCTGCAACAACTGCGGCTTCTGCGCGTTCTTCGGTTGTCCCATCCACGCCAAAGGCGACCCCGTCGCGCTGCTCACCAAGGCCATGGCGACCGGCCGGGCCCAGCTCATGGCCGAGACCTACGTCAGCCGCATCGTGACGAGCGGGCGCCGGGCAACCGGGGTCGAGTACATCGGGTCCGACGGCGTCATGCACATGATGGACGCCGAGCTCGTGATCGTGGCCGGCGGCGCGATCGAGACACCGCGCATCCTGCTCCTGTCCGGCCTGGAGCACCCGGCCCTTGGCCGCCATCTGATGGTGCACTTCCAGACGATCGTCGTGGGCCACTTCCCGGACCTGCGCCTCCACCCGCACAAGGGCCGGTCGGTCACCCACGTGCACGACGACGCCATGGTGCAGGACGATCGATCACGGGAGGCGGCGATCGGCGCCGGGCTGCCCTGGTTCCGCGGCGGCCTGGTCGAGCACAGCGGGGGCGGTCTGCCGATCATGGCGGCCCGGCACTCGCCGTGGGGGAAGGGCCACGCCCAGGCCATGCGCGATTCGAACCTGCGCGAGCGCATGTGGGCTTTCATCATGCAGGGCGAGGATCTGCCCTATTCCACCAACACCGTGGACCTCAGCCCGTCCGTGCGTGACGTGCGCGGCTTCCCCGTGGCACGCGTCACCTATCAGCCGGGGCACCACGAGCTGGCCGCCTCCAAACACCACGGGAAGATCCTGCAGTCGGTGCTCGAGGAGATGGGCGCGGAGTGGGTCATTCACACCTCGTCGCCGGGCGTCTCCTATCACGGCGTCGGGGCCACCCCCGTGCCCGAGAGCCGCCACGTCATCGGCACGGCCCGCATGGGCGACAACCCGGGCACCTCCGTGGTCGACCGCTGGGGCCGGGTGCATGCGCTCGACAACGTCGTGGTCGCCGACTCGTCCGTGTTCGTCACCTCGAGCGGTTACGGGCCGACATTGACCCTCGTCGCCCTGGCCGCACGCGCTGCGCACCACCTGGCCGGGACGAAGCCGGACTGAGACTCCGAGGCCGGCCTTGCCGGTGTGCGCGCTGGAGGCTTGGCCCTCTCGGGCGGGGCGACGACGGGGACCCGACGTTCCTGAAAACTCTCAACGAGACTGCTTACAGCTTTCAGAGAGACCGGTCGGCACCCCACCGGACTCGACCGGGCCCCGCCCTCAGCGCACCCCGCGGGTGAGCAGCATGGTGCCGGCGATGGGCCCGCCTCCGTTGGCCACCGCCGCCACTTCCGGGACCCGGCCGCCCGGCCGGACGACCTGACGCTCGCCGCCACCGCCGCGCAGCTGGACGCATGCTTCGTGGATCAGTCCGAACCCGTGCAGGCGCCCCCCCGAGAGCTGCCCACCCGCCGTGTTGAGCGGCAGGAGCCCGTCTCGAGCGATGTTGGCGCCGCCCTCTATGAAGGGCCCGCTCTCGCCCCGTCCGCAGAACCCGAGGGCCTCGAGCCACACGATGGTGAGCACCGAGAAGCCGTCATAGAGCTGCGCGGTGTCGACGTCGGCCGGCGTGAGCTCGGTGCGCTCCCACATTGAGGCGGCGGCGTCCCGTGCCGCCATCGTGGTCATGTCGTCGAACTGGTCCCAGCTGGGGCGCCCACGCAGCGCTGTGCCGAGGGCGTTGATGTGCACCGCTGCATGGTCGAGGTCGCCGGCGACGTCGCGATGGGACACGATCACCGCGGTCGACCCGTCGCATGGCGCGTCACAGTCGAAGAGGCACAGCGGTGTCGTGATCATGCGCGCGGCCAGGTAGTCCTCCATCGACATGGGGTCGCGGTAGACCGCCTTGGCGTTGAGCGCGGCGTTGCGACGCCCGTTGAGGGCGATCTGGCCCAACTGCTCTCGGGTCAACCCGAACTCGTGCACGCGCCGTTGCGCCACCATGGCCAGCCAGTTGGCGGCCGACGCGGCGCCGAAGGGGAGCGACCACTGCATGAAGCCCCCGAAGCGGGGCGCGCCGCCGCCACCGCCCCCACCGACCCCGATGCCCTGGCGGCCTCGTGTCCCTTGGGCCGAGCCCTCGCTGACGGTCCGATAGACCAGGACGTGGCGGGCGAGGCCCGCGGCCACGGCGAGCGCCGCGGCCATGACGGCGCGCATCTGGGCCGGTCCTTCGCCGCCACCGTCGTGCCAGTTGAGGGCGAGGCCCAAGGCATCCTGGACATCGGGGGTCGGCGGACCGCCGAATCCGGGCGTTCCCGCCCCCATGCCCGGATAGGTCGAGATCCCGTCGATGTCGTCGCGGGTGAGGCCGGCGTCGGCGATGGCCTCGAGCGCTGCTTCCACCGTCAGGTCGAGGTCCGAGCGCCCGAGCCGGCGGCCCACCGCGGACTGCCCGATGCCTGAGATGATCGCGCGCCGTTCCAGCGGCTCCTCACCTGGTCGGAGGCTCATGACGCGTCCGCCGCGTCCGCCGCGTCCGCCGCGTCGGCCGGAGTGAAGAGGGGGAGCCACACGTCATTAACGTGCTCGAAGAGCACGCGCGCCGGCAGGCCCACCCGGACGTCCTGGGGCTCGACGCCGACCAGGTTGGTCGTCAGACGGATGTCGGGCTGCTCGTCAATCGACACCCAGGCGATGATGTAGGGGTCACTCCCGGGGATCCACTGCTGGTAGTTGACCGTGAAGGTCTCGACACGGCCGCGGCCGCTGACCTCCTGTGGTGCCTGATCGCGCGACAGGCAGCGACGGCAGACGGGCCCGGGCGGATGGTTGAAGAACCCACAGGCGTTGCAACGAAGCAGCCGCAGCACGCCGTCGGCGCCGGAGGTCCAGAAGAACGCGACGTCGTCGCTCAGGCGCGGCAGGAGACGCAGTGAAGGGCCGTTGGCAACCATGGCCGCATGTTGGCACACGCATCTCGTCCGGCGCCGGTTGGAGCCGACCGCCCGACGTCGATCGCCATTGGAATGTCCGGAGCACGTGTGCGTACAGTCTGGTCTCTCGGGGATCGGTCGGCCGGTCGGAGGATCCCGAGAGGACCTGATCAGAGGGGACGCCACCCACGTGGAGGTGCACGACGTTGTTGACCCTCGTTCGGAAGCGGTTCTGGTTGTTCCTGATCGGCATGGGCATGGGCGCCGCCTTGTTCCTGATCGGCGGCGTCGGTGTGGTTCCCGCCCACAGCTCGGGCGGGCCGACGGTGAAGCTGGCTCCGTGGCTCCAGCGGACCGAGTGTCGGTACCCTGTTGCGCAGTGCACCTCGACACCGCCGTAGGCGACATCGAAGCGCGGTCGCGAGGACCGAGAAGGGGAGGGCCGCGATGAAGTTGTCCATGACGCTGGGCTACGCCGGGGGTTTCGAAGAGTCCGCCCGGCAGGCGGTGCAGCTCGAGAAGGTGGGGCTCGACGTCGTCTGGGTGGCCGAGGCCTACAGCTACGACGCCCCGAGCTATATGGGGTACCTGGCCGCCAAGACCGAGCGGGTGGAGATCGGCTCCGCCATTCTGCCCATCTACAGCCGGACGCCCACGCTGATCGCCATGACGGCCGCCGGTATCGATGCGGTCTCCGGCGGCCGGTGCAATCTCGGGCTCGGCGCCTCGGGTCCCCAGGTGATCGAGGGCTTCCACGGGGTCCCCTATGACCGCCCGCTCACGCGCACCCGCGAGATCATCGAGATCTGCCGCGACGTCTGGGCCCGCCAGGCACCGCTGACCCACGACGGCGCGGCCTACCACATCCCCCTGCCGCCCGGCGAGGGAACTGGGCTCGGCAAGGCCTTGAAGCTCATCAACCACCCGGTTCGCCCGCGCATTCCGATCTGGGTCGCTGCCCTCGGCGAGAAGAACGTTGCCATGACGGCCGAGGTGGCTGAGGGCTGGCTGCCGATCTTCTTCGTCCCCGACAAGGCCAAGGCGGTCTTCGGCCCATCGCTCGAAGCCGGGACGGCCAGGCGCGACCCGTCGCTGGGCATGCTGCAGATCGCCGCCGGGGGGTTGCTCGCCATCGGCGAGGAATCCGAGGTCGCCTCCGTCCGCGAGCTGGGCCGAGGTGCGGCGGCGCTCTACATCGGCGGCATGGGCGCCCGGGGCAAGAACTTCTACAACGCCCTGGCCTGCCGCTACGGCTACGAGAAGGAGGCCGCCACGATCCAGGACCTCTACCTGTCGGGAAAGAAGGAAGAGGCAGCCGCCCTCGTCCCAGCCGAGCTGCTCGAGGCGACGTCGCTGTGCGGCCCCGAGTCCTACATCAAGGAGCGGGTCGCCGCCTTGGCCGAGGTCGGCGTCACCCATCTCAACGTGACGCCCGTCGGTCCCGATCCCGTCGCCATGATCGAAAAGCTGCGAAGCTGGGTGTAGGCGAAGAGGAGCACGCATGCACGACCTGATCATCCGGGGTGGCACGATCGCCGACGGATCGGGGCGGCCGACCCGCACGGGCGACGTCGCGGTCGACGGGCGCACCATCACCGCGATCGGCGAGGTCGACGGCCAGGCGCGGCGCGAGATCGTCGCCGACGGGCTCCTCGTCACGCCCGGATGGGTCGACATCCACACGCACTACGACGGCCAGGCCACCTGGGACCCCGAGGTCTCGCCGTCCGGCTGGCACGGCGTGACCACCGTTGTCATGGGAAATTGCGGCGTCGGGTTCGCCCCGGCACGCGAGTCGGACCGTTCCTGGCTGATTCAGCTCATGGAGGGCGTGGAGGACATCCCGGGCACGGCGCTGGCCGAGGGCATCAACTGGAACTGGGAGACCTTCGGGGAGTACCTCGACGAAGTGGAGCGGACCGCGCGCGTCCTCGACGTCGCGTCGCTGGTCCCGCACGGTGCGCTACGGGCCTATGTGCTCGGCGAGGGCCGGGCCAACGACACGGCGACGACGGAAGAGATCGCAGAGATGGCGGCGCTCGTCCGCGAGGCCGTACATGCCGGCGCCATCGGGGCCTCCACGACGCGCACGATCCTGCATCGCGCCAAGGACGGCGAGCTGGCGGCCGGCACGACGGCCGCCGCGGACGAGTTGGTCGCGATCGGCGAGGCCCTCGGCAAGGCCGGGCACCGCGTGTTCTCGTTGGCCAGCGACATGCGCGACCTCGACCACGAGTTCGCCTGGATGTCCGAGATCTCCGTGCGAGCGGGTGTGCCGGTGACGTACCAGGTCCTCCAGGCCGACTTCGCCCCGGACCTGTGGCGGGAATGGATCGACCGCGGCGTGGCCGCCAACCGGCGGGGTGCCTGGCTGGTGCCCCAGGTGGCCGGTAAGCCCACCTCCCTCATGGTCGGCTTCCAGTCCGTGACCCACCCCTTCGCGCACCACCGGGCCTACCAGGAGATCGCCGGACTTCCACTGGCGGAACGCGTGGCGCGGCTGCGCACGCCCGAGGTGCGGGCGGCCATCCTCGCCGAGGAGCCGCGGCCCGGCGGCTTCGTGCAACTTCTGCGGGCCAACTTGCACAAGCTCTTCCCGCTGGGCGACCCGCCCGACTACGAACCGCCGCCCGAGCGCAGCGTCACCGCCCTCGCCACCGCACAGGGAAGGACGACCGACGAGGTCCTCTACGACCTGATGCTCCAGCGGGACGGGAGGGAGCTCCTTTATCTCCCGCTCCTCGACTACTCGGCACAGAACCTCGATGCCGTGCGGGAGATGCTCACCCACCCCGCCACGGTTCTCGGGCTGGGCGACGGCGGGGCCCACTGCGGCGTGCTGTGCGACGCCAGCCTGCCGACGTTCATGCTGACCCACTGGGCGCGTGATCGCCGCCGGGGCGACACGCTGCCGATCGAGACCGTGGTGCACCTTCAGACCCGGCGCACCGCCGAGCTCTACGGCTTCCGCGACCGGGGCCTCCTGGCCCCGGGCCACGTGGCCGACCTGAACGTCATCGACCACGGAGCGCTCACTTTGGAGCCACCCGAGATGGTCTACGACCTCCCGGCCTCGGGCAAGCGGCTGATCCAGCGCGCCCGCGGCTACGTGGCGACCGTCAAGTCGGGCGTGGTCGTGCGGGCCCACGACGAGGCGACGGGGGAGCTCCCCGGTCGCCTGCTGCGCGGCCCGCAGCCCCAGCCGGCCGCCTGAGGCCGCACGGGGCCGGGCTCACCGCGGGCCGGCGGCCCGCAAAACGTCGGCGAAGCCGCGCACGCGTAGCGCGGTGATCCGCTCGCCGTCCGTCTCGAAGACGTCCCGCACCGTCCGCTCGGCGCCGCCCAGGTGGACGTCGATGTCCACGGTCACCGTGGTGCCGTCGACCTCCAGCGGACCCGGCGCAGGGCGGAAGTCCTCGAAGACGAATGTGCGGTCCGCGTAGTAGGCAAGGATGGCCTCGTGGCCGGTGCGGCACTCACCGTCGACGTCGAACTCGGCGTCCGGGGCGAAGAGGCGCCGCAGGAACGCGGAGTCCTGTGCGGTGACCGCGGCGAAGTAGTCGTCGATCAGACCGGCGACGCCCTCGCGGCGGCGGGGCAGGCGATAGAGGCGGCGCGCGTTGAGGCCCAGTACGCGGGCCTGGGTCGCGGTGGGGCAGGGGGCGACCGTGGCGCGGATGGCGTCGACGGCGCCGGGGAAGGTGGCGTCGTGGTGCGGGTAGTCGCTGCCCCAGACGATGCGGGTGTCGCCGAGGAATGGGGCCAGGGCAGGCAGCGTTCGCTCGTCGATCTCGAAGCTGACGGCGCACTGGCGGGCGAAGTACTCCGAGGGCCGCAGCACCATGTCGGGGCAGAAGGCGCCGAAGGACTCCGCCTGTTCGTCGAGGCGCTCGAGCCAGAACGGGGCCCAGCCCCCGGAGGCCTCGAGGAAGATGCAGTGCAGTCCCGGGTGCCGCTCCAGCACCCCGAACGCGATGAGCTGGGCACAGGCCAGCATCTCCTCGAAGGGGTGTGACACGGCATGGAGCACGAGCGGGTTGAAGGGGCGGTCCGACCCCAGTGTGGGAACGACGACCGAGCTGCCCTCGTGGACCCCGATCGGCACGTCGAGCTCCTCGGCTGCGTCCCATACGGCGTCGTAGGCGCGATCCGACAACGAACGGCCCCGGCAGGGGTTCGGGCGGACGAAGCCGGCGACCAAGCCGAGCTCGGTCACCGCCCGCCGCAGCTCGCGTGACGCCGCGCCGGGGTCCTGGAGCGGCAGCATGGCCGCCCCGAACAGCCGACGCGGGTCGGTGGCGCAATAGGACGCCAGCCAGTCGTTGTAGGCGGCAGCCAGAGCGGTCGCTGCGGCGGGATCGTCGACGACGGAGAAGTAGAGGCCGATCGTCGGGTACAAGACAGCCTGGTCGATGCCCTCGGCGTCCATGTCGTGCATGCGCGCCACGGGGTCCCATCCACCGGGGAGCGCCTCGGCCAGCGGTCGGAACGAAGCGGGGTCGTCGAACGTCGAGCCGGGTCGGGCGAGGTTCCCAAGGGGCACGGCCAGGATCTCGGTGTCTCCGACCACGACGTGCTCGTAGCCGGACCGGTCCGCGCTGATCCGGGGCCGGCGGTCCTCGGGCAGCCCCTCCCAGGCTCTCATCGGCTCGACGACGTGGCCGTCGGCGTCGACCACGGGCCCGGCGCGGGGCGGGAGCGGCGCAGCCCTCACCGCCGAGCCCGTCACGGCGCGGGGGTGCGCCAGTCGTCCACCGCCGGCAGAGGATGGCGGAAGAGCCGGCTGGCGTTGCCGCCGGCCACGGCCCGCAACTCGTGCTCCGGGAGCGCCCCCCAGGTCTCGGTCAACACGCGCTGGGTGTCGGGCCACGACGAGTCGGCGTGGGGGTAGTCGCTCTCCACCATGATGTGATCGACACCGATCACATGGCGCTGCGCCACCGCGGAGGGATCGTCGATGGAGCAGAACCAGAAGTTGCGGCGCAGCACCTCGCTCGGGAGCAGTTCGGAGGGCCAGGCATGGCTCTCGGTGCCCGAGGCCGAGTGGCCCAGCACGTAGTCGGCGCGGTCCATCAGCATGGGCACCCACCCGATGCCGCCCTCGGACATGGCCACCTTCAGGCCCGGGAAGCGGAGCGGGACTCCCGACCACAGCCATTCGCCCGCCGCCAGCAGTGCGTTGACGGGGAACACGGTGGGCAGCAGTTCGAACGGCGGATCGGGCGACGGGAGGGGGGCCCAGGCGGACGCCCCCGTGTGCAGGCACACGACGGTGTCGGTCTCCTCGCAGGCAGCGAAATAGGGGTCCCACTGCCCGCTGAAGATGGAGGGCAGCTGCAACTGGGCGGGGAACTCGGGAAAGCTCACCGCCTTGAAGCCCCGTGCGGCATTGGCCCGCAGCTCGGTGCTGGCCAATGCGATGTCGGCCAGCCAGGGAAGCTGGAGCGGGATGATGCGCTCGGGATGGGTGCCCGCCCAAACCTCGGCGTGCCAATCGTTGTAGGCGCGCAGGCAGGCCAGGCCGAGCTCGGGATCGTGCGCGCGGGAGTACACGGCGCCGCAGAAGCCGGACACGAGCGAGGGGAAGCACAACGAAGCCCACAGACCGGCTCGGTCCATGTCGGCCATGCGGGCCTCGATGTCGAAGCAACCCGGGCGCATGTCGTCGAAGCGGGCTGGATCCATGCTCCATTCCTCGCGGGGTCGGCCCACCACGGCGTTCAACCCGACATTGGGGTAGTGGCTCCCCTCGAAGACCCAGCTCTGGGTGCCGTCGTCCTGCTCCACAACGCGGGGCGCCCCGTCCTGGAGGGCGGAGGGCAGACGGCCCTCGAAGAGATCCGGTGGCTCTATGAGGTGGTCGTCGACCGAGATGATGGGGACCCGCACCGGCCTGGGCTCTGGATCGGGCAGCAGGGTCACCGCCCGCTGCTCCCGCTCCGTCTCGACGGTTCCCACGAGAAGGTGACACTATCGTCAGCAACGTCGGCCGGTCCGGGGGTGCACATGACCACACACGTCGAGGACGTCCTCACAGGCGTCGGCCTCCTCATCGACGGCGACGTCGTTGCAGGCGGCGAGGGTACCTACCCGGTGACCAACCCGGCGCGGCCGGCCGAGGTCGTCCTCGACGCCCCTTCGACGTCCCTCGCCCAGCTCGATCATGCCGTGGCCGCAGCCCGCCGGTCCCAGGCCGCCTGGTCCGGCCTTGCCGCGGACGAGCGGGCCGCCCGCGTCGTCGCGGCGGCCGAGGCGGGCGTGGCCGCCGTCGAGGCCGGGGATCTCGCCCGCGTGCTCACGCGTGAGCACGGCAAGACGCTCCTCGAGGCCATCTTCGACACCGCCACCATGGGCGGCATGGCGGCGGCCTTCGCACCGGTCGTGGCCGAGGCACTCGCCTCCCGCGAGCTCAACGGCGGGGCGACACGGGTCGAGTGGGTGCCGCACGGGGTCGTGGCGGCCATCCTCCCCTTCAACTGGCCGGTCTCGGTCATGGCCAACAAGATCCTCCCCGCGCTCCTGGCGGGTGACGGCGTCGTGGTCAAGGCCCCGCCGACGTGCCCCGGCGCCGTCCTGCTCGTCGCCGCGGCCATGGCCGAGGTGCTGCCGCCCGGGGTGCTGAACGTCGTCAACGGGCCCGAGGCCGCGCTCGGCGCCGCCCTGGTGGCCCATCCCGGCATCGACATGGTGTCCTTCACCGGAGGCATCGCCACGGGACAGGCGGTCATGGCCGCCGCCGCCTCCACCACCCGCCCGCTCGTGCTCGAGCTCGGCGGCAACGACGCGGCGGTGATCGCCCCCGACGTCGAGGCCGACGACGCCCTCGCCGAGCGGATCGTCGAGGCGGCCTTCGTCACCAGCGGACAGGTGTGCATGGCCATCAAGCGTCTCTACGTGCACCGCCAGCGACTGGCCGAGATGGTGGACGCTCTGGCCGATCGCCTCTCGGGTGAGCTGGTCGGCGACGGGCTGGCCGAGGGTGTGACGATGGGGCCGGTCCATACGGCGAGCGCACGTGACCGGGTCGAGGCGATGCTGGCCGAGGCGGACGCGGCAGGGTCAGCCGTCCTGCGGCCGGGCCGGATGCGGGCCGAGGACGAGGGATCAGCCGGCTACTTCGTTTCCCCGGCGCTGGTGGTGGCGCCTGATGCCGGGGCGCGCATCGTGCGCGAGGAGCAATTCGCACCCGCCCTCCCCGTGATCCCCTACGACGACATCGACGAGGCAGTCGACGCGGCAAACGACACGACCTTCGGCCTGTGCGCCTCGGTCTGGAGCAACGACGACACCCTGGCAGCCGCCGTGGCGTCGCGGCTGTCGGCGGGGACCGTCTTCGTCAACGCGCACGGAATCTCGGCTATCGACATGCACACGCCCATGGGCGGGTGGAAGCGGTCGGGGTTCGGGGTCGAGCTGGGGCCCGAGGGCATGCAGGCCTTCGCCCGCCAGCGCGTCCGGGTGTGCCGTCCGGCGCCCGGCGGGCGGGGGGCGCCGGCGTGACGGTCGCGATCCGCGGGGGGACCGTGGTCGACGGCACCGGCGCCGCACCAGTACGGGCCGACGTTCTCGCCGTCGGCGACCGCGTGCGCGCCATTGGTCCGGGCGCAGCCACGGGGGACGCCGATCATGTGATCGACGCGACAGGCCTGCTCGTCGCGCCCGGCTTCGTCGACCTGCACACCCACTACGACGCCCAGCTGTTCTGGGACCCCAACGCCAGCCCGTCGCCGCTGCACGGCGTGACGACGGTGCTCGGCGGCAACTGCGGCTTCTCGCTCGCCCCGCTGGCTCCCGAGCACGCCGACTACATCGCACGCATGATGGCGAGGGTCGAGGGCATGCCCCTCGCGGCGCTGCAGGCCGGACTGCCGTGGGACTGGGGGTCGTTCGGGGAGTGGCTCGGCCATCTGGACGGCCGCATCGCCGTCAACGCCGGGTTCCTCGCCGGGCACTCGACGCTGCGTCGGCTGGTGATGGGCGAGCGTGCCGTCGGTGGCGCTGCGACGCCAGCGGACATCGACGCGATGGAGGCGGCGCTGCATGCCGCCCTCACGGAGGGCGCGCTCGGCTTCTCGACGTCGCAGGTGCACACGCACAACGACGGGGACGGCCAGCCGGTGCCGTCTCGGGCGGCGAGCCGGGTCGAGATGGAACGGCTGGCCGCCGCCGTGCGGGCACACGAGGGGACCACCGTCGAGCTCATCGTGCCCGGCTGCCTCAACGGCTTCACCGAAGAGGAGATCGACTTCCTGTCGACGATGTCGCTATTGGCTGACCGGCCGGTCAACTGGAACGTGCTCGGCGTGTCGGCCATGAATCCCGATGGTGCCTGGAGCCAGCTGGCGGCCGGCACCGCCGCCGCGGCCCGGGGGGCCACCGTCGTCGCGCTGACGCTGCCGCACACCATGCAACTGCGGCTCAGCTTCGAGCACGGAGCCATTCTCGACGGGTTGCCGGGTTGGCGCGAGGTCTTCGCACTGCCGGTCCCCGAGCGCATGACGGCGCTCTCGGACCCCGGTACCCGGCGGCGACTCGACGCCGGAGCCCAATCCGACGAGGCCGGGATCCTGCGGCATCTGGCCGTGTGGGACCGCCTCATCTTCGAGGAGACCTTTGCGCCGGAGAACGCCGAGGTCGAGGGGCACAGCGTGGGCGAGGTCGGCCGCGCCCGCGGCATCGCACCTTTCGACGCACTCCTCGACGTGGTGGTGGCCGACGGCCTGCGCACCGGGCTGCGCCCGCCCATCCCCGAGTCCGAGGAGGATTGGGCGCTGCGCGCACAGACGTGGCAGGACCCCCGCGCCATCGTCGGCGGTTCCGACGCCGGCGCGCACCTCGACACCATGTGCGGGGCCATCTACTCGACCGCCGTCCTCGGGGATGCCGTCCGGGCCCGCGGCTTGCTCAGTTGGGAACAGGCGGTGCACCAGCTCAGTGACGTCCCCGCCCGGCTGTACGGCGTGCGGGACCGCGGGCGCCTGGTGGTCGGTGCCTTCGCCGACGTGGTGGTCTTCGACCCTGCGGCCATTGGGCACGGTGCCGTCCGCACCCGCGACGACCTGCCGGGCGGCGCCAGCCGCCTCTACGCGGACGCGGTGGGCATTGCGCACGTGCTGGTCAACGGGACCGAGATCGTGCGGGGAGGCGAGTTCACGGGCGCCACACCCGGGCTGGTCCTGCGCTCCGGCCGCGACACCGACACCGTGCACGCCGGGTCCGATTGGGCGGGCGCGGCATGACGCAGGCCTTGCCGCGTCGCACGGCCGAACCGGGTCAGAGCAGTCGGGTCCCGAGCGCCACCTCGCGGGTGACCGCGCCCTCCTTCGAGAGCGAGTAGGCCACCTTGCCCTCCACCTCGGTGAAGACGTCGTGGAGCTCGGTCCCGAAGAAGACCAGGCCGGTCCCGTTCTCGGTGGCATAGCCGTCGGGCAGCGTGCCCTGGGCGATGAGTCGGTGGATGAGCGGCCGGCGCTGCTCCTCGACGTCGTGGTGGGGGCTGTTGGAGTAGGGCAGGAAGGCCAGCCCGTTGGTGACGGGCTGCAGGATGGGGCCGAAGGAGTCGGTGGTGCCGCCCACATGCCAGCACAGCGATCCGGCCGACACCCCTTTCAGCACCACACCGGCCTCCCAACACTCACGCAGGATCACATCGAGCCCGTGCAGGCGCCAGAGGGCGAGCAGGTTGGCGGTGCTACCACCGCCAACCCAGATGACGTCCTGTGCCAACAGGTGGGCGCGCACGTCGGGGACGTTGGGCATCGGGAAGAGCGTGAGGTGCGAGCTGATGAACCCGATCTTGGAGAACGCGTTGTGCACCGCCGCCAGTCGGGTCGCGTCGTCGCCCACGGCCGTGGCGACGACGCAGACGCGGGGGTGGGCACCCGCACCGGCGAGGTCGGCGGCCAGCCGGTAGGAGGGGCCCGGGCGGAGGTTCATGGGGTCCGGTCCTTCGGGCTGGAACCCGATGGAGGTGGCGATGATGGTCGGTTGGCGCGCCGCCACGTCAATCGGTGAGGACCTCGGGGTTCACAATGTGCAGCGGCCGCGCCCCGGCCCGGAGGCGGCAAAGGTCCTCCGCGATGGTGCGCGTGTGGTTGGTCTCGGTGTCGTAGGTCGCCCCGCCGATGTGCGGCGTGAGCACCACCTGGGGGAAGGTCGTGAGGGGGTGGTCGGGTGGCAGGTGCTCGCCCTCGAAGTGGTCCAGCCCTGCCGCCGCCACCTTGCCCGACGCCAGCGCCGCCACCAGCGCGTCGGTGTCGTGGATCTTGGCCCGTGCCGTGTTGAGGTAGACGACGCCGTCGCGCATCTTGGCGAAGGCGTCGGCGTCGATCATGCCGGTGGTTTCCGCCGTCACCGGAGCGTGGATGGAGATGACGTCGGCGCGGGCGAGCAGTTCATCGAGCGAGCTCGTGGCGTCGGGCGCATAGGGGTCGTAGGCGAGCACGTCCATGCCCAGGCCGCGCAGCCGCCAGCGGAGCGCACGCCCCACCGCGCCGAGACCCACCAGCCCGACTGTCTTCCCCGCCAGCTCCCAGGCGCGGTAGCGCTGGTAAGGGATCTTCCCGTCGCGATAGATCTCTCCCTCCCGCACGTCGCGGTCCGCTGGCACGACGCCGCGGGTGGCGGCGAAGAGCAACGCCACCGCCAGCTCGGCCACGGCGTCGGCATTGCGGCCGGGTGCCCGCAGCACGGGAACGCCGGCGGCGGTGGCGGCCGCTACGTCGACGTTGGTGGGGTCACCGCGGCAGCTGCACACGGCGATCATGGGCTGTTCGTAGAGCTCGGCGCCGCAGGCGTCGCTCTCCACGATGACGATGGAGGCACCCTCCGAGGCCACGCGCTCGGCCAGCTGCCCGGCGTTGTAGATGCGCAGCGTGGGCTGGTCGAGCCACGAGTCGAGCACGAGATCCGCCAGCTGGTGCAGCAGATCGAGACCCGGACCGCTCACGGCGGCGGTCACCAGGGCCTTCGGACGGGAGCCTGTCATGTCGGTTGACCTCTCCTCTCGTGGCGGATGTCGTCCATAATGACCGCCCTATGGTGATAGAGCATCTCCCTCCGACGCCAGCCGACAAGCTCTGAAGTCGGGCGGTTGGAGTGCTTGCGACGCCGAGCAGATGGCGCACGAGCCGGGATGAGCCTCACTGGAGGAAGTAACAGGCCCCGAGCCGGCGAATGGGGATACCCGACTTACCGCGGATTGGCGACAGGTCCATTTGGCACATGCTCACGAGATGTCAGTCCGACAGGATGCGTACGTGGGACGTGTTGAACTCTTCCGTCCGATGAATCACGTTTTCATCCGTTAGCCGGGCACCGTCAGAGACAATCCGAGGCATTCCAAGGGTCGTGGTGGGACGGCTCATTGTCAGGTAGCTCCGGATCCGGTCCGCCAGCGTAAAGAGGTGCGCCGCATCGTACGAGCTCTCACAGGCACCGGCTGCCATATCGAGCGCATCGGCAGACTCGATGAGAAGATCCATGCCAGTGTCGTTCGCCACGGTCATTGTTCAGTGCAGAAGAGATCACAATGGCAAGCCGGGCAAGACCACCACTTGGCATTGGGAACCATCGGGACTCTCGATCTTGTCACCGTAAGCGGGGACGCTGGTGCTCCAAAATGAGCTACTACGAGGGTACACCCGACGATCTCGCTCGCGGACGCTGGGGCTCGAGTCCGGCGGTTTGACCCAAGGTGACGCACCACCGCTCTCAGTCCCGGCGTACTGGGGCATCCAGTGGCTAAGCCCGACGAAATTCGAGCCAGACGCCAAGAGTTATGAGCGCCACCGCAGCCAGGATGGCACCACCGGTAACTCCGGGGTTTCGGAAAGCCATGGCTCCAACGAATATATGACCACTATTCCGACGAGCAAGAAGATGCGTCCCAGGATGTGGCTAGCGGACACCGCACCATTTTTGCCGCCGTCACCTGGACCATCACAATTCCGCGAAGTGGGACACCCTTGGGCCCGCTCGGTGGTGGCCACTTCCAGAATCGGCTGATTTCGTGGCACCGCTCAACGTCTGAGCGCCGATCAGCGACACCTCGGGCAGTGTGGTACCCACCCCCGACGGTTGGGGATGCCTCGTGCGAGCCGAGGCGCCCGCGTTCTGTGACACGCCGGTGCCGCCTCTCGGGTACAACAGGTCGCCGATTCGGTCGCGCACCCAGCGCTATTGCGCTCACGACGCGCTGCGCCCTGGTGGCCGACTGGCACTGTTCTCGAACGGCTACGAGGAAGTGTCCCTGCGAGACGAGCTCGACGCGGTGTACCGCCAGGACGCACGCCAGATCGTCGCCAAGACCTTCGTGCTCGGGCGGCACGCGCCAACGCTCTGGTCGGCGTACGCTGCCAGGATTTCGCTTCGCTACGATCAGGCGTCATGGCTAGTAGCCACAGAGTGCCAGCCTCGATCCTCGGAGGGCTGACAGCACTTGGGTTCATACTGCCGATCGCTCTGTATTTCTGGCTGATATCTGCTGACTCAATCGACGTGCTTCGGGCGGATCAGTGGTACGACATCAGCCTGATTCAACACTCGTTCACCGGCACCCTTCGGTTCGGAATGTTGTGGGTCCCGCACGGAGACAACAGAATATTCTTTCAAAACATCATCACCCTGATTCTGGGGCACGTGACTCACTACAACGTGGTCGTCGAGGAGTACATCAGTGCCGTACTGTTGGTCGCAGCGACGGCACTGGTGATTCTGACCCACCATCGACGCGCTCCGAAGACGCACTGGATTGCTTACTGCCCCGTAGCGATCGTCCTACTCTCCGTCGCCCAATTCGGCGATACCTTGTACGGATTCCAGATCGGTTGGTACCTCATCATGGTGGCCCTCTCGATCGCACTCTTCTTTCTCGACCGTTCCGTTCTGACGCGGATCGCCTTCTGCACTGCAGTGGCTGCTGGGATCTTTGGGAGCTTCTCGTCCCTGCAAGGGCTATTCATATGGCCGGTCGGAGTGGTGCTTCTCCTTCAACGAGCACGAACCAGATCGTTCGTGCTCAGTTGGATCGCGGCAGGGTTGGCGTCGGCGGTCCTCTATTTCTACGACTGGAAAGGTCAGGGGAGCGGGGAGATCTCATATGCACTACGCCATCCCATCGAGGCTTTGAAGTTCTTCTTCTTCGCCGTCGGCGATGTCGTCAGCATTCAAATCCCAGATTCTCCCCATGGCGCTCAATACGGAGTCTTCGCTTTGGGAATAGCGATTGTCGGGATCGCGGTGTGGTTGCTTATTGCATTTGGCTTTTGCGTCGACGAGTCGAGCGCGCGCCCAGTCGGTGTGGCGTTGATCTGGTTTGGCCTGCTGTTTGCTGTCGCCATTTCGGGCGGGCGAACTGTGGTTGGGCTAAGCGATGCAGCCACTACCCGCTACGTGACTTTTGATCTGTTGATCTTGGTCGGTTCCTACCTCGTCATCCTTGATAGGTCCCCGCAGTTGGCCGCGAATCCGATTCGCAAGATCAGGTGGTTGTCGGGAATTACGGCTGCTGTCGCCGTCGTGGTTTGCGTTCAGGCCATTTTTGGTACCGGCAATGGGATCTCAGATGCTGGTGGATACCGCGACTACGAGGTGACGAGCGCCATCGTGACCGCCAATATCGGGCGGGCACCCGACGGTCTGGTTGCCAACCAATTGGGCGCCGGTTACCAGTCGGCGGATTTCATTCGGCGCATGGCGCACGATGCGCGCGTCTATCACCTTTCCCTTTTCTCAACCGCAGACATTGGTTGGTATTCAAGACAGAGCCTTCCGATGAACCGCACGCCACCAACAACGTCTCTGTTACACCCAACGGTAGGTGAGACCGTTCGTGGCGAGTTGTATCTGTTCGCGGCTGCGTCGGACTCCTTCGGAATCACGAAAGTGCAATTCGTCGTGAGAGGTAATCTTCGAAGCTCAACCGTCGTCAGCAATGGCCTCGCGAATTACTTTGTCTATATAGGAGCATGGGACACTCGGACAGTCCCCGATGGGACCTATTCCATTCGCAGCATCGCGTACTCACCTGGCGGACAGATGGGACTTAGTCGTTGGACTGTCGTGAGGGTTGCCAACTGACACCCACGCTTCCGACACATTGCCTAGATCGCGAGAGCCAGGGACGATTGGAAGCGCACGAAGCTCTCGGTTTGCCGCACCACACGCCTTGGATTGTCGATCCGATTATTTCTCGGGTCATGCCCCATAAGTGCTTGCTTGAGACTTGAGCCAGGTGTTGCGACAGATTCGTAACATCGAGAGGTCCTTGCGGGACTGACTCAAAAGTGCCTGCCGCTGGCCTGGGCCAGTTGGCCTATTAGCGAAAAGTCTCCCGCTCGGGCTTCGCCACCACGCAGCGTCGCTGATCGGATACTCCGGTGACATCTGTCGCTTTGCCAACCGAGACTCCTACGCCTCTTACAACGGCACGGCGCCCATCGAGTTCTCCTCGGGCGGGCGGACGGTGCACCGACTCTCCATGCGAGGGAGTCGCCGGCTGAACAACACATTGCACATGGCGGCAGTGACCCAGATCCGCAACCCCGGCACAGAGGGTCGCATCTACTTCGAGCGCAAAGTGGCCGAGGGCAAGACCAAGAAGGAAGCGCTCCGATCCCTCAAGCGTCAGATCTCCAACGCCGTCTATCGTCAGCTCGTTCTCGACGCTGGTTAAGAGGTCCGGGAGGACACCCAGGGACGACTCTTAGCCTGCGTGACCGGCTCTCCACCCTGCGCGGCCGGCTCTGTCGTTCCATGACGGGTCGATTCGTCGCGCCCAGAAACCCCAGAAATAGGGGTCTTGACTCAAAGAGGATTCGATAGGGGGCACCCAACAAGGCACGCTCAGAAACCCTCCGACGCGTTGCTGGTGATCTTCGGCGCCTGAGTGCGGCATGCCTCGACGTACCAGTTCTTGCCCTTCACGTCTGCCCAGATGCCCTTCCACGACGGCTCACGGTGGCAGTGGTCGGCCTGGAGCTGCCGGGAGTAGACCATCCGAAAGCAGCGGCCCGGCAGGGGAGCAAAGGCCTCGAGTAGGTCGCCGGGTTGAGGCATCGGGCTCACGTCATCCAAAGGTAGACGGGGCCCGCGACCCAACCCCGATGGCGCCGAAGGTTGGATCGGTCCCCACCCCCGAAGGACGATTTGAGTATCCCATTGGTAGGGCTGCGGTCGGTAGAGCCGAATGGGCTGAACCGGCGCATCGGTCACACATGGATCCGGCTGATGGTCCACCCGCGTGTCACCGCGCGGCCCTACCCTCAGAAATGATGGTCGAGCAGCTCGACATTGAAAGGCTGATGGCGCCAGAGGGGACACCCGACGTTGGAGAGCTCCACGTGCAGCTCATCAGCCGGCCCTCCTGGCACCGTTGGGGCGGCGTCCAGGGAGCGGACCCGGACCTGTTCTTCCCGGGCCGCGGCGATGGTCGGCCGTTTGCTGCTCTCGCCTAGTGCCAGCGGTGTCCAGTGCGTCAGGAGTGTTTCGCATCAGCCCTCGAGGTGCCGTCGAGAGGGGTGTGAGGCGGGACGACGGAGCGAGGGCGACGGGTACTGCGGCGGGGGGTGACGTAGGCCACCGCCACCCCGACGTGCCGGCATCCTCTGGCGCGGCGATCGCGGACTCGGCAAGCGTCTCCACCCAGGCGACGATGCCGGCCAGATCCGCCGTCAGCTTGGCGACTTCTCCGGCCGGGTCGAGCGGGTGAGCCTTCGCCAGAGAATCGAGCTTTCTTCAGATTTCGTCTGCAGTCGCCATGCTGTCGAACGGTAGCCAGAGGGGAGTGGAGTACATAACGCGTTGATCTTGGGGCAATGTTTGGGGCAGATATTGCACAGAACGAACCAGGAGCCGCGCGGCGCCCATCCGATATCCCGCACGTCACAGCCCTGTACGCGGTTGGACGCAGCTCTACAAACCCACTAGATACATTGAGTGATCATGACACCAGTGTCAGATTCGTGACCCCGTCCTCGGGCCCCGTCACCGTCGGGGTCGACGTCGGCACCACGTCGGTCAAGGCCATCGCCGTGGACGACGAGGGCCAGGTGGTCGCCCGCAGCAGGGTGCCGCACAGCGTCGTGGCGCCCGAGCCTGACATCTTGCGCCATGACGCCAAACGGGCCTGGCGCGCCGGACCCCGTAAGGCGTTCGCGGAGGTGACGGAACAGCTGGCGGGGGAGGGGCGAAGCCTTGCCGGGGTGGCGGTGGCCTCCATGGTGCCCTCGCTCACGGCGGTCAGCCGCCAAGGTGTCCCGCTGCTCCCCGGCCTGCTCTACGGCGACCGCGAGGGTCGAGCCGTTGAGGATTCCCCGGACAAGGTCCTGTTGGCCGGGACCATGCCCGATGCCGAGGGCTTCCTGCGCTGGGCCGCCGCCTCGGCCCCGGGGGCGGGGGGCTTCTGGCCCTGTCAGGCCGTCGCGACCTACGCGCTCTCCGGGTTGCCCGCCATCGACACCGGGGTCACCGCCGCCCTCGGATCGCTCCACACCCACGGGCGGTGGAACGAAGGCCTCCTGGAATCGCTCGGGGTCTCCCTGTCGCAGATGCCCACGGTGGTGCCGATGGGCCAGGCAGCGGGAACGTTGCCCGCAAGCGACGTCGTCGTCACCGGCGGCACCATCGACGCACTGTGCGACCAGATCGTGGCCGGCGCCACCGAGCCCGGCGACGTGCTGGTGATCTTCGGCGCCACGCTCATCGTCTGGGCGGTGTGCGAGGACTGGGTCGTGGCGCCGGGACTAATCAGCTACCCCCACACGACTCCGGAGCGCTTCCTGATCGGCGGCCCGAGCAACGCCGGCGCACTCTTCGTCGACTGGGCCCGCCGGCTTCTGCGGGGCACGCCGCGCCCGGGTCCCGATCGCGAGCAGCTCGCGCCCCGGCTCGGTGATCCGTCTCGGGTGCCGGTGTGGCTGCCGTACGTCCGCGGCGAACGCACGCCCTTCGAGGACCACACACTGCGCTCGAACCTCTACGGCCTCGACATCGGCTCGGGCGCCGAGGCTCTCGAGCGCGCCGCGTACGAGGCAAGCGGGTTCGTGGTGCGGCGCATGCTGGACCGCTCCGGGGTGAAGGCCACCAGGATCGTGGCCAGCGGCGGAGGGTCCCGCGTCACGGCATGGATGGCGGCGGTGGCGGACGCCACGAACCTGCCGGTCGACGCGGTCGCCATCCCGGAGGGAGCGGCGCTCGGCGCGGCGTACTTCGCCCGGATGGCCGCAGGGCTCGAGACGTCCCTGAACGACTCGGCGCGTTGGGCGGCGGTGGGACGCAGGATCGAGCCCGACCCGGCTTGGGTGCGCGCCGCCGAGGCGCGCTACGAACGTTTCAGCGAACTGGGCACGGGCGCGTAGCGAGGACCACCCTCAGCCGTTGGGGGTGAAGGCCACCTTCAGCGCGCCGCTGCGGTCCTGCCGGGCCAGCGCCTTGAGCGCCGGCCACCACTCCTCGAGCCCGAAGCGATGGGTCAGCATGGGCGTGATGTCGACCCGGCCATCGGCGACCAGCTGCAGGTAGTGCGCGATGGCGTGCTGGCGCCGGCCCTCGAAGTCCTCCATGCCGAATGCGTTGGACCCGGCGATGGTGATCTCCTTGAAGTAGACGGGAGTCGATTCCCACCGCTGGGGGGTGGCGACGCCGGTGTAGACGAGGCGACCGCGCTCGGCCAGGACCCGGACTCCCACCTCGAGCGTCTCGGCCTTGGCGATGGAGTCGTAGACGACGTCGATGTGCCCGGGATGGGCCACGGGCAGCCCGTCGAGCGGCGCGTGCAGGACGGCGCCGGACCATTCCGCCAGGGCCTCGACCAACGCCGGCCGCGGCTCGTGGGCGAAGACGGCGGACGCCCCGAAGCGCAACGCCATGTCACGCTGGGCCGCGAAGCGCGCCACGACCCCCACCTCCACGCCGGGGTAGAGGCTCGTCAGGATGGCCACGCTGGTCAGTCCCAGGGCGCCGGCCCCGTAGACGAGCACGCGCCCCGAGGCCGGGGGTGGATGGCGGACGATGGCGTGGAAGGACACGGAGAAGGGGTCGGCCAGGACGGCGGCGTCGTCGGAGATGCCGTCGGGGACCGGGATCAGCATGGAGTCGTGCGCGGCAAGTTGCTCGGCCCAGGCGCCAGGGGCGCCGGTGATCACCCCGACGTGCACGCCGGGGCCCAGGTCGCCCTTGGTGAAGCTCCAGCACAGGCTGAGGTCGCCGACCTGGCAGGGTGGGCACGGCGGATCGATGCCCCGGGGCCCGCAGGTCAGCCAGGGGTTCAGCACGACACGTTGGCCCACGTCGAGACCCCGCGCCTCGGGCCCCAACGCCGTCACTTCGGCGACCACCTCGTGCCCCGGGACGTGGGGGAGCGAGGAGAACGCGGCCATCGGGTTGTCGATGTCGCCCGTGTTGAAGTCGCCCAGCACGAGCTTGGCGTCAGAACCGCAGATGCCCGAGAGGATGGGGCGGGTGACCACCCAGTCGGGGCGGACGAGGCGCGCGTCGTCTATGTCGTGCAAGCCGAAGGGAATGCCGGCCAGCATCGCCTCGAGCTCGTCTGCCGGTGCCGGCCGGATCTCGTTCTCGGCGGGCGGCGCGCCAAAGAGCAGGGCCTTCACGATCCGACCCCCTCCTCCGCCCCCCCGGTCATGGCGCGCATCCCCAGCATGAAGCCGTCGATGTCGGACGTCTTGAACTCAATGACCCCCTTCATGTCGGGCAGATAGTGCTCGAAGCGATCGCTGTCGATGGCGTCGACGATGGATCCGGCGATCGATTCGGGGGATTCCTTCGGACCGTCGTAGAGCGGCGCGTCGTTGTCGGGCTGGTCCCAGATCTCGGTGTCGATGGCTCCGGGGAGGATCAATTTGACCGAGACACCCGATCGGTCGAGATCGATCGCCATCGACTCGCTCCAACCGGCCAGGGCGAACTTCGATCCGGAGTAGGCCGCCTCGGTCGTGATGCCGAGACGGCCGCCCAGGCTCGACACGTTCACGATGGTCCCCGACTTCCGCTCGAGCATCCTGGGCAACACGGCCAGCGAGATGGCAACCGGGGACAGGTAGTTGATGCGCATCGTCCGCTCGACCTCGGCCATGGTGAGCCGGCTCACGTGCCGGCGCATCGGCACGGCGGCGTTGTTGATCACGACGTCGAGCCCACCGAAGTGATCCCAGATCTTCAGCGCCAGGTCCGCGGCGGCAGTGGGGTCCGAGAGGTCGGCGGCCCATCGCTCTGAGGCGGCCGACGTCCCGCGGCAGTCGGCGAGCACCTCGTCGAGCCGCTCGGCGCGCCGGGCGACCAGGGCGACGGTGTCACCCCTGGCGGCGAGCTCGCGCGCGACCGCCGCGCCGATGCCCGACGACGCGCCGGTGACCAGCACGGTCCGACCGTTCGCCGCAGGACTCACCCTCGAACCTCCCCCAGCTGTGCCGTGTCATGTCTGCCGCCGGCCCACTGCCGGGGCCGACATGCTTCGGGGTGAGCGAGGGGTCTCGAACCCCCGACCTCCAGGACCACAACCTGGCGCTCTAACCAACTGAGCTACGCCCACCGAGGGGCACAAGTGTGGCACACCCTTCCGGAGGCGTCGGGCACCGGTCGCCGCGTCCCCAGAGCGCGCTTCGGTGCATGTGCGCCCTGGCGAAGCGAGCTATGTCAGGCTGTGAAGGACCGGCGTGGCCGGCTTGCCCCGGTGGCCGAGCGGACTTAGGCAACGGACTTCTAATCCGTGTTACGCAGGTTCGAATCCTGCCCGGGGCGCTCTTGTGATGTCTCAAGACGCTAGGGAGTAAGGGGGATCTTCGGATTCTGGCGGGGTCCGGCGCGTCACCGGACGACGATCGAACCGAGGACGCGCCAGTTCGGCTTGCCGGCGTAGAGCAGGGCACGGATCCGGTAGTTCTCGAAGTTGCGGAAGCCGAAACCGATCCGCTTGATGCGCTTGATCAGGTTGTTGAGCGATTCGGTCGGCCCGTTGGAGACCCTGGCCAGATGGAAGTTGGCGATCTTGTCGAACCAGGCCCTGATGGTGCGCCCGAGCTTTTGGATCTCGGGCGGCATGGTGCGGCGGCGACAGTGCTCCTCGAGCTCTTTGAGCATCAGGCGGGCTTCGTCGGGATCACTCATTCGATAGAAGTCGCGTAGGCGCTCTTTGACCCGATAGGCGATGGCGACCTCGGCTCCGGGGTCTCCGAGCGCGAGCAGTGAGGCCAGACGCTCGGTGGCTGCGGCGTCGAGCTTCTCTTCGCCCATGTGCAGCACGCGTCGGGCCCGATAGAGCGGATCGTCGCGTTGGCCTCGGTGTCCGGTCTGCTCGTTTTGGACCCGGCGCCGGACCGCGTCGAGGCTGCGATTGGCCAGCGAGATGACGTGGAATGGGTCGACGACCTGAGCCGCTTTGGGCAAGGTCACCGTGTAGACCGCCGCATAGGTCTGCGACATGTCGAGAGCGCCGAAGCGGATCCGCTCCTTCCAAGCGGCGGGTTGCTTGTCGATCCAGCCCGCCACGTCGGTGTATTTGCGGGTGGGCAAGATGTCGATGATCTGGTGATTCACCACATCGGCCACCGTCGTGGCGTAGTCGGCGTGGATCCTCTTGGAGAGCTTGACGAAGGAGGTCTCGTCGAGGCCGATGGCACTTGTCTTGTTCAGCCGCTTGCGATCGGCTTCGAGCAGAGCCTCGCCATAGGTACACACCGCGTCGTTGACCGTGTGCCAGTCACAGGCCAGCTCAGCAGCCACCTCTGAGACGGTGCGGCCCCCGCCGACTTGGACCGTGGCCCACTTGGCTGCCCGCGTCGTCAGCAGGCAGTTCTTCGCCGCGATTCGATGGTCTTCGAGCACCCGGGTCCTCTTCGGACACATCGGGTTCACACAGCGCATGCGGTGCTTCTTCCTGCCAGTGACATCGGCACCCCATAGACGGGGAGGTCGACGTAGTGCACGACCGGGCGTTCTGTGACCTGGGCCGGCTGCGCGCACGCCGGGCAGCGCACGTCGCTGACGACCTGTTCGACCATCAGCTCCACATCGGGACCGCGGCGCTCGAGCTGCACGACCTGGACGTCTTTGAGACCCACCAAGGCCCGGAGGATCTCAGTATGGTGGACGAGGACGAAGGTGCTTCTTGTTTGGAGGCTCACACCTCAAGCCTGAAGCGCCTTCGCCTAATTCTGGGGGACCTCCGGTGACAGCGGCTCCCCGCTGAAATCCGAAGAGCCAGTAAGGGGCGTCCAGGCGAGCGGAAGCCGGACGGCGGGACGGAGTAGGTGCGGGGCTCGGGGTGGCACGGCTCCGTGTGAGCGGCCCGGCCAGGCGAGCGGAAGCCGGACGGTCAGTGGCATCTGGGGGCGCCTCGTACGGCACTTTCGGGGCAGTGCAGACTGGCCCACACGACCTTCTGTCAGAGCGTTATCGTTCCGCAATGGCCGAGAGGTACACCTGCTTGGTGCGTCGGTGTAGAAGCGTGGTCGCCTCGGCAGTCCCGGCTCGGATTCGATCCGAACGAGTGGCTTCGGAATCACCGGAGGCACGGGCGAGCGGCGGTCTGTGGTGCTCTCTACCCATGATCACCCGTCGGCTACGGGGGTTCTGTTTGCAGAAAATTCAGCTCAAAGTGGGATTGGGGTTCGTTAGATGACTTTCACATATGAACTAACAACACCATAAGCGATGACGGGTCTAGATCCGCTCCCAGCAGCCCGAAGTGAGGCGTGGACCATGGAAGTGGGCGGTCCCCCTTTGCGAATGCGACCACCCTGGCTCACGCAAGTCGTTTGGGATTTGATTTTTGGGTTTGCTCTAGCGGTGCTGACTTGGCCATCGTCACGGAAGGACCTGGTAGTTATCTGGGGACCTGCGGGTTCGTGGCAGTCCGCCCTCGAAATGGCGGTACACAACCGCATGGCCTTCGGCACTCAAATCGTGTTCACCTACGGGCCATTGGGGTTCTTGACGACGCAGCAACTCAACTATGGGTCGGCCGCATTTGCCGGTTTTTTGTTTGGTCTCGTTTTCTTCACAGGAATATTCACAATCTTGATCTGGTCGCTGCGTCGCGCCCTACCACTCTGGGGAGCAGTACCTGTGGCTTATGTCGTGGGCGCCATGTCCCTTCAGACCGATGGGGGCGTTCCTGAAAGCGTTTACCCGGTGGTACTCATCGTCTGTGTAGCGGCGCTCAGCCGATCCGACGATGCACCGGCCCCTAGCTGGGTGTGGGCGGGCCTCGGTGCAGTGGTCAGCATCTTTTCTTTGGTGAAGATCGGCCTCGGCGTTGGCCTCGTCGTGGTCTTGATCATTACCGTGGCCTGCCTGCCTCGCGGTCGTTGGCAAGCCGTGAGGGCGCTTGCACTTGGCGCGCTGCCCACTTTCTGTCTGGCCTGGTTTGGCACTGGGAACGGTTTCCGCAACGTGATGCCGTTTGCACGGTCGTCGGTGGCCATCATCAGCGGGTATGGATCAGCGATGTCAATCGACTACCCGGACTCCTGGTTGCCAAACCGCACGTTCGCCTATTGGTGGGCTGCGTTCGTCGTGATAGTGATTGGCGCCTTCGCGTTCGCTCACGTTTACAAGATGGCACTACGGGCGCGCATCGGAATCGGGCTTATCACGCTCGTCGTGGTGTGGTTGCTCTTCAAGGAAGGTTTTGTCCGCCACGACATTTACCACGACCTCATCTTCTTTGCCGTGGCACCGCTGCTTGTTGCGGCATTCGACCTGGGTCGGCGGTTCTGGGCGGTGCTATTGGCAGGGCTATTTGCCCTCTGCGTTGTGACCGGCATCGTAGGCGGAGAGGTACCTGCGCTCGTCTACCAACCGTGGACGTCGACTCAGAACTTTGTCCAGGAGGCAACCACTCTCGTGTCTCCGGGACAACGAGCCGAAGTCATTGAAGACTCGCGGAAATACTTGCAGGCCTATTACGGAGTACCGGACCAGATGTTGGCGCTCATGCGTGGCCAGACCGTCGACGTGTCTCCACAAGAGCAAGCAGCGGCTTGGGCCTATCCTGAGGTTCACTTCGATCCTCTGCCGGTCATCCAAGATTTCGCCGCTTACACGTCGTACCTCGACCAACTGGACCGCTCCTACCTGGTGACACCGGAGGCTCCCCGCTTTATTCTGCGGAGCCCAGGTGCTACCGACGGGAGAAATCCGGCCTTCGAGCCGCCCGCTACCCAGCTCGCCATCGAGTGCCGCTATCGCCAAGTAATGGCCACGACCGCTTGGCAGCTCCTCGCACGAGGTAGCGACCGATGCGGTCCGATGCGGTCCCTCGGGACCGTGACGACAGGGTTCAACCATTGGGTGGCGGTACCCAGCGCACCGCCCAGCGACTCGGTCGTCGCCACCTTCCAGCTCTCACTGGGCCTGTCGTGGACGGTGCAAACGATTCTCTTCAAACCGCCCAATCTGTTCATGGGCTACAACGACGGAGAGCAGTATTGGCGGTTCGTTGCTGCCACAGCGCCGGACCTGCATGTGTTGCACGCCGCTTCCACATTGAATTACAGCCCGCCCTTCGTGCCGGTCTCCGTAAGGCGTTTTCGGTTCCTCATCAACGGCAGGAGTGGGAGCCAGTCCGGGATCAGGGTGTCGTTCTATGAGATCCCAGTTGCCGCCCACCTGTAGCCACCACCATTCGGCCGACCCAAAGAGTCGGAGCAGCGAGTGCCCGGCAAGGGACGCGGCCATGGCTCCAGAACCCTCCAGGCTGGCGAGCTGGTCACCCTAGGAACTGTCCTTGAGCTAAACGGACCAACCTGCCCCCGTACGATGCTCCTATGGGCTGTCAAGCCCCAACTTCTGGTGAGGTAGGAGGGCGTACACCTCCCGGGCCACGTAGCGCTTGAGGCACCGGACGGCCTCCTTCTTGGTCAGTCCTTCGTTGGTGCGCCGCTCGATGTACTCGGTGGTGCGTGGGCCATAGACCATGCGGGTGATCACGCTGTGCCAGAGGGCCGAGTTGGCCTGACGGTCGCCGGAGCGGTTGAGTCGATGGCGTTCTTGCTTCCCGCTGCTGGCATCGATCGGTGAGGCACCGCACAGATGGGCGAAGGCGGCTTCGCTGATTCGCATTGGGTTCCTTGGAGGTTCCATACCTTTGAAGCGAGGATGGAACCATGGGATCAGAATAGCAGTCGAAGAGTCCCTCGACGCGTCGCTACACCCCGGCGGAGAAGGAGCAGGCCATCCGGCTGGTGCGCCAGCTCCGCAATGACCATCCCCCCGTTGGCCGGACACCTCGAATAGGAGGTAGTCATGCGAACAGTGACCGAAGAGAAAGCTGAGCCGGCCCGCCGGCGGGGCCGGTATCGAGACAGTTCCGTCGAGACGCTGCGGCCCTGGTGATCGACCAGCGCCGCACGATCGCGGACGTGGCCAGAGAGCTCGACGTCGTCGAGCAGACCCTGGGCAACTGGGTGCGCCAGGAGCGCATCGACCGGGGCGAGCTCGAGGGGACCACGACCGAGGTCCGCGAGGAGAACGTCAGGCTGCGCCGGGAGGTGAAGCGCCTGACCATGGAGCGCGACCTGCTCAAACGAAGTGTGGCCTTCTGGGTGAAGGAGCAGGACCGGTGAGCCGCTACCGGTTCGTCTCCACCGTGAAGGCCGAGGGGTTCCCCGTGGAAGCGGCATGCGAGGTGGCCGAGGTGTCCACCTCGGCGTACTACGAGTGGTTGGCCCGCTCGGCCGCACCCACCGAGGCGGAGTGGGACGAGGCCCTGGTCATCAATGAGATGCGCCGGGTCCACGACGAGCTCGACGACACCTACGGCAGCCCGCGGATGACCGACGAGCTGCGGGACCGGGGGTTCTGCGACAACCACAAGCGCGTCGAACGGCTCATGTCCGAGTACGGCCTCCACGCCCACGACGGCCGGCGCCGCAAGGTCCGCACCACGATCCCCGACGTGAGCGCCCGCCGCTGCCGGACCTGGTGAAGCGCGACTTCAGCGTCGGCGAGCCTGGAGAGCGCACCTGCGGGGACATCACCTACATCCCCACAGGCGAGGGCTGGCTCTACCTGGCCGACGTGCTCGACCTGGGCTCGCGCCGCGTCGTCGGCTACGCCATGGAGGGCCACATGCGCTCCGAGCTCGTCGAGGCCGCTCTGGAGAGGGCCGTGGCGACCCGGGACGGAGACGTGGTGGGCATGGTGTTCCACCACGACCGCGGTTCTCAATACATGGGGCAGGACTTCCGGGCGCTGTGCGAGAAGCACCACATCGCCCAGTCGGTCGGCCGCATCGGGTCGTCCCAGGACAACGCCGCGGCGGAGTCGTTCTGGGCGACGCTCAAGCGCGAGCTGGTGCACCGGTGCCGATTCGCCACGCGCGGCGAGGCCCGTCGGGCGATCATCGTCTGGATCAACCACTACAACGTGCTACGGCGTCACTCCTCCATCGGCAACGTATCGCCGATCGAGTGGGAGCTACGCTGCGCACGCCGTCACCTTCAAGCTGCATAACCATGTGTCCGGCTGACGGGGGGAAGGCCAGCAAGGAGCTCGGCACCGACCAGGGCGCCGTCGCCGGGTGGCCAGCCAGCTCGGCTACGGGGTCGAGTCGGTGCGGTCCTGGGTCAAGCAGGCTGACATCGACGAGGGCGTGAGCCCGGGGACGACATCCGCCGATGCCGATCGGATCAAGGCCCTCGAGCAGGAGAATCGCGAGCTCAAGCGGGCCAACGAGATCCTGCGCCGGGCCTCGGCTTTCTTCGCGGCGGAGCTCGACCGCCCACAGAAGTGATCGTCGCCTTCATCGACGAGAACCGCAGCGAACTCGGAGTCGAGCCCATCTGTGACGCCCTGCAGGTGGCTCCGAGCACCTACTACGCCGCCAGGAAGCGGGCGCCGTCGGCCCGGGCCATGCGCGACGTGGTGATGCTGCCCGATCTTGGTCGCCCTCTGGAAGGCCAACTACTCGGTCTATGGCGCCGACAAGCTCTGGAAGGCGGCGCGCAGGGCCGGCCACGACATCGGCCGGGACCAGGTGGCCCGCCTGATGCGACAGGCCGGCATCCGGGGGATCAAGCGGGGACGCCGGATCATCACGACGCGCCACGATGACAGCGCCCTCGCTCGCCGGACCTGGTCAAGCGCAACTTCACCGCGTCGGCCCCCAACCAGCTCTGGGTGACGGACCTGACCTACGTCCCGACGTGGTCGGACGTGGCCTACGTCTGCTTCATCGTCGACGCCTTCTCCCGCATGATCGTCGGCTGGCGGGTGGCGTCGACATGCGCACCGACATGGTCCTCGATGCCCTCGAGATGTCCCGTTGGTCGAGGGGCACCCGTCTCGAAGGGTTGGTGACGCATTCGGACGCCGGCAGTCAAGGTGGAATCAACTGGTCGTCGCAACACCTCGATCATGGAGGTGTGCGGTGCGCAAGAAGAACAGACAGAAAGAGATTCGCCTGTATCGGGGGCATATGCCTTCGCCCGGGCGACTGGCATTGCGTGGCGAGAGGACAGAGTCAAGTTCTGGGCCGCCATCGCTCGCGGCCTGAAGACGGAGGATGGAAGGTGTCGAGGCGGGCGTCTCATCCCCCGTCGCGTACCGGTGGTTCCGCCACGCTGGTGGTGTGAACCCGTGCCTTCCCCAGACAGTGACCGGCCGCTACTCATCATTCGCCGAGCGAGAGGACATTGCCATCTGGCGTGCGCAAAAGCTCGGTGTACGTGAGATTGCCCGGCGCCTCGGTCGGCATCCGTCGACGATCTCGAGGGAGCTGCGCCGCAACGCGTCGACTCGGGCATACCCGCAGGACTACAGAGCATCGACAGCCCAGTGGCATGCCGAGCGCCGGGCTCGCCGCCCGAAGGTGGCCAAGCTGGTCACCAATGATTTGCTGCGTGACTACGTTCAGGAGCGATTGTCCGCCGTGGCGAGAACCTCCGATGGCCGGCTGATCGGTCCACCTGGTCCGAAATGGAACGGGAAAGGCAAACCCCACCGTGCGGATCGCCGCTGGGTGAAGGCCTGGAGTCCCGAACAGATCTCCAAGCGCCTCAGGGTCGATTTCCCCGATGATGAGTCAATGCGGATCAGCCACGAGGCGATCTACCAGGCCCTCTTCGTCCAGAGCCGTGGTGCCCTCAAACGCGGGCTGGTGGCCTGCTTGCGCACCGGGCGGGCCTTACGGGTTCCACGTTCACGCACCCGTCAGAAGGCCTGGGGCCACGTCAGCCCGGAGGTGATGATCAGCGAACGCCCGGCCGAAGCCGACGACCGTGCGATCCCAGGACACCGGGAAGGCGACCTCCTCATCGGGCTGGAACGCTCTGCGATCGGGACTCTGGTCGAGCGAACCACGAGGTTCACGATGCTCGTCCCTACCTCGCGAGGAGGGCTATCACCACAAGCACACCCCAAAGAACGGACCGGCGCTGGCCGGCTACGGAGCAATCACCATGAAGAACGCGCTCGCGGCCACCATGACAACGCTGCCCGAACAGCTCCGTCGATCCTTGACCCGGGATCGTGGCAAGGAGCTCTCAGCACACGCTGAGTTCAAGGTCGAAACAGGAATCCCGGTCTACTTTGCCGACCGGCGGAGTCCCTGGCAGCGGGGCAGCAACGAGAACACGAATGGATTGCTTCGTCAGTACTTCCCCAAGGGCACTGATCTCTCTCGATGGAACACGGAGGACATCGAATCGGTTGCCACCGCACTCAATGGTCGACCTCGCAAGACGCTCGGTTGGAAGACACCCGCTGAAGCGCTCAACGAACATCTACTCTTGACCTAACAAGCCGGTGTTGCTTCGATCGATTGAATCCGGACAATATCGCATGAATTCGATACGGCGAGCGACTGAGAGAGATCGGCGCAGTGCCCTCCATCGGAAGCGTCGGTGACTCCTACGACAACGCTCGCCGAAGCCGTCAACGCCCTCTACAAGTCAGAGCTCATCCGCGGACTGAACCAGGGACTCTGGAAGTGCGTCGAGGACGTCGAACTGGCCACGCTCGGCTGGGTGCACTGGCACAACACTGACCGGCTGCACGGCTATCTCAACGACGTGCCGCCGTTTGAGTTCGAGGCGGCCTACGCTGCCCAACAAGCCGACCAGGAGCTGGTTGGAATCCAATAAACCGAGCCTCCATCAAACCCAGGGTGAATCATTCCGCCTGGTGAGAGGTCGGCCAGGGCGTTGTGGAGCCGGCAGATCGAACCGGGCTCGCATCCGACCCAGGTCATGGTTGCGCTTGGCCAAGAGCCGCATGATCTCGGTGTGGTCGGCCAGCCTCGACCTGGCGGAGAGCAGCCAGAGCGCAGGGCAGCCACTGCGACGGAGAGCGCGTCGTTGGGATCGTTCTTGTCCGAGCGACCCCGTGCCGAGCACGCGGACCCTCGAGGCCAAGGTCGGCGGGACATCGACGACGTGCTCACCGGCATCGACGAGTTGTTGGGCCAGCAGATAGCCCAGACCGCCGGCCGACTCGATGGCCCAGGTCCGCTTCTCGAACGGCTCAGCCCAGGCGAGGAGCTTGGCCGTCTGCTGGCGGGTCGCCCGCACGGTGACGTTGGCCACCTCACGTTCATCGCCGCAGATGGCCACCGCGGTGTGACTCTGCTTGTGGGGATCCACCCCGATGATCACTGTCATGAGCACCTCCTGGTCGGTTGATGGCAACCGCGAGGGCACTCCTGATTCGGATCTGGTGCACACTCCTCTTTTGAGCCACATCGCGGCGAGATCCAGACGGGAGGCACTTCGAAAGAAAGCCAACCGGACTGACCGGCGGCAGGCACAAAGAGAGCCGCCCCGTCAGGACCTCTAAACGCTACGGATCAGCCGCAGGGTCTGCTCAGAGTCTCAATCAGGCACATATGGGCTAGAAGCAGCATCTTTTCAGGTGGGAGGGCATCATTGACGGGTGGCTAATGATGATGTCGATTCGGCCATCATCTGGGAAGACGAGGTCACTGCGCTCGGGGCTGTTGGGAGAACGTGACCTCGAATAGCATCCCCGTCGCCATCGCCGCAAGCTCTGGCTTTGGTTTCGATCTCGCACATTCAGTTCATCCGGTGAGTAGCTTCGAAGCCAGAGCTTTTGTGCACTTGCTGGATGGTTGTTGTACGACGAACGGACATTTTTCCATCAGGAAGTAGCGGATACGGAGACTCCGCGATGAGGGACCACCTTATGGTCGCTAATCAAACGGTGGCCCCTTCAACGGCAATCGATCTGGTCCAACGCGCACTTCTACTCTGCGACGCGTTATTGTCGTCGATTGTTGTCATCGGCAGTTACCTGTTGATTGGTTTCTTGGTGTTCTGGCCGATATTCAAAGGATTCTCGCAGCAGTATTTTGCGAATGAGCCGGACTATGAACTGGCCTTGTGGTACCTGGCATGGATGCCTCATGCACTCGGACTCGGACTCAATCATTTTTTCAGCAACGCCATCTTCGCGCCTGATGGTGTCAATCTGAGTGCGAACGCAGCGGCTCCGTTGTTCGGTCTCGCCACCACTCCGCTTGCTTGGCTGAGCCCGGTCGCAAAGGTAAAGCTGCTGATCGTATTGGCCATGCCAGTGTCCGCAACTGCGGCGTTCTGCGTGCTGCGCAAATGGCAGGTGTGGCTCCGGCGGCTGCACTCGGTGGTCTCATCTATGGCTTCTCGCCCTACATGGTGGGTCAGAGCCTCGCCCACCCTTCCCTGCAGCTTCGTTCGCTGCCACCGTTTATCGCCTTGACGATCGCTTCATCGTCGAGCGTCGAGAGTCGCCTCGGCGCCTGGGCGTCCAGCTCGGTGCTTCTCGTGACCGCCGAGTACCTCATCTCTCCTGAGGTGCTGCGCTTCCGTCATGATCTGTGTGATCGTGGCGCTCGCATGCATCGCGATTCGTCGTCGTGGGAACGTCTCCCAGTTGATACGGGCCCTTGCGGTGCCGGTGGGAGTTTCTCTGCTTCTGGCCGCCGTGGTCTTGGTGTACCCCGTTTGGATGCTGCTGGCAGGACCCCAACATTTCACAGGTCCAACTAGAGGCACAGTACAGATCTATTACAACGACCTGCTGAACTCTGTGGTCCCTGGCCCCATGCAAAGAGTCTCTCTGGGGATGGGGTCGACTGGTGCCCGCCTGCTTAGTGGGGACACAGTCGAGACCGGCGGCTATATCGGTGTGCCGGTCTTGATCCTTACTTGCTACCTCTCCTGGCGGTCTCGTCGTAGCCCGCGCACTCAGTTGGCAGTGATTCTCTTACTTGTTGCTGCCGTGCTCGGCCTCGGACCTCATCTCGCCGTTGATGGGCGGCTAAGTCAGATTCCCCTCCCCTTCTTGATGCTGGATCACCTCCCACTGCTCGAAAACCTCCTGCCAGCGCGCATGGCTCTCGAAGTAGGAGCCTTCCTCGCGGCCTTGATCGCATTCGGGCTGGATGACATGCACAGGGATCCCGCAGGCATCGCAGAGCCGGGAAGGAGGAGGAGGAGGAGCGCCATTCTCACAGCCGTCACCCTGGCTGTCCTCGTGGTCACCTGGCTGCCACAGTGGCCCTATGTCAGGTCTCAGACCGTGAACATGCCAGCGGTCGTCGCCCGGGCCGTTCCTCCCGGAGACCCGGTCGTCCTCACCTATCCGTTTCCCACAGTGGTGATCGGAATGCAGGCGATGATGTGGCAAGCGGAGGATGACTTCAAGTTCCGTCTCATCGGAGGCTACTCGTATCATCCGACTTCTAGTGGCGCTCCGTACCCGAGTCTCATGAGGCCATCGGAGGTGCAGCAGTTTCTCACCGCAAGCAGCGGTTGTCCCCTCTGCGGGTCCGCCATGCCAGTCAGTCCGCAGGTGGTCGCTTCCACAAGGACCTTCTTGTCCAGATACCACGTTCGGATGGTAGTCGTCGATCGATCAGTGGGTAACAGCGGTCCGGTGATGGAACTGTTCAACGATGCTCTCGGCCACCCCAAGATTTCGGTTGACCATTTCGCGGTGTGGGTTGACTGGCATGGTGTACCGAAACACCAAGTCTTCCCTGACCTCATAACGAAGGTGCTGACGCCCGCGAACGGTGTCACGCTGTCGGGTGCCGCGCTCCTCGATGCCACTGCGACGGACTATCTCCGCGTCATCAAGGTCGTGTTCCTTCTTACCGACACAAGTCACTACGCCGACATGATTGCCGTCGCTCATTTGACACCTTTTGGATGAATCGCAAGGTGGGATACGAACAGTATTCCCTCGGGGACCTACTCACTACAAAGCCTCGCTCATGACAGCGGAGGGAGAACCGCATACAGCCGAGGCATCAGCATCACAGTGCACAATCGATAAGGGCGTGGCATCGCACAACCGAAACGGACCGTCATCTCCGAGTCTTTGACGGTTCAGTCGTTCGTTCGGTCGAGGGCAGTTGGCCTACGACGGAACCCTGCAGTTGTCTGCGACAGTGGTCACAATGCCCGGTATGTCTGCGCTGCCTGATCGTCCCCTGGATGAGACGTTAGAGGCCATCGCACGACCCTAGGTTCAGACAAAGATCGACACGTCCGGTCGATGTATTGAACGACTTCGTTTGACAACCCGGCTACAAGTTCAACGCCCCCCGCCCCGCCCCGCGCCGCGTGGCCCCTCCCGTTCCCGGTGGCGCCGGCCGCCGTGCCGCCTCGCTCGGTGCGTCGTCGTTCGGCTGCCGCTCCTCTCTCCCCGCTGGTGCCGGTTGGCGCACAGGGACTCGAAACTCGGGCCGTGTGCCGACGAGCATTTCGTAGAGCCCTATCGGCTATCCCGTCGCCCGGTGTGAGGAGCCGCAGTGCCCTTAGCCCCGCCCGTCCAAATATGGCGACCCGGGAGGCGGCCGTGTCAGGGCTCTGGGCATCGGAGGCGGTCTCGTCCTTCCTGCTCGACTGCCCGGGCACGCGAGGGAGTAAGGGCCCTCGGGCGAGCGGAAGGCGGACATCGGGGATCGTCTGGGCCGTTGGTGTCTGTCCTCGTTCCCGGCGAACTGGGGACATCTTCGGATCTGGTCGACATTGGCCACTGTCACGCCACCTCCACCCTGAGGGGTCCAGATCTTCTCTGCTGCACCAACGCTCTCCGTTTGGATGGCTCGAGACGCCGATGCTGGCGAGGCCACAGGCGGCGTAGGGTGCCCGCATGAGTACCTCCTACTGGCGTGGCGCCGCCAAGGACGAGGCAATGCAGGACGATCACAGCTTCATCTGGAAGGCGATGCTTGAGACCATCGACACGGACCTCGCGGGAAAACGGGCGCTCGATGCCGGCTGCAATCGTGGGGGCTTCCTGCGCCTGCTCGTCGACACAGCGGGCATCGCCGAGGGCTACGGATACGACACCGCCTCGGACGCCATTGCGGACGCCCGCCGCCTCGCCAACGACAGGCCACTCACCTTCGAGGTTGCGCAGACGGTTCCGGACGGATGGGGCGAATTCGACGTGGCTTTCAGCCACGAGGTCCTCTACGTGCTCAAGGACCTCGTGACCCACGCGGCCGGTCTCTTTGTCGCCTTGAAACCCAGAGGGTCGTACTTCGCGGTCATGGGCGTTCACGAGGAGAGCCCGATGATGTCGGCGTGGCACGCCGAAAGTGCAATGGAGCTAGACCTTCCACGGCTCTACAAGCTCTACAAGCTCGACGAGGTCGTGAGTGTCTTCGAGGGCGGCGGGCTTCTCTGCATCGGTAGCCAACCTGAAATTGGGTTTCGTCCCGGTATCGGCGCATCGGTATGGTCACGACCAACGTAGGGACCTCCTCGCGTGGTTGGACTACTACACCCGGGAGAAGGTCCTGCTGCGCTTCAGTCGCTCTTCCCCTTAGCCGTATGGTCGAGCGGGGTGTGCGTCGGACTGGTAGCACTCCTGGAGCTGCACCCATAGAGCTGCGATCCACTTGAGTTGTACGGGGTTCGGGGGTGGATGAATGGTCGGTCAAACCCCGAGATCTCACTGCTCGTTCGTCTGACGCAGGTGCGATTTCCTGCCCGGGGCGCTGGGGTGGTGGCCCGGCCGTTCCGATGGGGCTTTGCCGGCGCGGGTACCGTTGGCCGAGCATGGACGAACCGGACGACCGCTGGCCGCAGGCGGTCAAGCACAGACTCAGGCCACTACGCGATCGTCTCGTGCATGCGATGGGCGGCGCGCTGCCCGAGCGGGGTCTCTCCTACGAGGAGCTGGTCCACCTGCTGTACCCCACCCTTCCCGATGAGCTGCGCCCCGAGATCGACGAAGCGGGTGCCGGTGAGCTGGCACAAGTCTCGACGATCCGCAGGATGCTCGGGACGATTGAGCACCAGGTCGCACCGACCGCGTTCTCCGTACAGCTCGCCGCGGACGACGCAGTGCGCTGTACGGTCGGTGGCGTCGAGCTCTTTTGCGACGCCGCCGACGCCGCCGTGACCCCGGGGCTTCGCTCGGGCGAGTACGAACCACATCTCACTGCCGTCTTCGAGCGCTACTGCACCCCGGGGATGACGGTGGTCGACGTCGGCGCCAACCTCGGCTACTACTCGCTGCTGGCCTCGAAGGCGGTCGGGCCTTCGGGCAAGGTCATCGCCATGGAGCCCAACTCGGAGAATTGCCGGCTCCTGCTGTCGTCGCTGCGGCTGGGCGGGATCACCAACGTTGAGTTGATGCCCGTGGCCTGCGATCGCGCCACGGGCTGGGCCTACTACTCGACGCATGTCGGGTCGAACGGCGGTCTCATCGACGAGGGAGACCTCCTGGCCCATCCGGGCGTCGTGGTCCCGACCTTCCGCCTCGAAGACCTCGTGACGGGACCCGTCGGGTTCCTGAAGATGGATGTGGAAGGCGCGGAGGGTCGTGTCGTCAGCGGCGCCACGCGGCTCATTGAGCGTGACCGGCCTATCATCACGACCGAGCTGAAGGAAGAGATGCTCCGACGTGTCTCGGGTACGACGGTCGCCGACTACCTCGGCTACTTCGAGGGTCTCGGGTACGCGCCCTCCGTCCTGGACACGGCCACCGGAGCGGAGAAGGCGTACCCCTCGGTGGCGGCATTGCTGGCCGACTGGCGGGACACGGACGAGCTGCGCGACGTTCTTCTCATACCCTCTGACCTCACGTGATGAGGGCCTGACTCTCCCTAGCGCGCCACGGCCTGATCGCGGGCCGGCCCGGCGATGGCGTCGAGCAACGCGTCGACGTCGTCGGCGATCACCAGGCCCTCCACCTGGCGCGCCCGGATGAACCCTTGGTCCACGGCGGTGCCCAGGAAGGCGAGTAGTTCGTCGAAGAAGCCGTCGACGTTGAGGACGCCGCAGCGCTTGTCGTGGATCCCCAGCTGCGCCCAGGTGACGGCCTCCATGAACTCCTCGCAGGTGCCGAATCCTCCCGGCAGCATGACGAAGGCATCCGATAGCTCGGACATCAGGGCCTTTCGCTGGTGCATCGTCGTCACGACGTGGAGGTCGTTCAACGCGGAGTGTGCGATCTCGTGTCCGGTCAGGGACTCGGTGATGACCCCCGTGGCCCTGCCGCCTGCGGCCAGGGCGGCATCGGCGACCAGGCCCATAAGGCCGACGGAGGCGCCGCCGTAGACGAGCCCGACTCCACGGCGGGCGAGGCTCGTCCCGAGCCGTTGGGCAGCCGCCGCGAACGCCGGGCTGGCGCCGAGGCTGGAACCGCAGAATACGCAGACGGTGGCCGGAGGGGTCACGCCGGGCTCCCTTCCGGGACCGGCACTTCGGACCCGCGAGCCGTGACGACGGCTGGCCTCCGTCGGCGACGCACGATGGTCTCCGCCGCGTCGCTGTCGTGAATCGTGAGGGAGAAGCCGGCGGCCACCAGCGCGAAGAGCGCCGCGGTGAAGAAAGCGAGATGGTACGCCGTCATGTCCGGAGCAGAGGCGGAGGTGCCGCCGGTGCCCTGTGTCGACCCCACCCCGATCAGCACCGTCGAGAGGATGGCGACACCCGTCGCGCTCCCGAGCTGGCGCATCGTGTTGAAGAAGGTCGACGCCCGCCCCATGGACTCGGGTGTGATCATCGCGAACGAGGCCGCCTGGTTCGGGACCATGACCTGCGCCATCATCCAGCCGAGCACGAACATCAGGGCGCGGATCAGCCAGAGATTCGTGGTCACGCTGATCTGGGTCAACAGGAGGGTGGACACCGCAAGGCCGATCAGGCCACCCGTGATGTGCCGTCGCGGGCCGATGCGAGGGTAGATGAGGCGGCTGGCGAACTGCGCGCCGAGCATGACCCCGAAGGCCTCGGGGAAGGTCGAGATCCCGGACTGGAGGGCGGACATGCCCCGCGCGTCCTGGAAATACAGTGGGATGAGATAGAGCATCCCGAGGAACGCCGCCGCGACCAGGAACATCACGATGTTGGTGGAGCGGAACAGCCGGCCCGAGAGCAGCCGGAGGTCCACCATGGGCCGAGCGGTCCGCAGCTCCACCACGACCAGGCCTGCCAGGAGCACGAGGCCAGCCAGGCAGGTGGCGATGACCACGTTCGACGACCATCCATGGAGCGGCCCCGCCGACACGCCGTACATGAGGAAGCCCAGCCCGGCACCTCCGAGGATGAATCCCGGCAGGTCGAACCGGCCGGCGTCGATCGCACCGGTGCGCTCAAGGTACAGCGCACCGAAGATCACGGCGCCAATGCCGATCGGGAGGTTGACGAAGAAGACCCACCGCCACGAGAGGCTCGTCACCAGGAAACCACCGAGCACCGGCCCGAGAGCGGGCGCCATCGTGGTCGGGACCGTCAGGATGCTGGCGGCCCGCACGCGCTCCGACGGGGGGAAGACGCGGTAGAGCATGGCCATGCCCACCGGCGCCATCATCCCGCCACCCGCGCCCTGAATGACGCGGAAGACGACGAGCTGTGTCATGTCCTGTGCCAGCCCGCAGAGGACGGAGCCCAAGGTGAACACGATGATGGCGGTGAGCAGCACGCGCTTGCCGCCGTAGCGGTCACCCAGCCAACCGGAAGCGGGGATGAAGACCGCAAGGCTCACCAGATAGGCGATGACGACGCCGTCAACGGCGGTCGGGGCGATGTGGAACTCGCGACCGATCGTGGGCAGGGCCACATTGACGATCGTGATGTCCATGATGTTCATGAACATCGCGGAGACGAACACGGCCCCCACGGCGATCTTCTGGTTCAAGCTCAGTACTGCCACGTTCCAATTCTCTTCGGACGATTTGAGTGTTCTTCGCCCGCCCACTCCGGGTGAAGTTGCTGTCTGGTGCCACTTGGTCGGAGAAGCGCGTTCGCCAGGCGCCGGGGTCCCTATCCGGTCCGTCCGCCGACCCTATGCGCTCGGGCACCAAGACTCGGACGCGGATCCGTTCTGCTCGGGCAGTGCCGGGACCGGGTGACTCCCGAACCCCCGGCCCACCGCCTACCCTGGCATCGGCTCTCGGGAGGCGCCGGAGCAAACCCATGGGGACGGTGGGATCGTGACGAGGATCAGGTTGTTGCGCACGCGGCGAGTGGGACGACCCGGAGTCGTGGCCTTCGTACTGGGTGGATTGTCGGTGCTGGTCGGCGCGGTGGCGCCGCCGCCGGTCGGCGCAGCGTCACGATCGACGGGAGCGACGTCGAGCACGGTGTGGCTCTGCCAACCGGGCCAGGTCGGCGACCCCTGTGCGTTCAGCCCGGCAGCGACCAGTGTGGCTGCGGACGGCACGACGAGCAGCGCCGTGCCCGCCTCCAATTCGGCTGCGCACCGGTTCGATTGCTTCTACGTGTACCCGACGTCCTCGGGTGAACCGGGTAACAACGCCGACCTCAGGGTCCAGCGGGTGGAGCGGGAGGTGGCGATGGTCCAGGCGTCACGCTTCTCGCAGGTGTGCAACGTCTGGGCGCCCATGTACCGGCAGGCCACCGTGGCGGCCCTGAACAAGGGCGCCGCGGTCGATCCTTCCGTCATCGCCACGGCCTACGACAGCTTGCTTGCCGCGTGGAAGGACTACCTGGCTCACGACAACCACGGCCGGCCGGTCGTCTTCATCGGACATTCCCAGGGCGCCGCGATGCTGATCAAGCTGTTGCAGGCCCAGATCGACCCCTCCACGAGTCTGCGCAAGCGGATGGTGTCCGCCATCATCTTGGGGGGCAACGTGCAGGTCCCCACCGGGCGGGACGTGGGTGGGAGCTTCCGAAGCATCCCCACCTGCGGGTCAGCGTCGCAGACGGGATGTGTGATCGCCTATTCGAGCTTCGGGTCGACGCCGCCAGCCACCTCGTTCTTCGCCCGCCCGGGGCAGGGCGTCAGCCTCCAGTCCGGCCAGACAGCGAGACCCGGCGAGGAGGTGGCCTGCGTCAACCCGGTGACGTTCTCGTCGCAGAGTGGTGCTCTGCAGCCCTACTTCCTCAGCGCCACCTCCGCGGTGCCCCACGTCACAGTGAGCACCCCGTGGGTCACATACCCGGACCTCTACACGGCGCAGTGCGAGCAGAGCGGCGGAGCCTCCTGGCTGCAGGTCACGGCCACGGCTGCTCCGGGCGATGCCCGACCCACGGTCTCGGCCACTCTCGGTCCGAACTGGGGCTATCACCTCCAGGACGTCAACCTGGCGCTCGGCGACCTGGTCGCCGACGTGGCGAGCGAGGAAGCGTCCTATCACTGAGCTGGCGCCGCCCGGTTTCGCGGCACCCCGAGAACCATTTCCCGTGGCGGTCCTAGACTCCGGCGATGGTCAAGGTCATAGCGGTCGCCAATCAGAAGGGCGGCGTCGCCAAGACGACCACCGTGCAGTCGCTCGGCGTCGCCCTGGCGCAGCAGGGACGGCGCGTCCTGGTGGTGGACCTGGACCCGCAGGCGTGCCTCACCTTTTCGCTCGGCTTCGATCCCGACGACCTCGACTCCTCGCTCCATGACGTGTTCGTCCGCAGGGCCCGGCTGGCCGACGTGGTGCACGCGGTCCCGGGCGTCGACGGCCTCTATCTCGTGCCCGCCACCATCGACCTGGCCGGGGCGGAGGTGCACCTCCTCAGCCGCACGGGCCGCGAGCACGTGCTCGCCCGCGCGCTGCTCCCCGTGTTGGACGAGTACGACGCGATCCTCATCGACTGTCCGCCTTCTCTCGGGGTGCTGACCATCAACGGCCTCACCGCTGCCGAGGCGGTCATCGTCCCCCTGCAGTGCGAGGCACTCAGCCACCGCGGCGTCGGCCAGTTGCTCGAGACGATTGAGGACGTGCGCCAGTTCGCCAACGAGAAGCTGCGTGTCCTGGGGGTCATCCCGACCATGTTCGACAGCCGGACGACGCATTCGCGGCAGGTCCTCTCCGAAGTGGGCGATCGCTACGGCCTACCCCTGTTCGAGCCCCCGGTGCCCAAGTCCGTACGCTTCGCCGAGGCGCCCGGACTCGGGCAGTCGGTCCTCCAGCACGCCCCCGCGTCTGCCGGCGCAGTCGCCTACCGGACGCTTTCGACATCGGTCTACGACGCCATGCAGAGCACCTGACGTGGCGGGGTCGCGCGGCGGCATGGCGCCCGACCCTCTGGGCAAGCGCGCGCTGTTCTGGGTGCCCTCGGGCGAGACCGGCGACGGGCCCGGTCCCTCGTCGGGCTCGACCGTGGCGTTGCCCGTCGGCAAGCGCGCCTTGTTCTCCGGCGCGCGACCCGACTCCGACAGCTGTATCGCGACCTCGGGTAACCCGCTCGACGCCCGGGGAACGTTCACCGTCGTGTGCGAGCGCTGCCGCCAGACGTCGCACGTCGGGGCCCTCGACCTGCTCATCTTTCAGTTCCCGATCGGCGTCTGGTTGCCCCGGGGGCGCTTCGACCGCCGCATGACCTGCCCGACGTGCCGGAAGCGCTCCTGGTGCAGCGTCACGCTCCGGAGGGCCTGAGTAGGTCTGGGTCGGCCGGCGGTTCGGCACGACCACCATCGCCTTCACCGCCATTGGCGCCCCCCGCCTCTTGGGCCCCCGCTACCGCGTCCTTCGGCTGGACCACGGGCAGGCGACGCGTGAAGACCAGGGCGACCAGCGCGAGGAACCCCAGCACCGCCAGCGCGGCGCGCAACCCGTTGATCCGGCTCGAGGCGTTGACGTCGACTATCGCGGCGGCGGTCGCGGGCGGGACGCCGGCCTTCTCGAGGGTGGCATGGAGGTCGGCGTCACTGACGAAGGGGATGCCGGCCGACAGCTCCACCTGCGCCTGCGAGGACATCTCCTTGGGGATGGCGGGGTTGGTGGCGGCCCCCCCGAGGAAGGTCGTGGTCAAGACGGCGATGAGGATGGTCCCGGCCAGTGCGGTGCCGATGGAGGCGCCGAGGTTCGTCACGGTGTTCTGAATCCCGCCGACCTCGCCGGCGCGTGAGTCGGGCACCGACGACACCGTCACTGCTCCGAGTTGCGAGGCCAGGCTCCCGATGCCGAGCCCGGCCAGCAGCATGGGCCAGGTGGTGATCTCGGGCCCGGCGCCCGCGTCCAGCGCGACGAGCAGCACGACGATGCCGAGCAGCAGGAGGGCAAAACCGGTGCGGATGATCCGGCGGGGCGACGCGTCGGGGAACACCTTGGGGACGCCGACGGCCGCCACGAGAAGCGTGAGGGAAAGGGGGAGCAGCCGCACGCCGGTGGCGACCGCCGAGAGGCCGAGCGCCACCGAGAGGAAGAGGGGCACGACGAAGAAGAGGCCGGCCTGCAACAGGAACTGGAAGAAGAACGCCACGAGGCCGGCCTGCAGGCGTGGCAGCCGAAGCATGCTCGGATCGAGGAGGGCAGGCTTGCCCCTCTCGAGCTGTCGGCCCTCCCACAGGACGAAGAGCGCCAGGACGCCGGCGCCCCCAAGGAGCAGCCAGATGACCGGGGACGCCCCGAGCCACTGCGGGGCGCCGGACTTGGGCTGCACGAAGCCCCACGTCCCGGACCGGATGATGCCGAAAACGACCATGCCCAGTCCGGCGGCTGAGAGGATCGTGCCGACCGGGTCGAGCCGGACACCAGGAACCGCGGGGGAGTCCGCCATCCGCCGGGCGAGGGCCAGGATGCACAGCACGATCACGACCTCGCCGGCGAACACCCAGCGCCAGCTCGCATAGGTCGTGAGCAGCCCACCCACCAAGGGACCGACGGCCACTGCGATCGCACCGGCCGACGCCACCAACCCGTAGGCGCGGGGGCGGTCCGCGGCGCCGAAGTTGGTTGCCACGAGCGCGACCACGGCGGGCATGATCAGGGCCGCCCCGAGGCCCTCGAGCAGCGACCACCCGAAGAGGAGGACGGGGAGCGACCCTGCAACCGCCGTGATAAGCGACCCGGTTCCGTAGACGACGCAACCGATCATGAAGACCCGCTTGCGCCCGAGGATCTGGCCGAGCTTGCCACCGGTGATCATGAACGCGGCCATGACGAGCGTGTAGAGGGTGATCGCGAGCTGGATCCCCGTCACTGTCGTCCCGACGTCCTTGGCCACCGTGGCGATGGAGACGTTCATGACCGAGCTGTCGAGCGTCATCAGGAACTGCGCCGAGGCGAGGGTCAGCAGGACGATCCCGCCCGGTGAGCCCTTCCCCTGCTGCCCGGCGGTCACCCGCACATTCTTGCCCCGCGAGCCCCGCCTCCCAGGGATCCGCTGCTCGCCGCATTCTCAGAACCGCGGTCCACCCAATGGGTCAACCGCAGATGGTCGGGATGCGGGGATTTGAACCCCGGACCTCCTGCTCCCAAAGCAGGCGCGCTAACCAAGCTGCGCTACATCCCGTGACTGTGTGTCAGGAGCACACGTGCGCTGAGCTGGAAAATGTGCCCTGACCAGCCCCTTCAGAACGCCTCGCTCCGGACGTACCCCGGAGGATCCGAAATCGAGTGTCGGGGAGGTTCGGGGAGACTTCTGAGGCGGCACACAAAGCGTAGTTCGTGCGACTGGCCGCTCTGAGGCTCGTTTCGTACATGCAGCCCCGGCCCCGCGCACAGGCCGATGCACAACAAGGGCTTCAACCAGGGAGCACGCAACCCGATCGTACCGATGCACGGTGCGGACCAATGTCGGGGAGTCGTGGCGGTGCTGGCCAGTAGCTCAGCGGGCGTGCCGCCCGCATCTTCCGTTTCGATTCATCACACGCGGCGTCGCGCAATTCAGCCCCAAAATGCGCCTCGAATGGTCTGCGGAGATCCTGTCGGGACGATACCAACGGTATGCACTGGCAAACCACGCTCAATTCGCCACGAGCTGGCAATTCTTGTCGCCGCCGCACTCGTTTTATTGATGTTGGTGGTGACGTCGTCGTCAGCGCACACGGCGAGCGCTTCAACGGCGCCTGCGACCGTTTCGAGAACGACGGACTACGGCAACGGACGGCTGATGGCGGCAGACCCCACCGGGGGATACTGGTTCGCTGACCCGGCCGGCCATGTCTCCCCCTACGGCGGAGCTCCCTACTCCGGCGGTGTGAGCGGGACGCTCAACCAACTCATCGTCTCGATGGCCGCCACGCCCGATGGGAAGGGCTACTGGCTCTTGGCGCGCGACGGCGGCATTTTCTCCTACGGCGACGCCCAGTTCCACGGCTCGACCGGTTCGTTCGACTTGAACCAGCCCATCGTCGGCATGTCCTCGACCCCCGACGGAGCGGGCTACTGGCTGGTGGCAGCCGACGGCGGCATCTTCTCCTACGGCGATGCCCAGTTCTACGGCTCGACCGGGTCGATCCACCTCCGCCAGTCCATGTTGGCCATGGAGCCCACCCCTGACGGCAACGGCTACTGGCTCGTGGCGTCCGACGGGGGCCTCTTCAGCTACGGCGACGCCCCGTTCTACGGCTCGCTGGGTGGTGGGGTGGCCACGGTCGACGGCATCGTCATAACCCCGGGCACCGCCGGCTACGACCTGGTGACTGCAGCCGGGAAGGCCGAAAGCTTCGGGCCGCCGGCCCAGCCCACGAAGCCGGCCCAGCCCACGAAGCCGGCCCAGCCCACGAAACCGGCCCAGCCCACAAAGAGGGCCCCAACCACGACGACGACGCCCCCGTCGACCACGACGACCACAACCCAGCCGGGGCCCTCACCGTGCCGAGCTCCATCGCCGACAACTGCTCATCGGACGTGACGAGTGCACTCAACTCTTGGGTCGAACACGTGCCATTGGGTGCCGTGGTCGATCTGCCCGCCAACGTGTGCTACGCGGTGTCCAACACGTCGACGACCCTGACGCTCAACAAGGTGAAGGGCCTCACGATCAACGGGGATGGCGCCACCTTGCGCCAGTCGATCTACGAGGGTGGACATTGCGGCAACAACAATGTCCAGCCGGTCTTTACTCTCACCAGCGACACGAACATCACCATCAACGATCTCACCATCGATGCGCCCGGCAACTGCGGAGGTGCATACAACGAAGACGACTACGGCATTTTGCTCGGACAGGCAACGCCTGGGACACGAACATCACCTTCAACGGCGTCACCGTGGCGAACACCGACGGTGACGGTCTCGCAGTGTACCCGCAGCTCGGTACGTGCTGTGGGATCAATTCCAACGTCACGTTCGAAAACGGGGCCTTCACGAACATCGGCTATCACACGATCACGCCGGAAGGAGTGAACGGACTGACCATCGCGTCCAACCGGTTTACGAAGGACGGGAACTTCATGGACTTGGAGGTGGACAACAACGGAAATGGCAACGACGCCGGCACCCCTACGGGGACCGCCCAGTGGAACATCACGGTCAAGAACAACACGTTCACCGACGGAAGCGCTCTGTCTGTCTGGAGCACCCAGGGCATCTGCATCCCACAAGAGAATCTTGTGATCGAGGGCAACATGCTCGACGCCACCACGGCGGGGATCGTGATCGTGCTCGGAGGCAGCGAATCCTCCTCGTGTGGTCAGGACTCCGGGTTGACCATTGAGAACAACGTCTCATTCGGTGACGCGCACAGCCCCTGTGGGGGGTCGATTGCGACGCCACCAGCGTGTTCGATGATCGAGATCGCTGACTACAAGGACGTGACGATCTCTGGCAACTACTTCACCGCCAACGACGGGGAGCCCCAGTACAACTACTACGACAACACGATCTATGTGCCCTGCATAACCTTCACCGGGCTCTCGACCGCGCTGGTGGAGAACAACACGTGTAACAAAGCCTGGGACATCTGGGACGCCACGCAGTGGCAGTTCCACTCCACCGACTTCCCCAATGCGGCAATCAGTGACTGCGGCAATACGTACTGGCTGACCACCCCCGTGAACGGCGCCGCGGGCGATCCGAAGAGCGACGGCAAGTGCACGTGAGAACACGCATGCGATTCCCTCGGCGATCTCGCGTCTGGCGGGATGGTGATCAGGCGCAGAACGCCAAAGACACAATCTCGGTTCGCTGATTTGGTACGCCGGATCGAGGGATCCGGGCCAGCCGGTGCGTCCGCCGGCAATCACCGCAGGCGATGAGACGCACGTCTCCGTGACCCCTTCGCGAATCGTGATGCGGTCGGGGCTCTGGAAGGGGCGGTCACCTCCTCAGCGTGGATCCAACGATAAGCGACGGGGCCCGCCTCAACATCATCAGCCACGTCTTCGACGTGATTCCGTACGAGCGTGAGGAGCAGACGCACGTGGTCCTACCGCCTCGCCAGACGAAGGAAGATTCCCGAGAGCCAGGTGCGCATCGGCACGAGGTGCCGAACCGGTTCTGAGCTCAGGCGGGCTGCATGCCTTTCGCGAGAAGGACAAGATCGCCCACGTGCACACTGCGGGACTGACGTCTCAGCGCGATCTCGACGTTGCCCTCCGGGACCAGCATGCGCAGGCCCCGTGGGTGGGCGCGGAAGGTCATCGGCGTTTCCAGTTCGAGGGCCTCACCGTCGACGCCCGCGAAGGCCGTGCCGCAGCGGGACGTGATCTCGAAGCTCGGGCAGCTGAACTCGAAGGCGGGACTGCTCCGCCCGCCCCGTCCCGCTAGCGCCAGCGTGACCACCTCGGCGGCCTGCGCGGCGGTCGTCGCCGTCACGGCGAAGACGCCGAGCAGCCCCGTGTCGAGACGGAGTCGCTGGGACGTACTGGGCGACGCTGCGAGCACGTAGGGGTTGTTCGACACCATGACGAGAAAGGACCCGTCGACCTCGGTGCCGTCGGGGGTCACGAACTGCAGATCGAAGGGCTTCTGTGTCTCGCCCACCAGGTCGGGGAGCAGCTGTTTCGTCGTGGCCACCTTGGCCTCCCGGTAGCCCTCCTGCTGCACGACGGTGGCATACACGCCCAGCGAGACGTTGTTGACGAAGAATCGGCCGTTCACCGTCGCATAGTCGACTCGGCGCTCCAGGCCATCGCGGAACGCATAGACGCTCTGGCGCGGGTCTCGGCGGTCCAGCCCGAGATCGAGGGCGAAGTGGTTCCTGGTGCCCGCGGCCACGCACACGAATGGAAGATCGTGCTCGACCGCGATGGAGGCCACCAGCGCCTGTGAGCCATCTCCACCGGCCATCCCGATGCAATCGGCACCCCGTGAGATCGCGTCTTGCGCCAGCTGCGCCAGGTCGAGCCCGTGGTCGAGCATGACGGTCTCGACCCCGAGTGAGGATGCCACCTCCACCAACCCGAACTTCTGGACCTTTCCGCCGCCAGACCACGGGTTGCACAGCAGGACGGGGTGCGATGGTCGGGTCACGTGGCGTACCTGCCTGTGGCGCTGGTCCGGAGACTTGCCGCGAACGCCGCCCGTGCCGTCAGAACGGCGATGGCCAGAAGCGCGAGGCAGATGACCGTTCGGACGAAGGATGCCCAATCCTCGTTCCCCGCCACCAGCAGCGCGGTGACGAGGATGGCCGCACCCAGGACCATCCCTATGATTCCGTATCCGCGCCGCGGAGCCCGTTTCGCGATCGCCCATCACCCGCCGGCGACCGCGAGCGCGAACCCGACCGCTCCGACAATGACGTACACACCGTTGCGGACCAGGAAGCCGAGCAGCGCGGCCGCGAGGAGCACGACCGCGACGAGCGAGACGATCGCCAGTGCCCGCTGTCGAGCCGTGGACGTGCCACCCCAGTCACGCAACTGGTGTCGCCGCCTCCGGATCCCGAATCACGCCACGAGATCGTCTGGTGCTCACGTCAACTCGTGGATGGAGCTTCCGATGCTGTCCGGGTGTGGTCATGACCGTAAACGATTCCCTCGTCCTCTCTCCGGGTGCATTGTAAGTTCCGCGACGAAGGGGGTGACTTGGCCGAAGGTCACAATCGAACGGGGCACGCTGAGCAAATGCTCCTCGGACCGTTGATGGTCGGGCGGTCTCCACAAGTCTTTCGAGACCGCTGCCTTCGGCCTTGTTCAGCCGGGCGCCGTATCTCCTACCGCCGCGCTACTAAGCAGCGGGATCCATCGTCGCCGGTGCGGTGCGCGCCAGCACAGTGATTGCGACGCACATGGCGGCGAAGGCGAACGAGCCGACGGCGAGCCGGGCGACGCTGGGGTTGAAAGTCTCCCCGAAGATCCAAACGCTCAACGCGATGCTGACGATTGGGTCGACGATCACTATGAACGGCTGCGAGATGCTGAGGGGGCCGACGTGAAGCGCTGCCTGGTTCAGGAGCTCCGCCGCCAGCCCGCCGACGGCCAACGCGTAGACCGGCCAGTGAGCGAACATGCCGGACACCCCGAACTGCGTCAGCGTGTCGGTCGTCGCCTTGATGAAGGTGGCCACGAGGGCCCAGAGCATCGAGGCCGAGGCCCCCAGCAGCGCCGCCCGCTTTCCCGCTGAGCCGCTCCGGCCGAGCAGCGCCAGGAGTGTCGTCGTGCCGGCCACTGTGGCGGTGGCCGACGTCCATGCCCCGCTCGTGGGCAGTCCGCCGCCGCCGCTGGGCTCGGCCATGGCGATGAACAGCGCAAGCGAGACGCAGATGAGGGCCGCCGCCAACCATGTGACCGGGCGGATCGACTGATGGAGCCAGAGCCACCGCAGGACAAGCGCAAAGACGAGCTCGGTGACCAAGAGCGGTTGGACCACCGACATGGCGCCGTTGTGCAGGGCAATGGCCTGGAAGACGAACGCTCCGGCCAGCGCCACCCACCCGAGGAGCCACAACGGGTTGGACACGAGGTAGTGGACGAAACGCCAGCCCTTGGTGTGCTTGGGATCGCCGATGCTCGCAACATGCTGCATGACGACGTTGAGAGCGTTGAACAACGCGGCCAGCAAGGCAAACATCAGAGACACCCGGTGATCCTACGGAGTGTGGTCGTGCCCTTGGTCCCAAGTGGCGCGTGGCGAATGTTCCTCGTGCGTTGTTCGCTGCGGAGCTTTGCCCGGAGCACGTGGACGCCGAAGCTCGCTGAAGCGGCGTTCGTCGGAGACCAGTGCCCGGGCCAGTCCGAGCACGTTGGCCGTTCCCACCAGGTCTCCGTTGGAATCCCTCCAGCTCGTGTTCCGGGTGCGCTGCGGGCACGCGACACGCTTTGGGCTGCCCGTGACCTACAACGCGTATTCGACTGTGCTCAGCGGAGAAAATGGGAAAGAGCTCCGCCAGATCCCCTACTGGCACCGGGCGACCGACCCTCGCATGATCATCGAAGTCGCCGGTTCGAAGACGGAGGTCATCGTGGTCCACCTGCCCACGCTGTGGGGGGTCCTGTGGTGACCCGCCGTAGCGCCCGGGGGCCACGACCCGGTCGGCTCAGCCGTCGGCGTAGAGCTGGCCGTCCGAGGTGAGCGACACGTGGATCGGCGTCAGTCCCCGCGGCGCAGGAGGACTGATCACGCTGCCGGTACTGGGGTCGAACTCCGAGCCGTGGCACGGGCACACGATGAGCTTGGCGCCCGAGGCGTACCCGACGGTGCAGCCGGCGTGCGGGCAGACGGCGTCGTAGGCGACGAACTGGTCCTTGGTCAGCTGGAGCACCAAGCCGGGGTCCCCTGTCTTCGGGTCGGTGAACGTGGCCGCGCCACCCACGGGCACCTGGCTGGCCAGCCCGATCCGGGTGCCGGCCGCCTTGACGGCAGTCGTCGTGGTGACACCCGGCGCCGCGGTCGTGGTCGTCGTCGTCGAGCCCGCAGCGGCGGATGCGTTGGGGGAGAGGGCGGACGTCCCCGCGCCGCCCGGGTCCTTGGCGCCCCCGACGGCGCGCCCCAGGCCGGCCGCCGCCCCCGCGGCCACGCCGCCGGCGACCGCCGCCGCGGCGGCCACGGTCCCTCCGACGACGAGCATCCGTCGGTCCACTGCGTCGGGCCCGCGCTGGATGATCGTGCCGCGCTCGTCGGTGAGGAACGGACAGCGGTACACGTCGCAGCGGGCACCGCCCCGGGCGCTGCAGGTGTCGTGCTGGTAGTGGCCGCACACCTGCTGGACCCGCTCGAAGGAGATGGGGACCATCGTGGGCGGTCCGAGCCCGTTCTCTGCCGCCACCCTCGAGGCGATCACCGAGTCGAGGGACAGCACGCCCCCCGAGCCGGCGACGATGAGAGGGATCCAGGCGAAGAGGAAGACGATGTCGGCCCCCGTGTAGTAGGGCGAGGAGTGGAAGCTCACCGTGAGGAAGAGCATCAGGGCGAGCAGGGCGCCGCCGGCCGCTGCCGCCCGCGTCCACAGGCCCAGCAGCGTGCCCAGCCCGACGGCCAGCTCGGCCACGGCGATGATGATGCCGATGGGCACGGCGAAGCGGAGGAGGTGCCCGAGGAGCAGGTGCAGCGGGCTGATCCGGATCGACGCGATCAGCTGGGCCTGGATGCTCGAGGGGCTCGCCGCGTTGAAGAAGTTCGGGTTGGCCAGCTTCTGCAGCCCCGCGAAGCAGAAGGTGAAGCCGAGGAAGGCCCGCAGCGGGAGGATCGCCCAGCCGGAGAGGGCGTAGGCCCGCGGCGGCGGCGCGTCGAAGCGCACGCGGCGCCGCCGTCGCGTGGCTGACATCCCGATCCCGAGGATCGGGCCTTGCCGGTGGCGCCGACGGGCCTGGTTCGCTGTGCCATGAGTCCTCTCCCGCATCGAACGACGCCCCGACCTGCTGCCCCATACGAATAGCACGCCCAGACGCGCCAACCGGGTCGGGGGTGCTCCTGCCGGGACAGGCTCGCTCAGACTTGCTCCACCGCCAGGACCCGCCACTGGCCGGGCACGCCCTTGAGGTCGTGTCGGCCCCGGTCGTCGAAGGCGATGCCGGACCCGACCGCGAGGTCGCGCACGGTGCCGGTGACGAGCACCTCGCTCGGCCCCGCCATGGCGCTGACCCGCGACGCAATGTGGACGGCCAGCCCGACGATGTCGTCGCCGCGCAGCTCCACCTCGCCGGCGTGCAGGCCGGCCCGCAGCTCCTGGCCGAAGTTCCGCGCCACGTCCACCATCGCCACGGCGCAGCGCACCGCCTGCGCCGGAGACACGAAGCGGGCCAGGATGCCGTCGCCGGTGTTCTTCACGAGGACTCCGTCGTGGCGCGACAACAACCGCGCCACGTTCACGTCGAACTCGTCGAGCATGGCGCGCCACTGCCGGTCGCCCACTTCGGCCGCCCGCACGGTCGAGTCGACGATGTCGGTGAACAGCACGGTGGCCAACAGGCGCGTCACCGCGCGTGCGCCCCGCCCACCGGTCGCGAACTCCTCGGCCTCGTCGACGATGGAGTCGAACTCGCCGGCCCAGGGGAGGAGGTCGTGTCCCGGGAAGGTCACGAAGCGCGCCCCGCCGATGCGCTCACCCAGGTAGCGACCGTGCTGCACGAGGTTGGCGAAGCCGTCGGTGCGCGAGATCACCAGCGTCGGGCACGTGATGGCGGGCAGGCAGTCCCGCACGTCGGCCGAGAAGGTGACGATGTTGAAGGCGGACGCGGTGGCGGGACTCGCCCCGCGCCGGGCCGCCCGCCCCCACCACTCCTGGAAGCCGACGCGGTGCGCCAGGCTCGGCGCGAAGATGGCGACGTCCTGGGGGACGTCCCCTTCGGTGAGCGGGACGTCGATGTCGGCGGCGCTCGCCGTCAGGTCCGCGGGCACCCCGAAGCCGTAGTCCTCGGCTTCGCCGACGCGCGCCGTGCCGTTGACGAGGATCAGCGAGGTCACCCGCTCCGGATGGGTGGCGGCCAGCCAGATGGCGGCCATGGCGCCGCCGGTGGCTGCGAGCACCACGGCGCGCCCGCAGCCGGCAGCGTCCATCACGGCCAGCGCGTCGCGGCCCCAGCGCTCGATGGAGAAACCGGTTCCCGTGGGCAGGGGGTCCGAGAGGCCCAGGCCCCCTGCGTCGAAGCGGATCAGGCGGCAGAAGTCGCCGATGCGCTCGGTGTAGCGGAGCCAGTTCGGCTCGTCCACCGTCTCGTCGATGGAGATCATGAGCCCGCTGCCGAACTCGAGGACGTCCACCGCGTCGGGTGGGCCCGACCCCCACACCTGGTAGCCCACGTGGACTCCGTCGTGCAGGGCGTACTCGGTCGGCGGTGCCTCCATACGGATTGCAGTCTGCCGTGACGGCGCGCCCCACCGTGCGCCCGCCGTGCGGCGGGGCGCGTCAGGTCAGCGTGCGCCCCGGACCAGGCGCCCGGGCAGCTCGCCGGTCGCCTCGCCGTGGTCGAAGGTGACCGCCCCCGCCTTGATCGTGGCGACGTAGCCCGAGGCCTTCTGGAGCAGGCGGCAGCCGCCCGCGGGCAGGTCGGCCCGGACGAAGGGCGCACCGAGCGAGAGCCCTTCGTAGTCGATGAGGTTGAGGTCGCCCAGCGCGCCGGGCTCCACGGTGCCCCGGTCCGACATGCCGTAGAGGCGCGCCGTGTCGTGCGTCTGCTTCTTCACCACGTACTCGAGGGGTAGGGTCGCACCCCGGCTGCGATCCCGCGTCCAGTGCGTGAGCATGAAGGTGGGCATGGACGCGTCGCAGATGGTCCCGGTGTGGGCGCCGCCGTCGGCCAGCCCGATCAGGCCCTGGGGGTGCAGCATCATGTCGCGCACGTGGTCGAGGTCACCCGTCGCGTAGTTGAGGATGGGGATGTACAGCAGCCCCTGCCCGCCGTCGCGGGCGAGCTCGTCGTAGGCCACCTCGAGCGGCGAGACCCCCCGGGCGGCCGCCAGCCCCGCCAGCGACAGCTCCGGCCCGGGCTCGTACTCCGGAGGGTCTCCCAGGACGAAGGTGCGCAGGTAGGCCTTCTCCATCGCCGCCGCCTCGCCCGGCGACGATGGCGCCCACGACACGATCGACCGCCTCACCTCGGGGTCGGCCAGCGCGATGGCCAGCTCGTCGGCCGACGAGCACCGCGCCCGCAGCGCCTGATAGGCCGGGAAGTCGCGGAAGAAGCACAGCGTCGTGTGGTGGCCCGAGAGGATCCCGGTCGGGCGCCCGGCGATCTGGGGATGGAGCCGGGCGCCTTCGGCACAGGCGTCGAGCGACGCGGCGAGCTGCTTGCGCCACAGCTCGGGATCGTCGTCGTGCTGGAGCAGCACGTAGGTCACGGGGCGGTCGATGGCGGCCGAAAGCCGGCGCATCCAGTCGACCTCCGTCCAGGCGTCCTGCAGCATCTCGCCGGCGGAGCCCAGGGGAGCGAGCTCGAACACGCCGGTGCCCGCCTCGCCCAGCGCGGACCCGATGCCGAACAGCTCGTCCTCGGCCGCGTACGTGCCCGGCACGAGCTCACCGTCGATGGCGCGGTGCCCCGTGGTCCGCGAGGTCGAGAACCCGAGCGCGCCGGCCCGCAGCGCGTCGAGGACGATGGCCCGCATCGCCTCGATCTCGGCCGCGTTCGCCGCCTCGTTGCGGGCGCCCCGCTCGCCCATGACGTAGGCCCGCACGGCGCCGTGGGGGACCTGGGTGCCGACGTCGACCGTCCAGCGCCGCCGCTCGAGGGCGTCGAGATACTCGGGAAAGGTCTCCCACTCCCACTCGATCCCCTCTGCGAGCGCCGTGCCGGGGATGTCCTCGACCCCTTCCATCAGGCCGATGAGCCAGTCGTGGCGGTCGGGGGCGACGGGCGCGAAGCCGACGCCGCAGTTCCCCATCACGAGCGTCGTCACGCCGTGCCACGACGTGGGGGCGAGCTCGGAGTCCCAGGTGGCCTGACCGTCGTAGTGCGTGTGGACGTCGACCCAACCGGGAGTCACCAGCAGGCCGTCGGCATCGATGATCCGGGAGGCACCGCCCTCGACGTTGCCCACATCGGCAATGCGGCCGGAATCCACCGCGACGTCGGCGGTACGCCCCGGGGCGCCGGTCCCGTCGACCAGCGTCCCGCCCTTGACGATCAGGTCGTGCATGACGTGCATCGTCTCACGCCGGCCCCGCGGCACGCTCGCCGGGCCGGCAGACGGTCAGACCTTGGCCTTGCCCAGGATCCGGTTCATCTTGGTGCCGCAGACGGGGCAGGTGCCCTGTGCGGCACGGCGGCCGTTGGCGAGCTCGACTTCTTGCCCGTCGAACTCACGCTTTTCCCGGCACTTCACGCAATACCCCTCGTAGTTAGCCATGGCAACTCCTCTGGTCGGTGATGGCCCTGGACGGGTGTCGAACGTAGCGGCAGGGTTACAAAGAATGGGGGATGGTCACGGAGCCACAGGCACGGGCGCGGGATGCCGCAGGCTCGATCCGGCGATAGGGTCGGTCCTGTGAAGGACAACGGTGCAGGTCAGGACGGTGATTGGCAGCACCGGGGGCTGATGGCGGCCGCGGCGCTGGGCGAGACGTGGGGCGGCCTGTCCGACGTCACCCACGAGCTGTCGGCCGGCGAGTGGAGCCTGCCCACCGAGTGCCCCGGATGGGACGTCAAGGACCAGCTCTCCCACCTGATCGGGATCGAGCGCTCCATCATGGGCGAGCCCGAGCCCGCTTGGAACGCCCCGCTCGGTGAGCACGTGAAGAACGACTTCGCCGCCCGGAACGAGCGGTGGATCGCGGTGCGCCGGCCGTTCCCGGGCCCGACCGTCCGCGACGAATTCGTGGAGGTCACGCGCACCCGCCTGGCCCAGCTGGAGGCCCTGGACGAGGACGAGTGGGCGGCGGTCGGCTGGAGCCCCGTCGGTGACGTGCCCCGGGCGACGTTCATGGAGGTGCGGGTCTTCGACAGCTGGGTGCACGAGCAGGATGCCCGTCGGGCCCTGGACCGGCCCGGCGGGAGCGGGAACCGTGCCTCGGCCCTGTCGTTGCGCCGGGTGCAGGGCGCGATGCCCTTCGTCGTCGGCAAGCAAGCGGGCTGTGTCGAGGGGACCTCGGTTCGCTTCGACGTCGCCGGCCCCGGCGGCGACGCGCGCTCGTTCACCGTGGCCGTCGAGGGCGGGCGGGCCCGTCCGGTCGGCGACGAGGTGGACCCGACGGCCACGCTCTCGCTGTCGAGCATCGACTTCGTGCGCCTCGGGTGTGGCCGGGCCACGGCGGAACAGGTGGAGGCCGCCGGTGGCGTCGGGCTGCGGGGCGACGCGGCCGTCGGCCGCAGCGTCCTCGGCGCGATGAACTTCATGTTCTGAAGCGCCGTGCGCCCGGTCCCAGGGGCGGCCGGTAGCATGACGGGTTCGTGATGCGTGCCACTGCAGAGCCACTGGAGGGGAACCTCGTCCGCCTGAGCGTCGAGATCGACGAGCCGGAGTTCGATGCCGCGCTCGGTGACGTCGTGCGCACGCTCGCCCGTCAGGTGCGAGTGCCGGGCTTCCGGCCAGGCAAGGTGCCGCGCAAAGTCCTCGAGGCGCGTCTCGGTGGTGCCGGCGCGCTGCGCGCCGAGGCACTGCGCGAGGCGCTGCCGGACTTCTACGCCCGCGCCGTGGTCGACACCGAGCTCGATCCGATCGCGCAACCCGAGATCGACATCACTGGCGGCGAGGACCGCGGTGCCGTCTCCTTCGACGCCGTGGTCCAGGTCCGCCCCGTCGTCGCCATCCCCGGCTACGACGGCCTGCACGTCACCTTGCCCGGACTGGGCGTCGGCGAGGAAGAGGTCCAGAGCCAGCTCGACCGACTGCGTGAGAACGACGCTGAGCTCGAGGCCGTCGAGCGCCCCGCCATCGACGGCGACATGGTGACCATCGACCTGCACGGCAACGACGCCTCGGGCGCCGAGGTCGTCGGCGTCGACGACTATCTCTACGAGGTCGGCAGCGCCTCCATCGTGGCCGAGCTCGACGCCGAGCTGCACGGGGCCAAGGCCGGCGCCATTGTCGCCTTCGACGCGCCGAATCCCAGCGACTCCGAGCAGACCATCGCCTTCCGGGTGCTCGTCAAGGAGGTCAAGGTCAAGAAGCTCCCCGAGGCGACCGACGAGTGGGCGGCCGAGAGCTCCGAATTCGCCACAGTGGCCGAGCTGCGGGCCGACATCGAGGACAGGATCGGGCGCGTGAAGCTGATGCAGAGTCAGATGGCGCTGCGCCAGAAGACCATCGAGGCGGTGGCCGGGCTCGTCGACGACGAGGTCGTTCCCGAGGTCCTGGTCGACGCCGAGGTCAACGAGCGCCTCCACGACCTCCAGCACCGCCTGGAGGCCCAGAAGCTGGGTCTGGCCGAGTACTTCCAGGCCACGGGCACGTCGCCCGACGAGCTGCTGGCCGCCGTCCGGGTCGACGCACAGGCGGCGGTCAAGGCGGATCTGGCCCTTCGCGCCCTGGTGGAGGCGGAAGAGTTGGTACTCAGTGATGACGAGCTCGATGCCGAGATAACCACCATGGCCGAGCGGATGGGCACCTCACCGGCCGACCTGCGCGGGCAACTCGACACGGCCGGTCGGACCGGCGCGGTACGCTCGGAGCTGCGCAAGGGCAAGGCGCTGGAGTGGCTGCTGGACCACGTGGATCTCTTCGACGAGGAGGGCAACCCGATGTCCCGGGGCGACCTCGAGGTTGATGCCTCGAAGGACAGCGAAGTCGAGCAGAGCGAGGAGAGCGAGTGAAGATGCAGAGTCCGGGGGACCGATTGAAGGCGTACAACTATCTGGTCCCCACGGTGATCGAGTCGTCCAACCGAGGCGAGCGCGCCTACGACCTGTACTCGCGGCTCCTCCGTGAGCGCATCATCTTCCTCGGCACCCCAGTCGACGACGCGGTGGCGAACCTCACCTGCGCCCAGATGCTGTTCCTCGAGTCCGAGGAGCCCGACAAGGACATCCATCTCTACATCAACTCGCCGGGTGGCGAGATCACGGCGCTCTTCGCCATCTACGACACGCTCAAGTTCATCAAGGCCGACGTCTCGACCTTCTGCTTCGGCCAGGCCGCGTCGGCCGCAGCCGTCCTGCTGGCGGCCGGTGCCAAGGGCAAGCGCTTCGCCCTGCCTCACGCCCGCGTGCTGCTGCACCAGCCCTGGGGCGGCGTCGAGGGACAGGCGAGCGACATCGAGCTGCAGGCGAAGGAGATCCTGCGCATGCGCGATCTCCTGTCGGGGATGCTGGCCGAGGACACCGGGCAGACCCAGGAGAAGGTGGCCCAGGACACGGAGCGGGACTTCATCATGACGGCCGAGGAGGCGGTGACCTACGGCGTGATCGACGAAGTCATCACGGCCCGGAACGTCGCCCCGCTCGAGGCCATCGGCGCCGCATAGGACCATCGGGACCGGGACGGGAGAAGCGATCGGGTGGCAAAGTTCGGTGAGGGTGGGGATCTCGTCAAGTGCAGCTTCTGCGGCAAGACGCAGAAGCAGGTCAAGAAGCTCATCGCGGGGCCCGGCGTCTACATCTGCGACGAGTGCATCGACCTGTGCAACGACATCATCGCCGAGGAGCGTGACGAGTCCACCGAGCTGAACTTCGAGGACCTGCCCAAGCCGCGCGAGATCTTCGACTTCCTCAACGACTACGTCGTCGGACAGGAGTACGCCAAGAAGATCCTCTCGGTCGCCGTCTACAACCACTACAAGCGGGTGCAGGCCGGACCGCCCACCCAAGAGGACGGTCTCGAACTGGCCAAGTCGAACATCTTGTTGCTCGGGCCCACCGGGTGCGGCAAGACGCTGCTGGCTCAGACGCTGGCCCGGATGCTGAACGTCCCCTTCGCCATCGCGGACGCCACGGCGCTGACCGAGGCGGGCTACGTGGGCGAGGACGTGGAGAACATCCTCTTGAAGCTCATTCAGGCGGCCGACTACGACGTGAAGCGGGCCGAGACCGGCATCATCTACATCGACGAGATCGACAAGATCGCCCGCAAGAGCGAGAACCCCTCCATCACCCGCGACGTCTCCGGCGAAGGCGTGCAGCAGGCACTGCTCAAGATCCTCGAGGGCACCACCGCCTCCGTGCCGCCCCAGGGCGGGCGCAAGCACCCGCACCAGGAGTTCATCCAGATCGACACCACCAATATCCTGTTCATCTGCGGTGGGGCTTTCGCCGGGCTGGACAGGTTGATCGAGGGACGCATCGGCAAGCGCGGCATCGGCTTCCGGGCCGAGGTGCACCGCAAGGACCGCGATGACGGTGAGATCCTGCGCCACGTCCTGCCCGAGGACCTCATCAAGTTCGGGCTCATCCCCGAGTTCATCGGGCGCCTGCCGGTGGTGAGCGCGGTGGCGCCGCTCTTCAAGGACGCGCTGGTGCAGATCCTCGTCGAGCCCAAGAACGCGCTGACGCGGCAGTACGAGCGGGTCTTCGCGCTCGACAACGTCGAGCTCGAGTTCACGCCCGACGCGCTCGAGGCCGTGGCCGAGCAGGCGCTGTTGCGCGGAACGGGCGCTCGCGGCCTGCGGGCCATCCTCGAAGAGGTCCTGCTCGACGTGATGTACGACCTGCCTAGTCGCACCGACGTGGGCAAGTGCGTGGTGGACCGCTCCGTGGTGCTCGACCGGGTCGCCCCGACGCTGGTGCCGCTCGGGGGCACGCCGGCCAAGGCGTCCCGCTCCCGCCGCGCCGCGTCCTGACCCTTCCGGAGCCCGTCGCGGTGGACGAGCCGGTCTCCCCGCCCTTCGGCGGGCTCGAGGAAGCGCTGGCCTGGCTCGACTCCCACGTCAATCTCGAGGCGCAGATGCCATCCCGGCGGGCCCTGCCGACGCTCGACCGCATGCGCGCGCTCACCGCACTCCTCGGCGAGCCCCAGGACTCCATCCCCTCGATCCACGTCACCGGGACCAACGGCAAGGGATCGACCTCGGCCCTGGCGACCACGATGCTCATGGCCAAGGGGCTGACCGTCGGGACCTTCACGAGCCCGAACCTGCACGCCGTCGCGGAGCGCCTCGCCCGCGATGCACAGCCGATCGACGACGCGTCGCTCACCGACGTCCTCACCGAGCTGGCGCTGCTCGAGCCGCTGCTCCCTGAACGCCCGACCCGTTTCGAGGTGCTCACCGCAGCCGCCCTGTCGTGGTTCGCCACCGAGGCGGTCGACGCCATGGTCATCGAGGTGGGCCTCGGCGGAACGTGGGACTCCACCAACGTCGTGCGTGGCGAGGTCGCGGTCCTCACCAACGTGAGCTTCGACCACACCGACGTGCTGGGCCCGACGCTCGAGGGGATCGCGGCGGACAAGGCGGGGATCATTGAGCCCGGGAGCCGGGTCGTGGTGGGGGAGATGGCCCCTGACCTGCTGGAGATCGTGGTCGGGCGCGCCGAGGAGGCCGGGGCGGCGTCGATCTGGGTGGCCGGGAGGGACTTCGGCTGCCCGTCCAACCAGCTCGCGGTCGGCGGGCGCCTGCTCACCCTGTGGACCCCGGGCGCGCGCTACGAGGACGTCCTCCTCCCGCTGCATGGCGCCCACCAGGGGGCGAACGCCGCCGTGGCGCTGGCGGCGGTGGAAGCGTTCTTCGGTGAACCCCTCGCTGCCGAACTGGTCGAGGAGGGACTGGCCGCCGTGCGCGTGCCCGGCCGGCTCGAGGTGCTGGGACGGCGGCCCCTGCTGCTGCTCGACGGCGCCCACAACGCGGCCGGCATGGCGGCGCTCGGTGACGCACTCAGCGAGGAGTTCGCCGTCGACGGCGTCGCGGTTGCCGTCGTGGGCATGCTGTCCGGTCGCGACCCGTCGGCCATGTTGGCGCCGTTGGCCTCGGCCGGCGTGATCGCGATCGTCGCCTGCGAGCCCGACTCACCGCGCGCCATGCCGGTCGCCGCCGTCACCGAGGCGGCCCGCGCGCTCGGACTGGCCGTCTACGAGGAGCCCAACGTGCTCGACGCGCTGCGGATGGCCCGCGGGATGGTCGACGCCGAAGGGCTCGTCGTCGTGGCGGGGTCGCTGTACGTGGTGGGCGCGGCGCGCGCCGACGCTCTCGCGTCGGCCGTCCCCTGGGAGGAGGCGGGTCGCTGACGGCGGCCGGACCTGCTGCGCGCCGGTTGGTAGTGTCGACCCGTCGTGGACCGCACCCTTGTCATTGTGAAGCCGGACGGCGTCGAGCGGGGCCTGGCCGGTGAGATCGTCAGCAGGCTGGAGCGCAAGAAGCTGCGGCTGATCGCGGCCGAGCTCCGGGCCATCACCAAGGAGGTGGCCGAGGCGCACTATGCCGAGCACCGGGAGCGCCCGTTCTTCAGCGACCTGGTGACCTTCATCACACGCTCGCCCTCGCTGATCATGGTCGTCGAGGGGCCCAGGGACACGTACGCCACGGTCCGCTTGATGATCGGCGCCACGAATCCGGCCGAAGCGGCGCCGGGCACCATCCGCGGTGAGTTCGGGATCGAGACGACGGAGAACCTCGTGCACGGATCTGACTCCCACGAGTCCGCGGCGCGGGAGATCGCACTCTTCTTCCCTGGCCTCCAGGCGACCTGACCGTTGCGCGGGATTGCCGCGTCCGACGCGCTGAAACCCAGTTCAGATAGGTGTGGCAGGCCCTCCGCCTTGTGAACCCTGCCCGAGTCCCATAGCCTGTGGGCGCACCATCACGGGTGCCGGTTCCCCGGTGCCCCCAGCCGCATTCCCTCGGGAGAGTTCCAGCTATGGCCGAAAATCGCCTTTCCCTCCTTGGTCGTGACATGGCCGTCGATCTCGGGACCGCCAACACGCTGGTCTACGTCCGCGGCCGCGGGATCGTGCTGAACGAGCCGTCCGTGGTCGCGGTCGACATCAAGGACGGGCGCCCGCTGGCTGTCGGGGCGGAGGCCAAGCGGATGATCGGGCGCACACCGTCGAACATCCAGGCCATCCGGCCGCTCAAGGACGGCGTCATCGCGGACTTCGAGATCTGCGAGAAGATGCTGCGCTACTTCATCCACCGGGTGCACCAGCGCCGCTTCGCCAAGCCGCGCATGGTGATCTGCGTGCCCTCGGGTATCACCGGTGTGGAGCGCCGCGCCGTCATGGAGGCAGCCGAGTACGCCGGGGCGCGCCGGGCCTACATCATTGAGGAGCCGATGGCGGCGGCGATCGGTGCCGGCCTGCCGGTGCACGAGCCGACGGGCAACATGGTGGTCGACATCGGTGGCGGCACGACCGAGGTCGCGGTCATCTCTCTCGGCGGCATCGTCACGAGCCAGTCGGTGCGCATCGGCGGCGACGAGCTCGACGAGGCGATCGTGTCGTTCGTCAAGAAGGAGTTCAGCCTCGCACTCGGGGAGCGCACGGCAGAGGAGATCAAGATCACCCTCGGGTCGGCCTACCCGTTGGAGCAGGAGCTGCACGCAGAGATCCGCGGCCGCGACCTCGTGAGCGGGCTCCCCAAGACGATCGTCGTCTCCACCGACGAGATCCGGCGCGCCATTGAGGAGCCGGTGTCCGCCATCATCGACGCCGTCAAGGTCACGCTGGACCGCACGCCCCCCGAGTTGGCTGCCGACATCATGGAGCAGGGCATCGTGCTCACCGGCGGCGGGGCCCTGCTGCACGGGCTCGAAGCGCGCCTGCAGCACGAGACGGGCATGCCGATCGTGGTGGCCCGGGACCCGCTCAACTGCGTCGCCGTGGGCAGCGGACAGTGCCTGGAAGAATTCGACGCGCTGAAGCGGGTGCTGATCACCACCTCCACACGCTGACCTATCGACCGGTTTCTCCTGGGTGGCCCGGTCCCGGCGGTCGCGCCGCACGCTCACGGTCATCATCCTGGTCGTCGTGTCGTTGTCGCTCATCTCGCTCGACCTCAACGGGCGTACGCACAGCCTGACGTCGGGGATCAAGTCGGCAGCCGACGACGTCTATGCGCCGCTGCGCCAAGGCGTCCTCGACATCACCAGCCCGATCGGCAATTTCTTCGCGGGCGCCTTCAACTACGGCTCGGTGCAGGCCCAGAACGAGCAGTTGCAGCGGACCATCGGTCAACTCCGGGCCGCGCGCAGCGAACGGGGGTTCGAGGAGAACCAGTTGCGCGAGCTCATGGCACTCCAGAATCTCCCGTTCCTGCAGTCGCTGCCGATCGTCACCGCGCAGACGCAGAACGAGTATTCGTCGAATTTCACGGCGACCATCACGCTGGACAAGGGTCGCGACGAGGGCGTCGACGTCGGCTTCCCGGTCGTCGGGGCGGGTGGACTGGTGGGCCAGGTGATCCAGGCGTTCCACCACACCTCAGTCGTCCGCCTCGTCACCGACGGGCAGTCCAAGGTCGGCGTGGTGTTCGGTCGCAGCAACCAGTACTCCGGCATCGTCGACGGCCAGGGCCCCTCCAACCCCATGACGGCGGACCTGGTGGCGCCCCGCACGCCGCTGCACAAGGGCGAGGAGATGTACACGAGCGGGCTCGACGCCGCGTCGTTCCCACCGGGTATACCGGTCGCGACCGTCAAGTCCTTCCACACCGCCGCCGGGGCGAGCCAGGTGAGCATCGTGGTGGATCCGGCGGCCAACCTCAGCCAGCTCGCCTACGTCGACGTCGTGCAGTGGGTGCCGCCGGCATGACGGCCCGCTCCGTGGCGCGTGTGGCGCTGGTGATCTTCGTCGTGCTGATGGTGCAACAGACGGTGATCATCGCGTTGCGTGTCGGCGGCGCCCATCCCGACCTCCTCTGGCTGCTCCCCATCAGCGCCGCGCTGCTCGACGGGCCCGAGACGGGTGCCATTGTGGGGTTCTGGGCCGGGCTGGCCTTCGATCTGGTGCTTCCGACGCCGTTCGGGCTGTCCGCCCTGGTCGGGTGCCTGCTGGGCTACGTCACGGGGTCGCTGGCGGCGCCGGTCGACCCCCGGGCGACCTGGCTCAAGCCGGTGGCCGCGCTCGCGGGGAGCGTCGCAGCGGACATGCTGTTTGCCGTGCTCGGCGCAATCCTCGGACAGGACCAGATGGTGCAGATCGACTTCCTGGCGCTCTTCATCGTCGTGGGTGTCTCGAGCCTCGTGTTCATTGTCCCGGTCAGCCGTCTGATGCGGTGGGCCCTGGCCGGGGAGAACAACCGCCGCTCGCTGGTCTCGGCCGAGGCCGACAGCAGGCTCTGGTGAAGCGGACACTCCGCCACCCCATCCGCGGCGACCGGCTCCACCCCAAGCCCTCGACCCGTTCGCCGCGCCGCCGCGCGCGGCGCAGCGATGCACGCCAGCCGCGCATGCGTCCACGCAAGAGCGTCAACGTCGCCTCCATCGTCGGCTCGCCCGAGGAGGAGGAGTCGCGGCCGAACCTCCGGCTGCGGATCGTGGGGATCGCCGTGCTGCTCCTCTTCGGCGTACTCGTCCTGCGCCTGTGGACGCTCCAGGTGGTGGAGGGCAAGACCTATGCCGCCGCCGTGACACGGAACCAGGTGCGCGTCGCGAGCATCCCGGCGCCGCGGGGCGAGATCGTCGACCGCAACGCCACCGTCCTCGTGTCCAACATCCCGCAGGAGGAGATCCTGCTCTCGCGCGCCGAGGCAGCACAGAACCCGGGCATCATCGGCATGGTGGCCGCGCTGGTGGGGCAGACGCCGAAGCAGGTGCAGGCGTCCGTCAACAACAACCAGTACAGCCCGTACGAGCCCGTGCCCGTCGCGGTCGGCGTGTCTGCCGCCACGGTGCAATTCCTCCAGACGCACCAAGCGGACTACCCCGGCGTCAGCATCGAAACCGTGGCGCAGCGCACCTACCCCCAGGGAGGGACCACCGCCACCCACATCCTCGGCTACGTCGGCGACATCTCCCCGGCCTACCTGGCCGCCCACCCCAACGTCGGCTACACCCAGGGGAGCCAGATCGGGGTGTCGGGGATCGAGGCACAGTACGAGCCCTACCTGCGCGGAGTCGCCGGCCGGCAGGCTCTCTCGGTCGACAGCAAGGGCACGGTGGTGGGCACGCTCAGCACGACCGCCCCCCAGATCGGCGACTCGGTCGTCCTGAACATCGACGCCGGGCTCCAGCAGCAGGTGCAGAACGACCTGCAGCAGCAGATCATGGCCGACCGCAACACGCTGGACGCCATCGACAACCGGTATCCGCCGGCCAAGGACGGTGCCGTGATCGTGATGAACCCGCAGAACGGCCAGGTGCTGGCGCTCGCCTCCTACCCCAATTACGACCTCAACGAGTGGGTGGGCGGCATCTCCTCGGCCAACTTCACCGCGCTGCAGGCGTCGGGAGCGGAGAACAATTATGTCACCGAGGGCCAGTACACCCCGGGGTCGACGTTCAAGCTCGTCACGGCTACGGCCGCGCTCCAGGACGGACTGTGGCCGGTCGACAAGTACTACGACGACACCGGCAGCTTCAAGATCCCGGGCTGCCCGGCCGCGGGTGTGGTCAGCACACAGGGCTGCGTGCTGAGCGACAACCCCGGCGACGGCACCGGCGAGTACAACATCTCGGGCGCGCTCACGGTCTCGAGCGATTCGTTCTTCTACAACCTGGGCGACATGTTCTGGACCGCCCGCGGTCAGTTTGGCGACACGGCCATCCAGAACGAAGCCTCCCTGTACGGCGAGGGGACCATCACCGGCATCGACCTCCCCGGGGAGGCGCAGGGGCGTCTCGACGGCTACCTGACCCGGGCCAAGCTCCATGCCGAAGCCCCCAAGGCCTTTCCCTACACCCCGTCGTGGTACACCGGTGACAACATCGAGATGGCCTTCGGCCAGGGTGAGACCGTGCTGACGCCCATAGAGCAGGCGGTGGCCTACTCGACCTTCGCCAACGGGGGAACCCGCTACGCGCCACAGGTGGCCAACCAGGTCGTCGACCCCCTCACGGGCAAGGTGATTAAGAAACTGGCGCCGCAGGTGACCGGGCACGTCGCCATCTCCCCGGTCAACTACTCGGCCCTGCTGCAGGGTTTCGAGGGCGTCATCTCCAATCCCAACGGCACCGCCTACGGGGACTTCCAGGGCTTCCCGACGTCGTGGAACCTGGCCGGCAAGACGGGAACCGCCTCGAACCAGAAGGGTCTCGAGCCCAACAGCTGGTTCGTGGCGTTCGGCCCCAACCCGAACCCGACCTACCTCGTGCTGGCCGTCATCGACCAGGGCGGCTACGGCGCCTCGGCGGCGGCGCCGCTGGTGCGCAACATCTTCAACTACATCGCCGCCAACCCCGTCAGCCCGCAGGTGAAGACGCCGACCCCGGCTGCCCCGCCCAGCCAGACGGTGCCCCAGACCAACGCTCCGCTCGGGACGCCGACCACGACGACCACGACCGCGGCGCCCGGCACGACGGGCTCCACCGGCACGGGCACGACCAGCACGACGAAACCGGGCCCTTGAGGGTCCCGTAGGGTTGGCGGTCGTGGAGACCCTCTGGCCGCAGATCGAGCGCCTCCTCCCCACGGTTTCCAAACCCGCCCGCTACATCGGCGGCGAGCAGGGGTCCGTGTACCCCGAACACGGACCCAGCACCGTGGCCTGGCTGCTGGTGTACCCCGATACCTACGAGATCGGCCTGCCCAACCAGGGGCTCCAGATCCTCTACGAGATCCTCAACGAGCGTCCCGACGCGCTGGCCGAGCGGGCCTATGCCCCCTGGGTCGACATGGAGGCCGCCATGCGGGCGGCCGGCGTCCCTCTCTTCAGCGTGGAACAGCATCTGCCGGCGGCAGCCTTCGACGTCCTCGCGTTCAATCTCTCGGCCGAGCTCGTCTACACGAACGTCCTGAACCTGATCGACCTGGCGGGCCTCCCGCTGCACGGCGCCGACCGGGGCGGCGCCGACGCTCTCGTCGTGGCCGGAGGGCACTGCGCCTTCAACCCCGAGCCGCTCGCCGACTTCGTCGACGCCTTCGTCCTGGGCGACGGCGAGGAGGCCGTGAGCGAGGTCAACGAAGTCGTGGCCGCCTGGCTCAAGGCAGCGCAGCCGGAACGGCGCGACCGGCACGCCCTCCTGCTGGACCTGGCGCGCCTGGAGGGCGTGTACGTGCCGGCGCTCTACACCCCGTCGTACGCCGACGGGCGCCTGGTGTCCACACTGCCCGCGCGCGAGGGCGTCCCAACCGAGGTCACCAAACGGACGGTCAGCGACCTGGCCGAGTGGCCCTACCCCTCCCGGCCACTCGTGCCCCTGACCGAGGTCGTCCACGACCGTCTGAACGTCGAGGTCTTCCGCGGCTGCACGCGGGGCTGCCGCTTCTGCCAGGCCGGCATGATCACGCGCCCGGTGCGCGAGCGCCCGGCGGCCCAGGTGCGCGAGATGGTGAACCGCGGCCTGGAGTGGAGCGGGCACGACGAGGTCACGCTGACCTCACTGTCCTCGGCGGACTTCTCGGGGATCGAGGACACCGTGCGCGACATCGTCGACGACCCGGCGCACTGCGGGCAGGTGTCGGTGAGCCTGCCCTCGCTGCGCGTGGACGCGTTCACGGTGGCCACGGCGGCGGAGATCCAGAAAGTCCGCCGCACCGGCCTCACCTTCGCGCCCGAGGGCGGTACGTGGCGGATGCGCACCGTGATCAACAAGCTGATCACCGAGGAGGACCTCTACGGCGCCGTCGACGCCGCCTTCAGCCAGGGTTGGCGGCGGGTCAAGCTCTACTTCCTGATCGGCCTGCCCACCGAGCGCGACGAGGACGTCCTCGGCATCGCCGAGCTCGGCGCTCGCTGCGTGGAGATCGGCCGCCGCTCCCAGAAGTCCGTCACGGTCGCGGCCTCGGTCGGCGGCTTCGTGCCCAAGCCGCACACGCCCTTCCAATGGTTCGGGCAGGACACCGTGGCCGAGCTCGAGCGCAAGGTCGCCCTGCTGCGCGAGGCGGCCCGGCGCACCCGCGGTCTCACCATCCGCTGGCACGAACCGGCCGCCTCCGTCGCCGAGGGGCTGGCCAGCCGCGGCGACCGGCGCATGGGCGCTGTCATCGAGCGGGTCTGGCGGGCCGGCGGCACCTTCCAGGAGTGGTCCGAGCGCTTCGACCTGTCGCTGTGGGAGTCGGCCCTGGCGGCCGAGGGCCTGAGCACCGGCGAGGTGTGCCACCGGGACCGCGCCGGCGACGAGGCGCTCCCCTGGGACCACATCTCGGCGGGGCTCCACCGCGACTTCCTCTGGGGCGACTGGCAGGACGCGCTGGCCCGGGTGACCGTCGAGGACTGCCGCTGGACCCCCTGCTACGACTGCGGCGCCTGCACCGGCTTCGGCCTGGAGCACGTCGTGGCGTCGCCGGTCCCACCGGCGGGCGGCAGCCAGGGCACCGGCCAGGACCTCAGTGGGGGGGACCGCATCCCGGTCCGCCTGGTCACCCGTGTCTCCTGAGGCGGAGGAGCCCGGGGCCCAGCGCCGCCTTCGCCTGCGCTTCACCAAGGCGGGCAAGATCCGCTTCACGAGCCACCGGGACGTGGCGCGCATCTGGGAACGGGCATTGCGCCGAAGCCGGCTCCCCGTGGCCTACTCGCAGGGTTTCGTGCCCCACCCTCTCGTCAGCTTCGGGCTGGCCCTGCCCACCGGCTGCGAGTCGCACGGCGAGTACCTGGACGTCCGCCTCGGACCGGCGGCACCCGAGGAGATCCCGATGTCACGGCTGCCGGCGGCCCTGACCGACCTGTTGCCCGCAGGGATCGATGTCACCGGCGCCGCGCTAGTCGATAAAGCGGAGGGATCGCTCCAGCAGGAGGTAGGATCGTGCGATTGGGAGCTGGAGGTGCTCGGCGTGCCAGGTGAGGAGCTGCAGGAGCGGGTCGAAAAGGTGCTCGCTGCTCCCATCCTCACGGTCAGGCGGGAGCGGAAGGGTCGTCAAACCGAGGACGACATCCGACCGGCCATCCTGGCACTGTCCGTGACCAGTCCCAACGGTCATCTCCGAGCGGAACTGGCCACGCATCCGCGTGGCGTCCGGCCGGCCGACCTGCTAGCGGCCCTGGGTACCGACACGGTGCCCGGACGGGCCTGTCGAACGCATCAATGGATCGAACGCAACGGCGCACGGTTCGAGCCGCTCCCCGTGAGCGAGCCCGGGACCCGTGCCGACGCGACACAGCACGCGAGGAGGGACTTCCCTCATGTCCGAGACGGAAACCAGCCAGACCCCGGAGGGTCGCCCCCCGGAGGAGGCAGCGCGGAGCGCTAGCCCCCCGGACGCGGCGCGTCAGGCGCCCAGGCCGAAGCCCAAGATCGGGGACACCCGGCCCGCGCCCGCCGCGCCCGCCGCGCCCCCGCCCCCGAAGGCGCCGGCCCCCGTCGTGCCCCTCGTGCGGCCGGGTGCCACCGCGCTGGTGGAGCAGGGAGCGGACGTGGCGGGGCCCGAAGGGCCTGCCGGGGAGAGCGCGGACGGGCCGGGCAAGCCGGCGCGCGGCCGGCGCCGCTCGGGGCGGGAGCGGCGCTCCAAGCAGGTGGGCCGGTACCTGGTCTGCGTGCACGTCCAACCCCACATGACCCAGATCGCCATGCTCGAGGGTCGCACGCTGGTCGAGCACTACGTGTCACGGGCCGCCGACGACACCAACCAGATCGACGGCAACGTCTACCGGGGCCGGGTCCAGAACGTCCTGCCCGGCATGGAGGCGGCCTTCGTCGACATCGGCATCCCCAAGAACGCCGTCCTGTACCGGGGCGACGTCCGCTATGACCGGGACGACATCGAGGGCGGGACGTCCCAGCAGCCCCGCATCGAGGACGTGCTCAAGGCCGGCCAGGTCATCCTGTGCCAGGTCACCAAGAACCCCATCGGGGCCAAGGGCGCCCGTCTGACCCAGGAGGTGTCGCTGCCCGGGCGCTTTGCCGTCCTCGTGCCCAACTCGAGCGCCTTCGGGATCTCCAAGCGCCTCGGGGACACCGAGCGGCGGCGGCTGCGCCGCGTCATCGACGAAGTGAAGCCGGCCGGCCACGGGATGATCGTGCGCACGGCGGCCGAGGGTGTCTCGGCGGAGGAGCTCCAGCGCGACGTCAGCTCCCTGCTCGACCAGTGGAACGCCATCGAGGCCGAGGCCAAGCGGTCGGCCGCCCCTGGCCTGCTCTACCGCGAACCCGAGCTGTCGGTGCGGATCCTGCGCGAGGAGCTCAACGCGGAGTACCGGGGCGTCGTGATCGACGACCTGGCGCTCTTCGAGCAGGTGCGCGACTACGTGCGGGCGGTCAGCCCCGAGCTCTCCGACCGCGTCGAGTACTACGACCCCGAGGTCGAGGGCCTGCCCATCTTCGAGCGCTATCACGTGCACGAGCAGCTCCACAAGGCACTCGACCGCAAGGTCTGGCTGCCCTCGGGCGGCTCGCTGATCATCGAGCGCACCGAGGCGCTGACCGTGATCGACGTCAACACCGGGAAGAACGTCGGCAAGACGAACCTGGAGGAGACCGTCTACCGGAACAACCTGGAGGCGGCCGAGGAGGTGGCGCGCCAGCTCCGGCTGCGTGACATCGGGGGGATCATCGTCATCGACTTCATCGACATGGAGGTGCGGGAGAACCGGGACAAGGTGGCGGCGGCGCTGCGTAACGCGCTGGCCCGGGACAAGACCCGGACCCAGGTCTTCGACATCTCCGAGCTGGGCCTCGTGGAGATGACCCGCAAGCGCGTCTCGGAGGGCCTGCTCGAGACGCTGTCCAGCGAATGCGCCGTCTGCGGGGGGCGGGGCGTGACGCTCGACGACTCCGTTCTGCGCTAGGATCTCCGCCTTATGTACGCCGTGATCAGGTCCGGAGGAAAGCAGGAGCGCGTCGCCGAGGGTCAGCGCGTGCGCGTCGAGCTGCTGGGCCAGCCGGTCGGTGCCGAGGTGTCGCTCGAACCCGTCCTGGTGGTGGACGGCGCACGGGTCCTGGCCACTCCCGAGCAGCTGGCCGGTGCCTCGGTCACGGCCAAGGTGGTCGGCTCCGAGCTGGGTCCCAAAATCAACGCCATGACCTACAAGTCCAAGTCGAACCAGCGTCGCCGGTGGGGCCACCGCCAGCACTACGCCACGCTGGAGATCACCGCCATCACGGCGGCCGGGTAGTCCGAGGAGTCCGACATGTCAAAGACCAAGGGTGGCGGGTCGACCCGCAACGGCCGCGACTCGGCGGCGCAGCGCCTCGGGGTGAAGCGGTTCGACGGCGCCGCGGTGACCGCCGGCTCAATCATCGTGCGCCAGCGGGGGACGAAGGTCTACCCGGGCGCCAACGTCGGCCGGGGCGGCGACGACACGCTCTTCGCGACGGCCGACGGCACCGTGAAGTTCAGCGAGCGCCGCGGCCGCAAGCACGTCAGCATCGTCACCGGCTGACGCAGGCCTGCGTCCGGTCTGGTCCGATGCCGATCGAGCTGGACCACCTGATCCTGGCGGTCAACGACCGGCACGAGACCGTCGCCTTCTACACCGACCTCCTAGGGCTGACCCACGAGGGCGAGGTCCCTCCCTTCGATGTGCTGCGGGTGACGGAGAGCTTCACCCTGCAGGTCGCCCCGTGGGGCACCTCGGGGGGAGAACACCTGGCGTTCGCGCTGACGCGCAACGAGTTCGACGAGGCCTTCGCCCGGGTACGGGCGGCCGGCATCCCCTACGGCGACTCCTTCCACGACGTCGGCAACATGCGCGGGCCCGGAGTCGAGCCCGGCGCCCGCGGACCGGGGAGGGCGCTCTACTTCTTCGACCCGAGCCGGCACCTCATTGAGATCAGGCACTACGAGGAGTAGCCCCTGAGCGGGCCGGGTCAGTCGGTCAGCTCGCCGACGGCCTCTCGTGCAGCTCGATCCCGTTGCCCCAGGGGTCGCTCGTGAAGGCCTGCCTGCGGCCGGTCTCTCCTACGGCGATCGGGTCCGACACTTGCAGGCCCCGGTCCCGCAGCTCGGCCACTGTGGCGGTGAGATCGTCGAAGACGAGGGCGAAATGCTGGCCCACGTTCTGCGGCACCGTCGCCTCGATCAGGTGGACCTGCTGGCCGTTGGCCGTATCGAGCCAGGCGCCGGCGAAGCCGAAGTCGGGCCGGGTGAAGTTCTGCACGAGACCGAGCGTCCCGGTGTAGAAGGCGATGCCCCCTTCGACGTCGGGGACGTTGAGGGCGACGTGGTCGACGCCGATCGGGGTGACGGTCACGCCGCGACTCTACGGCCTCGTGCGCCGTCCCGCCGACCGTTCAGTGGAGTGACCCGACCACGTGGCGGACGACGGCAGCGACGGCCGGCACGGCGGCCGCACCGACGCCGGCGATGGCCGCGATCTCCATCGACGACGCTGCGGTTGCAGCGGGGTTGGTCACCAGGGCGAGGCCGAGGACCTCGGCGCCGGCGTCTCGGGCGGCGATGGTTTCGAGCGCCAGCGACATACCGACGACGTCCGCGCCGGCGCTGCGCAGCATGCGGATCTCCGCCGGCGTCTCGAATTGCGGCCCCGACACCTGGGCGTAGACACCGGGTCGCGGGGAGAGCGCGGTGCCCGCCGGCCCGGGGGTCGACAGCGCGAGCTCCCGGAGCCGCGGCGCGTAGGCGTCGACCATGTCGACGTGGACCGGGCCGCTCAGGGGGGTTCTCCCGGTGAGGTTGAGGTGATCCTCGACCACCATGAGGGACCCCGTGGTGAGGTCGGCGCGGATGCCGCCGACGGCCGCGGTCAGGATGACGGTCGTGCAGCCGGCCGCGATACCGGTGCGCAGCGGGTGGACGGCCTCGGCCGGGCCAATCCCCTCGTAGAGGTGGCAGCGCCCTCCGAAGACCAGGACCTGGCGCCCCTCCACCGGGAGCGACCACCCGTGGGCCCGGTGCCCGCCCGCGGTGTAGGGCGGGAAGGAGGGGAGCGTGTCGAGCGGGAGCGACTCCTCCCCGGCGCCCAGCTCCTCGGCGACCCCCGAGAGACCGGTCCCGAGCACGACCAGCACGTCGTGGTGGTCGGTCCCGATGCGCCGGGCCAGCTCCCGGGCGCTGCGCGCCGCCAGGTCGGCCGGATCGTGCATGGGCGGCAGGTTAGGCGGCTCGCGGCCGTCCGCCACGTACCATGGCCTCGATGTCGACCACGGCCGTCCCCGCCCCACCGTTGCTGCACCCGCTGTCGCCCCTGAACGGGGAGGAGATCAAGGCCGCCCGCCAGATCGTCTACGACAGCGGCCGGGCCATCGTGGCGAACGAGGCGCTGCGCTTCGCCTACGTCGGTCTGTGCGATCCCCCGAAGGACGTGGTGCGGGCGGTCGACCGGGGCGAGCCGGCTCTGGTCGACCGCCAGGTGCGCATGGTGCTCCTGCAGGGCCCGCAGGCCGACGTGGTCGAGGCGGTCGTCTCGGTCACTCGGGGCGAGGTGGTGCGGTGGGAGGACGTCGAGGACGTCCGCCCGCCGCTGCAGATGGAGGAGGCCTACGCCGCCCAGCTGGCACTGCAGGAGTGCGCCGAATGGAACGCCGCCCTCGACCGGCGCGGCATCACGGACCGGTCCCTCGTCCAGGTCGACCCCTGGCCGGCCGGCACCTTCGGGCTCGACCACGAGAAGGGGCGCCGGATCACCAAGTGCATCCCCTACCTGCGGGCCGCGGCCGACGACAACGGCTACGCACGCCCCATCGAGGGCCTGCTGGGCATCGTCGACATGGGGCGCGGCGAGGTGCTCGAGGTGCTCGACTACGGCACGGTTCCCATCCCGCCGACGTCGGGCAGCTACTACCCCGAGCACAACGGGCCGCTGCGCACCGACCTGAAGCCACTGGCGATCAGCCAGCCCGAGGGGCCGAGCTTCGTCGTGGAGGGCAACCTCGTGCGCTGGCAGAAGTGGTCGCTGCGCGTCGGCATGGACCCGCTGGAGGGGCTGGTCCTCTCGACGATCGGCTACGAGGACGGTGGGCGTGTGCGGCCGATCGTGTACCGCGCCTCGGTGAGCGAGATGGTGGTGCCCTACGGGCACCCGGGCCCCATGCACCAGTGGAAGAGCGCGTTCGACGCCGGGGAATGGGGACTTGGCCGCATGGCGAACTCGTTGACCCTGGGCTGTGACTGTCTCGGTGAGATCCACTACTTCGACGACGTGTTCGCCGACGAGCGCTGCAAGCCGCGCACCAAGCGCAATGCCATCTGCATGCACGAGGAGGACTACTCCATCCTCTGGAAGCACGTCGACATGATGTCGGGGCGCAGCGAGGTGCGACGGTCGCGGCGCCTGGTCATCAGCTCCATCGCCACGGTCGGCAACTACGAGTACGGGTTCTACTGGTACTTCTACCTCGACGGCACCATGCAGCTCGAGGTGAAGCTGACGGGGATCATGTCCACCATGGCGGTCGACGGGGACGACCCCGGAGACCACGCCCGGATGGTGGCCCCCGGCCTGGCCGCGCCGTTCCACCAGCACCTCTTCAACGTGCGGCTGGACGTCGAGGTCGACGGCGCCGACAACGCCGTCTTCGAGGTCGACGCCGTGCCGTCGCCGCCGGGGGAGGGGAATCCAGTCGGGAGCGCGTTCGGGGTCGCGGCCACGCTGCTCGAGACCGAGCTGGCCGCCCGCCGCGACGTCGATCCTGCCCGCTCGCGCACGTGGCGCATCGCCAATCGCGGCAGGCGCAACGGGCTGGGCCAGCCGACCGCCTACAAGCTCGTGCCGGGCGCGACCCCGACCCTGCTCGCGGGGCCCGAGTCGAGCATCGGTCGGCGCGCCGCCTTCGCCGCCCACAACCTCTGGGTCACTCCGTTCGATCCCGGCGAGCGGCGGGCGGCGGGTGAGTACCCGAACCAGCACGTGGGCGGCGCGGGGCTGCCGGCCTGGACCGCCCGTGACCGCTCGGTGGTGGACACCGACATCGTGCTGTGGCATTCCTTCGGGGTCACGCACATCCCCCGGCCCGAGGACTGGCCTGTGATGCCCGTCGAGTCCACCGGTTTCGTGCTGATGCCCTTCGGCTTCTTCGATCGCAACCCGGCCCTCGACGTGCCCCCCTCGGCCGAGCATTGCGATGGCTGAGCACGGGGCTCACTCCCACACGCCACAGGAGTACCACCCGCCGGTCGAGGAGTACCTCGAGACGATGCTCGCACTGGCGGAGGAAGGTGTGCCCGTGATCCAGGCTCGCATCGCCGAGCGGCTCGGGCGGTCGGCCCCCTCGGTCTCCGAGATGCTCGACCGACTGATCGAGGACGGGTACGTGACCCGGGACGGACGGCGGCTCTCGTTGACCGGCAGCGGGCGGGCGTTGGCGGAGAAGGTCGTGCGCAAGCACCGACTGGCCGAGCGCCTGCTGGTCGACGTGATCGGCCTGGAGTGGCACAAGGTGCACCGCGAGGCGGGGCGGTGGGAGCACGTGATCTCGGACGACGTCGAGGCGCGGCTGGTCGAGCTGCTGGGCGACCCCGCCACCTGTCCCCACGGCAACCCGATCCCGGGGTCGCACTCGCCGTCGCCGTCGGTCCCGACCCAGCCGCTCACGGAGGTGCGCGAGGGCGAGCGGGTGCGCCTCCTGCGCATCAGCGAGGAGGTCGAGCTCAACCTGGGATCGCTGACGCTCCTCGACCAGGGAGGCTTCATTCCGGGCGCCGTGGCCGAGGTGGGTGGCCGTGACCCCGACGGCACCGTGGAGGTGACGGTGGAGGGCGGCGCTGGGGCCATCCGGGTCTCGCGTGACCTGTCCGACCGCCTGTTCGTCGCCGCGCTGTGACGCATCGGCTGGTGGCAGACGCCGTCTTCACGGTCGACGCGGACGACACGATGTTGCTGCCCGGCGCGGTCGAGATCGACGACGGCGTCATCTCGTGGGTCGGCGATCCCTGGCAGGTGCCACCCGGCGCCGGGACCGAGGTCCACCAACTGGGCGGCCTGCTCATGCCCGGGTTGGTCAACTGCCACGGCCACTCGCCGATGACCCTGGTCCGCAGCGCCGGCGACGGGCTGCCCCTCGACCGTTGGCTGAGCGAGACAGTCTGGCCGCGCGAGGCGTTGCTGACCGACGAGGACGTCTATTGGGGCATGGCTTTGGGCGCCACCGAGCTCCTGTGCAACGGCACCACGACCACCTGCGAGCAGTACCGCCACCCCGCCGCGGTCGTCGAGGCGATGGTGGACTCGGGCATCCGGGCCATGTACACCCCGGGCATCTTCGACGTGCAGAGCGCGGGGAGCAGGGACACATGGGAGCGCCTGCTCGAGGAGGCATGCGATCTGTTCGACGCGATGGAGGGCCGGGAGGGACGGATCCACCTCGGCTTCGGCCCGCACGCGGCCTACACGGTGCCGCCGGAGGGGCTGACCACCATCGCCGCCGAGGCCCAGCGGCGCAACGCGCTGCTGCAGATACACCTGTCCGAGACGGTGGCCGAGGGCAAGATGGTGCTGGAACGCTACGGGATGAGCGCGCCGGCACTGCTGGCGGCGAGTGGCGCGCTCGACGGCCGCGTCCTCGCCGCACATTCGGTGTGGTTGGACGACGCCGACCTCGACCTCGTGGCGGAGCACGACGTGGCGGTGGCGCACTGCCCGGGATCCAACGGGAAACTGGGGGCCGGGGTCGCGCCGCTGCGGACCCTGCTGGACCGTGGCGTGCGCGTCGGGCTCGGGACCGACGGGCCGGCCTCCAACGACGACCTCCACCTGTGGGACGAGATGCGGCTCGCCGCGATCCTGGCTCGTGCGTTGGCGACGGACCCGGGCGCAGTCAGCTCCGCCGCGGCCCTCCGCCTGGCCACCCGCGGTGGCGGCGAGGCGCTGGGCCTCCCCGTCGGAGCGCTCGAGGTGGGGCGCCCGGCCGACCTCATCCGCCTGCGCACCGACGACGCCCGGTTCACCCCTTCAGCGACGGACGCCGAGCTGCTCGGCCATCTCGTGTGGGCCGGCGCGGGCTACCTGGTGACCGACGTGTGGGTCGGTGGCCAGCGCGTCGTCGAGGCGGGACGGTGCACGATGATCGACGGCGAACGGGCCCGAGCCGAGGTGGGACAGCGCGCCCGCCGCCTCCTCGGCTCTTAGGCTTCCCCACCATGCCCGGATTCGTCGACCAGGCCCAACTGCACGCGCGCGCCGGCGACGGGGGAGCCGGGGCGGTGTCGTGGCGCCGCGAGGCCCATGTCGACCGGGGCGGCCCGGACGGCGGTGACGGGGGCCACGGCGGCGACGTGTGGTTGGTCGCCTCGGTGAACGAATCGTCACTGCTCGGCTTCCGGGACCACCCGTTCCGTCGCGCCACCGACGGTGTGCACGGCTCGGGATCGAAGCGGCACGGCGCACGGGGCAAGGACCTGGTGGTCCCGGTGCCCGTGGGCACCGTCGTGCGCGACCGTGACGGTGCCGTGGTGTGCGACCTGACCGCGGACGGCTCCCGCTTCATGGTGGCCGAGGGAGGCCAGGGCGGACGGGGCAACGCGCGCTTCCTGTCCAACCGCCGCCGGGCGCCCGCGTTCGCCGAGCAGGGTGAGAAGGGCCAGGAGTTCTGGCTGGACATGGAGCTCAAGCTGATGGCCGACGTGGCGCTGGTGGGGTTCCCCAACGCGGGGAAGTCGACGCTGATCTCGACCGTGTCGGCCGCCAAGCCGAAGATCGCGGACTACCCGTTCACCACGCTCGAGCCGCATCTCGGAGTGGTCCGGCTGGGCTCCGGGCGCGACAGCACCGAGTTCGTGATGGCCGACATCCCCGGCCTGGTCGAGGGCGCCGCTGAAGGCAAGGGACTGGGCCACCAGTTCCTGCGCCACATCGAGCGCGCCCGGGTGCTCGTCGTGCTGCTCGATCTCGGCGCGCCCGAGCTGGGTGGGGAGACGCCGGACGCGGCAGTTGCGCGTCCTTCTTTCCGAGCTTTCCTCGTACCGGCCCGAGCTCCTCGAGCGCCCGCGTGTCGTCGTGGGCAGCAAGGCCGATGTCGCGGCGGACGAGGAAGGGGTCTGCGATCTGGTGCTCTCGGCCGCGACCCGCACCGGCGTCAGCACGCTGATCGAGGGGCTCGGGCCCATGGTGCAGGCGGCGCGGGCGGAGGTGGCCGCCGCCGCTGCCGGTGAGGTGATCGTGCACCGGCCCGCGCCCGAGGGGGTGGACGTGCGGCGAGCCGGTGCCGGCGCCTGGGTCGTCGTGGGGCGCGCCGCCGAGCGGGCCGTGGCGCTCTCGGACCTCAACGACGCCGGCGCGCAGGCCGAGGCGGTGCGCCGGCTCCGGCGCCTCGGAGTCGATCGCGCCCTGGCCCGGGCGGGTGCCCGCGACGGGGACGAGGTCACCGTGGGCGCCATGACCTTCACCTGGGGCGAGGAAACATGATTGCCGTCGTCAAGATCGGGTCGTCCTCGGTGACCGAGGAGACTGTGGTGCGGCTCTGCGGCGAGATCGTGGCGGCCCGGCGGGACGGCCACACCATCGTCGTGGTCACGTCGGGCGCCATCGCCGCCGGCTGGGCCGCACTCGACCGTGGCGAGCAGCGGCCGGCGGACCCGGCCGTCCTCCAGGCCGTGTCGGCTGTGGGGCAGCACCGGCTCATGCGTATGTGGCAGGACGGACTCGAGCCGCATGGGACACTTGCCGGGCAGGTGCTGCTCGCGCCCCTCGACTTCGTGCACCGCACGCAGTACCTGCACGCCCGCGGCACGCTGCGCCACCTCGTCGACCTCGGTGTCGTCCCGGTGGTCAACGAGAACGACGCCGTGGCGGACGAGGAGATCCGTTTCGGCGACAACGACCGACTCGCCGCGCTGGTGGCGCACCTGGTCGGCGCGCAGCTCCTCGTGCTGCTGACGGACGCGCCGGGGCTGCTGACCGCGGACCCGCGGCGCGACACGGAGGCCTCGCTCATTGAGGAGGTGGTCGAGATCGACCACGAGCTCGAGCGCGTCGCCGGAGGTCCGGGCAGCGTGGTGGGCAGCGGCGGCATGGCATCCAAGCTGGCCGCGGCCAAGATCGCCACCTGGTCCGGCGTGCAGACCGTGATCGCCGATGCCGGGCGCTCCGGCGTGCTGGCGGCGGCGCTGGCAGGCGAGCCGGGGGTGGGCACGGCGTTCCGCCCCCGGGCAGGCCGGCTCCCGGCCCGCAAGCTCTGGATCGCCTTCGCCCTCGGCGCTGCGGGCAGCCTGACGGTCGACGAAGGAGCGCGGGCGGCGCTGACCGAACGGGGCCGGTCCCTCCTGGCGGCGGGGGTCACGGGCGTCTCGGGCGCCTTCCGCCCCGAAGAGGCGGTCGAGATAGCGGGCCCTGACGGGCAGGTCTTCGCCAAGGGCCTGGTCCGGGTGCACGCCGATCGCGCCGCGGAGTGGATGGGTCGGCGCAGCCAGGTCGTCGTCCACCGCGACGACCTGGTGCTTGTAACCTGACCCGATGACCGTGCCCGCATTGGAGCAGCTCGCGGGCCGCGTCCGGTCGGCGGCCCGGGTGGTGGCGAGGGCGCCGAGCTCCGTACGCGACGACGCGCTCCGGCTGGCGGCCGACCTCCTGGAGGAGGAGTCGGCGTCCCTGGTCGAGGCCAATCGGGCCGACCTGGCCCGGGCCGAGGACGCCGGCATGGTGGAGGCAGCCCGGGACCGGCTGCGCCTGACCGACGAGCGCGTCGGGGGAATGGCGGGCGGCCTGCGCAAGGTGGCGGCCCTGCCCGACCCCGTCGGAGAGGTCACCGAGGGCTGGGTGCGGCCAAACGGCCTGCGGGTGACGCGGCTGCGGGTCCCGCTCGGCGTGGTCGGGGTGATCTACGAGAACCGACCGAACGTGACGAGTGACGCCGCCGGGCTGTGCCTCAAGGCGGGGAACGCGGCGTTCCTGCGCGGCTCGTCGTCGGCCCTGGAGTCCAACCGGGCCGTGGTCGCGGTTCTCCGCCGGGCTGCCGTGAAGGCGGGGTTGCCCGAGGACGCCGTGGCACTCGTGGAGGACACGTCGCACGAGACGGCGCTCGCGTTCATGAGGTTGCGGGGGTACATCGACTGCCTCATCCCTCGCGGCGGGCAGGGGCTCATTGCGTCGCTGGTCGAGCACGCCACCGTCCCCTACGTCCTCGACGGCGACGGCAACTGCCACATCTACATCGACGGCGCGGCCGACCTGGCCATGGCGCACGAGCTCGCCGTCAACGCGAAGACGCACCGCTTCGGGGTGTGCAACGCGGTCGAGACGATCCTCGTCCACTCCGGCGTCGCCTCCGACTTCCTGCCCCGGCTGGCGGTGTCGCTCGCGATGGCAGGTGTGGAGATCCGGGCCGACGAGCGCGTGCGGGCCGTGGTGCCCGACGCCGTGCCGGCGCTCGAGAGCGACTTCGTCACGGAATTCCTCGGTCCGGTGGTGGCCATCGCGATGGTCGACGACGTGGGCGACGCCATCGAGCACATCGCGCGCTACAGCTCGGGGCATTCCGAGGCGATCGTGACCTCCGACGTGGCCACGGCGGACCGGTTCGTTGCCGAGGTCGATGGCGCGGCGGTGCTGGTGAACGCGTCGACGCGGTTCGTCGACGGCGAGGAGCTCGGGCTGGGCGCGGAGGTCGGGATCTCGACCCAGAAGCTGCATGCCCGCGGCCCCATGGGAGTGAAGGAGCTGACGACGTTGAAATGGGTCGTGCGCGGTGACGGGCAGGTGCGCCGGTGAGTGAGCCGCTGAGTGCTGGGCGCGGGGCGTTGGGGCTCCCGGAGTCGGGTCCTCCTCGTTTCGCATCGCTGGACACGGTGCGGGACGGCCTGGCCGGCGTGGGCTACCTGGCCGACGATTCCATCAGCGGCGTCGTGTTCCTGGCCGACAGGCTGTCCAAGCCCGTCCTCGTCGAGGGACCGGCCGGCACCGGCAAGACGCAGCTGGCCAAGTCGGTCGCCGAACTGACCGGGGCCCGGCTGATCCGGCTGCAGTGCTACGAGGGGCTCGACGAGTCCAAGGCGCTCTACGAATGGAACTACCGCAAGCAGCTGCTGCGCATTCAGGCGGGCGAGCACGGCAAGGCCGAGGAGGAGGGCCCGAGCTGGGCGGAGCTCGAGGAGGACATCTTCTCCGAGGAGTTCCTGCTGACCCGGCCGCTGCTCGAAGCGATCCGGGCCACCGAGCCGGTGGTGCTCCTCGTCGACGAGGTCGACCGCGTGGAACTCGAGACCGAGGCGCTCCTGCTCGAGATCCTCTCCGAGTACCAGGTGTCGATACCCGAGCTCGGCACGGTGCGGGCATCCCAGCTCCCCATGGTGTTCCTCACGTCCAACAACACGCGCGAGCTCTCCGAGGCGCTCAAGCGCCGCTGCCTCTACCTGCACATCGACTACCCCGACCTCGACCGCGAGCGTGAGATCGTGCGGGCCAAGGTGCCCGGCATCAGCGAGGAGCTGGCCGACCAGGTGGCCCGCATCGTGCGCTCACTGCGCACCCTCGAGCTGCGCAAGGCACCGTCGGTCTCCGAGACGCTCGACTGGGCCCGCACGCTCGTGCTGCTCGGCGTCGAGACGATCGACGCCGCCGGGGCGAAGGACACCCTGCACATCTTGTTGAAGTACCAGGCCGACATCGAGCGGGCGACGAAGGAGCTGCTGTCGGCCGCGTCCGGCTGAGGCGTCCGCGTGCTCGACCTCCTCTCCGGTTTCGTCACCGAGCTGCGCCGCTCCGGGCTGCCCGTCTCCCTGACCGAGCACCTCGACGCCGCCGAGGCGGTCAAGCACATCCCGCTCGAGGATCGCGAGGCCTTGAAGTACGCCCTGGCCGCCACGCTGGTGAAGTCGTCCTCGCACTGGCGGGCTTTCGAGACGGCCTTCGAGGTGTTCTTCGCCGTGCGGACCGGCGGCGCGTCGGATGCCGAGGGCGAGGAGCTGAGCGAGGAAGGCGCCGAGCAGGAGGGGGAGCAGGCCGGACAGGGCGGCGCGCAGGGACAGGGCCGCTCCTGGAAGGGAGGCGGTGCGGGGGAGGGGATGACGTCCGAAGAGATGGCCGAACTGCTCTTCAGATCGCTGCTGTCGGCCGACGCCGCGCTCATGAACGCCGTGGCCCGCAACGCCGTCGACCGCTACGCCGGCATGGAGCCCGGACGCCCGGTCGGTGGGACCTACTACCTCTACCGCACGCTGCGGAACCTTGACCTCGACGGGGTGCTCGAGCGCCTCATGAGCCAAGCACAGGCGGGCGCCGCCGGCGGCTCCCTGACGGAGCTGGAGGAGCGACTGGCTGCGGACGAGTTCAAGGCGCGCATCGAGAAGTTCCGGCGCGCCGTGGAGACCGAGATCCGACGCCGTCTGGTGGAGGACCGCGGCGCCGAGGCCCTCGCCCGCTCCGTGCGCAAGCCGCTGCCCGAGGACATCGACGTCATGCACGCCACCCGCGAGGAACTCGCAATGCTGCACCGGGTGCTCCACCCGCTGTCCCGCAAGCTGGCCGTGCGTCTCGCCCGCAAGCGCCGGCACGGCCGCAAGGGCCCCCTTGACTTCCGGGCCACCATGCGGCGCTCGCTCTCGACCGGTGGCGTGCCGATCGAGCCGCGCTTCCGCCACCCCCGGCCCGCCAAACCGGAGATCTTCGTGGTCGCGGACATCTCGGGATCGGTGGCGAGCTTCGCCCGTTTCACGCTGCACCTGGTGTACGCCATTTCCTCGCAGTTCTCCAAAGTGCGCAGCTTCGTCTTCGTCGACGGGATCGATGAGGTGACGCGGTTCTTCGAGGGCGTCGTCGACCCCGCCGAGGCCGTGGCCCGCATCAACCTGGAGGCGGACGTCATCTGGGTGGACGGCCACTCCGACTACGGGCATGCGCTGACCGAGTTCCACCGGCGCTGGGGCGACCAGGTCACATCCCGCTCGAGCATCATGGTGCTCGGCGACGCACGCAACAACTACCACGCCTCGGGTTCCTGGGTGCTCGAGGACCTGCAGGCGAGGGCGCGTCACGTCTACTGGCTCAACCCCGAGCCGCGCGACTACTGGGGATCGGGTGACTCCATCGTGGGAGAGTACGCCGCACACTGCGACGACGTGGTGGAGTGCCGGACGCTGCGCCAGCTCGAACACTTCGTCGGAAACCTGGCGTGAGCGTGGACGAGGAGGGCGGGGAGGGCGGGGAGGCCGAGGATGGCGACGCCCCTTTGACGGCTGCCGGGGTGCTCCGCATCTTCCCGCCCGACGAGGGTGCGTCGCGGATCGTGCTGATCCGCCACGGTGAAGCCGAGTGCAACGTCAGCCGGGTTGTGGGCGGCCTCCAGGGGTGCACCGGCCTGACGGACCTCGGGCGCCGGCAGGTGGCCTACCTGGCCGACCGCCTCTATGAGAGCGGAGAACTGCGAGAAGCGACGGCGCTGTACTCGTCGGTCCTGCCCCGGGCAGTTGAGACGGCAGGGCGGCTGCGGCCGGTGGTGGGGCCGGGACCCAAGGCCGTGGGGCCCGTCATCGAGCGCTGCGACCTGTGCGAGCTGCACCCGGGCCAGTGCGACGGCATGGCCTGGACCGAGGTGATCGAGCGCTTCGGCGTGCCCGACTGGGACCGCGACCCGAGCCTGCCGATCGCACCGGACGGCGAGAGCTGGTCCGACTTCGTCGTGCGCGCCTCCGACGCCGTGCGTGGGATCGTCGGCAGGCACCCGGGGGAGCTGGTGGTGGCGGCGGTGCACGCCGGGGTGATCGAGGCGTGCATGATCGCGTTCTTAGGCGTGCCTCCCGAGATCTATCGGCGGGGCTGGGTGCGCATCGTGCACGCGTCCATCACGGAGTGGGAGTGGGTTCCGGCGGAGGACCGCTGGATCCTGCTCCGATTCAACGACTCGTGCGGGGTGCCGCGGGACTGAGGATGGGCAGCTGCGTGGCGAGCGGCTGTGGGCCGAGCGGTGGCGTGCCCAGCGGTGGTGGGCCTTCTCCGTCAACTGTAAACATAACTGATTATAGTTCATGGAGAGGCGGTGCGGTCCCAAGAGGTCGACACAATCAGCTCTTCGAGTTGGGCGCCTGCGTCCGGACCGAGCATGGCGGACGGTGCGCTACGAGCCGTCGAGCCAGTCCCGGGAGAGCCGTTCCGGTGCGCAGGCGAGCCAGGCGTCTTCGATCGCCTCGCGCAGCGGCTTCTTCGTGACAGCCTGCAACTGGACGAGGACCGCTGCGTACCCGTCGAAGTGGGAGATGGTGAAGAAGCCCTTGGTGCCGGTGGCCAGGACGGCCTCCTTGTCGGCGAGGTCCGCCGTGCGCAGGGCGAGGATCGGGCCCCCCGGCGGCTCGGTGCCGCCGAAGCGCTTGATGTCGGCCTTGGAGAACGGCCGTTCCCAGGCGAACGCCGTGTCCGCGACGTACCAGGTTCGGTTGCCGAAGCGAGCGCCCTCGGTCACCTCTGGCAGCGCCGTGATCATGGCGATCGCGTCGTCGAACGTCACCACGCAGGCACCCTACCGCTAGCGTCGCGGCCCTTGGCTCTCCGACCGCATTGGCATCCGGGGTGACCGCCCGAGGACTCGACGCCACCGGGCTTGACCGGCTGCACGCACGGCTGGCTGCGCACGCGGCCGCGACGTGCACACCGAGGTGCTCGGAGCCTTGTCGCTCGACGATTTGGCCCCACTGCCACGCGACGCCATCTTCAGGATCGCTTCGTTGTCCAAGCCCATCGCCTTGCCGTGGTGGTTCGGCTGGAACGGGGGCACCGGCACCGCCTGGTACTCGGACCCCGCACGCGGTCTGACCGGGATCCTGCTCACGACGAGAGCGATGACGTCGCCCGAGCCGCTGCGCCATGTCGTCGACTTCTGGGAGGCGGCCTACGGAGCGATCGCTGGCTGACCCAGGGCAACGCGTGCTCAGTGGGACTACGCTGATCGTTCCGGCGGAGAAGGGGACGAAACCATGTACAACATTGTCGTCGTTGGCACCGATGGGTCTTCTACCGCCGACCAGGCCGTCCGGGCGGCCGCGGACATCGCGCGCTCGTGGGGCTCCGAGTTGCACATCGTCACGGCGGTCCGGGCACCGCGGCCCGGCATGGCCTCGGCGACCGGCGCTCCGCTGATCGACTCCGGCGCCGGGCAGGCCCTGGTCCAGGAGGCCGCAAAGGCGGTGGGCGAGAACGCCCTCGAGCAGTTCGGTGACGGCTTGAAGGTCGAGGCCCACGCAGCCCAGGGAAACCCGGACGACGTGATCCTCGACACCGCGGTCGAGGTCGGGGCCGACCTCATCGTCGTGGGCAGCAAGGGCATGCGCGGCGCGCGGCGCTACCTCGGCAGCGTGCCGAACTCCGTGGCCCACGGCGCGCACTGCGCGGTGCTGGTGGTGAAGACGGACTAGGCGGGCCGCCCGGAGACCGCGACGACACTGCCGGGACGCCGCCGACGATGCCCGGGGCCGATCGCAGTTACGTGGTCGTGTCGGGGCCGCCGGGCAGTGGCAAGTCAACCTTGGCGCCCATGGTGGCGGGCGAGCTCGAGCTCCCCTTGCTCGCCAAGGACACCATCAAGGAGTCCTTGCTCGAACAGTTCCCTGCAGCTGACCTGGAGCGCTCGCGCCGCATCGGCTTGGCCGCCATGGAGGCGCTGTTCGTACTCGCCGCCGAGTCGCCTGCCGGCGCGGTGCTCGAAGCCAACTTCCACCGTACGGTGGCGGAGCCGTCAATTCGGGCGCTGCCGGGACCGACGGTCGAGGTCTTCTGTCGCTGCGACCGGGAGGTTGCGCTCAGCCGGTATCGGGCGCGGGCTGCCCGGCGCGCCGCAGGCCACTTCGACGCCGATCGGTCCGACGGCGAGATCTGGCACGACGAGGTGACCCAGCCCGTCACAGGCGGTTGGCCCGTCGTCGAGGTCGACACCAACGGACCGGTCGCGCTCGAGTGCGCTCCTGGTTCGACTCCGCGCCTTCCTGTCCTGATTGCCCCAGATTGCCGCCGACGTCAGGCCGAGGTCCGGTGATCGTCCGGCTCGTAGGCCAGAAGGTCCGATGTCTCCACGAACGCCGTGCGGCGCCAGAACGGGAGCGACCGCTCGTTCGGGTGCACGAGGACGCGCTCGAGCTCACGCTGTGTGGCGGTCTCCAGCAGGGTGGTGACGAGCTGTGTCCCGACGCCGGAGAGCCGGTGATCGGGGAGGACGTACAGGTTGCCGAGGTAGCCCCAACAGCTCGTCGGTCGGCCCGGCCTCGGCATGCGCTCGACCGTCAGCAGGTTGACCATGCCGACGGGGTGACTCTGCTGGTCGGCGATCCAGAAGGTCCGGTGTCCCACTTCTCCGGCCAGCCACGCGGCGAACGCCGCCGCGAACTGAGGGTCCTCGGCCGCTGCACCCTGCTCGGTGGTCCAGGAGTGCCGGAGCTGGGCCAAGGCCGTGACGTCATCCCTCGTGGCAATTCGTGCGACTGTCTCCATGGGGCTCCTCGGCGGGCTTCTCGGTCAATGACACACGCACCCCGGACGCCGGGCAAGTGGCACCGAGCACGTGGTGGCGGACATGGGTACGCTCCGCAAGGACACAGAGACCCGAGATGCTCCTTGTTCTGGTCACCGGTCTGCAGGCGACCGGCAAGTCAACCATGGCCGCTGTCGCCGCGCGCGAGCTGGGCGCTCCGTCATTGGGCCACGACTGGGCCATGAGCGGCCTCCGGCCCTATCCGGAGATCCAGCGGGCCCTCAATGCGATGCAGCCACCGGGGCATCGGGCGGTCGGCTGGTCGCTCCTGTGGGCCCTGGCGCGTTCGCAGCTGCGCATGGGCTCCTCGGTCGTGCTCGACGGCGTGGCGCGCCCGCCCGAAGTCGAGAGCACCCGCCTGGTGGCGCTCGATGAGGGAGCGGACTGCCTCGTCGTCATGACCACCTGCGCCGACGTGGATGCGCATCGCGCCCGCGTCGAGGGCCGCCGGCGTCACATCCCGAACTGGTACGAGCTCGACTGGGATCACGTCAGCTCGGCCCGGTCGTCGTGGATCGTCCCGAACAGTGTCCATCTGGTCCTCGAGGCGACGGACCGTGTGGAGGCCAACGCAGCCCGTCTGCGCAGCGTCATCGCGGCGACCGCTCCCGCAACGCAATGACTCCGGCCTCGGTGGCGGAGAAGCCGCACGATTCGAGGTAGAAGCCACGCAGCTGCTCGTCGAAATCGACGTGGAGCCACTCGCAGCCGGCGGACCGGCTCTGCCGCGCGGCCACCTCGATCAGCCGGGTGCCGATGCCCCTCCGGCGCGCCCCGTTCGAGACGAGGGTGTCGATGACGAACGCGTGGGCGCCACCGTCCCAGGCGACGTTCACGAAGCCGATCAGGCGCCCTGCGTCGGTGGCGCAGGCCCAACCCAGGCTGTGTCGCTCGACCTGGGCGCGCCAGTCGATGTCGAGCGGGCCGTGGCCGAATCCCTCGGCATGGAGGGCGTTGAGGTCCGCGTTGGCGAATGGGGCCCGCCACCCGTAGTGCACGGTCATGGGTGAGAACCTAGGACAGCACCCTCCCCTTCGGCAGCAATGGATCTCGAACCCGGTGCGGGCCCGAGGGAGCTAGCAGGCGTAGTCCTCGTCGTAGTGAGCGCTGAAGTACTGCACGATCTGGGGCGGTCCGGGCAACTGGGCGCCGTGGTTGGTCACCCAGTTCTGGTAATCAGCGCAGGAGCCAGGCCCGCTCGGCGACGCGAGGTAGTCGGCCATCCAGTAGGGGACCGAAGGCGTGTAGTCACCCACGATGGTGTTCCAGACGCTCGGGCTGGCGTAGATGCCGACGTCGGCAATGCCCTCGGACTCGTGGAGGGCGTTGAGGGCGCCCTGGACGAATTGCGCGTTCTCAGTCAGATTGGCCGACCAGTTGGCGCTGGCCGTCTCCACGTCGAGCCACCACGGAATGGTGGTCGATCCGGCACCCGCATTCTGCGCATCCGTGTAGGCGGCGACACCCGCCTGATAGCCGGCGTTGCAGGAGACGTCGCCGTTGCATCCCGGCTCGGCGGTGGTCGAGGTGCTGTAGGTCAGATACGTGTAGAGGTTCAAGCCGCCGCCGGCCCACGCAGCTTCCTGGGCGAGGCACGGGTTGGCGTACTGCCCAGGCGTCGTGTCCGACGCGCCGTCCACCTGCACGATGCCGATCGCATGAGCCCCGGTCGGGAAGCTCGAGCACTGGTAGTTACTGATGTCGTACCCATAGGACCCCGACGGGAAGGTCCCGCCGACGAACGACCCGGTGCCGGGTGTCTCGGCCATCCCGACGATCGGGCGGTTGAGCGGAGAGGGCGCGGAGCCGAAGTAGCTCGCTTGGCCGAAATTGGAGACGAGGCCCGAGGTGTCGGTGAACCAGTAGCCGCTCCCCGTGGGCGTGGCCGCTGCCGCCGCGATCGGGTTCTTGAGGGGCAGGCCGCCCAGCGAGCCGTAGAAGGGTGCGGTACCGAAGCTGAAGATGCCTCCGTCGGAGGCCACGAGGAAATAGCCCGCCCCCGCCGGCCCCGTGAGCATGCCGATGATCGGCTTGTTCAGCACGAGGCTGCCCGTGCTGCCGTGGAACTGCGCGTCGCCGTAGGAGAAGATCCCGCCGTCGGATGCGACCAGCCAATAACCGTTGCCGCTGGCCATGGCGGCCATCCCGACCACGGGCTTGTTGAGCCTCATGCTCCCGGTGCTCCCGTAGAACTGGGCGTCGCCGTAGGAGAAGATGCCGCCGTCCGTGGCCACCAGCCAGTAGCCCTTGCCGTCGGGTGTCGACGCCATGCCGACGATCGGCTTGTTGAGCACCATGCTGCCGGTGCTCCCGTAGAACTGGGCGTCGCCGTAGGAGAAGATGCCGCCGTCGGCGGCCACCAGCCAGTACCCCTTGCCGTCCGGTGTGCCGGCCATACCGACGATGGACTTGTTGAGCACCATCGCTCCCGTCGACCCGTAGAACGGTGCGCCGCCGAAGCTGAAGATCCCGCCGTCCGACGCCACCAACCAGTACGCCGGAGTGGACGTGCTGGCGCTCGCCGGTGGCGCGCCGGTGCTGACGGCCGCGCCGAGCACGGCGAACAGCGGCAGTGCCGTCACCAGCACCGCGAGGACGAGGCGGCGGATCAACTTCTGAGGAATTCCGCCACGCGGAACGCTAGGTCGAGCGACTGGCGAGCGTTGAGTCGCGGGTCGCACGTCGTCGTGTAGCGCGCGCCGAGATCGCCCTCGAGGACCTCCTCGGCGCCCCCCAGACACTCGGTCACATCGTCGCCCGTCAGCTCCACGTGCACCCCGCCCGGCCAGCTCCCCTCGTTGCGGTGCACGTCGAAGAAGGACCGCAGCTCGGCGATGATGTCATCGAACCGGCGGGTCTTGTGGCCGCCTTCGCTGGTGAACGTGTTCCCGTGCATGGGGTCGCAGACCCACACGACCGGATGGCCCTCTGCCTCGACCGCCCGCACGATCGGCGGCAGCAGCGCCCCGATACTGCCGGCCCCGAGCCTGGTGATGAGGGTGAGCCGGCCCGGGAGGCGGCCGGGGTTCAGGCGCTCGCAGATCGCCACGATCTCCTCGGGGGTGCAGGTTGGTCCGACCTTGGCCCCGACCGGGTTGTTGACGCCCGAGAGGAATTCGAGGTGGGCGCCGTCGAGCTGGCGCGTACGGTCGCCCACCCAGAGCATGTGGGCCGAGCAGTCGTACCAGTCGCCGGTGAGGGAGTCCACGCGGGTCAGGCACTCCTCGTAGGGGAGGATCAGCGCCTCGTGACTGGTCCAGAAGTCGACCTCGTGCAGACCCTCTTCGGCCCCGAGGTCGATACCGCAGGCGGACATGAAGCGTAGGGCGCGGTCGATCTCCGAGGCGATCCGCTCGTAGCGCTGCCCTTCGGCCGACGACGCGACGAACTGCTGGTTCCACAGGTGCACCTGCGACAGGTCGGCGAAGCCGCCCTTCGTGAAGGCACGCAGCAGGTTCAGTGTCGAAGCCGACTGCTGGTATGCGGCCACCAGTCGCTCGGGGTCGGGCTTGCGCGCTTCGACCTCGAACGCCTCGTCGTTGACCATGTGGCCGCGGAACGACTGCAGCTCCAGGTCGCCGACGCGCTCGGTGCCGGACGAGCGCGGTTTGGCGAACTGCCCGGCGATGCGGCCCACCTTCACGACCGGCACGCCCGCCGCGTAGGTCAGGGCCACCGCCATCTGCAGGATGATCTTGAGCTTGTCCCGGATGGAGTCCGCGGTGAACTCGGCGAACGACTCGGCGCAGTCACCGGCCTGGAGCAGGAATGCGTTGCCGTTGGCCACGGCGGCCAGCTGGGCGGTGAGGTGGCGCGCCTCGCCGGCGAAGACGAGCGGAGGGAGCGTCGTCAGGCGGGCCTCCGCTTTCTTGAGGGCGTCCGCGTCCGGCCACTCCGGCTGCTGCGCGGCGGGGAGCCGCCGCCAGGACGCGGGAGTCCAAGAGGAGGTATCGGGGTGGCTCGTCACCGCACCAGGTTAACGCCGTAGGATCGCCCCTCATGGCCGCCTTCAGGTTCGCCCTCCAGGCCTCGGGGGCAGCGTCCCCTGCTGCCTGGCGCGACCTGGCACGAAAGACCGAGGATCTCGGCTATTCGACGCTCTACCTTCCCGATCACCTCGGCGACCAATGGGCCCCGATGGTCGCCCTCACCGTCGCGGCCGAAGTCACGACGAACCTGCGCGTCGGGACGCTCGTGCTCGACAACGACTTCCGCCACCCGCTCGTCCTCGCCAAGGAGGCGGCCACCCTCGACGTGGTGACCGGCGGCCGCTTCGAGCTCGGCATGGGTGCCGGCTGGATGACGACCGACTACACGCAGTCGGGGATCCCGATGGAGCATGCGTCGGTGCGGGTGGCGCGGCTGGCCGAGAGCCTCCAGATCATGCGCACCATGTGGCAGACAGGAAGCGCCACGTTCTCGGGTGAGCACTACCGCGTGGAGGACGCGGTCGCGTCGCCGATGCCGGTGACGCCCGGGGGCCCTCCGCTCGTCATCGGGGGCGGCAGCCGGCGCATCCTGGCGCTGGCCGGCCAGTACGCCGAGACCGTGAGCATCGTGCCGAGCCTCGCCGCCGGTTCGGTCGGTCCCGAGGTGGCGGCCGAGTCGGTGGTCGAGAAGTACGCCGACCGGGTGCGGTGGGCCAGGGAGGCGGCAGGCGAGCGCGCCGATGCTCTCGAGTTCCAGTGCTGGACGGTGACGGTGCAGGTCGTCCCGAACGCCGGCGAGGTGGCCGCGTCCCTCGCCCCCCTCTTCGGTCTGACGCCCGAGCAGTTGCGCGCCGCGCCCATCGCCCTCATCGGCTCGGCGGGCGAGATCGTCGACACGCTGCGGCAGAGGCGCCAGGCGCTCGGGTTCAGCAACATCGTCGTACACGAGCCCGAGATGGAGGCGCTGGCGCCGGTGATCACCCAACTTGCCGGTACCTGAGCCCCCCACCCGCATCGGGATCCTCGGGGGGACCTTCGACCCCCCGCACGCCGGGCACGTCGCCGCGGCCCGGGCCGTCATGGAGCAGGTCGGCCTCGACCGGCTGCACCTCGTCGTGGCCAACGACCCATGGCAGAAGTCGGGGCAGCGGGCGATCTCGCCCGCCGAGGACAGGTACGCGCTCACCGAGGCCCTGGCGGCGGAGATCCCCGGGGCCGAGGTGAGCCGGCTCGAGATCGACCGGGGTGGTCCCAGCTACTCGGTGGACACCGCCGAGGAGGTCCTGGCTGTCGCCGGGGCGGCCGGGCGCCCGGTCGAATTGTTCCTGGTCGTGGGCGCCGACCTGGTCCCCGAGCTGGCGTCGTGGCACCGGGTCGAGGACCTCCAGCGGCTGGTCACCCTGGCCGTGGTGTCCCGACCGAGGCGTGCCAGCCCCCCACCGGCGCCGGGGTGGCGGGTGGTCCGGGTGGACGGCCCGCAGGTCGCGGTCTCGAGCTCGGACGTCCGAGACCGGCTGGCGTCCGGCCGGTCGGTCGAGGGAATGGTTCCCGAGGCGGTTATCCGTTGCATCCGCCGCCGCGGTATGTACGCTGTCGCGTAGATGAGCGCCATGCCGGCCGAGTGGACGGAGTTGTCGGACAGTCCCCATGCGGGCGCCACTCCAGCCCGCGTCCAGCGGCGGGCCGATCGTCGGGCTGAGCAGAAGCTGGCGCGGCGGTCTCGCCAGCGTTGGGCCGTCGCGGGTTGCTCCCTGCTGGTCGGCGCCTTCGGGCTCACCGTGGGGATCCTGGACGTGCTCCATTGATCCCACGGTTGGACGTGCACGTCCAGCTGCCGCCGGCTGTGGCCACCGCGGCCGTGTCGGCGGATGCCAAGCTCGGGCACGACACCGTGGTGCTCGCGATGGAGGAGCTCTTCGGCGTCGTCGACGCCTTCGTCATCACCAGTGCACCCAACACGCGCCATGTGCGCACCCTCGTCGAGGAGATCGAGAGGGGTGTGAAGGAGGCCCACGGCGTCGCCCCGGTGCGGACCGAAGGGCTCGCCGATGCCACATGGGTGTTGATGGACTACGGCGATTTCATCGCGCACGTCTTCTTGCAGGAGACGCGCGAGTACTACGACCTCGAGCATCTCTGGTCGGGTGCGCCACGCGTGCCCTGGCGACGCGACGTCGAAGACGCCGGTTGATCCGGTCCGCCGTCGCCCTCAGGGCGCGACGTTGAGGAACTCAATGAGGTAGACCGGCCCGGCGACCTGCGAGCCGTTGGCGATCGGGACGCTCGTGCGCTGCCCGTCGATCTCGAAGATCACTCCGGTCGCGAGGCCGTTCTCGGTGGCGACGGTGGACACGATCTGCGCGACGGCCAGTTCCGTGTCGTTCCCGGTGATCTGCCCGAAGGCGGTGTTCAGGTTCACGGTCACCACGTTGCCCTGCGTCGAGGTCGATAGGACCGTGACGTCGCTCGGGATGGCGGTCAGGACGCCGTTGGCCGCCTCGGCGGTCGTCGGGCCAGCCAGCATCGCCGTGATGATGGAGGCCAGCGGCGCGGGCGAGGCCACGACTCGTGCCGCTGGCTCCAGCTGGTTGCTCGAGTTGAGGAAGAACACCTTGACGGGCACCAGGGACGATGGTTTCGGCTGCGTGGTCGTGGTCGTGGGCGGGTGGGGATCGAGGAGGTCGAAGGGCACCTTCGACGAGGCGATGGAGTTCGGCGCGCTCTGCGTCGGGATGGCGCATCCCGCCGCGCCGAAGGCGCACAGCGCGACCAGGACCACGGCGACCGCTCCGATCCGCCGTCTCACGTTTCTCCCTCCGCCTCGCTGCCGTTCGAGAGCACCGGGAGCGAGAGCACGAAACGCGCGCCGCCCGTGGGGGAGGACTCCACGCGGACTCCGCCATGCATGACCCGCATGTGTTCGGCGACGAGCGCCAGGCCCAACCCCGAGCCGGTCCCCGTGCCGCGCCGGCCCGAGGCCGAGCCGCGGTAGAAGCGCTCGAACACCTTGGCCCGTTCGGCCGCGTCGATGCCGGGGCCCGAGTCGTCGACCCTCACCTCGACGCTCTCGGCGCCGCCTGGCCCCACGGCGATCTCGGTCGCCCCACCTCCGTAGTGGTCGGCGTTCTCCATGAGGTTGACCATGACACGCTCGAAGCGACGTTTGTCGACACCCACCCGCCAGGCGCGCACCGCGGGGTCGATGGAGACCTCGGGCGGCGTACCGTGGCTCTGCGCGTCCATGTGCCCCCTCCCCGTCTCGACCGAGCGCTGCACCAGCTCGGAGATGTTCACCTCCTCGAGGAAGACGTCGACGGAGCCGGCATCGGCCCGCGACATCTCGAGCAGGTCGGCCACCATGCGCTGGAAACGCCGCAGGTCGTCGCTCAGAAGCTGCAGCGCCCGCTGGGAGCGGACCGGCAATTGGTCGCGGTCCGCCTCGAGCACCTCGAGGGAGGCGCCCAGGGTCGTGAGCGGGGAACGGAGCTCGTGGCTCACGTCGGAGTTGAAGCGCGCCTCGCGCTCGATGCGCTCCTGTAGCTGGTCGACCATGGTGTTGAAGGAGTTGGTGAGGCCCTCGAGGTCGGGGTCCGCGGCGTCGGGGTCCAGGCGGGTGTCAAGATCGCCACCGGCAATGGCACCTGCCGCCCGTGACACGTCGGCCAGCGGCCGCAGCGAGCGCACGCTGGCGAAGCGGCCGAGCCCAATGCCGAGGAGGGTCGTGACGACCCCGGCACCGAAGAGGGTCAGCCCGAGGACGCGCAGCGTGTGGTCGAGGTCGGACAAGTCGAACACCTCGAAGTAGGCGGCGTGCTCGGAGGGCACCGGGACCCCGACCACGATCTCGGCCGTCCCTTGCGGCGTGCGGTAGGTCTGGGTGGCGGCGGTGCCGGCGCGCACCACCTTGCGCAGATCACCGGGGATGGAGGAGGCGTTCACCGACAGGGATGACACATAGGCCTTCGACTGGTGGTACAGGACGGAGTGGGCGTTGGTCCCGGCGTCGATGGAGGTGAGGAGGGTGACGTACCGGGTCTCGCCGGACTGGAGGTAGCTCCGCACGAGCACGGCGTTGGCGAAGGCCTGTTGCTGCGCCGCCGACTCGCGGCCGTTCAAGAGGAAGTGGCGGACCGTGAAGTACGACAGCCCCCCCATCAAGATGGAGAGCACCAGCGCCCCCAGGCCGAAGACGGCCGTGATGCGGGCCCCGATGCCCAGCTTCATGTCAGGGCACCAGCTTGTAGCCCATGCCCCTCACCGTGAGGATGTGCTGAGGCACAGCGGGGTCCGCCTCGACCTTGGTGCGCAAGCGCCGGATGTGGACGTCGACGAGGCGTCCGTCGCCGAAGTAGTCGTAGCCCCACACCCGGTCCAGGAGCTGCTCGCGGCTCAGCACCTTGTTGGGGCTGGCCGCCAGCTCGCACAGCAGGCGGAACTCGGTCCGGGTGCAGTGGACCTCGTCGCCGTTGAGGCGGCGGAGCACCCCCTGCTCGGGCAGGAGCTGGAGGTCGCCGAAGGTGAGCGCCCCGGGCTCGTCCTCGGCCGGACGGGCGCGGCGCAGGAGGGCGCGGATGCGCGCCGCCAGCTCCTTGGCGACGAAGGGCTTCGTGACGTAGTCGTCGGCCCCCGCCTCCAGCCCGGCCACGACGTCATGAGTGTCGGCCCGCGCCGTCACGATGATGATGGGCACGGCGCTGCTGCGCCGCAGCGCCCGGCAGCACTCGAAGCCGTCCATGCCGGGCAGCATCAAGTCGATCAGCGCGATGTCGGTCGGCGCCTCGGCGAACAGATCGAGGCCTTCCTCGCCGCTGGCGGCGTCCCTTACCTCGTAGCCCTCGCCCTCCAGGGCGAGCCGCATGGAGGACCTGATGCGCTCGTCGTCCTCGACAACCAGGATGCGTCCGCTCATCAGCCTCCAGCTCAGCTGATCCAGATCTGCGTGGGCCAAATGGAGCCCCCGATCATGCCGAACGCCGGCTGGCCCTGCGGCGTCGTCGGGTTGTTGAAATTCTGCACCTTCGGGACCCCGATGATCGCCCAGACCGCCCGGTCGGTCCACAGATAGGGGAGGTCCAGGGCCAGGCGTTTGTTGACGGTCCGGTAGGCCGCGGCGCGGGTGCCGACCGAGGTGCTGGAGCGGCCGGCCAGGAGCGCGTTCTCGATCGTCGGGTCGGCGTTGCGGGCCATGTTGATGGAAATATTGGTGGGGTTGACGGTGGTTGTGCTCCAGAAGATGTAGTTGAGGTCGGGGTCGACGGCCCCGAACTGACGCCAGGCGGTTGCCTGGTACTTGCCGGCCAGTGCATTGTTGATGAGCGCGTTCTGCTCCACGATGGTGGTCTTCACCTGGAATCCCACCGACTGCCACGCCTGCTGCAGGTACTCCTGGGCCCGGACCGCGGCCGGACCGTTCGTCGTGGCGAACGTGAAGGAGATCGGACCACCGGCCTGCTTGACCAGCTTGGCGGCTTGCGCCGGGTTGTAGGCAGGGTAGGCGGTGGTCGAGTAGTAGGGCGATCCCGGGGTGAAAAGGCCGTTACTCACGGGGAGGACGTTCTGATCGATAACCCTCGCGTACTGGTTGCGGTTGACCGCCATGGCGGCGGCGCGGCGCAGGTTGGCGTTGTTGAACGGCGGCGCCAGGCAGTTGAGCTGGGTGCAGTTCATGTCGGGTTCGCCGGCGAGGTGCGTGCTGTCGTCGATGTAGGAGTAGCTGCGGTTGCCCCGGTACTGCGTGATGACCTGGGGCGTGTCGGTGACCATGATGTCGATTGTGCCCGACTTCAGCGCCTCCGAGCGCGCCGACTCGTCGGGAATCGGCTTGAAGGTGATCTGGGAGAGGTACGGCAGACCCGGTCGCCAGTAGCTCGGGTTCGCGGTGGCGGTGAAGTGGTCGTTGGGGACCCACTCCTTGAAGACGAAGGGACCGGTGCCGACGGGGTGCGACGTGCCGTTGGGGTTGGCCAGCATGGACGGCGCCACCACGTACGCGATCTGGCCGCCGATGCCGCCGGCCAGGTAATAGGGGAATGGGGCCCACGGCGACTTGAAGGAGATGGCGACCGAGAGGGGGCCGGTCTGGGTGATCGACTGGAGCGTCGGGTTGATGACGATGCCGGTGAGTCCCGACTTCGAGTGCGCCTCGAAGTTGGTCAGCAGGGCGGCGCCGTTGCAGGGCGTCCCGTCGTGGAACACCAGGTTGGGGCGCAGGGTGACGGTCCAGCTGGTGTAGGAGGAGTTCGGCACCACGGACTGGGCCAGGTAGGGCGCCCAGTCGCCGTTGGCGAGGACGATGGTCAGCGGGTCGAACACGGTTCGGGCGTACATGACGCCCACCTCGTCGAAGCGGGCCTGGGTGGGGTCGAAGCCCTGTTCCTCGGCGTCAACACCGAAGATCAACGAGCCCCCCTTCTTCGGCGTCTGCTTCGAGACACCGTTGCGTCCGGGGCCGTTCGTGGTCGCCCCGGCCAGCGCGTCCCAGCCGACCCCCATGGCCGATGCCCCCGCAAAGCCTGCTGCGGCGGCCGCCCCGCCGGCGAGCAAGGCGCGCCGATCGAATTTCGAGACCATCGGTCCTCCCTTTCCCCGAACCCAGCGGACCCCCCGAAGGTTCGCGGGCGACGATAGTGCCCAGGACCCCCCTCGTGGAGGCGGTACCGTTGAATTCCGTGCGGCAAGACTGGGATCTGCCAGGCTTTTCTGCGTGGCTGGGCGGGCGCGCCGCCGCCACACAGAAGGCCTATGTCAGCGACGTCGGCGCCTTCGCGGCCTGGATGGCACGCAGTCAGGTCGAGAGCCCCGAAGGCGTCGATCGCATGCACCTGCGCCGCTACCTGGCCTCCCTGGGCACCCGAAAGCTCGCCCGGGCCACGATCGCTCGCAAGGTGGCGGCACTGCGCTGCTACTTCTCCTGGCTGGCGCGGCAGGGTCGCCTCGGTTCGGACCCGACCCGGACCCTGCGGGCGCCGGCGGGCGGCGGGCGCCTGCCCCGCGTGCTCTCCAAGGGCGAGATGACCTCTCTGCTCGAGGCCGGGGCGGAGACCCCCGTGGACCGCCGCGACCTCGCTGTGCTCGAGTTGCTCTACGCGGCCGGCCTGCGGGTCTCGGAGCTGTGCGGCCTCGACCGGGGCGACATCGACCTCCGGGGACGGACCGTGACGGTGCTGGGCAAGGGAGGCAAACAGCGCCGGGTCCCGGTGCACGACGCGGCAGCCGACGCGCTGCGGGCCTGGTTCGACGACGGGCGGGACCGGATGGACGGACCGCCCGAGGCGGCCTTCGTGAACCGGCGGGGGACCCGTCTCGGTCCGCGGGACGTGCGGCGCATCCTGGACCGTCGCGCCGTCTCTCCCACCCACCCGCACGCCCTGCGGCACACCTTCGCCACCCACCTCCTCGACGGGGGTGCCGACCTGCGCGTCGTCCAGGAGCTGTTGGGCCACTCCAGCCTCGCCACCACACAGGTGTACACGCACGTCAGCAAGGAACGGCTGCGCTCGGTGTACGGGGACACCCACCCCAGGGCCTGAGGCCGCCCGGCGAGCGGCTAGCATGGCCGGGCCCACCACAGGGGTGGGCCAGCCACACCGACCAACATCACCTGCGCGCGTTCCACGGTCGCCGCCTTCGGGCGGCGCTGCGCCAGGGGAGCAACCGACTGGAGGACGTATCTATGGCCGTCGTTTCCATGCGACAGCTTCTGGAAGCCGGGGTTCACTTCGGCCACCAGACGCGGCGATGGAACCCGAAGATGAAGCGCTTCATCCTTGGTGAGCGCAACGGGATCTACCTCATCGACCTGCGCAAGACGCTGGGCGGCATCGAGTCCGCCTACTCCTTCGTCCGGGACCTGGTGGCCGACGGCGGCACGGTCCTCTTCGTGGGGACGAAGAAGCAGACCCAGGGACCGGTGGCCGAGTTCGCGCAGGCGTGCGGGATGCCCTACGTCAACCAGCGCTGGCTCGGGGGCATGCTGACCAATTTCGCGACCGTCTCGGGTCGGGTGAAGCGGATGCAGGAATTGCGGGCCATGCAGGCAGCCGGCGACTTCGACGGCATGCCCAAGCGGGAGGCGCTGCAGCACACGCGCGAACTGGAGAAGCTGACTCGCAACCTGGGCGGCATCGCCGACCTCGCCCGCCTCCCGAACGCGGTGTTCGTGATCGACACGAAGAAGGAGCACATCGCCGTCACCGAGGCGCGCAAGCTCGGGCTTCCCGTCGTCGCGGTCGTCGACACCAACTGTGACCCGGACGTGATCGACTACGTGATCCCGGGCAACGACGACGCCATCCGCTCGGGCTCGCTGATGTGCCGCGTGATCGCCGACGCCGTGGCCGAGGGCCGCTTCATCGCCGAGCACCGGCGCCAGCTCGCGCCCGCGGCCGGCCCGGGCGAGGAGGGTGGCGCCGCTCCGACGCCGCGGCCCCGCCGGGTGCACGCGCCGCAAGAGCCGGTCGAGGTGGCCTGACCGTGGCGTCGTACAGCGCCAAGGACGTTGCCGCGCTGCGCCAGATGACCGGCGCGGGCATGCTCGACTGCAAGAACGCCCTCGAGGAGACCGGGGGCGACATGGAGGAAGCAGCCAAGCTCCTGCGCATGAGAGGCCTGGCCGGCGCGGCCAAGCGGAGCGACCGCGAGGCGTCCGAGGGTGCGGTGGCGGTGGCGCGGTCCGGTGACGCGGCCGCCGTGGTCGAGCTGCGCTGCGAGACGGACTTCGTGGCCAAGGCGGAGGAATTCGTCGCCCTGGCCGACGAGTTGGCCGCGCTCGTCGCGGCCAAGGGCGAGGACGCCACGGGAGAACTGGCCGACGAGATCGACAGGCTCCGGGCGACGCTGAAGGAGAACATCTCGGTGGGTCGGGTGCGCCGGCTGATCGCGGAGACCGGCCAGGTACTGGACACCTACCTGCACCGGCAGGCGGGCCGCGGCGTCAACGCGGTGGCCGTGGTGCTCGAGGGGGGCTCCGAGGAGCTCGCCCACGACATCGCGGTGCACATCGCGTTCACCAAGCCCGCCTATCTCAGCCGTGACGAGGTGCCCGAGTCCGACGCCGCTGCCGAGCGCGCCACCCTCGAGGGGATCTCTCGCAACGAGGGCAAGCCCGAGGCCGCGCTGGGCAAGATCGTCGAGGGCCGTATGAACGGCTGGTACAAGGAGCGGGTGCTGTTGGACCAGGCCTACGTCCGCGACGAGAAGCAGACGATCGCCGGCATGCTCGGCACGGCCCGCATCGTGTCGTTCGCGCAGGTCTACTTCGGCGCCTGAGCGCTGGCATCGTGGGAGAACCGCGTCGCATCGTCCTCAAGATGTCGGGGGAGGCCCTCGCGTCCGCCGCGTCCGACGAGACCATCGACGCCGCCACCGTCGAGCGCATGGCAAAGGAGATGGCGCGTGCCATGGAGGGTGGCGGGCTCGAGCTGGCCGTCGTGGTCGGCGGCGGCAACATCTGGCGCGGCACGACCGGGGAGAGCGGCGGCATGGACCGGGCGACCTCCGACACGATGGGGATGCTCGGAACCGTGATCAACGCGCTGGCGCTCCAAGATGCGCTCGAGCAACAGGATCAGCCCACCCGGGTGTTGAGTGCCCTCTCCATGGCCGAGGTCGCCGAGCCCTACATCCGGCGCCGGGCCATCCGGCACCTCGAGAAGGGTCGCATCGTGATCTTCGCCGCCGGCATGGGAAACCCGTTCTTCACGACCGACACCCCCGCGGCGCTCCGAGCGGCCGAGATCGGTGCTGAGCTGCTCTGCAAGGGCACCCATTCGGGGGTGGACGGCGTCTACAGCGCCGATCCGAAGCTCGACCCGACGGCCACCCGCTACGACGAGATCTCCTTCATGGAGGTCATCAACCGGGACCTGAGGGTCATGGACCTCACCGCCATCACCTTCTGCAAGGACAACAATCTGCCCATCCGGGTCTTCGACCTCATGATCCCCGGGAACCTCCCCCGTGCGCTCAGTGGCGAGCGGATCGGTACGCTGGTCCGTTGATGGACGATGACCTCGCTGCCCTGGTCAAGGACGACACACAGGGAGAAGATGGGCAAGGCCATCGACCACGTGCGTCACGAGATGGGCAACGTACGCACGGGACGTGCCTCGTCCGCGTTGATCGAGACGCTGATGGTCGACTACTACGGCACCCCGACGCCGCTCCGCCAGCTGGCCGGGTTCAGCGTGCCCGACGCCATGCTGCTGGTGATCTCGCCCTACGACAAAGGGTCGCTGACGGCGATTGAGAAGGCCATCATGACGTCAGACCTCGGCATCAATCCCACCAACGACGGCACCGTGATCCGCCTGGCCTTCCCCCCGTTGACCGAAGAGCGCCGCAAGGAGCTGGCCAAGGTCGTGCGGCACAAGGCCGAGGAGGGGAGGGTGGCGGTGCGCAACCTGCGCCGCGCCGGGCGCCATGAGCTCGAGCAGCTGCAGAAGGACGGCGAGCTCTCGACCGACGAGCTCGAACGGGTCGAGAAGGAGCTCGAGAAGATCACCCACGAACAGGTCGCGCTGATCGACCAGCTGCTCGCGCACAAAGAGCAAGAGCTCCTACAGGTCTGAGGAACGACAAGCCAATGTCCGACGGTACCGACAACTACGAAGATTTCGACAGCGGCGTCACCGGCGTCGGCGACCCCGGTGACGGCATCGACGAGGATCCGCCGAGCTACCACTCGGGCAGGGTGCGCATCATCGGCGCGGAGCCGGCGGGCGACACCGTGCGCGAGGTGACCGGTCCCGTCGCGGACGAGCACCCCGAGCTGCCGCACTGGAACGATGCACCGACCGGCCAGGTTCCCGCCGTGCTCGACCGCAGCACCGGCGACGAGCAGCTGGTCGCGCCGCCGACCTGGCGCGAAGAGGAGAACGACTGGGAGGCCCAAGAAGAGGTCTTCGAGCCCAGCATGCTCTCGGATGACCTGCCGGCCGTCGGTGCGCTGCTGAGCGAGCAGAGCGACGACTACGACGTCGAGCGCCAGCCCTGGCACTTCGAGTCCGACGACACGCTGGTGATCCCTCCCGAGCCCGGCAGCGAACCCGAACCGCCACAGGAGGTGCGAGAGCCAGAACCCGTCAGGGCACCGGAGTCTCCCTTCGAGTCCGAGTTCGAGCCGGCCGACGTCTCACAACAGGTCGCGTCGCCGGTCACCGCGGCGGCTTCGGCCGTTGCCGCGTCACGCCTCAGCCCGCCCAGCCCGCCCGAAACCAAGCCACGCGCCGCCGCGCACGACCCGCAACGCCAACGTGCGCACTGGAAACGTGAACACCGCCGGCACCAACGGGCGCAACATGCGGGTGGCCGTCGGGTCCGGTCTGCTGCTCGGCATTGTGGCGCTGCTGTGTTTCGCGGCCGGCACCGTGGCCACCATGGTCATCGTGTGCGTCGTGGTACTGCTCGCCACGGCCGAGGCGTATGCGGCCTTCCGGCGCGCGCAGTACCACCCGGCCACCCTGCTCGGGCTCGTCGCCGTCCTCTCGCTGCTCATCGAGACGTACAACAAGGGCGTCGCCGCGCTGCCACTCGTGCTCGTGCTGCTCGTGGCGGGTTCCTTCATCTGGTACCTGGCCAGGGTCGAGCCGGCGGCGGAGCCCGTGTCGGGGATCACCGCGACGGTGTTCGTCTTCGTCTGGGTGGGCGCATTCGGGTCCTTCGCCGCCCTCCTCCTCAACCCCAACCTGTTCCCCAACCGCCATGGGATCGCCTTCATCCTCGCGGCCGTCATCGTGACGGTGGCCGACGACGTGGCGTCCCTCCTCGTGGGGTCCGCCATGGGCCGCCACCCGCTGGCCCCCACCATCAGCCCCAACAAGAGCTGGGAAGGGCTGATCGGCGGTGCAGTCGCGGCCATCCTCGTCTCCGTCGTGGTGGTCCACTTCATTCACCCCTGGACGATCAGCAAGGCCGCAATCTATGGAGTGGTGGTGGCGGTGGTGGCGCCGCTCGGCGATCTGAGCCAGTCGATGATCAAGCGGAACCTCGGCCTCAAGGACATGGGCCGGCTCCTGCCCGGGCACGGCGGCATCCTCGACCGCGTCGACGGGCTGCTCTTCGTGAGACGCTTGGCGGATGATCTGCGGGCGTGACCGTTTGCCGTCGAAAGGTCTCTTTTTTGTCCTCGACGCCCGAAGGGGGCCGATGTTATCGATACCGCATCGGCAGAGCACTTTTGAGCAGCATCGCAAATCCGGAGGCGAATTGTCGACTTCCCCGATGGCGAACTCGATTACGACCCGGGCGCGGGCGCCTCTCCGGCTCGGTTTGGCCGGTGGTGGAAGTGATCTTTCCCCCTATTGCGACGAGTTTGGCGGCGCGGTTCTCAATACAACAATTGACCGTTTCGCATACGCCTTTATAGTCCTCGCGACGATGGGCGGTTGGTCTTTTGCGCCAAGGATTTAGGCCGGCAGGAAGTATTGTCAGCGAAACCGCTGCTGCCGGAAGCGAAGCTCCCACTACATCGCGGGGTCTATGAGCGCATGGTGCGCGACTACAACAATGGGCGGCCGATCGCAGCGACGATTACCACGACCGTCGAAGCGCCCGTAGGTTCGGGCCTCGGCTCATCCTCGGCGTTGACGGTCGCGCTCGTCGACGCATTCAGGGCTTGCCTGGGCCTTCCGCTCGGTCAGTACGATGTCGCCCATCTGGCCTTTGAGATCGAACGGATTGATCTCGCCCTTGCTGGCGGCAAGCAGGACCAATATGCCGCGGCGTTTGGCGGAACGAACTTCATCGAATTCCTCGCAAACGACCGGGTAATTGTTAATCCGTTGCGAATTTCAGAGGATGCGCGAAACGAGTTCGAGTCCTCGCTGGTTATCTGCTTCTCAGGCAGCTCGCGTGATTCGGCCGAGATCATTGAACAACAGACGACGCACTTGGCTGATCATAGCGCCCCCACCATCGAGGCGACGGATCAACTCAAAGCCGACGCCATCGCCATGAAGCGCGCGCTGCTCGAAGGGGATATCAAAGCAATGGCTCGGATTCTCGATAAGTCGTGGGCAGCGAAAAAGCGAACCGCTCCAAGCGTCTCGAACGAGCATATCGACCGCTTGTGCTCCGTAGCGTCTACCAACGGCGCGCTTGCGGGCAAGATTTCGGGTGCCGGCGGTGGCGGGTTTCTCATGTTCATCGTGGCCCCTGAGGACCGCTTGGCACTGATCACCGGATTAAATCAAGCCGGCGGCGAAGCCGGACCCGTGAAGCTGACGGATCGTGGTTGCGCGACATGGCAAGTGCGGCGATAGCCTCGATCGTCGATTATCTCCTGCAGTCTCGCGACGCGGTCCAGGCAGCGATCGACAACGCCGCCTTTCTGGCGACGGCCGAGGCAATTGTCGATCGGCTAGTCGAGGCGATCGCGGCGGGCAGGAAGGTACTGTTTGCCGGCAATGGCGGCAGCGCCGGAGATGCCCAGCACCTCGCTGGCGAGTTCCTCTCCCGGCTCAATTACGACCGCGCTCCGCTTCCCGCCATCGCGCTCACCACCGACAGCTCGGTGCTGACCGCGATCGGCAATGATTACGGCTATGACCGTGTGTTCGAGCGGCAGGTGCGGGGTCTTGGAGTTGCCGGCGATGTGCTGATCGCGATCTCGACCTCGGGGCGCTCGCCAAACATTCTGCGCGCGATCGAGGCGGCGCGGTCCACGGGTTTGGTCGTCGTCGGCCTCACCGGTAGGGGCGGGGGCGAGATGGCCGCGCGTTGCCATCTCTGCCTTTATGCGCCCGCTGACACGACGCCGCTGATCCAGCAACTCCATATCACCGCCGGCCACATTATCTGCGGGCTCGTAGAGGAGCGGCTGTTTCCGAAATTGGATCAGCCTCGAGGGCTTACCGACCGCGCCGGATGATCCGTCAGGCGGTCATACTCTGTGGCGGCCGCGGTACCCGGCTCGGCGCGCTGACCGCGCGAGCGCCAAAACCGTTATTGCAGATCGACGAAGCTCCGTTTCTCGAAATCTTGCTATTCGAACTTGGCCGCCATGGCTTGAAACGTATCGTGCTACTGGCTGGGTTCGAGGCAAGCCACCTCGCGACCTATGCTCAATCGACGGTATTAAGGAGCCAGTTCGGCCTCGATATCGAAGTGATGATCGAGCCGGAGCCGGCGGGCACCGGCGGCGCACTATGGCATGCCCGCGACCTGCTCGACGACAGCTTCCTCCTGCTCAACGGAGATTCTTGGTTTGATATCAATCTCCTGGAGCTTGGTTGCCGAATCGCCGATGCCGGCCCCGCGCTCGGCGTCATCGCGCTGCGGTCTCTTGCCGATGCGGCACGGTTTGGGACGGTCGAACTGGCGGGCGATTGGATTGCCAGCTTCGCCGAGCGGCCGAGAGGGCCTGGCCCCGGGCTCGTCAGCGGTGGTGTTTATGCCTTCCGCAACGCGCTGGTCGATTACCTTGGCCCGCGCTGTTCGCTCGAGCACGATGTTTTTCCGCGGCTTGCCCGGGCCAGCCGCCTGCTCGGCGCCGAATACGACGGCTACTTCATCGATATCGGGGTGCCGGCTGACCTGGCACGGGCCAGACGCGAAATCCCCAGTCGGCGGCGCCGACCGGCCGCCTTTCTCGACCGCGACGGGGTACTCAACCACGACGACGGATACATCGGCTCGATCGCCCGGTTCCGCTGGATCGAGGGCGCCAAATCTGCGGTCAAGGCGCTTAACGACGCGGGGCTGTTCGTGTTCGTTGTCACAAATCAGGCCGGCGTCGCGCGTGGTTTCTATTCCGAGGAGGATGTTCGCATCGTCCATGCCCACGTCAGCGCAGAACTGGCCGCCGCTGGTGCGCATATCGACGATTTGCGTTATTGCCCATTTCACCCGGACGCCAGCGATCCCGCCTACCGCCGGGCGAGCGACTGGCGAAAGCCAGCCCCCGGCATGCTTCTCGATCTCCTGAAACACTGGCCGGTTGACCGCGCTCGCAGCTTTATGATCGGTGACAGGGAAAGTGACCTCGCCGCCGCCGCGGCAGCCGGGATCGCCGGGCATCTTTTCCCTGGTGGCAACATTGCAACATTCGCCGCGAAGCTCACCGAGGCCGAGACCCGACAATAAGAAGCTCATTCCGCTGAACGCACGTAGGTATATTTTATCAGTTTTTCTGGTCAAATTTAAGTCGCAGTACCCAGAAGAAACCGGCGATCAAGCGCGATAGATTTAGCTTTGACGCACCTCGCTTTCGGTCGATGAACTGAATAGGTACTTCACAAATCCTTAGCTTTTGGTTGATAGCGCGAAAAAGCGTTTCATGCACGATGGAAGGACCCGGGGAGTGCAACAATTCCGGATGGATCACGCGCAAGGCCTCATGGCTGAAACACCGAAAGCCGGAGTTAGTATCCGCTACCGGTAAGTGAAGCAGAGTTCGGGCATAAAAATTGGCGGCTTTCGTCAGCCAATAACGCCAGCCGGGACGGTCGGCGTCGCTGCCACCCGGGACTAGTCGCGAACCGATAGCCACGTCGCAACCGGCCATGGCCCTGATAAGCTCGGGGATGTGTTTCGGCTGATGGGAAAAATCACCGTCCATCTCGACGACGAAATCCGCGCTGGACTGCAGCGCGAAAAGAAAGCCGTCGCGCCCCGCCAAGCCGCGACCTGCCGGCCCATCGCGCTCGATCAGGAAAAGGCCTCGGTGGTTCGAAATCAACCCACGCACGGCCTCGCCTGTACCGTCGGGGCTTCGATCATCGACGACTACGGCTTCGATCCGTGGAACCGGAAGTCGGAAGATTTCCTCAATAAGATCGACTATGTTCTCTCGCTCATTGTAGGTCGGGATGACGACCATCACCTTAGGATCGCTCATCTCAGGCAAGCCGCGGTCGCCGGCAAATCAGCTCGATCACGCGGTTTCTATAAGTCTTGCCTTTGCCACCGAAACGGTTTCCAGACCATATATCTGTCATGACTGCACCACAGGTATTTCAGCCAAAATCGCGACTTCTTTGGTGCCATATGACAAATATGTCAAACACCATCCTTGCTCCTGAGATATCTCGTTTAGCGCCTTGTATCCGCCACTTCTCCAATTTGGAAATCCGAAGTAATCATCAAAATGAAATATCAAGCCGTGCGCAACGTACTCCGCACACAGTTTCAAAACATCTGCTGTCGCGTTATAGGTGTCACAGTCGACGTGTATCAAAAGGGGAATGCAGGGAGATGGTATTGTTTTCTTCCATTCCGGCACGACGTCAGCGAACCACCCCTTGATAAGGGAGACATTGTGCCGAACTCGTGGTAATTTTCCTCCGAGACTGAATGTCTGAACCGGATGCATGCCGGGCCACTGTTCTTGCAATCCTTGAAAGCTATCAAAACCGACAAATTTTAAGTTTCGAAACCGTTTCGCCTGATAATTTATCATGCCGCCCTTATATACGCCGAACTCCAATACTAGGTTTCGATCGGGGTACCTCCTCAAAGCTTCGTGAATGGAAAGGGACAGCCCCTCAAATCGATCCAGAAATGAGAAAGCGTGTGCCATGTGTTTCTTCGCATGACCGAAGGAATCCAAGATCGCAGCACGGTTCATTAGGGATGGTACGGACTCCGGCAATGTTCGCTCCACCACATATCTCGATGTAGACGCAATGGCGTTCAAAAGCCAGATCTGTGCTCGGTTAGCTATTCGTGCCATCGAAGTCGCCATCAGACCAAAGGCATTGCCGGATCACCGCAAGCCGATCGGCGTCGTCCGTCGAGGGCCCGCTGGATGCCGCCACTTTATTCGGGCATACGACCTTATATCTTATTAATCAGCGTCGCCGGTAGCACATCAGAGGTGAACGCCGCGATCGAGCAGCACCGCGGTATATTGCCGGTAACTCATGCCAAGAGCCTGAGCTCGGGCGAGGCGAGCCAGCGCGATCTCGCGCGGCGGAGTCTTCCACGCCTGCGCATAAGCTTTTCTCCAACAGAATTCCCGCCAGTCAGCTCCCGGATCGAGCGGCGGCCCGCGATTATGGCCAAGGCCAGCAGAAACAAAAGCCGCGTCGGCATCGACCGGTGGCATCGCGGCCTCTCCGAGCAGCCCTATTACCGGCTATCGGCGGGAGCCGCGCCAATCCTGGGATCGGCCTTACCCTTCGTGAGGTCCGCACACACGAAGCCCCGCGCGTGGCGGGGCTTCAACAAAGAATCTGAGGAAGGTTACTCGTTTTGGCCGGTTTGCATCCGCTTCTGCTGGTTTGTCTCTGCGTTTGCACGGAACACCTGATCCGTTAGCTGTTTTTGCTGCTCGGGCATCGCGTTATAGAGGGTATCGAAGGCCGGAACCAGCTTCTGCAGATGATGGGCGTGGGCCTCGGCAATCTGCTGGTAGGACTGCATGTTCTGCACCGCGTTCATCGTTGGGTACTGCTGAGCGCGCTGCATGAACGCCTGATCCATGTCGCGGGCATTTTCGCGCATGACCTTGGCGAATTGGTCCCATTGCGGTTGCTCGGCCGGGGTAATGCGCAGTTGCGCGTGTAATTGTCTGATGTGGGTCTCGACGCGTTGCTCGGCGTTGTTACCCGGTGCAGGCTGCGCTGCTAATGGTGAAGCTGTGGTGGCGGGCGGCGGCGTGACCGGCGCGGGCGTCGTTGTGGATTGCGCCAGCGCCGCCCCGGGCAATGCCAGCAACGCGGCCATCGCTGCCGAAGCCAAATAACTCGATCGGATCGATTTCATCGACTGTTACCTCGCTGTCATGTTCCCCGCTGGTCGGCAAAAGTGGTCGGCCGCGCGGCGGGCTGGGTGGGGTTGGTCCGGCCTTTTGGCCGTGCTGTTCGATCAATACCCGTAATAGACTGGCGGCGGTGGCGCGTAATAGCTGTACGGGTAACCGTAATAGACCGGCGGCGGTGGAGCGTAATAATAGGGTTGTAGCCTCCCGAGGCGATCGCCGCCCCGACGCCGAGGCCGACGATCCCGCCGACGATAGCAGCGCCGACGGCGTCCCCGCCGCCGCGGTGATAATTTCCATGCCAGCCGCGATGCCACTCGGCCGCATTAGCGGCGGGCGCTAACGCGAGGGCTGCAGCAACCGCGGCGGCGGTCAGGATACGGGTATTCATGGCAATGCTCAACTCGCTTGTGACGGTTATGCTGAAAACCGCCGCAAGAGACGAGTGGTTCCCGAATAACCTCTCTGATATATCGTGCCGCGCTGTTATGCCGACTGCGGTTCGTGCCCTGCCCCGGTTGCGGCCGTCAGCGCGGCGGGATCAGCGCCGCGGCGACGCGGCGGTCCTCAGAGACGAGCACGTTGTAGGTGCGGCAAGCAGCGCCGGTGTCCATCGGCTCGAGCGAAATTCCGGCCGCGCGCAGCTTGGCGCGCAGCTCCCCGGCGACCGCCGCCATATTGCTGCCGAGCCCGAGCAGCAGGATCTGCACGCCGCCGTGCTCGACGACCGGCGTCAAGCTCTCCCAGTCGACCGCTGCCGCGTCGAGGGGTGTCCACGGCAAGGTCAGATCGGGAAAAACCAGCAGGGGCCCGCGCCAGATCACCCCGGTCACGCGAAACCCGGTCGGCCCGTAACGCTCGATGACCTGCCGGCCGGCCGGGACGATCGGGGTCAGATCCATCGCTGACGCGCCGGCTACCGCGCCCGAGACACCGGAGCCTTGGCCCCCTCATTCGATCGCGCGACCGCCGCTCGGTTCGGCCGCACGTAGTAGATGACAGGAGCGGCGATAAACAGCGACGAATAGGTGCCGATCACGACCCCCCACAGCATCGCGATGCTGAACCCGCGGAGCACCTCGCCGCCGAGGAACAGCAGCGACAGCACCGCCAGCGCCACGGTGCTGACGGTCAGGATCGTGCGTGACAAGGTCTCGTTCAGAGCGAGGTTAATCAGTTCGCCAAACGGCATCGTGCGGTATTTGCGCATCGATTCGCGGATGCGGTCGTAGATCACCACGGTATCGTTGACCGAATAACCGGCGACGGTAAGGATCGCCGCCAATGTCGTCAGGTTGAATTCGAGGTGGAACAGCGCGAACAGCCCGACCGTCGTAATCACGTCGTGCAGGGTCGAGATCATCCCGCCGACGCCGAACTGCCATTCGAAGCGAAAGGCGATATAAAAGGCGATAGCGACCAGGGCGAGGATGGTCGCTATCACGCCGGCGCGGATCAACTCGCCGCCCACAGTCGGGCCGACCACCTCGATCCGGCGATACTCGATCCCCGACCCCAGCGCCTGGCGCGCCAGCTCGACCACCCGCTCCTGGGCCGCGTCGCCTCCTGGCTGGCGCGATAGCCGAATCAACACATCGCTCGGCGGACCGAAGCCTTGCAGGGAGACATCGCCGATATGTAGCGCGTCGAGCTTTTGCCGCATCTCGGCAAGGTTTGCCGGCCCCGGCGTCGCCCGTACCTCCATCTGGGTGCCGCCGACGAAATCGATCCCGTAATTGAGCCCAACGGTCAGAAACAGGACGATCGACGACAAAGTCAGCAGCGCGGATAAGGCAAAGCCAAGCTTGTGCCACTTCATAAAGTCGATCTTCGGCGTGCGCCGGATGACGATCAGCGGTCTCAACATGGCGCGATCACAGCAAAATGGCAGGTCAAATCGGTATCGCGCGCGGCTTCCACCGGCGCACCCAGGTCACGATCTGCAGCCGGGTCACAAGGATTGCAGAAAATAGCGAAGTCAACACACCGATGCTGAGGGTCACGGCAAAGCCTTTCACCGGCCCCGAGCCGAGCCAGAACATCAGCGCGCCTGCGACCAGCGTCGTCACGTGGCTATCGACTATAGTGCCAAACGCGCGCGTGAACCCGGCGTCGAGCGACGACAGCATCGTCCGCCCCGCCCGCACCTCCTCGCGGATGCGCTCGTAGATCAGCACGTTGGCGTCGACTGCCATGCCCATCGTCAGCGCGATGCCGGCGATCCCCGGCAAGGTCAAGGTGGCGCCGAGCAGCGACAGGCTGCCTAGCATCAGGCACAGGTTGAAAAACAGGGCAATGTCGGCAAACACGCCGAACAGGCCATAAAACAGAATCATGAAGACCACAACCAAGGCCACCCCGACGAAGCAGGCCGTTGCACCCGCATGGATCGAATCGGCGCCGAGGCTCGGGCCGACGGTGCGCTCCTCGAGAATCGTGATCGGCGCCGGCAGCGCGCCCGCCCGCAGCAATAGGGCAAGATCGCTCGCCGATTGGACCGTGAAGCTGCCCGAGATTATGCCAGACCCGCCCAGGATCGGCTCACGGATGACCGGTGCGCTGATCACCTTGTTGTCGAGCACGATCGCAAAGGGCTTGCCGACGTTCTCGCGGGTCGCCTCGGCGAACCGCTTGGCGCCGTCGGCGTCGAAGCGGAAGCTGACAACCGGCTCATTGCCCTGGAAGCTCGGCTGCGCGTCGACGAGCGTGTCGCCGCCGACCATCACCCGCCTGCGTACGACATAGCTCTCGGGCCCGATTCGAACGGCCTTCGCTTCTTCGGCGGGCAGGATCTCATCGCCGGGCGGCAGCCGGCCGCTCCGCGCCTCTTCCAGCGAAGCGCCAGTGTCGACGAGCTGAAAGGTCAGCTTCGCGGTACGCCCCAGTAGTGCCTTGACGTGCTCGGGATCGGAGATGCCAGGTAATTGCACCAGAATGCGGTCTTCGCCCTCGCGCTCGATCGTCGGCTCCTTGATCCCGGTCTCGTCGATTCGGCGGCGGATAATCTCAATCGACTGGTCGACGGCGAGGCGCCGCCTCTGGTCGGTCGCGACCGCACTGAAGCCTACCGTCCCCGCTCCGTCGGGCGCGATGGTGACGGTCAGGTCGGGATCGATCTTGGCCAGCGCCTGGCGCGCATCGTCGATCCGTCCCGGCTCGCGGATCGCGAACACGATCGCATCCCCTTTTACGGCGAGACCGGTATAGCCGATATTGGCGTCGAGCAGCGCGCTGCGGACATTATCGATGATCGAGTTGAGGCGCTCGCGCTGCGCCGCTGCAACATCTACCTCGAGCAAAAGATACGAGCCTCCGCGCAGGTCGAGCCCAAGCGCAACCTGTCTACGCGGTACGATGTCAGGCAGCCGGGCAAGGAATGCCGGGCTGAACAGGTTCGGCGCCGACAGCACGACGCCGAGTGCGCAGATCGCGCAGATCAACAGGATCTTCCAATTGGCGAAATAGAGCATTCTCTAAATTCCAAAGGCTAGCAGCCGGGGCGGCTGCTCGGCCGAGCTTCCCCGCCGGGGTTTAGCGCCGCCAATGCCCGGGGACCCATACCCAGCGATAGCCCTCCCATCGCCAATGTCCCGACACCCAGTGCCAGTGATGATATCCTTCTGGATAGGGCGGCCGCGTTTCCCGCGGGGCCGGCGGTGGCGGCGGCCGATGGTGATATGGCGTCGGCGGACCGGCGGATGGCGGTGGCCCGGGCGGGGGACCCGGCGGATATGCCGGCTGCGCCCTTGCGCGCAGCGGATAAGCCAACGCCGCCAGTGCGGCACTCAGAATTACCCGTCGATTATGCACTGAGCTACTCCGCTTCCGGCGAGGGATTGGTTCGCCGCCAGCCCATAACGTGCATTCGCGCCGGGGCCCTCCGTTCAATCGTCAGGGAAAGCCGTCGCGCGCGTTGTCGGTCGATCGCCTTCACTCCTTGGTGTCCACCTTAGCCCGCGGCTGCTCTTTCTGCTTGGCCGCCTCGCGCGCGGCGGCCGGGTCGGGCTTGGAGACGACGCTGGTGATCGTGCTACGCACGACGCGCACACGCACCCCGTCGGCGATATCGACAACGACCTCGTCCGAGCTGTCGACTCGGACCACGGTACCGATGATGCCGCCGCCGGTCACTACCCGGTCCCCGCGCCGCAGCGCGTCGAGGGTCATCCGGTGATCCCTGGCCTTTCGCTGCTGTGGGCGGATCAGCAGGAAATAGAACACGACAAAGATCAGCACCAGCGGCAGAAATTGAATCAGCGCGCTCTGATTGTCGAACAGACCCGACAGGCCGGTTCCCTGGGCATAGGCGGTGGAGATCAGCATCGGCCTCGAGCCTTGAGATCATGCGCCGCGCCGCCACCGGCAGGCGCACCTACCGGTGGCGGCAAATGATAGACCCGCGCGGCACCGGGATAGGTACGCGATGCCTGGTTAAAGAGCAATGGTCGGGTTTTGCGCACATTTCCTGCGCTGCACGCCCTGTGATAGCGTCCACGCCCCTTTTTCAGCTAGAGCCGGAGCCGTTGATCGACCGATGACCAACCCGGATTTGCTACCTCTGCTTCAGCGGATTGCCGATGCTCTCGAACGTCTCGCCCCAGCACTGACGCCGCCCGTCGATCTCGACGCTGCCGACGCCTTCGTGTGGCATTCCGATCGCTGCGGGATCGAGCCGGTGCGCGAGGTTAATCGCATCGAGATCGATCTGTTGCGCGGGATCGACCGGGTACGCGATATCTTGCTCGACAATACACGGCGTTTTGCCGCCGGGCTGCCCGCCAACAACGTGCTGCTGTGGGGCGCGCGCGGCACCGGTAAGAGCTCCCTGGTCAAGGCCGCCCACGCTGCGGTCAATGGCGAGCGGCCGCATGCCCTCGCCCTGGTCGAGATCCATCGTGAGGACATCCCGAGCCTGCCGCGGCTGCTGTCTCTGCTGCGGCCGGCCGCGCGTCGGTGCCTGCTGTTCTGCGACGACCTCTCCTTCGACCGGCACGACACCAGCTTCAAATCCTTAAAGGCGGTGCTCGAAGGCGGCATCGAGGGCCGGCCCGCGAATGTCGTCCTCTACGCCACCTCGAACCGCCGCCATCTGATGCCGCGCGACATGATCGACAATGAGCGTTCGACCGCAGTCAACCCGGCCGAGGCGGTTGAGGAGCAGGTCTCGCTGTCGGACCGTTTCGGCCTGTGGCTCGGCTTTCACAATGTCGACCAGGACACCTATCAGGCCATCGTGCGCGGCTATGCCGACCGTTACCGGCTCGATCTACCGGTCGAGCGGCTCACGGCCGAAGCCAACGAATGGTCGATCACCCGCGGTGCACGCTCGGGCCGTGTCGCCTGGCAGTTCATCCAAGATCTCGCCGGCCGCCTCGGTAAACCGCTTTCCTGACCTCTCCGGCCCCGGCCCGGAGCAGGGGCTCAGCTCGCATGCGCCGGTTCGGCCGTCGCCGTCGGCAATGGGGCCAAATAGTCGCGCGGATCGACCGGGTGTTTGCCGCGGCGGAGCTCAAAGTGCAATTGCGGCTCGCTGACATTGCCGGTTGAGCCGACCCGGGCGATAACCTGTCCGCGGGCAACCTTTTGGCCAGTCTTGACCAGGATCAGATCGCAGTGGGCGTAGGCCGAAATCCAGCCGTTCGGATGCTTGATCAAGATCAGGTTGCCATAGCCGCGCAGCTCGTTGCCGGCATAGGCGACGACCCCGGCGTCGGCCGCCTGCACCGGCGCGCCGCGCGCCGCGGCGATGTTGATCCCGTCATTGTGGGTGCCGTCCGGGCCGGCGCCGTAATTTTCTAATACATGACCCCGAACCGGCCAGAGAAAGATACCGCTGTGGGACGCCGGCGGCGGCTCGGCGGAGGCCATTGGTCCGGGAGCAGTCGAAGGTTGGTGCACCGGCTCTCCGGCCGCCGATGAAGTGGGTTCCGGGGCTGACCCTTTCGGCGAAGAGGGGGGCTCGGTCGTCGGTGGCGGCGGGGCCGAAACCGGCGGGGTCAGCGCCGCTACCGGCGGGGCGGCAGTTGCCGGTGGCGCTATCGAGGATGCCGGGGGCGGACGGTCGAGCGGGATCGGCTGTACCGACGCCGGTTCGGGCGGGGTCAGCGGCGCACCGATCGGCGCCTGAGTTGAGGGTGTCGGCGGCGTCGCCATGGCAACCGACGGACCAAGCGAGCCCGGATGGCCACCGCCGGGAATGATCAGGGCTTGTCCGACGAGGATGCGATAGGGCGGCGATAAGTGGTTCGCCTCGGCCACGACGTGCATCGGGACGTGATAGTCCTGGGCGATCCCCGACAAGGTCTGGCCGCGCTCTACGATCACCTGCGCCGGCGGCGGAGGCGATTCGTTGCCGCTAATGACGGGCGCCGGCTCTCGGGGCCCACACCCGGCGAGCAGCAAAGCGAGCGGAATTATTGAGCGCGCGAACCTCGCACCGCGCCGTGCGACACTGGTTTCCCCCATCTTTCCCCCCTTGCCCGCCCCCCGGCGTGCAAGCATTGCCTACTCTTGGTACTCGATGATCAAAACATGTCAACCCCGCGGAGTTATATGCTGCCGCGGCAGCCCGCTGACCAGCGGCACGAACCGCACCGAACCCAGATCCTCGTTCACAAGCCCGCTTTCGGTCCGGCGGATGCGCATCAGCTGCTGGTCGTGATGATCGGCCCCAACCGGCGCCACCAGCACCCCGCCCGGCGCCAACCCGTCGACCAGGGTCGCTGGAATCTGCGCAGCCGCGGCGGTCACGATAACCCGGTCATAGGGCGACTGCTCGGGCCAACCCTTGGTGCCGTCGCCGAATCGGTAAACAATGTTGCGCAGACCCAGCGCATCGAGGCGGCGCTCAGCTCCGCGCAGAAGCTCGCGATGACGCTCGATCGTAAATACCCGGCGGGCGAGACGCGCGAGGATCGCGGTCTGATAGCCCGAGCCGGTGCCGATCTCGATGACATTGTGCCGGTCGCCGATCAGGAGGGCCTCGGTCATCAGCGCGACCACGTAGGGCTGACTGATCGTCTGCCCGTCATCGATCGGCAGGGCAACATTTTCATAGGCCTGGTCGGCAAAGGACGGCGGCACAAATTTCTCGCGCGGCGTCTTCTCGATTGCGCCCAGCACCCGCGGGTCGCCAATCCCGGCGCGCCGCAATTCCATCAACAGTCGCAGCTTCTTCTGCAAAAGGCCGGGCTCGGCCCCGGGCTCAACCATGAGGGGCTCAGCCATGGCGTTCGATCAGCTTCTGGCCTCCCATATAGGGCTGCAAGACCGGCGGGATCGTCACGCTACCATCCTCGTGTTGGAAGTTTTCGAGGATTGCGATCAGGGTCCGGCCGACGGCCAGGCCCGAACCGTTCAGGGTATGCACCGGCCGCGTCCCTCTGCCCTCGGCCGGGCGATAGCGCGCCTTCATCCGCTGCGCCTGAAACGCCCCGCAATTCGAGCAGCTCGAAATCTCGCGATAGGTCCCCTGCCCCGGTAGCCAGACTTCGATGTCGTAGGTCTTCAGCGCCGCGAAACCCATATCGCCCGATGATAGCAGCATGACCCGATAGGCTAGGCCGAGGCGCTTTAGCACTTCCTCGGCGCAAGCGGTCATGCGCTCGTGCTCGGCCGCCGACTGTTCGGGTGTCGTCACCGAGACCAGTTCAATCTTCATGAACTGGTGCTGGCGGATCATGCCGCGGGTATCCTTGCCGGCCGCCCCGGCCTCGGACCGAAAAGACGGGGTACAGGCGGTAAACCGTAGTGGCAGGTCGCGCTCGTCGAGAATCTCGTCGGCGACGAGATTGGTCAGCGGCACCTCGGCGGTCGGGATCAGCCACAGGCCGTTGGTAGTGCGGAACATGTCTTCGGCAGATTTCGGCAGCTGCCCCGTGCCGAACACCGCCTCGTCGCGCACCAGCAATGGCGGCGACACCTCGATATAGCCGAATTCCTTTCTATGCAGATCGAGCATGAACTGGGCGAGCCCCCGCTCCAGCCGCGCCAGATCCTGCCGCAGCACCACAAACCGCGATCCGGAGAGCCTTCCGGCGCGGCGAAAATCCATCAGTCCAAGACGCTCGCCGAGCACCTCATGCGCAGCCGGCTCGAAATTGAATAGAGGCGGCTCGCCCTCGCGGCGCACCAGCAGGTTGGCGCTTTCGTCCGGGCCGTCCGGCACTTCCTCGGCCGGCAAATTCGGCAATCCGGCCAGGATCTCATCGATTTGCGCACGCAGCCGCGCCGCTTCGGTCGTGGAATTGGCCTCAGCGTCCTTGTCTTCAGCCACCTGGCGCAGCAAGGGCTCGATGTTCTCGCCGCGCTTTTTGGCGGCGCCGATCTCGCGGGCGATGCGATTGCGCCGCGCCTGGGCTTCCTGCACGCCCGTCTCCGCCGCACGCCATGCATAGTCCAGCGCCAGCACCTCCGCGGCAAGCGGCGGAAGGCCTCGGCGGGTGAGGCCGCGGTCGAACTCCGCCGGATGCTCGCGGATCCATCTGATATCGTGCATCGGTCCACTAAAACACAAACGGAACACAGCCGTTATAGAAGGAGGGCGGCAACGCGTCCATTCGGCTGGCGCCGAGCCGGCCCAACCCCGTCGAAATCGACCGCAAGTGGTCCGCACCGAACGCAGGACGCCGTTTACCTGACATCGAATATGCCCTACCAAATCTTCACACACCGAATCGAGGTGGGCGCGGGAGGAAACGATGCTGGGATTGATGTCGGAGCGGCCGCTGCTGATCTCTTCGATCATCACGCATGCGGCGACCTATCACGGCGATGTCGAGATCGTCTCGCGCACGGTCGAAGGCCCGATCCACCGCTACACCTATCGCGACGCCGAGCGCCGCTCCAAGCAACTCGCCCAGGCGTTATTGCGGCTCGGTATTGAGCCCGGCGACCGAGTCGCCACGCTCGCCTGGAACACCTTTCGCCACGTCGAGCTTTACTACGCGATCTCCGGCATTGGTGCGGTTTGCCACACGATCAATCCGCGGCTCTTCGACGATCAGATCGTCTACATCGTCAACCATGCGTCCGACCGCCTCCTGTTCGTCGACACGACCTTCCTGCCGCTGATCGAACGCCTGGCGCCGCGCCTTCCGTCCGACTGCCGGATCGTGCTGATGACCGATACGGAGAATATGCCCGCAACCAAATTACCGGTCCTGCCGTGCTACGAGCAGCTGATCGCGGCCGAAGACAAGGATTTCACCTGGCTCGAGTTTGACGAACGCACCGCCGCGTCGCTCTGCTACACCTCCGGCACGACCGGCCATCCCAAGGGTGCCCTGTACAGCCACCGCTCGACGGTGTTGCACGCCTTCGGCATCTCGTTGCCCGATGCGATATCGATCTCGGCAGCTGACGTTGTCTGCCCGGTCGTGCCGCTGTTTCACGCCTGCGGTTGGGGCATCCCGCATGCGGTGCCGATGAACGGCGCAAAGTTAGTATTGCCCGGACCGCGTCTCGATGGGGCCAGCCTCCACGAGCTGTTCGAAGCCGAATGCGTCACTTATGCCCTAGGGGTGCCGACCGTATGGCTGGCCTTTGAGGCATATCTGTCCGCGAGCGGCGTGCGCTGCTCCACCCTACACCGGGTCTTATCGGGCGGCTCGGCGGTACCACCGTCGATGATCGAGGCGTTCGCGCGCCACGGCATCGATATGCGCCAGGGCTGGGGCATGACGGAAATGAGCCCGCTCGGCACGACTGCTGCTCTGAAAGCAAAGCACCGCAGCCGCGATCCTCAAGCGCAGCTCGGAGTCAAAACCAAGCAGGGCCGGCCGGTCTTCGGCGTCGAGATGAAGATCGTCGATGATGAGGGACAGGCCCAGCCGCATGACGGCAAGTCGATGGGTGAACTGCTCGTGCGCGGCCCATGGATCGTCAGCGGCTATTTCGAGGATGCCGAGGCCAGCGCCGCCGCGGTCGAGCCCGATGGCTGGTTCCATACCGGCGACATGGCGACGATCGACACCGACGGCTATATGCAGATCACCGACCGGCGCAAGGACGTAATCAAATCGGGCGGTGAATGGATCAGCTCGATCGATCTCGAAAACGCCGCGATCGCTCATGACGACGTAGCCGAGGCTGCGGTTATCGCCGTGCCCGACCCGCGTTGGGGCGAGCGACCCTTGCTGATCGTGGCGCCGCGGCCCGGTTGCCGGCCCGAGCGCGATAAGCTGATCGCATTTCTCGGTGAGCAGTTTCCGCGCTGGATGCTGCCCGACGACGTCGCGACGATCGACGAGCTGCCCCATACCGCGACCGGCAAGATCATGAAGACCCGGCTGCGCGAGATGTTCTGCCCCCGCACCCCGCCCGATCGTTGATATCAGGCCTCGCCTTCCCCATCCTTCGGGAATGACACCCGTCGTCCGCTTCGCACCCTCGCCGACCGGGTTTTTACATATCGGCGGCGCGCGCACGGCGCTATTCAACTGGTTGTTCGCGCGCCATCACGGCGGCAGCTTTCGGCTGCGCATCGAAGATACTGACCGGGTGCGCTCGACCCCGGAAGCGGTGGCGGCGATCATCTACGGCCTCGACTGGCTCGGTCTCGGCTGGGACGGCGAGATCGTCCATCAATCCGCCCGCGCCGAGCGGCACGCCGAGGTCGCTCGGCGATTGCTGGCTGCCGGCCGCGCCTATTACTGCTATTGCACCCCGGCCCAGCTCGCAGCGATGCGCGACAAGGCGCGCGCCGAAAAGCGCTCGGTGCGCTATGACGGCATCTGGCGCGACCGCGACCCCGCCAAGGCCCCACCGGGTGTGCCGCCGGTGATCCGCCTCAAGGTGCCCCAGCAGGGCGAGACGACGATCCACGACCGGGTCCAGGGTGAGGTCACGGTCGCCAATGCCGAACTCGACGACCTAATAATCCTGCGCGCCGACGGCACCCCGACCTACAACCACTCGGTCGTGGTCGATGACCATGACATGGGCGTGACCCACGTGATCCGCGGCGACGATCATCTCAACAACGCGTTTCGCCAGACCCAGATCTACAAGGCGCTAGACTGGCCGGTCCCCGAATTTGCCCATCTGTCGCTAATCCACGGCCCTGACGGCGCCAAATTGTCGAAGCGCCACGGCGCGCTCGGGGTCGAGGCCTATCGCGAGCAGGGCTATCTGCCCGAGGCGCTGCGCAACTACTTGGTCCGGCTCGGCTGGAGCCACGGTGACGACGAGATCATCTCGACCGAACAAGCGATCCGATGGTTCGACCTCGACGCCGTCGGCCGCGCCCCGGCGCGTTTTGATTTCGCCAAGCTCGACAGTCTGAACGGGCACTACATCCGCGCCGCCGATGACCCGCGCCTCGTCGCGTTGGTGACCGAGCGGCTGCAGCACACCCTCGACCATCCAATTATCGAAGCCGACCGAGACCGCCTGCTGCGCGCGATGCCTGAGCTGAAGTTACGCCCGAAGACCCTGGCCGAACTGGCGGCCAATGCCCGCTTTCTGATTGCGAAGCGGCCAATTCATCCGGACGACAAGGCCGCGAGGCTGTTGACGTCGCAAGCCCGTCGGCAGCTGGCGGCGCTCCTCCCCACTCTTGGCCGCGCAGAGTGGCGAGCGGACGCGCTGGAAGGATCTGTGCGCTTCTTCGCCGAGGCGAACGGCGTGACGCTCGGCGCCGTCGCCCAGCCGTTGCGCGCCGCCTTGACCGGGTCGGTCGCCTCGCCCGGCATCTTCGCAGTCATGGAATATCTCGGCCGCGAAGAAAGCTTGGGCCGCATCGCCGACGCGGCTGGCGTTCACCGCTGAAAACCGCCATCTCGCACCTGCGAACGGTTTGCCAATCGGCGCGAGGAAGACTATTTTCCCGGTTGATTCGGCAATCGCCAGCGGGCGCGGCAACCAGAGGTGCAGCGATGGACGGGAACAATATGACGACCGGCACGGTGACGTTGACCGACAACGAAACCGGCAAATCGGTTGATCTTCCGGTGCTGGGCGGAACGATCGGGCCCAAGGTAATCGACATCCGCAAGCTCTACGGCCTGACCGGGCACTTTACCTACGATCCGGGCTTTATGGCCACCGCCGCCTGCCGTTCGAGCATCACCTATATCGACGGTGACGAAGGCATCCTGATGTACCGCGGCTATCCGATCCAGGAGCTGGCGGACAAAAGCGATTTTCTCGAAGTCGCCTACCTGCTGCTCAACGGCGAATTGCCGAACGCGAAAGAAAAGGCGCAATTCGTCCATGACATCACTCACCACACGATGGTGCACGAGCAACTGACGACCTTTTTCCGGGGGTTTCGCCGCGACGCTCACCCGATGGCGGTCATGTGCGGGGTGGTTGGCGCGTTGTCGGCATTCTACCACGACTCGACCGACATCCATGATCCCTATCAGCGGATGGTCGCATCCTACCGGCTGATCGCCAAGATGCCGACGATCGCGGCGATGGCTTACAAATATTCGAATGGTCAGCCTTTCATTTACCCGCAGAATTCGCTGGGCTACGCCGAGAACTTCCTGCACATGACCTTTGCCGTCCCGTGCGAGGACTACAAGGTCAACCCGATCCTGGCGCGGGCGATGGACCGGATTTTTATCCTGCATGCGGACCATGAGCAGAACGCCTCGACGGCGACGGTTCGCAATGCCGGGTCGAGCGGCGCCAATCCGTTTGCCTGTATCGCCGCCGGCATCGCCTCGCTTTGGGGCCCGGCGCATGGCGGGGCCAACGAGGCGGTGTTGAAGATGCTCGATCGCATCGGCGACAAATCGCACATCAAGGAATTCCTCGATCACGTCAAATCCAAGGAAGACAACGAGCTGCTGTTCGGCTTTGGACACCGCGTCTACAAGAACTACGACCCACGCGCCCACGTTTTGCGCGACAGCTTTCATGAGGTGCTCGACGAGCTTGGAATAACAAACGACCCATTGCTCGACCTGGCAAAGGAGCTCGAGAAGATCGCGCTAAGCGATGATTATTTTATAAAGCGGCGGCTGTATCCGAACGTCGACTTCTACTCGGGAATCATCCTGAAGGCGATGGGCTTTCCGGTCTCGATGTTTACCGTTCTGTTCGCGATCGCCCGCACCGTCGGCTGGGTCGCGCAATGGACCGAGATGATCGAGGATACCGACGCCAAGCTGATGCGCCCGCGCCAGCTGTTCACGGGCTCGGATCAGCGGCATTATGTGTCGCTCGCGGAGCGCGGCTGAGCCGCCTCCGCCCGATCGCGCCAGAAGACAAGGCAAAGTAATCGTCGCAGGGAGGCGAGGAAATGGCCGAGATCCTGGGATTGGGCTGCACGCACCGGCCGGTGATGCTGCGTCGAGACGAGGACTGGACGTTTATGATGCGGACATCCCTCGACGACCCGGACATGCCCGAAGCGGCAAAGGACCCGGCGAACTGGCCGCGGCAATTGCGCGAGGAACTCGGCAACGATTGGGGCGCGTCGGCTGCCGGGCGGGCGCGCCAGGTTTACCGCCGCCATTTCGCCGAGGCGCGCCGCGCGCTCGACGAGTTCAAGCCGGACGTGATCGTTATGTTCGGCGACGATCAATACGAAAATTTCAAGGAGGATATCGTCCCGCCCTTTGCCGTGCTCGCCTATGAGGATCGCGACATCCAGCCGTGGAAGCATCGCCGCTCGCCCGACAACCCATGGGGCGAGCCGGCCGACACGACCTTCCGCCTGAAGGGCCATCGCGAGGCCGGCAAATATCTCGCGACCGGTCTGATCGAGAGCGGGATCGACATGGCTTATGCCTATAAGCCGCTGCATCATTCGCTCGGCCACGCCTTCGAGAACACCATTCTGCTGTTGGATGACGAACGGGTCGGGTTCGACTACCCGCTATTGCCAATATCCGTGAATTGCTATGGTCGCCGGGTCAACGCGGCGCGCGGGCTGCGCCTGCCGTTGGCGATGCGCGACGATATCCGCAACCTCGACCCGCCGTCGCCCAACCCTGCGCGCTGCATGGAGGTCGGGGCCGCCGCAGCGCGGGTCATGGCCCAAAGCCCGTGGCGCACCGCGATCGTCGCTTCGTCGAGCTGGTCGCACTCGTTTCTGACCGAAAAGAACTACCAGCTATGGCCCGACGTGCCGGCCGACCGTCGCCTGTACGAAGCCTTGGAAAAGGGCGATTACGCGACTTGGCATGGCTATACGACCGACCAGATCGAGGACAGTGGCCAGCACGAGGTACTGAACTGGTTCTGCCTGTTCGGCGCGATGGAAGAACTCGGCCGCAAGCCCGACCGCTCCACCTTCATCGAGACTTGGGCCTTCGTCTCCCCGGTCGTGTTCGCTTATTACCTGCCGTAGCGGCCCGTCCCCTACCCCGCCGGGGCTTCGGCGAGGAGGCGGCCGTAGCCGGGGATTTTCTCGCCGGTTCTCAGCATCGTCAGCATCGCCCAGATCGAGGCTTGGTTGGTGGTAACGACAGGTTTGCCGAATTCGCGCTCCCACCCCGCGATCGAGGCCATCGTCGGGAAGTTGCCGCCGGGGACGACAAACACCTCGATCTCTGGGCGGTCGATGCGAGCAAAGGCGTCGCGCGCATTCTCCGGGCCGAGATTGCCGATCGCATAGGAATCGGTGGCGCCAAAACCTTCGAACGCGACGGTTTCGAGCCCGTGCTTGGTCGCGAACAAATGCGCCGCGCGTTGGTTGACCGCCTGCGAATAGGGCGAGACCAGGGCGATGCGCCGCGCCCCCAATGCCTTCACCGCGCGGCCAATGGCCTGCGCCGAGGTCACCGCCGGCACGCCGGCCCCGGCGCTCATCCTGCGCGTAGTAACCTCGTCGTAATCGTCGGCGAAGACGCTCGCCGAGGTCTGCGCCAGGATCACCAGTTCCACCTTTGCTGTCCCCAGAAGCCGCGACTGATAGTCAACATCGTCATCTCTTGGTGGCGAAAAGGTCTGGCCCGGCGCGCTGGTCATCAGCCGCCCGATATGCGCCTGATAGGTTGGCGGCAATAGCCGGGCTTCCATCTCGACGGTCGTATTCGTCGAGGGGATCAAGACGCCGAAATGACGCGGCATATCGCGGACCTTTCTATGAAATTCACCGAATGATCCTACTTATCGTCTGGCGATCCTGTCGACCCCGCAGCGCCGTTCTGCTAAGTTGACCTATCCCCGCCAATCAGAAAGGACCGGGAAATGAATGAGGCGATGACGTTGGCCGAGCGCGCCGACGCACTTGAACACAAGATGATCCGCGAGCTCGACGACGCCATTATCGTCAAGTCGCGCCTGTTCAACCTTGCCGATGGCGATATGAGCATGCCCAACGGTGCCGCCTTGATGGCGCAGCGCCCAGGCAGCCCCATGCTGATGGGCGACGACCCGCGCCTGCCGAAAATGCCGCCGCAGCCGACATTGGTCGATTTCTTCAAATATCGGTTCGGCCCGGCGAACCATCTGCTGCAAAGCGCCCGGCACGCGGTCCGCGCCGGCATGGACGAGAAGGTCGTCCTCGCCTGCCTGTTGCACGACATCGGGGTCATCGGCTTCATCCGCGCCGACCACGGCTATTGGGGTGCCCAGCTGGTCGAACCCTATGTCGAACCAGAGGTGACCTGGGCGATCCGCGCCCATCAGGCGCTGCGCTTTTACCCCGACGAATTGGTCGGCTATTCTTATCCCGAATCCTACGTCAAGAATTTCGGCGCCGACTATAAGCCCGACCCCTATATCGAGGATGAATATAACCGCGCCCGCAATCACAAATGGTACATGACCGCGCGGATGATCACCGTCCATGACATCTATTCGTTCGAACCGGACGTGGTGGTCAACCTCGAGGATTTCACCGACGTGATCGGCCGCAACTTCAAACAGCCGAAGGAAGGGCTCGGCTACGACAACAGCCCGGTCGCGCATATGTGGCGCACCCTGATCCGCCCGACCAAGGCTTTGTAGTCGATATCGGGCCCCTCTCTCCGCGAGCGACGCAAGCGGGGAGAGGGCTATCGCCGATCAGGCCCGGCTCAGGCGGTTGGCGACCTCGGCCTGCCATTGATCGAGCGGCATGAAGCCGGGGGTCTCGCGGCAATGGTGTTCGGTCTGCGCCATGATCTCGTCGTTCGGCAGGGACAGGTCGAGCGGCACGCCGTGCGGCTGCGGCACGTACCAGGGCGTGTCCATGTAAATCTCGATCTGGTTGCCCTCGGGATCGGGGAAATAGCAGGACAGCGCGTTACCGTGGCTGGTCTGCCGGATGGTTTCGATCCCGGCCTCGCGGGCGCGGCGATAGAGGGTTTTCAGCGCATCGAGATCGGGAACCTTGAACGACAGCTGGTTGACCGTGCTGACCCCTTCCGGCGCGCGGCCCGAGACGATGACGAACTGATGGTGGTGACCGGGCGCCGCGGTCATAAAGGCCAGCTCGCCGCCTCGGCTGCCGATGCCGCGATCCGAGACGACGAGGCCGACGACATTGGTATAGAAATCGACCATCTTTGACACGTCGCGGGCATAGACGCCGCAATGCGAAAGCTGCGGGTGAACGGACGACGCCATATTGACCTCCCGATATTGAATTTCCCCCGAAAGATGGTGCACGCGAATCAATCCGGCAAATCGAAAAACCGGCACCAGCCATTGGGGCTGATCGCCCCCGCGACGACCACGCAGGCGGCAGGCGGGCGGAATAGCGCGCAGGCAGCGCAACTGAAGCCGTTCTTCGGGCGGTTCTGATACTGCGCTTCTGCCGCCGACATCTTCCGCTGCGCCGCGGCCGGCGCGATCGCCGCCCCGAAAGCCGCTGCCGACACCGCGGCGCGCAGCAAGCTGCGCCTCAGCAGGTCCCCGCCCCCGCCCGTCAGCCGCCGTTCGATAATGGCGGGTTCGCGAGATAGCCTTCGGCCAGCCGCCGCCCGGTCTCTCGCATCAATTGCTTTTCCGTCGCCTGGTCCCCGGCGGGCGGAAGGCGTACGACCGTGTTGTTGCAATAGGTCGGGATCACCGAGCCTGCATCGCGGCACAGACCGGCGGGGTCGTCGCCGGCTTTGACGGCCCGGATGCCGCGCCGGATCTGGCGGCGGAAGATGCTGATCCCGCGGTCGGTGGCGCCAAGATGCTCCAGGCCGTGGATGGCGATCGGGCGCTGCGAGACTTGGGCCTCGTAATCGCCGGGGTGCAGCTGGCCCTCCTCATAGGAATCGGCGGCGAGTTGGCCGGGGAGCATGATGTCGCGATCGGCCCACCATTCCGGTGTCGTCGTGCTGTCGGTCTCGCAGACATGGCGGAATTCGATCAGCATCGTGTTGGTATCGTCGAGCGGAACGGCCCACCGGCTCATCATCGGCCCGCTGAATGAGCGCTCGACGCGGCCGTCCTCCCAGATCGGCGCAACCTGCTGCAGATTGGGCAGCACGACTTCAACCATTCGCGTCCACACATTGTCGCCGACCCGGCGGGTTGCGACATAGACCATGCCGATCGGGGTCTCGACGAAGTCCAACTCCGGCAACACGCCAAACTCTTCCGTGAAGACGGCGCCGCTAACGATCGTGTGGAGGAACGCAGTATGGACCGGGTCCATCGTATTTTCATGGATCTGCAGCCAGTTCGCCGGAAAGCAGTATTTCCGGCCCGGGATCATCCGGTAGCCCGGCCGGTTAAAGGTGTCGTAGACGGGGAAAGCCGGCTTCTGCTCGGGCGGGCCCATATACGCAAAGACGATGCCGTTGGCCTCGTGGATCGGATAGGCTCCGTGAAACAGCCGGTCCTTCAGGGTGCTGTCCGCCGGTTCGCCCGGCGTCTCCAGGATCCTCCCATCGACGCCGAACAGCCAGCCATGATAGCAGCAGCGGATTCCCGTTTCGCCGATCAATCCGAATTCGAGCGACGTCCCGCGATGCGGGCAATGCAATTCCAGCAGGCCCGCGGCGCCGCTTTTGTCACGAAACGCGACCAGATCCTCGCCGAGGATCTTGACCCGATATGGCAGGTCGCTCAGTTCGTCGGAAAAGCAGACCGGCTGCCAAAAGCGGCGCAGATATTCGCCGCCCGGCGTGCCAGGGCCGACACGGGTGAGTTCCGCATCTTCCTCCGGAACATCGCGGTGGAAGTAGCCGCCATACCGCGTCTTCAAGAACGGGGCTCTGGTCGCCATCGGGCCTCCTGTCGAACAATCAGTTTCAACGCGCGGCTTTTTGGACATCCGACGCGACGTTTCCGCCTGCGCCAACCGCTTTGGCTCATATAGAAAATGTAGCAAAAACCGCACCCGTCCTCACGCGAAAACCTGCATATTCCTATCGCCAAGAGGCGATCGAAACAGCCTGACTGCCGATCGCGTCGCTGCGACCTTCCATTGGGCGGTATATTTCTCGCTCGCGGCGCCTGCAGCGAATCAGCAGCAAGATTTCGCGTTTAGATTTAAGACCACCCTCGGCTGGGTCGGAACGCATGGGCGTCATTTCGCGGCTGCCAATCCGGCGTCCGCCGGGTTTTCAGAGGACTCCTTCGCGAACGGCCGGAATCGGCGCCGAGCTGCCGGAGCAGAGCGAGCCAACTATAGGCATCAGCCCCACAACGTGCGCTTTTCGCCGCGGAATACCAGAACGAGGCCCCATAGCAACCCGAGGAGCGCGGATATTGCCGGGACAGCTTTGAGAAACGCTTTTATCGGGCTTGTTTCGGGAAGGCCCGCATACCATTCGCCGCCGAAATACAACGCCACGCCAATGGCGAGCCCGGTGCCGGTCGCTTTGGCGATCTTCCAAAACCGCTCCTTGCGCCGGCGGCGCATTTGCAGCGAGCGCCAGCGGTAACCCGGCAGCTGCCGCCCTTCGGTCAATCGGGCTATATCGCCCAAAAATTCGCCCGAGCGCTCAAAGGCTCCGGAAAGCGCCGCAAGTATTTTCCGGAACCCCGGATCGCCGGCCGCAGCTGATCCCAGCGCCTGCGCTGCCGCCGATCGCACAAAGCTGTCAGCATCGTTCAGCGCCGCCAGCAGCGCCGCCACCACGGCCGGATCGCCCGCCGCAGCCGGCCCCAGCGCCCGCGCCGCCGCCCATCGCACCGAGACGTCAGCATCTTGCAGCGCCGCCAGCAGCGCCGCCATCACCGCCGGATCGCCGGCCGCGGCCGATCCCCGCGCCTCCGCCGCCGTCCATCGCACCGAGACGTCAGCATCTTGCAGCGCCGCCAGCAGCGCCGCCACCACCGCCGGATCGCCGGCCGCGGCCGATCCCAGCGCCTCCGCCGCCGCCGATCGCACGGAGACGTCAGCATCTTGCAGCGCCGCCAGCAGCGCCGCCACCACCGCCGGATCGCCGGCCGCGGCCGCCCCCAGCGCCCTCGCCGCGGCCCATCGCACCGAGACGTCAGCATCTTGCAGCGCCGCCAGCAGCGCCGCCATCACCGCCGGATCGCCGGCCGCGGCCGATCCCAGCGCCTCCGCCGCCGTCCATCGCACCGAGACGTCAGCATCTTGCAGCGCCGCCAGCAGCGCCGCCACCACCGCCGGATCGCCGGCCGCGGCCGATCCCAGCGCCTCCGCCGCCGCCGATCGCACGGAGACGTCAGCATCTTGCAGCGCCGCCAGCAGCGCCGCCACCACCGCCGGATCGCCGGCCGCGGCCGATCCCAGCGCCTCCGCCGCCGTCCATCGCACCGAGTCGGCAGCATCTTGCAGCGCCGCCAGCAGCGCCGCCACCACCGCCGGATCGCCGGCCGCGGCCGCCCCCAGCGCCCCCGCCGCCGCCGATCGCACCGAGTCGTCAGCATCCTCCAGCGCCGCCAGCAGCGCCGCCACCACCGCCGGATCGCCGGCCGCGGCCGGTCCTAGCGCCCCCGCCGCCGTCCATCGCACCGAGACGTCAGCATCTTGCAGCGCCGCCAGCAGCGCCGCCACCACCGCAGCCCCAAGAGGGTTATGCCTGGTATGCTGTCCTATTTCGCCGATAACATTTGCAGCGGCGTTTGCGACATTACTTCGGCTGTTGCGTAGGCCGGCGGCCAGGGTATCGATTTCTTGTTTCAATCGTTCGGTCAAGCCGGTCGATCTTGCTGTCGCGACGCATTGGCCGTAGCCGCAAACGGCGAGAATGAGGTCGCGGCCAAGTAGCCGGGCAACACGCTGCTGAAGCTGCCACGTCGGAAACCATGTCCCTGGCGAGAGGGGTCGCAACGCACGATGCGCTGGCGCCACCAGGAACGGCATCGGTTTACCGGAGGCACCAAGAATAGAGAACGCCAATCGCTCGACCTTGCCGCTGCCGCCCCTGCCGCTGCCTAGCTCACCGAACAATAGGAGGTGCACTTCCTCCCACCAGGCGATGTGCAGACCGGGCATCACCGCGTCAATCATCGCCTCTTCATCGAGCGCTGCGATGTGACGCGCCGCGAGGTATTCTTGAAACGTACGATGGCTGAATTCCAGCGAGCCGTCGCCCCGCCCTCGCAACAATCCTGAACGGTCGCGGATCGCCGCGATGAAGCGGCGGGCCTCGCCTTCCGCACCTCCAGGGTCGCTGTGATGCTCGGCCCTCAGAGCCTCGGCGATGCGCTGGACGATCTCTTCTTCCGGTGCGGACAGCCGCTCATTCTCGCCGTGCAGCCAATGAGCGAGGGTGGCCAGCAGCTCCAGCTTTTGCTGCAAGCCGAACCCCCCGATCAGCCCTGAATTTCTTATGTCCTTGTTGCGTTCCCAGGTGTCGAGCAGCGCTTCGCAACATTTGAAATAAAGTTCGACGCGGCGATCCGGCAAAACCCGGTTGTTCCGAAATACAACAGCAATAATTGTGCATAATAACGGGTTTGTCGCCAGCCCCTCGACCCGTTCATTCGCACCGATCGCATCGACCAGCTGGTCCGCCTCGCCAGCGAGGGCATGCTCGCCATAGGCGACGCGATACCAATTGCGGATGAAGGCGGTGACGTCATCACGGCCAAATGGCCGAACCGTGCCGGTCTGAAACCCGTTGCCAACCGAAAAATTCGCGAAGCCATGAGGGCGAGTCGTCAACAGACATAAATTGTTTGACGCATTTGATCGCGGATCGAGGTACAGCGCCTCGATCGCCTCGACCAATCTCGTTCGTGCTTGCCGGTCCTCAATCTCGTCAAGCCCGTCGAGGAGAATGACGCAGCCCCCTGCCGCTATTGCCGCCCGCATCGCTTCCCGTGGCACACCGGCAAAGCGCGCGTCTTGCGCGATGTAGCTGCTGATTTCATCGGCGAGGTCGAAAGCCGATGGCTGCTCGGCCAGCTTGCGCAGACGCTCCGCGAAGCGACGCAGTTCCAACAAGATCGGCAGGCAAGGTTCGGTGAAGGTCGGCCCCAGGCGATCCGCATCTGCCTGTCGCGCCGCCGCGAAGGTGACCGCAAGCCAGCGCAGCAAAGTTGTCTTTCCGCTACCCGGATCCCCGACGATGATCAGCCGCCGATACTGGCTCAACGCCTGGCCGATAGAGAGCTTGACTGATTCCGGTGCGGGTGGCGAGCGCGGCGAGGGCCGATCCCCTCGCATTAATTCTTCCGGATGTCCGCCATCCGGCGCCGATGCCCCGTCCGGACGGTCCCCTTGGACGAGACGGAATCTGAGGTCGGTGACGACCCGCCGCACCTCGACCGAAAGCGAAATAAAGACGCGGTCGAGCGGCAGCTCGCTTAATCCGGGGTCGCGCTCGGGCAACCCGGTCAGCGAAATACGGTTGAAGACGCGCTGGACCTGGTCCCGGTAACGTTCTTCCGTCGCCTGTTCCATCGGTTTGCTAAAGATCGTGATTTGAACAATTAGAACCCCGCGAAGGGTTATCCGCAATAGACCGGTTATGCTGGAGCGAGCGCTGAAATCGGGCCGCCTCCTCCTGGGCTGCTGATCCGCCCGTGCAGCGGGCGGCGGGGATCCAACCGATATTCGCCACAAACATGTCGTAGCCTCACGACCGGCGATATCACCAATAGAAGGCGGCGGCCCCGGGTGCTCGAGCATTCCTGTCAATTCCCGGTTACGCCAAATTATTTCCCGGTTCGACCGAAAAAATTCCCGGTTGCCCGCCGACGGGAATTTCCTCGCAACCCATTGTTTGAAAGAATGTATTTTTGCCCAAATCCCCGGTTTCGAGGCCGAATCCAATGAATTCCTGGTTATATTCCCGGTTATCCCGGTTCTACGGGAATTTCGCTCGGCCGGCGCCGGTCCGGGCCAGCCTCCGTCGGGAGAGCAGCGTGGGGTCAGGCGGCGACGCGGCCGGTGCCTTCGATCACAGCGTCCCAGTCGTCGACATCGCGGTCGAGCGAATGCGCCATGACCTGCTGCACCCCGGCCTCGGCATAGGTGGCGATGCCCGATGCTCAGCTTCAGCCGCGGACGTAGCCGTAGCGCAGGTTGCTGCGGCCGGGGCCGTTTTTGATATAGTCGGCCTTTAGTTCGGCGAAATGGTCGGGCTGGCCGAGGAGAGCGTGCTGCTCGAAATTGTAGAGGCGCGCCGAGTTCCCACTGAAGATTCCGGTCTTGATCGGGCCGTTGGCCGGGCCCAATGGCTGAAAGCCGTATTTCTTTTGCATGTCCTCGGGGATTTCGAGGCGGCGCAGCCCTTCGATCTGCCATTGCGGCGCACCGGTCCATACCGCATCAGTGCCCCACACGACGTGGTCGGGGCCGAGACCCTTGACCAGCATGCCCATCAAGGCCGCGGCGAGGCGCGGCTCGGCGACCGCGGTCCAGGCGAAGATCTGCCCGAGATCGCCATAGACGTTGGTGACGCCGTATTTCTGCGGGATCTCGGCGAGACCGCTGGTCCACGAGCTGCGACCGGTCTGGTCGAACTCGGCCATGCCGTCGGCCGGGGTGCCGCCGACCCAGCGATAGGCCGAATGGTAGACCAGAAAATTCAATTGCGGCCAGTCCTTGGCCGCCTTGCCGATATCGCTGACATCGGCATAGGGCCGCAGCCGCGGGAACTGCTTTTCGACACCGGGTGCGAACAGCCCTTTGTGGATGCAGACGTTCTTGATGCCGGATTTCGAAATCTTTTCGTAGAACGGATACATCAGCTTTTCGTCGTCGGCATGCCACGGATAACGCGCGAGTTCCTTGTGGGTGTTGTCGCCGACGGTGTAGCCCTTCCACGAATCGGGCTTGTAGACTTCGATCGCCTGATCGACCTGGTCGAGCCAGCCGGGCTGCCCGGGAGTGATCGTAAAATGCGCCATCATCCGCCGCGAGCCGGCTTGTTTGTTGACCTTCGCGCGGGTCTCGAACACCTGCGCTTGCGGGATAAACCAGTCCTGCGGCACATCCGAGGGCGAGTTCGACAACAGCGCCACCTTGGTGTCGCTGTCCATGTAGACCTCTTTGATATAATTGGCGTATTTGAGGTCGTCGAGGGTCTGATCGCCGGTCAGCTCCTTGTTCCAGCCGAGCTTGCCAAAGGCGTTGCGCATTTTGACAAAGCCGGTAAGCCGGGTGTCGTCGCGCAGGAAATGGGTATGGCCGTCGATGATGAACTGGCCCGATAACGCCTGGGCGCGGTCGGCCGCCATGTCGGGGGTTGCCGCCTCGGCGAGGCTGGCGTCGAAGATGTGGCCGAATACCTGGTTCATCGCCACGAACGAGGCCGCCATCCCCGATGCGGTCTGGAAAAACCGGCGGCGCGAGACGCCCTGCCGGCGAGCGAGCCGGTCGCTGATTTCCTTGAGCCGGGCTTCGACCTCGCGCTGCTTTTCGGTCTGCGGCACCGGCAGGTATTCGTCGCTCGACACGATCTAAGTCGGCACCGGCGATGGAAACGACGACGTCTCGGCCGGCAGCAATTCGCTCAGTTGTTCGTCAGTAAGGAATTTCATGTGATCCTCCCAGGAACCTAAGACCCATGTTTATCCGCCGCCCGTTAGGGGTGGACTGGGCATCGGGCCATGCCTCTAGCGTGGTCGCGCCGGCACTTCAAGGTTCAACAGCCGCGCGGCGTTGCCGCCAAAGATTGCCTTGCGCTCGTTGTCGTCGAGACCGGGGCAGCCCTCGATCATGCCGACCGGGTCGATTTCGCCCATATCGGCCGGATAATCGGTGCCCATCAAGATATGGTCGGCACCATATTCCTCGACCAGATATTCGAGCTGGTGGTGGGTGTAGACCAGCGCGTCGAAATAGCATCGCTTCAGATAGGTGGTCGGCATCCGTGCGATCTGTTCGCAGGCATCGGGGCGCGCCGAGGCGGCATGGTCGATGCGGCCCGAATAAGCCGGCAGGTAACCTCCGCCGTGAGAGGCGACCAGCTTCAAATTCGGGTAATCGCGCAACACGCCGCCAAAAATCAGGTGATGCAATGCCACCGTCGTGTCTAGCGGGTTGCCGATCACATTGGCGAAGTAATGGTCGGCGAAACGCCCGGCCTCGGTGAAACCGTCCGAGTGCATGAACACCAACAAGCCCAGCTCTTCGCAGCGCGCGAAAATCTTGCGAAAGCGTTCGGCCGATAGATCCTCGCCGGCGATGTGGGTCATGATCTCGATGCCGCGAAAGCCCAGCGATTTGTGCAGGCGATCGAGTTCGGCGACGGCCAGTTCGGGCGCCTGGAACGGCACTGTGCCGAGCCCGACGAAGCGATCGGGAAACCGGCCGCATATCTCGGCGATGAAATCATTGATCGCGCGTGACGTAGCGAGGCCGAGATCGGGGTCGGCGCCATAGTAGGTCTGACGCGGCGCCGGCGAGATCGCCTGAATGTCGATCCCCATCCGGTCCATGTCTTCGATGCGTTTTTCGGGCGACACACTCTGCTCGGCGGTGCGCTCGCCGTTCGCCCGGTTGACGCCGCGACTGCGCTCGCTGGCCTGGGTTTCGAGAAACCAGCGGGAGACATCCTGATTGCCGGCAACCATCTGCGTCGCCCGTTCATTTCGGACATGGCAATGGATATCGATCGTGAACCATTTACCGCGGGCATGGGCCGGTCCCGGAAAGCGTCCGGGGATCGGCGCCCCCTCCGGCAGGCATTTGAACAGCATTTCAGCCTTCTCCCCAAATCAGCCCTGTCCGGCCGGGATTTCGATGTTCAACAGACGGGCGCCGTTGAGGCCGAGGATCGCGCGGCGTTCGGGATCGTCGAGGCCCCTCGCACTCTCGACAAAGCCGATCGGGTCGACCTCGCCCATATCGGCGGGATAATCGGTGCCCATCAGCACATGGTCGGCGCCATACTGACCCACGAGGTATTCGAGCTGGTGGTGGGTGTAGACGATCGTGTCGAAATAGAGCCGCTTAAGATAGGTCGTCGGCATCCGGTGAATCTGCTCACAGGCATCGGGGCGGGCCGAGGCGGCGTGGTCGATGCGACCCGAATAGGTTGGCAGATAGCCGCCGCCGTGCGACAGGACGAGCTTCAGATTGGGGTGGTCGTCGAGCACGCCGCCAAAGATCAGGTGATGCACCGCGACCGTCGTGTCGAGCGGGTTGCCGATGACGTTGACCAGGTAATGGTCGCCAAACCGCCGCGCCTCGGGAAACCCGGTCGGGTGCATGAACACCAGCAGGCCCAGCTCCTCGATGCGTGCGAAGATCTTGCGGAACCGCTCGGCCGACAGATCCTCGCCGCCGACATTGGTCGCGATCTCGATGCCGCGGAAGCCCAAGGATTTGTGCAGCCGGTCGAGCTCGGCGACGGCGAGATCCGGCGCCTGGAACGGCACCGTGCCGAGCGGCACGAACCGATCCGGGTGGCGTCCCGCGATGTCGGCGAGGTTGTCGTTGACAACGCGGGCCGTAGCGATGCCGGGATCGGGGTCGGCGCCGTAATAGGTCTGGTTCGGCGACGGCGAGATCGCCTGGATGTCGATCCCCATCCGGTCCATGTCGGCGAGCCGGTTTTCGACTGAGGTGAACTGGATACGGTTGCGCTCGGCCTGCTGGCGGTTGACCTCGCGGGTGCGCTCGTTGGCGTAGACCTCACGCGGGTGGCGGGTGGCGGCGGCGTTGCCGGCGACCATCTCGGCCGCTTTAGGGGTCAGCACATGGCAGTGAATGTCAACAGTGAACCACTTACCGCGCGCGTGGGCGGGCCCCGGAAACCGCCCGGGGATCGGCGCGCCGGGCGGCAGGCATTTGAACAGCATCTCAGGCTTCCTCCTCGAAGATCGTCCTATTAGGCGTTGCCGACGCCATTTGATCAATGACGTCGCCGCCTCTCCCTACGGCCGGTGAGCCACCGGTCTTGGATCATGGAGCACAGAAGGGCGGTGGTCAGGCCGAACAGCATTATCCGGTTCAGCGCCCCCTGTGCTCCCATCAGCAGCCAGTGGTCTTTCAAATTGAGACAGTCGCCACAATAGGTCCCGCGAATCCATTTCGCCGACACCCGATTGGGCGGGATGGACTATTGCAGGGTTTCGTCGGGGAAGACGCCCCAGACCTGGCTACGCTGCACCCAGCCGCTGTAGCCGCCGGCTTCAACTCGGCACCAGAGGCCCTGGCACTCGACCAGCCGGGCGATGACGCCAGGCTCGGCGCGAGCGGCTACCTGCGAGGCAGGGTCGGGCCGACGATAAAGCAGCCGCGTCGCGCCCGCGACGATGACCGCACGCTTGCCGGTGACCATGCGGTCCAAGACCCAGCCGGCGGTGCCTTGCCAATCCTGAAATCTTCCGCCAGTTCTGGAACTCCTCGATAATTTCGACCGGCATGTCCTTGCGTTTGTAGACCCATTCGATCGGATAATTTTCGCCCGGGCCGACCCGCAGATTGACCTCGTCGGAACGAAGGCTGGCAAATCGCGGCAGCTTATCAGCCGGTGTCGTCTGCGCCTTTGGCGTAAGCGGCAGCGTCGCCAGCACGGCGGCAGCTAGCGCCGGCAACAGCCGCGCCCGCGCAATGTGAGCCTTAGACCCCCTTGACATCCCCCACTTCCTGTCAACGCCGCTGCGACCTGTCTCCCCGCCTGGTTCGCCGCGCGCGAGTATCTCTCGGCTTGCTGCCCGCAGAATGGAATGTTTCACCCGCCGTTTCAACCTCCATCCTAATTCTCGTAGACGGAGGCGCGATGGTGTAATGATGTGTTAACGGACCCCTGATTTGCCGAAGGGGTCGAGCGCGTGCAGGGATCGGAAAATGAAGAATCTCTTGACCGTGGTCGGAGACGGCAATGCGGCGCCGGTTCTCGAAGTTGCGATGCTGGCGGCGCGCCGTTTCGACAGCCACATCGTCGGGCTTCACAGCCTGACCACCGAGTATGCCGTGGTCTTCGGCGGCGAGATGGGTTTTTCGATCTCGTCCGAGGTCGACCGCACCCTCGAGCGCGAAGGTCACGAGCGGCGCGATCAGGCACGGCGGCTGTTTCGCGAGTTCATGAGCGCCCGCGGCGTGCCGATCGGCCCGGTGCCGCCGGGGCACAATGGTCCGAGCGCATCCTGGCGCGAGGAGGATGGCCGACAGAACGCAGTTGTCGGGCTGATCGGGCGGGTGTTCGACCTGATTGTGGTCGAGCAGCCAGAGAAGCTGGCGTCGATCGCCGAAGCCACGCTCGAGGATGCGTTGTTCGAGAGCGGGCGGCCGGTGCTGATGGTGCCGCAGCGCGCGCCGTCGAAATTGGGCGAAGTCATCGCCATCGCCTGGAACGGCAGCACCGAGACCGCGCTGACCGTCGCCCTCGGTATGCCGTTTCTCAGACAGGCGCGTCATGTTTGCATTGTCGCCGTAGGCTCGCAGCACATGCCCGAGCCGGGGCCGGAGGGTGACGAACTCGCCCGTACGCTCGAACGGCACGGGCTCGATGTCAGTCTGCGTACCGCCGTTGGCCGGCAAAAACCACAAGGTAAGTCGTTCCTAAAGGAAGCGCTAGCCGCCGGGGCCGATCTGTTGCTCAAGGGCGCCTATACGCAGAGCCGCATCCGCCAGATGATTTTCGGAGGCGCGACCCGCCACATCATCATGGAGGCGAACTTGCCGGTGCTGATGGCGCGCTGAGGCCTACACCTTCCCACTCGAAGAAGACCGGGCGCGCAGCAAATGCCGGGGCTCGTTCGGTTCTGGCTTTGAACCCCGCTCACACCAGGTCTAGCCCCACGATTGCGCGCGACGCTTGATGAACCTGGCGCCAATTCCGAACACCAGGGCCTCGATGCCGTCGGGTCGCCTGGCAAAAAACCATGCAGTCGTTAGCGTGCCCAGATAGGCGATCGCGCCACAAACAATCTTCAAGACCATGGAGGTGAACAGCGGAAGGTGAGGCGCCTGGTCGACCACATGCAGCACGAATACCATGGCCAGGGCTGCTGCGACCGGGCGATAGAGGCAACCGACGAGATCCGCGGTGCTGTACCTGACCGCCAGCCGCAACATGAAAAAATCGGCGAACATCGCTACAAATCCCAATCCGGCTTGCGCCGCAGCGATCGCCGGCGCTCCTCCCCAGCGCCCGGCAACGATGAGTGTGGGTATCAGCAGCGCAAGCCGCCCCCAAACCGTTATCGTGGTCAGGCGGAACTTGTTGGTTACGTTCATGATCGAATAGATGCAAAAGTTCATGCCGACCGGGATCGCGCCGATACCCAGCCAGAAGACCAGCGATGTGGCTTTCTCCCATTGTGGCCCAAGCAGCAAAAGCGTTAATTCGCGCGCGATCCCGGACACACCCAGTCCAGTCGCAAGACAAACGCTCGCTGTCGCACCGATGACCAAAACCACTGCCGCACGCAGCCGCTCGGTATCATTCAGCAGCCGCGAATAGACCGGAAACATCGCGCGCATCACCGGCTGGATCAGGTCGGTTGTCGGCGTTACGGCGACTTCTGATCCAACGGTGTAAGCGCCCATGACGGCGGGGCTACTCGTCGCGCCGACAATATATTCGTCGGCCTTTCCGGCGAAATGCGCGCCGAGCCAGACGAGCAGCATCCATGACGAGAACGACCAGATTTCACGCACCTTGGTCAGTCGCAATCGCGGACGAAACGGATGCATCACGTAGCTCAACATAACCTCGAAGATCTTGGACAGGACGATCGCAATCGCCAATCCCCAAAAATTACGGATCATCAGAACGCACGAAAGAACGAGAACAACATCGCATAATTTTCGGTACACGCTAAATCTGAATTCTTTCGCAAAATCCAAGTTAATACGAAAATAAACTGTCCCCACATTCATAAACCCATCCAACAAGACGCGTAAAGATATGAGATAGACAATTAGCTCTACGTATATCGATCGAAAATATAACCGCGCAAGAGGCGCTGTAGCCAGCGCACAGATAAAAAGTATTACGCTAATAATTATTTTGAGCGTCCACGCCGAATCTAAGTATTCTCGACTAGGACGCCCCAATCTGATCAAAGCTAAATCTTCTCCACTAACGCCAAATACGGCGACAACCGACAATGCCAGGCTCGCCATCGCCATCATACCAAAATCTGTCGGCGTTAGAAGCCGCGCCAATATCGCGGTGTTAGCGATGCTCAGCAGCCGGACGGCCATACGCAGTGTCATCATCCACGCCGCGCCGCGGATCGCGTGGCCTCGCATCTCGGCCCCGCCGCCCGCGTCGGGCGCCCCATCGGCGGGAGATATTGCTTTATCCGGCGCGCTCATCTGGGACGGTTCTCGGCGACGGGGATTTCGTCCCAGGGGAATGCGAGCCGCCGGATTGCAGACGGCGTTCGGAAGGGCATTCTTTCACCACCTGATTACACTGGGACGCTAGCGGATAACTGTGTTGTCGCATCGATTTGGTGCTAGCGTTATCGCTTGCACCGGTCTGGGTCGCGGCACCGGCCATTGCCGACGGTACGCTGCCGCCCGCTTGGTTGCCAGCGCACATTCGAGACCAACTCCAGAGCACGCCAAAGTTGGTCGGAGCTGACAGACCTACTTGTAATTGCGCTACAAGGTCTCGTGTCGGGATTTCCGGGCGTGCAAACGCCAAGCGACGCCAAATCGCAGGCGACTTGCTAAAATTAGAGGCAAGATCATTTTGCGTCGCGAGGCAGCTACATATCCAAACTCGGTCATCAGATCGCGCGTGAGGTGCTCGACCAGGAACGTTTCCCGAGGCGTTAATTCGCTCCGCCAATTTTCGGTCCCGCCCTTCCTGTAGAACTCCTTTGGCTCTGCCGTCAGATCCCACGGCGCCGCCTCCAATCGATTGCTGCGCAGATTGGCAATCTGACACTCGTCCAGAATCTTTCTGCATTCGTCAAAAGTGATCTGCACGCCAAGCCATGAGAACACAGACATCAGCGTTTTTTCGCCGTTCTGCCATAGATCTTCATAAGTCACTTGCAGAAAATTTTCCGTAGCGGCTTTGAGGTTTTTGCTCTCCTTAACGTATTTGATCCAGGTTTCACAATTCACCAGCACTTCACGCGAAGCCCACTGTCGGCCCCAGCCTGTTCCCGCGGCGCAAAGCGAAGAGACGACGCTGCGCGGGTCACGGACGATGTGCAGAAAGAACGCATCTGGGAAGATTTTTAGAATTCTATCCCAATAGAGCACATGATCAGGAGTTTTTTCCAAAATAATATCTGCCGCCGGCTTTTTGTCTAAAATCCGGAGCATTACTTTACAACTGAAATTTCTGATGAAATTGAAAAATTCCTCTTCGCTCATTAAATGATGAAGGCCCAGCTCGCGCACATTGCGTTGGTGCTGATTCCACGCGGAAAACAGCGAGCGCGTGTACCCAGTGAACAGGTGCGTCTCGTTTGCGGTGGCAATGCGGGGCGATCGCGACAGCAGCAACTGCAGCCAAGTCGTCCCGCTCCTCGGTCCTCCTACTAAGAACACAATTCGTTTGCGCGCAATTGCCTCCTCCGGACTGGTCTCTGACAAGTCAGATCGAGCAGGATTGGCCCGCAGTCCTGCGATAGGCTCACTGGCTCCTTCCGGGACGAGGCCCGGACGCCGCGGTTCATCACGTGGCCCCGAAGCGAGGTAACCCGGCGCCGGTTTCGATGATTCCGCGGCCGACCGCTTCAGGGGGCAGCACTCCGTACCGGACGGGGCCATCAGCTCCTCCCGCGCAGAGCCAGTCGCGTAATCCCCGGGGCAACCGCAAGGCCGATCTGGGCTGCCCGATAGCGCCATTTCGGTCGCCATTTGCACGCCCGTCGCAGCGCCATTCTGGCAAGTGAATATTCGCCCTTATGGATGTGATCAACCGCGTGCCTTACGTCGAGATAGGATTGCATCTGCAAATACGTGCGTTCTACCGCCTGCCTTTCCTCTATGCCGAGGCTTGCGCGGCCGCGCCATTTCTCCAGGGCCTTCAGGGCTGAGGAATACATGACGATGCCATTGGAGGAGAGAGTGGAGGCATGCCGACGATAATGAACCAACACTTTCGAAACCGGTTCTATGCGACATCCCGCGTGTAGAGCACGCAGCCAAAGGTCAAAGTCCTCAGTTCCCAACATATGTTCGTCAAACACGCCGACGCGGGTAAAGACCTCCCGCCTCAAGGTCGCGGCACAAGACACGTGGGAGATCAGTCCGGCAACTTTCGCGAAAGTGATCGGTGGACATGGTGGGTACACTTCCTGGAACCTTCTTCCAACGAATTTCGACACCCCAAAGAATAACGTATCCGAAAAAGCGATAGATACATCGGGATTAAGGTCGAGAAAGCCAACCATCGTCCGCAGGTAATCCGGTTCCCACAGGTCATCGCTGTCGAGCAGTGCGACAAATCTTCCTCGCGCATGGGACAACGCCCGGTTGCGCGCCGCGCCGAGACCTGCGTTAGACTGCCGAACCAACACGACACCGCGATCGCGATATTTTTCGACGATGGTGTGGGTACCATCGGTCGAGCCGTCATCCACGACGACGATCTCAAACGAGTCAAAGTCCTGATTTAGCGCCGATTCCAACGTCGCCCCGATATATTGGCCCGCGTTGAACGCAGGAACGACAACGGTGACTTGGGGTAAGGAAGCGTTTTGCATTCGCAGGTTCCTTCTCCCAAGGAGGCTACCAAATCTGCTCGTCTTGGTCGATGGCGTTGAAAACAAATATTTGGCGCGATGTCATGTTCTACCGCATTCACCAAAAATGCCTTAACGCAAAGGTTGTCCCTCAAGCGGAACGTCAGGCCTGCCAGATCCCGGTGACGGCACAGCCGGCGGGCGGCAATTTCGCCGTCACCGACTTACCCGCCACTCGCAACCCGTCAAAATCCCCGTACTGTCGTCCACGGCGGGCGCGAACTTCGATGGTTGTGGTCGATGCGGAATCCGCACCCATCTTTCAATGCGATACCGATAGCCTATGACATTCCGCAAACCCCTTAACGCGTGCCTGACGAAATGTCTGAGGATAAATGCACGACTGTTTGCCGAAGTAACCTTTTGTCGGACGGCCTTTTAATCTATAGGCAATTTTTTTCGTTGAATAAAAAATTTTTCGTAATTATTCATGGTGATATACGTAGGTTGTTCGGGTTTTTCTGCCAAAAACTTGTCGACGGCAAGATTGCAGCCCGGCCAAGGTGGGTCGTTGTACTCGTCAAACAGAATGATACCGCCCGGCGACATCCGGGGATAAAAATACTGCAGTGTCTGTTTGTAAGAATCGTAAATGTCGCAGTCAAGATGGACAAAACTGAAGCTGGTTGACGGCAACGTTCCAAGAGTATGAGAAAAATAGCCGGGAATCAACGTAATAGTATCAAGTAAGCGGAGCCCGGCGAGTTTCGCTCCGACCTCCGCCAGAGAGGTTCCCGCGAAGCCGCCGACCCGCTTCTCTCGGTCCTCGGCCCCACCGAGTTCGATATCTTTCTGCACGCTTCCGTCGAATCCCTGAAACGAATCTAAACCATATACGTGCTTGGCGAGCCTATTTTCCCTAAGATACAAGGCGATCGCCGTTAGGCTGCCGCCTTTGAAAACGCCGCACTCGGCAACATCCCCAGGCACATCGCGGGTGCGGTCGAGCAGAGCCAGGATGATGTTGATGTTTGACCCACCCTCAGGTGAGAGGGTAGCCTTGCGGGTCAAGTTCGCGGGTATCTTAATCTCGAGCAGGTCACCCACCCATTTAGGCCACTCGGCAACTAGTTTATCTCTGTAATGATGCGCAACGACCGACTTGAGTGATCTTCGTAGCAGGTTTCGCATTATTCTGGTACCCTATCGCTGACTCCAGCTCGTATTGCGCCGGTCGGATACTGATCGATGGTTTAAAATCTCTCTTCAGCCGCCTCCGATTTTCCGACCGGGTTGTATCGATGGACGAGCCGCACGGGCATGGTAAATACGCTTTGCAAAGCGGAACATCCGCGTGTTTTCAGGCATCGCTTTGCGTAGCACCATCTCGCCAGCATCCGCAAAGCGTCGCAATGTGTGGGCGATCGGATCGCGCATATAGTAGTGGCCAAAATAAGTTGCCAACTCCCGCTTGGTTTTCGCGCCGCCATTGTCTGCATACTTGGCTACATAAGGAGTGAACCGTGGATAGAGCCCGGGAATATTATACAGCGTCGTGCGCATATAGTTGCCGATTAACAGATCGTCGAATACCTCGTGCTCGACAGCAGTCATCAGAGAGTTGCGCGGGCATTCGAAGCCGATCCCGACATCGCGCTTATCGCGATTGAGATCGACCGTGACACTCGACCCGCCCGCTGATACCTCGATGAACCCGAAAGAGTCGCGTATAGCCTCTCGGGCGGTGAAGTAGCGGCGGATCTTGGCCTTATCACCAGCGGTTAGCGGGTCGGACCAGCTGTCGCCAAAGTCTTCCGGCTTTTTGACGACCCGCAGAGCGCGCCGCGGGGCGATTGGTGTGATCTCGTCGGTTTCGCAATCCACCTTGACGAAGGCGGGGAGTACTTCGGGCCAATTTGGGAGGGCATCAGTTTGGTAATCCGCAAGTTCTGGGATAAGATCGTTGGCCCAGACGCTATCTTCTCGCTGGTAGCATTGAAAGGACGAGAATGGGATGACCTTGGTCGCTCCCATCGCCCTTGCGCTTTTCTGCGACCGCGGCGCAATGGGACGGCGCCTCTGCTCTGCGGATGTCAGTTTACGACCGGATGGATCGAATAAGTTGAGCATATCTGCTCCTCCCCAACCATGCAGCTGGAGCATGTACACTTCCTTGAAGTGGCGTGCCATCCGCCGCACCCGGAGGGATTCTCCGTAATCACCGAAATCATTCTGGTTTATAACGAGGCGGCCGTTGACGTCGATCAGCAACAAGGAGTCCTGGTTCCGGTTGGCGATCGAATAGACGCGGATCCCTTTCGACAATTGAGTCCATTCTCGATCAGGTAGAACGCGTACCCCGTACCCCGCCGCCGTCAGATCTCTCCGAATGCGATTGCCGTAATGATCGGACAGCAAGAACTGACCCCTGGTCAGCATTGGCAGCGAAGCAATATTCAAGTGGTCGGGGTGGCCGTGCGAGAACCAGTGATACTGCGCATCTCGGATAGCTTGGAGCTGCGCCGGCGGGATTTCGTAATCGTGCGCCCAACTGCCAAAATACGCATCCCCCTCTATCCAGGGATCGGTCGTGAGAACGGGCCGACCGTCATAGGCGATCACGATCGCGTTGCCGACCGTCTCAAAGAACCGCAATCCGCACCTCCATCTTTTGAAATCCTCCGCGGTCTGCCGCTCCCGAGCGCCATTGTCTCGTTTCTCGGACATCCATGGCTATAGGCTCCCCCCCCGCGATGCGATATGCGCGAGCAGTTCACCTCGGCAACGGCGCGCCACTGCTGCAGCCAGCCCGCGGCGTTCTCCGGTTCCGGTCCATGCCGTTGGGCGCCAAGTGCGGGTTCCGGAGGCCGACGCGCACAGGTTCGTTCCGAGGCGACACAATACGCTGTCAGGCGACAAATCCGACCCTGCCGTCGTGCAGTTCACCCTGAAATGAGCCGCTATGGATCCGCCGCAGAAATGACTCGAACATCGAGAGCGTCCACAGCGCGGCACTGTGGTCCCGTTCACCAGACTGGTGCTGGTCGAGCAGAGCGGCGATTGCCGCCACGTCGAACAGGCCCGACTCGCAGAGGGCCGGACCGCTCAAGGTCTCGCGCAAGCGCTGCCGCAACGGACCGCGAAACCACGCGGCGAGCGGCACGGCAAAGCCCTGCTTGGGACGATACAGGATTTCGGGAGGGACATAGGGCTCAAGAGCCGACTTGAACACATACTTGCCTTCGCGGCCGCGCAGCTTGAGCGGCGGTGGCAGGCGAGCGGCCCATTCGACCAAGGTATGGTCGAGCAACGGAACACGCACTTCGAGCGAAGACGCCATACTCGCCCGATCCACTTTGGTCAATATATCGCCGGGTAGATAAGTCTTGATATCGGCGTACTGAACTCGCGACAGAGGATCCTCGCTGCCGCACTGGGCCATGTGCTCCTTCAGCACTTCGACAGCGTTGTAACCCCGCAGCTCGGCGGTGAGCGCGGGACTGAACAGTCGGCGGCGCAGCTCATCGGAGCAAACCGAGACCGAGGCGAAATACGCCGCGTCGGTGTCGCGCGCCAGCTCCTCCAGCGTCGCTTTGGCGCGCAACGGGCGCGGCGCCCAATCGAGCTTCGGATAGACCGCCCCGAGGGCGCCAAACAGCGGACCGCGCAAGCCCTGCGGGACGATCCTGCGCACCCGCTCCTCGACACAGTGCCAGCGGTAGCGTCGGTAACCGGCGAAGACCTCGTCCCCACCATCTCCCGACAAAGCCACCGTTACGTTCTCGCGGGCCACGGCACAGACCCGCAAGGTTGGCAAGGCCGAGCTGTCGCCAAACGGCTCGTCGTAGATCGCCGCCAATCGATCGAGCAGGTCGAAGGAATCGGGATCGACCGCTCGGAGGTGGTGGTCCGTGTCGTAACGCGCGGCGATCATGGCGGCATAGGGCGATTCGTCGAACCCCTTTGTCCCGAACGAGATCGAGAACGTGCTGACCGGTTCAGCCTGGAGCCCCGCCATCATCGCCACAATGGCGCTCGAATCGACGCCTCCCGAAAGAAAGGCGCCTAACGGAACGTCGGCGATCATGCGCATGCGGACCGACTGGTGCAGACGAGAGATCAGCTCTTCCTCGGCCTCCTCCTTGCGAGTCGCGCTGCCGTCGACAAATCGCAGCTGCCAATAGGCATGCTGTCGCGGCGGGTCTTCGCCGCGTCGAACGAGCAGACAATGCGCCGGCGCGAGCTTGTGCACACCGCAATAGATCGAGCGCGGATCGGGTATATAGCCGAGGGCGAAGAACTCCTCGATCGCCTGCGGATCGAGCCGGCGATCGAGTTGCGGGCAGCACAGCAGCGATTTCAGTTCCGAAGCGAAGAGCAACCTGCCGTCCGAGAGAAAACTGTAATAGAGCGGCTTTTCGCCGAGCCGGTCGCGCGCCAGGAACAAAGTCTGACGCCGCTCGTCCAACAGGGCAAAGGCGAACATCCCATTGAAGCGCTCGAGGCACACTTCACCCCATTCCTCCCAGGCGTGGACGATGACCTCGGTATCGCAGCGGGTGCGAAAGACATGACCGAGTGCCGAGAGCTCGGACATCAACGGCTGGAAATTGTAGATCTCGCCGTTGTAGACGATGCAAACCGTACGGTCCTCATTGTAGATCGGCTGGTCACCCCCAGTCAAATCGACGATGGCGAGCCTGCGGTGGCCGAGCCCGACCCCCGGCGCATAGTGGAAACCGTCACCATCAGGGCCGCGATGGCTGAGGATGTCAGTCATGCAACGGAGCAGGCGCCGGTCGGCGTCGCGACGCCCGCGATAATCGAAAATGCCGGCTATCCCGCACATAGACCCACCTGACCCTCAGAAGTCAGTTCTAACACGCGCGCCATAGCGGCGCAGCGCGTATTCCAAAGACAGAACTCTGGCGAATTGGGCCTCGTCTGCGATCCGGTCGAGCCGAAACAATCGCCTTAGGACTTCGGCCCCGCCGGGCAGCACCGCCTTTCGATATGGCTCAGCGAGATAACCCGGCCAATCGCCGGATCGACGGCGAGCATATTTGAGCCGATAGGTGTAGCGCCGCAACCAGGGCGGCCGCACGTAGGTTGCGTAATCGGTCAAGCGCCGTGAGACGGGCGGCGGTCCGGAAAAATCATGACCGTAATTCGATAGATACCCGGATAGCCCGCGATCGACCCGGCGTATCAACTCGGCCTCATAGGCACCATGATATTTCCACGACAGCTGAAGCGCGCTTGCGTGCTCGGTTATCGACCGTTCCAGATAGGGCATGGCGGTGAACCCGTGGCGGGCGACGACGCTGTCGACTTTGCCGTCCCAGGCCCGGCAGCGAAAGCTGTGGTAGAGCCACTCGACGGTTGGGCGCGGCAGCCGGCGCTCGTCGCTGGCCAACAAATCTATCACCTTATTCTCGAGCGCGTTGTAGTAGCCCGTGCTGTCGAAGGCCGGGGTACACACGGCCGGATCAAACTGGCTATAAAAACTCCACAAAAGTTCACGAATGGTATATTTGCCATCGAGAAGATAGAAGAAATTACGAAAGATTTCGCCACCGCCGCCGTTGAAGGCGATCGTGTTGCCGCACACGCGCCGCGCCGCTTCGG
>CAVSBE010000003.1:0-247148 GCA_963726135.1 uncultured Acidimicrobiaceae bacterium
GGGCGAGCACGGCGGCGCCCTTCGGGGTGCGGGCCTCGAAGAGCTCCACCACGCGGGGCAGGCCGTGGGTGATGTCCTCGCCGACGACGCCGCCCGTGTGGAACGTCCGCATGGTCAGCTGGGTGCCCGGCTCACCGATCGACTGGGCGGCGATGACGCCGACCGCCTCGCCGAGCTCGATCATCGACCCGGTGGCCAGCGACAGCCCGTAGCAGGCCGCGCAGACGCCCTGGGGCGACTCGCAGGTGAGCACCGAGCGGACCCGGATGCGGGTGACGGACTCGTCGTCGCGCATGGCGGCGATGTTGACGTCGTCGAGGAGGGTGCCCGTGGGGTAGACGGTGCCGTCGGACAGCTTCACGTCCTCGGTGAGCAGGCGGCCGAAGGCGCGCGTCTCGAGGTAGGTGCGGTGGCCCGGCCCGTCGGGCGCCACGCCGTCGATCCAGATGCCACGGGTCGACCCGCAGTCGTCGATGCGGATGATGAGCTCCTGGGCCACGTCGACCAGGCGCCGGGTCAGGTAGCCCGAGTCCGCCGTGCGCAGCGCGGTGTCGGCCAGGCCCTTGCGGGCGCCGTGGGTCGAGATGAAGTACTCCAGGACCGACAGCCCCTCCCGGAAGGAGGACTTGATCGGCCGGGGGATCATCTCACCCCGCGGGTTGGACACCAGGCCCTTCATGCCCGCGATCTGGCGGATCTGCTGCGAGTTCCCTCGGGCGCCCGAGTCCACCATCATGTCGAGCGGGTTGAAGGCGATCGTGGCCAGCTGGGCCTCCATGGCCCGGCCCACCTCGGAGTTGGCCGAGGTCCAGATCTCGATCTCCTTCTGGCGCCGCTCGTCGTCGGTGATGATGCCGCGCTTGAACTGCGTCTCGGCCTTCTCGGCCTCCTTCTCGTAACGGTCGAGGATGGCCATCTTGTCCGGCGGCGTCTGGACGTCGTTGATGGAGATGGTCAGGCCCGACTGGGCGGCGAAGCGGAAGCCCAGCGCCTTGATCCGGTCGAGGCTCTGCGCCACGACGTTCTTGGGGTAGTTGGCCGAGAGCTCCTCGACGATCGTCCCGATCGGGGTGTTGCGCTTGCCCACGACGTCGTTCACGAAGGCGAATCCCTCCGGCAGCGCCTCGTTGAAGAACACGCGGCCCGGCGTCGTCTCGAAGTTGAGCACGCCGTCGCCGTCCTCGCCGTCGACCGGTGCCACGACACCGGCCGCGGCCAGGCGCCCCGCCAACGACGAGCCCGGCGACGGGCGCAGCGTGATCGGGACCTGGAGCCCGACGTCGCCGGCGTCGAACGCCGCCTCCAACTCGTGGAGGTGGCGGAAGACCCGGCCCGCGCCGGTGCCCTCCTCGACCCGCAGGGTGAGGTAGTAGGCGCCGAAGACCATGTCCTGGGTGGGCACGGTGATGGGGCGGCCGGTGGCCGGCGAGAGGATGTTGTTGGCCGAGAGCATCAGCACCCGGGCCTCGGCCTGGGCCTCGGCGGACAGCGGCAGGTGGACGGCCATCTGGTCGCCGTCGAAGTCGGCGTTGAAGGCCGTGCACACGAGCGGGTGGACCTGAATGGCCTTGCCCTCGACCAGCACGGGCTCGAAGGCCTGGATGCCGAGCCGGTGCAGCGTCGGGGCCCGGTTCAGCAGCACGGGGTGCTCGCGGATGACGCCCTCGAGCACGTCCCACACCTGGGGCCGGCGCCGCTCGACCATGCGCTTGGCCGACTTGATGTTCTGCGCCAGCTCGGCGTCGACCAGCCGCTTCATGACGAACGGCTTGAAGAGCTCGAGCGCCATGAGCTTGGGCAGGCCGCACTGGTGCAGCTTGAGGTTCGGGCCGATCACGATGACCGAGCGGCCCGAGTAGTCCACGCGCTTGCCGAGCAGGTTCTGGCGGAACCGGCCCTGCTTGCCCTTCAGCATGTCCGACAGCGACTTCAAGGGCCGGTTGCCCGGGCCCGTCACCGGACGGCCGCGGCGGCCGTTGTCGAACAGCGCGTCGACGGCCTCCTGGAGCATGCGCTTCTCGTTGTTGATGATGATCTCGGGCGCGCCCAGGTCCAAGAGCCTCTTCAGCCGGTTGTTACGGTTGATGACGCGGCGGTACAGGTCGTTGAGGTCCGAGGTGGCGAACCGCCCACCGTCGAGCTGCACCATCGGGCGCAGGTCGGGCGGGATCACCGGCACGGCCTCGAGGATCATGGCGCGGGGGTCGTTGATGCGCCGGCCGTGGTCGTCACGCCGGTTGAAGGCGGTGACGATCTTCAGCCGCTTGATCGTCTTCTGGCGCCGCTGGGCCGACAACGGCCGGCGGCCGTCCTTGGCGTCGATCATGTCGCGCAGCTTGATCTCTTCCGCGTCGAGGTCGATGCGGTCGATGAGCTTGAGGATGTACTCCGCGCCCATGCCGCCCTCGAAGTACTCGTCGTAGCGCAGCCGGAGCTCGCGCCACAGCATCTCGTCCTCAATGATCTTGCGGCCGTGCAGGCTCCGGAACTCGTCCAGGGACCGCTGGGCGATCTCGACGTCCTCCTGGGCCCGCTCGCGGGCGGACTGGATCTCCTTCTCGACGGCGCGCTGGCGCGCCCGGATCTCGGCGTCCTTGGCACCCTCGCCCTCGAGCTGCTTCAGCTCGTCCTCGAGCGCCTTGAAGCGGCGGTCGATGTCGAGGTCGCGCTTCTTCTCGATGTCCGCGATCTCCTCGGCCATCTCGTTCTCGAGCGACGGCAGGTCGGCATGCCGCTTCTCCTCGTCGACCCAGGTGACCAGGTTCGCCGCGAAGTAGATGACCTTCTCGAGCTGCTTGGCCTTGAGCTCCTCGCGGGGCTCGGTGCCCATGAGCAGGTAGGCGAGCCACGAACGCGTGCCGCGCAGGTACCAGATGTGCACCACGGGCGCGGCCAGCTCGATGTGCCCCATGCGGTCGCGCCGCACCTTGGACCGGGTGACCTCGACGCCGCAGCGCTCGCAGATGATGCCCTTGAAGCGCACCCGCTTGTACTTGCCGCAGTAGCACTCCCAGTCCTTGGTGGGGCCGAAGATCTTCTCGCAGAAGAGCCCGTCCTTCTCGGGGCGCAGCGTGCGGTAGTTGATCGTCTCGGGCTTCTTGACCTCGCCGTTGGACCAGCCGCGGATGGAATCGCCGGTGGCGAGGCCGATGCGCAGCTGGTCGAAGGTGTTCACGTCCAGAGCCATTAGGAGAAGCTCCTCTCTGCGGCGCGCCGCTCGTCTTCCTCGTCCGAGCCGCGCTCGTTGCGGCTGATGTCGATGCCCAGCTCCTCTGCGGTGCGGAACACGTCCTCGTCCAGCTCGTGCATCTCGATCTCGCGTCCGTCGACGGCGAGCACCTCGACGTCGAGGCAGAGCGACTGCATCTCCTTGATGAGCACCTTGAAGCTCTCGGGGATGCCCGGCTCGGGGATGTTCTCGCCCTTGACGATGGCCTCGTAGACCTTGACCCGGCCCAGCACGTCGTCCGACTTGATGGTCAGCAGCTCCTGCAGCGCGTAGGCGGCGCCGAAGGCCTCGAGGGCCCACACCTCCATTTCGCCGAAGCGCTGGCCACCGAACTGGGCCTTCCCGCCCAGGGGCTGCTGGGTGATCATGGAGTACGGGCCGGTCGAGCGGGCGTGGATCTTGTCGTCGACCAGGTGGGCCAGCTTCAGGATGTAGACGTAGCCGACCGAGATCGGGTTGTCGTAGGCCTCGCCGGTGCGGCCGTTGTAGAGGGTGGCCTTCCCGTCGGTGTGGATCTGCACGTCCCCGTTGGCCGAGTCCGCATTGAGCTGTCCGAAGACCTGCTTGATCGTCGGGTGCGACCCGGCGTCCTCGATCTCGTCCCAGTGGGCGCCGTCGAAGACGGGCGTCGAGACCCACGCGGCCGGCTCGGTGCGCGGGCCGCGTCTTGCGCGCCGCGCCGTCGCCCTTGGCGCTGGTGCCCACGTCCTCGTTCACGACCACGCCCTCCCAGCCGTGGCGGGCGGCGTAGCCGAGGTGCGACTCGAGCACCTGACCCACGTTCATCCGGCTCGGCACGCCGAGGGGGTTCAAGATGATGTCGACCGGGGTCCCGTCGGCCAGGTACGGCATGTCCTCGACCGGGAGGATCTTGGAGATGACGCCCTTGTTGCCGTGGCGGCCGGCCAGCTTGTCGCCCTCGGAGATCTTGCGCTTCTGGGCCACGTACACGCGCACCAGCTGGTTCACACCCGGCGGCAGCTCGTGGGACTCCTCCCGGCTGAAGACGCGGACGTCGATCACCTTGCCGTACTCGCCGTGCGGCACCTTCAACGAGGTGTCGCGCACCTCGCGGGCCTTCTCACCGAAGATGGCGCGCAGCAGCCGCTCCTCGGGCGTCTGCTCGGTCTCACCCTTGGGGGTGACCTTCCCGACCAGGACGTCGCCCGGCTCCACCTCGGCCCCGACGCGGATGATGCCCCGGTCGTCGAGGTCGGCGAGGATCTCCTCGGAGAGGTTCGGGATGTCCCGCGTGATCTCCTCGGCGCCCAGCTTGGTGTCGCGGGCGTCGACCTCGTGCTCCTCGATGTGGATGGAGGTCAGCACGTCGTCGCGCACCAGGCGCTCCGAGAGGATGATGGCGTCCTCGTAGTTGTAGCCCTCCCAGGGCATGAAGGCGACGAGCAGGTTCTTGCCCAGGGCCAGCTCCCCGTTGTGGGTCGACGGCCCGTCGGCCAGCAGGTCTCCGGGCTCGACGCTCTGCCCCTCGTTCACGAGGGTGCGGTGGTTGATGCAGGTGTTCTGGTTGGAGCGGCGGAACTTGGACAGGCGGTACACCTTGCGGCTCAGCGCGGTGCCGAGGCGGTCCTTCTGGCCCGAGGCGTACTCCACGGTGATGGAGTCGCCGCTGATCTCGGTCACGGTCCCGTTGCCCTCGGCCAGCAGGACGTCGCCGGCGTCGCGGGCGGCCCGCGCCTCGACCCCCGTGCCGATGTAGGGCGCCTCCGGCATGACGAGCGGCACGGCCTGCTTCTGCATGTTGGCGCCCATGAGGGCCCGGTTGGCGTCGTCGTGCTCGACGAAGGGGATCAACGCGGTCGAGACCGAGACGATCTGCTTCGGGGAGACGTCCATCAGGTCGACCTCCGACGGCGGCACGAAGTCGATCTCCGACGTCGTCCCGTAGGAGGTGTTGACGGCGCCCATGCGCACGCCGGTCCCTTGCGGGCCGCGGCGCACGAGGACACGGTCCTCGGTGAGGCGACCGTCCGCGTCGACCGAGGCGTTGGCCTGGGCGATGACGTGCTCCTCCTCCTCGTCGGCGGCCAGGTAGTTGACCTCGTTGGTCACCTTGCCGTCGACGACGGTGCGGTAAGGGGTCTCGATGAACCCGTACTCGTTGACCCGGGCGTAGGTGGCCAGGGCACCGATGAGGCCGATGTTCGGGCCCTCGGGGGTCTCGATGGGGCACATGCGGCCGTAGTGCGACGTGTGGACGTCACGGACCTCGAAGCCGGCCCGCTCACGGGAGAGGCCACCGGGCCCGAGCGCGGACAGGCGCCGCTTGTGGGCCAGGCCTGACAGCGGGTTGTTCTGGTCCATGAACTGTGACAGCTGGGAGGTGCCGAAGAACTCCTTCACGGCGGCGACGACCGGGCGGATGTTGATCAGCGTCTGCGGCGTGATGGCCTCGACGTCCTGGGTCGTCATGCGCTCGCGCACGACCCGCTCCATGCGCGAGAGGCCGACACGAACCTGGTTCTGGATCAGCTCGCCCACCGAGCGGATGCGCCGGTTGGCGAAGTGGTCCTGGTCGTCGATGCGGTAGGTCGACTCGCCGTCGGCCATGTGCAGGGCCAGGTGCAGCATGTAGGTGGCCGAGGCCAGGATCTCCGAGGGGCTCAGTACCGACTGGCCCGGGGCGGGCTTCTCGATCTCGATGCCGAAGAGGTCGCTCAGCCGGTCGATCTCGGGGCCGAGCTTGCGATTCAGCTTGTACCGGCCGACCCTCGTCAGGTCGTAGCGCTTCGGGTTGAAGAAGGCGTTCTCGAAGTAGACGCGGGCGGCCTCGGCCGACAGCGGCTCGCCCGGGCGGGCGCGCTTGTAGATCTCGAGCAGCGCCTCCTCGCGCGTCGGCGCCAGGTTGCGCTCCTTCTCCCACTGCCCCTCGAGGAAGTCGAAGTGGCGCACAAAACGGTCCAGGAAGGCCTCGTCGCCGTAGCCGAGGGCGCGCAGCAGCACGAACAGCGACAGCCGGCGCTTGCGGGCGACACGGCAACCGGCGGTGACGTCCTTGCCCGGCTTGGCCTCGATGTCGAGCTCGATCCACTCACCGCGGTAGGGGTGGATGGTCCCCGTGAAGACGGTCTTGGCGTCGCGGCCGGGCTGGAAGATGACGCCCGGCGAGCGGACCAGCTGGCTCACGACGACCCGCTCGGTCCCGTTGACGATGAAGGTGCCGCGGTCGGTCATCATCGGGAAGTCCCCCATGAAGACCGTCTGCTCCTTGATCTCGCCCGTGGTGGCGTTGAGGAAGCGGGCCCGCACGAAGACGGGCGCCGCATACGTCATGTCCTTCTCCTTGCACTCCTCCACCGAGAATTTCGGGGGCGGGCGCAGGTCGGCGTCGGTCGGGTCGAACTCGAGCTCGAGGCTCAGCTGGCCGGTGAAGTCCTCAATGGGGCTGATGTCGTGGTAGGCCTCGGCCAGGCCCTTGTCGAGGAACCACTGGAACGAGTCGCGCTGGATGGCGATCAGGTCCGGAAGTGGCAGTGCTTCGTTGATGTTGGCGAACGACACACGTTCGGGGCTACGGGACCGTGAGGACAACGGTCAACTCCTCCCAGGTGAAAAGCGGCGGGTGAGGGCGGTACTGCGGGTCAGGGACGGACGACGGACGGACGAGGGGTCAGGGCTGCCAGGGCGCGCACCGAGACCCGGGAATTACGGAACTCAGCACACGGAGACGCACGGCAACCCGGCATCTTATCGTGGGGCGTGCCTCGATACAACCCCTCGGCCGCGAAGGCCTGGCGGGCTGGGCCCGGGGTCCGTGACAGGCTACGAAAGCCCTCCCCCGACGTCAAGGATCCCGGTCGCTGGGCCAGGTGGGACGGGACCCACCCGGCCCTGACCAGGACTACTTGACCTCGACGGTGGCGCCGGCACCCTCGAGGGCGGCCTTGGCCTTCTCCGCGTCGTCCTTGTTCGCCTTCTCGAGCACCGGCTTGGGAGCGGCCTCGACCAGGTCCTTCGCCTCCTTCAGGCCCAGGCTGGTGAGGGCACGCACCTCCTTGATGACCTGGATCTTCTTGTCGCCCGCGCTGGTGAGGATGACGTCGAAGTCCGATTTCTCCTCCTCCGCCCCGCCGTCGCCACCACCGGCGGCCGGGGCCGCCGCGGCAGCCACGGCAACGGGAGCCGCCGCCGTCACACCGAAGCGCTCCTCGAAGTCCTTCAACAGCTCGCTCAGCTGAATCACCGAGAGCTCGGCGATGCCGTCGAGGATCTCTTCCTTGGTCAGGGTTGCCATCTGGGTGGCCTTCCTTTCTCTTCCTACGTCTGTCGTGGTTCGGTCGTGATGGTCGGGTCTGGTGTTACTCGGACGCCTCTTCGGGCGCATCCGCCGCCTCGGCGCCGGCCTCCGCCGTCTCGGCGGCCTCCACCGGCTCTGCTGCGGCAGCCTCCTCGGCGGCGGCAGCCTCCTCGACGGGTGCGGCCTCGGCCGTGGGCTCCGGTACCTCGGCTGTGTCCGCCGCCGGCTCGGCGGTCTCGCCGGAGGAAGGGGCTCGGCTGCCTCGGCTGTCTCCGCCGGCAGCGTCTCTCCCGCGGCCTCGCGCTGCTCGATGAGCGCCGAGATCCCGTACGCCATGTTGCGGGGCAGCGCCTCGAGCAGGCCCGCCATCTGCTGCATGGGGGCGGCCAGTGCGCCGGCCAGGCGGGCCAGCAGCACCTCGCGGGGCGGCAGGTCGGCCAGCGCGGCGAGGTCGGCCGCCGAGAGGAGCGAGCCGTCGGCCAGGCCCCCCTTGATCACGAGCAGCGGGTTGGTCCGGGAGAAGTCCCGCAGCGCCTTGGCCACGGCGCTGATGTCACCCTCGACGAAGGTCAGGGCGCTCGGGCCGCTGAGGTACTCCGAGAGGAGCTGGTACTCGCTCCCGTCGATGGCGCGGCGCACCAGCGTGTTCTTGAAGATCTTGTAGTCACCGCCCACCGCCTCGAGGGCGGTGCGGAGCTCGGCCAGCTCGGCCACGGTCAGGCCGCGGTACTCGCTCACGATCGAGGCCGACGCCGCGCCGATGCGCGTCTTGACGTCGTCGACGACGGCGACCTTGTGTGCCATCTGCGCGTTCTGCGTTGCCATCGGTGTCCTCCACCGGGACCAACTGCCCGGATTCGGGCCAGGATCTCCGGCGTGCGACGGCGCAGCTGCCGGCGGGGCCGGCGTGCTCCTGTGTCGCCTCGTCAGGCCGGCCCATCGGGCCGCTTCGGCACCTAAGGGTGCACCGGAGGTCTCTGGCGTTTCGGATTCATTGCCCGTCCGCCAGGGGGCGGGGGGCTGTTCGGAAAGACTGTAGTACGGCTCGACGACCCGGCTTACGCCGGGACGGCCAGCTCCTCGTCGCTGATGCGTGCCTTCACCGGGTCGATGCGGATACCCGCGCTCATCGTGGTCGAGACGGTGGCGGAGAGGAAATAGCGCCCCTTGGCCGACGGGGGCTTCGCCCGTTGGAGCTCGTCGAGGACGGCCCGGATGTTGGCCACGAGCTGCTCGCGGGTGAACGAGGCCTTGCCGACCCGGATGTGGACGTTGCCCACCTTGTCGGTGCGGTACTCGACCCGGCCGCCCTTGAACTCCGCCACGGCCTTGCCCACATCGGTCGTGACGGTGCCGGTCTTGGGGTTGGGCATGAGGCCCCGCGGCCCGAGGACCCGGCCGAGCGCGCCGACCTGTCCCATGAGGTCCGGGGTGGCGATGGCCACGTCGAAGTCGAGGAACCCGCCGTTGATCCTGGCCACCAGATCGTCCGCGCCGACCTCGTCGGCACCGGCGGCACGGGCCTCGGCCGCCGCCTCGCCGGCCGCGAAGACCGCCACCCGCTCGGTGCGCCCCGTGCCCGAGGGGAGCGAGAGCGTGCCACGCACGATCTGGTCCGCCTTGCGCGGGTCGACGCCGAGGCGGACGGCCAACTCGACCGTCTCGTCGAACTTGGCGCTGGCCAGCGACTTGGCCAGGTCTACGGCGTCGGCGACGCCGTAGAGCGCCTCCCGGTCGACCTTGCTCAGGCCCTCCTGGTACTTCTTGCCGTGCTGGGTCATTTCGTCTCTCCTCGCGCCCCCGGCCTAGCCGGCGACCTTGATCCCCATGGACCGCGCCGTGCCGGCGACCTGCTTCTTGGCCGCCTCGAGGTCGTTCGTGTTGAGGTCCTTGAGCTTGATGGAGGCGATCTCGGCCAGCTGGGCCTCGGTCACGGTCCCGACCTCCTCGCGGCCCGTGGTGGCGGCGCCCTTCTCGAGCCCGGCCGCCTGGCGGAGCAGCACGGGGGTCGGGGAGGTCTTCAGCACGAAACTGAACGACCGGTCCTCGTAGATGGTGATGTCGACCGGCACCACCGTGCCCCGCATGCTCTCGGTGGCCTGGTTGTACTGCTTGCAGAACTCCATCGTCTGGACCCCGTGGGGTCCCAGGGCCGTGCCGACGGGCGGCGCGGGGGTGGCCGATCCCGCCTCGAGCTGGATCTTCACCACGGCGAGCACCTTCTTCTTCGGCGCCATCGTCTCTCGTTCTCCTTCTTCGGTCTCTGTTGTCCCGTCGCCTAGAGCTTGGCGACCTGGCTGAATTCGAGCTCGACCGGCGTCTCCCGGCCGAAGATGTTGACCAGCACCTTGAGCTTGAGCTGGTCCTCGTTGATCTCGGCGATCTGGCCCGAGAAGTCGGCGAAGGGCCCTTCCTTGACCCGCACCGTCTCGTCGACCTCGTACTCGAGCCGGGGGCGGCTGCGCTTCGTGCTCGTCTCGGTGCCCTCGACCTTCACCTGGAGGATGTTCTCCACCTCCCGGCGCGACAGCGGCGTCGGCTTGGTTCCCGGTCCCACGAAGCCGGTGACGCCCGGGGTGTTGCGGATGGCGCCCCAGGTGTCGTCGTCGAGATCGCACCGGACGAGCAGGTAGCCGGGGAACACCTTCTTCTGGACCGTGACCTTCTTGCCGCCCTTGAACTCGACGACGTCCTCCATCGGGATGACGACCTCGAAGACGCGGTCCTCGATGCCACGCGACGCGACCACGTTGCCCATGTTGGAACGCACCTTGTTCTCGTACCCCGAGTAGGTGTGCACCACGTACCAGCGCCCCGGGCGGTCGTAGGGGCTCTCGACCGGGACGATCTCCTCTTCCTCGTCTTCGCCCCACCCGCCGAGCTCGCCTTCGGCCTCCTGGCCGTCGGTGGCGTCGAGGACGAGGTCCGGCTCGCCCGCTGGGGCCGCCGCGTCCACCGCCTCCTCGACGATGGCCTCCTCAATCGCCTCGAGCACCGCCTCTTCGACGACCTCTTCGACGATCTCTTCGACCAGCTCTGCCGCGGCCTCCTCGGCGACGACCTCCGCCACCTCCTCCTGGACCGCTTCGACCGCGGCGGCGTCCCCGACGGCCTCGAGCTCCGACTCGTTCTCGGCCGCGACCTCTTCGATGAGGTCCTCGGAGGTCGGCGTGTTCACCGCAGCTTCTTCGGGGGCCGCCTCGCTCTCAGCGCGCTCGGCCTCCAACGCCTCCGTGACATCCTCCTCGTCACCGGTCGCCAATGCTTCCTCCGCCTCTGAATGCGTCATATCGCTCATGGGTGCCTACTTGGTGAAGAGCAGCGTGATGAGCTTGCCGAAGGCGAGGTTCAGCACGAAGATCAGGCTGATCATGATGATCAGGGTCGTCAGCACGACCGAGGTGTAGTTGATGAGCTCCGAACGCGACGGCCACGCCACCTGACGCATCTCGTCGCGCACTTCACGGACGAATTGGACCGGGGTGGTGCGCTTGCGGCCCGAGGGGCCCTTCTGCGTCCTCGGTGCTGTCTTCGTGCCCGCGGCGGCACGCCGGGTAGCCGGGGACCCATCGGCCTCCATCTGCCCTTGGCGCTGCATCATGCGCTTGGTCTCGCGGTTCACGGGTTTCGCCTCACATGCGTCTCGTACTTCGTTCTCAGGTGCATACGTCCAGGGCAGGGCAGGAGGGACTCGAACCCCCAACCGCCGGTTTTGGAGACCGGTGCTCTACCAGTTGAGCTACTGCCCTCGGTGGGGTGCCTTCGGTTGCCCTCAAGCAGGTGGTTCTTCCCCCTGACCTGGGGATCGGCCTGCCAGAGTAGCACCGGCAGGCTGGGCGTGGCTCAGCGGGTCTCCTTGTGCAGCGTGTGCTGGCGGTCCCAGCGGCAGTACTTCTTCATTTCGATCCGCTCGCGGTCGTTGAGCTTGTTCTTGGTCGTGATGTAGTTGCGCCGCTTGCAGACTTCGCAGGCCAGCGTCACCTGGACCCTCTTCTCGTTCTTGGCCATGTCAATCCTTCCTGGTCGCGGCCCGGGACAACCGGCCCGGGCTTGGTAGCGGCGGCGGGACTCGAACCCGCGACAACACGATTATGAGCCGTGTGCTCTGACCAACTGAGCTACGCCGCCATGGGCGAGCCCCCTGTCGGAATCGAACCGACGACACCAGCCTTACCATGGCTGTGCTCTGCCGACTGAGCTAAGGGGGCGCCGCGGCTACCTTCCGCGAGCAGTCAATGATAGCCAGGGCACGGCTGCGGCTGCCGCCGCTCCCCCGGTTTCGGCACGTCAACAGTACCATCGGCCGATGCGGATCCGACTCGCCGAACTGGCCGACGCCGAGGCGATGCGCAGCATCTACAACGTCGAGGTCCTCGAGTCGACCAATACCTTCGACATGGTGCCCCGCTCCAAGGGCGAGCAGGAGGCCTGGATCCTCGAGCACAGCGGGGTCCACCCGGCGCTGGTCGCCACCGAGGCCCCCGATTCGGGCGTGGAGGGCCTCCTCGGGGCCAACGGCGAGATCATCCTCGGCTTCGGCTCGCTCTCGGCCTTCCGCGAGCGCTCGGGGTACTCGGCGACCGCCGAGAATTCCGTCTACGTCGACCGCACCCAGCGTGGCAACGGGGTGGGAAAGGCCCTGCTCGCGGAGCTCGTGGTCCTGGCGTCAGCCCACGGCTTCCACTCGCTCATCGCCCGGATCGCCGGGCACAACGAGATCTCCATCGGGCTGCACGAGGCTGCGGGCTTCGAGCTGGTGGGCGTGGAGCGGGAGGTCGGGCGCAAGCACCGCCAGTGGCTCGACGTGGTCGAGCTCCAGCGCCTGCTGTAACGCGGGGCCCAGAGCGGCGGGCAGCCTTCAGGCCGGCCGGATCAGGATTCGAGCGCGGCGCTCTGGCCGTGGTGTGACGGCAGGGCGGGCAGGCGAGACCGGTCGATCCGCCACGACGTCGTCCAGTTTCCGAGCGGGACGATCGCCACCGCCCACAGCACCATGACGGCGAGCACCATGCTCAACGGGTCGGTGTGCACCAGCTGGTTCAGCAGATCCGTGCCACCGGTCAGCCCGATGAAGGGCACGATCGCCGAGAGCCCGAGCACGGCATAGAGCATCCGGCCGGTCACGACCGGCGCCACGATGATGATCCCCCAGGTGAGGTACCAGGGCTGGACCACGGGCCCGAGCAGCACGAAGGTCATCATCGTGATGCCGAGGGCCCCGAGCACGCCGAGGCGCTCGCGGTGGCGCAGGCAGTAGAAGGCGACCACGGCGGCGGCCACCAGGCCGATGGCCCGCGTCAGCGTGAGCACCCCTCCGAGGCCGACCCCGATGCCGACCACATGTGCCGATCCGCTGAGGAGAAGGCCCACGCCGGTGGCGGGGGCCATCCAGGAGCGCACGGTGCCCGGCGTGCCCAGGTTGGCAATCCAGCCCCAGCCGAGGCCCGACACCAGTGAGAGGACTCCCATCACCGTGACGGTGATGAGGCCCGACCGGAGGATCATGCGGGTGCGCTTGCGCCAGCCCGCCAACGGACCGGCCCAGTCCCACGCCACGTAGACGATGCCCATGGCGGCCGGCACCTTGATGGAGGCCGCCAGCGCGCACAGCACGACTCCCCACGCCGGGTGGCGGTAGCGCGCCGCCGTGACACCGGCCAGGAGGAGGCCCACCATGATGGCGTCGTTGTGGGCGCCGCCCACCAGGGCCAGCAGGGTCAGAGGGTTCAGGACGGCGAGTACGAACGCGGGGCCGGCGTCGCGGCCGAACGAGCGGGCGAGCTTGGGTATGCAGTAGGCGATCAACGCGATGCCGACGACCGACTGGACCCGCAGCAGCAGGACGGTGACCAGCGCGTGGTGGAGGCTCAACGAGGCCGACCAGCCGGCCAGCATGAGGAAGAGCGGCCCGTAGGGGGCGGCGGTGTTGATCCAGAGGGGATCGACTCCCGACACGTAGGGCCCCGAGCCCAACGTCCCCGGCCCGTAGTGGTACGGGTTGATGTGGTGGCTCATCATCTCGCCCTGGGCCGCGTAGGAGAACACATCCCGGCTGAAGAGCGGGGCGACGACCAGGAGCGGCGTCAGCCACAGCCCCAGCATGTACACCAGCTGGCGGATCGGCACACCCGGGCGGGCACGCAGCGTCTGGTACAGGCCGAACCAGACGCGGACGAAGAGGACCATGCCGCCGTAGACGGCCACGACACCCGGGAGCATCAACGAGGTCGTCGGCCAGGTGGCCTCACCGAAGAACCAGGTCCCTCCCATCTCGAGCTTGAAGGGCGAGCTCGGCAACGACGCGCCGATGCAAATGGACAAGACGGCAACCAAGCCCAAGAGCGCGGGCCGGCGAAGGAAGGACCAGTCGCCCGGTTCGCCCGACTCTGCTTCGACCCGCTCGGTGAGCGTGAGGCCGTGGGTGAGTCGCAGCCGCGCTGCAGTCGGTCTGCATGGAGGCGCGGCGCAGGCGCGTGCCCACCCGGTCCAGTACCGGTGGTGCAGGAGACTTTGCGCTTTCGTCCACGGGGATTGTCAGTCTCGTTCGTCGTGTCCGGTTACGACCCGGAGGGAGGGAGGACCCTGGGAGCGTGGGCCCGCAATCGATCTGAAACAACATTGTAACGGCGGGGACGTGTGTGGCAAGGGTCAAAGGACCCAACCGTCGTGCACACCTTGTGCGTGGGCCGGGAAGGATTTGAACCTCCGTAGGTGTTAACCGGCAGGTTTACAGCCTGCTTCCTTTGGCCACTCGGACACCGACCCGTAGCGGGCGAGATTACCGCGCCTGACCACCTCGGACCCGCGGGTGGCGCCGGTACGCTGGGACCATGCCCACTTTTGACATCGTCTCCGAAGTCGACACGCAAGAGGTGCGCAACGCGGTCGACCAGGCCAACCGGGAGGCCGCCACCCGCTTCGACTTCAAGAACACGGACTCGGCCATTGAGCTGGGAGAGAACGAGCTGGTGCTCCGGTCCTCCACGGAGGACCGGCTGCGCGCCCTGCACCAGGTGTTGGACGAGAAATTGGTCAAGCGTCAGGTCTCCCTGAAGGCGTTCGAGGCCGGGAGGGTCGAGGAAGCCCAGAAGGGCACCGCACGCCAGAAGGTCGCCATCCGGGCCGGCATCTCGGCGGATCACGCCAAGCGCTTGAACAAGTTCATCAAGGACCTCGGCCTCAAGGGGGTGTCGTCGCAGACCCAGGGAGACCAGCTCCGGGTCACCGGGAAGAAGCGCGACGACCTTCAGGAAGTCATCGCCAAGTGCAAGGCCGAGGATTTCGGGATCCCTCTGCAATTCAACAACTTCAGGGACTGATTCCGCCGCGCACCGGCCCGGCCGGTCAGTCGGGTGACGTGTGGGCTGACTGCTCCTCTTCTTCGTGGGCCAGGTGCTCGTCGAACTCTTCGAGCTCAATCCGGAACAGCCGGTTGAAGAGGAGCAGCTTCGCAACCCAGAAGATCCCGAACGACACGACGTTGGCCAACAGCACGAGCAGCGTCTGCTCCGCGTGGTCCAGGTCGAGGGCCGTGCCGATGTGCTTGGCCAGGGATGCACCGACGATGGCGAAGGCGATGCCGATTGCTGCCAGGGTCCAGAACGGGACCACCTCCTTCAGGAAGTGGGACCGCCCATGTTTGCCCCAGGCCCACTTGCGGTTGAGCCAGTACGAGGGGAATGTCGCCACGACGTTGCCGAAGACGGTGCTCGGCACCTCGCTCCAGAGGCGAAGCACGCCGTAGACGATGAAGATGACGAAGAGCGACACCGCGCTCGAAATCACCGAGACCATGGAGTAGCGGAAGATCTTCCGCCCCTCGTGCGTGTGCAACCAGTCGTACAGCGCCTGGAACCGGGACACCACCGGCACACCCTAGCGTGGCCGTCAATTCAGTCCCAGGGCGGCCGGCTCCATGTCACCCGCCGTTCACCCCCGTGTCGGCGACCTTTGTGGCGGCTGTGAGGAGCCGGTTGTTGCGGGCGACGCCGCCGAACCAGTGGGCACTCGGCTTGGGCCGGCGCTCGAACGTCCCCGGGGCCACGGCCACCAGGCCGAATTTGGGCCCGTAGCCCAGGTGCCACTCGAAGTTGTCGAGCAGGCTCCACACGAAGTAGCCCCGCAGGTCGACACCCTCCGCCAGGCAACGATGGGCGCTGCGCAGCGCGTCGGAGACGAATGCGATGCGCTCGGTGTCGTCAGCCGTGGCGATCCCATTCTCGGTCACCACCACCGGCCTCCCGCTGACCGTGGCGGCCCGGCGCACCGTGTGCTCGACCGCCTGGGGCCAGCGTTCGTCACCCATCTGGGTGAGCGGGACGTCGGGGTCGTTCGGGGCCAGGCCGTCAGGGCCGAAGTGCATGCGCGTGTAGCACTGCACTCCGACGAAGTCGTCGCCGGCAGTCGCCCGGAGGAAGACGTTCTCGAGCATCTCCTCGGCAGCGTCGCGCAAGGCCTCTCCACCCTCCTCCGCGGTGATCTCGGCCATGGAGAGCGTGAGGCCCACGAGGCAGTCGCCGGGACCCGCACGCAGCGCGTCGACGGCCAGGCGGTGCGCGCGCACCATCGCCTCGTTCACCGCGCCATAGCGGGCAAAGTCCTCTTTGACGCCAGGTGGGTACTGGCCTTGAAAGTAGCCCATGACCCCGACGACGTTGGGCTCGTTGATCGTGCAGGCCCATCCGATGAGGTCCCCGAGGTACGCCGTCGCCCGGGTAACGAAGCGAGCGAAGCGCTCGGGAGCGTCTGGTGCCTCCCAACCGCCCCGCCGCGCCAGCCACAGGGGCGTCGTGAAGTGATGGAAGGTGACGACCGGAACGATCCCGTGGCCGTGACAGGCCGCGCACATCCGCCGGTAGTGCTCCAGCGCGGCCGTCGAGAACTCACCCTCGGCGGGCTCGATACGGCTCCATTCGAGAGAGAAGCGGTACGCGGTGAGGCCCATGTCGGCGACGAGCTGTATGTCCTCGCGCCAACGATGGAACGAGTCGCACGCGTCGCCACTCGGCTCGAGGGTTCCCGACGTGGGGTCGTGCTCCCAGGCCCACCAGTCGTTGTTCACGTTGCCGCCTTCGATCTGGTGCGCCGCCGTGGCGACGCCCCAGGTGAAGCCCTCGGGGAAGACGAGCTCGTCGTGCTCGGACGGCGCGGAGGGTGTCACGCTGCCGCAGGGTAGTTGCGGTGGCGGTCGCGTGCTCGGCGACGGACGATCCGGCGGCCTGCGAACATGGGCGCATGAGCGCGTCCTTGGAGTTCCTCGTCGACCTGCTTGACCTCGAACCCATTGAGGTCAACATCTTCCGCGGGACCCAGCCCAACGAGGAGCGTCAGCGCGTGTTCGGCGGTCAGGTGGCGGGGCAGGCGCTGATGGCGGCGGGGCGGACGGTCGAGCACGGTCGCGTGCATTCGCTGCACTCGTACTTCCTGCGGCCGGGCGACCCCAACGTTCCCATCCTCTACGAGGTGGACCGCATCCGCGACGGGCGGTCCTTCACCACCCGGCGCGTCGTGGCCATTCAGCACGGCAGGGCCATCTTCAACCTCGAGGCCTCCTTCCACGATCTCGAGGAGGGCCTGGAGCACCAGTTCCCCATGCCCGACGTCCTCGACCCCGAATCGCTGCCGCCGCTCTACCAGCGCCTCGAGCCCTGGAAGGAGGAGCTGGCCGAGTGGTTCGACCGGCCCCATCCGATCGACCAGCGCCACATCGGCGACCTCCCCTGGCACCCGAGTGGCACGGGAGAGCCCTGCCAGCGGGTGTGGATCCGGGCAGACGGCGAGTTGCCCGACGACCCGTTGCTGCACGCGTGCGTGGCGACCTATGCATCCGACATGTCCCTCATCGACACCATCCTCGCCCCGCACGACGTCCGCTGGGACGACGACGACTTCATGAGCGCGAGCCTGGACCACTGCATGTGGTTCCACCAGCCTTTCCGTGCCGACGAGTGGCTGCTCTACGACATGGACTCGCCGGTGGCGACCCACGGCCGCGGCCTGGCCCGGGGCTTCCTGTTCGACCGCCACGGGAGGTTGTGCGTCTCGCTGGCCCAGGAGGGTCTGACGCGCCTGTTGAAGAAGGAGGGTGTCCCCCGCCGCTAGCGGGCGCCGATCGGGGTGTAGTCCCGTTCCTCGGGACCGATGTAGAGCTGGCGCGGGCGCGGCGATCTTCGAGTCCTGGTCGAGCATCTCCTGCCAGTGCGCCAGCCAGCCTGCGGTACGTGGGATAGCGAAGAGAACGGGGAACATCTCGAGGGGGAACCCCATCGCCTGGTAGATGAGCCCCGAGTAGAAGTCGACGTTCGGGTACAGGCGCCGGGACGTGAAGTACTCGTCGTTGAGCGCGATCTCCTCGAGCTTCAATGCGATATCGAGCAGCGGGCTCTTTCCGGTCACCTCGAAGACCTCGTCGGCGGTGCGCTTGATGATCTTCGCCCGCGGGTCGTAGCTCTTGTACACGCGGTGCCCGAAGCCCTGGAGGCGCTGGCCCCCGGTCCCGGCCTTGACCGTCGCGATGAAGTCCGGCACGTTCTCGATGCTGCCGATGTCGGTGAGCATGCGGATGACGGCTTCGTTGGCCCCACCATGGCGAGGTCCGTACAGCGCGGCGGCCGCGGCGGCGGTGGCCGAGTAGGGATCCGAATGCGACGACCCGACCACGCGCATGGCGGTCGTCGAGCAATTCTGCTCGTGGTCGGCGTGCAGGATGAACAGGATGTCGAGCGCGCGGGCCAGTACCGGATCGGCCTCGAACCTGGGTTCGGCGACCTTCCAGAGCATCGAGAGGAAGTTCGGTCCGAAATCGAGCGAATTGTCGGGATAGACGAAGGGCATGCCGACGCTGAAGCGGTGTGCCGCGGCGGCCAGCGTCGGCATCTTGGCGATCAGCCGGATGATCTGCTTGTTGCGGGACTCCGGATCGAAGATGTCCTTGGCGTCGAGATAGAAGGTCGACAGCGCGGCCACCGCCGAGACGAGCATGCCCATCGGGTGAGCGTCGTAGTGGAAGCCCTCGAGGAAGCGCTTGCGGACGTTCTCGTGGATGAACGTGTGGTAGGTGATGTCGTGGCGCCAGGAGGCGAACTCTTCCTCATTGGGCAGCTCACCCTTGAGAAGGAGGTACGCCACTTCGAGGTAGGTCGAGCTCTCGGCCAGCTGCTCAATGGGATAGCCGCGGTAGCGCAAGATCCCCGCATCGCCGTCGAGGAACGTGATGGCGCTCTCGCAGGCCGCCGTCGACATGAAGCCGGGATCGAAGAACCAGACCCCAGGGAGGAGCTTGGCCCATTCCTCGGCCGAGACACCACCGTTGACGAGCGGAATCTCCATGGACTCGCCACTGCGATTGTCCGTGATCGTGATGCTCTCGGCCACGTGAAGAGCCCTCCAGTTCCAGATTTCCGTGCGTCCCGATCCTATGACCAGGAACGAGCACGGTCGACACGCGGCCTGCCGGCGAGCGGGCAGAGGCGGGCTCAGAAGGCGGGCGCGACCTGCAGCGCCTGCTGGAGCACCGTGTTGGCCGTCTGCGTCTGCCCCGGCGGGAGCAGCACCTCGACCGTCAGCACGTAATTGGTGCCTGGTACGACATTGAAGCTGACCTGGGGCAGGGTCCCCGATGCGCCGAGGGCCAGGGCCGCGGACTCGACTTGGGTCGCGGTGGCTCCCGATGACTGGTTCGCCAGCGTGTAGCGGACGGAGGCATGCGGCTCGTCAACCGAACCCTGGTTGGCGAGGACGACCGTGACGCCGATCTGTGACGCCGGGCTGAGGACCGAGACGTTCGCCGGCACGCCCTGGGGTGTCGGCAGCGCCGGCGGACTCAGCCGCACCGTGCGCAGGACGACGTTGTGGGCCGACACCAAGGTGGGCGAGGCCGCCAGGAGATCGATCTGGGCCGCCACTGAGCCCACCTGCCACAGCTGGGGGTCGGTGACCCAGACCGACGACGGAAGCCGGCCGTGTCCGGCCGTCGACGCCAGGGACCTGCGTACCGAACGGTAGAGAGCATCCGCATGGGACAGCAGCGCTCCGGCCGATGCGATGCGGTTCGTCGCCTGCGTCGCCGAGAGCAGCACGCTCGCGGAGGCGGGGGTCGCTCCGTCGGAGGGCGAACCGGCGGGGGGTATGGGTTGCATTCCGAGGAACCCGTCGACCGTCGCACGCAGTTCGCTCATGGACTGGGCCCGCTCGGCGAAGGCGGCGGCGAAGTCCGTGGCCACAGAACCCGATGGGTTCGAGCTGGCGGCGAGGTTCGCCCGCGCCGCCTCCGTCGCCGTCTGCTGCACGGCGCTGTCCAGGCCGACCTGGAGGCCCTGGCGGGTCTGCCCCGGCAGGCCGTTGAGCAGCGCGCGCACTTGCGACGCGGTGGCGTTGGACTGCTCGGCCACGATCGCACCCTGCGCTGCGAGTGACCGGTTGGAATTGGCGTCGTAGACCTGCGATTGCCGCGACACCTGGGTGAGCCCGCCCACGAGGAGCGCGAGGACGATCACCACTGCGATGAGCAGGATGACCGGCCGGGCCGGTGATCGACGGCGCGCGTGGCGGCGTGGCCTGCGTGGCGACATCGCCACAGGAACCTACAACCGGAACCGCTGACTTACACCGCGAGGAACGATGCGTCGGGCGTGTCGCTGGCCGTGGTAAGCGTGCTGACGCTCGAACGCCACTGCACCGTGGGGGCGATCGCCCGCACGTCCACCCGGTCGCGGTGGCTCTCGACCAGCGCCAAGATCCCGGATATGACCTCGTCCGTCAGGAGGTGCGGCTCCAGGCCCAGGTCGAGCAGCTTGGTGTTGGCAGCGTTGAAATAGTGCTCCTCGTGCTCGACCCGAGGGTTGGACAGGCCCTCGGCAATGTCGACTCGGGTCGGGCAGACCCGCCTGACCATCTCCGCCATGTCGCGCACCGAGAAGGACTCGGTGAACTGATTGAAGACCCGGAATTCCCCGCGCTCGGCGGGGTTCTCGAGTGCCAGCGTCACGCAGGCGAGCGTGTCGCGGATGTTGAGCATGCCGCGGGTCTGGCCTCCGGCGCCGTACACCGTCAGCGGGTGGCCGGTGACGGCCTGGACGCAGAACCGGTTCAGGACGGTACCGAACACGCCGTCGTAGTCGAACCGGGTGGCCAGGACGGGGTCGAGATCGGTCTCAACGGTGGACTGGCCGTAGACGATCCCCTGGTTCAGATCGGTCGAACGCAACCCCCAGACCCGGCAGGCGAACATGATGTTGTGGCTGTCGTGCACCTTCGACAGGTGGTAGAAGGAGCCAGGCTGCTTCGGGTAGGGCAGCACATCTGTGCGGCCCTTGTGGTTGATCTCGATGAACCCTTCTTCGATGTCGATGTTGGGGTATCCGTACTCGCCCATCGTCCCGAGCTTGACGAGATGGATCGAAGGGTCGGTCTCGGCAATCGCGTACATCAGGTTGAGCGTGCCCACCACATTGTTGACTTGGGTGTAGACCGCGTGCTCGCGGTCGATCATTGAGTAGGGCGCCGAGCGCTGCTCGCCGAAGTGCACGATGGCGTCGGGCTTGGCCTCGGCGACCACGGCGTAGGTGAAGGCGGCGTCGGTCAGGTTGCCGATCCGCACGTTGATCGCACGTCCGGAGATCTGCTCCCAGCGTGTGACCCGATCGGGCAGTGACGCGATGGGGACGAGGCTGTCGACTCCCATTTCGCGGTCGTATTCGCGGCGCACGAGGTTGTCGACGACGGTGACCTCGTGGCCACAGGCCGACAGGTGAAGGGCGGTCGGCCAACCGAGGTAGCCGTCTCCACCGAGAACCAGGATCTTCATGCTCACCCTTCGTGTGCTCAGGCTCCGCTTTTGTTACGGAGTCATGTCAGTGTCATCATGCGATACGACCCTGAATCCAGCCTGTGTAGAGGCTGTAATTGGCGTGAGACCAGGGATTTTTCCTCGTCGCAGAGCCTAAATCACAGAGTTTCCGCGTTCGTGACTTCAATGTGAGGGGATTGTGAGGCGTCTCGCCGCACCACGCCGACTCCCGGTCAGCCCGCGGCGTCGCCCCACAATGCCTGACGCAGTCCCGACGCCCGGGTGATCGGCCGTTCGATTGCCGCCCGGATCGGACCCTCGGTGCCCACGAGGATGAGCCGCTCCCGGGCGCGTGTCACCGCGGTGTAGAGCAGCTCACGTGTCAGGACGCGCGAGTCGGCGCTCGGCAGCAGGAAGGCCACCACGTCGAACTGCGATCCCTGGCTCTTGTGGACGGTCATGGCGTAGACGGTGTCGACAGCGGCCAGCCGGGCCGGGCTGACCCGGGCGATCTCGTCACCCCGTTCAAAGGCGGCCACACGCCGGTCACCGTCGGCGACGACCACCCCGACATCGCCGTTGTAGAGCTTCAACCCGTAGTCGTTCTGCGTCACGATGAGCGGGCGGCCGATGTACCAGTCCTCGCCGCCCCCGAAACCCTCGACCTCGGTCCGCAACCAGCTCTCGACCTGGTGCATCCAGGTCACCACACCGTCGGGCCCGCGGCGGTGCGCGCACAAGAGCCGGAATCGGCCCAGCGCCGCGATGGCCCCTTTCGCGTCCCCGGCGACTGCTGCGTCTCGCACCATGCGCCCGCACTCCACGGCGAGCGATCGCACCTCACCCAACCCCTCGGCCGACGACGGCGGGGCGTCGCTGGCGATCCACCGCACATCAGGGTCTCCGGACTCAAGGACGGAGAGGGCGTCGTCCCCGCGACCATGTTGAATGGCGGTGGCCAACGCCGCGATCGCGCCCCCGAAGCGGTGCACCTTGTTCAAGACGACGATGCCGTCCCCAATGGCCGAGCGAAGGTGCGAGTCATTGACCGGGACCAATGGCCCGTGACGGCGGCGAGACGGTCTCGGGCCTCGTCCCCCATGCATATGTGCCGTGACCCGGGCGGGACGACGTCGCCCAGCACGGCGCCCGCCTCGATGGAGGCCAGCTGCTCGGGATCGCCGACGAGGATGAGCCGCGCGATCGGAGCGGACCGCCTCCGCCACCCGCGCCATCATCGAGAGCGACACCATGGAGGTCTCGTCGACGACGACGACGTCATGGGGCAGCCGGTTGGTCCGGTCGTGGCGGAACCTGGTCCGGTTGCCTGGGTTGGAACCCAGCAGCCGGTGCAGCGTCGTGCCTTCGAGGACGGACAGGCCGGCACGGATGGTCGGGTCGACGGGCATGGCGCCCGCCTCCAGACGGACGGCCTCTTCGAGCCGCGCTGCGGCCTTTCCGGTCGGCGCGGCCAGCGCGATCAACGGTGGGCGCTCTCCTGCTGCGTCAGCCTGGGCGAGAAGCAACGCGAGGACGCGGGCCACGGTGGTGGTCTTGCCGGTGCCGGGGCCGCCCGCGATCACCGACACCCGGCGCAGGACGGCAGTGGCGGCGGCCAGGCGCTGGAAGTCCGGTTCGTCCTGGGACGTGAAGAGCTGGCCGAGACCCGCGGCCAGCACCGCGTCGTCGACCCCGGCGGCCGGTCCGGATGCGCGCTCGAGGAGGTCGGTGGCCACCCGGCGCTCGTCGATCCACAGACGATCCAGGTACAGGGCCGTCCCCGACAGGTGGAGCGGGCGGTCCTCGCCGACGAGGGGGCTCCGAGCCATGACCTCGAGCCACCGATCCGGGACGGGCCAGGGCAACGCACCGATATCGGCCGGTGTGTCCGTGTCCGCGCTCGCGGTGTCCTCGATGGTCTCGAGGTCGACACAGACGTGGCCCAGCCGGGGAGCCCGGGCCGCGAACGCCGCGCCCAGCCACGCCAGTTCCTCCCCGGTCCCGCTCAGCTGAGCCAGCCGCAGCCCAACGTGCACGTCGGACGTGGACAGGACGCCGTCTCGGTTGAACGCGCGCAGCAGCCCGGGTGCTCGCAACGCCACAGAGCTGTCGTAGGTGTCCGGCGCCTCCAGGGCGGTCACGATGTCAGCCCGCTGTCGAAGAGCTCGCTCAGCGCGTCGACCAAGCCAACCGGTGGCCGCCATGACCACACACCGCAGGGCTGATCCCCGATGCGCGTGGGCTCCACGGCGCTCATCCCGCGTACGAAGAGATAGAGGACGCCGCCCAGGTGCTGCTCGGGGTCATAGCCCGGCAGACGCCAGCGCAGATAGCGGTGCAGCGCGACGGCGTAGAGCAACGCCTGCAGGGGGTAGTGGGCCGCCACCATCTCGTCGTGGACGGCATCGGGCCGGTAGTGCCAGGCGGTGAGCGTCTCGTCGGGCGCGGCCAGCCGGTTCGTCTTGTAGTCGGCCAGGAAGTACCGGTTGTCAGGCAACCGGAACACCAGGTCCAGGCTGCCAGTCAGATAGCCGCGCAGGACGCCCCGGAGCATCGGGTCGCGGAGCCGGTGGGCGTAGCGGTACACAGGATCATCGGGGTCGAGGTGCTCCTCCAGTAGGTCGGCCACCGTGCCCACGTGCAGGGACGCCGTCGGGACCTCGCCTCCGACCAGCGGGATCTCGAATCCCAGCTCGTCGAGGCGGTCGCGGCGCGGGATCTCGCTCAATCGGACATCACCGGTCAGGGGACCGAGCGGTGACTCGATGGCGGCGCACAGACCAGCGGCGACCCCGTCAAGATCTCCGAGATCGACGTTGCGCCAGGTGACTTCGCGTCCGAGCGCCGCACCGACCTCCGCGGCAAGGTCGGACGCATCGAACTCCGTCCGCTCGAGCACGCTGTGCACGAGCGTCCCCACAAGGGCACCCGCGGGCATGGGGGCCAACCCCAAGGGCACCGTGCGCAGCCGATCCTCCTCCGGCGCGAGCCCAGCCGAACGCCGAACGGTGACCACGGGCACCTCCTCGTCCAACGTGAGCTGTTCCTCCGGCTCGCTCCCGATCGCCGGCTGGTCGTGGAGGGCGCTGGTGATGCCCGAATACGACACGCGGCGCCACCCGAGGTCGAGTGGCCGATCGAAGACGGCGGCGTCGAGCAACGGTGGCGCACCTGCGTCCCCCGCCCAGCGCTCATCGGACGGGACGCCGACGCGCTCCACGGCCAGCCGCGGGCCCAGCGCGGAGACAGCGGCCTCGACAGCATCATCCGTCGGCGTCGCCGAACCGTACGAGCGCACCACGCCCTGCTCGTCGCGGTCGAACAGCAGACGGGACAACGGCGAGTGCTGGCAGTCACTGGCGCCCACCCACCACAGAACAGCCTGATGCTGGGCGCGGGTGAGCGCGACGTAGAGCAATCGCAGGTCCTCGCCCCGTTCCTCGACCAGCTGATTCTGCTGGTGGACGGTGAACCCATTGCCCTCGCCTGCGACGTCGATAGTGCGCGCGTTCCCGTTGTCCCTGTCGTGGAACACGGGGACCTTGATCGTCGGGGTGTAGCTGCCCCACATGTAAGGGCAGAGCACGATCGGAAACTCCAGCCCTTTGCTCCGGTGGATCGTGATCACCTGGACCGCCTCGGCGTCCGATTCGAGACGGCGCGCCCGTTCCTCGTTTTCGGTGTCGCGCTCGGCTTCGTTGATGCGTCGACCGATCCAACTGGCCATCGCGGTCGGGCCCAGGCCGTCCGACACCCCGGCCTCGTGGAGCAGTTGGGCGACGTGCCGTAGATCCGTCATGGCGCGCTCACCAGATGGGCCGGCGAGGACACGGGCCGGCACGTCGTGGGTGCCGCTGACCTTCTCGTAGAGGGAGGCGATGCCCCGGTCGCGCAGCAGGGCCGCCCATTGGTGAAGCGACCAGTGGAGGTCCTCCCAGTCGTCCTCGCCGGCCGTCGCCACTTTCTCGGGCGTCCAGCCGATGAAGCAGGTCAGGGCGGCCAGCGACGCTCGGTCCCGGGCCGTCGGCCGCTCGAGCGCCTCGAGCAGGCGCAGCCAATCCCGCGCCGGCTCGGTACCGAACACCGAGCCGGAGCCCCCGATGACGGCGGGCACACCAGCCCTGATCAGGGCGTTCCACACGGTCACGGCGTGGCCGTTGGCGCGCACCAGCACGGCGATGTGACCGGGGTGCAGCGGGGTCCGTTCCTCACTCCCGTCGCGTCGGCGCGTGATCACGTCGGGCCGTGCCGTGAGAAGCGAGACGACCTCAGCGGTGAGGTCCCGGGCCACGAAGTCACGCGCCGCCCCTGCCTGGGGCTGGCCCTTCTTCGCCGTGACCGGCACAAGGCGGTCGTCAGCGTGCACGATGCGCACGCGCAACGGAGCAGAGACCGGGGCACCGACGAGCCGGGGCTCGCGGTTGGCCTCGGCGGCGCTGATCTTGCGGTAGGTGATCCCCGCCTCTCCGAGCTGCGCGTTGGCGAACAGCGCGTCGTAGGCCCCGAGCAGGCCCTCGTCACTGCGCCAATTCACGTCCAGCGTCCATTCCGAGTCCACCGCCTGGCGGGCGTCGAGATACGCGTGGACGTCGGCCCCACGGAAGGCGTAGATCGCCTGTTTGGGGTCCCCGATCAGCACGAGCGTGGCCGGCGGATCTCCGAAGGCCCTGTGCATGATCTCCCACTGCACGGGGTCGGTGTCCTGGAACTCGTCGACCAGTACCACGTCATAGCGCTCCCGCAGCCGCGCGCAGGCAGCCTGGGCCGCGCCGCGGGTCGGCCAACGTGTCACGCAACCGGATCAGGACGTCGTCGTAGGTGAGGATCTTGAGCGCCCGCTTCCGTCGATCCATCTCGGCTCGCACGGCTTTGGCAAAGCGCCGACGGATGGCCGGCATGTCTTCGGCCGACGACAGATCGGGCACGATTCGGGCGTCGGGTTGGTTGAGGACGCGCGTCGCGATCTCCATTGCCGCATCCCGCGAGAAGTCGTATTCGTTGGGCTTGTTGGCGAACCGCCGCAGGTAGAGGTCGTCCACCACCTCTTCCATGAGGTCGCTCACGTCCTCGACCAGGGTCACCTCGCGGTCGACGTCGCCGGCCGTCCCGAGCCCGTAGAGCACCTGCAGGCAGAATCCGTGCGTCGTCTCGATCGTTGCCGAGTCGAAATCAGCGATGGCCTTGCCCAACCGGTCCCGCCTCTTCTCCACCTCCGCGTACGGCGCGTCCGCGAGGTGCCGCACGATCTCGTCGTCGGTTGGAGCCGCGCCGCCTTCAGGCGAGGCGACCAACTCGTCAAAGGCGCGAACGAGACGATCCCGAACCCGTTCGCGCAGCTCGCCCGTCGCCATTCGTGTGAAGGTGATCACGAGCAGACGGTCGATGGGCAGGCCTTCCGCCACGTACCGCGTGGTAAGCGCCGCAATCGTGAAGGTCTTGCCCGTTCCGGCGCTGGCCTGCAGCAGCGTCATTCCGCGGGGCAGCGTCCCGCAGACGTCGAACGGCTCGGGCGCCGCTCCCCGGTTTTTCCCCGTCGCCCCCATCGTCATTGGTCGGTGACTTCCTCGTACTCGAGCAGCCCATCCCAGAGCCGCCGGGCACAACGGCCGAATCGCGAGGACTCAGACACCACCCAGCCTTCGCCGCTTTCGTCGTCGCGGGGTGCCCCCGACCGCGCCACCATGGCGTCGAAGGGGATCTCGGCGCCGAGCACCAGCACGTGCTCGTTGTCCTTGTCCTCGTTGTACCCGTTGTGGCCGGAGTCCCATGACCCCGCGGCCGCCCGGTACGGGTCATCCCCGGCGGCAGCGGCAGCGGCCCATGCGGCTGAGGTCTTGCAGTAGAGCGGGAGCGGCTCACGCATCCCGCGGTCGAAGAGGTCGACGAGCCGTCGGAGATGAACCTCGGCGGCCGTCCGGCGGCTCTCTGGGTCAGGACCCAGCGGCGCAATACGGGCCTGGGAGATCGTGTGCCGCCGGCTGGGGGAACGACCGATCGTCAGGGCCTCGAAGGGTCGATCGGGCCACGCCGCGGAAAGCGCGAGCAGACGCAACCAAGCGATCAGACGCGCCGACGGCCCGAGCTTCGAATACGTCACCGAGTGGATGACGTTGCCCCGCACCCCGGCGACGGTCCCCACCAGGGCCAAGCTCCCGGACAGATCGACCCGCACGTCGAGGGAGGCTGGTGTCAGCGGGTTCTGGCCCTCCAGCACGAGCAGCTCGACCGGTCCTGCGATCTCTTCCAGCACGGGGTCGGCCAATCGGCCCGGCGGGAGCTCTCCGCGAGCGATCTCGACCGCCCGGCACGACTCCGGGCTGGCCCCCCCAAGCCGCGCCGCCAGGAGGCGGTCGGCGACCTGCCACTTCTCGAGTGGGTCGAGCTTGATCGGGATGGCATCTTCGAAGTCGCGCGTCCGATCCCGCAGGGAGACGGTGAGCCGCTCCCGCAAAAAGGCGCGCACGGGATGCCGCAAGAACCTCTCCAGCTGGTCGATGCCGATCACAGTCGTCTCGTAGGCGCCGAGTGGCTCTTCCAGAAACAGGGGGGCGTCGTGGCGCGGGTTCAGCGCGGCGCGGGCTCCGGCCAGATGCAACGTATCGAAGCTCCACGGAGTCTCAGGCATGCGGGCATCCCGTTCGTAGTTCCGTGGATCGAAGGGCTGCAGCGGATGCGAGAACACGATGGAGTCCCGTGGCCGGCCCTGCGGCGTCTGCACGGTGTGGTCGACCACATCGAGCAGCTCCCCGACGGGCACTGCCGGCGGGCGCGACAGATTGGACCGCTCGTCGCGACCGGCGTACGTCACGACCAAGTGATCCCGGGCGGCGAGGAGCGCGTCGAGGAGGAGTTGCCGGTCTTCGCTGCGCACATCGCGGTCACCGACTCTCGGGTGCCGGGCGGTGAGGTCGTCGCCGTCCCTCTCGATGTGGCGCGGGAAACTGCCGTCGTCGAGGCCGAGCAGGCACACCACCCTGTGGGGGATGGAGCGCATCGGCACGAGCGTGCAGACCGTCAGATGACCGGTACAGAAGTTGGCCCGGGTCGGCCGGCCCTTGAGGCGATCGGTCAGGATCGACCGCACGTCGTCACAACTCAGGGCGATCGGGCTGACGACGTTGTTCACCGTCGCCTCCCCGACCAGCTCGTCGAGGAGGGTCTTCATCTGCGACCGCTGCCAGGCGTCGCGCTCTGAGGTCGCTGTCAGAGATTCGCAGAGGCGGGCCAAGGTGTCCGCCCAGTCATCGACCGTGCGCGTCGCGGCGAGGTCGTCGAACGCCGCGCGGAGCCTGTCGAGCAACTCCGCCATGCGGCCGGCCAGCTCGATATCGGTACTGTCGACGTCGTCCAGCGGCAAAGTGCCCTCGAACAGGCGCTGCCGCTCGTCCGCCATGGTGACGCCGAGGAGGATGCGATCGAGGCCGAACTGCCATGTGTTGCTCCCGATGTCCTCGAGCCGGAAGGAGCTCCGGTGCGCGGAATCGAATCCCCACCGCACGCACGCCTTGTCCACCCATTCCTCGAGGCGGAACAGATCCTCGTCACCGAACTGGAACCGACGGCGCACAGGCTCGCGGCCTGCCAGGTCGAGCACTTCGGTGGCGGTGAACCTCGCTGTCGCGAGCTCGAGCACTTCGGCCAGGACCGCCATGACCGCGTTGGTCTGGCGGAGCGAACGGTCGGCAAGGCGGATCTCGAGTGAGTCGGCCGAGTTGCCCGTCACGTCATGGCCGCCGAACGTCGCTTGGATCAGCGGCGCGAACGTCTCGATGTCAGGACACATCACGATGATGTCGCGGGGCTCCAGGGTGGGGTCGTCCTCGAGCAGGTGCAAGATGGCGTCGCGCAGAACCTCGACCTGGCGGCCCCGGCCGTGACAGGAGTGGATGCGGATGCTGTCGTCGTCCGGACCGAGCAGGGGCCGACCGTCCTTGGTCAAGCGACCCGGCTCTCCCACCGGGGTGCGATCGGTCCGGATGTCGTCCTGCACGAGCTGGAGCAGTGTCTTCGGATGTTCCGCCACTACCGGGCCGGCATGCTCGCCGTGTTCCTCCGCGCCGCCAAGGACCAGCTGCATCTCCCTCGCGTCACGTCCCCACGACGAGAGGAGGGGGTTCCGAGGTGCGCCCGCCGTCGGATCGTCGCTGCGAAGAACATCGCGGGACGACGGGCCGATCTCAGGCGCCAGCCGGTCCCACAGCGCGGGAGACGGGTGCAGCAGGTAGAGGTGCACGTCCCGTCGGGCACCTACGGCCTCCAGGACATCGAGATAGCTCGCCGGAAGCCTGGTCAGCCCGAACAGCGACAGCCGGTCCGGCCGGTCCAGGAGTTCGGGGTTTTCCCGTAGCCGATTGCAGGCGTCGACGAGGCGCTCGGCAGGGCTCTGCTCTCCGATGCGCTCCCTGAGGAGGCTCCACAACTCAAACTGCCACTGCGTCTCGTCGAGCTTGGGTGACCCGGCCGCCCAGCGTTGGAGCATCCGGGGACGGTGGACGGCGTAGCGGTCGAAGAGGTCGGCGACATGTCGCAACGTCGAGAAGCGCCGAGAGCCTTCCACGGTTGCCGAGTTCGTGATGTGCTGCGCCAGTGGTGCGAGCCACGGCTCATCGAAGTGCTCCTCGACCACTTCGATGAGCGGCCACACCGCACGCTCGGGAACCCAGGGGTCGTCCTTCGGATCGGTCCCCGCCGCACACGCCAACGCGCCGCCGACCAAGCTTCCCGGGAAGGGGAAGTCGATGTTGGCGCACACGCCGTCCTGCCTCCCCTCGCGTGCCCCCAGATGCATGGACAGGCGCTGGGTCAGCCACCGTTCGATGCCGCGCGTCGGCACAGAGACCACCTCGGGGGTCAACGGGTCGTCGAGCGGGTCCGCCATCAGCCGCGCCAGCCCCGACGCCAGGACGTCGGCCCGCTCGGATCGGTGGACGTGGAGCATCTCCGCAGAGTAGGTCGCCGCTGTTCCTGGGCCGACCGGCGCCGGATGCGGCGGCGGCCGACTTCGCGCCGGGTGGCGCGGCCAGACGGGCGGTCGCCCCTCTCAGGTCCCGGTGCCCCTGCTCGCCCCGCTCTCTGGGAGGGCGAGGATGATCTGTTCGCCCTGACCGGTGATCTCGTCGTCGTCCATCTCGACGGCCTGTAGGTGGCGGGGTGCCGCGTCGATCGGTGACAGCTCGGCGATCTCGGGCGTCTCCCCGCCGACCACGCCCAGACCGGGGAATTTGCGCGCCGAGACGAGCACCCGCGACTCGAACGAACCGACCGCCTTGTTGTAGGCATCGACGCTCGAGGTCAAGCTGCGCTGCAGCGTCTGCATGTGGCCCGTCATGACACGCAGGCGGTCGTAGAGCTCGGCCCCCAGATCCTTGACCTCGCGGGCGCTCTCGGCGAGCGTCTCCTGCTGCCACCCCAACGCGACGGTGCGCAGAAGCGCAATGAGGGTCACCGGCGTAGTGAGAAGCACGCCGTTCGTCATGGCGTACTCCTGCAACGCCGGGTCAGCCTCGAAGGCTGCCGCGAGCAGCTGGTCGCCCGGGATGAAGGCAACCACCATCTGGGGCGAGCGGTCGAACTGCTTCCAGTACTCCTTCTTTGCCAGCTGGTCGACGTGCGTGCGCAACTGGCGGGCGTGCTTGGCCTGGCACAGGGCGCGGGTCTCGTCGTCATCGGCATCGAGGAGCTGCAGGAAGGCGTCGAGCGGCACCTTGGCGTCGACCACGACCTCGCCACCTCCGGGCATGTGCACGATCATGTCGGGCCGTAGCCGCCCGTCGTCGGTGGTGGTCGACACCTGCTCGTCGAAATCGCAGTGGGGCAGCATCCCGGCCATCTCGGCCACGCGCCGCAACTGGACCTCGCCCCATCGCCCGCGGGTCTGGGGCGAGCGCAGCGCGGTGACCAGGTTGCGGGTCTCCTTGCGGAGCTGCTCGTGCCCCAGGTGCAGCTGGGCGACCTTCTCGCTCAGCCCCTCGTAGGCGCCGCGGCGCTGGAGCTCCATCTCCTGGACACCACGCTCGTAGCGCGCGAGCGTCTCGCTCAGCGGGTCGAGCAAGCGGGAGATCGCATGCTGACGCTGGTCCAGGTCGCCCTGGGCGGCGGTGCGTGCTTCGTTGAGCTTCGTATCGGCGAGGGCCAGGAACTGCTCGTTGTTCTTGGCCAGCGCCTGGGCGGACAGCTCGGCGAACGTGCCGGCGAGCCGGGCCCGTTCCGTCTCGGCGCGCGCCCGGGACTCGTCCGCCGACGTCCGCAGGAGCTCGAGCTCGGAGACTGCAACCGCCCGCGCCGTCTCGGTCGCCGCACGCGCATCCGTCACTGCTCTCAGCTCGACTGCCTGGGCGGCGATGGCCGACTGTGCGTCCGCGAGGCGACCTTCGGCCAGGCGGGCGGCGGCGGCGGTGCGGGCGTTGCGGACGAGGTGCAAGGCAATGCCGGTGGCCAGCCCCACGACAAGCCCGAGCACCACGGCAATGACCATCAGGCCAATGTAACGATGGGGTGTGTCAACTTCGGGGACCGCCTCCGAGCTGCCCGCTCCACGGCCCGGGGGGCCGGCGTCGCCGCGATTTGGGGGTCGTCACGCCCCGGCGGAGCCGGTAGCGTGACCCGGATGCCGTTCAAGCTCGGTGGTAGCACCAAGACCGCACCGGATCTGCGGGAGGTAGAGGCCGAGGACCGTCCGCCTCAGAGCGGGCCCCTGGCCATGGAACAGCCGCTGTGGCCCCGCACCATGCCCGAGCCCGACGAGGTCGACCGCCTCTTCTCCCAGGTGTTCGCGCTGGTCGGCGAGGCCATCGCCGGCGCCACCCACGCCCTGCTGGCCGGCGACCGCGATGCGGCCAAGGAGCTGGTAAAGGGCGACGAGGTGGTCGACAAGCTGATCGGGCAGATATCGACAACCGTGCAACAGCAACTCGTCCACGGCGAGACGACGGCCGACGAGCGCCGCGAGTACGTGGCGATCCTGCGCATGCTCCCCGACATGGAGCGCAACGGTGACCTGGCCGAGCACATCGCCCGCCGGGCCGCCCGCGGACTTGGTGCAGAGATGTCGGCCCGCAGCCGCGGCCTCGTGGAGCGCATGGGCGAGGTGGCCGCCACCATCTGGCGCGAGACCGGGGACGCCTTCGCCGAGCGCTCCGCCGAGGCGGCATCGTTCATCGACGACCTCGACGACGAGATGGACGACCTCCACGTCACCCTGACGGCGGAGCTGGTTGCGGGCACCATGCCGCTCCCGGTGGCGATCGAGCTGGCCATGGTGGCCCGCTTCTTCGAGCGCTTCGGCGACCACGCGGTCAACCTGGCCCGACGAATGGCGACGCTCGTCGTCGGCGGACCCGAGCCCGTGTCGTCCGGCCCCGACTGATCCACCGGGATCGACCCCGGGCGCTCAGCTGCGCTGGGCCAGAAGCTCCTCGGCGATCTGCACCATATTGAGCGCGGCGCCCTTTCGGAGGTTGTCGCCCGAGACGAAGAGGGCCAGTGCGTGGGGAGCACCCTGGGCCCGCCGGATGCGGCCGACATAGGAGACGTCGCGGCCGGCCGCCATGAGCGGCGTCGGGATCTCCGCCAGCTCGACGCCGGGCGCGGTACGCAGCACGTCGGTGGCCTGCTCGGGGCTGATCGGCCGTTCGAATTCGCACACGATGGCGGCCGAGTGGCCCGTGAACACCGGCACCCGCACACAGGTCGTCGTCACCGCGAGATCCGGGATGCCGAGGATCTTGCGGGCCTCGTTGCAGTACTTCTGCTCCTCGTCGGTCTCCAGCGAGCCGTCGTCGACGATCTTGAATTGCATGGGGATCACGTTGTGGGCGATCGGCGCCGGGTAGACGCTGCGGGGCGGGTAGTCCACCGACGAGCCGTCGAAGGTGAGGTCCTGGGCCCGGTCCGCCGTCTTGGCGAGTTGCTCGGCCAGCTCCCGCACGGCGTCGACGCCGCCGCCCGACACCGCCTGGTACGTCGAGACCACGAGTCGCCGGAGACCCGCGGCGTCGTGCAGGGGCTTGAGGACCGGGATGGCCACCATGGTGGTGCAGTTCGGATTGGCCACGATGCCCTTGGGGACGGAGCGCAGCGCCTCGGCGTTGGCCTCGGGGACCACGAGCGGGACGTCGGGGTCCATGCGCCAGGCGGATGAGTTGTCGATGACGACGGCGCCGGCGGCGGCCAGCCGGGGCGCGAGCTGGCGTGACACCGAGGCGGGGGCGGAGCACAGCGCCAGGTCGATGCCGGCGAGGTCGGCGGTCTCCGCGTCCTCGACGACCACGTCGTGGGCACCCCACGGCAGGGTCGAGCCGGCCGACCGGGCCGAGGCGAGATAGCGCATCGAGTCCACCGGGAAGTTACGCTCGGCCAGGACGGCGCGCAGCACCACACCCACCTGCCCTGTCGCGCCGATGATGGCGATCCGCATCGAGCAATTGTACGGGACGGCCGACGGGCCCGGTGCCCGGTGCCCGGTGCTCAGACGACCGGTGCTCAGACCTCGAGCGGACGGCGCCCCTCGAGGGCACGGCCCAGGGTGAGCTCGTCGGCGTACTCGAGGTCACCGCCGACCGGCAGCCCGCTGGCCAGCCGGGAGACGACGACGCCGAGCGGCGCGAGCTCGCGGGCCACCAGCATGGCGGTGGCCTCCCCCTCGATCGTGGGGTTCGTGCAGACGATTGCCTCGCGGATTGCACCCTCGTTGACCCGGTCGAGGAGCTCGCCGAGGCGGAGTTGCTCGCGCCCGATGCCGTCGAGCGGGCTCAGCGCGCCCCCGAGCACGTGGTAGCGGCCCTTGAAGCCGGTGCGCTCCACGGCGACGATGTCGCGCGGGTCCTCGACGACGCAGATGACTTCGGGCTCGCGACGGTCGTCCGAGCACACGTCGCACAGCCCCCCCGACTCGGCCACGTTGAAACAGATCTCGCACAACGTGGTGCGCTCCTTGACGGCGACGATGGCGTCGGCCAGCCGCCGGGCGTCCTCGCCGGGCACCTTCAAGACGTGGAAGGCGATGCGCTGGGCCGACTTGGGGCCGATGCCGGGGAGGCGGCCGAGCTCGTCGATGAGTGAGCGGAGGGAACCGGTGTACATGCGCTAGCCGGCGACCTCACTCGCGCCGGGGAAGGCCTCGAGGAGGCGGGCCTCGGCAGCCGACGCGTGGTCGGTCGAATCGGAGGGCACCTCGCCGGCGAACTCGGCGGCATCGGCCTCCTCGACGTCGGCGTGGCCCGGATCACCGGCGCCCCGGGGTGCCACCGGGCCTCCCGTTGTGCTTCCCGGTGGGGCAGGGTCATCCACATCGAGCACCAGGGACACCGGTGAGCCGAAGTGTGTGGCGAGTGCCGCCTCCACCACGGGGAGCAACTCGGCGCAGCGTTCCCGGTGGGCGGCGTTGGGCAGCGCAAAGTGCGCACCGTCGGTGGCGACGCTGACGAAGCGCCCCGCGCTGTAGAGGGCCTTGGCCCGCGCCGGCAGGGAGCGCAGGATGCCGTCACCCCAGGCCTCGGTCAGGCTGTCACGGTCGACGGTCATGGTTGCAGTCGCGGCCGGCGTCTCGACGCTGGCGGCGCTCGGTGCAGGTGCGGGTTCGACGGTGGCCGGGGCCGTCGGAGGGGACGGCTCGTGCGACGACGCGGCGGCCGCCTTCTGGCTGCGGCGCACCGCGCCGATGGAGGGCCGCCGGCTCACCTCGCTGGCGGGGCGGGCGGCCGGTGTCTCCGGCGGGGGACCGGAGACGGGGGCAGCCGTGGGAGCGGGCGAACCCGCCACCGGTGGCGCGGCACGCGTCGGCTGGGTGCCGGGGCGAGGGAAGGCTGCCGCCCCGGACAGGGAGCGCTCGAGCACGCTCACCCGCTCCGACAGCGCCTCCATCCCAGAGTCGAGGTCGGGCCGCACCGCCCGCACGACGGCGATCTCGAGCACGACCTGCGCATCGGGAGCCTCTCGCATGTCGACGAGCGCATGGCCCAGGAGCTCCATGCTGCGCACCACCCGGGCCAACCCCATCGTCTCGGCCAGGCCGGCGAAGCGCTCGAGCGATGATCCCGACGCTGCGCACAGCTCGGGCGCCAGCGGAGCCAGGAAGACCTGGCGCAGGTCGTCGATCAGCTCCGTCGCCAGCTGCTGGGGACCCCAGCCGCCGGCCAACAGGGCACTGAGGGCCACGAGCACGGCGTTGACGTCGCCGTCGGCCAGGGCATTGAGCACCTGGGCCAGCTCCGGCCGTGCCGCGTCGGAGGAGCCCGACGCCACGACCTGGTCCAGGGCCGAGAGCGCGTCACGGGCCGAGCCCCGACCGCGCCGGACTGCCGCTTCGAGCGCCACCTCGTCGAGATGGAGTCCGGCCTCCGCGTTGACGGACTCGAGCAGGGCGTGCAGCGTCTGAGCGCCGAGAAGCCGGAACTCGAGGTGCTGCGTGCGGCTGCGGATCGTCGGCGGCACTTTCTGCGGGTCCGTCGTGGCGAGCACGAAGACGACGTGGCTCGGGGGCTCCTCGAGGGTCTTCAGCAACGCGTTGGCCGCCGCGGTCGAGAGCATGTGGACCTCGTCGACGATGTAGACCTTCCAGCGCCCGGGGGTACCCAGCCCCGCGTGGGCCACCAGGTCGCGCATGGCGTCCACGCCGTTGTTCGATGCCGCATCGAGCTCGTGCACGTTGAGCGAGCTGCCCTGGGTGATCTCGATGCACGACGTGCACGTACCGCAGGGCTCGCCATCGACGGGTGTCTCGCAGTTGAGCGCCTTGGCCAGAATGCGGGCTGAGGACGTCTTGCCCGTCCCGCGGGGACCGCTGAACAGGTAGGCGTGCGACACCCGGTCGTCGCGGACGGCACTGCGCAACGCCCGCACCACGTGGTCCTGGCCCTTGATCTCGTCGAATCGCCCCGGCCGGAAACGGCGGTAGAGGGAGACAAAGGGGGTGTCGGCCATGCCGGCCGAGCCTACCCACGCGCTCTGACGTCGGGACCCGTTCCGGGTTGAGCGGAGGCGGACGGCCCGGTGATCGCCCGTGACCTGGTCCGAACGCTCTACTGGGCGGCCACGAAGACCCCGTCCCGCTCGGCGCCGGCCCACGCCGGGAACAAGCTTCAGTGCGGGGTCAGTACGCCCCCATCCCGACGATCGGCGCGTTGAGCTTGATGGACCCCCGCAGAGCCATTGAAGGGTGCGGCATACGAAAGATGCCGCCGTCCGCCGCGACGAGCCAGTAGCCACCACCGGTGGGGTTGGCCAGCCTCGCTCGGGTTCCCGATGCTCGGTGCGGCGGCCAGGTTGGCTACGGCACCCGGCCATACCCGCTGAGAGCTGCTGCCTTCCGACCCTGACTCGATTCACGAGCGGCCGTTGCGCAGGACCCGGCCACCGCACCCAGCATCGCGTACGGCGAGGCGACCAGGTTAGCGGCTCACCCCGGGCGGTTTCCCTACACGACCAGGACGGCGCACTCCGCGGCGTCCATGACGCCCTTGGGCACGCCGGAGAGGTGGCGGTCGCCGTGGGCGCCGTTGGACCCCACCACGATCAGGTCGGCCTCTTCCTCTCGGGCCACCCGGGTGATGGCCTCCACAGGGTCGGACGCCACCGGGTGCATCTCGACTCTGACCGACTCCCGCGCCGCCTTCAGGCGGATCTCGGCAAGGAACGGAGGAGCGGCATCCGACCCCGAGGCCAGATGGCCCGTCTCGACCGTCACTGGCGGTCGACGCCGACGCTTGTGGCGGTAGGCGGTCACGATGTGAAGCGTGCCCCCGGAGACCCGCGCCACCTCTATGGCCCGGCGCATGGCGCGCGCCGAGCCCTGCGAGTCGGTGGCGCCAACAACGACGTTCTCAAACACGGGCCAACGTGCCCGTTCCCGCCATGGCCGCCCTCGTGCCCGGAGCTGGGCCGAGAGGGATGGCGGTCAGCACCGGCCCGATGGTGGCCGGAGTCCGCCGCGCCGCCGGGGTCGGGGGGATCAACACGGGAAGGCTGGTGGCCTGGGTGAGTTGCTCACGGACCCCACGGGCGAGCCGACGGCGGTCGATGCCGACGACGACCAGGTCGGCCCCGAACGACTGGGCGGCCTCGGCGATGCCGTTGACGAGTTGTTGGTTGCGACCGTTCCTGGTGGCGCCGATCACGGTGAACTGGTTCGCCAACTGGCGGCCCCGCCGACTCACGTCGGTGACGATCTCGCACCGGCGGCGCGCCGATTCGTCGGTGATCTGGATGAACCACACCTGGGCGTCGAACTGTCGCGCCCAGTCGCTGACGAACACGAACGCGGCGCGGGCAGCGTCAGAGCTGTCCATCGCCACGAGAATCCGCTTGAACACCTCAGTCCCCCCGCCTCGGTCGTTCTGCTTTCCCTTGTTTCCCTGGGTCTCGGCCTTCCAGGAACACGCCTTGATCCACACATGCTCAATTCAGGGCACTACAACGGGGTAAGGCAGCGGGCTCGTCGGGTCCGCCGGACGATCGGCCCGCCGGGACCTGTCGCTGCCGTTAGCCTGACCAGGCTGCAGTTCGGGAGGAGTGCGAGAGCGGCCGAATCGGCACGACTGGAAATCGTGTGTTGGGCAACCAACCGTGGGTTCAAATCCCACCTCCTCCGCTTCGGGAGAAGGACTCAATTCCTGCGCACTCCCGACCGATAGGTCCAACGTGGACCCACGCTCGGCCCGGAAGGCCGACGAGCCCTGCGCCGGGTTGCCTGCGCACGAAGATGACGCAGCCGCCTCGCGCCACGGGGTTTGCATGACCGTGGTCCCCGACCCCACTGCATCATGACAACCGACCTTTCCGACCTTTCCGACGAGCCCGAACTCGACGCGGCGGACGCGGATTTCCCTTGGGACGTATTCGTACCGGACGAGGAAGACGTCGAGCTCGACCTCACGGAGTCCGAGCTCGACGAGGAGCTCCACGCGGACGACTCCGATTTCGACTGGGAAGCGATGCTCGACGTGGAGGATCCCGCCTTCGACGGGCATTCCAACGCCGAGGCCGCCCTCGAACGGATAGAGGAGACAGTGCGCCGCTCGTCGGCCGAAGAGTTGGCGGCGGAAGCGGCGGCGGCTGAAGCAGAGCGGTTGGCCGAAGAGGCGCGGCTGGCCGAAGAAGCGCGGCTCGCCGAAGAGGCGCGGCTGGCGGCCGAAAAGGCGCGGTTGGCCGAAAAGGCGCGGTTGGCCGAAGAGGCGGAGCGACGGGCGGAGGTCGAGCGACAGGCGGCTGAAGAGGCGCGGTTGGCCGAAGCGGCGCGGTTGGCTGAAGGAGCGGGCGCGGCTTGGCCGAAGAGGCGCGCGCTGAGCCGAAGCGGCGCGGTTGGCCGAAGAGGCGGAGCGACGGGCGAGGTGAGGCCTGAAGCGGCGCGGTTGGCCGAAGCGGCGCGGTTGGCCGAAGCGGCGCGGTTGGCCGAAGCGGCGCGGTTGGCCGAAGCGGCGCGGTTGGCCGAAGCGGCGCGGTTGGCCGAAGCGGCGCGGTTGGCCGAAGCGGCGCGGTTGGCCGAAGCGGCGCGGTTGGCCGAAGCGGCGCGGCTGGCCGAAGAGGCGCGGCGACGGGCGGAGGCCGAGCGACAGGCGGCTGAAGATGCGCGGTTGGCCGAAGAGGCGCGGCTGGCCGAAGAGGCCCGGTTGGCTGAAGAGGCGCGGCGACGGGCGGAGGCAGAGCGACAGGCGGCTGAAGATGCGCGGTTGGCCGAAGAGGCGCGGCTGGCCGAAGAGGCGCGGCTGGCCGAAGAGGCGCTGCGACGGGCGGAGGCGGAGCGACAGGCGGCTGAAGAGGCCCGGTTGGCCGAAGTGGCGCGGTTGGCCGAAGTGGCGCGGTTGGCCGAAGAGGCGGAGCGACGGGCGGAGGCCGAGCGACAGGCGGCTGAAGAGGCGCGGTTGGCCGAAGCGGCGCGGTTGGCTGAAGAGGCCCGGTTGGCCGAAGAGGCCCGGTTGGCCGAAGCGGCAGAGCGCCGGGCGACTGAAGAGGCCCGGTTGGCTGAAGAGGCAGAGCGCCGGGCGACTGTAGAGGCGCGGTTGGCCGAAGAGGCGGAGCGACGGGCGGAGGCGGAGCGACAGGCGGCTGAAGAGGCGCAGTTGGCCGAAGCGGCGCGGTTGGCCGACGAGGCGGTGCGGCAGGCGGATGCTCAAACGGCGGAACGTCAGGCGGCTACGGACCGTCGCGCTGAGGCAACAGCGTTGGCGGCTGCAGAGCGTCGGGCCGAGGTCGAGCGATGGGCCGAAGCAGAGCGTCAGGCTGAGGAACGACGACGAGCCGCAAGAGACGGAGCGGAGGCGGCTGAGATATCGGCGGCCGGGCTGCAACAAAAACTGCCGCGTGTGCCAGTCCATGCTCGCACCAACGCAGATGAGGAGCGCAATCCGTCGCGTCGAGTCCTCACGGCTGCCGCCATCATGCTGTTCATTCTTCTCGTGCTGGTCGTTGCCTCGGCACTGGTGCCCCTTCACCGGCCTCCTTCGACGGGCCAGCCCACGGGAGCGCCGGTACCCGAAGTGTCCCGGCTCCAATCGGCGACCGATGCCGTCGACTCGGCTACCACCGCGGCCAGGGCCGCCTTGGTCTCCCTTCCGGGTTTCCCGACACCAGCCAACGTGTCGTCGGTCATCAACCCCTACATCAACTCGCTGCAGCTCTACGACACGTTTCTGTCCGATACGACGGTGCCGGCCGCCGCCAAGCCGACGGCGCAGATCGCCCACGAAGAGGTGCAACAGGACGTTCGATTCCTCGCGTCGATCGACGGGCTGCCCGCCCTTCGCCTAGGTGCGTTCCTTCAACAGTTCGAGACCAATGCCACGCAACTGCAATCGACGCTGGGAACACTCGAGCAGGGGCTGCGCTCCACCAGCGCCGGCTGATACGGGGCTCGGGTCGTCCACGACTATCCCGGCTCCCTGGTACCTCGCATACTGGGACCATGTCCGGCGACCGGCCGATGCACCTGAGCGACGACGACGCCATGGAGATCGCGCTCGCCGAGGCGCGAATCGCCGCCCGGGCTAGCGAGGTGCCTGTGGGGGCCGTCGCCCTCGTTGGCGGGAAGATCGTCGCAGCCCGCCACAATGAGCGCGAGGGCACGGGAGATCCCACCGCCCATGCGGAGATATTGGTCCTGCGTGATGCCGCCAAGGTCGTCGGGAGCTGGCACCTCTCCGAGGTGACGATCGTGGTGACGCTCGAACCCTGCCCCATGTGCGCTGGCGCCCTGGTGGCCGCCCGCGTCGGCCGCGTCGTCTACGGGGTGACCGACCCGAGAGCAGGCGCGTGCGGCACGCTGTACAACCTGTGCGCCGACCCACGGCTCAACCACGAGCTACCGGTCAGCAGCGGCGTCCGCGCCGATGAGTGCGGCGCCTTGCTCCGCTCCTTCTTTGCCGAAAGGCGGACGGGCCCACATACCCGAGGAAACGCCCGCGGAGCAACGCCCGTAGAGGAAGTGGCCGAAAACCCTCATCCGGCCCGCGCGACGGGGCGGCGACGGCCGGTAAGCTACTGACCTCGTTCTTTGCGCTGATCGAATCGGTGCGGATCCCTCCGCGAGCCTCCGGACCAGGTCAGAGCGAGTAGCATCTCGCCCGGAGGAGTGCGAGAGCGGCCGAATCGGACGGTCTCGAAAACCGTTGTGCCTCATGGGTACCGTGGGTTCAAATCCCACCTCCTCCGCTCGGGGCCGACGAGGGCCCGCCGCATTGGCGAGTGCGGCAAGAACAGCGGCAGGGCAGGCGCCATGCCGGCAGCACCTGGTCGCTCCGCGGCGGCCGGAAAGGAGTGAACCGTGGCACGCGCACGATCGACATTCGGGAAATTACAGCGTGACCAGGCCAAGAAGGATCGGGCGAAGGCGAAGATGGACGACCGCCTCTCGCGCCGGGAGGACAAGGCAGCCTCAGGCGGGCAGACGACCAGCAGCCCCTCAGCCGACGAGATCGACCAGACCCAGTTGCTCGAGCAATTCGCCGCCCTTCACGAGGACCTCGCAGAAGGCCGCATCTCCCTCGACGACTTCGAGGTACGCCAAGAGGAGCTGCGCGCCAAGCTCGTCGTCTGACGGAGCCGGGCCGGGCGCTCAGGCAGAGGCGGCGTCGCGTCCTTCGAGCCAGCGGCGGAAGCCCGCCGCGTTCGAATGGACGCCGTTCATGATGTCGAGCTTCTCCTTGTGGGCCGCGTCGATGTTGCCCAACAGCGGATCGAAGCGTGCGGCCAGCGCCTCGGCGATGTCTGTACCCTCTCGATAGGCCTTCTCCGCCGTCTCTGCCCACCGCCGCAACGTTTCCTCCGCCTCGGACAGGAGCTCGCCTGGGTGTTCGAGCAACCCGTAGTGGGCGAGCGCGATGCCAGAGGGCCGGCGAGCCGCGAACTTGGACAACGAGGCGAGCGCCTGGTCGAGGTCGAAGTCGGGAGGCGGCGTCGCCGGCCGCAGCACTCCGCCGTCCGGTAGCTTGACACCGACCGCGTCGCCGGCGAAGAGCACCCCGCTCAGCGAGTCGTGCAATCCCACGTGATGCTTGGCGTGACCCGGCGAGTCCACGGCGACGAGCGTGCGACCGGTCCCGACCTCAATTTCCTCTCCGTCGTCGAGCACGTGAAGTCTCTCGGACGGCGTCGGATCGATGCGTCCGTAGAGCGAGTCGAGGAGTGGGCCGTAGACGCGCGCGGCCGAGTCGATGAGTCGGGTGGGGTCGGCCAGGTGCCGGGCCCCCTTTTCATGCACATAGACAGTGGCCGATGGAAAGGCGCGGGCGACATCGCCGACACCGCCCGCATGGTCGAGGTGGATGTGCGTGACCGCCACACCGGCCAACTCCGCCGGGCCGACTCCAATCTGACCCAACGCAGCCAGAAGCACCGGCACCGACGTCTGGCTCCCGGTTTCGATCAGGACGGGAGCCGTCCCTTCGATGAGGTAGCCCGCCGTGACGCGCTCCCAGCCGCCCAGCATTGTGTCGATCTCGAGCACGCCGGCCGCGATCTGGCGCGGCGGCGGGATTGCGGGTATCGCGTCGCCACTCTCGGGGTCGTGCACGTGCAGACCGACGTCACTGTGGCGATGCTGGTGCCCTCCATGCCCGTGTCTTCCGCTCACAGGGCGTTGACCTCTACGACGAACTTGACGTCGTCGGGTTGCCGCTGCAGCGCCTGCTGCCCCACGGCGAGCGTCTCGACGAGCACGGGAGCGTCGGACTCGGGTGGCTCGGCGACGTCGGTGAGCGCGGCCGTATCCGCCTTGAGCGGGACGACGGTGAGTGCCCTCATGAGACGATCATCCCATTCCTGATGCCGACCTCTCTGGTTCGGCGCGCCCGGTTCGCGTTCACCGTGACGCGCCCAGCCGGCGGCGTACGGCCATGCGGTTGAGGCGCTTGAATCGCTTGTCGCGGGCCGACTGGGTGATGCTCTCATCCATGATCAGTCGGGACCCGTCGTCGGCTGGCGCCAGTGGGTCGATCCCACTCAGCCGGAAGGCCGAATTGATCAAAGACACGTGGGAGAACGCCTGGGGGAAATTGCCCACGAGCCGGCCCGCGAGGGGGTCGTACTCCTCTGAGAGGAGGCCCAGGTCGTTGGTGCAGGCCAAGAGCCGTTCGAAGAGCTCCGTGGCCTCTTCCTCGCGTCCGATCATGTGCAGGCAGTCAACCAGCCAGAACGAACAGGCCATGAACGCGCCCTCCCGGCCGGTCAACCCGTCGACGGAGCCGTCCTCGTCGGTCTTGTACCGCAACACGAATCCGTGGTCGATGAGATCGCGCTGAATCGCGTCGATCGTGCTCACGACGCGTGGATCGCTCGGTGGGAGGAACCCGACGAGTGGGATCATCAGGACGCTGGCGTCGAGCTTGTCAGAGCCGTAGTACTGGGTAAAGGCGCCGATGTCCTGGTTGTACCCCTTCTCGCAAACCTCAGTGAAGATGTCGTGGCGCAGCGCCTGCCATTTCTTGAGCGGCCCCTTGAGTTCGGGCCATTCCTCGAGCGTGCGCACGGCGCGATCGACGGCGACCCACGCCATCACCTTGGAATGGGTGAAGTGCCGACGCGGCCCCCGCACCTCCCAGATGCCGTCGTCGGGCTGGAGCCATCCCTTCTCCACGAAGTTGACCAACTGGTGCTGGAGCCCCCAGGCTGCTCGGCTGTGCACGCCCTCGGTGCGGGCAGAGGAATACAGCGCCGACATGACCTCGCCATAGACGTCGAGCTGGAACTGCTCCGATGCCGCGTTGCCGATGCGCACCGGAACCGAGCCCTCGTAGCCGGGAAGCCAGGCTGCCTCCCACTCGTCGAGCCGACGCTCACCCGCTGGCCCGTACATGATCTGCAGCTTGGAGACGTCGCCGGCGACGGCGCGCAACAGCCAATCCCGCCACGCCATGGCCTCCGAGAAGTACCCGCCCCGCATCAGCGACTCGAGGGTGAGCGTGGCGTCGCGGAGCCAGCAGTAACGGTAGTCCCAGTTCCGGTTGCCCCCGAGTGCCTCCGGTAGCGAGGTGGTGGCGGCGGCCACGATGCCACCGGTCGGCTGGTAGGTCAGTGCTTTGAGCGTGATGAGCGAGCGCACCACCGCGTCGTGGTACGGCCCCACGTAGCAACACTGCGTGGCCCACTCGCTCCAGTACGCCTCAGTGAGGTGCACGGCGTAGTAGCTGTCCAACGGAGGCGGGGGCTCCTCGTGGGACGGGTGCCACACCAATGTGAAGGGGTAGCGCTGCTTTTCGGTGACGGTGAAGTCCGCCACTGTGCGCATGTCCTTGCCTTCGGTTTCCACGCGGTGCCACAGCGCGACCGAATCGGGGCCCGCGGTCAGGCGAGTCAGGCCGTCGCGTGAGGTGACCCACGGAACGACCTCGCCGTAGTCGAAGCGCACGACGAGCTCCATGCGCATGTCGACGGTGCCGCTGACGCCCTCGACCGACCGCACCAGGTGGGGGTGGTGTTCGTCCCTGATTGGCATGCAGTCGGTGACGCGCACCGTACCGGTGGCGGTGTCGAACTCGGTCTCGAGGACGAGCGTGTCGGGGCGGTACCAGCGTCGGGTGGCCAAGATCGCGCTCGGGCCACCCACTGGTGCGATCCGCCAGAAGCCATGGGACTCGTGGCCCAGGAGCCGGGCGAAGCACGATCCAGAGTCGAAATGCGGGAGACACAACCAATCCACTGACCCGTCCAATCCGACCAGGGCGGCGGTTTGCAGATCGCCGATGACGGCGTAGTGCTCGATCGGCAGGCTCATGGCCTCATTCTTGCCGGTTCAGCCTGTGATGCACGGCCCTGTGCTGACCGCGGCGCGATGGTGGAGCGCCACCTGGACACGCGCCAGGACGCCCGGCGACGTGAGGGCGTAACCGACATTGGGGTAGACGGTGGAGCGGGAGAAGACCACGCCGATGACCTGGCCGCCCGGCCCCATTAGGGGGCCGCCCGAGTTGCCCGGCTCCACATTGGCCTGGAGGGCATAGACACCCCGGGTGACCGTACCGTTGTTGTAGATGTCCTTCCCGATGGCCGTCACTTCTTCCGTCACACCCGCCGGATCGATGGTCAGACCCTGGTTTTCTGGGTAGCCGAGCAACGCGGCCGGCGTTCCCCGGGAGACGAGATTGGGGTCGATGGTGAGGGCGGGGCCAAGGGGCGCATCGGTGCGCAGGACCGCCAGATCGAAAGAGGGGTCGAAGAACACGGTCGTCGCGTTGTAGGCATTGTTGTCAACCACGAGTTGGGTGTTGCCGTTGCTCTCCCCCGCCACGACGTGGGCGTTGGTAGCCACCAGCCCCGGCCCCACGACGAAGCCAGAGCCTTCCTGCTCGTTGCTGCAGGCGGTACCGAGGATCTTGACCGTCGAGAACACGGCCGGATCCGACAACGCGCGCGTTTCCGAATTCGTCGGCGTCGGGACCGACGGCGTCGACGGCGGCGTGAGCGTCGCGAAGACCTGGGGGAACCCCTGGTTGTTCAGGAACGTCTGGAGGTCGTTGAAGATGGACGGCGCCTGCGGTAGGACCCGGTCAATGGAGTGGAGGATGTCGGAACGGGCCACGGCGGCGTCGAGTGACGTGAAGCGGCTGTTGGGCGACGAGATCACGGCTGCCACCAGCCAGACAGAGAGCAGGACTGCCACGACGGCCACACCGACCCCGAGAACGGCGTCGACATGACCCAGATGGTGCCGGCGGACGGTGACGTTGCTCCAGGTGCCGAGAACGCGGCCGGTGGAGCCGAAGACACACGCCGTCGTCATGACCAGCGACACGACAAGGATGGCGCGGGTCGCGCTCTCGTGGCCGGTCTTGAGCAGCGGCACCCAGACCAGAATTCCGAGCAGAAACCCGAGGATGAAGCCTCCGAAAGTGAGGAGTTGAACCAGCGCGCCGAGCCGCAGTCCATGGACGGCCGCCAGCAGCATCAGGCCGATGATCAACAGATCCACCCAGTCCACCGCAGGGAGGGTACCGGGCGATGCGGCCGAAAAGATGCCCCCACCGCCTATTGTCGTCCCGCCGTGCCTCTCCGCTCAGTGCCTCGACACCGGCATGTCCGGCGACGCGGCAGCGGCCTGTCCTTCCTGCTCACTGCGGTGGCGGTTACCGGGTCGGGCTGCGCGCTGACCAATCATCCGGGCACACACCCAGTCCCGCATGTCCTCGGGGAGCCGAAAGGCACGCCCCTCGCGGTCGGGCAACCGGCTCCGGCTGGCACCGGCGAGCTCGGTGCGGTGTCTTGCGCCAACGCCCGGAGATGCTGGGCTGTCGGTGTGGCCGGACCCAATCTGGCCCCGGCCGCGGGGACGACTGTGATCGTGGCCACGACCAACGGCGGCGTGTCGTGGAAGGCTCAGCACGTGGCCGGCGGGAGCTCGCCCCAACTCAGCGGGGTCTCCTGCCCCACACCGACCAGGTGCATGGCGGTCGGGTCGAACGGGGCATCACTGCCCGGCAGCGGTGTCGTCGTGACGACCACCAACGCCGGCTCGGCATGGGCGCCGGCGACACCGCCGAGCAACGCCCTCGCGGTGACCAGTGTCGTGTGCACCACCTCGTCTAGCTGCACGGCCATCGTCAGCGACGGCACCCTGACGTGGTCAGCCTCCAGCGACGACTTCGGGAAGAGCTGGCAACAAGAGGGCGGGCTGCCCGCGTTCTTCCTCCCCGGCAACAGCCTCACGTGCGCGACCAGCGGGTCCTGCCTCATTGCCGGCTACGTCCCGACCAGCAACAGCCACGGAGAAGGCGCTGTCGCACTAAGCACTGACAACGGACATACATGGGCCCTGGCGACCGTTCCGGCCGGTGTGGGACTGCTGCAGAGCGCGACGTGTCTCACCGCGTCGGAATGTGTCGCGGCCGGGACGACGAACACGACCGTCAGCGACGTCGTTCCGGCAAAGGGTCAGCTGCTGCGCAGCACCGACGGAGGGCACACCTGGCAGCTATCGACTCGACCGGTGCCCGTCGACGACATCTTTGGCGTTTCCTGCCCGTCTGCCACACAGTGCGCGATGGTGGGGACCAAATGGATCGGCTTCCCGGCCGTCGCCACCGGGGCGGTGGCCGAAAGCCTCAACCGTGGTGTGACTTTCCGCGCCTCGCGGACGGCCTACACCCCCATCACGCTGACCGCGCTGTCCTGCCCGACGAGTTCGAGCTGCGTCGCAGTCGGCGGGGACACCGTGGCCCGCCTGACCCTCCTGGCTCCCAAACCGCCCCCCGTGGCGCCCCGATCGCACTTGTCACCGCGCGGTTAGCGCACCTGGTCCGACGGCCGTAACCAAACCGGCGGCTGACCGTCACAGGGAATGATCCCTCGTCAGGGGGGTCAAACCCCCGTAGACTGGGGGTGCAGGACAAAAGCAGTCAACGAAGCGTGCGGGGGGCCCGCCGGACTCCCGACGCCCGGAGCATGGAGGATCGTCAATGCCGCAGACCTGCCCACAGTGTCAAAGCCAAGTCGCCGACGATGCCGGCACCTGCCCAAGCTGCGGATCTTCGTTGAGCCTGGGCTCGACGGCGACCCAGGCCGCACCGGCCGTCGGCGCTCCGCACCGGCTCCCGCTCCCGCACCGGCGGCAGCGACGCCGGGCGCGGCCGCATCGAGCGGGTCCTCCACTCCGGCCTTCAAGTTCGACGTCGCCCGCTGGTCGATGGCCGACCGGATCTCCGGCGGGGCCACGATCGTGCTGTTCATCTCGCTGTTCTTGTCCTGGTACACCTACAGCATCGCGGGTTTCAACTTCACCGCAGACGGGCTGTGGCACGGCTGGATGTACCTCTCATTGATCCTCTGCATCGCGATCGTGGCGTACCTCGTGCTGCGCGCCGGCTGGGACGAGCTTCCCATCGGCACCAAGATCCCACACCTCACAGCGATGATGGCGGCGACCATCGTCAACCTTGTGCTGGTTGTTATCGCCTTCCTCGACAAGCCCGGGGGCTCGGGCGTTGGATGGGGATTTGGTGCGTTCGTTGGGCTCATAGCCGCGATCGCGGCAGCGGCGCCCTTCGCCATTCCCCAACTGCGCGCGCGGACGGGAGCGACGAACTAGCTCGATCAGCTGCGCATGGCGGCGAGCAGCAGCCCCGGGATCTTCGCAGCGGACGGCTCGGCCTCGAAGCCGACGAAACGGCGCATGACCTCATAGCCCGCCGGCGCCGTGGCGAACCAGGGCGGCTTGGGTCGCGAGCGGAACGGGCCGCGCACGACCGCCTTCTGGGGGCGGTCGAACATTGCGGCGTTCCCTACGACACCGGTACCCGACTGGATGTCGGTGCGGGGGTGGCCCGGGTAAGCGCCCCAGGTCGTTGAGCCCATGGCGAAGGACAGTCCGTGCCAAACGTTGACTCCGATGGAGCCGTAGCGCAGGTCCGCCACGGCCCGCTCAACCGCATCGGCAACGTCGTGTTGCTTCATGGAGGAGGGGCTGACGATCAGAGTCGCCCCAAGCGTTCCCCACACGACATCGTTACAGAACGCGGTGGCGACGTCGACGAAGGCCGCCTCGGATGGTGCCGTCAGTGCCGTCTCGGCTACTTCGCCGTAGAACGACTCGACGTTGAAGCAGATGTCGTCGGTGCGCCCGGGTGGCACACCTGGGATGAAGGTCCAGGGCAGTGCGTCGTCGGGTCCCGTGCCGAAGTCCTGGGCCTCCGGATGCGCACTCAGGAACGCGTTGCGCCGGTCGCGGGCGCCCGGGTAGTAGGCGCGGCGAGTGGTGATCCCCACGAGCGTCTGGGTCAGCGCGCCGAGGAAGGCGTCGCGTTGAGGCCACGCGGCGTGAGTGACGACGACGCGAGCCGAGATGCAATTGAAGCCCGCGTTGTTGACCAGCATGGTGGCGACATGCTCGGCCTGATAGCGCAGTTCGGCGATCGACCACTTGCCCGGCACTACGATGACCGGTGACACGTTGCCCAGCTCTGCGGTGACCGGTTTGTCGAGGATCGGCTCATCGGCCGCCTTGCGCCGCGCTCCTTCGGGGCCGGTGCCGAACACAACGGCGTCATAGGTCTTGTCAGACCCCGTGATGTGAACCTCGTCGATGCGAGGCTGGCTGGTGAGGTACTGACCGACCTCGGCACCGCCGTCGACGATGCGCAACACGTTCGCGTCGATGAGCGGCGCCAGGGCTCGGCTCCAATGCGGCACGAGGTAGTCGTTGACCGGGTTGGCCTTCATCACGACCACCTTGCCCTCCACGAAGAGCTTCGACAGCACGTCGCGGGGTCCGAGTGAGGCCACGTTCCCGGCGGCCAACACGAGCACCGTACCGGTGTGGGCGGTCGGATCCGCGTAGGCCGGGGCCTGACCTGCGACAAGCGACTCCCGGGAGACGCCGGGCTGCATCCAGACCTCGGCTGTCGTCTGGGGGAACGTGATCCGATCGAACGCGCCGCCTGGGAAGACCTGCACCCGGAGCCGGCCGTCGGACGCCTCGCGCACCGGCCCGGCGAAGGAGGGTTTGCCGTCCTTGGCGATGTCACGCAAGGAGTCGCGGAACAGGCGCGCCATCCGCACGAATGTGCCGATGCCAGCGAAGAGCTCCTCCCCCGCCTCGGTGGTACCGGGCGACAATCCCTTGGCTGCACACGCCGCTGCCAGCCAGTCCGCTTCCGCCGCCATCGTGCTGGCAATCACCTGTTCGAGGAGGTCGGCACGCGCCGCGGCGTCGGTCTTGGCCCACGAGGCGGCGTGATCGGCAACTTCGTGGACGATCGCATCGAGCGCGGCCGTATCGGCCGGAAGGGTCGCCTCCACCGTGGCCGCGTCCTTTCGGAGCGGGTCACCGGTCGGCGCCACAGCACCCCGGCTCGTGATGGTCATGTCACCCTCCCGTCGGCGCAGCTCCATGCCACGCCCGGCCGGGTCGGGACCGCAGATCCGGCCTGCCCAGCGTACCGAGGATGCGGGCGGCGTCCGCCGCCCCCGTGCGGCCGCGGCTTGACCTGGTCAACTCTTGCACACCAGGCCCGGGACGCCGGACGGTGCAGCCACCGACCGGATCAGGAGACCTGCGGCAACACTTCCTTGGACAGCAGCTCGATGTGATCGAGGTCGTCGAGGTCGAGCACCTGGAGGTACATCGTCTGCGCGCCGATCTCGGCGAACGCGAGCAGTCGCGCCACCACCTCGTCCGGCGTGCCCGCCACGCCGTGCGCCCGTAGCTCGTCGGCGCTGCGGTCGATGTTTGCAGCGCGGCGCCGAACTTCCGCCTCGTCGGCACCACAGCACACGGTCTGGGCCGCCGAAAGCCGCAATGTCCCTGGGTCGCGGCCCCTGTCACGACAGGCAGCGCGCACCCGGTCGTACTGGGCATCTGTGTCGGCGACCGATGAGAAGGGGAGGTTGAACTCGGCCGCGAAGGTGGCGGCGAGGCGCGGTGTCCGACGGGCGCCACCACCACCCACGATGAGTGGCGGATGGGGCTGCTGGACGGGCTTGGGCAGCGCCGGGCTGTCCTTCACGTGATAGTGGCGCCCGTCGAAGCTGAAGGTCTCGCCGACAGGCGTGCCCCACAGCCCGGTCAAGATCGCGTACTGCTCCTCGAGGCGCTCGAAGCGCTCCCCCAATGGCGGGAACGGGAACCCGTAGGCGGTGTGTTCGGCGTCGTACCAACCGGCACCGAGCCCGAGCTCCACCCGTCCGCCACTCATGGCGTCAACCTGGGCCACCTGGACGGCGAGCAGCCCGGGGGGCCGGAAGGAGGCCGAGGTGACGAGGGTCCCGAGCCTGATTCGCTCCGTCTCCCGGGCGATGGCGCCCAGCGTGATCCACGAGTCGGTCGGGCCGGGGAGGCCGTCACCGCCCATGGTGAGGAAATGGTCAGAGCGGAAGAAGGCGTCGAAGCCGGCCGCCTCGGCCGCTTGTGCCATGCGAACCTGCTGCTCGTAGGTCGCGCCGAACTGGGGTTCCACGAAGATGCGCACCAACATCGGGTCCAAGTTAACCCGTTCGGCCGTCGCGCTGTCCGGGCCCGCACGTCCGCTCCACGGCGCGGCAGACTGCACAAATGGACATCGGAGCGATCTTTCCCCAGACCGAGGCCGGCGGCGACCGCGGCGCTGTTCGCGCCATCGGGCAGGCTGTGGCAGAGCTCGGCTACACCCACCTGGCCGCCTACGACCACGTGCTCGGTGGGGACACTGCGGTGTTGGGCGACCTGGGTGGTCCCTACACGATCGACGACCCCTTCCGCGAACCGCTCTTGATGTTCGCCTACCTGGCCGGCTGCACGAATCTGGCCTTCGCCACCTCCATCCTCATCGGGCCACAGCGCCAGACGGCGCTGCTGGCCAAGCAGGCCGCGGAGCTGGATCTGCTGTGCGGCGGCCGCTTCCGTCTCGGTCTCGGCATCGGATGGAACAAGCTCGAGTACGACGCGCTCGGTGTGCGGTTCGACGAGCGGGCGGCCGTTCTGGAGGAGCAGGTCGCGGTGCTGCGCGCGCTGTGGACGCAGCGGAGCGTCAGTGTCGACGGGCGCTTTCACCACATCCGGGCGGCCGGGCTGGCACCCCTGCCAGTACAGCGCCCGATCCCGATCTGGATCGGTGGCCACGCCCCGGCGGCTCTGCGCAGGGTCGGGCGCGTCGCCGACGGCTGGTTCCCGATGGTCCGTCCCGGCGGTGGCCTCGAACGCGCACTCGAGATCATCCGCGAGGGGGCTGCCGAGGCGGGGCGCGACCTGTCCCATTTCGAATTCGAGGGGAGGCTCGAATACAGCACCCGGGACCACGACAAGATCGCCGAGCACGCCCGCCGATGGCGGGAGGCGGGGGCGAGCCACTTGTCCATCAACACCATGCACTCGGGCTTGACGAGCGTCGATGCGCACATCGCCGCGCTGGAGGAGATGGCATCGGTCCTGCTGTAGCAGCGGTCGGGCGCCGGGGGCGTGCGAACATGAGGCATGCCGGACGAGACGTCTCCGGACGAACCGACCCCGGACGCACGACCAGACGTCCCCCTCGCGACGATCGCCAGGGAGTGGGGCCGCATCGGCTGTACCGGCTTCGGCGGTCCACCGACCCACATCGCCATGCTGCGCCGCCTGGCCGTCGAGCGCGAGGGATGGCTGGACGAGACCGAGTTCGAGGACGCCATCGCGGCGACGAACCTGCTCCCCGGTCCGGCGTCGACGCAGCTGGCCATCTTCTGCGCGTGGCGACTGCGCGGTCTGCCCGGCGCGCTCGTCGGGGGCGCCAGCTTCATCTGCCCCGGGCTCGCGGTGATCATCGGGCTGGCCGCAGTGTTCCTGGCCTCGAGCCCGCCCACTTGGATCAAGGGTGCTGCCCTCGGGGCCGGCGCGGCGGTGGCACCGGTTGCCCTCAATGCCGCGCTCGGCCTGATCCCGGCCAGCTGGCGCCGGACCGGCCCTGCCACGGCCAGGCGGGTGCGCTGGATCGTCTACGGCGTGCTCGGCGGCGTGGCGGCCGCGACAGTCGGCACCTTTCTCGTGCTCGTCCTCCTGGGGTGCGGGCTGGTGGAGGTTGCCCTCTCGGGAAGGGTGCAACCACCCGAGAAGCTCAAGGGCTTCGTGGCGGCGCCGCTGGGCGTCGTGGTGACCGGCGGGCTGGGTGCCTTGGCCTGGGTCGCCCTCAAGGTGGGCGCACTGTCGTTCGGAGGAGGCTTCGTGATCATTCCGCTCATGCAGGCCGACGCCGTGCACCACTACCACTGGATGACGAACGCGCAGTTCCTCAATGCGGTTGCGCTCGGGCAGATCACTCCCGGGCCGGTCGTCCAAACGGTCGCTGTCGTCGGCTACGCAGCAGCCGGCGTCGGCGGCGCGTTGCTGGCGGCCCTCGTCGCGTTCTCGCCCTCGTTCCTGTTCATCGCCCTGGGGGCCCGGCACTTTGGCGCGTTGCGGACCAACCGGGTCGCGCAGTCCTTCCTGGGCGGCGCCGGGCCGGCGGCGATCGGCGCGATCGCGGGCGCGTCCATCCCCCTCGCGACCGCCATATCGCACGTGTGGCAGGTGCTGATCCTGGCCGGTGCAGCTGGTCATGATCGTCGCGCTGCGGCGCAGCGTCGTGTTGACGCTCGTCGGCGCCGGGGTCATCGGCGCGGTCGCGGCGGCGCTCGGGGCGCCCGTCGGTTGACGTCAGGAAAGCTCGGGAAGTGGCCGTCGTGAGCCCGGAGGGTCGCCTGGCCGCCAGAGCTACCCGGAGGCCGTATCTCCATCGGGAGCGAGGGCGGCGCGCAGACCCTCGCGCCAATCGGGGTACCGCGGTGTCCAGCCGAGCTCCGTCCGGGCCCGACGGTTGGAGACCGCCGGCTGGTCGCACATGAGATAGGTCAGGAACTTCCCGGCCGCGACGCTGGCAACCGCTTCAGGCAGGTGGCGCGGCGGTTTGACGCCGAGTAGCTCGGCCACGAACAGCGTCCACTCCGACGCCCGGGCGGGCACGTCGTCGACGACGTTGAACACGCCGACGGGACCATCGAGCGAGGCCACGGTGGCCGCTGCGGCGTCGTCGATGTGCACGAGCCCGAAGAGCCCGCCGCCGTCGCCGGGAATCGGCAGGCGGCGCTTGGCGATCATGGAGGTGTAGAGGCCGCCGGGCGCGAAGTAGGTGCCCGGGCCGTAGAAGGAGCCGTAGCGCAGCACGACACCCTCGACGGCGCGGTCGCCGAGGGTGACCGACTCGAGGGACGCGAGGGATCCCGTGAGCTTGCCGATCTGACCCGGGGCGTCGGTCCACAGCGGGTCGGACTCGGTGCGCGTCCCCGGGCCGGGGCGGTAGGCGAAGGAGATGCTCTGGGCCACGACCCGGCGGACACCGGCGGCGCGGGCGGCGGCGACAAGCGTTCCCGAGACCTCGCGACGCAGGCGGCTGGTCACCTCGAAGCCACGCTTGACCGCCCAAGGATTGGCGGACTGGGCCAGGCTGGTCAAATGGTTGACCAGCACCTCGGGTCTCGCTGCCTGCACGGCGCGAGTCACACCTTCAGCGTCGAAGGCATCGCCCACCGCTGCGACGACGCCGGGGGCACCGAGGGCGGCGATCCTGCCCTCGCTGCGTGAGAATACGGTGACCTCATGCCCGGCATCGACAAGGGCGTGTACCAGGGGGCGCCCGATGGCGCCGGTGCCCCCAGCGACAAAGACGCGCACGACCCCGAGGCTACGCGTGCCGGCGGCGAGCCGCCCCTTTGGCAGGATGGGTAGGTGAGCGAGTACAGCGGCTACCCCGGTGCGCCGCCCGGGTGGTACCCGGACCCGGCCGGTGGCCCAGGGCAGCGCTGGTGGGACGGGTACGCCTGGACCGAGGCAACGGTCCTGCCCCAGCACCCGCCACCACCACCCTGGGCGGGCGCGCCGCCGCCCCAAGGGCCGGCATCACAGGTGGCGCCGTGGGTCGCGGCATCGGAGCGGCTGAACACCTTCAACACGAGCCGGGTGGTGGACGACGAGCAGCGCCTCGTGCGGATGGCGCGCGTCGCCGTCGTCATGCCGGCCATCTACTACCTCGTCACCCTTGTCCTGCAGCGGGTGAACGCCAACCAGTTGCGGGCCATCGGCCACCAGTTCCGAGTGGACTGGCACGATGCGCAAAACGGCATCACGCCGCCGCCCTATCACGGCCCCAGCGGGTACAACCCGGGCAACGTCATCGTCGGCTTGCTGACCGTCGGCGCGGTGATCGTGGCCTGCATCTGGCAGCACCGGGCGGCGTCCGCCGGAAAGGCGCTCGGGATCCCATCGCGCCGATCCCCTGCCTGGGGGGTCGGTTCGTGGTTCGTCCCGGTGGTCAGCCTTTGGGTGCCGTACTCCGCGATCCGTGACTGCCTCCCGCCGGACGACCCCAACCGGCGGCGCGTGCTGCACTGGTGGATCGCGTGGCTCGCCGCCGCCTTCCTCAGCGCGGCCGCCGGCGCCTGCGCGCTGTTCTCGACGGGTGCCGCGCTGGTGGTCTCGGTCCCCGCCGCTCTGGCCTGCCTCGCCGTCATCGCCTGGGCACCGGGGATCGTGACGGCCATTGCGTCGGCCCACCGGGAGGCGATGTCCCGCACGACCCAGGACGCCGGGGCACTGCAGGCCTGAGCCCGCACGAGACTGGTCGGGAAAAACCGGACTCCCTGACAAACTATTCATCCGGAGATTGCGCTCCTGTTGCCGGACGTTCACCTGGCCTGGCTACGTTCCACGTAGTGGATGACGGAGAAACCGCCCAAGCTCGTAACGAACTCGTTACGACCGACGATCGATCCGGTATCGACGAGGCTCTCAAGGCTCTCGACCCTGACTCGTCGCGGCCGGAGGACGTCATGGAGTCGACCGACTTGAAGCTCAGCTTCTCGGGTCGCACGGTCCTCCACGACATCAACGTGTCGATCAAGCGCGGGGCCATCACCGCGCTGATCGGACCGACCGGATCGGGCAAGTCCACCTTCTTGCGCACGCTCAACCGGTTGAACGACCGGGTGCCCGGGTTCGGGCGCACCGGTGACGTCCACCTCGACAAGGTGAGCCTCTGGGATCAGGGCGTCGACCTCCTCGCCCTGCGCCGCCGCATCGGCATGCTGTTCCAACGTCCGAACCCATTCCCGATGTCGATCAAGGACAACGTGGTGGCCGGCGTCAAGGCGCACCGCATCGCCAAGGGAAAGCAGCTCGATGTCGTCTGCGAGCGCCGGCTCAGGGAGGTCGGCCTGTGGGACATGGTCAAGGACCGCCTGAACGACTCGCCCTTCCGGCTCTCCGGCGGGCAGCAGCAGCTGCTCTGCCTCGCACGCGCCCTCGCGGTGGGTCCCGAGGTGCTCCTGCTCGACGAGCCGACGTCGGCGCTCGACCCGGTGACCACGGAGTCGATCGAGGCGCTACTCAGAACGCTGACGCCCGCGCTCACCCTGATCGTGGTGACGCACAACCTGGGCCAGGCGGTGCGCGTGTCGGATTACACGATGTTCCTCTACCAAGGGCAGCTCATGGAGTATGGCCCGACCGAGGAGCTGTTCAACCACCCCAAGCAACCCGACACCGAGCGCTACGTCACGGGACGGATGGGGTAGGGGCGCGGCCGCACCGACAGCGACATGCCTCAGCACCCATGAGCGAGATGGTCACCACCCATTCAGCCATAGGTCACAAGCACACACCAATCACACTCACAAGGAGAGAACCTGTGAAGACAATGATGCGCGCAGCCCGATTCAAGCGGGGAGCGATCGTCGCCGCTGCGGCGGGGCTCGCGTTGAGCTCGGTCGTGATCAGCTCGGCCGCCTCGGCGGCCAGTGTCAAGCTGCCCAGCAGCGGCGTGGAGACGCCCCCGGGCGGCACCGTGACCGAGACCGGCAGCACCCTGATGTACCCACTCTTCAACCTGTGGGCGGGCGGGTTCAACGAGAAATACCCGAGTGTGACCATTCAGACGGCGGGGACAGGATCGGGCACCGGGATCTCGGAGGCCGCGAACGGCACGATCGACATCGGCGCCTCGGACGCCTATCTCTCGCCCAGCGTGGCATCGGCCAGCCCGCACCTGCTGAACATCCCGCTGGCGATCTCGTCCCAAATCGTGGCGTACAACATCCCGGGGGTCCTCTCGCACCTCAAGCTGAGCGGCAAGGTCCTCTCGGAGATCTACCAGGGGCAGATCACCAAGTGGAACGACTCGGCGATCGCGAGCGCGAACCCCGGCGTCACCCTGCCCGCCACGCCGATCGTCACGCTGCACCGCTCCGACAGCAGCGGCGACACCTTCCTCTTCACCCAGTACCTCTCGAAGGCCGACGCCTCCGGCTGGGGCGCGAAGATCGGCTACAACACCACCGTTCCGTGGCCGGCTGCGCCCGGCGCACTCGGTGAGACGGGGAACTCGGGCATGGTGTCGGGTTGCAAGGCCACGCCGGGCTGCATCGCCTACGTCGGCATCAGCTACCTGACCCAGAGCCTGCAGGCCGGCCTCGGGTACGCCGCCCTCGGCAACGCGAAAGGCCAGTATGAGGTGCCCACCCAGGCGACAATCGCCGCCGAGGCCGCCGGGTTCCTGAAGAAGACCCCGGCCAACGGCACGATCTCGCTGATCTACGGCAACATCCCCGGTGGCTACCCGATCGTCAACTACGAGTACGCCATCGTCTCGAACCAGCAGTCGAGCAGCTCGACGGCGAAGACCATCCGCTCCGTGCTGGAGTGGTCGGTCAACAAGAACTACGGCAACAACTCATCGTACCTGTCCCAGGTCAACTTCCAGCCCCTGCCCTCCAAGGTCGTGGCGCAGTCGCTGAAGCAGATCCTGAGCATCAAGTAGTGGCATCCGTTGGCGGCGTGGCGGGGAGCATCCCCGCCACGCCGCACACGGAGTCAATAGGAGGGCCCCCACTCCCAAAGCGACTGGGGCGCTTTGCCCGCAACAACGAGGAGCGGGTCTGGCGCGGATCGGCGTGGATCGCCGTCGTGCTGCCCCTGGCTGCGCTGGTGTTCGCGGTCACCGTCCTGGCCGTCAAGGCCTGGCCGGCCATCCGCGTCAACGGCTGGTACTTCCTCTACGGCCGCAACTGGACCGAAGGCAGCGGCTACGGCGCGGTCGTGCACACCGACGGGGTGGCACATCCGATGGGGGCCCAGTACGGCGCCTGGGCCATCCTCTGGGGCACCCTGGTGTCGTCGCTCATTGCCATCGTGATCGCGCTGCCGCTCTCCATCGGGGCGGCTTTCGCACTGACCGAACGCTTGCCGGCCTGGATCTCGCGGCCGCTGGGGTTCGCCATCGAGATCCTCGCGGGCATCCCGAGCGTCGTGATCGGCCTGTGGGGGATCCTCACCTTCGGTCCCTGGCTGGCCCATCATGTCTACCCGATCATCGCCGACCACGCGCCCAACGTCCCGGTGCTCCGCTACTTCCGGAACCCGGTGGGGGGGGGCGAGGGTCTGCTTTCGGCCGGCATCGTCCTCGCCCTCATGATCGTGCCGATCATCACCTCGACCACCCGCGACCTCTTCACGTCGGTGCCCCCGCTCCCCAAGGAGGGGGCATCGGCCCTGGGCATGACCGACTGGGAGGTGGCCAACAAGGTCACCCTGCCCTGGGTGCGATCGGGGATCATCGGCGCCACCGTGCTCGGGCTCGGCCGGGCGCTCGGGGAGACGATCGCGATCGTCATGATCGGCGGGGCCGTCCTGCGTATCCCGATCAACATCTACCAGCCGTTCACCACGGTGGCCGCCACCATCCTCACCCAGCTCGACGGCGCATTCACCGACGGCACCGGCTTCGCGGTGGCAACCCTGGCCGAGCTGGCCCTCGTCCTGGCGGTGATCTCGGTCGCCGTCAACCTGATCGCTCGGCTCATCATCACCCGGACGGGTCGCATCGGTGGGCCAGTGGGGGGGGCCTGATGGCGTCGACGTCGCTCTCCGCCGGCGCTTCCACGAAGCGGCGTCGCGTCTCGACCATCACGTGGCGGGTGCTGACCTATGTGGCGCTCGTCCTGATCATGGCGCCGGCGGCCTGGCTGCTCTTCGGCGTTCTCGCCCGCGCCCTGCCGCACTGGCGCTGGAGCGTCCTGTGGACGACGCTGACCCCGACGGGGGGCGGGCTGCGGGACCAGATCCTGGGCACCCTGATCCTGATGCTCGGCGTCTTCATCGTCGCCGGGACCATCGGCGTGCTGGCGGGCATCCACCTGGCCGAACTCGCCCGCCCCCGTCGGCGCAGCAGAAAGGCCACCGGGGGGCCCCTGCGGACTGCGTCCGACATCCTGGCGGGCTTCCCGTCGATCGTGCTGGGCTACGTCGGGTACGTGGCGCTCGTCGTGGGCCTGGGGTGGGGCTTCTCGCTCCTGCCGGCGGTCATCATCCTGTCCATCATGGTCATCCCCTACATCGCCAAGACGACGGAGAGCTCGTTGCGCCAGGTCCCGACGGGCTACCGGGAGGGGGCGGAGGCGCTCGGGATGTCGATGGGCTACGGCCTGCGCAAGGTCATCCTCAAGAGCGCGCTGCCCGGCATCGTCACCGGGCTCCTCCTGGCTCTGGCCATTGCGTGCGGCGAGACCGCGCCGCTCATCTACACCGCGGGGTTCTCCAACACGCTGCCCCACGCGCTCACGGGGAGCCAGTTCCCCTACCTGACCTACGTCGTGTTCACGTTCTACAACGACCCCTCGACGCAGAAGAACTACCTGTCCTACGACGCCGCGCTGATCCTCGTCGTCATCGTCTTGCTCCTCCTCGTGTCGACCCGCGTCATCGTTTCGCGCACCCAGCGCAACGCCGAGGGCGCCCGTGGTGCCCGGCGTTCGAGGCGGCGTCTCGCACCGGAGCCAGATCTGACCACGCCCGGGACCTAGGCGAGCCGGGGTGTCGCTCGTTTGTGGTGGCCGGAACGCCAGCACGTAAGGTGGCGTTGGGCGCACCCGGGCGAGCCAAGGAGGCACAGTGAGCGCAGGACCGGAATGGGGGCCCCTGGCCCGCCTGGCCGGGATCTGGGAGGGCGAGCAGGGCGAGGACCTCGCCTACGCCAATGACAGGGGGGAGCTGGGCCTGACCCCCTACCGTGAGCACATCGACTTCAAGCCCTTCGGACCGGTCGAGAACGGGAGCCAGGTGCTCTACGGCCTCGACTACCGCATGGCCGCCTGGCGGGGCGTCGAGGAGAGCCCGTTCCACACCGAGGTCGGCTACTGGATGTGGGACGCCCGCGACGGCGAGGTCGTCCGCTGCTTCCTCATCCCGCGGGGCTCGGCCATCGTCGCCGGGGGCATTGTGGCGCCGGATGCGACCACATTCAATCTTCAGGCGAGCGTCGGCAACCAGACCTACGGAATCCTCTCGAACAATTGGCTGGACAAAAACGCCCAGTCCGTCCGATACGAGGTGACCATCGACACCAGTGTGGAAGGCGAGTTCACCTACTTCGAGACGACGGTGATCCATCACGCCAGGATGCCCGAACAGGTCATCCACACAGACCGCAACACACTCAAGCGGATCGCCGACGCCTAGGAACGCCCGGTAGGGTCGCGCCGGCGGGTGCCCGCCGAGGCCGCAGGAGGCACGTCATGTTCGAGTGGTCCGAAGAGCAGCTGGCGATCCGCGACGCGGTGCGCCGGTTCGTGGACGAAGAGGTCAAGCCGAACGTCGAGGAACTCGAGCACGGCGACACGCCCCCCTATGAGGTGATCCGCAAGCTCTACCGGACCTTCGGCCTCGATGCCATGGCCCGGGACTCCTTCAAGCGGGCTCTCGAACGCAGGTCGTCAGGCACAGCGGCGCCGCAGCCGTCCGAGCGCGGCGGCAACGCGGCGGTGACGCTGATCCCGATCATCGAGCTCTGCCACTACTGCCCCGGCATCGTGACCGCCCTGGGCGTGAGCACGGGCCTGGCCGGGGGCACGATCATGAAGAGCGGGACGCCGGCCCAGATGGAGCGCTGGGGTCTGGACCTGATGACGCTGGACAAGATCGGCGCCTGGGCGATCACCGAGCCCGACTCGGGCTCCGATGCCTTGGGGGGCATGAAGTCAACGGCGGCGCGGGACGGCGACGAGTACATCCTCAACGGCAACAAGACGTTCATCACCAACGGCCCCTACGCCGACACCATCGTCTTCTACGCCAAGCTCGACGACGGGAGCGAAACCCCGCTACGCCAGCGTCCCGTGCTCACATTCATCCTCGACCGCGGCATGGCGGGGCTGGAGCAATCCCGGCCGTTCCGGAAGATGGGCCTGCACTCGTCGCCGACGGGCGAGCTCTTTCTCACCGACGTGCGCGCCGGCACGGACCGGCTGCTCGGCGAGTCCGAGGGGGCACCCGGCGGGAACGAAGGGCGCGAGAGTGCCAAGGGAAACTTCGTCACCGAGCGGGCGGGCGTCGCGGCCATGTCGTTGGGCCTCATTGAGGAGTGCCTCAAGCTCTCGGTGCAGTACGCCAAGGACCGGCTGCTGTGGGAGCGGCCGATCGCGGAGTTCCAGCTGATTCAGCTCAAGCTGGCCCGCATGGAGATCGCCCGCCTCAACGTGGAGAACCTCGTGTTCCGGCACATCGAGATGAGTGCGGAGGGCAAGAGCCTGAGCCTGGCCGAGGCCTCGGCGATGAAGCTCTACTCCGCCCAGGCTGCATCCGAGGTCGCCATGGAGGCCGTGCAGCTCTTCGGCGGCAACGGGTACATGTCCGAGTTCCGCGTCGAGCAGCTGGCCCGCGACGCCAAGGTGTTCCAGATCTACGCCGGCACAGACGAGATTCAGGTGACCCACATCGCCCGCGACCTCCTCGGGCGCTGAGGGTGACCGACCTCTGCGGCGCGGCTCCGGGCGACGCCGTCTACGACGAGATGGTGGACCTGCGGCACGAGGTCCACCGCCGGCCGGAGCTCGCTTTCGAGGAGCACCACACGACCGACCTGGTTCGCGACCATATGGCGGAGCTCGGCATCGGGGAGGCCGTGCGTGTCACGGACACCGGAGGGATCTTCGAAATGGAGGGCGGGCGGCCCGGCCGCAGCGTCGTGCTCCGGGCTGACATCGACGCGCTGCCGGTGCACGAGGACCCGGCGAAGGGCTGCCACTCCGAGGTGGAGGGCGTGATGCACGCCTGCGGACACGATGTCCACGTCGCTGCCCTGCTCGGTGCCGCCAACGTGCTGGCCTCGCGGCGCGAGGACCTCCCCGGGCGTTACGTGTTCGTGTTCCAGCCGGGCGAAGAAGCGCTCTGTGGGGCCAAACGCATGGTGGACAACGGCGCGCTAGCGGTGATGGAGGGGTCGCGCCTCATCGGGTTCCACGTCACCTCGCAGATCCCGACCGGCCTGGTGGCGGTGCGCGGTGGCGTGACGATGTCCGAGGCCCACTCGTTGCGCTTCACGCTGACGGGACCGGGCGGCCACGGTGCCATGCCGACGGGGCAAGGCGACGTCATCCGAGCCACGGCGGAGCTGGTCGGGCGGTTGGGCGAGGTCGCCCACGGGTTGACGTACGAGCAGGCGAGCTGCGTGTGCAGCGCCGGTACGCTGAACGCCGGGACTGCGGTCAACGTCGTGCCCACCTCATCGAGGGTCACGGGCAGCTTGCGGACGTTCACGGTCGACCAGCGCGAAGAGGCCTTCGCCCGGCTGCGCGCGCTGTGCGCCTCGGTCGCCGACAACCAGGGCGTCCACGTGGCCCTGGAGGTGCCCGAGCACACCCCGGCCGTCGTGAACGACCCCGCGATTGCGGACCTGGTCGAGGGGGAAGCCCGCGCCGCGCTGGGTGCCGAGCAGGTCTTCCGCATGCCGGCCTGCTCGCCGAGCGACGACGTCAGCGAGTTCTTGAACCACCTCCCCGGCTGCTACTTCTTCGTGGGCGGCGCGGCGTCCGACGGCTCGAGCGGCATGCACCACTGCCCCACCTTCTCGGTGGAGGACGCGTCGCTGCGGGTGGGTGCCTCCGTCATGGTGCGCAGCGCGCTGGCGCTGGCCGCGCCGTAGACCGCTGACCACCTGCGCTCAGGCGGTCCGCGCGGGCCCGCGCGGAATTATCGTGGCGCTGCTCTGCGTGGCTCTCGGCGTCGCCGCCTGCGCGGAGGGAACGCCCGCCCGCAGTTCGGCCCACCCGTCCACGACCAGAGCAGGGTCGACTCCGACCACCTCGACGACCACCTCGACGACCACTACGGCACCCCCGACGACAACGACCACGACGATCCCGCCGCTCGCCGTGCCGACGGCGCTCACGCCCTTCGCCCCGGGCGGGTCGGCCAACGAGGGTGCCTGGAATGGCGTCGGGCGCCCGGTGGGCGCCACCCTCGCTGTCTACGAGACCGACCTCGTCCCCCCGGGGGGCACCCAGGCGGCCGGCATCGCCTGGATGGACACCAAGCTCCTCTCGGCCCAGCTCTATTCGGGGTCCAAGAGCCCCGGGGGCGGCCCCTACCAGTTCACCGCCCCGGTCCTGCCGGCCCAGGCCGCGACGTTGGTGGCCGCCTTCAACGGCGGCTTCCTCATGCAATCGGCGGGGGGCGGCTACTACACGGAGGGCCGCGTCATCGACCCGCTCGTGACAGGGGCGGCCTCCCTCGTCATCTACTCGGACGGCTCGGTGACCGTGGGGGCCTGGGGCAGTGACGTGTCCATGGCGCCGAACGTCGTGGCCGTGCGCCAGAACCTGGTCCCCCTGGTGGCCGGGGGTCAGCCCACCGCGCAAGCGGCGAGCCCGGACTGGCAGGCCTGGGGCGCCACCTGCGGCGCGACGTCCTGCCGCGTCGAGCGTCCCGGGCATTGAGAACCAATGGCGCTCGGGAGCCGGGGTCACCGCCGACGACGCTCTGGTCTACGCCGCCGGGCCCGGCCTCACCCCGCTGCAGCTGGCCCAGGTCCTGGCGCGGGCGGGCGTCGTCCGTGGCATGGAGCTCGACATCAATCCCAACTGGCCCGTCTTCGTCAGCTACGCCCCTTCACCACCGACCGCCCCCGCTGCGCCGGCGAACGGGAGCACCCTGCAGCCCGGCAGCGTGCAGGGTCCGGCCACCTTCTTCAATCCCGCCTGGGCCCGCGACTTCGTGACCATGTCGGCCCGGTCCATGCCCGCGGTGGGTTGAGAGGCCCGGCCGCCGCTTCTGGGCCACAATGTGGCCGTGTCCGCCTCTGACCTCTTCTCCGTTGCCGGCAAGACGGCCCTTGTCACCGGTGGCACCCGCGGCATCGGCAGGATGATCGCCGAGGGTTTCGTCGACGCGGGTGCCACGGTCTACATCTCCTCGCGCAAGGCGGACGCCTGCGCCGAGGTCGCCGCCGAGCTCTCGAAGAAGGGCACCTGTGTCGGGCTCCCGGCCGATCTGTCCAAAGAGGACGAGTGCCGCCGGCTGGCGGGTGACATGGCGGGGCGGGTGGACAAGCTCGACATCCTGGTCAACAACGCGGGAGCCACCTGGGGCACCCCGTTGGCCGACTTCGACGAGGCCGCCTTCGAGCGCGTCCTCGCCCTCAACGTGAAGGGCGTCTTCCATCTGACCAAATTCCTGGTGCCGCTCCTGGAGAAGGCGGGAACCCAAGAGGAGCCTGCCCGGGTGATCAACATCGGCTCCATCGACGGCATCGGCGTGCCCCAGCTGGAGACCTACTCCTATTCGGCATCGAAGGCAGCCGTCCATCAGATGACGCGTCACCTGGCCAAACGGCTGGCTCCGACCATCACCGTCAACGCCATTGCCCCGGGGCCGTTCGAGTCCAAAATGATGGCCGCCACCCTGGAGGCGTTCGGGGAGCAGATCGCGGCGGGCGCACCGCTGAAGCGCATCGGCCGGCCTGACGACATGGCGGGCACGGCGATCTTCCTCGCCTCGAGGGCGGGTGCCTATCTGACCGGCGCCATCATCCCCGTCGACGGTGGGATCGCCACCACACGCTAGAACGACTACCAAAAGGGGTACACAGTGTTGCTGCTGCATGAGGTGCACAGAGTGGCCGGATCACGAGAAGAGGCGTTCGAAGCGGCCTACCGGGACCAGCTCATCCCCGCCCTGGCCACGACCGAGGGTTCCCGGCTCCTCTGGTTCCTCCGGGTGGCGCACGGGAGCGGGCCGGCCTACACCGTCGTTTCGATCATCGGCTGCCGCGACGCCGCGGCGTGGGACGAGACGGCCGAGCGCATCCGCCACGGCGACCTGGCCGAGTGGTCGGCCGAGGTCGACGCCATGCGCCACACCTGCGAGGCCAAGATCCTCACCCCTGTCTCCTGGTCGCCCGTCCAGCAGATCGACCTGGCGACCGTCCCGACGTCGGGCGCCGCGCACGAGCTCAGCCTCTTCATGGAGGACACGGCGTGGCCGTACCCCGGCGGGCTGCGCGCCTACCTCGGCAAAGCGGGAACCCTCTACGACACTGAGCTCAGCCGGTCGAAGCAGGAGGGTCGGGGGATCATTGAGCTCGAAGCCGCCTTCCAGCCGGTGTACGGCTCGCACCACACCAACGAAGTGGTCCTGTGGCAACGCATCGTGAGCCACAAGGCGCTGCTCTACCTCCTGGCCAACGACATGCCGCCGTCGGCCTCCGCGCCGGGGACCTGGATGCACGACGCGCTGACCGTACGCGACCGCTGGGAGAGCCGGATCCTGCGCACCGCCGACTGGTCGCCCCTCTACTGAGGTCGAGCGGGCGGCGTTGTGAGCGATGGACCATTCGACCTCTCCCGCACCTTCGTGCACCTCGGGCTCGGTGCCACGGCAACGCTGCTGCCCGACTTCTCGTGGTCAGCGGAACAGATCGAGTCGTACCGCGCCCGGTTCGCTGCCGACGGAAAGGACGGGCGACTCGTCTGCGTCATCACGCAGGAGGCGACCTGGGACAGCTGGGAGCGGCACCCGGCCGGCGAAGAGGTCGTCTTCCTCATCTCGGGCAGGGTCGATGTCGTGCAGGACATCGGCGGCGCCGAGCACGTGGTCGAGCTGCGACCGGGCGATGCGATGGTGAACCCGACTGGCGTCTGGCACACCGCCCGGGTCCACGAGCCGGGACTGGCGCTGTTCATCACCCCCGGCGAAGGCACCGAGAACCGGCCGCTCGCCTGAACGGCGCCCTCAGCGAGCAGGTGCGAGGTCGTGCGGACCCTGGGGCGGGTACCCACCGGCGTCGCGTATGGCCTGGCCCCATGGCGCGAGCACCCCGATCAACTCGTCGAGGTCCTCACCGAGAGCCACGAGCGCCGGCTCGCATTGTGCGTCGGTGGCAACCTCGATCGACTCGCGCAGTGTCCGCCCGGCCTCCGTCAGCGCGCTTCCCGACACGAGGCCCCGATCCGACAACCGGCCTTCCGCGTTGTCGAGCTGCTCGGCGGACCACGCTCGGGTGCGGACGTAGGTGCGCATCGGGAGGCCCCAGTAGAGCTCGGTGAGCAGCCCGACCTCGGTGGCGTCGAGGCCGGCCGACGTCCAGGCCGCCGTATGGGCGTCGCCCCGGAACTCGCGCAGCATGTCGGCCAGGCGCCACATATCGCTCATGGGCCCGCCCGGAAGCCCAAGGCTGCGAAGCCCGGCGAACAATGGCTTGCCCTCCGGCCGCAGCGGAGCCACGGCGTCCGCCAGCAGCTCGGTGGCTCGTCCCATGCCGGCGGGTTCGGGTCCGAGTATTCGCACGAGCTGGCCGACCGCGCCCCGGGTACGGGCAGCGCAGATGGAGGGCGCGTCGACCTTGCTCCAACCGAACTCGACCGCCGGGACCACCGCCTCGGGATTGAACACGGCGAAGGCGGCCGCGACCACCTCACCGGGCACCTGGCCCATGACCGAACCCCGGCTGGTGAAGTAGGCCGGACCGTCGGGCAGCTGCACGCCCCCCGCGAGCGAACCCGGGCTGGGCGCAAACCCCAGCTCGGCGTAGGCGGCGTGGCACTCCGGGGAGAAGTACACCTGGCCGGCCACCGGCTCGAGGGCCATGGCAAGGTCCCTGGCGCGGGCCGCGCGCAACTCGGTCACAATTGCCACCCTACGCGGGGGAGGCTCCCTTTATCGTCTTGTCGGTGACGAGTGCTGACGAACAGCCCTGGCTGCGCCCCTCGCCGGGCCTGTGGAGGATGCGCCGGGCCGAGGTCGCCACGTTCACCGCGGTCCTGGCGGTGCTCACCGGTCTCATCTTCCTCGCCACTGTGGGTGGCCTCGCCGCCCTCATCACGCTTGCCGTCGTCTTCGCACTCGGCGCTGCGCTGTCCTGGTTCGTCCGTCGCCGCTACCGGGCCTGGCGCTACCAGGAACGCCACGAGGACCTCATCGTCGCCCGCGGCGTCATGGTGCAACGGCTCTCGGTCGTGCCCTACGGGAGGATGCAGTTCGTCGAGGTGACAGCAGGCCCGGTTGAGCGGCTCTTCCAGCTGTCGACGGTCAAGCTGCACACCGCGGCAGCGGCCAGCGACGCTCGCATTCCCGGGCTCGAGAGAGCCGAGGCTGCGCGGCTCCGCGACCGGCTCACCGAGCTGGGCGAGTCGATGGCCGCGGGCATGTGATGGAGGTCGGCCCCGATGCGCCGTCCGACGAAGGGTGGCGCCGTCTCCACCCGCTCTCACCAGTCGCCCGCGTCGGGCGCCTGCTCCCAGCTCTCGTCTTTCTGTTCCTCGTTTCGACGGTCCATTCCAAAGCTGAGAACGGCACCGTCGAGACCGACTACCTGATCGTCATCACTCTGGTCTCCGCCGTCTACGGGTACGTGCACTGGATGGTCACCCGCTGGCGTTTCGAGGGGGACACGCTGCGCATAGAGACCGGGCTCATCCGCAAGGACTCGCGCCGCCTGCCACTGGCCCGCATCCAAGCGGTCGACATCGTCCGACCCCTCCTGGCCCGGATGCTCGGTGTGTCCGAGTTACGGGTCCGCCTCGCCGGTTCGGGATCGACCGACGGGAAGCTGGCCTACCTCGCCGAGGCGGAGGCGGCCGAGCTCCGGCTCGCTCTGCTGGCGGGGCGCCACGAGATCGACATGGTGGTGTCGAGCAACACAGGGCTGCCCATGGCGACCGTGACCGTCGGCCGCCTGTTGGGCTCGGTCCTCCTCTCCCTCGTGACGATCATCCTTGTCGGCACGGTCGCGTCATTGGCCGTGCTCGACAAATTCGAACCGCGGACGGCTGCCACCGTGGCGGGGTTCCTCGCGGTCTACCTCGTGAGCTTCGCCGGCGTGATCTGGCGGCGGCTGTCGGGCCAGTACGGCTTCATCGCGGTGGAGGGTCCTGAGGGGGTGCGCATCCGCCGCGGGCTGCTGCAGACGGTCTCCGAGACCGTCCCCTACGGTCGGATCCAGGCCGTTCGCCAGGTGGAGCCCCTCTTGTGGCGGCCGTTCGGGTGGTGCCGACTCGAGGTCGACATCGCAGGGGCGACGGCGCGCAACCAGCGAGGGGAGGGCACCAGCGTCGTACGCAAGGCTCTGCTGCCCGTGGGCTCGCAGGAGGACTCCTGGCACCTGCTGGCGCGACTGCTCGGAGGGCCTGCTCCAGCGCGCACGCCGCCGCCGCGGCGGGCCATCCTCAAGGCGCCCCTGAGCTTCCATTTCCTCTCCGCCGGGCACGACGGGGCGCACGCAGTCTGCGTGACGGGGCGCATCAACCGCGCCACGACCTGGGTCCCCTTGGAGAAGTCACAGAGCGTCCGGCGGGTCCAAGGGCCGCTCCAGCGTCCGCTCGGCCTGGCCACGGTGCACGTGGATGTCGCCGGGAAGCGGGCCAGGGCCGAGTTCCGCGACCGGGAAGTGGCGGAGGCGGACCGGTTGGTCGAGGAGCTCTCCGATCTGAGCAGGCTGGCCCGGACACGCCGTCGTCCCGCCCCGGCGGCGTCGACCAGCCAGGGCGACGTCGCACCATCGGGCTGGTATCCGGACCCGTCGGGCCGGCATGAGCGGCGCTACTGGCACGACGGCCGCTGGACCGAGCACGTCGCCAACGGCGGGAGGCGAAGCGCGGAGGCGCCTACCCGGGCACCGTGAAGCGCATCGGGAAGTGGTCGATGGAGCGGATGCCCGGCGTGTAGACGAGCGTGTGGCCCTCCTCGACCTCGTACTCGCGGATCCGCTTGTGCCACTCCCGCAACGCGACCCGTAGCTCGAGCCGCGCCAAATGCGAACCGAGGCAGCGGTGAATGCCGCCACCGAAGGCGATGTGGGGGTTGACGTCGCGGTCGAACCGCACCGTGTCCGCGTCGGGAAATTCGGCTTCGTCGGTGTTGGCCGAGCCGATCATGACCATGACCTGGTCGCCGGCGTGGACCGGGCAGCCGTTGAGCTCCGTGTCCTCAACGGCGACCCGTGCGATCCCCATGACCGGCGTCTCCCAGCGCAAGAGCTCCTCGATCGCGTTCGGAATGAGGTCGGGGTTCTCGACGAGCTGGCGCTGCTGCTCGGGATGCTGGGCGAGAAAGGCGAACATGCAGTCGAGGGTCGCCGTCACCGTGTCGAGACCGGCGATCAGGAAGAGAAAGCAGATGTCCAAGATGTCCTCGCGGCTCAGGCGATCGCCCTCGACCTCGGCGTCGAGGAAGTGTGACAACAGGTCGTCGCGCCGCTCGGCCTCGCGCTCGTCGAGGATCTCGTTGAAGTAGTCGTAGACGGAGTCAGCGATCTTCTGCTGGTAGGCGCTGGCGTCCTGGGACCCATAAAGCTTCCCGGTCACGTGGTCCGGGCGGATGATCCCGTCCTTCATGGTGAGGAAGCGATCGAGCTCGTCGAGTGGCAGCCCCAAGAGCGTCAGGAAGACCTGGGACGGGAAGGGGATGGAGAACTCCTTGGCGAAGTCGACCTCACCACGGTCGACGAATCCGTCGATGAGGTGGTTGACCAGCGCGGAGACCTCGTCATCCAAGAGCGCCATCTTTCGAGGAGCGAAGAGCGGGTCGAGCAACTTGCGGAACTTCTTGTGCTCCGGTGGGTCGATCTGCAGGGGGATCATGGGGCGCTTGTTCTTGAGATCGACAGCATCCATGTTCGACGAGAAGATCTCGGGATGGCGGAGCGCCTCCATGATTTCTGCCTTGCGCGAGAGGAGGACACCCTTGCCCGACGGCAGGTCCAGCGGCATGACGGGCATCTCGTCGCGCATCACCTTGAAGACGGTCTGCGGGTTGGCGGCCATCTCCGCGTCCATGCCGGCGAGCGGGCTCTCGCCGTATCCGGCTTCGGTCGGCGTCTGGGTGTCACTCATCTGTTCTCCTCTGTTGCGATCTGCAGGATGCGGTTCAGGGACTGCACGAGCGAGGCCTCGTCCGACTCGGGGATGATCCAGCTGGCCGCGAACAGGCGGACGATGACGTCCACCAGGTCTTCGCGGCGGACCGCCCCGGACGCCACGGCGGGCACGGTGTCGAGGGCTTCCCCCAGGCGCAGCACGAGCTCGGCCCGCAACGCAGGCAGGTGGTCGAGGAGGTAGCCCATGACGAAACCCGACTCCGATTCGAAGAGCGGGCGGCAGGGGTGGGATCGGATGAAGTCGAAGGCGAAGGCCATGAAGGCCCCGATGCGTTGCTCAGGTGCCGGCACGCCCGCGAGCACCGCGTCGAGCCCGAGGCTGAAGCGCCGTTCGTCGTAGTCCGCCGCGCCCGTCAACACGTGATCCTTGCTCGGGAAGTAGCGGTAGAGGGTGCCCCGCGACACCCCGGCCGCCTCCGCGATTTCCCGCATGCCGAGTCCGCGGACGCCACGGCGCCCGATGAGGCCGAGAGCCGCCGTCAGGATGCGCTCTTCGGTCGGGCCGAAGATCCGGGGCTCGTCAATGCCGATCCCTGCAGCGGGACTGACGTCCTGGAGCGTCAGGGTCATGCCGAGACATATTAGACACTTTCTGTCCTATTTGTCTCACCACCGCGTCAGGCCGCCCGGTTGGTCAGTGGGCACATGGGCCGGGCGCCGCCCGGACCGAGGCGGGACTCAAGCTCGGGTCCTGATCCTCCGCCGACGGATCCAAGGAACGACGAAGAGGCCGACCAGGGCCACCAGCCCAACGAGTGTGGCCAGGAGCCCGAGATCGTCGGAGGCCGAGCGTCCGTAGCTGAGTGTGACGTCGTGGCCGGTGGGCACCACCACCATGAGGTTGGGCGTCACCCGCCAGGGCCCGTCGGCACCGCTGGCGTGCCAGTTGGGGAAGTAGGAGACCTTGACCAGCACCGGTGTCCCCACCCGCGACACGTGGAAGCTGATGGAGGAGTCGGTCTGGGACACGGCGGTGACGCGGGTCGTGGCCACCGGCTTGACGGTCGGACTGACGTCGTTCACCGGCGTACGCGGCCACGCCGGCGGGCCGTCCTGGGCGAGCTCGACGTTCCAACGGGCGGGTTGGTCGTACCAGGCCAGCGACGGTTTGAGCCAGCTCGAGGGGGCGGGCTTCACACCGTCGAGGACCACGGGGTCGTTGCGAAGCGGCGTGACGAGCGGGGAGTCCTTCACGAGGTAGACGCTCCAGGTGGTGTGCGTGACCGCGCCGCTGTAGTTGTAGGTCCACGGACCCGTGCGGGCGACCAATTCCAGGGCAGGGTCGGCGTTGGCCTGTTGCTCGACCGTCGGCGTCTCCGCCAGGAAGTACTTCACCCCGAGCAGCTGCAGATGCTGTACGCCGAGCACCACGTCGACCGGCCCGTACGGGAGCCCCACCTCGGGCTGCGAGGGTGCGGCAGAGAGCTCGGCCTGGTTGATGAAGTGGTAGGGCGTGGTCGTCGAGGACTCGAACAAGAGGCCCTCCATGGAGTCGATGCAGCCGTTCGTCCAGTACGGCAGGAGCATCAGGGATTCGGGCGTCCCAAATCGGTTCTCCGTGTCGCTGTACTCCCACATCGCGCGCCCACAGCCGTAGCGCTTGCCGACGGCGTCCATCGTCTGCCAGATGGAGCGGTACTCGGGATACGAAGGCTGGTTCTCATAGCCCTCGTAGTTGAAGTTCGACCAGTTCGTGACCTGGTTGGGTCCGGCGTGGACCAGGCCCGACGGCTGGAAGACGAACGGCGGGACGACCACGAGCAACGCGCCGAGCAGGCCCAGGACGGCACCACTGACCGCGGCCGGACCCCAGCGTGGGGAGGAGGGACGCGGTGGGGTGATGGCCTCAGGGGCCCCGATCGCCTGGTCTCCCGGCACGCCCGCCTCCTCCCACGGTGGGTCCGAAGGGGGCACGTCGTCCCACCGTGACGCCCGCGCGGCCGCCTCCCAACGCCGGTCTCGCGCCGACCGCCACCACTCCGCCACGGCGATGCAGCCGGTGCCGAACGCCCAGGCCGCCATCAGGTAGACGGAGATGAACCACAGGGGCAGGAGCCGCACGTTGTAGAGGCTGCCTTGTGGATCGAGCGCGGTGGCAAGCGCCGAAGCGATACCGAGCACGGTCACCGTGATGCCGAAGCGGCTGCGCACGAGGAACGCGGCGATGGCTCCGAGCCCGGCAAGGACGAGGGCCCAGGTATCGGCCTCGCGGAAGTACTGCCCCCAACCCTCCACGTTCTGGTAACCCATCGACGTCGTGTAGGCGTGGTCGAGCCCGAACGGGACGAGCCACCAGCCAGACAGCAGCAGGCCGATGCCGACGGTCGAGGCGGCCCACCACAAGGCGCGTCCCGGGGGGACGGGTTGGACCGTCTTGTCGTCACGCCAGACGGCAAGCCTGGAGTCGGCGATCCCCCAGCGGGTTGGCAGGAGCTCGACGATGGTCAGGACGACGGCTCCGGCCAACGCGTACATTCCCGGGACGATGTGCGAGAGCACGCAGCCGGCCAGCACGACCGCCGCCCACCCGCGGTGTCGACCCTCCCGGACGGCGCACGCGAAGAGACCCAGGAACAAGATGGCGAGCGAGAGGCTGAACGAGAACGAATACTCCCCCGCCAGCGTCGAGAAGAGGTTGCCGCCGTAGATGGTGAACGTGTAGTCGAAGAGGAACGGCAGGGTGGCTGCGGCCAGCAGCGTTGGGAGCGGAGGACGCAAGCGGAAGAATCGACCACAGGCCCACGCACAGACTGGGAGCAGGACGGATCCGAGGATCGTGCCCATCTTGAACGCGACGTCGTAGGGAATGACCCAGCCGCCGATCGCGATGAAGAAGTCGGGCAACGTGAAGTAGAAGGTGTAGAGGGGGAAACCGTCGTACCAGCCTGGGTCCCAGCCGGTCAGGTGACCATGGCGCAGCAGCATCTCGAGGTACTTGGGCATGGCGATGTGCGCGCCCGTGTCACCTCCGGTGGTGGTGGTGTTCGTGAACAGCAGGCTGGGGTGGAGTTGCGAGATCGTCACGACGATGACGGCGGTGATCGTGATCACGGTGATGGCGCCCGGTACCCACCACCAGCTGCGCCGGGACGCGCCCGGCCGTCGCGGCGCCGGCTCGGCCGCTGGCGGCTCCTGCACGTTCACCACGTCGGCCGCGGGCAGTTCAGCCACGTGCGACCGAGTCCGAGCAGGCGCGGTTCGGGGCGTCCCCGCCACCGCTGTCGTTCGGCCACATCCGGGTTACGTTACCGGCCAGATCTCCGATAACGGGATCGGGTCGGCGGCGCGTCGCCATCGTGTCGGCCCGGGAAAGTGCACGTCACTGCCCACGTCGCGTCTCGGCTCCGGGTGGTTGACTCGATTCGCGCCAACCCCTCATGAGCACAATTCTTCAGGCGATAGGGGGAAGGCTCAACCCCGGACCCGGGCCGAGGTTGGGTCGTAGAACGCCCCCGTCCGGACGTCGACTGGTGCGATCGCGTCTCCCACCGTGACCTCCCAGGTGCCGGTGCCCAAGTCGTCGGCGCCGACGGGGCCGCGGTCCCGTCGCCACACGTAGGCGAGCCCGACGGCCGCGCCGCACGTGGCCGACCACGCGGCCGAGGTCAGCTGGCCGGCGGGCTCACCGTCGTGGAGGACGAGCTCGCCGCCCCACAGCATCGCGTCGGGGTCGCCGACCCGCAGGGAGACGAGGCGCCTTCGAGGTCCCGCATCGATGGCCGACTCGAGGGCTGTCCGGCCCACGAAATCGACCGGGGTCTTGAGTTTGCAGGTGAAGCGCAGGCCGGCTTCGAGCGGGGTGTGGTCAGGGGTGAGGTCGGTGCCGAAGGCCCGGTATCCCTTGTCGAGGCGGAGACTGTTGATGGCGTAGTACCCGGCGTCGACGAGGCCAAGGTCGGTGCCCGCCGCCACCAGGTCCTCATACACACCCACGGCGAACTCGCTCGGGACGTAGAGCTCCCAGCCGAGCTCGCCCACGTACGTGATCCGGGTGGCCCGCACCGTGGCGTAGCCGAGCGGGATCTCCCGGCTCGTCGAGAACGGGAACGCCCCGTCGGACAGGTCCGCCGAGCCGAGCCGGCCGAGCAGCTGGCGCGACGCGGGACCCATCACGCCGAGGACGGCGTAGGCCGAGGAGACGTCGACCACGCTGACGTGCTCGCTGGCGCGGACATGCCGCTCAATCCAGGCAGCGTCGCGCACAGGTGAGGCCGCGCTCGTCACGAGCAGGTACCGGTCCGGCGCGAGGCGGGTCACGGTCACGTCGGCCTCGTAGCCCGCGCGCTCGTTGAGCATGCCCGTGTACACGGCCCGGCCCGGCCCGACGGCGACGTCCGCCGTGCACAGGCGCTGCAGCACCGTCTCGGCGTCCCGACCGACCACGAGCGAGCTTGCCGAAGGACGTCTCGTCGAAGACGGCCACACGCTGCCGGGTCGCCGCCTGCTCGGCGGCCGACCAGGCGAGCCACCCGGGCCGGCCCCAGGTGTAGTCGAGCTCGGCGGTTACCCCCGCCGGGGCGAAGACGTTGGGCCGCTCCCACCCCATCTTCGAGCCGAAGACGGCTCCCTTGCCCGCGAGGAGGTGGTGCAGCGGCGATCGCCGGAACGGGCGGGCCGTCGCCAGCTCCCGGTTCGGCCAAGGCAGCGCGTAGTGAAGGCCGAGGACCTCACCCACCCGGTCCCGCAACCACCGGTTGTTGGCGTTGAACGGTGCGAAGCGCCGGATGTCGACCGCGACCAGGTCGCTGGTCGGCTCGCCCTCGACGATCCACTCGGCGAGGGCCCGGCCCGCGCCGCCACCCGACGCGATCCCGACCGAGTTGAACCCCGCCCCCACGAAGAACCCCCGGACGTTCGGCGCCTCGCCCAGCACGAACTGGTTGTCGGGCGTGAAGCTCTCCGGGCCGTTGTACAGCTTCTTCAGCCCGGTGGTCGCGAGAGCGGGGATCCGGTGGACGGCCGATTCCATGAGGATGCCGAAGTGGTCCCAGTCCTCCTCGAGGAGCTGGAACTCGAACGGGTACGGCAGCGCGTCGGGGGCGACCCAGGGCTTTGCCGTCGGCTCGAATCCGCCCACGACGAGGCCGCCGACCTCCTCCTTCACGTAGGTGTACCCGTCCGGGTCGCGCAGGATGGGGAGGTCCGGGCGGACGCCTTCGATGGCCTCGGTCACCACGTAGAAGTGCTCGGCCGAGTGCAGGGGGACGTCGACGCCGCAGAGGAGGCCGACGGCCTTCGCCCACTGGCCGGCGCAATTCACGACCACCTCAGCCGCAACGGAACCGCGGTCCGTCACGACGCCTCTCACCCGGCCCTGGCGCGTGGTGATGCCCGTCACCCGGGTGTGCTCCTCGATGCGGACGCCCCGCAGACGCGCCCCGCGGGCGAGGGAGGCGGTCACGTCGACCGGGTTGACGGTGGCGTCGCCGGGCAGCCAGAGGGCGCCGAGCAGATCGCGCGTCTCGAGGATGGGATAACGCTCGAGGGCCTGGAGAGGTGTGAGCAGCTCGCATTCGAGGTCATAGGCCGCAGCCGTCGCCGCTGTCCGGCGGAGCTGGACCATCCGGTCGGGCGTGCGCGCCACGGTCACGCCTCCGCACCGCTTGAGACCCGTGGCGAGGCCCGTCTCCGCCTCGAGCTCACCGTAGAGGCGGGCGGAGTACTGCACGAGACGGGTCCCCGACTCGGTTGCCCGGAGCTGGCCGAGGAGGCCCGCCGCATGCCACGTCGTTCCACACGAGAGTCGTCCCTGCTCGAGCAGCAGGACGTCGGTCCAGCCGAGGTGAGCCAGGTGGTACGCGGTGGAGGTCCCGACCACACCACCGCCGATGATCACGACGCGGGACCGGTCCGGCAGGTCGCCCCCGGTGGGTGCATGCTCCACGGTCATCCTCCCTCGCCGGTCCGGCTCAGTCTGCCCGCGTCACGTCGGCCAGGAGCCGCTCGAGGTCGGGGCCGGCGAAGGTGGCCTCGGCCCGCTCGTACTTCTCCATGCCCCAGGACCAGAAGTCGAACGCGATGGTGCTGATGGCGTCCTGGATCGACGCCCACAGCGTCCATCCGTACTGTGACATGAGGCCCCACAGACGGGCCCGCGCCAAATGGCTCGCGGTGAGGGCGCCGTCGTACGCCTCGACCAGCTCCTCGAGCTGGTCAAGGGTGAGGTGGCACTCGCTCCAGATGTTGCCGAGCTCGAAGTAGGGGTCGTTGTTGCCGGAGTACTCGTAGTCGATGATGAAGACCGTCTGGCCGTCGTCGATGAAGTTGGCGGCGAGGAGGTCGTTGTTGCACGGGCGGGGCGGCACCGGCCGAGCGCCCATGGCCTGGCGGATCCGCCCGACGGCCTCGGCGTGGTCGAGGTAGCACCGCGGGAGCCGAAAGCCGCGCCGCTGGACCCGGCCCAGGTAGTCGGCCTGGCGTTCGAACATGTCGAAGCGGTTGACGAAGGGCTCGCCGGCGTGGAGCCGGCTGCAGGCAAGCGCCACCCGGGCCAGGATCCCGGGCTGCTGCAGTAGTTCGTCGGTGAGCGACGCGCCCCCGAGGAAGCCGAGCACGAGGATCCCGTCGTCGGGAAGGAAGTCGACGACGGGCGCACCCACGCCGGTGGCCGCGGCGCGGACACTGTTCTCGTACTCGGCCCGGCGGTCGACGGCGAGCTCGTCGGCCGACGACGGGGTCGAGTGGCGGAGGACATAGGACCCGTCGGGGGTCGTGACCTTGTAGTTCCGGTTGGTGAGACCCCCGGGAAGCGGCTCGACCCGGCAGGACCGACCGCGGAAGACCTCGATCCGCTCGAGGAGGGCGGGGTCGAGGTCAGCGCCGTCGCCGGCGCTCACCGTGGCAGATGGTCGGGTCTGCTCAGGGCAGCGAGGAGGCGGGGTAGTCGACGTTGCCGAGCAGCTCGATGGTCTCTTTCTCCACTGTCTGCTTCGGGCCGGTGAACCAGTTCTTGACCGACAGGTGCCAGTAGAGCCACAAGAAGATCAGGAACGCCGGGAACACGATGATCGTGTAGTTCACGTACTTCATGGAGAACCCGGTGGTCCACGGCACGCCCAGGTTCGAAGTCGGCATGAAGGCCATGAACGTCACGAGCACGACGTCGAGAAGGGCGATGACGGCGAGCCACTTGTACTTGGCCCCGAGGGTCCAGGCGCCGGGTTGGAACGCGTCCCCCATCCGCCACCGGTGCCAGATCGGGATGGCGAAAGCCCAGTAGAGGCCGATGACGCCGATCGACACGACGGCGAAGAATGCGATAGGCACCGGCACCCCGCCAATGTCGACGGGGATGAGCGCCGGCGCCGTGATGATGAGGGAGACCACGGCGACGAGGATCACGCCGAAGACCGGGACCCGCTTCGAGCTGAGCCTGGACCACACGCTGGCGGCCGGCACCGCGCCGTCCCGACTGAACGCGAAGAGCATGCGGGCGCAACTCGTCATGCAGGCCATGGTGCAGAAGAACTGGCCGACCGTGGCAATGAGGAGGACCGTCCCGCCCCACCGGGATGTGAGGGCCTGGGAGAAGATCAGCGCCACACCGCCGCCGCCCTTCGTGACTGCGCCCTCGTTCTGAACGGCGAAGAGGAAGGCGAGGAGGAGAAGCCAGCCACCGATGGCCGAGTAGAAGATCGACCGCCAGATGCCCTTAGCGGCCGAATCAGCCGCGGAGTGTGTCTCCTCGGAGAGGTGGGCCGAGGCGTCATACCCGGTGATCGTGTACTGGGTCAGCAGGGCGCCGATCGGCAGGATGATGAAGATGAAGCCCCAGCCGTGCGTCGCGCCGTTGAAGAAGCCGGTGTTGTTGACGGTCGACGTGAAGACCATATGGGCGCTGGCGTGGTGGTGCGGCAGAAAGATCAGGATGAGGATGATCGCGGCGGCGCCGACCACGTGCCACCAGACGGAGACGTTGTTGACGATCCCGAGCAGGTGGCTCGAGAAGATGTTGACCACCGCGGCGAGCACGAGGATGCCGAGGAAGTACAAGAAGATTGTGTCCAGGCTGCCCGATGTGTAGCTGCCTGGGAAGAGGAAGCCGAGCGTGAGATCGAGGAAGGTGGCGCACCCGTAGGCGACCGAAGCGACGATCGCCAGCAAGCCGATCAGGTTGAGCCAGCCGGTGTAGTACCCGGCCTTCACGCCGCCGAGCTTGGAGGCCCACCAGTAGATGCCGCCCGAGGTCGGGAACGCCGAGACCAGTTCGGACAGGCAGAGGCCGATGCAGAGCACGAGGGCGGCCAGCACCGGCCACCCCCAGGCGATGGCCGCCGGGCCACCACCGTTCCACCCGCTCGCGAAGGTGGTGAAGCACCCGGCCAGGATGGAGATGATGGAGAAGCTGATGGCGAAGTTGGAGAAGCCGGACCAGGAGCGGCTCAGCTCCTGCTTGTAGCCCATCTCTGCGAGGCGCCGCTCGTCTGCGTCCAGGGTTGCGACATCCGGAACTTCCGGGATCTCCTCCACGTCGACGCCTTCAGGCACGTGCGGCCCCCTTTGTTCGGCGACCCCGGGATCAGCGGTCGCATCCGGTGTTGCGGCACGTTAGCAAGCCCCCCGGCCGCGTGACGGGAATGTTATCGAGACGCATTCAACCGCGTCGTGGATAGGCGCGGCGGTGCCGGTTCGGGACCGAATCGGTCGTCAATCGCTCGGACCTGGCAGGATCGGTCGGCGCCGCCGATCGGGGGCCTGCGTTGCGCGACAATCCGATGAATCCCCCCGGGACGGACCGGGGCAGAAGCCGGGAGGCGGCATGAAGATCCTCGCCGTCGACCAGGGGACGTCAGCGACCAAGGCCGTCGTGTTCGGCGACGACGGGGAGACGCTCGCCTCGGTGGAGGTCGCCGTCACGCCGCATGCGGTCCCGGGTGGAGGCGTCGAGCAGGACCCCGAGCAGCTGTGGGAGTCGGTCTGCGCAGCCGGGACAGACGCCATCGTCCGAGCAGGCGGCGACGTGGCGGCCGTGGGCGTCGCCAACCAGGGCGAGACCGTGCTGGCCTGGGATCGCGGCACCGGTCGTCCGCTGAGCGCAGCCCTCTCCTGGCAAGACCGCCGGGCGGCGACAGTCTGCGCCGACATGGCGGGGGACGCCGAACAGCTGACGCGGACGACCGGTCTCCCGCTCGATCCCTACTTCGCGGCGCCGAAGATGGCCTGGCTGCGCCGCAACGTCACGACGGAAGGGGTCGTGACGACCACGGACACCTGGCTCCTGCACCGCCTGACGGGCGCCTTCGTGACCGACGCCACCACGGCCTCGAGGACGCTGCTCCTCGACCTCGAGCGCCGCGCGTGGTCGGAGGAGGCGTGTGCCGCCTTCGGACTGCGCCCAGAAGACCTGCCTGCCGTCGTCGGCTGCGCGGAGGAGATCGGCAACACGGACGCGTTCGGTGTGCCGCTCGCCGTGAGCGGCTTGTGCGTCGACCAGCAGGCGGCACTCGTCGGGGAGCATTGCCTCGAAACCGGGGAGTCGAAGTGCACGTACGGCACAGGCGCGTTCCTGTTGGCCAACGCCGGCCCGGAGCCGGTCGCGTCGTCGGCCGGCCTGGCCGTGTCCGTGGCCTGGCAGCTCGGCGAGCACGCGGCCTACTGCATTGACGGGCAGGTCTACGCCGCCGGTGCGGCCGTCGCCTGGTTGCGCCGGTGGGGGTTCCTGGGCCGTTCCGAGGATCTCGACGCCGTGGCCGGCTCGGTGGGCGGCGGCGGCGGCGTCACGGTGGTCCCCGCCCTCAGCGGCCTCGGCGCGCCGTGGTGGCGTCCCGATGTGCTCGCGAGTATCGAGGGGATCGGGCCGGGTACCGAGCCCGCGCACGTCGTCCGTGCGACGGTCGAGGGCCTGGCGGCACAGGTGACCCTGTTGGCCCGGGCCGCCGCAGTCGACCTCGGCCGTCCGCTCACGCTGCTGCGGGTGGACGGGGGGCTGACCCGCTCGCGGCTGCTCATGCAGACGCAGGCCGACTTGCTGCAGACCACGGTGGAAGTCGCTTCTTCCGCGCACGCCACGGCGGCCGGTGTGGCGGCCCTGGCCCGGCTCGGCGCCGGCGGGGGAGCATCGCTCGACGAGGTCGTCGCACGGTCCCGGCCGGACAGGCGCTACGAGCCGGCGGTCTCGGCCGACGAGGCGGCCGTGCGTCTGGAGCGCTTCGAGCGCGCGGTGGCGCGCCTGGTGGCGACGCCGTGAGCGGTGACCGCACCTATGACGTGGCGGTCATCGGTGCCGGCGTGGTTGGAACGGCGATCGCGCGCCAGCTGGCCCGCTACCGGCTCCGCACCGTCGTGCTCGAGAGGTCCAACGACGTGGGGACCGGCACCTCGAAGGCCAACACCGCCATCCTCCACACCGGCTTCGACACGAAGCCCGGGAGCCTCGAATCGATGCTGGTCCGGCGGGGCCACGAGCTGCTCGGCGCCTATGCGGCCAACGCGGGCATCGCCCTCGAGCACACCGGGGCTCTGCTCGTCGCCTGGGACGCCGAACAGGAGGCGCGCCTCGACGCGGTGGTGGCCAACGCGCGGGCCAACGGGTACGAGCGCGCCGGGCGGATCACGCTCGAGGAGCTGTACCGGCGCGAGCCGAACCTCGGCGGAGGGGCGGCGGGGGCCGTCACGATCCCCGACGAATGCGTCATCTGCCCCTGGAGCCCGAGTATCGCCTTCGCCACCGAGGCGGTGGGCGCCGGCGTCGAGCTTCGGCTCGGCGTCGAGGTGACGGGCGCCGAGCGTGACGACGAGGTCTGGGTGCTTCGCACCACTGGCGAGCGCGAGCCCGTCCGGGCCGCCTGGGTGGTCAACGCCGCCGGTCTCGGCGCCGACCATCTCGACCGGCGCTTCCGCCACGATGCGTTCACCATCACCCCCCGCCGGGGACAGCTGATCGTCTTCGACAAGCTGGCGCGACCGCTTCTGTCCTCCATCCTCCTCCCGGTGCCGACCGAGCGGACGAAGGGCGTGCTCGTGGCGCCGACGGTCTACGGCAACGTGCTGTTGGGCCCCACGGCCGAAGACATCCACGATCGGGAGGACACAGCCACCACCGCCGCCGGCATCGACGGCCTGTTCGATGCGGGCCGCCGCATCTTGCCCGATCTGGTCGATGAGGAGGTGACCGCGACGTATGCGGGCGTGCGCGCGGCCACCGAGCATTCGGACTACCAGATCAGCGTCCACGACCGTGAGCACTATGCCTGCGTCGGGGGCATCCGGTCCACGGGTCTGACCGCGTCGCTCGCCATCGCCGAGCACGTGATCAAGGAGATGGGGGCCGGCGGGCTCACGTTGGTGGAGGCGGAGGACGAGCCGGCCATCCCCCACATGCCCGAGCTGGCGGAGCGGGCGAGGCGAGCTTTCGAGGACACGCAGATGATCGAGCGCGATCCGGCCTATGGGCACATCATGTGCTTCTGTGAGCGGGTCACCGAGGGCGAGGTGCGGGATGCACTCCGTTCTCCGGTCCCGGCGGTAGACCTCGGTGGTGTGCGCCGGCGTACCCGGGCGACCAACGGACGATGTCAAGGCTTCTACTGCGGAGCCGCTGTCGCGGCCTGCGTGGCGTCGAGCTGAGGGCATGCCTCGGAACATCGTGACGGTCGACGCCCTGGTCGTTGGCGCCGGCCCCGCCGGCTTGGCGGCCGCCACCGCGCTCGAAATCGGGCGGTACGGGGACGGTCGTGGTCGTTGACCGGGAGGACGAAGCGGGCGGGACTCCTCGGCTGTGCGAGCACACCGGCTTCGGCCTGCGGGATTTCCGGCGGGTCCTGACCGGGCCGGTGTATGCGCGCCGGTGGGTTGATCGGGCCGTTGCTTGCGGCGTGGACATCAGGACCCGCACGATGGTGACCGGATGGGCGGCGCCGGGTCGTGCCGAAGTCACGGGTCCCGCTGGGGTGCTCGAGATCGACGCGCGCACGGTCGTGCTGGCCACCGGGGCCCGGGAGCGGCCACGGGCCGCCCGCTTGGTTCCGGGCACGCGGCCCTCCGGGATATTCACCACCGGCCAGCTCCAGCAGTGGGTCCACCGTGAGCACCGTCCGGTCGGCCGACGCGCCGTCATTGTCGGTGCCGAGCACGTCTCCTACTCCGCCGTCATGACGCTGAGGGACGCCGGGGTCCTCCCGGTCGCTCTCGTCACCGACCTTCCCCGCCCCCAGTCCTACCGCCTGTTCGACCTCTTGGTCAGGGTAGGCCTCAGGGTGCCGGTCTGGGCCCGCACGTCGGTGGTCGGCATCTACGGGCGCGACAGAGTGGACAGGGTGCTCGTCCGGGGTCCGGGCGGCGAAGAGCGCTCGGTGGCCGTCGACACCGTCGTGTTCACGGGAGACTTCATCCCGGACAACGAGCTGGCCCGCCTGGCCGGTCTCTCCATCGATCCCGGCACACGCGGTCCCGTCTGCGCGGCCGGGGGGGTGACGACGGCCGCTGGGGTCTTCGCCGCCGGCAACGTCGTGCATCCGGCCGAGACCGCCGACGTGGCTGCACAGCGGGCCCTTACCGTCGGCCGGGCCGCGGCGGAATGGCTGCGCCAAGGTGGGAACCGGACCGTGCGGTCCGCGACCGAGCGGGTGCTGGTAGCGGACCCGTTGCACTGGGTGGTGCCGAACCGGGCAGATCCCGCACGCGCTGGCGACGATCCCGTTCTGATCAGGTCCCGCGTCTTTCTGGACCATCCCCGCGTCGTCGTAACCCAGGGAGGTCGGGTCCTGGCCTCCCACCGGCTGCGCAACATGATCCCCAACCGGTCGCATCACATCCCGTCCGACTGGTGGGGGCGGGTGCAGCCTGGTGAGGACGTCCTGATCTCGGTGTCCTCTCCCGCCGTGTAGGGGTGGGGGCGCCGGGCCCGGATCGCGCCGACAGCGGGGATCTGGGCCTCAGGACATCTGGGCGAGGATCTTGGCCTTCTGGTCGTTGAACTCGGCCTCGGTCAGGATGCCCTGGTCCTTCAGGTTGGCGAGCTCCTTCAGCTTGTTGATCAAGTCGTCGGAATCCGGTGCCGCCTCCACCGGCGGCGCGGCGGCGTCCGGTGGAGGCGCCGCAGCCGCATCCTGCTCCGCGTACTTGTTCTGCTGGTGGCGGGACACCCCGCCGGCGACCGCCGTGGCCGTCCCGGCGATCACCGCCGTTCTCGCTACCGTCCGCATGACCGGACGTCGTCTCAGTGGCATCGTCGTGCTCCGTTCTGTCTCAAGCTTCCAGGTGTACAGGTGCGTTGGTTCTCAGGTGGTGAGCGCCTCGGCCAATTCGGCCAGGGCGGCCTCGACCAGAGGAGCCGGGATGCGGGCGCTGTCGACGACCACCCCGCCCGACTCCATCACGGCCTCGGCAAGCGGCCTCGCCCAGACGTCCTCCCATACGATGATCAGGGCGGAGTTGCCCGGTGGAAGCCCTGCGGCCACGTGGTCCAGGTCCTCCACGTTGACCAGGCCTCCGACCTCACCCTCGAGCTCACCGAAGGCGACCAGCTCCTCGTGCTGGTCGAACTCCAGGCTGATGGTGTCCCCGGCTTCGTCCTTGCCCACGAACACCAGATCGAGAATGCGCACGATGCCGCTGTCGACGAGCCGCGCGACCTCGGGGGCGATCTTCCCGTTGAATTGGTTGCCCGGAAAGGCGACCACCGTGTAGCTCACTGGTCCCATTGTCATGGTGTGTCTCCTCTGTCGTTCCTTGGTCTGGTGCGGTTGAGAGGTCGCTCCCGCCGCCTGCTCAGCTCGAGGCGAGGACCTTGGATTTCTGCGCCTCGAACTCGGCGTCGGTGATGACCCCCTTCGCCTTGAGGTCGGCGAGCTTCGACAGTTGGTCGGCTACCCCGGCGCCGCTCCGCCGCGGCCCCGGCCGTCTGCTTGACGTAGGCGTCGAAAGCCTTCTGCTGCTCGGCCGCCTGCTCAGCCGCCCGCTCGTGCATCTTGCCACCCCGGGCGATCAGGTACACGAAGACACCCAAGAAGGGCAGGATGATCACGAAGATGCACCACAGCGCCTTGGCGCCGCCGCCCATGTCACGGCTGCGGAAGACGTCGACGAACACAGTGATCAACAGCCAGATCCAGATGATGAAGAGAAAGAAGTACAGCATCGTCAGGAAGAAATCGAGGATCGGGTATTGGTAGGTAGAGGCAAGCATGCAGAAAACTCCTTGAATGAGTTGGTGACGGTGTGAGATGGCCCCCCCGGCCTGCGGCCAGGCGTCGTACAGCCCCCTTAGGTTCCCACAACAATTTCGAAAGTTCTAATCCCGCTGGCCGCCTTTCGGCGCCTCAGATGCCCTGTTCGGCATGGAGCCGTCCGCTGGTGCACGCAGCGGCGAACACCTCGTAGTCCCGCTCGTTCTGGTCGGCATAGGACTCGGCGAACTTGGCCAGGGCCTTCTCAAAGGTGGAGTTGTTGCCGAGATAGGCCGCGATCGCGATCCGGTCACCCGAGCGGGCGTGGGCCCGGGCCAAGGTGTGGGCGCACAGCTCCCCGTAGGCCTTCATGCCGGCCGGGATGGCGTTGTCCGTGTCGACCGATCCCTTCCAGTCCTGGAGCTGGCGTACGTAGTAGTCGTGGGGTGCGCCGTCGAGGCCCTCGGTGCGCTGCCAGCCCAAGAAGATGTCGCTCGAGGCCTGCATGAGCCGCTGGCCCGCGACCACCCGGGCGCCGTGGTTGGCGTACTGGCTCTTCTTGGTGAACCGCTCGAGGACCGACGCCTCCGCCTCCTTGGCCTGGAGGAAAAGGACGTCGTCGGGACTGGGCCCGTGCAGCAGCAGGATCCAGACCCGCGTGCCGACGCTCCCGACGCCGACCACCTTCCGGGCCATGTCGGTGAACTGGTACTGCTCAATCAGGTGCCGCCGGTCGGTCGGCAGGCTGGCCCGGTACCGGCGCAGGAGCTCGTGGAAGATCTCCACCTGGGCGTCCTTCTGCACCTCGGGGAAAACCTCGTCGGCCGGAACGACGAGCGGCGGGTCGCTGATGATGCGGCGCTGGCCGTCGACGACCGTCGTCAGCTTGTCGAGCGCCTTCATCGTGTCCTTGGTCCGGGCCTTGGCGACCACCTTGGTCGCCGTGGCCGCCATGCGCGCCTCGTTCTTCGAACCCGTGGCGGCCGCCTGGGCCTTCAGCAACTCGAGCACGTTCTCGATGTCGACATGGGAGTACCAGACATCGAGGGTGGACATTCCCGCCATGTCCCGCATGGCCTCCCGGTACACCCGGCCGAGGCCGACGATGGCCTCCGTGCGCACGTCCTTGGCAAAACCCCAGCCGCGGGCGGCGACCACGACGCTGGCCGCCAGCCGCTTCACGTCCCACTCCCAGGGTCCCGGCAGGGTCTCGTCGAAGTCGTTGCAGTCGAAGACGAGGGAGCGCTCCGGGGACCCGAACACCCCGAAGTTGGAGAGGTGGGCGTCGCCGCAGATCTGTGCCGTGAGGCCGGAGCGGGGCGTGGTGGAGAGGTCCGACGCCATGATCAGGGCCGCGCCCCGGTAGAAGGTGAACGGCGAGACCAGCATGCGGCCGTAGCGGATCGGGACCAGCTCGGGGACCCGGGAGGTTGCCTGTTCCTCGAGCAGCGCGACCGGATCAGGGCGGTCCGGCGAGGGCTCGAACGTGGCATGGCTGTCCCGGGGCACGCTGGCCCGGGCCTGCTTCCCCTTCTCCTTGCTCTCCGAATCGCTCAGGTGGCGGACCACCTTGGGAATCGGGCCGTCCGCAGTGCGGATCACGTCTTCGATCGTCATGTCTCGCCTCTCGGGGTGGGCGCGCAGAAGGGCGCTCCAGGACGAGGCTACGCCCGATGCGACTGCACCGCCCCCCGAGATGGGACCACAATGACGGGGTCGCACACGCGACCGGGCTCCAGGACGGCCGGATACGAGGGGGCGACGAGTGACAGTGGACCACCAGGGCTCGGAGCCCGCCGCCGGCCGCCGCGAGAAGGTGGGGGCTGCGATCGGGCGCCTGATCCACGTCATCCGCACCGGTGACGACGACGCCGTCGAGCAGGCTGTGCTCGACCTCAGCCGCCGGCGCCGCTGGCTGGCTCCCCTGGGCCTGATCGTTGGAGCCTTCCTGATGCTGTTCCAGGGGCTGAAGCTGTTGTTCACGAACTGGCGCCTGACCCTGGTCCAGATCGTGCCCGCCATGTGGATCTGGCTCGCCATGCTCGACCTGAAGGTCCACACCCTCCACGGCAAGGAGTTCCACGTGGTCTCGGGCCTGGTCCTGATCCCCTGCGTGCTGGGGGTCACCGCCCTCACCGCTGCCAGCTTCTACCTCAACGCGGTCTTCGCCTTCGCCATCTCGGTGCCCGGCAAGCCCCAGATCCGCCCCGCCTTCGGTCTGGCCCGCCGGCATCTGCGGGTGATCCTCGCCTGGGGCTGCGGGGTCGGTCTCGCGCTGTCGTGGTCCTCGCTGATCGTGACGCGATGGAGCCACTGGCGCTTCGTCGTGGCCCAGAGCATCGTCGTCGGCATCATGATGCTCTGCTATCTGTCCGTGCCGGCCCGCCTCGTCGGCATCAAGCAGACCGGGTCGCGGAGGGACAAGCTTGCAGCGACGATGGTCGGGGGTGCGGTCGGTGCGGTCGTCTGCTCGCCCCCCTACATGCTGGGACGGCTGGGCATCTTGATGCTGGGTTGGGGCAGCGTGGTGTTCTGGTTCGGCATCGCCTTCATCGTTGTCGGCGCCGCGCTGCAGACCGGCGCCACCAGCGCCGTCAAGGCGGTGAAGATGTCGGCCAAGCTCGTCGGCGCGCCCTCCAGCGATCCGACATCGTCCGGTTAGACACGCGGCGTCGCGCTCAGGAGCGCGCCAGCCATCCCGGTTCCCCCGCCGCGGCCGCCGCGGCCGCCCGCCAGGTCGTGTAGCCCCCGTCGAGGTTCCGGGCTCGCCGACCCAGGTCCTGCAGCAGCATCGTGGCCGTGTGCCCGCGCTGCCCGACCTCGCAGTAGACCACGAAGGGTCCCGGACCCAACGTGTCGAGACGGTCGCGCAGCGCGTCGAGTGGCACGTTGACGCTGCCCGGTACGGCGCCGTCGGCATGCTCGGCCTCCGTGCGCACGTCGACGAGCGTCCAACCACTGGCGACGAGGTCCCCGACCTCGTTCGCCTCCACCACATCACACTCCCCGGACATCAGGTTCTCCGCCATGTACCCCAGCATGTTGACCGGGTCCTTGGCCGACGAGAACGGAGGGGCGTAGGCCAGCTCCAGATCGGCCAACGCGTCGGCACCCAACCCAGCTGCCATGGCCGTCGCCAGCACGTCAATCCGTTTGTCGACGCCCGTGCCCCCGACCGCCTGGGCGCCGAGGATCTCGCCGTCCTTCGGGTCGAAGAGCAGCTTGAGCGCCATCTGCTCGGCGCCCGGGTAGTAGCCGGCGTGGCTCAGCGGATGCGAGTGCACGACCCGGTACGGCCGTCCCGCCTCCCGTAACCGTCGTTCGTTCCACCCCGTCATGGCGGCCGTCACCCCGAAGACCTTGAGAATGGCCGTCCCCTGCGAGGGCGCCGGCCGGACGGAGCGACCGCAGATGTGGTCCGCCACCCGGCGGCCCTGCCGGTTGGCGATGTTGGCCAGCGCGATGAGCGAGAAGCCTCCGCCGACGGAGTCCTCCTTCTCCACCGCGTCGCCCACGGCGTAGACGGCCGGATCGCTGGTGCAGCCGTCGTGGTCGACTGCGATCCCCCCGTGAGGCCCGAGCGCGAGCCCCGCCATCTTGGCCAGGCGCACGTCGGGCCGCACGCCGATCGCGGCCACGACCAGCTCGCCGGCGATGGCGCGCCCGTCGGACAGCTCGACGCCGGCGTCGGTCACCTCGGCCACCGCGACGCCCGTCTCGATCGCCACCCCGCGGGCAACGAGCTCGGCCGCCACGAGGACCGCCATCTCGGGGTCGAGCGGCGTCAGCACCTGGTCGGCCGCCTCCACGACCGTCGTCGTGATCCCGCGGTGCGCCAGGTTCTCGGCCGTCTCGAGCCCGACGAACCCGGCTCCGATCACGACGGCCGTCCGCGCTGCGCCCCGCGCCTCGTCCGCCAGCTGCTCGGCGTCCTCCACGGTGCGCAGGACCCGCACCCGGTCGAAACCCGGCAGCGGCGGGCGGACCGGCGCCGCACCCGGGCTCAGGACGAGAGCGTCGTAGGGGAGCTCCTGCTCCGGCCCGCCCCCGGTCGGCCGTACGGCCACCCGCCGGCCGGCCGGGTCGATCGCGATCACCTCGGTGCCCACTCGCACGTCCAGCCGGAACCGGTCGAACAGGCGCTCTGGCGTCTGGAGCAGGAGGTCGTCCTCGTCCTCGATCACTCCGCCGACGAAATAGGGCAGGCCGCAGTTGGCGTAGGACACGTGACCAGACCGCTCGATCACGATGATCGACGCGTCCTCGTCGAGGCGGCGCAGGCGCGTCGCCGCGGACATGCCACCGGCGACCCCGCCCACGATCACGACCCGAGGGGCACCCATCTCAGGCCAGCTTCATGAACATGCGCTGAACCTCCTCGAGGGGGTAGCCGTCGACCTCGGCCTCCTCGGGGTTGGCCAGGCAGTAGGTCAGGCCGGCGGCGACGAGCCTGAAGCCTGCCTGCTCGAGCGCCTTGGTGGCGGCGGAGATCTGCGTCACGACGTCGCGGCACTCGCGACCGGAGTCGAGCATGCGCTCGATCCCCTCGATCTGGCCCGCGACGCGATGCAGGCGCCTGCGCAGGTCCTCGATCACTTCTTCAGGCAGCTGCATGGCTCTCCTTCAGGGATCCCGGCCCCGCCGGGATGCTCCAGCATATACCCCCACCCGTATCTGCCCAGAAGCGCAGCCGCGCCGGCTCTTCGACTGACCCGTCCCGTCGTGAAATGGGGACCTTGTCCCCTATCGGCACGTCGCCAAGGCCGCCACTGTGACGTGATGGTCGGTGTCGACGTCACCAAGCGAGTTCTGCGCGCCATCGCTGACGCGCATCCCGACGGCAGTGGCTATGAGATCTCGCGGGTCGAGATCCGCGGGGCTGGGGCGACGTCGTCTACGTGACCATCTCGGGGGGGAGGGACCCCGAGGGCCACGGACGGGCGATCCGGGAGGCCGTCGAGCGGGTGCTCGCTCCCAGCCGCCACAACGTCCGGCTCGAGACCACGGCCTGAGCACCGGCCCGACCCGACCCGGACCCGGGCGTCAGGCGCTGACGAGGGCGTCGGTCAGCCCGTGGATCCCTTCGAAGGCTACGGCCAGCTCGGGGCGCAGGCCGTAGCGGGCGGCCAGGACGGCCGGGTCGGTGTAGCTCACCCGCGCGCCCCGCTCGCCCTCGGCCCAGACGAGGACCTTGAGCGGCAGATCGAGCGCCGCGAGCGGCGCTGCCTCCATCACCGGGGTGCCCGCCGCCGGATTCCCGAACACGACCAGCGTCGTTTCGCGCAGTTCGAGGCCGACCGCACGCGCTTCGGCCCGCTGATCGATCACCGTGAAGATCTTCAGGCCCTTCGAACGGAGGATCTCGACGAAGCGCGCAACCGTGTCACCCACCGAGTGCGCGCTCTCCTTCGTCACGACACCAGCCGTGCCGCCGGCCGCGGGAGGGGGGGGTTGCACGGGACCGGACGCCACCACGAGGCCGGTTTCTCGTCGGGCGTACCCTACGAGGCGACGGCCCGCACCGGCCGCGCCGTGTGGTTCTCGCGGAGCCGCTCGGCCGTCTCCCGGTCGCGCAACGGCATGCCGATGCCGATCGGCACCGCGGAAGTGGGGTCGCTGCGACACTCGGGGCACTCGACGACCCACCTCCGGTCGGGACGTTGCGCGATCTTGGGGTGATGGTTCTGCATTGCCGGCGCTCCTGCGTTCCCCTCGGAGGAGCGCAACCCTACCGACACGCCCGCCGGAGTCAAATTGCAATTGCGAGTGCAGCTCGCGTCTCGCAGGCGAACGAACGTTTGGCCGTCGTGGGCCCGGCGGGACCGGGATTACCCTCTCCCCCGGTGCCCCCGCTCACCTCCCTCGTGGCCTACCTGGACCGCATCGGGTTGGCCGGCCGCGCCGACCCGGGGCTGACGGACGTCCACCGCGCCCACGCCACGCGCATCCCGTTCGAGAACTTCGACCCGTTCTCGGGAACTCCCGTCTCGCTCGAGTTGGCGGACCTCGAGGACAAGATCGTGACCCGGAGCCGCGGCGGCTATTGCTTCGAGCACAACCTGCTCCTCGCCGCCGCCCTGGAGTCGCTGGGCGGCATGGAGGTGAGCCCCATGCTGGCCGCGGGTCCGCCTGGGCCCGGAGGGCTCGCCCCGCCCCCTCAACCACCTCCTCCTTCGGGTGACGGACCGGGACGGCACCTGGCTGGCCGACGTGGGGTTCGGCGGCGGCGGGCTGCTCGACCCCCTTCCCTTCGAGGACAGGCACCGAGTCCGAGCAGTCAGGCTGGCGCTACCGGCTGGTCGAGGACGGGCCCGAGCTCGTGCTCCAGGTGTTCCAGGACGGGGGCTGGACCGACATGTACGGCTTCGTGCCCGAGCCGGCCGAGCCCGTCGACATAGAGGTGAACAACTGGTACACGGCGACCCATCCCGAGTCGTCGTTCGTCACCGGTGTCATGACAGGGTTGCGCAGCGCCGACCTCTGTCTGTCGCTCTTCGTCTCCGAGCAGGCCGTGCTGGTGGAGCGTGCGGTCGGCGGGGCGTCCGCCGTCACGGAGGTGCCGCTCGAAGACGTGCCGGCGATTCTGGCGGAACGCTTCGGGATCCCGGGCGTCGCCGTCGGCGACGACCGTCGCTTGATCCTCGAACCAGCCGACGACGCCTGAGGCGCGCCGCCGGCACACCCTCACGTCGACAGGGCGGCGTCCGCCGGCCGGGCGATGATGTAGATCAGCGCGCCAAGGACCGGGATCACCAGGATGACGATGGTCCACATCGCCTTGGCCATCCCGTGGTGGTCGCGTCGACGGAAGTTGTCGATGAAGCACCAGATGATGAAGAAGACCATCAAGAACACGCCGGCGAACATCAGGAATGTCCAGAACAAGCTGAGCAGCGGCCACGTATAGGCGAGCATCTCGAAACGTACCTCCCTATTTTCCGATTTCCGGGTCAGCCTTGCTGCGGTGGAGAGGGGTGCATAGGGCCAAAGGTCACAGGGCGCGGGCGCACCGTGCCCCGGGGCACCGTCGAGGAATCAGCTCACCAGCCCGTAGATGCTCTTGGCGACGAGATAGAGACCAAGCCCTAGCGACAGGAAGACGATCGTCTGGTCCGTGTGGGTGTTGATCCACTTGAGCAGCCCGTCGAGGGTGGACGTCACCTTGGCCGGGCGGAGCGCGGCGTAGGTCTCCATGATGAGGTAGCTCGCCGTGCACCAGATGCAGAACGCGAACACGGCGAGGTACTCGAGGCCGTTGGAGAGCTTGGCCTCGGTGATGGTGGAGACGCCCGCAGCCACCAGCACCCACGGCTGCAGCAGGAAGCCGAGGCCTGCCGCCGCCAGCGGGTTCACGCGGTCGATGCTCGACATCCATTTGGGCTGCTTCTTCGGCTCCGTACGGGCGGGGCGGGCTCGCCGCCGCACGGCGACGAAGACGAGCGCGGCGCCGATCGCCAGCTTGACCGCCAGCGCAGCCGTCGAGGGCGAGCTCTTCGGGATCAGGGGTTTGCCGCCGGTGACCAGCACCGTGACAGCCACGATCGCCACCAGCGTCAGCAGCCAACCGAGCGTGAACCCGAGGCCCTTGAGCAATCCCCGCTCGGCCGCCAGCAGCAGGATCATCGCGGTCAGCGGGATCGGCTCCAGGGTGACGACGAAGCCGATGAGGAACAAATCCAGGATCATCTCGTCCCTCCCGAGTCGTCGAGTGGCGTGGACCGTACTCGCTACCGGCCGACGGTGGCGTTCCGGACCGAGTCGAAGACGAACTCCTTCCGCGGCGTACGCGACGGGCACGCCGAGGCGACATCACGGCCGCTCCACGTCGGCCGGACCATCATCGTGGTCGAGACCGACGTCCGCGACCTCCGTGAGCGACTCGCCGCCCGCGTGCACCAGACCCAGCTCGTGCTCTCCGCCTGATCGAGGGGGCCGGCGCTCGACGCGGGGCCGCCACCTAGGCCGGCACGCCCAACCGGGCCCGCACGTCGGGCCCAAGGTCCAATGCGGTCGCAGCCGAAAGGGGCATGCGCTCCGGCAGGGTCACGGTGAGCTCGCCCCGTTCGACGGACCAGAGGAGCTGCTCGTACGAGCCGACGAGGCGCACCCGGCGCACCCGCGACCCCTCGATCGCCCGCATGGTGATCCGTCGCGTGGCGGGCATCCCGAGAACGAGGGCGTACACGCCCTCGCCGCTCTTGGTGAAGCGAACCGGCGTCCCTTCGGTGGTCACCGACTCGGTGATCGTCCAGGGCCGGCTGCCGTAGATGGCCTCGCCGTTGGCGGTCAGCCAGTCCCCCAACCCGCGCAGGGGTGCCTGCTGCTCTTCGGGGATCGTCCCGTCGGGCCGTGGGCCCACTCCGATGAGGAGGTTGCCGTTCTTCGACACCACGTCGCAGAACATCTGGATGAGCTCCGTGTCGGTGATGATGTCCTCGGGTAGCTCGTGGCGGTTGGCCCCGAAGGAGTGCCCGACGCCGCGGGCCAACTCCCACTTGCGCTCCGACACGGTGTGGAGCACGTCGTACTCGGGAGTCCGGAAGTCGCAGTGCCTCGGAGTGGAGAAGGTGAGCCGCTTGTTCCGCTCGGGGATGAATCGCCACAGCCACTGCAGCAGGGTGCCGACACCGCGCACGAGGGCATCGGTGAACGCGTTGCGCGGGATGTTCGGCTCGCGCCAGCGGTCGTTGACGACCCCTTCTTCAACCGCGTTGTAGTAGTACGCGAACAGCTCGGCCAAGTTGCCGCCACTCGGCCACGAGATGTCGTTCCACAGTACGGACGGCTGGTAGCGGTCGATCAGTTCGCGGCAGTGCGCAGTGACATAGTCCACATACGGCCCGCCGTGGGGCACGGCCAGCACGGCGTCGGCCGGTCTTGAGAGGACCGCCTGGTTGTAGGGCCAGTCGTAGCCGCCCGAGTAGTACAGGCCCATGCGCATCCGCTTGGCGCGGACCGCCTCGGTCAAACCGCCGACGAGGTCGCGGCGGGCGTGGTACTCGCCGAGGGTCGGGTGTGCAACGGCCGAGGGCCAAAGGGCGAAGCCGTCGTGGTGCTTGGAGGTGAGCACGACGTAGCGGGCACCGGCGGCCTGGCAGAGGTCGGCGATGGCGTCGAGGTTGGCCCCGTCTGCGGCGTCGTTGAACGTCTTGACGAAATTCGCGTAGGGGTAGTCGTCCCCGTAGACCTCCGCATGGTGGCGCTGGGTCGGGCTGCCCTTGATCTGCATGGAGTTGAGGTACCACTCCGCGTACGGGTTCTCCCGCAGCATCCGCTTGGGGCCGTCCTTGACGAGCAGTTCCTGGATGTTGGGCACGCGCGGTGCCCAGCCGGGTACCGAATAGAGGCCCCAGTGGAGGAAGATCCCCAACTTGGCGTCGTCGTACCAGACCGGCACCCGGTGGGTGCGGACTGATTCCCATGTCCCCTCATACATGCCAGTTGGAATTTCGCCCGTCAGTGATCCGCCGAAGCAACATGTCGCGTGCAATGTACCCACCAGGTGCAACGGGCACGGCTGTGCCGGGGCCCAGCACGCCATCCGGGCGTCCCATGACGGCCTATCGGCGCGCAAACCGTGCACCTTGACCTCCACGAGACGGTTGCCGCCGCCGGCGACCGCTCTGACCAGGTCGAATCGCTCGGCCGGGCCGGCCCTCCGACGAGGAAGCCGGCGATTGCTCGTAGTCTCTGGTGCCCATGACGGCCCAACTCGAGTTCTGGGTGTTCCTCCCACAGATGCGCCTGACCATGGGGCAGCTCGCGGAGCGGGCGCAGGCCGCCGAGGCGGCCGGCTTCGGGGGCGTGGCCGGCATGGACCACTTGGCGCCGCCCTTGGCCGAGGCACTGCCGATGTACGACGCCATGATCACGAATGCGTGGTTGGCGGCGCGGACCGAGCGTCTCAACGTCGGGTCGCTGGTGCTGTGCGACTCGTTCCGGCATCCGGCGGTGCTGGCGCGCGAGGCGGTCTCCCTCGACCACGCCTCCGCCGGCCGCTTCGAGCTCGGGATCGGATGGGGATCGGTGGCCAGTGAGCTCGAGACCTTCGGCGTCGGCTCGACGGAGCCACGGGTCCGGGTGGGCCGGCTGAAGGAGACGCTCGAGATCCTCCGGTCCCTGTGGGCCGGCGAGTCCTTCGACTACGAGGGCGAGTACTTCACCCTGCGCCAGGCCCAGCAGCAGCCGGGGCCGCTCGGCACCATCCCGATCGTCATCGGTGGGGCGGGCAAGCGGACGATGGAGCTGGTCGCGGCGCACGCCGACTGGTGGAACGTCCACATCGGCATCCTCGACAAGCTCGACGAGATGCGCCCCCTTGCCGGCCGAGCGCGCTGCTCGTTGCAGGTCCAGGTCGCAATGGTCCCTGCCGAGGCCCAGCGCGAGGAGATCGCGGCCACGGCCCGCCGCCGCTTCGGCGACATGCCCATCGTGGGAACGGCGCCCGAGCTCGTTGACGCCTTCGGGACGCTCGTGCAGCGGGGCGTGGAGCGGGTCTACGTGTGGTTTTGCGACTTCGCGCCGCCCGAGACGCTCGCTGCGTTCGGGGAGCGGGTCATCGCGCAATGCGGGGCCGACCGCGTCCTACCCTGACGCGTCACGACGCGTCACCGCTAGCCCGCAGCCAGCGCCGCTCCGCCGGACCCGGCGCCACCGCCGGCCCCCGGCGACCCGAAGCGCAGTCGGAAGGCGAGATACGCGAACGGCCCCACGAGGATCGGCAGCCAGTAGGAGATGATCCGGTAGGCGAGCGTGGCCACCACCGCATCACCGCCCGAGATCCCCGCCAGGATCAGCAGTGCGCTCAGCCCGGCTTCGACGATGCCGAGGCCGCCCGGCGTGATGGGGATCAGCGCCAGCAGCCCGGCGACCGCGTAGGCCAGCAGCACCAGCGACGGGTTGGGCTTGGCGCCCGTGGCCCGGATCGTCGCGAGCAGGGTCCCGAAGTCGAAGGCGAGCCGGCCGCTGCTCAACAACGCTGCCTCCTTCCACCGGCGGCCCAGGACGTCACGGATGCGGTTTCGCTCGTAGACGAGCCGGTCCGAGAGCCCGATCATCGGCTCGGCCTTGCGCTTCAGTCGGTTACGCGCCGCCTGCACCACCCGTCCCGCCCAGCGGAGGGGCCCGTCCGAGGCCAGCACCAGTGCGCCGAGACCGGCGAACAGCACGAAGGCGGCGATGCCCAGCAACGCCGCGTGCTCTAGGCCGCTTTCAATCGGCGTGCCGGCGAGGATCGCCGGGAGGACGAAGATCGGCAGGGCCAGCAGTCCGCCGATGCCCAACAGCGAGATCGCGGTGAGCCCGCCGACCGCCGTCGCCGTGTCGCTCCCCGACGCGGCAAGCATGCGGAACTGGGTCGCCGCCCCGAAGGCGGCGCCACCGGGCACCACGAGGCTGATGGCGTTGCCGGCCAGCTGCGACGTCGCCACGGAGAACCAGTCCTTGGTCCGCAACGCAATCCGCTGCAGCGCGATCGTGCAGGCGAAGTGCGCCACCTGCAAAAGAACGGCGAGCGTGAACCAGATGGGGTCGAGGGACGTCAGTTTCGGAAACGACGCGAAGACCTCGGTGAGGCTTGGGAACACGAGATAGATGGTGATGCCGGCCACCACCACCATGACGGCCTTCTTGGCGATCGACCGCCACGGCAGCGGTGACTCGATGTCGCGTTCGATCTGCGCGGCGAGACGCCGCGACATCGCGTCGCTGCCCACCTTGCCCAGCTCCGCGTCGGCCGCCCGGGCGGCCTCCCGGTCGGCATGGTCATCGTCGTGGCTCGCCACCGCCGCGCTGCCCTCGGTGACGAACGGAGCGCCTTCCTAGCTGCTGGCGAGGATCTTGGCCTTCTGGCCCTCGAACTCGGCGTCGCTCAGGACGCCCTGCGCCTTGAGGTCTGCCAGCTTGGCGAGTTGCGAGGCGGTGTCGGTGCCGGACGTCCCTGCCGCCTGCCGGACGTATTGATCGAACGCCTTCTGCTGCTGCGCCGCCTGTGCCGCCTGCCGCTCGTGCATCTTGCCGCCCCGGGCGATCAGGTACACGAAGACGCCGAGGAACGGCAGGATGATGATGAAGATCACCCACAGCGCCTTGGCCATCCCACCCATGTCGTGGCTGCGGAAGATGTCCATGAACACCATGATCAGCAGCCAGATCCAGATGACGAAGAGGAAGAAGTACAGCATGGTCAAGAACGCATCGAGTACGGGATAGCTGGAAGCAAGCATCGACTAACTCCTTGTGGTCCGTGGTCGGCGAGAACCCGCCCCTGCAATCCCCTGTTTAGCCGGGTTTCCCAAACCAGCGCTGGGATGGGCGCCACCGCCCGGTTCCTCGCCTGTGCCGCCGCCTCGGCCTGGCGACGGTTGCCCGGGGCCGGACCCAAGGTGGTGACCTTCGGCCCTGACCTGGCTCGATGCCCACCACCGAGAATGGCAGCGGGCCGACCCCGCGGTCCGCGCCGCACCGACAGAGACCTGCGAGGAGGGATGCTGGTGCCGATGGACGAGGCCGCGCTGGGCGTGCCCGACCGGGTGCTCGCCCCTCCGCTGATGCCGGGCGCCGACGCCAGATGACGCACGACCTCAACCTTGCTGCCCTCGCCGTGGTCTCGGCGTGTGTCGTCGTCTGGGGTCTCGTCTCCGCGCGCTTCGAGCGCTGGAACGTGTCGGCCCCTATCGCCTTCGTCGTGCTCGGCCTGGCAGTCACGCACGGCCCCACCACCCTCATCCACTTCAACCTGCACTCGTCGGGGATCAGGTCCCTCGCCGAGGTCACGCTCGCGCTCGTGCTCTTCGCCGACGCCTCCAGGGTCAACGCGCGTCAGCTTCGGGCCGACCTGGCACTCCCCGTCCGCCTCCTCGGCATCGGGCTGCCGCTGACCATCGGGGCGGGCGCCGCCCTCGCCGCCGGGCTCTTCTCCGGCGCGGGGCTCTGGGTGGCCGCCGCCGTCGGCGCGATCGTCGCCCCGACCGACGCCGCGTTGGGGGCGTCGATCATGGAGGACGAACGCGTCCCCACGGGCGTCCGCCGCGTGCTCAACGTGGAGAGCGGCCTCAACGACGGGATCGCGACCCCCTTCGTCAACCTCTTCGTGGCGGGCGCGGCCACGGCGGAGGCGGTGCACGGCGCGTCCTCGCTCACCAGCGCCGTGGCCGAACTCGTCGGTGGGGCTGGCATCGGCCTCGGGATCGGTCTCGCCGGTGCGGTGCTCCTGGCCCAGGCCCGCAAGCACCAATGGAGCGCGCCCGGGTTCCGGCCCCTGGCCGTCCTTGCCCTGGCGCTCTTCGCCTATTCATCGTCGGTGCTGGCGGGCACGAACGGGTTCGTGGCCGCCTTCGTGGCCGGCATGACGTACGGGACCGTGTTCCCCCGCCACGACGACGAGCTGCTCGAGTTCTCGCAGGAGACGGGCACCCTCATGTCCCTGCTGGTCTGGTTCTTGTTCGGTGCCGCCATGCTCATCCCGGGCCTCGACGGCGCCACGTGGCGTGACGCGGTCTTCGCGGTGCTCGCGCTCACCGTCGTCCGTATGCTTCCGGTCGCGGTCTCCCTCGCCGGCACCGGACTGGACCGCAGGACCGTGGCCTTCGTCGGGTGGTTCGGCCCACGCGGCCTGGCCAGCGTCGTGTTCGGCCTCATCGCCGTCGACACCCTCGCTCCGGCCGAAGCCAAGGTCGTCCTGGCCGCCGTGACGGTGACCGTCGCGTTGAGCGTGCTCCTGCACGGCATCACCGCCTCGCCACTCGCAGCCCGCTACGGCAGGGCCGCCGCCCGACTCCACCCCGAGCGCCCCGAGCACGTCAGTAGGCGTCCCCTCACGACCCGCTCGCTGCTCCGGCGGGCGCCCACCGGTCGATAGTCGCTGCGGCCACCCTGACACGGGCTATGCACGAGGGGCCGGTCATCCCCTCTCACGGTCGCGTTGCCACGGGCAACCGGATGGCAACCGGCGTCGGATGAGCATCAACCGAAATTGGACTGTGACGTGGTATCAAAGGCGGGTAACACATTGCTGAAGCCGGAACTGCACGACGCGGCGACGGCGAGGGGGAGACGACGGGTGCCGCACGCGGGAGCGCCTGAACCGACGAGCGCGTCGACGGCTGCATTGCCGTTCGACGAGGCTGGTTTTCTGACCGACGTCTTCTTGCATCTGCCTGACGGCATCGTCGTGGTCGACGCTGCGGGGCAGGTCGTATGGGGCAATCGCTCGGCCGAGCGGATGGTCGAGCGCTCCCTGGTCGACTGGCGGGGTCTGTCGAGCCTCGCCCTGGTGCACCCGGACGACCAGGAGTTCGTGCTGCGCGCGCTGACGAGCGTGCAGGACAAGGATGTCGGCACACCCATTGAGATCCGGATCAAGGCAGCGTCGGGATGGCGCCTCGTCGAGATCGTGGGAACCACGTTGGAGTGGTTCGGCGAGAGCGTGGTCCTGCTCTGTCTGCGCGACCTGACGGAGCGCCGCCGGTTCGAGCTCGCCGGCGCACGCGAGGCCCGCTTCCGATCACTCGTGCACAACGCCGGCTCCGTCATCATGCTGGTGTCGTCCGAGGGGATCGTCCAGTCGGTGTCGGGCGCGATGACGCGCCTCCTCGGACACGACCCCGAGTTGCTCGAGCACCGATCCCTGGCCGACGTCATCGCCCTGAGCGATCGGGCCGAATTCGACGCCGCTCTCGCCGCGTCGTGCGCAGCGACGGCATCCGGGCATCCGATCTCCGCCCGGGTCGGGATGCTGCGTCACGGTGGCGGCATCGTCCCGTTCGAACTGAGCATCGTGAACCTCATGGACGACCCGACCGTCGAGGGCCTCGTGATCTCCGCTCAGGACGCCACGGCGCGGGTGTGCGCCGAGCTGGAACTGAGCGAGGCCCTCTCGCTCCTCACCGCGACGTTGGACGCCACTGCGGACGGCATCCTGGTGGTCGACACCTCGGGGAAGATCACCAGCTTCAACCGCCGCTTCGCCGAGATCTGGCAGCTCCCCGAGGACATCCTCGCCAGCAGGGACGCGACAGCGGCGCTCGACTTCGTCCTCGACTACGTGGCCCACCCCGAGGCCTTCGTGACCAAGGTCCAGGAGCTCTTCGCGCACCCGGAGGTCGAGAGCTTCGACACCCTCGAGTTCACCGATGGCCGCGTCGTCGAGCGCCAATCCCGGCCCCAGCGGGTCGACGGCACCACCGTGGGCCGGGTGTGGAGCTTCCGCGACGTCACCGATCACAAACGCCTGGAAGAGGAGCTGGCGTACCGGGCGTTCCACGACTCGTTGACCGGGCTCGCCAACAAGGCGCTCTTCCAGGACCGGCTCGACCACGCGCTGGCGCGAGTCGAGCGGAGCGAGTCGCACCTCGCCGTCCTCTTCCTCGACCTCGACGACTTCAAGACCGTGAACGACAGCCTCGGGCACGGCGAGGGCGATCACCTGCTGCGCAGGGTGGCGACGACGCTCGTCGGGTGCCTCGGCGCATCGGACACGGCGGCGCGGCTGGGCGGCGACGAGTTCGCCGTCCTCATCGAAGACGTGCCGTCCCAGATCACGATCACCTCGCTGGCCCAGCGCATCCTGGACGCGCTGCGACCGCCCGTCCGGCTCGGGAGCAAGTCCGTCAGCTCGGCCGTCAGCATCGGCATCGCCTTCAACGAGCCCGGCACCACCAGCGAGCAGCTGCTGCGCAATGCCGACATCGCCATGTACAAGGCCAAGGGCCTCGGGAAGGACAGGTTCGAGGTCTTCGCCGACGAGATGCACGCCTCGGTGCTGGCGCGTCTCGAGCTGGAGGAGGACCTGCGCGAAGCGATCCTCCAGGGCGACCTCGCCGTGCACTACCAGCCCATCATCGATCTCAACGCGCACGGCGTGGTCGGGCTGGAGGCGCTGGTCCGGTGGTCACACCCGACGCGAGGGCTGGTCGGTCCCGCCGTGTTCGTGCCTTTGGCCGAGGAACTGGGTCTCATCGGCGAGATCGACTCCTTCGTGTTGCGTTCCGCATGCCGCCAGGCGCGGCAATGGCGTGACGAGTATCTCGGCAGGCCGGACCTGATGATCAGCGTGAACGTCTCGGCCCGCCAGCTCGTCGACCCGTCGCTGGCCGACCAGATCGCCGCCCAGATCGACGAGTGCGCCTTCGATCCCCGGTCGTTGATCCTCGAGATCACCGAGAGCGCGATGCTCACCGACAACGACGCCACGGTGCACAACCTGACTGCGCTCCGGGCGCTCGGGGTGCGCATCGCACTGGACGACTTCGGCACGGGCTACTCGTCGTTCTCACACCTCGACCGGCTGCAGATCGACATCGTCAAGATCGACAAGTCCTTCGTGCAGGCGCTCGGCTCGTCGGACGACAGGCGGGGCCTGGCGGCCGCGATCGTGCAGCTGGCGCGGACCCTCGGCTACGAGGTCATTGCCGAGGGTGTCGAGGAGGCGGACCAGGCCGAGAGCCTGCGGACTCTCGGGTGCGGCCTCGCTCAGGGCTACCACTTCTGCAGGCCGCTGGACGCCAAGTCCACGGGGCTGTTGCTCGGTTCGTACGACTCGCTCGTGCCGATGCTCGAGCGTCGCCGGAGTGCCTGAGCGGGCCTTGTCACCCGACAACGGGGTGCGGATGGGACATCATGGAGCCATGCGGACTCGGGTGTTGGCCGTCGTCGCCCTCGCGGCCCTGGCGACCGCCCTCCTCCCGGCTCTGGCTCAGGCCCGCACGCCGGCACCCACCTACTACGTGTCACTCGGCGACTCCTACTCGGTCGGCTACCAACCCGGGCTCGGATCGACGCCCGGCTACACCGTCTACGTGGCGAAGCGGACACATCTGACGCTGGCCAACTTCGGCTGCGCGGGGGCCACCACCACATCGATCCTCAACACCGTCGGGTGTCCCGACGTCCTGCCCCACACGGCGGGGGGGATGGCCTACCCGACGACGACGCAGATCGCCGCGGCCGAGGGCTTCCTCACGGCCCACCGCGGTCACATCGGGCTCATCACGGTCACTATCGGGGGCAACGATGTGACCGCGTGCGCGCTCAAGCCGAACCCCGTCAGCTGTGTGGGCGCTGTCGTGAGCGGCATCACGACCAACGTCACGGCGCTGGCGTCGGACCTGCGCTCGGCGGCGGGCCCGGGGGTTCCCATCATCGGCCTGACCTATCCCGATGTCATCCTGGGCGCATATGTCTTCCCCAGCCAGTCGCCGTCCGCCGCCGCGACCTCCCTGGCGAACGTGTCGGTGGTTGCCTTCAAGACGCTCATCAACCCGGCCCTGTCCAAGGCCTACGCGCAGTCCTCCGGGTCGTTCGTCGACGTGACGGCCGCCACCGGCGCCTACACCTCGCTCAAGCGGACCGTGCACACGTCGGCCTACGGGACCATTCCCGTGCCGGTGGCCACCGTCTGCGCACTCACCTGGTTCTGCGCCAAGGGCAACATCCACGCCAAGACGGCCGGCTACACGTTGATCGGGAAGTTGGTGGTGGCGCGGTACGCCAACCTCCGGCACGCGTAGGGGCGCTCTGTCACGTGGCCCTCATCGTTCTCGTCCACGGCGCCTTCAACGAGCTCTGGGGCCCCGCGAGCTTCACGCCCGGTGGGTTCCCGCCCTGCGCGACGGCCTGTGGAGCGCAGGCACCGATGTCGAGCCCGAGCACGTGGCCGTCTCCTTCTACGGCGACCTCTTCCGGCACGATCCCGAGTCCGAGGAGGCTCCGGACGAGGCGGGGCGCGCCGGGGTGGCCGACATGCTCCACGAGACGCTCGGGGACGACGTGCTGGCCACGTTGTCGCAGGCCGCGGGAAAGGCGACCTTCGAGCGCACGGTGGACCTGGTCGGCACCCTGATGACCAAGCCGGACCTGCGACAGAACGTCCAGCGAAGGGTGGCCGAAACGGTGCAACCCGACACCCGCATCATCGTCGCCCACTCTCTCGGCACCATCGTCACCTACAACGCGCTGGTGGCCCACCCCGAGTGGGAGATCGACACCCTCGTCACCTTGGGTTCCCCGCTCGGGTCACCGATGCTCGTCAAGACGATGGTCCACCGTGACGAGGACGGCGCCCCGCTCTGGCCGGGCTCGGTCAAGCACTGGGTCAACATCGCCGCCGTCGGCGACCACGCCTGCGCGGAGCCCCGGCTCTCCACCATCTTCGGTGACCGAGTCGTCGACCGCCTGGTCGACAACGGCCACCGGGCGCACGACCCGCAGCCCTACATGAACAACCGCACGACCGGCTCGGTGCTGGCCGAGGCGATCGCTCGCTCGCGCTGATCGTGGGTGGCACGCCCTCAGACGGCGTGGGACACTGACCGCCCAGCGTCGTAGGGAGCATCGGGGGGTCCGCGCATGAAGGCCTTGCAGGTCACAGCCCATGGTCGGCCGGGCGAGGTTCTCGCCGTCCGCGAGATCGACCGCCCGGAGCCCGAGGCCGGCGAGGTCCGCGTCAAGGTCGGAGCGGCCTCGCTGAACTTCAACGACATCGACCGCTGCCGGGGGAACCTGGTTTCGGTGCCGACGCCGCCGCCCTTCACCCTCGGGATGGACGTCTGCGGGGTGGTCGACGCTGCCGGCGAGGGCGCGCAGTCGTGGCTCGGCACGCGGGTGGTCGCCATCACCAAGACCGCGCTGGGGGGCATCGCCGAGTACGCCATCGCCCCGGCCGTCTCGGTGTTCGACGCCCCTGAGCACCTCGACGACGCCGAGGGTGCTGCGTTCATCCTCCCCTTCCAGACCTCGCACCTGGCGCTCTTCCGGCGCGGCCGCCTGGCCGCCGGCGAGACGCTGGTCGTGCACTCGGCCGCCAGCGGGCTCGGCACGGCCGGGATCCAGCTCGGCAAGGCGGCCGGCGCGCGGGTGATCGCCGTCGCCGGCGGGGCGGAGAAGGGGGCGCTGTGCACCGAGCTCGGAGCCGATCTGGTCGTCGACCACAAGAGCGAGGACTTCGTCGAGGTGGTGCTGGGCGACACGGAGGACCGCGGCGCGGACGTGGTGTACGACCTCGCCGGGGGCGACTTCGTGGAGCGCTCGTGGCGCTGCACGTCCCGGGGCGGGCGCTACCTGGCCGTCGGCTTCGCCGACGACGACGCCAACGGCATGACGGGACGCCCGCTGCGCATGGGCTGCATCGGCAACATCGACATCGTGTGCGTCATGGTGGCCTGGGCCGGGTCAGTCGATCCCGGCATGCGCCGCTTCGGCTTCAACCCCTTCGGACGCGACGTGGCCGACGAGATCCACGCCGACCTCCTCCGCCTGGTCGACAAGGAGCTGATCCACCCCTATGTGGGCCGCCTGGTCTCCATGGAGGAGGCGGGCGCCGCGCTCGACGACCATGAGGATCGTCGCAGCCTGGGCCGGACGGTCGTCGAGGTATCCGCTTGACCGACGTCGCCTACACGTGGCGCGACTCGGAGCTGCGCGCCTTCCCGCTGCGTGCGCTGAACGGGGTCGGCGCCCAGTTCGAACGGTTCGGGCGGACCTTCCCCTCGCTGAAACCCGATTCGATCGTCGCCGCCTCCGTGAAGGCGGCCGGCTCGGATGGTCTGGGGAGCGACAGCTTCCGCGAACCGCTCGAGGTGTTCCTCGGCGCCTGCGAGACGGAGGCCGACCTGAGCACCTTCGGGCGCATCCTGGTGTCCAAGATGCTCGCCGGCTCGCTGGCCAACCGCATCGCTCTGCACGAGTGGGCGACGGCCCATCCCGAGGTGCGCAAGGAGCGGATCACGGGCCCATGGGTCATCGTCGGGCTCCCGCGCACCGGCACCAGCCTGCTCTCCATGCTGCTCGGGCTCGACCCCGTGGCACGGCCACTCCTGCAGTGGGAGGCGTCCCACCCCGTCCCCCCGCCGACGCTCGAAGGGGCCGACGAGGATCCGCGGATCGCGGAGGCGGCCAAGAACCTCGAGGGCCTGATGAAGCTCAACCCGCCGCTCAAGGCGATGCACCCCTTCGGGGCCACGATGCCCGAGGAGTGCGTGGCGCTCTTCATGTACGACGTCCGCTCGCTGGCCCTCGAGACCCAGGCCCACGTCCCCAGCTACGCCCGTTGGCTCGAGCGCTGCGACATGGCGCCGGCCTACGCGCAGCACCGGTTGGCTCTCCAGACCCTCCAGTCCCGACAACCGACAGAGTGCTGGGTCCTCAAGACGCCCTACCACCTCTGGCACCTCGACGCGCTGCTCGGCGCCTACCCCGACGCCCGCATCATCTGGACCCACCGCGACCCGGGCCCCGTCGTCAGCTCTCTGGCGAGCCTGGCGAATGCGGGGCAGCGGCCGCTCACCCGCCGGACCGATCCCCGGCCGACGGCCAATGAATGGAAGCGCAAGTGCCACTTCGCGCTCGACTCGGCGATGACGTTCGACGAGACCTCCGAGGGACCCTGGTGCCAGCACCTCCAGTACGAAGACCTCATGGCGGCCCCCATCGATGCGGTCCGCCGGCTCTACGCCCACGTCGGTGGCGAGGTGACCGACCTGCACGCCCGGCGCATGCGCTCCTTCCTCGACCACCGGCCCAAGGACGCCTTCGGCACACACCGCTACGACCCGGCCGACTTCGGCTGGAGCTACCCGGACCTGGCCGAGGAATTCAAGGAGTACACGAACCGCTATCGGATCCCCTCAGAGCTCCGAGGTTGATCGCCGGGCGGGAAACCGCTGTGTCCGCGGCCCCCACACTCCCCCGCGTCAGAGCACAGATTCACCCCCATAGGGTGACGACCACCCTGGAAAATGGAGGAAGGTGCAGCCATGGCCGGTGACAGCCCTCAGCCCACGACCACTGACGCCGGGATCCCGGTCCCGAGCGACGAGTTCTCGCTGACGGTCGGTCCGGACGGACCGATCCTGCTGCAGGACCACTATCTCATTGAGCAGATGGCGAACTTCAACCGAGAACGAATCCCCGAACGCCAGCCGCATGCCAAGGGCGGCGGGGCCTTCGGCCACTTCGAGGTCACGGCCGATGTCACGCGCGTTCACCAAGGCCGCCGTGTTCCAGCCCGGCACGAAGACGGACACCCTGATCCGCTTCTCCACCGTGGCCGGGGAGCGGGGCAGCCCGGACACGTGGCGTGATCCCCGTGGCTTCGCGCTGAAGTTCTACACGTCCGAGGGCAACTACGACATGGTCGGCAACAACACGCCCGTCTTCTTCCTCAGAGACCCGATGAAGTTCCAGCATTTCATCCGCTCGCAGAAGCGCCGGGCCGACTCCGACCTGCGCGACCACGACATGCAGTGGGACTTCTGGACGCTGTCGCCTGAGTCGGCCCACCAGGTGACGTGGCTCATGGGCGACCGCGGTATCCCGCGGACGTGGCGACACATGAACGGCTACTCCAGCCACACCTACATGTGGGTCAACGCCGAGGGCGAGCGATTCTGGGTGAAGTACCACTTCAAGACGGATCAAGGCATCGAGTTCCTGACCCAGGAGGACGCAGACCGCATCGCGGGCGAGGACGGCGACTTCCACCGGCGCGACCTGTTCAGCGCGATCGAGCGCGGCGAGTACCCGAGTTGGACGCTGCGGGTCCAGCTCATGCCGTTCGAAGAGGCCAGGACCTACCGTTTCAACCCGTTCGACCTCACCAAGGTCTGGCCCCACGAGGACTACCCGTTGCACGAGGTCGGTCGCCTCGACGCTCGACCGCAACCCGACCGACTTCCACACCGAGATCGAGCAGGCGGCCTTCGAGCCCAACAACCTCGTGCCGGGGATCGGCGTCAGCCCGGACAAGATGCTGCTCGCCCGCGTCTTCTCCTATGCCGACGCCCACCGGGCCCGGATCGGGGTCAATTACAAGCAGATCCCGGTGAACGCGCCGAAGGCGCCCGTGCACAGCTACAGCAAGGACGGGGCGATGCGCATGCAAAACGTCTCGGACCCCGTGTACGCGCCGAACTCGAAGGGCGGGCCGAAGGCCGATCCCGTGCGCTACCCGTACGTGGAGAGGTGGGAGGCCGACGGCGAGTTCGTCCACTCGGCCTACACACTGCGCCGGGAGGACGACGACTGGGGCCAACCCGGCACGCTCGTCCGCGACGTCCTGGACGACGCGGCCCGCGACCGCCTGGTCGCCAATGTCGTCGGGCACCTCGGCGACGGCGTGTCCGCACCGGTGCTGGAGCGTGCGTTCGAGTACTGGCGCAACATCGACAAGGAGATCGGTGATCGCATCGCCAACAGCTTCGGGCCGTAGATCCACCGCCACGGAGATCAGGTGAAGGTCAAGACCCGCGCCTGCCGTTCAGCCCGCTGCCACCACTCGGCGAACTCCCCGGTCGCGATCGGCGTGGCCCAGTAGAAGCCCTGTGCCGCGTCGACAGCCCAGTTCGGCCACCAGCGCCCGCCGCTGGGCATCGCTCACGCCTTCGACGACGACCCGCAACCCCAGGACACGGCTCATCTCGACGATGGCTTTCACGATCGGCAGGGAGTCGTCAGCTGTGCCGAGTCGCTGCGTGAAGGAGCGGTCGACCTTCAGCGTGGTGACCGGCAGCGTGTGCAGGTAGGCCAGCGAGGAGTACCCGGTCCCGAAGTCGTCGATCGCCACGCGCAACCCGAGCTCCTGGAAGCTCTCTAGCGACAGCCGGGTGGATGCGCTGTCGACCATGACCGCTGATTCCGTGATCTCGACTGACACGCGGCTCGGAGCAATGCCGTTGCGGTGGACCGCCTGGCGCACCATCTCGACGGTTTCGGCATCGTCGAGCTGCCGGGCCGACAGATTGACCGCCAGCACCTCCAGCCGCGGCCCGTCCGCCTCGGCGTCCCAGGACGCCAACTGGGACATGGCTTGATCGAAGACCCAGCGCCCAATCGGAATGATCAACCCCGTCTCCTCGGCCACGGGGATGAAGTCGAGCGGGGAGACGAGCCCTGAGTCGCGGATGGTGCCAGCGGATGACGGCTTCCGCACCGATGGGCCGCTCGTTCACCGGATCCACGCTCGGCTGGTAGAGCACCTCGAATTGGCCGAATGCCAGCGCCTGGCGGAGGTCGGTCTCCATGGTGAGCCGGAAGACCGAGCGCCGGTGTAGGTCCTGGTCGAACAGCGCATAGGTATTCCGACCGTTCTTCTTCGCCTTGTACATCGCCGTGTCAGCGTCCCGTAGCACTGTCTCCGGGTCCGCCCCCAGCCCCGGAATGACGATCCCGATGCTGCCCGTCACGGTGAGGTCGAGGTTCCCGCTGCGGATCGGCCGTTCCAGCGCTGCGAGCAGCCGCCTGGCCGCTCCGATCGCGTCATCGACGGAATCGATGTCGCGCACGATGAAGACGAACTCGTCGCCGCTGAACCGCGCTGCCGTCTCGCCGCCGCGTATGGCGCGCGCAAAGCGTCTGCCGACCTCCTTCAGGACCGCGTCCCCCGTCTCGTGCCCCAGGCTGTCGTTGACGATCTTGAACTGGTCGAGATCCAGGAAGAGCACCGCGATCTTCCTGCCGACGCGATGACCACTCAGCTCCAGCTTGAGCCTGTTCAGCACCGTGGCGCGGTTCGGCAGGCCGGTCAGGGTGTCGTGGAACGCCAGATGGGTCAGTTCGAGCTGGGCGTCCACCTCCTCAGTGATGTCCTCGACCGTCGTGACATACCCTTCTTCCCCACCGAGGCCTTTCGGGGCCGCCGACATCCGGACGTGGCGGATCTCTCCATCGGGGCGCCGGATCCGGAAGGTGGTGACCACGCGCTGTCCGAGTGGTCGCGCCGCGTCGATGAGACGGAGGAGTTGGTCCCGGTCCTCCGGGTGGACCGCGTCCTGCCACCCTGCGCCCAGGAACTCTTCGACATCCCGACCGCAGATCTCTGCAATGCGTGGATTGGCGTAGTCCACGCCGCCTGCATGCGGGGTCTCGAGGATCCCGATCGGGGCGGCGTCGGCCAGGGTCCGGAAGCGGTCCTCGGCCGCGTGGAGCGAGGCGGCATTGCGGAGGCGCTCGATGCCGAACGCGAGCTCCGTGGCCAGTTCCTCCATCAGGGCGATCTCGGGCGAGTCGAATTCGTCGGACTCCGACGCGTACATCCCGATGACCCCGATGACCTGGTCGGCCACCATCAGGGGGAGCGCACAGCAGGAGCGCAGGCTTTCGGCGTGGGCTGCTCCGCCGACGCGGGTGAAGTAGGGCGAACGGCGCAGGTCGTTGACCACCTGAATGCGCCGCTCCCGCACCGCCGCTCCCGAGGGGCCCTGGCCGCTCTCGTCGTCCGCCCAGCTCAGGGGGACCTCGGCGGCGTCTGCGGGCGCCCCGGCCACCGCGACCGGCCGGATCGTGCGCGCCTCGTCCTGCTCGACGTAACCGACCCAGGCCAATCGGTAGTTGCCCACCTCGACGATCATCTCGCACACGTTGTCGAGCAGCGTCGGCTCGTCGGCCGAATGCACGACGAGCTGAATGACCGCGCTGAGGGTACGTTGTGCCCGCTCGAGCCTCGCCTGGCCGGTGACGTCGCGGGCGTTGAAGACGATGCCGTTGATCGCCGGGTGGTCGAGGCAATTCGTCGCGGTCAGCTCGAGCGTGCGCCACTCGTTCTCGGAGGTGCGGAACCGGTACGCGGCGGAGGGGTAGATGCCGGGACTGGCGATGTCCCTCTGGAAGGCCGCCGCGGCGGCCTCCAAGTCGTCGGGATGGATCAGCTGCAGCATGCTGTGACCTACGTTGTCGTCCGGGTCGAGGCCGAGCATCCGCGCGCCGGCCGGGTTGGCGTAGCGCAGGTTCGCATGCTCGTCGACGATCACGATCAGGTCGCTCGAGCTGGCCACCAGGGTGCGGAAGTTCTCCTCGCTCTCGCGCAGTGATCGTGTGGTCCTCTCGACCTCGCGGACCGCACGCGCCCGCGCCAACGAGAGTCCGACCAGCAGCGCGATGAACAACCCGACCGCCAGCAGCCCCAGCACGAGGGACGCGACCGGGCCGGCCAGGCTCCCGGAGGGGAGGGCGAGACCAGGCCCGGCGCGGAAGCGGAGGTTCCACGCACTGAAGGCATCGATGTGCTCGGTGTCCCCCCAAGGCCCGGTTGAGGGGATGGAGCCGGGCCAACGCAGGATCGCCTGCTGGCCGCCGGTGCCGACCGAACCGCTGGACACCACGTACTGCACCCCTGGCTGGTGCGGAATGGACCGCAGCAGAAGGGGTCCGTCGACCACCGCCATCACCCACCCGGCGGACTGGCGGACCCGCTCTGCCATGGACCGGGGAAGGCCCGTGTAGACGGGCTGCACCAGAAGGACGTCGGCGGCGAACGCCGGGTCGAGCACATGTCCGGGGAGGACCTGTTGCCCACCGGTCGCGGTGGCAGCAGCCAGCACCTTCGAGAGGGAGGGGACCGTGCACAGGTCATAGCCGTACAGCGGGATGGATACCTGCAGGTTCGTCCATGCGGCGTCGCTCACGAGGCAATACCGGGGGCGCTGTCCCGGCGGGTTGACCGATGTGACGGCAACTCCGTTGGCTCGCATGGCACTCAGGAGACCGGGCACCTGGTCGTTGGTGACCGAACGCACGATCCCGGCGCCCTGCAGACCGGGAAAGCGCGTGGACCCGAAGCCCACCGACTGGAGATACGCGTCGTACTGGGCGTGGGTCACCACGCCCTGGTGGAAGAGCGCGGCGGACCCTGCCAACAGGTCTCCGTATCGCAGGAGGACGTTCGACAAGTTCGACGTCGTCTCGGCAACGTTGGCCCGGAATTGCGATTGCGTGTCGACCGTGTTGCGCTGGTGCCAGTACCAGGCCCCGGCGCTCACCATGAGGGTGCCCACCAGTGCGGCCACGGTGACCGCCACCCACACGCTCCGGCCGCGCCGCGTGTCAGATCCCCATTTCGCCCCGGGGCTGCGTCGTCGCCCCGTTCAGTCGTCTCGGCGCGCTGAATCTGCCCCTTTGCCACCCTTATCAATTCGGCAGGAACTCGACGAGGAAACAGGGACGAAATTCCCCTTTCCGTGCACAAGATCACGGCTCCCGCACCCGGAGCGGCACACAATTCCGTCGGGGTCCGCTCGAAGAGGGCGCAATATCAGTTCGTTTGCGTCACGTTCCCAGCGCCGCCCGCCACGGGCCGAGGTCGAGCGTGGGATACCGCTGCTGGGTCTGGTCGAGCAGCCGCTCGGTCCAGACCGGGTGCCCCGGCCGGGGCCAGCCGAAGAGCTCCAGCTCGCGCGGTGACGAGCCCTCGACGAAGACCGTCCACTCGATGCCGGTCGAACGGTTCTGCTGGGTGTCGTAGCCGACCCAGTCGATGCCGGCCTGCTTGAAGGCGATGGCGGCGACGATGCGGGCCCCGGAGCCAGATCCGAAGGGGGCACCCCGGTGGTAGCAGTCGGACCGGTAGGCGAGGTACGAACCCCTGATCCCCGGGGCGGGGCGCTCGGCCCTGTAGACGCCGGGGTCCATGTTGGGCATGACGACTCCATAGGGATTGTCCACATGGCCGGTGTCGCGCACCGAGACCAGGCGCGTCGGGTTGTCGTCCTCGGTGACGTCGGTGAGATAGAGGAACCCCTCGAGATTCCACCAGGGCGCCTCGCTCCCCGGTGGGAGCCAGGAATGGTTGCGGTCGATGTGCATGGGCTGCTCGTAATTGGTGACGCCCGCGTACTTGGCACTGGCCTGGGCCTGGTAGAGGCGGATGTCGGTGCTGCCGAGCGCCCGCTCGGCGAAGTCGACGATTGAGGGGTGGACGACCATCCGGTTGAGTGCGCCGGTGCCTGGGAACGGGAAGATCGCCCCCCACCGTTGTTGCGCCGGGCGGAACCCCGGGCCCTCGTCGGGCCAGACGAAGACCTCCTCGGGCTCCTTCGGCTGTCCCCTCCACCGTTCGGTGACGCCGTCCGGGTCGGCGTGAAGGTCCTCGGCGCTCGGGAAGATCGCCCCGAGGTCCTCGGCCAGGGCGTCGACCTCCTCGGCGCCGACCAGGCCGTCGAGGAGGACCCAACCTTCCTCGCCCCACGTCGCGACTTCGGCATCGGTCGCTCGTCGTGACGTCACGATCCCATCATTGCTCCCGGCACCCGTCGCCCGCCGTGTCCGTGGTCCCGACCGGCTCTACGCACCCTCCGCGGGCGACACCTGACCCTCCAGCGCCTTCACCAACAGCCGTCGGAACTCAGCCCGTTCTGGCACGCTGAGCCCACCCAGGATCTCGTCCTCGATACTCCCCTGCGCCAACTCCGCGTGCTCGAGCGCCTCGAGCCCGGCGTCGGTGATGTCGACGATGTGGCGCCGGCGGTCGGCGGGATCCCGACGCCGCTCCACGTACTCGAGGTCCTCCAAGTCGTTCAGCACCAGCACGCCGGTGTTGGAGTCCATGGACAGCTGTTCGGTCATGAGCTGCTGTGACGCGCTCGGATGGTCCCGCAGATAGGCCAGCACGACCATGTTGCGGAGGTTCATGCCCACCAGGTCGACCGAGCTGCGCAGGAACACGGCCCGGGCCAGCCGGGTCAGCAGGACGATCGTGCCCGTTGCGGGCCGAGCAGCCGCTCGGGCGCTCACGAGCCCGCCTCCCCACCTGCCTGCACGGCCGCATCGATCATGCCCTTATGATAGTCCCGAAATCATGACTATCCCCGCGATAGGGACCATTCCCGAGCTCACGCCCGCCGGCGACCGCCGGCGCTGGATCGCGCTCGTCGTCGTTTGCCTGGCCATGTTCATGAACGCCCTCGACGGCTCCATCGTCAACGTGGCGCTCCCCGACATCCAGCACAGCCTGCACTTCACCCAGTCCGGCCTGACCTGGGTGGTCGACGCCTATCTCATCTCCTTCGGCAGCTTCCTCCTGATGGCCGGCCGCCTCGGCGACCTCGTCGGGCGCAAGAAGGTCTTCCTGGCCGGAGTGGCGCTGTTCACCCTTGCCTCCATCGCCTGTGGATCGGCTGACAGCCAGGCCATGCTGGTGGGCGCGCGCTTCGTCCAGGGCATCGGCGGGGCGCTGTCGTCCTCGGTGATCGTCGCCATCATCGTGACCGAGTTCCCCAGCCCGGTCGAGCGGGCGAAGGCGATGAGCGCGTACGTGTTCGTCGCCGTGGGTGGCGGCTCCATCGGGCTCCTCGCCGGCGGGGTGCTGACGCAGGCACTGAGCTGGCACTGGATCTTCTTCGTGAATGTGCCTATCGGCATCGCCACGCTGATCCTGGGCCGCATCTTGGTGGTGGAGAACGTCGGCCTGGGCATCAAACAGGGCGTCGACGTGGTCGGGTCGGTGCTGGTGACGATGTCCTTGATGGTCGGCATCTACGGCATCGTGACTGCGTCGAGCGACGGCTGGGTCTCCGCGCACACGCTCGGCATCCTCGCCGTCGCCGTCCTTCTCTTCGTCGCATTCATCGTCCTCGAGTCGAGACTGGCCAACCCGATCATGCCGCTGCGGATTCTCAAGTTGCGCACCTTGACCGGATCGAGCGCAATCCGGGGCCTGCTGGCCACCGGCATGTTCTCGACCTTCTTCATCGGCGCGCTCTACCTCGAGCATGTGCTCGGGTACAGCCCCATCAAGACCGGTCTGGCCTTCATGCCGGCGACGGCGGGCATGGCGATCATGTCGGCCGGCCTCACGGCGCGTCTCGTCAACCGGTACGGCAAGAGGGTGATGTACCCGGCCATGCTCCTCGCAGCAGGCGGCTTGGTCCTGCTCGCTTCCGCGGGCCAGAACGCGGGCTACTTCCCGAAGATCTTCTTTGCCTTCCTGATGCTGGGCGTGGGTGCCGGCGCCTCGTTCATGCCGTTGCTGCAGATCGGGATGTCCGAAATCCCCAATGCCGATGCCGGTCTGGGCTCGGGCATTGTGAACGTGTCCCAGCAGATGGCGGCTGCTGTGGGCCTGGCCGTGCTGAGCACGATCGCCACCAATCGAACCAGATCCCTCGTCGCCAGTGGTCACGAGCTGGTCTACTCGCTGACACTGGGCTACCAGCTGGCGCTCTACATCGCTGCCGGCTGCGTCCTGGCGGGCCTGGCCCTGGCTCCATTCCTGTTGCGGACGAACGAGTCGCCCGAGGAGGAGCGGACGCACATCGCCGAGAACATGCAGAGCCCGGAGACCTACGAGCACCTCGTCCTTTAGCGCGGGACTCAGGAGCGGCCCCGTTGCCCTCCCTGAGAGCAGCTATCCCGACGAAGGACACTTCCTCGACGACTTGGCCGACGCCGTCTGACGAACTCCGTCCGGCCCGCGCACGGCGCTGCCCGATGTTGGCTCGCCGCGCTCACACTCAGTCCTCGGGGAGGGCTGCGAACTCGCGCTTCGTCTTCCGGTACCACCCCATTCCGGATATGGGATTCCTCCACCGGCCCTTCATCGCCTTCAAGGCGTTCTCGTGCGCTTCATCACCCCCGGCAACCACTTCCTTCAGGTGTCCATCCTGCAGTTTGATGACCTCATCAGCGGTTGCGCCGTGGAGCGGCAGATCGCAAGGCCCGCCCAGTTGCCGACATGTCATTGTCTTCACAAGTCTCACTTCCTTTCTTGGATTCTCACTTCATTCTTCCGAGGAGAACCGCTCTCGCGGATTGATCTTCTTCATGAGTCCTTGGTTGTTCTTGGGTCGCTCTTGCCTCGCGACGCCACCTTATTGAGAGCCACGACATCGAGTTGAGCGATGCGATCAGGATCTGCCGTCACCGAGATCGCAGTGATCCTGTCGTCGACGACAGCGAACTCGATGACACTCCGGATGTGGCCCCCGGGTGCCCACGCCAGCGCCGCCAGGCCGTTCGCAAGGACGAGACGCGTGCCCCGAGCACCACCGCTCAGAGCCGACGCGACTTCTTGCGCTCCCCGCGTCTGAGGCCGCGATCCCATACGCAGGGCGGCCTGGTCGGGTTCGAGCACGACATCGGGATGAAGAAGCCGCACCAAGCCCTCAAAGTCCCCCTCCCGCGCGGCCCGAAGAAAGGCCTCGACGAGAGCCCGATGTTGCACGAGGTCGACACTCCCGAAATCCGGTGTGCCTTGTACCCGACGGCGGGCCCGGCTGGCCAGTTGCCGGGTGGCCTGTGGCGAACGCCCGACAACTTCGCCGATCGCGTCGAAGGGCACAGCGAACACGTCATGAAGGACGAACGCAACGCGCTCGTCGGGAGCCAAGGAATCGAGCACCACCAACAGCGCAGCACCCACCGACTCCGCCAAGATCGCCGTCTCCGCCGGATCGTCTTCTGCCGCTGAGCCCTCGATGTCGGGAAGGTGCTCTCCCACGGCATCCTCCGGCCGCGCGCCGCGAGACCTCAGGCGGTCGAGGCACACCCTGCTTGTCACCGTGGTGAGCCACCCGGACAGGTTCTCGACGGCGTCTCGATCGGCACGCATGACTTTGAGCCACGCCTCCTGGACGGCCTCCTCGGCCTCAGCCCTGGACCCGAGCATCCGATAGGCCATGCCCTCCAGCCGCGAGCGGTTGGCCTGGAACTGCCCGGCAACCCACTCAATCTCCTCCATCGCCTCTCCCGGGCTCGCGGACCCACCTCTGGCGGCTTGTCCATCGGGTCCCATCACGGTGTGTGCATGATTCCGACCATGTTGCCGTCGGCGTCCTTGACATACGCGATCAACTTGCCCTGTCCCACGTCCTCGGGTTCGTGGACGCCCTCCGCTCCGGCCTCGATGAGCAGGTCGTACGTCGCCCTGATGTCGGCAACCTCGGTGAAGGGGACAGGCCCGGTCATGCCCCGACTGTGGCCGGTGGGGTCGAGCCCGATCTCGCTGCCGTCGCTTCGGAAGCCGACGTAGTAGGGCGTATCCACATAGGGTTCGGTTCCCAGCACGATCCCGAGCAGTGATTTGGTCTGCTCGATTCTCCGAACTGGGTAGATCAGGGTTCGGATCCCTCCGCTCATTGGGCGCTCCTTCTGACGAACCGGATGTTTTCCGGTTACAGATATGACGGTTGCGCCACCACCGATGTGACGAGCATCGAAACGGGGTGCTCTTTGGCCTGACCTGCTGCTCAATCCTGACCTGCTGCTCAACCCTGACCTGCAGCGAACCGAGACTTCTTCACACGAGACAACGGCGAGGAGCTGGACGTTCCCAGCGATTTCTCGGGCGGCCGCGCCGGTGGCGGCGTAGGCACCCTCCTATCGGTGAGCACGCGCCGTGGGGACGGCCGTCAGCCAGAGGGATTGGACGAGATGAGGTCCGCTCGCACGAACACGGCGCAACGGCGTTCGTCGGCCATGACACGATCGAACTCGGTCCAGTCCTCGTGGCTCCCCCCTGCTGCCCGGAAGACGTCACGAATCGTCTGTGGCACATCGAGACCGAATTCGCTCCCATCAGTGGGACCGACGAGACGGACGGGTCCGGACACCGCAACCCATTGGAAACCCGACTTGAAGACGAGTGTGGCCCTCTTGTTCTTGCGCAACAGCCTGAGCTTCAACGAGTCCCCCGCTGCGACCAGCGCAACGCCGGGGGCTCCGTCGACGGGGTCGTTGATGACCCCGGCACTCACCACGGAGGCGTGAACGGATCCGTCGGATCGCGTGGTCGCACAGACGGCCAGATTGTGGTCGGCTGCGGACACGCTCCGCACGAAATTCTAGGTCAGCTGTCACGTTGCACCCCCGGTGCCGCACGTCGTCGCAACCTCAAGTCTGCTCGCTGTCATGCCGCCCCATCAACCTGGGGTCGCCAAAGTTCATTTCGTGATCATTGAATCGCCTTGCTGCGTGGGTCTCTTGCGGAGCTCCTCGGCGGAGCGACATCCGAGCGATGCCAGGACCTCGGTAGAGCGGATCCCCTCCGTCCGGCGCGGAGAGCGCCACCGGGCCGGCGATGTCGCTCCGGTCGTCCCGCTTCGCCACGATCAAGGCACCGTCGTGCCAGCCGTGGCCGCAATGGGGTTGATGCGAGGATGTCGATTGACGAGGGCTCTCATGGATAGTAAGCCCAGTGAGGCCGTGGACGAGTCGCAGCGACGCGGTCGGAGGTGCTCCATGAGAATTCGGCCCGTCTCCCGAACGGCACACGCCGTATCGGCCATGGCATTGGTGCTTGGGATCCTGGCCGGGGTGACGACGTTGCCGGGCGGTGCCGCCACCCCCACGGCGTCCCCGATGGGACTCACGTCTCAAGGTGCCCCCGCCGGCTACTGGATGGCCGCCTCCGACGGCGGCGTCTTCGCCGAGGGTGCTGCCCCGTTCAGTGGCTCAATGGGCGGCACGCGGCTGAACGCCCCCATCGTGGGCATGGCCGTCACACCCTCGAGCACCGGTTACTGGCTCGTCGCGTCCGACGGCGGGGTCTTCAGTTTCGGTGATGCCTCGTTCTTTGGCTCAATGGGCGGCACGCGGCTGAACGCCCCCATCGTGGGGATGGCGGCGTCACCCACTGGGAACGGCTACTGGCTCGTGGCGTCCGACGGCGGTGTCTTCAGCTTTGGTGACGCGACGTTCCGGGGCTCGATGGGCGGCACTCGGCTGAACGCCCCCATGGTGGGCATGGCCGCGTCACCAACCGGCAACGGCTACTGGCTCGTCGCGTCCGACGGTGGGGTGTTCAACTTTGGAGACGCGACGTTCCAAGGCTCAATGGGCGGTTCGCATCTGAATAGGCCGATCGTGGGGATCAGCGGCACGCCTGCCGGTGACGGGTACCGGTTGGTTGCGTCCGACGGTGGCATCTTCGCATTCGGATCGGCGAGCTTCAGGGGATCGATGGGCGGCACACCGCTGAATGCCCCCATCGTCGACATGGCCGCCACCGGCGACGGCAACGGGTACTGGCTGGTGGCTGCCGACGGTGGCGTCTTCGCCTTCGGCACCGCACCGTTCAGTGGATCGCTTGGCTCTATCAAGCTCAACAAACCCGTCGTCGCGATGGCGTCAGTCGGTCCGGCGGTTGGCGGCCGCGCGTTGTTGGTCGGGACCTTCGACGGGATACCGGGGCAGTATCAAACCATCCAAGATGCAGTGAATGCCGCTCAGCCCGGTGACTGGATCCTCATCGCTCCGGGCGATTACCACGAGCAGGCAGACCACCTCGCTCCACCGTCCGCGCAACAGGTCTCACTCGGATGGTATGGCGGTGTCGCCATCCATACCAACGACATCCACCTTCGGGGACTGAACCGGAACTCGGTCGTGGTGGACGGCACCAAGCCCGGTGCCTCGCAGTGCAGCAGCAATGCCGCCGACCAGGATCTTGGGGCACTGAATTCGGCCAGTGTCCCGCTCGGCCGGAACGGGATCGACATTTGGGCCAACGGCGACTCGGTCGACAACCTCACGGTGTGCAACTTCCAGCTCTCCGAGAACGGCGGAGGGAACCAGGCGGGCAACGGTGGGAACGAGATCTGGTGGGATGGCGGTGCCGGTACCGGCAAGATCGGGCTCAACGGCTATGAGGGCAGCTATCTGACGGCGACCGACACCTTCAACGGCGCAGTCAGCGGCGGATCGGCTTTCGGCAGTTACGGCATCTTCTCTTCGGCATCGCAAGGTCCCGGAGTGTGGAACCAGACCTATGCGAACAACTTCTCTGACTCCGGTATGTACATCGGAGCATGCCAACAGCTCTGCGACGCGTGGGTCAACAACTCGTGGATGGAGAACAACGCCCTCGGTTACTCGGGCACCAATTCAGGCGGCACTTTGGTCATCGAACACTCCCAATTCGACGGCAACACGGACGGGTTCGACACCAACACCCAAAGTGCCGGTGATCCACCGCCGCCTCAGAACGGGGCCTGTCCGTCCGGTGGGATCAGTGGCTTCACGGAAACCCACTCGTGCTGGGTGTTCATGGACAACTACTCCCACGACAACAACAACGTGAAGGCTCCCGGCGCCGGATTGTCGGGCGAACCGCCCGGGACCGGAATGACGGTGTCGGGCGCAACCAACGACACGGTCATGAACAACACCTTTGCCAACAACAACGCCTGGGGCACCTTGTTCGTGCCCTATCCCGATAGCGATCCCGGCCCTGCTGGGCTGTGTGCCAACTCGGGTGGGCAAGTGGTGAGTGGGTTCTGCATCTACGACCCCGAGGGTGACGCGTTGCTCAACAACACGTACTCAGGCAACGGTGGCTACGGGAACACGACGAACGGTGACTTCGGCCAGATCACGTTCTTTGGGGGTGAGCCACAAAACTGCTACGGCGGCAACACCGCCCCGGCTGGGTCGACGCCGTCCAACCTCGAGCAAACCCAGCCCAAAGGGTCGTGTGGTGTCATCACCTCTGCCGCCAACACCGGAGGCGATCTTCTGACCCAGGTATTGTGCGCCACCGGATTTGCCTCCAGCTTCGGCGTTTCGTGCACCGGCATCACCTATCCGAAGCCGACGACGCCTCCGACGATGACGACGGCACCGACAAACCTCCCGACCATGCCCAATCCGTGCCAGGGCGTGCCGGCGAACGCCTGGTGCGTTGGGGGCAAACCGATTTAGGGCTGAGGTGCCGTCGGAGGTAGGACAACCAACCGCGCGCCAAGCGCTTCTGGTCGATCACTTGCATTCTCATCAGCGCGGTCCACCCAACGGGGAATAGGCCATTTTGCGCGCTCGGAGGGATTCGAACCCCCAACCTTCTCATCCGTAGAGCGGTTCCGACCGTCCAGCCCGTTCAACCGAATCCATTTGACTAGCTGAGATCGGGTGCGGCGTCCAAGCTGTGCCACTCATCATCAGTCGGTCCGCCGATTTGAGTAGCAACGTAGTAGCAAGATCCCCACGACCAGATGGCTGCGCCGGATGCGACTTCTGATCCCCGGGGGCTCATGCACCGGCATCACCGGAAGGCAATTGCTGTGGTCGGTTGGCCGGAGCGGAGCGCACGCGCTGTTGCCCATCCAGACAAAGGGAAGGACGACGCGATCGCTCGATCAGCGGTCCGCCAATGCTGCAGTGCCGATCGCATCCCCAAGCTCTTCGAGAGCAGCGTGGAGTGCGTCGACGATCAACCAGGGGTCGGGAACGCTTACCGGAGAACCAAGCAGGGAGACACCCAGCGTTTGCTCGTAGCTCCAGGCGGTGATGTTGAGGCCGATCCCTTCGAGAATGGGACCCACCGAGTAGAGAGCTTCGAGCTCAATGGGACCAAAAAAGATCCGCTCCAGCGGTCCGGCGACGTTGGACAGCACCACGTTGAGGGGTGGGTGGACCCGGTCCGCAACATGGGACCGGGTCCAGAGCCGCACGGCCGAATGGTAGATCTGGGGCGGCACAAAATCGGCGCGTTGCGCAAAGAGATCGTGGCCGAGCACGGCGCGAACTTCCTTGGAGGCTGCCGTCATGCTCCGGATGTGCTCAAGGCGCCGCACTGGGTCGACGATGTCAGTTCCGATGCCCACATAGAGGTTGTCGACTCGGTTGCCCGACATGCGGGCCACATTCGGGTCGGTCGAGACCGGGACACTGGCGACAAGGGGGCGTGCGGGTAGTTCACCGCGGCCCAACAGATAGCGTCGCAACGCCCCCGCGCACACACACAGATAGACATCGTTGAGAGTGGTGCCCGCGGTGCGCCGGATGGACTTGAGATCCTCGAGCGGGAGCTTGGTCATTGCAAACGTGCGCTCGGAGGTGAGCGACACGTTGAACGACGTTTTGGGTATGTGGTGAAGTGGAAGCGGCGGCTTGACAGCGAAACTGCGACGCCGCGCTTCCGACGCTTGGCCCCTTCGCGCCGATTGCGCCACAAAGCGCGGCAGGCCTTTCCACCGGAGGACATGGTCGTGTGCCGCCATCCTCAGCAGTTCGCGACGCGTTGGGAGCGGCTCTGGACGCCACCCATCGACATTGGGCTTTGCTGACGGCTCAACACCGGAGCCTTGCACCACGTTCTTGAGTAGGGCCACGACGGCGGACCCGTCGGCGACCGCGTGGTGGATCTTCGCCACGACCGCGATGCGGCCGCGGTCGAGCCCCTCTACGACCACCAATTCCCACAACGGCCGATCGCGTGCCAGGGGGGTGCTTGCGAACTCGGCCACGACGGTCGCGAGCTCTCGATCGCCCGCCGGGCCGGCGAGCACCCGGCGGCTGAGGTGGCGCTTCAGGTCGAACTCGGGGTCCTCGACCCATACGGGATGACCCAGCCCCCACGGGACTGGCACGACCCGGCGGCGGAACGGCGGGAGCCGGCAAAGTTGGTCCGCGAGGATCCCGGTCAGGGCATCGAAAGAGAATTCACCCTTCAGGGCAGAAACGTCGGCCACCACGACCTTCACCGTGTGCATGTGGGCCGTCGGTGTCTCGGAATAGAGGAATTTTGCGTCCAGCCCGGTCATCGTCTCCATGAGTCAGCTTCGGTCCTTCTTGGGAGAACGGCTGGTCGAGATCTGACGCAGCGAGCTGACGAGAAAGTCGGTCACCTGTTTGGACCACATGTAGCCCACGTGGCCCCCCGAATACCACGAGATGGGGGGCTGATCCCAGTGCTCCCAGAGGCGTTGTGCCTGATCCGGAAGGGCCAGCCGGTCGCCGTAGCCGGCGAAGATGAACCGGCCGCGCCTGGGTACCTTGGCCTCGAGTGACAGCGGCGACACCACGCGGTAGACGTTCTCGGCCGGACCGCCCATGATCTTGTGCTCGATCGATCGGGCACGGATGTCATGGGGACTGTGTCGATGGAACAGACCTGGGAAATCCGATACCGGGATGCCCGCCACCACGCCGTCGACGCCCTGTTCCAGACCGGCCAGGAGGGAGACTGCGTACGCGCCCAGTGAGACGCCGTACAGGCTGATGGAGGTGGCTCCCTGCTGACGGATGAGAGTGATGAGGCGCCGGATGTCCCACACGGCCTGCGTCAGCCCGTGCACGGCGTTCATCAGCTCGAAGGAGAGGAACGGCTCCCCACTCACCAGAGTGACGCGGCGGGGCCCATGGAGGGGTAACGCCGGGAGGGCCACGTTCATCCCCAGCTCGTGATGGAGTCGGTTCATCTGGAGTCCCTGAAAGTCCATAAACGGGAACCCCATACAAAAGCCGTGCACGGCGATCACCCAGGGGCGGGGTCCGTCCGGGTGGCGCACGACGACAGCCGAGGCCGTCCGGTTCGGCTCGAACGCCATCCAGCGGTCGGCTCCCGGCTCGCCGGGATGGGGGGTGAACCCACTGTCCCAGTCCCACCGGTCGTAGTGCATCCCCGTGGCCCATCCCCGGCTCGTGGTCACGTCGGATTCGACGAGCGGCGGCGGGGTGCGGTGATAGGAACTGGGCTCCGCTATCCAACCCTCTCCTTCATACAAGGCTTCGGCCTCGGCGAGCTCGTTCGACACCCTCGCGTAGTCCCTGGCCAGCGGGAACCTGCGGGGCGTCATGGCCATGGCCAGCAGCGCCTCGTCCATCGCCACCTGCGCCGCGAGGCCGAGCGAGAGGTGCGGGGCCGGCACCGAGTCGCTCACTTTCCCGCTCAGCAACGCCGAACCCATGTAGTGCAGTGTCCGAGGCAGGGCGCGGGTCGCCCGGACGAGCGCGCGCCGGTTCAAGAAGCCGGAAGCCGCTCGGAAGAACCCGGTGACTCGATCGATCCCCGGCACCGAGATACCCGGCCAGGCGCTCGCGGACACCCTCTCGGCAGGGTTGACTCCGCTCGCGGGGCTGATCCGCTCGCCGGCAGGATCGTGCGCAACGTCCCCCATCCGGCCTCCTTGCGTACCGTAGCGCCCGGCCCCCCGAAAAGAGCACGACTACCGACTGTGATACTACGTCTGGCAACGTCTTCGATGGCAGAGGCTGATGTCCCAAATCTGGACCGGGGAGCGCTGTGGAGTTCAACCTTGCCGATCTATTCGAGAGCGTGGTCGACCGGGTCGGGGATCAGACCGCGATGGTGTCGGGCTCCCGACGCCTCAGCTACACCGAGCTGGACCGGCGGGCCAACCGACTCGCCCACCACCTGGAGAGCGCCGGCGTCGGGTCCCGTGACACGGTAGGGCTGCAACTGGTCAACGGCACCGAGTACATCGAGAGCATGCTGGCATGCTTCAAGATTCGTGCTGTGCCGGTCAACGTCAACTACCGCTATCTGGGGAGCGAGTTGGAGTACCTGTACGGAGATGCCGCGCTCGTGGGCCTCATCGCTCATGGCCGATTTCGCCCCGGCCGTGAAGGGTGCTCTGCACGCCATGCCCGAGACCCGGGCCGTGCTGCAGGTGCGGTGAGCCGATCGGTCATCGCCCGACCGTGGGTGAGGACTACGAGCGCGCCCTCGCATCGGCGCCCGACACCCGCGGTTTCCGCCGACGCCGCAGCGATGACCTCTACTGCGTCTACACGGGCGGCACGACCGGCATGCCCAAGGGCGTGCTCTGGCGACACGACGACATCTTCTTCGCGGCCATGGGTGGCGGTGACCCATTTTCCTCGGGCAACCACATCGCCGCCCCTGGCGAGCTCGTCACGCGGCTCCTGCATCCGGGCATCACTGCACTCGCCATACCTCCGTTCATGCACGCGGCCGGACACTGGTTGGCGTTCTCGACCCTGTTCGGTGGCGGGACAGTTGTGACGACCGATGGAGGTGCCTTCGACGCAACCGAGGTCTGGCGTCTGGTGGAGGCAGAGCGGGTCAACGCGATCGCCGTGGTGGGCGACGCCATGGTCCGGCCGCTGCTCGACGTGCTCGCCGCGCAACCCGATCGCTACGACCTCTCATCGCTGATGGCCGTGGGATCCGGAGGAGCGGTGCTGTCGCCGTCCACAAAGGCGCAGCTGGCCGAGCTCCTCCCCGGTCGGATCGTCGCCGACAGATTCGGCTCGTCAGAGACCGGACAGGTCGGTGGTGAGATGCCTCCCGACGACCCGTTCGGGCCGCCACGACTGCGAGTTGACGACCGTACTGACGTGCTCGACGACGATCTCCGGCCTGTCGCACCCGGATCCGGGGTGATCGGACATCTCGCCAGGGGCGGCCATGTCCCGATCGGCTACCTGGGCGATCCGCCCAAGTCCGCGACCACCTTCGTGGAGGCACGGGGCCAACGCTGGGCGCTGCCCGGTGACCTGGCGACGGTGAACGCCGACAGGAGCATCGTCGTCCTCGGGCGAGGTTCGCTCTGCATCAACACGGGCGGGGAGAAGGTCTTCCCCGACGAGGTGGAGGCCGCGCTGAAGGACGACCCCGCCGTCCGCGACGCCGTCGTCGTCGGCGCGCCCGACCCTCGCTTCGGTGAGCGTGTCGTCGCCCTGGTACTGGCCCGGGCCGGGCACGAGATCGATCCGGAGGCCGTCCGCCAGCACGTCCATGCCAGGCTGAGCGGCTTCAAGGTGCCTCGAGAGATACTCGTCGTCGATCACATCGTTCGTTCACCCAGCGGAAAGGCGGACTATCCCTGGGCCCAAGCGGTCGCCGAAGCGGCGTTACGAGACCGGGACGAGAAGTGAGGAGACCGCCTAACCGAGAATCGGAAAGCGGCGTTCAGCTGCCAATCGATCGAGCGTCGTCTGCATCGTCTCGGTGAGCTCCCGGTAGCAGTCTCGAACGATCATTTCGTCGTCAGCCGCGTCCGGCGCGTACCGCGACGACCAGTCGATCGGAGGACCCAGCTCCACGGTGATCTTCGCAGGAAGTGGGAACGTGGGAATGCCCCCTGGCACGACACCAAAGGGGGGACCCAGCACCAGGGGCATCACTTTGATGCGGAACATGCGATCGAGCCTGAGCCACTTTGCGACGCGCTCACCTCGGGCGAGGACGACGAGTGCCTCGTGGGCGCCGACGGAGACAGCGGGGATCACGGGGACCCCTGTTCGCAATGCGAGACGAACCACGCCGAGGCGACCGCCGAACTCGATGCGGTTTCGCTCCCACCATGGCCGGAAGACCTCTGAGTCACCGCCCGGGTAGTCGATCAGGATCCCTCCGCTGCGAAGAACCGCCTCCGCCGCGGTCGGCCCGGCTTCGACGGCACCGGCACGCTTCATGACAGGGCCCACCCCCGGAAGACCCAAGAAGAACGAGTGGAAGAGTGCGTAGACAGGCTCGTCTTCGCCTCGCTCACGCCACCACGCCGTCAGCAGGACTGGTAGATCGGGCGGTGTCTGGCCACCAGAATGGTTCCCGACCACAAGGAAGGGTCCGCGTCGGGGCAAATGCTCAAACCCCCGCACCTCTGGCCGGAAGTAGGACGCGTAGCGCTCCAGGACGGGTCGAACGGTACGGAGGAACGAGGGATCACGGGCAGACCCGACGGGGGCCGGCGTGACGCTGTGGTCGTCCACCATTCCCCAACTATGCACGTGATGCGGGTCGATGTCGGCTCGAGGCTGGCAGCTGCCTCTGTCGCGTGCGCCGAGGATGGCCCTGCACGCCTGCAATCAGCGGTCCACCCAACGGGGTCAAGCCCATTTTGCGCGCTCGGAGGGATTCGAACCCCCAACCTTCTGATCCGTAGCTATTTTCCGTTGGTCCATCCCGTGGTATCCAGTGACGTACTACCTGTTCAGGACAGGCTCGAGTCCTGCCGGTGTGTTGTCGTGCTGCGAAATTTGGCTCAGTAGATTGCCAAAGGGATTGCCAAAAGCCACCTTTCTGATGCGGAATCGACGCCACCCTCGGCCACTCTCCCTGCGGGGTCTAGGACGGCCGTTCATCGCTGGCAGCGGTCTCGAATTGAAGATGAACTGCACGAGTTCGGTAGCCGGGTTGAGTCCCATGGTTGACCGCTTGATCATCGGCGACGATGGCGGGCGGGCTCCCGCGTGCCGGTTCAGTACGGGGCCGGGCTCTGCGCCTTATGCAGCTAGGGGCCGAGCCTTCACGTCCAGAACCCCTATCCCCGTACGGCACCTTGCGGATACCCATCCTGGTGTCCGAGATCGCCGGAAGACGAGTGTCCGGGTAGTCCATGCGAGCGACGAAACTGGCTCTTCACCCACACTCGGGCAGAGCCGACAATGAATCCGTGAGCGGAGCTGGTGGCGGAATGCCTTCGGAGGGGCGGGATGACATGGATGGCTCCAAGCTGATTGATCTCGATGCTCTGGCTCAACTCGGGCTCCAAGTGAACACCGTGACCGGAATGCCTGACGCAGTCCGGCCCCAGAGCTCATTCTCGACGGATGACCGTTTTGGGCCCGGTAGCTCACCAGCAGACACCAACAGTCTCGCTGAGCTCAGCGTTGTGGATGACGAAGGCGAGAGATCCGCTTAGCGATCGGACTCCAATCGGCGAGGCTCAGAACGACGTTTGGTGATGAAGCGGTGGATGGCCTCGTTGGCGTGGTCCTGAAACGACGGGTTGGCCAGATCGGGGAAGATGTCCGCTTGGTTGACCAAGGGACCCTTAAGCGTGTTGGCCGCGCTGGCGTAGAACACGCCGCTAGACAGGGTCGGGTCGGTGACGCCGTCGACCAGTCGCTTCGCGCCCACGTCAAGTTTGTGGGCGATACCCAGGTAGGGCATGACGTATTTGGCAGCTATACGTAGCGGTAGCTTGAGGTCGTTGGGGGCTTGGGTGCCGGTGGTGTTCCCGGGGCTCACGGTGATGAATCGGCGGTCGGGGTATTGGCGGGCCAGGTAGGCCATCCACAGGGCCCCGATGTACTTGACCTGCCCGAAAGCTAGGTTGGGGTCAGCTTTTCTGCCGGCGAAGTAGCTGCCGTCGATGACGGTAGCGAGTTCATCGGCGGAGGTTGAGACGAAGGATGGCCGTTTCATCCGCAACTTCGGAACTCCCCTGGCTGCTTCACTTCCGGCGAAGACCGCCACCTCGCCAAGTCGGTCCTCGGTCAGGAGCCCTTCGAGGAGAACGACGTGACCAAGAACGTTCGTCGCGAACAAGTTAGTGACCCCGTCAGCAGTCAAGTCCATCGAATTGCCGCCGATTCGACCAGCGTTCATGACCAGCGCGTCGAGGGATCCGTTGATGGCCGCAAGGCCGGCGCGGACCGAACCCAGATCGGCGACGTCCATGAGAATGATGTCAAAGATGTGCCGGCCGGTCACGGCTTCGAGTTCGGCCTTTGCCGCCGTCGCCCGATCTTGGTTCCGGCACGCCAGGTAGATGCGGGCGATCTCGGGACGTAACGCCAGTTGCCGGGCCACGTCCTTGCCGATCCCGGCGTTGGCGCCCGTGATCAGCACGGTCTTTCCTGGGAGTGTGCTCATTGGTATTCCCTCTCGTTTTCTGTGGGCCTAGTCAGGCAGGACAGCTCTTGTCGGGTTGCGTCCACCGGTTCTCCCCGGGTTGCTATAGACCCGTAGCGGGTCGACGAGCACTTGGGCACCGGGTGGGATCTGGAGTTATGTCGCGACCCGGCCTCCGTCGACCGCAAGAGTGACGCCGTGGACGAAGCTGGCATCATCACTGGCGAGGAAGACGATCGCCGCAGCAAGTTCCTCGGGCTGAGCTACGCGACCTGCTGGTGCTAGTGCTGCGAGCTGATTCACCATCTCGTCGGGGACACCTTCCATCATCGGGGTGCGCGTCGGACCGGGAGCAACGGCGTTGACCCGAACACCACGAGGGCCGTATTCGGCGGCCCAGGCCTTCGTCAACAGTTCGAGAGCCGCTCGGCTGGCGCCATACAGAGCCATGCCGGCCTGTCCGAAGCTCGCGACCATCGTGGAGACGTTGACGATCGAACCCCATCCGCGTTCGGCCATGGCTGGCGCCAGTGACGCGACGAGGAAGAACGGAACCTTGACGTTCAGTGCAAAGGTCTCGTCGAACTCTGCTTCGGTGGCTGCGTTGCTTGGTCCGAGCAAGGCGACGCCAGCGTTGTTGATGAGGATGTCGACGTGACCGTCGCCTGCCTCAGTGGCCCACTCGACCAGGTCCTGGGCTGATTCGACATCGCTCAACGTGGTGAGCCGGAACGTCGCGCTACCTCCGCTGCCTTCGATCTCCGCGACCACGTCTTTGGCTCGTTGTTCGTTGCGTCCGACTACCAGTACGTGAGCGCCGCGGGCGGCCAAGGCGATGGCCGTAGCCTTGCCGATCCCGCTCGTCGAGCCCGTTACCAGCGCTGTCTTGTCCTTTAGGTCAGTCATGCGATGTGTCGCCCTCTCGCTCCAAATTGGGTTGTGCGACTCATTCTGACAGCCCGGTACTGGGTTGTCAAACTCAAAACCCTGTAACATTGGTGCATGGTCAACGAGGCAAGTGACCGGCCGAAGCTCACCCCCAAGGGAGCACGCACCCGGGCACGAATAGTGGAGGAGGCCGCCGCCCTGATCCATGAACGCGGGGTCGCGGGCACCACCTTGGAAGACGTCAAGGTGGCGGCGGAAGTCAGCGGCTCTCAGATGTACCACTACTTTCCCGACAAGAACGAACTCGTGCAGGCGGTCATCGACTACCAGGCCGAGACCATCGTCAATCGCCAGCGGCACGCGCTCAGCAGCGCGAACGGAGTCGAAGCCTGGCGGAACATGGTGATCACCGCAGCGAAGCGCACCAAAGCAAAGGGGGGCTGCCAACTTGGCTCGCTCGTTGGTCAACTCGCCGAGAGTGACCCCGAGGCCCGAGCGCTCATCGCGGCAGGGTTCGATCAGTGGGCAGCCGCCATCGGCGATGGGCTGAGATCCCTTCATGCCGACGGGAAGCTCCCGTCGGACATCGACCCGGACGACCTCGCCACTACTCTGCTCGCCACGCTCCAAGGGGGACTTCTACTCGCCCAGGTACAGCAGAGTCCCCGTCCGTTCGAAACTGCGATCGACACCCTTCTCGCCCTTACCATCGGCAGATGAGCCCGAGCCGGGTTCGTTCACAGCCATCGCCGAATGCGGCTCACGGCACTTGGACGGCGCACGTGCATCCACACGATGCTCTTGCGGACCCGCGGCCATTCGGGATGCAGGACACATCGCTCCGCCCAGTGGGTTGCTCCGGGCTGGCTTTCCGTGAGCTCATTCAGCCCACCCTGACTGCTCGTGCCTTTTGGACGTGGACCGGCATCGTCAAGATGAACGGAAATTCGTGACTGCTCCTCGCGTAGGGGAGACGTTCCACCTCGACCTCGACGGGACGGCAATTGCCGGCCGCTACATCGAAGTAGATGCCCCGCACCGCATGCTCCTTAGATGGGACCGTCAAGGAACCGATACAGCGACGCCGACACCTACATTCATTGAGATCACACTCACCCCGACAGGTGACGGCACAAATGTGAGGGTGCAATTCTCCGGCCTAAGTGCGGAGGATGCCGCTTTCTATCCGCAACTCTGGGCGCGTCACCTTGACCGGATCGCAGCTGTCTTGGCTAGCGCCGAACCCGCACACGGCAACTGAGTCTGGAACCGCCTGCTCTGACTCCGATCCCCATCTCCACCACTGGAGTCGCGACGTGACCGGAGCAGACGGCACTAAGGGCCCTGACAGCAAAAAGGTCGCACCACGCGGACCAATCAAAACCTCGGCGATCACGGCCACCGTCAGCAGCAGATTCCAAGCCACCAGGAGTGCCACGATTGCGGTCCGCCGAGCCCGAGCGGCCGAAGACCACTCGACATAGCCGACAGTCCGCAACTGCTGGTTACCGAGCGGGGACGCTCCTTCCCCGCCTAGAGCCCGGAAGTGCCATTTGTGGGCAGGGGCAGAGACGTAACGCCTGCCGAAACGGTCGGTTGTGACCCAAGTGGGGGCAGCCAGGCCGCCAGGTCTTCGGCGGCGATCTCATAGAGTGGCGTCGTGAATGAGATCCGGCCAGTTATAGCTCCAACGGTGCAGGGACGCTCGACCCGAGGCCTGTGGGCCAAGACCAGCGCAGGAGTACTCGGGCTGGCCTTTGCTGCGCTGCTCGTATCCGCTTGCGGGAGCAGCGCTCCGACGGCGGCGCAGCAGGTTTGCAATGACCGCTCTAATCTCAAAAACGCCGTGTCCACCGTCGTCAGCGACGTGCGCTCGGGCGACTTCTCCAAGGCCAAGGAGAATGTGTCGGCCGTCACCGAGGCCTTCGACAACTTGCTGAAATCCGCCCAGCAGCTTTCCTCCGAGCAGTCCAAGTTACTCAGTCCTCAAATAGATCAACTCAAGAACACGGTCTCAGGACTGAAGGACTCGTCGTCACTGAGCGACTTGCTCAATGGCATCGACTCTGCTCGGACGCAGGTGCAGTCGATCAGTCAACAGATCGGCGACTCGCTGAACTGCTCGTGACGCACGGACGGTGCCAGCTGTCCGCTTCGACAACAGGGCTTGCGGGTCCATCCTGACTCCGTGGGTTGGGTGACGACTTGCCATCTTCTACATTGCTGCACGCAAATGGAACCAGGCGCTACTACGGTGCGTCAACAAACGGATTTGGCGATTGCGAGAGATCGGAGACTGGTGATGACCTCGAAAACTGATTTCACCCCTGAGGAATGGCATCTCATTCTGGAGGCGCCACCGAGTGCTGGAATGATCGTGGTCACTGCCCAGCGAGGCGGCTCATTTCGAGAGACGATCGCCATGGCCAAGGCCTATGCCGAGGCACGCCAACAACACGGAAAGAGCGAACTTCTGGATGACATAGTGGCGGCGAAACCAGAGCGGGATCACACGCACTATCACTCTTACGAAGAGCTCAAACAACAGGGACTACAACATTTACGTGAGTCGGTCGGGCTCTTGAAGACCAAGGCCACACCAGAAGAGATCGAGGAATATCGACGGTTCATCATCACGTTGTCTCAGAAGGTCGCAGCGGTTCATCGAGAGCATGGTCAAGGCGTGAGCGAGGCCGAGCAAGCAGCAATCAACGACATCTCGGAAGCCTTGAACGCAGTCCCCTCCCAATAACGGTCGTTTTTGACCCGTCCCGGGGCTACCACACAGCCTGGCCCCGAGCTGGTGTGCGGCGCACCGTGAGATCCATTGACCGTCCGGTATTCGGTGAGAGTCATTTGGTTCGTGGGCCTTAGGTCCGAAGCTCTTCGAGGGCCTCAGCTACCGCCAAAGACATAGCGGCGTCGATCAGACGTTGCCCCGTTCGCTGTTGAAGTTCAGCGGTGGCCACAGAGTGTTCAGGCTGCTGCCTGATCGTACTCTTCGGGTCTAACAACGGCCGGTGTGACTTCGCGTCGGAGGGCGTCAACCAGCTTGACCATGTCCTTGTGACCGCGGACTCGCCGGAAGGAGCGCTCGGCCTCGAGCATGCCGGGCAAGCCCAACTGGGACCTACTCGACACGATCACACCCCGCTGAGATCCGAGGAGCCCCTTTGGCGTCAGCGAGTCGGCGTAGTGCGACGTCATTACGGGCGACATGTTCATGGGCTTCCGAGTGTCCCGAGAACGAAGGCCCACGATTAGCAGAGCCGTTTCGACCAGTTCAGGCCGGAGGAATCCCGGTATCGACTCCGGGGAAGCACTCTCCCGACAATGGGTTTACATAAGCAGAAACAACAGTCCCCAATTCGTCCCTTGTCAGATTCGGATACGGATAGGCCGTATACGAGGTCTGTCCTGGAAGGTTGCGAGTGTGGCAGTCATCAGCGATCTGATGCCCACCGATACTCCAACCACCCGTATTGTTTGCCGGATTGGTAATTGCCTCGTCAAGTTCGTGGGAAACAGCGTAAGTAGCGAACTGCTCCGCCGATATTGGGAGGGGGGCGGACTCGTTTAGATCCGTGGAACAATTGTGGTTATAGTCTTCGAGATACACATTCGCAACCTGGAATGAGCCAAATATGCCGGTAGCGCCCCCGCCTGTCGGCCCGTTGGTCGAGGGATTCGCACAGCCATAGGTGTAAAGGTTCGGTGCATACAACAGCACGAACACTGTGTTACTGACGTCGCTCTGGCTTCCAATACCGAATCCCCCAGCGAATCCGTTGAGCGTGGTAACTAGCTTCTCTACAATCGTCTTTTGACGGGGCGGTCCTACCTTGATCAGTCCAGTGATGCTCCCCGGGCTTACCGGCCCAGCGAATATTGTTCCATTGCTATATCGCTCCTGGACCCCCTGACCCACAAGTTGCGCAAGACCCACGTCATACCCATTGGGCGAAGAGTCGCTGTAGTCTTTCTGAATCAACGCATTGAGGCCCGCCATGATGTACGAGGCTTCGATCGAACAAGGAACCCCCTTGGTCTTAGGCGCCAAACTCAATTTGCACAGAGGAGGCTTAGCTGAGTTGTAGCTACTGCAAGCCGAAGGCAAGCTTCCACTAAGCAACCCGCACCACCAACTGCCGACTAGGACGAACGCCACATGAGGCTGATTCATCACCAGAGACCCTGCCCCGCTCAAAGTCTGAGGTGGAAACTGTGGCTCGACGGCGATCGATCCGGTGAACGATGCTGACTGAACCGGATTCGAGGAGTCAGTTACTGTAACCGTCACGGTTGAGGAACCAGCGGCGATGGGCACCCCAGACACTGCCGCATCTGGGCCACTGGTCGTTAGACCCGTACCTGTCGGTGGAATGCCGTTGGTAATCGTCCACGAGTAGGGGCCATTGCCCCCACTGGCACTGATAACCCCATTGTACGCTTGGCCCACCTGTGCTGCGGGAAGCGAACTCGTAGAAATGGACAGGGGCGCTGGCGTGCTGGATCCGGTGTATGTGAGCTCATTTCCACTCGAGTCACCCGCCATACAAAACGAAGCGCTGGGACACGACACCCCCCACAGCGTGTTACCTGGATCCACCACGCTTCCCGTTGATCCCTGATATATCGAACTTCCCGCTGTGACCATGCACAACTGCCCCCCGATGGCAGTGCATGAGACCCCGAATATGGGTGTTGGAGCGAAGTTAGGGATGCTTGACGATCCGAGGTAGAGAGTCCCGGAGATTCCTGTGGCCACGCAACCGAAGCTCATCCCTGCGGCGCACGAGAGGCCGGTGATGGTATCTCCGTTCGTAATGGTCGTGGCCGGACCCCACGAGACTCCGTTGTACCGAGCCTCCTGACCGCCGTAATTTGCTGCGCCGCAGTCCAGCGAGCTTATGCAGGAGATGAAATCGACACCACTGAGCGGGGAGGTCACCTCGGACCACGTCGATCCGTTGAATGTATCGACGTTGCTGCTACCGGACCCCCCTACCATGCAGAAACTGGTGGTCGGGCATGACACCGCACCAAGGCCTGCGCCGCCCGTGGTCGGGGTGGGGTTCCAACTTGAACCATTCCACTGATATGGCTGGTTCGAGTTCAGCGCGTCTGCGATACAAAACGAACTTGATGCGCAAGATACGTTGGCTACTTGACCACTAAAGAGGTTTGTCGACGTCCAGGTCGTGCCATCGAAGTGCAGGAGATTGCCATTGTTGTCGGCAGCCATACAGAATGTGCTCGACACACAGGAGACAAACGATATCGTATTGCTCCCGTCGATGTTGACGGGTGACGACCATCCATTGACCGAGGTGGAAGACCCGGCGGCTCCAACTGAAGCCGTCGACGTTGTGAGTAGAAGAACTACGACTCCGAGAATAAGCGCCGGGACTTTACGAACCGTCAAGGTCTCCACCTCCACTGACGGCGAGCAGCGACGCTATGACGATCCACCGCCAAGATCAGGGTAATCCGATCCGTCCTTCTTGGCAACCGGCCCATCCGACCGAAGCGGTTCCGCCTGCAAGCAGTTTTCTATACACCGGATGCCGGAATGGAGCTTGTCCCGAACATTGTTGAAGTAAGGCGGTGGTCCCCCGCCTGTGACCTGCCAGCTGGTAGGGAATCGGGCGTCCACCAAGACAACCCAAACAGGAAGGGGACCACCGTGAAGAAGAAGGTAGCTGTTGTGAGCGTCGCCGACGTGCGGGTTCCATTCCTTTGAGGCCATCCCATGAGCCGGAGGCATCACCTATCGGAGCGATCTCCCAACCGAGAAGGTCTAGCGGGTAGTAGTTCTTGGCATACTGACAGCAGGAACGGGCCGTCACCAGATTCTCTTCAACATCGTTACTGCCGTTGGTTGCCCAGGCCACTACGTGCTCAAGACTCGCCGTGTGAGTGCACAAAACCGAGGTTCCAGTTTGGGTGGTAGGGAAGTTCCTCCGGAAGGGCAGTCGAGAGTCGGTAGAGAGCAGTCGAAGTACGCCGTCATCAATCGTGCGCCGTCCGCAGTGCACATAGCGGCATATGTAACCGTCCCTCTTGAAGACGGCCAGCCTCACGACTGACCGGGATTGCGACCCCGCTGCGAACGGGTCTCAGGGGCGACCCAGCCCCTCTCTGCGAGTCGGTCTCGCACTCGTCGATACGCTTCGCTTCGCTCTTCTTCGAGTCTCTCCGTGTTGATCTGCTTCAACGTGGCTCGGGCTGCGACCAGATCATCCGAGATCACGAAGAGCGCAGCCTCACGGACGAGATCCACCGGGTCCATAGAAGTGTTCACTGACGGCAGAATAGTTTTGGAGACAAAGACTGTTTAATCTGACGTCTCAATGGATGACGTCAACCGAAGCCTCGTGGGCGGCGCAGGTGTCGCTCTGGCGGTTGGGGCAGTCGCCTGGGTCGCCGCCTTTTTGTCCACGGGCGCCTCTTGGATCGTCGCAGTTTTCCCAGCCGTAGGTCTGTTCATTGTCGGCGTGGTCCTGTTCCTGGTCGGCTTTCACGGGCGGCTGAAAAGACCGAAGTTCTTGCCTCCGTGGCATCGGAAGGAAAACAAAAGGAAGGCCGCTGTGGCCAAGGAGCAGGCGGACCGGTTGGAGGGACGCATCAAAGGCTTCCGTCAACAAGTGGGTGACGTGTACACGGAGGGGCTATCCCTTATCACGCTGGACGAGAACACCTTTGACGAAGCGGCAGCCGGCGCTTGGGCGGACCAAACGGCGAGCTTCATCGACAGCGCTCTTGGGGATCTCGAGGCGGGGTTGATCTATCGACCCATCGGGTTTCTACCGAACGTCACCTCTCCCGCTGATCTCCATGTTCTTCGACTGCAACACCTGAAGGGATTAGGCGACCAAGAGGACTGGCGACTCCAGCTGCTCCTCAAGGACTCTTGGCAGCAAGACCCGCCTTTGGCGGATCAGCCGAAACCTTGAGACAGCCCGGGCGAGGCTCCTGCGAGTAGCACTTCTAGAGATAGAGATACCGTTGTCCGGCTCCTGAGGTCGCATTCCAAGCTTCTGCATCTGAACCGGCCCATAGCAGGACGTCGTGCAGGCGCAGCCGAGTGAGTATGCGTCCGTTGTGCCGAGTTGCGACAGATTCGAACCAACCTTCAAGTTCCATGAACTGTTCGCTCTGCGTTTGGAGTTCGACACAGATGTCACCCCACACTTCTGATCCGTTCGGGTAGTGGGCCAGCGTAAGTGAATCGAGCACTGGAAACTGATTCGGTCGCTTGTCATGAAGCACCTTGCTCGCAATGGCGGGGCCAACTCCATCAACGGCGTCCAGAAGACACCAGACCTTCCACATCAGATATTCGGATTCTGGCGGCGCTGAAGCAAGTGGGCAATATCTGAGCAAGTCCGGCTCAAGGTCCCAGAAATCAACCTCCGCAGTCAGGGCGCAGAGAGTTTCATTCACCTTGTCAAACACCGAAAGGATTCCAAGGGCTGGGGTGAAATAGATCTGCGAGTTGGTGCCAGCGTCATCGTGACGTCGAACAAACCCTTCGGACGTTGGGGTGAGGTCTTCGGTGACCCCGTGGTCGCCGCCGCCATGATCGACCGCCTCGTCCATCACGCCGAGGTCGTGAACCTCAAGGGCGACAGCTACCGCCTGAAGGACCGAGACATGGGGAGGATGACGACGAACGAGGAGAACTGACCCGACCAGGGGGGTCAATTTTCGGCCGTCGCAAGGGGGCCAAAATTCAGCCGTCGTTGACAGATACCAGGCATGTGAATCATGATCCAAAACGGCAGCGTGTGATGGCCGAAAACGGCAGCACTGCGGTTGTCTGAAGTTAGCTTGGGGTGGGGGTTGCGTCCACAGTTTCGGTGACGGATTTGGCGGCCCGGGTCGTCCGGGCTTTGGCGTCTTGGAGCCGGTAGCTCTCGCCCTTGGTCTCGATGATCCGACAGCGATGGGTGAGACGGTCGAGGGTGGCCCCGGTGAGGCGTTCGGAGCCGAGCACCTCGGTCCAGGACTCGAACGGCAGGTTCGTAGTCACGATCAGGCTGGTGCGCTCATAGGCGGTGGAGATGACGTCGAAGAGCAGCTCGGAACCGACCTTGGAGGCCGGGCACGTAGCCCAGCTCGTCGAGGACGAGCAGGTCGAGCTTGGCGAACTGGCCCTTCAGGCGCAGGAAGCTCCGCTCGTCTCGGGCCTCGATGAGGGCGGTGACCAGCTCGGTGGTGCGGATGAAGCGGACCCGGTATCCCTTGGCGCAGGCCTGGGCGGCCAGGGCGGTGGCCAGGTGACTTTTCCCGGTCCCGGGGTTGCCCACCATCAAGATGTTCTCCTTCTTGTCGATGTACTCGCAGCGCATCAGCTCGGCGATCAGCACCTTGTTGACCGAGGGACGGGCGCGAAGTCGAAGGTCTCGAGCGTCTTGATGGTCGGGAAGCGCGCCGCTTTGACCCGGCGCTCGGCCGCCCGCTTCTCCCGTTCGAGCAGCTCGAGCTCGGTGAGGCGGAGCAGGTAGGAGAGATGATCGGCGTTGTCGGCGGCGGCCTGGGCGGCCACCTTCTCGCACTCGGCCGCCACCGTCGGCAGCCGGAGGGACTTGAGGTGGTGGTGCAAGAGCACCACGGACTTGGTCTCGGTTGTTTTCATGGTGTTGCTTCCTTTCTCTTCTCGGTGATCACGAGCCGGTGGCAGTGAGGGCCCGATAGGCGGTCAGGTCCGGGTGGCTCGATGGCGACGGACTTGAGGTGGGGATGACCGTCGAGGCTGAAGAGCCCGACGGGCGCTCGGCGTGGTGCAAGAGGATCAACGCGATGGCGTCAGAGCCCGTGGCCCCGATGGTGAGCGGCCGACTCCACCGCTTTGGTCGAGCGCCGGCAGCGTGGCGTTCTCCAAGAGCCGCAGCACCTTGATGAACTCGCGGGTGCCCCGGTCACCCGAGGTCGGCTTCGAGCCGGCGGCGCAAGGTGGAGAAGCATCCGGGCAGCTCCCAGTTCTCGAGCGGCCGGGCGAAGTCGATGGCGCCGGGCTTGCGCTCGAAAAGGGCCAGGTAGTGGATGGGATCAAAGGTGGTGTGCTCCTTGCCCCAGTGGCGGGCGTGGCGGGCGATCACGCTCGGTCCCGCTGGTGATGGCCACCTCTTCGATCCCGCCGATGACAGTCACCTCGTGGTGGGCATAGGCGGTCGGCACCGAGTAGTCGTTGCGGTCAAAGCGCACCAAGGAGAGCGAGTTGGCGTGGCCCTGGGCGACCCGGCGGGGCTCGAAGGCCTCGGCGGGCAGCGCCAGCATGGCGGCTCGGTCATCGACCAGGCGCTCGGCCTTGGTGCCGACCTTGCCCCGGACCCGGCGGAACAGGTCGGCATAACAGGCGGCGGCCAGGTACTCGTTGAGGGCGGCCCAAGAGGGAAAGGACGGGACCGGGACCAAGAGGTTGCGTCGGCTGAATAGCCGACGTGGTTCTCCACGTGGCCCTTCTCGTTGCCCCGCCCCACCCGGCAGAAGTGATGGTCGAAGAGGTAGTGGCTCTCGAGGGCCAAGAACGCCCTGGTCAACGACGCGGTCGCGCCCGATCACCTTGGAGACCGCGATGGTGGTGTTGTCATAGGAGATCCGCACCGGCACGCCGCCGAAGAACTCGAACCCGGCCACGTGGGCGGCCTGGAAGGTCTCGGTGCACTCGCGCGGATAGGCGCTGAGGAAGTACGTGTCCGAATAGGGCAGGGTGATCACCCCGAGTGCGGCCTTGCAGCGCACGCCGGCGATCTCGACGACGGCCTCGCCGAAGTCGAACTGGGCGTGACCGGGTGGGTGGCTGAGCGGAACGAAGGCCTCCTTCGAGTACTGCCTTGGCCGCGCTGCACCGCCGTTTGCACCTGGGAGTAGCAGCCGGTGTAGCCGTACTCGTCGCGGAGACGCTCGAAGATCCGCCGGGCCGTGTGCCGCTGTTTGGGCGGGGCCTCCTTGTCGGCGGCCAGGATCTGATCGATGGACGCCAGGATGGGGCCCGAGCACGGGCTTCGCCGCGGATCTCGGCCATCTGATAGCCGGGAGGCTCGGGGTTGGCCAGGATCTTGGCCAGGGCCTGATGGCCGATCCCGTAGTCACGGTGGATGGAGCGCTTCGACGCCCCTTCCACCAGGACCTTCCGCCGGATCTCGGTCCATTCGTCCATGTCGGTGTGCACCTTTCTCCCGTTCTGCTCGTCCGCTCAGGCCCAAAGCCTGGAAGCGGGATCGAACAGATCCGGGGATACTCAGGTGCTGCCGTTTTCGATCATGTTTTACACGCTCAGGTGCTGCCGTTTTCGATCATGCATTTACACAGGAGGATGACGACGAACGAGGAGAACTGACCCGACCAGGGGGGTCAATTTTCGGCCGTCGCAAGGGGGCCAAAATTCAGCCGTCGTTGACAGATACCAGGCTGTTGCCGCAAAACGAGCGAAGTAGTTCCGAAGCAAAACCCTGCAACGACCTGTTTGGCCTCTTGCAATGTGCATTCGACCGACTTGTCAACTCCGATTCTGAAGTCAGCCATGGACTATCCACTCCTTGCTGTGGGTTGTCGCCATTCCTCTTTGCGCAGACCCACAGTTGAATCAGCGCATTGCGCCGTCAGCCCGAACCCCCACCAGTCGCCTCGATCCACCAACCGGCAATTGTCCTGTCCATCGAATAGACGGCCTCGCCAGCTTCTCCGTACCGTACCGACATCGGCCAAATTTTGGTTCCGAACAGTCGCTTGCACATCTTGGTGAGAGAACCGAGCTGCCCCCGAAGCAGGTTGGCGTCTTCTCCTCCCACTGCCACCGCCTCTCCAAAGCTCACGGACTTAGGCGCTCGTTGTGCGGTTAGCCCGATGAGGGTCCTCACGGCAGGAGTTGCGAGTTCCGCCTCAAGTCGCTCGACCATTGATCTATTCCAGGATCCCTGGCCCTGAACCTCAACCGATCCTTCGACTTCTGTCGCCGGTGCCGAACTCCCAAGTGGGTTGGCCAAGACTTTGTACACCTCGGTTAGGTGGCTCCTAGGCACGGGCACCATGACGATTTCTTCCATCTCTGCGTGGGTGGCAGACATGCAATCTCCTTTGACTCGACTCTTTTCTGTCGTGTAACTATATATACCCGCCGTATATCTGTCAAATACCCGGTAGGTATTCCGATGCCACCTATGACATGCCTTGGGTCCCGAAGTGGGTCGAGCCTTGAATCCTGCGCCAAGAGGTGGGTGCGTAACCTCGTTGGCGATCACCGTGGAATCCCGCCCGTCCTCCGGTTGCGGTACTGAACTGTCTGCCCCTGCCTTGGTGACACCCACACCAACCGGGGAGTGCTCGTGGTGGTGCGAGGAGTGCGTCCTCCGGGCACTTCAGGCCGTCAAGGAGTCATCCCAAGCTCCCGATGCGTTGATACCGGCATGACTACCTGGTGATGATCAGAGGACTGGTCCGGGCTCTTACGCCCAGCCAGGCTCTAACTGCACGTCTTCGTGAGTTAGGACGACATTCCCGTGACCGAAATCGATCCGGAACCAGACGCTCGCTGGCGGTGGTGGCGATTTTACAAACAACGTTGAGCTAGGCGGGACATGCATCCGAGTCGTCATGTCTGCTGGCTGCAAGAAGCCTGCATAGATGAAGATGGTAGGTCTGCGGGTTGGGAAGGCCCCGCTCCACGTTGGGTCATTGAGGCTAAGAGCTAGCCCGTCAATCGTTGCGGTCACGACTGCGGGTCGCCGGAGCCGGACAATGAGGCCGACTCGATCACAGGCAACCGTGTTCGGCAAGCCGCAAGAGATTCCCATGTAGGGATTCTCACGAAACACCAACCGTGGGGCCTCGATCTTGCCCGGACCAAGTAACCGTGGGACTCTCGAACTTTGGGTTGGCGTTCCGCCGCCCCCTCCCGAAGCACTAAGGCCCAGACCAACCGCCAAGGCCGCAACCGACATCACTGCTGCTGTCCACATCCACCGTCGCCGCCGTCGACGACGAGCCTCCTCGAAGAGTGCCTCGGGTTCGCAAGGACGCTCTGGCCGAGGCTGGGCAACCCGGTCTTCGACCTCCAATCTGGTGCCCGTCATAGAGCTACTATGGCTAGGACCATGATCTCTGTCAATATCGACCGATCAGAAGCCGTGCCGCTTCACGATCAGGTGGCAGCCGAGATTCGACGGGCAATCGCCGAGGGGGAGGCTGGCCCAGGGGAACGCCTGCCCTTGGCCAAGGACATGGCTGCCGTGCTCGGCGTGAACAAGAATACGGTGCTTCGGGCCTTGCACATCCTCAGGGAAGAGGGTCTCCTCGACTTCCAGCGGGGCCGGGGGATCACAGTGGCAGGCACGCCCCAACACGGTGCGGTCGTGAAGCGGATTCGTGACCTCGTTGAGTTCTGCCGAAGCCAGGGCTACCGCAGTGACGAGGTCATCGCCATGATCGAGAACCTCCCGTGACTGCGCTGCCTGTGAGTAGGCCACGTTCGTAGGCGAGGGTCGAGCGCACTGTGAAAGTCACCACCGACGATCGTCTCCACGAGATTCCTCTCGAAACACAGACCTCCGACGATCCCGAGGCGCTTTTCAAGGAGGCCAAGCAGCGAAGACGCCGGGTGCGCCTGGCCTGGCTTGGGGTCGCAATCATTGGGGTCGGGGCGGTAGCGGCGATCGTGGCGGCGACCAGTTCAGTGCACAAGTCCCCACCTCACCAAAACAAGGTCACGATTCCGAGCAGCCCGAAGTCGCCCGGCCCATTACCCACTGGCTCCGTCGTCGCCCTCAGGATTGCCGGACCGCTCGCTGTCAGCCCCACCGGATCGCTCTATGTAGCCGCTGAATCGCAGCACAGGGTTCTCGTCTGCCTTTCCGATGGCGAGTTCAGCGATGTCGCGGGTGACGGCACCTCTGGATTCTCGGGCAACCGGGGACCTGCAACCAAGGCCAAGCTCTCGTCTGTCTCCGCTATGTCCTTCGCCCCTAACGGCGATCTCTACCTCGCCGATGGCACACGAGTGCGGGTCGTCGAGTCGAATGGCACGATCCACACCATCGCAGGAGACGGTCGCTCTGGCCCATCCGTGGCCAACGGTACTCCGGCTCTCTCGGCGTCACTCGGCCCCGTTGTTGCCATCACGTTCAGCCCCAGTGGTCAACTTTACTTTGCAACGAGCACGCAGATCTTCCGTCTTTCGTCAGCCGATACATTGAAGACCGTGCGAGCGATCGCCACTCTTTATGGAGGTAAGAAGGTTGCTGCCAAGTGAGTTCGTCTCAATCGCCGTCGATGCTGAGGGAAACGTCTTCGCTTCGGCAGCATTCGCCGGTTGGTCTGTCTACAAGATTGCACCCGATGGCGTGGCGACAAACCTTAGCTATGCCCGGCGAAGTGGCGGACAACCGGCGATCGTGCAACGCAGTCCTGACGGCGCCATCGAGGCTGATAACGGCCCGTACCTCGAACAAGTCGAGGGGAATGGCCTTGTGTCTACGCCAGGCGTGCTCTTGTCCACGTCAGGAACGAACGACGTTCCCGGCATTGCCAAGTTCCTCTTCATGGACTATTTCGCCTATGCGCCTAATGGCACCCTCTATGCAGACAACATGCCAACGTCGGGCTTCGATCCCTACCAACAGATTGTCTCCGTGACGAGCGGTCGAGGCGCATCACTGTGGCACGGTGCACAGGGCACATAGCGATGGGGATCGCCCCAAGCCTGGCGCCATCTGAGAACGTACTAAGTCCAAGTCCGCCCGATGCCGACCTCCTCTTCAAGGAGGCGAAGCAGCGGGAGCGCAAGCGACGACTCCTGTGGCTGGGAGCCACCGTTGTCGCATTGGGTGCGACCGCTGGCGGCTACCTCACAGCAACCAACTCCTCGCCACACCCCGAGTCGCTGGTCACACGACCGCTTCACTTTCCCTCTCTCGCAGCAGGCGAAAGCTGCCCAGCCACTCCTGGCCATCCCGTTCACAGATCCTTCTTTGATGGTGTCGCACTAGGAAACGGCCCGGTGAGAGTCCTCGTCGGCAACCATGGCGATCTACTGCGTGGACAGGCTGACCTCGGTACATCACAAGCCCATGGCTGGTTTGCGCTCGAAACGATCTGGTTCAGCGTGCCCGGCTACGACGGCCCATTCGTGGTCCGAGCGAAGCGCCTTGGAGCGAGCGGCCCAATCCGAGTCCAGCCGGGCGACTCCGGAACGGTGCCTGGCTCGGGGCCGCTCGTCGTTCCGGCTGGGCGAACGATCAACACGCAGGACGGGTACAGAACAGTGCCGGGAAGCACGTGGGTGACTTCATCCGGTTGCTATGCGTGGCAGATAGACGGCCAGAACTTCAGCGAAGTCATCACCGTGGACGCCCTATCTCCCTAAGTCACCGGCCGTGCGTAACCTCGCTGTCGATCACCGTGGAATCCCGCCCTTGCCATGGCTGGCTGCGACTCCATCCCGGTATACGGAGGCACACTCAGCACGATTGGCGGACCTCCGTTCGCCCGCCGTTGAGAACAACAGTCGACTTGGTTACAAAGTGAGCATGGAACTTGAACGGTGGCCCAACGAAGCCAAGATGATCGCCGAACTCTATGGGGGTGCCTGGTCGAATCGAGAAAACTGGACCAGGAGGTGCCGACCGGAAGGCTGCATCGTCTGCACCTCGGGCCACGGCATCATCGCCGACCTGAACCACACCTGGGTAACCACCGATCCCGAAGTCGCCATCTTTGGCTACGTCTGCGTCATCTCCAAGGTCCACGCAGTCGAGCCTTTCGATCTGCCCGATCAAGGGGCGGCGTTTTGGCAGGAGGCTATGGCCGTGGCCCAGGTGGTCAACCGGCTGTATCGGCCCATGAAGCTCAACTACGAGGTTCATGGCAACACCTTGCCCCACCTACACATGCACCTGTTCCCCTGTCAGCCAGACGACGGATTCGTAGGTCGCCCGGTCGATCTCAAAGACTTCCGGCATCGCTACAGCGACCACGACCTCGCCAAGCTCAGATCAGCCCTCGCCCTCATCACCCCAACAGTCTGAGACGACTGGAACTTGCGGGCCGAAGGGTAGCCCCGTTGTGCCGAACTACCCCACCGTCCGGCGAGGTGGCAGCCTCGACGAAGGAGAACCTGGGATCAGGACTTCGAGGCCGCCCAACGTCCGGGGTCTGGAAGAGTCACGTCGCCGTAACCGTGACAGCGAGCTTCGTTGACCAGCAACTCGAATAGAACGTAGCGGTCTTCAGGTTGATACGCAGCCGATTCAGTGGCAGCGGTGCGCAGTTGAAGATCGTCCAACTCGCTGGCTTGGCCGCTGACGAAGAATTCCCCACCTGTCCCGAATGTGTCTGGCACACCATTGTGGAGTGCATACCACTCTCGCTTCCGGAGGTCGTGAGCTTTGGGCGAAGTCGGTTCCATGAAGACACAGAGCCGTCCGCCGCCGACAATCGGCGCTACCGGATGGACCCTAGGTCTGCCATTGAGCCGAAGGGTTGCCAAGTAGGCCGCCGCAGCCGTGAGACGCTCCGCACCAAACGCCGCCAGAGCGGGTGCCTGGGCCTCGAAGTCACCCCAACTCGCCATCAGCCTCAGTCTGTCAGCTACCTGACCTTGGAAGAGGATCCCCGATGCACCGAGCGCTGTCCCGCCGTCTCGGCATACGTGGATACCACTCGCTCGGAATCGCAGGTCACTGATTAGTTACCTGACGAAAGGTCCTCGGTCGAACTCTTTGTATTTCGTCAGCAGTCCTCCGTGTTCATCGAGGATTTCGACATCAGCCGGGAATACAAGACTTCGAGGCTCGAAAAACAGGACGATTCCGGCATCGACGCTGTCCTCCAACGTGAAGCCATCTGTGAAGATCAGGCGGACCTTGACGGCCTTACCTGACCCACTGCCCTCGACGTGCCCGCCAGCGGCAAAGTGGTCAGGGCCAAACTGGGCAGCAAAGTTCACCCATGGCTTGGTGCGTAGGGGAGCATGTCCACCTCCTCCAACAGGTGCGACCACCCTGGAGCAGTCGGAGTTCTGCCAGGTCCGAATGATCCATTCAACTTGTATGCCTCGGTGGTTGGTGAAGGCAACCGACCGCATTTCGCAGGTTGGCAGTATGCGGGTCTTCTGAAACACGATAGTGGCGGGATCAGCGCCAGGTCCTCCTCCACCGCCAACAGATGCGGTCCAGCCGCTGCCCCCGGTCTTGCCGGTGATCGGAACTTCTGACTCTCTCACCAAAGTTGCCACGATTGCCTCTTCTGCGTCGGTCTCAGCCAACGTCACCGCCTCCTCTGTCATCAGGCGCTTCTGTCCCCAATGGTGCCACTTGCTGCCACTAGCTCTCCACGCCGAACTGCCCCACCGTCCCGGCACACGGCACTCACCTCGGCGCTATCGGTCACCTACCGAGAATGCCACGTAGCGGATCACGTCAACTGAGGGTGGCGGTCGTGAGCGTGACGACGAGCGGCCTCGTGACGACGCCGCCGAAATCGTTCCGTATGAAGGACTCGATATCGTCGAGCAGACCTACTCGGTCGGACTCCTCCATCATCTGGGTGCCTGAGTACGAGAGCATCAGGTTTCGGTAGTCCGAGGCGCTGTAGGTCTGGTTCCAGTCGTATCGGCGGACGGCAACGGAGTCGAAACGACGATCTGCGTCCAGCACCGCGCGGATCGCCGGATCGACGGTTCCACGAGTCGGTGCCGGGGGTCCAGTGTGGCCCTGTCCATACCGCTCGTAAATCGGCTGGGCAGCGGCGAAGAAGCCCGCATCATCGGGCGAGTCGACTTGGATTAGGTCGACGATCGCCACGAGGCCGCCCGGTCGTAGGATCGCAGCGGGCCGATCGGTCTGCGCCTCTTGAGAGATCCAGTGGTAGGCAGTGGCGGAGAACACGGCGTCAGCCTCACCGGGCTCGATCTCCATCATCTCGAAGTCACCGACGCTCGATGCGTAGCCGATCCGAAGAGAGGTTCGAGCGCAACTTGGCGGCCATCGCCGGACCGATCTCGATGGCGAGCACCGATGCTCCTCGGGCAAGGAGATCCTTCGTGGCCTGGCCCGTTCCGGGACCGACCTCCACGATCTCCGGCTGGGACGGCAGCATCTGGAAGAGCGCGTCGAACAGGTCGGCGGGATACGAGGGCCGCACCCTGTCGTAGGTCTCCGCGGCTTCATTGAACGAGAGTCTGATGTCGTCTGGTCGCTCCACTTCCACATCTTGCCCGAGTTCCCAGTACTGCCACCGTTGTGTCGCCACCCCGTCCCGGCGATCAGGGATACTCCAAGAGCGCCCGGGTATCGGCACATCCCGGTCGCTCTGACCTGCCACCATGAACCCGTGCCCGACAGCCGGTTCACCATCCGTCCGGCTCGCCCCGAGGACGCCCCACGTCTCCAACACATCGAGTTGGCCACCCAAGGCCAGTTCGCCGCCATCGGTTATGACCAGGTTGCTGCCAACCCCCCGGACTCCATCGAGTTGCTGGTCGAGTATGCGCGGTCAGAACGCTCCTGGGTAGCTGTGGTTGACGACGAGGTAGTGGGCTACATACTCGTAGGTGTCCTTGACAACGCCGCCCACATCTTCCACGTCTGCGTCCATCCCGGCCACCAGGGACACGGGGTCGGGAAAGCACTTATCGAGCAGGTCAAGAGCTGGGCGCTTTCGGCGGGACGACCGGCAATAACCCTGGCGACCTTCTATGAGGTGCCATGGAACGGTTCGCTCTACGAGCACCTCGGCTTCCGAGTGCTGGATGAGTCGGAACTGGGACCCGAGATGCTGGCCAGAGGGGAGCACGACGTGGCCGGAGGACTGTCGCCTAAGGGGCAGGTGGCCATGCGGCTCGACCTCGACATCTGACCCAGGTCGGTCGGGCTGCGAGTCTGTACGAACCCTCCACGCATAGTCGTCCATTGTGATGGATCGCAGGGGTGGCGGCACAGGTCTGAAGGACCCATTTGTAGGGTGACCCAGTTCGCCGGGTAGGCACGCCAGTGTGGAGCAGGTAAGCCGGTGGAGCGAGTGTGGAACTGCACTTACGCGAAAGCGCCCGTCCCACGAACTGACGGGGATCGGGCGCTCTTCTCAGTTGTACTCCGAGAACGGATTGCTCGGGGAAATGGCTACCAGTGGGGGCGTCCTTGCCCTTGCCGTCGCAACGCTCTTACTTCGAGCTGCTTGCCGTTCGTCTACCTGGGCCTACCGGGATCTCTCCCAGTCAATCCTCTTCCATCCGTTCAGGATGGCCCTTCATTCACACACAGCATAAGCGCCTCCTTCCGGAACCCTCTCGGATCCCGCACCATCAGTATGCACTCGGTGCACCGCGACCTCAAGAGTCCAACTGCCCATCTAGAGCTGGTGCGGCGCAGATGGCTCCGCAGCCTTCCTCAACATTGAGGGTCCGGTTCGCATCTCCGTCTCCTGGCTCCGGGTGGCCTCCACGAGGGTGCCCCCTACCGCCGGGAAGGGGCGCAGCCCGGTACCACGGGACGCCTCAGCTGCGGCGATGATCGAGGAGGAAGCGGTCGACCGCATCGTTCGCCGCTCCTTTGATCTCTCGATACAAGTACTCCTCGTCCCAGTGCTCCGGCGAGAGTGCATCGAGATCGTCGTGGTAGCTCGTGAAGCGGCGCCTGATGTAAGCGCGGACGCTGAGAGCGGCCCGCTCATCGATGGTGAGCTTGCGGGTCCGACCGACTCGGCCGCTGCCAACGACGGCTGCATGGGTTGCGGTCTCCTCGGCGATTCGCTGTTGGAGTTCTTGGTGTATCGGAGGGAAGGCGAGGAAGCGCACGATGGCGTCTTCCAACTCGTGTCGGTAGCGATCTTCCTGGCGTTGGCGGGACTGAGCTCCGAGGGCACGCTTGGCCGCCCGGCGAGCGGCCGTCTCCTCGGCGCGTGCCTGAGCTCCAGGGATGACCTTGCTCGGCGCCCAGAGTCCGAGCAGGCGACGATGCTGGCGGTGTTGGCTGCGCGGATGCCACGACACCCAGTAGGGACCCGTTGCCTTGACGGTCCGGGTCAAGAAGGCATCGCCAGAGGGCAAGAACTCCCAGCCGGCGGGAATCTCGATGTCCCCATGCTCGGGTTTCCACTGGCCTTTCTTGGTCGCATAGACGTCGAGGTGCTCCCCGGCGAGAGCCTCAGAATCGAGCGGCGTCTCCGCATCGTCCACACCAAGAGCCTTGGCCGATGCGGCCGGCTCCGCAAGTGAAGCTGGACGCAACCCTGATCTCTGGGGTATCACCGTGGTACCGGAATGCGCCCCTTCCCCGCGTAGGGGGCACCTCACATCTGGACCTGACAGCGACACAAGGTCCCCCCAGTGAACGCCGCCACCGCACCTGCAAAGCAGAGGTCAACTGACCGGATCAGCGCCTCCCACTGGTGGCATGAAAGACTGAGCATCGGGGGTTGTTTACGGAGGAGTTTTGTGTCCTCATCGGTGACCGCGACGTTCATCTTCACCGACTTGGTGGACTCGACCGCGACCGCGGCGCGCCTGGGTCCGGACGCAGCGGAGGAGCTGCGCCAAACCCATTTCCGGCTGTTGCGAGGCGCGATCGTCGGCTCGGGCGGCACCGAGGTCAAGAATCTGGGCGACGGACTCATGGTGATGTTCTCGTCGCCGAGTCGGGCGTTGGCGGGCGCGGTGGGGATGCAGCAGGCGATCCACTATCACAACCGTTCGGACGGTGAGCCGCTGGGCGTTCGTATCGGCATGAGCGCGGGCGAGGCGGTCGAAGAGGACGGTGACTTCTTCGGTGATCCGGTCGTCGAGGCGGCCCGGTTATGTGCAGCAGCCGGCGCCGGGCAGATTCTGGCCGCGGATCTGGTGCGGTTGATGGTGGGCCGTCACGCGACGCAGACGTTCGTCGAGGTCGGGCCGCTGGGGCTGAAAGGTCTTCCCGAACCGGTCGATGCGGTCGAGGTGTTGTGGGAACCCAACGTGGTCGCCGGGTCCGTGCCGTTGCCCGGGCGTCTGGTGGGTGCCGCGACCGATGCGCTGTTCGGGTTCTTCGGTCGTGGCGGCGAGCTGGCCGTCCTGGACGAGGCGCGCAAGCAGGCGCACACGACCAAGCGGTGTCAGGCGGTGTTCGTGGCCGGTGAGGCCGGGATGGGCAAGACCGCGCTGGTGGCGCAGGTCGCCCGGACCGCGCACACTGACGGTTCGATCGTGTTGTTCGGCCATGCCGATGAGGACGTCGGGATCTCGTATCAGCCCTGGATCGAAGTCGTCTCAGCCCTGGTCCGTGACGGTGACCCCGAGTTCGTGGCCGGACTGCCCGCCGCGCAGCGCACCGCGCTGGGGCGTTTGGTGCCCGCCCTCAGATCCGATAGCGATCGGGTGGCGGATCCGGACACGGAACGGTTGTTGTTGTGGGAGGGCATCAGCGAGTTCCTTGCGGCCGCATCTCAACATGCGTCTGTGCTGGTGGTGCTCGACGATCTGCACTGGGCTGACACCGCAAGCCTCCAACTGTTACGCCACGTGATGGCCTCGACGACCCCGGCGGACCTGACCATCGCCTGCACGTACCGCGACACGGATCTGACGCGTGGCGATGCGCTTACCAAGCTGCTGGCCGACCTGCACCGTGAAGCGCACGTCACCCGCATCGCGCTCGGCGGCCTCGACGATGTCGAAATCATCGAGTTGTTGTCCGCCTCAGCCGGTCATGACCTTGACGACACGGGTGTCGGGCTGGCGCACGCTTTACGGCGAGAGACCGACGGAAACCCCTTCTTCACCGGCGAGGTGATACGACATCTCGCCGAGTCGGGTGGGATCGTGCTCGGTGACGACGGCCGCTGGAGCGTCGCCGACGATCTCGATGAAATCAGCCTTCCGTCGAGCGTGCGCGACGTGGTGGGGCGGCGCGTGGAACGCCTCGGCGCCGAAGCGCTGCGCGTCCTCTCTTTGGCGGCAGTGATCGGCCGCGAGTTCGACATCAGCCTGCTCGCCCGCTTGACCGACGTCGACGAGGATCCGCTGTTGGACCTCATGGACACCGCCGTGACCGCGGCGGTGCTCGTCGAGAGTGCCACCGCGGACGGGTACCGGTTTGCGCACGCCTTGATCCAACACAGCCTCTACGACGAGCTGTCACCGACCCGCCGTGCCAGGGCCCATCAACGCGTGGCCGAAACGCTCGAAACCCAAGAGACCGGTGAGGATTCCGCGGCGCTGGCCGAGCTGGCGCACCATTGGGTCGCCGCCACCCGCCCCGCGGACCTCGACAAGGCACTCGGCTATGTCCGCCGCGCCGGCGACGCGGCCTGCAAAGCACTCGCGCCCCACGACGCGATCCGCTGGTACCAACAAGCCCTCGACCTGCTCGACCGCCAGACCCCGCCCGACCAACACAGCCGCGCTCAGCTCCTGGTCGCGCTCGGCACCCAACAGAGCCGAGCCGGGCAACCCGAATACCGAGACACCCTCACACGGGCCGCCAGCCTTGCCGAGGAACTCGGCGACACCGACACCCTGGTGCAGGCGGCGTTGGGCTTCAGTTTCGCTGGGGGATTGATCGGTGTTGATGCCGCCAAGCGTGTGCTGCGCGCCGCGCTCGACGCCACCGGCGCCGACGAGTCATCAACACGTGCGCGCCTACTTGGGTCCTATTCCGAAGCGCACGATGCAGCGTTGGAGTGGCGTGAGCGACGCGACCTCGCGCTCGAAGCGGTCGATGTGGCCCGGCTCGCGGGCGACGACACCGCGTTCGTCGAGGTCCTCACGACGACGTTCCTCACCCTGGCGACCGCGGAGTATCGCGATGAGACGATCGCGAATGTCGAGCGGGCGGTCGCGATCGCCGACCGGCTCGGCGACCCGTATCTGCGCTGCACCATTCGGTTCCCGCTGATCTGGGCCCGATACCAACGCGCCGACCTCGCCGGGGCAAACACAGCGATCGACGACATGGCAACGCTCGCCGACCAACTCGGACTGTCCAACGAACTCTGGATGGTTGCCATCGCCCGTACCGGTGGGTTGTTGCTCGCCGGTCACGCCGACGACGCCGAACAAGCCAACCAACACACGCTCGAACTCGGCATCAGCGCAGGGAAAGATGAAGCCCTCGCAGCCTTCGGCGGAAACCTGTACGGGGTCCGACAGCATCAAGGCCGGGTCGACGAAGTGGCCGACCTCTTCATCGACGCCGCCCGCGACAACCCATCCCACGCGGCACTGCGGGCGATCGTGCCGCGCCTTCTGTGCGAGGTCGGCCGTACCGGCGAAGCGGCCGAACGGCTCGCCGACGAAGCCCGCCACGGCTTCGACTTCCCTCACGACACCACCTACCTCGCCGCGCTCACCGCGTTGGTCGAGGCCGCCACGCTCACCGGACACGAGGAGAGCGCACGCCAGCTGCTCGAACAGCTCACCCCGTTCGCCACCCACGTACTGTGCGCCGGGCCGACCGTCAGTGGTTCCGTTGCGCGACCGCTCGCACGAGCCGCCACCATGCTCGGCAACTACGACCAAGCCGAACAATGGTTCGCGACCGCGCATGACATCCACACGAAGCTGCAAGCCCCGTTCTGGACCGCCACAGGTCAGCTCGACCACGCCGAGCTCGCCCTCGCCCGCCGCGGCGAGGGCGACATCGAACACGCGCGAAACCTCATCACCACAGCCGCTGCCACCGCGGCCGAGTACGGGTGCGCCGGACTCAGCAAGCGCGCCGAAGCACTCCTCGACGCGGTCTGAGGCGAACCACGAACCGGAGCAGAACGCGTCCCCTGAACGCGCACTGGACGACGCCAAAAGGCCCTATCCCCGAAGTGCCGGTATGTGGCAGGGGTCGCGCCGCCGCTCCGAACGCATGGGAAGGACTTGCCGAACCACGACGTGTCCGTCGAACGATTCCGTTCCGAGCTCTGAGCCGGCGTCCCCAGCATCTGGTCGATGTCGTCGGCTACCGACCCGTCTTCGAGCGGCATGGCATGGGCGTAGTTGCGCAGGGTGGTTGAGGCGTCCCGGTGGCCGAGGCGCTGCTGGGCCCGCAGCAGCTCGCCCCGCCCAACGAGGAAGGTGGCCACTGTGTGACGCAGACGGTGCAGCGTGGCCCCGTGGACGTCGGTGGCTCGGGCGAGCCCGGCGAACCAGTGCCCGAGGGCGCCGGCGCTGAGTCGGGCGTGGTGTGTGGTCTCGGGGGAGAAGAGCCAGGGACCGAGAGCGGCGCCGTCAGGTAGCCTCCCCGCCCACAGCTCGGCGCTCGACCGCCACAGTTCGGACGTCCGCCGGCCGAGGGTGAGCCTCCGGGCGCGCCCGGTCTTGGTAGGCCCGAGCACGTCGGCCGAGACGCCACGCTCGATGGTGAGCACCCGCCCCTCGAGGTCGTCGAAACGCAGCGCCACCAATTCGCCACGCCGAGCCCCCGAGTCCGCCGCGAGGCGGACCAGCAGGCGGATCTGTTCGGCCTTGTGCAAGCGCTCGGCGTCCCTACCCGAACTGGCGGCGACCAGGGCCTCGCCGGCCTCGAGCATGCGGAGCACTTCTTCGGCATTTAGATGCAGCCGCGTGCCGGGCCGCTGGGGTCCCCGCATGCCGCTGAGCGGATTGACGTCGATGATGCGCTCCACATGCGCCCACCCGATCGCCGAGCGCAGGACACGGAAGCGCCCAGAGACGACCGCCACCGAGGCGCCGGCACCACTCCATGCCGCCATGGCCGCCCGCACGTGCTCGGGCTTGAGCGTGGAGACCCGGCGCGCGGCCAAGCCGTCGGCCCGGAGGGCCTTGGCGTTGGAGCGGGCCGAGATCCACGTGGCCGGCCGCCAGTCATGGTGCGCACTGAGCCAACGCTCGAGCAGCTCGCCGACGGTCAGGAACGGCGCGGCCCGCCGGATGGCACGACGCTCGGCCCACTCGGCGGCGAGTTCCTTGCGGTGAAGCTCGGCCTCTTCGGCGCAGCCGTGGAAGGAGAAGGAGCGTTGCACCGTTCGCCCTGAGACGGGATCGACTCCGACGGCGATGCGGATCTCCCATACCCCAGGGCTGCGCTCGCGCATGGTGCCTGTCCCCCACGCCATGCGCGCAAAAGTAGGGACGAATGTAGGGACAGGGCGCGGATCCCTGCTCTGCGACCGCAGCGCCTTATCATCGTTACGCTGGGCCTACGCGGAGCGCGCTCGGAGGGATTCGAACCCCCAACCTTCTGATCCGTAGTCAGATGCTCTAGTCCGTTGAGCTACGAGCGCTGGGTGAGACAGGACAGTGTACCGGAGCGTCGCCCTGGGTCTCGTGGCGCCGCAGCGCCTGGTCAGACGGAGATGGGCAGCTTGGAGTAGCCGCGGACCGTGCTGGTGTAGAGGGGTACCGCGCCCTTCATGTCAACGGACCACTCCGGGAACCGCTTGAAGGTCTCCTCGAGGGCCACTCGGCCCTCCATTCGGGCCAGCGCGGCCCCCAGGCAGAAGTGGATGCCGTAGCCGAAGGACAGGTGGTGGTCGATCTTGCGATGGATGTCGAAGCGGTCCGCGTCGGGAAAGGCCCGCTCGTCCCGCCCCGCCGACCCGGTGATCATGACGACCTTCGAGTTGGCCGGGATCGTCTGGCCGTGGGCCTCGACGTCCGCCGTGCACCACCGGCTCTGCACCGGCGACGGCGCCTCGTAGCGGAGGAGCTCCTCGACGGCGTTCGGTATCAGGCTGGCGTCAGCCGCCAGCTCGGCCCGTTGGGCCGGGTTGTTGTCCAGGGTCAGTGCCGCCCAGCCGAGGAGCCGGGCCACCGTCTCGGTCCCGGCGCTCCCGATCAGGAGGGCGAAGTTCGCCGCCTGCTGAATCGTGAGCCGACGCAGCTGGCCGTCCTCGTCGACGATCTCGCCGTTGAGAAGGTCGGTGAACATGTCGTCCCGCGGTGAATGCTGCCGATCGGCGACCTGGGTCGACACGTAGTCCATGAGCTTGCCCATGGCCTCGGCCGACACGTCGTTGTCCATGCCCAGCTCGGGGTCGAGGTGGAAGCTCTCGTCGATCCAGCCCCGGACCATGTCCCGGTCCTCAGGCGGCACACCCAGCAACGCCGCAATGACATAGGCCGGGACACGGGCCCCGAAGTCCTGGACGTAGTCGAACGAGCTCTTTCCGACCTGCGCGTCGAGCAGGCTCACACAGAGACCGGCGAATGTCCTCTTCGAGCAGCGCCATCCGCCGCGGTGTGAAGGCCTTCGAAACGAGCCGGCGGTAACGAGTGTGGTCGGGAGGGTCCATGAAGATCATGATCTCCATGGGGGCCGGTTCTGGTCCGATCATCTCCAACACCGTGCCGTGCGAGGAGCAGAAGGACTGCGGGTCGCGGCTGAAGGCGTCCACGTCTGCGAAGCGGCTGACGGCATAGAAGTCCAGCTGCTCGTTGTAATAGAGCGGCGCCTCGTCGCGCAGGCGCTTCCAGATCGGATGGGGGTCGACCTTGTACTTCTCGTCGAGGGGATCCCAAGCAAGTGGCTCGATGTCAAGCGCAGTCATGGCGATCCCCTTTCAGACACCGATATGGGACTCGTCCCAGAGCTTGATCCCGCCGAGGATACCCGCCGTGTTGTCCACCACGGTAAGGCGCTCCAGCACCTCGCCGAGATCGCGCCGGTTGATGCGCTGCGCGTTGCCACCGCCGATGTACAGGTGGTCGAAGAAGGACAGCGCATCGAAGTAGGCGATCATCTTTCGCACCCGTCCGTTCCACTTGTCGTCGCCGATCCTCTTGCGCACCGGCTCACCGAGTTGCTCGTTGAAGGCCTCGCCCTTGCGAAACTCGAGGTGCGAGAACTCCAGGTGGGGCAGAAGCCGGCCGTCCATGAAGAAGGCCGTGCCGACACCGGTGCCCAGGGTGATCACCGCCTCGAAGCCGCTGCCCTCGACCACGGCCAGGCCCTGGACGTCGGCGTCATTGGCCACACGGCAGGGCTTGCCGATCGAGTGCGCGAGCGCGTGGGCCAGGTCGAAGCCGCGACCATGCCTTCACGAGCTCGGGGAGGACCTTGGTGCCGGGGCCCTTCTCGGTCACGAAGTGGGGTGCGCTGAGGATGTCACCCTTTCGGACCATGCCCGGGAAGCCGGCGGACGTGCGGTCGGCCGTGGGGAGCTTGTCCGCCAAGGAGGTGAGCTGCTCGACCAAACGGTCGGGCGGCATGGGGTAGGTGGTCGCGATCTTGACCCTGTCGGCCACGAACGCGCCGTCCTTGTCGAGGACGTCGGCCTTGAGCCCGGTGCCGCCGATGTCGATGGACAGCGTGAAGGGGCGCCGATGCGCCGAGCTGGTCGAGGTTTCGGTCACCCGAGAAACTGTAGCCAGGCGGACTGATTCGGTCCCGGTGGAACCGGCCCCGTCATCCCCGGAGGACGTTGCGGATGACGCGGCGGAGCATGTCCGCCAACTCCCTGTCGGTCGTCGACGAGAAGGCGTCGCCGGAGAGGAAGAGGCTCGAGAACACGACGCCGAAGGACGCGGCCATGCGCACCCGGTCCTCCAAGGGCACCCGGGTGTCGGCCAGCACCGTGCGGAAGCGGTTCTGCAGATCCTCGTGCTCGGCGTCGTGGTCCTTGCGGTGCAGCTTCTCGAGGGCGGCCTGGTTCCGCTCGTGCATGAGGAAGATCTTGCGCTGGTCCATCATCTGGTCGACGATCTGGTCGAGGAGCTCGCCCCAGAGCTCGAGGGTGACCGGGCCCTCCCCCATCCTCCGCAGGGAGTCCTTGCCGAACTCGTGGAGGCGCAGGTGCAGCGCCATGAGGATGTCGTCCTTCGACTCGAAGTGGTAGTAGAGGGCCGCCTTGGTGACGCCCAGCTGTTCGGCGATCTGCCGCAGGCTGGTGCCGTCGAACCCCTGCTCGATGAAGAGGTCGAGGGCCGCATCGAGGATGCGCTGGCGGGTGTCAGGGGTCGGGTCGGCCGCGGGAGCGACGCCCGGGCCCGGCTCTGCGACACTGTCGAGAAGGGACTGTTCATCTGGTTCTGCGTGCGTCGCAGCGGTCCGGGACATTCGCCTCAACTCTACTTGACGGCAGGTAAGTATGACTTCTACCATGCCTCAGGGAGCCGAGTCTACTGACCGACAGGTAAGGAAGCCATGGGACCTGAGCTGATGATCGAGGCCGAGGGGCTGACCAAGCGCTACGGCGAGACCCGGGCCCTGGCCGGCGTCGGCTTCTCTGTCCCGGCCGGCACAATCCTCGGGCTGCTCGGCCCGAACGGGGCGGGGAAGACCACCGCGGTGCGGATACTGACCACTCTGGCCCTACCCGATTCGGGACGGGGCGCCGTGGCTGGGATCGACGTGGTGAAGCAGCCCGGAGAGGTGCGGCGCCACATCGGCGTGGCGGCCCAGGATGCGACACTCGATCCGTTGTTGACAGGACGCCAGAACCTCACGATGGTCGGCGAGCTGTCCGACATGGGCCGGGCGTCGTCGCGGAGCAGGGCAGCCGAGCTCTTGGCGCAGTTCGAGCTGACCGACGCCGCCGACAGGGTGCTCAAGGGCTACTCGGGCGGCATGCGCCGGCGCCTCGACCTGGCTGCCTCGCTGATGACGCGACCGCCGGTCTTGTTCTTGGACGAACCAACCACCGGGCTCGACCCGACCAGCCGCCAGCGCGTGTGGGAGGCCATCCGGGAACTGCTCGGCCAGGGCGTCACCGTGCTGTTGACGACGCAGTACCTCGAGGAGGCCGACGCACTGGCGAACCGGATCGTCGTCGTCGACCATGGCCGCGTGATCGCCGAGGGGACGCCGTTGGAATTGAAGGAGGCGAGCCGCAGCGCCCATCTCGAGGTGACGCTCGCGACACCCCACCCCGAGGCGGTCGGTGCGATCGCGCCGCTCGTGTCCGGGCGGGTCCACGTCAACGATGACGGCCGACGGTTGAGTGCGGGCGTGGACACGTCCGCCGGCTTGGCCACCGCCGTCGTGCGGGCGCTCGATGCGGCGGGTGTGCTGGTCGACAACATCGAAGTGCGGCAGCCGTCGCTCGACGACGTGTTCTTCTCCCTGACCGGCGGACACATCGAAGAGGACGGCGCGGAGGAGGAAGCCGGCGATGGCGCGTCCACCGCAGGTGCCACCGCGGACGGTGACGGCCGTCACGAGCTCGAGGGGGTACGGGGATGACGACGACCACCTTGACGCCCTCAGCCGCCGGTTTCGATCGCCCCCATGCGGGCGGGAGCGTGTTCGGCGCCCTGGCGGACACCTGGGCCATGACCCGGCGCAACCTCGTGCACATTTCGCGGGAGCCCATGCAGCTCTCGGACGTCACGCTCCAGCCCCTGCTCTTCACGGTGCTGTTCGTGTACATCTTCGGAGGCGCCATCCCGATCCCCGGCGGCGGGAGCTACGTGGACTTCCTGCTCGCGGGCATCCTCGCGCTGAACCTGGTGACGTCGACCATGGGCACGGCGGTGGGGCTGAGCACTGATCTGCACGAGGGCATGATCGACCGCTTCCGCACCCTCCCCATGTGGCGCTCCGCGGTGTTGGTCGGGCGCTCCATGGCCGACCTGCTGACGTCCCTGCTGTGCGCCCTGATCGTGGCGGTGACCGGACTCGTCATCGGATGGCGGCCGGGAGCGAACGTCATCTCGATCGTCGGAGGCTTCGCGCTCTTGTTGTTCTTCGCCTACTCGGTGTCGTGGGTCTCGGCCTGCGTCGGCATGAACTCGAAGAGCCCCGAGTCGGCCGCCTCGTTCGGCTTCATCGTGCTCTTCCCGATGACCTTCGTCTCCAACGCCATGGTGCCCACGCAGCACATGCCCGGCTGGCTGCAGGCCATCGCCAACTGGAACCCGGTCAGCGCAGTCGTGGCCGGGGCCCGGGTGTTGTGGGGCAACCCGAATCCGTCCGGCACGATTCACGCCTGGCCCATGCAGCATCCCATTGAGGCCGCGTTGATCTGGTCGGTGGCGATCCTGGCCCTGGCCGCTCCGTTGGCGGCGCACTACTTCAAGCAGCGGACGACGGAGTAGCAGGATCCGTGACAGCTGCTCCATGGCTGGAGGACGCCTGCTCCCTCGTCGACGCCTTCCGGGACGGGACGATCTCGCCGACCGAGGCCCTCGAGGGGTCGCTGGCGGCGATCGCCGCCTCCAAGCTCAACGCCGTGTGCTTCGTCGACGAGGAACGGGCGCGGGAGTCGGCCGCCGCCGCCGACGTCAACCTGCCCTTCGGCGGCGTGCCGATCGGCGTGAAGGAGCTCGACCCGGTCAACGGCTGGCCGCAGACGGAAGCGTCGCTGGTGTTCAAGGACCGGATCTGCGACTACGACGGCACCATGACGGCACGGCTCCGGGCGGCCGGTGCCGTGTTGGTCGGCCAGACGACGGCGTCGGAGTTCGGTGGCATCAATTGCACCTCCACCCGTCTGCACGGTGCGACCTCGAACCCCTACGACCTCGAACGCACACCCGGCGGCTCGTCCGGGGGCTCGGCCGCGTCGGTCGCCGGCGGGCTCCTGCCGATCTGCACCGGCGGTGACGGCGGTGGCTCCATCCGGATCCCGGCCGGCTTCACCGGCCTCTTCGGCCTCAAGTCGACCTTCGGGCGGATCCCGAAGGGACCGAAGACCGAGATCGAGCCGCTCACCGCCGTCCTCGGGTGCGTCTCGCGCTCGGTACGTGACGCCGCCCGCTGGTTCGACGCCTGCAACGGCGGCGACGAGTACGACCCCTTCTCGCTGCCCCGGGTCGAGGGCTGGGAGGCCGGCCTCGGCCACCAGGAGGTGCGTGGGAAGCGGGTCGCCGTGTCGGTCGACCTGGGTGCGGCCATTGTGGCGTCCGCCGTGCGGAACAAGGTCGAGGAGGCGGCGGACCTGCTGATCGAGGACGCCGGGCTGGCGAGGGTCGACGTGCCCATCGAGCTGCCACGGGGCGGCCTGGAGTGGGCACTCGCCGGCACGGCGAGCCTGCTCGTCGGCCTCGGTCAGCTCTACCCCGGCTGCGAGCCGGAGCTCACGCCCGAGATCATGCTGGCGGCCAACATCGCGACAAATCACTACAACGTCGACACCGCCAGGAACATCGAGGCATTCCGCCGGCAGATCATCGTGCAGATGGCGCAGATCTTCGAGCAGGTCGATTTCATCGTCTGTGCAACCAACCCCGACGTGGCCTTCGGCGCCCAGGGGCCGATGCCGACGACGATCGACGGGGTGGACCTCGTCGCGCAACACGGGTTCGAGGCCGCAGTGGGGAACAACGGTGCCCTGACCATCCCCGCCAACACGACCGGGCACCCGGCCGCAGCGATCCCCATCGGGCTCGTCGACGGTCTGCCCGTGTCGTTGCAGGTCATCGGGCGCCGGCACGCGGAGCAGTTGCTGCTCGACCTGGCCCGCATCGTCGAACTCGAGCGACCATGGCCCTTGGTGGCCCCCGGCGCGCCGATCTGAGACTGATCCTCCGGCGCCTCTCGAGCCCTGCGCGCGGCGTTCGCGTGACCGATCGGCAACCCACGGCCCGCCAGCGTCCGGCGGGCGTCCGGGGTGACACGTCGTCGCCGGCGTCAGTCGCAACCAGCTCGCAATTCGACTGCAACCTCTGGCCGCGACGAAACGGCGCCGCGGTGACGGCGCCGCGCGGAAGGACCATCCGTCTGGCCTTGAGTTTTGGGGTTCCGTTGAGACTTTCTGTGACTTTCGGTACCTGCGCTCCAACGATGGTTTGTCATACCCTGTCCCAGGCACATGGCGGAAGAGATGCTCTTCACAGTTGCCGGATCCGTCGCGATGCCGGCGCAGATGATCTCGCTGGAGGAGGCGGGCCTCGAGGAACGCGCGGATCTCCAGGAATGGGTGCTCTCGAACCCCGCCATCCTCGGCCCCGCCATCAAGGTGATCACGTTCGAATTCGACGGGCTGCCGGGACCTGCCGGGGGGAGCCGGGACCGCATCACCGTTCTCGGCCTGGGCGCCGACGGCCGGTTGGTCATCGGCGAGCTGAAGAGCGGCCGGACCCCTGACACCGAGGTCAACGCCATCAAGTACGCCGCCATGGCCAGCCGCTCTCTCCCCGAGACCCTCGCCGACCATTACGCCCGCTTCCAGGCCCGTCGCCAGATGCCCGTCACGCCTGACGAGGCGCTGGCCGACCTGCAGGCTCACGCCCCCGACCTCTCGCAGGAGTCGCTCCGGCGTCCGCGCATCGTCCTGCTCGCCCGGGATTTCTCCCCCGTCGTCACCGCCAGTGTCGTCTGGCTCAGCGAGATGGGACTCGACATCTCCCTCGTCCAGATCAGTGCCTTCCGGTCCTACGTCTACGGACAGTTGGGCAGCGGCAACGTGCCCATGATCTCCGTCAGCCAGCTCTACCCCCTCCGCGAGATCGAGGAGTTCACCATCAGCCCCGAGCGCCAGCTGGCCAAGGAGATGGCCGAGTCGCGCCGGCGCGTGCAGGACGCCAGCACCGTGCGCCGGCTCGTCACAGCCGAGACAGTGGCCGACGGGACGATCTTCACCCTCAGCCCTCGCAGCGACCTCAGCTTCGACATGCGGAGCCAGCTCGAGGAGTGGCTGCACGAAGACCCGGCGCGCCGGACCGCACACTGGCAGAACAACCTCAACGCGCCGTTGGTGTGGGACGTCGACAAGACGGTGTACACGCCGGCGAGCCTGGTCCGCCACATCGTCGAGGAGGCCACCGGGGTCACCCGCGACTGGTTCGGCACGCAGTGGTGGCGCGACCCCGCCGGATGGACGCTCGTCGAGCTCGCCGGGCCGCTCAACGGTGGCAAGGGTGCTCTCTATCGCGACTACTGGTCGCGCTGGCTCGAAAAGGTCCGCATCGAGCACGGCCACTGGACCCAGATGTCCACCCTGCCGGCGCAGAACTTCATCACGCTGCCCTCCCCCGTCAGGGGCACGCACTACGGGCTGGCCTTCGCGGCCGGCGGCCGGCTGCGCTCCGACTTCTACGTCGACCTCGGTTCCGCCGAGGAGAGCGCCGCGCAATTCGAGGTCCTCCAATCGCAGCAGCAGCTGGTCGAGTCGGTCTACGGCGGCCCGCTGTCGTGGGAGCGCCTCCCCGACCGTGGGGCCTACCGCATCGCCGACTACAGCGAGGGCGAGGTCACCACGGTGGAGGACTACGCGTTCTACATCGATTGGATGATCGACGCCCAGGAACGCCTGCGCCAGGCCGTCAATGCCGTCCTGCGCAGCGGCGAGCCGCCGGACCCGTTCGATCGCCGCTGAGTCACGACGTCCGCAGCTTCCACACCGCCAGTGGCGCGAAGACCGCGACGAGCCCGACCGTCCACAACAGCGAGGGCACCAGATAGTACGAAAGCGAGTGCCCGAGCAGCTGTTGGGCCGCCGGGCCGCCCGTGAGCAGTCGCACCGTGTTGATCATCTGCGTCATGGGCTGGTTGGTGGCGAAGGCCTGCATCCAACCCGGCATCGTCGCCACCGGCACGTAGGCCGAGGAGACGAAGCTGAGTGGGAAGACGAGGAACGACAGGCTCTGCGCCGCCTGCGGGCTTCCGGCCGCCAGGCCCATGAAGATGAACATCCACACGAAGGCGAAGCCGTAGACGATGGTCAGGCCGAACGCGGCCAGCGCGTCCCCGACGGAGCCACCGATGCGAAAGCCCACGGCGAAGCCCACCGCCGTCATGACGATGACGCCCCAGGCGACGAGCGCCGAGTCGGCGCCCACCCGACCCGTGATGATGGACAGAAGGCGGATCGGCAGTGAGCGCAGACGGTCGAAGAGCCCGCCCTCCTGGTCGTCGGCCACGCCGCTCGCCGCGCTCATGCCCTGGAAGAGCACGCCGGTGACGACGAAGCCCGGCACCAGGAAGTCCACGTAGTTGAGGTTCCCGGTGTGGGCGATCGCCCCGCCGAAGACGTAGCGGAAGATGAGCAGGAAGAGCACCCCCTGGGCGGTGCCCGCGACGATCAGCGCCGGGCTGCGGACGAACTTCTTGAGCGTCCGGCCCGCCACCTGGCTCGAGGCGGCGAGATACGACGCCCCCTGGTTCGTCACCGCCCCTTTGCGTCCGCGGCCCGCCTGGCGCGGCGGATCGAGGGTCAGGTCCATGGTCATGCTGCGTCCTCCTTCGGAGTCATGTCGGTCGTGGTGTGCCCGGTGAGGGCGAGGAACACCTCGTCGAGGGTGGGCCGGCGGAGGGCGATGTCCTCCACCGGGACTGCGGCGTCGTCGAGGGCCCGGACGACGATGGGCAGCAGCCGCGAGCCGCTCGGCGCGACGATGGAGCAACGCCGCGTTGCCGGGTCGGTGGCCGGCTCGGCCACGCCGAGCGACCCGAGCACCTCGGCCGCCCGCTGCATGGTGGGGAAGTCGACGGTGTGCAGCTCGACCATGTCGGCGCCCACCCGTGACTTCAGCTCGTCGGGCGTGCCCTGGGCGATGACGCGTCCGTCGTCGATGATGACGATGGAGGACGCCAGGTGGTCGGCCTCGTCGAGATACTGCGTCGTCAGCACGATGTCGGTTCCGGCCCAACTCATCTCCCGGATGGCGTCCCACACCTCGTTGCGGCTCCCCGGATCGAGCCCGGTGGTCGGCTCGTCGAGGAGCAGGACAGCGCGGGGAGCCGACCAGGCTCGCCCCGAGGTCGAGCCGCCGGCGCATCCCGCCGGAATAGGTCCGGACCTGGCGGTCGGCGGCATCCACCAGATCCATCTGCTCGAGGATCCGCGCCGCGCTCTGCTTGGCCGCACCGGCAGACTGCCCGTAGAGGCGGGCCACCATGACCAGGTTCTCCCGGCCGGTCATCATCTCTTCGACCGCGGCCGACTGGCCGGCCAGGCCGATCATGCGCCGCACCGCCAAGGCGTCGTGGACGGCGTCATGGCCGCCGACGAGCAGTGACCCGCGGTCCGGCTGGAGCAGCGTCGCCACCATGCGGATGAACGTGGTCTTGCCCGCGCCGTTGGGCCCGAGGATGGCCACGGGTTTGCCCGCCGGCAGCGTGAGAGAGAAGTCGGACAGCGCCCGGACCTTCCCGAACTTCTTGCTGAGGCCGTCGGCCTCGATGAGCGCGTCCATCGGCGCGCCTCCTTTCGTCGGAGAGCCCGCTCGACGGAGGTCGCCTACGCTCTTCGGTGCTGCCTCGGGCGAAGGCCCCTCGTGGGTCGGGCTCGTGGTTGTGTGGGCTCGGGGCCGCGTGGTGCAACACGCGGCCCCGGGTCATTCAAGGTTCGTGTCGAAGTTGAACTGCACCTCCTCGGGGTTGAAGCCTTCGGTGTGGAACATGCGCCACATGTCGAGCCCCTCGAGCGTGCCCGCTGTCATGTCGTCGATGAGTCCGTTGACGAACTTCAGCTCGGCGACGAGCTGTTGCTCCTCGTACTCGGTCTCCAGCTCGAAAATGCGGGGCAACCCGGCTTCGCGCGCCGCCTTCATGGCGCTGCGGATGGCGACCACCTTCATCTTCGAGCGCGTCGGCCCGCGCCCGGAGCGCGGCGAGGGCGTCGTCGGGATCGAGCGATGGAAGGAAGGACAGGCCGGCCATGAAGGCCGGGTACTCCTTGGTGGGGACGCCGATGAGCTCGGTCATCCAGTCGTCCATCTCCCTGCTGCCGTCGTCGGTGATCTCGTACACGGTGCGCTGGGGGCGCTTGCCCTCCCGCACGGTGCCGGTCGCCTTGATGAAGCCCTTCTTCTCGAGCACCTCGACCACGGCGTAGAGCGAGCCGTAATTGAGACGGACGCTCTCCTGCTTGGCCCGTTGCCGCAGGGTCTGTGCCACCTCGTAGGGGTGCATCGGCTTCTCGTAGAGGCAGACCAGTACGGCCAGGGCGAGGGGATTGGAGCGGGACCATCTCGGTGGCACCGGGTCATAATATTCTATTCAGAGTAATCTGTAAAGAGTGCTCTGAGCCGAACTGAGGTCTTGCCGGATGGGCGGCTGCTCATCCTGGAGCACCACTCGGTCCCGGGCGCCAAGGGTCACGCCTGCCATGGCTTACCGGACACGCAGGCCGCGGCCTTCGCCACCGCCTGCACCACGGCCGGGTTCGCCGACGTGCGGCGGAGGAGCACGTGGGCCGGCGCGGACCGGCACTGACAGGAGTCGTTACGACCTACACGTGAGGCGGAGGGCGACGGACGACGAGTACGGATCCCGCGACACAGTGGGCGCGTGGATGCGCACCGTCGCGCCGAAGTCCGAGAGACGCAGGGGGTCCCGCCCCCACGGCCACCGGCCCGAGCAGGGCCCAAGGAAACGAATCGCCGCACCCGGAGACCTGTGCCACCAATGGCGCGTAGCCTCCACTGGCGTGGCCCCCGCCGTCGTCCACGTCGCGCCGCACCCCGACGACGAGGCGGTCGGCTGCCCCGGCGCACTCCTCCATCTCAAGGATCGGGGCTGGACCGTGGTCAGCGTCATCGCCAGCCTCGGGTTCAGCGGACAGCGGGATCGCCGCCGCGCCGAGTCCGAGGAAGCGTCGCGCCGGGCCGGCTTCGTGCCCGTCTTCGTCGACCCGCCCCTCGACCTCGACCTCGACGCCGACCTGGACCTCGCCACCCGCCGCATCGCCCACGAGCTGCCGGCGATCGTGAAGGAGCACGGTGCGTCCATCGTCGTCTCCCCCTCACCCCACGACGTGCACCACGGCCACGAGACCGTCGGCCGCGGGGTCCAGCGCGCCATGGCCGTGCTGCCGCCCACGCTGCGCTGGTGGATGTGGGGGGTGTGGGGCGACCTCCCGGCGCCCAACGTCTTCTACGGGTTCGACCAGACGATGCTCGACCGGGCGCTGCACATCCTCGATGCCTACACCGGGGAGCTCGCACGCAACGACTACCGACCGTACCTGGCGGGGCGGGCCAGCGCGAACGCCGTCCTGGGCTCTGAACGCGTCTTCGGCTTCGGTTCCCCCGCGGCGAGCGACCTCCCTTCGCGGAGGTGCTCACCGAGGTGCGCCTGCTCGACGGGCGGTTCATGGGCTCCCAGCCCCACCTCCTCGACGAGGGCGGGGAACTCACGTTGACGTACGACGTCGACCTCACCGTCTGGCTCGACTCGCCCAGCGTGCACGAGCTGGTGGGCTACATCCGCGAGGTCCGCGACGAGGCTGCGACGTGAGGGCGACGTGACAGACGACGTGACGGGGGACGTGACGACGATCGCCACACTGACGCCCGAGCTGGTCGAGGACTTCCGGCGCGACGGGTTCGTGGTGGTGCCGGGCCTCTTGAGCCCCGGCGAGGTGCGACGGTTCGGGGCGGCGGTCGACGGAGCCGTCGCCCGACGCGGCCGCCACGACACCCGCACGCTCGCCCAGAAGTCGCGCTACGAGCAGAGCTTCACGCAGTGCCAGAACCTGTGGGAGGACTGCGCCGACGTCCGCCCGCTCACGTTCCATCCCGTCGTCGCCGAGACGGCGGCACGATTGCTCGGGGTCGACGCCGTCCGGATCTGGCACGACCAAGCGCTCTACAAGGAGGCCGGCGGGCGCGAGACCGATCCGCACCAGGATCAGCCCTACTGGCCGATCGTCGAAACCGACACGATCACCGCCTGGATCCCCTTCGACGGCTCGACGCTGGACAGCGGCGCCATGGGCTACCTGCCCGGCAGCCACCGCCTCGGGGTACGTGAGTTCGTCGACATCTTCTCCGGCAGTGGCGAGGACCCGCTGACCCGGCCTGAGCTCGAAGGGATGACGCCCGTGTTCGTGGAGGTCCCGCCGGGCTCCGTCGCCTTCCATCACGGCCTCACCTTCCACTTGGCCAAGCCGAACGCGACCGGTACGGTCCGTCGGGTGCACACGGCGATCTACTTCGCCGACGGGTCCACCCGGGGCGAGGGGCGCTTCCCGCACCCGGCGGTGGAACGGGCCGGCATCGCCATGGGCGCGGTCATCGCCAGCGACGTCACACCGATCGCCTGGCCACGCCCCGACGGCCGCCCGCCCCCACCGCCCGCGGACCCGATCGGATGAGCTGCCTGCTGTCCGACGAGCAACGCGCGTCATGGACCGAGCGGGGCTTCTTCCGCGTCGGCGGCTTCGCACCGCCGGAGACATGCGAGGCCATGCTGTCCCGGGTCACCGCTGTGGTGCGGGACGCAGACCTCGCGGCCGCGCTCGGCGTGAGGGTGATGCCCGAGAGCAACAAGGCAGGCATGGTGGTGGACCGGCCCGAGGACGGCGTCTCCAAGATCTTCAAGCTGCACCGCGACCCTGTCTTCGCGGACTTCGCGCATTCGGCTGTGGTCGTCGATCGCGTCTCGGAGCTCATCGCACCCGACATAGACGTGTTCTTGTCGCAGTTCATCTTCAAGACGGCGGGTGCCTGGGGCCAGCCTTGGCACCAGGACTCCTTCTACTTCCCCTTCGAACCGGCCCGCCCGGTCGTCGGCGTGTGGCTCGCCGTCACGGAGGCGACGCTGCTCAACGGCTGTCTGCACGTGCTCCCCGGTTCGCACACCGAGCCCGTGCACACCCACGTCCCGGACCGCCGGCCAGGCGCCAATTACGGCTACTTCGAGATCGTCGACCACGACATGTCGGCCTCCGAGCCAGTGCTCATGGACCCGGGTGACCTGTTGGTCTTCGACAGCCACTTGATGCACTGCTCGACTGACAACGAGTCCGACGGGATCCGCGCCGCCATGGTGTACCACTACGCCGTGGCGGGGACGGTCGACCACACCGAGGAGTACATCCCGACCCAGAACGACTGGGTGCCGGCGCGACGCGACGGGCGGCCGACGTTGCCGCAGACCTCCTGAGGATCCGGAGCAGGTGCCGCTGAAGTTCGACGCCATGCTGCCGGCCCGGCCCTTGCGCGAGGCGGCCGAGCTCGGGCGCCAGGCGGCGGACGCCGGGCTGTCGGGCCTGGTGGTGACCGAGGCGGGACGCACGGCCTATCTCACGTGCGGCGCGCTGGTGGTGGCGGCCGACATCGACGTGCTGACGGGCATCGCCGTCGCCTTCCCGCGGAGCCCCATGGTCACCGCGGCCACGGCATGGGAGCTGGCCGAGGCGAGCGGCGGTCGTTTCCGTCTCGGTCTCGGGGCACAGGTGCGGGCCCACGTCCGACGCCGCTACGGCTCGGAGTTCGATCCCCCGGGGCCACGGCTACGCGAGTACGTGATCGCGGTGAAGGCGATCTTCGAGTCCTTCCGCGACGGGGCGCCGCTGGCGGTGGAGGGCGAGTACTACAACCTCTCGCTGCTGCCACCCACCTGGTCGCCCGGACCCATCGACTGCCCGGATCCGCCCGTCGACGTCGCGGCGGTCAATCCCTGGATGCTCCGCATGGCTGCGGAGGAGGCCGACGGCGTGCACATCCACCCGCTGAACACGCCCACCTACCTGAGCGACACGGTGCTGCCGAACCTGGAGAAGGGCGCCGCCCGCTCGGGACGCAACGTGGATGATCTCGAGGTCATCGTGCCGGCCTTCCTCGTCGTGGGCGACACCGAAGTCGAACGCCGCGGCTGGCGGGAGCGGGCACGGATGCAGGTGGCGTTCTACGGGTCGACGCCCAACTACGCCTTCATCTTCGAGCAGCTCGACCGGGAGGGAACGACCGATCTCATCCGCGCACGCCAACGGGCGGGCGACCTCCCCGGCATGGCGGCAGTCATCGACGACGACCTGCTCAAGCACTTCATCACCGAAGGGACGTGGGACGACATCGCCGCGACCATCGTGGACAAGTACGGCGGGATCGCAACCCGGGTCGTCAGCTACTTCACGGGTTCCGATGTCGTCGCCGACGCCGACGCCTTCGAGCGCTGGGGGGAACTGGCCCGAGAGGTGGTGGCCCTTTCCTAGCGGAATGCTCCGGGCTCTTGCTCGGGCTCCTGGGAGGTGCGGCGGCGGAGAAATCCACGCGTGACCTTCTCGGGCTTCACCGGCTCCGCGTGCTCCTCAGGATGCTCGGGCTCCTCCGCGGCGAGGGCGGCATCGAGCTCGGCGAAGGATCGGTCATCTTCGCCGTCATCCCTGTCGTCCGGCCCGGCGAACTCCTCGCGGATCGGCATGCCGTCGACGTCCTCCACGAGCGCCTCCTCAGCCTCGAGGTCGATGGGCTCGTCGAGATCGCCGTCGGCCGGACCATGCTCGAGCGACACCCTCGGGGTCGAAGCGATGAGGGTCTTCGGGTTCGCAACGGAGCCTTTGCCCTCTGTGCGCTCGAACAAGCTGGACAGCCGCTCCTCGACCGTCGCGATGTCGACCGCCGCCGCAGCCAGCGCCCGCTGGAGCTCGGGAACGTGCCCGGGCAGGTGGGTCGAGCGGCTCTTCCCGAGTGCGTCGTCCATGTCCCTCCGATCCGTGAGGATCCCCTGCCTCAGTCTGGCACGGGAATTCGGGGCTGATTGTGCGGGGGTCCGGGGTGAGGCGGTAGAAAGGTGGTCCCGACGAGGTCGTGTGAGCGAGGAAGGACGTGCGGTGGGGATGCAGTTGAAGGCAGGAACGAGGCTGCGGAGCGCAACCGACGCCTGCGAGGTGGTCGTGGTGCGGACGCCAGGTGAGCCCGTCGACCTGCGCTGCGGGGGACATGCCATGTTGGCCATCGACGCCGAGGTGACGCCACAGACTACGGAAGCCGGGTTCGACCAGGGCACGTTGCTGGGCAAGCGCTACGCCGACGAGGAGCTCGGCCTCGAGGTGCTGTGCACCAAGGCGGGGGAAGGCTCGCTCTCGGTGGGCGAGACCCTGCTCGCCGTCAAGGGCGCCAAGCCGCTGCCCGCATCGGACTGAGCGCGCCGGCGCCAAGGGAGGATCCCGGCCCGTGAACATCGCCATGCTGCTCGAGATGGCGGCCGAGGGCGGCCCCGACCGCATCGTCCTCGGATCCCACGAGGGCGGCATCAGTGCCGCCCAGCTCCTCGAGCGGGCGAAGCGGGCCGCCGTGTACTTCGAGAAGGCCGGGGCCGAGGTCGTCGGCTACTTCGGGTTGAACTCCGACGTGTTGCCGGTGGCACTGTTCGGCGCCGCGTTGGCGGGTGTGCCGTTCGCGCCGATCAATTACCGGGCCCCGGACGAGCAGCTGCACGGGATTCTCGAACGCGTCGCCGGCGGCCTGATGATCGCCGACGACGACGAGGTCGGGCGGCTGCGGGCGTGCGGGGCCGAGCACGTGGTGACGAAGGAAGATCTCGCCGCGGCCATCGCGGAGCCGGTCACGGGGGAACATCGCTTCGTCGACCCTGAGGAGATCGCCGTGCTGCTCTTCACCAGCGGCACGACGTCGGAGCCCAAGGCGGCGGTGCTGCGCCACCGGCATCTCGTCTCCTACATCATCACGAGCGTCGAGTTCATGGGGTGCGCACCGGACGAGGCCCAGTTGATCTGCGTGCCGCCGTACCACATCGCCGGCATCGCGGCGGTGTTGAGCTCGCTGTACGCGGGACGGCGCATCATGTACCTGCCGGCGTTCGAGGCCGCGGCCTGGGTCCGGTTGGCCACCGAGGAGCGGATTACGCACGCCATGGTCGTGCCGACCATGCTCGGTCGCATCCTCCAGGCCGTCGAGGAGAGCCGGCGCGGAGCCGGCCGCGCTGCGCCACCTGTCCTACGGAGGCGGGCGCATGCCGCTCGAGCTCGTCGAGCGCACGTTGCGCGACCTGCCCCACGTCGACCTGGTCAACGCCTACGGGTTGACCGAGACGTCGTCGACGATCGCCATGCTGACCCCCGACGACCACCGGGAGGCCTTCACCAGCGATGACCCGGCGGTGCGGTCGCGGCTCGGGTCGGTGGGTCGTCCCCTCCCGTCCCTCGAGGTAGAGGTGCGGGGAACCGACGAGACGGCGCTCCCGGCGGGCGAAAAGGGCGAGATCTGGGTGCGGGGCGAGCAGGTCGCCGGCGAGTACGTGGGGCGATCCGTGCTCGACAGGGAGGGGTGGTTCCGCACCCGGGACGCGGGGTGGTTCGACGCGGACGGCTTCTTGTACATCGAGGGCCGGCTGGACGACGTCATCGTGCGGGGCGCCGAGAACATCTCGCCGGGCGAGATCGAAGAGGTGCTGTGGCGCACCCTGCCGTAGGCGAGGCGGCCGTCATCGGCATCCCCGACGCCGAGTGGGGCGAAGCGGTGGCGGCCGTCGTGGTGCTGCGGCCCGACGCCTCGGTCACCGAGGACACGCTGCAGGGGTGGGTCCGCGAACGGCTGCGCTCGACCAAGACTCCGGTCGTCGTGGAGTTCCGGGACGAGTTGCCGTACTCGCCGACCGGGAAGCTCCTGCGGCGGGTGCTGCGGGAGGAGCTGGCGACGGGCCGGAGCGAATCCGCCTGAGCAGCCAGTCCCGGCGTCGGCCTCCTGCCCGGACTCAGTGCGCGTAGTACAGCGGCGTGTCCTCGCCCACGACCAACTGGCGGAGACCCTCGGGCGCCACCAACCGATGGTCGGCCGCGCCGGTCTCCGACAGTCCGAGCTGCAGGATGCCGCAGCGCTTCGTTCCGATGGTCGCCTGCCACGAGTCGGGCAGCGCGGCCCACGTGGTCGGCGCCCAGACATGTGCCGTGCCGTCGAGCTCGAGCGCGCGGTACTGGTGCACGTGGCCGCTCAGGACCAACGGATGGCGCGGGATGCCGGCGAGCAGGGCGCGCAGGCGGTCGCGGGCCGGCGACGGCACGAACCGGACGGCTGGTGCACCGGCAAGCTCCGTGTCGGTGGCGTCGATCGGCTTGTGGGAGACGAACACCAACGGGCGCGGTCGGCCGGTCACCGTGGCCATGACCTCGTCCAACCACCCCCACTGCTCCTCTTCCGCGGGCAGGCCCGAACCGAACAGCTCCGCGTTGACACCGACCAACAGCCAGCCCTCGAGCTCTTGTGCCCACCAGAGCGGACCGACCGCTCGGGTCCAGCTGGCGAGGTTCTCGTCTGTCACGACCCCGGCGGGATCACCCCGGGGATCGGGTTGTCCCCAATATCGTGATTGCCGGGGACGGCGATCCACGGTGTGGGCGCGAGCCGACCCAGCTGCTCCCGTGCGTAGTCCAAGTCCGCGGCGTCGTGCTCACCGTCGAGTGACAGGTCGCCGACGTGGACCACGAGGTCAGGTGCTGTGCGGCGGATGTGGTCGACCACGGCCGACCAGTTGCGCTCCGCATCGAGCGCACGCCCGGACAGGTGGCTGTCCGAAACCACGACCAGCTGCGCCGGCGCCGCCACTGCGGCCAGGCTATCCAGGGTCCCCGCCAAGACCGGCCACGGTGGTGGTCCGGCTCGGGCCGGCGCACCAACCGACGAGCGTCTTGACGTCGAGATAGATGACGGCCGCGAACTCCGTCTCGCGGTACTGGGGGTACTTCGCACGCAGCGCCCGTTCGGCCTCCTCCTTTTGCCGGGCGCCGACGTCGTGGTCGGGCAGGCGCTCGAGATAGGTGCGCACCCACCACAGACGCGACCAGTCGTCGGGGTCCCATTGCTCGCAGAGCAGGGTCGCCGTGGCGTTGTGATCGAGGTTGCGCAGGCGCCCCAGCTCGGTCGTCTCCTTCGGTTTGACCCGATCGACCGGCGTCGCGATGACCTTCGAGACGACGGTGAAACAGACCGGCACGGCGTCGATGTGCTGCTGGCGGTTCGACGTGCACAAGATGCCGTGGTCGGCGGAGCGCAGGTGCCGCCAGTTGTCGTCGCTGGTCATTCGCACCCGCTACTCCTCGACCGCGAAACGCTCCCAGGCCGACTGGCGCGTGATGCCGAGGGCGTCGCCGATCTGCGCCCAAGTGGCCCCGAGCGTGCGGGCCCGGCGCACCCAGCCGAGAAGGCTCTCTTCGACTTGGGCCCGAGCACGGGCCACGTTGGGGAGATTGGCCAGTGCGGCATCGAGCGAATCGGTCATCTCCCAGGGCAGGAGGCGGGGCTCCTGCCTGACGGCGGGCAACTCGCCGATGATCTGGCAGCACAGGTCGATGCAGCCGTCACAGACGAAGACGGCGGGCCCCGCCACGAGGGCCTTCACTTCGGTGTTCGGCTTCAGGCAGAAGGAGCAGCACGCGATGGCGTCCTTCGCCTTCGCCTCGGGGGCCCTCACGCGGACCGGGCCTCCACGCGGGGGGAGTGTCCCGCAAAACTGTCAACGAGATCGTTGAGAGTGTCCAGAGCCCTCACCCCGTGTCCAAGGCTGATTGACCTCCTGCCGATCGCCAGGGTTCACCTTACTTTGTCAGGACAACCCTGACTAGAGTGCCGTCCCCGACCTCCCCCGCTGGTGCGGCCCCCGTCGTGCCGGTCAGGCGCCCGTGACGACTGCAACTTTGCCGTCGAGAGCCCTCATGATCAGGCCCGGGCGAGGTGTCCGGCCTCGGTGATGACGTCGAGCCCGTGGTGGTCCCGCTCCCAGCTTGGCTCGTCGGTCACAGGACGGATTGTTTCACGCCGGACCGCGGCCCGACCGGCGGCGAGGGCGAGGATGAGGATGAGGACGCCAACGGGATCCTTCCGCAGCCCTCCCTCGCTCATTTGATCGCCACTTCGACGATCTTCACAATGACCAGAGCCAGTGCCACGACGAGGTAGCCGCGCAGCGCCATGAGCCCGATGGTCCGCTGGCGCGACATCACGGGGCGCTCGAGGCGGGCCAGGGGCGGCATCCGCCAGGTGTCGCGGCTCACGGTCTCGGCCAGCACGTCGTCCACCGTCACCTCGTCGCGGTGACGACGGGCCCGGATCAGCAGGAAGGCACCGAGGACCAGGCCGCTCACCGCTCCGACCGCCATCACGGCAACGATCTGGGAGCCCGTGATGGCAGGAAACAGCACACTGACCGTGAGGATGACCGACAGGATGACCAGGACCCAGATGATGACGCCGGTCACCATGTTGAGCTTCTTGCCGTTGACCCACGGCCCGAGCACGGCTTTGTCGTTGCACAGGATCGCCAGAAACACGACGGCGCTGGGCAGGAGGACTCCGGCCAGGACCTGCACCCCCAGGGTCAAGAGGCCGAGCGGCACCTGCGGGATCAGGACCAGTGCGGCAGCAAACGCGATGAGCGCGGCGTAGCACGCGTAGAACCCCTTGGCCTGCGACACGGGCCGGTGCAGCGAATGCTTCTGGTTCAAGACGTCGCTGGTGGCGTACGCGGTGGCCAGTCCGACGGCGGCGGCGCCGATGATCGCCGCGTCGATGAGGGCGATGGCGAACAGGTCCCCCACCGTGCGCGACACGTAGGTGGCGAGACCGTGGGCGACCCCTCCCGCGTCAGTGAAGTTCCCGAAACCGGGCGTGTGGGCGAAGGCGGCCGACGAGAATCCCATGATGGCCACGCCGCCGACGACCACCAGAGCGATGCCGATGACGAGGTCGACGCGCTCGTAGTTGATCCACCGCGGCGTGATGCGCTTGTCGATGATGTAGGACTGCTGGAAGAACAGCTGCCACGGGGCGACCGTCGTGCCCACGATGCCGATGACCAGCAGCATCACGGAGGACAGGGGTGCGCCGTGAGGGATACGGGGCACGGCGAAGTCGTGGGCCACCTGCCCGATCGGCGGGTGCACCATGAGGACCAGGGGGACGAGCAGGAGCGAGCCGACGACGAGCATCAAGCAGAGCCGCTCGAAGCGCCGGAAGCTCCCCGTGCTCACGGCGCCGACGATGGCCACCGCGGCGACGATCACCGAGGGGAGCTTGGGCAGCCCCAGGTAGGAGACCGCCAAGGAGATGCCGATGAACTCGGTGACGATGGTCAGCGCGTTCAAGAGGAACAGGTCGATGACGCTGAATGCGCCCCAGAACTTGCCGAAGCGTTCGAGGATCAGGCGGGCATGTCCGACGCCGGTGACGGCGCCAAGGCGCAGCACCATGTCCTGGCAGACATAGAGCACCGGGATGAGGAGGCCGAGCGTCCAGACGAGGTGCGTGCCGAAGTTCTGGCCCGCCTGGCCGTAGGTCGAGAAGGCGCCGGCGTCGTTGTCGCCGACCATGACGATGAGGCCCGGCCCGACGATGGCGAGCAGGGTCTTGAGCTTGAGCGAAAGCCTCGGGCGGGCTGCCGTGTCGCCGTAGGCGATGGTGCCCAGGGCGCCGTTGATGTGGCCGACGTGGGCATCGTCGAGGACGGCGACGTCCCGGCCCGGTGGTGCGAGGTGGGTGAAGTTCTCCATGGCGGTCTCCTTGTTGCGAGGAGAACGCTTCTTCGACCGTCGGACTTCATGACGGGAGTCAGCAGACGGCCGGGGAAGGGTTCTCCGTCTCGATTCTGAGAAGGTCGAGCGGATCCGAGACACGACACGGAGAGGTGGCTCGGAAGTGGCGAAGGACCTGCGAAGGGCAGGCCGCGCAGGTGGGATGCACCTGCGGGTGACCCCGACGTCGGGCAGCTGACTCAGCGCAACGCTAAATCAGGCGGGAAACGACGCCGGGGCACGGCTGTGGGGGCTGGCAACAATGAGGTTCTGAACTCATGACCGGCCCTCCTTTCACGCTGTGCACCAGGGCGTCGTGTGCACCAGTGTAACCGGGCTGTCCCCGAATTCATAACCAGCACCGGTGTCGCAGTTGCCTCTCGTTCGCAACGTGCATGGCACAGGCCCGGGCGAGAAGCTGTGGCCATGTCTGACGCGGCGCACGAACACGATGCCCACGACCACGATGCCGATCGACACCGCAGCGACGGTCACCCCCACGCCCATCCGGACGGATCCACCGGCTTCGTGCGGTCCCTGTTCGTCCCGCACCGCCACGACGCGGCGGACAGCGTCGACCAGGCCCTGGAGGCGAGCTCGCAGGGCGTACGCGCGGTCAAGATTTCGCTCGCCGTGCTCGGGCTGACTGCGCTCGTCCAGGCACTGGTGGTGACCTCGAGCGGATCGGTCGCGCTGCTCGGCGACACCCTGCACAATTTCTCGGACGCCCTCACGGCCCTGCCTCTGTGGGTGGCGTTCAGCCTGGGGCGACGGCCGCCGACGAGGCGGTTCACCTACGGCTACGGCCGGGCGGAGGACCTCGCGGGGGTCTTCGTCGTGGCCGTGGTCGCGCTCTCGGGGGCGCTGACCGCGTGGCAGTCCATTGAGCGTCTCGTCCACCCGCAGCACGTGCAGCATCTCCCCGCGGTGATGGCCGCCGCGGTCGTCGGCATGGCCGGCAACGAGATCGTGGCCCAGTACCGGCTGCGCGTCGGTCGGCGGATCGGTTCGGCCGCCCTCGAAGCCGACGGTCTGCACGCACGCACCGACGGCGTTGCCTCGCTCGCCGTGCTCCTTGGCGCCGTCGGGGTGGCCCTGGGTGCGCAGTGGGCGGATCCGGTCGTGGGTCTCTTGATCAGCGTGCTCATCTTCCTCGTCTTGATCAGGACCGCCGGCAGCATCGGCCAGCGACTCCTCGATGCCGTCGACCCTGCACTGGTGAGCCAGGCCGAGCACATCTTGCGGCACGTCGACGGCGTCATCGGCGTCGGCGATGTCCGCATCCGCTGGGTCGGCCACCAGCTCCACGCCGAGATCCGCCTCGTGGTCGACCGCGGTCTGAGCGTCGTCGCCGCGCACGACATCGCAGAGCGGGCGTATCACGAGCTCCTGCACCAGCTCCCGAGGCTCAGCGACGCGATCGTCCATACCGATCCGTCCGCTCAGGACGGGAGCGACCCGCACGCCGAGACGAAACACCACCGGACGCGCACCGACGGATAGGCCCGGAGACCCAGAGATTCGAGAGCGGGGTGAACGGCTCCGAGAACCTAGTGGGCGAGCCGCAACGGGTAGGAGACGGCCGCAACGTCGAGGATCTCCGCCCTGTCCTGCTCCAGCAGGTACCTGGCATCGATGGCCGCGTCGAGGGCGGCCTCGAACCGCACCAGGTACTCGGCCTTCCCCCCTGGATACACGGCGGTCAGCTCCGCCTCGTCGAAGGGCACCGTCCGGCCGAAGAGGATCGCGAAGGACTCCCCGCTCTGGCCCAGGCCCGACAGCACCGCGGTCGGCACGTCCACCCAGGGCGTCCGGATGCCGCCCAGTGCGTTGCCCAGTTCGTCGAGGCGATAGCCGGTGCCCGCGTCGTCGAGACGAAGCCGGGGCGCCTTCGGTGGTGCCATGCCGTCGGTGACCCACTGCGCCAGGTGCCACAACGCGGCCTGCGCGACGTAGTGCTGCTGGGGCCCGGCGTTGATCGGCGTTTCCGTCCGGCCGAAGATCAGGTTCGAGGTCGGGCGCATCAATTCCGCCAGGCACTCCCCGCTCAGCGTGCCGTCGTCGTGACGCCCGGCGCTGACCGTGTAGGTGTCGGCGTGCGCGGCGCCGGCCATCTCCCAGAGACGGACATGGTCCGAGTCGTCCTGCTCGGCCAGCCCCCCGCCGAGCAGGATGACGTCGGTCTCGCTCTGCAGGACCAGCACCGGGACCCTGGCGTCGTCGCGGATCCGCTCACCCTTGGCCGAAATGGCACGGGTGGTCGACGCGAGGCCCTCGCCGCCGGCGGTCGGGATGAACACGCCGTCGATGGCGACACCCACACCGGGCCGCCCGTGCACGAAGAAGCCGTCGAACACGCGGGCGTGGTCGTCGATCGCGTTGATGTAGGTGACCAGGCAGGCTGCCGACTGCGACTCGCCCGCCGCCAGCAGGTGCTCGGCGACCAGGCCGGCGCCCAACGGGTTCTCGTCCGCCGGCAGCCGCAGCAACGCACCCACCTGGGAGAACATGTCGAACGACCACGCGTCGCCGGGGTGCTCGAGCTGCCCGTAGCGCTCCGGTGCGAGGAGCTTGAGGTGGATGCCCTCGACGAAACCTCCGCCGTCGATGCCAACCTTCTGGGCCGACACGCCGACCCACGCGTGGCCCTCGGCCGCGACGTGCCGGTGGAAGAACCCCCAGTCGGGAGCGGCGTCGATGCCGGCGGAGACGTTGTGCCATTCCACGACCACCGTCCCGCTGAACCGGGCCGGGTCCGAGGGGCGCCGCACGACGAACCGGGTCCGGAAGCCTGCCTCGGGCCCAGGGGTCACGTCCCACCGGCCGTCCAGGCCCCGCTCACCCTCGAGCTCGTAGGAGGACGCCGTCCCCTCGACGGCATATTCGGTCTCCGTGTAGCCGAGGACGGCCAGGTCGTAGTCCCGCATGATGTCCGGCGCCGTGCCCGACATCTCCTCGAACGAGGCCCGCCCTGCCCTGGTCATCGTCACCCTCCCGATCGGGGCGGTGGTCCGACCCGGCTCGCTCTGACCTGCCATGTCAGGATACTTTTCGGCGCCAGAGGCTCGAGCACACCAGAGACCAGAGGCGCGAGCACCCCAGAGAACACGCCAGAGAGAGGAACACCCGCCGTGGAGATCCAGGGAAAGAAGGCCGTCATCGTGGGGGGCGCCTCCGGCATGGCCAAGGCCACCGCCGAGCTGCTACACGAGAAGGGGAGCCGACGTCGCCATCCTCGACCTGCCGACATCGGCCGGCGCCGCGGTCGCCAAGGACCTGGGCGGCACGTTCCACGAAGTCAACGTGCTCGACGACCAGCAGGTCGAGACCGCGCTGGCCGACGCCGCGGCCGCGCTCGGCGGCATGCACATCGCGGTCAACACTGCCGGTGGCGGTACGGCCAAGCGGACCCTCACCAAGGAGGGGCCACACCCGATCGAAGACTTCCGCCGCACGATTGAGCTGAACCTCATCGGCACCTTCAACCTCAATCGGCTGCAGGCCTTCCACATGTCGAGCAACGAGCCCGAGGACGGCGAACGTGGCGTGATCATCGACACCGCATCGATCGCCGCCTTCGAGGGTCAGATCGGACAGGTGGCCTACACCGCCGCCAAGGCCGGCATCGCCGGCATGACACTGACCATGGCCCGCGATCTCGGCAGCCTGGGCATCCGCGTCCTGACCATTGCGCCGAGCCTGTTCAGCACCGGCCTGACCGAAGGCATCCCGGACGAGTTCGCCGAGGTCCTGACGAAGGACGCCGCCTTCCCGAAGCGCATGGGACGCCCCGGGGAGTACGCCAAGCTCGCCGTGGCGATCGTCGAGAACCCCATGCTGAACGGCTCGACCATCCGCCTGGACGCCGGGCAGCGCTTCGGGCCGAAGTAGCCGGTCGCGGCATTGCGGTGGGCTCCATGGATCTGCAGCTCCAGGTCGACGTCACCGCGGCGGCGGGCCTCGGCGAGCCGGCGCACGTCGCGCTCACGGTCACCGTCCCCGACGCGCTCGGGACCGATCCGATCGTGTGCTTCGCCAAGCCGGGGGCTGGCTACTCGCGGCGCTACTACACCGAGGACCTGCCGGGCCCGGGCCCGGGGGCCCAGGCCGCCTGGCACGCCGAGCGGGGTTGGGTGTTCGTCTCGGTCGACCATCTCGGCGTTGGCGACAGCTCCCAGCACGACTCCGAGCGTCTGACCTACACCCCGGTCGTGGCGGCGAGTCTGGCCGCCGAAGTCGAGGTGCTGCGGAAGCTCGCGGCGGGCACCCTGGTCGACGGGCTCCCGCCGGTCGAGCGCCCGGTGACCATCGGCATCGGGCAGTCGATGGGCGGCAGCCTGACCGTGGTGCAACAGGGCCGCTACCACTGCTACGACGGCATCGGCGTGCTCGGCTACAGCGCCGTGCACACCCACCCGCCGACCGCGCCCGGCACGCCGCCGCTCGTGATGGCCTGGGTGCCCCGCGACGCCCTGCCCTCCGACGGCGTCTTCACCAACGCGCCGGCGCTGGCCGAGCTCGACCCGGCCACGGCCCCAGGCCCTGCAGCAATGGCCTGGGGCTTCCACTACGACGACGTCGACCCCGAGCTGGTCCGGCGTGACCTGGAGGACTTCCCGTCACGCCAGGGCGACGTCCCGCCGTGGGGCTCGGGCACGGTGCCGATGACCGTCGCCCTGTGGTGCGTCACCCCGGGGGGCGTGGCGGCGGAGGCGGCGGCCGTCCGCTGCCCCGTGCTGGTGGCGCTCGGCGAGCGCGACGTGCTGGCCGATCCGCGGGGCGAGCCGCGGGCGTACCTGTCGTCTCCGAGCGTGGACCTCTTCATTTGTCCGAGAATGGCGCACATGCACAACTTCGCCGGCACGCGGGAGCTGTTCTGGCGGCGTATCGAGACCTGGGCCGACTGGGTGCGGGCGGGACGCGAGGGCTGATGGGCTGATGGAGCTCGACCTCGCCGAGGACCTGCCCTCCCTGCTGACACTCGAGCCGCGTCGACCGCGACCTCTTCCGGGGGCGCAACGCCAACTACGGGCCGCGCCAGACCCTCTACGGCGGGCAGGTGGCGGCGCAGTGCCTGCTCGCCGCCGCGGCCACCGTCGAGCCGGACCGGCTCCCCCACTCCCTGCACGGCTACTTCCTCCGTGCCGGGCGCAGCGATGTGCCGGTGATCCTCGAGGTCGACCGCGACCGGGACGGGCGCTCCTTCTCGGCCCGCCACGTCGTCGCCGTCCAGGAGGGCGAGGTCATCTTCTCCATGATCACCTCGTTCCACGCCGAGAGCGACGGCGGGCACTTCGACGACGCGCCCCGGCGCACGACCGCCGAGCCCGAGGACACCCCCAAGGCCGGGTGGACACCGTTGCTCCAGGTGCGCGAGGTCACGCCGACCGACTTCCTCAAGGGCGTCTTCACCGACTGCCTGTGGGTGCGCTCCGCCGCCTCGCTCGGCGCGGACCCGCTGCTGCAGCGGGCCGGCCTGACGTACCTGTCCGACCTCGGCACGGGCTTCGGCCAGCAGCACAAGTCGCTCATCGGGCGTGGCGGGCCGAGCATCGACCACTCCGTCTGGTTCCACGAGGACATCCGGGCCGACGACTGGGTGCTCGTCGACCTGCGCCCCGTCAAGGCCCGCAGTGCGCGGGGCACGTACCACGGCTCGCTGCGCGACCGCCACGGCGTGCTCGGGGCGACGCTCTACCAGGAGCAGTTGCTGCTGCCGGGGTCGATGAGCGACGTCGGGGACGACGCGCCGGACGACTTCGCCGCGGTGCAGCGGGCGCAATCGGAGCATCCAGCGGGTCGTTAGGGCCGTCGGGCCCGGGCTATTTGCAACCAAAGGTTGCGTTTCTTGCAGAAACGTGCTACCTTTGGTTGCACATCGGGCGGACCGGATGTCACCCGAGAACCGAGAGGAGAGTGTCATGCACGACATACGCCACAAAGTGGGGATCAACGTCCCGATCAGCGTGGTCTACGACGCCCTCGCCACGCGCGACGGCTTGGCCAAGTGGTGGACCCGCGACGTGGCAGGCGAGTCGCAGCCAGGCAGGCGCCTCGAGTTCCGCTTCGGCGGACCGGACGTCGCCGCGGTGATGGAGGTCATGGAGCTGAGCCCGCAAAGCCGCGTCCAGTGGCGTTGCGTGGCGGGCCCCGACGAGTGGATGGACACCATCATCAGCTACGAGCTGAAGCTCAACGGCGACGAGACCGTCGTGCTGTTCACCCACGCGGACTGGCGCGAGCCCGGCGAGTTCATGCACCACTGCAGCACCAAGTGGGGCACGTTCCTGGTCGGCCTGAAAGCCGGGCTCGAAGGTGGCAAGGCGACGCCCTGGCCGAACGACGTCACGATCGACAGCTGGGACTGACCGACCGTGACCGACTACCGGATTGAGCGGGAGATCCTGATCGAGGCGCCCGTCGATGTCGTCTGGCGCACGATCACCGAGCCCGACCAGATCACCCAGTGGTTCGCGGACCGCGTCGAGCTGCAGGCAGTCCCCGGTGGCCGGGGCACCTTCGCCTTCGACAACCCGGAAGGGACGCTGGCCGCCCCGCTGGTGGTCGAGACGGTCGACGCGCCGACACGCTTCTCCTTCCGATGGAGCCACCCCGAGGGCGAGGATCCCGCCCCGGGGAACTCCATGCTCGTCGAGTTCTCGCTCACCCGCGAGGGCGACGAGCGGACCCGCCTCCGGGTGGTCGAGAGCGGCCTCGAGCTCCTCGGCTGGGCCGATGACGACAAGGACCGCTACGCCGAGGAGCACCGCACCGGCTGGGCCACGTTCCTCGGCCGCCTGGCGGTGCTCTTCTCCGGCAGAACCGCTGGATGACCAGAGAACCCGACGACGAACTCTGGTCGGCGATCGCCGACCCGTCCCGGCGCCGGCTGCTCGACCTCTTGGTCCGCAACGGAGAGGAGACGGCGAGCTCGTTGGCGGGCCAGGTCCCGTTCTCCCGGCAGGCCGTGAGCAAGCATCTCGTCGTCCTCGAGCAGGTCGGGCTGGTGCGGCGCCACAAGGTCGGGCGAGAGGTTCGCTACCAGGTGGAGCCCGGGCGACTCGACGAGGCGTCCCGGGCGATGGCGGGGCTCGCCCAGGAGTGGGACCGTCGACTGGGCATCATCAAGCGGCTCGCCGAGGCTGCGCACGCGCGGGCCACGACGCAACGCTGAGCCGGTCTCCACCCCGATATCCTCCAGCCTCGACATGTCGATCGCCATCACCGAAGACCACCGCGCCCTCGGGCAGACCGCCTCGGACTTCCTGGCCAAGCGCGATACCCGAGGGGCCGCCCGGGCCCTGCTCGACGCCGAGACCGAAACCCTCCCCCCGTTCTGGGGCGACCTGGCGCACCTCGGGTGGCTGGGCCTGCACCTGCCCGAGGCGCGGGGCGGCTCGGGCTTCGGCCTCCCGGAGCTCGTCGTCGTCGTCGAGGAGCTCGGCCGCGCCATCGCGCCCGGGCCCTTCGTGCCCACCGTGATCGCGAGCGCGGTCATCAACGAGGTCGGGGCCGAGGAGATGGCGGGGCGGCTGTTGCCCGGGTTGGCCGACGGGTCGGTGCTCGGCGGCGTGGCCCTGACGTCCGACATCACGGTGCGTGGCGGCCGGGCCTCCGGGACGGCGCCGGCCGTGCTGGGTGGTGGCCTCGCGCACGTGCTCGTGCTGCCGGCGGGTGGCGACGCCATCGTGGTCGACGTGGCCGCGGGCGGCGTCGCGGTCGATGTGCCCGTCAACCTCGACCCGACGCGGCGCTCGGCCCGGATCACGCTCGACGGTGCGCCTGTCGAGGTGATCCCCGGCGGGCGGCGCATCCTGGTCGACCTGGGGCGCCTCCTCGTGGCGGCGGAGTGCACCGGGGTCGCCATCGAGTGCACCGAAATGGCCGCCTCGTACGCCAAGGTGCGCGTGCAGTTCGGCCGGCCCATCGCCATGTTCCAGGCCGTCAAGCACCATTGCGCCAACATGCTCGTCGCGTCCGAGCTCGCCACCGCGGCGGTGTGGGACGCCGCCCGGGCGGCCGAGGAGGGTGGCGACCAGCTCTCCTACGCCGCCGCCATGGCAGCCGCACTCGCGTTGGGCGCCGGTGACGAGTGCGCGCAGCTCAACATCCAGGTGCACGGCGGCATCGGTTTCACCTGGGAGCACGACGCGCACCTCTATCTCCGCCGGGCCACCGCGCTCGAGGCGGTGGTCGACGCCGAGGCAGCCGCGCTCGACGTCACCGACCTCGTCCGCCGCGGCGTGCGCCGCACGCGGACCATCGACCTGCCGCCAGAGGCCGAGCCGATGCGCGACGAGGTGCGCGCCTTTGCCGAGGGGGTGCAGGGCCTCGATGCGGCGGGACGGCGTGACGCCCTGATCGAGACCGGCTATGTCATGCCGCACTGGCCGAAGCCGTGGGGGCGCGACGCCGGTGCCGTCGAGCAGCTGGTGGTCGAGCAGGAGTTCAAGGCGGCCGGGATCACACGCCCCCAGTACATGATCACGGGCTGGGTGATCCTCACCCTCATTCAGCATGCGACCGAGGACCAGGTGGCCCGTTGGGTCATGCCCGCGCTGCGCCAGGAGGTCATCTGGTGCCAGCTCTTCAGCGAGCCCGACGCCGGCAGCGACGCCGCCGGGGTCAAGACCAGGGCGACCCGTGTCGACGGCGGCTGGCTGGTCAACGGCCAGAAGGTGTGGACCAGTGGCGCGCACTACGCCAGCTTCGGCCTCGCCACCATCCGCACCGACCCCGACGTCCCCAAGCACGACGGCATCACGACCATGGTCATCGACATGCACGCCGAGGGTGTGGAGGTGCGTCCGCTCAAAATGGTGACGGGCCAGTCGGAGTTCAACGAGGTCTTCTTCAACGACGTCTTCGTGCCGGACGACGACGTGGTGGGGCCGGTCAACGGCGGCTGGACCGTGGCCCGGGCGACACTGGGCAACGAGAGCGTGTCCATCGGGGGCGGCCAGGGCGGCACGTCCATGCCGGTCGACATGGTGATCCCGCCGTTCGACGCCAGCCCCGGCCGCTTGGCGGGCGGGGCGGGTCGGGTCGGCCGTCACATCGCGCGCAGCGAGGCGATGGCGGTGCTCAACATGCGCAGCGCCCACCGGGCCGTCGAGGGCCGCGGGCCGGGGCCCGAGGGCAACGTCACCAAGCTGGTGCTCTCGGAGATCGGGCACGAGGCGGCGGCCATCATGGCCGCGCTCGGCGGGCCCGACACCGCCTACGCGGACGGTACCGGCGCGATCACCGCGCTGATGGTGCTCATGCACCGGGGCATGTCCATCGCCGGCGGGACGTCGGAGATCAAGCGCAACCAGATCGGTGAGCGCATCCTCGGCCTGCCGCGGGATCCGCTCATCAACTGACGTGCCGCGCCGGGCGGCACCGCCCCCGGCGTCAGCCCCTGTTACGTCCTCCCCGGCGCGGCGTAGGTCGTGTCGGGTGAGCGCCAGTCCACCGAGACGAAGCGGTGGGCGATCAGCCACCGCTCGCCCACCGGGACCAGGCGATCGCGATAGCGCCCCATGTGGTCCAGCCCGATCTCCGTGAAGACGGTGAAGTAGCTGGCGACCGTTGCCTCCGTCGGCAACACGGCCTCGAACCTGACGTTGGTCACGTTGTGGCGGACGACCCGCCGCGGACCTCCGCTGCCCACCGCGCCGGCGGATTGTCGTACCCGCGCCGCCTCGCCCGTGCCGCCGAACCTCTCCATGATGGCGGCGCGGCCCTGCAGCGGCGCAGAGCCGCGGATCTCGAGGATGCCGTCCTCGCAGAAGGCGGCGGCGAACTCCTCGAGCAGATACCGATCGCCGGCGTGGGTGTACTGGGCCAGCGTGTCCCGGCAGGCCTCGCGGGCGGTGAGCTCCCAGAGCTCCATCATCCGGCTCCGTGAAACGGGAACGGCGCGCCGGCGCTGCGCGCGGTATGGAGGTCGACGGGCATGATCGATCGGAAGCCGCCCATGTCGTCGTGGGAGTCCCGGGCGGCTAGCGAATGGTAGGTGGGTCGGGGCGCCGGTTGCGGAAGGTGTCCTGCCCTTCGCCGAGCGCCTCCGCGCTCATGGAGAGGTTCAGCAAGACGTTGCCGAGCTCGGTGACCTGCCCGGCCGGCATGTCGCGGGTGGCCCATATCGTCCGCAGGGAGGCCTGCACGGCGGCCGGGGGTTGGGCGGCGATCGTGGCGGCGACACCGCGTGCCACATGGAGGAGCTCGCGGGCCGGCACGACCTGCGTGACCATGCCCATCATCTCGGCCCGCCGCGCCGAGATCCGCTCGTGCGTGCCCATCAGCGTCATCCGCATGAGGTCTCCAAAGGGCATGCGCGAGGCCATCAGGGTCGGCTCGAAGACCGCCGGCATGCCGTACGTTACGTGGGGGTCGAAGAACGTGGCGTTCTCTGACGCGATGATGAAGTCCGACTCCCCGAGAAGGTAGAAGGCGCCGCCGGCAGCCATCCCGTTCACCGCGGCGATGACCGGCTTCCACAAACCTTGACTGCGCGGCCCGATGTTCTTCCCGGGGTCCTCGTACGTGTACGGGTCGAAGTAGTACTCGGCCTCCGTCGTGGGCACCTCGCTGCGATCGATCCCCGTGCAGAAGGCCCGCTCGCCGGCCCCCGTCAACACGACCGCCCTCACGGCCTCGTTGGCACGCAGGGACTGCCACACCTGCCGGAGCTCCTGCTGCATCGTCTCGTTGAAGGCGTTGTGCAACTCCGGACGATTGAGCGTCACCACGGCGACACCCTCCGACTCTTCGTACTCCAGCGTGTCGAGCTGCATGCGGTCCTCCGACGCTTCGATCCTGTGGCTCACCGGCCAGGCCGCGCATGACCGTTCGACCGAGAGACGCACCCTAATCCACGACTCGTTTCGCGCCGTCCCCGGTCGGCAACCATGCGGCCGCCGCCGCGGGCAACGTGCCGCCACCGCCGCGGGCAACGCGCCCTACCCGTCCGTCCGACCACGGCCTCATAGAGTGCGTCTCCATGGCAGACCCCAGCGGCGAAAGGGCCACCTCCGTCTGGCACCTGCTGGTGGGCCAGCCGAGGTCGGCACGGGGCACGGGGAAGGAGCGGATCACGCCGGTCGAGGGACTCTCTGCCCTCTCGCTCGATGCCCTCACGTCGGTTGCCTACGGACCCGAGGCCATCATCCTCGTGCTGGCGGTGGCCGGTGCGGGAGCCCTGCACCTCGTCCTGCCCATCACGATCGCCATCGTCGCTCTCCTGGCGATCCTCGTCTTCTCCTACCGCCAGGTCATCGACGCCTACCCGATGGGCGGCGGGGCCTACGCCGTGTCGCGCGCCAACCTCGGGGCGCACACCAGCCTCGTCGCCGCCGCGGCACTGGTCGTCGACTACACGCTCACCGTCGCCGTCTCCATTGCCGCCGGTGTGGCCTCGCTGCAGTCCGCCTTCCCCTCCCTCGACGGGGTCACCATCCCGCTCTGCCTCGGGATCCTCGCCTTCATCACCGTGCTCAACCTGCGGGGCCTCGGAGAGACAGCGCGGGCCTTCCTGCTGCCCACCATGGTGTTCATCGTCGGGCTGCTGGCCATCATCGCGGTCGGCCTCATCCATCCCCTCGGCCTGAACGAACCCCCCGTGGGCACGTCGCAGCTCCCCACGACCGGCCTCAAGGCGGTGACGTTCCTGCTCGTCCTCAAGGCCTTCTCGGCGGGATGCAGCGCCCTGACCGGCGTCGAGGCCATCGCCAACGGTGTCCCGCTGTTTCGCGAGCCACGGACCGTCCGCGCCAAGCGGACCGAGATGCTGCTCGGCCTCATCCTCGGCGCCATGCTGCTCGGACTGGCCGTGCTCGCCAAGCGCTGGCAGATCGGGCCCCGCAGCGGCCAGACGGTGCTGAGCCAGATCATGGCGATGTCGGTCGGGCGGGGCTGGGCCTACTACATCGTGTCGATCACCATCACGATCGTGCTCGCCCTGGCGGCCAACACCTCCTTTGGCGGGCTCCCCGTCCTGGCCAGCCTGGTGGCGCGCGACAATTACCTTCCCCACCTCTTCACCATCCGGGGCGACCGCCAGACCTTCGCGAACGGCATCGTGGTGCTCGCCGTCCTGGCGGCAGCGCTGCTGATCGCCGTGGACGGGAACACGAACACCCTGATCCCCCTGTTCGCCATCGGCGTGTTCATCGGGTTCACGCTGTCGCAAACCGGTCTCGTGGTGCACTGGCGAAAGACCCGGCCGCCCGGTTGGCGCCGCCGCGCCGTCATCAACGCGGTGGGCGCGTGCATCACCGCCATCGCCACCGTCGTCTTCCTGGTCTCGAAGTTCACCGAGGGGGCCTGGGTAGTCGTGATCGCCATCCCGGCCTTCATATTCCTCTTCCTCCGCATCCACGCCTACTACGACCGCGCCGGCAAAGCGCTGGCGATCGACAGGACGCCACCCAAGCCCGAGCCCAAGCACACGATCGTCATCGTGCCGGTCAACCGCGTCTCGCTCCTCACCGAGCACGCCTTGTGCGAGGCAGCGTCCCTGGGGCAGGAGGTGATCGCCGTGACGGTCGTCCTCCGCGGTGGCGACGACGCCGCACGCGACGCCGAGAGGCTGCGGCGCCACTGGCGGAGGTGGGATCCGGGCGTGCCCCTGAAGGTGCTCCACACCGACTACGCGTCAGTGGTCGAGCCGATCATCGCCTTCATCGACGAGCTCAGGGACGAACACCCCGACGACCAGCTCGTCGTCCTCATTCCCGTCATCCGGCCCGACAAGCTGCGCTACCGGATCCTGCACAACCAGCTCGACGTCGTGCTCTCGGCTGCTCTCCGCAGCCGTTCCGACGTGATCACCGCCCGGGTCACTCTGCCGATCCACCTCGAAGCGCTGCACGACGGGCCACCGCAGGGATCGACCAGGCCGCCGCAGCCGCAGCGGCCACCCCCGTCAACCCGATGACCAAGGGCGGGGGACGGGCAGCCGAGAGGCCGGGCGACGGAGGGCGACGCGCCCTCGACCCGGGTCAGCCGACGGCGAGCTGAGTCAGGCCGCTCAACGGCCTTTCCAGACCGGATCGCGCTTCTCGATGAACGCGGTCGCACCCTCCTTGGCGTCCTCGCTGCCGAAGACCTTCGGCTGCCACTCCGCGGCGAGCGTGCGCGCCTTCTCGAGATCGGTGGAGGCGGTGCGCACGAGCTCCTTGGTGGCCTGCAAGGCGAGCGGCCCGTTGCGCGCGATGCGCTCGGCCAGATCCACCGCAGCATCGAGCACCTCGGTCGGTGGCACCACCCGGTTGATCAGCCCGAGCGACAGCGCCCGCCCGGCGTCAATGGAATCGCCTGTCAACGTCAGCTCGAGCGCCACGGCCAGCGGGATGCGCGTGCTCACGAACACGCCGCCCCCCGCCGCGAACAGGCCGCGCTTGACCTCGGGCACGCCGAACGACGCGGCCTCCGATGCCACCACGACGTCGCACCCGAGAAGCAGTTCGAAACCCCCCGCGACCGCCGTGGCGTTGGCGGCACCGACGATCGGAACACCGATCTCCCCCTGGGTGAACCGGGCAAAGCCCTTCATGCCCTCGGGGTCCCCGCCCAGTGCCCCTCCCTCGGCGAACGCCCGCAGGTCCATGCCGGCGCAGAAGGCCTTCTCGCCCGTCCCGGTCAGCACAACGGCCCGCACATCGGGGTCGTCCTCCGCCTCGAGCATGCCGAGACCGATGGCGGTGAGCAGCTCGGGGTTCAGCGCATTGCGTGCTGCGGGACGGTTGAGCCGCAGCACGGCCACCGCCCCGCGGCGCTCTTTCACGAGGACCGGCTCGGGCTTCTCCTCCGTGTCGCTCATCAGGCCACGACCTTCCTCTCTCACCGGTCCGTACGTCCTTCACGTCGCAATGTAGGGCATGGCCGCACGTGCCCGCCCGACGTCTGGTCTTCCGCATGTGCCATACCGTCCAGGATTAGGTTGGACCGACGCAGACGAACGAGGAGCGCATGGCAGACGTCGCAGAACCCTCGGCCGCATCGGCCGCCGCCGAGGAGCCCGTGATCGTGGTCGAGGTCACCGACGGGCTCGGGACCATCACGCTGAACCGCCCGGCCCGGCGCAACGCGCTGAACGGCGAGCTGATCGCCGCCCTCGACGACGCGGTCCGCCGCATGGCCGAGGACCCCGAGGCCAAGGTGGTCGTCCTCACCGGAGCCGCACCCGGAGGCGGCCACGGGGGCTTCTGCTCGGGGGGTGACATCAAGTCCACCGTCGGCCGCAGCGAAGCCGGCAGCGAGAAGGCCGTCCCCGCGGACGCGTTGTCCGGTGAACTTTCCCGCCACGATCTGCACGCGGCCATGCTCCTGCACCTCATGCCCAAGCCGACGATCGCCATGGTCGGCGGGCCGGCCGTCGGCGCCGGGTGCAGCCTCGCCGCCGCCTGCGACCTGCGCTTTGCCTCCGAGGACGCCGTGTTCGCCACCAACTTCTCGCCCAACGGGGTGTCGGGCGACTACGGGGGTTCGTTCTTCTGGACGCGCATCGGCGGCACGGCGCTGGCCCGCCGCCTCTACTTGTTGAACGAGAAGATCCCCGCCACCCGCGCCCTCGAGCTGGGCATGGTCCACGCCGTCCTCCCGCCGGACGAACTGCGCGCCCACACCTACGAGATCGCCAACGACCTGGCCCGCACGCCCGCCGCGCTGTTGGCGCTCGTCAAGGACAACCTCAACGCCGCCGAGGACGAGGTCGAGCGACGGCGCTGGCTCTTCGCCCACGAGGCCGAGAACTACGGGAGATTCAGCACGGCCGCGGCCGAACCACGGGTGCAGACCCGGCACGAGGGCTGAAGGCCTCGCCCGCGAGACGCACGGGGTGCGAGCTCCGCGCTCCCGCTCACGCTACTTGCCCGTGTGGGTGACGGTGCTGACCTGCGCCGGCGCGACCGCGTTCGAGTGCAGGGCTCCGCTGGCTGCCGCCAGCGGCCCGCTCCACACGGCGATCGTGGCCGCGACGGAGCACAAGATGCCGGCGGCGATCGCTCCACCCTTGTAGTCCCGCATGGGCCCACTGTCGCACCGGAACATGTGGAACAGGCGAGCGGAGGATAAGAAGATCCGAAGAGACGCGGGTGCGAGCGGGCGTGTCGTCGGTCGTGACGGCCTCGGGGAGACGAAACCCTCCGTCGGCCGCCTACCATGAAAACATGATTTGCGAAGCGGGTGCCCCGCCATGGCGTCGCTGAGCCCCCCTCCGTCGGATCCCGCCCCCAAGCCCCCCGAGCGCCGCCCGGGCTCTGTTCGGCGCACCTCGACCATGCTCATGTCCTGGCCCGACGGCCTGGGCACCGACCTCCATCTCAAGGGACGGGCACGCGACCTGCTGACGCCTCGCGTCGGGAAGGCCGTGGTGGTCAACCGTGCGGACCTCGACGCGGTGACCGGCCGAGCCCGAGACATCCAGCGGATCTCCGCAGATCCCGGCGCCGAGGGCCTGGTACGTCTCGTCGGGCGTCACGCGGGTGGCGGCCTGCGCACGGCCATCGCCGAGGAGCTGCCGGGCGAGGTGGCCGGAGGCACACCACTGCACCTCCTCCTCGACGACCTGGCCGGGTCCACGCTCATCTCCGGCTTCGTCTACGTCCGCTGGATGGACAGGATCCCCGAGCTGCGCGAGCGGGTCGCCAAGGCACCCGTGCGGAGCATGGTCGACATCTGTGCGGGCTTCCGCGCCGGCTCGAGCGCCCTGGCGAGCGACGGCTCCATCGTCCACCAGCAGAACACGGCGCGGCCGGGCCCTTTGGGCGATCCGGCCGATCCCGTCGGGTGGCACGAGCTGGACGATCCTCCGCAGCCGGCGATGCGACGCGCCCGACGCATCGACGTGTGGGACGACGGCGGCGTCCTGCAGTTCGACGCCATGTTCCGCGACAGCTCCTGGGACCCCGACGGCGGGGAGATCGTCGTCCACGAATACCAGATGCTCGGGCAGGCGGACAGGGCGTCGGGTGTGCTGCGCTCGGTCACCGCCGTTCCGCGCGTGCTCCCCTACGCCGAGTGCCCCGGGGCGGCGCCCAACGCATCGTGGTTGGCGGGCACCGAATTGCGGTCCATGCGCACCGAGGTGCTGGCGCGGCTGCGGGCCACCGACTGCTGCACGCACCTCAACGACGGGTTGCGCTCGCTGGCCGAGGTGCCCGTGCTCGCCCGGTCAGTCCCCGGCTAGCCGGTTCGCCCAGGGCCTCTCAGGAGGGAGTGCTGTGGCCGAGACAGCCAAGATCAAGACCGCCGGCACCGACCCACCCACGACCCGGGCCGGGCGGCCGCGGCGATACGAGTCCGAGGACGAGCTGCGCCTCCTGCTCGATGCGGCGCTCGTCGTCATGGAGCGCAACGGCTACGCCGATGCGGCGGTGGCCGACATCTTGTGCGAGGCCGGCCTCTCGACGCGCTCGTTCTACCGGCACTTCGGGTCCAAGGACCAGCTGGTCTGCGCGCTGTTCCGCCGGGAAGCCGAGGCGGCGGCGGCGCGGCTCAACGCCAAGGTGGACGGCGCCCGTGACCCCGCGACCGGGCTCCACGCCTGGGTCGACGAGATCCTCAGTTTCGGGCACGACCGCAGCAAGGCCGCTCGGGCGACCGTGCTCGGTTCTCCCGGCGCCATGAAGGCGGAAGGCTACGCGGACGAGATGCGTCGGGCGTCGGCTCTGGTGATGGCACCGCTCGAGAGACTGCTCGCCGACGGACGGGCCGACGGGTCGTTCCCCTTGGCCGATCCCGCCGCGGACGCACCGCTGATCCAATCGGTGGCCTGGGCCGCGGCGGGGCTCAACCCGACGCGGCAGGAGGTGCCGTCGCGGGCGGAGGCGGCGCGCCACGTGCGCTCGTTCTGCGAGCGTGCGTTGGGGGCGGGCCCGCGGCGCTGAGGAGGCGGCGGCGCGGGCCGCTCACGCGGCGGCGGCGCGGTCGGTCAGCGACCACAGCGCCGGCTCGCCGTCCTCAACCTGGACCAAGCCTTCGAGGTGGAGCGCACGCAGGTGCGAGACCGCCTCGCCCACGGCGGCGCGGCGCATGAAGCCCGCGATGTCGTCCCACGACCGCGACCACTTCATGTGCGAGGCAATGTCCCAGGCGGTGTGCGGTCCTTCCCGCAGGATCGCGATGATCTCGGCGAAACGGTCCCGGTGGTGCTGGCGCAGTTCCTCGAGCCGCGCCCGCAGGTCGTCGAAGCGGTACTCGTGCGCCGGCAGCACCTCGCGCACCTCGTAAGGCTCGAGCTTGTCGAGGGACGCGAGGTAGTCGCCGAGCGGGTTCGCCCCGGCCTGGGGGTGGAACGGGATGTTGGGCGTGATGCGGGGCAGGACGTGGTCACCCGAGAGCATGAGCTCCTGGCTCGCCTCGTAGAAGCACAGATGCCCGGGCGAGTGGCCCGGCGTCCAGATGGCGGTCAGGTCCCAGCCCGGGACCTCCGGACGCGCCCCGTCCTCGAGGAGCACGTCGGGATGGACCGGGTCGACCAGCGGCAGGACCGGCATGGCCGCATTGCGCAGGGGTTCGAGCTCCTCGGCCGGCGCCCCCATCCGGCGCAGCGCGGCCGCCACCCGGTTGAGGAGGTCCTCGGGCTCGTCGTAGCGGTCGTGGATCAGCTCGGCGTCGGCGGGGTGCAGGGAGATCCAGGCGCCAGAGGCCTCGCGTATCCGGCCGGCCAATCCGTAGTGGTCAGGATGGATATGGGTCACCATCACACCCTGGACGTCGCCCATGGCGCAGCCGACCTCCTCCATGCCGCCCTGCAGCGCGCCGAAGGCGTCGTCGGTGTTCCACCCGGCGTCAATCAGGTAGGGCCCGCGGTCTGTCTCGAAGAGGTACACCAGCACGTAGCGCAGCGAATTGTTGGGCAGCGGCACGGGGATGCTCCAGAGCCCGGGCCTGACCTTCTCGACCCCGGGGAAAGGGTCGTTGGCCGCCGCCGCCCCCCGGGCGCGCTGTGCGTGCGGCGGGGCCTGGTGCTGGTGGCGCGACGTCGAGGTCACGACGGTCCCTGCGACTCGCCCGGGAATCCCGGTCCACGTTCGGCAATGCGGTTCGGCATGATCTCGTTCGATCCTCCTGCGATGGTCTGGGCCCGAGCGTAAAGGAAGGCGTCGGGCCGGCGCCCATCCTCACCGCTCAGCCCGTCGTCCCTGGTCGCGGTGGGACGGGCACCTCCGGGCCCACCGCCCGGCTCAAGACAGGACTCTCTTCTCACCTGCCGGGGCGCTCAGCGCTCCAGCACGTCCACCAGCCCCCACGCGTGGGCCGTCACCGCGTCGATGGTGCACCCGGAGAACGCGAGCCAGGCCGTGCGGAGGCGGCCGATGCGGCGGGGCAGGCTGACGGTCCCGCCCGCACCGGGAACGAGACCGAGACCGATTTCGGGCAGCGAGATCTGCGTGTCCGGCGCGGCCACCACGGTGTCGGTGAACGCGGCGAGCTCGATGCCGGACCCCGCACACGCCCCGTGGAGGTAGGTCACCGTGTCCTTGTTCAGGCGGGACAGCGCCCGCGCCACGCTGCGCTGCAACCGGATCAGATGGGCACTCGCCGGGTCGGACCGGGAACCGAACTCGTCGAGATCACCGCCGGCGCAAAAGGCCCTTCCCTCCCCGCGCAGCTCAACCCGCGTGATGCCGGGGTCGGCGCCCGCCACCGTGAGCGCCTCGACGAGCTCGTCACGCATCTGGGCGTCGAGGGCGTTGAGACGGCGAGGGCGGGTGAGGGTGATCGTGAGGGTGGCACCGTCACGCTGCATGGCCACCCGCGGGCTCGCGTCCCGCTCGGCGCGGGCGGGGTGCGCCGCACGCCAGGCCGCGAACTCGGGCCCGGACTGCAGGACCGAGTAGGCGGTGGACTCGGCCACCAGGCCGTCCCCGACCGACAGGCGGTGTTGGCCCCGCAACAGCAGGGCCAGCGTGGTGCCGGTGATGGGACGCGTGGCCAGGTTCTCCTCGATCCGACCCAGAGCGACGTCGCCCTCTTCGACGGCCACGTCGCACAGGCTGAGCCAGGGGTCGCCGATCACACCTTTGGTCACGCCGACGACGACGAACGGCAGGCTCGCCCGCCGCTCGTCCGGCACCTCTCCGGGTGCAGGCATCCCTTCCGTCAAGGTGACCATGACGCCGCCACTGCGTTCGGGGCCGATGTCGCTGCGCAGTTCGGCGAGGAGTGCTTCGGCACGGAGGAGGTCGAGGATCAAATGACGTTACCGTGCCGGCGTGGGCGATCTCCGGGTGGCGCGTTGGGCGGCCAGCGGCGCGATGGCGTTGACCGGGCTCCCGGACGAGCCGCTCGGTCCGCCCGAGCGCCTGGTCGAGGGCGTGGAGCGGCTGGCACCCGGGTTCCCGGGACTGGACCCGCTCGCCCTGCTCGGCGAGCGCGCCGCGCTGATGGGTTTGTGGCGCCGTGGCGCCACGAGCTGCGGCGGCAGTTGCCGCTTTTTCCCCGTCGGGGACGGGTGGCTGGCCGTGTCGCTCCCGCGGGCCGACGACATGGAGCTTGTGCCGGCCTGGCTCGAGCTCGATGACGCGCCTGCGACCGCCCCCGCCACCTGGTCGGCCGTTGGTCGGGGCCTGGGCCTGCGGGATCCCGACGAACTGGTCGAGCGTGCTGCGTTGCTGGGCCTCCCGGTGAGCCGGCTCGGCGAGGCAGCGGACGTGCCCGCCGTGGTGGCAGAGCGCCTCGGCGAGGCGCCGGCCCGGGAGGTGACGGGCCTGCTCGTCGTCGACCTCTCCGCCTTGTGGGCCGGTCCACTCTGTGGGGACCTGCTGGCCTCTGCCGGGGCCAACGTGATGAAGGTGGAGTCGACGACGCGCCCCGATGGCGCCCGGCGCGGCCCCGCCGCGTTCTTCGACCTCCTCAATTGGCGCAAGCGCACCGTTGCCCTCGATCTGCGGAGCGGCGCAGGGACTCGCCTGCTGCGCGCGTTGGTCCGGCGGGCCGACGTCGTGATCGAGACCAGCCGGCCACGCGCCCTGGCCCAGTTCGGGATCAGCGGAGGTGACGTGGTCCAAGACGGCGGCCCCCAGGTGTGGATCTCCATCACGGGCCACGGGCGCGCCGGTGCGGCGGCCAACCGTGTCGCATTCGGCGACGACGCGGCGGTGGCCGGCGGCCTGGTGGCCTGGGCGGGGGCGACGCCGCTGTTCTGCGCGGACGCCATCGCGGATCCGCTGACCGGGCTGACGGCGGCGCACGCGTGCCTCGACGTGCTGGCCGAGGGCGGCCGCTGGCTCCTCGACGTCTCGATGGCGGGCGTGTGCGCCGGCCTGGCCGGCCCGACGTTGCCGGTCTCACCCGATGTGGCGGTCGCCGACCCGGTGGCGCGGGTGGCGGAGCGTCCGGCTCCCCAGCTCGGGGCCGACACCGTTCGGGTGCTGGCAGAGATGCATCTCGAGGCATGAGGCCCGGCCACGTCGGGCATCGGTGTCGCTACCATGACCCGGTGACCTCGTCGCCCGGCACCCTGCGGCGGGGCTGCGCATGACGGCCGTCGCACCCCGCGTGACGCCGCCGCTCACCGACGACAACCGGGAGTTCTGGACCTCCGGCGCCCGTGGGGAGCTGCGCCTGCCACGCTGTGCCGCCTGCGACCGGTGGATCTTTCCGCCCACGCTGCACTGCGCGGACTGCGGCGGGCCCGCGGTCTACGCACCGCTCAGCGGTCGGGGCCGCGTGTTCACCTTCACGGTGAACCATCACCGGTTCCATCCCGAAGTCCCCGTGCCCTACGTGATCGCCATCGTCGAGCTCGTCGAGCAGGACGGGCTCCGGTTCACCACCGACATCGTGCACTGTGCGGTCGAGGACGTCGCCATCGGGCTCCCGGTGCGGGTCGTCTTCGAGCGACACGGTGATGTCTTCGTGCCGCTCTTCGAGCCCGATCCCGACGGGCAGACGTGAGCCGGTGAGGCAGGAGCAGGAGGTGAGGGGGACCCTGATCTCCGGCCTCGGGCTGTCACGAATCGGGCGCAAGACCGGCATCGAGGCCCTCGAGCTCACGGTGGATGCCTCGAGGGCCGCCATGGCCGACGCCGGCGTCACGCGCGTCGGATATCGACGGCATCGCCACCATCGGCGACACACCGCTCGCGGTCGCCGCCCGGTCGCTCGGCATCACCCCCAACTGGACCGGCGGGTCGATGGGCTACTTCGGGCTCCTGACGCCGGTCGTCGACGCCTGCAGCGCCGTGGCACACGGGACCGCACGCCACGTCCTCGTCTACCGGACCGTGAACATGATCGGCGGCGAAGCGCGGATGGAGCGATCGGGCGGCGGGCCGGCGGAGATGCCTCCTGCCATGCGCGACATCGGCCGCATCCTGACGATGCATGCCTACTCGGCCTCGAACTGGTTGGCCATGCACCTGCGGCGCCACATGCACCTCTACGGCACGACCCGGGAGCAGATCGGCTGGCTGGCCATCAACAGCAGGCGCAATGCGGCGCTCAACCCGGACGCGGCCTACCGTCACCCCATCACCATGGAGGACTACCTCTCGGCCCGGATGATCTCCGAGCCCTTCGGGCTCTTGGACTGCGACGTGCCCGTCGACGGTGCCATCGCCGTCGTCGTCTCGGGAGCCGAGCATGGCGATTCCTGCCCGCACCCCGTGCGGGTGGACGCCGTCGGCGGCTCCGACGGCGCCGGCGGGTGGGACCAGCGCCCCGACTACCCGAAGATGGCGTCGACCGACGCGGCCAGTGAGATGTGGAACGCCACGGACCTCCGCCCCGCCGACGTGGACCTGGCCGAGCTCTACGACGGCTTCACCTTCCTGACCATGGCCTGGTTGGAGGCCCTGGGGTTCTGCGCCGACGGGGAGTCCGGCCCCTTTCTCGAGGGCGCGTCACGCATCGCCCTGGACGGTGCGCTGCCCCTCAACACCTACGGGGGCCAGCTCTCCGCCGGCCGCATGCACGGGTACTGGGTGCTGCACGAGGCGTGCCTGCAGCTGCGTGGCGAGGCTGGACCGCGCCAGGTGCCCGGACGGCCCGAGGTCGCGGTCGTGTCGAACGGGGGAGGTCCCATCGCCGGATGCATGCTCTTGACGCGGTGAGCCGGGTGAGCGGGTCGATCACATGACCGCGCCGGGGCGGACCGCGCTGCTCTTCGTCGAGTGCCAGCGTGGCGTCGTGGGGGATCTCTCCGTGCTGCCCGCCCTGGCCGAGTCCGCCCGCCCCGCCCTGGCCGCCATGGGCCGTCTGGCCACCGGAGCGCGGGCCGCCGGGGTCCAGGTGGCCCACCTGACCTACCTGCCGGCCGCCGGAGGCCGCACGGCGAACCGTCGGGCGCCACTCATGCGCGCCACCCCCTCGACGGCCGAGTGGAGCGACTCGCATCCCGCCGCCCAGGTCGTACCCGAGATCGGCGTGGTCCCGGGCGACCTGGTGTTGCCGCGGCGCCAGGGCATCTCGCCCGTGCATCGCACCGAGGTGCTGCCCGTCCTACGCAACATGGGCATGGAGGAGATCGTGGTGGCCGGCGTGTCGACCAACCTCGCCGTCCTCCTGGTGGCCGTGGGCGCCGCCGACGAGGACTTCGCCGTGACCATCGCGACGGACGCCGCGGTCGGCACGCCGTCCGAGTTCCACGCCTCCGTGCTGGCCCACAGCCTGGCCCTCGTGGCCCGCCTGGTGACCGTCGACGTGTTGTTGGCCGAGTGGTCGGACGGCTGATGCCTCAGGTGAGGGGCCAGGCGATGGCCTTCGTCTCGACGTATTGCTCGAACCCCTCGGTGCCGCACTGGCGGCCGATGCCACTGTCCTTGTAGCCCCCGTAGGGCGAGTCCGCCCCGTACCACATGCCACCGTTGACGCTGATGGACCCGGTCCGGATCCGGCGCGCGATCGCGGTGGCCCGCTCCTCCGACCCGGAGAACACCCCGCCGGAGAGCCCGTAGTTGGACTCGTTGGCGATGCGCACGGCGTCGTCGTCGTCCTCGTAGGGGATGACGCAGAGCACCGGCCCGAAGACCTCCTCCCGTGCGATCGTCATGGAATTGTCCACGTCGACGAAGAGGGTGGGCTCCACGTACCACCCCTTGGAGAGGTGGGCCGGCCGGCCGCCGCCGTGAACGAGCTTCGCCCCCTCCTCCTGGCCCTTCTGTATGTAGCCGAGCACGCGCTCGCGCTGGCGGGCGCTCACGAGTGGGCCCATGAGCACCCCGTCGTCGGTCGGGTCTCCGTAGGGAACGGTGCCCATGGCGGTGGTGATGAGCTCCACACCCTCGTCGTAGCGTGACCGTGGCAGGAGCATCCGCGTCTGCATGGCACACCCCTGGCCGCCGTGCACGCAGACCATGGACCCCCCGGGCACCACGGAGGCGAAGTCGGCGTCGTCGCAGACGATCATGGCCGACTTGCCCCCGAGCTCGAGGAAGACCCGCTTGAGCGTGGCGGCACCCTTCTCCATGATGCGCTTGCCGGTGGCCGTCGAGCCCGTGAACGAGATCATGTCGACGTCCGGGGAGAGGGTCAGCTCCTCGCCCACGAGATGGTCCGAGGAGACGACGACGTTGACGATGCCGGGCGGTATGTCGGTCTTCTCGGCCACCAACCGTCCCAGCCGGGTCGCGTTCCAGGGGGTGTCCGGCGCAGGCTTGAGAACGACCGCATTGCCGGTGGCGAGGATCGGGCCGATCTTGTTCAGCGTGACCTCGACGGGGTAGTTCCACGGAACGATGGCGCCGATGACACCCATGGGCTCCTTGCGCACCGCCCGCCGGCTTGCCATGCCCATCAGGTTCGAGTCGGGCAGCGCGCGCTCGAACGCGAACTCGTCGATCATCTTCGCCGGGTACCGCAACGCGTCGTCGAGAGGCCAGTCGACCTGGGCGGCGAAGGTCAAGATGCGTGGTGTCCCCACCTCGGCGACCACCTCGTCGCGCAGCTCCTCCCGTTCGGACTCGAGCGCCTCCTGCAGCTGCTCGAGGCAGCGCTTGCGCAGCGCGCGGTTGGTCGACCAGTCGGAGCTGTCGAAGGCGTGGCGGGCGGCGGCGATGGCCCGCTGCATGTCCGCGGCCGACGCGTCGGCCACCTCGCCGAGCACCTCTTCGGTCGCGGGATTGACGTTCTCGAACCGCTTCCCCGAGGCGGCTTCGACGAGCTCGCCCCCGATGAGCATGCGGACCTCACCGCGACCACCCTGGCTGGACATGCCTCGACCCCCTTCGGATCCGCTGGAAACCCCCTTCGGCGAGGCTACGGACTCCCGCTTCGGCCGGTCAAGACGCCCCTCGGTCCGCGCCGGGTCAGGGTCCGAAGGAATTCTCCCGCTGTGTCGATTTCGCCGTCGCCCGTTCGACGCTCTGCCAGAGTGAGGCGACGGACGCCCCACCGAGCAGAGAAGGAGCACAGCATGCGATTCCTGGGATACACCCTCGCCAACGAGGCGGAGCAGCCCACCGAGCCCCCCTCCCCCGACATGTTCGAGAAGATGGGCGCGTTCGTGGAGGGAGCCACCAAGGCCGGCGTCATCGTCGCCACCGGCGGCATCGCCCCGACGTCGGAGGGCGCCAAGATCGCCCTCAAGGGCGGCGAGTTCACAGTCGTCGACGGCCCGTTTGCCGAGGCCAAGGAGCTCGTCGGCGGCTGGGCCCTCATGGAGTGCCGCGACAGGGACGAGGCCATTGAGTGGTCCAAGCGCTTCCTCAGCGTGCTGGGCGAGGGCGAGGTCCGCGTCCGCCCCTGCATGTGAGGTGGACCGGGAGCCGGTCGGCTGACGGGTGGTTGAATCGGTGGCGTGCCGGCCACCGATTCGACCGCCGCCATCGAGGCGGTCTACCGAATTGAGTTCCCGCGTGTCGTCGCCACCCTCGCCCGGAGCGTCGGTGACATCGGACTGGCCGAGGACCTGGCCCAGGAGGCGCTGGTCGATGCCCTCCGGCAATGGCCCCGCGACGGCACCCCCGCCAACCCGGGCGCCTGGCTGACCGCGGTCGGCAAGAGGAAGGCAATCGACCTCTTCCGCCGCGACCGCACGCTCGCAGCAAAGTACGCGCAGATGGGTCGTGCGCTCGAGTCCGAAGGCCCCGCCGGGATGGAGGCGCTGGCCGACGCCGAATCGGCGGAGGAGATCCAAGACGACCAACTCCGTCTCATCTTCGTCGCATGCCATCCGCTGTTGCCCGTGCCGGCACGCGTCGCGCTCACCCTGCGCCTCGTCGGGGGCCTGACCGTGCCCGAGATCGCGCGGGCCTACGTCGTTCCCGAGCCGACCATCGCCCAGCGCATCGTCCGCGCCAAGAAGGCGATCGCCAAGGCCGGCGTCCCCTTCGAGGTGCCGACCGGTGACGATCGTGCGGCCCGGCTCGGCGCGGTGCTCGAGGTCATCTACCTCATCTTCAACGAGGGCCACTCGGCCACCGCGGGCGAGGACTGGCTGCGGCCCGAGCTGTGCGCGGAAGCCCTCCGGCTGGGCCGGGTCCTCTCCTCCCTGGCGCCCGAAGAGGCCGAGGTCCACGGGCTGGTCGCGTTGATGGAGTTCCACTCCTCGCGCCTGCGCGCCCGCACCGGGCCCACCGGCGCCCCCGTCCTCCTCTTGGACCAGGACCGCCGCACGTGGGACCGCCTCCTCATCAACCGCGGGGAGGCGGCGCTGGCCCGCGCCGAGGCACGCAGTGCGACCAAAGGGCCCTACGCGTTGCAAGCCGCCATCGCGGCGTGCCACGCGCGGTCCTTCCGGCCCGAGGAGACGGACTGGGCCGAGGTCGTGACGCTCTACGGCGAACTGGCCCGCCGTGCGCCGTCGCCCATCGTCGAGCTGAACCGGGCCGTCGCCATCTCCATGGCCTCGGGCCCCGCTCCCGCGCTCGACCTGGTGGACCAGCTCGTCGAGACCCGGACCCTCGAGCGCTACCACCTCCTCTACGCCGTGCGGGGCGACCTGCTGGACAAGCTCGGGCGCCAGGCCGAGGCGGCCGTGGAGTTCGAGCGCGCCGCCCACCTGGCGACGAACACGCCGGAGCGGGACCTGTCCGAGCGGCGCGCCCGGGCCAGCCGTGCCCGCGCCGACGAGAGCGCGACGGGTGCCCGGGCCGTCACGGACGGCGTCGCCGGCTGAGGCGGCTCCGCCGACCGCCCGCCCACCAGGGCCGCAGCAGCACGCGGGCCGGCGGCAGCGTGCCGTAGACGAGGACGCCACGGCCCTGGGGCAGGCAGCGGAGCTCTTCGGGGGGCAGCAGCCGGCGCGGCCCGGTGGTCGACGTCGTGGAGCGCCGTCCCGTGGGGTCGCGGGTCACCGAGGGAACGGTGGCCTCCTCGTCGCCGATGAGACGGCTGGCGTACTCCAGGGTGTCGGGGTCGGCGATGCCGGGCAGGAACAGCTTGGCCCGGTGGTTGTTGAGCACGGTCGGCGCGCGCGCGCACCGTACCGCCCCCTGACCTGGGCCAGGTCCTGCCACACGGTGACCAGCTGTATCCCGTGCGACGCACAGGTGGCGGCCAGCCCGTCGAGCTCGGGCAACGGCGCGATGTGGGCCGCTTCGTCCAGCACGACGAGCAGCGGCGGGTCGAGCGCTCTCCCCGCCCGGGTGGCCCGGGTGAACGCGTGCGCGAGCACCTGCTGGGTGAGCGCCGAGAAGTACCCGCGCAGCCGGCGCTGGTCGTGGGCGGGGGCGCAGAGGTACACCGTGTGCGGGCCTCGGAGGAGATGAGACGGCTCGAAGAGGTCGGGGACCGTCGCACTCGGTGGGGGAAGGGTGAACGGCGCCAGCACCGTCTCGGCCGTCGTGGCGACGGAGCTGCGCGTCCGCTCGTCGCGGCACCAGGTGGCGCGCGCCGCGTCGAGGGCCTCCGGTACCGCGAGCCGCTCGAGGATACCCGCCACCTCGCCGACTTCCTGCGTGTCGACCCAGCGCACGACGTCGGCCATGGTGCGGCCGTCGAGCGTTGCCGCGTGGAGGAGGGGTGCCAGCATCTTGGCCGCGGTCGCGTACCAGAACTCGCCGTCGGCGGTCGTCCCGTCCGCTTTGGCCGCGTCGCACAGGTCAGCCGCGACACGGCAGGACCGATGCCACTCGGCGCAGCCGCTGAGCGGTGACCACGTGGCGGCCCGTGCGCCCGTGCAGCCGGTCGGATCGATGCACCACACCCGGCCGAGGCGGGCGCGGGCACCGAGCGTGTGGCGCAAGAGGTCACTCTTGACGCTGGCGGCCAGCACCGGACCGCGCCAGCCCAGGATGGCCGGCACGGCCAGGCTGGTCGTCTTCCCGCTCTGGGTCGGGCCGACGACGACGAGGGACTGGGCCCGCTCGGCGGCGACACCGGCGGGGCGGACCACGCCGGGGAGCACGCCGAGGAGGAGCCGGCCGGCCGGCGGGGCCTCCGCCTTGACCAGCAGCGGGCGAAGGTTCCGTCGCCTCGCCCACCGGCTGCCCCGTGGGGCCGGGCGGCGTCCCGGCCGCGTCCCCGGTCCCGCGCCCTCCCGGAGCGACATGCCAGCCAGGAGCGCGCCGGCGAGGGCGACCGGTAACGCGGCTGCCGCGCCGGCGACCACCGCCTAACGCGCCGTCATGGCGGAGTCGGTGTCGACGATGCGGCGTTCGAGTGCACTGAGGCGATGCTGCACCAGGAACGAGCGTTGGCCCACCTTCCACAGCGCGATCCCCCGCCGGAGCTGCGGCAGCAGGTCGGCCTCGGTGTGCGACAGCGACAGGAGCTCTGCCGCGGCTTCGAGCTCGCCGGCGACTGTGCGTAGACGACGCGCGTCTCGGAGTCCGAGAGCAATCCCTGCGCCAGCGCCACCTGCTCGGAATCCGACGCGCCGACCGAGCGCAGGTCCGACACCCGGTGCAGGACGGCCACGTTGGAGACGCCGAAGGCGCGGGAGAGCTTCCACGAGGACTGCAGCCAGCGGGCGACGCCCAGGTTCGACAGGATCGCCCATGCCTCGTCGACGACCAGGAAGAAATTGCCCCGCCCGGTCGGCCCGGCGCCGTTGGTCGCCGCCGTCCGGGTCAGCGCGGCCTGCAGCCAGGCAGTGGCACACGCCATCAGGACGCCGAGCGCGGCCGACGAGTACAGCGCGGACAGGTCGAGCACGACCAGCGGTGCCGAGAGGTCCAGGCCCGGCGTCGTCGGCCCGTCGAACATGCCGCCGAGGTCCCCGTGCACCAGCCGGCGCAGCTCGAGGGCGACGTCACGGCCGTCCTCGAGCAGCGCGTGGCGCTCCGTGCGCAGCGAGCGTGCAGCCTCCTCGCTCGGGGAGAGCAGTGACTCCACCACCATCGGCACGGTGGGGGCGCCGGCCATCGCGGCGGCGTCGATGAGCGCCGCACCCAGTGCGGCGCGCTCACGCGGAACGAGGCTCCGCCCCAGGCAGGCACTGGCCAACGACGCCAGCAGCTCGGTCCGGCGGCGCCCTGTCGCGTCGGGACCCGTGCCCTCGACGTCGGGTCCGGGGTCGAGCGGGTTCAACCGGATGGCGCCGCCGGGACGCAGCGCCACCGGCCGGACACCCCAGGCGTCGGCCAGGTCGGCATACTCGCCCTTGGGGTCGACGACCCAGGCCCGGCGGCCGAAGACCGCCTGTCGCCACAGGAAGGTCTTGACGAAGGCGCTCTTGCCCCGCCCGATCTGACCGAACACGACCATGTTCGGATTCGACACGACGCCGGCGGTGTACAGCTCGAAGGGATCGAAGACGAAGGAGCCCCCGAGCAGGTCGTCGCCGATGACCGCGCCCCGCCGGCCCAGGCCGGCCTCGGCGACGAAGGGGTACGCGGCGCCGAGGTTGCGCGTGGTGACCTGGTGGGGCGGCAGGCGCGGGCTGCGCACGAGCATGCAGGGAACGGTCGGGCTCGGTGCTCGTCTGCCCGGGCGCATCAGCTCATAGCGTGATGAGGGTGGCGGCCCCGGTCATCGACTACCGACACGGCTTTCACTTCGACCTGTCCCCCGAGCAGCTCTGGGAGCGGATCGAGGAGGTCGACCAGTTCGAGCGGTGGTGGCCCTGGCTCTCCGAATGCGAGCTCGAAGGCGGCGGGCTGACGGAGGGGTCGGTCCTGCACGGAGTGGTCGCGCCGCCCCTGCCCTATCGCATGCGGCTGCGTGTCGAATTGGGCGAGTGCGTCCGGCCGCACTCCATCGACGCCACGGTCAGCGGTGACCTCACCGGGGTGGCCGCGCTCAGTTTGCGGCCCAACGAGGGTGGGACCTGGGCCGAGGTGTCGTGGAGCATCGAGATGCGGCAGCCGGCCATGCGGCTGGCCAGCCGGTTCGGCCATCCCCTCTTGAAGTGGGGACACGACCGGGTGGTCGAGATCACCGTGGCCGGCTTCCGGCGCCGGATCGAACGCGCTTAACGGAGCCGGGCGATGGCGAGGGCGGCGGCCAGCAGGACCACGGCCCATGCCATGGCGCGCAGCGCGTGCTCCAGCGGGGCCAGCAACGCGCCACGGTCGATCGCCTGCTGCGCGCCGTCGGAGAGGGACACGGCCCCGCTGACGTCGACGGCGCGGCGGCGGAGCATGCGGGCGGGGGTGCTGAGCGCCCGCTGCGCCAGCGACAGGAGGAGCGCCCCGGCCGCAGCCACCGCCGGCGCCAGGGCCAACGTCCCGGTCTGCGCCACGTACGCGGTCAACACGGGGAAGGCGCCCCAGCTCGCGGCAAACCCGACGTCGTTGTGGATGATCCCTCCGAGGACCTCGAAGTTGTACCCGACCACGAGCACGGGCCCGAGCACGAGGAACGGGATCAGCACCCATCCGACCTGGACGACTCCGGCCACACCGATGACCAGGGCACCGGCCAGCCCCACCACGGCCGCGCCGACGAGAGCGGGCGTCGGGATCTGCGTGCGGAGCGGCCGGCCGTGCAGCTCGTCGAGGGCGTGCGCCGCCACGCCGACCGCGAGGAAGAAGGCGAGGAGCGTGGCGATCAGCCGCGTCGTGTTGACCACCGGCGCCAGGCACGCCCCGATCACCACGTAGGCCAGGTGCCATGCCGTGTAGGGAGGGTGGAGGAGGGTCCACCAGTCACGCCAGCCACCGGGGTGCGCGGCGTAGTAGGCCGGGCGCTCCTGGGACGGCGGATCCCCGCGCGCGGCATCATCCACTGCGGCGACGCCCCCACATGACGAGTCCGCCGCCCAGGCTCATCCGGCGCACGCCGACATCGACGAGGCCGGCACGGCCCCAGGCCTCGACCGTCCAGTCCAGCGGGTAGCGCCGGTAGTGGGCCGAGATGTTGGGCCCCAGGAACCGGCCCACCCTGAACCACTCCTTGCCGCCCGTCACCAGCCCACCGACCGGGAGGACGAGCCTGGTGTAGCCCCACCACCAGAACCGCCAGAAGCGGCTCCGCGGGAGCAGGAACTCCAGGTTCGCCACGGCGCCTCCGGGCTTCACCACCCGGGCCAACTCGCGCAGCGTCGCCTCGGGATCGTCGACGTAGCGCAGCAGATACGTGAAGGTGAGCGCGTCGAAGGTCGCATCCGGGAAGGGCAGTTGCTCGCCCCGGCCGGCGATCAATCGGACCCGGTCGGCCATCGCCCGCTCGTCGACGTTCCGCCGCCCCTGACGCAGCATCTCGAGCGTCAGGTCGAGCCCGACCACGTCGGCGCGTGTGCGCTCGGCGATCTGCAGGGAGACACCGGCCGGTCCACATGCCACGTCGAGCACGAGCGCCGGATGCTCGGGCACGATGTGGTCGACCATGGCACGGCGCCAGCGGCCGTTCTGACCCATGGACAACACCTCGGCCAGCCGGTCGTACCGCGCCGGGAGGGGGGTGAAGAGGCGCTGGGCGAACCGGTTGAGATCGTTCGGCGACCGGGTCTCCATTCCGCCTCCTCAGGTGTGAGGATCTCACCGTAGACGGTCGACGTTCGGAGGGAGCGACGTGGGTGCGAGGCGCTTTGACGTGCTCGTCGTGGGAGCCGGCCCGGCGGGGAGCACCGCCGCGCTCGTGCTCGCCCGCGCCGGCGCCCGGGTCGGCCTGGTGGACAAGGCGCGCTTCCCGCGGGACAAGGCGTGCGGGGACCTCATCGGGCCGCGGGGCCTCCAGGTGCTCGCCGACCTCGGAGTGCCCGAGCCCCCCGGGCTCGACGTCGGCGACATGGTCGTCGTCGGGCCCACCAACCGGAGGGTGGTCCTCCCCTCCTTCGACGGGGCCACCTACCCGGGGCGGGCCCGAGCCGTCACCCGGAGCGTGTTCGACGAAGCACTGCGCCGCGCCGCGCTCGATGCCGGCGCCGAACCCGTCGAGGGCCGCGCCGACGCCCCCCTCGGCTCCGATGCCGGCCTCGACGGTTTCGTGGTCGACGGCGTCGCGCTGCGCGCTGACTTCGTCATCGGGGCCGACGGTGCGACCAGTCACGTCGCGCAGCTCGCATCCCTCGTGGAGGCGTCACGCGTCTTGTGGGGGTTCGCGGTGCGGTGCTACGTCGACCAGCAGGTCGACCTACCGGTCATCACCCTGTGGGAGCAGGACCGCTGGCGCGCCTTTCCCGGCTACGGCTGGATCTTCCCCGGCCCCGACGGCGCCAACCTCGGTATCGGCGTCGGGACCCTGGCCGACCGACGAGCCGGCGCATCGGCGGTGCAGCGGCTCCCCGCCTTCGTCGAGCATCTCGTGCGGCTCGGGCTCCTCGACCGGGCACCGGCGTCGCCGCTGCCGCGCCGACTGGGGGGATGGCTCAAGATGGGCATCGTCGGGACGACGCCCGCCGCCGGGCGCGTGCTCCTGGTCGGGGATGCCGCGGGATTGGTCAATCCCCTGCAGGGTGAGGGCATCGCGCCGGCCATGACCAGCGGGTGCGCGGCCGCCGAAGCGGTCCTCGCCTCGCCGGGGCGCGCCGCGGCGCACTACCGCCGCGCCCTTGGTGCCTCGCACCTGCCCTACCACCGCCTGGCCGCCACCGGCCATGCGGCGCTGGTCGGCCGGCCGCGTGCCGTGGCCGTGGTCGGGCGGGTCCTGACCGCGCCCGGGATCGGCACCGCACTCGCGGGTGGGTGGGGGATCTTCTGGAACGAGCTCCTCGAGGGGGCGGCGCCGGGGAGGGCCCGGCGGGTCGCTGCCGCGTCGACGTGGGTCGGCCGTGCCGCCACCCGGACGAGCAGCGCCTCGCGCTGGTTCGGGGCGATGGCGCACGGCACCGATTGAGCACGGGCTATTCCTCCCTTACCTTGACGGAAGCCGCGACCACCCCGGCGCGGGAAAGGTGGAACGCACATGAGCGAGCCCGCTGGTCCGCCGCAACCCCTCCTTGTCTCCTTCGCCGCGCTCACCGTGGTGAGCGGCTTCGTCGACGCCGTGAGCTACCTGGGCCTCGGACATGTCTTCACGGCCAACATGACGGGCAACGTCGTGCTCGTCGGGTTCGCCGTGGCCGGTGCGCCGGGCTTCTCCGTGGCCGCCAGCCTCTGCGCCCTCGGGACCTTCCTGGCCGGCGCAGGCGTCGGCGGCCGGCTCGCACGTCACGTCAGCCCGCAGCGGACGCTGCTCCTGGTCGCCATGACCTTCGAGGCCGTCTTCACCGCCGTTGCCGCGGTGGTGGCGGCAGCAATGGGAGCTCACGCCATCGGCTCGGGCTGGCCGCGCTTCACCGTGATCGCGCTGCTCGCCTTTGCCATGGGCGTCCGCAACGCAGCCGTGCGCCACTTCGGGGTGGCCGACATGACGACGACCGTCCTCACCATGACGCTGACCGGGCTGGCGTCGGATTCCTCGCTCGCGGGCGGCACCAACCCGCATTCGGGGCGCCGGGTCGCCTCCGCCCTCTGCATGTTCGGTGGTGCGCTCGCGGGTGCCGTCCTCGTGGTCCACGTGCATCCCGCCTGGGCGCTGGCCGCCGCCGCCGCCATCGTGGTGTGCACGGCGCTGTACTTCGCCCGGGAAGCGCCGCTCGAGCTCGGCATGGCCAGCTAGGCCGCGGCTGGCGCCCGGGGCCGTTGGGTCGGCCGTGGGTCAGCGCGGACGCCCGTCCTCGAGGTAGACGCACTCGTTGCGCTCCCGTACGTGGAGGGCCGCGCCGACGCGCCGCCGGAGCGGGCCGCTCAGCAGATCCAGCGCCTCCGCGGGCTCGACCAGTCGCTGCTCGGACAGCTCCTCCTCTTGCAGGACGATCGATTGCAACGTCGCTTCGGGCAGGATGCCGCAGTCGAAGAGGAAGCGCAGCCCGCCGGCACGGGAGCGCCGGGGTCGGAGGAAGTCGACGGCCACGAGTCGGCCGTGCTCGACGACGAGGCCCACCTCTTCGAGCACTTCGCGGCGGCAGGCCTCCCAGGGTGTCTCGCCGTCCGCCTCCATGATCCCGCCCGGGATGGTCCAGTGCGCCTTGTAGGTGGGGTTGACGACGAGGAGCCGGCCCCCGTCGTCGAAGATCAGCGCACCCGCCGACGCAGGGACCCGCGGCAGGACGAAGGGCGGCTCGACCACCGGGTCATGGTAGGGCGGCGGCGGCGGGCGGCACCGGTCGGCGCTCAGCGCAGCCCCCGACACAGCGGCAGGGTGCACGTGTACGCAGACGCCTGGTCGCCGTAGAGGCGGCGGAGCGCGAGCCGGCTCTGGCCGGCCGCGTGCTGCACGACCTCGCAGGCCGCAGCCAGCTCCTCCTCACTCGGCGCCGAGATCGTGACGTAGCCGGAGTACCGGAACGAGGCATGACCTTCCGCCAGCTCCGCCTCCCGGCGAGCCAGGACCTCCGACTCGCGGGCATGCCGGGCCGTCGAGACGAACCCGCCCCGCCGGCGCAGCTCGGCGTCGGCCAGGTCGGCCGTCCTCGATGCCTCCACCTTGCGCACCGCGGTGTCGGCACCGAGCGGCTCCATGACCAGCGAGAAGGCCGATCGAGCCGGGCCCAAGAGGAGTGGGGCGAGGAAGTCGCTGCGCACCTCGACCCGCGGCCACTCCGCGACCCAGAACGTGGCATGGAGCATTCCGTCGACGCGGACCGCCGACCAGGTTTCCTCCATCGCCATGGGCCACGGGTCCGTTGGCGCTCCTGCGTCGCCCGAGGAGGGGACGTGCGCCTCGTAGGTGCGGAGCAGCTGACGGGCCAGGTCGTCGGCCGTGAGCAGGGACTCGATCTCGACATCGGCGTCGGCGAGGAGGCGGACCAGCGACCCCATCTCACGGGCCAGTGCGGCGCACCCGACCTCGACCGACTTGGTGAGCCGCACCTGCACCGCCAGGACCACGTCGTGCGCACAGGTCCGCGAGTCCATGTCGCTCAGGAGTGCTTCGTACGAGGAAGTGCAGGCGGACGCGGTGTCCGGCACCGCCTCGGTGGCGGCATACGACCGCACACCGTGTCCGTCGTCGGGGAACGACGCGGCGACCCACTGCACCCGGTGCACCGGGGAGCCCTCGCGGGCGAACGATGTCAGGACCGAAGCCCATGCCCCCACCCTGCGATCCTGCTCGTCCGCGCCGAGCAGGGCGAAGCCGCGGCCGCGCAGCGAGAGCGCCGCCGTGAGGGTGCGCGCACGCTGGTCGTGCACGACACCCATGTCGTGCCAGCCGGCCCGCAGCAGCCGCACCCCGCACAGCGCGCGCATGTGCCGGGCGCCGTGGCGGCCGGCCCGGCGGGCGCCCCAGCACACGGCCACCGGGAGCCATTCGTCTCCCGTCCGGCCCGACACGGGCACCGTCGCCAGCGCGCCGTAGAGGACGAGGATGCCCATGGCCGCCGCCACCCCGGCCGCGTTGGGCTCCCAGCGCAGCACGAGCACGCCGAAGACCAGGCCGACCGCCATCGTGACGATCTGGCCGGCTCGCCATCCGGCCAGCGCGCCGCCGCGCTCGCGTGGGCCGAAGCGGTAGCGCGTCCCGCCGTCGCCGGGCACACCGCTCACCCGGGGCCGCCGCCCTGACCGGGCGGCCAGGCAGCGGGCAACGACACGATGCGTGGGCCGTGGCCGTCGTCGCCCATGTAGTAGCGCAGCTGCCCGGCCTCGACCTTCCCGATCAGACTGCGGCCGGGCGGGACGCCCTCCCACTTCCATGTGTCCTCGGGCGTCGCCGGGCCCGTCGGTGCAGAGAACGCGTTGGGGTGCCCGGTTCCCACCACGCCGCCGCCCGGCTCGCCGTTCCCCTCCGGCCGCCCCGTCCCACCGGCCGCCCCGTCGTCGGTCCCGGACCCCAGGATCGGCTTGGGCCCCCTGGGGGCGGGGACCGCGCCGCGAGCGACGGCATCCTCGTAGACGCGCATGGAGCCCGGGTCGCCTTCGGCGAGGCCGACCGTGCCGGGCCCCTTAGCCTCCGCCGATCCGCCACCCTGCGTCGCCCCGCCGAGGGCTGCCCCTCCGACGGCTGCCCCGTTGGCGGCCCGCCCTGCCGGCGTGGCCTGGGCCAACAGGCGCGCGTCACCCAGCGCCTCCAGGCCCTCGTTGAGGACGTGGCTCACGGCAGAGCGCGGGAGCCGCGTCACGGCGGCCGTCCCCCTCGCCCGCAGCCCGTCGAGATGGGAGACGGCGCCGGCCTCGACCGCGGGAATGAGACGCAGGATGGCGAAGGGGACGAGGGTGGCCATGACCAGGAGCGCGCCGCCGGCCAGCACGGCCGAGAACCCGGCACCGTGGGTGCCGGTCCCGGCGGTGCCCGACGAGACGGCACCGGCGGCCAGGCTCAGCGTGGCCACGATGACGAACTTGGAGAGGATCAGCGCCGCCAACGTCTCGATGAGCCGCCGACACCAGTGCGACACGGCGGGCCAGACGAGCGTGGCCAGTGCGAGCGGCAGGAAGAGCACCGCGACGTAGACCGCAGCCGCCCGGATCAGTAGCTCGATCCACAGCACGAACGCGGCCACCGCGACCAGCAGTGCGATGAGCAGGAGGACGAAGCTGGCGATGGTCGGGTCCGCCGCGGCAGCCACGAGTCCCGTGGTGACGCCGGTCAGCAGCGAATGCACGTCGGCACCGGAACCGCCCGCCACGGCGTTGCTCATGGCATCGGTGGCCGACAGGCTCAAGATGACGACCTGCATCGCCACCACCGCCAGCAACAGGGCCAGCGGGAGCTGCACGAGAAAGGTGCGCACGAGCTGTCCCGCGTCCTGGCGGACCACGGCCTGCAGCGTCGAAGCCAGGAGCATGGGGAGGATCACGACGCCGGCCAGCGCCGTCATCTGGCCGTAGTGAGCACGGAACCAGGTGGCCCCGACATCCACCGTCGTGGTCGACACGAGCACGTCGCCGATCTGGCCCAGCAGCCATTCGGCGCCGCTCGCCACCCACTGGCTGATCCCGTTCAGGACCGACTCGAATCCCGAGGCCGCGATGGAGCCCCCGATGCTGCCGACCTGGCAGACGGGGTTGAGGGCGTCGAGACCCGAGCAGCCTGCGGCCAGCATCGCGAGAAGGGCGCCGATCGATCAGTGCAAGTTGGTACCGGTGTGGAAGAAGAAGTTGACGATCGGCGGCGCCGCACCGATCAGCAGCGCGGCGAGCCCCGACACCAGCACGGCCCGTCGCCCGACCAGGGACTGCTGGTAGTTCTGGGCATGGACGCCGAGGGCCCAGGCGGCGGCGCCGACCAGCAGGCCGGCCAGCGCGGCGATGAGGGCCCAGGCACCGAGCCCGTTGGTCAATTCCTGCAGCGTCCCCCCACCGGGCAGCGCGTTCACGCTCGGGTTCAGCGAGACATCGGCGAGGTGCCACACGACCATGGGGTGTCCTCCGTGGTGAGGTCCGGCGCCGGGACCTCCGGTGCCGCCGTTGCCCGGAGAACGGTTCACGGAGCGGAGGTGATTTGCCTCACTTCCATTTCCGGCTGAGGCCGAACAGCTCCTGCGCGTACCCGCGTACCGACACCGCCGACATCAGGATCTGGTACACGAAGAGGAAGGCGATCAGGGCCAGCACGTTCTTGCGCACTCGCAGACCGAGGGGCTTGAACACGTCGCGCCACTGCCGGTGGAACAGGAACGCGTATGCAAGGGCGGTGAGCGGGACCACCGCGATGGTCATCGGCCCCACGAGCCAGTAGAAGCCAAAACAGGCCAGGACGAGACCGGGCACCCAGGCCAGGACGTAGGCCGTGTCAAGGAAGGGAATGGCCAGGTCGATGCCGGTGAGCACGCGAGCCATGCGCCGGGGCTGGTGCCAGGGTGGCACCGTCCGCAGGCCCTCGATCATCCCCCGCGCCCAGCGGGAGCGCTGGCGGGCGAACGTCCGGAGGTCCTCGGGCGCCGAGGTGAATGCCACCGAAAGCGGCTCGAAGAACACACGGCGGTTCGTGCGGAGCAGCTTCCAGGTGAGCACGATGTCCTCGCCGATGGCGTCGGGCCACCCGCCGATGTCTCGCACGGCTCCGGTCTCGTACAGGCTGAACGCCCCCTGTGCCACGAGCGTCCCCTGGTAGAGCCCCTGCATACGCTTCACCGAGGCGATGCCGAGGAAGTAATCCCACTCCTGGACCCTCGCCCAGAAGCTCGAGCGGCTGTTGCGCACCAGCACACTGCCTGCCACGGCGACGACGTCGCTCGGCGACGACTGGTAGCGGGCGACGAGCAGGCGCACCGCGGAGCGGTGCAGCAGCGTGTCGGCGTCGACCGTGATGACCAGTGGGGTCACGACGGCCGCCAATCCGGTGTTCAGGGCGTTGTTCTTTCCCGGTGTGGTCTCCGTGAGCACGGACAAGTCGAGCCCCGATGACTGTGCCTGCTTCGAGCGCGATGGTGGCGGTGTCGTCGGAGGAGCCGTTGTCGACGAGGATCACCCGGTAGGGGCCGTCGTAGTCCTGCTCCGCCAGGTAGTCCACCGTCTCCCCGATGCCCTCGGCCTCGTTGCGGGCGGCGATGACCACGGTCACCCCGACCGTCGGATGCTCGACGGTCAGCCGAGGCTGGCGGTCGAGCACGAGGCTGGCCAGGAGGAAGGAGACGAGAGCGCCCGGGATGAACGCCAGCAGCGTGATGAGGACGATGGAGGCGGGCAGCCCGATGTAATGGGCGGTGTCAAGGACCCACGGGATGGCCAGCCACACCGAGAACGCCACCCACACTGCGGCGAAGGCGGCCGACAGCGCGAACTTGATCCTGACTGCCATGTAGAAGCGCCGGGAGCTCTCCTCGGCGGCGGGACGGAAGGATTGCTGCATGCCCCCGGCAACGCTCTCCGAGAGCGGATCCGGGACGGGCATCGGGGGCGGCGGCGCGCCAGGACGGTCGCGGCCGGCCGCCTCACCGCCCGGACGGATCAACTGCGCTGTCATCTCGGTCCCCCTCCCCAGACCCAGCGTGACAGCGCGGCGGTCGAATTCGGGTTGGGGTCCAGTGGTAGGGACGTTGCCGGTCCTGCCTGGAGGCTCAAATCAGCGCCCGTCCTCGGCACCGCCCGCACACCCGGGCGGAGAGGTTCGCCGCGCCTCTCCAGCCCTGTCATATTGGGGGCGTGCCGCCGTTCCCCCTCGGGGAGATCAATCTGACCCAGACGCAGGAGATCCTCTTCATTGCGGGTGCCGTGGCCGCCTGCGTGGTGGTGGGATTGGTGGCCGCCCTGCTTGGACGGCGTTCGGGGCGCCGCGCCATCTCGCAACGGCTCGCCTCGCTCGGGACCCGGCTCGGCCTCGATCCTCCAGAGGACGAGCACAACATCGAGACCTCCCTGGCCTACCTGGAGCAGGTCACCGGCGGCGCCGCCCAGGCGGTGACCGAGTCCAGCTCCGACGCCATCCGCCTGCGGCGCTCGCTCGACACCCTCACCCAGGGCGTGGTCCTGTGCGACGAGAACGGCACGGTGATCTACCGCAACGGACGCGCCAATGCCTTGATGGTCAGCCGCCACGGTGACGCCCTCGCCGCCCAGGCGGTGACCGAGGTGCTCGAGGACGCGTGGCACCAGGGATCGGCCGAGCGCACCCTCGACCTGTACGGACCGCCGCGGCGCACGCTGCAGGTCCGCGCCCGCCAGATTGACGACGGCCGCCGGCCGCTCGGGGTGATCGCGCTGATCGAGGACGTCTCGGAACGCCGCCGGCTCGAAGAGATCCGGCGTGATTTCGTGGCCAACGTGAGCCACGAGCTCAAGACGCCGATGGGCGCGCTGGGCCTCCTCGCCGAGACCCTCGTCTCGGAGCCCGACCCTGACGTGGCGCAGCGTCTCGCCGGCCGCATCCACAACGAGGCGTTCAGGGTGAGCCGCATCATCGACGACCTGCTCGACCTGTCGCGCATCGAGTCGGAGGAGGCCCCGCCGCGCGAGCCGGTGCTCGTGAACCTCGTCATGGCGGACGCCATCGAGCGGGTGCGGGCCACGGCCGACCAGCGCGGCCTCGAGATCGTGCTCCACGAGCCCTCCCCCCCGGTCGCCGTCATGGGGGACCGGCGGCAGCTCGTCTCGGCAATGCACGCGCTGCTCGAGAACGCGATCACCTACTCCTACGACAACTCCAAGGTGGTCGTGACGGGCACCGTGCAGCGCACCCATCCCAACCTCGAGCACCCTTCCGTCGGCAGCTCGGCGGTCACCGGTGGCGAGGGCCGTGCCTGGGAGGCCCCCGCGACCGGGGAGATGCCCGCGGTGTCCGGGCTGACCGGGCTGCCCGGGGCGGCCGGGGGGGCCGGGCCGGGGAGGCGGCACGGCCCGAGAAGGCGGGCACGGTCCAGCCGGTGTTCACGCCCGAGATCCTCGACCAGTACACGGCGCCCGACGAGGCCGTGACCTCGGGCGCGGCGGCGACTGGCACCACGGCGCCGGTACCCCCGGTCCCCCTCGATGGGGATCCTGTCGGAACGGGCCCGGCGGACACACCTGCGGCGGTCTCGCCCAACTGGCGCATCGAGGAGCGCGACAACGTGCGCCTGTCGGTGCAGGACCACGGCATCGGGATCCCGGCGCGGGACCTGGACCGCATCTTCGAGCGGTTCTACCGGGTCGACCACGGCCGCAGCCGCGACACGGGCGGCACCGGTCTCGGCCTCTCGATCGTGCGGCACGTTGCGAACAACCACCAGGGCTGGGTCGACGTCGAGTCACGTGAGGGCGAAGGATCGACCTTCACCCTCGTGCTGCCCATTCAGGCCGAGCGCGTGGCGTGAGCAAGGCCGGGACCAGCCGGGCGGCCGGACGCAAGGGGCGCACGACGGCCGGCGAAGGCCCGGTCAAGGTCCTGTTGGCCGAGGACGAGGAGTCCTTCATCGAGGCGCTCATGATCGGGCTTTCCAACGAGGGTTTCCGGGTCACCGTGGCCCGCGACGGCAGCGAGGCGCTGCAGCTGTTCGAGGAGACGGACCCCGACATCCTCCTCCTCGACCTCATGTTGCCCAAGCTGTCGGGGATCGACGTGTGCCGCACCATCCGGACGCGCTCGCAGGTCCCCATCATCATGGTGACGGCGAAGGGCACCGAGATCGACACGGTGGTCGCGCTCGAGGTCGGGGCGGACGACTACGTCACCAAGCCCTACCGCCTCCGCGAGCTGGTGGCCCGCATGCGGGCCGTGCTGCGGCGAACCCCGGGTGGCCCCGAGTCCTCCGACATGTCGGGCGCCATCGAGTTCGGCAGCGACGGCACCTGGGAGGCCAACGGGATAAAGGTCGATTTCGACCAGCGGCGCGTGTTCGTGCGCGGCGAGGAGGTGCATCTGCGCCGCAAGGAGTTCGAGCTCTTGCGCCTTCTCGTGGAGAACTCCGGGCGCGTGTTGACCCGTGACGTCTTGATCGACCGCGTGTGGGGCACCGACTACATCGGCGACACCAAGACACTCGACGTGCACATCAAGCGGTTGCGGTCCCGCATTGAGGCAGACCCCTCGACCCCGGTGCTCATCACCACGGTCCGCGGCGTGGGCTACCGCTTCGCGTCTGCCACCAGCTGAGGCGAGTTCCCGCGGGACCGGCTCAGACCGTGAGGCGCTCGAAGTCCTCCGGAATCGTCACGCCCGTCATCGAGCCAGTGTCGACCTGCTCACCGAGATGGGTGAGCACCAGCTGCACCCCCGGGTGGGCGGCCTGGAGGACGCTGATCGCGTCCTCGTCCATGTGGCTGGGCCTGGCCCCGGGCGGTGCGTGCCGCCCGTTGCACTCCACCACCAGCACGTCGGCGATGCGCGCCAGCTCGCTCAATCCGTTGCACGGCGTGGTATCGCCTGAGTAGCCGACGACCTGGCTTCCACGGTCGAACAAGTAGCCGTAACAGCGCAGGTACGGGACATGATCCACCTCGACCGCCCGGAAGCGCAGCGGCCCGGCCTCCTGCCAGGTGCCGTCGACCTCGACGAAACGCAGGTCCAAGTTGGCCCGGGCCGCCTCGGTCACGGATTGCACGGCACCGGCCACGTTCATGTTCTCGAGGTGCTCCTCGATCCCGGGCGGTCCCACCACCGAGAGCGAACGGCCCCCGCCGGTGTCGGCCGCCGCCTGGAGGAAGAACGGCCATCCGAAGCAGTGGTCGGCATGAAAGTGCGAGACCACGACCACCTCGATGGCGCCGACCTCGAACCCGCAGCGCCGCAGGTGCGGCAGCGCAGTGGGTGACGGCTCAACCAGCACTGACGCGTCCAACACGAAGCTGTTCCAGTAGCGGCCGGGTGGGGCCAGGAAATTCCCGGTGCCGAGGAACGTGAGCTCGGTCACGACGTGTCGGCCAGTGAGCGAGGGGCCGCCCCTGCGGCGGGGGAATGTCTCGCAAAACTGTCAACAAGGTCGTTGAGAGTTTTCAGAAACCTCGCCGCTCGGGCGGCCGTCCTGCGGAACGGGCTCCGGCTCCGGCTCCGGCTCCGTGCGGCGGGGGAATGTCCCGCAAAACTGTCAACAAGATCGTTGAGAGCTTTCAGACCGCCAGCCCTCGCCCCTCGAGCCGCCGTCACGGCGCCTTGAGCAACAGTTCCCCGCCCATGTACGGCGCCAGGCATTCGGGGAGCATGACCGTCCCGTCCTCCTGGCGGCCGTTCTCCACGAGGGCGGCCCAGATCCGCGGCCATGCGAGCGCCGAGCCGTTCACCGTGTGCACGAGCTGCAACGGGCCTCCCCCTGCCGGGCGGAAGCGCACGTCGGCCCGGCGGGCCTGGTAGTCGCGGAACCAGCTGACCGAGCTCACCTCGAGCCAGCGGTCCACCCCCGGCGCGAAGGCCTCGAGGTCGAAGGTGCGGGCCGACGAACCACTGAGGTCTCCGGTGCACAGGTCCAGCACCCGGTAGGGCAGCTCGAGGTCCTGGAGCATCGACTCCGCCCGCCGCAAGATGTCGGCCTGCGCCTCCAACGCACCCTCGGGCGTGGCATAGGCGAAGAGCTCCACCTTGTCGAACTCGTGCACGCGCAGCAGCCCGCGGGTGTCGCGCCCGGCCGAGCCCGCCTCGCGGCGATAGCAGGCGGTCGACGCCGTGAAGCGCAGCGGCAGCTGCCGCTCCTCCAGGATCTCGCCGCGGTGCATTGAGGTCAGGGGCACCTCGGCCGTGGGGATCAGCCACAGGTCGTCGCGCTCGACGTGGTAGGCGTCGTCGGCGAACTTGGGCAGGTGCCCGGTCGAGGTCATGGTCTCCGTGAGCACCACCGTCGGCGGGCGGATCTCCTCGTAGTCCGGCGAGTGACGGTCGATGGCGAACGCGGTCAGCGCGCGCAGCAGGCGCGCCCCCGGCCCGCGGTAGAGCGGGAACATGGAGCCGGCCAGCCGTGCGCCGCGCTCCATGTCGAGCAGTTGCAGGGCTTCGCCGATCTCCCAGTGCGGCACCTGTTGGTGGTCCGCCCGGCCGGGCTCCGGCCGCCCCGCGTCCCGTCCCGGCCACCAGCGCCGGACCTCGACATTGTCCTCCTCGCCCTCCCCCTCGGGCGCGTCCTCGGCCGGGATGTTGGGGAGGTAGAGCAAACCGGTGCGCACCTGCTCCTCTGCCGCGTCCGCCTCGGCGGCGGCGGCGCTCTCGTCTTCACCGAGAGTGCGGCTGCGGGCGCTGAGCTCGGCGGCCCGGGCGTCGTCGCTCTCCTCCTTGGCCTGCCGGACCTGACGCGAGAGCTCCTTCACCTCGTTGCGCAGGTGCTCGAAGCGGGTGCGGGCGGCCCGGCGGGCCACATCGGCCTCGAGCACAGCGTCCACCTCGGCCGCCTCGACGCCGCGCCGGGACAAAGCGGCCTTCACCCCGTCGGGATCGTCACGCAGCAGCCGGATATCGATCATCCCTGCTCAAAGTAGCCTGCGACGCCGTGCCGTCCGTCGAGGTCAGGGGTCTCACCGTGCGCTACGAGGCCGGCGCACCGCCCGCCGTGGACGGGATCGACCTCTTCGCCGAGGCCGGCGAGGTGCTCGTCGTGCTCGGGCCCAACGGAGCAGGCAAGACGTCGACCGTCGAGACGCTCGAGGGCTACCGGCGGCCGGCGTCCGGAGAGGTGCGGGTCCTCGGGCTCGATCCCGTCGGCGACCACGCCGCCCTCACCGGTCGCATCGGCGTCATGCTCCAACGCGGCGGCGTGTACCCGATGCTCGGGCCGCGCCGCGTGCTCGACCTCTTCGGGCGTTATTACCCCGATCCCGTGCCGACCGACGAGCTGCTCGACCTCGTGGGCCTCCGCGCCGTGGCCGCCACGCCCTGGCGCCACCTCTCGGGCGGCGAGCAGCAGCGCCTTTCCCTCGCCCTGGCCCTGGTCGGTCGGCCCGAGGTGGCGTTCCTCGACGAGCCGACCGCGGGCGTCGACCCCGAGGGCCGCATCGCGGTCCGCGGCGTGGTGGCCGGCCTCAAGGAGAAGGGCGTGTCGCTCGTCCTCACCACCCACGAGCTCACCGAGGCGGAGAAGATGGCCGACCGCATCGTCATCCTGTCGTCGGGCCGCATCGTGCTCGAGGGGACGCCACACGACCTGACCGCCGGGACCCCTGGCGCACCCGACGCCGGCCAAGCCGTCGTCACCTTCGGGGCGCCGCCGGCCCTCGACACGCGCGCACTTGCCGAGGCCGTCGGTCCGGGGACCGTGGTGACCGAGACCATCCCCGGCCGCTACCGCGTCGAGGCCACGGACCGGCCGACTCCCGCCGTCACGGCGGCCGTCGCCACCTTCCTGGCCGACCGCGACGCCACCCTCACCGACCTCGTGACGGGCAAGACCCTCGAGGACGTCTACTTCGAGGCGGTCGGCGCGGCAGCCGCCGTGACCAGCGACGACCCGGTCGCGTCGCCGCGGCGCCGAAACCGGCGGCGGGGCAGGACGGGGCGGGGACGGCAGCCATGAGCACGGCCACCGACGCCCTGCGCCCGCTCACCGCCCAGACCGGCGCTGAAGTCTCCATGACGCTGCGCCGCGGCGAGACGCTGCTGCTGACCCTCGGCATCCCCGTCGTGTTCCTCCTGTTCTTCTCCAAGGTGACCGTCGTGTCGACGCCCACCGCGACACCCGCCGACTTCTTCGTGCCCGGCATCCTCTCGCTGGCCGTCATGTCCACCGCCATGGTGTCCCTCGGCATCGCAACCGGCTTCGAACGCGGCTACGGCGTGCTCAAGCGCCTCGGCTCGACGCCCCTCGGCCGCCCCAGACTGCTGGGCGCCAAGATCGTCACCATCGTCGCCGTCGAGCTCGTGCAGGCGGCCGTGCTCCTCCCGGTCGGGCTCGCCCTGGGCTGGAACCCCGGCGGGGGCGCCACCGCTGCGGTGGCCGGCGCGCTCGGCGCCATCCTGCTCGGCTCGGCCGCCTTTGCCGGCATCGGCCTGCTCATGGCCGGGACCCTGAGGGCCGAGGTCAACCTGGCCGCGGCCAATGGCCTCTACCTGGTCCTCCTGCTGCTGGGCGGCATGATCGTCCCGCTCGCCAAGCTGCCGAGCGGCCTGGCTTCGTTCGCCAAGCTGCTCCCCGCCGCGGCACTCTCGACGGCCCTGCACGCCACCTTGGGCACCGGCAGCCCCGTCCCCGCCGAGTCGTGGATCGTGCTGGCGGCCTGGGCCGTCGCCGCCCCCGTGGCGGCGGCGCTCACGTTCCGCTGGGAATGAGTGCCCGCTCGTCAGCGGTAAAGGACGAGGGCGTGAGCACGTCGCCCCGCACGATCTTGTTGATGGTGCCGTCGCCGCCGACGAAGACGGCAAAAGGGTCGCCGTCGAAGTAGAACAGGCCGCTCGTCACGCTGGCGTCGGCGTCGTAGGCGACCGGGAACGACACGCCCGCGCTCTTCATGAACGCCTTGGCACTCGACGACGAGTCGAGGTCGTCCACCCCGATCACGCGGATCGTCGACAGCGCGCCACCCGCCCCGTGCTGCGACCGCACGGCCGCCGCCAGCGGGGGCAATTCATGATGGCAAGCCGTGCACCAGTTCCCGAAGAACAAGAGGACGGTCGGCGCGCCGCTGGCCCCGCCATCGGCCGGGACCGACACCTGGTGCGGTCCGACGGGGCCGATGTTCTGGCGCGTGAACGAGGGCACCGGTCTCCCCTCGCTGGCGCCCCCCGAGTTCGGCCCGTTGCCGACGCTCGTGAACAGGCCGACGCCGAGAGCGACGGCCAACACGGTGCCGATCAGCAGGAAGACCTTCCGCGGCTTGCGGGGCCCCGCCCCGGCGTCGGGATCGGCACCGGATCCTGTATCCGGAGCAGGCGGGACCGACGGGTCCGGTGGTGCGGCGTCGGTCATCGCGACGGGACGCTAGTGAAGGTGGTTGGTGATCAGTACGTCACCCGCCATGGCGACGAACAGCACCGTGAGGTACGTGATGGAGTACCCGAAGACCTTCATCGCGTCACGACCAGTCACCTGGCCGTTCTGGGCCAGTCCCCACAGTCGGGTCGCGAAGTAGAGGAACCCGGCCCCGAGCACTGCCGCGGTGATCATGTAGACCCAGCCGAGGTGGGCGACCGGGCCCAGGAGGAACGACACCGCCACCAGCGCCACGGTGTAGTAGACGATCTCGGTCGTCGTCCGCTTCATGGATGCGACCACCGGCAGCATCGGCACGTCGGCCGCTGCGTAGTCCTCCTTGTAGCGCACCGCCAGCGACCAGAAGTGCGGCGGCGTCCAGATGAAGATGAGGGCGAAGAGCACCACCGGGGCCCACGCCAGGGAGTCGGTGACGGCGGCCCACCCGACGAGAACGGGCACCGCCCCTGCCGCGCCCCCGATCACGATGTTCTGCGAGGAGCGGCGCTTGAGCCACAGCGTGTAGACGAAGACGTAGAAGAGAGTCGCCGAGATCGCCAGGACCGCCGACAGCAAGTTGACGGCCAGCCACAGCTCCACGAAGGCGGCGACCTCGAGCGCCAGGGCGAAGACGAGCGCCGCGGTGGGCGTCATCGCGCCCGTGACCAGCGGGCGGTTCTTGGTCCGCTTCATCAGGCGGTCGATGTCGCGGTCGACGACCATGTTGATCGCGTTGGCGCCGCCGGCGGCCAGCGCCCCGCCGACCAGAGTGGCCACCATCAGCCACACGGGAGGTAACCCACGCTGCGCCACGACCATGGTCGGGAGCGTCGTGACCAGCAGGAGCTCGATGATCCGTGGCTTGGTCAGGGCGACATAGGCCCCGACCGTCGACCACGACCACCCGGCTCGCCGGACTGGGAGGGCGGGTGCCTCAATGGACATGCGGCGACAGCCTACGACGGGGGCGCGCCCGGGACCAAGCCGCAGGTCCCGGTACGCTTGAGCCGAGTGTCGCGGCGCCGTACCCCAACCGTCTCGCCCTCGCTGAGCCACCGGCTCAATGTCGTGGCCCTGGTCCTGACCGCCCTCATCGTCGTCACCGGCGCGGCGGTGCGCCTGACCGGGTCGGGCCTGGGCTGCAGCGACTGGCCGGAGTGCTCGGTCGGGCACCTCACACCGGCGGTGCAGTTCCACGGCCTGATCGAGTTCGGCAACCGCCTCGTCACTGTCGTCATCACACTCGCAGTGGCGGCAGCCTTTCTCGGCGCCATCTTCCGTGCCCCTCGCCGGCGCGACCTCGTCTGGCTGAGCGGTGGGCTCGTAGCAGGCGTGCTGGCCCAGGCCGTCCTCGGCGGGATCGTGGTCTACACCAAGCTCAACCCCTACGTCGTCATGGTGCACTTCTACGCATCGATGCTGCTCCTGGTCGATGCCGTGGTCCTGGTGCACCGCTCGAGCCGCGACTACACGCCGGGATCGGCGCGCCCCCTCGTGCCGCGTCCGCTCATCCGCCTCTACTACGGGCTTCTGGCGCTGCTCGCGCTTGTGATCGGCGCCGGCACCGCCACCACCGGCTCGGGCCCTCACGCCGGCGACGCGTCGGGCCAGCAGGTCGCCAAGCGGATCCCGATCGCTCTGCGCGATATGGCCGAGCTCCACTCGAGCCTGGCCCTACTGCTGATCGGCGTCACCATCGGCCTCGTCGTCGCGCTCCACATGGGTGACGTGCCCGAGCGGGTCCGCCGCTCGGCACGCATTCTCATGGCAGTCATGGTGGCGCAAGCCGCCGTCGGGTACACGCAATACTTCACGCACCTGCCGGCGCTGCTGGTCGAGGTCCACATCATCGGTGCCACCGCGCTGGTGATCGGCGCCGTGCAGACCTTCCTCGTCTGCACGTATCACGCGCCCGAAGTGCTGCCGGCCCCGCTGGTCCGCGACTCGTCGGCGCCGGGCGTCCCCATCGGCGCCCATTAGGCTCGGGACGCCGTGTGCGCTGAGCACGGCCTCGCCCCCATCGTCTAGCGGCCCAGGACACCGCCCTTTCACGGCGGCAGCACCGGTTCGAATCCGGTTGGGGGTGCCAAAATGGCTGCGTCCTGGGTTACCGTAACGTCGGTGACCGAGGGCCCCAAGCAAGACCCAGCGTGGGCGCAACCGCTCTCCCGCCGATCGCTCCTCGCCGGGACCGTCGTTGGCGGGCTTGCCGCGACCGGTCTCGCGGCCGCCGTCGGCAGCGAGACCTACGCGGCGGCGACGACGGCCCGGGGTCTCGGGCCGAACGGATCGCTCCTCCAACCCGGAACGCGTCCGTACCCGCACCTTCCTGCCGGTGTCGACACGATGCCGCAGATTGAGCACATCGTCGTGCTCATGATGGAGAACCACTCGTTCGACGACCACCTGGGCACGTTGGGTCGCGGCGACGGGTTGACCCTCGGGCCGGACGGAACGCCCGTCAACTACAACCCTGATCCCTCGGGTGGCTATGTACGCTCGTTCCACAACCCGAACACGTGCGGGGAGATGCACTCGGGCATTTCGCAATCATGGACGGCGTCGCACACTTCGTGGGACAACGGCACCAACCTGGGGTTCGTCAAGGCGTGTGGCGGGGCGGCGATGGGCTACTGGGAGGGCGACGACCTCCCCTTCTACCATTCGATGGCGCGTCTGTTCCCAATCGGCGACCGCTACTTCTCGTCGGTGATGGCACAGACCTACCCGAACCGCCGGTTCCTGATCGCCGGCACCGCGCTCGGGAACATCAGCACCGACGTGTCGGGTATCTCGAAGGTCGACGCCCCCAACGGCACCATTTTCGACCGCCTCGACGAGCACGGCATCTCGTGGAAGGACTATTACCCGGACCTCCCGACCTGTGCGCTCTTCGAGCCCGTCTTCTTGAACAATCCGACCAAGGCCGTCCATGTGAGCCAGTTCTTCGCCGACGCGGCGTCGGGGGACCTCCCCGCCTTCAGCCTGGTGGATCCCTACACGAACTTCTCCGAGGAGGACGGGGACATCTCCGTCGGTGAGGGATATGCCGCGCTGGTCATCAATGCGGTGATGCAGGGACCCGCATGGGAGAAGACGGCGTTGATCTGGGTCTACGACGAGCACGGCGGCTGGTACGACCACGTTCCCCCGCAGCCAGCCGTGAAGCCGGACAACGTGCCGCCTGCTCTGAAGCCGGGCGATCTGCCGGGTGCGTACGACTACACGGGCTTCCGGGTGCCCTGCTGCGTGGTCTCCGCCCGCTCGAAGAAGGACTACGTGTCACACCAGACGTTCGACCACACCTCGATCCTGAAGCTGGTCGAGACCAAATGGAATCTCCCGGCCCTCACCTACCGCGACGCCAATGCGAACAACATGCTGGACTTCTTCGATCTCACGTCGAAGAGGCCGCCTTTTGCCGAGCCCCCCGTGTTGCGGGCGCCCACGAACCCGTTCTCGAGTCCGGCCGCCCTTCCGCCCAGCTCCATCACGCCAGCGCAGCAGGCCATGTTCCACACGACGTGCACCGAGCTGCCGGCCGGATCGCTTCCCCCGGCGAGTGCGAAGGTCTCCGCGGTGCCGCCACGCGCCAACGCGCTCATGGCGGCGCAACAGAAGCGTGTCCAAGGGGAGATCCGGGCTCAGACCTAGCTTGTCGGGCACCGGGTCCTGATCGTCAACCGGACGGGCACCCACCCGCGGTCACCGAGATGTAGACCTGCACCGGGTGCCCGGTCGTCTGCACGGTCAGGCGCGTTGTGCCCGGATGTGAGGTGATGCGCCCGCCCTTGACGGCCGCGCACCACCCGTTGGGGTAGTGCTCCGACGCCGGGATGACGATGCTCGTCACGCCTCGTGCGGCGAGGGTCGGTGCGTACACCATGTTGAACGCACCCGTGAACGGGTTGAACAGGATGGAGTTGGGCGTGCCCGCCACGACCTGCGGGTACGTCCGCGACAGGACCGTCACGATCGGGGTGTAGTTCCCGTCGGGCCGGACGAGGCCTTCGGCCGACGATCCGGTGGGGTCGTCGTAGTACTTCCAGGCCCAGTACGCCCAACCCACCTGGTCCAATCCGGCCCCCTCGGTGTCGAACCCGACCAGCGGCGCGCTCGTGGTCGCACCGAACTCGCTCATGAAGATGGCGGGGCCACTCGGCTGGGACGCGGAGCTCATCGACAGGCGCGTGATGTCCTGTTCGCCCGCCACGGTCTGCTCTGACTGGAGGCACCGCAACAAGTTGGTCGGGTTGCCCGTCAGCGGGCTGCGGTCGCCGCAGTAGACGTGGAAGTTGAAGACCAGCCGCTGGAAGGGCATCGGGCCCAGCTGGGAGGGAACGTTCCCTCCGGTGACCCAGTAGATGTCGGGCTCCACGAAGATCAGGTGGTTGCGATCGACGGCCTGGATCGCCGGGATGACTCCGTTGCCCGGCACATCGGAGGGACAGACGAGCGGGGTCGCTCCGTTGGCCAGGAAGCCGGTGTGGGAGCTCCCCGTGTAGAAGCACTCCAGCTGGCCCGTGAAAGTCGAATCGGACGCGACCTGCGTCTCCGTCGAGAAGGGCTCGTTGAAGGGGTCGTAGCCGACGACCCAGCGGTTGTTCTTGAAATAGTCCGCCACCGTCGCCCAGGCGAGATCGAGATTGCCCTGGAGGTCGCCGACCACGTCGTTGGACCAGAAGTGTTGCACGGCGGTCTGCAATTGCGGATTGGCGTAGTTGTTCGACCAACGGCCCCCACTCGGCACGATCGGCACGTTGTTGGTGCACACGGCCCAGTTTGGAGCGCCCTCACCCCGGAAGTTCGCGTTGTAGACGTCCTGGTGCATGTCGAGAAGGGTGTAGATCCCGTAACGGCCGAGCAGGTTGACCGTCGCGGCCACGTGTTGCAGGTACCGCTCGGCCACCGCGCGGTTGAACTCGTGCGGGTCCCCCGGCGGGCCGGGCGAGCAGATCTTGCTCTGGTTGGGGCCGCCGGACCCCGGTTCGAGGGCCTGCCATTCGATCCCGAGACGGACGACGTTGAAACCGAGGCTCTGCATCCTCGCCGCGTCCGCCGCGCTCGAAGTCCCATGGCGTGCCGGGATCGGGGTAGGCGACGAACGGCGCGTGCTTGTACACGACGTTCGTGCCGTGCAGCAGCACGATGCGCCCGTTGGCGTCGTAGAGGTACGGCCCGCCAGGAGAACGCAAGAAGGTCGGTGCGCCGGCACCCGATCCCTGCGAGGACGGCCCGCTGCTCGACTGGAACTGGACGCCGGGGCCGCCCAGGGCCTCGATGTGCGGCGTTAAGGCGTTCAGGTTCGGCTGATTGATCACATGCTGCGGCACGGTCGTCGTGGTGACGGGTGATCCGACCGGAGGCACCGCGGTCGTGCTCGTCGTGGCAGCCCCCGCGACCGGGCGGTCGGGGAGGACGATGCCACACACGAGTGCCCCCAACACGGCGGCGGCCGTCTGGGCCCAGCCGGAGCAGCTCCCCCTGACACGCATCGAACCGGACCTCGCTGACGTCTTCGATCACTCCCGCCGGGCGGCGGCATCACTGTACCTAGGACCGACTACCGCAGAGGGGGACTAGATGAGGATCCCCCGGCCCTTCCCTCGGACGAAGAGGTCCGCCGACGCCAAGAGGTCTGTCTGCATCTGGCTCTGGTTCTCGAGCAGCTCGTCCGCCCACAACATCTGCAGCGTCGTCTGCGCCCGGTCACCGCGCTGCTGGCTCCGGACGTCGTCGAAGGCGTCCCGCAGGACGTGATGCAGGATCTCGTCGTGGTGCTCGGGGGAGATCGAGCTTGTCGCGCCGGTCGGCGAGCAGGTCTGCGAACTCCTGATACCAGCGGTGGCTCGATGCGTACGAGTCCCGCAGGACGGCCTCGGCGATCGCGACCGACTCGACCTCGGGTCGACCGGCCGCGGGCGGGTGAACGGGGAGGGTGGCCAACGTGAACGCCGCCAGGCGGAGACGGTTCGTTCCCGTGAAGAGGCCGGCAATGTTCTCCACCGACACGACCTTCGCCCCGCGTTCGATGAAGAACTGGCGGAAGGCATCATCGAGTAGGAGGTAGGCCCGCTGCGATGCCTGCTGGCCGGCTTCGGTGTCGACACGCCGGCTGGTCATGGTCAGCCGGTCCACGGCGTCGGCGAGATAGCCCGAACTGGCGACGAACGCGTCGGAGAGTGCACGGCCGAGCTCCGCCGTCGCACCCCGCGGCCAGAACAAGAGTCCGACAACGAGGCTGACACCACAGCCGATGGCGACATCCTCAATTCTCGTCAGCCCCACTCTCCACCCGACCGGTTGCAAGATGTTGAACAGGATGATCACCATCAAAGAGAAGGCGGCCTGACCGGCAACGAAGGAGATCATCGACGGCGCGATGCCCGACACGAGCACCGCCAGCGGGAGGATCGCCCAGAGCAGGATCCGTGTGGTCGCCGACTCCGAACATGATGAGCGAGCCGGCCACGACGCCCACCGTGGCGCCGCCGACGGCGCGAACGGCGGTGGCACCCGTGCCGAGCGCGTTGGACCGCAGCACCGACAGGGTGCCGAGCACCACCCAGAAGCCGTGCGAGACGTCGGTGATCTCGATCACCCCGACGGCAATGGCCAGCCCGATCGCGCCCCGCACCGCGTTGCGGAACCAGACCGAGCGGAAGGAGAGATGGGAGAGCAGCCGGTGCACGTACGCGTGGCGGGATCGATGCGGTGGTCATCCCCATCCAACGGTCCACGACCGGCTCGGCCCCCGCCGCCTCGAGCGCCGCATCGGCGACCATCTCCGTGGCGATGCCGAGCGCCCGCGCGTGGAACCCCGGGTCCAGCGAGCCCGCCAGGCTCCCGTCCGCGACCGCATCGGGCCCGGCGGCACCGGCGTTGTGCCCCCCGGGATGGGCGGCCGCTTCCGTCAGCGCCGACACGTCGGCCTCGAGCGCCGCGCCGATGAGTTGATCGAGCTGGCGCGTCGAGCGCTGGACCGCTCGAATGCGCTCGGGGTCGTCGACCGGGGTGGGCGTCGCCGTCGCAGATGAGAGCCGCCGTCTGCCTCAGCGTCTCTGCCACGTTCTCGGTGACCGCCCGCGCCCGGGGCGGCTCCGTCGACCAGTGCTCGTCGGCGATCAGGGCGGTGTTGCCGGCGACCCACTCAATCCGGCCGACCAGCTTGGAGAGCGCGACCGCTCCCGAGGCGGCACCCGTCGGCGGGTAGGGCGTCCCCGAGAACTGTTCGCGCAGGCGCGCCAGCTCGGACGTGACGGCCACTTCCGCCTCCGAATCGGATGCGCCCCGTGCGCGGGCGTCGGCCAGGCGAGCCACGGCGGAGACGGCCGCCGCCAGCCGGCGCCGTAGGTCGTCGTGCCACGGGGCCGGCCAGACGACCAGGCAGGCCGTGATGCAGAAGGCGGCGGCCAGGGTCCAGCCGGCCAGGCGGGGACCGACCGCCGACGCCGGCGCGGCCACGGACACGGAGAGCACGAACGTCAGCAACGCCGCGGTGGAGGCGGTGGCTGCCTGAGGGGTGACGATGCCCGCGAAGAGCACGGCGAACCCCACGAGGCCCATGGCGACGACCGCGATGACCTTCTGGGTCGACACGACGGTGCCGAGCACGATGAAGCAGCTGCCGGCCACGTAGAGGCCGGCATAGGAGACGACGCGGCTGCGGGAGCGTCCCGTGAATTCCACCAGCAGCAGGAGCGCAAACGAACCGAACGCCCCGAACAGTGCGACCTGCCGGTTGGCGAACAACCCGTAGGCGAGGCCGAACACCGAGGGCATGACGACCGCGGCGCGTACCGAGCGTTTGACCACCACGAGATCGGGATCCTTGGACCGCAACCAGCGGACGGCTGCCGGCCGCGTCCTATTCGGGGCGGGTACCGAGGGAGCGGCGGCGTCGGTCATGAGCCCGTGCGGAGCATGCTCGGGACTGACCTACCGCTTCGCCGGCAATGAGCCGGCGAACCCGGTGCCGAGATCGACCCATTTGGCCAGCTGGCGCTTGGTCCGCAGGTCCCCCGCGCCGACCCGGAGCCACCCGGCCATCGGCCTCCCCCGCATGACGGCCACCGACGCCTTCGTCGTGGCCACGAGCTTGTCCGACTGCTCGGGGTCGACGCGCACCAGAACACCGCCCTGCCCGCTCGCTGCGATCGCCATGTTGCCGCCAATGAGAAAGGCGATGCCGCCGAACATCTTCTTCTCGCTCAGTCCGCGCTCGGTGGCGACCAAGGCCCGGATCCGCTGGGCGAGGTCCTCGTCGTAGGCCACGGCACCAAAGCGTAGACAGCGCCGGCAGGTATTGCGCGAGAGCCGGGCAGGGCTACTCCAGCCCGGCGAGGAGCTCGCGGCAGCGCCGGGCGTCTTCGAGCAGTTTGGTCCGGAAGCCGTCCATCCGGGCGAGCTTGGTGCTGATCTGCTGTGCCAGGGACTCGTTGAGCACCATCGCCTCCTCCAGGGTGGCCTTCTGCTCGGCCCGCGCCTTCTTGCTCGTGGCGCCCTTGGTCGCCCGGTACGGACGCGCGCAGTTCGTCCAGCCTCGTCTCGAGCGCGAGGAAATCTCGGATCTCGTCGAGGTTCATGCCGAGGACCTCGCGCAGCTCGAGGATCCGCTGCAGGTGTTCCAGGTCGTCGGCCGTGTAGCGGCGCTCGCCTCCCGCGGTGTAGAGCGACGGCGCGAGCAGACCGAGCTCCTCGTAGTAGCGCAACGTCCGGGCCGAGACACCGGCCCGGGTCGCCGCGTCACTGATGCGGATTCCCGCGTCGGCCGCTTCCTCGCCCACCTGCCCCTCCTTGCGCTGCGTGGACACGACCATCTCAGTCCACCAGCAACGGTTCGGTCTCGGCGACCGCCGCCTGTGCCGGCACCCAGTCGGTGGGCGGGCCCACCGCCACGTCGCCCATGTCGTCCTCGTGGTGGTACTTGCCGCCACGTAGGAGGGACGCCACGGCACCGAGCAGGCACACGGCGGCCGCGAAGGAGAAGGCCTCGGTGAGCCCCCGGGAGAACGCCGACGAGATGAGGTGGGGGAAGAACTGCCGGCTGGTCAGGTAGGTGGCCGTCGCGTGCGGCAGGTGCGACAGCTCGGCATGGCCCAGGAGGATCTGCATCGGGTTGTAACCGAGGAACGCGGCGAAGAGGCTGCCGACCGGCGGCAGGTGCGAGACCCGCGTCGCCACCGCCGGGCTGACGCCCTGGGCCGTGAGGCCGTGGTACAGGGAAGCCGGCAGCGTGGCGGCCAGGCCCAGGATCATGAGGGTGAAGAAGATGCCGATCGAAAGGACCTGCGCCGACGAGTTGAAGGTGCCCGCCATGCCCGCACCCGCGCCGCGCTGGTTGGCCGGCAGGCTGTTCATGATCCCCGTCTGGTTCGGTGCGATGAACATGCCCATCCCGACGGAGTTCAAGAAGATCAGCGCGGCGAACCCGCCGTAGGAGAAGTTGACCGGCAACTCGATCAGCGCGACGAACGTCAGTGCCACCAACACCAGGCCGCCCGTCGCGAACGGGCGGGCGCCGTAGCGATCGGCAAGGACTCCGCTGACGGGGCCGGCCGCCAGGAACCCCACCGTGAGCGGGATCATGTAGATGCCCGCCCACAGCGGCGTCTGGGCGAAGCTGTAGCCGTGCAGCGGGAGCCAGATCCCCTGCAGCCAGATGATGAGCATGAACATGAGCCCGCCCCGGCTGAGCGACGCGAGGAAGCTGGCCACGTTGCCTGCGGTGAAGGCGCGGATGCGGAAGAGCGACAGGTGGAACATCGGCTCGGGCACTTTTGTCTCGATGATCCCGAAGGCCACCAGGATGGCCATGCCCCCGAAGATCTCCGCCATCACGACGGGGCTGGTCCACCCCATCGTGTGCCCGCCGTAGGGCAGCAGGCCGTAGGTGATCCCTACCAGGATGAGGACCAGGCCGACGGCAAACGTCACGTTGCCGAGCCAGTCGATCCTGGCGGGGGTGCGCACCCCCCGGTCCTCGAGTTTCACGTAGGCCCACGCGGTGCCGAGGACGCCGAAGGGCACGGAGATCAAGAACACCAAATGCCACTCCACCGGGGCCAGCAGCCCGCCGAGCACGAGCCCGATGAAGGAGCCCGCGATGGCGGCGACGTTGTTGATCCCGAGGCCGAGGCCGCGCTGGTGGGCCGGGAAGGCGTCGGTGATGATGGCCGAGGAGTTGGCGAACAGCATCGCCCCTCCCACGCCCTGGCCGATCCGCATCGTGATGAGCCAGATCGCCCCGGCCGTCCCCGTGAGCCAGGTGACGGCCAGGAGCACGGAGAAGAGGGTGAACACGGCGAACCCGAGGTTGAAGATCTTGACCCGTCCGAACATGTCTCCGACCCGGCCCAGTGTCACGACGAGCACGGCCAGCACCACCATGAAGCCCATGAGCATCCAGAGCATGTAGCCGGTGTTGCCCGGGGTGAGCGGGTTGAGGTCGATCCCGCGGAAGATGTCGGGCAGCGAGATGAGCACGATCGACTGGTTGATGAAGACCATCAGGGTGCCGAGGGTCACCGTCGACAGAGCGATCCACCGGTAGCCCGAGGGGCCGGCCGCCGGCAGTGCGCGTCCGTTTCCATTGGGCAGGGTCGCGGTGGCCATCGGGAGAAGTCTAACGTTGACGTCAGGGTCATGAATCGGGCCGCCGATTCGTCCCAGAGAGCCTCCACGCGAGGCCCGCGGCGTGGGTGCCGGGGTCAGCGCCGCCTCGAACACGGCCGCCACATCGTGCGAGTACGCCACCGCGGTCTCGCTGCCGAGCTGGGTGACCGACATCAGGACCGACAGCATCGGGGCGACGATGCCGGCAACCTGCGCCGGAGCTGGCGACGGGTCACGTCGTCTCCGATCATGGATCCCGCCATCTGGGCCCACCTGAAAGACGACAACCGGCCCGACTTCCACCCCGACGACAGCGACACGACGGAATTGGTGCAAGTGTGGAGGGCCCAGCTCTTCGGAGAGCACGGCACCCTGAACGACAAGCTCATCGGAGCGGCCTGATGGCGCCAACTGCAGTCACTGAGGCGACGCACCTCGACGTCCTCGTCGTCGGTGCCGGCCTGTCGGGCGTCGGTGCCGGCCACTACCTCCAGACTGAGTGCCCCTGGGCCACCTACGCCATCTTCGAGGCCCGCGACGCGATCGGGGGGACCTGGGACCTGTTCCGCTATCCCGGCATCCGTTCGGACTCCGACATGCACACACTCGGCTACTCGTTCCGGCCCTGGGACGGCGCGAAGTCCATCGCCGACGGCGACTCCATCCTGCAGTACATCAAGGACACCGCCGCCGAGTCCGGCGTGGACACCCGCATCCACTTCAACCACCGGGTCACCGCGGCCGACTGGTCGACGTCCGAGTCGTGCTGGCACATCACGGCCGAGCGCACGGACACGAACGAGACGATCCGTATCACGGCCGGCTTTCTCTTCTCGTGCAGCGGGTACTACCGCTACGACCACGGCTACCTGCCCGCCTTCAAGGGCATGGAGGACTTCGCCGGCACCATCGTGCATCCCCAGGCCTGGCCCGAGAACCTCGACTTCGCCGGAAAGAGGACCGTCGTCATCGGCAGCGGGGCCACGGCGGTCACCCTCGTCCCCGCACTGGCGCGCTCCGCCGCCCACGTGACCATGCTGCAACGCTCACCCGGCTATGTCGCGTCGTTACCGGAGAAGAGCCCGGTGGTGGCGTTGCTGCGCACTCTGCTGCCGGCTGACAAGGCGGGCACGGCCGCCAAGTGGTTCCACGCCCTGTTGACCCAGGCCTTCTACCGGGTGAGCCGCCGGTACCCCAAGTTGGTCCGGACCATGCTGCTCAAGGGCCTCGAGCGCCAGCTCCCGCCCGGCTACGACATCGCCACGCACTTCATGCCCCGCTACAACCCTTGGGACCAGCGGTTCTGTGCCGTGCCCAACGGCGACCTCTTCAAGTCGATCAGCGCCGGCACCTCGTCGGTGGTCACCGATCACATCGACCGCTTCACCGAGCGTGGCCTGCTACTCGTCTCGGGCACCGAGCTCGAGGCCGACATCATCGTGACCGCCACCGGCCTGGAGCTGCTCTTCCTCGGCGGCATCGCGCTGAGCGTCGACGGCGAGGTGGTCGACCCGGCGACCCGCCTCACCTACAAGGGGATGATGCTCGAGGGCGTGCCCAACCTGGCGATCGCGATCGGGTACGTGAACGCCTCCTGGACGCTCAAGTGCGACCTGACCTGTGACTACGTCTGCCGCCTCCTGAACCACATGCACGGGAGCGGGTCGACCCAGTGCGTCCCCAGGAACAGGGATGCGGCCGTTGGCTCGGGGCCGATCCTCGGGCTCACCTCGGGCTACATCCAGCGCTCGGTCCACCTCCTCCCGAAGCAGGGGTCGTCGCACCCGTGGAAGGTCCACCAGAGTTACCTACGTGACTACCGCGCGCTGAAGATGAGCGACATCGACGACTCCGTCATGGAGTTCTCGGGCCCGGCCGTCCGCGAAGAGGCCCCCTTGTCGATCGCCACCTGAGCCGGCGGACCTGGCACGTTGAAATGAAGGACTTCAACGCCCGGGTGGCGGCGATCACGGGGGCGGGCTCGGGCATCGGGCGGGCCCTGGCCGAAGCACTGGCGCGCCGAGGTGCGCATCTCGCACTGAGTGACATCGACGATGCGGGACTGGCCGAGACGGTGGCCCGATGCGAGGGCCGCGGGGTCAAGATCACGACCCAGCACCTCGATGTGGCAAATCGGGACGCCGTCTACGAATGGGCCGGGCGCGTCGTTGCAGATCACGGCAGGGTCAACCTCGCCGTCAACAACGCCGGCGTCGCGCTGGGTGCCACGGTCGAGTCCATGTCCTACGAAGACTTCGAGTGGCTCATGAACATCAACTTCTGGGGTGTGGTGTACGGCACGAAGGCGTTTCTGCCGCATCTGAAGGAGTCCGGCGAGGGGCACATCGTGAACCTGTCGAGCGTCTTCGGGCTCATCAGCGTGCCGTCGCAATCGGCGTACAACGCGGCGAAGTTCGCTGTGCGCGGGTTCACGGACACTCTGCGCATGGAGCTCGAGATCGAGGGCGCCAACGTGTCGGTGACGACCGTCCACCCCGGTGGGATCAAGACGAACATCGCCCGCAACGCGCGCATGGACCCCAGCGTCTCCCAGATCGCCGGCGACCGGGACAAGGCGCTCCGGGACTTCGAACGCGCCTTCATCACCAGTCCGGAGAAGGCGGCACAGCAGATCCTCGCGGCCATCCGCCGGGACCGCCGGCGCGCGCTCATCGGCCCCGACGCCAAGGTGATCGACCTCGTGTCGCGGCTCCCCGCTGCCCTCTACCAGACGGTCCTGACCCGAGGGGCCGCCGCGATGAGCAGCGGCGAGAGCCCAGCGGCGCGGCACTAGCCGCGCTGGGCGCCGAACCCGTTCAACACGGTGCCGACGGCCAGCCGCCAGCGCCGCTCCACCGACTCGGTGGAGGTCCCGAGCCGGCCGGCCGCCTCGGCGAACGCCATGCCCTGGATCAGCGCCACGAAGACGTGCGCAACGTCGGTCTCGTCACCGCGCAGCCGGCCCGCCTCGATGCACCGGCGGACCCGCCCGACGATGAGGACGCGAACCGCTCCGGTGGCGGCCAGCTCCTCGGGGCCCGGTGAGAAATCGGTGAAGGGGCGGGAGAACATGACCTCGGCCAGCTCCCGGTTCGTCCGGACGAAGCGGCGGTAGGCCGTGGCGAGCTCCCACAGGTCGGAGACCGGGTCGGCGGTCTCGGCCGACGCCGCCAGCTGCGCCCCGAGCTGGCGGAAACCCTCGAAATAGAGCTCCCGGACCACGCCGGACTTGTCCCCGAACAGCTCGTAGAGCGCTGGGGCCGACGTCTCAGCCCGGGCCGCCAGCGACCGGGCGGTCAGCCCGGCCGCACCCTGTTCCGCCAGCAACTCGGCGGCGGCGGCCAGCACCCGGTCGCGCAGTTCGGGCGTGCGCTGCTTCGTCCGGGGCATCAGCGAGGAGGGGCGGGCCGCCGCACTTGACGGCGGGGCCGCCGTTTAGAAACATTGTTCCGAAACATCGTTTCACAATACCCGGGCCCAACCGCTGGGAGGCGCCATGGCCGAGCTCGTCACCTACCGCCGCACCGACCTGGTCAGCACCATCACGATGGATGACGGCAGGGTCAACGTCTTTTCCATCCCCATGCTGCGCGCCCTGCACGATGCGTTCGACCAAGCGCAGCGCGACGGGACCGTCGTGCTGCTGAACGGCCGGCCGGGCTGCTTCTCGGCCGGGTTCGACCTGAAGGTCCTGGCCGGCCCGCCCGATGACGTCGTGACCCTGCTCCGGCTCGGAGCCACGTTGGCGGAGCGCATCCTCTCGTTCCCCGCACCGGTAGTGGCCTCCTGCCCTGGCCACGCGTTCCCGGCCGGTGCGTTCCTCCTCATGGCGGCGGACATACGGGTGGGCGCGGCGGGCCCGTTCCAGCTCGGACTCAACGAGGTGAGAATCGGCCTCACCCTGCCCTGGTTCGCGGTCGTGCTCGCCCGGCACCGCCTCACCCCCGCGCACTTCGACCACGCCGCGGTGACGGGAACCATGTTCGACCCCCGAACGGCCCGGGAGGCCGGACTGCTCGACACCGTCGTCCGGCCCGAGGAGCTCGACGCAGCCGCAATGGCGGCCGCACACGACCTGACCGCACTCGACCGGGGCGCGCACGCGGCGACCAAACTCCGGGCCCGCCAGCCCGTCCTCGAGCAGCTGCGCCACGCCATCGACACCGAGCTCGGATGAGCGGCGGCGTTCGGGTGGCGCGGCTGGACACCCGGCCCCATCCGGCCCATGATCAATGCGTGGAGTCCCAGTCGCTGCCCGAGACGATCATCGGTCTCCCGGGCGCCCTCCTCCGGCTCCCCTCCTCGGCGCTGGCGGCACTCGATGCAATCAACGACACCGCCGAGCGCCTGGATCGCCTCATGTCGATGCTCGAGCGGATGGAGGGTGGGGTCAACCGGGCGGGCACGGGCATCGACATTGCGGCCCTCGGCATCTCGCGCGCCGTCTCGGGTCTCGAGCTTGCCGTGGGCACGCTCGACTCGTCCTTGCCGTCCCTCTCGGATTCGGCATCCGCACTGCGCACGCTGACCGAACGGCTGAGCGGCGTGGCGATGGAGCTCGCCAGCGAGCTCCCGAAGGCCACCAGGTCCTTGCAAGAGGTGTCGCCGGAGCTGGCGAGCGTCGTCGGCCTGCTCGACGACCGCTTCGCGCACCTGGACACCGTGGTGACGGACCTTGCCCGATTGATGGAAACCGTCGTCGGCACGATCCCGGGCATGCGGCGCGTGCTCCGGGTGTCCACGACGACGCCTTTCGAACCCACCTGAGCTGAAGGAGGCCCCATGGATGCCAGCGACCAGGACGCCGCTCTCGGCGTCGTCACGGCGACGTCGGTCCCGATCCATGACATCGGTACCTCGATCTACCTGAGCCCTGATGTCTTCGGGTGGGCCGCCGACTGGGGGTGGTCGAATCCCTTCGCCTTCTACTTCGCCGGGCGCGGTGGCATGCTCGGCGACGTCGGCGCGGACGTCGTGACGTCCGCCTGCGGATGGTTCGAGCCCAGCGCGGTCAAGGCCATGTACGGCGAGGGCATCGAGGTCGCCGGGGCAACGGAGGCGGCGGCTCGTATGGCCGAGGCGCATGCGAAATGGGGCGACAAGCATTTCGCCGAGGTCGGCGGGCTCGACGACATCGTCGCCGTCACCGAGGAGCTCGTCGACGGGCTCGGGGGCTCGGCCATCCCCCTCTTCGCCGGGTGGCGTGACGCCGCCCGGAGTGACTCGACAGCGGGTCGGGCGGCACAACTCATGCAGATCCTCCGGGAATGGCGCGGTGGGCTCCATCTCGTCGCCACGACGGCCGTCGGGCTCTCCCCCCTCGAGGCGATCCTGACCAACGAAGGCCCGGGGCAGGCAAAGTTCTTCGGGTGGTCCGAGCCCTTCGCGGAAGTCAGCGCCATCAAGGGCAAGCACGACGAGGCCGAGGAGATGACCGACCGCCTCTGCGCGACCGCGCTGGCCGACGCCCTCGATGCCGCCCGGTACTCCGCCTTCGAGTCCGGCGTCCGGGCGCTCCGCGCCGCCACGCCATAGGGCCCGGGGACCCACGACCGGCCCAAGGCTCCACCGGCTACAGTGAAGGGCTGCTCGACGGGAGGAATCGCCGACCGGGGAGCACGACGGCTCTCGCCGCCAAGGACCTGTGGTGCAGCTCGGAGTGCACGCCGCCCTGTCAAGGCGGAGGTCGCGGGTTCAAATCCCGTCAGGTCCGCCACCAGGTTCAGGCCCAGCCCCGAGCGGGTCGAACCTGGTTACCCGGTCGGGTAGCTCAGTTGGTAGAGCGCGCGCCTGAAAAGCGTGAGGTCACCGGATCGACGCCGGTCCCGACCACTTGCAGTGCCGTGACCAGGGCATGCGCGGGCACGCCGGTAGGTGCCATCAGCCAGCGATGTCGCGTCCGGAAAGCGTGAGGTCGTGTTCGGAAAGCGCACCCTCGCGCCTGTTCAGACCGCGCTTCCTTGGAGCGCTTCCCAGTCCGTGCCCACAGCGTGCCCACGCGGAATTGGCACGCGTTCCAATCGAGCTGGACGCCGGTCCCAATCACCGGGAGGAACCCTTGCTGACACCCACACCGCTGGGTCCTCGTGCGCAGGACGCGGCCACGCGGCCGTCGAGGGGACCGACATGCGATCATTCCCGGACTGAACCTCCATCGCGAGCGCACGCCGCCTTTGATCCGCTGATCGGGGTGCCACACGCAAACGGCCGATCCGACCGCTCGCGTTCGACGAATTCGACATGACCCATCATCACATCCTGACGATCGACCTCGGCACCAGCGGGCCCAAGGCCGCCGTTGTGTCCTCCCACGGCACCCTCGTCGGGTCGGCTCGGGCGTCGGTGCCGACGAACTTCGGCCCGGACGGCGCCGCCGAACAGGATGCCGAACTGGTCTGGCAGGCGACGCTTGAGGCTGCTGGGCGGGCGCTCGCCGCCGCGGTCGAACCCTCGTCAATCGTGGGGGTCGTGGCCTCCGCCCAGTACTCGTCGATTGTTCCGGTTGGGGCCGATGGCACGCCGGTCGCCCCCATGATCACGTGGATGGACCAGCGAAGCTCGCCCAAGCGCCTCAAGCGGCTGCCCGGCTATCCCAGATTCGGTGACTCGCCCCTGGCCCTGGCGCAATACCTGCGTGTGCACGGGTTGGCGCCGCTCGAGTCGGGCATGAGCCTGAATCACATGCGCTGGTTCCGCTACGCGCATCCGGACCTGTACGTGCGGACCGCGTCATTCCTCGAACCAGTCGACTACGTGACCGCCCGGTTGACCGGCCGCACCACGGCGAACCAGTGCTCCTCGTTCATGCAAATGCTGGCGGACAACCGCAGCGTGCCAAGTGCCGGCTGGCATCACGACCTGATGAAGGCGTCGATGATTGACGCCGACAAGCTGCCCGAATCGGTTCCGGTCGGCAGCGTCGTCGGCACGGTGCTGCCCACGATCGCCGACGCGCTCGGGCTCCCGGCGAACACACCCGTGCTCTCCGGCATCAACGACACGCAGGCAGGCGGCGTGGCCGCCGGCACGTTCTCGGGGACGCATGCTGGCCTGGCGCTCGGCACCACCGCGGTCATCGTGACCCACCTGGAGAAGAAGAAGGTCAACCCCCTGCGGTCGCTCTACACCATGCCAAGTCCACTGGGAAGCGCCCACATGCTCTCGGCGGAGAACGGCGTCGCCGGGGTGGCCGTCGACTACTTCCTCGACAGCGTGGTGTATCCCGACGACCCTTTCGTGACCCCCGAGACGGGCAACGACCGCTACCAGGCCTTCAACACGGCGGCCGCGATCTCGAAACCAGGCGCGGGAGGCGTCCTCTTCCTGCCTTGGCTCCGAGGTTCGCTCGCCCCGCGGGGCGACGGGCGAATGCGCGGTGGGTTCCTCAACGTGGGGCTCGACACGACCCGCAGCGACCTCGCCCGCGCCGTGCTCGAGGGAGTTGCCCTCAACCTGCGCTGGCTCCAGGGCCCGGTCGAGAAGTTCATCCATCGCCGGATCTCGCACTATGTCTTCTACGGCGGCGGAGCCTGCTCCGATCTCTGGTCGAGCGTTATGGCCGACGTCCTCGGCAAGCCCGTGCACCAGTTGGCTGACGCGGGCTTCGCCAACTCCATCGGCACGGCGGTCTTCGGGTTCGACCGTCTGGGCATCGCCGCGGCTTCCGACCTGACCAAGCGTCTCCGGATCAAAGATGTATACGAGCCCGATCCTGCGAAGCGGGCTCGCTACGACGACCTCGCCGCGATCTTCTCCGACACGTTCAAACGGACGCGGCCACTGAGCCACCGGCTAGCCAAGCAACCATGAAGTCCCGCTGGAACAATCCCGTCTCCGTCCGAGAGCGCGTCCTCCGTCGGGTGATCCCGGACTGGATCATTTCGATCAGCTGCATTGTGCTGACCAGCTTGCTGACGGGTGCTCTCGCCAGCCTTGCTCCGGCGGGCGATGCTTCCACCTTCTGGTCGTGGCGATCGGCTATCCGATCTTGATGCTGACCTACTGGCTCATCAAGTTCGTCACTTATCAGCGGGTCATCCTCCCGAACGGCCCCAACGGAATGGCCCGGAGGCGGGTACGCATGGCGATGAGGCGTCCGACGTGAATCGGACTTGGCAACAGGACGCACCGCATCCGGCACTTATCGGGCGATTCAACAACTCGGGGCGTGGTGTAGGTCGGCACCGGCATAGTTGGAGGGAGGCCCATGGTTGTGGCGTGGACGACGAGATCGGAGTACGGCGGCACCAGGTCAAGTCCGTCCACGGCGTCGAGGAGCCCCGGACCGGCGCCCGACTCACCGCGAACCCCGTACTGCCAGACAATGGTATTGGTCTTCGGATCCACCACGATGACCCGGTCATTGGCGTCGTCGGTGGCGATCACGTCGCCGTTGGGGAGCGGCAGGGCCAACGAGGGGTGGTTGAGGGCGGAGCTACCCGTTGGCCGGTAGCGCCATAGGAGCCGGCCGGCAGCATCGAAAGTCTCGATCTGACCTGGTTCGGCGTAGTCCACTGTCAGGTAGGTGCCGGGGCGCACTTCGTTGCTGTCGGATGGGTAGCTGACGCCGGGAGGGTGCCATGAGGCGTAGATCGTCCCTGCCAGGTCCATCTCGTCGACCCAGTCCCCGTTGATCTCGGTGACGAGGTAGTGCCCGTTGGCCATGGGGAAAGCGCCGTTAGGGCTTCCGAAATGCGCTGGCGGTGCGTGCTGACAGGCCTGGGTGGTGGTGCCGTAGACGCGGGCTGGCACCTGTGCGTACGGGGCGATCAACAGGAGGCGACAGTTCTTGATATCGGCCGTGAACACGTCGCCGTCAGGGAGGACCAGCGCATCGTCGGGGTTTGAGAGCTGGTTCGGGCCGTCACCCGGCACACCCGGTGTGCCATAGCGCCACAGGATCTTGCGCGATGCCACGTCGATCAAGGTGACCACCGAGTACTCCTCTTCGGTGGCGATGATCTGCTTCCCGTTCGGAGTGAAGAAAGCGTCGTCTGGGCTCTTGAACGAAACTCCTGGAGGGAGGTCGCCAGGCTGCGGCCATGTCCAAAGAGTGCGGCCCTGGGCGTCGACCACGATCAAGCGGTTGTTGCCTTCATCGGCAATCAAGACGGGACCGGGGAGCACACTCGGGTCGGACCCTGGCGCCAGGTGCCCGATGCCAGTTCCCGGGCCGGAGAACAGGGGTGTCGTCGTCGTCGTTGACCCCACCTGTGGCACTGTCTTGGGAGCGATGGTGCGACCTGGCCCGCCACATGAGTTCATGGCCACACCTAGAGCAATCAGGATGGCGGTGACGATTGAACCGACCACAGTGCGATGGCTCCGGACGCTTCTCGAAACCCGCTGGCGTGCCATGGCACCCCATAATGGTGCGCCGCCACCGGCTTGGTCGCGTTTGCCCGATAACTCCGTGCGTGCCTCACGGTCTCGTAACGGGTTGATCGCGCCTCAAGGGCCGCTCTATGTTCCTCGACGCCGCCAGTGATGCCGAGCTTCTCGTCGTCGGCAGTCGCTGCAGAGAGGCGGCGGCGGAGCTCCTCCTGGGGTCGGTGAGCGAGCATTGCGTCCGGCACGCCGATGGGCCGACCCCACTCTGAGGATCAGAGCGGGAGACGGCAGGGCCAGCCACGCACCCGTCTGTCGTGCTCGGGTTCTGATCGTGCAGACCAATCTGGTCAGGCAAACTGGATTCGGGTGACCGACGCCTCCATGACTGTTCCGGTCACGGCGGAGGTCGTGTAGAGCACAACCGCCCCGTACTTCGCTCTAGTAAAGCGCCAGCAGCTGGACTCGGGCGAGATCATCGAGAGCGAGCCCAAGTCGGAGGCCGGCAAGCGGACGGTAGCTCTTCCAGAACCGCTGGTCGACGAGCTTCGGACCCATCTGTCCAGGTTCGTTGACCGGGGCGCCGAAGCGTACGTCTTCACGTCATCGGATGGCCAGCCCATCGAGCGCAACAACTTCCGCAAGCGTGTCTGGCTACCCGCCGTCCGAGCTACCCGATTGAGGGGGTTGCGCTTCCATGACCTGCGGCACACAGCGGGGACGCTGGCAGCCCGCACAGGTGCCACGACGAAGGAACTCATGGTGAGACTGGGGCACGCCGGCGCGAACGCTGCACTGATCTACCAGCACGCGTCGGCGGACCGGGATCGCTCCATCGCAGACGGACTGGGCGCCATGTTCCGAGACGCTCAAGACGGTGATCCCAATGAATGGAGCGGTGCTCCTGTCATCGCTGCGATGCATCAGATCGGAGGCCCGAGATTGAGATCGCTGTGGCTTTACCTGGAGAACACCGCCGCGCAAGAGTTGGCGCTCTATCTGCTGTCTCCGACATCGGCCCCGGTCCTTCAGTTCCGCACCCACACGGCTGATCGCAGAGGGGCCATTGCCGAAGCGCCGGTGCTAGGCAGTCGGCTCTACAGAGGCAGGCTGGTCTGGTCGTGGTCCAAGGGCCCCATGGCAATGAGCAAAGTGGCTTCGTCCAGCTGATCTTCGATGACGAGGTCGTGGTCCGCTGGCTGTGAGCTCTGTACCTGAGCACTATCCCCTCAAGCAGGCACCATGGGGGCAGTTTTCGCTGTCAAGGCAAACCGATTTGGGTGACATCGGACTAGGCCTGAAAGCCGAATCGCTTCTCGAGTCTTATGGCGGGGCGGAGGTCAACTCGTACCGACCTCCGCCTGGTTCACCCCGAGGCTCCGGTCCAAGAACCCGATCACGTGTGACTCCCACGCCGCCGGGTGGGCCGCCAGGCCCTCGGTGTGACCGGCATCTGGCAACTCCCACAGCTCGACGTTGGAGGACGAGGCCTTTCGCAAGAGCCGATCTCCTTGGATCTCGGCCTTCGAGGCGATGAGAAGCACCGGGCGCGGCGCCGCTCGCGCGGCAACGACGACGCCAGGCTCGGTGGCGTCGGGGCGGAGGTGAGCAGGCTGGTCAATGCCGTCTGCACGCTCAGATCGGCACGCTCGACGTAGCCGGAAGGGCTGTGGGGCAGCCACCCGTCGTCCATCGCACCCCTCCACAACGCACCATCGGTGACGGCGGCTCGGATTCTCGGATCGGCATCGGCGGCACCGATCGCTTCTTCGCCGCCCATCGACATGCCGAGGACGGCGACCTTGCCGCCCACCACATCAGGCCGGGTCTCGAGCCAGTTGACTGCACTGGAGGCGCTGGCCGCCCACGCACCCCCGACGCCGAACGCGAAAAGGACGGGATGGTCCGAGAAGAATGCGCCGAGGCCGCGAGATCGTGCCAATTCCACGGGAATACCTTTCCCGCTCATCACTACTACCGCCACCGGTTGCCGAACGGTAAGGCAACTTGCCGCAAACGACGCACTATGCGGACGACCACCATGACCCAGAATCGCATCAGGACGGTGGGACAATTCGACACTCCGGGCGTAGCAGGTATAGGGCGCCGTCAAGACCGCCGTGACAACCAGAAGACCGCACGCACGACTGCGGCGATCGACCGCAAGCCAGCCGACTTAAGTCATGGACGAATGTCCATGCTCCCGCGCCATAGTTTCCAACATCGCTTCCATTTGTCGATGAACCAGGTTGACGGCCTGCAACGGTCGAATCATCACCCGAAATTCGATGATTCGTCCTTCGTCATTACAGCGGATGATGTCAACGCCGTTGACGTACTTGCCCTCCATCGTGGTCTCGAACTCCAAGACGGCCGTATCGTCGCCGAGCACGGTCTTGGTGTAGTGGAACCGCCCTGTCTGATCAGCAACCTCTGAGCTCGTTCTCGAATGGTGTCCGGCAAACGTCTGACCGGCTGCCTGCAAATAGAGGCTCGTGATCTGTCTACCTCTCTGGGGAGTGAAGACAATTGGGGAGTAGAAGACGACGTCGTCATCGAGTAGGTCATCGAGACCTCCTGGGAGTTCACCCCGCAAGTAGGCGTGCCATCGTTGAACTACGCCTTCAATCATCGGTTCTCCTTCTACTACCAGGCATGCGAACCACGGAGACGGGATTACATGGTAGATCCGGGGCTTTGTCACCCCACACGTGCCTTTGGGCAAGAGACCCAGTCACGTCCCGAGGTCGCGTCGGTCGAACGCCACCACGGCTGCGGCGGCGGCGATAATGATGATGGCCAGCAGGACGAGCAGGTGCAGCGCCTGGAAGCCGCCGCCCAGGGGGTCGACCCCGAGCGCGTGGTACCAGGGAGAGACGGGTCGCACCGGCTCGAGCCAGCGGACGACCTCGGCGAGGGAGCTCAGAAGGTAGGCCACCACCGCAGTGAGGGCACCCAGCCCACGCGCCAACCCACGGCGGCCGGTGGCCGCGCCGACCGCCAGGGCAATGGTGCCGAAGACCGTGGCCACCAGCCACGACGCGAGCACGGCGGCTGAGAGAGCAACCACCCCCAAGTGGAGCTGGACCAGTGGATCGCCGACCAGGAGGGTCAACCACAGGCTGGCCGCGGCGACGGCGGTGCCTACGAGCATCGCCGCCCATTTCTCGAGTACCACCCTGCGCCTCGATACCGGGTTGGCCATGAGCACATCGATGGTCCGGCGTTGCTCCTCTCCGGCGGTCAGGTCGGAACCCCAGAGGATCGAGAACACGCTGAGCAGCAGGGGTCCCATGAGCGAGAAGACCTCTGCGCGGAGGTAGCCGGGGCCGCTGGTGTAGTCGGACACGCCGAACAACGAGCGGAAGGCCTCTGGATAGGACTCGAACAACTTCGAGAACTGCGTGTTGCCACGGATGGTCGGGTAGAGGGCGAGCATGGTGATGGCAAGGGCGACAAGGCCGGCCACCCACCCGGTCAGGGCGCGGCGCTCCTCGTGAAAGGTGCGCTCGAACACCGAGTGCAAGGTGGCCGGACGATGGTCACGCCTGGACATCGTCACCCTCGTAGAAGGAGAGGAACAGCTCCTCCAGATCGGGTTCCCGTATCGACAGGTCAGCCACCCGGTGGCGCGCCAGCTCATGGACGAGCGGATCGAAGGAGCCGGTGAGCTCGAGGTGCACCTCGTGCCCGCGCTCCTCCACACGGCCGACGCCGGGAACACCGGTCAGCACGCCGGAGGAAGGGTCGTCGGCAAAGCGGACGTCCACCAGGTGGACGGGCCGGCCGTGCAGCTCATCGACCCGCTTCACCGCCATGACCCTGCCCTGGCGGATGAGTCCGACCCGGTCGGCGATCCGCCCGACCTCGGAGAGCACGTGCGAAGAGAGAAAGACGGTCCGGCCGTCGGCCGCGGTCTCTCGGATGACCTGGTGGACCTGTTGTTGGACGAGGGGGTCGAGACCCGATGTCGGCTCGTCGAGGATGAGCAACTCGGGCTCGCCCATCAGTGCTTGCACGAGCCCGACCTTCTGCCGGTTGCCCTTCGACAGAGATCGGATCGGCCGGTCGAGCTCGAGCTCGAAACGTTCCGCCAGGGACGCGACGGACGCCCAGGGCAGTCCGCCCCGGAGATGGGAGAAGTGCGTGAGGAGCTCACGCGCCGTGAGGCGCTCGTAGAGGGCGAGGTCGCCCGGGAGGTAACCGACACGTCGGCGGATAGCCACGCTGTCGCGTCGTACGTCGAGCCCGAACAGGCTGATCCGGCCAGCATCCGGGCGGATCAAGTCGAGCAGGAGGCGGATCGTGGTGGTCTTCCCCGCACCGTTGGGTCCCAAGAATCCGAAGACCTCACCGCTCGGGACCTCCAGAGTCACGTCCTCGATGCCGCCACCGCCTCGGTAGCGCTTGGTCACGCCTGTGAGGGCGATCGTGGAAGATCCGTGTGCTCTGCTGGGCTCTGGCGCCAACCCGGTCGCCCGTGCCCGCGCGGTGAATGTCATGGGGCCATTGCACCTCATCGATGGCCACGAAAACAGGGTCGTTCGCCCCTTCCAGGCGCGCGGGTCAGACCGCCGGGCGCCGTGGCAAACCAATCGTTCCGAAGGTCGGACACGAAACCCATTCTGCGTGCCTCGGATATCCACTGTCGTCGCGTGCACGCCCTTGAAGACCTTTCACTTGGGAGTCAGGTACTCCCAAGAGCGGAGTGCGGTCCTGAACCGGGCGTGAGATGGTAGGTCTCGACCAAGATCCACGGCCCCCCGGCGAGGGACACTTCGTTGGTCCACACCAGATCCGACTTCTCACCTGCGTCCCAAACGAGGCGAATCTTGGCCGGCGAGTCACCAATGCTCTCGAAGGTCAGGCGGTCGTCTTCGATGGACCCGCGCATCACACCCGCGTGTCCGAAGTTGTCCGAATGCGTTGCCCGGTACTCACCGTTTGACTCGTCCCAGCCGGCAACCCAGTGCAGCTCCCACTTCAAGACGAAGGTGCCGTCCTCGAGAAACTGGTCCTGTTCATAGTCGCCGACAATCCAGAGTCCGCCTTGAATCTCTCGATGGCAACCACGTCCGGTTGCCACCATTCGTGGAGAACCGGGGCCCATTCCGTTCTCCTCGATGACTCCGGTCCAGTTGACGTCGAGGTGAAAGCGAACAAGGGCTTCCATCTCGTGTCCCGCAACGGCGGGCTTGGGTACACGATCACGAGCGCGGGAGGCTGTCGTCATGCCGCCCTCGTTCGTGGGCCATGCCTCAATTCCATGATCGCCAAGACAAGAATGACGAGACCAATAAGCGCCACTGCGATCTGGAGCGGAGCAGAGACGACGACCCAGGCGGCCTCGACCAAGATCCACGCCAGCAGCCCAACTCCGACGCAGAGGTGGCCTAGCTTGGCGACAGGGAGACGCTTGACAGTGGCAGCGACGACCGCCGCGGGACATACTCCCACGAAGAACAACAGGGCCAGGCCGGGCCACCGCCAGGTATGGAACCAGGTGCCCTCCAGATAGCGCAGGGGCATCGTGGTCAGCGGGTGCGTCGCCATGTAGGCGCCGCCGGCAAGGCCACTCAGTGAGATGAGCGCTTCAAGCGACACAAGAACGCGTTCAGCGGGCCGGAGTGGCCGTCTCTTTGGGGAGGAGACCGTCTCTCGTGGTTCGAACCTCGCAGGCGTCTGCAGCGTCGCGTGCACGGGAACTCCTGCCCTACGGCATGGGAGCGGGAACGAGTTGCCCCGCCAGAGTCTCACCCCAGTCCGACGCCCGTTCGAGTTCACCGGACACGAGCTTGTTCCCCTTCGTGAGGAAGCTCTGGGGAGATGCTACGAGTGACGCACCACGCTTCGTGAGAGCTCGGGCGATCGTCTTCGAGGCCCGACCGGTAAGGAAGCCCGGTCCGTTCGCCCTCGTATCGAATGCAGCACACCGTGCATCGAGCCTTCCCACGCTCGAGAGCCATTCCCGAACACCCACTGCCGAGTCGGCGCCCGGCTCAAGCATGAGGTCGCCGTTGGACTTCTTGACGTAATCCGGCGCTCCCTTGCGGGTCGAGGGCCGCGGCAGGCCGTGTGCGTGCGTCGGGGCGCCAACCACCACCAGATCGACGCCCTCGAACTGCTGCGACATGGCATCAGCCGCTCGTATCACCCGGGTCTCCATACGCGACAAGATCCCCTTTGCGGCAGCCTCTGCCACAGCCCTCGTACCTCCGAACATTGATTCATAGACCACGACGGCACGCATGACCGCGGACACCTCCTTCGGAACCGCAGCTACCTGGCTCCAATCCCATCCTGCGTCCGTAGGAGCCCGGTGGGCAGGGCCATTAGTCCCTGTGTTGGCCCGCCTGCGACCGACACCGTCTCGGCGCGCATCTTGATGCCCCGCAGCATGCGCCTAGACATTGCGTGGTCCCCGAACTCCATGAGGAGAACCGCGATCGCTGCGTTTCCTGGCTTACTTCAGTCTCACGCGGCATCCGTCGCGCGGTTCGAGGACGATCACCGGCGTCTCGGTCGACCGCCGGCCAGCACGGCCAGACGTCTACCCCATCCCTGGACGTGGCGTCAGCGAGTGGACTTCTTCTTCGGCCTTGGCATTAGTTCGAGTCTGCGCCGTCGGAGACAGTGCGCTTGAGCAGAACGATGGGGTGTACAAAGCGCCACTCACTAACACCCCACGTTGACACCATGGCGACGGCTTCCCATCCATCGGCTCCCACTCGGTTGAGATCCTCAAGCCCCTTCCGTGGCTTCGTGAAGTCTAGAGTCATGTACTCCCAGCGCTGCATGCTGTCCCTCCTCGCCGTGCTATCGAATGCCGACGACGCTCTGGATCGTGGTGGGAACGCCGGGTATCGACCCGAAGAACTGGGCGTCGCCGAAGCTAAAGACGCCGCCATCGAGCGAGACGATCCAATAACCATTGCCGTCGGGCGTTCGGGTGATCCCGGACACGGTGGCCAGAGGAAGGGCGAGCTGAACGGTGGACGGTGGTGTGAACCCCGTGACCCTGACCGGTGGCACCTGCACCCCAACGGAAGGGAGTGAGCCGAAGTACTGAGCGTCACCGAAGGAGTAGACACTGCCGTCATCAGCCACCATCGAGTAGCCGCGGCCATCGGCGGTCGCTGCGAAACCAATGACCGGAACCTCGGCGGCGTGACCAGTGCCAACGACCGCCCGGGACCCGAGGCCGCCGGCGTGAGGGGTGCTCGGCACGATCCGGCTCCCGAGAGCGCCCGGAAGCGACCCGTAGAACCCGGCGTCACCGAAGGTGAAGACACTCCCATCGGGCCCAACCAACCAATAGCCGTGTCCGTCGGGCGTGGGCTGGATCGAAACGACCCCCGAGTACGCCACGAAGGCATTGAACTGATCTGATTGGGTGAACCGCACCGATGTCGGCTGGACATGGATTCCCGGCAAGGAGCCGTAGAACTGGGCGTCGCCGAAGCTGAAGACTCCGCCATCGGCCCCCACCAGCCAGTAGCCATGCCCGTCTGGGGTCTCGGCCAGCCCCGTGATGGCGTTTGGAGCTGGTCGCCCGAGCACACCGGGGACCGATCCATAGAAGGCGGCGTCGCCGAAGGCGAAGACGCCGCCATCGGCACCGGCAAGCCAATAACCACGCCCGTCGGGAGTGGCGTCGATGGCCACGATGTTCTTCACCGCAACGTGGAGCGCCGGGAGCGAACCCAAGTAGGACGCATCACCGAAGGAGAACACCCCACCGTCAAGGCCGACCAGCCAGTAGCCATGCCCAGTCGGAGTAGCCGCCATCGCCACCGAGGCCAGGTACGGCGTCGTGACGCTCGCGTTGGCGAGATTGACCGCTGATGCGGTTCCTCCGTTCATGGCGGGCAGCACTGCCATCAACATGAAAGCCAGGAGCATCCCGACGAGAGGTCTACGAACGAATCCACCCATCTGTCCCCCTTTCCTCGGAGGCACTTCGATCATGCGATGGTTCAGCGGGGGTTGCCTAGGGTCGAAAGACCCTGGCCGCTGGTTTCGCCCTCTAGGTCCCGATCAGGCACCGGCGCGGGACGCTGACCGAGGGGGCTCGCCTTGATCAAGCGGTCCCGTCGCGTGGTTCGAGGACGATGACGGGCGTTTCGGTCGACCGCTGGCCGGCATAGCCGTCGAGCTGCGGTTCGACCGCGACCCAGCGCTGCCACAGTCGATCACGCTCCTCCCCCACTACCGCGAGCGCGCGCACTGGGCGCGCATGCTGACCGGCCAGGCGAACGACGGCATCGGGGTGCGCCTCAAGATTGAGCCACCACGAGGGATGCCCCTCGTCCCAGCCGTTCATCGCAAGCACGACGAGATTCGGGCCGTCCTCGACATAGCCGATGATGACGCTGCGTTCTTGCCGGGACTTCCGCCCGACGGTCGTGAGGCGCAGCGCGCCCCAGCCACGCTTGTTCGACGTGGTCCACAGGAAGCGGCCGCCACTGAGCCGGTAGAGCGCTCGATGAACGCGCCAAGCCACGTGCACGACCCACGGCGGCGTGACTTTCGGTGGTCGGGTTGTCTCGGTGTCCATGGCCAATTCCTCCGGGACTGGCGCCTCTCTCGCCATACGCCGATTGGCGCGTCGGTCGGCGCCACAACCCTCAATGTGCGGATCCGACGAGTTCGCCGCCAAGATCAGGGGCTTCGGGTAGCGGGGGCACCGTCTGACTTCCTGGATCCGTCCCACCGTTGTCAAGCCGGAAGGGCGGGTACTCGTCCCGCATCAGGGCGGCATAGCCGAGCACCCGGTAGCACCACCGGTTCATGCCCATGACGAAGTCGAAGATGGACTCGGGGTACCGACCACGTACCGCCAAGACCACAGCGGCCACGAGGGCCAGGACGCCGATCAGGCCGACGCCGGCAGCGCTACGAGACGAACCGTGGAGCCCGAAGCCCCACCCACCGGCGAAGAATGCCACGATCACGTACTGAGGCAGGGCCAGGAGCCACCACTTCACCAGGACAAGGCCCCGCGACAAGTGGTCGGGGTAGTCGATGGTGAGGTCTGCGGGGTACGTGGGATCGGGGGCGAGGCTGAAGGGCGGGTACCGGTCGGTCGCGAAGGCGCCGATGGCGTAGAACGACACCCGCCACGTCCAACGCATCACACCGGCGTTGAAGTCGAAGATCGATCGGGGGTAGCGCCCAGTGAACAAGATGGCGAAGCCTGCGACAACGGTGAGCACGAAGACCGCCAGCCACAGAACCGCCAGGACCACGACGTGGGGAACCACAAGGACCCACTTCACCAGCCATAACCAACGGCTGGTGGTGGGATCGAGGTGCCCGTCGAGGCGGACGGGGTATGAACCCGGGGCCGGCGGCACTTGCGGGACAGATACGGGCACAGCATCTGGACTCAGGACTTGTGTCGTAGAGGGTCTGCGCAGGCCGAAGTACAACATGACGGCCGCCCCTCCCAGGACCAGCAGCCCGAAGAGGCCGAGTCCGATGCCGATGGGCAGCAGCAGTCCGGTGTTCATCCCAACGCTGACGTCGACGGCAACGCCGCGCGTAGCCGAGGCATTCATGACTACCACTGACCATTGTCCCCGTTGGGTCGGCCACGTCAGCGTCTGCGTACCGCTGCCGGACGTCGAGGTGGCCCAGAACCCTTCACGGCTCGGCACAGTGGCCGGCCGATTGCCGGCTACCTGCTGCGTCTCGGTGGAGAAGGGCCGAAATTCGATGCTGGTGACGTGCTCGTGGGCGACACCGCGCAACCACGAGTCGACGGCGGACCGCAATGCGATCCCGACAAAGACGGGCTCACCCGTAACGGAGGTGGCCCTGACCGCGGACCGTCCCGGCGGGATGAGCGGGGACCCAGTCCGCTTGGCTTGCGTTGCTCCCGAAGTCGACCGATCCTGTGAGGGCATAGGTCGTCGTCGAAAGTGGATCAGTAGAGGTGTTGTAGTACCCGCTGGCGTCTCGTTGGGTGGCGTTGGCCCACACGAGCGTGCCTCCGCCCGCTACAAAGCCCAACCCGACCAAGGCAAGTACTGCTCCGAGGATGATCAGTACGATCTTCCCTGGGCGCATGGCGATCACCTCCGATCTGCGCCCTGATCCCACGCCCGACCGAGCGTTGACACGCACCAATTGATCGTGGTCGTTCATCCAATTGATTTGCCAGGGGACAAAGTCATATCCCACGCCCTGCATGGGACTCCAGTCAGAGCTGAACCTTCGCCGAAGGAGCCACGGGTCGTGTCCCGATCTGCCCGAGGACGTTCGGCCCT
>CAVSBE010000004.1:0-115026 GCA_963726135.1 uncultured Acidimicrobiaceae bacterium
TGGTCGTCGAGCTGCCTCCGTTGGGCCCGGTGCTCGTCGGCGCCGTAGTCGTGGTCGTCGTGGTGGTGCTCGTCTTCGAGGACTTCGCCCCCCTGCGACCGGCGGCGCCGTCGTGGACGTCGTCGTGGGAGTCGCCTGCGTCGCGCCCGGCGACAGCAACTGTTGGGCCTGCAGTAATCTGCCTGCGCCATGGCCTGGATGTCCGACTGGAATGCGGCGAGGTTCTGCTGCTCAGCGCGGCGAGCGCATTGGTGTAGTCCGTCTGCGCCGCGCTCAAGAGTATCCGGCCACCGCCGCCGGCACCGTCCCGCTCGACGGGCACTCCCGTTCCCGTTGGGAACGGACCGTCGCCCCGAACACGTCGGAGAGCACGGACGACAGCGAGGAATCGATCTTCACGTTCTTCCCCAACACGGCGACCACGTACTGCAGCTGCGGCTGCGGGTTGTCGTCGGCGCCACGTAGAGCGGCCGCAGGTACAGCATGGAGTCGGCGATCGGGACCATGAGCGTGTTCCCGAGGAGCACCTCGGAGCCGTGCTGGTCGAGCAGCGTGATGTCCGAGGACACCGTCGTGTTCGCCGAGATCTCGGCGTCCGCGTTGGCCGGGCCGCTCGTGCCCTGGGGCGTCTCGTAGACGTGGAGCTGCCCGTACTGGCCCGGGTCGGCGCCCGGCCATCAACGCGGTCAGGTTAGTTCTGGTTAGCCCGAGGCGTCGACTGCGACGCGGGCACGAAGGCGTCGGAGATCGTGAAGGCTGGTCGGCCGCGGCGTACCCGGCAGCGAGTAGACCTGGTACAGGGGCGCCATGCGGCCGGGGTCGTCGAGACCAGCTGCCCCTGGGTGTTGTAGGTGTTCTCGGCCAGCAGCGCCTGCGACTGCGGCCCGGCGCCGGCGGTCGGCGAGAGGTGCCAGGCGTTGCTGGCGGTGTAGAAGCCGCGGCGTGGTCAGGTGGTAGCGGCCGTAGATGGCGGACTGGATGGAGAAGATGTCCGCGGGGTAGCGCAGGTGGGCCTGGAGCTGCGGGCTCATCTTCGAGAGCGGCGTGAACATGTGCGGGAAGGCCGCCTCGTAGGCCTGCAGGATCGGGTCGTTCGGGTCGATGGCGTAGAAGGTCATCTGGCCCGAGTAGGCGTCGATGACGACCTTCACCGAGTTGCGCACGTAGTTGTAGCTGCCCGGCAGGCTGCTCCCGACCGGCACCTGCTGGGTGTCGGCGTTCTGCGAGTACGGGTAGTTGGCCGTCGTCGTGTAGCCGTCGACGACCCAGTCGATGTGGCCCGTCGATGATCGACGGCGTAGGGGTCGTGGTCGAAGCTGAGGAACGGCGCCGCCTTCTGGGCCATGGCGACCGGGTCGCGCACGAACATGATCCGCGACTTGTTGGTGATCTGGTCGAGATCAGGAGGTTGAAGTCGCCCGAGCCGGAGGGCGAAGGCGGCCCGCGTGAAGAACGAGGACAGCTGGACGCCGCCGGTCCCGGTGTAGTGGGTCTCGACGTTGTTGCCGTTCTGCTGGTAGTCGACCTCGGCCTGCTTGGTGTCGGCCACGACGTAGCCGGTCTCGTCGAGGCCGAAGTAGACGTCGGGCTGGGTGATCGCGGGCAGCCCTTGGACGACGTCGGCGGTACGTCCTGGATCGCGAAGACCGGGTTGTTCGTCGTTGGTCTGGTTGGCCAGGGCCACGCGGCGCCGTTGCCGTGGGTGTACTGCAGGTGGGTGTTGACCCACGACGAGGACGGCAGGTTCGACGGCGAGATCTCGCGCACGCCGATCAGCACCGGGCGTGAGCTGCCCGCTCGACCGTGTAGCGGTCCACGCCGAGCGACGGGAACATGTAGTAGGACCTGATCGCCTGCTGCTGCTGGAACGTCTGCAGCGTGATCTCGGGTCCGGGTCCCACAGCCGGATGTTGTCGATGGTGGGCGTTGCCGCGACCGTCTGGCTGGCGGTGATGGTCGTGTCGGCCGGGAACTGGGTGCACCTTGCACGTTGTTCAGGCCGTAGGCGGCCCGGGTGGCCGTGATGTTGCGCTGGATGTAGGGCGCCTCGAGCGAGCTCTGGGCCGGGGTGACCTTGAGCGCCTGCAGCAGCGCCGGGTAGATGACGCCGACCACCAGCGCGACGAAGGCCCAGATCCCGACGGCCAGCACCGGCAGGGTCCAGCCCTGGCGGCGGATGTTGAAGAGCAGGATGGCGGCGGCGAAGATCGAGACGAAGATCAGCAGGGTCTCGGCCGGCAGGCGGGCGTGGACGTCGGTGTAGCCGGCGCCGTTGACGTAGCCGTCCTGCGCGTTGACCAGCGACCAGCGCTGCAGCACGTAGCCGGCCGCCTTGTCAGCGCGATGAGCGCCAGGAGCACCGAGAGGTGGGCCTTGACCGGCGGGCGCACCCGCGGGCAGGCCCCGCTGGGGCTGGATCCCGCCGTTGAGGTAGTGGAAGACGACCGACGACGGCCAGCGTCACGATCAGGATGGCCAGCGTCCAGTCGACGAGGAAGGTCAGGAACGGCAGCTTGAAGACGTAGAACCCGACGTCCTTGTGGAACTGGGGGTCCTTGATGCCGAAGTTCCCGCCGTGGCGGAACAGGATCCAGTTGTTCCACTCGCCGATCGTCCCCGAGGCGGCGATCAGCGCCAGCACGAAGGCCAGGGCGACGTAGATGCGGCCGGCGTAGGGCCGCACGAACTGCTGGTAGCGGCGGACCAGCTCGTCCTCCTGGGCCAGCACGATGTCGTGGCCCGCGATGCGGTCGCAGACGACCAGGTTGACCCACAGGACGACGAAGAAGATGGCGCCGAAGACCCCGAAGAGCCCGAGCTTGATCGCCAGCAGCGTCGAGAAGACGTTGTGGTAGCCGACCGAGGAGAACCAGAGGCTGTCGGTGTAGAGGCGGCCAGCGAGCGCAGCGACACCAGCAGGATGATCAGGACGACGACGGCGCCGATCAGCCACCACCGGGCCCGTCGCCGCCGGCGCGGCGAGGGGCAGCGGTCAGGTCGCTGGGGATACGCACGGGGGGAGCCTAACGTCCGCCACCCGTGGCCCAACTGGCAGGCCGCCGCGGCGGCTGCGGCGGCAGAAGTCCTGCTCAGTCGCGTTGCGGGCGCGACCAGGCAGCGGCAGCCCGAATGGGCCGGCGGGTAGGCGTGGCCGGTCGGGAACACCTCGATGCCGCCGACCGCGCCGGCCAGCGCGTTGTCGTCGCAGTCCGAGCAGCCGCCGGCGGACGTCAGCACCCAGCGCACCTTGCCGTCCCCGCCGGCCGCCGCCACGCCGGCCGAGAAGGCCTGCGTGGCGTAGTCGCCCACCAGCCGCTCGATCCGCTCGCCCCGCCACTCCCGGAACGCGGCGCCCACCCGCTCGGCCGTGCTCGCCGCGTCCCCTCGGCGATCCGCCGGCGCAGCATGGTCACGACCACCGCGGGCCAGCCGCGGCCGACGCCTGCTCGACGGCGTCGCCGTCGGGCACGGCCGCCGCGGCTCGGCGCCGGCGAACACCGTCGCCGGCGGCGAACGCGTCGCCCAGGTGGCCCCGCGCCGCCGCGGCGAAGTCGCCAGGTGCTCGTCCTCGGGGCCGAGCAGGTCGTCGCCGCGACGCGACGGCGTCGGCTGCGCAGCAGGTCGAGCAGCCGGTTCTGGTCGTCCCCCAGGGCCCGCTTGACCGTGCGGCGCGAGCTGGGCCGTGACCGGTGCGAGCAGCTCGTCGCGCCGGGCGATGAGGGCGTCGTCGGGCCCCGGCGCGCGCCTCGGCTTCGTCGCCACGGCATCGGCCTGCGCCGGCCTCGGCTCCGCCGGCCTCGCCGGCCTCGCCGGCGTCGCGGCCTCGGCGGCCGTGCCGACCAGCCGCACTCGTCGGCCGCGCTCCGGCGCGTCGCCGCCGGCGCCTCGGCCGCGCGGCGGCTCCCCGTCGGACCCGGCCCGGATGCGCGGCGAACAGCTCGTCGACCGACGGGCGTGCGCCGCGCGGCGCCTCGTCGTCGGTCCGCCGGCTCGCCGTCCGGGCTCCTGCCCGCTCGGTGCGGCCGCGGCCGCGGCGGGCGGCACCTCGCCGCCGTCGCCGTCGCCGCTCGCGTCCTGGTCGTGCAGGCCTCCTCGGCCCGTGCAGCCGGGCCTGGTCGCCGACGGCCAGCGCCGCGGCCCGGGCGTCGTCGTCGGTGCGGTCGAGGTGCGCCAGGATGCCGTCGACCGGTCGCGCACCCCGTGGACCGACGCCGCCATCTCGTCGCGGGCCGCCCGCAGCTGCTCGATCTGGATCCCGAGCGCGCGGCGCCGCGCCGCCAGGTCGGCCAGGACCCGCCGGCGCGCCTCTTGGACCTGCTCGAGCAGCGCCCGGCCCTCGTCCTTGGCCCGGGCGATCACCGCCTCGCCTTCGGCCACGGCGTCGGCGAGATGCGCTCGCTCTCGGCCCGGGCCTCCTGCTCGGCGTTGGCCACCAACAGCTCCACCTCGGCGACCCGCTCGGCGGCCGACGCCTCCGTGCGCGCCTGGAGCTCGTCGACCTGGCTCTGCGCCTCGCGCAGCAGCGTCGGCGGCCCCCTCCTGGGCCTGGGCGACGATCCGGGCCGCCTCCTCGTGGGCGTGGCGCAGGATCTGGGCGCTGTGCTGGCCCAGCGAGGCCGTCAGCGTCGCCTCGTCGACCACCGGGTGGGCGGCCCGCTCCTCGGCCTCGGCCAGGGCCGTCCGGAGCTCCTGCTCGTGCTCCTCGAGCGCCTCGATGCTCCGGGCCACCGACTGGAGGTAGGCCCGCACCTCGTCGGTGTCGAAGCCCCGCCGGACGATGGCGAAGGAGTGGCGGGCGATGTCGCCCGGTCGCGATCCGGGACGGAGGAGATGGGGGCGCGGCCTTCTGGCATGGCCAGAGCCTACGGCGCCGCCTGGGCCGGCACAGGGTTGACTGGTGGGCACGTTGCCCCCGAGGCGCTTGCAGGATGCGCAGCGCCTGGTCGAGGGTGTGACGGCGTAGACGTGGAGCTGCGGGGTCGCCTTGGACTCGGCCGTCGTGCAGCTCGACCGGCGGCACGAAGAAGACGGTGGCCCCGGCCCGCTCGACCGCGATGGTCTTCTCGGCCACGCCGCCGACGTCGCCGACGTTGCCGTTCTGGTCGATCGTGCCCGGTGGCGGCCACGATCCGGTTGCCCGGTCAGGCGGCCGCTGGACAGCTTGTCGATGATGCCGAGCGTCATGGCCAGGCCGGCGGAGGGCCCGCCGATGTTCGGGTGTGCACGGTGACGTTGACCGGGAAGTGCCAGTCCTGCTGGGTCTGGGGTCGATGCCGAGGTACGCGGTCGGCTTGGTCGGCGGGCCGCACCCGGTGTCGACCAGCGCCCTTGGGCGGCGTGCCCAGCGTCACCGACTTGTGCACGGTCGGCCCGGGCACGAAGTCGCCGTCGTCGTTGATGGAGGACTCCTCGACGCTCGAGCGACGACGGTCGGTCCCGGGCGTCGAGCCCGTGCAGCGCGTCGATCAGGGCGCAGTCGTCGGCGTCGGCGGTGCCGTTCACCGCGGTGATGACCTGGGCCACCTGGAGCGCCTTGGCGGCCGGCGAGCCGGGCGGGATCCCGTAGACGAGCGCGCCGGCGTTCGTCGCGCTCACCGTGTAGCCGAGGTGGGTCAGCGCCGCCGCCGTGGCGGACGACTGGGCCTGCGCCATCTGGAGGTAGCCCTGGTCGAGGTACTGGTTCTCGGTCGGCGCCGGGCCGAGCAGCTCGGAGCCCGAGACCACTCGCTGTCGGAGTCGAAGTAGCGGTACTGCAGGTAGTTGAGCGCGTTCAGCTGGGTCACGAAGACGTCGGTCAGCAGGATCTTGCCGGTCAGCGGGTGGTTGTCCGTGCGGCGGCACCTCGATGTACTGGGCGACCGGCGTGGCGTCTCCCGGCGTGATCACGTAGTAGTTGACCGTGACGCGGCCGGCGATCCAGCCGGCGACGACGATGAGGACGAGGACCACCACGAAGGCCGGCCAGCGCCGGCGCCGGCGCCGCAGGGGGGCAGGCGGCGACGGCGGCGCCCACGACCGGCCGCGGTCGGGCCGGCGTCGCTGGGAGGAGGGGTCGCCGCGGCTTCCCCGTCGGCGGTCGCGTCGGGTCGGACATACTCGGAACGGTGAGCGACGATCCTGCCACGGATGCGGCCGCCGACCGCCGCGCCGACCGCGCCGGCGCCGCGTCACGCTCGCCGGGCCACCGCGGCGACGCGGACCGGCCCGGCGTGGCCTGGGCGATCCCGACCCCGGCGTCCAGGCGGCGGCGCTCGGGCGCGCTGGCCCGCCTCGGCGCGCTCACGGCCGACGACGTCGCCGCCGCCCTCGCCACCGGATCGCCGGTGCGTGCGTCGCCGCGCCGTCGAGGCCGCGCCGGAGTCCGTGGCCCGGCTCGCGCTCGGTCGCTGCCGGCCGCCGTCACCGCCGCGCTGGCCGACCCCGACCCGCTGGTGGTCGTCGGCGCGGCCTGGTTCCTGGCCGAGCGCCGATGCCGGCCGGCCGTGCCTGCGCTGGTGGCGACGGCGACCGGGCACGGCGACGTCCGCTGCCGCGAGGCGGCCGTCGCCGCGCTCGGCGCCATCGGCGATCCGGCCGGGCTCGCCGGCCGTGCTCGCCGCGCTGGGCGACAAGCCGACGGTCCGGCGGCGGGCGACCGTCGCGCTGGCCGGCTTCGACGACCCCCGGGTCGAGCCGGCACTCGGTCGGCGGCCGCGGACCGGGACTGGCAGGTCCGCCAGGCCGCCGCCGAGCTGCTCGACGAGCGCTCCCGGACTAGCTTCGGCACGCTGCCGCCTAGTCGTCCTCGGCTGAAGAGCCGCTTCAGCCGGTCGAAGGACTCGAGGCAGACCCCGGCGCCCTGGACCACGCACTCGAGCGGCGTGTCGACCAGGTGCACGGGGACGGCGGTGGCGTCGGCCAGGCGCTGGGTCATGCCCCGCAGCAGCGCGCCGCCCCCGGTCAGGTGGATCCCCTCGAACATGATGTCCTGCGCCAGCTCGGGCGGCGCCTCCCCCAGGCACTCGGCCGCCGCTTCGACGATCGACGCGACGTTGTCCTCGAGCGCACCGCGCACCTCGAGCGGGGAGAGGATCACCGTCTTGGGCCGGCCGGTCGCGACCTCGCGGCCGCGGATCTCGGCCTGCTGCTCTCCCCCGTAGGGGGAGGCCGATCCGATGGCCAGCTTGACCGCCTCGGCCGTGCGTTCGCCGATGGCCACGCCGTGGCGGTAGCGCACGTAGTTCTGGATCGAGGCGTCGAAGTCGAACCCGCCGCAACGCAATGCCTGCGACCGCCACGACGCCGCCGAGCGAGATCACGGCCATCTCGGCCGTGCCACCGCCGACGTCGACGACCATGTTGCCCACCGGCTCGTGGATCGGCAGCCCGGCGCCGATGGCCGCGGCCATGGGCTGCTCAATGAGGAAACTGGCCGACGCCCCCGCCCGGCGGGCCGCCTCCTTCACGGCCCGCCGCTCCACCGCCGTGATGGCGGACGGCACGCAGATGAGCACCTTGGGCCGGTTGATCCGGCTGACGCCGACCCGGTGCAGGAGGACACTCAGCATCCGTTCGGTGACCTCGAAGTCGGTGATGGCACCGCCGCGCAGCGGCCGCTCGGCGACGATGTAGCCGGGCGTGCGGCCGATCATCTGCCAGGCGTCGGTCCCGATGGCCAGCACCTCGCGGCTGCGCGAGTCGAGCGCGACGACGGTCGGCTCGTTCAGCACCAGGCCCTTCCCCTTGGCGTAGACCAGCGTGTTGGCGGTACCGAGGTCGATGGCCAGGTCGCGCGCCATGGGGGCACATGGTACGGCCGAGCCGTCGCGCGACGGCATTTCCGTGGCCGTTCTCGGTATCGTCGCCCAGGTGAGCGACACGCCCGACGAGCCCCAAGAGGACCAGCCGGGCTCCGAAGAGGGGGCCGAAACGGGTGCGGACGGACCCGACGCCCCACTGCGCGGGTGGATCGACCCCGACGACCGGCTGTGGCGCCACCCGAGCGAGATGACCGCCCAGGGCGCCGGACCGACCGCTGCTGCTCAACGCCCCGGGGCGCCATCCCTACCGCGGCGCGGTCATGGTGCTCGTGGGCGTCGGCGCCGTCATGGCGGCCGTCGCCTGGGTCGTCGTGCTCGTCTCCCCGGCATCGCAACGCCCGCTCAAGGGCACCACGGCGGACATCGTGGCCAGTGCGCCGACCACCCTGGCGGGGGCACAGAACGCGGTGCCGGCAGCGGCCCAGGCGGCCGGCCGCTCCATGGTCGAACTCAGGGCCACGACGGGGCAGGGCACCGTCGCGCTGATCGGGGTGGCCGTGGCCGAGGGAGGTTTGGTCGCCACGACCGCCGATCTTCTCGGTGGCGTCCGACGCCTCGTCATGGTCGGCCCGGGCGGCAAGCTCGAGCCCGCGACGGTGGTGGCGACCGACAAGGCATCCGACGTCGCGCTCGGTGACCGTGCCGGTGGACCTTCCTGTGGCGCCCTTCGCGGACGACACCACGGTCGGCGGGGGCTCGCCCGACCTGACCCTCAGCTTCGTGCCCGCGGGCGGCACGTCTGTCGCGCTGCACTGCACGCCCGGCGCGGTGAGCGGCGCCGGGGCACCCATCGCCAACGGCCCGGCCGGAGGGATGCCGTCCGTCAGCTCCTCCCCCGCCGCGGCGGAACCCGCCGCCGGTGACCCGTTGTTGAACGCCGGCGGGGCGGTCGTGGGCATCCTCTACGCGGCCGCCGGCACCGCCTCCCCCGAGACGTTCCTCCCCAGCCAACTTGTCGTCGGGGTGGCCAACGACCTCCGCTCCAGCGACCGGGTGGTGCAGGGATGGCTGGGGGTCTCGGGCTCCGACGCCCCCGGCGGCGCGGGGGCCACGGTGGAGCAGGTGGAGTCCAAGGGCCGGCCGCGGGCCACTTGCAGCAAGGCCAGGTGATCGTCGCCGTGGACGCGCTGCCGGTGCGCACGATGGCCGAGCTGCGGGCCCGGGTCTACGTCCTGACCCCGGGCACCGCCGTCGCCGTCTCGGTCCAGGAGCCCTCGGGAACCAAGGTCGTGGGCATCACGCTCGGCGGGTCCTCCTAGCATGCGAGGGTGAGCATGTTCGGTTCCAGCGATCCCGACAACCCCATGGGGGGTCTCCTCGGTGACCTCCTCAAGGTCATCGGGTCGGGCCCGGGGTCCGCGGACAGCTGGTTCGAGGCCGCCCGCACGCTGGCCTTCGGGGTTGCGACCGACGGCGGGGAGGACGAGAACCCCGATCCGCTGGTGCGCATCGCCTTCGAGGAGCTGGCCCGGGTCGCCGAGCTCCACGTGGCCGACGCGACCGGGATCGCTCCCTCCTCGGGCACCGGGGGCGTCTCCTTCGAGGCGGTCGGGCCGGGTCAGTGGAGCTTCCGTGTGCTCGAGGCCTACAGGCCCGTCCTCAAGTCGATGGTCGAGGCGCAGCAGCAGGGGGCGGCTGCCGTCCCGTCGTCGCTGGACCTGAGCGAGCTCGATCCGGCCGCAGCCGGCGGACTCGGGGGGCTGCTCGGGCAGTTCGCGCTGACGCTCGGTCCGGTCTTCCTCGGCATGCAGTTCGGTTCGGCGGCCGGGCATCTGGCCCGCCGGGCCTTCGGGCAGTACGCGCTGCCGCTGCCCTGGCCCGAATCGGCGACCCTGCTCCTCGTCCCGGGCAACGTGGCTCGCTTCGCCGACGACTGGAGCCTCCCCCTGCAAGAGGTGCAACTCTGGGTCTGCCTGCGCGAGCTGACCATGCACGCGGTGCTGACCCGGCCCGGCGTGCGGGCCTCGCTCGCGACGCTGCTCGGCGATGCGTCCGCCCACGCCGCCGCGGCGCAGCACTCCATCGTCGAGCGACTGGGCGACGGCCTCGCCGACCCGGCCGCGCTCGAGGACGCCCTGGGCGATCCCGAGGCACTGCTCTCGGAGCTCATCACCCCCGAGCAGCGCAACATCTCGAGCGCCCTCACGGCGCAGACGACCGCCATCGGCGCCTACGTGGACCACATCACGGCCGGCATCGCGGAGACGCTCACGTCGTCGCCGGCCGCGCTGCGCGAGGCCTGGTACCGCTACCGGATCGAGGAGGGGAAGGGCGAGCAGGCTTTCGCCGGACTGTTCGGCCTCGACGTCGGCCAGGACGAGGTCGATCGGGGACGCGACCTTCGTCGGCGGCGTGATCGAGCGTGCCGGCGAGGACGCGCTGGCCCGACTCTGGGCCGACGAGCTCGATCTGCCCACCCCGGCCGAGGTCGACGCGCCCGGACTGTGGCTCGCCCGCATCGGTCTGCTGGACTGAGCACCGTGCGCCGGCGCTGCGGCCGGCCGCAGCGGGAAGGCTCAGCCGACGCGGCGCGTCGGACCGCGGGCTCGGCAGGGTGCAGTCGAGTTGAGCGCGAACGTGGTCACCCGCCCGCCGAGCAGCAGCGTCTCGATGCTGCCGTCCCAGCCCGGTGCGATGGCGTAGACGTACTCCGCCATGGCCTCGTCGTCGCGGATGGTCGCCAGCAGGTCGACGAGGTCGAACATGTGCTCGACCATCGCCGAACGCTCCATGTCCGGCGGCGTGAGCGTGCGCACCAGCGCCGCCTCGTCGTCGGTCAGCTCACCAACGAGCCCCGTGATCTCCCGGACGACCGGCGCCTCGTCCATCGTGTAGGTGCCCCCCATCGGTTGTTCCCCCTCCCACGGGCCCTGGCCCGTAGACCGTCAGTTGTGCGTTGCGGCCGCCATGCTTCCACTACGGGGGTGTCGGCCCAGTGGCGTGCCGGGAGCAACTTGGGTGCTGTCGGACGGGCCCGGACGGTGGCCGTGGCAGGCCCTGACCGGGGCCGGCCCTCGGGCGTCAGGCTAGGGCTCCTCGCCGTAGTCGAGGACCCACTCGAGGGCCAGGTTCTCCCGCTCGGCGTCGCGCACGACGCGCTCGCTGTTGCGGCGGAACTGGGGGTCGTGCGGGGGCAGCAGGACGAGGCGGGCCAGGACGCGCTCGCGGAACTGGTCGATCACCTCGGGGGGCCCGTAGTCCGACTGCACCTCCCAGTGGGGTGCGACCGGGCCCGAGATAGACGACGCGGACGTGCCCGATCGGCTCGACCGGCTCACCCTCTTCGACTACGTCCTCCTCGGGGTCCGGGGACATGGCACCTCCTGGCATCGGCGATCGGCGCCAGCGTAGCCCCGGGCGCCCGAGCACCGTTCTCCCTGGTAGATCGACAAATCGGGCCGGCGATTCTTACGAACTTCCTAACGCCAAGACCCTATTGCCCGACTGGCGGGTGCCTTAGAATGGTGCGCGAAAGGGGAGCTGAGCGATGAATACCGATTGGATGGCCCGGGGCAAGTGCAAGGAAGTTGCACCCGACATCTTCTTTCCGAACGACGGGATGGGGGTCCTGGTCGCCCAGCGCATCTGCGCCGAGTGCCCGGTCTCCGAGCCCTGCCTGGAGTACGCGCTCGAGCACCACATCGACCACGGGGTCTGGGGCGGTGCGTCCGAGCGTGAGCGCCGCCGCATCCTGCGCCGGCGCCGCCTCTCCCACGCCGTCGTCGCCAAGTAGACACCTCGCTCGGAGGGGCACGCGGCCGACTCCCACTGAACCGGCGATCCGGCTCCCGCCGGTGGCACGCGTGCCACGCTGGCGCGGTGATCGTCGAGTGCGTGGTCAACGTCAGCGAGGGCCGCGACGAGGGCGTCCTGGGTCAGCTGGCCGCTGCCGCCGGACCTGCGCTGCTCCACCTGCACCGCGACCCCGACCACAACCGCTCGGTCCTCACTCTGGCCGGCCCCGCCGATGCCGTGGCCGAGGGCGCACGGTCGCTGGCCGCGCGCGACGGTCGCCCGCCTCGACCTGCGGGAGCACGCCGGGCGCCCACCCCCGCCTGGGCGTGCTCGACGTCGTGCCCTTCGTCCCCTACGAGCCCGGCGGCCCTCCGCCCGAGGACCTCGCCCCCGCCGTCACCCTGCGTGACGAGTTCGCCCGCTGGCTCGGCGCCGAGCTGGGTGTGCCGAGCTTCCTCTACGGACCCCTTCCCGGCGGGCGGGCCCGGACCCTGCCCGAGGTCCGCCGCCATGCCTTCGGCGCCGCCGCAGGCGGTGGCCTGACCCCCGACGTACGGGCCGGCGCGGCCCGACCCCCGCACCGGCGCCACCGCCGTGGGCGCCCGGCCCGTGCTCGTCGCCTACAACGTGTGGGTCTCCTCGGCCGAGGTGGCCCGGCGGGTGGCGCCGCTCGTGCGCCGTCCCGAGGTGCGGGCCCTGGGCCTGGCCGTCGGCACGCGGGCGCAGGTGTCGTGCAACCTGGTCGACCCGGGCCGCTACGGGCCGGCCGAGCTCTACGACGCGGTGGCCGCCCTGGTCACCCAGGCGGGCGGTGCGGTGGAGGGGGCCGAGCTGGTGGGGCTCATCCCCGAGGTGGTCCTGCGCCGTCCCCGCGGCGCCGCTGGGCCGAGCTCGGCCTCTCGGACGCAGGCGACGGTGGAGTCCCGGCTGCCGGCCCGGTAGCGAGCCGCGAGCGCGACGAGGGCGCTAGGAAGCGCTGGCGACGTCCCGGCGGGCCAGGGCACGGGCCCGGCGCAGGCGCCGGCGCTCCCGCTCGCTCATGCCGCCCCAGATGCCGAACTTCTCGCCGTTGGCCAGCGCGTACTCCAGGCAGTCCTCGCGCACGACGCAACCGCGGCAGACCTCCTTGGCCTCCCGGGTGGAGGCCCCCCGCTCCGGGAAGAACAGGTCCGGGTCGACTCCCATGCAGTTGGCCTGCAACTGCCAGCTTCGTTCTTGGCGACCGTAGAGCGTGGTGACTATGTCAACTGGCACTGGGTTCGCCCCCCTTCTTCGCCTCAGGTGGCATTGGTGTAGTTACAACGGTGTAGTCATCTTTCACCACGCTCCCCCCGAGCGCAAGGGGGAAAATGGCGCGTCGCGGGCAGGAAACGTGCGTGACCGGGACCCGAGCGGCCGGTCGTCGATGCAGCGGAAACCCCAGTTGAGAGCGCGGTTTTGGCGGCCTGTCGCCACCGGGCGCTACTGGGCCGAGGAATCTGGTCGGCCCGCCGTCCGGCGGGGGCCCGGGCCTCAGCCGGCGGGGCGCAGGACCCGGCGGTGCTGGAGGAAGTCGACCAGCACGTAGCCGCCCAGGGCGTCGGGCGTCGTGTAGAAGGTGCGGCCGCCGTTGACCCGGGCGATCTGCTCCACGAAGGGGTAGTGCGTGCGCTGGAGGTCGAGGGCGAAGGTGTTGATCACGATGCCGGCCCGGGTGCAGCGGATGACCTCGGCCATGGTGCGGCGCAGGGTCTCGGGCACCGGCGGGTAGTTGAAGTGGACCTCGCCGTAGTCGTCGATGTGGGCCGTCGGCTCGCCGTCGGTCACCACGATGATCTGCTTGGTGCCGTGCTCGTGGGCCAGCATGCGCCGGGCCAGCGCCAGCGCGTGCTGCAGGTTGGTGCCGTAGACGTAGTCCCACATGGCGGTGGGGATCTCGTCGGGCCGGATCTCGCGGGCGACCTCGGAGAAGCCCACGATGCCGAGGTAGTCGCGGGGGAACTTGGACGAGATCAGCGTCTGCAGCGCCATGGCCATCCGCTTGGCCGGCACGAAGTTGTCCCGCATCGGCATCGACATGGACAGGTCGACGCCAGCACGGTGGCCGACCGGGACAGCGCCTCGACCTCGACCACCTCGAAGTCCTCGGGCGTGAGCCGGACGGGGACGCCCGAGCCGCTGCGGCGCACCGCGTTGTGCACCGTCGTCGAGAGGTGCAGGTTCAGCGGGTCGCCGTACTCGTAGGCCTTGGTCGTCTCCTCGCGGTCGTGGCCGGAGCCCGTCCGCACGGTCGAGTGGTCCCCGATGCGGTCCTTGTTGATCTGCCCGAAGAGGTCGGCCAGCGCCTTTTGCCCGAGGCGCCGGACGCCCCGGGGCGTCAGCTCGATGCGGCCGCCCTGCTGCTCGATCAGCCCGGCGTCGGCCAGCGACTTGGTCAGCTTGGCCAGGCGATCGAGGGCCCGGGCGGCGTCCTCGCCCATGTGCTGCTTGACCTGGTCGAGGTCGATCTCGCCGAGCGCGGCCGGGGTGGAGGCCGACTGGAGCACCTCCTCCATGCGGTCGAGCTGGCCCAGCTGGGAGGCGAGGTCGGTGGCCCGGTTCATGCTCATCGGGCCCTCGCCGTTGAAGTCGTAGGCCCGCTGCCAGCCGGCGTCGGGCACGGCGCGCTGGAGGTTCTGGGCCAGGCGCTCCACCTGCCAGCGCAGGTCCATGTCCTCGAGCACGGCCTCCATCAGCTGGCTCAGCTGGGCCTGCTGTTCGGGGCTGAGCGAGTTCCACACGGCCTGGGCGGCAGCCATGCGCTCGGCCAGCTGCTCGAGCAGCTCGTCGAGCGTCTGGGGGTTGCCCGGGAACATGTCGCCGTACTGGGCCATGAACTCTTCGAAGCTCGGGTCGAGCTCGTCGCCGCGCTCGCGCTGCTCGAGCATCTTGTTGAGGGCGTCATAGGCGTCGCGCATGCGTGCCATCTGCTCGGGGCTCATGTTGGAGAGCGCGTCCGACGCGCCCTCGAAGAAGGTGTCGGCCATCTCGCGCCGCAGCTCCTCGACGAGCTCCTCGAAGCGCTCCCGTGCCTCGGAGGACACGAAGTCGTAGTGCTGCAAGGAGCTGATGCGGCCGGCCGGGTCGTCGGGCTGGAGGTCGAGCGCCATGCGCCGCTCGGTGGCGACGTCGTCAGTGACCTCGCTGCGCCGCTGGTCGCCCGATGCGTGGGCCTCTTCGACCAGCTCGTCGATGGCGGCCCGCTCGTCCTGCTCTATCTCGTCGAGCTGGCGGGTGAGGCTCGGCCATGCGGCCGTCGGGGTCGCCCTCGGCCAGCATCTCGGCCCGGCGGCGGCGGAGCTGGTCGAGGAGGTCCCGCAGTCCGGGGACCTGGTCGCCGTCGGCGGTGTGGAAGCCACTGCGCAGGAGCCGGCGCAGCGCGTCGTCGAGGTCACCGCCCGCCAGGAGGTCGTCGGTGAGGCCGGCCAGCAGGTCGTCGGGGTCGAGGTCGGCGAACTCCTGGGTGCCGTCCCATTCCGAGTAGTCGTAGCGGGCGCTCATGGAATCGGCTTACTTGCGACCGCGGTAGAGGGCGCGGGCCCCCGACGCGTCCTTGTTGAGCCGCTTGGTCAGGTGCATGCCCTCGAGGAGGAACTCGAGGGCACTGGCCATCAGACGCGGGTGACTCGGCGTCGGCCGCCTCGGGGCCGGCCAGCTTGCGCGTCGGTGGCTCGAGCTCGGGGATGTCGGCCAGCACCTCGAGGTAGGTCGACGACGGCAGGTCGTCGCCCACGTGCACGACGACCTGGTCGTGGAAGGCGGACACGATCGACTGCGGGTCGTCGAGCGTGACACGGCGGCGGAAGACCGAGAGCGTGGCCGCCGCCACCAGCTGGGCCACCACCTCGTCCTCGTGGCCCTCCTCCATCGCCTCGACCTCGATCTTGCCCTGGGTCGAGGGCACCAGCGAGGAGAGGTCGCTGATGCGGGGCACCGCGACCGGCTCGCCGGTGCGCAGCGCTCGGCGGACCGCGGACGCCACCAGGGTCTCGTAGTTGGCGATGGACAGGCGGACCGACACGCCGCTGCGCTGGTTGAGGTGGGTGCTGCGCCGGGCCAGCTGGCTGATCTCGGCCACCACCTCCTTCATGAACTTGGGGACTTGGACCGGCACGCCGGCGGTCGGCAGGTCGGCCTCGCCCTCCATGATCCGGACCTCGGTCATCGTCTCGAAGGGGTAGTGCGTGCGGATCTGCGCGCCGAAGCGGTCCTTGAGCGGCGTGATGATGCGGCCCCGGTTGGTGTAGTCCTCGGGGTTGGCCGTGGCCACGAGCATGACGTCGAGCGGCAGCCGGATGCGGTGGCCCCGGATCTGCACGTCGCGCTCCTCCAAGATGTTGAGCAACCCGACCTGGATCCGCTCCGAGAGATCCGGCAGCTCGTTGATGGCGAAGATGCCCCGGTTGACCCGGGGGATGAGCCCGTAGTGCAGCGCCAGCTCGTCGCTGAGATAGCGGCCCTCGGCGATCTTGATCGGGTCCACCTCACCGATGAGATCCGCGATGGAGGTGTCGGGTGTGGCCAGCTTCTCGCCGTAGCGCTGCGAGCGGTGGATCCAGTCGATCGGCGTGGCGTCGCCGAGCTCGTCGACCAGGTCGAGAGCGAAGCGCGAGACCGGGTGGTAGGGGTCATCGTTGATCTCGGAGCCGCCGACCGCAGGCATCCACTCGTCGAGCAGCCCGACCAGGGAGCGGATCACCCGCGTCTTCGCCTGACCCCGCTCGCCCAAGAGGATGATGTCGTGACCGGCCAGGATCGCGTTCTCCAGCTGGGGCACGACCGTTTCCTCGAAACCGAGCACGCCCGGGACGAGGGATTGTCCGGCGGCGATGGCCTTGGCCGTGTTGCGCCGCATCTCCTCGGCGACCGGCACCGATTCCCAGCCCGACGCTCTGAGGTCGGCCAGTGACCGTGGAAGGTCGGCGGGAGGCCTCCGCCCGCCGGGCGCGGGCGTCACGGAAGGATCGAAGTGCTGAGAGGGGCCGTCCATGGACGAAGCCTAAACCCCGAGATCGCGCTGCGGCGCGGCGGCGCGCTCGGCTCGCGTCGTCGCCGAGCGGCGGAAGCAACGGGAGGGGCCAGGAGTAGGCGGGGCAGGGAGCGCCGGGGGTCCTACCCGGGACTGTCCACAATCTTGTTGAGAGTTTTGAAAAGGTCCACCCGGCGGGGCGGATGCGGCGGGACGGATCCACCCCGGTGAGCCCAGGGATTACGCGGACACACCCCGCGGGATTGCGTGCGTGTGCCGAGCCAGGAGCTGGTCGGCCAGAGCGCGCGCCGGACGCGCCAGCGCACGGTCGCCACGCTGGGCCAGCGCGACGGTGCGGCCCAGCGTGGGGGCGGTGAACGGGATGGCACACAGGGAGCCGTCGGCGGGCAGTGCGATGGCGGGCACCACGGCAGCGCCGAGGCCGGCGGCGACGAAGGACAGCACTCCTGCCATCTCGCCTCCCTCGCAGACGAGGTGGGGCTCCACCCCCGCCTCCAGACACGCCGACAACGTCGCGACGCGCAGGTCGTAGCCCTCCCGGAACATCACCAGGTCGAGGCCGTCGAGGTCGCGCACCCTGACCCGCCGCCGCTGGGCGAAGGGGTGATCAGGCGCGGTCGCCAGCACCAAGGGGTCGTCGAAGAGGGGCGTCGTCACGACCAGCGGGTCGGTCACCGGCAGCACGACGAGCGCGAGGTCGACCTCGCCCGACGCGACCTGGGGCACCAGTTGGTGCGAGCCGGCCTCGACCACCGACAGGTCGATGCCGGGGTGGCTGGCGTGGAATTCGACCAGGGCGGGCGCGAGAGCGCTGGTGATGAGACTGGGCGTGGCGCCGACCGAGATCCGGCCCCGGGCCATGCCCGATAGGGCGCGGGCCTCGGCACCGGTGGCCTCGATGTCGGCCAGCACCCGCTGCATGAAGGGCAGGAGCGTGTTGCCGTCGGGCGTGAGGGTCACCGGCCCCTGCCCGGGTCCGCGGTTGAAGAGGATCACACCCAGCTCTTGCTCGAGCAGCCGGACCTGGCGGGAGAGCGAGGGCTGGGCCAGGTGGAGCCGATCGGCCGCCCGGGTGAAGCTCTGCTCCTCGGCGACGGCCAGGGCGTAGGCCAGCTGGTGCACCTGCATCACTCAGAGCTTATCGCTCTGAACTTCATGTTATTTATGTCTTTGACGTGCCGAGAGACGAACCGTAGGGTCGCGGCGTGGAGCCCGGGCGAGTCTCAGCGGCGCTGGATCGCTCCGCAACGATACGGCGGGCGCAGCGGGTGGAGCGGGTGCTGGACCCGGCACTGAGGAGGTGCGAGTGACGACGACGGTCGAGAGCGCAACGGCGACCCCGGTTGCCATCGGGGCGCAACGCGGCGGTCCTGACCGGCCGACGTTGCGCGAGGACACCTGGTGGGTCGAGCCGGTGGTGACGGTGGTGATCCTGACCGCCTTCGTCGCCTACTCGACGTGGGCCGCTTTCGTCGGGAAGAACTACTACGCCGGCGACCTGTTGCACCGGAACTACATCTCGCCCTTCTACTCCCCCTGCATCGCCAACAGCTGCGTGCCGGGCAGCCACACCTTCGGGACGCTGGGATTCTGGAACTACTCGCCGGCGCTGCTGATCCTCATCTTCCCGCTCGGCTTCCGCCTCACCTGTTACTACTACCGCAAGGCCTACTACCGGTCGTTCTGGTGGTCGCCGCCGGCGTGCGCGGTCGCCGACGGTCACAAGAGCTACAGCGGCGAGACGCGGTTCCCCCTCATCCTCCAGAACATCCACCGCTACTTCTTCTGGATCCTCCTCCTCTTCAACTGCATTCTCACCTACGACGCCATCCTCTCGTTCGACCAGCCGGGCATCGGCATCGGCATCGGCGTGGGCACGGTCATCCTCTGCCTCAACGCTGCGTTCCTCTGGCTCTACAGCCTCTCGTGCCACGCCTGCCGGCACTTCTGCGGCGGTCAGGTGCGCTCCTTCGCCAAGCACCCGGTCCGCCACAAGATGTGGAAGTTCGTGACCCCGCTCAACGCCAACCACATGCGCTTCGCCTGGATCAGCCTCTTCGGCGTCGCCATCGCCGACCTCTACGTGCGTCTCGTGGCCAGCGGGATGATCCACGACCCGGCCTTCCACTTCGGATGATGGCAATGGCCGACCAGACCGGGACCCACGACTACGAGACCCACGACTACGACGTCATCATCATCGGGGCCGGCGGTTCCGGCCTGCGGGCCGCCATCGAGGCCGAGGAGCGCGGCCTGCGGGTCGCGCTCGTTTGCAAGTCGCTGCTCGGCAAGGCGCACACCGTCATGGCCGAGGGCGGCATTGCCGCCGCAATGGGCAACGTCTGGCCCGAGGACAACTGGCAGGTCCACTTCCGCGACACCATGCGCGGCGGCAAGATGCTCAACAACTGGCGTATGGCGCAGCTCCACGCCCAGGAGGCCCCCGACCGGGTCTACGAGCTCGAGCGCTGGGGCGCCTTGCTCGACCGCACCCCCGACGGCCGAATCACCCAGCGCGACTTCGGCGGCCACCGCTACGCCCGCCTCGCCCACGTCGGCGACCGCACCGGACTGGAGCTGATCCGCACCCTCCAGCAGAAGGTCGTCTCCATGGGGACCGACGTGTTCATGGAGTGCAAGATCCTGCGCCTCTTGCCCGACGCCGAGGGCCGCATCAGCGGGGCGGTGGGCTACATGCGCCCCACCGGCGAGATGAAGCTCTTCACCGCCAAGGCCTTCATCCTCGCCACGGGCTCCATCGGCAAGTCGTGGAAGTACACCTCCAACTCGTGGGAGTCCGTCGGCGACGGCCACGCCATGGCGATCTGGGCCGGGGCCGACGTCATCGACATGGAAGCCGTGCAGTTCCACCCGACCGGCATGGTGTGGCCGCTGTCTGTGCGAGGGATCCTGGTGACCGAGGGCGTGCGCGGCGACGGCGGCGTACTGCGCAACTCCGAGGGCACGCGCTTCATGTTCAACTACGTGGCCGACATGTTCCGGGCCGAGACGGCGGAGACCGAGGAAGAGGCCGACGCCTGGTACGAGGATCACCACAACAACCGGCGCACGCCCGACCTGCTCCCCCGGGACGAGGTGGCCCGTGCCATCAACAGCGAGGTCAAGGCGGGCCGGGGCAGCCCCCACGGCGGCGTCTTCCTCGACATCGCCTCGCGCCGCACTCCCGAGTACATCCGCCGCCGCCTCCCGTCCATGTACCACCAGTTCATGGAGCTGGCCGGCGTGGACATCACGGCGGGCCCCTTTGAGGTCGGGCCCACCTGCCATTACATGATGGGCGGGGTGCGCGTCGACGCTGAGACGCAGGCAGCCACCGTCCCCGGCCTCTTCGCCGCCGGCGAAGTCGCGGGCGGCATGCACGGTGCGAACCGCCTCGGCGGCAACTCGTTGTCGGACCTCGTCGTCTTCGGCCGCCGGGCCGGCATCGGCGCCGCCGACTTCGCCGAAGGCCGCGCCGGCTCGCCGAGCGTCGACGCGGCGCAGGTCGCCTCGGTGATCGACGAGGCCTTCGCCCCTTTCGGGCGCGAGGGCGGGCGCAACCCCTACGACGTCCAGCACGAGCTTCAGGAGACCATGCATTCGCTGGTGGGCATCATCCGCACCGGGCCCGAGCTCGAGGAGGCGCTGGCCAAGCTCGAGGACCTCAAGCAGCAGACGGCCAAGGTGCAGGTGAAGGGCGGGCGGGCCTACAACCCGGGCTGGAACCTGGCCACCGACCTGCCGTCGATGATCACCACCTCCATCGCCGTGGCGCAGGGAGCGCTCAACCGCAAGGAGTCGCGGGGTGGACACACGCGCGAGGACTATCCAGGTCCCGATCCCGAGATGGGCAAGGTCAACTTCGTGCAGCACCAGACCGGTGAGCACGGGTTCCTGGCGCCGATCGCCATCGCACCCGAGCCATTGCCCGAGATGCCCGCCGAGCTGCGCACGCTCTTCGAGGAGGGAAAGTAAGTCATGGCCGACGGCGAGAAGGTGACCATGCGAGTGTGGCGGGGGGACGACCAGGGCGGAGAGTTCACCGACTACGTGATGCCCGCCGTCGAGGGCGAGGTCGTGCTCGACGTGATCCACCGTATCCAGGCCACCGACGCTCCAGACCTGGCCTGCCGCTGGAACTGCAAGGCCGGCAAGTGCGGCTCGTGCTCGGCCGAGATCAACGGGCTGCCCCGCCTGATGTGCATGACGCGGATGGACACCCTGCCCGAGGGCGAGCCCGTCACCGTGGCGCCGATGAAGACGTTTCCGATCGTCCGGGACCTGGTCACCGACGTGTCGTTCAACTACGAGGTGGCCAAGACCATCCCGGCGTTCACGCCGGGTCCCGAGCCCGAGGGCGGCTACCGGATGATGCAGGTCGACGTCGAGCGCGGCCAGGAGTTCCGAAAGTGCATCGAGTGCTTCATGTGCCAGGACGTCTGTCACGTCATCAGGGACCACGAGGAGAACAAGCCCCGCTACGCGGGTCCTCGCTTCTTCATCAGGTTCGCCGAGCTCGAGATGCACCCCCTCGACGTCAACGACCGCCGCGAGCTCGCCCACGACAAGGGCCTCGGCATGTGCAACATCACGAAGTGCTGCACCGAGGTCTGCCCCGAGCACATCAAGATCACCGACAACGCCATCATCCCGATGAAGGAACGGGTGGTCGACGCACGCTACGACCCGGTCGCCTGGCTCGGGCGCAAGATCACCGGTCGCTCCAAGAAGCCTGCACAAGAGGCATCTGCGGGCTGAGCAGTAGGCTGCCCCTCTGCGTTCGGGACCCGCGCCACCCGGCGTCGCTCCGGACGCACCACACCCACCCACATCGGATCCCCCCATGGCCCGCTATCTCTCACCCGAATGGGTGCAGTCCTTCGACGCCGCACTCAGCGCACTCGACCTGTCCGACGTCGTCGCCGCGGCCGGTGCGGGATCGCTCGCCGCGGCCGACGGGACCTTCAGCGTGATTCAGGTCGTCAGGGGTGTCCCGACAGCAACCGCCGGACCGGACGAGGCCGCTGCGGAGGCGGAGGCGGAGTCGGAGTCGGAGTCGGAGTCGGCGACCGAGGTGCGCGTGGTCCTGACGGTGGCCGCCGGGCGGGCCCACCTCGCGCTCGACCCGAGCGGGGAGGCGACCTCGACGGCGACGATCGTGCTCGGCTACGCGGACGCAGCCGCCATGGCCCGCGGCGAGCTCGACCCCGCCGACGCGCTGGCGGCGGGACGGATCCGTGTCCGCGGCGACCTGGCCGCGCTGGTCGCCGGCCAAGACGTGCTGGCCGCGGCGGCGACCCGCCTGGGGACGGACCTGGCGAGCTTGACGGACCAGACGGACCCGGCGGACTGAACGCGCGGCGTGGTCCGCGCCCGCTCCTCCCACTCGACGCGCCCTCGTGAATTTGGCGGGCGCCTACCTCCGTCTCCGCCGTAACTGGTAGGACACCCGGTGCGACCACGCTATCCCCGTTGATGGCTGAATTGTCCAGGGGTTGCGTTTCGCCTGGTTCGCCTCGACCCCGGCCCAAGCGAACAACGCGTGACGGAAGTATCGTTTCGGTACCGGCTCGCAAAGGTCGGGCCGCAGTAGGAGGGACGACGTGCATCAGCCGATCGACGACCACTTCCTTTTGAAGTATCGGGCCCTGCTGGACGCCGAAGACGTGGCGTTCGACGAGCTCGAGCACGCGTGCGAGGAAGGCGACCGCACGCAGTTCGACAAGGACATGGTCGATTGGCAGAACGCCCTCGAGCACAAGCTCGTCTTCCTGGCGAATGCCGGGATCGAGGTGAAACTGCCCGTTCTGGGCTGACCGTTCTCTTCCGCCGGGACGTTCCGATCGGTCCCCTTCGCAAGCTGGACCGATCGGCCCTGGCGCACCTCACCTCAGGCGACCAGGATGGTGGGGTGCCCAAGTCATCTGACAAGAGCTCCTCGGCTGAGTCCAACGGGAGGCGCGGGTCCAAATCGCGTGGAGCACCCGGGATCGTCGCGCCCTCTAACCGCGTGAACGTCGCGTTGCCCTTCTCCCAGATCAAGCTCGAAGAGCCCAGCCGGGAGCTGGCCGAACTGGCGGCCCTCTTGTTCGACCTCGTCGGGACCATGGCCGAATGGGTGCCGGAGGACCAGCTCGAGGAGCTCAGCGCCGCGGGCTCAAGTCCTGCGTGACAGGCTCCGCTGACGAGGGCCGTACTTCTGGACGCGCAACGAGTCACGGCGGCCTAGGTCAAGCCGATCGTGTCCGCGGCCTGGCGGATCGTGGCCTCGAAGAACCTGTCGGGGTTGAGGATCGTGTTGCGCCAGTGCCCGAACACCTCCAGGCTGATGACGCCGACGATGGTCGTCCAGGCCTGGATGGCCAGCACCACCTTCTCGACCGGCACCTTGGGGAAAAGCTCGTCGGCCACGGGAGCCACCGCGTCGCGCAGCTCGCCTGGGACCTTCGCGGCCGCTTGTCGATGCGCAACCGACCTGCCGCCCAGGCCGCGAGGACGGGGCGCACCAGAGCCGCCGCTACCCGCGCGTAGGGCTCGACGGTGTCCTCGGGCGCCTCATACCCGGGGACGGGCGTGCCGAAGATCAGCCCCCACTCGTGCGGGTGCGCCAGGGCCCAGGCACGCAGTGCCCGGGGCACGAACAGCCACCTTTTGGCGTCGCCCCCGGAGCTCGCCTCTGCCTCGTCTGCCGCTTGTTCCGCCTCCGCCGCCAGCGACTCGTAGGCGCCCAGGATCAGGGCGCTGAGGAGGGCGTCACGCCCGTCGAAGTAGCGGTAGAGCGCCGACGGGGCCATCTCCAGATCGCGGGCGATCGACCGCAGCGAAAGGGCCGCCGCCCCCTCCCGGGCGACGTGCTCGCGCGCCACGGCCACGATCTCCGCGGTCATCTCGTCGCGGACCCTCTCCCGGGCTGTGCGTGCGATTGACATGGGGGCCAGTCTGAATGCCGAGGAGCGAGAACACAAGTACTTGACAAGAACACTGTTCACTCTTAGTATCAGTGTTCATGGCAACCACGACCCAGGAGACACAAATGAGCACAATCCCTACTCCCGAGGAGTCTGCGTCCGCCCACTACAAGCGCCCCGACTGGTTCACGCGCAACGTCTTCAATCGGGCGCTGAGCGGTCTTACCCGCATGGGCATCAGCGTCTGGGGGTCCCGCGTGCTCGAACACCGGGGGCGGACGAGCGGCGAGCTGCATCGCACCCCGGTGAACCTCCTCTCCGTGGATGAGACCCAGTACCTCGTCGCCCCGCGGGGCGAGACCCAGTGGGTCCGCAACGTGCGCCACGCCGACGGGCATCTCGTGCTGATCCTCGGCCGCCGCCGCCAGCTGTGCACCGCGAGGGAGATTCCCGTGTCCGATCGGGTGCCTATCCTCCGGGCCTACCTGCGCCGTTGGAAGTTCGAGACAGGGATGTTCTTCGACGGCGTCACCCCTGACTCAACCGACGAGGAGTGGGCGGAAGCGGCGCCCCGACACCCGGTGTTCGCGCTGAACTGCTGAGGGGCTCTTGGGATAGCGGCCGTGCTCCAACGACGGCAGCGTGAAGCAGGGCAACGCGTCGAGCGCCAACTCCAACGCGACCAACAGCAACACGTCGGCGCAGACCAACCTGGCATCGCTCAGAAGGGCCTAAATGAGGTTCGGGCGCCGCGGCCAACCGGTCGCGGCGCCCGAACACCTCATACGACTGGGGCCGAACGTCCTGGTTGATTGCCATATCCGCGGGGCGCCGGCGGCCCGGCGACGGCCTCCATCGCCTTCCCGTCGAGACCTCTGCCGCTGTGCTGTGGGGCATCATGGCGCATGGCCGATGTGCCCACCCAGTCCCGTCACGGCAGTGCGCGCCCACCTGATGAGACCAGGGAGGCACGGCTCGGACACCGTAACCTGATCGCGTTCAACCGCGCCCTGACCAGATGGGGCAGCCGGGGGGAGCTCGGGGAGGAGAAAGGGGCCGTGCTGTGTGCGGGCGGGACCTGGATCCCCGTCATCGCCAACGCTGCCTTCCGATCCGACGACACCGTGGAGGTCGCCGAGCTCATATCCCGGGCCGACACCTTCTTCGGTCGACTCGCCCGGGGCTACAGCGTCAAGGCGCGCGACATTGAGGAGGAACGTGGATTCAGGCGGGCCTGCCTGGACGCGGGGCTCGAGGCGTTCGGCGAGCCCGTGCCGCAGATGATCTGCTATCAGCCCCTTCCCGGCCCAACGCCGATTGACGGCATCACAGTGCGTTCTGTCGAGGACGAAGCCGGCCTAAATGCGTTCATCTCCGTCAACGCGGCGGCGTACACGACGTATGGGATGCCGCCCGAAGTGCTCTCGGATCTCTTCGACGAGGCGGCCGTCGTGCTCGGGGATGGCTCCGCCCACATGGTGGTTGCCCGACGCGCCACCGAGCCGGTGGCAACCGCGATGATCTTCGAAAGCGACGGCGTGGCCAGCGTGCAGTGGGTCGGCACCATCCCGGCAGCCCGCGGCACCGGCCTGGGAGCGCTGGTCACCACCGCGGTGACGAATCTGGCCTTCGATCGCGGAGCGTCCTCCTGCACGCTCCAGGCCTCCCCGATGGGTGCCCCCGTGTACCAGCGGCTCGGCTACGAGACCCTGTACCACTATGTCGAGTTCGTGCGCTGGCCCCAGCCGCCGGGACACTGAGGCGCTTCACGGGCCGACCCCGACGGACGGGCCGTGGGCAACACGCGGCCGCCCGAGGGTGTCACCGGAGACAGCACCCCTCCGCGGCGCGAGCCCTCCGAGGAGGGACCCCGGGTCTCAGAAGCCAAGCAACCCCCGTACATATGCGGCCTGGCCCACATGTTGGAGGCAGTCGTCCGCGACGCTGACCAGCCGCACGCCCAGGGTGACCGGTGGGTTCCAGCGGCGGTCGACGATCCGGTCCAGATCGTCGGGGCCGAGACCCTCGAGCATCGTCTTCGTCCGTGCATCGACCTCGTCGAGGTAGCCGAGGAGGGCCTCGGGACCCTCGGGTTGCACGGCGCGCACCTCGTCCGGGCCGTGGCCGTAGCCGGTGTTCGTCGGGTCGGGCTCGAGCCCGCAACGCCGGGCCCACTCCCCACCTACCCATACTTGCTCGGCGCCGATGAGCTCGGCCACGTGGTGGTCCTGCACCCGGGTGAGGTGCCAGACCAGCCACCCGATCGTGTTCACCCCCGGCGCCGGAGCCTGGCGCAACTGCACGCGGTCGAGGCCGTCGACCGCGTCGGCGGCCAGAGGTCGGATGCGACCGAAGAGCTCGAGCAGCAGGGGCGAGATGTCCATGGACAGCACCCTAAAGACCACGGACGACAGGCGCGACGCCGGAGCCGCACCGCCACCCCGGGCCTAGCCTCTCGGGCAACACGCCAGCTGCGCGGCGGCCGGCTCCAGGGTCGGCGGAACCGTTCGCGGCACCGCTGGCTCATGAGCCGGCAGAAAGGAAGATCGCCATGGCGAAGGTCCTCGGTCCCGGGGAGGGGGCTGCACGCTACGTGGCCCGGGGCAGCGTGATGCACTTCAAGGCGTTGGCCGAGCAGGACGGCGGCGACTTCTCGCTCATGGAGCGCACACTGCCGCCCGGGGGGCGGCGACCCCCGACGCACCGCCACGCCGGCTGCTCCGAGGCCTACTTCGTGCTGGAGGGGACGGTCTCGGTCGTGGTCGACGGTGACGAGCTGCGGCTCGGGCCAGAGGACTTCGTGCTGGTCCCTCGCGGCGTCTCGCACACGTTCGGCAACGGAGGCAACGAGGAGGCTCGGCTCCTGGTCCTGCACGCGCCGGCCCTCGACGACTACTTCGCCGGACTGCACGAACTGTGGAATCGCCACGAGCCGCCCACCCCCGACGAGGAACGCGCCCTCATGGCCCGCTTCGGGATGGTCACCGGGGACGCCTGAGGCCCCTGGGCCGCAGAATCAGGTGCCTCCCGCGATCTCCACGTCGGGCGACTGGATGTCGTAGCGGGCCCACGCGGTGTAGGCGACGAGTATCACGACGCTCGACGTCATGACGAGCGCCGTCTGCCAGTCGCCGAAGTTGGCCCCGCTCACCTGGTGGCCCTTGCTGAAGTAGTCAGCGAAGGACGCCCCGATCGGACGGGTGATCACGTAGGCGAACCAGAACGCAAAGATGCTGTTCCACTTGAGGAGCCTCCAGCCGGCCCACGGGATCAGGATCACACCACAGAACAAGAGACCCGAGGCCAGGTATCCCAGGCCAAGGCTGCTGGCCGCGAAGTCCCCGACTGCCGTGCCGAGGGCGAAGGTGGCAAAGACCACCGACCAGTAAAATTTCTCCCGGCGGTTGGTCGTGATGGAGTGGATGTCGAGCGTGTGCTCGCTCCGGTTCCAGATGCAGAAGATCGCAGCGAGAACCACGATCCAGAAGACCGACGTCATCGCGTACGGCATGCCGAAGACCAGATGCATGGTGTCGGCGACGCCCGTCCCCGCAGTCGCGATCGCCAACGCCAGGAACCAGTACGTGACCGCGGAGTAGCGCCGGGAGGCGAATTGCAAGAACACCGCGACGCAGAACATGGAGACCTCGACCACCACACCGACCTTCTTGTTCGAGACGAACATGTCGGAGATCGCTTCGCCGGCCGCCGTCGTGGAGATCTTGATCACCCAGAACAGCACCGTGACCTCTGGCACTTTCGCGGAGAGCGGCTGCTGGTTGAACACACGGAGCACTGACCGCACGGTCGTGTCGTCTCCTTTCTCGTCGGTTCTCGTCGGAGGCTCGAGAGGAACGTCGCGCGACCCCGGAGACGACGTTGCCGGTCCAGATCGTAACCGTGGCCCCCGCCTGCGCACTGACCGCGGGTCCACGCCATCCGTCCTGGTCGCAGGCGGCTTCGCCGCTCCGGATCCAACCTCAGGATGAGGCGGGCGTCGAGGAATTCATCCCTCGGATCGAGGTGCTGCGACCGCTTCGGAACGCCGGTCGCGCCCTACGAGGGCTGCGTCCATCCGTCAGGACGATCGGAGGTTTACGCGCACTCCCCCGCCCGCCGCCGAGCGGTAGGCCGCATCGACCAGCCGGTGGGCTTCCAGGGCCACGTCGAGGCCCGGCTCAGGCGACCCGCCGCTGCTCACCGCTTCGGCGAACGTCCGGTCCGCCTCCACGTAGGCCCGCACGGCGAGCCCGATCTCGTCGTCGGCGAGCGGCAACGCGTCCACCCACTGCGGGGACGGGCACGGCCGCACCTCGGTGCCGTCACTGGTCTGGATATGCAGCGGACCCCGAAACTCGTCGTCGAGCCACACCATGCCCTCGCGGCAGAACACCTCGACCCGGCGGGTCGAGCCTCGGGTCAAGATGTCGTGCCAGATGCTGGAGAGGTGCGCCTCGAGGCCCGAGGCGAAGGAGAGGGAGACCGACGCCAGGTCCTCGACCCCCTCGTGACCGGCGTGGTTGGCCGTGCGCGCCGCCACCGAATCGACCTCGCCGAAGCAGAAGCGCAAGATGTCGACGTCGTGGATCGAGTGCTCAATCAGGCAGCCGCCTCCCGCCTGGGCCACGTCCGCCCGCCACCGCGACCCGTAGGTGCCCTTGATGGGAAAGTACTGATCGTCGCGGAAGACGGACGCCATGGGCGCTCCCAGTGCCCCTCCCTGCACCAGGTCGCGCAACGCCCGGAACACCGGTGCGCTGCGCAGGACGAGGCCACACTGGCTGGTGATCCCCGAGGCGGCCACCGCATCGACGAGTGCAGCCGCGCCGGCCAGGTCCCGGTCCAGTGGCTTCTCGCAGAACACGGCACAGCCGGCGGCAAGCGCCTCATCGATCGCACTGCGGTGGGCCGACGTCGGTGTGCAGACCCAGATGGCATCGCACCGCCGGACGACCTCCGCGACGTCGGCGGCGACGACCGCGCCGTCGGCGCCGACCGCATCGGCGAACGCCCGGGCCCGCCGCTCTCGCTGGTCGTGGACGGCCACGATCGACGCATCGAGGGCTCCGCCGTCAATCATCGCCCTGATGCCGAGCCCGTGCGCCCAGGCGATGAGCCCCGATCCGACGAAGCCGATGCGCAGCACGACCCGGACACTAGGCCCAGATCGTCGGCGACTCGGAGGCCTCTGCCCGGTCAGCCGATCCTGTCGTGAGGTGGTGACGGGTTCGCCGGCTCGTCACGGCCGCCCAACGCTTCCATGAACCTGGAGGCGACCATGACCAGCAGGGCGATCTCGTGCCGTTCCCGGCGCCTGATCGGGACGGGGCGACCGCCGCACGCCACGAACCCGGTCTCGGGGACCGGCTCCACGAAGACGCCCGAACCCGTGGTGTCGTTCGCCGGGTCCGCGCCGCTGCGCGAACCTTCGGCAAACGCCGCCACCCACTGCACCGAGGGGACCTCGCCGTGCACCTCCACGAAACCCGCGAGCCCCTCGTCGGCCAGGGCCAGCCAGGACAGGTCGAAGAGCACCATGAGATGGCCGGTCAACGCATTCATGGCCGCGGTCGGCGTCGCCGCCTGCAGGACGGCGGCGGCGGCGGCAAGCACGGAGTCCTCGCGATCACGGGCCTGCGCGTGCAGCTCGGTGATCTCCTCCACGCCCACGCCGGGGACGTTGCGCAACCCGCGGCAAACTGCGTCCACCGCCCCGGGCTCGTCGGGCAGCTCCACCACCAACTCGTCGATGGCCACTCCCGCCTCGCGCTCGAGCACCTCAAGCCCGACGACATTGCCCTTCACGGCCCCGATTTCCGCGGCCACGGCACCGAGGGTGCCGGGGGCGTCGGGGAGCCAGATGCGCATCCGGGTCAGCACGGCACCAGCTCGACCCGGCGCCCTCAGTGGGTCCTCGTCATGCGCACGACCACGCGCATGGTGTTCTCGGCATTCCCCGCGTAGATCCCCTTGACGGGCGGCACGTCGGCGTAGTCGCGCCCGCGGCCAACGGCGACGTGGCGCTCCCCGACAGGGCAGTCGTTCGTGGGGTCGTAGCCCCACCACTTGCCGGTCCAGACCTCCACCCAGGCGTGGCTCTCCCCATGGACCTCCTCGCCGATCGTGGCGTCCTCCTCGGGGTGGAAGTAGCCCGAGACGTAGCGGGAGGGCAGCCCGACCGACTTGGCCAGGGCCAGCGCCAGGTGGGCGAAGTCCTGGCACACACCGGCGCCGTCGGCGTACGCCTCGTTGGCCGAGGTGTGCACGGACGTCACCCCGCGCATGTAGCGCAGCGAATCGTGGGTCGTGCCCATGATGTTCCGGGCCGTCTGGAGCGGGCGCTCGGCCCGCAGCCCCGCCGCGATCTCCGAGAGTACGGGCCCGGGGGCCGTGTAGCGGTTGTGGGCGAGGTGGTCGGCCATCGTCGTCGACGCGATGGCCACGTCCTCCCAGGTGCAGTCGTCGGGCTCGTCGGCCTGCTGGGTGTCGACCAGCGACTGGGCCGTGATGGTGAGCACCTCGTGGCCGCGGTCGACGTTGAACGCCACGACGTGGGTGCCCCAGTAGTCGAGATAGGAGTACTGGGTCGCAGTGGGAAGCGTCATCACCTTCGTCTCGAGCGCGGTCTGGCGCACCTCGGTGCGGGGGGTCATGCGGAGCTCGTTGTACGAGGCGCGCGCCGGCGCGTCGTAGTCGAAAAGCGTCTCGTGGGACACCCGCAACCGCCACCCGGGTGCGTTCCGGCTCATCCGCCGCCTCCCCCCTTTCGCCACTGCGTCGGTGTGTCCTGGGCGAAGTAGCGCCGGGTCACGGCGTCGCTCACCGCGGAGATGGAAGCCTGCAGGCGCTCGAGGCGAGTCTCGAGCCCGCGGGCGAGCGTGGCCGGCGCCGAGTACTCCAGCTCGGCTCGCGCCAGTCCGATGAGCCCGCGGGCGTCGTCCCACGACGCCTCGCGGCCGGCATTGATCTGGTCGAGGCACTCCTCCGCCAGCGTGAGCGAAGCGAAAGCCGAGCGCGGGAAGAGCCGGTCCCGCAGGAGGAAGTCCAGGACGCGGCCGGGCTCGACCACTCCTTGCGACAGGCGCAGGTACGGCTCGTAGCCGCCGCAGGACCGGAGCAACATGACAAGGCCACTGTCGAACACCTCGTCGAACGCGACCGTGGCCAGCTGGCGGGCCACGACATCGGTGCGCTCCAGGCCGCGGCCGAGGGTGAAGAAGAGCCATGTCTGGTCACGGCTCATCATCGTGTCGGCCAGCCCCATCATGCCGGCGCACTGGGTCTTGACGAAGGAGAGGAAGAAGGCGGGGCTCGCCCGCCGGCCGGCCTCCCACTGCGCGGGCAGCTCGGCCCAGGTGGCGTTGATGTGCTCCCAGAACTCCACCGGAACCACGTGGCGCACGGCCCGGGTGTTCTCCCGTGCCGCGGCCAGGGCCCCGGCGATCGACGACCGGCTCTCGGGATCGGTGGCGAGGCGCTCCGTGGCCTGCCACAGGGTCTCGGTCCCGCAGTCGGGCAGGCCCATCACGGCGAGGAGCCGGCGGGCCGCGTGCGACCCCTCGACGTCACTCTGCTCGAGGGCCTGGTACACCGAGACATCGAGGATGCGCGCCGTCCCCTCGGCCCGCTCCACGTAGCGGCCCACCCAGAAGATCGACTCGGCGACCCGGCTCAACAGGGCGCGCGTCGTCACGTCGTCTGGCCCGCCTGTTGTTGCTGTTGTTGCTGCGTGCCGAGCTCACCATCGGCCGCCGGCCCGGCGTCCATGGGCGGCCCCGCGAGGGGGGGCATGGTCTGACGCGGCGGGAGCACCGGCATGGACAACCCACCGCCGACCACCCAGGTGTCCTTCGATCCCCCGCCCTGGCTGGAGTTGACGACCAGGCCGCCCTCCTGCAGCGCCACGCGGGTGAGCCCCCCGGGGAGGACCCAGATGTCCTCACCGTCGTTGACCACGAAGGGCCGCAGGTCGACGTGGCGCCGGACCATGGCTTGGTCCACCCAGGTCGGCGACGTGGACAGGGCGACGACCCGCTGGGCGATCCAGTGACGGGGGTCGGCCTCGACCTCGGTGGCCAATTCGTCGAGCTCGGCACCCGTGGCCGCCGGGCCGATGACCAGGCCCTTGCCGCCCGAACCGTCCACGCGCTTGAACACGAGATCGCCCCGCCGGGCGAGCGCGTCCTTGCGGACGGCGTCGTCCACCAGGTGCATGGTCTCGACGTTGTGCAGAATCGGATCCTCGCCGAGGTAGTAGCGGATCATGGACGGCACATAGGTGTAGACGAGTTTGTCGTCGGCCACGCCGTTCCCGATCGCGTTGGCGATGGTCACCCGCCCCGCCCGAGCCGCGTTGATGACGCCCGGGCAGCCCACCAACGATTCCGGCCGGAACTGCAACGGGTCGAGGTAGTCGTCGTCGATGCGACGGTAGATCACGTGCACCGGCACCTCGCCCTCGGTGGTGCGCAGGAAGACCTCGGTGCCGTGGCACACGAGGTCGCGGCCCTCCACCAGGTGCACGCCCATGAGGCGGGCCAACAGCGCGTGCTCGTAGAAGGCCGAGTTGTGGACGCCGGGCGTCAGCACGACGACCGTCGGTTCCTGCACCGACGGCGGCGCGGCACGCCGCAGTGCCCTGATCAGGCGGGCGGGATAGTCGGTCACCATCTGAATGGGCTGGCCCCAGAACAACTCGGGGAGCACCCGCGCCATGGCGGCGCGGTTGGCCAGGACGTAGCTGACGCCCGATGGGCTGCGCAGGTTGTCCTCGAGCACCCGGAACTCCCCGTCCTCGTCGCGGATCACGTCGATCCCCGCGACATGGATCCGCACGCCGTTCGGTGGCGTGTACCCGTAGGCCGCCCTCACGAACCCCGGTGAGCTGGTCACCACCTCGTGGGGAATGAGCCCGTCGCTGACGATGCGTGCCGCTCCGTACACGTCGGCCAGGAAGAGCTCGAGCGCCCGTACCCGTTGGGTCACTCCGTCGGAGACCCGCTTCCACTCGGCGGCGGTGAAGATGCGCGGCACCACATCGAGGGGAAACGGGCGCTCCTCGCCGTCGAGGTCGAACGTGACCCCCTGGTCCATGAAGGCCCGGGCCAGGCGCGAGGCCCGAGCCGAAACGTCCTCGGGCCCCATCTGGGCCAGCGAGGAGGCCACGGCGGCGTAGGGCACACGGGCTTCGCCGTCCTGCCCGACCATCTCGTCGAAGGCTGCCTCGGTCAGCGCGTGCGTCGGGCGCGCCGTAACCGTCGAAGAGGTCTCCCACGGGTCTCAGCGTGCCAGGCATGTGTTTCGCCGTGGTTTCACGGCTGCGAACACCCGGTGACGGGAGCTCGGGCCTGGGGATCGAGCGTGACGGGAGTGGTTCGGGCGCGGCCGGTCAAGCCTGCATCGTACCGGGGGTGTTACCGGGCTCAGCCGACGAGACCCAGCTCCTTGACGTCGTTGCGCTCGGCCTCGAGCTCGTCGGTGGTGACCTTGATGCGCTCGGTGGCGAAGGCGTCGTGGTTGAAGCCCTCGACCACCGACCAACCACCCTTCCCGTCCGCTGCCACCGGGAAGCCGAACTGCAGGCCCTCGGGAGCGCCGTACTGGCCCGAGCTGGCCACGGCGACCGAGAAGCAGTCGCCCACCGGCGTCGCGGTGCGGAGGCTGACGACGGTGTCGATCGCCGCGGCGGCGGCCGAGGCGGCCGAGGACGAGCCCCGGGCGTCGATGATGGCCGCACCCCGCTTCTGCACCGTCGTGATGAAGTCGCCCCGCAGCCATTCCTCGTCGCCGATGACGTCGGTGGCGGGCTTCCCCCGATGCGCGCGTTGGCGAAGTCGGGGAACTGGGTGGCCGAGTGGTTGCCCCAGATGGCCATGTTGGTGACCTCGGCGACGGGAGCGCCGGACTTCGCCGCCAGCTGCGCCTTGGCCCGGTTCTCGTCGAGGCGGGTCATGGCGAACCAGCGGTCGGCGGGGATCTCGGGCGCGTTGGACCGGGCAATGAGGCAGTTCGTGTTGCAGGGGTTGCCGACCACGAGGATGCGCACGTCGGAGGCGGCGCTCTCGGCGATGGCCCGGCCCTGGGGCTTGAAGATGCCCCCGTTCACGCTGAGCAGGTCGCCGCGCTCCATGCCCGCCTTCCGCGGCACCGAGCCGACCAGCAGTGCCCACGAGGTCCCGTCGAAAGCCGTCTTGAGATCGGACGTGGCGACGATGTCGTCGACGAGGGGGAAAGCGCCGTCGTCGAGCTCCATGACCACGCCCTCGAGCACGCGCATGGCGGGCTCTATCTCGAGCAGGCGCAGCACGATCGGCTGGTCTTCGCCGAGGAGCTGGCCCGAGGCGATGCGAAAGAGGATGGAGTAGCCGATCTGACCGCCGGCGCCGGTGACGGTGACGTGGACGGGGGGCTTGGCCATGGCGAGCGTTCCTTTCCGACAGCGAGGAATTGACGGTGGGTGAAGTGGTGGGGGGACCTAGAGGCGGTCGACGATGGCGGCGGCGAACTCCGAGCACTTGACCTCGGTGGCGCCCTCCATGAGGCGGGCGAAGTCGTAGGTGACGACCTTGTCCGCGATGGTGGCCTCGAGCGCGTGCACGATGTCGGACGCCGCGTTGTTCCACCCGATGTGCTCGAACATGAGCACGCCCGAGAGCAGCACCGAGCCGGGGTTCACCTTGTCCTGCCCGGCGTACTTCGGGGCCGTGCCGTGCGTCGCCTCGAAGATGCCGTGGCCGGTGACGTAGTTGATGTTGGCTCCCGGTGCGATGCCGATGCCACCGACCTGGGCGGCCAGAGCATCGGAGAGATAGTCACCGTTGAGGTTGGTGGTGGCGATGACGTCGAAGTCCGACGGCCGGGTCAGCACCTGCTGCAGCGTGATGTCGGCGATCGTGTCCTTGACGAGCAGCTTGTCGCCGGGCTCGCCGCCACAATCGTCCCAGCCGACGGCGACGTCGGAGAACTCCTCGCGCACGAGCTCGTAGCCCCACTCGCGGAATGCACCCTCGGTGAACTTCATGATGTTGCCCTTGTGCACGAGCGTCACGGAGCGGCGCTTGCGGTCGAGCGCGTAGTTGAGAGCGGCGCGGACGAGCCGCTTGGAGCCCATTTCCGAGACCGGCTTGATCCCGATGCCCGAGCCGTCACGGATGGGCCAGCCCATCTCCGTGCGCAGGTACTCGGTCAGCTTCAGCGCCTCGGGGGTGCCCGCCTGCACCTCGTAGCCGGCGTAGACGTCCTCGGTGTTCTCCCGGAAGATGACCATGTCGACCAGCTCGGGGTGCAGCACCGGCGACGGGACCCCGGTGAACCAGCGCACGGGGCGCAGGCAGACGTAGAGGTCGAGGATCTGGCGCAGCGCCACGTTGAGGGAGCGGATCCCGCCGCCGATCGGCGTCGTCAGCGGGCCCTTGATCCCGATCAGGTGCTCGCGGAAGGTCTCGACCGTCTCGTCGGGCAACCAGCTGCCCACCTCGTCGAACGCCTTCTGGCCGGCCAGCACCTCCTTCCACGCGATCTTGTGGCCGTGCTTGGCGGCGGCCGCATCGAGGACCAGCTTGGCGGCGGGCCAGATGTCGACGCCGGTGCCGTCGCCCTCAATGAAGGGGATGATGGGCTCGTCGGGGACGTGAAGGGTGCCGTCGTCGCCCATGCGGATGAGATCTGCCATGGGGGCGATGCTACGGGCCCTGGCCAGCGGGTTCCCAATCGGGCCGGTCGGGTGGTCCGCCCAGATTGCGGTCGCCGGCAGTCGCCTCAGTTCCCAGCAGCCTGTGCAGGCGGGTGTACTGCTCTGCCTCCGGGCCGAGGATCTCGCCCACCCAGTAGAGCGTGCGTTCACCGTCGACCTCGGTGCCCCACCGGAGAATCTCCGCGATGTCGAGCCAGTCCTTGGGCCGGTCGAAGATGGCCTTGCAAGCGATCAGGTGCTCGGGAGCGAGGATCGGGATGTCGACGGGGCCGAAGCGGACCAGGCGGGCGCGCTCGGCCATTTCGAGGTGCAGGTCCATGGTGGCGAAGAACACGTCGAGATACGAGCCACCCCAGTCCAGTCGGGCCTGGCCGTCCCGCCCGATCGCGGCCCGATCATCGGGTGTCACCGTGACGCCGAGCCGGCCCAGCAACCCGAGGACGGGCTCGGCGGCCTCGGGGGGCAGGGTCAGATTGACGTCGATGTCGGTCGTCGCCCGGGGATTCCTGTACCAGGCCAGTGCGATCGCCCCCCCGAACTGGTGGGGCACGCCGGCGGAATCGAGCATCTCGTGGAGTGAGACGATCATGGGGGCCAGGTCACTCAGCTCCTCGGTACTGCTCACCGAGGAGCCACCCTGGCGATCCGTTCCGCCCGAAGATGGCCGAGCGGCGGGAATCGCAGCGGCGCCGGGGTTCGGGCGGGACCGAACGGCTTGACCCTTGCCACGAAACCAAGAAGGCCGATCAGGGCGTCGCCGGGATCCCGGCGGTCGGCGGGCGGGCGAACCCGCTCCAGCGAACGGGCCATCCGGCGGGAGGCCTCGACGAAGTGCAGCGTCTCCGGACGCTCGTGGCGGGCGGTGCCACGCGCGGCTGCCCGTTCAGCGGCGGCCCGTACCGCCTCGGTGTCGAAGGGACGGCTCGCTCGCCGACGGGCCCGGTCCAGCACCTCGTCGTCGAGGTGGGCGAAGTTGGCCAGCGAGCGGGCCCGTGGGCCTTTGGGGGTGTGGACCGACTCCCGGATCTCGAAACGCCCCTTGGGACGGGCGACCACGTAGGCCATACCCACTATGTTACCCACTACACGGCCCACGTGTCACCCGGGGGACCTGCTGCGACCGCTCGACTGAGGTCGCGGCGCTGCGGTCCCGGCTACGTGGACGTGGTGCTGGGCCCCAGACCGAGCGCGGCGTAGATCTCTCGGGTCGCGCTCGAGGTGTTGAACGTGTAGAAGTGCAGCCCCGGCACGCCCGTCTCGAGGAGGCGGGAGCAGAGCTCGGTGGCCAGCTCCACCCCTTCCTTGCGGACGGCGTCGGCCCCACCCCGCTGGTCGGCGGCCCGCAACCGGTCTTCCATCCAGTCCGGGGCGGCGGCACCCATGCCACCCAGGCGGCCCATGGTCGACAGCGACGTGACCGGGAGGATGCCCGGCAGGACCGGGGTGTCGACGCCCCGCTCGCGCAGGTCCGCGATCAGTCCCTCGTACTCGGAGGCCTCGAAGAAGAACTGGGTCACCCCGAAGTCGGCCAGCGCCAGCTTGGCCGCCAGGTAGTCGCGGTCGCTGGGGATGTCCTCGGAGCGCGGATGCCCGGCCGGGTGTGCCGCCACTCCGATGGAGAAGCCGCCGATGGCCCGGGCGAGCTGCACCAGTTCGGTGGCGAAGGCCAGCTCGCCGGGGCCCGCGGCCGGATCTTCGGGCGGGTCGCCGCCAAGCGCCATCAGGTTCTCGATGCCGGCCTTGCGCAGCGAGACCAGGATGTCGGCCAGCTCCAGGCGCGTGTGGGCCACGCAGATGAGATGGGCCATCGGGTTGAGCTTGGTCGTGTGCAGCATGCCCGACACCAGGTCGAAGGTGCGCTGGCGCGACTCGGCGCCGCCCCTGTAGGTGACCGAGACGAAGGACGGCTCGAGGGGCTGCAGCTCGGCGATCGTGCGGGCGAGCGTCGCGAGCTCCTTGTCGTTCTTGGGCGGGAAGAACTCGAACGAGTACGTGGGGCCGGCAGCCAGCAATTCTGCGATGCGCGTCATGTCGGCATCCGCCCGTAGTCGTCCTCGAGCCGCACGATGTCGTCCTCGCCGAAGTAGGTCCCGTGTTGCACCTCGATGAAAACGAGGTCCTTTGTCCCTTCATTGGCGATGCGGTGCGCACCCTCGAGCGGGATGTCGATCGACTCCCCCGCGTCCACCACGGTCACGGTGCCGTCGAGTGTGACCTTCGCCGTGCCCGACACGATGAACCAGTGCTCGGCCCGCTTGGCGTGTCGCTGGTAGCTGAGCCGCTTGCCCGGGTGCACCACGAGGCGCTTGACCTTGTGGTCGGGCGCGCCGTCATCGAGCACGGTGTAGTTGCCCCAGGGGCGCTCCGAGTACTCCCGCTCACCCACCGGATGATCGTCTCCATGGCCAGTCAGCTGCTGCACGTCTCGCTTCGTTCGTCACGTGGCCGCCAGCTCCGCCGCTCGCAGCGCGTTGCGCAACAGCATGGCACGGGTCATGGGGCCCACCCCACCGATGCGGGGGGTGACCCAGCCGGCCACCTCGGCCACGTCCGGGTGGGCGTCGGGGATCAGCTTCCTTCCCTCGAAGGTCGTGCCGGCCGACACCACGGCCGCGCCGGGCTTGACCATGTCCGGCGTGAGGAGGTGGGGCCGACCCGCCGCGGCGACGACGATGTCCGCCGTCCGCACGATGGCGGCCATGTCGCTCGGGGCGACGCCCGTGTGCAGCACCGTCACGGCGGCATTGCAGCCGGGGCGCTTCAACGTGAGCAGGTTGGCCAGGGGCCGGCCGATCGTCACGCCGCGGCCGATGATCACCGCGTGGCGGCCCTCGACCGGGACGTCGTACGCGTGCAGGAGCTCGACGATCCCCGCCGGCGTGCACGGCAGGGGCCCGGGCGTTCCCAGGACCAGCCGGCCGAGGTTCACCGGGTGCAGCCCGTCGACGTCCTTGGCCGGGTCGACCGCCAGCAAGGCTTGCTCCTCGTCGAGGCCGTCCGGCAGCGGCAGCTGCACCAGGAAGGCACTCACGGCTGGGTCCGCGTTGAGGCGCGCGATGACATCGAAGACCTCTTGCTGCGTCGCCGTGGCCGGCAGGTGCTCGCCGACCGAGTGCATGCCGACGGCGGCGCAGTCCTCGTGCTTCAGCGCGACGTAGCGCTCGCTCGGCACGTCGTCGCCCACGAGGACCGTGCCGAGACCGACGGTGACGCCATTCGTCCCCAGCTCCGCGACACGGGCCGCCACCTCGAAGCGGATGCGGGCCGCCACCGCTTCGCCGTCGAGCAGGATGGCGCCCATCAGTGCCGGAAGTGGCGCTCGCCGGTCGTGACCATGGCCAGGCCCGCCTCGTCGGCCGCCGCGATCACCTCCTCGTCGCGCACGGAGCCGCCGGGCTGGACCACCGCCGTCACGCCGGCGTCGGCCAGGACGAGCAGGCCGTCGGGGAAGGGAAAGAAGGCGTCGCTCGCCCCCGCACCGCCCTTGGCCCGCTCGCCCGCCTTCTGCACCGCGATCTCGGCGGCGACGACGCGGGACTGCTGCCCGGCGCCCACCCCCACGGCCTGTCCGCCGGTGACGACGGCGATGGCGTTGGAGGTCGTCCGGCCACAGACCCGCCAGGCCAGCACCAGGTCGCGCCACTCGTCCTCGGTCGGGCTGCGGCGCGTGACGGTCCGCCACTCGCTGCGGGGCGAGACGAACGCGTCGACGTCCTGCACGAGCACGCTGGTGCCGAGGCTGCGCAGCTGGCGCACCGCCCGCTCGGGCGCGGGACCCGACAGGAGGCGGGTGGCCTTGCGCCGGCCGGTGAGCCTCTCCAGGGCCTCGGGCGCGTACGACGAGGCGATGATGACGTCGGCCTGGGGCCCGTGCGGCGATCGCGTCGGCCACCTCCGGGGTCACGTCGCCCCCGATGGCGACCACGCCGCCGAAGGCGCTCTGGACGTCGCATTCCAAGGCCCGTTCGTAGGCGGTGACGAGGTCGCCGGCGACGGCGGCGCCGCACGGGTTGGCGTGCTTGATGATCGCCACCGCCGGCTGGCCGGCGTCGGCCGCCAGTTCGTGGACCAGTCGCCAGGCGGCGTCGCCGTCGAAGAGGTTGAGGTAGCTCAACGGGTTGCCGCCGTGCTGGACCATGCCGTCCCACCAGCTCGTCGAGCCCGCCGTGCGGTACCGCGAGCCACGCTGGTGCGGGTTCTCGCCGTAGCGCAGCACGTCCGTGCGCTCGAGCGTCAGGTGCAGGGTCGGCGGCAGGACGGCGGAGAGCGCGGCCTCCTCGACGTCGGCGTCGGTGACGCCGCCCAGCCCGGCGACCGGTGCGGGGCCGCCGGCGTCGAGCCAGGCGACGATCGCCGCGTCGTACGCCGCAGTGTGCGCGAAGGCCGCCCGGGCCAACCTGCGGCGGGTGGCGGCGGACAAGGCGCCCGAGGCGCGCAGCTCCTCGAGCACCGCGGGATAATCGGCCGGCGAGGTGACGATGCCGACGTACTCGTGGTTCTTGGCGGCCGCACGCACCATGGTGGGACCGCCGACGTCGATCAGCTCGATGGAGGGATCCGACGAGAACGGGTACAGGTTCGACACCACGAGGTCGATGGCGTCGATGCCGTTGGCCTCCAGGTCGGCCAGGTGCTCGGGCTTGGAGCGGTCGGCCAGGATCCCGCCGTGGATCTTGGGGTGGAGGGTCTTCACCCGACCCCCGAGCATCTCGGGCGAGCCGGTCACCTCGGCCACCTCGGTGTGGGCGATGCCCGCCTCGCTCAGCGTCGCCGCCGTGTTGCCGCTCGCCACGAGCTCCCACCCCAGCTCGGAGAGGCCCCGCGCCAACTCGACCAGGCCTTCCTTGTCGTAGACCGACAGCAGGGCCCTCACGACGTCATCTCCTCGTCTCCTTCGTCTCGGCCTCGTTCGCCTCCGCTCGTGACGCCTGCCCCGACTCCGACGGCGCCCCCAGCCGCGCCGGGGGCTCGATGGCACGGCCCGCCTGCAGCTCGCTCAGCGCCCAGGCCACGGTCGCCGGGTAGAGGGTGCGCTCCACAACCTTGATCCGTTCGTGCAGTGTCGCCTCCGTGTCGCCTGGCAGCACCGGGACCACCCCTTGGGCCAGGATCGGCCCGGCGTCCATCTCCAAGGTGGCCAGGTGCACGGTGCACCCCGTCTCGGGCACACCGGCGGCCAGGGCGTCTCGCACCCCGTGCCAGCCGGGGAACGCGGGCAACAGGGCCGGGTGCGTATTCAAGATGCGGTTCGGGAAGGCGCGGTGCACGGCCTTGGTCATGACGGTCCCGAAGCCGGCCATGGCCACCAGGTCGACCTGGTGGGCCACCAGCGTGGCTGCCACGGTCGCCGTGAAGCCGTCTCGGTCGAAATCGGGGCCGAAGCCGCCGTAGAGGTTCCGGTCGACGAGCTCGGTGGCCGCGCCGTTCGATTCGGCAAGGGCGAGGGCGGCGCAGGGACGGTCCGAGAGGACGGTGGTGACGGGGAGCCCGGCATCGAACATGGCCTGCAGGATCGTCCCGGAACCCGAGACAAGGACCGCGAGGCGCACAAGCGCCAATCTAGTGGGAACCCCTCGTTGCTCAGAGAGGTCCCGGGCGGTTGGCGGGCGACCGGCCGGGAGTGGGACCCAAGGGGCCCGGAGCAGGCCGTGAACGATCCGTGAACGGCCCGTGAACTGGGGAAATTCGGACGGGGCCTTGGCATAGTCTGCTTCCCCCATGAACTTCCCGGCGTCGGACCTTCCCGTCGAAAACAGCACGGAACGGCCTCGCCGTCGCAGCGAGCCTGCTGCTCAGCTTGACCGTGGCGTCGGGGGCCTCCGCATCGGTCGCCGTGGGATCGTCGGGATCGGTGAGCCAAACGCTCAAACGCTCGCTCACCGCCGCGACCGAGGCGGGCGCGGCCAGGATCACGGTGGAGTTCTTCTCTGGTTCGACCACCGGCAAGGTCGTCCTGGACTCCTCCTTGGACTCGGGCCAGCAGACCGCCGCCGTTGGCAAGGCGTTGGCGTCAACCGTCCTGGTCGGGGGCGCGGCGTACATCTCAGGGAACAGCATGGGACTGACTTCCTTCTTCGGGCTCCCCACTGCGCTCGGGCCCACGCTGGCCGGCCATTGGGTCTCCCTGCAATCCACCGACGCCGCGTTCCAATCCGTCACGGCGAACGTGGCCCTCCCGTCGGCCCTGGCCAACGTGACCCCTTGGGCCCGTTGATTGCGGGCAAGCGATCGAAGGTGAACCGGCAGTGGGTGAGGAGCACTATCCCCAGATCTGGGCGTTTGGGCAATTACCTCGCAGGCTTGCAACTCCCCAACGGGGACGTCGTCACCGACAACCCCACGAAGTGTGTGCCCGAGATCATTACAACAATCAGCCAGCCGAAGCTCTTCGTGATCCCGAACGACCGCGACTTCGAACGTACCCTTGCGGATCCCATAACGTTTCATGCCCACTACATCTTGGAACCCAATCCTGCGACCACCCCGATCACTGCCCCGAACCTCGAGTTCCCCAGCCTCTGGAGCACGGGGAGCGACTTCACCAGGACGGTGCACCAGTTCGCGGCCAGCGGGCTGTGCCCCGAATTCCGTCTCTTCCACGTGATCTCTCATTCCAACCAGGTGGCATAGTGAGCCTGACCGCTCCTGATCATCACAACGGCCCAACTGATCGACCCACGGTCAACTGGTCCGAAGATCTCGAGGAATTCCACGAGGAGTCAACTCGTGATCATCCCCTTGAGATGCTCACCCGAGGCACCATGGTGTCGCTGCTCGATCCGCTCCGCCCGACGGCGACCATCGTCGAGATCGGCTGCTCGACGGGATACCTGCTCGAGGACCTGCGTGCCGCCTATCCGTTGGCCAGGCTGATCGGATTCGATCTGATCGCATCCGGGCTGCACAAGGCACACGCCGCACTGCCCGAATGCGTGGTGGCCCAGGCCGACGCCCGCGAGATCCCGCTGGCTGACGGATGCGCCGACGCCCTGATGAGCGTCAACCTGCTCGAACATGTCGAAGACGACCGGCGGGCGCTGGCCGAGATCAAGCGAGTGCTCCGTCCCGGGGCGGCGGCGGTCCTCGTGATCCCGACAGGGCCCGGGCTCTACCATTACTACGACAGCTTCTTGCATCACGAGCGGCGCTACGGCCGGGGCGAGATGGCAGAAAAAGGCACGCGGCGCCGGGCTACGGGTAGAGGCCGACGTATACCTGGGGTCGGTGCCCTTTCCTGCATTCTGGGCCGTCAAGAAGCGAAATCGCCTCCGCTTCGATCACTTGGAGGGATCCGAGCTGGAAGAACGAGTCAGGCATGACTTGGAAGGGACCGGCGATTCAGCGGTTTTCAAGGCCGCCTGTGGGCTCGAGCGCTGGCTGCTTCAGCACGACATCCACCTACCCTTTGGAATGCGGGGGTTGACCGTCGTCCGTCGTCCCCCGAAGGCAGGCTGACTCAGGCGCCGGTCACCGCCGCCTTGACCCCAGCGCCATCATGCAGGGTGTGCGTCCGGTAGGCCGAGGGACCGGAGAAGGATCAGACGGACGTACGCCGACGTCACGATCCCGATCAGGATGGCCAACACCTCAGTCCACCGCCGGCGACAACACTTCTGCAACCGGTCGCGAGCGCGACGACACCGTGTGGAACCTCGCTCCCAACGTCTTCCCGACGGCTACGGCTTGACGATCGGGGCATGGCAGGGCAGCGTGGTGGCGCCCGACGCGGCGGTCACCTTGTCGAACAACGGGAACTTCGATGGCAGCGTCTTTGCCGCCAGCCTCTCGGGCAGCGAGCAATCCAGCTTCGACCCCTTCGGCTACGTCGAGCCGATCCCCACCACGGTCGATCCTCTGCCAGCACTGCCCGAGGGGCTGCCGATCGCCATGGGCGGACTCGCCTTGCTGTGCTTCGCCGGTCTTATCGTGCAGCGACGCAGCCGCCGTGATCGGGTTGTCGGAGGGCAGCAGCGACCGGCATGACATCCTCAGGAGAGCGATACCTCCGGATTACTTCGGCGTGGCGTTCCGCTTCGGGTTCCATCTGGGTCATCTCCACCGGTTTCGTCATCACGGTGAAGGCGCGGCGGGGCACTTAGCCTGCGGCCGTTGGCGTGGCCGTACGGGTCAGACGAGCCCCCGCACGATCTCGACCATCTTCTCCCCGCACTCGGTGGGGTTCTGCGCTACGGCGACCCCGGCAGAAGACAGCGCCTCCATCTTGGCCTGAGCCGTGCCCTGGGAGCCCGAGATGATGGCGCCGGCATGACCCATCTTGCGGCCGGGAGGCGCCGTCACGCCGGCGATGTACGCGGCCACCGGCTTGGTCATGCTGGCCGCGATGAACTCGGCTGCACGCTCCTCCTCGGACCCGCCGATCTCGCCGATCATCATGACCGCCTTGGTGTCGGGATCGGCCTCGAAGGCCGCGAGGCAGTCGATGAAGTTCGTGCCCGGGACCGGGTCGCCCCCGATGCCCACGCATGTGGTCTGGCCGACGCCCTGCTGGGACAGCTCGTGGAGTGCCTGGTAGGTCAGCGTGCCGGATCGCGAGACGATGCCCACCGGACCTCCCGCGAGCGCGATGTCACCCGAGGTGATGCCGATGTTGCACTTCCCGGGGCTGATGATGCCGGGGCAGTTCGGGCCGAGCAGCTGTGTGCCCGGGAACTCCTGGACCAGGCGGTTGTAGACGACCGCCTCGTCCTGGGCCGGGATGCCCTCCGTGATGCAGACGATGAACGCGATGCCGGCCTCGGCCGCTTCGATGATGGCGTCCGCCGCGCCACGCGGGGGCACCGAGATGAACGACGCCGTCGCGCCGGTCTCCTTCACCGCCTCGGCCACGGAAGCGAAGATCGGGATGCCCTCGATCTCCTCGCCGCCTCGTTTCGGGTTGGTGCCACCCACGATCTTGGTGCCGTAGGCCTTGTTGCGCAGGCCGTGGAAGAGCCCCTGGCTCGTCGGGCTGACGCCCTGAATCACGACCTTGGTCGTCTCGTCGACGAAGATGCTCACGTTCTCTCTGTCCTCTCGGGGTCTGGTTGGTCGATCCGGTTGCCGGCAGTCGTTGGCGCCTAGGCGTTGGCCTAGGCGTTGGCCAGCGCGACGGCGTGGCGTGCGGCCTCGAGCATGGTGGGCTCGGCGATGAGCGAGTCCGACAGATGCCCGGCGAGCAGGGCGCGGCCCTCCACGGCGTTCGTGCCGTCGAGGCGCATGACGACCGGCGAGCTGAGCGTCACGCGGCCGATGGCCTCGACGATCCCCTTCGCCACCTCGTCGACCCGCGTGATGCCGCCGAAGATGTTGACGAAGATGGACTTGACCGCCGGGTCGGCGTTGATCACCTCCAGCGCCGCGGCCATCACATCGGCATTGGCACCACCCCCGATGTCGAGGAAGTTCGCGGCCTGCCCGCCAACCTGGGTCACGACGTCGAGCGTGCTCATCGCGAGCCCGGCGCCGTTGGCGATGATGCCCACGGTGCCCGACAACCCGATGTAATTGAGGCCCTTCTCCTTGGCCATCTTCTCGCGGGGGTCGACGTCGGAGTCGTCCTCGTACTCCTCCCACTCGGGGTGGCGGAACGCCGCGTTCTCGTCGAGCGTGACCTTGGCGTCGAGCGCGTGGACCTTGCCTTCGGGGGTGAGGATGAGCGGGTTGATCTCGGCCAGGTCGCAGTCGCCCTCGACGTAGCAGTGGTAGAGGCGCACGAGCAGCGTCGCCGCCTGCTCCCGCGCCGCGGGGTCGAGATCGGCCCGGTCGACCCACTCACGGGCCGCCTCCTCGCTCAGCCCCGCCACGGGGTCAACGTGGATCTTGGCGATGGCGTCGGGGTTGGTCTGGGCCACCTCCTCGATCTCGACGCCGCCCTCGGCCGAGAGCATGCCGAGGTGGAGCTTTGCCGGACGGTCGAGGGTGAAGCTGGCGTAGTACTCCTTGGCGATGTCCGATGCGTGCTCGACCCACAACCGCTTCACGACGTGGCCCTTGATGTCGAGCCCAAGGATGTTGCCTGCGTGGAGGCGCACCTCGTCGGCGTTGTCGGCCAACTTCACGCCGCCCGCCTTGCCGCGTCCGCCGACCTTGACCTGCGCCTTGACCACCACCGGATAGCCGGCGGCCTCGGCCTGCGCGACGGCCTCGTCCACCGTGTCGGCCACCCCGCCGGGCGAGGTCGGGATGCCGAAGCGGGCGAAGTACTGCTTGCCCTGGTACTCGTAGAGGTCCACTTTGGGTGCTGTCTCCTTGGTGTGTGAAGGGGGTCGGGTCGCGATCTGATGCCAGGCGGCGGGTCGGGTGGCCGGCCGCGGGAGTGTGCGGGGTCAGGCCTCGAGGGCCGCCTCGCGAGCGTCGAGAGCCTCGGCGAGCCACGTCCCGATGGCATCGAGGGGCGCGCCGGGGGTGAAGACCTGGGCCACGCCCTCCTCCTTCAACGTCGGGATGTCGGGCTCGGGGATGATCCCCCCCACGATGATCAGCACGTCGCCGCGGCCGGCGTCCGCCAGCAGCTTGACCACCTTGGGCACCAGGGTGAGGTGGGCGCCCGAGAGCAGCGAGAGCCCGACGGCGTCGGCGTCCTCCTGCACGACGGCCTGGACCACCTGCTCGGGTGTCTGGTGCAGGCCCGTATAGACGACCTCGAAGCCGCTGTCGCGCAGCGCTCTGGCGATGACCTTGGCCCCCCGGTCGTGACCATCGAGGCCGGGCTTGGCCACGACCACCCTGTAGGGACGTTTCATGCGGGCTACCAGGATAGGGAGGGCCTGGCGCCGGGCGCCAGACAGGCAGGCCCCGGTGAGGAAACTCCCACGGAGCCTGCAGCCGTCAGAGTCCCGACGGTGGGTCGTGTGTGGTCGGTGAAACTTCTCGATCAGGCAGAACCCCAACGTCCAGCTTGGTGGCATCGTGCTACGCCAGGCTCGCCGACACGAGCAGGATGGCGGCAGCGGTGAGCAACACCGGGCAGATCTTGAACCAGACGACAGGAGTTCGGGCACCGGTCATGGCGGTCAGCGCCGCCAAGGCGAGCAGCAGCCCGGCAGAGGCCCGGTAGACCCAGTGGCTGGCACCCGAACCCGCGTCGGCCGCCGCCGTCACACTGACGATCACCGCCGCAATTCCCCACATCGTGAGGGCTTCGGCCAGCCACTCCTGGAGGACGATGCGTCGGTTGTCCGCTGAGATCGGTTCGAAGCCCCTTGAGAACCTGACGGGTCGGGATGGCGTGGGCGACCCCCCAAAGGGTCACCAGAGTCGCAGCCCCGTACGCCAAGACCGTCGCCATCGTGGTTCATCTTCGGCCCGGGGGTGCGGGGGGCGTAGGGCCGATCGTCAGGACTTCGCCCGCGTGATCACCGGCACTCAGCTGTCGATTGCCGCCCGAAGTTCGGCGAGGCGGTCACGGTTCAGCGAGTACCAGACCCACTTGCCGCGCCGGTCGCCCTGGACGAGACCGGCCTCGCTCAGGATCTTGAGGTGATGCGACACCGTCGGCTGGCTCTTGGCCAAGGGTTCGACGAAATCACAGACGCAGACCTCACCCTCAGGTGAGGCGGCCAGGATGCTCAACACTCGCAGCCGGACCGGGTCAGCCAGCGCGCTGAACCCTCGAGCCAGCTCGGCGGCATCGGTGGTGTCGAGCGGTGCGGCGAGCACCGAGGCGCAGCATTCGGTCGCTCGGACCTTCGTCGCGGCTTGCTTGCTCACGGGTCACCTCTGACAAAGAAATATTGACAACCATCAATGTTTCAGCCATACTCGATACATCGACTGAGGTCGATACTACAGGGAGGTCACCATGTCGAGGGTCCAACTCGCACTGAACGTCAGCGACATCGACGAAGCCGTCGAGTTCTACTCCACGCTCTTCGGGACCGAGCCGGCCAAGCGCGAGCCGGGCTACGCCAACTTCGCCGTCGCCGACCCGCCCCTCAAGCTGGTCCTGATGGAGGACCACACCGCCCGGGGTCATGGGACCGTCGGCGCACTGAACCACCTCGGCGTCGAGGTCGAGACGCCGGACGAGGTGAGCGCAGCGACGGGGCGCCTGAGCGACAGCGGGCTCGAGACCGCGGTCGAAGAGCAGACGACCTGTTGCTACGCCGTCCAGGACAAGGTCTGGGTCAGTGACCCCGACGGTGCGCCCTGGGAGGTCTACACCGTCCTGGCTGATGCCCCAGCCGAGACGGGCATCGCCGGCGACGGGTCGTGCTGCGTCCCCGAGGCTGTCGAGGGTGTTCCGGTGGCCGTGGCTTCGCAACAGTCCTGCTCGCCGTCCTGTTGCTGAACAACGACGGCAATCGCAGGACACTCCGATGAGGGACACCGTCTTGTGGCGGCGCCTGCTCGCCGAGTTCCTGGGCAGCGCCTTCCTGGCCGCCATCGTCATCGGGTCGGGTATCGCGGCGCAGAACCTGTCCCCGGGCAACGTCGGGCTCCAGCTCTTCGAGAACGCGGCTGCCACCGCAACGGGCCTCTTCGCGATCATCTTGATGTTCGGCCCGATCTCGGGGGGACACTTCAACCCCATCGTCTCCTTCGTGGACGCCGGGTTCGGGGGCCTCAAGTGGCGGGACGCCGCCGCCTACCTGCCGTTCCAGGCCGTCGGGTGCATCTGCGGCGCGATCCTGGCCAACGTGATGTTCTCGGAGGCCGCCATCTCCATCTCCACCAAGCACCGGGCGAGTGGACCGCACTGGCTCTCCGAGGTCGTCGCCACCATCGGCCTGATCCTGGTCATCTTCGCCCTGGCCCGCTCGGGGCGCTCCCACCTCGCCCCTGCAGCGGTCGGGGCCTACATCGGCGCCGCCTACTTCTTCACCAGCTCGACCAGCTTCGCCAACCCCGCCATCACGGTCGGCCGCATGTTCTCCAACACCTTCGCCGGCATCGCCCCTTCCTCGGTCCCCAACTTCATCTCGGCCCAGATCGTCGGCGGTGTGCTGGCCTTCGGGCTGATAAAGGGGCTCTACCCAGGCATCACCAAAGCCGAGGCGGCCGACGTGATCGAACCGCATCTGCGCGCCGAGAGTGATCTCGAGACGCGCTGAGCTCCGAACCACGACCAGACCCCGGAAAGGACACCCATGCACCTCGTCGCCATCGGCGGAAGTGACGCCGGTATCAGCGCCGCCCTCCGGGCCCGCGAGCTCGATCCGACCACCGAGGTCACCGTCGTCGTCGCCGACGCCTACCCCAACTTCTCCATCTGCGGCATCCCCTACTACGTCTCCGGTGAGGTCACTCACTGGCGCAACCTGGCGCATCGCACCATCGACGACCTCAAGGCAACCGGGATGCAAGTCCGGCTCAACACCCTTGCCACCAAGATCGACGTCTCGGGCCGCCGGCTGCACGTCGTCGACGAGGCGGGAGTGGAGGACCAGCTCGCGTACGACCAGCTCGTCGTGGGCACCGGAGCCATCTCTGCTCGCCCACCGATCGAGGGCCTCGTCGGTTCCGATGCCCTCGGGCCCGCTGACGGGGTCCACCTGCTGCACTCCATGGGCGACACCTTCGAGCTGGTGGGCACGATCGAGAAGGCGAAGCCGGCCAGCGCGGTGATCGTGGGCGCCGGCTACATCGGCCTCGAGATGGCCGAGGGCCTCCGAGCCCGGGGGCTCGAAGTGACTCAGTTCGAGCAGCTCCCAGAAGTGCTCCCAACGGTGGACCCCAGCCTGGGTGCACTCGTCAACGCGGAGCTGACCGCGCACGGCGTCGTCGTGCGGACCGACACGACGGTCACACGAGTCGCTCGAGCACCCAAGGGATCGGTCGGCCGGTTCCAGATCGACGCCGTCGAGTCGACCGGCGCCGAGATCACCACCTTGGCCGACATGGTCCTGGTGGTGGTCGGCGTGCGACCGGACACCGCCCTGGCGGCCTCTGCCGGGGCGGAGCTGGGCATGGCCGGGGCAATCAGCGTGGACCGGGGGATGCGCACCAACCTCGAAGGCGTCTTCGCCGCCGGCGACTGCGTCGTGACCCACCACCGACTGTTGGGCCTCACCTACCTCCCACTCGGGACCACCGCTCACAAGCAGGGTCGTGTCGCCGGGGAGAACGCCATCGGGGGGGCCAAGGAGTTCGCCGGCAGCCTCGGGACCCAGGTTGTCAAGGTCTTCGACATGGCGGTTTCCCGCACAGGCCTGCGCGATCACGAGGCGGTTGCCGCCGGTTTCGACCCCGTGACGGTCGAGTTCGAAGCTGACGACCACAAGGCTTACTACCCGGGCAGCCACCGCATCCGGATGCGCTACACCGGTGATCGCACGACCGGGCGGCTGCTGGGCGTCCAACTCTTCGGCCACCGTCACGCCGAGGTGGCCAAACGCATCGACATCGCTGCCTCCGCCATCTTCAACGAGATGACCGTCGATGCCGTGAGCGACCTGGACCTGTCGTACACCCCGCCCCTCGGGAGTCCCTGGGACGCAGTGCAGATGGGGGCCCAAGCCTGGGTACGGCAGCGGGATCGAGCGTTGATCTGAGTCCGGTCCGTTCGGTCAGTCCATGAGGAGGTATTGGGCGTCCTAATCGAAGGGAATGGACACCCATATGGTATTTACCGGAATGGCGCGTCTTTATGGCGCAAGGTGCGGCCACGGACATGCAGACGAGATTGCAGCACGCCAACCTGACCCGGACGATCGGCACGGCCCTGGTCGCGCTCCTCGTGACCCTCATCGGGTCCGGGGTGGCATCCGCATCCGCTCCCGCAGACCCTCCGGGCGGGGCGATCCCTCAGGCGCCCCACTTCTACAACGGAAACTCGAGGCAATCCGCTCCGCCGGGTCCGACACGACCCTCTTCCTGATGCCGAGGATCGGTGACCTCTACAGCGGCGCCGGTCTGTACGGTTGCGCGCTCAACTCGAGCGCGGGCCAGACCCTCTACAACTCGTCGGACCCGGCCACCACCACGAGCAACGAGTTCTTCTTCTGCGCAGGTGTGGCGACCGTGTTCTCCGGGGTCCCCGGCGTCACCAGCGTGGCCAGCTCCCAGAACTAGGGCGATGCCGCTTGGGAGACCCGACGCAGCGAGTCTCGCGGTCGGTTGTTCTCGAGCTCTAAACAGAGATGTTGATACTTTTCCGAGAAAGGGTCACGTGCGGGTCGTGAACCCGCGGCGGTCCTCAGGCCTTGCGTAGCGGCGTGGCCGAGAGCAGCAGGTTCTTCTTGCCAACCGTGTCGAAGTCCACCGTGGCCTGGGCCCGTGACCCTTCGCCCTTGGCGCCTATCACGACGCCACGGCCCCAGTGGTCGTGTACGACTTCGTCGCCCGGCACCAGGCCGAGATCCTCTGCGCCGGTGCTGCCGCGACCGGCGCGGGCCCCACTCGACCCGCCGGCCGCCGCAGAGCGGGCGGCGAGCGGAACCGCGGGGGCGAAGGTGGCTCCGGGCAGGTGCTCCTCGGCCGAGAGCGTGTCGTAGCCCGTGCCGCGGCGGGGCGACCCGAGACCGACGTCGTCGACCAGGTGTGCGGGCACCTCTGTCACGAACCGGCTCGGCATGGCCGGCTGGGTGCGGCCCCATGTCGTCCGCGACCAGGCGTGCGAAATGGCGAGGTGCCGGCGGGCACGGGTGATGCCCACGTAGAAGAGACGGCGCTCCTCTTCGAGCTCGCTCGGCTCGGCCAGCGAGCGGAAGTGCGGGAAGATTCCCTCCTCCAAGCCGACCACGAAGACTGCCGGGTATTCGAGGCCCTTGGCGGTGTGCAGCGTCATCAGTGAGACGCGGGTGCCGTCGCCGTCCAGTTCGTCGGAGTCCGCCACGAGCGCCACCGTCTCCAAGAAGCCCGTCACGTCGTCGAAATCGCCGGCCTGGGTGGCCAACTCGGCCAGGTTCTCAATCCGGCCGTCCGCCTCGTGGGTGTGCTCGGCCACCAGGTCGGCCAGGTAGCCGGTGCGGTCGGCCACCAGTTGGACGAAGTCGGCCGGGTTGATCGTCTGCACCAGCGGCCGCAGCTCGGCCAGCGTCTTCGACAGCTGCTCGGCCCCGCGGAGCGCCTTGCCCGTGAGCCCCGCCTCCTCGGCGCGGTCGATCGCCTCGCTGAACGAGACGCGCTCCACCTGCGCCCAGGCGGCCAGGCGGCCTACCGACGTGTCGCCGATGCCGCGCTTGGGGACGTTGACGATGCGCCGAGCCGAGACCTCGTCGTCGGGGTTGGCCAGCACGCGGATGTAGGCCAGGACGTCCTTGATCTCCCGGCGGTCGTAGAACTTGGCCCCGCCCACGACCTTGTAGGGGATGCCCGTGAATTTCATGGACGTCTCCAACGGCAGCGACTGCGCGTTGGTGCGGTAGAAGACGGCGAAGTCGCCCCACGTCAAACCGTCCGACGCGTGCAGGCGCAGGATCTCGCTCGAGACCCAGGCTGCCTCGTCGCGCTCGTCCTCGGCCCGATAACGCTTGACCGGCCCGCCCGAGTCGCCGACCGTGAAGAGCTCCTTGGGCTGGCGCCCGATGTTGTTGGCGATGACGGCGTTGGCCGCATCGAGGATCGTCTGGGTGGAGCGGAAGTTCTGCTCAAGCATGATCGTCGTCACGTTGGGAAAGGCGCGCTCGAACTCCAAGATGTTGCGGATGTCCGCTCCCGCGCCAGCGGTAGACCGACTGGTCGGAGTCGCCCACCACGCACACGTTCCCGTGCGCCTGGCCCAGGAGCTTGACGATCTCGTTCTGGGCGTGGTTCGTGTCCTGAAACTCGTCGACGAGGATGTGACGAAAGCGCTCCTGATAGCTCTGCCGCACGTCGTCGCATGCCTGGAGCAGGTTGGCCGTCACCATGAGCAGGTCGTCGAAGTCGAGCGCGTTCGCCGCCAGCAACCGCTCCTGGTACTGGGTGTAGACATCGGCGATGCGCTTGCGGAACGGATCGGGCCCGCCGCGGGCGTCCTCGCGGAACGTCTCGAAGTCCACCAGTTCGGACTTGGCCTGGCTGATCACTGCCTGCACGGCCCGCGCGGGGAGCCGCTTCTGGTCGAAGCCGAGCTCGGCCGTGATCATCTCGATGAGGCGGCGCGAGTCGGTGTCGTCGTAGACGGTGAAGGCGGAGCGATAGCCCAGCCGGTCGGCGTTCATGCGCAGGATCCGCAGGCACGCGGAATGGAAGGTGGAGACCCACATCTTCTCGGCCGGGGGACCGACCAGTTCGGCCACGCGCGTGCGCATCTCCTCAGCCGCCTTGTTGGTGAAGGTGATGGCCAGGACGCCCCACGGCGGGGCGTCCCCCGTCGCCAACAAGTGCGCGATGCGCCGGGTCAGCACGCGTGTCTTGCCCGAGCCCGCCCCCGCGATGATCAGCAGCGGGCCGCCCCGGTGCTCCACTGCGGCGCGCTGGGGGAGGGTGAGGTCGTCCACCAGCGCCGAGGGCTTGCCCGAGAAGGCACCGGATTTGATAACCGAGCGCCGGCGCCGGCGGCGTCCGTCGTCGGCCCCGTCCACGGCGAGGGTGTCCGCCACCTCGGCACCCTCCTCGGCGACCGCGGCGGCAGCGGCGCCCACGCCTTCGTCCGACGTGTCGAACAGCTGCCCGTTGCCGTTGCCCTCGCCCTTGTCGTCGTGCACCTGCTCGCCGCTCTCCGGCGCCACGGTCACTCCCACTCGATGGTCCCGGGTGGCTTCGACGTGACGTCGAGCGCCACCCGGTTGACGCCCTCCACCTCGTTGATGATGCGGGAGGCGATGCGCTCGACCAGGTCGTAGGGCAGCCGGGCCCAGTCCGCCGTCATGGCGTCGTCGCTGGTGACGGCGCGGATGACGATCGGGTACGCATAGGTGCGGCCGTCGCCCATCACGCCGACGGTGCGGACGGCGGGCATCACTGCGAAGCTCTGCCACAGCTCTCGATACAGCCCGGCCCGGCGGATCTCCTCGACCACGACGGCGTCGGCGTTGCGCAGGATCTCGGCCCGCTCGGGGGTCACCTCGCCGATGATGCGCACGCCGAGACCCGGGCCCGGGAAGGGCTGGCGCCACACGATCTCGTGGGGCAGGCCGAGCTCCTCGCCGACGGCGCGCACCTCGTCCTTGAACAGAAGACGCAAGGGCTCGACGAGGTCGAAGGCGAGGTCGTCGGGCAGCCCACCGACGTTGTGATGCGACTTGATGTTCGCCGCCGTGTCGCTCCCGGACTCGATCACGTCGGGGTACAGCGTTCCCTGCACGAGGAACTTGGGGCCGTCATCGCCCTCGTCCCCGGCGCGGGTGCCGGCGCCCATGTCCCGCGCCACCTCTTCGAAGATGCGGATGAACAGCTCGCCGATGATCTTGCGCTTGCGCTCGGGGTCGGTTACGCCGGCCAGCGCGGCGAAGTACCGGTCGGCCGCCTTCACGTGCACGAGGTCGACCTTGAACTGGCGCCGGAACGTGTCCTCGACCTGATCGGCCTCCCCGGATCGCATCAACCCCGTATCGACGAAGACACACGTGAGCTGGTCGCCGACGGCCTTGTGCACCAGCGCCGCCGCCACCGCCGAGTCGACACCGCCACTGAGCGCGCACAGCACCCGGTCGCCACCGACCTGCGCCCGCACCGCGGCCACTTGCTGCTCGATGATCGACACGTGCGTCCACCCCGGGAGGCAACCGCACACGTCGATCAGGAAGTGGTCGAAGACCTCACTCCCCCGCTCGGTGTGCACCACCTCGGGGTGGAACTGCAGGCCGAACAACCGTCGCTCCGGATCGTGCATGGCCGCCACCGGCGCGCCCGGGCTGCTCGCCGTGGCGACGAAACCCTCGGGCACCGCCGTGATGGCGTCGCCGTGGCTCATCCACACGCTCGACGTCGAGGGCCAGTCCGGGCACAGCGGCGACGCCGCCATCAACGACAGCTCGGTGCGGCCGTACTCGCCCTGCCCCGTCCGCGACACGACCCCACCCAGCTGCCGCGCCATGAGCTGCGCGCCGTAACAGAGCCCGAGGATCGGGATCCCGAGGTCGTAGAGGCCCGGGTCGATGGATGGAGCCGGCGTCTCGTAGACCGACTTGGGCCCGCCGCTGAAAATGATGCCCTTGGGCGCCCGGGCCCGGATCTCCTCGACCGAGATCGTCGCCGGGACGATCTCGGAGTACACGTGCGACTCGCGCACGCGGCGGGCGATCAGACGGGCGTACTGGGCCCCGAAGTCGACGACGAGGACGGTGTCGGTCACCGGGGTGGGCTCGTCCCGGTCGGGCTCAATGACCCATCCCCACGCCCTGCGAGCGCTGGAAGAACTTGCCCTCGGTCTGCAACGACGGCGCCACCATGACCTCGGCCTTCTGGAACTCCTTGACCGTCTCGTAGCCGCAGGTGGCCATGGCCGTCTTGAGCGCGCCGAACAGGTTCATGCGGCCGTCGTTCTCGTGCGCCGGGCCGAAGAGGATCTCGCGCAAGGAACCGCGGACCGAGGTGCGGACCCGGGCGCCCCGCGGCAAGGTCGGGTGGAAGGTGGCCATGCCCCAGTGGAAGCCGCGGGCCGGTGCCTCGACGGCCGACGACAGGGGCGACCCGAGCATGACCGCGTCCGCGCCGCAGGCGATGGCCTTCGCGATGTCGCCCCCCTTGGACATCCCGCCGTCGGCGATCACGTGCACGTAGACGCCGGTCTCGTCCAGGTGGCGCATTCGGGCGCCGGCTACGTCCGCGATGGCCGTGGCCTGGGGGACCCCCAGCCCGAGCACGCCCCGTGTGGTGCAGGCGTTGCCCGGGCCGACCCCGACCAGCACGCCGACGGCGCCGGTGCGCATCAGGTGCAGGCCGGCCTGGTAGGACGCACAGCCGCCCACGATGACCGGGATGTCGAACTCGCGGATGAAGCGCTTGAGGTTCAGCGGCTCGCTGGTCTTCGACACGTGCTCGGCGGAGACGACCGTGCCCTGAATCACCAGCAGGTCCAGCTCGGCGGCCAGGATGGCCGCGGCCAGCGATTGGGTGCGCTGGGGCGTGACCGAGGCCGCGGTCGTGATGCCGGCCTCCTTCATCTGGCGGATGCGGGCGGTCACCAGCTCGGGGACGATGGGCTCCTGGTACATCTGCTGCATCCGGGCGGTGGCCTTGTCGTCGTCGAGCTCGCGGATCTCGTCGAAGAGCGAGGTGGGGTCCTCGTAGCGGGTCCAGAGGCCCTCGAGGTTGAGGACGCCGAGCCCGCCCAGCTTCCCCAGCTCGATCGCCGTGGTCGGGCTCATCACCCCGTCCATGGCGGCGCCCATCAGGGGCAACTCGAACCGGTAGGCGTCGATCTCCCAGGAGATGTCGACGTCCTCGGGGTCACGGGTCCTGCGGCTCGGGACGATCGCGATGTCGTCGAACCCGTAGGCCTGGCGTCCCGATTTGAAGATGCCGATCTCGATCTCAGCCACTCTGTTCGCCCTCCGGCATTCGTGGGGCCGGCACGGCTCACGAACCACACCGGCATGTCCTTGCGACTCAATTGCGAACGCCGGGCCGACACGCCGACGATCCTCCATCCTACTCCGTGGGTGCCTCACCTCCGGCCGTCCCCGGCCTCGTCCGACGCCACCCACCCGTCGGTGCGAGACTCGCTGCATGCCCGACAAGGACCCCCGCCCCGTCTCCCGCGGCATGGGAGCGCTCCTGGCGCGCCGCGACAGCGAGCTGGCTGCCGGCGCTCGGCAAGTGGGCTGGAAGATCGGCTTCAACACGCCCGCCATACAGCAGCACTTCGGCCTGACCGACCCGGTCGTCGGCTACCTGGTCGACACCGGGGTGACGCCCGACGGGGCCACGGTCTCTCTGGCGGGGTGGACGGCTCCGGCGGTCGAGGTCGAGGTGTCCATCCGCGTGGGCGACAACGGAGAGGTCGCGGCTCTCGCTCCCGCGCTCGAGCTGGTGGATCTCGACCTCCCCGCGGGGATCGAGGCCGTCCTCGCCGGCAACATCTGCCAGCGCGGCGTCGTCTTCGGCGAGGATGTTCCCGACGTCGATCCCTGGGCCACCCGCGTCACGGTGACCAAAGAGAAGGAGGTCGTCGCCGAGGGTCACCTGGAAGAGGACCCTGCAACGACGGTGACGTTCGTCCGGCGCTTCCTCGCCGATCACGGCGCTGCGCTCGAGCCGGGCCAGCGCATCATCGCCGGTTCCATGGTCGCTCCCGTCGCGGTGGCGCCCGACGACGAACTTCGGGTCGCGTTCGGGCCCCTGGGCGAGTTGCGGGTCTGCTTCGGGCCGTAGGCGCGCTCAGAGCCCGCTCTCGCCAGTCAGCACGACGCTCAACAGTTCGTGGACCATGCGCGCCGTGGCGCCCCAGATCATCTCGCCCGCGACCTCGAAGAACCACACGGCGAAAGAGTTGTCGTCGGTGCCGGGGATGACGCGCCCGGGGATGCTCCAGCGCTCCTCGTGGAAGATCGCCGGGTCGGCCAGCTCGGCGAGCGAGACGTCGAACACGCGCTCCACCTCGTGCGGGCTCGCCACCAGGTGCGGCCGCGTGGCCACGGTGGCCAGCACCGGCATGATCAGCGATCCCGACACCAAGGTGAGCACGGGGTGGATCCAGCCGACCAGCTCCACGAGGTCGGGGTCGAGGGCGACCTCCTCGTAGGCTTCGCGCAGCGCCGCCGCGGCGGGATCCTCCTCGCCGTCGAGGCGGCCGCCCGGGAAGCTGACCTCGCCCTTGTGCGTCCGCATGGCCGACGAGCGCCGCGTCAGGACGAGCCGGGTCTCGCCCTGCTCCTCCCACATCACAGCGAGGACGCCAGCGTTCACATGGCGCACCACCGGCGCGTTCGACTCGTTGACCAGGATCGCCGGACCTCGCACCCGGTCCGATCCGATGCCGCCGGGCACCGGCCCGCGCTGGCCGGCCGCTTCGAGGGCGTCGAGCACCCGGTCGAGGCCGATCCCGCTGCGACGGGACTCCGGGACGTCCGTCCAGGGGGCTGGGCCTCCCGGGCGCCAGGTGGCCGGTCGGGGGATCACCTGGGGCGGAACGGGCCGGGACATTAGCGTCACGCTACTGGCGAGGCGAACGCTCCCGGTCGTCCCAGTTCGGTGTCCCCTGGCCTCGCTACGCTCTCGCCCCATGACGTCTCCGGCCGAGTTGCAGGCACAGGTCGACACCATCGGCTGGTACCACACCATCGACCTCGGCAACGGGGTCGTGACCAAGGGCATCGGCGTGCAGGAGACCGCCGCCGAAGTCATCCCTGATGTCTCGGGGCGCAGCGTGCTCGATATCGGTGCGTGGGACGGGAAGTTCTCCTTCTTGGCGGAGAAGGCGGGAGCGACCCGCGTCGTCGCGCTCGACCACTACGCGTGGGGGGTCGATTTCGTGGCCCGGGGCGCGTACTGGGCCGAATGCATCGCGAACGGGGTCTACCCCGACCAGTCGCTCGACGAGACAGATTTCTGGCGGCCGGACCTCCCGGGGCGGCGGGGCTTCGAACTGGCCGCGGCCACCCTGGGCTCCAAGGTGGAGTCGGTCGTGGCCGACTTCCAGACGGTCGACCTCGAGGCGCTGGGTCAGTTCGACATCGTCCTCTACCTCGGCGTGCTCTACCACATGAGGGAGCCGCTCACTTGCCTCGAGCGCGTCCGCGCGGTCACCAAGGAAGTGGCGGTGATCGAGACCGAGGCGCTGCACCTCCAGGGCCTCGAACACGAAGCACTCCTGCAGTTCCACGCCGGCAGCTCGTTGCGCACGGACTTCGGGAACTGGTACGTGCCGACGATCGAGGCGCTGCACAATCTGTGCCGGGCGGCCGGCTTCTCCCGGGTGCGCACGGTCAACGGGCCCCCCGAGCCCCAGCCGGAGCCGCTCCCACCGCGGAAGGTCCGCCTGGGACGCAGGCTCGCCGGCATCGGGCCGCCGCCGTCGTCGGCGCCGAGCGAGAACTACCGCGCCGTCGTCCACGCGTATGTCTGAGCGGGCCTCCCCCTGACGCGCCGTGACCGGACCCGAAGGCCCGGCCACGATGCCCGACACACTCTCAACAGTAGTGCTTAGAGTTTCGGAAATGAGCGCACCCTTGCGCGCACCCTTGCGTGCGCGCAAGGGTGCACACGGCTTGGCAGCCGCGGCAGAGCTACATCATCCCGCCCATGCCGCCCATGCCGCCCATGCCGCCGGCCATGGCGGCCGCCGCCGCGGCGGCGTCCACCTTCTCGGGCTTGTCGGCCACGAGAGCCTCGGTGGTGAGCAGGAGGCCGGCGATGGAGGCCGCGTTCTGCAGCGCAGAGCGGGTGACCTTGGCCGGGTCGATGATGCCGGCCTTGACCAGGTCCTCCATGTTGCCCGTGGCCGCGTTGAGGCCGGTGTCGCCCTTGGCCGCCTCGACCTGGGCCACCAGGACGGCACCCTCGAGCCCGGCGTTGAAGGCGATCCAGCGCAGCGGCGCCTCGAGCGCGTGCGCCACCAGGCGGGCGCCGGTGGCCTCGTCGCCGTCGAGCGTCTCGGCCAGAGCGAGGACCGGCTTGCGGGCACGGATCAGCGCGGTGCCACCGCCGGCCACGATGCCCTCCTCCACCGCGGCGCGGGTGGCGGACAGCGCGTCCTCAATGCGGTGCTTCTTCTCCTTGAGCTCCACCTCGGTCGCGGCGCCGACCTTGACGACGGCGACGCCGCCGGCCAGCTTGGCCAGGCGCTCCTGGAGCTTCTCGCGGTCCCAGTCCGAGTCGGTGTCCTCAATGGCGCGCTTGATCTGGGCCACCCGGCCCTTGACCTCGTCGGACTTGCCGGCGCCCTCCACGATCGTCGTGTCGTCCTTGGTGACGATGACGCGGCGGGCCGAGCCCAGCAGGTCGACGGTGGCGTTCTCGAGCTTGAGGCCGATCTCCTCGCTGATGACCTCACCGCCGGTGAGGACGGCCATGTCCTGGAGCATCTCCTTGCGGCGCTCACCGAAGCCGGGCGCCTTGACGGCGACGGAGGTGAAGGTGCCGCGGATCTTGTTGACGACGAGCGTGGCGAGCGCCTCGCCCTCGACGTCCTCGGCGACGATCAGCAGCGCCTTGCCCGACTGCATGACCTTCTCGAGCACGGGCACCAGGTCGTGCACGGCGCTCGACCTTGCCGTTGAAGAAGAGGATGTAGGGCTCGTCGAGGACGGCCTCCTGGCGCTCGGGGTCGGTCACGAAGTACGGCGAGAGGAAGCCCTTGTCGAACTGCATGCCCTCGGTGAGCTCGAGCTCGATCCCGAAGGTGTTGGACTCCTCGACGGTCACGGTGCCGTCCTTGCCGACCTTGTCGATGGCGTCGGCCAGCACGTCGCCGATGGCGTTGTCGGCCGCCGAGATGGAGGCCACCTGGGCGATCTCGGTCTTGCCTCCGACGTCCTTGGACTGCTTGGCGATGCTGTCGACCACGGCGCGGACCGCCTTCTCGATGCCCTTCTTCAGCCCGGTCGGGCTGGCGCCGGCGGCCACGTTGCGCAGGCCCTCGGAGATGAGGGACTGGGCCAGGACGGTCGCCGTCGTGGTGCCGTCACCGGCCACGTCGTTGGTCTTGGTGGCGACCTCCTTGACCAGCTGGGCGCCCATGTTCTCGAACGGGTCGTCCAGCTCGACCTCGCGGGCGATGGACACGCCGTCGTTGGTGATGGTGGGGGCACCGAACTTCTTCTCGATCACCACGTTGCGGCCCTTGGGCCCCAGGGTGACCTTCACGGTGTCGGCCAGCTTGTTGACGCCGGCCTCGAGCCCGCGGCGGGCGGACTCGTCGAACTTCAGGATCTTGGGCATGACTGTGTCGAACTCCTCTCGAGTTCCTCGTTGCTGTGGGGGTACTACAGGAACATATGGGTGCCGCCGCGCCGGCCCGGCATCTCACCGGGGCGGCGGGCTGACCGGATCAGGCCAGCTTGGCCAGCACGTCGCGGCTCGAGAGGATGAGCAGGTCCTCGCCCTCGACCGTGATCTCGGTGCCGCCGTACTTGGAGTAGACGACGGTGTCGCCGGCCTTGACGTCCATGGGGATGACCTCGCCGGTGTCCTCGGAGCGGCGGCCCGGGCCCACGGCCAGCACCTCGCCCTGCTGGGGCTTCTCCTTGGCGGTGTCGGGGATGACCAGGCCGGACGCGGTGGTCTCCTCGGACTCGCCGGGACGGACGACGATCCGGTCATCGAGGGGGTGCAGCTTCATCTGACGGGCCTCCTTGGCGCTTCGTTAGCACTCGCGGGTTGCGAGTGCCAAACATAGCGGACCTCTCGCGGGCTGGCAAGGCGGGGGGGCGACGGAGCGGTGTGCACGGGCCGGCTTCCCCCCGCCTAGTGTCGCAGCCGTGCGTAACCGGGCCGCCCGGGCGGCGGGGCTCCTGGCGGCCGGGGCTGGGCGACGTGCTCGAGTTCTCGAGCGACGGCTCGTCGACGCTGCCCCCGTCGCTGGTGCATCACCTGACCTCGCTCGCCCAGTCCCGGCTCTGAGCTGACGCCGATGCCGCCCGTGCACCACCCGAGCAAGGACCGCTGGTGGCGGGGCGGCGTCTTCTACCAGATCTATCCCCGCTCGTACGCCGACGCCGACGGCGACGGGGTCGGCGACCTTCCCGGCATCATCTCCAAGCTCGACCACCTGGCCGGCCTCGGCATCACCGGCGTGTGGATCTCGCCGGTGACGTGCTCGCCGAACCGCGACTATGGCTACGACGTCTCGGACTACTGCGACATCGACCCCGCCTTCGGGACGCTCGACGACGTCGACGCGCTCGGTGCGCGAGGCGGGTGAGCGGGGCATCCGGATCCTCATGGACCTGGTGCCGAACCACACGAGCGACCAGCACCCGTGGTTCGTCGACGCGCTGCGCGGCCGCGACGCGGCACACCGCGACTACTACGTGTGGGCGGACCCGAAGCCCGACGGTAGCCCGCCCAACAACTGGATGAGCATCTTCGGCGGTCCGGCCTGGCAGCTCGACGAGGCCAGCGGCCAGTACTTCTTGCACAACTTCGAGGCTGCCCAGCCCGACCTCGACTGGTGGAACGAGGACGTCCGCCGCGAGTTCGACGAGATCGTGCGCTTCTGGTGGGACCGGGGCGTGGCGGGGTTCCGGATCGACGTCTGCAACATGATGATCAAGGACAGGGAGCTCCGCGACAACCCGCCGGCCACCGAGGACGACCCGCTCGACCAGCAGTTCATGGGCGTGCGGGCCGTCTACAACACCGACCGGCCCGAGGCGCACGACATCCTGCGCCGGTGGCGGGCCATCGCGGACACCTACGACCCCGAGCGTCTCCTCATCGGCGAGACCAACGTGGAGCAGCTGCCGACGCTCATGGAGTTCTACGGCAACGGCCACGACGAGCTGCACGGCGGCTTCAACTTCGTCTTCATCAACGCAGCCTTCGAGGCCGCGGCCCTGCGGGCGGTGGTCGAGGGCACGGAGGCATTGATCCCGGCGGAGGCGTGGCCGATCTGGACCGGCTCCAACCACGACGTCTCCCGGCTGGCCACGCGCTGGGCCGGCGGTGACCCGGCCAAGGTCAAGGTGGCCCTGCTCATCCTGCTCACCCTGCGGGGCACGCCGTTCCTCTACCAGGGCGACGAGATCGGGCTGACCGACGGGCCGATCGAGCGCGGGGACGTCCTCGACGCGGTCGGCACCCGGTTCTGGCCGTACTACAAGGGCCGCGACGCCGAACGGACCCCCATGCCCTGGCACGGCGGCGCCGGTGGCGGCTTCAGCCCTCCCGGCGTGCGCACCTGGCTGCCGATGGCCGACCCGGCGCGGTGCAACGTGGCCGACCAGGAGGGCGACCCGACCTCGGTGCTCGAGCTGTGCCGGCGGGCCATCGCGGCCCGGGCGGCCAGTGTGGATATCGCCGTCGGGACCTACCGGTCGCTCGCCTCGCCCGGGGGCACGTGGGCCTACGCCCGCGGCGAGGGCACCACCGTGCTGGTCAACATGTCCGACGCCCCGGCCACCTTCGACGGCGTCGGCGGCACCGTGACGGTCGGCACCGAGCACACCCTGGAGGGGTCGAGCATCGAGGGCGCGCTCAGCCTCGGGCCCTGGAGCGGGGCCGTCGTGGCGCGGTGAGCGGCGGCGGGGGCGGCCGCGGCGGCCCCCGACGGACGTGCCGCGCCGTTTCGTGCTCTGCGCGACCCCGGCCCAGGGCCATGCGGCGCCGCTGCTGGCGCTGGCCCGGCGGCTGGTGGGCGAGGGGCACGCGGTCGTGTTCTTCACGACGGCCCACTACCGCGACAAGGTCGAGGCGACCGGCGCCTCGTTCGAGCCCTTCGCGGCCGAGTACGACGCGCACGACCTGATGGTGGTCAATCCCGAGCGTGAGTCCTCGTCCAAGCGCAGGCTGCGGGGCGTGAAGGAGGATCTGCGGAAGATCGTCGTCGGGCCGATCCCCGGCCAGTCCCGTGGCCTGCGCGCCATCCTCGACCACTTCGTCGCCGAGTGCGTGGTCGTCGACACCATGTTCCTCGGCGCCCTCCCGCTGGCTCTCGTTCCCCGTGCCGCGTGCCCGGCGGTGGCCTGCATCGGCGTCATGCCCTACGCGTCGTGCAGCCGCGACACCGCGCCGTTCGGCGCGGCCCTCCAGCCCGGGAGCGGGCCGCTGCGCCGGGTGCGCAACGTCACCTTGAACTGGGCGACCGAGCACATCGTGCTGGCCGATATCCAGCGCCTGGCCCGGCGGCGGCTGGCCGAGGCCGGTGCGCCCGGCTTCCACGGCTACCTCATCGACCTGCAGCCAAAGGCCTGCGACGCCTATCTCCAGGCGACCGTGGCCGGATTCGAGTACCCGCGCTCGGACCTGGCGCCCACGGTGCGCTTCGTCGGCCCGATCCTCGCGCCGCCGTCGGTGTCCTTCGATCCGCCGCGGTGGTGGGACGAGCTCGGGGAGGGGCGCCCGGTGGTGCACGTCACGCAGGGCACCCTCGACAACGCGGACCTCGATCGGCTGCTGCTCCTCACGACGCGGGCCCTGGCCGGCGACGACATGCTCGTGGTTGCCACCACGGGCGGCCCGGACCCCGAACCGCTGCGGCGGGGCCTGCCCGCCAACGCGCGCCTCGAGCGGTTCATCCCCCACGACCTGCTCCTCCCGCGCACCGACGTGATGGTCACCAACGGCGGGTACGGCGGCGTGCAGCAGGCGCTGGCCCACGGCGTGCCGCTCGTAGTGGCCGGCGACAGCGAGGACAAGCCCGAGGTCGCGGCCCGCGTGCAGTGGTCGGGCGCCGGGATCAACCTGCGCACCGGCCGGCCCTCGCCCGCCATGGTGGCCCGGGCCGTGCGCAGGGCCCTCGACCGCCGCGTCCTACCGGGGGCGGGCACGGGCGCTGGCGGCCGAGATCGCAGCCAGCGATCCCCTCGGCGACATCAGCGCGGAGCTGACCGGGCTGTGCGCGGCGCGCGACGCCCTGATGTCCTGACACCCTGATGTCCTGACGCCCCCGGGCCCTGGGGGCCCGTCTGATCCGGGTGGCTCAGCCGCCCGGCGGACGGTACAGCGTCTTGCGCTTCGACGCGGTGTCCATCTCGTCCGCGGTGAGGAGCACGACCGTGCGCGTCGTGGCCCCGCCGGCCGCGCTCACGATCAGCCCGAGGGCGGCCGCCGAGACGTTGTCCGGCATGTCGGCCACCACATAGGCGTCGTTGTCACCGAACGCGAAGTAGAAGGCCTCGACCCTGCCGCCCTGCTCCTCGACGGCGGCCGACGCCGCGGCCACACGGGCAGAACCCCCCTCGGCCTTGACACCCTTGATGCCGTCGAGGGTGTACTTCACTTCGAGCAGGTACTTGGGCATTGGCGCACCTCCCTTTCTCAGTCCCCTGCTTCAACCCTAGGTGTTCCGCCCACGGACAGCGCCTGTCACGGGCCCGGATCCGGCCGCCGGAACTAGCGGTTGACAGGCGACATGTCGGCATAGCGCTCGCCCTTGGCCGGCGCGACGGTGTCGAGCAGTGCGAGGTCCTCCTCGGTGAGCTCGACCCCGAGGGCCCCCACGTTCTCCTCGAGGTAGGTGCGACGCTTCGTGCCGGGGATCGGCGCCACGTCCCGCCCCGCGGCATGCACGAAGGCGAGCGCGATCTGCCCGGGGGTGCAGCCCTTGGCCGAAGCGAGCTGGTCGATCAGTTCGACGATGGCGACGTTGGCGGACAGGTTGTCGCCCTGGAACCGGGGCTGGTAGCGGCGGAAGTCCGCCTCGTCGAGGTCGTCGAGCGACCGCAGGCGCCCGGTGAGGAAGCCCCGGCCGAGCGGGCTGTAGGGGACGAAGCCGATGCCGAGCTCGCGCAGCGTCGGCAGGATCTCCTGCTCGGGCTCGCGCGACCAGATGGAGTACTCGGTCTGCAACGCCGAGATCGGGTGCACGGCGTGGGCCCGGCGGATGGTGGCCGGCGCGGCCTCGGACAGGCCCAGGCAGCGCACCTTGCCCAGGGCCACGAGCTCGGCCATGGCGCCGACGGTCTCCTCAATGGGGGTGTCGGGGTCCACGCGGTGCTGGTAGTACAGGTCGATGTGGTCGACGCCGAGGCGGGAGAGCGACCCGTCGCAGGACTGGCGCACGTACTTGGGACGGCCGTTGACGGACCGCTTGGCCGGGTTCTCGGGATCGCGCACGATGCCGAACTTGGTGGCGACGACCGCCTCGTCGCGCCGGCCGGCCAGTGCCTTCCCGACCAGTTGTTCGTTGGTGTAGGGCCCGTACATGTCGGACGTGTCGAAGAAGGTCACCCCGAGATCGAGCGCCCGCTGAATGGTGGCGATCGACTCGGCGTCGTCCCCGGGCCCGTAGAAGTCCGACATCCCCATGCAGCCGAGGCCCTGGCGGGACACCACCAGGCCCTGTGATCCGAGTGCGATCGATTCCATCGGTGCGGCTCCTCTCGTCAGCGGCCGGACACGCCGGGGGCGGCCGGTCCGGTCGAGCTTCACCCTACGGGGAGGGCGGCGGCGGCACAGCGGCCCGGCCCACGCCGGTCGGCGCCGGCCCGTTAGTTCGGCCGACCCTCCTGGACCGGCTGCCCCGTCGCCGCCAGCGCGTCGAGCCGGTCGCCGTACTCGGCGGTGTCGACGTCGTAGACCCACATGACGAGCGCATCCTGTCCCGTCACCGGGTAGTAGTTCTTGCGGACGCCGACGGGGGCGAACCCGAAGCGCCGGTACAGCGCCTGCGCCGGTTCGTTGTTGGCCGCCACCTCGAGTGACACGTGCCTGACCCCGTCCGTGCGCAGCGTGCGGATGCCGTCGACGATCATCGTCGTGGCCACACCGGCGCGCTGGAACGCCGGAGCGGTCGCGATCGTGGTCATGTGCGCCTCGTCGTCGACGATCATGAACCCGATGTAGCCCGCCATCTCCTCGCCCTCCCAGGCGGCCCGGTACAAGCGGCCCTTGCGCAAGGCGAGCTCGGAGTTGAAGACCTCCGGCGACCAGGGCTCGGGGAAGACGGCACCCTCGATCCGGAGCACATGACGCAGGTCCCGGCGCTTGAGCTTCTCGAGTCGCAACATCACCACGGCACCGGCTCAGGCTCGCTCGGCACGAGCGAAGTTGCTCCGTGCATCCGCCTCACGCATGTAGAGGGGAACGACGTCACAGGCCTCGACTGGCGCTTCGCCCGCCTCGAGGCGCGCCAGCGCCAGGCCGAGGAGGGCGGCCGGGGGTGGGAAGGAGAGGGCGGCCACCGGCTGGACGCCGGGGACGCCCCCGAGGGGCGCGGCGTAGCGGAGCGCGCCGTCACCGACCACCCGCACCGGTGCGCCACCGAGTCCCCCCAGCGCTGCCACCAGGTCTGCCGGCGTGAACAGGCCGGGGGCGATGGGCGCCGCCCCGAGCACGCCCCCGGCGTCGACCACGCGCACGGTGGCGAACACCTCGCCGCGGCGGGCGTCGACGCAGGCCAGGACGAGGCCGCGGTGGCCCGCCCCGGCCGCCCCGGCCACGAGGATGTCGAGGCTGGTCGCGGCGACGACACCGATGCCGAGCGACTGCGCCAGCGCCTTGGCCGCCGCGACGCCGACGCGCAGCCCGGTGAAGAGTCCAGGGCCGATGTCGACCGCCACGACCCCCAGGTCGGCCGGGGCCAACCCCACCTGGGCCAGCAGGTGGGCGAGCGCGGGCGTGAGCGTCTCGACATGGCGGCGCCGGCCGGTCAGTGCGAACTCGGCCTGCACCCCAGCGGGTGTCCGCACGGCCACGCCCACCGTCTCGGTCGCCGTCTCGATCGCCACGACGGCGGGAGGGACAGCAACGGCCACGGGCTCCCGCGCCCTCACGACGCCCGCTCATTCGCCGCGGGCGCCAGGGCCACCGCCACCTCGTCCACCCGCCCGGCCCAGTGCCCCCGGCCACGGACCACGACGGTGCGCCGTTCCGGCATCCCCATGGCGTCGGGGGCGGCGAGCGTGACCTCGAGCGCACTGTCCCCGAGCGCGGGCCCGGCCAGGTCCCCCCACTCGACCAGGGCCACCGCGTCCTCTTCGACCAGCTCCGCCAGGGCCAGGTCGGCGACCTCGCCCACCGAACTCGTGCGGTACACGTCGGCGTGGATGAGGCTCGTGACGGCGTGGCCCGCCGCGCAGCGGTAGTGGCGGACCAGCGCGAAGGTGGGACTGGTCACCGGTCCCGCAACGCCGAGCGCGGCGGCGAAGCCCTGGGCGAACACCGTCTTGCCCGCCCCGAGGTCACCGACCAGGAGGACGACGTCGCCGGCGCGGCAGAGGCGGGCGAGACGGCCCGCCAGCGCTTTGGTGACGCCGGGCGACTCCGTCGTCACCTCGAGGGGCCAGCTCACGTCCGGCCCGCCGCCATCAGACGCTTGGCCCGGACGAGGTCGGCCCGCATCTCGGCCATGGCCTCACCACCGGCGCGCAGCACGTAGGCCGGGTGGTAGGTCGGGATGAGGTTGGCCCGACCGCGCTCGAACACCTGCCCGCGCAGCTCGCGGATGCCCCGGGTCGTCTCGAGCAGCAACTTGGTGGAGAAGTTCCCCAAGGTGACGATCACCGCCGGGTCGATGAGCGCGATCTGCTCGGCGAGGTAGGGACGGCACGCCTCGATCTCGTTCGGGGCCGGGTCGCGGTTGTTGGGCGGCCTGCACTTGACGACGTTGGCGATGTAGCACCCGGCCCGGGTGAGCCCGATCTCCTCCCACATGAGGCGGTCGAGCAGCTTGCCCGAGCGCCCGACGAAGGGCTCGCCGGCCAGGTCCTCCTCACGGCCCGGCCCCTCGCCCACGAACAAGAGGTCGGCAGCCGGGTCGCCCACGCCGAAGACGACCTGGGTCCGCCCCTCGGCCAGGGGGCACCGGGTGCAGGTCGACGCGGTGAGGCGCAGCCGCTCCAGGACGTCGGCGTCAGGCACCGGACGCGTCGGGCCGGTTGACCATGACGCGGGGCATGCGCGGGCCGACGCCGCACACCACCTCGTAGCTGATCGTCCCGAGCATGGCGGCCCAGTCGTCCGCCGTGATCACCTCGCCCTCCTGACGGCCGAGGAGCACGACCTCGTCGCCCGGCTGCACCGAGTCGTCGTCGCCGCAGTCGACGACGATCTGGTCCATCGTCACCATGCCCGCCAGCGGCCGGCGCCTCCCTCCGATGAGCACCTCGTAGCCCGCGCCGAAGAGGGCCCGTGGCACGCCGTCGGCGTAGCCGATGGGCACGGTGGCGACCACCGAGCGCGACGGCAGCGGCCGCAGGCGCCCGTAGGAGGGTCGCTCACCGGGCTCGAGCGTGCGCACCGCCACCACCCGCGCCTTGAGCGCCATGGCCGGTCGCAACGCATCGCCCCCGGACTGTTGCGCAAAGGACTCCTGCACCGTGGGGCTCGGCAGGTACCCGTACAGGCCGAGCCCGCAGCGCACCATGTCGTGGCGGGAGCGGGCGAACGCCACGGCGCCCGCCGTGTTGGCGGCGTGCAGCACCGGCGCGCTGATGCCGGCGGCGGCCAGGTCGGCGACGAGGCGGTCGAAGAGGTCGAGCTGGCCCTCGGTGTAGGCGCGGTCTGCCGCCTGCTCGCCGTCGGCGACGGGCAGGTGCGTCCACACACCTTCGAGCTCCAGCATCGGCTCGCGCACGACGGCGGCCGCCATCGTCACCAGGTCCTCGGGTGCCGCGCCGACCCGGTGCATGCCGGTGTCGACCTTCACGTGGACCGCCACGGGCCGACCGGCGGTCCGGGCCGCCGCCCCGAAGGCCTGAATGCCGGCGCTGGAGTAGAGCGTCGGCGTGAGCCCGTAGGCCAACGCCGTGTCGGCGGCGTCGGCACCGCACTCGCTCAGGAGCAGCACGGGAGCCGTGACCCCGTGCTCGCGCAGCTCCACTCCCTCGTCCACCAGCGCGACGGCGAGTCGCTGCGCGCCCCCGGCGACGGCCGCCCGGGCCACCGCGGGCCCGCCGTGCCCGTAGCCGTGGGCCTTGACCACCGCGCACAGTTCGGCCGGGGCGGTGACGCGGGCCAGCACGCCGGCGTTGTGGGCCACGGCCGCCAGGTCGATCTCCGCCCAGGCCGGGCGCGAGCGACCCTGGGCCATCGTGACCGTGTCGTCGTCCGCCGGGACCGGAACCACGAGCCGCATCGGCGCGCCCTCAGCCACTGCCGGCCTCCCGGTGCGGCGACGGCGCGCCCAGGGCCGAGAGGACCCGGGCCACCAGGGGCGGCAGGTTGCCCGAGACGAGTCCCTCGGGCGGGCCGAGGGCGGCCGCCCGCCCGTGCACGTGGGCAGCGAGTGCGGCCGCGTCGAACGCGGGCAGCCCGCGGGCGCAGAAGGCGCCGATGATCCCCGAGAGGACGTCACCGCTGCCCGCGGTGGCCAGGGCGGGACCGCCGGCGCCGCTCAGCAGCACGTCGGGGACGCCGCCCGGGCGGGCCACGGCGGTGAGCGAGCCCTTCAGGAGGACGACGGCGCCCGTGGCGTCGGCGAGCCGGCGGGCTGCGGCGAGGCGGTCCTCACCGGGGACGGTGCCGGCGATGCGGGCGTACTCCCCGTCATGGGGGGTGAGGATGCTCGGGCCGCTCCGCTTGTCGAGCAACGTGCGCGCCGCGGCGGCGTCCCCGAGCGCGGTCAGTGCGTCGGCGTCGATCACGAGCGGGACCGGCACGGCGGCGATGACGGCCCGGATCTCCTCCGCGACCGCGGCGCCGGTGCCCAGCCCCGGCCCGATCACCACCGCCTTGCACTTGGCGGTCGCTTCCAAGAAGGCGCCGCCCCATCCGTCGGCCGGCAGCCGCATGCGCACGGCCTCCGTCGGCCAGTCGGCGGTGGGGTCCCCGGGGGAGCCCAACCGGAGCATGCCTGCGCCCGCGGCCATGGCCCCGCTGCTGCAGAGGATCGCGGCGCCCTCCATGCCGGCCGAGCCGGCCGCCACGCCGACCGCGGTCGTCCACTTGTTGACCTGCCGGGGCCGCGGCGGGACGGCACGCACGTCGGCGTCCTCGACCAGCAGGCACCGGGGGGTTGGGAACCCGATCCCGATGTCGGCCACCTCGACCGTGCCACTCAGCCGGGCGCCCGCACCCTGCAACAAGCCGGGCTTCAACGCGGCGAAGGTCACCGTGGCATCGGCGCACACGGCGTCGCCCGGGGCCTCGCCGGAGTCGGCGTCGACGCCCGACGGGATGTCGATGGCCAGCACCGCGGCGCCGGCCGGCACCGCGGGCGCGTCGTACGAGCCGCGGAAGCCGGTGCCGTAGGCGCCGTCGACGACGAGGTCGCAGGGCGGCAACGCCGCTCCCGCCCCGACGCTCTCCGCATCGAGGACCCGGACCCGTGCCCCACGTCGGGCCAGCACACCCGCGGCCACCCGGCCGTCGGCACCGTTGCTCCCCTTGCCGGCCAGCACGATGACGCGGCGGCCGTAGGCGCCCCCGAGCAGGCGCAGCGCGCCGTGGGCGACCGCCGTGCCGGCGCGGGTCACCAGGGTCTCGTGCGAGACCGAGGCGAGGGCCGCCGCGTCGGCGGCCCGCATCTCGTCGCGGGTCAGGACGGCGCGCACGACGAAGCCTGCTCCGCGACGACGAAGGCGATGGCCACGTCGTCGGTGTGGGACAGCGAGAGATGGAAGCGCCCCGCGCCGTGTGCGCCCGCCAGCTCGGCCGCGGTGCCATGCAGCACGAGGAACGGCGCGTTTCGGGTGGCGCCCGTCCCGGGCGTCCGGCGCACCTCCACGTCGGTCAGCGCGAAGGCGCCGATGCCGGTGCCGAGCGCCTTCATGACCGCCTCCTTGGCGGCGAAGCGCGCCGCCAGGCTCTGCGCCACGTCGGCCGAGCCGCTGGCGTCGGACTGCTCGGTCTCCGTGAAGCAGCGCGTCGCGAGGCGAGGGCGGCGGTCGAGCAGGCGGCGGAAGCGGGCGACGTCGACCGCGTCGACCCCGACGCCGACGATGCCGGCGCCGCTCACTCGACGGTCACCGTCTTGGCCAGGTTCCGCGGGCGGTCCGGGTCGTGCCCGTGCAGGCGCGCCAGCCGGTAGGCCAGCTGCTGGAGCGGCACCACGCCGACCACGGGAGCGAGGAGGGGGTTGGTGGGGGGGACCCAGAGCACATGGTCGGCCGCGGCGGCGGACTCCTCGTCGCCGTCGTCCGCCAGCAGCACCACGGTGGCGCCACGGCTGCGCACCTCGGCGACGTTGGAGAGCATCTTCTCCCACAGCGGGTTCCGGGTGGCGATGCCGACGACGACGGTCCCCGGTTCGATCAGCGCGATCGGCCCGTGCTTGAGCTCCCCGGCCGGGTAGCCCTCGGCCCTCAGGTAGGCGAGCTCCTTCAGCTTCAGGGCGCCTTCGAGCGCCACCGGGTAGCCGACGTGGCGCCCCAGGAAGAAGAAATCGCGGGCGTCGGTCAGCTTGCCGGCCACGTCGTCGACGTCGTCGGCGCGCTCCAGCGCCTCGGCCACCAAGCGGGGCAGGACCTCCATGGCGTCGAAGATCTCGTCGATGGCCGGGCGCGGCTGGGTCCCCATGATCTGGGCGAGGTAGAGGCCGAGCACCTCGAGCGCCACGATCTGGGCGAGGTGGCACTTGGTCGAGGCCACGCCGATCTCCGGCCCCGCCCGCGTGTAGAGCACGCCGTCGGCCATGCGGGCCATGGAGGAGTCGACCACGTTGGAGACCACCAGGACCTTGGCGCCGAGCCGCGCCGCCTCTCGCATGGCCTCGGAGGTGTCGAGCGTCTCGCCCGACTGCGACACGCCGACGCAGAGCGTCCGCTCGTTCAGGACCGGGTCCCGGTAGCGGAACTCGCTGGCGATGTCGACCTCGACCGGCAGCTTGACCCAGTGCTCAATGGCGTACTTGGCCACGAGCGCGGCGTGGTAGCTGGACCCGCACGCCACGATGAAGACCTTGTCGATACCGCGCAGGTCGTCGATCCCCAGCCGCATCTGGTCGAGCACGAGCTCGCCCCCCGGGCCCCGCCGGTCGAGCAGCGTGTCGGCCACCGCATGCGGCTGCTCCTGCATCTCCTTGGACATGAAGTCCTCGTAGCCGCCCTTCTGGGCGGCCTCGAGGTCCCAGGTGATGGTGAGCTGCTCCGGCTCGACGGTGGCGCCGTCCAGCGTGGTCACCTCGAGCGAGCCCGGCCGCAGGACCGCCAGTTCGTCGTCGGCCAATGCAAACACGCGCCGGGTGTGCCCGATCAGGGCCGGGATGTCCGAGGCCAGGAGGGCCATGTGGTCGTGCAGCCCGAGCACGAGCGGTGTGAGACGGCGGGCGGCGACGATGGTGTCGGGTTCGTCGGCGGAGACGGCCGCGATGGAGAACGCGCCGCGCAGCCGCCGCAGCATGGTGCGCGTCGCTTCCGCCAGGGACGCGCCGGCGGCCATCTGCTGCTCAATCAGGTGCGCCATCACCTCCGTGTCGGTGGCGGAGGTGAGCGTGTGCCCGGCGGCCACGAGCTCGGCCCTGAGCTCGGCGTGGTTCTCGATGATGCCGTTGTGGATGATGGCCACGCGCCCGGTGCAGTCGAGGTGCGGGTGGGCGTTCTCAGTGGTGGGGCTGCCGTGGGTGGCCCACCGGGTGTGCCCGATGGCGGCCGCGTGGCCCCGGGGGGCGTCGGCCGCCAGCTCGGCCAGCTTGGCCACCGAGTTGGTGCCGCCGGCGGCCCGTACTCTCCAGATGGAGTGCCCCCGGTCGTCGCCGTCGGCCCCATCGACCACCAGCGCGATGCCTGCGGAGTCGTAGCCGCGGTACTCGAGCTGGTGCAGGGCGCCGAGCAGGAGGGGGACGGCGTCGGCCTCGCCGGTGACGCCGATGATGCCGCACATGGAGACCCAGGCTACCTGGGTGCCTGCGGCTCGATTTGCCCGAGGGCGGCCTCCACCACGCCGGCGAGCTGTGCCGCGACCGCGTTGGCCTGCGCCTCGTCGCGCGCCTCGACCATCACACGCACCACAGGCTCGGTGCCGCTGGGTCGCAGCAGGACCCGGCCCTCGTGGCCGAGCTCGGCCTCGGCCTTCACCACCGCCTCCCACACCTCGGCGCAGTCGGCCAGGCGGTCGGGCTGGGGGATGGGCACGTTGACGAGGCGCTGGGGCACGCGCTCGACCAGGCCGCCGGTGAGGTCGGCCAGGGACCGGTCGGCCCGCAGCATGAGGTCGGCCAGGGCGATACCGGTCAGGATGCCGTCACCGGTGGTCGAGAGCGAGCGGAAGATGATGTGGCCCGACTGCTCGCCCCCGAGGCTCAGCCCGTCGGCGTCGAGGGCGGCCAGGACGTGTCGGTCGCCCACGTCGGTCTCCCGCACGACGATGCCACGCTGCTCCATGGCCAGGCGGAAGCCGAGGTTGGTCATGACGGTCACGGCCACGGTGTTGGCGGCCAGGCGCCCGCGCTCGGCCAGATCGAGGGCGAAGAGCGCGAGCAGGGAGTCCCCGTCGACGATGGCGCCGGTGTGGTCGACCGCGATGACCCGGTCCGCGTCGCCGTCGAACGCGAGGCCCAGGTCGGCCTCGCGTTCCCTCACCGCCAGCGACAGCTCGCTGGGGTCGGTCGAGCCGCACTTCTCGTTGATGTTGACCCCATCGGGCGTGTGGTGCAGCACGGCGACGCCGGCGCCGAGCTCCTCCAGCACGAGCGGCGCGATCTCGCTGGCCGCGCCGTGTGCGCAGTCGATGACGACGCTCATTCCCGAGAGCCGGCGGCCTTCCGTCGTGGCGATCAGGTGCTCCACGTAGAGCGCCGCTGCGTCGGGCTCCGTCGTGATCTGCCCCACCCCGTAGCCGGTCGGCCGCCGGGGCGAGCGGTCCGGGTCCGCCAGGATGGAGTCGAGCTCGCGCTCTATCTCGCCCTCCACGTCGGGTGGCAGCTTCGTCCCCCGCAGGCTGAACAGCTTGATGCCGTTGTCGCCGAACGGGTTGTGCGAGGCCGAGATGACGGCGCCCGGCACCTTGCGTGCCTCGGCCACGGCGGCGACGCCCGGGGTGGGCAGCACGCCGAGATCCACGACGTCGGCGCCCTCCGTGGCCAGGCCGGCCGAGAAGGCGGCCTGGAGGAGCGGCCCCGAGCGCCGGGTGTCGCGGCCGACCACGAAGGTCGGAGCGGGCAGGACGCGGGCGGCGGCACGGCCGAGGGCCAGCGCCAGCTCGGCGGTGAGCTCCTCGTTCGCGACGCCGCGCACGCCATCGGTGCCGAAGCGGGCCGGCGCCATACGCGTTGTCGTGCTTACCGCTTGGAGTACTGCGGCGCCTTGCGGGCCTTCTTCAGCCCGTACTTCTTCGACTCCTTCTCCCGGGCATCGCGGGTGAGAAGTCCGGACCGCTTGAGTGCAGCGCGCAGCTCGGGGTCGACATCGCACAGGCTGCGGGCGATGCCGAGGCGCATGGCACCGGCCTGCCCAGAGACCCCGCCGCCGTCGATCGTCGCCTCAATGTCGTAGGACTCCGCGGTGTTGGTGACCCGGAGCGGCTCGGTCACCAGCATGCGGTGCGTCGCCGACGTGAAGTACTTCTCGAAGGGGAGCTTGTTGATCGTGATGGCGCCCTGGCCGGGGCGGAAGCGGACGCGTGCGACGGCCTGCTTGCGGCGTCCGGTGGTCTGGCTCAGTGGTGTGGGCATTGCGGGCGTGGTGTCCTTCCTGGTGCGCGGTGCGCGTGGTCAGCCGGCGCGGCGGGCCGCTGGGAGGTCGAGCGGCTCGGGCTTCTGGGCGGCGTGGGGGTGGTTGGGGCCGGCGTAGACCTGGAGCTTGGAGAGCATCTGGCGGCCGAGGGTGTTCTTGGGCAGCATGCCGCGCACGGAGCGGCGGATCAGCTCTGCGGGCCGCTCCTCGAGCAGCTCGGCGTAGCTGGTGGAGCGCAGGCCGCCTGGATAGCCGCTGTGGCGGTAGGCCATCTTCGCGTCGGCCTTGCCCGAGGTGAGGACGACCTTGTCCGCGTTGATCACGATCACGTGGTCGCCGGTGTCGACGTGGGGTGCGAAGTAGGGGCGGTGCTTGCCGCGCAGGATGGCCGCCACCGAGGAGGCCAGGCGCCCGAGGACGAGGCCGTCGGCGTCGACGACGTACCACGCCCGGTTGATTTCGGTGACCTTCGGTGAAAATGTGCGCACAAGACCGATCTTTCGCATCCGCGTGGTGAGGCGAGCCGTTTTCCCCGAGCATTGGTCCCGGAGCCGGGCTCAGGGCTCACGGGGATCCCGCGAGCCGACGTACCAGGATAGAGCCCCTGGAAAGGGGGGGCAAGCCGCCGCCACGGTCCCGGCTCCGCCCTGACCGCCCACCCCCTGGGCTACCTCCGTGAACTCTAAACATTCCGGTGGAGAGTTCTGGGAGCCGGCCGCCCCACCCCGCCAGACCTGTTCAGGCGGCCGGACCCTCTCCAGACCCGGCCGCGCCAGCGGTGCCGGCCGCGCCGGCGGTGCCGGCCGCGCCCGGCCCGTAGGCCACGGAGACCAGGCACAGGCCCCGCGCCGGGGCCGGCACGGGACCGCTCTCCCGCTTGGCCGCCCGCAGGCGCTCCATCAGGCCGGCGGCGTTCTGGCGCCCCCGGCCCACCTCGACCAGGCTGGCCACCAGGGAGCGGACCATTTGGTGGCAGAAGGAGCCCGCGGCGATCTCGAACCGCAGCAGGCGGCCCGCCCCGCCGGCGCGGGCGTCGGTCGCCTCGGGGCCCTCGTCGACGCTCCAGCGGGCCATGGTGACCCGGCGGACGATCGGCTCCGAGGCGTCGGTCCCCACTGGCCGCCGGCAAAAAGAGCGGAAGTCGTGGCTGCCGAGCAGCACGTCGGTGGCGGTGCGCATGGAGCGCAGATCGAGGGGGTCGCGTACGTGCCAGGCGACGGGGGCCAGCAGCGGGTCGGGGCCCGGGGCGTTCCAGACCAGGTAGCGGTAGGTGCGCCCGGTCGCGGAGCGGCGGGCGTCGAAGTCGGGTCCGACCTCCTCGGCGCGGTGCACGACCACCGAGGGCGCGAGCTGGCGGTTCAGGGCGCGGGCCAGCCCGGGCCCGTCGTAGGGGATTGCCGGCAGGTCCACATGGACGACCTGGCCGCGGGCATGCACGCCGGCGTCGGTGCGCCCGGCGCAGGTGAGCAGCGGCGGCTCGCTCATGCGGGCCGTGCGTTCGAGAGCCTGGCGCAACGCGCCGGCCACCGTCGGGACCTCGGGTTGGATGGCAAAGCCCCTGAAGGCCGCCCCGTCGTAGGCGATCAAGAGCCTCCAGCGCTGCGCCGCAACGCCGGCGCCCTGCTCCACCCCTAGACGAACTCGATGCGCGCCATCGGCGCGTTGTCACCCGGGCGCGGGCCCAACTTGAGGATGCGGGTGTAGCCGCCCGGCCGGTCAACGTAGCGTGGCCCGATCTCCTCGAAGAGCTTGTGGGCCATGTCCTTGTCCCGGATGAGGGCGACGACGTTGCGGTGGTTGGAAATGCCGCCCTTGCAGGCCGCGGTGACGCACTTCTCGGCCACCGGGCGCAGAGCCTTCGCCTTGGCCTCGGTGGTCACGATGGACTCAGCCGCGATGAGCGACGCGACCAGGTTTCCCATCATGGCCTTCTGGTGTGCCGCCGAGCCGCCGAACCGGCGGCCGCGTCTGGGGGTTGCCTGCATGACGGGTCAGTCCCTCGTGCGGAGCGACAGCCCGCGCTCGTCCAGGCGCTGGACGACCTCGTCGGCCGACTTCTGCCCGAAGTTCGTGATGGCGAGGAGGTCCTCCATGGTGCGCTCGACGAGCTCGCCGATCGTGTTGATCTGCGCCCGCTTCAAGCAGTTGCGCGGACGCTCGGAGAGGTCGAGCTCCTCGATGCGAAGGTCGAGGTCGGGCGAGCCGCTGCTGGTGGTGCCGGTGTCGCCCAGCTCGAGGCCCTGCGGGGCATCCTCGAGGTCGGCTACGAGCGACACGAGGTTGCGCAGTGTGTCGCCGGCCGAGGCAAGCGCCTCACGGGGCGAGATGGTGCCGTCCGTCTCGATGTCGAGGACGAGGCGGTCGTAGTTGGTCGACTGCTCCACCCGCACCGGCTCGATGTCGAAGGTGACGCGGTGCACCGGCGAGAAGATCGAGTCGATCGGGATGACCCCGATGGTCGAGGACTTCTTGTTCTTGTCCGCCGAGGCGTAGCCGCGGCCGCGCTCCACCGTGACGTCGACGGCCAAGCGGCCCTTGGCGTTGATGGAGGCGATGTGCAGGTCGGGGTTGAGGATCTCGACGTCGGCCGGCAGCTGCAGGTCCGCCGCCGTGGCGTCGGCCGGGCCGCGGACGTCGAGGCGCAGGGTCACCGCCTCGTCGGAGTGCACCCGGACCAGCAGGTCCTTGAGGTTCAAGATGATGTCGGTGACGTCCTCTTTGACCCCGGGCAGCGTCGTGAACTCGTGCAACGCCTCGTCGAAGCGGAGCTGGGTCACGGCGCCGCCGGGGATGGACGAGAGCAGCGTGCGCCGGAGCGAGTTGCCGAGCGTGGTGCCGAAGCCCGGGTCGAGCGGGCCGATGGCGAAGCGCTGGCGGTTGTTCTGCTCCTCGTCGATGACTTCGACGGTCGGCCTCTGGATGATCAGCATGGTGGGTACTCCTGTTGCGGTGGGGGTCGGGCGAACGGATGCGGGCTACTTCGAGTACAGCTCGACGATGAGCTGCTCCTGAATGGGCTCGTCGATGTGCTCGCGCAGTGGCGGGTTGAGGACGGACACCGAGAAGCCGGAATCGCCGGTCTCGAGCCACGCCGGCGTCTGGCGCTCCAGGGTGTCCATGTTGCGGCGGACCAGGAAGTTCCCACGGGTCGATTCGCGCAGCACGACCTTGTCGCCCTTGCGTACCCGGTAGCTGGGGATCGTGACCCGCTTGCCGTTGACCGTCACGTGCCCGTGGCGCACGAACTGGCGGGCCTGGCGGCGGCTGGCGCCCCAGCCGGCACGGAAGACCACGTTGTCGAGGCGGAGCTCGAGGTTGCGCAGCAGGTTCTCACCGGTGATGCCGCCCTGATGGGTGGCCTCCTCGTACATGTTGCGGAATTGCTTCTCCAAGATCCCGTAGATCCGGCGGGCCTTCTGCTTCTCGCGCAACTGGGACAGGTACTCCGAACCCTGGCGCATGCGGTCGCGGCCGTGCTCGCCGGGCGGGTAGGCGCGGCTGTGGCGGTCGGTGACCGCCTCGGAGACCGGGCACTTGAGCGAGTAACAGCGCTCGCCTTTCAAGAACAGCTTGGTCCGCTCGCGCCGGCACAGGCGGCAGACGGGACCGGTGTATCGAGCCATGGGTGTGGTTCCTCTTCCTCTTCGGCCTAGACCCGGCGCCGCTTCTTGGGGCGGCAGCCGTTGTGGGGGATCGGGGTGACGTCCTTGATGCCGACCACTTCGATCCCGACCGCGGCCAGTGACCGGATGGCGGTCTCGCGCCCGGAACCGGGTCCGCGCACGAGGACGTCGACCTTGCGCACGCCGTGCTCCATGGCCCGCTTGGCACACGCCTCGGCGGCCAGCTGGGCCGCGAACGGGGTCGACTTGCGCGAGCCCTTGAAGCCGACATTGCCGGCCGAGGCCCAGGCGAGCACGTTGCCCTCGGGATCGGCGATGGAGACGATCGTGTTGTTGAACGAGCTCTTGATGTGGGCGACGCCGTAGGAGACGTTCTTGCGCTCCTTGCGGCGAGGCCGCCGGGCACCGGGCTTTGTGGGCTTGGCCACTACTTCTTCACCTTTTTCTTCCCGGCCACGGTCTTCTTCGGGCCCTTGCGGGTGCGGGCGTTCGTGTGGGTGCGCTGGCCGTGGACCGGGAGGCCCTTGCGGTGGCGCACACCCTGGTAGCAGTTGATCTCCATCTTGCGCTTGATGTCCTGGGAGACGTCACGGCGCAGGTCACCCTCGACCCGGAAATTCGTGTCGATGAAGGTGCGGAGCCTGGCGACCTCCTCGTCGGTCAGGTCGCGGACGCGGGTGGAGGGGTTGACGTCGACCGCCTCGCAGATCTGCTGCGAGATCGTCGGGCCGATGCCGTAGATGTAGGTGAGGGAGATCTCGAGCCGCTTCTCGCGCGGGATGTCCACTCCGGAAATTCGGGCCATGCGTCGTCCTCTCCTTAGCCCTGCCGCTGCTTGTGGCGCGGGTTGTCGCAGATCACCCGGACCACGCCGCGGCGCCGGATCACCTTGCACTTCTCACAGATCGGCTTCACGCTCGGCCGAACCTTCACTTCACTCCCCGTCCTACTTGTACCGATAGGTGATGCGACCCCGGTTGAGGTCGTACGGAGTGATCTCCACCTGCACCTTGTCCCCCGGGAGGATGCGGATGCGGTGCATCCTCATCTTCCCCGAGCTGTGCGCCAACACCTTGTGTCCGTTCTCCAACTCGACGCGGAACATGGCATTGGGCAGTGGCTCGACCACCGTGCCTTCGAGCACGATGGCGTCTTCCTTGGGCTTGGGCAGGTGACTCTCTCCTCTGATTCGTTCTGGTGCTCGTCCGGGCGGCACCAGGCGACGCGTCGGCCGGAGGATGCAGATCGGACGTAGCGGCCGGGCAGCTCATCCCCGGGGGGATCAGGCCCAGAGCCAGCGAAAGAGTTTACCGCATCCGGAGAGAAAATCCACCCGGCGAATGGATTCTGCCTGGTCGAGGCGACAGCCCCTTCCCGAGCCCGCCCGTCGCGGCCCGCCCCGGCTGGACCCGATCCTACCGGTCGGAAGAGCGAGGGGTTCCGGGGCGGCGGCGGAGGCGCTGACCTGGGCCCGGAGCAGCGAAACTGGCTCCCACCGTGATGATGCCCCGACCCCCCGAGCTCCGCCAGGCCGGCAACTACGCAATGGTGAAGACCTCGGGGCCGTCGGGGGTGACGGCGATCGTGTGCTCGAAGTGGGCCGACAGGCTCCCGTCGGCGGTGACCACGCTCCACTGGTCGTCGAGCAGGAGGGTCTCGGGCGACCCCGCGTTGACCATGGGCTCGACGGCGAAGACGTTGCCCGTCTTGAGGGTCGGGCCCCTCGTGCCGGGCCAGTAATTGGGGACCTGGGGCTGCTCGTGCATGGCCGTCCCGATGGCGTGGCCCACGTACTCGCGCACGACGGTGAAGCCGGCGCCCTCGGCGACCTGTTGGACGGCCCGGCCGATCTCGTTCAGGGCATTGCCCTTGGTCATCTGCTCAATGCCGGCCCACAGGCTGCGCTCGGTGACGTCGAGCAGCTTCTGCGCCTCCTTGGAGACGGTGCCGATGGGCATGGTGAAGGCCGCGTCGCCGTGGTAGCCCTCGATGATGGCGCCACAGTCGATGGAGAGGATGTCCCCCTCTTCGAGCACGTAAGGGCCCGGGATGCCGTGCACGATCATGGAGTTCGGGGAGGTGCAGATCACGGCCGGGAAGCCGTGGTACCCGAGGAAGTTGGAGGTGGCGCCACGGCGGTCGAGGACCTCGCGGGCCACCTTGTCGAGCTCCAAGGTCGTGACACCGGGCTTGGCGCTGGCGCGGGTCGCCTCGTGCATCTCGGCCACGACCTTGCCGGCGCGGCGCATCTTGGCCAGCTCCTCTGCGTTGCGCCTCATGGAAAGGCACCCCCCTCTTCCATCCCCTTCTTCTGCTGCTGGCGCAGGGCGTCGATGGCACCGACGACCCGGCGCGTCACGGCGTCGGGCGCGCCCGTGCCATTGATCTCGGCCAACAGGTTGCGTTCCTTGTACCAGTTGAGCAACGGGGCCGTCTCCTCCTCGTAGAGGTTGAGCCTCCGCTCAATGGCCTCCTCGGTGTCGTCCTCGCGCTGCACCACCTCGCCGCCGCAGACGTCGCAGGTCCAGTTCACGAGCGGCGGCGCCGCCGTCGAGTAGTTGGCGCCGCAGTCCACGCAGACCCGGCGCGACGCCAGGCGTTTCATGACCAGGTTGGTGGGGACCTGCAGATCGATGACCAGGTCGAGGCCGAACCGATCCACGATCTTCTCGAGGACCTCGGCCTGGGCCGTGGTGCGCGGGCAACCGTCGAGCACGAAGCCGCGACCCGTGGTGTCGCGCTCGGACAGCCGGCCGCCCACCATCTCCATGACGAGGTCGTCGGGTATGAGCTCGCCCCTCTCCATCAGCGCCTGCGCGCGCTGGCCGATCGGCGAGCGGGACTTCACCTCGCTGCGCAGCATGTCCCCCGTCGAGACATGCGGCACGACATAGTGATGCGACAGACGCACACATTGCGTCCCCTTGCCGGCCCCCTGCTTGCCGAGGACCACGAGCCTGACCCCGGGAATCACCGGCGCCTACTTGAGGAAGCCCTCGTAGTTGCGCATCATCAGCTGGCTGTCGATCTGGCGCATCGTCTCGAGGGCGACACCCACCGAGATCAGCAACGTCGTTCCGTAGAAGGGGAACCGGTTGAGGTGCCAGAGCGCCATGAGGAGCGAGGGCACCACGGCGACCGAGCCGAGGAAGAGGGCTCCTACGACCGTGATGCGACTCAGGATGTGCGCGAAGTACCGCTCGGTAGGCGGTCCGGGCCGGATACCCGGGACGAACCCGCCCTGCTTGCGGATCAGGTCGGCCTGCTGGTGCGGGTCGAAGGCGACATACACGTAGAAGAACGTGAACATCACGATGAGCAGGAAGTAGGCCGCGATGTAGAAGAAGCTGGTCGGCGTCAGGCTCGTGCGCACGAAATTCTGGAACCAGTTCCACGGGACCACGTTGGAGAGCAGCACCGGGATGTAGAGCACCGAGCTGGCGAAGATGATCGGGATCACGCCGGACTGGTTCACCTTCAAGGGGATGTAGGTGGAGCTCCCGCCGTACATCCGCCGCCCGACGACGCGACGGGCAAAGGTCACGGGTATCCGGCGCTGGCCCTGGTCCATGAAGACGATGAAGACCAACAAGACCAGGGAGACGATGATGATGATCGTGAACTTGGCCTTCCCCCCCTCCTCGTAGATCGCCTTGAACCCGGTGGGGATGGCTGCCACGACGTTGGCGAAGATGAGGATCGACATCCCCTGGCCGATGCCGCGCTGGGTGATGAGCTCGGCCAGCCACATGACGAAGGCCGTCCCGGCGGTGAGGATCAGCACCATGAAGAGGGCCAGCGGCCAGTTGAAGGTCGGGATGAGATCGACGCTCGTGCCGAGCAGCGCCGAATCGTGGCCGTGGAAGGCGTAGACGAGGCCCGAGGACTGCATGACGGCGAGGGCGACGGTCAGGTAGCGGGTGGTCTGGGTGATCTTCTTCTGGCCGACGGCGCCCTGGTCCCTCCACTCCTCCAGCTTGGGGATCACAGTGGAGAGCAGCTGAATGATGATGGAGCTCGTGATGTAGGGCATGACGCCCAGGCCGAAGACGGCCAGGCGCACAAGGGCGCCACCGCTGAAGAGGTTGAGGAACCCGAGCACTCCCGACGCGGAGGCCTGGCTCTCGAGCCCCTGCAGGCGCGCCCAGTTGACGCCGGGCACGGGGACGTTCGCCCCGATCTGGTAGAGGGCGATGACAGCCAGCGTGAACACGACCTTGTTGCGAAGGTCGGGAACCCTGAAGATGTTGGCGAGCCGGGAGAGCATCGCGCTTCCTCTCAGTGCCTGCCCAATGGGGTCACTAGCGGTTCATCAGCGCATTGCCCGAGGCGGGCGGGCGCCCGTGCGCGAACGGCAACGGCACCCGCTCGACGCTACCGCCCGCGGCGGTGATGGCCGCCTCGGCCGACTTGGAGAACGCATGCGCCGAGACCCGGACCGGGCGGCTGATGGACCCCTGGCCGAGGATCTTGACCAGGGCCTTGGGCCGGACCACACCCGCCTCCACCAGGGTCTGCACGGTGACCTCGTCGGCACCGAGCGCCTCGAGGGCGCTCACGTTCACCGGGGTGTAGGCCACCCGGAACGGGTTCTTGAAACCCTTCAGCTTCGGGATGCGCTGCATCAGGGGCAGCTGGCCACCCTCGAAACCCGCCGGCACGGTGCCGCGGGCCTTCTGGCCCTTCATGCCCCGGCCCGCCGTCTTGTGGCCCTTGCCCCCGGTCCCTCGGCCGACCCTGCGCTTGGCCGTGGTCGCGCCCTTGGGCGGCGCCAGATCGTGCAGCTTCACTTCGAGACCTCCTCGACGCTGATCAGGTGCGGCACACGGGCGATCATGCCGCGGATCTCGGGGCGGTCGGGCAGCTCGTTGGACTGCCCGATGCCGCGCAGGCCGAGGGCCCGCAGCGTGCCGCGGTGCTTGGGCTTGGTGCCGATGGCCGAGCGCGTCTGCGTCACGAGCAGGAGGGACTCCCCCGACGGCTTCTTGGTGGTTGTCCTCGATGCCACGGTCAGCGCGTCTCCGCTGCGAACAGGTCCGTCTCGCGCTTGCGCTCGCGGTAGGCCCGCAGCACGCCGCCGGGGGTCACCTCGTCGGCTGCCTTGCCACGCAGCGCTGCCACGTCGTCGGGGCGCCGCAGCTGCTTGAGCCCCGCGATGGTGGCGTGGGCCACGTTGATGCCGTTGGACGAGCCCAGCGACTTGGCCAGGATGTCACGGATGCCGGCCATCTCGAGGATGTGGCGCGCCGCGCCGCCGGCGATGACGCCGGTGCCCGGGGCGGCCGGCTTCAGCAGCACACGGCCGGCACCGCTCTCCCCGATGACCGGGTGGACGATGGTGCTGCCGGCCAGGGGCACGTCGAAGAGGTTCTTGCGCGCCTCCTCGATCCCCTTCTGGACCGCGAGCCCGGCCTCCTTGGCCTTGCCGTACCCGAGTCCGACCTTGCCGTTCCCGTCGCCCACCACCATCAGCGCGGCGAACGAGAAGCGCCGGCCGCCCTTGACGACCTTGGCCACCCGGTTCACCTTGATGGTGCGCTCTTCGTACTGTGTGTCGACCATGCTCAGAACTCCAGTCCCTCGGCTCGTGCCGCGTCAGCCAGGACGGCGACACGACCGTGGTACACGAATCCCCCACGGTCGAAGACCACCGTGGTGATCCCGGCCGCCTTCGCCCTGGACCCCAGCAGGCGGCCGACCGACTCTGCGCCCGTCACGTTACCGCCACCGGCCTTGCCCAAGGACGCGCGGAGGTCGGGCTCGACCGACGACGCCGAGACCAGGGTGCGGCCGGCGGTGTCGTCGATGAGCTGGGCCGAGATGTGGCGGTTGGACCGGTGCACGGCCAGCCGGGGGCACTCGGCGGTGCCGCTCACCTTGGTGCGCACGCGTTCGTGGCGACGGAGGCGCAGCCGGGTGCGATCGCTCGTGCGTGCCATTACTTCGCTGCCTTTCCTGCCTTGCGCAGCACCCGCTCGTTCGCATAGCGCACACCCTTGCCCTTGTAGGGCTCGGGCTTGCGCAGCTTGCGGATGTCTGCGGCCACCTGGCCGACCTTCTCCTTGTCGATGCCCTTCACGACGATGCGCGTCGGGACGGGCACCTCGAAGGTGATCCCTTCGGGCGCGTCCACCTGAACGGGGTGCGAGAAGCCGAGAGCCAACTCGAGCTCGCTCGGGCCCTTGGCGGTGGCGCGGTAGCCGACGCCCACGATCTCGAGCTCCTTGGAGAAGCCGTCGGTCACCCCTGAGACCATGTTGGCCACGAGCGAGCGCGACAGTCCGTGCAGCGCGCGGTGCCGTCGCTCGTCGTCGGGCCGGGTGACCACGAGCGTGTCGCCCTCCTGCGCGATCGTGATGCCCTCGGGGAGTTCACGTTCCAGGGTGCCCTGGGGCCCCTTGACGTTGACCATGGCTCCGCTGAGGGTGACAGTGACGTTGGAGGGCACCGCGATGGGCGAGCGTCCGACGCGCGACATCAGGCCTCTCCTCGCGTCGGCGCGGTGCGGGTCCCGGGGCTACCAGACATGGCACAACACCTCGCCGCCCAGATGCTTGCGGCGTGCCTCGGCGTCGGTCAGCAGGCCCTGGCTGGTGGAGACCACCGCCACGCCCATGCCGCCCAGCACGCGCGGCATGCCGTCGGCGCGGGCATAAATCCGCAGGCCTGGCTTCGAGACTCGCTTGATCCCGGCGATGGTCCTCGTGCGGTCGCCGGAGTACTTCATGATGATCTCGAGGGTGGTGCCGGGCTTACCCACGTTGGGCTCGACCTTGTAGCCGGCAATGAAGCCCTCCCGCTCCAGGATGGAAGCGAGGGACTCCTTGAGCTTGGAGCCGGGCATGCGCACGGTGTCGAACATGGCCGAATTCGCGTTGCGGATCCGGGTGAGCATGTCCGCGATGGGGTCAGTCATCGTCATGGCGGCCTACCAGCTCGCCTTCGTGACGCCAGGCACCTCGCCCGCATGCACCATGACGCGCAGACAGATGCGGCAGAGCCCGAACTTGCGATAGACGGCCTTGGGCCGTCCGCACCGCTGGCACCGGGTGTAACCCCGCACCTTGAACTTGGGCGTGCGCTGCTGCTTCTCGATCAATGCCTTCTTCGCCATGTTGCTACCGGGTCTCCTGTCGGAACGGAAAGCCGAACGCTGCCAGGAACGCCCGCCCTTCCTCGTTAGTGCGCGCGGTCGTGACGATGGTGATGTCCATACCGCGGGTCGTGTCGATCTTGTCGTAGTCGATCTCGGGGAAGATCAGCTGCTCGGTGACCCCGAACGTGTAGTTGCCGTGGCCGTCGAACGACCGGGGCGAGAGGCCCCGGAAGTCGCGGATGCGAGGGATGGCGAGGCTGAGCAGGCGGTCGAAGAACTCCCAGGCCCGGTCGCCGCGCAGTGTGGCCTTGACCCCGATGCTCTGCCCCTCTCGCAGCTTGAAGCCGGCGATCGACTTCTTGGCCCGGGTCACGATGGGCTTCTGGCCCGTGATGGTCTCGAGGTCGCGCTGGGCCCCCTCAATGAGCGAGGCCTGCTGGGTGGCCCGACCGACGCCCATGTTGATGACGATCTTGTCCAGCCGTGGCACCTCCATGACGTTGCTGAGGCCGAGCTCGTCCTTCAGCCGGTCCCGCACCTCCGACAGGTAGCGCTCCTTCAGCCGGGGCCGCGCCGGCGCGCTGGTCGTGCTCACAGCTCGGCCCCGCACTTCTTGCAGACGCGGACCTTCTCGCCGTCGTCCTCGAAGCGGTATCCGGCGCGAGAGGGCTTGTCGCAGCTCCTGCAGATCAGGGCCACCGTCGAGACGTGGACGGGCATGAACTTGTCGATGACGCCGCCCTGCTGGGTGGCACGGGTCGGCTTGGCGTGGCGCTTGGCCACGTTGACCCCCTCGAGGATGACCCGCTCACGGGACGGGATGGCGCGCACCACCTCGGCCTTCTTGCCCTTGTCCTTGCCGGACAGGACGATCACCTGGTCTCCCTTGTGGATCCGCATCAGAGCACCTCCGGGGCAAGCGACACGATGCGCATGAAGCGCTTGTCGCGCAGCTCACGGCCCACGGGCCCGAAGATGCGGGTCCCGCGCGGCTGTTGTTGGTCGTTGATGAGCACGGCTGCGTTCTCGTCGAAGCGGATGTAGCTCCCGTCGGGGCGCCGCTTCTCCTTCTTGGTGCGGACGACGACGCACTTGACGACGTCACCCTTCTTGACCGCGGCACCGGGGATAGCGTCCTTGACCGTGGCCACGAACACGTCGCCGATGCTGGCGTAGCGCCGGCGCGACCCACCGAGCACGCGGATGCAGAGCACCTCGCGCGCACCGGAGTTGTCGGCCACCCGCAGCCGGGATTCCTGCTGAATCATCGGGCCCGCTCCACCACTTCGGTCAGGCGCCAGCGCTTGAGCTTGGAGAGGGGGCGGGTCTCTTGCACCCGCACCTTGTCGCCCACCTTGGCGCTGTCCTCGGCATCATGCACGTAGAGCTTCTTCGTGCGCTGCACGGTCTTGCCGTACTTCCGGTGGCGCACCCGCTCGACCACGGCCACGACCACGGTCGAGGACATGGCGTCGGAGACGACGATGCCCTCGCGCACCTTGCGCCGGTTGGCCCTCGGGCCGCCCTCCTCGGGAGCCTTCTCGCTGGCGGCCGGGGCGGCGGCGGGGATCGGGACGGCCGCTTCCTCGTCCGTCGCGGGCAGCTCCTTGGCGGACTCGGCCTCGACGGCGTCGAGCGCCCGCGCCGCATCCGCCGCGGCGGCCTTGGCGGCGTCCAGCGTCTCGTCGGCAGCTGCGTCGTTCACTGTGTCTTCGGTCTCTGGGGTCTCGTCGGCCATCAGGCCTCATCCTCTTCGTCGTCGTCCAGGTCGTCGATGTCGGCGTCCAGGTGGTCGTGGTCGTGCAGGTCGCCCACGCCCGCCTCGGCCTCGGCGGCCACCGCCTTGGCGGCGGCCTTCTCCTCCCGCTCGGCGTCCTCCGCCGCGAGCTTGGCCCGGGCCGCCTCGTGCTCGGCCGCCGTGGGGGCCACGTAGGCGCCCTCGGCTTCGAGGATCTCGCGTCCACGCAGCACCGTCAGCATGCGAGCCACCTCGCGGCGGACCTGCCCGATACGGGACGGGTTGTCGAGCTGGCCGGTGGCCAGCTGGAAGCGCAGGTTGAACAGCTCGCGGCGCGACTCGCCCAGGCGCGAGGCCAGCTCGTCACCGTCGAGCATGGAGAGGTCGTGCGCGGTCGGCATCAGATAGCCACCTCGGCGTGGCCGTGGGTGCCGGGGCGCACCACGAAACGCGCCTTGAAAGGCAGCTTCTGAATGGCCCGCTCCATGGCGGCACGCGCCAGCTCCTCCTCCACGCCCGCCAGCTCGAAGAGGATGCGCCCGGGGTGCACGACGGCGACCCACAGCTCGGGGTTGCCCTTGCCCGAGCCCATGCGCGTCTCGGCCGGCTTCTGGGTGACCGGCTTGTCCGGGAAGACCCGGATCCAGACCTTGCCGCCGCGCTTCACGTGCCGGGTCATGGCGATACGGGCGGCCTCGATCTGGCGCGCCGTGAGCCAGCCCGGCTCGAGCGCCTGAATCCCGAAGTCGCCGAACGTGACGGATGTGCCGCCCTTGGCCGCGCCGGTGAGGCGGCCCCGCTGCGTCTTGCGGTGCTTGACCTTCTTGGGCATCAACATGTCACTCCGCGTCCCTCCGGAAGTGCGGCGCCTCGTGGTGCTGGTGTCGGTTCTGGCGCTCCATCTCCTCGTCCTGGGTCAGCTGCCGCTCCAGATCGTCGGGCTCGGTCGGTGAGGGGAGCAGGTCGGCCACCGGCGTCTCCACTTCCTCCTCGACTTCCTCCGCCACCTCTGCCTCGGCCTCGGCGACCTCGACTGGCGCGGTCTCGACCAGCTCCTCTTCCGCGGCCACCTCCGCCGTGGCAGCCTCCTCGACCTCGACCTCGACCTCGACCTCGGTCTCGCCCTCGACCTCGCCATCGCCATCCCCGGTCGGGAAGCCCTCCGCACGGCGACGGCCACCGCCGGCCGTGATCAGCCGACGCGGTCCGCTCTGGCCCGACGTCTCGCCGACTGCCATGGCAGCTTCGCGGGTGATCTTGTCCTCGATGGAGACCTTGTAGGGGAGGATGTCGCCCTTGTAGATCCACACCTTCACGCCGACCCGGCCCGACGTGGTCCGGGCCTCGCGGAAGCCGTAGTCGATGTCGGCCCGCAGGGTGTGCAGGGGCACACGGCCTTCGCGGTACTGCTCCTTGCGGGACATCTCCGAGCCGCCGAGACGGCCCGAGCACTGGACCTTGATGCCCTGCGCGCCCGCCTTCTGCACCGTCTGGATGGCACGCTTCATGGCGCGGCGGAAGGCGACCCGCCGCACGAGCTGGTCGCAGATGCCCTGGGCGATGAGCGCCGCGTCGAGCTCAGGCTGCTTGATCTCCTGGATGTTGAGCTGAATCCGGTTCTGCAGCCCCGTGATCTCCTCGAGGTGCTTCTTGAGCCGGTCCGCCTCGGCGCCGCGGCGGCCGATGACGATGCCAGGCCGGGCCGTGTGGATGTCGACGCGCAGGCGGTCCCGGGTCCGTTCCACCTCAATGCGGCTGACGGCCGCAGCCTCGAGCTGCCTCATCAGGTAGTCGCGGATCTTCCAGTCCTCGACCACGAAGTCGCGGTAGTGGCGCTCCTCGAACCAGCGGGACTTCCAATCCGTCGTGATCCCGAGGCGGAAGCCGTAGGGGTTTACCTTCTGGCCCATTTACTCGTCCTCGACCTTCTTGTCTGCGCCGGCCTCGGCCGACTCCTCGTTGGCCGCCTCGCCCGCGACGGCGTCTTCTTCGTCGATGCCGCCGTCCACCGTGTCCGCCTCGGTCACTTCGGGCTCCATGTCGGCCACCTCGGACTCGGCCAGCGCCTGGTCGGTGAAGTCCTCTTCCGCCTCGTCGGCGGCGGCCTCTTCGGCCGCGGTCTGTTCGGCCGCGGCGACCTGGGCGGCCCGGCGGCGCGACAAGCGGCCGGACAGGTCGGCCCGGCGCCGCGAGGCGTCGACACGCCGGGAACGGTTGGCGCTGACCGCCTCCATGCGGCGGCGGCGCAGCTCGAGTTGATCGGCCGGCAGCCGGCTCACGATGATGGTGATGTGGCAGGTCCGCTTGCGGATGCGCGTGGCCCGCCCACACGCCCGGGGACGCCAGCGCTTCATGGTCGTGCCTTCATCGGCGTAGCAGGCCGAGACGTAGAGCTCCTCGGGGTTCTGCTGGTCGTTGTGGGCGGCGTTGGCCACGGCCGACGCCAGGACCTTGCCGATGATCTCGGCGGCCTCGCGCTCGGTGCCGGTGAGCACCTCGGCGGCGCGTTGCACGTCCTCGCCGCGGATCAGGTCGAGGACCTGGCGGGCCTTGGACGCCGACATCCCGCAGTAGCGGTGCATCGCCCGCGTCCCGGGACGCTCGTTCGTCTTGGTGGCGGTCATCGCCGCGCTCCCCGCTCCTGGCCGGCGTGGTAGCGGAAGGTCCGGGTCGGGGCGAATTCGCCCAGCTTGTGGCCGACCATCGACTCGGTCACGTACACCGGCACGTGGCGGCGGCCGTCGTGGACCGCGATCGTGTGCCCGACCATGTCGGGGATGATCGTGGAGCGACGAGACCAGGTCTTGATGACCTTCTTGTCCCCGCTCGAGTTGAGGACGTCCACCTTCTTCAGCAGGTGGTCGTCCACGAAGGGTCCCTTCTTCAGGCTACGCGGCATGGCTCCTCAACCCCCACCTACCGCCGCGCGCCGCGTGTGCGGCGCCGACGGACGATCATCGAATTGGACTTCTTGTTGCGGGCCCGGGTGCGGCCTTCGGGCTTGCCCCAGGGCGACACCGGGTGGCGGCCACCGGAGGACTTGCCCTCGCCGCCGCCGAGCGGGTGATCGACCGGGTTCATGGCCACGCCCCGCGTCTGGGGGCGCTTTCCCTTCCAGCGGTTGCGCCCGGCCTTGCCCACCTTGACCAGCTCGGCCTCGGCGTTGCCGACGACGCCGAGAGTGCCCCGGCAGTCGATGGAGACGCGCCGCATCTCGGTGGAGGGCAGCCGCAGCGTGGCGAAGACACCCTCCTTGGCCACCAGCTGGACGCTCATGCCGGCGCCCCGCGCCATTTTGCCGCCTCCGCCCGGGCGCAGCTCGACGTTGTGGATGGTCGAGCCGACCGGGATGTAGCGCAGGGGCAGCGCGTTGCCGGGCCGGATGTCTGCGCCCTGGCCGCTCTGGAGCCTGTCACCGACCTTCACTCCGGCGGGGGCGAGGATGTAGCGCTTCTCACCGTCCGCGTAGTGCAGGAGGGCGATGCGGGCGTTGCGGTTGGGGTCGTACTCAATGGCCGCCACCTTGGCGGGAATGCCGTCCTTGTTCCGACGGAAGTCGACGATCCGGTACTGCTGCTTGTGGCCGCCGCCGCGGTGGCGCGAGGTCTTGCGCCCGTGGTTGTTGCGCCCGCCGCTCTGCGGGTTGGGCGCGAGCAGCGACTTCTCGGGACGGTCGCGGGTGATCTCGGAGAAGTCCGAGACGGTCTGGAAGCGCCGTCCGGGGCTGGTGGGTTTGCGTGAGCGAAGTGGCATGTCGTTTCCCTGATCAGCGATCGAAGAGGTCGATGGAGTCGTCGGGGTGCAGCGTGACGATGGCGCGCTTGGTGTCGGGCCGCTTGCCCCTCACGTTGGTGCGCCGGTTGCGCGTGGCCTTCCCCTTGCGATTGAGCGTGTTCACGTTCGTCACCCGCACGCCGAAGGCCTGCTCGACCGCGTGGCGCACGTCGATCTTGGTGGCCCGGGGGTCCACGATGAAGACGTAGACGCTCTGGTCCATGAGCGCGTAGCTCTTCTCGGACACGACTGGGCGGATGAGCACCGACATCGCGTCACGCATCGTCGTCGGCCCCCTCGCTGGCGCCGTCGGGCTCCGTCACGGCCTCGGATTCGGTCACGGCTTCGGTCATGGCCTCGGGTTCCGTCGCGGCCTTCGCCCGCTTCGTGGCTCGCGCCCTGGGCTTGGCCGGCGCAGCCTCCTCCGTCGCCTCGACCTCGGCTGGGGTCACTTCGGCGGCTGTGTCGGGCGCCTCGGCCCTGTCGCCCTCCTCGACGACGTGCGTCCCGGAGAAGTCGGACACGGCGGCCGGCAGTGTGCGGTCGGAGAAGAGCAGCCAGTCGGCCCGCAGCACGTCGTGCGCCGAGAGCTCGGCGAACGTGGTCGTCTGCGCCTCAGGCAGGTTGGCGAAGGAGCGCTCGACATCGAGCTCGTCGTAGGCGACGACGACCAGGACCGAGCCCTTCAGCTTGAGCTTGCGCAAGATGGTGGCGGCGTCCTTGGTCTTCGGCGCCGTGATCTTCCAGTCGTCGATGACGGTGACGCGGCCGATCTCGGCCCGGTCGCTCAGCGCCGAGAGCAGGGCCAGGCGCACCATCTTCTTGGGCGTGTGCTGCGCGTAGCTGCGCGGCTTGGGCCCGAGGGCCACGCCGCCGCCGGCCATGGAGGGCGAGCGGCTGCTTCCCTGGCGGGCCCGTCCCGTTCCCTTCTGGCGGAACGGCTTGGCGCCTCCCCCGCGTACCTCTGCCCGCGTCTTGGTCGACTGGGTCCCGGCCCGGGCGGCGGCCAGCTGGGCCGTCACCACCTGATGCAGCACGGCACGGTTGGGCTCGAGCCCGAAGACGGTCGGCTCCAGGTCGACCGTCCCGAGGTCGTGGCCCGCCGCGTTGCGCCGGGTCGCGGTGCGGGTCACCGGTGCCGGGCGATCCTTCCGGATCGTGTGGCGGAGCACCGTGCCGGTCCGCACCGTCTCCGTGGCGGTCGCCGTCACCGCGACCTCCCGGCCTTGGAGGGCGTCTTGACCGAGTTGCGCAGGACCACCACGCTGCCCCGGGCGCCGGGCACGGCCCCCTTGACCAGTACCAGCTCGCGCTCGGCGTCGGCCGCCACGACCTCGAGGTTCAACGCCGTCACCTGCGAGCCGCCCATCTGCCCGGCCATGCGGGTGCCCTTGAAGACACGCGAGGGCGTGGCGCAGGCGCCGATGGCACCGGGCACGCGGTGGCTGCGGTGATTGCCGTGCGAGGCGCCCTGGCCCTTGAAGTTGTGGCGCTTCATGCCGCCGGCGAAGCCCTTGCCCTTGCTGACCGCGATGGCGTCCACCCGCTCGCCGGCCTCCCACAGGTCCGCCGCCAGCTCCTGGCCGACCGCATAGTCGGCGACGTCATCGAGGCGGAGCTCGACGAGGGCCCGCCCGGGGTTGACGCCGGCCTTGGCGTAGTGCCCGATCTGCGGCTTCGTGAGGGTGGAGTTGCGCCGGAAGCCCCAGGTCACCTGCAGGGCGGAGTAGCCGTCGGTCGCAGGCGTCTTGACCTGGACGACGCGCACGGGCGCGACCTTCAGGACCGTCACCGGTACGGCGCGGTTCTGGTCGTCCCAGACCTGGGTCATGCCGACCTTCTCGCCGACGATCGCCTTGCTTGCCACTGTCCTCTCCCTGCGCTGGTTGGGTTTCCCGTGCGCATGCCAACGCTCCGCCCGGGAGACCCGAGCGGAGCGCTCGAATGGTTCGGCGTGAGGTACCGACCCGGAGGCCGGCGATCACGCACGTCTGTTGTACGTCGCAGCATCGGGGTGCCGCGTATTCGCCTCTGAGCTGCCCGATTGGGCGGCTCGCGAGGTTACACCATGGGCCTCCCCCCTGCCAGGCGTCCGGCGGGGGCGTAAGGCGGTTCGGCCGTCAGGCCGTCTGGATCTTGATCTCGATGTCGACCCCGGCCGGAAGGTCGAGCCGTTGCAGCGAATCGACCGTCTTGGGGGTGTGCTCGACGATGTCGACCAGGCGCTTGTGGACCCGCATCTCGAAGTGCTCGCGGGAGTCCTTGTACTTGTGGGGCGACCGGATCACCGTGTAGCGGTGCTTGTCGGTCGGCAGCGGTACCGGCCCGAGCACCTTGGCCTGCGTGCGGAGGACCGTCTGGACGATCTTCTCCGTGGACTGGTCGAGGATCTCGTGGTCGTAGGCCTTCAGCCTGATGCGGATCTTCTGCTTCGGGCCGTCGGCCATCGTGCCTGCTCTCGTTCCGGTCGGGTCGTGCTTACTTGAGGATCTCGTCGACGACGCCCGAGGCGACGGTCCGGCCACCCTCGCGGATGGCGAAGCGCAGTCCCTTGTCCATGGCGATGGGCTTGCCCAGCTCGACCGTCATCTTCGTGTTGTCGCCCGGCATGACCATCTCGGTGCCCTCGGGCAGCGTGATGGTGCCGGTCACGTCCGTCGTGCGGAAGTAGAACTGCGGGCGGTAGTTGGTGAAGAACGGCTTGTGCCGGCCGCCCTCCTCTTTGTTCAGCACGTAGACCTCGGCGGTGAACTGCGTGTGCGGGGTGATGGAGCCGGGCTTGCACAGCACCTGGCCGCGCTCGACCTCCTCCTTCTTGGTGCCACGGAGCAGGGCGCCGATGTTGTCGCCGGCGCGGCCCTCATCGAGGAGCTTGCGGAACATCTCGACGCCCGTGACCGTCGTCTTCTGCGTCGGGGCCAGGCCGACGATCTCGACCTCCTCGCCCACCTTGATGATGCCCTGCTCCACCTTGCCGGTCACGACGGTGCCGCGGCCGGTGATGGACATGACGTCCTCGACCGGCATGAGGAAGGGCTTGTCGACGTCGCGCTCGGGCTCGGGGATGTAGGAGTCCACCGCGTCCATGAGCTCGACGATCTTCTCGCTCCACTCGGCGTCGCCCTCGAGGGCCTTCAGCGCGCTGACCCGCACGATCGGGGTGTCGTCGCCGGGGAAGTCATAGGAGGTCAGGAGCTCGCGCACCTCGAGCTCGACCAGCTCGAGCAGCTCCTCGTCATCGACCATGTCGGCCTTGTTGAGGGCCACCACGATGTAGGGCACGCCCACCTGGCGGGCCAGCAGCACGTGCTCCCGGGTCTGGGGCATGGGGCCGTCAGCGGCGGAGACCACCAGGATGGCGCCGTCGATCTGGGCGGCGCCGGTGATCATGTTCTTGATGTAGTCGGCGTGCCCGGGCATGTCGACGTCCGCGTAGTGGCGCTTGTCCGTCTCGTACTCGACGTGCGCGATGGTGATCGTGATGCCGCGCTGCTTCTCCTCGGGCGCCTTGTCGATGTCGTCGAACTTGGTGAACGAGGTGTTGGGGTTGCGTTCGGACAGCACCCGCGTGATGGCGGCCGTGAGCGTCGTCTTGCCATGGTCGATGTGACCCATGGTCCCGACGTTCACGTGTGGCTTGGTGCGCTCGAACTTCTGCTTGGCCATCGCCTCGCTACTCCCTGCTTATCGGACGGGGCCACCGTGGCCCCGTCGCGGCGCCTGAAACGCCGCTTCTCTTGTCGTTGTGCGATCTCGGGCCCGGACTCCGGTCCGGTCCTACTCCCCGTGGGCCCGGGCGATGATCTCCTTGGAAATCGACTCCGGAACCTGGTTGTACGAATGGAACTGCATCGTGTACGTGGCGCGACCCTGGGTGCGCGAACGCAGGTCAGTAGAGTAGCCGAACATATCGGCGAGTGGGACAAGTGCCCTGACCACGTGGCTGGTCCCCTGCTGGTCCATGCCCTCCATCCTTCCCCGCCGCGAGGAGAGGTCGCCGGTGACCGCGCCCAAGAAGTCGTCGGGCACCGTGACCGTCACCTCCATCACCGGCTCGAGCAGCACGGGGCTGGCCGCCCGCAGCGCCTTCTTGATGGCCATGGAGCCGGCGATCTTGAACGCCATCTCCGAGGAGTCCACGTCGTGGTAGGAGCCGTAGGTCAGCGTCACCCGGACGTCGACCGTGGGGTAGCCGGCCAGGATGCCGGCAGTGAGCGCCTCCTGGATCCCGGCGTCGACCGAGGGGATGTACTCCTTGGGGATCACGCCGCCGCTGATCTTGTCGATGAACTCGTAGCCGCCGGCGGGCCCGGTCGGTTCGGCGCTGATGACCACGTGGCCGTACTGGCCCCGCCCACCCGTCTGGCGGATATAGCGCTCCTCGATCTTCTCGACCGGCTTGCGGATCGTCTCGCGGTAGGCCACCTGGGGCTTGCCCACGTTGGCGTCCACGCTGAACTCGCGCAGCATGCGGTCGACGAGCACCTCGAGGTGCAGCTCGCCCATGCCCGAGATCACGGTCTGGCCCGTCTCCTCGTCCGAGCGGACGCGGAAGGTGGGGTCCTCCTCGCTCAGCGCGTAGAGGGCGCGTGACAGCTTGTCCTGGTCGGCCTTGGTCTTGGGCTCCACGGCCACGTGGATCACGGGCTCGGGGAACTCCAGCGCCTCGAGCACGATCGGGTGTTGCGGGTTGCACAAGGTGTCGCCGGTCGTCGTGTTCTTCATCCCGACGACGGCCATGATGTCGCCGGCGAAGATGGCGTCTTTGTCCTCACGGTGGTTGGCGTGCATCTGCAGGATCCGCCCCACCCGCTCCTTCTTGTCCTTGGTGGAGTTCAGAATCGACGCGCCCTTCGGCAAGGTGCCCGAGTACACCCGGATGTAGGTCAGCTTGCCCACGAAGGGGTCGGTCATGATCTTGAAGGCGAGGGCCGAGAAGGCGTCGCTGTCGTCCGCCTTGCGCTCCTCGAGGTCGTCGGGGTGTCCCGGCCGATGCCCCTGGGTCGGCGGCAGGTCGAGCGGGCTGGGCAAATAGTCGACGACGGCGTCGAGCATGGGCTGCACGCCCTTGTTCTTGAACGCCGAGCCGCAGAGCACAGGGACGACGGCGGCGGCCAGCGTGGCCGTGCGCAGGGCCCGGCGTAGGTCGTCGGCCGTGATGGGCTCCTCGGCCAGGTACTTCTCCATGATCACGTCGTCGAAATTGGAGACGACGTCAATCAGCTGGTGGCGGGCATCCTCGGCCTCGGCCGCCATGTGCTCGGGGATGTCGAGCGTCTCCCACTCCTCCCCCATGTCCGAGGACCATACGAGGGCCTTCTGGTCCAGGAGGTCCACGACGCCCTTGAACTCGGACTCGACGCCGATCGGGAGCTGAATGACGGCCGGCAGCGCATCGAGGCGGTCGCGGATCATCTGCACGGTGCGCTCGAAGTCGGCTCCGATACGGTCCATCTTGTTGACGAAGCAGATGCGCGGCACGTTGTACTTGTTGGCCTGGCGCCACACCGTCTCGGTCTGCGGCTCCACGCCCGCCACCGCGTCGAAGACGGCCACCGCGCCGTCGAGGACGCGCAGCGAGCGCTCGACCTCGACAGTGAAGTCGACGTGTCCGGGCGTGTCGATGATGTTGATCCAGTTGTCGCGCCACGAGCAGGTGGTGGCCGCCGAGGTGATCGTGATGCCGCGCTCTTGCTCCTGGACCATCCAGTCCATGGTGGCGGCACCCTCGTGGACCTCGCCGATCTTGTAGTTGCGCCCCGTGTAGTAGAGGATGCGCTCGGTCGTGGTGGTCTTGCCCGCGTCGATGTGGGCCATGATCCCGATGTTGCGGGTCTTGGCGAGCGGGAAGTCGCGGGTGGCGTTGGCGTCAGCCATGGTGCGGAGCGGTCCTTGTGAACGGGTGGGTGTGGCGGTACGGGCGATCCACTACCAGCGGTAGTGGGCGAAGGCGCGGTTGGACTCCGCCATCTTGTGCATGTCCTCGCGGCGCTTCACCGAGGCCCCGATGTTGTTCGAGGCATCGAGGATCTCGCCGGCCAGGCGGTCGGCCATCGTCTTCTCGCGGCGCTGCCGTGAGTAGGTGGTCAGCCAGCGGATGGCGAGAGTGGTGGCGCGCCGGGGCCGGACTTCGACGGGCACCTGGTAGGTGGCACCGCCGACACGGCGCGACTTGACCTCGACCTCGGGACGCGTGTTCTCCACGGCGCGCTTCAGAGCGGAGACGGGGTCACCGCCCGACTTCTCCTGCACTTGCTCGAGGGCGGTGTAGACGATGCGCTCGGCGAGCGTGCGCTTGCCACGCGAGAGGATCTTGTTGACGAACTGAGTCACGAGGACCGAGCGGTAGACGGGGTCCGGGGCAAGCTCCCGGCGGGTGGCGGGTCCGTTACGCGGCATCGCTATGACTCCTTCTTGGCGCCGTACCGGCTGCGGGCCTGGCTGCGCTCGCGCACGCCCGAGGTGTCGAGCGCGCCGCGCACGACCTTGTAGCGCACGCCCGGCAGGTCCTTCACACGGCCGCCGCGGACGAGGACGATGGAGTGCTCCTGGAGGTTGTGGCCGACGCCGGGGATGTAGGCCGTGATCTCGACGCCCGAGGACAGACGGACGCGGGCCACCTTGCGCAGAGCCGAATTCGGCTTCTTGGGCGTGGTCGTGTAGACGCGCGTGCACACCCCCCGCCGCTGGGGCGCACCCTTCAGGGCGGGGGTCTTGGTCTTGGTCACCTTGGCCTGCCGTCCCTTGCGGACGAGCTGGGCGATTGTGGGCACGCGCTACCTCTCGATACAGAAAATGTGTCCCCTGTGCTGGCGCTCGCGCGCCGGCCGAAGCCGCACAAGGCAGGAAGTAAATGATAGCGGCTACCAGGGGGGTGAACAATCGCGGCAGCACCGAGGGCGGCACCCCAGGGATCGCCACGGTGCCTTCTCAGGCTCCCGGTCGAGTTGTCCAATGTCTCGGAGGCGGCCGAGTTCTCCAACTCGTGGCGGAAGAGTTTTTCAAAACTATAAACAAGATCGTGTACAGTTTTTGAAAAGACCCCCCCGCAGCAGAGCGCTGTCGCTGAACCCCGGAAGACCGCGCCCCGTCCAGGCCCGGGTTCACGGTCCCGCCCGCCACCGACTCGGCCGCGCCGAAGGGCGCCCGACAACGGGAAGAAGGCGTTGTCCATGGCCGTGGCGAAGGCCATCGTGGCGAGGGCCAGATAGAGGCCCCGCAGGCGCAGCCGGTTGGGCCGGCCCGCCAGGGCGATCGTCCCCCGGCTTCGATCTTTTCCCCTGGCCAGACAAGGTTTCTTCCGTCGGGAATTGGAACGGCTCCCGCTCTGAAGTCTTGCGGTCCCAATTTCGGGCCCCTCTCCGGGGGCGTTAGCCTCGGCGCATGGAACACTCCATGGCCGAACGCCTGGCCGACCTGGCCGAACGCAAGAACGAGGCCCTCCACGCGGGGAGCCCGCGGGCCGTGGAGCGCCACCACGCCAAGGGGAAGCTGACCGCCCGCGAACGCATTGAGTATCTCCTCGACGAAGGCTCGTTCCAGGAGCTCGACATGCTGGCCCGGCACCGGGCCCACGGCATGGGGCTCGAGGACAACCGGCCTTACACCGACGGCGTGGTGACGGGTTTCGGCACCATCGACGGCCGACGGGTCTGCCTCTTCAGCCAGGACTTCACCGTGTTCGGGGGCGCGCTCGGGGAGGTCTTCGCCGAGAAGATCCACAAGGTGATGGACCTGGCCGCCTCCACCGGCGTCCCAATGATCGGCCTCAACGACGGGGCGGGGGCGCGCATCCAAGAGGGCGTGGTGTCACTGCACTCCTACGGCGGGATCTTCCACCGCAACGTGACCGCGTCGGGCGTGATCCCGCAGATCAGCGTGATCCTGGGTCCGTGCGCGGGGGGCGCGGTCTACTCGCCGGCCATGACCGACTTCATCTTCATGGTGCAGGGCACGTCGCACATGTTCATCACCGGGCCGGACGTCGTGAAGACCGTCACCGGCGAGGACGTCACCCTCGAGGAGCTCGGTGGCGCCATGAGCCACGCCACCAAGTCCGGCGTCGCCACTTTCGTCGCACCCGACGAGAAGGCCTGCCTCGACGAGGTGCGCCACCTCCTCTCTTTCCTCCCCTCCAACAACCTCGAGGAGCCACCCGTCGAGCCGACCGGTGACGAGCCCGACCGCGCCGTGACCGAGCTGATCGACTTCCTGCCGACTTCACCCAACCAGCCCTACGACATGAAGCGCGTGATCACTGCCGTCGTCGACGACGGCGAGTACCTCGAGGTGCACCGGCACTGGGCCATGTCGATCACGTGCGGCTTTGCCCGCATGAACGGGCACGTCGTCGGCATCGTCGGCAACCAGCCCGCCGTGCTGGCCGGCGTGCTCGACATCGACTCCTCGGAGAAGGCGTCGCGCTTCGTGCGAACGTGCGACGCCTTCAACATCCCGCTCCTCACCTTTGTCGACGTGCCTGGTTTCATGCCCGGAACCGACCAGGAGTACGGCGGGATCATCCGCCACGGCGCCAAGCTGCTCTACGCCTACTGCGAATCGACCGTGCCCCGGATTCAGATCATCACGCGCAAGGCTTACGGAGGCGCCTACGTCGTCATGAACTCGAAGTCGATCGGCGCCGACCTCGCCTTCGCATGGCCTTCCGCCGAGCTGGCGGTCATGGGTCCCAACGGCGCCGTCGAGATCGTCTACCGCCGCGAGCTGGCCGAGGCGGCGGACCCGGCGCGCCGCCGAGCCGAGCTCATCGATGAGTACACCGAGCGCTACGCCAACCCCTACATCGCCGCCGAGCGCGGGTACATCGACGACGTGATCTCGCCGGCCGACACCCGCGCCGTCATCTGCCGCAGCCTCGACATCCTCGCCTCCAAGCGCGAGGAGCTGCCGAAGCGCAAACACGGCAACGTGCCGCTGTGACACAGCCCGTCGACGCGCCCCGGCTGTTGCTGCGTGAGCCGCCACAGCCCGACCCCGCCGTGCTGGCCGCCATCACCGCCGCGGTGCAGCTGGCCTGGCCCCGGCCGGCGCCGGCCGACGAGCACGACCCGGTGCACCAGCCCTGGCGCTTCAGCGGGCGCTGGTGGCACAAGCCCGTGCCGCTGCTACGCGGCCGGCCCTGAGAACGCCGCTGACCGTCTACGTCGACGACTGGCGCCAGGCCGCCGTCGTGCGCGACCGGGCCGACCGCTGGTCACACCTCTTGGCCGACGACCCCGCCGAACTCCACGCCATGGCCGCCGCGCTCGGGATACCGTCCCGGGGCTATCAGCGCCATCGCCGCTCGGCCGCTCTCAACCACTACGACCTGCCCGAGAGCCTGCGGCTCCGCGCCATCGAGCTAGGGGCGGTCCCGGTGACGTGGCGAGAGATGGCTCGCCTCACACGTGCGTGGCGGCGCGCTGGCGCTCGGCCAGCACGACCAGATCCTCCATGATGCGGTCGAACGAGTAGTCCTTCGGGGTGTAGACCAACGCGACGCCCTTGCCCAGCAGCAGCTCGGCGTCTTCGGGTGGGATGATCCCGCCCACGACGACGGCGGCCGTGCTGCCGGCGGCGCGCAGGCGGTCGAGCACGTCAGGCACCAGCTCCATGTGGGAGCCCGACAGGATCGACAGCCCGACGATGTCGACGTCCTCGTCGCGGGCTGCCGCGACGATCTGCGCCGGCGTGAGCCTGATGCCCTGGTAGATCACCTCGAACCCGGCGTCTCGGGCTGCCACCGCGATCTGCTCGGCGCCGTTGGAGTGCCCGTCGAGGCCCGGCTTGGCCACCAGCAGGCGCGGCGGGCCGCCCGTGCGTTCGGCCAGCGCCTTGGTGCGGATACGGACGGGCGCCAGGTCGTCACCCCACCGGCCGATCCCTCCGCTCACGCCCGTGGGGGCACGGAATTCGCCGAACACCTCGCGCAGCGCACCGGCCCACTCGCCCGTGGTGCCACCGGCATGGGCCAGGGCGATGGTGGTCTCCATGATGTTGCCCCCGGGACCGTCGTCGGTGGCCACGCGGCGCAGCTCGTCGAGCGCGGCGCGGACCGCGGCGGCGTCGCGACCCGTCCGCCAGCGCTCCACGTCAGCGATCTGCTCGGCCTCGACGCGGTGGTCGACCTTGAGGATGTTCTCGAACTCGCCGTCGCCGAGTAGTGGAGAGGGTGTCGTCTCGGTGAAGCAGTTGACCCCGACCACCTTCTGTACCCCGGTCTCTATGCGGCGCACGCGCTCGGCCTGGCTGCGCACCAGGCGCCGCTTGAGCTCGTCGATCGCCTCGAACGCCCCGCCGAGCTGCTCCACTTCGGCCAGCTCGGCCGAGGCAGCCTCCGCCAGTTCAGCCGTCTTCGCCTCGATCACCACCGAGCCTTCGAAGATGTCGTCGTACTCGAGCACGTCGGACTCGAACGCGAGGACCTGCTGCATGCGCAGCGACCACTGCTGGTCCCAGGGCCGCGGCAGTCCGAGGGCCTCGTTCCAGGCGGGCAGCTGCATCGCCCGGGCGCGGGCGTTCTTGGACAGCGTCACGCCGAGGGTCTCGAGGACGATGCGCTGCACGTTGTTCTCCGGCTGCTGCTCGGTCAGACCGAGGGAGTTGACCTGCACGCCGTAGCGGAAGCGGCGGAGCTTGGGGTCTTCGACGCCGTAGCGCTCGCGGCAGATGCGGTCCCACAGCGCGGTGAAAGCCCGCATCTTGCAGGTCTCCTCCACGAAGCGGACACTGGAGTTCACGAAGAAGCTGATGCGCCCGACCACCGCCGGCAGCTCGGCGGGGTCGATCTTGCCGGAGGTGCGCACACCGTCGAGCACGCCGATGGCCGTGGCCAGCGCGTAGGCGATCTCCTGGGTTGGCGTGGCGCCCGCCTCCTGCAGGTGGTAGCTGCAGACGTTGATCGGGTTCCACTTGGGCGCGTGGCGCACCGTGTAGGCGATGGTGTCCACCGTCAGGCGAAGGCTCGGGCCGGGCGGGAAGATGTAGGTGCCGCGGCTCAGGTACTCCTTGACGATGTCGTTCTGCGTCGTGCCGGCGAGTTGCGCCGGGTTGACGCCCTTGTCCTGCGCGTGGGCCACGTAGAGCCCGAGGAGCCAGGCGGCGGTGGCGTTGATCGTCATGGACGTGTTCATGTCGGCGACGGGGATCTGGTCGAGCAGTTCCTGCATGTGCCCCAGGTGCGCAACGGGCACGCCGACCTTGCCGACCTCGCCGGCGGCTTCGGGGGCGTCGGGGTCGTACCCGGTCTGGGTCGGCAGGTCGAAGGCGACCGAGAGCCCCGTCTGGCCCTTGGCCAAGTTGGTCCGGTAGAGCTCGTTGGAGGCGCGCGCGGTCGAGTGGCCCGAATAGGTGCGCATCACCCACGGCGCGTCGCGCTGCCGGTCGGTCGCCATCTACTTCACCTCCAGACGAGTAGGGCGCACCATTCTGCCCGCCTTTCCCGCCCGCTCCGCGCGGCTAGCGGCTGTAGTCGTAGAAGCCCTTCTTGGTCTTGCGGCCGAGCTGGCCCGAGGAGACGAGACGGCGCAGCAGGGGCACCGCGGCGTAGTTGGGGTCGCGGTACTCGTCGTAGAGCGCATCGAGGATGGCGAGCGACGTGTCGAGGCCGACGAGGTCCAGCAGCGCGAAGGGGCCCATGGGGAAACCGCAGCCCCCCTTCATGGCAGCGTCGATGCCCTCCCGGGTCGCAACTCCTTGCTCCAGCAGGCGCACCGCGTTGTTGAGGTACGGGAACAGGAGTGCGTTGACGATGAAGCCCGCCTGGTCTTTGACCTCCACGGGGTCCTTGCCGCAGGCAGCGGCGAAGGCGATCGCTGTGGCCACCGTGTCGTCGCCGGCAGTGATGGGCCGGACGACCTCGACGAGTGCCATGGCCGGTGCGGGGTTGAAGAAGTGGATGCCGCACACGAGGTCCGGCCGGCCTGTGGCCATCGCCATCTCCACCACCGGCAGGGTGGAGGTGTTGGTGGCGAGGATCGTCTCTGGCTTGCAGATGCTGTCGAGCTCGGCGAAGAGGTCCTTCTTCACGGACAGGTCCTCCACGACCGATTCGATGACCAGGTCGACGTCGACGAGCTCGCCCAGGTGCGTCGTGGCGCGCACACGGCCGGAGATCTCGGCCGCCTCGGCCTCGGTGCGCTTGCCCTTCTCCACCTGCTTGGCCAACGACTTGGCGAGGCCGGCCATCATCGCATCGGCGCTCGCCTGGCTCCGGCTGCGCAACACGACCTCGTGCCCGGTCGCCGCCGCCACCTCCGCGATGCCCGAGCCCATGATGCCCGAACCGACAACTCCCACCCTTTGGATCGACATGGAAGCGGAGTTTACCGGGCGGTAACAACGGACGTCGAAGTGAGGTCACCGGCGCCGGGCGTGCAAGAGTGGCGTATGAGCACGATGGGCACGCTGGCCCTGGTGGGGGGCGGCGAATGGAACGAGGGCTGCTCCTTCGACGCGGCCCTGCTCGCGGCCTCGGGCGGGCCCGACGTGGTGGTCCTCCCGACCGCGGCGGCCTACCAGCACCCCGAGCGGGTCGTGCTGCGGGCGGCCGAGTGGTTCGGCCCCCTCGGGGGGCAGGTCGAGGGGCTGATGGTGGTGGACCGAGCCTCGGCCGAGGACCCCGGCATGGCGGCCGTCGTCGCCGGGGCCCGCTTCATCTATCTCGCCGGCGGCTCGCCCCTGCACGCACGCGCCGTCTTGAAGAAGTCGGCGGTGTTCGACGCGCTCCGGCAGGCCCTCGCGGGGGGCGCCGTCGTGGCTGGCGCCGGGGCGGGCGCCATGGTGCTCACCGACCCGATGGTCGACCCGCGTGGCGGTGCACTGACACTCGGGCTCGGCCTGGTCGACAACCTCACAGTCGTCCCGCATTTCGGCGACGAGCACGACGACGCACACGGCCAGAAGCTCGAGCGCACCGTGGCGATGGCACCGGCCGCCCTGCCGGTGGTGGCCCTGCCCGCGCGCACCGCCTTGATCCGGGAGGGCGACGGCAGATGGCGCTCCGAGGGGGCCGGGACGCCGGTGGTCTTCGTCGGCGGCGCCCAGACCGAGGGGCTCAAGGCGCTCAAGCTCTGAGCGAGGGTCAGTCCTTCTCGTCGATGCTGACGCTCTCGATCACGACCCGCTCGGTCGGTGTGCCGGAGCGGCTGCCGATGCCGTCGATCGCCGTGACGACGTCGAGCCCGGTGACCACCTCGCCGAAGAGCGAGTAGAGCGGGGGCAGGCCCACGCCGTCAGGGCCGCTGATCACGAAGAACTGGCTGCCATTGGTGTTGGGCCCCGCGTTGGCCATGGCCAGCGACCCCACTTTGTAGCGGCCGGCCGACGGCAGTTCGTCTGCGAAGCGGTACCCCGGACCACCCGAGCCCGTCCCGGTGGGATCGCCACCCTGGAGCACGAAGCCGGGGATGATGCGATGGAACACGATGCCGTCGAAGTAGTGGTATCGAGCCAGGAACACGAAGCTGTTGACCGCCTTCGGCGCGGCGAGGGGGTCGAGCGCGATGACCATGGTGCCGTGCGAGGTGGTCATGGTGGCCACGTACCGCTTGGTGGTGTCGATGACCATCGGCGGCTCTTCGTCGAACTTGCGCTGTTGCGAGCTCGAGCCGTCGGCAGCGGGTGGGGTCGGCGTGGCCATGAGGGAGGGTCCTTACGTTTGATGGATGGTGACGGAGATGATGCGCTGGGTGACGTCGGGGGGGACGCCTTGGGCCGAGCCCTCATGGTTGATGGTGTCGACGATGTTCATGCCCGTGGTGACCTGGCCGAAGAGCGCGTAGGAGTTCGGCAGGGCCTCGCCCTGCGAGCCGGCCACGATGAAGAACTGGCTCCCCCCTGAGTGTGGCTGGCCGGTGTTGGCCATCGCGACTGAACCGAGGGGGTACTGAGGGGAGCCGGCCGCGGCCTTGGGCGGGTTCTCGTCGGCGATGGTGTATCCCGGGCCGCCCTGGCCGGTGCCCGTCGGGTCGCCGGTCTGGTCCATGAACCCGGGGATCACCCGATGGAAGATCACGCAGTGGTAATAGCCCTTGTCCGCCAGGAACACGAAGTTGTTGACGGTGGTCGGCGCGGTCTTGGGGTCGAGCGTGACGACGAACGTCCCCGTCGTCGTGACGACGGTGGCCGTGTAGGTCTTGGTCGGATCGATCGTCATCGGTGGAGCGCTGGAGTACTTCTGCGTGTTGGCGGTGGCCTGGGGGCTCACCGGGCAGCCCGCCCTGACGGCGACCGCGTTGGCCTGGGTCTGCAGCCTGGCATTCGTGGCATGGGCCGCCGTGGTCGTGCTGGTGACGGTGGACTTCGAGGCCACCGGCTTGTTGTTGCCCGAGACCAGGAAGGCGATGCCCACGATCGCCCCCGCCGCGAGGACCACGATGATCCCGTTGCGAAGCTGCCGGCGGCGCTTCTTCTGCCTGGCCTCGGCCGCCAGCCGTGCTTCCCTCGCGGCGCGCTGGCGGGCTCTCTTCTCGCTGGGCACGGGGGCAGACCCTACCCAATCCGGGAGCGGGTCTCGGATCGCCCCGCTCCCCGGCGGGCCGGCCAGGAGCCGTCAGGACGGGACCGAGGGGGGCTAGCGGAGCTGGAGCCCGCGCAGTCTGTAGCCTCGTCAGATGCCCCTGGTCGTCCAGAAATTTGGAGGCACCTCCGTCGGTGACGCTGACCGGATCCGGGCCGTGGCGGACCACATCGCGCGCACGCGTCGGCAGGGCTCCGAGGTGGTGGCCGTCGTCAGCGCGATGGGCAAGACCACCGACGAGCTCATCCACCTCGCGGACTCGGTCAGCGCGACGCAGCCGCCCCGCGAGTACGACATGCTCGTGAGCACCGGGGAGCGGATCTCGATGTCGCTGCTGGTCATGGCCCTGGCCGACCTGGACGTCGACGCCGCGTCCTTCACCGGCAGCCAGGTCGGCATCATCACCGACAACGACCACACCCGGGCCAAGATCAAGGAGGTCAAGGGCGACCGCCTGCGAGAGGCGCTGGCCGCGGGGAAGGTCCCGGTCGTAGCGGGGTTCCAGGGCGTCTCGGCCGAGCGCGAGATCACCACGCTCGGACGCGGCGGCTCCGACGCGACCGCCGTCGCCCTGGCGGCGGTCCTCGACGCCGACGTCTGCGAGATCTACACCGACGTCACCGGCGTCTTCACCGCCGATCCCCGCATCGTGCCCGAGGCGCACCGCATCAACCGGATCTCGTTCGACGAGATGCTCGAGATGGCGGCGACGGGCGGACGGGTGCTGATGCTGCGGGCGGTCGAGTTCGCCCGCAATCACAACGTCCCGCTGCACGTTCGGAGCAGCTTCACCTGGGAGCCCGGCACCTGGGTGGTGGAGGAGGATGCAGACATGGAAGAAGCTGTCGTCACCGCGGTGACCCACGACACCTCGGAGGCCAAGGTCACCGTCAGTGGGGTCCCGGACCGGCCCGGCGTGGCCGCCCGGCTCTTCCGGGCGCTGGCGGACAAGTCGATCAACGTGGACATGATCGTCCAGAACACCTCCGCGCACGGGACCACCGACATCTCGTTCACCGTCCCGACGGCCGACCTCGCGGTGGCGGTCGAGACGTCGCAGGCGCACGCCGAAGAGCTGGGCGCCACCGGAGTGACGGCGGACGCCGAGGTGGCCCGGGTGTCCCTCGTCGGGGTCGGCATGAAGTCGCACCCGGGCATCGCCGCCACCATGTTCGAGACCCTGGCCAACGAGCGGATCAACATCGACATGATCTCGACCTCGACAATCCGGACCTCGTGCATCGTGGCGGAGGAAGACGTCGAGCGGGCGGTGCGCAGCCTGCACGCGGCGTTCGCCTTGGGTTGATGCCACCCAAGACCGGGAGCGCGCGCACGCTGTGGCTGCTCCGACACGCCAAGACGGTCACCGATCCGCCGCCGGGCGGGTCGGACTACGACCGTGTGCTCGCCCCACGGGGTCGGCGCGACGCCACGGCCCTCGGACGTCTCTTCGCCGGCCGCGGCGACGGGCTCGCTCCCTCCCTGAAGCGCATCGCGCGGCCCGGGGTTGCCCTCGTGTCGCCGGCCGCCCGCACGGCGGCGACGGCCGAGCTCGTGCTGGCCAAAATGGACCATCCGCCGGAGCTCCTCTTCGATGAGGCGCTCTACGGGGCCGACCCCGAGGAGGTGCTCGCCTTCGTGCGGGCCCTTCCCGACGATCTCGTGGCTGCCATGGTGGTGGGCCACAACCCGACGGCGCACTCCCTCGCGCAAGGACTCCTGGCCCCCGGGGACAAGAAGGGCCACTCGCTGGCGGCGCGGCACGGCTTCCCCACCTGCGCGCTCGGCGTCTACCGGTTCAACGTCGACAGCTGGAAGGACATTGCAGCGGGCTCGGCCAAGCTGGTCGCGCTGATGGCACCGCCCTACTGAGCCACGCGGGCTGCGGATGGGTGATCAGAGTGCGCGCAGGATGGCGGCATCGCCCTGGCCGCCACCGCCGCACAGCGCCACGGCAGCGGTCGAGTCGCCGCGGCGGCGGAGCTCGAGCAGCGCCGTGAGGGCGACCCGGGTGCCCGACATGCCAACGGGGTGCCCGAGTGCGATGGCACCGCCGTTGACGTTGACCTTGTCCTCGTCGATGCCCAGTTCGTCCATGGACGCGAGCCCGACAGCGGCGAAGGCCTCGTTGATCTCGAAGAGGTCGACGGAGCCGACGTCGACCCCGGCCTTCCCGGCCGCCTTCATGATCGCCCGCGAGGGCTGGGTCAGCAGCGAGTTGTCGGGGCCGGCCACCATGCCATACCCGACCACCTGGCCGAGGGGCGCGATGCCCAGCGCCTTGGCCCGCTCCGCGGACATCACGACGACGGCTGCCCCGCCGTCGGAGATCTGCGATGCGTTCCCGGCGGTGATGGTGCCGTCCTTGGTGAACGCCGGCTTGAGAGCCGCCAGCGACTCGGCCGTGGTGCCCGGGCGCACGCCCTCGTCGGTGTCGACGAGGAGCGGGTCGCCCTTGCGCTGGGGGACCTGCACTGGGACGATCTCCTCGGCCAGGCGGCCCTCCTTGGCGGCGGCAGCGGCCTTCTCGTGGCTCGCTGCCGCGAACGCGTCCTGTCGGTCCCGCGTGATGCCGACCTTCTCGTTGTGCTGCTCGGTCGAGAGACCCATTGCGATGTGTTCGAAGGAGTCGGTGAGCCCGTCGTACATCATGGAGTCGACCAGGGTGGCGTCGCCGATCCGGATGCCGGCACGGGCGCCGGGGAGCAGATGAGGTGCCTTCGTCATGGATTCCATGCCACCGGCCACCACGACCTCGGCGTCACCGGCGCGGATCATCTGGTCGGCCAGGTAGATGGTGTTGAGGCCCGAGAGGCACACCTTGTTGATGGTGTTGGCGGGGACCGTCATGGGGATGCCGCCCTTCACCGCGGCCTGGCGGGCGGTGATCTGGCCCTGGCCGGCCAGGATCACCTGGCCCATCAGCACGTAGTCGACCTGGTCGGGGGACACGCCGGCCCGGGTCAGCGCTTCGGCGATGGCGAAGCCCCCGAGGTCCATGGCCGTGAACCCCGCGAACGCGCCCGACAGCTTCCCGATGGGGGTCCGAGCCCCTGCGACGATGACGGCCTCAGCCATTGCCTGCACCTCCGGTTCCCGCTGGTCTGGTTACCAGTCGGAAACCACATCTTACGGGCCAACTATCGTCGGGTCACATGAGCGACATCCTCAGTGCTGCGGTGGCCGGCGCCCCCGCCGATGAGCTGGCCGGACTCGAGATGCCGGACTCCTATCGGGCCGCCGTGGTGCGGCGGAGCGAGACATCGATGTTCGAGGGCATGGAATCCTCGGACAAGGATCCCCGCCTGTCCCTCCATGTCGAGGAGGTGCCGTTGCCCGAGCTGGCGCCCGACGAGGCCTATGTCGCCGTCATGGCGTCGTCGATCAACTTCAACACGGTCTGGACCTCCATCTTCGAGCCGCTGCCGACGTTCGGCTTCCTCGATCGCCTGGCGAAGGAGGGGCCGTGGGCGGCGCGCCATGCGCTCGATTACCACGTGGTGGGCTCTGACGCCGCGGGCGTCGTGCTCCGGACGGGCTCTGCCGTGCGCAATTGGAAGGTGGGCGACAAGATCACCGTGCACTGCAACTACGTCGACGACCAGGACCCCTCGGCCCACGACGACTCGATGCTGGCGGCCAACCAGCGCATCTGGGGCTTCGAGTCGAACTTCGGCGGCCTGGCCGACATCTGCGTGGTGAAGGCGAACCAGATCATGCCGAAGGCGTCGCACCTGAGTTGGGAAGAGGCGGCCGTCAATGCGCTGTGCAACTCGACCGCCTACCGCATGCTGGTGTCGCCCAACGGCGCCCGCATGACCCAGGGCGACAAGGTGCTCGTATGGGGCGCCAGCGGCGGCCTCGGCAGCTACGCCGTGCAGCACGTCATGAACGGCGGCGGCACGCCCATCGGCGTCGTCTCCTCGTCGGAGAAGGTGAAGCTGCTGAACGACCTCGGTGTCGAGGCCGTCATCGACCGCAAGGCGGCGGACTACCGCTTCTGGTCCGACGAGCACACCCAGGACGAGTCCGAATGGCGCCGCCTCGGCAAGGACATCCGGGGCCTCGTGGGCGGGGAGCCCGAGATCGTCTTCGAACACCCGGGCCGCCAGACGATGGGCGCCTCGGTCTTCGTGTGCAAGCGGGCGGGGACGATCGTCACGTGCGCCGCCACGTCGGGCTACATGATCGAGTACGACAACCGCCACCTGTGGATGAAGCTCAAGACGATCAAGGGCTCGCACTTCGCCAACTACCGCGAGGCGTGGGACGCCAACCAGCTCATCCGTGACGGCAAAGTGCTGCCGCCACTCTCGGCCGTCTACCCGCTCGAGCAGGTGGGCGAGGCCGCCTATCAGGTGCACCACAACTTGCACGAGGGCAAGATCGGCGTCCTGTGCCTGGCCCCGACCGAGGGCCTCGGCATCGACGACCCCGAACTGCGCGCCAAGGTCGGCGAGGACCGCATCACGCTCTTCCGGAGGCACGGCGCGTGAGCCAACTCCTCACGGAGATCGACCACGTGGCCATCGCCGTCAACGACCTCGACGCCGCCGTTGCCTGGTACGCCGACGTCTTCGGCGCCACGGTGGACCACCGCGAGCGCGTCGAGTCCGATGGCGTCGAGGAAGCGCTGCTCAAGGTGGCCGACTCCTACGTGCAACTGCTGACGCCGGTGCGGGACGACTCACCCGTCGCGAAGTTCCTCGCCAACAAGGGCGAAGGGCTCCACCACGTCGGCTACCGCGTCGACGACTGCGGCGTGGCGCTCCAGGCCGTCAAGGACGCCGGCGGCCGGGTCATCGACGAGGCCCCGCGGCCGGGATCACGGGGCACGACCGTTGCGTTCGTGCATCCCAAGACCTCGTTCGGGACGCTGATAGAGCTCGTGCAGGAGTAGAGGCCGCCCGCCGGCCGGCCGTCTGTCCCAGGCCGAGACTGGTGTCTCGGTGTCTCGTGTCTCGGACGGTAGGTATTTTTCGAACTATCAACCGACTTGCTTATCGTTCTGAAAACCATGCCATCCCGCCCCGCCCGGCCAGGGCCGGGTCCGGTCCGGTCGCTTCCGCTAATGGAGGAGGTCGTCGACGAGCTCCAACACCGTGGAGACCTGCTCGGAGAGGCTGCCCGAGTCGGGCCCGACCACCAGGTCCGCCTGCGCGGGCATCTCGTAGGCAGAGTCGATGCCGGTGAAGCCGGGCAGCTCGCCGGCCCGTGCCCGGGCGTAGAGGCCCTTGGGGTCGCGCCGTTCGCACTCCTCGAGCGAGGTGTCGACGAAGACCTCGGCGTAGGCGAGCCCCGCCTCCTCGTGCATGGTCCGGATGAGCCGGCGGTCTTCTTCGAAGGGGCAGATCAGAGCGATGAGGGCCAGCGAACCCGACTCGGCGAACATGCGGGCCACCTCGCCGGCCCGTCGTACGTTCTCCGTGCGGTCGCGGTCGGAGAAGCCGAGATCGCCGTTCAGCCCGTGGCGCAGGTTGTCACCGTCGAGGAGGAAGGCGGCTCGGCCGCTGCGCACGAAGGCCTCCTCCACGCCCGAGGCCAGCGTCGACTTGCCCGCCCCCGAGAGCCCTGTGAACAGAAGCGTTGCGCCCGCGGCGCCCAATGCGGCATAGCGATCGGACCGGGACAGCCGCCCGCCGTGGCGCACGACGTTGGGACTGGCGTGGGTGGTCCCGATGACCCGGATCACTCCCGCCCCGACCGTGGCGTTGGTGGTCGGGTCGATGATGATGAAGCTGCCCGTCGTGCGGTTCGTCGTGTAGTCGTCGACCAGCAGAGGCTCGGTGCAGCGGAACGAGACCCGGCCTATCTCGTTCAGAGCGAGCGACGACGCCAGCTCGTCGCGGTGCAGGCCGTTGACGTCGAGCCGGTACTGCATCGCCTCGGCCGTCGCGCGGACCGTCCGGGTGCTGTGCTTGAGGAGGTAGGTGCGGCCCTCGGCCAGCGACGAGCGCTCGTCCATCCAGCACACCGTTGCCTCAATGTCGTGCGACAGTGTCGGCCGGTTGTTGGGCCGGCACAGGACGTCGCCACGGGAGACCGCGATGTCGTCGGTCAGGGTGATCACCACCGACATGGGCGGGAACGCCTCGGCCACCTCGCCGTCCGCGGTGAGGATGGAGGCGATACGCGACGTCGTCCCCGACGGCATCACCAGCAGCTCGTCTCCCGGACGGAGCACCCCGCTGGCGACCGTCCCCGCGTAGCCGCGGAAATCGGGCGCGTCGGGCGTCTGGCTGCGGATGACGTACTGCACCGGGAACCGGGGATCGATGAAGTTCTCGTCGCTACCGATGTACACCGACTCGAGGTGGCTGAGCAGCGGGGACCCGTCGTACCACCACATGTTGTCGGAGCGCTGCACGACGTTGTCGCCCCGGAGTGCCGAGATGGGGATGAACGTGATGTCGTGCACGTTCAGCCGGGCCGCGAACTCCATGAAGTCGGACTTGATCTCCTCGTAGCGGTCCTGGTTCCAGTCGACCAGGTCCATCTTGTTGACGCACACGACCATGTGGGGGACGCCGAGCATGGAGGCGAGGAAGGCGTGGCGCCGCGTCTGCTCTATCACCCCCTTGCGGGCGTCGATCAGGATGAGCGACATGTGCGCGTTCGAGGCCCCCGTGACCATGTTCCGCGTGTACTCGGTATGCCCGGGGGTGTCCGCGATGATGAACTTGCGTTTGGGCGTGGCGAAATACCGGTAGGCGACGTCGATCGTGATGCCCTGTTCGCGTTCGGCGCGCAGCCCGTCGGTCAGCAGTGCCAGGTCGGTCTCGGGGTTGCCGCGCTGCTCGCTCGTCCGGCGGATCGCCTCGAGCTGGTCCTCCAAGATACCCTTGGCGTCGTAAAGCAGGCGGCCGATCAGCGTCGACTTGCCGTCGTCGACGGAGCCGGCGGTGGCCAGGCGCAGGAGCTCGGTCACTAGAAGTACCCCTCGCGCTTGCGGTCCTCCATACCTGCCTCCGAAATGCGGTCGTCGGCCCTCGTTGCGCCACGCTCGGTCAGGCGGGTGCCGGCCACCTCGGCCACCACGAGGTCGATCGTCTCGGCCATGGACTCGACGCAGCCCGTGCAGTCGGCGTCGCCCACCGTCCGGAAGCGGACCATGGCTTCGAAGACCGGCTCGCCATCGCCCGGGGACAGGTGCTCGGTCACGGCCATGAACATGCCGTCGCGCTGGAAGACCAGGCGGCGGTGCCGCGAAGTAGATGGGCGGCACGTCGATCCCCTCCTCGCGGATGTAGTGCCAGACGTCGAGCTCGGTCCAGTTCGAGAGCGGGAAGACCCGGATGTGCTCGCCCTTGTTGTGCCGCGCGTTGTAGAGGTTCCACAGCTCCGGGCGCTGGTTCTTCGGATCCCACTGGCCGAACTCGTCGCGGAAGCTGAAGATCCGCTCCTTGGCCCTTGCCTTCTCCTCGTCTCGGCGCGCCCCGCCGAAGACGGCGTCGTAGCCCCCCTCCCGGATGGCGCGCAGCAGCGTGGGCGTCTGCAGCCGGTTGCGCGTCGCCCCGGACGAGGTGTCCTCGACCGTGCGGCCGGCGTCGATGTCGTCCTGAACCTTGGCCACCACAACCCGGACGCCGACGGCCGCCGAATGGCGGTCCCTGAACTCGAGCACCTCCTCGAAGTTGCGCCCGGTGTCGATGTGCAGCACCGGGAAGGGCACGGGGGCCGGCCAGAAGGCCTTCTTGGCCAGGTGCAGCATGACGATGGAGTCCTTGCCACCCGAGAAAAGCAGGACCGGGCGCTCGAACTCCGCCGCCACCTCCCGGAAGACGTGGACGGCGTGCGCCTCCAGGGCGTCGAGGTGCGACAGGCGGTAGAGGCCGGTTGCGCCCTGCGGCGCGCCGTCCCCCCTCCCGTCGGAGTCACCCACCATCCGCGGTGTCGCCAACGATGTCTCCTCTGTCTTCCCCCCGGTCAACGGGGGGAAGTTTAGGCCCCCGCTTCCGCCGCGCCGGCGGCGGGCTCCTCGGGCGCCGCGTTGCCGTTGCCCTCGATGGGGTTGCCGTAAGCATCCTCGGCGGTCGGGGCCGCCCCCAGCCAGCTGGCGTCGATGGAGGAGTCGAAGGGGTCCTCGCTGGTCCCTTCGCCCATGTCACGCAGCCAGTTGGCCAGGTCCTCGGTGTCCGACTCGCCGGCACCCATGGCCCAGAACGGCATCGCCTCGGCGTCGGGCATCTCGAGGCGGATGTTCCGGTAGTGCTGCATGCCAGAACCGGCCGGGATGAGCTTGCCGATGATGATGTTCTCCTTGAGCCCGAAGAGCTGGTCGCTGCGGCCCTCGATGGCCGCCTCGGTCAGCACTCTCGTCGTCTCCTGGAAGGAGGCGGCCGAGAGCCAGCTCTCGGTGGCCAGCGACGCCTTGGTGATGCCCATCAGCTCGGGGCGCCCCTCGGCCGGCTTCTTGCCGTCCTCGACGAGCGTCCGGTTGACCTCGGCGTAGATCTGGTTGTCGACGCGCTCGCCCGGCAGGAACGAAGCGTCGCCCGGCTCGGCCACGAGGACCCGGCGCAGCATCTGGCGCACGATCAGCTCGATGTGCTTGTCGTGGATCGACACGCCCTGGTCGCGGTACACCTTCTGGACCTCGTCGACGAGGTACTGCTGCGTCTCCCGGATGCCCTTGACCTCGAGCAGCTCCTTGGGGTCCTTGGGGCCTTCGACCAGCGCGTCGCCGGCCGAGACCTCCTGGCCGTCCGTCACCTCGAGGTGGGCCCGCGACGCCACGAGCGTGGAGTCCTCCGTCCCGTCGTCGGCCACCACGGTGATGCGGCGGCCGGTCTCCTCGTCCTCGATCCGGACGACGCCGGAATGGTGGGCGAGCACGGCGGCGCCCTTCGGGGTGCGGGCCTCGAAGAGCTCCACCACGCGGGGCAGGCCGTGGGTGATGTCCTCGCCGACGACGCCGCCCGTGTGGAACGTGCGCATGGTCAGCTGGGTGCCCGGCTCACCGATCGACTGGGCGGCGATGACGCCGACCGCCTCGCCGAGCTCGATCATCGACCCGGTGGCCAGCGACAGCCCGTAACAGGCCGCGCAGACGCCCTGGGGCGACTCGCAGGTGAGCACCGAGCGGACCCGGATGCGGGTGACGGACTCGTTGTCGCGCATGGCGGCGATGTTGACGTCGTCGAGGAGGGTGCCCGTGGGGTAGACGGTGCCGTCGGACAGCTTCACGTCCTCGGTGAGCAGGCGCCCGAAGGCCCGCGTCTCGAGGTAGGTGCGGTGGCCCGGTCCGTCGGGCGCCACGCCGTCGATCCAGATGCCACGGGTCGACCCGCAGTCGTCGATGCGGATGATGAGCTCCTGGGCCACGTCGACCAGGCGCCGGGTCAGGTAGCCCGAGTCCGCCGTGCGCAGCGCGGTGTCGGCCAGGCCCTTGCGTGCGCCGTGGGTCGAGATGAAGTACTCCAGGACCGAGAGCCCCTCCCGGAAGGAGGACTTGATCGGCCGGGGGATCATCTCACCCCGCGGGTTGGACACCAGGCCCTTCATGCCCGCGATCTGGCGGATCTGCTGCGAGTTCCCTCGTGCGCCCGAGTCCACCATCATGTCGAGCGGGTTGAAGGCGATCGTGGCGAGCTGGGCCTCCATGGCCCGGCCCACCTCGGAGTTGGCCGAGGTCCAGATCTCGATCTCCTTCTGGCGCCGCTCGTCGTCGGTGATGATGCCGCGCTTGAACTGCGTCTCGGCCTTCTCGGCCTCCTTCTCGTAACGGTCGAGGATGGCCATCTTGTCGGGCGGCGTCTGGACATCGTTGATGGAGATGGTCAGGCCCGACTGGGCGGCGAAGCGGAAGCCCAGCGCCTTGATCCGGTCGAGGCTCTGCGCCACGACGTTCTTGGGGTAGTTGGCCGACAGCTCCTCGACGATCGTGCCGATCGGGGTGTTGCGCTTGCCCACGACGTCGTTCACGAAGGCGAATCCCTCCGGCAGCGCCTCGTTGAAGAACACGCGGCCCGGCGTCGTCTCGAAGTTGAGCACGCCTGCCCCGTCCTCGCCGTCGACCGGTGCCACGACACCGGCCGCGGCTAGGCGCCCCGCCAGCGACGAGCCCGGTGACGGGCGCAGCGTGATCGGGACCTGGAGCCCGACGTCGCCGGCGTCGAACGCCGCCTCCAACTCGTGGAGGTGGCGGAAGACCCGGCCCGCGCCGGTGCCCTCCTCGA
>CAVSBE010000005.1:0-14548 GCA_963726135.1 uncultured Acidimicrobiaceae bacterium
GACTGGCTCCAGACCCTGGCCAAACTGCCCTCAGTCTGGTTCCCGTGATGCAGGGCGAAGCCCATGCTTTCGCCTTGGGAGAGCTGGAACCGGCCAGAAGCGCGGTTCGATCCTGGTCGAGCATCAGGGCCACGGATGTCGACAGCACCAGCGCGTCACCACTCCCCGATATCGCCACTGCACCGTCGACCGCGGTCAGCGAGGGATGATCCAACCCGTAATCGGGGCGCGGGACGAATTCCAAGGACAAGTCAACCTGTCCCTCCGTGCACGTGGCGCGCCGCAGCAGCAAGTGAGGCGCTGCTTTGCCGAGTTCGTGACCTCGGTTGCCAAATCCCATGGCAAGTGCGTCGGTGATCGTGACCGCACCCATCGGCGTGCGGAGCGTGGTCTCCAACACCATGGTGCGGTCCAGGTAGCGCCTGGTCACTTCCGTCGAGTTGGCGGCCCCGAAAGACCAGTGGCCGGCGTTCTCGCCGAGGAGCCGACCGAAGGTTGAGGGGCTGTCGAACCGTGGGAAGCAGAGCCAGTCGATCGATCCATCCCGGCTGACCAGCGCGGCGCTATGTCTGTCCGACAGGAGCGCATAGTCCGCTATGGGGGTCGTGGTCACCTGAACTCCCGCCCGCTCGTGGGAACTGTCGTGGGAATTCTCGCAGAGCAGCAGAAGAGCCGGCCCATCGGACCGGCTCTCAGTTGCTGATTGGTGGCGGGGGGAGGATTTGAACCTCCGACCTTCGGGTTATGAGCCCGACGAGCTACCAGACTGCTCCACCCCGCGGCGAAGAAGGCATCCTATACCCCGGGCCGAAGACCCACCACCGCGCTCCAACCGGGTCGGGAACGCGTTAAAGCGTCTGTGCCGTCGGAGGCGGGGGCGGTGGCGAGGCCGGGTCCGCAGCCTTCGGGGGCGGCGGGGGCGGGGCTGCGCCGCAGGCGGCATCGCCGGCAGGGGCATCGCCGGCCGGCGCAGCCGTCGGGGCCGCGGCGGCCGACTCGGGGGCCAGGGTCAGGGCGCCGTGCTCGGACTCGTGCTGCTGCAGGGCCGTGACGAGCCGCTGCATGTCGGCCTCCGTGGTCGGGGTGGTCCGCCCGGTCTGGGTGGCGTAGAACGCCGCACCGAGGTCCCGCAGCATCCCGTCGGCCGCCTTCTTGGCCTGTGCGTCGTCGAGCTTCGCCTGGCCCTTGGCCGCCGCGTCCTTGGCCATCTCGGTGGCTTGGGTCGCCTTGTCCTTGACCTTGTCGAGGAGTCCCATCGAACTTCCTTTCGTCCCTGCACTTCGCTCCCGACATCATGGGACCCGCGGGCGCCGGCCGCAACCGCCATCTCGTCAATTCGTCACCCGTCGGCCGGGCTGGGCCTCAGCCCGAGCCCCCGGGCGCCGCCGAGGCCAGCGTCGTCGACGTGGTCGTCGTGCTGCCCCCCTTGGGCTCGGTGCTCGACGACACGGTCGTGGTGGTCGAAGATGTCGTCGAGGTCGTGCTGCGCGTCTTCGAAGACTTCGCCCCACTGACGGGTGGCGCCGTCGTCGTCGTGGTCGTCGTCGAGGTGGTGGTCCCAGCCGCCGACAGCACCTGTTGGGCCTGCATGATCTGCTGGTCCATGGCCTGAATGTCCGACTGGAACTGCGACAGGTTCCCGGCCGTGAGCGCTGCCAAGGCATTGTTGTAATCAGACTGGGCCGCCTGCAGGATGCCCGCCACCGCCGACGGGACCGTGCCGCTCGAGGAAACGCCGGGACTCGACGGCACCGTCACGGTGGTCTGGAGGATGTCGGAGAGCACGGCGGACAGCGACGTGTCGATCTTGACGGTCCTGCCGAGCACGGCCACGACGTACTCCAGCTGAGGTTGGGGGTTCGTCGTCGGCGATGCGTAGAGCGGGCGCAGGTACACCATGGAGTTGGCGATCGGGACCATGAGCGTTTCCCCGAGCAGGACCTCGGACCCGTGCTGGTCCAGCAGGGTGATGTCCGACGACACTTTGTTGTCGGCGGAGATCTCGGCGTCCGCGTTGGCCGGTCCCAACGTGCCCTGGGGGGTCTCGTAGAGGGTGAGCTGGCCGTAATGCCCGGGGTCCGACAATCCCACCATCCACGCGGTCAGATTGAAGTTCTGGTTGGAGCCCGAGACGCTCGCTTGCGAAGCCGGGACGAAGCCGTCCGAGACCGTGAAGACCTGGTCGGTCGGGGCCGCCCCCGGGAGCGAGTACACCTGGTACTGCGGGTCCATCCGGGCCGGCGTCGACGAGACGAGCTGGCCCTGGTTGTTGTAGGTGTTCTGGGCCAGGAGGGCCTGGGACTGCGGCCCGGCGCCGGCGGTCGGCGACAGCTGCCAAGCGTTGCTGGCGGCGTAGAACACCTGCGCGTTGGTCAGGTGGTAGCGGCCGTAGATGGCGGACTGAATGGAGAAGATGTCGGGTGGGTAGCGCAGGTGGGCCTTGAGCTGCGCGCTCATCTTCGCGAGCGGGGTGAACATGTGCGGGAAGGCGGCCGAGTATGCCTGCAGGATCGGGTCGTTCGGGTCGGCGTCGTAGAACGTCATCTGCCCCGAGTAGGCGTCAATGACGACCTTGACGGAATTCCGCACATAGTTGTAGCTCCCCGGCAGATTGCTGCCGATCGCCACCTGCTGGGAGGCGGCGTTCTGGGAGTACGGGTAGTTCGTCGTCGTCGTGTACCCGTCCACCACCCAATCGATGTGCCCGCCGTTGATCACCGCGTAGGGGTCGTGGTCGAAGCTCAGGAACGGTGCCGCCTTCTGGGCCATGGCGATCGGGTCCCGCACGAACATGATGCGCGACTTGTTCGTGATCTGGCTCGAGATCAGCAGGTTGAAGTCTCCCAGCCGCAGCGCGAAGGCGGCCCGGGTGAAGATCGACGACAGTTGGACGCCGCCGTTTCCCTTGTAGTGGCTCTCCGAGCTAATGCCGTTCTGTTGGTAGTCGACCTCGGACTGCTTCGTGTTCGCCACGACGTAACCGGACTCGTTCGCCCCGAAGTAGACCCCCGGCTCAATGATCGCCGGCATCCCCGACGACGACGCGGGCGGCACCCCCTGCACCGCGAACACCGGGTTCGTGGAATTGGTCTGGTTTGCCAGTGCGACCGCGGCCCCGTTGCCGTGGGTGTACTGCAGGTGCGTGTTCACCCAGGACGCGGACGGGAGGTTCGAAGCGGAGATGTCGCGCACCCCGACCAGAACCGGCGTTCGCTTCCCGGAGAGCGAGTAGCGGTCCACGCCGACAGACGGGAACAAGAAGTACGACTTGATCGCCTGGAGTCGCTGGAACGTCTGGAGTGAGATCGACGGGTCCGGATCCCACTGCCGGATGTTGGTGATGGTAGGGCTGGCCAACACCGTCTGACTCGCGGAGATCGACGTGCTCGCCGGGAACTGCTGCACCTTGATGTTGGTCACTCCGTACGCGTCCCGGGTCGCTGTGATATTTCGTTGGATGTACGGCGCCTCGAGCGAGCTCTGCGCCGGAGTCACCTTCAACGCCTGCAACAGGGCCGGGTAGATGATGCCGACGACCAGCGCGACGAAGGCCCAGATGCCCACCGCGAGCACCGGCAGCGTCCAGCCCTGGCGGCGGATGTTGAAGAGCAGGATCGCCGCCGCGAAGATCGACACGTAGATCAGCAGGGTCTCGGCCGGCAGGCGGGCGTGTACGTCCGTGTAGCCGGCGCCGTTGACGTAGCCGTCCTGTGCGTTGACGAGCGACCAGCGCTGCAGGACGTAGCCGGCCGCCTTGTCGAGCGCGATCAGGGCGAGGAGGACCGAGATGTGCGCCTTCACCGGCGGCCGCACCCGCGGCAGGCCCCGCTGCGGCTGGATCCCCCCGTTGAAGTAGTGGAACACGACCGATACGGCCAGGGTCACGATGAGGATGGCCAGCGTCCAGTCCACGACGAAGGTCAAGAAGGGCAGATCGAAGACGTAGAAGCCCACGTCCTTGCCGAACTGGGGATCGTTGATGCCGAAGCTGCCCCCGTGGCGGAACAGGATCCAGTTGTTCCACTGGCTGATCGTCCCCGACGCGCCGATCAGCGCCAGGACGAAGGCAAGGGCGACGTAGATCCGGCCGGCATAGGGCCGCACGTATTGCTGGTACCGGCGCACGAGCTCGTCGTCCTGGGCCAGCACGATGTCGTGGCCCGCGATGCGGTCACACACCACGAGGTTGACCCACAAGACGGCGAAGAAGATCGCCCCGAACACGCCGAAGAGCCCGAGCTTTATCGCGAGCAGCGTCGAGAAGACGTTGTGGTAGCCGACCGAGGAGAACCAGAGGCTGTCGGTGTAGAGCCCGGCCAGCGAGCGAAGCGACACCAGCAGGATGATGATGACGACGACGACGCCGATCAGCCACCAGCGGGCACGGCGTCGCCGGCGCGGCGAGTGATCAGCGGTCAGGTCGCTGGGGATGCGCACGGGGGGAGCCTAACGTCCGCCACCTGCGGCCCAACGGCCAGGCACGGCCTGTGGGCGGTCGCTGGCGGCAGCAGTCAGGAGGCCTCGTCGCCCACGGGCGCCACCAGGCAGCGACAGCCCGAATGGGCGGGCGGGTAGGAATGGCCGGTCGGGAAGACCTCGATGCCGCTCACCGCGCCGGCGAGCGCGTTGTCCTCGCAGTCCGAGCAGCCTCCCGTGGACGTCACGATCCAGCGCATCTTGCCCTCCCCGCTGGCCGCTGCCACGCCCGCCGAGAACGCCTGCGTGGCGTAGTCACCTGCCAGGCGCTCGACCCGCTCGCCCCGCCACTCCCGGAACGCCGCCCCCACCCGGTCGACCGGCTCCCCGGTCCCTTCTTCCATTTGGCGGCGCAGCATCGTGACGATCACCCGCGCCAACGCCGCCGCCGACTGTTCGACTGCGTCGCCTTCGGCTATGGCCGCCGCCTCGGCTCCGGCGAACACCGTCCCGGCGGTGAACGCCTCGGCCAGATGGCCGCGCGCCTTGCCGGCGAACGCGACCACGTGCTCCTCCTCGTCGCCCAACAACTCGCCTTCGGTCGGCGCTTTCGAGCTCCGCAGCTGGGCGAGGAGCCGGTTCTGGTCGTCGCCCAGGGCTCGCTTGACCGTGCGGCTGAGGCGCGCCGTGAGCGGTGCCAGCAATTCGTCGCGCCGGGCGATGATGTCGTCGTCCGGTCCGGGCGCCGCCTCGCCTTCGGTGGGCTCGGCTTCGGTGGGCTCGGTGTCGGTTGCACCGGAACCGGCGCCTCCGGCCGCGCCACCGTCGACCGGCGCGGGTGCCTCCGCCCCGCCCTCGGACGTGTCGCCCGCCTTCGCCGCCGACGGAGCCGCCCCCGTCGCAGACCCCGCACGGATACGCGCGAACAGCTCGTCGACCGAAGGCGCGGCACCGGACGCGCCGCCCTCGTCCGCCCCCAGCGCGTCCTCGGCTTCCTCCCCGCTCGGCGCGGCCATAGGTCCGGACGGCGGCACCTCCCCGATCGCGTCGTCCGGCGCGTCCTGGTCCAACGGCCCCTCTGTCGCTCCGTGCAGCCGGAACTGGTCGCCGACGGCCGCCGCGGCGGCGCGGGCCTCCTCGTCGGTCCGCTCCAGGTGGCCCAGGATCCCGTCCACCTTGTCGCGCACGCCGAGCACGGACGCCGCCATCTCGTCGTGGGCGGCACGGAGCTGCTCAATCTGGATCCCGAGCGCGCGCCGTCGCGAGGCCAGGTCGGCCAGCACCCGGCGCCGCGCCTCTTGCACCTGCTCCAGGAGTGCGCGCCCCTCGTCCTTGGCCCGAGCGATGACCGCCTCGCCGTCGGCCATCGCGTCGGCGACGATCCGTTCGCTCTCGACGCGGGCCTCCTGCTGCGCGTTGGCCACCAGCAGCTCCACCTCGACGACGCGCTCGGCGGCCGAGGATTCCGTTTGCGCCTGGAGCTCGTCGACCTGGCTCTGCGTCTCCCGCAGCAAGGTCGCCGCCCGTTCTTGTGCCTGGGCGACGATGCGGGCGGCCTCCTCGTGGGCGTGGCGCAGGATCTGTGCGCTGTGCTGGCCCAGCGACGACGTGAGCGTGGCCTCGTCGACCACGGGGTGTGCGGCCCGCTCCTCGGCCTCGGAGAGGGCGGCCCGCATTTCCTGCTCACGCTCCTCGATCGCCTCGAGACTTCGGGCCACCGACTGGAGGTAGGCGCGCACCTCGTCGGTGTCGAAACCCCGCCGGACGATGGCGAAGGAGTGGCGGGCGATATCCCCGGTCGCGATCCGGGCGGACGAGATGGGGGCGCGGCCTTCGGGCATGGCCAGAGCCTACGGCGCCGCCTGGACCGGCACAGGCCTGGGGCCGGCGGGCACGCTGCCCCCGAGACGTTTGAGGATGCGCAGCACCTGGTCCAGGTTGCTGACGGCGTAGACGTGGAGCTGCGCGTTGGCCTTGCCCTGTGCCTTCGCACCTTCGACCGCGGGCACGAAGAAGACCGTCGCCCCGGCCCGCTCGACCGCGATCGTCTTCTCCGGCACGCCGCCGACGTCACCGACATTGCCGTTCTGGTCGATCGTGCCCGTGGCAGCGATGATCCTGTGGCCCGTCAGGCGCCCGCTGCTCAGTTTGTCGATGATGCCGAGCGTCATGGCCAGGCCGGCGGAGGGGCCACCGATGTTCTGGGTGTGCACGGTCACGTTGACGGGGAAGTGCCAGTCCTGCTGCGTCATGGGATCAATGAGACCGAGGTAGGCGGTCAGTTTGAACGGCGCCCCGCACCCCGTGACCAGCGCGCCCTTGGGGGGCGCGGCCAACGTCACCGACTTTTGCACCGTCGGCCCGGGCACGAATGTCCCGACGTCGTTGATTGAGGACTCCTCGACGCCGAGCGAGACGGTCGTCCCGGGTGTGATCCCGCGCAGCGCTTCGATCAGGGCGCAACTCGAGGGTGCAGGGGTGCCGTTCACCGCGGTGATCACCTGGGCCACGTGCAGCACCTTGGCGGCGGGGGAACCGGACGCGATCCCGTAGACGAGCGTCCCGGCGTTGGTCGCGCTGACCTTGTACCCGAGGTGGGACAGCGCCGCCGCGGTCGCGTAGGACTGGGCCTGCGCCATCTGGAGGAAGCCCTGGTCGATGTACTGCTCCTCGTCGGGCGCGGCGGGGCCGAGCAGGTCCGACCCCGAGACCACCTCGCTGTTCGAGTCGAAGTACTTGTACTGGAGGTAATTGAGTGCGTTGAGTTGGTTGACGAAGACGTCGGTCAGCAGGATCTTGCCGGTCAAAGGGTGGTTGTCCGTGGGCGGCACCTCGATGTACTGGGCGACCGGCGTGGCGTCCCCCGGCGTAATGACGTAGTAGTTCACCGAGATGCGGGCGGCGATGAAGCCGGCGATGACGATGACGGCCAGGGCTGCCAAGAAGACGGGCCACATCCGGCGCCGCCGCCGAACGGGGGCGGGCGGCGAGGGCGGGGCCCAACCACCGGCCGCGGTCGGGCCGGCGTCGCTGGAAGGTGGGGTCGCAGGGTCAGACATACTCGAAAGGTGAGGGACGATGTTGCCACGGATGTGGCGGCCGACCGCCGCGCCGACCGCCGCAGGCGTCGCGTGACGCTGGCGGGGCACCGTGGGGACGCGGCCACGGCCCGGCGGGGCCTCGGCGATCCCGACGCCCGCGTGCAGGTGGCTGCGCTGGGCGCGCTGGCCCGCCTCGGGGCGCTGACGGCCGCTGACGTCGCCGCCGCGCTCGGCGATGGACCCCCCGCGCTGCGCCGCCGCGCCGTCGAGGCCGCGGTGGGCGTGGGGGGCAAGGGCTCGCGCTCCACGCTGGTGCGCGCCGTGACTGGCGCGCTCGACGACCCCGATCCGCTGGTCGTCGTCGGCACGGCCTGGTTCCTGGCCGAGCGCCGTCACCGGCCCGCCGTACCCCTGCTGGTGACGACGGCGACCGGGCACGCAGACGTGCGCTGCCGCGAGGCCGCCGTCGCTGCGCTCGGCGCGATCGGCGATCCGGTGGGGCTCCCGGCCGTGCTCACCGCGTTGGGCGACAAGCCCACGGTCAGGCGCCGCGCCACCGTGGCCCTGGCCGGCTTCGACGACCCCCGGGTCGAGGCGGCGCTCCGCGCGGCGGCCGTGGACCGGGACTGGCAGGTGCGGCAGGCTGCCGCCGAGTTGCTCGACGAATCCCCGGACGGCTAGTCCTCTTCGGAGAAGAGGCGCTTCAACCGGTCGAAGGACTCGAGGCAGACCCCGGCGCCCTGGACCACGCACTCGAGCGGCGTGTCGACCAGGTGCACGGGGACGTGGGTGGCGTCGGCCAGGCGCTGGGTCATCCCCCGCAGCAACGCGCCGCCCCCGGTCAGGTGGACCCCCTCGAACATGATGTCCTGCGCCAGCTCTGGCGGCGCTTCCCCCAGGCACTCGGCCGCCGCGGCGACGATCGACGTCACATTGTCCTGCAGCGCACCGCGCACCTCGAGTGGGGAGAGGATCACCGTCTTGGGCCGGCCGGTGGCGACCTCGCGGCCGCGGATCTCGGCCTGCTGCTCTCCCCCGTAGGAGGACGCCGATCCGATGGCCATCTTGACCGCCTCGGCCGTGCGTTCGCCGATGGCCACTCCGTGTTGGTAGCGCACGTAGTTCTGGATCGAGGCGTCGAAGTCGAACCCCCCGCAGCGCAATGCCTGCACCGCCACCACACCACCCAACGAGATCACGGCCATCTCGGCCGTGCCACCACCCACGTCGACGACCATGTTGCCCACCGGTTCGTGGATCGGCAGCCCGGCGCCGATGGCCGCCGCCATGGGCTGCTCTATGAGGAAGCTGGCCGACGCGCCCGCCCGGCGTGCCGCCTCCTTCACGGCCCGCCGCTCCACCGCCGTGATGGCGGACGGCACGCAGATGAGCACCTTTGGCCGGTTGATCCGGCTGACACCGACCCGATGCAAGAGCACGCTCAGCATCCGTTCGGTCACCTCGAAGTCGGTGATGGCACCGCCGCGCAGCGGGCGCTCGGCGACGATGTAACCCGGCGTGCGGCCGATCATCTGCCAGGCGTCCGTCCCGATGGCGAGCACCTCCCGGCTGCGCGAGTCGAGGGCGACGACGGTCGGCTCGTTCAGTACCAGGCCCTTTCCCTTGGCGTAGACGAGCGTGTTGGCGGTGCCCAGGTCGATTGCCAGGTCGCGCGCCATGGGGGCACATGGTACGGCCGAGCCATCCCGCGACGGCATTTCCAGGGCCGTTCTCGGTATCGTCGCCCAGGTGAGCGACACGCCCGAGGAGCCCCAAGAGGACGAACCGGGCCCCGAAGAGGGTGCAGAAACCGGCCCCGAAGGTCCCGACGCCCCGCTGCGCGGGTGGATCGACCCCGACGACCGGCTGTGGCGGCACCCGAGCGAGATCGCCCAGGGCGCAGAGGGGCCGCTGCTCCTGAACGCCCCGCCGCGTCATCCCTACCGGGGCGCGTTCATGGTCCTCGTGGGCGTGGGGGCCGTCATGGCGGCCGTCGCCTGGGTGGTCGTGCTGGTCTCCCCGGCATCGCAGCGCCCGCTCCGGGGTGCCACGGCCGACATCGTGGCCAGTGCCCCGACGACCCTGGCCGGGCCCCAGAACGCAGTGCCGGCGGCGGCCCAGTCGGCCGGCCGCTCCATGGTCGAGCTCCGGGCGACGACGGGCCAGGGCACGGTTGCGCTGATCGGCGTCGCCGTGGCCGAGGGGGGTCTGGTCGCCACGACCGCCGACCTCCTCGGCGGGGTCCGTCGCCTCGTGATGGTCGGCCCGGGCGGCAGGCTCGAGCCGGCCACGGTCGTGGCGACCGACAAGGCATCCGACATCGCGCTGATCACCGTGCCCGAGGACCTCCCCGTGGCGCCCTTCGCTGACGACAGCACCGTGAGCGGCGGCTCGCCCGACCTCACCCTGAGCTTCGTGCCGGCGGGCGGCACGTCGATCGCGCTGCACTGCACCCCGGGAGCGGTAAGCGGCGCCGGCGCCCCCATCGCCAATGGACCGGCCGGAGGGATGCCGTCCATCAGCTCGGCCCCCACCGCACCGGAGCTCGCCGCGGGTGACCCGTTGTTGAACGCCGGCGGGGCTGTCGTGGGCATCCTCTACGAGGCCGCACCCGGCGCTGTCCACCCCGGCCACGTTCCTACCGAGCCAGCTCGTCGTGGGGGTGGCCAACGACCTGCGCTCCAAGAACCGTGTGGTGCAGGGATGGCTGGGGGTCTCGGGCTCCGACGCCCCCGGCGGCACGGGGGCCACCGTGGAACAGGTCGCCTCCGACGGCCCGGCGACGGGCCGGCTGCAGCAAGGCCAGGTCATCGTCGCCGTGGACGCGCTGCCGGTGCGCACGATGGCCGAACTGCGGGCGAGAGTCTACGTCCTGCCCCCGGGCACGGCCGTCGCCGTGTCGGTCCAGCAGGGCTCGGGCAGCAAGGTCGTGGACATCACGCTCGGCGCGTCCTCCTAGCATGCGAGGGTGAGCATGTTCGGTTCGAGCGATCCCGATAACCCGATGGGAGGTCTCCTCGGTGACCTCCTCAAGGTCATCGGGTCGGGGCCGGGAGCCGCGGACAGCTGGTTCGAGGCCGCCCGCACCCTGGCCTTCGGGGTGGCCACCGACGGGGGTGAGGACGAGAACCCCGATCCGCTGGTGCGCATCGCCTTCGAGGAGCTGGCCCGGGTGGCCGAGCTCCACGTGGCCGACGCGACGGGGATCGCCCCCTCGTCGGGCAGCGGGGGCGTTTCCTTCGAGGCGGTCGGGCCGGGGCAGTGGAGCTTCCGTGTGCTCGATGCCTACCGGCCCGTCCTCAAGTCGATGGTCGAGGCGCAACAGCAGGGGGCGGCGGCCGTCCCCTCGTCGCTGGACCTGAGCGAGCTCGACCCGGCCGGGGCCGGCGGCCTCGGGGGGTTGCTCGGGCAGTTCGCGCAGACGCTCGGCCCGGTCTTCCTCGGCATGCAGTTCGGCTCGGCGGCGGGGCACCTGGCCCGCCGGGCCTTCGGGCAGTACGCGCTGCCGCTGCCCTGGCCCGAATCGGCCGCCACCATGCTCCTCGTCCCCGGGAACGTGGCTCGCTTCGCCGACGATTGGAGCCTCCCCCTGCAAGAGGTGCAGCTCTGGGTCTGCCTGCGCGAGCTGACGATGCACGCGGTGCTCACGCGGCCCGGTGTCCGGACCTCGCTCGCGACGCTGCTCGGTGATGCGTCCGCCCACGCTGCGGCCGCGCAGCGCTCCATCGTCGAGCGCCTGGGCGACGGCCTCACGGACCCGGCGGCGCTCGAGGACGCCCTGGGCGATCCTGAGGCGTTGCTCTCGGACCTCATCACCCCCGAGCAGCGCAACATCTCGAGCGCGCTGACGGCGCAGACGACCGCGATCGGTGCCTACGTGGACCACGTCACGGCCGGGATCGCGGAGTCGCTCACGTCGTCGCCGGCCGCGCTGCGCGAGGCCTGGTACCGCTACCGGATTGAGGAGGGGAAGGGTGAGCAGGCCTTCGCCGGGCTCTTCGGCCTCGACGTCGGCCAGGATGAGGTCGACCGGGGACGCACCTTCGTCAGTGGGGTGATCGAGCGTGCCGGTGAGGACGCGTTGGCCCGGCTGTGGGCCGACGAGCTCGATCTGCCCACCCCGGCCGAGGTCGACGCCCCCGGGCTGTGGCTGGCCCGCATCGGCCTCCTCAACTGAGCGACGGCGCTACTCCGTCGCTGCGTACCGGCCGCTGCGGGAAGGGCTCAGCCGACCGGCGCCGGCACCCGGCGGACCGGCGCGGAGCGCTCGGCCACCCGGGGCCCCGCCACGCTGTGGGCGAGGGTGCAGCGATTGAACACGGTGGTCACCCGACCACCGAGGAGCAGCGTCTCGATGCTGCCGTCCCAGCCCGGTGCGATGGCGTAGACGTACTCCGCCATGGCCTCGTCGTAGCGGATGGTCGCCAGCAGGTCGACGAGGTCGAACAGGTGCTCGACCATCGCGGACCGTTCCATGTCGGGCGGTGTGAGCGTGCGTACCAACGCCGCCTCGTCGTCGGTCAGCTCGCCAACGAGCCCCTTGATGTCCCGGACGACCGGTGCGTCGTCCAGTGTGAAGGTGTCTCCCATCGTCGTTCCCCCTTCCACGGACCCCGGGCCCGTAGACCATTCGTTGTGTGGTGCGGCCGCCATGCTTCCACTACCGGGGTGTCGGCCCAGTGGCGTGCCGGGGGCAACTTGGGTGCTGTTGGGACAGGCTCTGGACGGTGGCTCAAGGGGCAGGCCGCTGCGGGGCCGGATCCCCGGGCGTCACGTGCTAGGAGTCCTCGCCCCAGTCGAGGACCCACTCGAGGGCCAGGTTCTCCCGCTCGGCGTCGCGCACGACACGCTCGCTGTTGCGGCGGAACTGGGGGTCGTGCGGGGGGAGCAGGACCAGGCGGGCCAGGACACGCTCGCGGAACTGATCGATCACCTCGGGCGGGCCGTAATCCGACTGCACCTCCCAGTGGGGTGCGACGGGCCCGAGGTAGACGACGCGCACGTGCCCGATCGGCTCGATCGGCTCACCCTCTTCGACTACGTCGCCCTCGGGTTCCGGGGACATGGCACCTCCTGGCATCGGCGATCGGCGCCAGCGTAGCCCCGGGGGCTGGAGGCACGTTCTCCCTGGTAGATCGAAAATCGGGCCCGCAATTCTTACGAACTTCCTACGCGAAGACCCTACCTCCCGACTGGCGGGTGCCTTAGAATGGTGCGCGAAAGGGGAGCCGAGCGATGAATACCGATTGGATGGCCCGGGGCAAGTGCAAGGAAGTTGCACCCGACATCTTTTTCCCAAACGACGGGATGGGGGTTCTGGTGGCCCAGCGCATCTGCGCCGAGTGCCCGGTCTCCGAGGCCTGCCTGGAGTACGCGCTCGAGCACCACATCGACCACGGGGTCTGGGGCGGTGCGTCGGAGCGTGAGCGCCGCCGAATCCTGCGCCGGCGTCGGCTCTCCCACGCCGTCGTCGCCAAGTAACAGCGCCACAGGAGCGGCGAGCACCAGCTCGAGTTCCCACTGAGCCGGCGATCCGGCTCCCGCTGAGGCCAGCGTGCCACGCTGGCGCCGTGATCGTCGAGTGCGTGGTCAACGTCAGCGAGGGCCGCGACGTGGGCGTCGTGCGTCAATTGGGCACTGCCGCCGGGCCGGCGCTGCTGCATCTGCACCGTGACCCCGATCACAACCGCTCGGTCCTCACGCTCGCGGGCCCCGCCGAGGCCGTCTCCGAAGGCGCTCGGTCGCTGGCCCGGGCGACGGTCGCCCGACTCGACTTGCGCGAGCATGCCGGGGCCCACCCCCGCCTGGGCGTGCTCGACGTCGTGCCCTTCGTCCCCTACGAGCCCGGCGGCCTTCCGCCTGTCGATCTCGCCCCCACGGTCATCCTGCGTGACGAGTACGCCCGCTGGCTCGGCACCGAGCTGGGTGTGCCGAGCTTCCTCTACGGACCCCTTTCCGGCGGGCGGGCCCGGACCCTGCCCGAGGTCCGCCGCCACGCCTTCGCCGCCGCCCAGGAGGGAGGCCTGGCCCCCGAGTACGGGCCGGCGGCGCCCGACCCCCGCACCGGCGCCACCGCCGTCGGCGCCCGGCCCGTGCTCGTGGCCTACAACGTGTGGGTCTCCTCGGCCGAGCTGGCCCGGAGTGTGGCGCCGCTGGTGCGCCGTCCCGAGGTGCGGGCCCTTGGCCTGGCCGTCGGTGCGCGGGCCCAGGTGTCGTGCAACCTGGTCGACCCGGTCCGCTACGGGCCGGCTCTGCTCTACGACGCGGTGGCGGACCTGGTGACCCAGGCAGGAGGCGCGGTGGAAGGGGGCGAGCTCGTGGGGCTCCTCCCCGAGGTGGTCCTCGCCGCCGTCCCTGCGGGCCGCTGGCCCGAGCTCGGCCTCTCGGATGCTTTGACGGTGGAGTCCCGGCTTCCCCCAGCTAGCCGCTCACGCGAGGGGGAGGCTAGGAAGCGCTGGCCACGTCCCGGCGGGCCAGGGCGCGGGCCCGGCGCAGGCGCCGGCGCTCCCGCTCGCTCATGCCGCCCCAGATGCCGAACTTCTCGCCATTGGCCAGCGCGTATTCGAGGCAGTCCTCCCGCACGACACAACCGCGGCAGACCTCCTTGGCCTCCCTGGTGGAGGCCCCCCGCTCCGGGAAGAACAGGTCCGGGTCGACTCCCATGCAGTTGGCCTGCAACTGCCAGCTTCGTTCTTGGCGACCGTAGAGCGTCGTGACTATGTCGACTGGCACTGGGTTCGCCCCCCTTCTTCGCCTCAGGTGGCATTGGTGTAGTTACAACGGTGTAGTCATCTTTCACTACGCTCCCCCCGAGCGCAAGGGGGAAATGGGCGCCACTGGGCACGAAACATGCGCGGCGGGACCCGGTGGCTCGTCGCCGCGGAGCGAAAACCCCAGTTGAGACCCGGTTTGGCGATCCTTGTTGCCACCGGGCACGGGGACCGACAAAAAAGTGGTCCGGCGGGGGAACTCGCTGCCGACGCGGCCGTTTTTTTGTCCTCGCCCGCATCCTCAGGCGGCAGAGCTTCCGCCGGCGGGACAGGAGCCGGCGGGACAGGAGCCGGCGGGAACGTTAGCCGGCTGGGCGCAGT
>CAVSBE010000006.1:0-239945 GCA_963726135.1 uncultured Acidimicrobiaceae bacterium
CAGGCCGTCACGAACTGGATCCCCAGGGGCTGGCTGAAGGTGTGCCACAGCATCAGCCGGTCCAGTACCTCGAGCCCGAAATCCGGCGTGAGGTAGGTCTGGCCACCACCGTGGAAAGCCAATGGGACGCCAAGCCGTTGGATCTCCGCCCACAGGGGGTCGTAAGCGGTGTGATGCCACGGCCGCCGGTTCACCGCCGCCGGCGCCAGGAAGATCGCCTTGAAGCCGAGCTCCTCCACGCACCGCCGGGCTTCCCCGACCGCGCCGGGGACGTCGTGGGGCGCCACCATCCCGGCGCCGAACATCCGGTCGGGGGCGTGATCGCAGAATTCCTTGAGCCAGTCGTTGTAGGCGCGGGCGATGGCAGTTGCGAACTCGGGCTCCAGTCCGTCACCGCCGATCTGCTCGGACGAATCGATGCCGAGGACGAACAGGCCGCGCGACGGGTAGAGCACCGCGAGATCGAGTCCCTCGGCGTCCATGGCATCGATCTGCGACGCCGCGTCCCAGCCCCTGGCCTCGGACGCGGCGTACACGGTGTCGTGGTCCTTTTGCCACCCCGTCTTCCGGCCGTCGACATGCATCGGGCGGGTGGCACCCAGCCGGAGCACGACGCGGTTCTTGACCCGCACCCGCATATCACGGGGGATCTCCGTGAGGCCTCGCGGCGCGGCGTGCCTGTAGGCCGGATCGATGTAGCGCTCCCATAGGTCGGGCGGTTCCATCAGGTGGAGATCGCTGTCGCAAATGACGTGCTCGCGCAGCCCCATGATCGACCCCCCGGTCCCCGACGCTCGAGTCACTCCCACTATACGCTCGACCCGACGAGCGCTCGGAGGCTCGGGCAGGGCGTCCGGAACACCAGGGAGGGACGATGCAGATTGGCGTGATCGGGTTGGGCAACGTCGGCGGCGCAATCGCGGCGAACTTGGTGGCCGACGGCCACGAGGTCACGGTGCACGATCTCGACGCGTCGCTCGCCGACGCGGTGACAGGGGCGTCACCTGCGAGGGACGTCGGCTCGGTGGCCCGCGCCACCGACATCACCCTGCTGTCACTGCCGACGCCGGATGTCGTTGCCGCCGTTGCCACCGGCTGGGCCGCTGCTGCCAAGCCCGGCTCGGTTCTCGTCGACCTGTCCACCAACAGTCCCGCCGTCGTTCGCGAGCTCGGTGACCGCCTGGCCGGCTCAGGCCACTCTCTCATCGAGGCGCCTCTGACGGGCGGGGCCATCGGTGCCGAGCGCCGGATGCTCGTGTTCATGATCGGCGGCGACACCGGACCCGTAGCCCGCGTCCGACCGGTGCTCGAGACCCTTGGGCGCGCCACGTTTCACGTCGGGGGTCTCGGCCTCGGCAACACGATGAAGCTGCTCAACAGCCTCATCGCCTTCACGACTACATGGGTAAGCCTCGAGGGCCTGTCGATGGCCGCCAAAGCGGGGATCGAGGTCCGCGACGCCGTGGCGATCCTGCGTACGGCTGGGGCATCGAACTTCTACCTCGACCGCCACGTCGAGACGATCGACGGGCGGGGTCGCCCCGCGCAGTTCGCCTTGGCCCTTGCCGCCAAGGACGCCCGGTTGATTGTCGATTCGGGTGCCGCCCTCGGCGTCCCCACTCCGATCGCGTCGGCCGTGCACGGCGTCCTCACAGAGGCAGTCGCCCAGGGGCTGGGTGGCGCCGACTGGAGTGAGCTCGTCGCGTTCGCCGAGCAGCAAGCCAACGTGGCGCTGCGCTGGGGTCCCGGTCCCGGGGACCGCCCGTAGCCCGAACGGCACCGTCGGAGGCGCAGGCCGTGCGACTAGCCCGGACTTTTCAGTAATCCGCCGCTGACGCATCCGCAAAGACGCGGAAAAGCCCTCGAGGCGATGGAAACTGTTGGTTGAGAGACCACAGCAACCCGAACCAGGAGGGCACTTCCGAGATGAAGCGTAACGCGCGACGACCGGGCATCGTGGTGACCACCGGCGGCAAAGGTGTGGTGTCCCACGCCGGGGCACGGCTGCTGTGCGAACTGGCCGACGACGTGGGCCTCACCGAGGCGCTGTCAGAGGCCATGGCTCCGACCAAGCAACGCCGTCGCGGCCATGACCGCGGCCACGTGCTCGTCGACATGGCCGTCGCCATTGCCGATGGGGCAACCACGCTCAGCGACGTGCGCGTGCTCGGCGACCAGCCGGGCCTCTTCGGCGACGTGGCGTCGGTGCCGACGATGTGGCGGACCCTCGAGGCGACCGACCGGAGCGCCCTCGAGCGCATCGAGGCTGCTCGGGCCAGCGCTCGAGTGGCTGCCTGGGCGGCCGGGATGGACCCGGGCTTCTACGTGATCGACATCGACGCCACGCTGGTCAATGCCCACTCGGACAAGGAGGGTGCGGCGCCGAACTACAAGCACGGCTTCGGCTTCGCGCCCATGGTCGCCTTCCTCGACGCCACGGGCGAGGCCCTGGCCGCGATCTTGCGCCCGGGCAATGCTGCGGCTGGGTCGGCCGAGGACCATGTGCGCCTGCTCGACGCCGCGTTGGCCCAGCTGCCGGTGGATCCAATGGCCGCCGAGGTCATCGCCCGGACCGACTCGGCCGGGGCCAGTCACGGCTTCGTCGACGCCTGCCGCGACCGGGGCGTCCGCTTCATCGTGGGGCACCGACTCAGCGCAGAGCTGGCGCGCCTGGTCCTCGACATCCCTCAAAACCGCTGGATGTCGACCATTTCGGCCGACGGCACCGACGAGCGTGACACCGGGGTAGTGGCCGAGATCACGGACCTGGTGGATCTGGGCCTCTGGCCCGAGGGCACCCGCATGCTCGTGCGGCGCGAAGAGCCCCATCCGGGGGCCCAGCTCACCTTCAGCGACATCGACGGCCATCGTTACCAGCTCTTCATCACCGATCACCTCGAAGAAGGCGTGGCCTTCCTCGAAGCCCTCTATCGGGGCCGGGGACGCTGCGAGCGGCGCATCTGCGACGCCAAGGACACCGGGCTCGAGAACCTGCCCTCGGCCAGCTTCGCCATCAACGAGGCCTGGCTGGCCTTGGTGCTGATCGCGACCGACCTGCTCGCGTGGATGCGCGGCCTGTGCCTGGAGGGCGCTCTTCAAAAGGCCGAGCCCAAGCGCCTGCGCTACGCGCTGCTGCACAGCGCGGGGATCCTCGTGCGCTCGGCGCGACGGACCACCTTGCGCATCGCCGAGGGCTGGCCGTGGGCCGACGACCTCGTCGCTGCGTTCGGGCGCCTGCCGGGGTGGGTGCCAGCGACCACCTGAACGCGCTCCACGCGATCCACCCCCGACCCCGCCGGGACCCCGCACGTCCCGGTGCGTGTCCACCGTCGCTCTTGGCGACGCCAACACGGCTTATCGACTCGCGAATCCCAGCCAGAGGCCGCGTTCGACAGGGTCAGTTCCTGCGACCGCATCAGTTGGTGACGTCAGAATCTTCAGGGGGAGTTACTGAAAAGTCCGGGCTAGTACTCGCCCAGAACGTCGACCGCCACCCGCAACGCGGCGTTGGTGGCGGGCACTCCCGCGTAAATCGAGATGTGCATGAGGACCTCGACCAGTTCGTCCCGGTCGATGCCGACGTTGCGCGCCCCGGCCAGGTGGGCCCGCAGCTCCTCGGTTTGGCCGAGCGCTGCGAGTACGGCCACTGTGATCAGCGAGCGGTCGCGCACGGGCAGGCCCGGGCGCGTCCAGATATCGCCGAAAGCGCTCTGCTGGACATGGTCGAAGAAGTCCGGGGCCAGCTTGGCCGCCGGGAACTGCCCGGTGGCGCCGGATCGGGTTGCGGGCCACAGCTGGCACTGGATCTCTCGGCCTGCAGCTCGACGCTCCTCGTTCGTGGTCATCGTGCCCTCCCTCGACGCCCGGCAGGTTCGTTCGGCCGGGCGTGTGTGAACGTTGCTGCCACGTTCACGTTAGATGCAGCGCCCGCGTCCATCCCAAGAGCGATTCCCTCGTGGAATCACCGGGGCAACCCGAGGACATGCTCGGCCACGATGGAGCGGTTGATCTCCGACGTCCCGCCGGCGATCGAGGCCTGGCGGACCGCGAGCAGATTCTCCCCCCAGTGGTCCCCGAGCGCCTCGAGGCCGATGAGGTCCACCGCCAGGTTCGCCAGCTCCTGGTCGCAGTGAGCCCAGGCGAGTTTGGCCAGGCTGCCGCCCGCCCCGGCGGCCGACGCGTCGGCCAGGGATCGCTCGGTGAGAAACGCATGCACGCGATGTCGGCGTAGGTACGCGCCAGGCGGTCCCGCAGCCGAGGATCGCGCAACCGCTCGCCGGCCCTCGGATCGGCCAGGAGGTCGTCGAGCTTGTTGGCCAGACCGAGGTGCAGTCTCGCCACGCCGGCGCGCTCGTGGCTGAGCGTCGTCATGGCCACCCCCCAGCCCTCGTGGAGCGATCCCAGCATGGCCGATCGGGGGACGCGCACGTCGGAGAAGAAGAGTTCCGCAAAGGACTGCCCACCCGTGATGGTTGTCAGCGGCCGGGCCTCTATTCCCGCCGTCGTAAGGTCGACGAGGAAGCACGTGATCCCCCGGTGCTTCCTGGCTGACGGATCCGTCCGCACGTACAGCTGGCACCAGTCGGCAAAATGGCCCATCGAGTTCCAGGTCTTCTGCCCGTTGACGACGAAATGGTCGCCGTCCTCGACGGCCTGGGTGCGCAGCGCCGCGAGGTCAGAGCCGGCGTCGGGCTCTGACATGCCCTGCGACCAGATTTCGTCCCCGCGCAGCATCGGGGTGAGGAACCGCGCCTTCTGCTCGGCGGTGCCGAAGTGCATGATCGCCGGTGCGATGTTGGAGACGCCGATCACGTTCAGCGGGCCCGGGGCCCGCACTCGGTTTATCTCCTCCAAGTAGATGAGCTGTTCATCGACGCCGGCGCCACGCCCACCATGTTCGACGGGCCATGATGGTGCCGCCCATCCGGCGTCGGCAAGGGTGGAGTTCCAAGAGCGCAGCACCTCGAGATTGGCCCCTTCGACCGGACGGTTGCCGGCCCGGACAACCACTTCGGTGAGGTGGTCGCCCAGCCACGAACGCAGCTCGTCCCGGAAGGCGTCCAGACTCGTTCCCCCACCGGCTCTCCCCATGTCGACCCCGTTTCTAGCCCGGGCTGACATGCCGGCCGGGTAGCCCCCCGTTACCGCTGGCTCGACTTAGGCACACGCCAGACCGCTCACCTCTGAACTCTGATACAGCGGCAGTTCAGCCGAAGATTGCCAAGGGGAGCTGACGCCACTTACGAGCCTGCAGCACAAACGACGACGAAATGCTCCGGGGGAGAGACTCGAACTCTCAACCTAGCGGTTAACAGCCGCTTGCTCTGCCATTGAGCTACCCCGGAAGGGTTGAGAAGACAGCCCCCGAACGATACCAGCGGCCCGCAGGGCCGCCGGTGACGGGGGGTCAGATGTTTCGGTGCGATCAGGACTCTTCGAGATAGTCCCTCAACAGATGCGCCGCGTCGGGCCGGCGCAGCTTCGCCAGTGTCTTTGATTCAATCTGGCGGACCCGTTCCCGCGTCACCCCGAACTCCTTGCCCACCTCTTCGAGCGTGCGGATCTTGCCGTCGTCCAGACCGAACCGGAGGCGCACTACGTCCTGCTCGCGCTCGGACAGGTGTCCGAGCGCCTCGCGCACCGCCGCGTCCAAGAGGGAGCGCGTCGCTGCATCGTCGGGGACCACCGCTCCCCTGTCCTCAATCAGGTCAGAAAGGTTGAAGTCGTCCTCGTCGCCCACCGGCTGCTCGAGTGACACCGTGTCCTGGTTGATGCGCAAGATCTCGCGCACTCGCTCCATCGGGAGCTCGACGCGGAGCGCCACCTCTTCGATCGTCGGCTCACGGCCCAACTCCTGGAGCAGCTGGCGCTGCGCCCACACCACCTTGTTGATCGTCTCGACCATGTGCACCGGGATCCGGATCGTGCGCGCCTGGTCGGCGATGGCACGGGTGATCGCCTGGCGGATCCACCACGTCGCATAGGTCGAGAACTTGAAGCCCTTCGTGTGGTCGAACTTGTCGACCGCCCGCATCAGCCCGAGGTTGCCCTCCTGAATCAGGTCGAGGAAGGCAAGCCCCCGGTTGCGGTAGCGCTTGGCGATGGAGACCACCAACCGCAGGTTCGCCTCGATGAGCTCGTCCTTCGCCTTGAGCCCGCCCCGGACCAGGCGGCGGTTCCGGGAGAGCGCACCCGGGTCCAGCAGGTCATCCGGGGGACCCTCACCGGCCTGAGCCCGCTCGTGGGCCGCCAATTTGGCCGCGGCGGCGTTCCCTTCCTCAATGGTCTGGGCGATCTCGACCTCGAGCTCGGCATTGAGCAGCGGGACCCGGCCGATCTCCTTGAGATACGTGTGGACCGGGTCCTCCGCACTGCCCCCGGACTCGCCACTCGAGCTCGCCCGCTTCCCGTTCGTATCGCGGCGCAGCTCGGGCTTGGAGGTCCCGTTGGCCCGTTGCGGGGACCGGTTTCCCTTGCGCGGCGCGATCTCGACGAGGAGATCTTCTTCCTCGTCCTCGACGAGCGCGACACCTTCGGCCGTGACACGGTCGATGAGGATCATCAACACCTCGGGCGTCAGCTCGACCGTGTGCAGCGCCTCGATCAGCTGAGCCTGTGTCAGCTGTCCCTTCTCGCGGCCGATCGCAAGCACCGCGTCGAAGTCGACCTGCGACACGCCAGGTGGAAGCGCGACATGCGCAATGGACGCGAGCGGCTCGGGCGACGGAGACGGAGACGGCGCGACCACACCTTCGTCCTCGATCGCAATCGCCGAATCCTCGTTCACTCTTGCCCTGCCATCGTCACTCTCTGTCTCTCCCGGCCAACCACGCTACCAACCGGTCGGCAGCGTCGCGCCCAGCCGTGGGTTCTCCGAGTTCGTCCAGCCAGAGGCGCACTTGCGCGGTCTCCGCCGCTCGCAGCTGCCACGAGTCGTCCACCGCACGCGACTGCATCTCAACCTCGGCCAGAGCGCGTCGCACCGCTCCGCGCAGGAGCCCGGTGACCACGGACTCAACCGGATCACCCAGTTCCGGATCGCCCGCCATGGGCTCTTCAACGATGACGCGTCGCAACAGGCTTGCCACCTCCGGTGACGCGGACTCAACAGCCTCGTGCACGCTGTCGTGCTCCAAGAGCTCGACAAACGCATGGCGCTGCAGGGGGTCGCCGAAAAGCGCCGCGTGTACACGATCAGCTACATCTTCGGGTCGATGGACCACCAACTTGAGCGCTTCGAGCCCGGGCCCTGGTCGTAGGGCCGCTGCCAGGGCGGCTGCGTTGCCGTCGTCGGGGCCATCGCCATCCCCGTCGTCCGCCGGGTACTCCATGGGCGGAGGCTCGTCATTGCGGGACCTGCCCCGCCGGCCCGGGGCATTCTCGACCGGTGGGTGGGCCCGCAGGTGGTCCAGACGCTCCCGCAGCCGGGTCGCATCGACCCGGCACCGGTCGGCCAGCTGCATGACATACTGGTCCCGCACCAGGTCGTCGGGGTGCTCGGCCACGGCCGTCAGCGCCGCCTCCGCTGCGCGCGCCCTCCCCTCGGCCGTCGTGAGGTCGCCCCCGCCCAGCATGCGGTCGACCCGGAACTGCAGGAAGGGCCGGGCCTCCTTGATGGCGCGGGCCAGCGCATCCGGGTCGGTGCGGGCCAGGTCACCGGGGTCGCTGCCACCCGGGAGGTCCGCCACCACTACGTCGACCTCGTGCTTGCGCTCCCACTCGTAGACGCGGGACGTCGCACTCTGTCCCGCCGCGTCGGCGTCATAGGCCAGCACGATCCTCTTGGCGAAGTTGCGCAGCAACGTGAAGTGCTCCTCCGCCAGGGCAGTGCCACATGTGGCGACGGCCCACGGTGCGCCGGCCTGGAAGCATCCGATGACGTCGGTGTAGCCCTCGCAGACGACGACCTCGCCCTGGGCCACGATCCCTTTCTTCGCCCAATTCAACGCGTAGAGGGTCCGGCGCTTGGCGTAGATCGGTGACTCCTGGGAGTTCTTGTACTTGGGCTCGGGCCGATCGGGGGGTGCCTGCCCGGAGCGCGGCGGCAGGATACGCCCGCCGAGAGCAACCGGGCGACCCGTGGGATCGCAGATGGGGAACAGGATGCGGCCCCGGAAGAAGTCCTGGGCCCGGCCGCGCCTGTTGACGAAACCGAGGCCCGAGTCGGACAGGACCTTCTCGGAGAGCTTGAGCGCCTTGGCCAACGCGTCCCAGTCGTCGGGCGCCCAGCCCAGCCGGAACTGGCGCACGACGCCGCCGTCGTAGCCGCGCGAGCGCAGGTAGTCGCGGGCCGGTCCTGCGTCGGGCGACCGGAGAAGGCGCTCGTGGTACCACGCCACCGCCCGCTCCATCGCGTCGAGCAACTCGGACCGGCGCTTGTGGTCGCGCCCGGCCTCCTGGTCCTCGTGCAACGTGATCCCGGCCCGGTCGGCCAGGAAGCGCACCGCGTCGACGAAGTCGAGCCCGTCCATGGCGCGGACGAACGTGATGGCGTCGCCCGACTGCTGACAGCCGAAGCAGTAGTAGAAGCCCTCCTCGGCGTTGACACTGAAGGACGGCGTCTTCTCGGTGTGGAAGGGGCACAGCCCGCTCCAGCGGCGGCCGACCTTCTTCAACAGCGAGTGCTCGCTGATCAGGGCCACGATGTCGGTGGCCGCCCGGACCTGGGCGACTTCCTCGTCCGGTATCCCCACACCCTGACGGTACCGCGGCGCTGTCCGGCCCCGTTCCGGCCTAACGTCACGCGATGGCGGTCACCGTCTACGGCGTCTGCGCCTTGACCTTCATGATGAGCATGTACGCCCTGGAAGCCCGCGGCCGGGTGTTCGTCCTGGCCTTTGCGCTGGGGTGCGCCCTGTCGAGCTCGTACGGCTTCCTCTCGGGCGCATGGCCCTTCGGCGTCGTCGAAGCGATTTGGACGGTCATCGCCCTGCGGCGCTACCTCGTGGCCGGCCACAGCCCGGCCGGCTGACGGGAGGCACGGCCAACCGGGCCTGCTCCGACCCGCCTACGTGGCCTCGGCCGCGGTCCTTTGCCAGCACGGCCTGCGCGGCGGACAGGCGCGCCACCGGGACCCGGAACGGCGAGCAGCTGACGTAGTCGAGCCCGGCGTCGTAGAACAGCCCGATAGAGGCCGGATCGCCGCCGTGCTCACCGCAGACCCCCACCTTGAGGCTTGGTTTCGCGGCCCGCCCGCGGTCGGTGCCCAGCCGCACGAGCTCGCCCACGCCGTCGAAGTCGACCACCTCGAAGGGGTTGCGCGGCAGGAGTCCGAGCTCGAGGTACGCGTCCATCATCCTGCCCTCGACGTCGTCGCGCGAGAAGCCGAAGGTCATCTGGGTGAGGTCGTTCGTCCCGAAGGAGAAGAAGTCGGCCACCTCGGCGATCTCGCCCGCCCGTAGCGCGGCCCGCGGCGTCTCGATCATGGTCCCGATGGTCACCTCGAGCTGGCCGGCCTTGGCCGCGCCCGCCTTGGATCCCTTCGATGGTCGGGGCGCCCGCTCCTTGTTGGCTGCCTCGACGGCGTCCTCAACCCAGCCCCGCGCCAGAGCCATCTCAGCCCGGGTCACGGTGAGCGGAATCATGATCTCGACGATCGGGTGCCCGCCGTCCGCCACCCGCTGCCGGGCCGCCTCCATGAGCGCGCGCACCTGCATGGCGTAGAGGCCCGGCTTGATCACCCCGAGGCGGACACCGCGGGTGCCCAGCATCGGGTTGGCCTCTTTCCACGAGAGCGCGGCCTCGTAGAGGCGGCGCTCCTCGGGGTTCAGACCCACCGTGGCGTCCTTGTGCGCCAGCTCCTCGGTGGCGGGCAAGAACTCGTGCAGCGGCGGGTCGAGCAGTCGCACCGTCACCGGCAGCCCGTCCATGGCGGCGAGGATGTCGATGAAGTCCTCGCGCTGCACCAGGCGGAGCTCCTCCAGCGCCTCGGCCTCCTCGGACGGCGAATGGGCGAGGATCATGCGGCGCACGACCGGCAACCGGTCCTCGCCGAGGAACATGTGCTCGGTGCGGCACAGGCCGATGCCCTCGGCTCCGAGCGTGCGCGCGTTGGCCGCGTCCTCACCGGTGTCGGCGTTGGCCCGCACGGCCAGATGGCCCTTTCGGATCTCGTCGGCCCACGAGAGGACCGTGGCGAACGCCGCCGGCGGCGACGCGGCGGTGAGCGGGACCGGTCCGACCACGACGATGCCCGCGCCGCCGTCGAGGGAGATCCAGTCGCCTTCGTACAGTGTCACGTCGCCCACCGTGACCTGGTGGTCGCCCAGGCGCAGCACCTCGGCCCCGACGACCGCCGGCTTGCCCCAGCCGCGCGCCACCACCGCGGCATGGCTGACCAGACCACCGCGGGCGGTGAGGATGCCCTCCGAAGCCAGCATGCCGTGCACGTCCTCGGGCGACGTCTCGTTGCGGACCAGGATCACGGGGTCCCCGCGCTCGGCCGCCTCGGCGGCATCGTCGGCGGTGAAGTAGATGCGACCGACTGCGGCGCCCGGGCTCGCGCCAAGCCCCTTGGCCCACACCTCGTAGCTCGAGCTGGCGAACTGGGGGTGGAGGACGGAGTCGAGGTGGTCCTCGGTGAGGCGCGAGACCGCCTCGGCCTTGGAGATACCGAGGTCGCTCGGTCGCGTCATGTCCACCGCCATGCGCAGTGCTGCCGCCCCCGTGCGCTTGCCCACCCGGGTCTGGAGCATCCAGAGCTTGCCCTGCTCAATGGTGAACTCCGTGTCGCACATGTCGCGGTAGTGCGACTCGAGGCGGGAGAAGATCTTGAGGAGCTCGGCGTGGACCTTGGGGAACTGCTTCTTCAGCTCCGAGATGGGCTCGGTGTTGCGGATCCCCGCCACGACGTCCTCGCCCTGCGCGTTGACCAGGAAGTCCCCGTAGGCGCCCTTGGCCCCGGTCGCCGGGTCGCGGGTGAACCCGACGCCGGTGCCCGAGTTGTCGTCGCGGTTGCCGAAGACCATCGCCTGCACGTTCACCGCGGTGCCGAGGTCGTGCGCGATGTGCTCGCGCTCGCGGTAGGCAATGGCGCGGGGCCCGTTCCAACTGCGGAACACGGCCTCGATGGCGCCGCGCAGCTGCTCTGCCGGCTTCTGGGGGAACGGCTTGCCGGTGTGGCGCTCGACGATCTGTTGGTAGGAGTCGACGAGGTAGCGCAAGAGCTCGACGGGCACCTTGGCGTCAGAGGCCGTCCCCGCCAGTTCCTTGGCCGCGTCGAAGAGCGAGTCGAACTCCTCACCGGGCAGCTCCAGCACGATGCGGGCGTACATGGCGATGAAGCGCCGGTACGAGTCGAAGGCGAAGCGCTCGTCACCGGTCTGCTTGGCCAGTCCCTCGACGGAGTCGTCGTTGAGGCCCAGGTTGAGGACGGTGTCCATCATGCCGGGCATGGAGAACTTCGCGCCCGAGCGCACCGACACGAGCAGCGGGTCGGCCGCGTCGCCGATGATCTTGCCCATGGCCGTCTCGAGCCGGGAGCGGGCCGCCGCCACCTCCGCGTCGAGGCCCTTGGGCCAGCCGCCCGCCATGTAGGCGCGGCAGGCGTCGGTCGAGATGGTGAACCCCGGCGGCACGGGCAACTCGAGTACCGACGTCATCTCGGCCAGGTTGGCGCCCTTGCCGCCCAGGAGGTCCTTGAGCTCCATCGGCGGACGGGCGTGCGTGTGGTCGAAATCGAAGACGTACGGCATCGGGCCTCCTTGCCCAGAACGGGCGAACCGCGTCGCGGGCGCGGTCACGGGGTGGTCGCACCCCTCCCGATCTGGGACGGGCTGCACCAGCCTACTTTCCTCGGGCGACCGCTCCGGAGCGTCCGATCAGCGACCGGCCTCGGGGTCGGGACCCGGTGGCTCTGCGCGCGCGCCGCCGAAAACCTGGCGCTGAAAGACCTCCTTGGCCTGTCGCATGAAGTCGCGCACGGTCTCCAGCTCTTCCGCCTTGAAGCGCTGGGCCACCTGGCGCATCTCCTCCGCGACGGGCTGCTGCAGGTCGTCGAGCCGCTCCCGGGCGTCGGGCATGATCTCGACCCAGACCCGGCGCCGGTCCTCGGTGTCCCGCCGGCGGGTCACCATGCCCGCCTCCTCGAGCCGGTCGAGGATGAAGGTGACCGCCCCGGTCGTCAGCCCGCTCTCCTCCGCCAGCCGGCCCGCGGTCATCGGACCCAAGCGGCCAATAAGGTCGAGGCAGCGCATGTCGGTCCTGCTCAGCTTCAGCTTCTTGGCCAGCCCCTCTTGGAACTCGCTCGCCGCGCCGAGGTAGCCCAGGATCTCGCTGCGGAGTTGCTGGGCGAGCTCACTTCGTGACCATTGTCTTGACACGTAAGTAACTTTATCACTAAGTTTCTTTACTGATGACTCTTTCTTCGAAATTCTTCGCTGGCCGTCGAGGCCCACGACCTCGTCAAGGCCTTCGCCAACGGCCAGGTCCGCGCGCTCGACGGCGTCTCCCTCGAGGTGGAGGCAGGCACCGTGCTGGGCCTGCTCGGTCCGAACGGCGCGGGCAAGACCACGGTGGTGCGCATCCTCTCCACCATCCTCGGACCGGATGCGGGGACCGCCACGGTGCTCGGTCACGACGTGGCCAAGGAGGCGGACGCGGTCCGCCGCATCATCGGGCTCGCCGGCCAGTACGCCGCTGTCGACGAGAACCTCACGGGGCGGGAGAACATCCACATGGTGGGCCGCCTCTCGCACCTCAGCCGGAGGGTCTCGGCCCGGCGGGCCGACGAGCTCCTCGAATCCTTCGGGCTGTCCGGCGCCGGTGATCGCGTCCTCAAGACCTACTCGGGTGGCATGCGCCGACGGCTGGACCTGGCCGCGGCACTGGTGGCGAGTCCACCCGTCCTGTTCCTCGACGAGCCCACCACCGGTTTGGACCCCCAGAGCCGCCAGGGGCTGTGGGTGGCGATCGAGGACCTGGTCCGCGACGGCACGACGGTGCTGCTCACCACGCAGTACCTCGAGGAGGCCGATCGCCTGGCCCGCGACATCGTGGTGATCGACCACGGACGGGTCATCGCCGACGGCACGCCGGCTCAGCTCAAGGCCGGGCTGGGGACCTCGGTCGTCTCGGTGACCGTGGGCAGCCGGGAGGCACTGGACCGGTCGGTCGAGCTGCTCGCCCCGTTCTCGGACAAGGCGCCGGTCGTCGAAGACCTCGTGATCGAGCTGACCGTCGCCGACGGACCCCGAGCCGGCGCCGACGTCCTCCGCTCGCTCGACGCCGCGCAGATACCCATCGGCGGGCTCGCCCTCAGGGAGCCCAGCCTGGACGACGTGTTCCTGAGCCTGACCGGGCACAAGACCATCATCGACGAGGACGGCGAGGACACGGCCAAGCCCAAGAAGGGCAGGGGCCGGGGGCGCCGGGCCGCCGTCGGGACCGACGGGAAGGATGCCGCATGACGACGACGATCACCGCACCGGTACCGATCCGCGAGTCGAGCGGCGGCGGCGGCCGCCTGTCATGGGCCGTGGCCGACATCGTGACCATGACGTGGCGCAACCTGCTCGCGCTGACCCGCACGCCCGAGGCGGTCTTCTTCACGACATTGCAGCCGATCATGTTCGTGCTGCTCTTCACGTACGTCTTCGGTGGCGCCATCCACGTGCCCGGTGGGCACTACATCGAGTACCTGATGCCCGGCATCTTCGTGCAGACGGTCGTCTTCGGGGCCATGAGCACCGCGGTCGGGCTCTCCGAGGACCTGCACAAGGGGCTCATCGAACGGTTCCGCGCCCTTCCCATGAGCCGCTCGGCCGTGCTGGCCGGACGCACCACGGCCGACACGATCCGCAACGTCTTCGTGGTCGCGCTGATCACGGGGGTGGGCTACGCCGTGGGCTTCCGCATCGGGACCAACGTCGCGCTGTACCTGTGCGGGGTCCTGCTGATCCTGCTGTTCGCCTACACGTTGAGCTGGGGATTTGCCACCATCGGCCTGTCCGCCCCGAACGCGGAAACGGCCCAGGTCATGGTCTTCCCTCTGATCTTTCCGCTCCTCTTCGCCTCGTCGGCCTTCGTCCCGGTGGCCAGCATGCCCGGGTGGCTCCAGGCCTTCGCCAAGCACCAGCCGGTGACCCAGGTGGTCGACGCCACCCGCTCGCTCATGGTGGGCGGCGTGCTGCACAACTCGGGCGCCGTGGTGCGCGCCCTCCTGTGGTGCTTCGGCCTGCTGGTCATCCTGGTGCCCGTGGCGGTGCGCAAGTACCGCAGGGTTGCCTGAGCGGCCGCGCTATTCCTCGCCGGTGCGCCGGCGCAGCTCGGCCAGCAGGCCCGTGATAGGCACCCGCACCTGTTCGGTGGTGTCGCGGTCGCGCACGGTGACGGCGTCGTCCTCGAGCGAGTCGAAGTCGACCGTCACGCACCACGGCGTCCCGATCTCGTCCTGGCGCCGGTAGCGCCGACCGATGCTCTGGGTGACGTCGTAGTCGACCATGAAATGCGGCTGCAGCAGGGCGAGCACCTTGCGGGCCAACGGCTCGAGGGTGTCCTTCTTCGACAGCGGGAGCACCGCCACCTGGTACGGGGCCAGGCGCCAGTGCAGACGCAGCACGGTGCGAGCCTCTCCCCCGACCTCGTCCTCGGTGTAGGCGGCGAGGAGAAAGGCCATCATGGTGCGGGTGGCGCCGGCGGCCGGCTCAATCACGTAGGGCGTGTAGCGCTCGTTGGTCTGCGGGTCGAAGTAGTCCAGGGAGACGCCCGACTTGGCGGCGTGGGCGGTGAGGTCGTAGTCGCCCCGGTTGGCGATGCCCTCCAGCTCGTCCCAGCCCCAGGGAAAGAGGAACTCGACGTCCGCTGTGCCACGCGAGTAGTGCGACAGCTCGCTCGGGTCGTGGTGGCGCAAGTGGAGCTTGTCGGCCGGGATGCCGAGGCGCAGGTACCAGTCCATGCGCTCGGCCAGCCAGTAGTCGAACCATTGCTGGCCCTCGTCCGGCGGCACGAAGTACTCCATCTCCATCTGTTCGAACTCGCGGGTGCGGAACACGAAGTTCTGGGGTGTGATCTCGTTGCGGAACGACTTGCCGACCTGTGCGATGCCGAAGGGCGGCTTCTTGCGGGTGGTGCCGAGCACGTTGGCGAAGTTGGTGAACATGCCCTGGGCCGTCTCGGGCCGCAGGTAGGCGACGTGGCCCTCGTCCTCCACCGGGCCGGCATGCGTCTTGAACATCAGGTTGAAGGCGCGGGCCTCGGTGAGGTCGTGCGAGCCGCAGTTGGGGCAGACACCGTCGATCTTGTCTGCCCGCCAGCGCTCGTGGCAGTTCTTGCAGTCGACCAGGGGGTCGGTGAAGGTGGCCAGGTGCCCCGAGGCCTCCCACACCGCCGGGGGGCCGAGGATGGCAGCGTCGAGCCCGACCACGTCGTCGCGCTCCTGCACCATGGCGCGCCACCAGGCGTCCTTGACGTTGCGGAGCATGTTGACGCCGAGCGGGCCGTAGTCGTAGGTGGAGCGGAAGCCGCCGTAGATCTCCGCCGACGGGAAGATGAAGCCACGGACGCGGCACAGACGGACGACCTTCTCCATCAGGTCGTCGGTGGCGTCCACGTGAGCCTCGGCGGTCTCGCTCATCGGTGCAGGATACCGGAGCGGATTCTGGTGCTGATCTCGTTGGCGAGCAGCCGGCCGCGGACCGTGAGCACCGCCCGGTCGTCCGCGCGCACCACGAGGCCCGCGAGCTCGTCGGGAGACTCGAGGGAATCCCACGGCACGCCGCGCGGCGTGCGCAACGAGAGCGAGAGTGCCTCGAACTCGCGTTGGGCGCAGGCGAGCACCTCGCACCCCGCCTCGGGTGAGCGTCCGGCCTCCACAGCATCGATGTAGCGGTCGGGCGTGCGCACGTTCCACCACCGCGTGCCGCCACGGTGAGAATGCGCCGCCGAGCCGATGCCCACGTAGTCCCCCTGCTCCCAGTAGAGGTGGTTGTGACGGCACTCGTGGCCCGGCTGGGCCCAGTTGGAGATCTCCTCCCAGGCGTACCCCGCCGCGCGCGCAGGACCGCATCGGCCTGCTCGTAGCGTCGGGCCTGGGCGTCCTCGTCGGGGTGGCGCGCCCGGTCCTTGGCGAGGGGCGTGCCGGGCTCGACGGTGAGGCCGTAGGCACTGAGGTGCGGGGGCGGGTGCGCCAGTCCGAGCACCTCATGGAGCGTGGCGGCCCAGTCGGCGTCACTCTCCGTGGACGCGCCCACAATGAGGTCGAGGTTCCACGTGGCGAACCCGGCCGCGGTCACGGCCGCCTCGATGGTCCCCGCGGCGTCCGGCACGTTGCGGCGGCCGAGGCCCGTCAGCACGTGCTCCTGCGTCGACTGCAGTCCGAACGAGACCCGAGTCACCCCGGCCCGACGGTAGGCACCGAGGTGGGCGTCGTCGGCGTCCTCGGGATTGCACTCGACGGTCACCTCCGCACCCGCGGCACGCGGGATGGCGTCGAGGATGCGGCACAGGGTCTCGGGGCGCAGGCGCGACGGGGTGCCCCCGCCGAAGAAGACCGAGGTGGCCAGAGGCAGGTCGGCTGCCCCGAGGGCGCGGTGGAGGTCACGGACGCAGGCGTCTGCGTAGCGCTCCATCAGGTGGTCGCGGTCGGTGTAGGTGGCGAAGGCGCAGTAGTCGCAGCGCTCCCGGCAGAACGGGACGTGGACGTAGACGCCGAAGGGGCTCAAAGGCTGGCGGTGGAGCGCACCGAACGGATGCGCCGGTCGAGGTGCGCCTCCATGGCCTCCGTGGCCAGCTCCGCCACCTCGTCCGCGCCCTCCGGCCGCGGCCCCGCGAGCACCGACGCCAGGCCGCCACCGAGGATGCGGCGGAGCAGCGTGAGCGCGGCGGGGCTCATGGAGCGGCCGCTGCGATGGGCCCGGCACAGCGTGCCCCCGGCGACGAGATCGAACGCCACCAGCTCCACGCCGCCCTCGGGCTCGCGACAGGCGGCGCACTCGTCGAGAACAGGCCCGGCACCCTCGAGGACCAGCGCCTTGAGGAAGAAGGCCGGCGCCAGCAACGTCGGGTCGGCGCGCTCGTCCGCCAGCGCACCGAGTGCGCCGACGAGCATCGAGTAGAGCGCGGGGTCGGGGTGGCGCTCCTGGGCCATCTGGTCGGTCACCTCGAGCAGGGCCATGCCGGAGGGCATGCGGGCCAGGTCCTCGCGCACGACCCGGTACGACGACACCACCTCGACCTGGTTCACGATGTCGAGGTCGCTCCTGCCCTGCCACAGGAGCAGGTCCACGTGGGTCAGCGGCTCCAGGCGGGCGCCGAACTTCGACGTGGTCTTCCGTACGCCCTTGGCGACGGCGCGTACCTTGCCGTGGCGCTCGGTCAGGAAGACGACGATGCGGTCCGCTTCGCCCAGGCGGTAGCTGCGCAGGACGACGCCGCGGTCGCGGAAGAGGCTCATCTGTCGGCGCGCGACCGCTTGGGGGCCGGATCGAGGGGGCAGTAGCGCTCGCCCCGGCGGCCCGCCTCGGCCACGGCGCGGCGGGCCTCGGCGGCCCGGTCGGCCGCACGGTCGTGGGCCTGCTGGGCCGGCCGGACCCGGGCCTGGGCGGCGGCGCCGTGCGAATGGCGGCCGTAGAGCAGATTGCCGGCGCCGATCAGCAGGGCCACGGCCACCAGGGCCACCACGACGAGCCCGGCGTGCGCGGCGAAGACGGTGACCAGGGCGAAGAGCGGCGAGGATCACGATCCCCGCGATCAGGGCGATCCGGGTGCCGGTCATGGTTCCACCATTCTCGCAGCTGGGCGGTCCGGCCCGGGTCAGGGATTGACGGCGCCGAAGCGGCGCACCCGGTGCTGGAACTCCATCACCGCCTCGTAGAGGTGGCGCCGGCGCATGTCGGGCCAGAGGATCTCGGGGAAGACCAACTCGCTGTAGGCGATCTCCCACAGGAGGAAGTTCGAGATGCGGGTCTCGCCCGACGTGCGGATGACGAGGTCCGGGTCGGGCATGTCGGGGAAGTAGAGATGGCGCCGGATCGCCTTCTCGTCGATCTTGTTGGCCGACGTCCCCTCCGCCACGAGGGCACGCACGGCGTCCACGATCTCGGCGCGGCCCCCGTAGTTGAAGGCCATCGTCATGACCATGCGCGTGTTGTGCTTCGTCAGCTCAATCGACTCGTCCATCCGCTTGAGGACCCGGCGCGGCACGCGCCAGTCGCGCCGGCCGGCGAAGCGGATCTGCACGCCCTTCTCGTTGAGCTCGTCGCGCCGGCGCATGAGGAGCGACTGGTTGAAGTTCATGAGGTAGCGCACCTCGTCGGGCGGCCGGCGCCAGTTCTCGGTGGAGAACGCGTAGAGCGTGATCCACTTGATGCCGATCTCGAGGGCGCCGTTGACCACATCGAGCAGCGCGGTCTCGCCGGCGGCGTGCCCTTCCGTCCGCGGCAGCCCGCGGGCGCTGGCCCAGCGGCCGTTGCCGTCCATCACGCAGGCGACGTGGACGGGGACGCGGGAGCGGTCGAGCCCCGGCGGGACCGGGCCAGGCACCTCCGCGCCCGTTCCGCCGCCCCGCTCCGGGTGGCCGTCCCGCCCCTGGGCGCCCCCCGGGTCGCGGACGGTGGAGTTCACCCGATGAACCTACCGCGGCGTGCACCGGGCCAATTTCCGCCTCGCCCGACAGAGGAGCGCGATTTCTGGTGAAGTGTGTCGTCCCCTCCCAGGCGGTCTGGGTGGAGGATCTGAGAAGGAGGACCGAATGTCAGAGCAGGCTGCCGCACCCCGTCCCGACGTCACCGACATGTTCGCCGTGCACGGCGTCTTCCGTGACACCCTGGGCTCGGCACCCCAACTCGTCGGTGGCGTCACAGCCGGCGACGACGAGCGGGTGGCTCTGATCGCCAACTACTACGAGAACATCCTCTCTTTCCTGGAGGCACATCACGACGGCGAGGAGAAGCTCGTCTTCCCGCTGCTGCGCGAGCGCTGCCCGGGGGAGGACGCGCTCATCGACCAGATGGCCGACCAGCACCACGAGGCCGTGCGGCTCCTCGAACGCGCCCAGAGCCTCCTGCTGGCGTGGCCGGGGGGCGACGCCGCGGCGCAGCGGGCGGCCCAGGACGGCCTCGACGCGCTGCACGCGCAGCTCGTCGACCATCTCGACCAGGAGGAGGCGAACGTGCTGCCCCTCGCCGCCGCGAACCTCTCGGCGGAGGAGTGGGGCGCCCTCCCGGGGCACGGCATGGCCAACTTCCACGGGGACAAGATCTGGCTGATCCTCGGCCTCATCCGGGAGCGGATGACCGACGCGCAGCGCGCGGCCATGCTCGAGCACATGCCGCCGCCTGCGCTCGACATGTGGACCGGCTTCGGCGAGCAGGCGTTCAAGGACTACTCCGCCCACGTCGCGGTGCCGGTCGGCGCTCGCTGAGGGCCCGGAGATGACGGACTGACGACGCGGCAGCCGGGGGTGTCCGGCTGGCGAGCGACTTGAACGTGCTGAGATCTCTGACGCCCGTGCCCTGCGACCACCGCCATTGTGCTAACACGTAGCCGGATCGGGTGAACAGTTTCGTCGGGGGTATGTTGAACGTCTCAGCCTTGAAGTCCGCACTGGGCGGATCCGCCACAGCATCGGACGGCGTGACAAGACTCCTGTCCTCGGGAGACGAGGCGGGGACCGCCCCCGAGGACAGGCCCTTCAGACCAGATGTCGAGGGCCTGCGCGCCGTCGCAGTCCTCCTCGTCGTGCTCTACCACGACGGGCATCGGCCACCTGACCGGGGGCTACGTCGGTGTCGACGTGTTCTTCGTCATATCTGGGTTCGTCATCACGGGAGTCCTCCTGCGCGAACGGGTCGCCGCTGGTACGACGTCACTGTGGGGCTTCTATGCCCGCCGTTGCCGCCGCATTCTGCCCGCGGCCACGATTGTTCTCGTCTGCACCATGGTCGCCGCCCACGTGATGCTCGGTGAAGCAGCCGGGGTGCGGACCGCCGACGATGGTAAATGGGCAGCGGTGTTCTTGGCGAATTTCCACTTCGCCTCAGTTGGGACCAACTATCTGGCGGCTGAGCTACCTCCGTCACCCTTACAGAACTTCTGGACCCTCTCGGTGGAGGAGCAGTTCTATCTCGTCTTCCCGACGCTGTTTCTCCTCGTGGCAGGCCTGCGTCTCCGTGTCGGCCTGAGGACCAGATTGCTTGTCGTTCTCGGAGCACTCAGTGTCTGCTCACTCGTGTGGTCCATCGTTCAGACCGCTACGAATCCGAACGACGCCTACTTCTCGCCGTTTACGCGGGCCTGGGAGCTGGCTCTCGGTGCCATTGTTGCTTTGGCCGCGCCGCAGTTCACGAAGCTTCCCGCCGCCGTCGCAGCAGCGGTGACCTGGATCGGTCTGGCTGCGATCCTCTTCGCCGGCATCGCGTTGAACGCGGAGACACCCTACCCAGGGATAGTCGTCGCGATTCCGGTCGTGGGTGCAGCGATGGTGATCGCAGGAGGAACGGCAATCGCCAAGTTCGGCGCAGAAAAGCTCCTCGGCCTTCTTCCGTTCCGCCAGCTGGGACGTGTCTCATACTCCCTGTACCTCTGGCATTGGCCGATTCTGATCCTGGCCGTGGAGTCCGAGGGTCGGAGTCTCTCGCAGTGGTCCAACCTCGCTTTGCTCCTCGTCGCCCTGGTGTTCTCAATCATCACCTACTGGCTGGTCGAGAACCCCATCCGACACTCTGCCTGGTTGCGCCGAAGACCCGTTGCAAGCGTCGGGATAGGAGTGGGGCTCATTGCCGTCACACTGATCGTTGCTACGGTCGAAACTGTTGTGGTCGCACCGACCACATCGGCCGTCGGCACCGCCCCGCCCTCCTCGAACGCCGACCTCGCCACTGTCGTGAACCAGGTCCGCGAAGCCACGAAGGTCAGATCGGTCCCCGCAAATCTCCAACCACCACTCCAGAGCCCCAACATCGGCTACCCGCCATCAGGTTGCTATCCGATTGCATACCCACAGACCACGATGCCGCAGTGCCTCTTCGGGGATCCCCACGGCACCAGGACAATGGTGCTCTACGGCGACTCGCATTCGGGCATGTGGTTCCAAACGGTTGACGACATCGCCAAAGCCGCCCACTGGAGGCTGTGGTATCTGGGGAAGGCGGCCTGTCCAGTCGAACTGCTGCCCATGATGAACCCGGGGGCATTCGGTCCGGCGGGCGGCGAGTTTCACGAGTGCGATCAATGGCATACGTTTGCGATAGCGCGAATCAACCGAGTCCATCCCGACTTGGTCATCGTGACCCAGGAGGTCCATCCCGCCCCCGAGGACCGGACGTACAGCAGCTATCAATGGAGCGCAGGCCTTTCAGACTTCTTCTCATCCGTCACTGTTCCCAACGTGCACTTCGATGTAATCGGCAACATCCCTCATCTGCGCAACGACCCAGCGCAGTGTCTGAACGCCCATCCCGATGACGTGCCCACGTGCTCAACGCCAAAAGCGCAGGCCGTGAGTCCCTATGCAGCAGCGGAGGCCCAGGCGGTCAACGCGGTTGGTGGCCGTTATGTCAATGTCACTCCGTGGTTCTGCTCTGCCACGTGCACAGCTGTTATTGGGCACTACCAGGTGTACTTCAATCAGTTTCACGTGATGGGTTCGTACGCGACGTCTCTCGGCGGTGCCATGGCCAATGCCCTGCAATTGCCTGCCAGTACCGCCACTGCCTGGCAACTACCGACCGAGGTCCTCAGACCTGCGAACGGATCCGTCGTGAGTGGCACGGTGATACTCGGCGCGAAGGCCCCCGTGAGCGCCAGCGTCCATCTCCAATTCATCCTGACGGGCCACGGCTACCGCGACACTGTCATTGCCAGCGCTCAACCGAATCTCTACGGCTGGCTCGGCTTCTGGAACACGACTGGCGTACCAAACGGGACCTACACCCTCCAAAGCAGGGGACGCAGCTCGGAGAGCGGAGTCGGCACCAGCAAGCCCGTTCGGGTTCGAGTGATGAACTGAAGGGCGGCGTGATCTTGACTGCTGAAGCTCCTCCCTCGTGTGGAGACAACCCACCACCCCGTTGGGCCCGCCGTCCGACCCGCACGGCGCGGCGGTAAGGGTCGTCCCAATGGTGGAGTGGGACGGCGGTGATTACTCCCCCGAGCCCGATGTAAGCGATCTCGACGAGCTCGGATTCCCCGGGCGGCTCCGGTGCGTCCGCCGTGGACGCCAGCTAGACGGGCACGATGCCGTCGACGGACTTCACAAGTTCACGGCGCAGATGACGGGCGGTGAGCGCCGCCTCGAGCAACAGGAAATGTGTCGCGCGGTGGCCTAGGCCCTGGCCAAGTGTGGCTGGACTACTGAGGGATGTGCTCCCGGGCCCATTCGGCCACAGACGTCGGAACCCGCCTCCGCACCGACGGCGGGATCCGTCGCCGGACGGCGGGAGGAACCCTTCGGACCGACGGCGGGACCCATCGCCGGACGGCGGGAGGAACCCTTCGGACCGACGGCAGAGCCCACCGCTTCAACCGATCGACGGGAGTCAACTTCATTGAGAAATCCATGCTCCACAGGCTGGTGTGGTAGGTGTCGCTGATGTTGAAGTTCTCGTCCGTGATGACTTCTACGCCACGGGTGAGAAAGGCTCGTAACGTATCCATCGAGATGGATGTCACTGATGATATCCGGGCAGCTTGCGGCAAGCATCACCGCTTCGAAGACCAGCTTGGTCAGTGGGCTCTCTTGATCGGCGTATTGACCCGAGGCAGACTTTCTCCTGGAATACTCGTACATCGTGCCCAGTGTGCCCATGCCCAGTCCTCGAGGAGATAGACACCACCCGGACGGAGCCTGGGCAGGAGTACGTTGAGCGACGCCTTGGAGGGCTCGTAGCGATGCGATCCGTCGTCAACGACGAGGTCGAGGGGCTGATGCCCGAAGTTCTCGAGCGCGATCGACCTCAGGGCCTCACGGTCTTGCTGGTCGGTGCCGTAGTACAAGCGGACTCGTTCGCTCGCCGACCGTCGCTCGAGGTACTGGTCGAGCACCGTGACCCGCTCTGACTCCAGGTCCACGCCCACGAGTCGAGTCGGCGAGTAGAGCTCCTCGTACAGCGCGATGCTGCCACCCTTGAAGATGCCAATCTCGACCATGTTGTGGACAGACTGGGGCAGGTACTTGAGTGCGCTCTGCACCAGCCACCAGTTCTTGAGCAACAGGAATTGGTCTGGAGTTGATTCGGCGGTCTCCCAGATTGCTCCGTCGAGGGTCAACTGGAACCTGGTGTCTCCGATTTGAAGATGATTGTTGTCAAGCCAGGTCATCTTCGCCAGCAACTCTGCGGCGTCCCAGGTCATGAGTGTTTATAGCACCGGGACAGCCGTTGCGAAACTACGATCGAGCCGACAGGAGCATGATCGTTCCGCGGCTCGTTCGCTCTTCACACCTCGGGTCACCGCACCATCTTGACCGGAATCGAGAGGCTGCCCCCGTTCGCTGCCCGGAAGGAGAGCGGGTACGCACAAAGGAGATAGGCCTGAACTCATCCGAATCGCCGATGATCGTTAGAATCAGGAGCCAGGGTCGCCACCGCAGAACCGGAGAGGTGGGTCAGAACGGCCGTGAAGGACTCATTCAGTCAAATCACTCATTCTCACGTTGATCGCTGGTGGGGCTGAACGCATTCGCACCTGAGGGGCCCGGCAGTGCAGTAGATGGAGTAACTCCCGCCGAAGACCGCTAAGTGTACCACTCGAAAAGCTAACCGTATTCCAGGTAGGGGTAGCGTTGCCACAAAGCCCGCTCAAGATTGGATCCTCGATCCCGAGCTGGACGCCGTCGTAACCGGCTGGTGGAACGCAGGGGAGTCACCATTGGAAACCCACCGCCGTGTTGTCGTTCTCTGCATCAACAGCGTAGAGCACGGATTGGCCACATCTATCGAAATAGTGGCGGGTTGTTGAGGCCGCATTGTCCGCAATAAACCGATATCTCGTAGGGGCCGTTTTCAATCTCGGTGCTGTTGCTCTGTGCGATGCAACCGTAAATGGTGGGGATGGTGCCAATTGTACAAAGGTGAAGTTGGTGGGTGGCGGCCCAGCAGCGGGAAAGCCAGGGGCGCCTGAAGGCGAAGAACACCTGGGTCACTCCCGCAGGGCCGACCGCGTCGAACACGGCCTGGGTGCCCGAGACGTTGTCGCCATTAAGGGCCGGCAGCACGAACGACATGGTCGGTGCCCTATTGCTCACCGTGATCGAGATGGCGGTGGTTGTGCCGCTCGAGCCCTGGCGATGGCGACGCTCTGGAGCGTGGAGTTGCCGTCGACCACGGTGGGTGCTGTTCCACAGGCGATTCACCCGTAGATGGTGGGGGTGGCGGTAGAGATCACGCAGCTGCAGGGTGAGCCGGACTTCAACCCCGACACCCCCCGCAGAGGCGGTGGCGTCGAGCACGACCTGGGTGCTCGAAACGGTGGCGCCGGTCGCGGGAACCACGACGTGGGTGCTCGGTGGCTGGGCGCTGGCGACTTGCGTCGGCAGCGAGCTCAAGGCTGTTGCCAGGCCCAGCGCAGACATGACGACGAAGACGCTCGAAGACCGCATGGCGGACTCCGTTCGGCAGCAAACCGACACGACGAGACGAGTCCTTATGAGCGCCTCGCACGACGAATATGGCAATGCATGGAGTTTCCAATGCTGACTACTTGTCGCGGGTGTCATTGGCAATTGCATGCGCAAGAGTTGGTCGCAAGGAGGACGTGGATGCCGTGTTGGCTGAGTACGAGGTTGTCCGGGAACGCCGTGCGACCACCACAAACCTGACCGAAAAAGTCATTCTCCTTCCAATAGCATAGGTCGCCCGATGCAATCCAAATCGAGACGACGTTGCTGCCGGACCCAGAACTGGTGGCCCAAGCAGCACCGGCGCCTGATTCAGCAGCTCAGGACTTTGGCATGATCGGTGCATGGAGGAGGACGGGACGGGATCGATCTGGGCGTCGAGGACTTCGATGACCTCGGCGTCTTCGGTCCCGGCGCAGCGGCGGCGGACGCCCGCCAGGCCGGCGACGACGCCGTCGACGGGCTGGACAAGATCACGGCCGAGATGTCCGGCGGCGAGCACCGTCCCGAGCAGCAGGAGATGTGCCGCGCCGTGGCCGAGGCACTGGCCACCGGGACGCACCTCGTCGTCCAGGCCGGCACCGGGACGGGAAAGTCGCTGGCCTACCTCGTCCCCGCGGCGCTCAGCGCCAAGAAGGTCGTCGTGGCCACCGCGACCAAGGCGCTGCAGGACCAGCTGGCTGAGAAGGACGTCCCGCTGGTCGAGGCAGGACTGGGACTGCCCGTCCCGCTCGACTTCGCCGTCCTGAAGGGGCGGAGCAACTACCTCTGCCGCCAGCGCGTGGCCGAGGTCGGGTCGGGCGGGATCCAGCCCGAGCTGGGCGACCAGGGGTCGGGCCGGGCGGACGAGACCGAGGCGGGTGCCGACGCGGAGCGACCCGACGCGGCCACCACCGCCCCCGAGGGCCTGGTCGACGAGGTGCGCCGCCTGGTGGCCTGGTCGCAGACGTCGGCCAGCGGGGACCGGGCCGACCTGAGCTTCGAGCCGTCCGACCGGGCCTGGAACATGGTCAGCGTCGGCCCGCGGGAATGCCCGGGCGCCTTCAACTGCCCCTCGGGCGGGCGCTGCTTCGCCGAGGCCGCCCGGGACCGGGCCGCGGCCGCCGACATCGTGGTCGTGAACACCCACCTCTACGGTGCCCATCTGGCCAGCGGTGGGGCCGTGCTCCCCGAGCACGACGTCGTGGTGTTCGACGAGGCGCACGAGCTCGAGGAGGTCATGACGTCGAGCCTCGGGGTCGAGGTCACCCCGGGCCGCTTCCGTGCCATCGTCACGGCGGCCCGGCCGCTGGTCGACGAACGCGACCGGGAACTGCTCGATACCCTCGCCTCGGTGGGCGAGCAGCTCGGCGCCCTCTTGGCTGACCGGGTCGGGACGAGGGTCCTGCACGACGACGCCCGGCCGCCCGTCGACGACCGCGAGCTGGCCGAGCTGCTCAACCGGGCGGCCGAGGTCGGCCGGAGCGTCATCGACGCGCTGCGGCGCACCGGCGGGCAACGCAGCTTCCTCGCTGACGACGGCGACGCGGCCGACCCTGACCGATCGAGCCGCAAGACCCGCACCCTGCAGGCCGCCGCGCACCTGGCGGAGGACCTGCACCGGTTGGTGTCGCGCAGCGGCGGCGAGGTGGCCTGGGTCGACGGCACCCGGCGCAACGTCCGGCTGCGCCTCTCGCCCATCGACGTCGGCCCGGCGCTGGCGGCGATGCTCTGGGGCGAGGTGACCTCGGTGCTGACGAGCGCCACCATCCCACCCCGGATCGTGGACCGGGTCGGCCTCGAGCCGTACCCGAGCGAGGAGCTCAACGTCGGCAGCCCCTTCGACTACCGCTCGCACGCGCTGCTCTACGTCGCCCGTCACCTGCCCGACCGCCGGGCGCCGGGCGCGGAGGAGGCGCTGCACGAGGAGCTGGCCCGGCTGCTCGACGCGGCCGGCGGGCGCACGCTGGCCCTGTTCACCAGCCGGCGGGCCACCCAGGCAGCGGCGGAGGCGCTGGCACCCGAGCTGCCCTACACGCTCCTGTTGCAGGGCGACCTGCCCAAGGGGAGGCTGCTCGAGGAATTCGCCCGGGACGAGACCTCTTGCCTCTTCGCCACCCTCGGTTTCTGGCAAGGGGTCGACATCCCGGGCCGTGCGCTGTCACTGGTGACGATCGACCGCCTCCCCTTCCCGCGGCCCGACGACCCGCTGCTGCAGGCGCGGCGCGACCGGGCGGGAGGGCGCGCCTTCTCTCTCGTCGACCTCCCCCGGGCCGCCACGCTCCTGGCGCAGGGATCGGGGCGCCTGATCCGCAACGCGGAGGACCGGGGCGTCGTCGCCGTGCTCGACCCGCGCCTCGCCACCGCGTCGTACCGCGGCGTCCTGCTGGCCACGCTGCCGCCCATGCGGCGCACGGTGGACATCTCCGAGGTCGAGACGTTCCTGCGGCGGGCGCTCGACGACGGTGCCTGAGCTGCGGCTCGACCAGCTATTCGGCCGAGCCGGTGAAGTCGAAGGAGAGCCTGCCGTCAGCGGTGCGCGTGCCGGGGGTGGCGACGCGGGCGATCCAGCGGCCGGGTACCTTGCGCAGCTGCTCGCGGTCGAGGGCGTAGGCCCGCTCGTTGGGACGCACGTCGCAGACGACGAGGCCGGCGTCGGTCAGCACCCGGAGGTGGCGCGAGATGCCCTGCCAGGTGACGTCGAAACGGCGGGCGATGTCGTGTGAGCTCATGGACCCGCCCCAGTCGTGCAACAGGGCCAGGATGCCGCGGCGGGTCTCGTTGGCCAGGGCCTTGAAGGCGAGGTCGAGCGACTTCGCGTCGGCGACGGCCTTGAGCTGTGGCGGGTCGGGTCGGGGCGCGGAGGACTCGTTGCGGCGGGGGCGCGTGGTTGTCATTCCCGGAACTCTAAGCACAGACGTTTACAGTCTGCGAAGACAGGTGCGGATTTGGGGGGTTCGGGGCGGTGCAGGACACGGTGGCCCGGTCCGGCGGGGGCGAGTGGTGGCCATTCCCAGAACTCTGAGCAGGCGGTGTTTACGGTCTGCGAAGAGGCGGACATCGGCGAGCCGCAGGAGGCGGAGGCTCGGTCGTGGCGGCGCTCAGTAGCCGAGGCGGTCGAGCATCTCGGCGCGGTTCTGCCAGCGCCGCTCCACTGTCACGTGCAGGTCGAGGTAGGTGCCCTCGGGGAGCGACGCGCGCACGGCCGTCCCCACCGCCTTGAGGACCTCGCCGCCCTTGCCGATCACGATGGCCTTCTGGGAGTCGCGCTCGACGATGATCTCGACCCGGATGAACGGCCCCTCCCACTCGGTCACACGGCAGGTGATGGCGTGCGGCAGCTCGTCACGGGTCTTCGCCAACAGCTGCTCGCGGACGAGCTCGGCCACCCAGAGTGCCTCGGGAGTGTCGGTGACCACGTCGGGCGGGAAGAAGGGTGGGCCCTCGGGCAGCCGGGCGATCAGGTGGGCGATGAGCCCCTCGACGCCCCGTCCGCTGCGGGCCGACACCGGGAAGTACTCGGTCGTCTCGAGGCCGGTCAGCGCATCGACCGCCCTCTTCGCACCGGTCAAGCGCTCGAGCACCTGCGCGTCGGACGCCCGGTCGACCTTGTTCACGACGACGAGCAGGCCTGGGACCGGGTCGCCGTTGCCGGCCCCGCTGCCGGCCTCCGCCGCGGCGTCGGCGTGCTGGACCTGGCGCACGGCACGCTCGAGCACCGTCCGGTCCCCCGGCCCGATGGCCGCCGTGGCGTCGACGACGGCCATGATCATGTCGACGTCGTGCAGCGCGTCCGTCGCCGTCTCGTTGAGGCGGGTCCCGAGCGTGCTGCGGGGACGGTGGATACCGGGCGTGTCGACGAAGACGATCTGCGCGTCGGCGGCCTCGTCGTGGAGCACGCCCAGGATGCGGTGCCGCGTCGTATTGGGCCGTGAGGACGTGATCGCCACCTTGGTCCCCACCATCTGGTTCACCAGGGTGGACTTGCCGACATTGGGCCGGCCGACCACGGCCACAAAGCCCGAATGCACCGGGGATCAGCTCCCGTTGTGCGAAATGCCGTCCGCTCGGTGGCCGTCCGCGTCAGCATCGTCGGCGGGTGCGCCCGTCGGCTCAATCCGGACCCGCCCGATGCGCCGCCCGCGCACGTCGACCGCCGTCAGGCGGAAGCCGTCGACCTCCACCGAGTCACCGGGGTCGGGCACCCGCCCCGCCAGATCGAGCATAAGGCCGCCGACGGTGTCCCACGGGCCGCGCGGGAGCTCGGCGCCGAGCAGGTCGTCGGCGTCGTCGACCGAGTAGAGCGCGCTCACGAGCACGGACCCGTCGTCAGAGCGCTCGACGGTCGGCTGCTCCACGTCGAACTCGTCGACGATGTCGCCCACGAGCTCCTCGAGCAGGTCCTCGAGCGTGATCAGGCCCGCGGTGCCGCCGTACTCGTCGACGACGATCGCCATGTGGAACTTCTCCTCCTGCATCTCGCGCAGGAGGTCCGACACCTCCTTGGACTCCGGGATGAACTTGGGCGGCCGCATGCTGTCGCGCACCACCTGGCCGGCCTTGCCCTGCCGTTCCGGCGCGCACGAGATCCTTGGCGTAGGCGATCCCGATGATGTCGTCGATCCCGTCCTCCTCGACCGGTATCCGGCTGTATCCGGCGCCGAGCGCCGCCTCCAGCGCGTCGCGCACGGTGGCATCGGCCTCGACGGTCACCATGTCGGGCCGTGGCGTCATGACCTCACGGGCGACGGTGTCCCCGAAGTCGATGATGGAGTGGATGAAGGTGCGCTCGTCGTGCTCGATCACCTTCTCCTCGTGCGCCACGTCGGCCATCGCCTTGAGCTCGGAGTCGGTGATGTAGGAGTGCGGTATCCCCTTCTCCCCGTCGTCGGCGGCACCGATGATCCGGTTGGCCAGGCCGATCAGGAGGGACGAGAGCCAGCGGATCGGCGGGAACCGGATGAGGGTGCTGACGAACGGCGCACTGAGCAGCGCCGCCCGGTCGGCGTGCTGCACCGCCCAGTTCTTGGGCACCGCCTCGAAGAACACGAAGATCACCACGATCTCGAACACGATGCCGAGGAGCACGCCCAGGCCCCCGAAGAGGTGCGCGGCGACGAGGCCGACCAGGGTGGCGGAGACCAGCTGGCAGATCAGCACGAGCAGCAGGATCGGGTTGAGGAAGTTGGCCGGATTCTCGACCAGGCGGACCAGCTGTCGTGCCCCGCGCTTCTTCTCGTCCACCAGCGACTTGGCCTTGATCCGGTTCATCCGAACGAGGCTGGTCTCGGCCATCGCCAGCACGCCCGATGCGGCCAACAGGACTGCGATCACCACGATGAGGGCAGCGTCCTCGGCGTGGAAGCCCGAAGCCGCGAGCAGGGTCACCACGCTCACGCCTGTGGGCTCACCCGGTAGAAGCGTTTCAACAGCTGCTGCTCGAGTGCCTCCATCCGCTCCGCCTCGGCGTCGTCCTCGTGGTCCAGGCCGAGCAGGTGCAAGAGACCATGGACGACGAGCAGCGCCACCTCGTCGTCGAATGACACCCCGTGTTCGGCCGCGTTGCGGGACGCCACCTCCGGGCAGATCACCACGTCGCCGAGCAGCATGAGCGCACCCTGCTCGGCCGAGGTCCCCGGTCCGCTGCCCCCGAGGTCCGGCGAGCGGCCGGTGGGGCCGGGTTCGTCCTCGATGGGGAACGAGAGCACGTCGGTGGGTCCGCTCTTCCCGAGGAACCGCTCGTTGAGCGCCGCCATGGCGTCCTCGTCGACGAAGAGCAGCGAGACCTCGGTCTCACCCTTCACCCCTCGCGCCGCCAGGACCTGGCGCGCCAACCCGGCCCAGCGAGCCACGTCCATCGGATGAGCCTGCTGCTCATCGGCGGCGAACACGTCGATGGTCACTGCGTGGTTCCCGCCCGCCCTTCTGCCACCTCGTAGGCGTCGACGATGTCCGCCACGATCTTGTGTCGGACCACGTCCCGACGGCTCAGGTGGACGAACGCGATGTCGGCGATGCCACCGAGCACGGGCTCGAGCCCGACGAGACCGGAGCGCCCCCCGGGCACGTCGATCTGGGTCACGTCGCCGGTCACCACGCACTTCGAGCCGAACCCGATGCGGGTCAGGAACATCTTCATCTGCTCCGGAGTCGTGTTCTGGGCCTCGTCGAGAATGATGAACGAGCTGTTGAGCGTCCGGCCGCGCATGAAGGCGAGCGGCGCCACCTCGATGGTCCCGCGATCGAGCAGGCGCTGCGCGCCCTCCGGCTCGAGCAGGTCGTAGAGCGCGTCGTAGAGCGGGCGGAGATAGGGATCGACCTTGGCCATGAGGTCGCCGGGCAGGAAGCCCAGCCGCTCGCCCGCCTCCACGGCGGGACGGGTCAGGATGATCCGCGTGACCTGCCGGGATTGCAGGGCGTGCACCGCCTGGGCAACGGCCAGGTACGACTTGCCCGTGCCGGCCGGCCCGATGCCGAACGTCACGATGTTCTGCGAAATGGCGTCGACGTAGCGCTTCTGCCCGGCCGTGTTGGGGCGGACCGTCTTGCCGCCCGCGGCGCGGACGACCTCGGAGCGCAACACCTCGCTCGGGCGGATGTCGTCGCGCACCATGTCGATCATGCGGGCCAGGGTGGACGGGTCGAGGTTCCGGCCGGCCTGCAGCATGACGATCAGCTCGTCGACGAGGCGCACGACGACCTCGGCGTCGGGACCCTCGACCGAGATGCGGTTGCCCTGGACCACGATCTGCTCGCCCGGGAAAGCCTGCTCGATCTGGCGCAGGTGCTCGTCCCGCGTCCCGAGCAGGCCGGCCATGAGATGGTTGCCGGGGACGAAGACCTCGGCGCGGAGTGTCGTGGTCATGAAGCGGTCATGTGATGGCGAAGTGTCCCTTGAGCGGCTGCCCGCCGAGCACGTGGAGGTGCAGGTGCGGGATGGAGTTCATGGCGTCGGGCCCCACGTTGAAGATCAGCCGGTAGCCCCGCTCGGGCACGACCAGCCCCGCCTCGTCGGCCACGGCACGGGCGGCGAGGAGCATGTCGGCGAGGATGGGGCCGTCCTCGGCGCTCACCTTCGATGCGTCCTCGATATGGCGGCGTGGCACCACCAGCACGTGGAGCGGTGCAGCGGGGTTGATGTCCTTGAAGGCGATGGTCGTCGGCGTCTCGTGCACCGTCTCGGAGGGCACCTCGCCGGCCACGATCCTGCAGAAGAGGCAGTCCGTCATGCGCTGGGGTCGCCGCCGTCCTTCAGCTCGGGCCCGATCACTGGCGCGAACTTACCGGCCCCCGGGCCGTACCCGTGACGATGGGCACCCCTCACGCCGGCTCCCGCGACCCGCCCGCCGCGGCCACGGTCCCGGTCCGCAGCGAGACCAGGAGGGCCGCCGCGGTGACCGCGGCCGTCTCGGCCCGCAGCACGCTGAGCCCGAATCCGACCGTGGGCAGCCCCGACGCGAGCTCGTCGGTGCTCCACCCGCCCTCGGGCCCCACCGCCACCACGCGCCGGGTCACCGTGGGCCGGTCCCCGCTCAGCTGGGCCAGCACCACCTCGCCGGGGCCGCCCAGGGAGGGCAGGTCGGCGAAACGCACCGTGTCGCACACCTCGGGCAGCCAGACGCGGCGGCACTGTGCCGCCGCCTCGCGGGCCACCCGGCGCATCCGCTCGACCGTCGCCTTCCCACGCTCCCCCGTCCACCGGACCATGCCGCGCTCGGTGAGCAGCGGGACGATGCGGTCGATACCCAGCTCCGTCAGTTTCTGGACGACCCATTCGGGGCGCTCGCCCTTGACCGGCGCGAAGGCCACCGTGAGCGCGGGCTCGGCTCCCGTCTCGAACTGCACGGCGCCGGCGCCGGCGCCGGACCCGGGGAGCGGCTCGAGCACGCCCTCTCCACGCCAGGTGGTCTGCGCCCAGCGGCCACGGCCGTCCGCCGCGATGACCGCCTCGCCGTCGCGCAGCCGGAGCACCCGCGCCAGGTGGCGGACGTCCGCGTCGGAGAGGACCGGATGCGCGGGATCGTCGACGAACACCTGGGCGGCCGCGGCGGCGCGGACCGCGATGCCGGCGTGGTCGGGGGCGCTCCTAGCCAAAGGCGGAGCGCAGGCGGGAGAACATGCCCTCGCCGCCCCCGGCCCCCGGGGGCGAGACCTCCTCGCCGCGGGAGGCGGCGAACTGCCGCAGGAGCTGGTCCTGCTCGGGGGTCAGGCCGGTCGGGGTCGCGACGAACACGTGCACGAACAGGTCGCCGCGGCCGCGGCCACGTAGGTGGGGGACGCCGAGACCCTTGATGCGCTCGACATGGCCGTGCTGGGTGCCCGGCCCGATGGTCAGGTGCTGGGTCCCGTCCAACGTCTCGACGTCGGCCTCGGTGCCGAGCGCCGCCTGTGCGACGCTGATGGCCAGGGTGGTGTTGAGGTGGTCGCCCTGGCGCTCGAAACGGGGGTCCCGCGCCACCGAGAGGTGGACGAAGAGCGACCCGCTCGGGCCACCGCGCTGGCCCGCCGCGCCACGGTCGGCCAGCCGCAGCGTCGACCCGTCCTCGACGCCGGCCGGGACCTCCACCGTGAAATTGCTCTCCTCCATGCGCCGCCCCTCGCCGCGGCAGTCGGCGCAGGGGTTGGGGATCATCTCGCCGGTGCCGTTGCAGCGCGAGCAGGCAACGCTCGTCACCACCTGCCCCAGCAGCGACTGGCGCACTCTGCGCAGCTCGCCGGTGCCCTGGCAGTCGATGCACGTGACCGGCTCGGTGCCCGGAGCCGTGCCCTGGCCCGCGCACGTGGCGCAGGTGACCGGCAATCGGATGGTGATCTCCTTGCGGCTGCCGAACACCGCCTCCGCGAACTGGAGCGTCAGCTGCATCTCGGCGTCCGCGCCCGCCTGGGGCCCGCGGCGCCGGACGCCGGACCCGCCCATCTGCCCGAAGAAGGCTTCGAAGATGTCGCCCAGGCCGCCCTCGAACCCGAAGCCGCCCGCGCCGCCGGCCTGGGAGCCGAAGACACCCTCGGGGCCGAAACGGTCGTAGCGGGCCCGCCGCTCGGGATCGCGCAGGACCTCGTAGGCGACGGTCACCTCCTTGAAGCGGGCCTCGGCCGTGGGGTCGCCCTGGTTGGTGTCGGGATGCAGCTCGCGGGCGCGGGCCCGGTAGGCGCGCTTGATCTCCTCGTCGCTGGCTTCGGGACGGACCCCGAGCAGCGCGTAGAGGTCGCCCAGCCCGTCAGTGATGGCCATCGTGCCCTCCGCCGATGCGCTCCCCGAGCCGCTCGCCCACCACGTGGGCGGCCGCCAGGGCACGCGGGTAGTCCATCCGCGTCGGGCCGAGCAGGCCCACGGCGCCCAGGTCCTGGCCGTCCACGATCATGGGCGCCACCACGACCGCGCACGACGACAACGGCTCGAAGCCGTGCTCGGTGCCGATGGCCACCGAGAGCCCGCGGTCGAGGACGTCACGCAGGAGCGTCACGACGACCAGCTGCTGCTCCAGGATGGCGAGGACCGAGCGCACCGTCTCGACGGCGTCGAACGACTCCGCCAGGCGCGCCGGGCCGCCCACGAACACCTGGTCGGCGTCCATGGCACCCCCCATGGCGTCGAAGGCGAGGTGCGCGGCGGCGACGAGGCGGTCGAGCGGCTTGGACCCGCTCGCCGGCACGGTCCACGCCGCCGACAGCGTCCGCCCGACCAGATGGGATGCGAGCGCGGTCCCGGCCCGGGCCAGCAGCTCCTCGGAGGCCTCGGCATCGAGTTCGATGGTCCGCTTCTCGACGGCCCCGTCAGAGAGCACGACCAGGAGCAGCGCGTGCAGCGGCGAGAGGCCGACGAGCTGGACGGAGCGGATGGTGGCCGCCTCGTGGGAGGGGCCGACGACGACGGCGGCGTACGACGTCAACTCGGAGAGCAACCCCGAGGCGCGCTCGAGCACCGTCTCCATCTCGCCGTGCACCTGTTCGAAGAACTGGGCGACCTGACGACGCTGGACGGGGCCGAGGACGCCGGGCGCCGTGAGGTGGTCGACGAAGAAGCGGTAGCCCTTGTCGGTCGGGATGCGCCCGGCACTCGTGTGGGGTTGCGCGAGATAGCCCTCGCGCTCGAGCGCCACCATCTCCGAGCGCACGGTCGCCGAGGACACCCGCACCCCCGGTGCGTTGGCCACGTGCGCGGAACCGACGGGCTCGGCGGTCCCGATGTACTCGGCCACCACCGCCTCGAGGATCGCGGCGCGCCGTTCGTTGAGGGCGCGCCGGTCGGCGCGTCGTTGGGAGAGGTGGATGGAGAGTCAGCGTGGGTCGTCATGAGGCAGCACCTGGCACTCAAGTCTACCGAGTGCCAGGGGTCTCGCCGGGGTCGGTGCCGGGAGGCTCGGGACAGCGGATCCGGGACCGGACGGGTTTCAGTCGTCACCGAGGCGCAGCGCGGAGATGAAGGCCTCCTGGGGCACGTCCACCCGCCCGATGGTCTTCATGCGCTTCTTCCCCTCCTTCTGCCTCTCGAGCAGCTTGCGCTTGCGGGTGATGTCACCGCCATAACACTTGGCGAGGACGTCCTTGCGCTTGGCCTTCACGGTCTCCCGGGCCACGATGCGGCCTCCGATGGCGGCCTGAATGGGGACGTCGAAGAGCTGGCGCGGGATGAGCTCGCGCAGCTTCTCGGCCATCTTGCGGCCGTAGATGTCGGCCGCGCCCCGGTGGACGATGGTCGAGAAGGCGTCGCACGGCGTGTGGTTGATCAGGATGTCGACCCGCACCAGGTTGGCCGTCTCATAGCCTTCGGGCTCGTAGTCCAGGCTGGCGTAACCCTTCGTCCGGCTCTTCAGCTGGTCGAAGAAGTCGATGACCACCTCGGCCAGCGGGATGGAGTAGACGAGCTCGACCCGCTCGGGCGAGAGGTACTCCATGCGGCTCATCTCGGCGCGGCGGCCCTGGCACAGCTCCATCACGGTGCCCGTGTACTCGCTCGGCGTGATGATGGTGGCCGAGAGCATCGGCTCGTCGATGTGGTCGATGCGGCTGGCGTCGGGCAGCTCGGTCGGGTTGTCGACGTCGAACTCGGTTCCGTCGGTGAGGAAGGCCCGGTAGGCCACGCTGGGCGCGGTGGCGATCAGGGACAGGTCGAACTCGCGCTCCAGGCGCTCGCGCACGATCTCCATGTGCAGCAGGCCGAGGAAGCCGCAACGGAAGCCGATCCCCAGAGCGTGCGAGGACTCGGGCTCGAAGGTGAAGCTGGCGTCGTTGAGCTTGAGCTTCTCCAGCGCGTCGCGCAGGTCGGGCAGCTCGTCCCCGTCGACCGGGTAGAGGCCGCAGAAGACCATGGGCTTCGGATCCCGGTAGCCCGCCAGCGCCGCGGTCGCGCCGTGCTGCGCGGTGGTGACCGTCTCACCCGAGCGCGCCTCGCCGACGTCCTTGATCCCGGCGATGAGGTAGCCCACCTCGCCGGGGCCGAGCGCCTCGACCGGGACCGCCTCGGGCGTGCGGATACCGACCTCTTCGATGTCGTGCACAGCACTCGCCTGCATGAAGCGCAGGCGCGCGCCGCGGTGCAGCGTGCCGTCCACGATCCGGATGGAGCTCACCACGCCGCGGTACTGGTCGTAGGAGGAGTCGAAGATCAGCGCCCGCAGGGGTGCGTCGCTGTCGCCCCGGGGCGGCGGGATGCGGGCGATGATGGCGTCGAGCAGCTCGCGTACCCCCTCCCCCGTCTTGGCGCTGATGTGCAGGATGCCCTCGGCCGGCAGCCCCAGCACGTGCTCGATCTCGAGCGCGCAGCGCACCGGGTCGGCCGCCGGGAGGTCGATCTTGTTGAGGACGGGCACGATCTCGAGGTCGTGCTCGATGGCCTGGTAGCAGTTGGCCAGCGTCTGCGCCTGGATCCCCTGGGAGGCGTCCACCAGGAGGACCGCACCCTCGCAGGCCGCCAGCGAGCGGGACACCTCGTAGCCGAAGTCGACGTGGCCGGGGGTGTCGATGAGGTGGAGGACGTGACCACCGTGCTCGACGCGGACGTTCTGTGCCTTGATGGTGATCCCCCGCTCCCGCTCGATGTCCATGGAGTCGAGGTACTGCTCCCGCATGAGCCGGGGGTCGACCGCGCCGGTGATCTCGAGGATGCGGTCGGACAGGGTCGACTTGCCGTGGTCGACGTGGCTGATGATGGAGAAGTTGCGAATGTGCTCGACCGCAACGGGTCCACGGTCGGTTGCGGGGGGCGGCACGGTCCGTCGATCGTACCGGCCCCGCCTCGCACCCCGGTCGCCTGGCCAGGGGACTTGGAGAGGGCGCCGGCGGGATGGCGCCGGCCGAAATGGGCCCGCCACCTGCTACAGTTGTCCTCCGCACCGGTGGGCTCCCGTCCCGCCGCCGCCCCCTTTCGAGAGCACTGAGGATCGTCACGTGGCCAACATCAAGAGCCAGATCAAGCGGAACCGTCAGAACGAGAAGCGCCGGCTGCGCAACAAGTCCGTGCGGGCCGAGATGCGCACGCGCACCAAGAACGCCGTCGTGGCCGCCGAGAGCGGCGCCGAGGACGGCGCGGAGGTCCTGCGCCTGGCCATCAAGCGGATCGACAAGGCCGCAGCCCAGGGCGTGATCCACAAGAACACGGCGGCCAACCACAAGTCGCGGCTGGTGCGGCGGGTGGCGGCGATCGAGGCGTCCGCGGAATAGGCGGTGGCAGCCCGGCACCCCGTCGGGTGCCCGGCGGCGGGCGGCACCTCACCCCGCAAGGTGGAAGGTGAACATCCTCTCGGGGACGATGCGCGCCCCCAGGGCGTCGGCACCGTCCAGCCAGTCCTCGAAGGACGGCCCCTGCTTGGGCAGGTACTCGTCGAGCATGGCCTGACGCAGGTCGGCGGACTCGGGAGCGTCGAGGGCGAACCGCTCGGCCCTCCCGTGCACCGTGACCGCCAGCTCCTCGCCGGGCAGATGGGTGGCGCTGGCGGCCGGCCGCACAGCGAGATGCCGCATGCGGACCGACGCGCGGCCCGAGCTGAACCAGAAGGTGCCATGGAGGAAGTAGCCGTCGACCGGGCCGGCCAACGGCCGGCCGTCCGCGGTCACGGTGGCCAGCACGAGCAGGCGCATCCCCTGCAGCCGGTCGGCCAGCTCTGGCGCACCGAGCCGCCGCTCGTCGCTGATGATGTCTCGCAGGTGCGGTCCCGCGGACGCCATGGAGGCGTCAAGGAGGTCCTGGAGGCGACGGAGTTCTTCGGGTGTCTCGAGCATGGGCCCAGTCCAGCACCGGGGTGCTCGCGCCGCCCCCAATCGCGCGATGCTGGGCGCGATGCCGGACGGACTCGTCCTGACCCGCCGGATGTCCGAGCGGGGAGTGCGCGACACGGCCCAACGCGCGGGGAGCACGTCGGGCGGGGATCTGGTGCGCCACTACGTCGGTTACGAGGAGTCGCCGGGACCCGGGGTCCTCCGCCGTGAGATGGCCCGCCTCGGGGTCGCCCTAATCCGCAACTTCGTGTCCTTCGCCGGCCTGACCCCGGGCGCCTATGCCGCCCAGGCGGGTCTCGTTCCCGAGGTCAGGTTTGTCCAAGACGCTGAGCCGCCGCGGCCCGCACAGTGACGTCATGACCACACACGACCCCACCACCGTCAAGACCGTCGTGACCCCGGTGCTCATCTACCAGGACATCGAGGCGGCGCACGACTTCCTCGTCGGGGTGTTCGGCCTCGCGTCAGGGGGCCTGCACCGTCTCGACGACGGCACCGTCGTGCACGCCGAGGTGCGCAACGGCGACGACGCCATCTGGCTCCACCGGGAGACGTCCGAGCACGACCTGACCTCCCCCCGCGTGACGGCGTCGTCGCACGGGGGTCTCTCGGTCATCGTCCCCGACGTCGATGCGCACTACGCCCGGGCCAAGGCGGCCGGCGTGCGCATCGACAGCGAGCCCACCGACCAGGACTACGGCCTGCGCGAGTACGGCGCCCGGGACCCCGAGAACCACCGCTGGTGGTTCTCGTCGCCGTCGGCCTGAGGCCACGCTCCCCCGAACCCGCTCGCCCCGTCGGCTAGCGGCGGGTGCCGGCCCGATGGCGCGCCGGGCGCGCCGGGCGCGTCTGGCGAGCCAGCCGGGCCACCAGGATCTCGACGACGACCTCCGGGTTGAGGCCGCTCGCCCCGCGCACGTCGAGATCGGCCGCTGCAATGAGCTTGATGGCATCTGCGATCCTCGTGCTCCCCAGCCGCCGTGACTGCTCGAGTGCCTTCTTGGCCACGAACGGCGCGGTGCCGAGAACGGCGGCCGCGTCGCGTTCGCTGACGACGTCGTCACCGTCGAGCGCCAACATGTTGGAGAAGTGGCCGTGCAGCGTGGCCAGCACCTGCACCGGCGCGAGACCGCCGGCGTCGAGCATCCGGTGGAGCACGTGCAAAGCCCGCCCGGGCTCACCCTTGTCGATGGCGTCGGTGAGCTCGTAGCGGGGGACGTTGCCCGCCTCGCCGAGATAGGGCGCCAGGTCGTCGGCCGAGATGCGGGCCCCCTCGCCGTAGGCGGCGCTCAACGCGCCGAGCAGGCCCTCGACCCGACCGAGGTCCTCGCCGACGTGGGCGGCCAGCAGGTCGGCCGCTCTCGGCTCGAGCTTCACCGGCGCGCCGCGGAGGTGGTCGTGCAACCACGCCTTGCGCTCCCCCGCCTTGGTCGTCGTGACGTCGACGATCTCCCCTGCCGCACTGACCGCCTTCACGAGCGGCGCGGGCACCATCCCGCCCCCACCGACGAGCACGAGCACCGTGCTGGGGAGCGGGTCCCGGATCACCTCCACCAGCCGCGGAACGTCGGCGGTGAGCAGCCGGCCGGCCTCTCGCACCACGACGACGCGCCGGTCCACCAGGAAGGGTGGGGTGGTGCAGGCGTCGACGATCGCCCCGACGCTGAGGTCCTCGCCCAGCCCTCGGCCGATCTCCTCGACGACCAGTGCGTGGTCCTGGTCGCCCACCACGTCGTTCAGCAAGGCGCGCACCTCCTGGGCCACCAGCGAGGCATCGTCTCCCTTGACGAGATAGGCCGACGCCACCTTCCGTGTGCTCACACGGCCTCACTCACCGCGGTGAGCGCGTCGCGGACGCGGCAGGTGCCCTTGACGTCGTGCACTCGGACGATGCGGCAGCCCCAGGCAATGCCGAGGGCCGCCGCGCCGATGGAAGCCTCGCGGCGCTCGGTCAGCTCCAGGTCGAGGATCTTGCCGAGGAACGTCTTGTTGGACGCGGACAACAGCAGCGGGTAGCCGAGAGCGGCCAGGGTCGGCGTCGCCCGGAGGAGGGTGAGGGACTGCTCCGCCGTCTTGCCGAGGTCCAGGCCGGCGTCGAGCACGATGCGCTCGGCAGGGACGCCCGCCGCCCGGGCGCTCGCGGCGCGTTCGCAGAGGAAGCTCGCCACGTCCCGCACCACGTCGTCGTAGTGCGGATCGGGATCGGCCACGCGCGGGGCGAGGCGGATGTGGGTGATGACCACGGCGGCACCGTGCTCCGCGGCCACCGTCGCGTAGTCCGGGTCGGCCAGGCCGCTGATGTCGTTTCCCATCACGGCCCCTTCGGCATAGGAGGCGCCGGCCACCGAGGCGCGCCAGGTGTCGACCGAGACGGGCGTCCCGAAGCGCGCCGCCAGGCCGGCGACGACCGGCACGACGCGTTCGAGCTCCTCGGCCTCGGTGACCTCCGGTCCCGGACCCGCCTTCACCCCGCCGAGGTCGAGGATGTCCGCACCGTCGGCCACGAGCTGCTCGGCGCGCGCGTACAGCTTGTCGAGCTCGAACGTGGCGCCCTTGTCGTAGAAGGAGTCCGGGGTGCGGTTGAGGATCCCCATCACGAGCGCGCGATGGGTGAGGTCGTGACGGTGGCCGCCGAGGTCGAGGGTGGTGGCGAGCGGGGCGCTCGTCTCGGCGTCGGCGCCTGGCGTTCGGGTGGCCGGCGCGGCCATCAGAACAGTCGCGCTGCCAGCGCCCGCCGGTACTCTTTGGTGCGAGGGTTTTCGGCGCCCATCGCCTCGAGGAGGTCGACGAACTCCTGGCGGGCGGTGTCGTCGTCGCGCACCCGTTCGAGCAGCTCGTCGAGCTTTGCCTCCATCTCCTCTCGGCCCGTGCCGGAGACATCGACGCCCGCTTCGAGGAGGCGGGCCTCTGCGCCGAGTGCCCGGCTCGTCTCGGTCTCGGGGAGGCGCTGCAGGAGGGCCAACGCGCCGGCGGCGTCACCCCGGTCGATGAGGATGCGGGCCAGCGCTTCGGTGGCGGCGGCGTGGTCCGGCTCGAGCTCGAGGGCGCGACGCAGCGAGGCCTCGTCGCCTGCAGCGGCAAGCGTGTCGGCCTCACTCGGGACGGGCGCCAGGCGCTGGACGAACGCGGCGACCTCGGCCTCGGGCAGCGCTCCGATGAACTGGTCCACGACCTGCCCGTCGGCGATGGCGAAGACAGCGGGGATGGACTGGACGCCGAAGGTCTGCGCGATGCGTGGGTTCTCGTCGACGTTGACCTTGGCCAACTCGACTGCACCCCCGGTGTCCGCGACAGCCCTCTCGAGCATCGGGCCCAGCGTCGTACAGGGCCCGCACCACGGGGCCCACAGGTCCACGATCACGGGCACCGGTCGCGCTGCGGGCCACCACGTCGGCCTGAAAGGTCTGGTCGGTGACGTCCATCGGCACCGACGCTAATGGCTGCTCCCGGCCGTTGTCCCCCGTGGGCGCTCCGGATAGGCGTTTCCCGAGGGGAGGAGGACCGGAGCGAGCCCGCGCAGAGGGAGCTCGTGCGTGCCGGACGGCCGCCGGCCGTCCGAACCGGCCGCGCGTCACCGATTAGCGTCGGATTCCGTGTCGCGAGCACCCGAGGGCATCCACGAGGCGAACGTCACGGCGTGGATGGTCGACCATCTGCCCGAGATCAGCACGCCGCTGACCTTCACCTTGATCGCCGGCGGCCGCTCCAACCTCACCTTCCGGGTCGAGGACGCCGAGGGGCGGGCCTGGGCCCTGCGCCGGCCGCCGCTGCACCACGTACTGCCGACGGCGCACGACATGTCCCGCGAGCACCGGCTGATGCACGCGCTCGGCCCGGCCGGGATCCCCGTCCCGGTCACGATCGGCCTGTGCACCGACGAAGCGGTCAACGAGCGCCCCTTCTACGTGATGGAATTCGTCGAGGGCCACATCTTGCGCAGCGCACCCGAGGCGGAGGCCGCCTTCGACGAGGCGACACGGCGCGCCGTCGGCGACCACATGGCCGACACCCTGGCCGCTCTGCACGACGTCGATCCCGACGCGATCGGACTCGGCGACCTCGGTCGGCACGAGGGTTACATCGAGCGGCAGCTCAGGCGCTGGCGCGGGCAGTACGAGCAGATGCAGGTCGAGGGCGTCGACCACGGCGGACGGGTGGAGCGCGTGAGCGACGAGCTGTCCCGGCGCATCCCCAAGCAGCAACGGACCTCGGTGGTACACGGGGACTACCGCATGGACAACGTCGTGCTCGCCGACGACGGGTCGGTGCGGGCCATCCTCGACTGGGAGATCTGCACGCTCGGCGACCCCCTCGCCGACGTGGGGCTCCTGATGGTCTATTGGGCCGACCCGAACGACACCATGGCCGTGCTCGGACTCTCCCCCACGACGGCGCCGGGGTTCTCGACGAAGGCGGACGTCCTCGATCGCTACGCGTCGGCCTCGGATCTCGACCTCTCCGAGGTCGGCTACTACGCCGCCTTCGGCTACTGGAAGCTGGGCTGCATCCTCCAGGGCGTCTACGCGCGCTACGTGGCCGGCGCGGGGCGGGCGACCAGGGCAGCGTCGAGAGCTTCCCGGCCCAGATCGGGCGGCTCTTCGAGATGGCGGCGGAGTCGCTGGAGTCGGTGCAATGAGCCCCGACGGCTTGACCGAGATCTTCGAGGTTCACCACGAGCCCGTCCTGAACGAGCCCGTGTTGGTGATTTCGCTCGAGGGCTGGGTCGACGCCGGCCTCGGCGCGACCACCGCCATCGCGGCCCTGCTCGGCCAGAGCCACACCGAGCCGCTGGTCACGTTCAACGGCGAGCATTTCCTCGACCAACGGGCCCGGCGACCGGTGGCCCGCATCGTCAACGGCGTGACCACTGAGCTCACCTGGCCGCGCTGCGTCGTGCGCCAGGGCACCGACGAGTCCGGACGGGACATGCTCTTCTTGGTGGGGCCCGAGCCCGACTTCCACTGGCGCTCCTTCACCGACGCCGTCGTCGGCCTGGCCCGTTCCTGGCGGGTGCGCCTGGTGGTCGGATTGGGCGCGTTCCCGGCTCCGGCGCCGCACACGCGCCCGGTGAAGCTGGCCGCCACCGCGCCGGCCGGGTCGTCCCACCTTATTGAGCAGGTGGGGATCGTCCAGGGTGAGCTGGAGGTGCCCGCCGGCGTCCTCGCCGCGCTCGAGATGGCCTTCGGCGCCAACGGGACGCCTGCCGTGAGCCTGTGGGCCCGGGTGCCGCACTACGTGGCGGGCATGCCGTTCCCCGAGGCCAGCGCGGCGTTGATCGAGGGCTTGGCCGCCGTGGCCGGACTCTCCCTGGACTCGTCCGCGCTGCGCCGCGCCGGGGACAGCTCCCGGCGCCAGGTGGACCAGCTCATTGCCGACAACGTCGAGCACCAGGACATGGTGCGCAAGCTCGAGGAGAGCATCGACGCGTCCGAGGGGAACGCGATGGGGGTCGAAGCCGTGCCCTCGGGCGACGAGATTGCAGCCGAGCTCGAGCGCTTCTTGCGGGGCGAGGAGCAGTGAGGACGGCGGCGGCGTCGACGTCGGCATCGGCGGTCTCGGGTGGATCGACGGCAGAGAAGGGAACCGGCAGATGAAGATCGACGGGGGTATCGGCTTCGATCCGAAGGGCATCGCCGACCAGGCGACCCGGGCGGAGGCGAGCGGCTACGACGGGGTGTGGTCGGCCGAGACGAGCCACGACCCGTTCCTGCCCATCGCCGTCGGCGCGGCAGCCACGGAGAAGCTCGAGTTCGGCACCGGCATCACCGTGGCCTTCGCCCGCAACCCCATGACGCTCGCCGTCGTGGCCAACGATCTCCAGCTGCTGACAAAGGGGCGCTTCATGCTCGGGATGGGCAGCCAGATCAAGCCCCACATCACGAAGCGCTTCTCCATGCCCTGGTCGCACCCGGCACCGCGCATGCGCGAGATGATCCAGGCCATCCGGGCCATCTGGAAGTCGTGGGAGACGGGCGACAAGCTCGACTTCCGGGGCGAGTTCTACACGCACACGCTCATGACGCCGTTCTTCAACCCGGGCCACAACCCCTACGGCAACCCGAAGATCCTGTTGGCCGGCGTCGGCGAGCACATGACCGAGGTGGCGGGCGAGGTCGGCGACGGCTTCTTGGTGCACGGCTTCACCACCGAGCGCTACCTGCGCGAAGTGAGCCTGCCCGCACTCGAGCGCGGTGCCGCCAAGGTCGGAAAGACACGCAACGACCTGACGGTGTCGTACCCGGGTTTCGTGGTCACCGGCAGCGACGACCAGGGCACCGAGGCGGCCGCCGATGCGGTGCGCCAACAGATCGCCTTCTACGGATCGACACCGGCCTACCGCCCCGTGCTCGAGCTGCACGGGTGGGGCGACCTCCAGTCCGAGCTCAACACGCTCTCGAAGCGTGGCGAGTGGGTGAAGATGGGCGGGCTGATCGACGACGACGTGCTCAACGCCTTCGCCATCGTGTGTCCCCTCGACTCCGTGGCCACCGAGGTGCGCAACCGCTTCGAGGGCATGGTCGACCGCTTCAGCTTCTACGCGCCCTACAAGGTCGATCCCGAGGTGTGGAAGGGCGTGCTGGCCGGCTTCCACGCCTGACGTCCGGCGACGATGGCGGCGTTGGCGACCGGACCGACGGGTCAGACGACGAGGTTGACCAGCCGGGGTGGTCGGGACACGACCCGCTTGGGGGTCGCGCCCTGCAGCGCGTCGGTCACCTTGGCCGAGGCCAGCGCGACCGCTTCCGCGTCCGACTCGGAGATGCCGGCGTCGACGTCGATGCGGTCTCGCACCTTGCCGTTCACCTGCACCACCATCGTGACCGTCTCCTGGCGGACCAGGTCGGCGTCCGGCACGGGCCAGCGCTGGAGGTGGACCGAGGGGTCGGCGGGATGGCGACGCTCCCACAATTCAGCGGTCACGTGCGGCGCCAGCGGGGCGAGCAGGCAGAGCAGGGCGTCCAGCGCCTCGCTCCAGACCTCGCCGTGCGGTCCGCCGGCGGCGGCGTCGCCTCTCTTGCCGTTGCCCTCGCTGTCGCCTCCGCTCTCGCCGCTGCGTCCGTAGCGCTGGAGCAGGTTGAGCAGCTCCATGCAGTGCGCGACTGCGGTGTTGTAGGACCAGCGCTCCAGGTCCCGGGTGACGTCCGCGACGGTGCGGTGCACGGCCTGGCGGATCGAGCGGTCCGTTTCGCTGGGCGCGCCGTTGCGCAGGTGCGGCTCGGACAGGCACGTCCTCCAGAGCCGATCGAGGAACCGCCCACACCCGTCGATCACCTGCTCGGTCTGGTCGGACCAGTCCATGTCGTCGAAGGGCGGCCCGGCAAAGAGGTGGAAGAGGCGCAGCCCGTCCGCCCCGACGGTCTCGAAGTAGTGCTCTGGTGAGATGAGGTTGCCCTTGGACTTGGACATCTTCGTGCCGTCCATGCGGATCATGCCCTGGGCGAGATAGTGCTTGAAGGGCTCGCGCTCGACGCCGGGCGCGAGGCCGACGTCGATGAGCGCACGGGTGAAGAAGCGCGCGTAGAGGAGGTGGAGGATGGCGTGCTCGATGCCGCCGATGTACTGGTCGACGGGCATGAAGTGGCGGGCGGCCGCCGGGTCGAACGGCCGGTCGGTGCTCCGGGGGTCGCAGAAGCGCAGGAAGTACCACGACGAGTCGACGAAGGTGTCCATCGTGTCGGTCTCGCGCCGGGCCGGCCCGCCGCAGATCGGGCAGGTCGTGTGCAGGAAGCCCTCGTGGAACGCGAGGGGCGACTGGCCCGTCGGAAGGAACTCGACGTCGTCGGGGGCCAGGACGGGAAGTTGCTCCTCGGGCACGGGGACGACGCCATGGGCATCGCAGTAGACGGCAGGGATCGGGCACCCCCAGAAGCGCTGGCGCGAGACGAGCCAGTCACGGATCCGGTAGTTGACCTTGCGCTCGCCGATGCCCTCCTCTTCGAGCCAGGTGATGGCGCGGGCTTTGGCCGTGGCGATGTCGAGCCCGTTGAGGAAGTCACTGTTGATCTTGATGCCGTCACCCGTGTAGGCACCGCCGCCGGACGCCTCCCAGTCGTCGGGCGGCCGGACGGTGCGCACGATGGGCAGTCCGTGCAGGGTGGCGAACGCCCAGTCGCGCTCGTCCTCGGCGGGGACCGCCATGATCGCCCCGGTCCCGTACCCCATGAGGACGTAGTCGGCCACGTAGACCGGGACCGGGCGACCTGTGAAGGGGTTGATCACATTGCTGCCGGTGAAAGCGCCGCGCTTGTCGAGGGCCGAGGCGTCGCCCTCGGCCATCCGCTCGATCTCGGTCTCCTCCGCCGCCCGGCGGCGGAGCTCCTCGACCGCGTCGCGTTGCTCGTTGGTGGTGAGCGCGTCGACGAGGGGATGCTCGGGGGCCATGACGGCGTAGGTCATGCCGAAGCTGGTGTCGGGGCGCGTCGTGAAGACGCGCACCTGCAGGTCGGGTCGGCCTTCGACGGGGAGGTCGAACTCGGCCCCCTCGGAGCGCCCGATCCAATTGCGTTGCATGACCTTGGCCCGCTCGGGCCACTCGAGGTCGTCGAGGGCGTAGAGCAGCTCGTCGGCGTACTGCGTGATCCGGAAGAACCACTGCTCGAGGTCCCGCTTGAGCACGAGATCGCCTGAGCGCTCACAGGTGCCGTCCGGGAGGACCTGCTCGTTGGCCAGGACCGTCTGGCAGCCAGGACACCAGTTCACGGGCGCCGCGGCGCGGTAGGCCAGTCCGGCGTCCCAGAGCCGGAGGAAGATCATCTGGGTCCACCTGATGTACTCGGGATCGTGGCTGCGCACCTCGCGCCGCCAGTCGTAGACGGCCCCCAGGCGGACCAGGGACGACTTGAGCTCTGCGATCCGCGCCTCGGTGAAGACCCGGGGATGTGTGCCGGTCTTGATGGCGGCGTTCTCCGCCGGCAGACCGAAGGAGTCGAATCCGATCGGGGACAAGACGCCCTTGCCCTGCATGGTCTGGTACCGAACAGCCAGGTCGCCGAAGGTGTAGTTCCGCACGTGGCCCTGGTGGGCGGGTCCCGAGGGGTAGGGGTACATGCACAGCGCGTAGAACTTCTCCCGGGGGTCGTCGTTCTCGATCTGGTAGGTGCCCTCGTCGGCCCAGTGGCGTTGCCACTTGCGCTCAACCTCGTCCACGTCGTACGCGCGTGCCATGCCACCAGGGTAGGCGACGACCCCGGCGCTCCTGAGCAGCAGCGGCGAGCAGTGAGGCGCCCTTCTGGGCCGCATGCGACGCCGGCGGCGACCTGTCGGCGGCCCTAAGCCCTTGCCCCCGACTGCTAGCGTTGGCGTCCGCCGCTGGGGGCGTAGCTCAGCTGGTAGAGCGCTTGACTGGCAGTCAAGAGGTTCGTGGGTTCAAGTCCCATCGCCTCCACTCATGTCATGTGTCAGATTTTCTGGGACACGTGAACCCTCAGACGATAATCCTGGACTGGCCTTGGTAGTTGACCGAGGGGTCCAGCTCGAGGTGGCGGATCAAGACGCCGTCCTCGTCGAGGACCCGGACGTCGAGGTCGGCGACCAAGACGAGCACTCGCTTACCCTTGTGGGCGCGTCCGACGCTGACGTGATGGAAACCCGATCGATAGCGCAGGGTGAAACAGCCCGTCTTGTCGATGCGGTCGTGACGGACCTTGGTGTGAGCCAAGAGCGGCTGCCCATCGAGCTCTGCGGTGGCCTTGTCGAGCGCTCGCCAGGCCTGCATTGGGGGACACCCCCGCGCCGTGTGCGGTCGCTCCTCGTTGTAGATGTGGACGAAGCGATCGATCTGTTTCTGTAGGGCGGCCAGAGTCTTGGCCGGCGGCTTCTTGCGTAGCCACTTCTTGAGGGTCAGGTGGTAGCGCTCCACCTTGCCCTGGGTCTGTGGATGGTAGGGCTTGCCGTGTTTGAAGGTGATCCCGAGGGTGGCCAGCTCGATCTCCATGCCGGTGTGGCTCCCCCGGTAGGCGGCGGTGTAGATGGCGCCGTTATCGCTGAGCACTGAGGCCGGAAACCCGTAAATGGCCGCTGTTTCGAAGAAGATGCGCACCACGTCGGGTGCAGTGGCGACGGGCACCGCCACGCTCGCCAGCACGGCACGCGAGTAGTCGTCGATGAAGTTGATGATCTCGATAGGCCGATCACCCTCGAGGTGCCAGTGCGTCATGTCGGACTGCCAGGTCTCATTGGGCAGCGCTGATTCGAAGCGTGCCCAGCTCGAGCGGGGGCGCTTTTGGGGCTGGGGGGTGACGAAGCCGCGGCGGCTGAGAATTCGGTGGATCGTCGAGAGTGCCGGAGGCGCCACTGCGCTCTGGCTCATGTGCCAGGCGATGGTCCGAGCGCCGGCGTCGAGGCCGTCCTCGGCCAGGCGCTTGCGCCAGGCCACGACCTTGTCCTCCACCCGGGCCGGGGTGAGGTTGGCCGGCACCTTGGGACCCCTCCGATCGGGCACCAGGGCCTCCTCACCGCCGCTCCGATAGAGGGCAACGTGGCGCTGTACCCAGGACTTCGAGCGGCCTGTCGCCGCCGCCACCGCCCGCATGGAGCGTCCCTCGACGAGGACGGCGTCGACGCAGTACTTGGCCAGATCCATGGGACCGCCTCAGAACGGGTGTCCCAGAATTGCTGACACATCGTGTCCCAAGAACTATGGAACCTCAGACCATCGCCTCCACTCAGACCAACGCCTCCACCATCGCCTCCCCCACACCCTTCTCCGTGCAGGTCAGGGAACGACATCACTTTTGCCACCGGCCTCCGTGATCATGCCCGGCGCTATTCATATCCATCCTGCCCGAGAACTACCCCGGCAATTTCAGTTGGCGACCCTCACGATGACCCAAGTACTGGTGCCCTTCAGTCCTCCCGGTGCGTACGCGATGCTACGGAGGGAATACGTGCCATTAGGCACTGTCCGTGTGTCCCACGCGCCCAGCCAGCCGACGTCGGTCACGACGCCGTTGCTGACAATCGTTGGGCGTTGGTTGTTACCGCGCACAACGAATTGCACTGTTGTGACTCCAAAGTAGTTCCACGCAGTTGCCGCAAGAAACGTGTCGCCATGAAGTACCGCGCCATCAATCGGCTTTCCAAGGCTGGTCATTGGCGGCGTTCGGTTCACCGGCAGACTTTGTTTCGCGTACCGATCAATGGCTGCGGTTGAGAACAGTGACAGATGATTAGCGCGCAAGAAGCCTGTCATTTGCCGAATGAAATCCGCTGTTTCGTATCCTGCGCCAAGTTGGCTTCCAACCAGGCCGTCGGGTGCGCGTTGGATTTTGGCCGTAACAATCGCACCGGTGAGCTCAAAATCACGGTATTTGCTGGCATAGGAAATCCCGTTGTCCGTACCCAAGAGAAATTGGAGGCCGATAAGGACAACAACAGCAATCGTCATTCCGGGCAACCAACGCACGTTCGGAGAGGCATTCGAAGCATTCTGTTGTGATCGATCAATCACAATGAGATAGGAGCCAAGCAATATGAGTACATCAAATGTCACGTACAGGGAGAAGCTTGCGTTGCTGAGGCCTAGAGAAGTTCGAGCACCTGCAGCGGCGGCGGCAAACAAGAGCCCGAACCAAGTGAGCGCCACTCCGATGGGGCGCGCACTCGACACATCCACTCGTAATCCACAAGAAAGAATCGACCAGATCCCGATACCAACGATCGCAATACCCAAAGCAAAGACACCATATTGTGCGCCGCTCGGAGAGTTCGGAAGTTGGACACCAATGACGTCGCCGACTGTGAAGAAGAAGAACCTCAACGTATCGAAAGGGTGATGAACAGCATAGGAGATGCTGCCTTGTCCGGCGTCCCAGTTGTTGAAGTAGACGGTCGTGGTCGCCAATCCGGCCGCAACCCAACCAGCGACGAGCCATTTACCGCGCGCTCTTAGAAGGAGCATCACGAGTCCGACCGGCCAAACAAATAGTCCTTGCAGGGACGAGAAGCTCGCCAAAACTCCGGCAGCGACGGCAGCGCACAAGGCGATCCACGTCAGATCGGGACGGTCGAGGAAGAAGAGTGCGATCGAGAGGGCCACCACGATGAGGTACCAACCAATGGCGAACCCGAACAGAGTTCCGCCATATTGGGCGACGGAGAGAAGGATGATCGCTACGGGGCAGTAAGCGATCCAAGGGGTCGATGGAGATCGACGGCGGTGAGTCAGAATCACTAGCACCGTCGCGCCGGTCAAAAGTACCGCGCTGATGTAGTCCTCGACGAGCACATTGAAGTGGGCGACATAAGCCAGAATCAGTGTGATCAAGTTCTGAAAGAAGATTCGGTTCTCACCGTGCTGGCCCCACAACATCCCGAATCGAAGGGTGCCGGTGAACGAATGGCGAATCAGGCTGACGTCGAACCATTGATCTGCCCGCAGCATGTCAACTGCGTCTGCTGAAATAAGCCAGAAATAGAGCGCGACAGGGAGCAGGAACCCAAGGGCAGTCAGTACAACCACCAGTGGGGTTCGTAGATTGTCGCTTCTCGCCATGATTTGAAGCTAGCGCAGCGTCCCACCATCACCAGGTCCACGGGCCCGGTCAACGTCGGGTTCGCACGTCTCGCTCGATCCAAGGGACGACTCGGTATCCATCACCAAAATATCGGTGGGGTCACTTACGTGAGCAACGCTGGTCGGGATCGGTGACCATCTCGGAAGGTTGTGACTGTCGGCTCATTTCCGGGAAGGTCATGACGTGCGGCTCTTTCGAAAGGTCATGACGGTCGCAGGATGCTGGAAGCTTTCAAGGCCTCGCAGGTCACGGCAATGGGCCTGATTGCCCCCCCCGGACTGCCACAGAGGCCCCTTGGTCGTCGCCGAAACCAACTGACCTCGACCCCGAAGAGCCAGAACACGGGACTCCCAGAAGTCGGGTATCGAAGTGAGGCTCTGCAGCTTTCGGATTGCCTTGTCAACGGATTTGTCAAGGCAACTTCACATCGCGAGGCCTCACCAGACCTGACCAGACCTCATAGTGGGGGTCCAGCCGACCAACACCACCTGCCAGAATCCACCTCGATCACACTGGACCTCATGACATCCGGGGGTCCGGCAGTCAAGAGGTTCGTTGGTTCAAGTCCCAACGCCTCCACCATCGCCTCTACCGAAACTGCCACCTAGGGGAAGAAGACGAGCCGCCGGCACGATTCAACGAGACGCCCGATCCGCCAGCCGGCGACACGGGCCCAGTGCCGTCGGAAGTTCGGGTCGAAGAGCCTGGGGGTGGTCACGACGACGTACAGCCACGAACGGAGCGCAGCCCCCGGTTCTACACGAAGCCCCGCCCGGCGGAACCGCTGGTAGAGGACGGGGCCACAACGTCCGTAGTCGATCGACCGCTTCAGCAACGCGTAAGTCCCACTCGGCTCACGCCGCGAGATGACCCCTTCGCCGATCGCGAAACGGTAGCCCGCCAGCTGCAGGCGCCAGCTCAGATCGGTGTCCTCGCCGACGGCGAGGCCTTCGTCGAACCCACCCACGGCCTCGAACGCTGCACGCCGCACGGCCATGTTCCCGCTCCCGGCCGCCTCGAGGAACCCGAACTGACGACCTTGGGGAGGAGGGAGAAAAGCGTGCGGGGAGGGAGGCGGCAGCCCGCTCAGTGACCAGGGGTCCGTTAAGCCCGCAGCGGCCTCCGCATCCGCGAGCGCGTGCACCCAGCTCTCTACCCAACCCGGATGTACCACGTCGTCTGCGTCACAGAAGGCGAGGAAGTCGCCGCTCGCATACCGGACCGCAAGATTTCTCGTTGCCGCAGGTCCGACGACCGAGGATGCGTCGACCAGACGAAGCCGGGGATGCGCCGCGGCGTACTCCTGCACTACCTCGGCCGACCGGTCGCTCGAGGCGTTGTCAGCGACTATGACCTCCCACCGTTGGGTGCACGGCTGGCACAACAGCGCCTGGAGCTGCTCGTGCAACCATGGAAGCCCGTTCTTGACGGGAATCACGACGCTTATCTCCGCCTTATCGTCCCCGACGCGTGACACCTCGTGTTCCTTCCACCTCGGGGCCCGACCACTCTTGCGCGTGCAGCACCGGTCCGTCGTCGGCGCATGGGCGCCGGCACCCAGCGTACTGCGCACGGGAGCGCCTTACCGGGCGACGGGGCGCAGGCTCGCCCTGACGTCGCCGAGGGCGACGAAGCGAAACCCCCGGTCCCGGGCGCCCTCGATGATCCCCGGCAGAGCGCGCACCGTCCTCGAACGGTCCCCGCCTCCGTCATGCAGGAGCACGATTCCGCCCGGCGTCAGCGAGGACAGGGTGTTCCTCACGATCCGGTCGACCCCGACACCGGCCTCGTAGTCGCGGCCATCGGCCGTCCACAGCCAGGTCACGAAGCCCCGTCCGGCCAACCAGGAGACCACCGCGCCGTCGTAGCGGCCGTACGGAGGGCGAACGTCGGCACACTCGACGCTCGTGACATCCCGGAGCAGCTCGCGCGTGCGGCTGACTTCCGACGCCAGAGCATCGGTGTCGAGCTCCGTGAAAGCTGCGTGGCTCCATCCGTGGATGGCGAGCTCGTGTCCTTCTGCGGCGATCCGCCGTACCATCTCCGGCGATTCGGCGACCCGTTCGCCCAGCACGAAGAAAGTGGCTGGCACGCCGTAGCCGCTCAGTACGCGGAGCACGTCCGCGGTGAACTCGGACGGGCCGTCGTCGAAGGTGAGGACGATGGTCTTCTCACCGGTCGTCGCCGTCTGGCGACGTAAGGGGCCGGAGGTGGGGCCGGCACCGTCCAGTTCTGTGAACGCACCCGTGCGGGCATACACGTACTGCTCTTGCGCCCAGCCCCAGGTGTTCACGAGGAACCCCAGCACGATCCATGGCAGCGTCACCAAGAGTTCCTGGCGATCGGATGCACAGCGCTTCAGTTTCCTGGCCAGGAAACGACCGCGGACGGTGCCGTGCCGGGCCGTCTGCACGACGAGTGCGAGGCCCGGTGACCTCGTCTCCAACCTGATCCGCAGTGAGCCCGGGGGCACCGAGATCACCTCGGTCCGGGCCTGTCGGCGTCCTCGCGCCGACTGATCCGACCACAGGTCCCGTAGCCGCTCCGGACCCATGCGCTCGATGCACACGGATGCGTCGAACCAGGGGTCGACCCCCAGGTTGGCGAGGCGCTTCGCCATCAGCGAGTCCTCGTTGATCCGCAGGGCCTCGTCGAAGGGCCCGACTCGGTTCAGGAGCTCCCGGGTGAACGAGAGGCCGTAGGAGCGCGGCAAGCCGGCCGGTCCCTCCGGGGCTCCCTCCAGCCAGTTGTCGTAGCAGAGATACGCCGTGGTCCGGGCGGCCACACTCTCTGGATTCGCCACCGCCACCGTGCTGGCCACCGCGGCGTGGCCGGCCCGGTGGGCCGCCACCCTGTTCCGGATCCAGCCAGGGCGCGCCACGCAATCACCGTCGAGGAACGCGACGAACTCCCCACGTGCGACCTCCATGCCGAGATTGCGCGCCCCGCCCGGCATCAACCGGACGGAGGATTCGACCACACGCACGCCCGGGTATGCCTGCCGCACCAGCTCGGCGGTCCGGTCCCCACCCGAGGTCGACACGATGACCTCGAACGACTCGTCGAAGTGCTGTTCCACCAACGAGGCCACGGCGCGGAGGATGGTGTCCTCGTTGCGGTATGCGAACACGACCGCGCTGAGGACCGGACGGGTGGGCACGGGGCCGGCGGCGCCCTCGTCCACGTCTGATATCGCAATCGAGTTCACGGCGCCCACCCTTGTCGTCGAACGGCCTCATCGCCGCGAGACGATGCGCCAGGGTCCCTGGGCATTATGGCCCGACCGTGGATCGGGCGTGTTTACCGGCTTCGCCTCGGGGCCGGGCCCCAAGGAGGAGGTGCGCACGCTCCGGCTGCCTCTCGCCGCGGCCGGCCGGGATCAGCCGACGGGATGAAGCCGGTCGGCCGCCGCCCACATGGAAGGCGCTAGGCCCCTCGGGCAAACTTCGCCCCATCGCGGCACCGCGCTCACGCCCGAGCGACCACGAGTGGGTGCAGGGCGGCCTGCCACCGTTGGGCCATCAGGTCCAAGGTGAATGTCGTTTCGCACCGCCTGCGGGCCGATGCCCCCATGGTTGCCCGGCGCTCCGGATCGTCCAAGAGCTGTGTGACCGCTGCTGCCAGCTTGGCAACCGAGTCGTCAACGATCACACCGGTCTTGCCGTCGCAGATGACGGTGGCCACCCCAGGCGCGGATGTCGACACGATCGGCAGGCCGCTCAGCCCAGCCTCTATCAGCACTCCGGGCATGCCCTCACCAGCGGGCCGGCTCGGAAACACGAACACGTCCGAACGGCGGAGGAGGTCGGGCACGTCGGAACGTTCACCGAGAAGCTCGATCCCTTGTGCCGCCGCCAAAGGGGCGAGAGTGTCAGCGAGGGGGCCGTCGCCGACAATCATTGCCTTGAAGCCGCGGCCCTCCGCCCGCAGGCGGCGCACCACCTCGACGAAACGATCTGGCTGCTTCTGGGGCGTCAGAGCGCCCACGAAGATGAGCGTGGGATCCGCGGACACGGGCGGGCCCGATCGGGGACGGTACTGCGACGGATCTCGTCCATACGGGATCATCAGCACACGCTCAGGGTTCAATCTGAAATGCCCGATGCACTCCTCGCGCACCTCGTCTCCGACGGCCACCACAAGGTCGGCACGCGCCATAATGCGCCTCCATACCCAATCCCGGAGGAGCGTCGACTGTCCAGCGTAGGTCCCGATCACACAGTAAACCAACGGACGTCCCGTGCCGATGACCGCGGGCACGGCGTACTTCATCGCGTCACCGCCATGGGCGACCACTGCTACCGGATCGATTCGGGCGAGCATCTTTCGCAGCCGAATGGCGAGGCGGGGTTCGAAACCTTCGCCCGGGTGACTCCGGGCGGCATGGCCGAGGGACAGGTCGACCGCCACCTCAGGCGGTCCAGCGAAGAGACCGAGCAGTCGGTGACGGACCACTCCCGGTTCGTCGAGCCGGTCGACAAGGATGCGCGCGCCAAGTTGGGCACCCCGTCCGCGAGGCGTAGGCACCATGTGCAGTACCAGCGGATCACTGAACTTCCCAAGATCCGCCGTCACCTTCGAGCGTCCCCCTTGTGCTCCACGACCCCACGCAACATTAGCAGCGGAGTACGGGCATGCTGCCGGTGTGGTCCGCTATGACTGCCCCACCTGGGGGCATGGAGACGGTCATTCGGCTTGTTGCCCCCGTCCGTCGAGCCCCCGGGGTGTTGCATACGTACGCTGGTGGTGGCCTACGAGTACCCCTTGCCGACCAACAGCTGTGCGCGGCTTCAGCTTCACACCGCGTTGCACGCGTTGTGTGGGAATGGTCTGACGCACCTCTTCTCGGCGACGCCTCGCGACCGTACGGACTTCGAGGAGCTCAATCCATCATTCGGGCTCGAAAATGTGGGCCGGGTCCCGGTCTGGTCCGGTCCGGTGGGGCAGGCTCGGACATCTGGCCCGCCCAGCTAGTTGACGCCGCTCACCAGCGCCACCTTGAAGCGTTCGAGCGCAGGGTCGTGGAGGACCAGGTCGTCGCGGTGGCCGAGACAAGGGTGGCACCGGGAGCGCTGGTGACGGGATGAGGTCATTGCTGGTGGCCCACAACGTGCCATGGCCGCCGCTCGGTGGCGGGCTCGTCCGATTGGCCCAGGTCGTGGAGGCCGTGGCATCGGTGACGGACCTCGATCTGTTCGTCCTCCACGATCAGAGCAAATCGAAGATACTCGTGCCACCGGCGGTGCGCGTGATCCGTTCGACGGGCGTGCAGTATCCCCGCACGTCTCCACAGCTCCGATGGCGCATGGAATGGGCCGCCCGGCGGGGCATCCCGCTCGAGGTGGTCATGGCCAGAGCCGACCGTACTCCTCGACGTGCTCTGCACGACTGGGCCCGTCCGCCTTATGACGTGGTGTGGTTCTCGACGGCTGCCACATACGAATGGACGGGACGGCCCGACTTCGGTCCGGCCATCGTGGACCTCATGGACCTGGAGGACGTCAAGTCCAGCCTCCGGGCCGACTTGCTGGCCGACCAGCTGAAATCGTACGGGTTGCATCGCTCCGTACGGACACGCTTGGCCCGGTATCAGACCCGGCTCAACGGCAGGGACTGGCGTCGATTCCAGAAGACGATGGCGGCACAGGTCGAGCGGGTAGTGGTCCCCAGCGACCTGGATGCAACCAGGTCCGCATTGTCCAATGTCGCCGTGATCCCAAACACATACCCGCGGCCGCGGCGCCCGGTCGGGGGCCCGGCCGCGGGTGGCCCACCGGTTGTACTCTTCCAGGGGAGCTTCGGGTACCCACCCAACATCGACGGGGCGGAATGGCTGGCGTCCTCCATCGCCCCCCGCATCCGGGCGGCGGTTCCGGCGGCCGAGGTGCGGCTCGTCGGCCGACCTGCCACGAGTGTCGCGCGTTTGCACCAGCCCGGGGTGCTGACCGTGGTGGGGCAGGTTCCTTCCATGGAGGAGGAGCTGGCTCGTGCCACAGTGGCCGTGGTTCCGGTCCGTTATGGCGGTGGGACCCGGGTGAAGATCCTCGAGTCCTTTGCTCACCGTGTCCCGGTGGTGTCGACCACTCTCGGCGCGGAGGGATTGGATGTCGACGACGGCGTGCACTTGTTGCTGGCCGACGACCCAGAGGCGTTTGCCGCAGCCACGGTGCGCCTGATCGGAGACGCCCAGCTGCGCGTGCGACTGACCGAGGCGGCGGAGGGCGCGTTACCTCGACCGCTACGACGCTAGCGTGGCCGACGAGGGCGTCCGACGCCTGGTCGAGGATGTGGCGGGGCCGAGCACCCGTTCATAAGCGTCCAACGTCTTGGACACAACAGCCCGGTCGTCGAACTCGACCGCGGCCTTCTGCCCTTCCGAGGCGCCCATACGCCCACCGACCGACCGAGTTGCCGGTCGGACTGGGTCACCCGAACATGCTGAGGCCGTGCAGCTCCAAGAATTGGGCTTGAGCTCGCAACCACGCAGCAGACTTCGTGTTGTACGACAGACCGGAGGCCACCGTCGCGTCTGATTCATGCTTCATGTTGCGGGTCAGCCTCGCGGTGGCGACGTAACCCTGGTGGATCCCCCGAGCACCCTGCAGTCCCTCGGGCACGCTGAAAGGCCACCTGGATCACGATCGCCATCAGGGCCAGCCCCAGGACAACCCGTCGATCGATGCGCTCGAGCCCACGCCTGATCCGCACCAGTGTGGGATGCCCGCGATCGTCATCGCCTAATCACCCCGCCCCGTTCGGAGGACTACAGAGGACCGACCGAGAACCGACATGAAGATCCCGACCAACACGAGAACATCGTTTGGCGTGTACAGGGACTCGGTAGCTCTCCCGCGAGCCCGTAGAAGACGCGACCTTCAGTGATAAGCACATCGTAGAGAAGGCCGTAGGCGATGAGGGCGACGCCGACTGGTACCCCACTGTGTCCGTCTCTCCGGATTCCCCAGACGAGCCGACGAGGACCGCCAAAACGAAGATCATGATTCCAAACAACATGACCGCGCCATTTCCCGGCGCCGCCCAGCTTCATTTGCAAGCCGACGACTCGCCAAGTGCGAACATGAAGAACTTTACAGCGAGAAACGGTTGCTGCAGCACGTGTTTGGGACTGGGGGCGGCACCTCCCGAGAAGCGACAAGAGTAGAGGCCGGCAGTCAGAACCGTCGGCGATGATCCAGCTGACGAAGGTCGTCAACGGTCGCCTGCGGTGGTACAGCAATACGAGCGCCACCGGCCATATCAGGAGTCCCTGCAGCGAGGGCTCGCGACAGATCACGGCGAGGAGCTCTTGCGACTCCAAGAGTCCCTGTACGCCTCGTACCGATGACAACCTCGAGTCGTCCTTCTGATGAATGCTTTGATCTGATTCTCTGTTCGGAGGTAACTTCGAAGCAGACATCCTGACTGGGATTAGTGATGTCGCGCGAAGGGTCTACAAGGAACCGACCTGGGCGACGGTCCAAGCGACGGCGCCCCGGATGCGCGTTGTGAGACGTCTCGCATCGTTGATGTAATCCCAGGTCAGAATGCCGAGCGCCGCTCGATGTGCTGCAGCTCGAACCACAGCGGGATCAGGTACCAGACGTAGACGTTGGTGAGCGTGTAGTCGACGTCGTTGTGGTGGGTGACCATGGTGCCCATTTCGGTGACGCGGACGCGGTCGTCCTTGCGCTGGTACAACCAGACCCGTTCCAGGAGTTCCATCAACTCTTCCCTGGAAGACACCTCGATCCCGAAGTGGTCCATGTTCGGAGTGACCATGAATTCGTCCTTTGCGGGTAGCAGGTAGAGGAACTGGCGCAACTCCCCCGTATAAAGAATCAGGGGGTTGCCCTTTTCCGTGCTGTTGTCTCCCTCGGTCCATCCGAAGACCTTGGAGTAGAAGCCGAGAACGCGGCGCGACCCTCATCGTTGAGGACGTCGGCGTCCACGCTGATCGCCACGTGATTGATCCGCGGGGGAAAGGTCGTCCCGGTCATGTCGGCAGTGCCGGTCGGACCATCACCTTGCTTGGAATCTCGCCTCGGGAGAGCCGTTCCATCGAATCCATCACCTCACTGAGTGGAATGTCGTCGGGTTCGATCAACCACTCGAGCGGCAGCGTCCCGCCGTTGAGGAGGTCCACCGCCGGCTGGAAGCCGTCATCGTTGTAATTGTAGGCCCCGACAATCTCGAGCTCGAAAATGATCAAGCGGTTCTGGTTGAATCGGGGCGGTACGAACCCGGTACCGACGACCACAAGGGTGCCGGCGTAGTCGAGCTGGCCGAGGGCTGCCTCGAGGGCGCTGGCGTGTCCCGAGCATTCGAAGGCCACGGCGAAGGGTTCCGCCACCGGCGCGCCCATGGGTAGCTCGACCAGCGAGCCGGGTGCAACCACCCGGCTCGCCCCGACGTCGAGTGCCTGCCGGCGCCGGACGGGTGAGGGCTCACTCACGGTGATGTCGGAGACCCCCTGCGCGCGCAGCACGGCGGTGATGAGCAGACCAACCGGACCGGCCCCGGTGACGAGCACCCGATCGTCGGGGTTGACGCCACCAACCCGCACTGCGTGTAGGGCTATCGACGTGGGCTCGGCCAAAGCGGCCACCCTTGTCGGAAGTGAGTCGGGAATCCGGATCAGGTCGTCCGCCGAGACTGTCATGTATCGACAGAACGCACCCCGGTGCCCGAGGTAGTTCGCTGGGGCGCGCTTCAGGCACACCGAAGGGCGGCCCCGCCGGCAGGGTCGGCACACGCCGCAGCCCGGGGCAGGATTCCCCACCACGCGATCACCGTGCGTCCACACGGAGCCACTCGGTGCGGAGGCCACGATGCCCGACCACTCGTGGCCGAGAATGGCCCCCGGTTTGGCGTACCGCTCCAGAACCATGTGCAGATCGGATCCGCAAATCCCGCACTCGGCGATTTCGACGAGGACCTCTCCGGGTCCCGGCTCTGGACAGGGGACCTCCTCGACGGCGATCCTGCCGTCCCCCACGTAGACCGCCGCCGGCATCATTTCGGACACCACGACGCCAATGCTAAGGGGCGCTCCGGGTCGACGCGGTGGTGGCGGGCAGAAGAGTCGACCTCCATGGATCACAGGAAGCCGTTGTCGGAGGCTTTGACAACGGCATTGTCAACGAACCTCATCACGACGAGGCCGAAGTGGGGCGCCTACGACTGCCCTCGGCCAAGCCTCCGGACCAGACAAGCTCCCGGGGCTCCATCGGGTCAAGAGCTGGTGGTCCGCCAATAGTCGGATTCTTCCGCGGTGCCGTGGCTGCACACCCATACGACCCCCCAGGCGGGCGCGCTCGTGATCTTCGGCGGGGGGAGGTGCTCCCAGCCCCGCCACCAGGACAATTTTCAACATTCACTTCATCAACGAGGGGTTGAGGACGACCTAGAAGACTCGGCAGTTGGCCAAGGTCAATGGCGCCATCGCCATTGAGTCGGTCCGAAGAAGGGGTGGTCTTGATGACACGCTTGAGCGTCGACATCACGATCCCGAGCGCCGGAACGGAGCGTCCCGGCCGAAGCCCGTTTGGACCAGCAGGTCGCCCTCACAGCGCGGCGCCAAGGAAGGGGAACAGACCCTGATTTCGACTCCTATGCGACTCGGTATGAGGAGGCTGTCGATCGCTCGGTGTCGTTCACGGGACCGACTCTGCCTTCTTTGCCGGCCGGAAAGTGGAGGTTCTCGAAGAGATCGTGCTTCCTGAGGTCGGCCCGCTCGCGGTGAACTCTTGCGACTTCCTCCTCTCCTCGGGTGAGTCGCTGGCAATGTTGAGGGATGCTGCCGAGACCGAGCCGCGAGTTCGTCACTATCTGTTCACTCCCTTCGGTGGATCCATCGGCCGCGTACTCGATCAGCTACCTCGACCGCCTGCCCTCGGGGGCCAATACGTTGCGTGGGTTCGGCGTCCCGCTCCGAAAGGCCGGCAGCGGAGACACTGCTCCGGCTGAAGGCGCGGCAACCGTGCGGAGAGAAGTCCGTGGTCGACCTCGTAGACGGCGACGATGACTCGGCGATGCGCCAGCACCAGGAACTTCCGCCCGACTATCACCACGTGAACTTGGAAGCGCGTATCCGGTCGGACGACAACTGGGTAGCCGAAGTCCCAGTCGGCCCGGTACGGGGCAGCGGCCCGGCACGGCCGCGCGGACATGAAGGGGCTTCGCCAGGTCGGCCCGGAGACGGCGCCGAAGTCGGGGCGAGTTCGCTCGGATAGCCTCCGGCGATGTCCGCAGACGACCTCGCCGCCGAGCTGCTCACGGCGGTCTTCGATGCCGATCCGCTGGCCGGATCGCTGTACGGGTTTCCCGGCTACGACGATCTCCTGCCCGACTTCAGCGTGGCGGCAGAGACGGAACAGGCGACGTGCGCTGGCGTCCATCGCGGCGCGGGCCGAGCAGATGCCCGAGGACGGCCTGGAGGAGACCGAGCTCCAGACCCTCGACTTCGTCCGCTACCTGGCGAGAGGTATGGCCGACGCCGCCGCGGTACCCATGATCGAGTTCACGATCTCGGACACCTTCGTCGCTCCGGTCAGCAGCGTGCTCACCATGCTGCCGAAGCTCCAACTCGATACGGCCGAGCGACGCGACGGCTATCTGGCCCGAATGCGGGGCATTCCCGGCATGGTCGCCACGGCCGCGCAGCGACACAAGGAAGGCACCGCGGCGGGCAGGACGGCGGTCGCTCGCCTGGTCGAGTCGGCCATCGCCCAACTCGACCTCTTGGTCGAGGACCCCACCGTGGGTGCCATCCTGCGCCCTGACTCGGACGACGAGGCCTTCGCCCGGGAGGTCTCGGCCGCGGGCGAGGCAGTGCGTCCGCCCCGCCCTGGCGACGCTACCGCGACACGCTGCGTGTCCGACGTGCTCCCCTCGGCCCGGGACGACGCCCATCCGGGCCTCTGCTTCCTGCCGGGCGGTGACGCGATGTACGAGGCCATGGTCCGGCTCCACACCTCAATGAGCCGATCCCCCGACGAGCTGCACGCCATGGGCCGGGAGATCGTCGGCCAGGTGCGCCAGGAGCTCACCGAGACCGGGGCCCGGCTCTTCGACACCACCGACATGGCCCAGATCTTCGACCGACTGTCCAATGACCCCTCCTTGCGGTACCGCAACCGCGAGGAGATGCTCGAGCACGCGCGGCGCGTCGTCGCCGCAGCCGAGGCGGAGGCGCCCCGGTGGTTCGCGGTCGTGCCCGACGAGCCGTGCGCAGTCCAGCCGGTGCCCGAGGCGGAGGAGGCCGGCATGGCGGCCGCCTACTACCTGCCGGGCGCGATCGACGGGTCGCGGGCAGGGACGTACTTCTTGAACACGTCCAAGCCGGATGAGCGGCATCGCTACGTCGCCGAGGACATCGCCTTCCACGAGGCCGTGCCCGGACATCACTTCCAACTGACCATCGCGATGGAGTCCAAGAACCTCCCGCCGGCCCGGCGTGTGCTCTACGACACGGCCTGCGCCGAAGGTTGGGGCCTCTACAGCGAGCGCCTCGCCGATGAGATGGGGCTCTACAGCGACGACCTCGCCCGGATGGGGCTCTTTCCGCCGACTCGTGGCGGGCCAGCCGGCTCGTGGTCGACACGGGGCTGCACGCCATGGGCTGGCCACGCCAGCAGGCGGTCGACTGGATGGTCGAGCACACGCCGCTGCCCCGGATGGAGATCGATTCGGAGGTCGACCGCTACATCTCCTACCCGGGTCAGGCCCTCGCCTACATGGTCGGCCGGCGGGAGCTGGTCCGCCTGCGCACCATGGCCGCGGATGCTCTTGGTGCGCAATTCGACCTCCGGCAGTTCCACGACCTGGTCCTGCGGACGGGGATCCTCCCGCTCCCCGCGCTGGCGAGGACCGTCGAGCGTTGGGTGCGCCGCACCGCTTCGTAGTCGCGACCATCCGGAAGTCCGGCCGGCCTCCCTGGCTACGGCTCCTTCGTAAGCTGCCCGGTGCGACTCGCATGGTCCGCCGACGGCTGGTGCTCACGCCTCCGACGTGACAACTCCTCTGGCGGTCGCCCTGGCGACCAGGACGACGGCGAAGAGGCATATCGCCGTCACGTGCATCGCGGTGCACCACAGACAGATCGCCCCGATCCGGAAGAGCTCCACGTAAATGAGGTACAGCACCATCGCCGCACCGGCCCCCGAGACGGCCAGTCGGACCCGGTCGACCCATGCGGCGGCGGAAGACCAGGCCCAAGGGACGGTCAGCGCGGTCATCACGATCGCCCAGACCAGCCCGAGGACGGCCAGAGGAACCCCCAGCAGCACCGACCAGGAACTGGTGGTCACCAGCGCGCAGTTGACGATCCCGGTGTCGGGGCAGGCCAGCGCGGCCGGGTCGGTGTAGTGCGCCACGGTGAGGTACGACGCAATGGCCACGGCCGTCAGGGAGAGGCCGAGCGTGGCAACCTTCGCCCAGCCGGCTACCCGTGGTGTGGTGATCATCGTCGCCACGGTCACCCCCCCAGCTTCTTGGCGATCGCCGAGATGGTCGGTGAGCTGCATACGGTGCTGGGCTGGTTCCCGGTCAGGGTGCAGATCGCAGCCGTGATGTTGTTGGCCGCCCCGTCGATCGCCTGCCCCACCGGGTTCGTCGGGTCGTTCAACTGGGCTGCGATCTGGGCCCGCGACAGACCTTGCAACACCTGGGGTGAGTAGCTGGCGCCGTTGATCACGAACCTGTTGCCCATGTCGAGGAACGGGATGCTCCCCGCGGAGTCGTAGGTCGACAGGAGCGAGCTCTGGGCCGCCGTCGGCGTCTGCAGGGTCTGGTAGCTGTTGCCGGCCCGCTGGTTCGTCGCCTCCTCGACCGGCTGAAAGTCGACGTAGGGGCTCGAGTAGCTCGATCCGTAGAACGAGAGCGTCTGCGTGTTCGGGAAGACGTCGTCACTCGCCGAGTGGGTTCCCGACAGGTGGGAGAACGTCCCGAACCGCGGCGAGCGCCACCGCCAGGGCCCAGCGCTCCGCGGCGCAGTACGGGCAGAACTCGGCGCCGACGTAGGTGATCACGGGCTTCCCGTCGGCGTCCCGCAGGACGGTGCCGCTGCCACCCACCCGGTTGGGCGGAAGGACGGACGCCGGGCTGCCGACCGCGTCGAGCGTCGTCGGCGCCACCGTGAGCGCCGCCAGGACGCTCGGGGACACCTCGGAGGTGCCGGGGTCCGCGCTCGGCGCCGACCCTCCCGCCGTGAGGTGCGACGAGGACGCCGGCGGGCTGGAGCTTCCCGGTGGCCTTCAGCACGACCATCGTGGCGATGGCCGCCACGACCAACCCCACCGGCACCAGGGCCGTGATCACGGGGTGCCGCCGGCGGAACCCCGTCGCACCCGGGCGTGTCGGAGGAGAGGTCCTGGCTCCGACCGCGTGGTCGGCCCGGGCTGCCTGCCTCGGTTGGGGGTGCCCGATCGGCGGTCGCCCTCGGTTGGCGTGGTCGTTGCGTGCTTGGTGGTCTGGTTCTTGGTGGTCTGGTTCTTGGTGGTCTGGTTCTTGGTGGGCTGCGCGGTTCGCGCCTGCCCGGTCGTGGACTTCGACATGTGTTCTCCTTGATTGACCGAGGCAGCGGAGTGCGCTGAGTTCGGACGCTCGATGCGGAGGCCGGTCATGGGGCCTCCCTGGCTGATGACGATGGCGCGGCCTCGCCCGCTTGATCGGGACGGTCCACGCCAGGGGCGCAGTTTCGAGCTAGGAGAACTGTGGCGGGTGGAAGAGCGGGTCGCGTGCCCCCGCGGGCAACGACGCAGTCTGCCTCCGGTGGCGCCGGATGCTCGCCCCGAGTGCGGCCACGATCGCGAGCGCAGCCAGCACGGCCGCGAGGGCGACCGTCGGCGTCGGAGCCGCCGGGGCCGGACTCCCTTTGCCGCAGGTCGCATCCAAGCAGTGCGAAGTCATCGCAGTCGGGGCCTCGGCGATCTGCATCATCTCGGTGACGCCGGCCTGGGCCCCCGTCAGGACGCCGTGCGGCATGAAGCCACCGACGATTGCTGCGGCGATGATCGCCACGAGGCCGAAGCGCCACTTCATGCGCATGGCATGCAGGCTAAGGGTCCCGGGTAAGCCGAGCATAAGAACGCGGTGTCGGGTTCGGTGCCGCCCCGGCTGGGACAGCTGCGGAGTCCGCCCGACCAGGCACGAAGACCTATGCGTCGTCGCGTTGCCAGTCGGCGCCGTGGCCCGGCACATGCGCGGAACGGCCCGTCGCGACCGGCACCTTCTCGAAGCACGACTCGACCCGGCGGTGCCAGATCGTGTACCACCCCACGAACCCGGTCACGAACAACGCCGCCGACCCGACGATCAACGAGATTTCAGCCATCCGATCAACTCCCTCTTGTCTGGCCCGGCCTCGCATGACCGACCCTCCGCCGAGCGGCGACCCTTCGCCTGACCACAGTGTGAGGGATTGCGGGCGGTGCTGATAGGGACGAAGGTCCCATCTCGACCGAGAATGCCTGCGTTCAGAGGCCGGTGGCGGCCAGAGCTGAGCAGGGGCGGCTCCGGACGAGGCGGGCGCCTCGATCTCGCCCAAACCATCCTGACCTGGGCGTCGACACCACCCGGTCCGGACTCACTGCCTATGCGGCTCCCGAGCTGGCGGCCGGCAGCGCCACCTTGCGGGCCCAGGCGGCAACCAGCTGCAGCAGGCCCAGGTACACGGCCAGGACGATGACGATGATCAGGAGACTCCACCCCGTCAGGTTCCCGCCGAAGACGAGGAAGAGCGCCGCCACGGCCACGCCGACGACGCGCAGACCCTTCAGGTGCTCGATGATCCAGCCCCCCGAACGGCGTGCCCGTTCGGAGCCGGCGGCGGAGCGTCCGGCGCCCGCAGTCAGCTCGCGGGCCTGGCTCGCCACCCAGCGAGCACCCTTGGCGCAGGTCGAGCGGATCCACACGGCGTAGCGGGCCGGTCCGGCCAACCACGCCCCGAGGGCCACCAGGATCGACAGCAGCAGCATCCAGCGCAGGTCGGTCTTGAGGAACCGGAGCATGGTGTCCCAGACCGTCGCCGCGACGTCCCGGTTGAAGGCGTGCCCGGCCTGGTTGATGAAGGTGATCCGGCCCAGGGAGAGGCCGGCCAGCAACAACAAGGTCACCAGTCCCACTCCGATGGCCATTCGCAGCAGGGTCTTGCGGTGGTCCAGCGCGATGAGGATGCCGAGAACCCCAAGGACCAGGGCGACGACCGGGATGACCCACTTCAGCGTGACGATGAGGTTGAACAGCCCGGTGAATTTGGAGACCTGGGATTTGGACACGACGGTGACACCCAGGGTGTCGCCCTTGGTCAGGATCGGCTTGAGCGGGTTGAACAACGTGACGCCACGCGCGTTGGCCTTGTTGATCAGGTCATTGATGGCGGGCGTGGCGTTGACGACGATCCCGCCGCCCTTCTCGAGCTTCTTTGTGAGCGCCGACTGCTTGCCGGTCAGGACGTCAACGACGGCATCGTGGGTGTGCCGGTTCAACGTGTCCCACAGATGCCCGAACTTGGGGCTCTGGAAGACCTGGAGCGCGAGGCCGTACACGTAGTTGTGCACCTGGTTCACGATGGGCGTGACGATCGGCTTGGCCTTCGCCGGCAGCGCCGCCGTCACCTTGTTCTGGACGATGTGGGTCGAGAAGAGCTCGTCGGTGGCCTTGGACGCCAGGTGGTCCACGATGACCGGGTCCCGCGCCAGCGGAGCCATGGTCGCGACGTACTGGTCGGTGTTGGTCACGGTGCGTATCGCCCACACCGAGATCACCGACACGGGAATCAAGAGCGACGCCAGCACAACCAGCACCCAGGCCGAGATGCGGCGGGTCCTGGGCGCGCGGTGCGTCTTTTTCGGAGTGCTCCTCATGCCCTGCCTCGCCCGCGGCGGTGCCGACTGGCTGCTCAGGGTCCATATCGCTCATTTGGTCACGCTCACCCCCCAATGCCTAGTGCCAAAGTGCCCTAGTCCGCACGGACCACGACGGTGTAGGAATAGGGGCCATGGAAAACGCTGGGAGGAGGCGGGGCGGGCTGCGGGTCGTCGGCCTGAGCGCTCTTTCGGCCTTCATGGCTCCCCTGGTCTTCGTCGGCATCATCGTGCTGCGCAAGGTCGATCGCCGCGTGAACGTCCAACTGCGCCAATGGAACAAGCGACTGCAGCACGAGATCGCCCGCTGGAGCTGAGTAACAGCCGACCCGGCGTACGCTGAGTGCGTGCTGACCGGGCTGGCGCACAGCGCCATCTGTGTCCCCGATGTGCAGGCCGCTGCACGTTGGTACGCCGACGTGCTCGGCCTGCGTGTGCTCTCTCCGCCCTATCGCATGGATGGTGCCCAGATCGAACGGGACATGGGCGAGCTCGTTCCTTCCCCGGTGATCGTCACGGCGGCCATCGTCGGCTTCGCGAAGGACGACCGCGTCATTGAGCTCATCGAGTACCCGGCGGCCGGCGTCAGTGCCCCCGATCCGGGTCGGCCCTCGGTGACGAAGGCCGGGATCACGCACGTGGGGATGGTCTGCGACGACATCGCGGCGACCAGAGCCGAGCTCGAGAGGCGCGGTGTCGAGTTCCTCACCGCCGGGGTCGCCGACGTGGCGGGGCTGAGGACGACCTGGTGCCGCGACCCCTGGGGGACGGTGATCATCCTCCTCGAGAAGAGCGAAGGGGACCGGCCGTACTGGGCCCAGTTGACGCCCTAGCTCGTCCCGCGGAGCGGCCAGCGGCACCACGGAACGGTTGCCGACCGACGAACCTCCCCTGGCACCGAGTGCCACAAACCACCAAAAACGCGGATTTGGGCGCTCAAACGAAGATTCGAGGCCTCAAGGATGTGCACGACGGGGGGCGCGTCGGCCACAATGGGACCCATGAACAAGCGAGAACTAGCCAAAGCTGTCGCAGTCCAAGCCGATGTCGAGTTGAAGACCGTCATCAGCGTCATCGACGGTTTCACCGACGTCGTGACCGCTGTCGTCGCGAAAGGCGTGCCGATCTCCATTCCGGGCTTCGCCAAGTTCGTCAAGGTGGATCGCCCGGCCCGCATGGGTCGCAATCCGGCCACCGGTGAGGCCATCCGCATCAAGGCGTCGAAGAAGGCCCGCATCACACCTGTGAAGGCCTTCAAGGACGCCGTACTGGCCCCGGCGACGGCGCCCAAGTTGGTCAAGGGCGTCTACCCGACCAACGACGCGGCCGTCGCCGCCGCCGGCAAGTCCGCCGCACCGGCGGCGGCAAAGGCTCCGGCTCGCACCGCGGCACGGAAGGCACCCGCCAAGAAGGCCAGCTCCGCTCGCCGGGCGCCCGCCAGGAAGACGACGGCGCGCAAGTCGCCGGCCAAGAAGGCCGCAAGGAGGTAGCCCTACGCCCGGGGCCGAGCCGCTGGCGGATCGGCCGCTCTCGGAGCCACATCACGATCGGCTGTCGGCGAGCGACCACGCATATCAGGAGATCATCCGGGCGCATGATGCGGCTCTGCGCGTCGGAGCCGAGTCCTATATCGATCCTTCCTCGGGATTGGTGGTGCTGACGGCCGGAACCCTCGCTCGCCGCGGCTCGTGCTGCGCGTCCGGCTGTCGGCACTGCCCCTACGTGTCATGAGTCCGGGCAGGTAACGGGCATGCCCCCGTATGCTCCAGGCTGCACTCGGCGCAAAACGGAACGGTCAGCTATGAGCGACACCGCACAGGGTCCCGGATGGTGGTTGGCATCCGACGGCAAGTGGTACCCGCCCGAGCTGTGGACCGGTCCGGCCGGCGCAGGGCCGGCGGTTGTCGGGCCCATGCAAGTCCCGGCGCCAGCCTTCCCGGGACCGGAGCCCGCGTACGGGTACGGGTACGGGCACTACCCGGCTTACGGCGGTGCGGTCGCCCCGAAGACGAACGGACTGGCCATCGCCTCACTGATCTGCTCGTGTGCCGGGCTGCTCTTCTTGCCCGTCATCCCCGGCATCGTCCTGGGCTTCGTCGCACACGCACAGATCAAGCGGACGAACGGGGCGCAGCGCGGCGACGGGCTCGCCATCGCCGGCATCGTCGTCGGGTTCGGCTGGCTTGTTCTGCTGGCCTTGGTGATCGCGCTCGGTGCCCGGAACTCAACCAGCAGCGGCCTCATCTCTTCCCTGCTCGCCGGTCCGTGTGGTGGCACGGTCGGCCCCGTCAACTAGGAGCGCACATGCAAGGTCTTCTCTACGGCGTCCGACCCGAACCATGGGCCCCGCCCGACGGGTCGAATCATCTCATGATCGGACTTTCGAGGACGCCGATGCGGCTGCAGGAGCTCGACCGGCCCAAGCCGATCAGGGACGACTGGGCCGTCGCCAAGACCCGATTGACGGGGATCTGCGGCTCCGACGCCAAGATGGTCTTCATGGACTTCGGCGACGACTTCGGCGACAGTGCGCTGAACGGGTACTTCTCCTTCCCGACCGTGTTCGGACACGAGGTCGTCGCCGACGTCGTGGAGGTCGGTCCCGCGGTCACGACCCTCGAGGTCGGCCAGCGGGTCGTACTGAACCCGTGGCTCTCCTGCGGCCCCCGCGGCATCGACCCGCCGTGCCCGTCGTGTCAGGACGGCGACTACAGCCTGTGCTGGCATTTCACGCAGGGACCGATCGCGCCGGGGATCCACACCGGCACCTCCAAGGACGCGCCCGGCGGCTTCGCGGAGTTCTTCCCGGCCCACGAGTCGATGCTCATTCCGGTGCCCGAGGGCCTGAGCGACGAGGTGGCCGTCATCGGGGACCCCTTCGCCGTCTCGCTGCACTCGGTGACGCGCCACCCGCCGCCGCCCGGGGGCAAGGTGCTCGTCTACGGGGGAGGTGCGCTGGGCAGCAGCGCCGTCGCCATCATCCGCGCCCTGTACCCCGACGTCGGGGTAATGGTCGTCGCCCGCTGGCCGGCCCAGGCCGCGCTGGCCCGGCGTTTCGGGGCGGCCGTCGTCGACCCCTTCCCGGTGGAGCAGCTGCTCGAGGAGGCGGCGGCGTGGTCCGGGGGGGTGCTGCAGAAGTTCGAGGGCAGCACGCTGCCGATGGCCCATCCCGGGGGCTTCGACGTCGTGTACGACACGGTCGGCACCGCGCAGACGGCCGAGATCGGCGTCCGCCTGCTGAAAGCGCGCGGCACCATGGTCAAGAGCGGTGTGCACGCGCCGGAACGCTGGGAATGGTCGCCGCTGTACTTCAAGGAGATCTCCTGGGTCGGGTCGAATGCCTTCGGGGTCGAAGAAGTGGACGGTGTGCGCATGCACGGCATCGCGCACTATCTGCGCCTGGCCGAAGAAGGCCGGATCGACATGACCGGGATGCTCACGCACACCTTCCGGCTCGAGCAGTGGCGCGAGGCGTTCAGCGTGCTCGCCAACCAGGACCAGAGCGGGGCCATCAAGGTCGCGTTCGACTTTCGCTGAGGCCCGGCGGGACGTCGCCGGCTCCCGGGAACAGGTCGACACGGTGCAGCTGAGCAGTCTCCCACTGACGTCGTGCCACCTCAGGGGGTAGCGTCGCGACGGCGCACGCCGCCACAGCGGGACGTGACCCAAAGGGGGCCTCATGACCACCAGCCCGTCGATCACCGAGTCGGACCTCGCTTTCGAGCCGAAGTGGGGTATCGAGTCGCCGTCCACCACGATGTTCGACTTCAACTACACCGGCGGCCGGGACCAGCTGCTGCGGCTCTACGACAAGGGCACGAGGCGCCAGTGGATCGGCAGCGACCGGTTGGATTGGAGCCAGGAGGTCGACCTGACCAACCCGGTGGGGATGCCCGACGAGATGGTCCCCATCTACGGCACGGACTGGTGGGACAAGATGTCCGACGAGCGCAAGGGGGAGCTGCGCCGTCACTTCGAGGCGTGGCGCTTCAGCCAGTTCATGCACGGCGAGCAGGGCGCGCTGATCTGCACCGCCAAGATCGTGCAGACCGTCCCCGACATCGACTCAAAGTTCTACGCCGCGACCCAGGTGATCGACGAGGCCCGCCACGTCGAGGTGTACAGCCGGTATCTCCACGAGAAGGTGCAGCTCGACCTATCCGCTGAACAAGCATCTCAAGAGCCTGCTCGACAACGTCATCGCCGACAGCAGATGGGACATGACGTACCTCGGCATGCAGGTCCTCGTCGAAGGGCTGGCGCTGGCCGCGTTCGGGATCATCCGGAACAACGCGACGGAGCCGCTGGCCAAGGCCCTGAACGCGTACGTCATGCAGGACGAGGCCCGCCACGTGATGTTCGGGCGGCTGGCGTTGCGCGACTACTACCCGCAGCTCACCCAGGCGGAGCGAGACGAGCGCGAGGCGTTCTGCATCGAGGCCTGCTACCTGATGCGTGATCGCTTCCTGGGCGAGGAGATCTGGGAACGCCTCGATCTCCCGCCTGAGATCAAGACCTATGTCGAGAACAGCGAGACGCTGCGGATGTTCCGCAACTTCCTCTTCATGCGGATCGTGCCCATCTTGCGCGACATCGGCCTGTGGGGGCCCAAGCTGCGCTCGGCCTTCGAGGAGATGGGGGTCATCGGCTGGGCCGAGACCGACATCGACGCCGAGATGGCCGGCGACGAGAAAGCGGCCCAGGAGTACGACGAGGCCCGTGACGTCCGGATGGCCCACGTCAAGGCGGTGGCGGCCGAGGCCTGAGCCGCCCGCCCGTCCTGGCCGAGGCAGGCAGGGCCCGTCAGGTCTTCGTGTCCCCGGCCCTGGCCTCGAGGCCGGCCTGGATCTGCTGGGTCGGCTCGTTGGTGTCGAGGTAGTCGCGCCACGAGGTCACCTTCCCGTCGGCATCCACGTCGATCACGGTGGCGCCCTGCATGGTGATCGGTATGCCCGGGGCCTCGCCGGCCGTGAAGGTGCCGGTCCCGGTCCATTCGAAGACGGCCCAGTCCTCCCCACCCCGGATCCTGTCGACCCGCTGGGCCCAGTCGGGGAAGATGGCGTCGGTGTCGCGGGCCACCTTGCGCACGTCGCTGGTCCAGCGGCGTCACGGGGTCACAGAACACGCCGTCGGGAGCGAAGAGCGCGGCGAACTCCTCGGGGCCGTCCAGGGTTTCGTAGGCCCGCGCCCAGGCGTCCCAGTCCCTTCCGGTGCTCATCGGCGCCGTCCCTTCTCTCCGCCACGCAGGCTCTCCGCCTCGAATGTCACCACGGCATCATCGAGAGGGAGGACGACTTCGGGCCGGACGAACTGGTGCGCCTCCGCCATGAGGCGCACCGCCGTACCCCACGCCGTGAAGCCCACGGCGTGGCGGGCGAAGCTCATCGGGCCCTCCGTGACCTTGACCTCCACCACGCCGTGTCCCCCGGCCTGGAGCGCCGACCGCTGCATCTTCTCCATGGCCGACTCGCGGGCCGAGTACATGGCTTGGGTGTAGTTGGTCAGCTCGACGTTCTGCGTCGTCTGCTTCATGGCGGCCCCGGCGGTGCGCCGGGGCGCATAGACGAAGCTGGCGCCGAAGGCCAGGCCGACGGGGATCCAGCCGGCCCGCAGAAGCAGGGTGAAGTCGCGGGCCGAGAGATCGGAGACGAACGGCATGGCCTGGGCGGCGTCGGCTCCCCGGGGGTCCGTGCCGTCCATGGGCCGCACGGCGGTGCCGACGAACTCCACATCGATGTGGTGGGTGCGCACCGCCACCTCGACCCGCACGCCGACCACACCGTGCCCGTGCACCTTGCTGCACTCTCCGCGCAGCTGCCGGGCCGCCTGGTCGACGGCGGCGTCGTGGGCGTCGGAGGCGAGCGAGATGGCGCCCCTCCCCCAATTCCACACCCCGACCGGCACGGACACCACGGCGACGCCGCACACCAGGTCGAGCGGCTCCCAGCCTGCCGCGTGGAGCAGGAGGGCCTCGTCGACCGACAGGTCCGAGGTGATGCCGCGTGCGTTGGATGGCGGCGCGGGCGTCGCCAGGGATTGCGCGCCCTTGAGCATCTCGGCCCGGACGTCGGGCGTCGGCGCCACATCGACGCTCATGCGAGCCGCACCGTCGGCCTCGGGAGGGCGACCTGGTCGAAGTCCTTGAACCGCCGCACCCGGTTGCCCCGCAACGTGCAGTCGACGACCTCGTCGCCCTGGGACAGCTCCCGCGTCACGACGTCGATCGTGGCCCCGTGCAACTCGTCTCCAACCAGCTGCTGGCGCACGTGCTTGCGGGCGAGCGCCCGCACGGCCATGTGGGCCTTGCTGACCTGTTCCACCAGCCGCGGTTCGCCTGGGACCCCCCAGCCCATGGTGCCCTCCATGTAGTACTCGGTCATGCAGTAGGCCCAGACGCGCACCGAGGCGAGGGCCGCCACCACGGCCACGGGCATGAACCCGGCCTCGATCGACTTGGTCAGACGCTGGCCCGCCAGGTACGTGCTCCAGGGCACCCCGCCGGCGGGGGGCGGCCCGCCCTCGACGGTGACGGCGGTGCCCAGGAAGTGGAACTCGGTCGTCCCCGTGTCAGCCACGTTGGAGACCCGGTCCACCACGCCGATGACGCCGTGCGCGCCGTGGGTGCCCGCCTCTTCGAGCATGCGGCTGTAGGCCGAGCCGTATCCCTGGGCCCAGGCGGCCTCGACCCACGGCTGCTCCAGGTTCTGGCCCCACATCCTGTGCTCGTTGGACACGTAGCCGTGGGGACAGCGGTAGATCTCCGAGTACCCTCCCGGGGTCTGCTGACCGCCCACGTAGGGCGACATGCCGCGCATGTACCCGGACCCCGCCCCGTACCAGCCCCACTGCATGACGCAGAAGCCCTGGACGAGGGCGATCGGCTGGAGTCCGAGATCGAGGCACGCCGCGAAGTCGGGCACCGTCAGGCCGGAGGAGAAGGCGGTGGACTCCAGCCGGCGGACGGCCGCCTCCGGGAGGTCGCCGGCCGGGCCGGCGCCGGTGGCGCTTCCCGTGCCGCCTCCCATGACCGAGTCCGTGCCCTGCTCCCCGCTCATCAGTTGTCCAGCGAGATGATGGTGATCGGCTTCGGCAGCGTGACCTCCCCGCTCGTCTTGGTGACGGCTGTGCCGAGCGCCAGGAACTCAATGGTGTGCGAGCCCCACTGGTGCGACTTCTCCTCCAGGCGGACGCCGACGATGCCGCTGGCGCTCAGCCGGCCCGCCTCGTCCTGCATGCGCGTCATGGCCAGCTCCCGCGCCTCGTACAGGGCCTGGGTGAAGTTGGGCAGCTCCACGTTCTGCCCCATGGAGCCCAGCGCCTGCGTCAGCTTGCGGTGCGCGATGTGGAAGACGCAGGTTCCCATGACGAGCGCCTGCGGGACGTGCCCCGTCTGCATCAGGGTCCAGAAGTCCTGGCCGGAGAGATCAGAGGTGAACGGCTTGCCGAGCGCGTTGCGGTACGACGTCCCGTCCTCTGCCTTGACCGCCGTGCCGAAGGCGATGAACTCGGCCGAGTCGTTGCCCCACTCGTAGTAGTTCACGTCGAGGCGCACCCCCACCACCCCGTCCGCGCCGAGCTCCTCGGCCTCTTCCTCCATCCGGTTCATCGCCAGCTCCCGCGCCGTGTACATCGCCTCGGTGAGCTTGGACAGCTCCTGGCTCTCGCCCCACTTCCGGGTCTGGATGCCGATGTGGTAGATCGACGAGCCCATCACGAAGCCCAGCGGATGAAAGCCGGCCTCCTTGACCAGGAGGAACTCGTTGACCGACAGGTCGGAGGTGAAAAGGCCGTGTTCCAGCTCCTCGAGCCGGTGTGCGGCGTCCTTGGGAAGGTCGTGCACCCCGCCCCCGGTCGCTGACTGCGGCGGCGGCTGTGGCTCCGGCTGCGCCGTCGGTTCGGTCACGATTGGCCTCCGATCACGATGTTCTCCAGGGCGACACGCGTCTGCTCGCTGTGCGCGGCCTCCGATTGCAAGGTGGCGAGCAGCCGGGTCAGCCACACGTCCATGCCGACCTGCTCGCTGCGGATGCGGATGCCCCCCGAGGAGTGGCCGATGCTGCACCGCACCGAGGCCCCGTCGACGACGGCCTCGAGCGTGTCGTCGCCGAGTCCGATGCGCACCGCTTTGATCTCGTCGGACTTGCGGAACCTTCCCCGCGCTCCACCGAGATGCGGTCCCCCAGCACGCCCGAGAGTTGGGACACCAGCAGCTTCAGCATGATGCGCAGGTCGGTGCTGTTCGACGCGAGTTGTGACACCGCCATGCTCAGATCGAAGGCGGCGTCCCCCCCATCCTCGCCCGGGCCTGTGCCTCCGCCAACACCTTCGACTTCACCTGGTGAGCTGGCGGGCTCCATCGACATTGGCCGCATCGTACCGCCCCCTTTCCCGGCGCGGTCCTGCGGTCGCCGCCCTGGCGGTCCGGCGGGTCGGTGCGGTCGGTCAGTCGTAGTCGGTCAGTCGGTCAGTCGGTCAGTCGGTCAGTCGGGGCGGGGCTCGCAGATCACGACCGGGATGTCCCGGCCTGCCCGCTTCTGGTAGCTGTCGTAGTACTTGTAGACGGAGAGGATCTCGGGCCACAGCGCCGCCTTCTCCTCCGGCGATGCCGTCCTGGCCCTCATCGCTCTGGTCTCGCCGTTCATGGTGATCTCCACGTCCGGATTCACGACCAGATTCCGGTACCACTGGGGGTCGCGGGGGTCACCCCCCTTGGAGGCGATGAGGACGACCCGGTGCTCGTCGTGGATGGGCGCGGTGAGGAAGGTCGAGCGCCGCTGCCCGCTCGTGCGACCGACAGTGTGCAGCTCCACGCCCGGCATGCCGAAGAGGGTGTGCGGCCACCGGCCCCGGCTGACACGCAGGGCGGTCTTGTGCGTCAGGTTCAGGAGCTTGAATCCCGCGTCGACGACTGGCTTTCGTTGCACGATCTTCGTCGTCCCTTCCGTCTGATCTCGATCTCGATCTCGATCTGGTCCCGGCCCCGTGCTCCTCGCACCGGGAGAACCTATCGGCATCACCCCCAGGTGAAGATGCCATGACAAAGCCACACGAAGACCGGTCCTGACCGAGTGGTCCCGACCACGCTCGATACGATGACGAGCCGGCATCGACTACCCGACCAGACATTCCGATCCGACCTAGGAGGATGGTGCCCCCCTCAACCCTCAGCCCCCCGGGGCACCGCTCCCGCCGTGCCGCCACCACGGCCGCCTTCTCGCTGCTCGCCGCGCTGGTGGCACTCGTCTCCGCGGTGTCGTCGATCGAGTTGGCCACCGCTCCCGCGGCCAGCGCGGCCAATTGGGCCCCCGTGCACGCCGGCGACTTCCCGGACCCGAGCGTGCTGCAATGGAACGGCACCTACTACGCGTTCGCCACGCAGAACTTCGCCGCACCCAGCCAGACGATCAACATCCAGGTCTCGTCCTCGCCCGACGGCGTGCACTGGGCCCAGTCGAGTTCGGACGCGCTCCCCCAGCTCCCGGGCTGGGCCCAAGAGGGCAACACGTGGTCCCCGAGCGTCGCCTACGACAGCACGAGCAACGACTTCGTCATGTACTACGCGGCGACAGAGGCATCCACGGGCGACCAGTGCATCGGGGTCGCCACCGCGCCGGCGACCAGCCCGCTGGGGCCGTATACGGATTCCTCCCCCGCACCGGCGGTGTGCCAGAACGGCCTCGACGCGGGCGGCGGCACCGTCGACAACGGGAACTACGGCGGGAGCATCGACCCGGAGATCTTCACGGATCCCTCCTCGGGGCACTCCTGGCTCCTGTGGAAGAACGACGGCAACCACATCGCGCTGGGCCAGACGTCGATCTGGTCGGTCCCGTTGACCTCATCGCTCGAACCGGTTTACGGAGCCAGCCCGAGCCTCCTCCTCAACGACGATCGGGCGTGGCAGGGAGGTATCATCGAGGGCCCGGACATGTACTTCAAGCCCGGCTCCGGAGGAGGCGGCGGGACCTACTACCTCTTCTATTCGGGCGGTGTCTACGGAACGACCACCTACGCCATCGGCTGGGCCACGTGCAGCGGTCCCTCGGGTCCCTGCACCGATGCCCCCACGTCCAACCCCGTGCTGACGTCGTCCGCGGGCATGTCGGGCCCCGGCGGTCCCGACGTCTTCGCCCTGCCCTCGGGGCAGCCGGTCACGGCGTTCGCGGCCTGGCAGGGGAGCGCCATCGGCTACCTCTCCTGCGGGATCCGGCCGATGTATCTGGCCGATCTCACCTTCGACGCCAGCACCTCTCCGCCGACGCCGTCACTCACGCCGGACCCCGCTGGCGGCACGTCCCCCGCCGCCAACCCGGGCTGCCCGGGTCCGCCTCCGCCGCCGCCTGGATACTGGCAGGTCGCCTCCGACGGCGGCGTCTTCACCTTCGGGGCCGCCGGCTTCTACGGCTCGACCGGCTCCATGAGGCTCAACAAGCCCGTCGTCGGCCTGGCCCCCACCCCCGACCACCTGGGCTACTGGCTGGTGGCGAGCGACGGTGGCGTGTTCGCCTTCGGCGACGCGAGCTTCTACGGCTCGACCGGGTCCATGGTCCTGAACAAACCGATCATCGCCATGATCCCCACTCTCGACGGTCACGGGTACTGGCTCATCGCGAGTGACGGCGGCGTGTTCGCCTTCGGCGACGCGCCTTTCTACGGATCGGCCGCGAGCGACAACCTGGCCTACCCCGTCACGGCCGCGGCGCCCTCGTTCCTCGGCGGCGGCTACTGGATCGCCGACGCCAACGGACAGGTCATGAACTACGGCAACGCTGTGTTCGAGGGCCAACCCCCCTTCGCACCCGGTGGGTACCGCATCACCGGGATGGCGGGAACGCGCAGTTCGAACGGGTACTGGCTGGCGAGCGCCAACGGCAACGTGGCCGACTACGGCGACGCCGCGCCCTACGGATCCATGTATGGCCAGCCCCTGAACGGCCCGGTCGTCGGGATCGCATCGACGCCCGACGGAGCCGGGTACTGGCTGCAGGGATCCGACGGCGGCATCTTCACCTTCGGTGACGCACCGTTCCTCGGCTCCATGGGCGGGCTCCCGTTGAACGCCCCCACGGTCGGGATCGCGTCGACCTGAGCCCTGCGGCTGCGGCGGAGGGCCCGGCCCCAGCCAGGTTCCCCGACGACATCTCGGGCTCACCTGCCGGGACCCTCCCCGCACTCCCGCCACCTGGAGCATGTGGGCATGTGGGCACGTGGGCACGTGGGCAGCGCGGCCCGAGGACTATACGGAGCGGGTCGCCGGAAGGATTGCGGCCTATCCTGGAAATCAACACGGGGGCGCGCCAAGGGAGGGCCGGCTGATGACGGGTAGGACGGGCGGGTTCGAGCTACGGGGCATCAACCATCTCGCGCTGGTATGCCGCGACATGGAGAGGACGGTGGACTTCTACACCAACGTCCTCGGCATGCCGCTCGTCAAGACGATCGAGCTCCCGGCCGGCATGGGCCAGCACTTCTTCTTCGACTGCGGGGGCGGCGACTGCCTGGCCTTCTTCTGGTTCCCCAACGCGCCCGATGGCGTGCCCGGCGTCAGCGCACCCGCAGCCCGGCCGGACCGGGGCGACCTCACGAGCGCCGTCGGCTCCATGAACCACGTCGCCTTCGACGTGGCGCCGGAGAAGATCGAGGAGTACCGCGATCGCCTCATCGCCGCCGGGATCGACTGCACCGAGATCGCCAATCACGACGATTCCGAGTGGGGCATCAGCGACACCATGCACTCGGGCGTCTACATCCGCAGCATCTACTTCCAGGATCCCGACGGCATCCTGCTCGAGTTCGCCTGCTGGCTGCGCGAGTTCAACCTCGCCGACGTCTCCCACACACCCGCCAGCGCCATCGATGCCAACCTCGCCGCCGAGCCCGAGGTCCCGAGCGAGCCGACGTCCGTCTGACCCGTCGAGCCCGTCCACGACACCGTCCACCACATCGTCCACCCACATCGTCCACCCACCCATCCCATCCACCCACCCATCCAGCCATGCCCCGACTCCGCCAGATCCCCAAGGACGAAGCCACCGCGCCCATCGTCACCACGATGTACGAATGGCTCTTCGAGGGCCGTGACCCCGTCGCCGAACCGGGGCGATGGGACGGCACGACCGGCGACTGGTGGACGGTCTTCGCCAACAGCCCCGACATCCTCGATCATTGCGTCAAGGGCTTCGGCCTGTACCAGTCCCCCGACCGCACGCTGGACCCCGGACTCCGCGAGCTCGGCCAGATCCGCGCCGGGTGGGCCGCCGGCAGCCAATTCGTCTTCAGCCAGCACGCCAAGTCGATGCGCGAGCTCGGCATGCCCGAGGAGCAGATCGCGCACATCCCGGCGTGGAGCGTCGCCCCCGAGGGCACCTACGACGCCGCCGAGCGCGCCGTGCTCGCGTACGCCGATTGCCTCGTCTACGACCACGGCCGCGTCCCCGACGCGCTCTTCGCCGAGCTTGCCCGGCACCTCGACGAGGTGGCCATCCTGGAGCTCACTTACATCACGACGCTGTACTTCCAGCACGCAGTGATGTCCAAGGCCCTCCGCACCGAGTTCGACGACCGCGACGATCCCGTCGTCGAGGTTCCCGGTCCTCCGGGTGCCTCCGCCATGCATCCGGGACCACCTCGGTGACGGCGGCCCACGTCGTCTCGCCGGACGACGAGTCCCGGCACACCCCGGACGCCGAGGACCTGTGGAACGAGTCGTATTACTGCGACTTCGTCCAGGCCGACGGATCCCTGGGGGGCTGGCTCCGTCTGGGCCTCTACCCCAACCGCCAGGTCGCCTGGTGGACCACCTGGATCGTCCGGCCCGGCCACACCGGCGTCTGCTCGGTCGACTACGGCGCGCCGGTCCCCCCGAAGAACGGTCTCGTCTCCGAGTCGGATGCGCTCGGCCGGGTGGAGATCGACCTGCGCCGCCCACTCGAGGAGTTCCGACTCGCCGCCGACACTGCCGGCCTCCTGGTTGCCGCCGACGCACGCAGCTACGACGACACGGCCGGGACGCCGACCAGGCTCGGCGTCGACCTGACCTGGACGACCGACGGCGTCCCCTACCACTACGACCTGACGACCCGTTACGAGATCCCCTGCCTCGTGACCGGCGCCGTGACGATCGACGACGAGACCTTCGCCGTCGACGGGCAGGGCCAACGCGACCACTCCTGGGGCGTGCGCGACTGGTGGGCCTTTGGATGGTGCTGGTGCTCCATGCGCCTTGACGACGGCACCCGGATCCATCTCGCCGACATCCGCATGATGCCGGGTGTGCCGGTCTTCTTCGGATACATCCAGACGCCGGGCGAGGTCCACCCCGTCACCGCGCTCACGGTCACCGAGGACCTCGGTGACCTCGGTTTCCCCACCAAGGCTCGCATCGAGATCGCCGCCGCACCCGCTCATGACCTCGTCATCGACGTGATCCCGGTTGTCTTCGGACCCGTGCTGCTCCGCAACGACGACGGTCGCACGAGCCGGTTCCCCCGGGCGATGGTGCGGTGCCGCACCGCCGGCGGCCGCACCGGCTCGGGCTGGATCGAGTGGAATCAGCCCGACGCCGCATCATCGCCGGCGTAGGTCACGGCCGCCTCATTCACGCCACCAAGACCCGCCGAGACGTGAAGATCGGCTCGGCTCGGCTCGGCTCGGCTCGGCTCGGCTCGGCTCGGCTCGGCTCGGACTACTTGAAGAGATCGCCCATGATCTTGGCGGCACCGACGCCGGCGACCGCACCCTCTGCCGCCGGGTGGCCGTCGCCGATGTAGTGCGACAACGCGCCGGCCAGGATCGCGATCGGCATCGACTGGAGCCAGATCCGCCCCGGGCCTGTCAGCACCGCGAAGTGGTGCCCGTCCTGGCCCATGTAGCGGTTGGCCAGCCCGGGCACCCTCTGCACGGAGAAGGTCACGGAGCCCTGGAAGAGCCCCGCGTGGCCCGGATGCACCCGCATCGTCTGCCCCGCCGCCAGGTCGTAGACGATCACTTCCCCGGAGAGGTCCACGAAGGCGCGGCCGGTACCAGCGATCTTTTGCAGGATGAACCCCTCACCGCCGAAGATGCCGCCTCGGAAGGACTGCTGGAAACCCATGGAAAGCTCGATCCCCGGCGTGGCCGCCATGAAGCCGTGGCGGTGCACCATGAACTCGTTGCCCGGTGACACGTCGATCGGCAAGATATGCCCCGGCACCTTGGATGCGAACGCGATGGAGCCGGTACCGCCCTCTGCCGTGTAGGTGGTCATCATGATGGAGGCGCCCGAGACCGCCCGCTTCACTGCGCCCATCAGCCCCTTCCCGCCCATACCGCCGCCCGTGTTGGTGGCCATCTGGACCGCGTCGGACATCCAGCTGAATTCGCCCGCCTCCGACACGACGGCCTCGCCCGGCTGCAGCGAGAGCTCGAGCACCGGCATCGTCGTTCCGTGGATCGTCTCTTCCATGGCTTCCTCCTCGGTGTGAACTCCTATTGTGCCCCTGGCGCCGGTCCAGTGACGGGTTCATCGCTCGCCGGTTACAGATGCCGGCGCGGCATGCGGAGCCCGTCGCCGATCCCTCAGATCGTGGCCGCCCCGCCCGGTAGCTCGACGTCGTCGGAGTCGACGAGCTCGCCAGGTCCGTGTGCTCCACTGACGAGGCGCTCCGCCAGCGACACCTCCACCAGACCCAGGGCCACGCCGAAGACAAAGCCGAGAGCGAAGTTCGTGATGAAGACGAGGATGAGCCGCTCGTGTGGCACGAGGTTCGCGATCAGGATCACAATCTCGTGCTCGATCGCCAGCGGCAGCGTCACCATCACGAAGACGATCATGAAATGGGGCCAGACCAGGCGTACCGAACGCCGGAAAGCCTCGGGGACCGAACAGTCGAGCAGGTTGATGAGCGGACCGACCAGGGCACACAGGGTGTCGAGGATGAGCCCCGGAACGGCCAGGAAGGCGGCGGCGGCGCCGGCGGCGATCACGAGGATGATCTCTGCGAACACGAGGCGAAACCACGGCAGCGTGCGCAGGACTTGGTGTACCGGCTGCGGCGTCTCGTTGCGCTCGACAGCGCCCACCAGTCGCTCGAGCATGCCGCTGTAGAAGGTGAGCCCCAGGGTCGACACGCCGAAGAGCACCACACCGGCGACCGAGCCGAAGCCGAGATGGTCGACCGAGATCTCGGTGAGCCAGGTGCCCTGGATGGCGGTGAGGCCGAAGATCACCACGGCCGGGACCAGCACACGTCCAGGTTCGAGGCGAAACGTCCGCCTCGCCATGGAGATGAGCTCCAGGGGGTGGAGGGGGTGCCGAGCCGACTTGGCGGCCCGCCGGTCCAGGCCCCTGGGGATATGAGGTTCCCCCGGGGTGACCGGGACCTCGAATTGGGGTTCTGCGGTCTCGCCCGCGATCACGCGCCGGCCGTCGTCGGCCGGGCGATCGTCGCCGGGCCCGCTCCCGTGATCGTCTGCGGTCACGCCGGGAGGAAGCCGTCGCCGACGAACTCGAACAGCGTCGCTCCTGGGTCGAGCTGGGCGGGGGGCACGTCGAGCCGGTGGCGACCCACCGCGAGCACGTAGCCATCCGGCGCCTCGAAGGCGACCTCGGTGAATCCGGCGGCTGCGAACTGGGCCCGGATGGACGGCGTGGCGTCGGGCGGGCGACGGTGGCGGGTCCAGATGACGTCGGACCCCATCCGGCAGAACCCGGGGAGCGCCTGGATGGTGCGTGAGATGTCCGCCGCGGCGATGTTGCCGAAGACCCCGCACACCAGCACCACGTCGGCCGGCACGTCGTCCCGGTACCAACGGCACAGGGCCGCATCACCCTCGACGACCCGCACCTGGCTCGTCACTCCGGCGGCCGCGGCCCGCGAACGGGCGAACGCCACCAGGGCAGGATCGAGCTCGACGAGGAGCGCCGAGGCGTCCACCGCCCGTGGATGGGTGGCCAGCACGTCGATCACGTCGCGGCCCTGCCCCGCGCACATGCTCACGATCCGGACGGGGCCGTCCGCGGCGGCGCTGAGCGCGTCGGCAACCATCGCCTGCACGATGCGCAACCGCACCGAGAGCGGGGAGGACGGATCGTCGTAGAACTGGTGCCAGTGCACCCAGTGCGAATCCGACGAGGCTGAATCCCCCTCGTCGGCCACTGCGGTTTCTGGATGGTCCCCGGGCGCCATGACGGCCCATCGTAGGGTGGGCCACGTGCCGGCCCCACCTGCCCGACCGATGCCCGCCTCGTGATCGCGCCCCACCGCGCCACGCCCGCGCCGTGATCAAGTACCTGGGCTCGAAACGCCGCCTCGTCCCCGTCCTCGCCCAGATCTGCGAGGCGTCGGGCGCCCGGACTGCGCTCGACCTGTTCACCGGCACGACCCGCGTGGCGCAGGCCTTCAAGGCCCAGGGCGTGCACGTCACGGCCACCGACAGCGCTCGATACGCCCACGCCTTCGCCCGCACCTACATCGAGGCGGATGCCGCCGCCACCGACACGGGGCAGCTCCGGGCGGCGGTCGCCCACCTCAATGCGATCCCGGGCAAGCCGGGCTACGTCCACGAGACGTTCAGCCGTCAGGCCCGGTTCTTCCAACCGCACAACGCCGCTCGGATAGATGCCGTGCGGGACGCCCTTGACTCGGAGTATGCGGGGTCACCCCTGTTCCCCATCCTGCTGACGAGCCTCATCGAGGCGGCGGACCGGGTGGACTCGACGACGGGTGTGCAGATGGCGTACGTGAAGCAGTGGGCGCCCCGATCGTTCAACGACCTCGAGTTGCGCGTGCCGGAGCTGTTGGATGGCCCCGGCCGCGCCATCCAGGGCGATGCCGCCGCGCTGGCGCCGGCGCTGGGGCACTTCGACCTGGCGTACCTGGATCCGCCGTACAACCAACACCGGTATTTCACCAACTATCACGTCTGGGAGACGCTGGTGGCCTGGGATGCGCCCGAGGCCTACGGCGTGGCGCGCAAGCGGGTGGATGCCCGCGACGCGTCCACGCACTCGGCGTTCAACTCCAAACGCACGATGCCGGCTGCGCTGGCCTCGGTGGTCCAATCCGTGGATTGCGACCTGTTGGTGTTGTCCTACAACAACGAGTCCTGGCTCGGCCTCGACGAGCTCGAGGCGATGTGCTCCATCCAGAGCCCGACGGCGGGGACAGGCAAAAAGGACAGGGCCCGCGGGGCGGGGCGGGCGGACGGGGCGGACGGGGCGGGCGAGACAGACGGGGCGGACCGTGCGGGCGGGGCGGTCAGGACGGACCGTGCGGGCGGCAGCAGTCGGGCCAGGCATCGGGAGGTTGCAACGCTCGCCTTCGACTCGACTCGATACGTCGGCGCCCGCATCGGCATCTTCGACCCCTCGGGGCGCAAGGTGGGCCGGGTGAGTCACCTCTCCAACCAGGAGTTGCTGGTCATCGCAGGCGTGCCGGCGTTGGTGCGTCGAGTGGTGAATGCAGTCGGAGCCTCCCCGCTCGGCTCAGCGGTCGACACCGGTGTGAGCACCGGCTTTGGCGTGGATGTCGGCGCAGCGATGGTGGATCGGCTACAACAGGCAACGTGAGCAGCGACCATCACGGCGGCCACGGCAACGGCCACCGTGACGACGAACAGGCCCTCGCCCCGAGCGAGCAGGAGGCCCGCGGCTACCCGACACTTGAGGACAGCAATCTCTCGCTCAAGCTGTCCAAGGACGAGGAGGCCAAGCGCCTCGGTCGGGCCCAGCGTCGCCTGCTCCATCTGCGGCTCATCAACGGCGGCCAGCTCAACGAAGGCACGCTCGGTCCTCCGGTGTGCGTCGTCCTCGAGGGCTGGGACGCCGCCGGCAAGGGCGGGGCGATCAAGCGATTGGTCGAGCCGCTCGACCCCCGTCACGTGCACGTCGCTCCGTTTGCCGCACCCACACCCGACGAGTTCCGCCATCACTTCCTCTGGCGGTTCTGGCCGCCGCTGCCCGGTTGGGGCGGCATGACCATCTTCGACCGCAGCTGGTACGGACGCGTCCTGGTCGAGCGGGTCGAGAACCTGGCAACCGAGGTGCAGTGGCGCCGTGCCTATCAGGAGATCACGGACTTCGAGCACACCCTGGCCGAAGAGGGCATGATCGTGATCAAGCTCTGGATGCACATGTCGCACGACGAACAACTACGACGATTCGTCCGCCGCCGCGACGATCCGCTCAAGTCCTGGAAGCTCACCGATGAGGACTGGCGCAACCGCGAGAGGAGGGCCGAGTACGACGCTGCCGTCTCCGACATGTTGCGCCTGACGAACGGTCGGCTCGCCCCGTGGGATGTCATCTCGTCCGAGAACAAGCGCCATGGCCGGGTCGAGGTCATCGAGACGGTGATCCGGCGGATGGAAGAGGGCATGGCGCGCTGGGGTGTGCCCGTGCCGCGGCACGACGCCGCCGAGGAGAAGACCGAGCTCGCCCTGGTCTTCGACGACGCGGAGTTCATGCAAGAGGCGGACGGCCCCGCCGCTGCCACCGGCGGCTCGGTCGGCTCGGTCGGCTCGGTCGGCTCGGTCGGCTCGGAGGAGCGTCTCGACGCATGAGCCCAACCCCCGGCTCCAGGCCCTCCCGACCGGGCATCACCGTCCCCTTCGACGGGATCCCGCTGCACGCCCACCGGGAGTGGTTCGCGCGCCTGCGCGAGCTTGGATACACCGATATCTGGTCGGCCGAGGTCGACGGGGCGGACGGGTTCACGCCTTTGGCACTGGCCGCCGCCTGGGAGCCGGAGCTGAATCTCGGAGTCGCCATCACGCCCGCCTACACCCGCGGCCCGGCGCTCCTGGCCCAGAGCCTGGCCGCCATGGCCGACGCCGCGCCCGGTCGCTTCGCCTGCGGGCTGGGCGCCTCGTCCCAGGTGATCGTGGCCAACTGGAACGGCCTGCTCTTCGAGAACCAGTACCGCCGCGTCCGCGACACGCTGCGTTTCTTGCGCATGGCCTTCAGCGGCGAGAAGATCACCGAGGACTTCGGCACGTTCAGCGTCAAGGGCTTTCGCCTGGCCCGGATCCCCGAGCAACTGCCGCCGATCTATCTCGCCGCGCTGCGACCGGGAATGTTGCACCTGGCCGGGAGGGAGGCCGACGGAGCCATCTTGAACTGGCTCAGCGCCAAGGATGTGGCCACATCCGTGGCCGAGGTCGAGAAGGCGGCCGAGGGCGCGCCGCGGGAGATCGTTGCCCGCATCTTCGTCATCGTCACCGAGGACGCGCACGTGGCCCGGACGATCGGACGGCGCATGATCACCGCCTACCTCAACGTCGAGGCCTACGCGGAGTTCCATCGCTGGCTCGGCCGGGGCCCCGCCCTCCAACCGATGTGGGACGCCTGGGCAGCCGGTGACCGCAAGGCGGCGCTCGAGGCGATCCCCGACGAGGTGGTCGACGAGCTTGTGGTGCACGGGTCCGTCGACGAGTGCCGGGCGCACGTGCAGCGATACGTCGACCACGGCGTCACCATTCCCGCCCCCGCCGTCATCCCCATCGGGATCGACCTGGCCGAGGCGGTCGCCGGACTCTCCCCGTCGGCCTGGTAGCGGCGGCGGCGGCGGTTGCGGGGAAGGCATGGAGCGGCGTCGGACGGGGCAGGGCGAAGGGGGCACGACAACATGACCGAGATCGACTTCCGCACCACCTCGCTCGCCGAGCTCACCCGCTCGGTGCGGGCGAAGGAGGTCAGCGCACGCGAGCTCACCCAGGCCGCCCTGGATCGGATCCAGAGACTGAACCCGGTGTACAACGCTTTTGTGGCCGTCGACGGCGAACGGGCGCTCCATGCCGCCGCCGGCATCGACGAGCGCGTCGTCGCCGGCGATGACCCCGGACCGCTGGCCGGGATCCCCCTCGGCGTCAAGGACCTCCAGAACGCGATCGGTTTCCGCACCACCTACGGATCGGCGCTCCACGCCGACGACCCGCCCGCCGACTTCGACGATCCCTTCGTAGCCCGCATGCGGGCGGCCGGCTGCGTCATCGTCGGCAAGACCAACACCCCCGAGTTCGGCTGGATGGGAAACACGACCAACGCCGTGTTCGGCCCCTCGCTGAACCCGTTCGACACCTCCCGGGGCCCGGGCGGATCCTCCGGCGGGGCCTCGGCGGCCCTCGCGGCCGGCATGGTCCCGCTCGCCACCGGGTCCGACGGCGGCGGCTCCATCCGGATCCCCTCCGCCTGCTGCGGCCTCTCGGGGATGAAGCCCAGCCTCGGCCGGGTCCCGGGCGGCGGTCCCACTCCCCCCGGATGGGTCGATCTCTCCACCAACGGCCCCATGGCCCGCCGCATGGCCGACGTCGCCCGCGCCCTCGATGTGGCCGTCGGCCCCGACCCCACCGACCTGCGTGCGCTCCCCCGCCCCGAGGCTTCGTGGCTGGCCGCCCTCGACGACGCCCACGTACCGGTACGAGTCGCCTACGCCCCCACGCTCGGCTACGCCACGGTCGACGCCGAGGTGGCTGCTGCCTGCGAGCGCGCGGTCGGGGTGATCGAATCGATGGGAGCCGACGTCGTCGTGCTCGATTCGGTCTTTGATGGCGACCCCGTCGGTGATTTCCTCACCGTGACGGGGGCCGCCACCCTGCGCACCCTCCGACCCTTCATGGGCCATCCGCGCTGGGACGAGGTCCATCCGGTCCTGCGCTACATGGTGGACGCCGCGCAGGCGACGACGGCCGAGCAGCTGCTGAAGGTGTTCGACCACTTCCACCTCATGAACCTGCGCCTCGTGGAGCTGTTCCACACCTGTCGCATCCTGGTGACACCGACATGCTCGGGGACTGCCCCGTTCGCCGGCGAGATCACCAGCTCGGTCAACGGGGAGACGACCGCCAACTGGATCCAGTTCACGTACCCCTTCAACATGACCCGGTCCCCCGCCGCCACGGTCCCTGTCGGCGTCAGCAGCGAGGGACTGCCCATCGGCCTCCAGCTGGTCGGCCCCCAGCACGGCGACCTGGTGGTCCTCCGCACGGCCGCCGCCCTCGAGACCGCCCTCGATCTCGATACGCTCGCCTCCCTGCCGACCTAGGCCAGGCCAGAAGAGATCCAGACGAGAAGATCCAGACGAGAAGGAGCACATCCGATGTCGATCGCCACTCCTGTCAATCCGAAGGACGCCGTCCGCCTCGTTGGTGAAGAGGACGCTCCATGGGCCGACACGGGCATGGGTGTGCTGCTCAAGGTGGTCCGGTTCGACTCCCAGCACGGGACGTGGGTCATCCTCAACCGGTTCCGTCCGGGCGTGCAGCTGCAAATCCACCGCCACACCGGCTCGGTGGACGCCTACACGTCGGCCGGTCGTTGGCACTATCTCGAGTACGACTTCTACGTGACGGCCGGCTCCTATCTGTACGAGCCCGCGAACTCTGTGCACACACTCCACGTTCCTCAAGACAACGAGGGCGACACCGATGTCTGCTTCATCATCGAGGGCGCGCTGTTGAATCTGGCCGCAGACGGATCCGTGGAGTCGGTCTCCGATGGGCCGAGCACATTGGAGGCCTATTACGCGCTGCTGGAAGCCCAGGGCGATCCCCGTCCCAACGGTCTGATCCTCTGAGTAGCGCAGGCAGGAGGCGATCATCTCGATGACTGCCGATGCTGGTCGCTTGCTCGATCCGACGCTGTACTCGGATGGTGACCCCTTCGAGCTGTACACCGATTTGCGACGAGTCACACCCGTCTGCTGGGTCGACCGGGATGGCGGCGGCTTTTGGGCGGTGACGACCCATCCAGAAGTGTCATCCATCGGTGCCGACCCGGTGGGTTTCTGCTCGTCGCAGGGGATCCTGACTGACGAGATCGGCACGACGTATGACTCGCCGCCGACGATGATGCATACGGACCCGCCGCAGCACACCGATTACCGTCGGCTGGTTCAGCCCGGGTTCAAGCCGTCGATGGTGCGCCTCATGGAAGCAGGGGTGACGTCGAAGGCGAAGGCGCTCATCGACTCCATCCAGAGCCGTGAGGTGGTCGACGTGGTGCAAGCGCTCTCCATCCCGTTCCCGTTGCAGGTGATCTGTGAGTTGTTGGGGGTGGACGGTTCGCAGTGGCCCCGCTTCTTCGAGTGGTCCGAGGCCGTGATACCCGGAGAGAGCGGGCGCTCGGAGGAGGAGCGGGCGCAGTTGCAGGTAGAGATGTGGGGATATCTCGTTGGGGTGGCCGAGGAGCGGCGTACAGCGCCGGCGGACGACCTCGTCTCCGTGCTGGCCAATGTCGGCGATCCAGAGGGGGGCGGCGGCGACCAGTTGAGTGAGGCCGAGTTGGCCATGTTCCTGATCCAGCTGCTCGTGGCCGGGAACGAGACGACGCGCAACATGATCTCGGGTGGTCTCGTCGCCCTCTCCGAACGACCCGACCAGTGGGCGGCCCTGCGCGGCGACCGGTCCTTGATCCCGTCCGCTGTCGAGGAGATCCTGCGCTGGACCACCCCGGTCATCTCGTTCATGCGCACGGCCACTACACCCACCACCGTCCGAGGGCAGGCGATTGCAGCGGGCGACCCGGTGCTGCTGGTGTACGCGTCGGCCAACCGGGACGAGGCCGTCTTCGGCGCGGACTCCGGCGAGGTGCGTATCGACCGCCAGCCCAATCCACACCTGAGCTTCGGGTTCGGCCCCCACTTCTGCCTCGGCGCAGCACTGGCGCGGCTCGAGGCCCGTATCGTGCTCCGGGAGCTTGTCGACCGATTCGCCTCGCTCGAACCCGGTGGGCCAGTCGAGCGGACCGCCAGTCCGGTCATCGCCGGCGTCCGGCACGCCCCGCTCGTCTTCGGATAGGGCTCTCCATTCCAGGCCGGCCGGAGTGTGCGCTCCGACCCCAAGTCTCAGGCGGGAGCCAAGCAGAGCTCCGGGGGCCTCTCATCGTGCTCGGGCTCAGGCTCAGGCTCGGTGAGCGTCGCGACCTCGGGGGCACCCCGGCCCGGTAGGAGTCGGAAGGCGGCCAGTGCGCCGACCACCGCGACCCCTGCCCCCGCGATGCAGGCCACCCGCAACCCGCTGTGGAACGCCGCGAAGGCGACCGATTGCAGAGCGGGCTGAACCGCGTGCGGGGCGTGGGCGACCACGGCCAGCGCGGCGGCCATCGATTGGTGGGCCTCCGCCTTCGGCCCAGCCGGGATGGGCAACGGTCGGAAGGCACGAATGATGCGCGGGGCGTAGGACGACGCGAAGATCGAGCCGAAGACCGCGACACCGAGCGTGCCACCGAGCTCACGAGTCGTGTTGTTCACTCCGGCGGCGGCGCCACGCTGATCATCGGCCACGGAGCCCATCACCGCCTCAGTCGCGGGCGCCGTGATTGACGACAGGCCAAGGGCCAACAGGATCATGGCGACCACGATCGGTCCGAAGTACGCCGTGTCTGGCTCAGAGTTGAACGCCGCCACCAACAGTCCGCCACCCATGAGGAGCAGCCCGACAGTGACCACGAGGCGCGTCCCCACCTTGAGCGCGACCACCGCCGCGATGGGCGTGAAGATGGCTGCAACGATCGCGAACGGGAGCGTATGCATGCCGGCCGAGAGCGTCGAGTACCCCTTGACGAACTGGAAGTACTGGGTGATCAGGAAGATGAACCCGAAGAGGCAGAAGAAGGCCACCGATATGGAGACGGCGCCACCGCTGAACCGTGGGATCTTAAAGACCCGCACATCGAGGAGCGGACCCTCCGTGCGTAGTTCGAGCAGTGTGAATGCGGTCAGAAAGACGGCTGCGGCGGCGAAGCAGGTCAGCGTGCCCACCGATGCCCAGCCCCACTGCGGGCCCTCGATGATGGCCAGCACCAAACTGGTCACCCCCAATGTCGAGATGAACACGCCTCGAACGTCGAAGGGGTGTTGGGCGACCTTGGGCAGTCGAGGGATGAGCACGCCGCCGGCGATGAGCGTCACGGCCACGATCGGCACGTTGACGAGGAAGATCGACCCGTACCAGAAGTGCTCGAGGAGCGCCCCACCGACGATCGGTCCGAACGCCACGGCGATGCCAGACGTCGCCCCCCAGATGCCGAGCGCCTTCTGGCGCTCCGACGGGTCGGGAAAGACGCTGGTGAGGATGGCAAGGCTGGCCGGGAAGATGAAGGCGGCTGCCACGCCCATGAGCGCCCGGGTCGTGATCAGCGTGCCCGTCGAATGCGACCACGCCGCAGCCGCCGAGAACAATCCAAAGAACACCAGGCCCGCCTGCATGGTGCCCTTGCGTCCCAGGCGGTCACCGATTCCCCCGCCGGCGAGCAGCAGTCCGGCGAAGGCGAGGCTGTAGGCGTCGACGATCCACTGGAGGGACGTGATCGACGCTCCCAGGGTTCTGTTCAGGGTCGGGAGGGCCACGTTGACGATGGTGTTGTCCACGACGACGACGAAAACGGACAGGCAGAGGACGGCAAGCACGACCCAGCGGCGGTCCTTGGAGTTGGAGACGGCGGGCCCGGGCGCCAAGTCGGCGGCGGCAAGCGAAGGTCCGGTCATCTCGGGCTCCTTTCGGACGGGTGCACCTTTATAGGACACTGTGCTATTGTTATAGCACGATGTTCTTCAGTACGCTACCGATATGACGAATATCCGTCGGACCAGGACTCCGAGTGCAGGGATGGAGGCGGCCCTCCTGGCCTCGGCCGCCGACATCTTGGAGACGGAGGGCCCCGACGGCCTCTCGGTCCGCCGCATCGCCGCCGCCGCCCATGTGGCCCCCATGGGCGTCTACAACCACTTCGAGTCCAAGTTCGGCATCGTCGAGGCGCTCTTCGTCCAGGGCTTCGAGCGGTTGGGGGAGGCCATGGCCACCATCGCCGACATCGAGGACCCCTACGAGGCGCTCCGGGAGGCCGGACGCCGCTACCGGGCCCTCGCTCTGGCCCATCCGATGGTGTACCAGGTGATGTTCCTGCGGGCCGTTCCCCGGTTCGAGCCGAGTATCGGCGCACTCGAGATCGCCGCCCGGGCCTTCGACAGCCTGGCTGCCGCCGTTCAGCGGGCGATGGCCGCCGGGGTCATCGCCGACTCCTCCCCGGCCGAGACCGCCCAGCTGATCTGGGCCAGCATCCACGGCTGGGTCTCCCTCGAGCTCATGGGCATCGGCTTCGTCGAGGACCAGGCCGCCGGCTACGACAGGGTCTGCTCCTCAATGCTGCGGGGCCTCCGCCCGTAGCATCCGCCGACCCGGACCGGCGGGCTCCGGCGGATCTGCGCCGGCTACCGCGGATCGGGGCGGTCCAGGTTCCAGTGGCGCGAGACCGAAGGAAACCACTTCGTCACGTCGCCGTCGCGGCGGGGGAATATCCCGAACCTGGTAATCGTGTGCTGCCCGCCCTCGTGGTCGCCGTAGAGCACGTCGATCGTGAATGGCTGCGCCTCGCCGATGTCCTTGCTTAGGGAGGCATAGTCGGGATCGCTGGCATCACGGATCGCTCCCTGCCAGAACCCGATGTCCCCTGCCGGGGTGTAGAGGTCTCGCGTCTGCATCCGGAACTGCTCTGGATCTGCATGCGGCGTGTCGCCGAAGGCGATCTCCGTCATGACAGTCCATCCAAAGGTGACGGCCAGTCCGGCACCCACGTTCCGGACAGAGATGGCGAGGTAGATGCTCCCGTCGATGAACTCGATGATCGCCTGGTTCCCCTCCAGACGCGCCCAGTGGTCGTCCTGCCACCTGATCTTCTGCGCCAGATCGTCAATCCGCGACGGCACAAGGACCGGTCGTAGGTTGACCTGGAACGACCTCTCGGCCACACGGGCCGAGAGGTTGGCGGAGCGCACGGCGGCGAACGTGGCGACGGCCAGGACGAGCGTCCCGATGGCCGTTGCGAACGTTGCAATCGTCGCCCAGTCGGTCGTGGCGATGACCATGCGTGCAGGATAGGACGCGGGCGTGCGTAACGTCCCAAGTCACCAACGCGCCGGATTCGGCTGGCCTGGCAGACTCTGAGCATGATCTCCCACATCTCCATCCAGTGCGCGGACGTCGGAGCCAGCGCGGCCTTCTATGACGCCGTGTTGGCCCCGTTGGGCGGCGTGCGCGTCATGGAGTTCGGCGGTGCGATCGGCTACGGGATCCCCCCGCTCCCCACGTTTTGGATCGGACCCCGACAGACGGGAGAGGGCTTCCGCGAAACCCACGTCGCGTTCGAGGCGCCAAACCGACCCGCCGTGCGCGCCTTCTTCGACGCGGCCCACGGTGTGGGAGCGGAGGTGCTCCACGAGCCCCGGCTGTGGCCGGAGTACCACCCGAACTACTACGGAGCGTTCGTGCGAGATCCGGACGGCAACAACGTCGAGGCGGTCTGCCACACGCCTGAATAGACGGCACAACTCCGGGCCCCGAGTCAGTCGACGACCTCAACCCGGCTCACCCCTACGAACGACGTCACATAGAAGTCGCGATCCGTCCCCGGGCAGGGGAACAGCACGCTCTGGATACCGTGGCCCGGATCGACCCGGGCCAGCTCGGCGCCGGACGAGATGTCGAGCACCACCACGTCGACGCCGTCCCCCGTCACCAACTCGCCGGATCCCGCATAGAGGAGCAGGTGGCTGGCGTGGTCCTGTTCGCGGCGCCAGCGCCTCTCGAGCGTGTCCGCGTCGAAGCACACCATCACCCCGTTCCCGCTGTCGTACGCGACGACGAGCCCCCGGTCGGGGTCGACGAGGGGCGGGTTGGCCACCAGCCCGCCCATGAGCCCGCACACTTCGACGAGGCGGACCAGGCCCGTCTTGAGATCGACGCGGACCAGGTGCAAGGGGGCAATCGACACTCCCAGGCCCCGCATCGTTCCGGCGAAGCTTTCGCTGCCTTCGCCGTCGTCCAGGAACCAGGCCGCGCCGAGCGCAAGCACACAATCCCATCCATATGTCTGACCGTCGAACACGAGGTACTGAGCCGCCATCGCGGTGTCGCGCCGCAGCCTCTGGCCGTCCCAGCGCACCCTCAGAAGGCTGGTGTCCCCCACGACGTACACGTCGCTCTCCTCGGCCGAGAGCCGGGCGATGGATGCCTCGGGCAGGACCAGCCGGGAAAGCACATCCAGACTCTCGGGATGGAGAGCCACCACCTCACACGCTTCCCGGGCATCGGGAGGCACCGGAACACCGGGCCGCGAGCCGCCGAAGTCCTTGGTGACGAGTGTGCCGTCGGACAGGGTGACGAAGCTGTTGTAGGGCCGATCGCGGGGCAGACGGCGGGACGCGCCCACCTGTAGGTCGGGCTCGAGCCGGTGCGCATGGTTCCCGAACACCACATGGATGGATCCGGAAGGATGGATCCCGATGCCGCCCGGCCAGACGGGGCCACCGGGCAGCTCGGGTGAGCTCGCCACCAGGTCCAAGGATCCTGGATCGATCGACTCCACGACGCCGACCGCACCCTCGCCCGCCGTGTGGCGAAGGAGGAGAAGCCGCTCCTCGTCACCAACAACCATCGTCGCCGCAGGAGCAAACCTGGTCGTCGAGCGCAACCGGCTCCCACGCTGGATACCCAGCCCGCCCGGCACCGACTGCAGGCGGGCCGGACCACCGTCCTCGTATCGCCACGTCAACGCGAGCTCCCGGGATCGCGACGCAGTCCGCGGTACCTATGCGTCCACGGTCAACGTCTCGAGCAGTTCGGCAAAGTGACGTTGTGCCGAGGCCCGCCGGGTGGGGATGTGCTCGGTCGGCACCTCGTGGGCAACGTAATCCTTCAGCACCCTGCCGGGCCACCGTCTGGCGGTGCACCTCGTCCGGGCCGTCGTAGATCCGGGCCGCCCGCGCCGCCCGGTACATCGACTCCAGCGGGAGGTCGCACGAGAAGCCGAGTGACCCGTGCACCTGGATGGCGCGGTCGATCACGTCGTACAACACCTTCGCCCCGAAATACTTGATCATGGCGATTTCGACCCTGGCCGCCGCCGCCCCTTCCTGATCCATCTTCCAGGCGGCCTGCAACGTCATGAGCCGGGCAGCCTGCATCTCGGCCATGGAGTCCGCCACCCAGTTCTGGATCGTCTGCTTCTCCGCCAGCATCGAACCGTGCGCGTAACGGGACACGGCACGTTCGCACAGCATGTCGAAGGCCCGCCTGGATTGGCCCAGCCAGCGCATGCAATGGTGGATCCGACCCGGCCCGAGCCGGTGCTGCGCCAACGCGAACCCGGAGCCCTCGCGGCCCACCAGGTTCCCTGCGGGCACCCGCACGTCCCGGTACACGATCTCCGCATGGTTGCCGAATCGCCCGTAGGGCGTGTGCGGATCCTCCATCGTCGCCACGTCCCGCACGATGTCGACCCCGGGTGTGGCGACGGGCACGACGATCATCGACGAGCCCTGGTATGGATGGACGTCCGGATTGGTCACCGCCATCACGATCAGGAAGTCCGCCACGGATCCGTTGGAGGTGAACCACTTGTGCCCGTTGATGACCCATTCGTCGCCGTCGCGCACCGCCGACGTCGTCAACAGCGTCGGATCAGATCCGGCCGTGTGCGGTTCGGTCATGGAGAAGGCCGACCGCAAGTCGCCATCCAAGAGCGGCTGCAGCCACCGCTCCCGCATGGATTCGTCACCCGTCTCCTCGATACCCACCGCCAACAACTCCGCGTTCCCCGAGTCCGGCGCATTGTTGCCGAACACCACCGGCGCCAGCGGCGACTGGCCGAGGATTTCGTGCATCAAACCCAACCGCACCTGCCCGAAGCCCATCCCGCCCAAGGCCGGCGGGAGGTGCGCCGCCCACAGGCCCTGAGCCTTGACCCGCTCCTGCAGCGGCCGGATGGCGACCTTGACCTGGTCGTAGGTCAGATCCAAGGTCTCGAGCGGGAAGACCTCGTCGCGCACGAAGCCACGCATCCATTCCAACTTCTCTTCGAACTCGGGCTCGGTTGAGAAATCCCAGGCCATCGCCACTCCTTCTGAGGCTCCGACCAACTTCCGGAGGCCCACACCCTGCCACTACCGTGGGCGCCGTGACCACCACGAGCCCCGTCGCCTTCCGCAGCGCCGCCGCGTCCACCTCCCCGGGCTCTCCCCATCCGGAGAGCCCGCCGCCCCCGCTCCAAATCGCCCTGGGTGCGGCGGACAGGGCCGTCGTCGCCGCCGCAGAACACGCCCTCCTCGACGAGCGCCGGCTCTTGACCACGGACGAGCTCACCGCGCTCGCCGCGCTGCCCGACGGCGCGGTGATGGCACTGGCCTCGCTCGCCCACCAGGTGCGGCTGGCGTGGTGCGGCCCCGGGGTCGAGATCGAGGGCATCCTCTCGGCCAAGACGGGCGGCTGCCCCGAGGACTGCCATTTCTGCGCCCAGTCGTCGCGCTTCGACACACCGGTCAAGGCGACACCCTTCCTCGATACGGACGAGGTCCTCGCCGCCGCCCGCGAGACTGCGGCCCTCGGTGCGTCCGAGTTCTGCATCGTGCTCGCCGTCCGGGGCCCCGACGAGCGCACCATCCAGCGCATTCTCGAGCTCGTCCCCCGCGTGCACGACGAGACCGGCCTCAACGTGGCGGTCAGCGCCGGGCATCCTCAGCGAGGACCAGGCCCGCCGCCTGGCCGACGGCGGCGTACACCGCTACAACCACAACGTCGAGACGGCGCGCTCGTACTTTCCCTCTATCGTCTCCACCCACACCTGGGACGAGCGGGCCGAGACCTGCCGCCGGGTGAAGGCACACGGAATGGAACTGTGCTGCGGTGCCCTCATCAACATGGGTGAGAGCGACGCCCAGCGGGTCGAGCTCCTGACCCAGCTCCAAGAACTCGAACCCACCGAGGTGCCGATCAATTTCCTCAATCCCCGACCCGGCACACCCCTCGGCGATCGCCCCGTCCTGGGCGCTTGGGACGCAGTCCGCTGGATCGCGCTCTTCCGCCTTGCCCTCCCCTCGGTGATACTGCGCTACGCCGGCGGGCGCGAGGTGACCCTGCGCGACCTCCAGGCCATGGGCATGACGGCGGGGATCAACGCGCTGATCGTCGGCAACTATCTGACCACGCTCGGCCGCTCGGCCGACGAGGACCTCCAGATGCTGGAAGACCTTCGCATGCCCATCGGCGCCCTCACCGCCGCCATCTGAGCGGCCAGCTGAAGCGCCCGACGGTGCCGCCCACATGACCGCGCCGCCCCATGCCGCACGCCACCCACTGCACAGGCTGCGGCCAGCGCACGACCGACTGTCCTGGATGCGGGCGCGCGCTCGACCCCCCGCGCTTCTGCCCCGACTGCGGGCGGCGCATGACGGTGACCGTGGTCCCCACGGGCTGGATGGCTCATTGCCGGGACGATGCCCATCTGCAACTCCGTTCCTCCTGATTCGGCCCGGCTTGATCATTGCGATCAACGGCGCATCGGCGGATCCCGCAGTGACCGGACGGCCGACGACATGCGCCAGGTCGGCGACGGTACCGATCGCATCTCGCGCCCGTGCGGGCTGGTGAAGGTCAGTGCCGCGTCAGCGTTGCCCGACATGACCCATCCCAGCTCGTGGACGGCCCGGTGGTGGCGGTCGCACAGCGTGACCAGGTTCTCAAGATTCGTAACACCACCCTTGGTCCAGTGGTGGACGTGGTGCACATCGGTGAACTCGGTGAAGGTGCAGCCCGGGAAGCGGCACCCCTTGTCCCGTCGGGCGATCTCTATCCGTTGCGCCACCGTCGGATCACGGCGGGCCCTGCCCTGGTCGAGGATCGAGCCGTCCCGACCCTCCACGGACAGGACCACGTTGGCGTCGCACGCCAGCCGTCGGACGACCTCGGCCGGGACGGGACCGACACCCTCGATCTCGGCCACGCTGCCGGCAGAGCAGCCCACCAGCAACTCGAGCGGCGCATGGACCACGACCCGGGGCCGGACCATGCGACGTCCCGCCCGAGACGACGGAGTACTCCCCACCCAGAACAGGTGCATCAGCGCGTCGTACAGCCGCTGGTCGTAGGGCACATAGCCAACCGGATCGGACCGATCGAGCGGGGACGGACTGCCGGGACCGCGCTCGGCCGCCCGGGCGTTGCCTCGTTCACTGTCTCGCTTCTCGCCAGAAACCCACCCGACCAGGGCCGACTTCGCCGTTGCGTAGTCGTCCTTCGTGAAGGCGACCCAGATCGTCCGCCTCGTGTCGTTGAAGCGGAGCGTGCGGTGCTCCCACTCCCGCGCCGCGGATCCGCCCCTGTCGATCCCGACCGTGCCCTCGGCCGGCACGTTCGCCGGGTCGGCCAGCACGTTCGCCGGGTCGGCCAGCACGTTCGCCGGGTCGGCCGCCCTCGCCTCCGCCTCTTCTCGCTGCGCGCGCTGCCACGCAACCAACTGGCGCGCCTGCCGCACGCTCCAGTGGGCCGAGGCCTCCCGCAAGGCGGCGTCCGTCTCAGCGGAGGCAACCTCGGCCAGGGGTTCGACCAAGTCCAGCGAGAGCTCTCCGGACGCCAGTGCCTCGGCGAGGCAGGGCAATGACTCGAGGTTCGACGCCGAGCGCACCCATTGCCGAGCGGTCGAGGTGCTGACCCCGCATTGCCCGGTCACCCACGCGACCATCGAGACGGCTCCGTCCCCTCGCCAACCCTCGGCCCGATCGAACTCTGTGATGTCCGCAAGCTGCTCGCGGTGCAGCGCCGAGATCTGCCTGGAACGCCGCATGATTTGCCGCGCCAGCTCCTTCGAGCGGGCGTCGCCGCCGAAGTCCCGGCACGGCGGGCGACGACCCGGCGACCGGTCTTGTACGGGCTGGGTTTGCCTCACCGGACATGAACGGTCGCCCGGCGCCACAGCGCGTTCACCCGCTGACCAGCGCGCGCAGCTCCGCCTCCCCGCCCGGCACGGTGACCACCCGCATCCCATCACGCTCCCGCAGCCACCCGAGGTTCCGCGCCTGCAGGTCGGACGACGGATCGAAGCGATTCAGAACGACGACGCAAGGTGCGTCGAGCACCTCGGCCGTCAGCCGCACCGCGTTGATCGTCCCCAGCCCCGCGTCCGCAACCAACACCACCAGCTCGGGCGCGAGTGCCCTGGATAGGGCGGCGCAATCTCCGTCAGCGGCCAGGGGTGACCGCAGGCCGCCGGCCGTCTCGACCAACCCGACGTCGACCTGCTCGGACGGCCACGACAGTTCCTCCAACAGATCGCCGAGGCCGAATGGAGGACGACCCAACGCCTCGGCCGCCATCGGAGGAGCCATGGGGACCTCGTACCAACGCTGAGGGGGGCACACCGACTCGGGCTCCTCGCCGCTCGCCGCCCCGAGGACCGCGGCGTCACGACTCGAGGGCTTGTCGTCGACGGTCGAAGGACTGCGCCGGCTTGCGGGCGGCGACGGTCAGGCCCGCCGCGCGGAGGTCGATGAGGAGACGTGCGGAAACCCATGTCTTCCCGACATCCGTTCCCGTGCCGACGACGACCACCAGGCGGTGGGGACGCACGCTGTTGACGCTCAGAGCGCGGCCGGCATGGGGGATCGCAGACGCACGAGCGCATCGAGGAGGCGCTGCGCATCCTCGTCGCGGTGCGCGGCCGACAGCGTGACCCGGAGGCGGCTCGTCCCGGCGGGCACGGTCGGCGGGCGGATGGCGGGCACCCAGAGTCCCTCCGCCAGGAGCGCCGCCGATGCATCGAGGGCGCGCGTCCTCGCTCCCGAGGACGACGGGAATGATCGGGCTCGGGTGGCCCGGTGCCGCCACGCCCGCATCCACGGCTCGCTCGACCAGACCGGCCAGGCGGGCCACGAGCGCAGCGCCCTCGTCGGATCGCAGGACGCCGAGCGCAGCGAGCGCCGCGCCGGCGTCGGCGGGGCTCGGCGCGGTCGAGAAGATGTAGGGCCGGGCCCGGTTGACCAGCAGGTCCACCACGTCACGCGACGCCGCCACGAAGCCTCCCAGCGATCCGAGCGTCTTCGAGAGCGTGCCCACCCGCACGATCGGCGCCACGTCTCGCGGCCGGGACGGTCGGGCCGAGGACGGCGTGTGCCTCATCGAGCACCAGCAGCGCGCCGTGGCGGGCGCACAACGACACGAGCTCGTCGACCGGTGCCACGTCCCCATCCATGGAGAAGACGGTGTCGGTCACGACGATCGTCGGCCAGGCCGCCGACCCGGCTCGGCCTGCGCCGCCCGAGGCCGCCAGCAACTTTTCGAGGTGCCCCAGGTCACGGTGCCGGTACACGGCGAGGGAGGAACGTGAGAGCCGGCAGCCATCGATGATGCTGGCGTGGTTCAACTCGTCCGAGAGCACACGGACGTCGGGGCCTCCGAGCGTGCAGAGCACGCCGAGGTTGGCCGCGAACCCGGTCGGGAAGCAGACGGCGGCCTCGGATCCCTTCCAGTCGGCCAGGGCCACTTCGAGATCGCTGTGGATGGGGCGCGTCCCGGTCACCAGGCGCGATGCGCCGGATCCGGCGCCCCAGCGCTCCAGTGCCCCGTGAGCCGCCGCCACCACGGCTGGATGGGAGCTCAACCCGAGATAGTCGTTGGATGCGAACGACACGACCGGCGCCGGCGTCCATCCAAGGCGCCGGCCGGTCCCAGTGCGTCGAACTCCCTGGGCGAGCGCCAGCGGCCCTCGTCGACCACCCGTGCGAGCGCGTCACGGATACGGGCGTCCCAGATGCCCGCGCCCGCTCACGCCCCGCCTGCCTGCTCCGCCGTCACGTCGTCCAGCGCCCCATCCAGAGCGTCGACGATCCGCACGATCTCGCGGCGGTGATCGTCAGCGGCGGCATCAGCACCACGACGTCGCCCAGCGGCCGCAGCAGCACGCCCCTGGATACGGCACCGGCACACACCCGCCGTCCCCACCGCAGCCCGGGCGAGGGTGGGGCCAGCTCCACCCCGACCATCAACCCACGCTGGCGTACCTCGCGCACGACGGGCCGACCCGCGACCCGTTCTCCCAGCAGCGACGAAAGCTGGTCGGCGCGCGCCCGCACGTTGGCGAGCACGTCCCATGCCTCGATCACACGCAGGTGCTCGAGCGCCACCGCCGCGGCCAACGCGTTCCCGCCGTACGAATGCCCGTGATAGAAGGTCTCGGGCCCGAGGTCGGCGCCGAGGAACGCGTCGAACACCGCACCGGACGCCGCCGTGGCCGACATGGCGAGATACCCGCCGGTGATCCCCTTGCCGAGACACAGCAGGTCGGGCCGCAGGCCGCACTGCTCGGAGGCGAACAGCGTTCCGGTCCGCCCGAAACCGGTGGCCACCTCGTCGCAGATCAAGAGGATGCCGGCCTGGCGGCACGCCTCGCCAACCTGCCTCACATCGGATGCGGAGGCACACAACATCCCCGACGCGCCCTGCACGAGGGGCTCGAGCACGACGGCGGCCAGCTCCGCTGCGTGCGCCTCGATCGCCGCGCACGCCTTGGCCGCCCATCCCGGGTCGGCGTAGCCCGGAGTCCGCAGGACCGGGAAGCACAGGGGCTCGAACACGGCGCTGAACACGCCGCCATCGCCGAGCGAGAGCGAGCCGATGGTGTCGCCGTGGTACGCGTCGTCGAGCGCCAGGAAGGAGGTCCGTCCCTCGATGCCCCTGTTGACCCAGTACTGGAACGCGATCTTCAGCGCCTGCTCGACCGCAACCGCACCGTCGGATGCGAACAGGAAGTGTGGGTCGTCCACCGGGACCAGCGTCGACAGGGCCTCGGCCAGCTGCACCACGACCGTGTTGCCGTTGCCGAGCATCGTCGAGTGCGCGACCTTCGCCGCCTGGGCCGTCAGGGCTCGGTCGAGCTCGGGGACCTGGTGCCCCAGCGTGTTGACCCACAGCGAGGAGATGGCATCGAGGTAGCGCCGCCCGTCGGCATCGACCAGCTCACGGCCCTCGGCCCGCTCGATCACCAGGGGTGCGTTGTCGGCGTAGCCGGCCATCTGCGTGAAGCCGTGCCAGACCACCGCGGCGTCACGTTCGACCCAGGACTTTGAATTGGTGCCGCTCACGCCCCGATTCTGGACGCGGCCGGACCGACAGGTCCATTGCGCGAGAATGGATCATGGATCTGATCGGGGTGGTCGACACCATGTTCGCCCGCTACGACATGGGCGGAGAGGCCCTCGACGAGCTGTCCCTGTGCCCCGGTTTCGGGACCCGCTTCACGACGATCCGCCGCACCGTCCCGGGTTTCAAGGACCTGGCGGTGGCGGCCAAGAAGCTGATCGAAGAGGACGGCTGCCGCATCGTGGTCGCCCTGGGGATGCCCGGACGGGAGAAAGTCGACAAGGTCTGTGCGCACGAGGCGTCGACCGGGATCATGACGGCCCAGCTGATGACGAACACGCCCATCCTCGAGGTCTTCGTCCACGAGGACGAGTCCGACGACCCGGCCACTCTGGCCATGGTGTTCAAGAACCGCTCGCGGGACCACGCCCGCAACGCCTACCTCATGCTCTACGAGCCCGAGGCGCTCGTCGCCCGGGCCGGCCAGGGCGTCCGCCAGGGCTTCGCCCACGCCGGTCCGCTCGAGATCTAGACCGGGGCGACTCGCCCTGACTCGCAACGGCTCGGGTCAGGGATCTCGCGGGAGGCCGAGCACCTTCTCGGCCACGATGTTGCGCTGCACCTCGGCGGTGCCGCCGCCGACGGTGAGGGCCGGGGAGAACAGGAAGCCACGGGACCAGGTCGGGTCGCCCCGGATGGGGCCGGGTCCGTCGGGGCCCCAGCCGCCCACGGGGCCAGAGCCGGCGAGCATGGCGTGGGCCCCGGCCAGGTCCCGGGCGATGCCCATGATGTGCTGGCCGTGGGCGTCGGCGATGGCCTTGCGGACCGAGGCCTCTGCGCCGGGCTGGCGGCCGGCGAGAACGGCCGACACCATCCGGAGGCGCAGGACCCGGAGGATCTCGCCCTCTATCCAGACGTCGACGAGGCGGTCACGGGTCGAGGCGTCGGGCGCCCCGCCGGCGTCCCGGATCAGGTCCACCAGGTCGTCGGCGGTCGGGCCCATCCCCCACAGCGCGCCCTCCCCCGAGAGCGAGACCCGCTCGTTGCCGAGCGTCACCTTGGCCAGGTCCCAGCCGCCGTGCTCGGGCCCGACGAGGTGGTCGGCCGGGATGCGGACGTCGGTGAAGAAGACCTCGTTGAAAGCGTGCTCGCCCGTCATGTCGATGAGTGGACGGATCTCGATGCCCTGCGCATCCATGGGACAGACGAAGTAACTGATGCCCCTGTGCTTGGTTGCGGCGGGGTCGGTGCGGGCGAGGAGGATCCCCCACTTGGCGATGTGGGCGTAGCTGGTCCACACCTTCTGCCCGTTGACCACGTAGTGGTCGCCGTCGCGCTCGGCTCTCGTCGTGAGCGAGGCCAGGTCGGAGCCGGCGCCGGGCTCGGAGAACAGCTGGCACCAGAACTCCTCGCCACTGAGCAGGGGCCAGAGCCAGCGCTCCTTCTGCTCTTCGGTGCCCGCGTACATGAGGGTTGGCCCGGCCCATCCGATGCCGATCGGGTTGACCGGGCGCCGCACGCCGGCTCGCCGCAGCTCCTCGTCGATCATCAGTTGGGTCAGCGGGTCGGCGTCGAGCCCGAAGGGCGGGGCCCAGTGGGGCACGACATACCCCGCCTCGGCGAGGTGGCGGCCGGTCGGGTGCGGGTGCTCGGCCAGCCAGTCCCGGACCCGACGACGGCGCGGATCTTCGTCGCCCGGCAGGCCGAGGTCCACCAGGGCAGCGTAGGCTTGACTCCTCGCTTCACGCATCTCGGCGGGGGCGGGGGGGTAGACGGGGATCGGCGGCGGTCGATGAGGTCGACCAGCCGCAGCCGTGGGGATTGGAGCGAGGATGACTGACTGGAACTACGCAAACGTCTGGGAGACGGTGGCCGACGTGCAACCAGAGGCCGTCGCCATCACCCAGGGCAACCGCAACGTTTCGTGGGGCGAGTTCGACCAGGGGGCCGACGGCATCGCGCAATTCCTGCTCGACCTCGACATCGCCCAGCAGGACAAGGTCGCCGTCTATCTCTACAACTCCCCCGAGTACCTCCAGACCACGTTCGCCGCCATGAAAGTCGGCCTCGTCCCCGTCAACACCAACTACCGCTATGGCGACGACGAGTTGAGCTACCTCTGGGAGAACGCCGACGCCGTGGCGGTCGCGTTCCACGGGGTGTTCACCGATCGGATCGAGCGGATCCTTGACCGCGCCCAGGGCGTGAAGGGCTGGCTGTGGGTGGACGACGGCTCGGGTCCGTGCCCCGACTGGGCCACCCCCTACGAGGACGCGCTGAAGTTGGCGGTCGGGCGGACGTGCGCGCCCTGGGGGCGGAGCGGCGACGACCTCTACATGCTCTACACGGGCGGCACCACGGGAATGCCCAAGGGCGTGATGTGGCGCCAGGACGACCTGTTCGCACGCCTCATCGACGGCGGCGTGCGCCACTACGACGTGAACGGCGGTCTGGATGGCGTGCGCGCAGCAGTCGAGGCGAGCCCCGGCGGGATGACCCTGATGCCGGCCTGCCCACTGATGCACGGGACGGGATCCTTCACCGCCAACACGACTCTGGCCGAGGGCGGGCGGGTCTGCCTGCTCGAGTCACGCAAGTACGACCCGGTCGAAATGCTCGACACGATCCAGCGGGAGAAGGTCAACGGGCTCGTGATCGTGGGCGACCCGTTCTCGCGCCCACTGCTGGCGGCGCTCGACGAGAACCCGGCCAAGTGGGACCTGAGCTCGCTCATGATGGTGATCTCGTCGGGAGCGATGTGGAGCGAGCCCGTCAAGCAGCAGCTGCTCTCCCATCACGGCGCGATGATCCTCGTCGATGTGTTCAGCTCGTCGGAGGCCCTCGGGATGGGCGCGTCCGTCTCGGGGGGAGGCGCCGCGGCGAAGACGGCGTCCTTCACGCTCGGCCCCGACGTCAAGGTGCTCCGCGACGACGGCGGCGAGGTGGAGCCGGGTTCCGACGAAGTGGGCGTGCTCGCGCTCGGCGGACGCAACCCGCTCGGCTACTACAAGGACGGCGAGAAGTCGAACCGGACGTTCAAGGAGATCGACGGCGTGCGCTACTCCATCCCGGGCGACTACGCCCAGGTGGACGCGGACGGCACCATCCACCTCCTTGGCCGGGGCTCGGTCTGCATCAACTCGGGGGGCGAGAAGATCTTCCCCGAGGAGGTGGAAGAGGCCCTGAAGACACACGGGTGCGTGCGCGACGCCGTGGTGGTCGGCATCCCGCACCCGACCTACGGCGAGCAGATCGTGGCCGTGGTCGAGCCGGCGGACGGCGCCACCGAGACCAGCGAGGCGGAGCTGATCGCGCACGTGAAGGAGCGCCTGGCCCACTACAAGGCGCCACGGCGCGTGCGCTCGGTCGCCACCATCGGGCGGGCGCCGAACGGCAAGGTCGACTACAAGCGCCACCGGGCAGAGTCGATGGAGGAGATCGGAGCCGTCTCGGTCTGAGCCAGACTGAGGCATGTTCATCGCCCCGGTCGATGCCACCCTCGGCGAAACCGAGTGGCGGCCCTTCGTCGAAGCCCATCCCTTCGGGCACCTGATCGCGGCGGGCGACTCGGGACGCGGTCTGCCGGTGGTCGTGCCCACGCAGTTCGTGCTTGCGGGCGACACGGTGTGGCTGCATCTCGTGCGGGCCAATCCGGTGTTCGGGGCCCTGGCGGAGAACCCGCGGGTGCTGCTGAGCGTCGCCGACGACTGGGCCTTCATCCCCTCCTCGTGGAAGGTGGTCGGCGACGAGGATCCCTCGCTCGGGATCCCCACGACCTACTACGGCGCCGTGCAACTGGTCGGCACGGCAAGGGTCCACGACGAGCGCACGTCACCCGGGAGCGTCGCCGCCATCCTGCGGCGCCAGCTCGCGGCGTTCCAGCCCGGCGACGATGTGTCCGACCCCGCGGAGGCCCACGCGGCGAGGGTGCTGGGGATCCTCGGGATAGAGATCGCGGTGGAACTGGTGTCGGCCAAGTTCAAGTACGGGGGCAACGTGGACGCGAGCCACCGGCGGGCGGTGGTGGAACGACTACGCGGCCGGGGTGGCCCCGGCGACGACGCCGCGGCGTGGCACGTCGTGCGACGCCTGGAGGACGAGGAGCGACGATCGACGAGCTAGCCGCGGGCGGGCCGCAGCGAGCCCCCTGCTGTTACTCAACGGCGGCGGCCAGGTTCGCAAGGGTGGCTTCCATCTCCTGCGCTGCGTGCGACGCACTGTGGTCGCCAAGGGCCCGCGCCACGAAGACGAACCACGGCTTGCGGTGGTCCTCCCAGGACTCAGTGACCCGGCAGCCCGAGTCGGTCTCCTCGAACTCGTAGCGCCAGTTGGCGACGGCGAGCGGTCCCGAGGTGATCGCGAACTCGAACACCCTCCCGGGCTCGAAGGCCACGACGGTCGCGGTGGTCGACCAACGCCGGATGCCGTTCTTGTTGGTGCCCTTGAGGATGGCGCCGAGGGCTGGACCCGTGGCCCCCTTCGTCCAATTGCCGCCGGTGTTCTCGGGCGACCACTCCCCCATCCGGGGCAGGTCGGCGACGAGCGCCCATACCTTCTCGGCGGGGGCGGCGATGTCGCGGCGGGCGGCGGTGGGGTAGGCCATGCCCAGACGTTAGTTTGAGGAGATGGCACAGGCTCGTCCCGTTGCAGGCTCCGAGACCACCGAGACCACCGAGACCCCCGAGACCACCGAGACGCTCGACCGAGGACCGCGCGAGCTCGTCATGCCGACCCCGCCGACGTTCGCCAGCGTGGAGGAGGAGCGGCTGCACCGCAAGCAGAGGCTGGCCGGCGCGTTGCGCCTCTTCGGCCGCTTCGGGTTCTCCGAGGGCTTCGCCGGGCACATCACGGCGCGCGATCCCGAGCTGATCGATCACCTCTGGGTGAACCCGTTCGGCATGAGTTTCCGCCACGTGCGCGTCTCGGACCTCATCTTGGTGAGCCACACCGGCGAGGTCGTCGAGGGCCGCCGGCCCGTCAACCCGGCCGCCTTTGCCATCCACTCGGCAGTCCACGCGGCCAGGCCCGACGTCATCGCCGCCGCGCATGCGCACTCCGTGTAGGGCAAGGCGTGGTCAGCGCTCGGGCGCCCGCTCGATCCGATCACCCAGGACGCCTGCGTCTTCTACGAGGACCACTCGGTGTGCGAGGAGGGCGGTGGCGCCATCGTGCTCGAGGAGGCTGCGGCCAAGGCACTCGCGGTGGCCCTGGGACCGCACAAGGCGACCATCCACCGCAAACAAGGACTGTTCACGGTCGGGCGGTCGGTGGACGAGGCGGCTTGGTGGTTGATCACGATGGAGCGATCGTGCCAGGCGCAATTGCTCGCCGAGGCGGCGGGGACGCCGCTGCTGATCGACGACGAAGGGGCGCGTTATACACGCGACCGCACCGCGTCACCCGGGGGCGGGGTGGTTCTCGTTCCAGCCCCTGTGGGACGAGATCTCGCGCAGCGAGCCCGAATTGTTCGACTGACCGCTGGCTCCCATGTCGACGGACAGATCCTCCCGAGAGGTGGCTTGCGAACCCGCTTGCCCCGAGAACGAGAACGTGTTCTAACCTGAGGCCGATGGAGTTCAACCTCGCCGATCTGTTCGAGGCCGCCGTCGACGCCTACCCCGAGCGGGAGTACCTCGTCGCCGGCGGGGAGCGGCGGACCTACGCCGAGATGGAGGCCCGGGCGAACCAGCTCGCCCACCACCTGGCCGCACAGGGGATCGGGCCGAGGGACCACGTCGGGATCTACGCCTTCAACTCGGTCGAGTGGGTCGAGACTGCCTGGGCGGTCTTCAAGCTGAGGGCCATCTGGATCAACATCAACTACCGCTACGTCAAGGACGAGCTCCGCTACCTGTTGACCAACGCTGACCTGAAGGCGCTGGTGCACCAGCGGGAGTTCTCGCCGCTGGTGACGGCGCTCCTCCCGGAGTTGCCCGAACTGCGCCACGTCATCGTGATCGAGGATGGCAGCGGCGTCGAGCTGCCTCCGGGCGCGATGGGGTACGAGGAGGCACTGGCGGGCGAATCGGCGGAACGCGACTTCGGGCCACGATCCGGCGACGACCTCTACATCCTCTACACCGGCGGGACGACCGGCATGCCCAAGGGCGTGGTCTGGCGCCACGAGGACGTCTTCTACGCCCTCGGCGGCGGCACGGACCCCGTCACGAACCAGCGGGTCACTGATCCGGCCGTCATGGTCGCCAAGGGTGCCGGCGGTGGGATGACACACCTCCCCGTGGCGCCGCTCATGCACGGTGCCACGCAGTGGTGCGTGATGGGCCAGAGCTTCGTGGGATCGAAGATCGTGCTGATGGCCAAGTTCGACCCACACCACGTGTGGCGGCTGGTGGCGGAGGAGCGGGTGAACTCCGTCATGATCACCGGGGACGCGATGGGCAAGCCGTTGATCGAGTCCCTGGACGATCCGGGGGCGGACACGACCACGACCTGTCGTCGCTCTTGGCCGTGGTGTCGTCCGCGGCCCTGTTCTCGGCGCCGGTCAAGGACCAGTTCTTCGTCCACCTCCCCAACCTCGTGATCACCGATGCCATCGGATCGTCGGAGGGTGGCAACAACGGGATGACGGTGGTGACCCCGGGGAACACCGCCATGAAGAGCGGCCCGACCGTCCATTTGCTGGGGCAGACGGTCGTGTTCGACGAGAACCTGGAATTCGTCGAGCCGGGTTCGGGCGTGATCGGCAAGATCGCCCGGTCGGGCGACATCCCGCTCGGCTACTACAACGACCCGAAGAAGACGGCGGAGGTCTTCCTCGAGGTGCGGGGGACGCGCTACGTCATGCCCGGCGACTACGCGACGGTGGAGGCGGATGGATCGATCACCCTCCTCGGACGGGGTTCGATCGTCATCAACTCGGGCGGCGAGAAGATCTTCCCCGAGGAGGTCGAGTCCGCCGTGCGCTCCCATCCCGACGTGATGGACGCCATCGTCTGCGGAGCCCCCGACGAGCGGTGGGGTCAGACGGTCGCAGCCATCGTGCAGCCGCGGGTGGGACACGAGGCACCGTCGCTCGAGTCCCTTCAGGAGTACTGCCGTGGGACCATCGCGGGGTACAAGCTGCCCCGCCGCCTCCACGTCGTCGACGCGGTCGAACGCTCGCCGTCGGGCAAGCCCGACTACACCTGGGCGACCACCATCGTGAACGCCGAGTCGGACGCGCCGGCGGGAGCGGGGCCGGACAGAGGCAAGGGGGCTCCATCCTGAGCGCTGCGGACCCCACTCAGAGTTGGTCGAACGACGGGCGCCGGGTTAGGGTTCCGCATCACTCGCGCACGAATACCTTCCCCTGGGCCGGGCGAGTGAGTCGAGCCGCGTGGCGCACGCGACACCGGATCGTGACGGCGTTGGCCGGGACCACACTCCTCCTGTCAGTCGCCGGCATCGCGTTGACGGCGACGGTCGGCAGCAGCTCCGCCGCCACACCCCATGTGAACGCCGGGACAGCGTGGACCGTCTACCACGGCAACGCGCTCGGGAGCGGGGTCGACGCCTCCGGCGTCACGTTCTCACCGGCCAATCCTGCCTGGAAGTCCCCGGTCCTCGACGGCCCGGTCTTCGGCGAACCGCTCGAGGCGACGGGGCGTGTCTATGTGGCGACGGAGAACGACACGGTGTACGCGTTGGCGGCCGACACAGGCGCCATCGTGTGGTCCACCCACGTGGGGACCCCGGTTCCCGCGCACCCGCCCTACGTGCCCTGCGGCGACATCTCACCGACCGTCGGCATCACCGGCACACCCGTCATCGACCTGGCGCGGAACGAGATCTTCGCCGTCGCGGACGAGTTCAACGGGAGCTCGTCCACCCACGTCCTGGTGGGTTTGAACCTCTACAGCGGCAACACGATGCTCGACACTCCCGTCGATCCTCCCGGACAGGATCCGGCGGCGATCCTGCAGCGCACGGGATTGAACCTGAGCAACGGCAACGTCGTCTTCGGCTACGGGGGCAACGACGGGGACTGCTCGACATACCACGGGTGGATCGTCTCGGCTCCCGAGGGCGGTGGGGCGCCCGGCTACTTCAACACCACGGGCGAGCACTCCCAACGGAGACAAAGGGGCGGTCTGGATGGGCGGTGCGGCACCCGAGGTCGATCGCCTCCGGGAACATCTGGGCGGCCACCGGGCAACGGGTCGTCCTCAAGTCCCTACGACGGCAGCGACTCGGTCATCGAGCTGTCCCCCGCCCTGAGCCTGGCGCAGCTGTTCGCCCCGAGCACCTGGCCCTCGGACAACGGGCAAGTGACGCGGATCTCGGGTCGTCGGCGCCCGCGCTGCTCTCGAACGGAACCGCCCTGCAGGTGGGCAAGTCCTCAAACGCCTATCTCCTCAACCAGGCATCGCTCGGAGGGTTGGGTGCGGGCGTGCCGACGATCGGAGCGTGCGGCAGCGATGCCGACGGCGGGGACGCTGTCTCGGGGACCGTGGTCTACGTGCCATGCGGGAGCGGGCTCGAGGCGATACAGACGAGCCCACTCAGTGTGCAGTGGCAGACCTCGAGCGGCGCCGATGGCCCCCCGATCATCGCCGGCGGCCTGGTGTGGTCCATCGGCGGGGGCTCCCTCTACGGGCTCAACCCGGCCAACGGGCAGAAGGTCCAGCAGGTCCCCCTCGGAAGCCAGGCCAACCACTTCCCGACGCCTTCGGTGGGCGACGGTCTCCTCCTGGCGCCGACGAGCGATCAGGTCGTGGCCTTCTCGGGCTCGGCCGGCATCCCGGGCCCGCCGTCGCCGGCACCGCCGGCGCCACCGAACTCGTCGTACTGGATGGTCGCCTCCGACGGCGGGATCTTCACGTTCGGGAACGCCGGGTTCTTCGGGTCGGCCGGCAGCCTGCCCTTGGTCAGGCCGGTGGTCGGGATGGCACCGACGGCATCCAAGGACGGGTACTGGCTGGTGGCCTCCGACGGGGGGATCTTCACCTACGGCGACGCCGTCTTCCAGGGCTCCATGGGCGGCAAGCCGCTCAACGCGCCCATCGTCGGCATGGCAGCCATGCCGGATGGCGGTGGGTACTGGCTCGTGGCCTCGGACGGGGGCATCTTCAGCTTCGGCGATGCCGCCTTCCACGGCTCCATGGGAGGCACACGGTTGAACAAGCCGATCGTCGGCATGGCGGCGACCAGCGACGGACTCGGGTACTGGCTGGTGGCCTCCGACGGGGGCATCTTCAGCTTTGGCGACGCCGCCTTCCACGGCTCCATGGGCGGCATACCGTTGAACAAGCCGATCGTCGGCATGGCGGCCACCTCCAACGCGCTCGGCTACTGGATGGTGGCCTCGGACGGCGGCATCTTCGACTTCGGTAACGCCGGCTTCTTCGGATCCGCCGGCGGTACCCCGCTCAACCGGCCGGCAGTCGGCCTGGCGGCGACACCGGACGGGCACGGGTACTGGATCGCAGCATCCGACGGGGGGATCTTCACCTACGGGGACGCGAAATTCTACGGGTCGGAGGGCGGCACGGTGCTCAACAAGCCGGTCGTGGGCATCGCATCGGCCAGCTGAGCCGAGTACTCACGGGGCTGCCGGGCCGTTGAGAAGCCGACCCAACACGGCATCGACTGCTTCCTCGGCCACGTCGAGGTCGACCACTTTCCTGCGGCTGGTGGCGCCGCGGACGAGCCGCACCGACCGACGCGGTAAGGACAGCGCGTCGGCGAGCGCCCCCAATGCGGCGTCGGTCGCCCTCCCCCGGTCCGGCCGCTCGACCACCCGGACAACGAGGGCACCGTCAAACTCGCCCCCCACCGCCGTCGCGGACGCGCCGGGCCTGACGTGGATCTCGATGCGCACCCATCCAGTCTGCCCACGCAGCCTGGCCACGCGATGATGCGTCCGTGCCCCCGGCTCCACTCCTCCTCCTGACCGGCTCCCCGGGATGCGGCAAGACCACCGTGGCGCCTCTGGTGGCCGACCGCCATGAGCTGTCGGTGTGCCTCGACCTGGATTGGTTCTTCGCCAAATTACGACGGGGTGCGATCGAGCCGTGGCGGGGGGAGGCGCACGCCCAGAACCGGACCGTCCTCTCCGCCGCCGCGGCGGCGGCGGCCGCCCTGGCCAATGGCGGCTACTTCACGGTCGCCGAGGGGATCCTCTACCCGTTCATGCTCGACCTGTTCGTGCAGGCTAGCGAGCCACTTGGCGTCACGGTCGACTACGCCGTGTTGCGAGCGCCGATCGGCGTGGTCCAGCAGCGGGTGTACGACCGAAGGGTCGAACCGCTGCACGCGGGAGCGCTGGCCGACGCGACGGTGGTCGACGACCTCTGGGCCCAGTTCGAGAGCCACGGCGTCGAGGAGCGGCACCGGGTCGACTCGGGCGAGCGCGGCCCCGCAGCGGTGGCCGAGGAGATCGATCGCCGGCTCGGAGCCGGCGACTTCCGCCTGTAGGGCGTGACGCCGTGAGGCCGTGAGGCCGTGAGGCCGTGAGGCCGTGAGGCCGTGAGCGGAGGCGCCGGTGCCCTACCGTCCGCCGGCTGCGAGCCGCTGCTTGGTCGTGAGGTGCTCCGGGTCCTTGTCGAAGTCCTTGAGCACGTGCTTGCCGAACGTCTCGACGGCCTCCTGGCACGACTCGATGGACATGGAGGTCGAGAGCATCCCGAAGGCCAGTTGGTCGGCGCCCGTCGCCGCGAAGGTCTCGACGGCCTTGCCCACCTCGTCGGGGGTCCCGATGGCGGTGACGCCCGCCGCGATGGCGGCGTCGAGCGTGGCGGCGTCCATGCCGGGGATGATCTCGGGCCACTCGGGGATCCCGGGCGGCCGCGGGAAGGTGTCGAGATAACGGAACACCAGACTCAGGTGGTAGTTCGAGTCGGCCTCGAGGAACGTCTTGCGGGCCTTCGCCCCGTCTTCCATGCAGATCATCTGTGTCGTGATCATCACGTTGTTGTTCACGAAGCCGCCCACCGGGTTCTTGCAGTCCCGGATCTTCTCCTTGTAGCGGCTGACCAGTGGGGTGAGCTGGTCCGGGGTCGAGAACCCGAAGCACAGGACACCCACACCGAGCTCGGCGGCAAGGTCGAAGGTCCCCGGGCTGCCCGCCGCCATCCAGAGGGGTGGGTGGGGCTTCGAGTAGGGCTTGGGCAGCACGTTGCGGGTCGGCATGGAAAAGAACTTGCCCTGGTAGCTGTAGTCCTCGTCCTTCCACATGCGCACGATCTGGGGCAGGGTCTCGGCCACCATCTCGCGGGTCAGCTCGGAGTCCTCGATCCCGAAGCCCTTCTGCTCGGTGGTGGACGAGCCGCGGCCGGTGCCGAACTCGAAGCGGCCCTCGGAGAGGTGGTCCAGCATTGCCACCCGCTCGGCGATACGGGCGGGGTGGTTCACCGGCGGCGTGATGTTGAAGATGCCCGATCCGATGTGGATGTTGCTGGTCTTGGCTGCGACGAAGGCCAGGAACGACTCGGATGCCGACAGGTGCGAGTACTCGGTCAGGAAATGGTGTTCCGAGGCCCACGTGTACTTGAAGCCGGCCTTGTCGGCCGCCACGATGAACGCGACCTCGTCCATGATGCGGTCGTGCTCGGCCGACGCACCGTGCTGCTCTGCGTACCGGGGCAACACGCACGCGGCGTTGAAAATGCCGAATTCCATGGCTTCGCACGTCCTCGTCTACGGGGCCGCGGACGATTCCGCAGGCGCTCCTGCGACGCTAACACGGAGCCCCAAAAAATGCAACGTGTTCCAATAATAGGGCGGTCAGTCCAGGTCAGAGGCATTCACCTCTTATCGCCGACGCGCTCCGCCAAGCGCTCATGGACCGCGACGACAGCCGCGATCAATCACTGACGGCAAAGAGCCGCCACGTCCCGGTGACACCCTTGAGCTCGTGCTCACCGCGGTCCACGAACTCGATGCCCGAACCCGCCACCAGGTCGACCACGGTCCTCGAGACCAGCACTTCGCCGGGCTTCGCGAGCGCCTCGACCCTGGCCGTGATGTGCACGGCGATTCCGGCCACGTCGTCGCCACGGAGCTCGAGCTCGCCCGTGTGGACGCCGGTCCGGATCTCGACGTCGAGGCCGCGGAGGGCCTCCCGGAGCGAGGTCGCAAAGCGGATCGCTCTCGCCGGACCGTCGAACGTCGCGAGGATACCGTCACCGGTGGACTTCACGAGACGCCCCCGGTGGCGTTCGAGCTGGCGCTCGACGACAGCGTCGTGACGTTCGAGAAGGTCGCGCCAGTCCTGGTCGCCCAACTCGACAGCTCGCTGCGTCGAACCGACGACGTCGGTGAAGAGCACAGTGGCCAGGGCCCGCTCCGGGTCCGCCGCCGCCCGGTGCCCCGTGAGGAACTCCTCGATCTCACCGAGGACCGATTCGTTGTCGCCGAGGTAGAAGAGGTGGTCCTCGCCGGGCAGCTCCAGGTACTTTGCGCCGGGAATGTGGTCCGCCAGGTAGCGCCCGTGTTCGGCCCGGATCATGTGATCACCGGACCGTTGAATGATCAGTGTCGGTGCCGATACGAGCGGCAGTGCCGATCGGACGTCGGTTTGGAAATTCATGCGCATGATGGCAACGGCCGCTCCGACGCTGGCTGACATTCTCTGGAAGCGAGCCCAGCGCTGTTTGACAGCCGGATCGGAGGCGACGGTCGGGGCCAGGACATCCAGGGCGTCGCCCCGCGACCAGCCCGCTTCGATGTTCGCCAGCACGGATTCGACCGCCGTGGACGGCAAGCCCCACGGATAATCCGCGCAGCGGATCATGTGGGCCCAGCAGCCATAGAGGATCAGCGCCGTCGTGCGGTCTGGATAGGTGGCGGCGAAGAGCACGCCCATGGCGCCACCTTCGGAGATCCCGAGCAAGGCCGCCTTCTCCATGCCGGCAGCGTCCATGACGGCGCGCGCGTCGTCCATCCTCTCCTCGAGGGTGGGCAGCTCGTGGACGGGGACGGGGTCGGAAAGCCCGGTGCCACGCTTGTCGAAGAACGCGACCGTCGCAAAGGAGCCGAGCCGTTCGAGGAACCGGGCGCTCGCCGGCTCCTCCCATACGAGCTCGACGTGTGAGATCCATCCAGGCAGGAACACCAGGTTCAGCGGTCCGTCTCCCCACACCTGGTACGCGATGTGGACGTCCCCGCTCTTGGCGTATCGGGTGTCCGGCACCGTGGCCATGAAGGACAGTCTGGCGGACAATGACCCGGGAGTCACCACCGACGCGTCGTCACCCCTCCCACCGCTGCGGCCCGGCGGCTGCGCACGCAGACCCGCGCGCCAGCCTCAGCGATCGGCGCCCAGCACCAACCCGCTGGTCGGCACACCGGTCCCGGCCGTCACGACGACGTGTTCGAGACCCTCGACCTGGTTGACCGAGGTGCCACGCACCAGCCGCACACCCTCGGCGATCCCGTTCATGCCGTGGAGGTAGGCCTCGCCCAGTTGGCCGCCGTGGGTGTTGATGGGCAGGGCACCGCCCAGTTCGAGCCGGCCGTCGCGCACGAAGTCCTTGGCCTCGCCCTTGGCACAGAACCCCAGCTCCTCCAGTTGATAGAGGACGTAGGGAGTGAAGTGGTCGTAGAGGATGGCCGCCTGCATGTCGTCCGGTCCCAGCCCCGAGTTCGCCCACAGTTGGCGGGCCACCACGGCCATCTCGGGCAGGCCGAGCAGGTCGTCGCGGTAGTAGCTGGTCATCATGTCCTGACCGGCGCCTGAGCCCTGGGCAGCCGCCCTGATCACGGCCGGCGTCGTGCGCAGGTCGCGGGCGCGCTCGAGGGAGGTGACGACGAGCGCCTGCGCGCCGTCGGTCTCCTGGCAGCAGTCGAGGAGATGGAGCGGCTCCACGATCCAGCGGCTGGCTTGATGCTCCTCGAGCGTGATCGGCTGCTCGTAGAACCACGCCTTTGGATTGGTCGCCGCGTGCCTGCGGTCGGCGACGGCCACCCGGCCCAGGTCCTCGCTCGTGGCGCCGGTCACGTGCAGGTAGCGCTGGGCGGCCATGGCCACCCACGAGGCCGGCGTCAGCAGGCCGACGGGTAGGTACGAGGCCATGTGCGCGTTCTCGGCGTTGGGCATCGGGGCCCGGCCCTGGACGCCGGCGCCGAATCGGTTCCCCGACCGCTCGTTGAAGGCCCGGTAGCAGACCACGACGTCGGCTACGCCCGAGGACACGGCCAGCGCCGCCTGCTGAATCGTGGCGCACGCGGCGCCGCCGCCGTAGTGGATGCGGCTGAAGAAGGACAGGTCACCGATGCCGAGGCTGCGAGCGATGTCGATGTCGGGGTTGGTGTCCGAGCTGAAGGTCACCATCCCCTGCACCTCGGACGGCGCGATGCCGGCATCGAGCAGCGCGGCGGCGACCGCCTCGACGGCCAGGCGGAGCTCCGAACGCCCCGAGTGCTTCGAGAACTCGGTGGCCCCGATGCCGGCGATCGCCGTGGTTCCGGAGAAGGTGTGCGCCATCAAGCGCTCCCGCTCCGGCTCCCGCCGCCCGCACCGGGCTCGTCACCTAGCGGGAGGATCACCGTGACCGTCCCCGTCACGTGGTCGCCGAGTTCGTTGGCGCCCCGGATCGTGACGGTCACCAGGCCGCACGTGCCGTCGTCGCCCCGCGGGCCCTTGCCCGTCACCGAGCCGGTCAGCGTCATGGTGCCGTCCGGGTAGTTGGGCGCGCCGAGCCGGATGTTGACCTCCGACAGCGTGCTGCGCGGCCCCGACCAGTCGGTGACGTAGCGCCCCACCAGCCCGTTGGTGGTGAGGATGTTCATGAAGACGTCCCTCGATCCCCGCTCCTTGGCCAGCACGGGATCGTGGTGCACGTCCTGGTAGTCCCGGCTGGCGATGGCGCCCGACACGATCAGGGTGCGGGTGATCGGCAGCACCAGAGTCGGCAGCTGGTCGCCCTCCGACACGTCGAGGAAGGTCGGACCCGGACCCGCCGTCACGGTCCCGCCTCCAGCCCCGACTTCAGCCCCGACTCCAGCCCCGCTCCAGCCCCGACTCCAGCCCCGCCTCCAGCCCCGCCCGCCTCGGCCTGGGCGAGCGCTCGCTCGGCGATCTCCGCGCCGAGACGCGCCAGCTGCGCGCTCGGTCCGCCCAGCACGAGCTCGATCTGCTTGCCCCACAAGAAGTAGCGGTGGATCGGGTACGTGATGTCCGCTCCCATGCCGCCGTGCAGGTGCTGGGTCGCGTGCACCGTGCGCTGGCCACGCTCGGCGGCCTGCCACTTGGCCACGCGGGCCGCGTCCGCGGCGTCCCGGCCGGTGTCGAAGCGCCAGGCCGCGTTCTGCCAGGTGACGCGCATCGCCTCGATGTCGATGGCCGCGTCAGCCGCACGCAACATCGTGGCCTGGAACGTGCTGAGGGGCCGTCCGAACTGGTGGCGCGTGTTGAGGTAGGCGGCCGTCTGCTGCAGAGCCGCCTCGCACACGCCGACCTGAAGCGCGCACAGCGCGATCGTGGCGGCAACGAGCAGGAAGTCGAGCGTGGGGCGCCCCAGATCGGGGCCGACGAGGACGTCCTCGGGGCCCACGGCCGCGCCGGCGAGATGCAGGTGCGGGTGGATCTCGCGGTTCGTCGTCACCGCCCGCTCGAGCGACACCCCGGCCGCCTGCGGGTCCACGAGCGCCAAGAGGACGCCGCCGTCTGTGCGGGCCGGCACGACGATGCGGGCGGCCAGGTGCGCCTGGGGCACCGCCAGCTCGATGCCGTCGAGCACCCAGCCACTGCCACTCGCCCGGGCCCGCACAACGGGGGTCCCCGTCGGGCTGGCGGCGGAGCCGGTCAGTGCGGCCGTCAGGATCACATCGCCGGACACGACGCCGGGGAGCCAGCGGGCGCGCTGCGCCTCCGAGCCGAAATGGGCGACGGGCAGGGCGCCGAGCACGAGGGTCGCCCAGAGCGGCACGGGCGCCACCGCGTTGCCCTGCGCCTCGAGCAACAGGCAGAGCTCCATCAGGCCTTGGCCGGCGCCGCCATCGGACTCGGGCACGGCGAGGCCCAGCAGGTCGGCGTCGGCCAGGGCCCGCCAGAGCTCGCGATCGATCCGGTCGTCACCGGTCTCGACCGCCGCGACGCGCGCGGGGTCCACCATTCCCGAGAAGACCCCGGTCGCCGCCTCGGAGACGGCGAGCTGCTGGTCGCTGAAGCCGAAGTCCATCACCGACCGCCTCCGCCCGCGCTCGCCGGCACGAACAGCGGCAGCGACAGCTCGTCGTCGTGATCGACGAATTCGGCCCGCAGCGCCATCCCCACCGTGATGTCGGCCGGCGCCACGCCCCCGAGGTTGGCCACCACCCGGGTCCCCTCCTCCAGCTCGACCAGGCCGATGGGCAAGGGGTACTCGAACGCCGCCACTTGCGGGTAGTGCACGACCACGTAGGAGTACAAGGTGCCACGGCCGCTCGCCTCGACCGTGTCCCACTCGAGCGACCCGCACGTCGCGCAGGCGGGCAGCGGTGGGTGGCGCAGTGTCCCGCACGACGTGCAGTGCTGAATCAGCAGTCGATGGGCGCGGGCGCCCTCGAACCAGAACTCGTTGTCCTGGGTGAGGGCCGGCCGAGGGCGCGGCGGACGCTGCGGTGTGCGCACGGGCGGCAGGTACTTGAGGATGCGGAAGCGCATCGTGGCGACCGCCTCGCCGGCGTCGAAGAGCGCCTGCACCTGGTCGGCCGACAATGGACCGGCGGGCACGTCGGTCTCGGGGATAGCGACGTAGTCCATGCGGGTCGTGACGAAGCGTCCGGTGCCGAGCCCGGTCCGCTTCGGATCCGAGATGGACTCGATCACCGAGCGCGCCAGCACCCGGTCCCCGACCACGAGCGGTCGCCCGTAGTGCTGCTCGCAGTTCGTGGCCACCACGGAGGTCAGCCCCTCGTCGTCGAGCAGGCCCATCATGACGTCGTTGGGACCGCTCCCCTGCTCGGTCCCGGCGGCGCGGGCCTCCTCGACCGCGAGGGAGGCGCGCAGGCCCCGCATGATCCAGGCCTGCAGCATGGTGGGCGGTGCGACGAGCTGCTCGTGCCCGGCCGCCCGCGCCGCCTCGTCGGACACGTAGACGGGGTTCTCGTCGCCCATCGCCTCGACCCAGTGCCGGATCATCGGCAGGTTGACGGCGTCGGGCGACAGCGTGGGCGTCGCAGCCACCAGGCCCACCAGCGCCGCCAGCTCGGCGCCGTGGTCCGGGAACGACGCCAGCTCCTCGAACCGCTGCGACCCCGCCACCCCGCTCACCGCGATCCCCGCGTCATGCCCAGCCCTGCCGAGGCGACGATCTCGCGCTGCACCTCGTTCACGCCTCCGCCGAACGTGTTCACCTGCGCCTGGCGCGCCGTCGCCTCGAGCCGGCCGCGCAACAGTGCGCCCGGGGACCCGGGGACGAGGTACCCGGCCGCACCGATGACTCCCAACAACAGACGCACGACCTCGAGGATCCGCTCGGTCCCGAAGACCTTGATGGACGACGACTCCGCCCCGGTCAGCTCACCGTCGGCCACGTGGACCGCCATGCGCCAGTTCAACAGCCACATGGCCTCCAGCTCGGCGTGGCACTTGGCGAGGTCCATCTGCACCCAGCCCTGGTCGACGAGCGTGCGGCCGTCGTCGGTCCCCTGCGCCGCCGCCCACGCCACGATGGCCTCGTAGAGCGATATGGCCAGCCCGCTCCACGCCGCGAGGCCGACCCGCTCGTGGTTGAGCTGGGTGGTGATCATGCGCCACCCTTCGTTCTCCGCGCCCACGCGGTTGCCCACCGGGACCCGCACGTTGTCGTAGAAGGTCTGGGTCGTCGTCAAGCCGCCGACCGTGTTGATGATCGACCACTCGAAGCCGGGCGCGGACGTGGGCACGCACAGGATCGAGATGCCCTTGTGCTTCGGCGCGTCGGGGTCGGTGCGCACGGCCAGCCAGATGTAGTCGGCCATGTCCGCGCCCGACGTGAAGATCTTGGCCCCGTTGACCACGTACTCCTCACCGTCGCGCGTGGCCCGGGTGCGCAACGAGGCGAGGTCGGTGCCCGCCTCGGGCTCGGTGTAGCCGATGGCGAAGTTGAGCTCGCCCGAGAGGATCTTCGGCAGGAAGAACGACTTCTGCTCTTCGGTGCCGAAGCGCATGATGGTCGGCCCGACCGTGTTGATGGTGACGAAGGGGAACGGCGCGCCCGAGCGCCGGGTCTCGTCGAAGAAGATGAACTGGTCGGTGGCGGGGCGGCCCTGCCCGCCGAACTCGGTCGGCCACCCGATGCCGAGCCAGCCGTCCTTGCCGACCCGGCGCACCACGTCCCGCCAGGCGTCGCCGCCCTCACCGCCCTCGGCCAGACCGGCCCGCACCTCGTCGGTCAACAGCTCCGCGTAGTACCCGCGCAACTCGGCGCGCAGCTGCTGCTGTTCGCGGCTCTCTTCGAGGAACATCGTCGGGCAGCCTCGCGTGCACTCCGCGGTCCCTGCCAGGTCAAGGCCGCGCTCGGAGCAAAACTGTAACACGTTCTCGTTTCGGGCACCCCAGTGGAGGCCGCCGCCCGGGCTCCGGACCACATCCTCCCGGCGGCCGGACCCCGACCGGCCCGACCCTCCGTCGCCGGCGGCCCGACCCGGTGCCAATGCCCATGCCTATGATCAAATGACACACGTTCTAGAAATGACCGCGAAGAGCCAGGCACCCCCGCGAGGGCCGGGTGCCCGAAAGGGGGGTCCTGGATGAGCCTCGAGGAGATCGACCTCATCGACGGGCGCAACTTCGTGCCGGGTGTGCCCCACCACTGGTTCGCCGAGCTCCGCCGGGAGGCGCCGGTGTACTGGCACCCCGAGGAGGCCGCCCCCCGGGGCGGCTTCTGGGCCATCACCCGCTACGACGACTGCGTGCACGTGAACCGGGACTGGGAGCACTTCTCGTCGGCTCGCCGGACCTCGCTCTTCCACGAGATGGACGACGACCAGCTGGCGCAGCAGCAGCTGATGATGGTCAACATGGACCCCACCATGCACACGCGCTACCGGCGCCTGGTCAACAAGGGCTTCACCCCCAAGATGGTGCGCGATCTGGAGCAGCAGATCATCGGGTACGCCGACGGCATCATCGACTCGGTGTGCGAGCGCGGCACGGCCGACTTCGTCGAGGAGATCGCGGCCGAGCTCCCTCTCCTCGTCATCGCCGAGCTGCTCGGCGTGCCCCAGGAGGACCGCCGAATGGTGTTCGACTGGTCCAACCGCATGATCGGCTCCGAGGACCCCGAGTACCAGATCCCCGACACGGAGCCGGGCGAGGCGGCCATGGCGGTCTACGGCTACGCGGAGGAGCTGGCGTCGAACCGCCGGCTCCAACCCAAGCAGGACCTCATCTCGGTCCTGCTCGACGCCGAGGTCGAGGGCGAGAAGCTCGACCAGCTCGAACTCGACCTCTTCTTCCTCCTCCTCATCGTGGCGGGGAACGAGACCACGCGGAACCTGATGTCGGGCGCCATGGCGGCCTTCTTCGACCACCCGGACCAGTGGGAGCTGCTGCGGCAGGACCGCTCGCTGCTGCCCGGCGCGGTCGAGGAGATGCTGCGCTACGTCACCCCCGTCATGCACTTCCGCCGCACGGCGACCGAGGACATGGAGATGGCGGGGCAGCAGATCCGGGAGGGCGACAAGATCGTCTTCTGGCACACCTCGGCCAACCGCGACGAATCGGCCTTCGAGAACGCGGACACCTTCGACGTCACCCGCTCCCCGAACAACCACATCGCCTTCGGGGGCGGCGGCCCGCACTTCTGCTTGGGGGCGAACCTCGCCCGCATGGAGATCATGGTGATGTTCGACCGCCTGCTCGAGCGGATACCCGACATCCGCCTCGACGGCAAGGTCCAGCGGCTGCAGTCGAACTTCATCAACGGGACCAAGCACATTCCCGTGGCCTTCGCACCATCTGTCCCCATCGGGGGCACACCGCTGCCCGCCCGGGCCCGCTGAGATCGCCGTCGTGGCCGAACCCACGGTCCGCTTCCATCAGGCCGTCGCCTTCCTCCCGTCCCGCCAGATCCTCCCGTTGGCCAAGGCCTGCGACGGCCTGGGCTACGGCGGCATGTACGTCTCCGACCACCTCTTCAACCCCAGGCGCCGCGAGTCGCGCTACACCTACTCGAAGAGTGAGGACGGTGCGCCGGGTTGGGAGGACGAGACGGCATGGCCCGACCCCATGTGTGTGATCTCCGCCTGCGCCGGCGCGACCGAGAACCTGCTCTTCACGACCGGCATCTACATCGCCCCGCTGCGCGACCTCATGACGGTGGCCAAGACCGTCGGCACCACGGCCGTGCTGTCGGGCAACCGTCTGCGTCTGGGGCTCGGCGTGGGTTGGAGCAAGGAGGAGTTCGACCAGACGGGCCAGGACTTCGCCACCCGCGGCAAGCGGCTGGACGAGATGATCGTCGCCCTCCGCGCCCTGTGGCGCGGCGGCTGGGTCGAGTTCCACGGCGACTTCTACGACGTCCCGGAGTGCCAGATTGAGCCCGCCCCCACCGAGCCGGTACCGTTCATCGGCGGCGGCCACTCCCCGGTCGCCTTGCGCCGTACCGCCGAGCTGTGCGACGGCTGGATCGCCGCCGGCGCCTACAGCGAGGAGGAGGCGTGGATCCACCTCGCCGACCTGCGCGAAGCGCTCAAGAAGGCCGGCCGTGACGAAGAGGGTTTCAGCATCTACCTGTCGCTCAACGAGCGGCCGGCGGTCGACCTGTACCGCCGCTTCGCCGACGCGGGCGTGACCGACTTCGTGTGCGCGCCGTGGATGTTCGTCGAGGTCGCACCGGGGACTCCCGACGACGAGGCGCTGGCCCAGCGGCTGGGGCCGGTGCGGTGGTTCGCCGAGGAGATCGTCGCCAAGGTCTGAGACATTCCGAGCCACGCGGGACACGCGAGACACGCGGGACACGCGAGAGGAGCCGTACGTGAAGACGATGAAGATCGGGCTGCAATTGGGTTACTGGGGGGCGGGGCCTCCGCCCAACGCGGTAGAGCTCGTCGAGGAGGCCGAGCGCCTCGGCTTCGACTCGGTGTGGACCGCGGAGTCGTACGGCTCCGATGCCCTGACGCCGTTGGCCTGGTGGGGCTCGCGCACCGCGCGCGTCCGCCTGGGCACCTCGCTGTGCCAGCTGTCCGCGCGTACGCCGACGGCCATGGCCATGGCCGCGTTGACGATGGACCACCTCTCGGGCGGGCGCTTCGTCCTCGGCCTCGGGGTCTCGGGCCCCCAGGTGGTCGAGGGCTGGTACGGCCAGCCGTTCCCGGCCCCGCTCGCCCGCACCCGCGAATACGTCGACATCGTGCGCCAGGTGCTCGCCCGCGAGAAGCCGGTGACCAACGACGGCCCGCATTACCCCCTGCCCTACCCGGGCGGCGCAGGACTGGGCAAGCCGCTCAAGCCGATCGTGCACCCGTTGCGGACCGACATCCCGATCATCCTGGGGGCCGAGGGGCCCAAGAACGTTGCCCTGGCGGCCGAGATCGCCGACGGCTGGTTCCCGATCTTCTTCTCCCCCAAGGCGATGTCGTCCTTCGAGGCCGCGCTCGACGACGGCTTTGCCCGCCCGACCGCACGGCGGACGGCCGAGGACTTCGAGGTGCTGGCCTTCGCCCCCACGGTGATCCACGACGACACCGACGCCGCGGCAGACGGGTTCCGCCCGATGCTCGCCCTCTACATCGGGGGTATGGGCGCCAAGGAGATGAACTTCCACTTCGACGTCTTCGCCCGCATGGGCTACGAGGAGGCGGCCCACAAGATCCAGGACGCGTACCTCGACGGGCGCAAGGACGACGCCACCGCCGCCGTCCCGACCTCGATGGTGGAGGACATCGCGCTGGTCGGACCCGTCGAGAAGATCCGCGACGATCTCGAGGCTTGGCGCGAGTCGCGGGCGACCACCATGCTCATCAACGGCGACATCACCACCATGCGCACCATGGCCGAGCTCGTCCTCGGCTAGGCAGGCGGCATCATCATGCCGCCTCCAGCGAGGTCTCCAGCAAGCGAGTACCCTCGGCGAAGAGGCGGTAATCCGGGTCGAGCGAGCGGCAGATGCCATCGAGGAACATGAATTGCTTCAAGAAGGCCACCACGTCCTGAGGCAGGACGAGCTGATTCGTCCGGGCGATGTGGAGGAGTTGGCCGAGAGCCTGGACCATGTCGATCTCCCGGACCGAGCGCGACATCAGGTCAGCCACCAGGCTGTGCACGTCGGGGGCCGCCGCGGCAAGGTCTGTCGAGGTCGCATCGACCAGCTGCAGCATCGCCAGTGCAGCGGCGTCGAACCGCAGCTCGACCAAGGACGTCAGGAACTCCGCGACGACTCGACGTGCAGTGGCATCGAGGCGACCCACCACGCCGAAGTCGAGCAGTGCGAGCCGGCCGTCCCGCCGTACCAGCATGTTGCCAGCATGAAGGTCCCCGTGAAACATTCCGGAGCCCAGGGCCGAGACGAGGAAGCTGCCCACCAGGGACTCGAGGACGGACCGTCGGTCGACGCCCAGGGCGTCAAGCATCTGAGGCTCGTCGACACCGACTCCGAACTGCCGCTCCATCACCAGGACGTGATCGCTCGAGAGGTCGTGCCACACCCTGGGAACGATCACGAGGGGCTGGCCATCGGAATGCGCTTCGCATGGCCCTCACGTTCGCGATCTCGGTGCGAAAAGAGAGTTGCTGACCGATCGACTCCGCGAAGTCCTCCACCAGGCCGACAGGATTGACCGAGGCCAATGAGGGACAGATGCGCAGCACCCAGCGGGCCGCAATCCTCATTATGCGCAGGTCCTGTCGGAGCAGCCGCTCGAGACCGGGACGCTGGACCTTTACGACCACGTCGGTGCCATCGGCAAGCCGGGCGGCATGAACCTGCGCCATGGAGCCGGCAGCGAGCGGCTCGGGGTCAATGTCGAGAAGGAAGGCTGCCTTCGAACCCAGATCCGTGTCGATGACTTCCTTGACCACCGACCAAGGGACGGGGGGGACGTCGTCCCGGCACGACGCCAGCTCGTTCACCCAACCGTCTGACATCGTCCCCGGCGAAGACGAGATCAACTGGCCCAGCTTGACGAACGTCGGACCCAGACTGCTCGAATGCCCGTCGCGTGCGTCGTGCGACCAATGCATCGGTGTCCTCCCCCCGGGTGACGAGCCGGTCCCAGACAATGCCGACAGCGGCTCGACAGGCTGTGCATGCCAGCACGACCAGCCGCCAAAGGGGCAGCCGCTGCGACCCCTCGCTGAGAATGGTGGTCGCTGGGCCGCCGGCCTCAATCGTGCGCAAGGTTTCCCGCTGCTCCACTCGACTCGTCGCCATGATCCACCTCCTCGTAAGAGATCGCCGCCCCGTGTCGGGGGGCGACTTCGCCGTTCGGACTCTGAGGTCAGTATCCGGAAGCAGCGGGTTCCCCGGCAGGGGTCGGGCTACCCGTTCGCGGGCGCTGCTGTGGGTCGTTGTGCCCCACTGGGAGGCCGGCGATGTACCGCGGCGGCCCGTTCCGGCCCGAGACCTGTGCGGCGACGGCGCGTTGTTGGAAGAATGCGGTCCGTGGACGTCGGCCAATCCTGGGGCGGGATGAGCCGTCCGCCGGTGAGTTCCTGGTCGTCCGAGAGCTCGGACGGGGCGCGTCCAGTGTCGTGTACCTGGCCCGGCAACGAAGCCTTGACCGCGACGTGGCCCTGAAACGCCTCCTGCGTTCGCTCAGCGGTGATCCGGCTGCCAGTGCCCGGCTCCGGCGAGAGGGCCAGGTCATCTCCCGGCTGGACCATCCCCGGATCGTCCGGCTCTACGACCTGATCGACGGACGGGGCCAGACCTCGTGCTCGTCATGGAGTATGTCCGCGGGCCGAGCGTCCGGTCGACTCAGCGTGGCGACGCCCCCCTCACCCAGCCAAGCGCTCGCGGTGGTGGCCGACGTCGCGGGCGCGCTCGGGTACGCGGCCGCACGGGATGTGGTGCACCGAGATGTCAAGCCCGCCAACGTCTTCGTCACGGCGGCGGGACGATGCAAGCTTGGCGACTTCGGTCTGGCCCGTATTACGGGAGAGCGGGCGATGTTCCAGTCGAACGACGGGACCGTTCGCGGCACGCCGCTCTACATGGCGCCGGAGCAACTGCGCGGCGCCGAGCCCACCCCGGCATGGGACGTCTACGCGCTGGCCCTGATGGCATTGGAACTCTTCTCTTCCCGCCATCCGTTCGAAGGGATGACGATCCGTGGTGCCATCGAGGCGCACCTCGAGGGCGGTGCGGTGACGGCAGCCGCACAGGCTTCCCTTCCCAGGTCGATCGTCGACGTCCTCCGCGGCGGGCTCACCTCGGACGCCGCCGCCCGGCCCACCGCTCAGGAGTTTGCCGACAGCCTTGTTCGTGCCGCCCCTCAGTCCTGGCTAGACGAGGGCGCGCCAGGCGCAGCCCTTGTGCGCGCGACTTCTCCGACTGGTGGCCGATCTGAGTGGGTACCGACGCATTCGGAAGGCCTGTGGGCCGCCGATGGCGACAGTGGGTGGACGGTGGAGGTGGTCGACGAGGCAACGTGGCTCGGCGGCTCAGACAACGTCCTCGACGGGCTTCCCATCGCGGCGCCCCTCTCGGTCACCTCACCGGACGCTCCGACGACGCAGCCGTCCGTTGCGCGGCGCCCACCGGCGTCGATGTTGACGCAGACGACCATCGACGATCAGTGGATCAGGCACGCCACCCCGGACCTTGGGAAGGTATCGACCCGTCGGACGAGGCGGATGTGGCTCATCGTCTTGGCCGCCTTCGTCATCGGGTTCGCGTTTGCATTCGCAGCGGTCGAGCTGCTCCGCCACTGAGAAACGTGGCGTTGTGACCTATCTCCAGAGAGAAGGCGACCCAGGCAACGAGTACCAGCTCATGCAGCCCAGCATGACCGTCGGGCGGGCGGAGAACAACGACATCGTGCTCGACGGCGACATGCGGGTCTCCCGGCATCATGCCCGACTTCGACTGCAACGAGGGGCAATGGGTGCTCATGGATTCCCGGAGCGCCAACGGGACGCACGGTGAACGGCAAGCGGATCACGACCCACTCGCTGCGACACGGCGATCGCATCCGCTTTGGAGGCACGCCACGTTCGTGTTCGTCCCGACTGCTGACCCTCTGGCCACGATCACCGAGGCAGCACGCCGGCCGAGCGACACCAAGGCCTCGGTGCTCTCCGGAACGAGAACGGGAGATCCTGGCACTTGTCGGTGCAGGACGCACCGACAGAGAGATCGCTGAGGACCTCTTCATCAGCGTCGCGACCGTCCGCTCGCATCTCGATCGGATCCGCGACAAGACCGGATGCCCGGCGACGTCCCGAGCTCACACGCCTGGCCATGGAGCTCGACATCGGCTGACGGGGGTCGGCGGTCTCGCCGGCCGCTGACGTTCTTCTTGACAAGGTCAGCGTGGGTCAATCTGGCCCACACTCCTCGTCCAGGTTGGTCATCGTTTGCCCCTCGTTGCCGAGGGGTCGCTCGACATTCACACTGCTGAGGACACAGACAGCAGCGGGGGGCGAATCGGAGCACAGTGCCGTCGCCACCTCCACAAACCTGAGGAGGAATCATGAACACCGAGCACACCTTCACCCAGCCTGAGGCCAACCAGCCGCAGCAGCCGGAGCGACACGAGCTCGGACGCAAGGCGTCTGAACTTCGTCCGGGCCGACGGGACGCACCCGCAAGGCGGGCTACTGGATCTGCGGCGGCAGGCGTCGCCGTCGTCCTCTCGTCCTTCCTGCCCTGGGTCAGCATCGAGGGCGTCGACGACCACGCACCAGTCCGGGCGGTGGCGTGGTGATGTTGCTCGTCATCGGCGGGCTCCTCGCCTACTTCGGTGCCCGGGTCCTCCAGGGCCGCGTCACCAAGGTGATCAACGTCGCCCTGTGGGTGATCGCAGCCGTCGACGTCGTCTTGAGCGTCGCCCTGTTCGCTGCGGCGGACCAGCTGCAGCAAGAGGGCGGCGGCATCGTCTCGGCCTCGCCGGCGATCGGCTTCTACCTCGGCCGTCGGCGGCTTCATCGCCAGCGTGGTCGGCACCGATCCTGGTGCACGACCGTCCGCCGCAAGAAGGCAGCCGCGACGGCAGCCGATCCAGAAGAGCCACTGAACGGCTCGACGTCGACGGCACCGAGCACCTGTCAACAGGAGTTGCCTACCATGAGCGACCGAAGCCCGGCGACGGGGTATCTGCTCGAGGCCGGCAGCGTCGACGAGCGAGCAAGGGAGATTGACAGTGGCCGACTGGGAGGGCTTCGACGTCGAGGGGCGCCTCGGGGTGGGCAGCACGGGGACCGTGTGGCTGGCCCGCCAGCTCTCGGTGGGCCGGCTCGGTGGCCCTGAAGGAGCTCGCGCCCGGAGCTGGCCGGCAACCAGGCGGTGCGCGAGCACCTGCGCCACGAGGCGCAGGTGCTCGCCCGCCTGGACCACCCCAACTGCGTGGCGGTCTACAGCTACCTCGAGGCGGCCTCCTCGGCGGCCATCGTCATGGAGTACGTCGAGGGCGTCTCGTTGCGGACACTCACCGAGCAGGGCCCGCTCAGCGTCGGAGCAGGCTCTCTCGGTGCTCGAAGGAGCACTCAGCGGACTGGCCGTCCGCCCACCAACAGGGCATCGTCCACGGCGACATCAAGCCCGAGAACATCCTCCTCTCCACGAGCGGCGAGTCCAAGCTGGTCGACTTCGGACTGGCCGCCACCGTGGGCACCCGGCGGGCCCCGGGGACCGGGCAGCCCCACGTACTCGAGCCCCGAGGCCGCCGCCGGCGAGCCCCTCGGCGTGGCCAGCGGACCTCTATTCGGCGGGCCTCGTGCTCTCCGAGCTCCTCGCCGGCATGATCGCCGCCTGTCGGCGGCTCGATCCCGGCACGCCGCTGCCATGGTCGTGTTGCCCGCGCCCGTCGCCTCCCTGGTGTCGACGCGCCCTCGACCCGGACCCGGCGGCACGCCCGGTGAGCGCCACGTGCCTTCCTCGAGGACCTCCGCGCGGCGGCTGAGGAGGGGTGTGGCGAACGACTGGCGGCGCCGGGCCGTCATCGGACCCCTGGTCGTTGCGGCGGCCACCGGAGCCGTCAGCGCGCTCGGTGCGGCCAAGGCTGGGGCCGCCACACCACCTCCCCCTCTGGGTCGCGCCGCCGGCGGCGCGCTGCCGGGCCCGTCGGGCCACCCGGGTGCTCCACGCCCACCCGGTCATCGCCACCGCCGCCGCGGTAGTGGTCGTCGCCGCTGGGGGGCTCGGAGTCGTGGCGGCGAAGGGAGGTGGAGGGACTCCTCCTCCGGCGGCGGTGGCCACGACGACCCGACCATCAACAGCTCCCGCCGCGGCGCCACGGTCGGCCTCGTCCGTGTCGAATACGAGCAGCACGCCGATCGACCTTGCCAACGCCACACTTCCCGCGGGGATGTGCGATCCGACAATGCCAGCCGTGACACTGTCCAACGGCGGCGGGACCACCGGCGCCAACTCCTTCTCTCCTGGGTACTTCAGCATCTCCCTGCTCGTGCCACCGATCTCGGCCGATGTCAACCACGACGGTGTCACCGACACTGTCGGCGTGTTCGTCTGTGGAGTCGGCGGCACCATCGAATGGACCTCCTTGTGGATCTTCGATTCGAAATCCGGCGTCCTCACGACGTTGGTCGGGCCCGTGTATCCCCGTTCGATTGGCACGGGGAGCTGGGGCCCACAGATCAAGTCGTTGAGCATCCAGGGTTCGAACCTCGTCGTGTCCGAGCTCTATTCGAACCCACCCGATCCTCACTGCTGCCTGTCCGGGGCGACCACGACGACATGGGCCTGGCACGGCGGCACACTCCGCATCATCAGTCCCGCGCCGACCGCGGGCACCGTTTCCATCGCTGCAGCCCCGGGCAGGCTCGGCAACCCGGGGACGACGGCCTTCGCCGCAGGCACTCATGTTGCTGCGGTCTGTACCGCACTTGCACCGACGCAGGCGTCTTGGACCGAGCTCGATACGGGGAAATGGCTCCCGAGCGCTGACGTCACGGCGAGCACGGCCCTCCCCGACTGTGACATCAATCCGGTTTCGACCGGAGGCGGGACGAGCCCTTCGGCGTCCGGCGTGGGGACCTTTCCCACCTGCCCGACGGCCGCCCAATTGATGGCGGTGTGGAGAGCAAATCCCGGGAACAACGCGGTGGCACCTGGAACCATCGTCTCGAACCTTGCCAACGTCTCTTGCTGGAAGAATTCGGGTGCTTGCCTTCGCGGTGAGCAACTCTGCAAACGGTTCGTTCGCCTTCAGCCAGCTCGGAGGCCTTCACAGCTTGTCTTCCGCTGAGGGGACCGTGTTCAGCAGCGAGGTCTGTGGCGATCCCTCCTCTCCGGCAGGGTGGCGCGGAGAGCTCGGCTGCTCGTAATCACCCACTGACCTGGAGCCATTTGCAGGCCATAGTGCTCCCCGACCAGCTCGAAGAAGCATTGGTCGCAGACTCTGCCCTCTCCAACGGGCGTGGCTCCAACGGGCGTGGCGAAACGGGGGTGACATTGCTACGGTACGCTCGGCCGGGGAGGGGACTGGCGCACCGAGGAACGGGCTGGCTACCTACGCACAGCCCGGAACGACTAGGAGGATTCGTCAGTGAGTCGCAACCGAACAGGCTGGGCAATCGGCATTCTTGCGATCGGAATCGGCATGGCGCTCTGGCCTGTGGCGATCGCCTCGGCGGGCCAGAACGGGAGCACCTCGAATCACGGATCGCAGCACAAGCAGAAGCACGGGAATTCTCAGTCCAGTCCACAGACGGCGAAGTTCTGTAGCTACTACATCTCTGCTGTCGACATCTACCAGTCAAATGCCGGCGCATTCACGCATGAGGATCCGGCGCTGAAGCGGATGGTCGCTGACCTGGAGAAGGCCCAATCGGTGGCGCCCGCCGCGATCAAGAAGTATGTCACAGCCATGGTGAAAGCGACGAAGTCCGAGCTCACGGCGAGGAATCCAAACGAAATGAACCTCTCCGGGCCGTCGGGGCACATTTCTAACTGGGGCAACTCACACTGTCCTTCCGGCAACTCCGGCAACTCCGGCAACTCCGGCAGCTCCAACTCCAACAACTCCAACAACTCCAACAACTCCGGCAACTCGGGCGCCTCGGGCAACTCCGGTAACTCCGGCACCTCGGGCAACTCCGGCTCCTCTGCGCCGACCGCGGCCGGGTCAGGAAGCTTGACTGCGTTCTGTCGAGACGTCCAAACGGTCACAGGTGACATCTCCACGATGGTCGTGACCTCCAAGAACGGGGGAACGCAGGTTTCCGCTTCGCTCCTGCACAAGGCGGCGGCGGCGGCACAGCACCTCGCGAATGAGGCGCCTTCCAATCTCAAACAAGACGCTCAAACTGCCGCGAGGGATCTGAAATCGCCGAACAACGCCAACGCAAACATCATCGGCGACGAGACCTCGTTGTCGACCGACTACGACACCGATTGCCCGGGCGGCGCCGCCTATAGCGGTGGTTCCGGCAACTCCGGCAACTCGGGAAGTTCCGGCGGGATCGGAAATTCCGGCAACTCGGGAGGTTCCGGCGGCATCGGAAATTCCGGCAACACCTGATCGCGAGCCCTGTTCGGCGGAGAAGCCCTCGAGCTCTTCGAGGCGACCACAAGGCCGCGTGTGCCGTGGACTGTGACTGCCCACAGGATTGTCCCGATCGGATGACCGGGGCTGCACTTCAAAATGCAACGAGTCCGGCAACCAAACCCGGTCTACCCGCGCCACTGGGGGCGGACAGATCTTGATGGCGCGGTTGCCGCCTCGCCGATGACGGGGCAACCCTTGGTCTAGTCGCCCTCTCCCATCAGACGGCGCGTGGTCCTCCGGCCGCGGGGCCGACGTAGGAGGACGGTCCGAACCCCAGAATCGGGATGAAGATGAAGCTGAGCAGGATGAGCCCGACACCGAATCCCGCGCTCTTGCCGAACGACTTCGCCAACTCCCAGTACACGATGATGAAGACGATGATGTTCACGATCGGGATGATGAACAGGAAGATCCACCACCAATGTCGGCCGACGATCTTCAAGATGATGATGGTGTTCCAGATCGGGATGATCGCCTTCCATCCCGCATCGCCGGCCTTCACGAAGACCTGCCACAACGCTGCGATCTCGAACACGATCACTGCGATGTAGACGATGACCAATATCCCGACTGCGGCGCCCGAAGAGGCAAGCAGGACAGCTGACACGACGGACCCTCCCGTTCTGCCCACCACCGCGGGCGGGCGATCCGATCGTACGCTGGTGCATTCCCCACTGCAGGGATGCTGACCAGGCATTCACCGGAACGTCACACTGATCGGCCACAATGCCGTTCATGACCCTCTTCGACCTCTGCGACGTGTTCGGATCCGAGCCTCCGCCGGACGAGCCTGCCGCCGACGATGTGGCGACGGAGCACGCGGACGCCGAGAGGCGGCCCGCCGAGGCGGGCGCCATCGAGTCCTTGCCCGAAGTCGAGGTGCGGATCAGCGTGCGCCGCAAGAAGACCTCGGAGGCCAAGTGGGTCGGCGGCCGTATCGTCGTCTCGCTGCCCGCCCACCTCGACGTTGAGTCCCGGCAGAAGACGACCGACTGGCTGGTGAACCGACTGCTCACGCGTCACCGCCTGGACGGCCTACCGGGTGACGAGGAGCTCCTCGCCCGCGCCGTCGCGCTGAGCGATCACTACCGGCTCGGTGCCCGCCCGGTCTCGGTGCGCTGGGTGACCAACCAGACGGCCCGCTGGGCCTCGTGCTCCTACTACTCGAGCCAGATCCGCGTGTCGCACCGTCTGCGAGCCGTGCCCGACTGGGTGCTCGACTCGGTGCTGGTGCACGAGGTGTCGCACTTGACCTACCCCGACCACTCCCCCGCCTTCCATCGGCTGGCCGGTGCGTACCCTCGCCACGAGGAAGCCGGCGTGTTCCTGGCGGGTTACGGACTCGGTCTCTCGACTGCCGTGCCCCTCGACGACGCCCCGGGCGGCTCCGCGCTGGCGCCCCGGTGACTGTTTCTCGGAACTATCAACTCTCTCGTTTATAGTGCGGCGAGAGAAGGCCGGGTGTTCAGACGGGCTCCTCCGCCAGCAGCCGTCCCAGCCGGCGCAAGCTCTCGTTCGCCCCGCCCAGCGTCAGTTCGATCTGGCGCGTCAAGAGGAAGTAGCGGTGCAGCGGGTAGTCGCGGTCGACCCCCACACCGCCGTGCAGGTGGGTCGCCGCGTGGACGACACGCTGTCCGCCCTCGGCGGCCCAGTACTTGGCCACGGCCACCTCGGCCGCGGCCGGCAGCCCCGCCGCCAGCCGGGAGGCGGCCTGCCACGCGGTGAGCCTGATCGCCTCCGTGTCGACGTAGGCGTCCGCCGCGCGCTGTCCCACGGCTTGGAAGGTGGCGATCGGCTTGTCGAATTGCACGCGCGTCTTGGTGTACTCCGCCGTGAGGTCCAACGCCGAGGCGCAGGCCCCGGCCTCCTGCACGCAGAGCGCAGTGATGGCGAACTCGGTGATGAGGGGGATCACCCCGGTGCCGTCGGTGCCGTCGGCGCCCTCGCCGAGCAGGCGGTCGGTGCCGACGCGTGCCCCGTCGAGGTCCATGATGGCCTCGGGGCGCCCAGTCGTCGTCGCCTGCCGCGTCAAGGTGACCCCTTCGGCGTCGGTGTCGACGATGAAGACGTTGATACCCGCGGCCACACCGTCGGGGGTCTTGCACGTCGCCGGCACCAAGACGGCGTCCGCCACCAGTGCAGCCGGGACGCAGGCCTTGGTGCCCGACAACAGCCAGGTGCCGTCCGGCTGGGCCGTCGCCGTCGTGGCGGGCTCGGTCCCGCCCGGCAAGATCACCTCGCCGACCAGCTCGGCCAAGGCGGCCGTGAGGATGGTCTCGCCGCTCGCGACGCCGGTCAGCCACGCCTTGCGCTGCGCGTCGGTGCCGAAGCGCGCGATGGGCACGGCGCCGTAGACCATGGTCTCGACGACGGGCACGTAGGCCGCCGTGCGACCGGCCGCCTCAATCACGAGGCACGCCGCGACGAAGTCGAGCCCCGCGCCGCCGACATCTTCGCTCACGTTGATGCCGAGAAGGCCGGCTTTGGCGAGCTCCCGCCAGAGGTCGCGGTCGAACGGCCCCTCGTCGCCCGTCTCCGCCTCGACCTGCTTCAGCCGGTCGTGCGTCGCCCGTTCGCCGAAGATCTGCCCGGCCAGCTGGCGGACGGCCTCTTGCTCTTCGCTGTAGTTGAAGTCCATGGGATCTCCTCGTTGGGCGGGCTCAGCGCAGCGACCGCGGCATGCCGAGGCCGAAGATCGCGATGAGGTCCCGCTGGATCTCGTTGGTGCCGCCGCCGAAGGTGAGGATGATCATGGAGCGGGCATACATCTCCAGGCGCCCGCCGATGACTGCGGCCGGCGAGCCCCGTGTCAGGTAGCCGGCCTGCCCGAGGATCTCCATGAGCGACCGGAAGGCCCGCAGGTAGAACTCGGTGCCGAAGACCTTGATCGTCGAGGCGTCCGCCACGTCGAGGTGTCCCTGCGTGCCCTGCCACGCCACCTTCCAGTTGATGAGGCGGAGGAACTCGAGCTCGGCGTGCACGCGTGCCAGGTGCTCCTGCACCCACTCCTGGTCGACGACGCGCCTTCCGTCAGGCAGCTTCGTCGCCTGGGCCCACGCCCGCACGTCGGTCAGCACACGCTCGATGATCCCAGGCGAGCACAGGGTGACGCGCTCGTGGTTGAGCTGGTTCGTGATGAGGTTCCAGCCCTGGTTCTCCCCGCCGACCAGGCTGGTGGCCGGGACGCGCACGTCTTCGTAGAAGGTGTAGTTGATGTTGTGGTCCCCGAGGAGCTTCATCGGGACGACCCGGATGCCGGGCGTGTCCATCGGCACCACGAACATGGAGATGCCCTTGTGCTTGGCGACGTTGGGGTCGGTCCGGGTGGCGAGCCAGATGTAGTCGGCATCGCCGGCCAGGCTCGTGAAGATCTTGGCCCCGTTGATCACGTACTCGTCGCCGTCGCGGACGGCCCGGGTGGTCAAGGAGGCGAGGTCCGTGCCCGAGTTCGGCTCGGTGTAGCCGATGCAGAAGTGGATCTCGCCCGCCAGGATCTTGGGGAGGAAGAACTCCTTCTGCTCCTGGGAGCCGAAGTTCATGATCGTCGGCCCAACGGTGTTGATGGTGAGCATGGGCACGGGCGCGCCGCTGCGCATGGACTCGTCGAAGAAGATGAACTGCTCGATCGCCGAGCGGCCCTGGCCGCCCCACTCCTTCGGCCAGCCGATGCCGAGCCAGCCGTCGCTGCCCATCTGCTTGACCACCCGGCGCACGACGGGGCCGATCCCGCCGGCCTTCGAGAGCTCCTGCTCGAGCTCGGGCGTCAGCAGGTTCCGGTAGTAGGAGCGCAGCTCGCTCTTCAGCGCCTGCTGCTCCTCCGTCAAGGCAATATCCATCGATGTCCCTCCCGGGGGCGGCGCCACATCGGCCCACGTCAACGCCACGTTGTCACCGGCCCGGCCATAGGGGGCTCCGCCGTCTAGAACACGTTACAGTCCACCTCGGGAAGCGGCCACCTGGCCCCGCAAGCGGCCCGGCTACCGGGAAGTAACCTGCAATCCGCCCTGGGGCGGGACCCCGGGTCCACGTCGAACCGAGGAGCCGTCACCATGCCTGAAGCCGTCATCGTCGCCACCGGTCGCACGCCGATCGGCAGGGCCAACAAGGGCTCGCTCGTTGAGTGCCGGCCCGACGACCTGAGCGCTCTCGTGCTGCGCGCCGTGCTCGACAAGGTCCCGCAGCTCGACCCGTCCGAAGTAGAGGACGTCCTCCTCGGCTGCGGCCAACCGGCGGGGGAGGCCGGGTACAACGTGGCCCGGGTGGCGGCCATCCTGGCGGGGCTCGAGGACGTCCCGGGCGTGACGGTCAACCGGTACTGCTCGTCGTCGCTCCAGACGATCCGCATGGCGGCGCATGCCATCCGCGCCGGCGAAGGGGACGTCTTCATCGCCGCCGGCGTCGAGACGGTGAGCCGCTACATGCACGGCGCGTCGGACACCGGCCCGCACAACTCCGAGTTCGCCGAGGCCGAGGAGCGGACCAAGGTCCGGGCCCCCGCCGTGACGGAGCCCTGGACACCGCTTGCCGGCCTGCCCGACGTCTACATCGCCATGGGCCAGACTGCGGAGAACGTGGCGGAGTTCGAGAAGGTCGGCCGCCAGGAGCAGGACGAGTTCGCGCTCCTCTCGCAGACCCGGGCCGTGGCGTCGCAGGAGAACGGCTTCTTCGAGCGCGAGATCATCCCGGTCACGCTGTCCGACGGCAGCCTCGTGACCAAGGACGACGGGCCCCGGCCCAACACCACGCTCGAGGGTCTCGCCAACCTCAAGCCCGTCTTCCGCGAGGGTGGCACCGTGACGGCAGGCAATGCCTGTCCCCTCAACGACGGCGCGGCGGCCGTCATCGTAATGAGCGACACGAAAGCCAAGGCGCTCGGCATCACCCCGTTGGCGCGCATCGTGGCCAGTGGCGTGACCGGGCTGAACCCCGAGATCATGGGACTCGGCCCGGTGGACGCCTGCCGTCAGGTCCTGGCGCGGGCGAACATGACGATCGGCGACATCGACCTGGTGGAGATCAACGAGGCCTTCGCCGCCCAGGTGGTCCCCTCGGCCAAGCATCTCGGTATCAGCTGGGACAAGCTGAACGTCCACGGGGGTGCCATCGCCCTCGGGCACCCGTTCGGCCAGACGGGCGCCCGCATCATGACCACGCTGATCAACGGGCTCGAGGACGGGGACAAGACGTTCGGCCTCGAATCGATGTGCGTCGGCGGCGGCCAGGGCATGGCCATGATCGTGGAGCGCTTGAGCTAGCCGGGCCAGGCGCGTCCGCCCCCGCCGTGCGCCTCCTCGACGGCCGGCGCCGGGCCGGGGTCGACACCTTCGTGACCGGCCAGGTGCAAGGAGACGAGCTCGCCCAGGAGTGCCAGGTCGAAGAAGCGGCCGAGGTCGTCGTCACCTTCGGCGCGGATCTCGAGCACGTCCGCCATCACCTCTTCGGTGGCCGCGCGAACGGCCGCGAAGAGCTCGCCCGCCCCGGCGCCCTCCCCCGCGTGCCGCAGCAGCACCAGCGACATGGTCTGGCGGGTGACGTCGCCGCCCTGGCCCCACCCGGCGAGCTCGTCGTAGGTCAGCTCGGGGACCACGGCGGCGAACGCCGGCGCCTTGGCGTTGAGGTTGACCCGGGCCTTCCACCAGCGAGCCGCCACGGCGGCCACCCCGGACGAGCCGTAGACGAGCGGGATCGTGCGCCCGATGCGACGGGCCAGCTCCTGCGCGGCGCCGGCCGGGGCCAGCAGGGCGTCGCGCCGGCGCGCCAGCGCCGCGGCCGCCGCGTCGACCGACGGCGCGGAGTCCGGGGCGAGGCCGGTCCGGGACAGCGCGACCAGCAGCGGCACGGTGACGGCCGCCAGCGCGGCACGGGCCCGCGGTGCGCCCGGGGCGGCCGGGGTGCCGCGCCCGCCCACCGGCGCGGGCGGGCCCGCGGCGGGGCACCACGAAAGCGCGGCGCCACGAGCGAGACGGGCGAGCGCGCCGTCGGCGTCGCCGCCCACGGCCACGACCCGCGCCCCGCGGGCGACGGCCTCCGCGGCGGCCGCCAGCGTCTCCTCGGTGCCGCCCGAGCTCGAGACGGCGAAGACCAACGAGTGCGCGTCGACGAACGCCGGGACCTCCGGGCCGTGGCCGAGCCAGAACGGGACCCTCAGGTGCGGTGCGCCGAGCGCGGCGACGGCCTCGCACGCCGTCCCGCCCGTGCCCAGCCCGAACGCCGCGACGGTGCGCACCGCGGCCACGTCGGGCGGCCCGAGAGCGTGGAGGGCGTCGCGGGCGGTCTCGAGCGCGACGGACAGCTGCTCAGGCAGTGCCGCCGCCGCCTCCCACAGCCCGAGCGTGTCGAGGTACGGCGCGTCGCTCACACCGTGGACGGCCCGGTGGCCCGCACCCCGTCCTTCTCGGCCTTGCCCATCAGCCGGTCGTGCTCGGGCTCGCCGACGTCGACCGCCTCGTCCACCAGCAGCACGGGTACGCCGTCGACCACGGCATAGCTCTTCTTCAGACGGGGGTTGTAGAGGATCTCCTCGTCGGCGAACCACAACAGCGGGCCCTTGTCGACCGGACAGGCCAGGACGTCGAGCAGGAGGGGGTCAAGGCTCATGTCAGCTCCTCAGTTCGGGCCGGCGCCAGGCCGGCGTTGGCGGCAATGAGCTCTCGCACCTCGGCGACGTGGGCCGCGCAGAGCTCGGGCGTCTTCGCCTCGACGTTGAGGCGGAGCAGCGGCTCAGTGTTGGAGGGCCGGACGTTGTACCACCACTCGGCGTGCTCGACGGTCAGCCCGTCCAACCGGTCGACCGACGCCCCTGCGGCGCGTTCGTGGTCGGCGATGGCGGCGACCGTGGCCGCGGGGTCCGCGACCTCGGTGTTGATCTCCCCCGAGTCCGCGTAGCGCTGGTAGGGCTCGAGCATCACCGAGAGCGGATCGCCGCTCTGACTCAGGAGCTCGAGCACGAGGAGCGCGGTGATGATGCCCGAATCCGCCCGGAAGTTGTCGCGGTAGTAGTAGTGGCCCGAGTGCTCGCCGCCGAAGACTGCGCCCGTCTCGGCCATCACCTGCTTGATGATGGAGTGGCCGACCCGGGTGCGCACCGGCGTGCCGCCCATCTCGGTCACCACCTCGGGCACCACGTGGGAGCAGATGAGGTTGTAGAGGATCGTCTCGCCCGGATGCTTGGCCAGCATGCTGGCCGCGACCAGCGCAGTGGTCAGCGAGCCCGACACCGGCTCGGCCTTCTCGTCGACGAGGAAGACCCGGTCGGCGTCGCCGTCGAAGGCGAGGCCGACGTCGGCGCCCTGCTCGAGCACGGCCCGCTTCAGCGCGACCAGGTTCTCGGGCTGAATGGGGTCGGCCGGGTGGTTGGGGAAGGAGCCGTCGAGCTCCGGGTAGAGGATCTCCACCGAGAAGGGGAGCCTGTCGAAGACGATCGGCACGACGAGGCCGCCCATGCCGTTGGCGGTGTCGGCGACGACCTTGAGCGGGCGCAGGGAGCCCACGTCGACGAACGACCGGACGTGATCGGCCCAGGCGCCCAGCAGGTCCAGCTGGCGGCGGGCCCCGCTCGGGGGCGGGACGGGCTCACCGAGCAGCTTCTCGGCCTCGGCCTCGATGTCGTCCAGGCCGGTGTCGCGCCCGATGGGCCGCGCCCGCGAGAGGCAGAGCTTGAGCCCGTTGTACTGCGCCGGGTTGTGCGACGCCGTGAACATGGCACCGGGGGCGTCGAGGTGTCCCGACGCGAAGTACAAGAAGTCGGTGGAGGCCATGCCGAGGTCGGTGACGTCGACGCCCTCGGCCCGCACGCCGTCGGAGAAGGCGCCGGAGAGCTCGACTCCCGACTCCCGCATGTCGCGGGCGACGAGGATCTCGGGTGCCCCGGCGAAGCGGGCCATGGCGCGGCCGATGGCGCGGCACATGTCCGCGTCGAGCTGGTCGGGCACGGTGCCGCGTATGTCGTAGGCCTTGAAGACCTGGTCCATCCGGTTCACGGGCCCCAACCATAGGGGCGCCCCGCCCTGCGATCCGAAACGGCCGACGACGCCGGCGCTCAGTGGATCACGCCGGTCCCGTTGCTGACGATGGCGATGATGGCCACCAGGTTGAATGTGCCGTGGGCGACGATGTTCATGCCGAGACGCCCGGTTCGGTACGAGACGGCGGCGAGGATCATGCCGAAGGCGGCCAGTCCCGCCAGCTGCACCCATTCCCCGTGCGCCAGGCCGAAGAGGAGACCGTCGAGGATCACGGCCCCGACGACGCCGGCGACACGGGCGCCGCCGGCCGCCCGCAGGGGGGTCAACAGGCGGACGAGCGCCTTGAGGAGCAGGCCGCGGAAGAAGAGCTCCTCCATCGCCGGGGCGAAGAGCACCGTCGCGATGGCGATGATCACGAAACCGCCGCCGTGCGAGCCGCCGGTCAGGCGCTGCGAGGGCCCGTTGAAGTCGTGGATCTGGTGCTGGAACGGCGCGTACATGATCGCCACGAGGATCTGGCCCCCGATGCCGATCCCGATGCCGACGAGGTCGATGACCCGGAAGCGCACACCGAGGTCGCGCACGAAGTTGCGCGTCCCCTGGGTCCGGCTGGCCAGCCACGGCGCGCCGAAGAACCCGATCCACAGGCCGAGCAGGGTCGACACCACGTACCACTCGGGCGGCACCGAGGCCGTGGCGATCGCCTGCATCTGCGCTGACGTCTTGCCGGCGATGGCGCCGGCCACCAACCCGAAGGCGAGTGCGCCGAGTTGGCCGGCCAGGAACCCCAGGACGGCGTAGACGAGCCACATCCAGCCCTGGCGCCTGGTCTGCGGGGGGACCCAGGGGGTATCGAGGAACGGGGCGTCGCCCCCGGCCGGAACGGGCGGGGCGGCGACCGCCGGCCAGGCGGCCCCGTGCGCCGCCGGGACCGGTGGCGGCGGCGGGCGAGGCGTGCGGGGCGTGCGGGGCGACGTTCGGCCACACCGCGGCCACGTACCCCGGCGGTGGGGGCGGGACTGCGGGCGGTGGGGCCTGCTGGACCCATTCGCGCGGCACGTAGCCGGCCGGGACGGGCCCCGGTGGCCGCGCCGGCGGGCCGGTCTGACCTGGAGGCGGCCCGCCGGTCTCCGAATCGGTCATCGGTAGAACGTTACCGGCGCCCCATGGGCCTCCGACCTGCAGGGAGACCCGCGTTGCACAGATCGCCCGGGCCGGTCACCGTTCCGCGAGGGGGGCGCCTAGCATGGACGAGGTGAGCCCACAGCGTCAGGACAAGCCTGCGAGCAGACAAAACTCGCCCGCGGGCGGGGAGGGCGGTCCGCCCGCGGGGTCGCCGACCGGCGGCCAGAGCTGGCGCTGGCTGTGGGGCGTCCTCGCCATCGGGATCGTGGCCATCCTGCTGGCCGTAGGCACGATCAAGACCACGAACGCCAAGACGATCACCTACACCAAGTTCATGCAGGACGTGACGTCCAAGCAGGTCTCGACGGCCAAGATCTCCAACTCCACGGGCCAGATCACCGGGGCGCTGAAGGACGGCACGAACTACGAGGTCCAAGGCCCGACGCCGTCACTGCCGAACGACGTCGAGACCATGCGCAACGACGGCGTCCAGGTTAGCTTCCCGACCCCGTCGTCGAACCTCTTCACCGCCCTGCTGCCCTACCTGTTCATCATCGGGATCGGCGCCGCCTTCATCTACTTCATCGGCCGCCAGACCCGCGGGCAGATGTCGGGGATCATGTCGATCGGGCGCTCCAAGGCCAAGACCTTCAGCAGCGACCGGCCGTCGACCACCTTCGACGACGTCGCCGGCTACACCGGTGTCAAGCAAGAGATCAGCGAGGTGGTCGACTTCCTGAAGACGCCCGCCCGCTTCAAGGAGATCGGGGCGAAGATCCCCAAGGGCGTTTTGCTGGTCGGTCCGCCCGGCACGGGCAAGACGCTCATCGCCCGGGCCGTGGCCGGCGAGGCCGGCGTGCCCTTCATGTCGGTGAGCGGCTCGGACTTCATGGAGATGTTCGTGGGCGTCGGGGCCAGCCGGGTGCGCGACCTGTTCCAGACGGCGCGCAAGCAGGCTCCCGCCATCGTCTTCGTCGACGAGATCGACTCCATCGGCCGCAAGCGCGGTGCCGGGCTCGGCGGCGGGCACGACGAGCGAGAGCAGACGCTCAATCAGATGCTCTCGGAGATGGACGGCTTCGACACCGCCGAGGGCGTGGTGATGATCGCCGCCACCAACCGGCCCGACATCCTCGACCCTGCATTGCTGCGGCCGGGCCGCTTCGACCGCCAGATCGTCGTGCCGCTCCCCGACCTCGAGGAACGCCTCCCCATCCTCCAGGTGCACTGCAAGGGCAAGCGCATGGCCAACGACGTCGACCTCAGCGTGGTGGCGCGGGGCACGCCCGGCATGAGCGGTGCCGACCTGGCCAACCTGGTCAACGAGGCCGCCCTGCACGCGGTGCGCCGGGGCAGTGCAGAGATCGCCATGGCGGACTTCGAGACGGCGCGCGACCGCGTGCTGCTCGGCCAGCGCCGCGAGTCCATGGTGCTCTCGGAGGCCGAGAAGGAGCGCATCGCCTACCACGAGGGCGGGCATGCCGTGCTGGCCTACGTGCTCGAGCACGCCGACCCCGTGCACAAGGTCACCATCCTCCCGACGGGCATGGCTCTGGGCGTCACCCACCAGCTCCCGATGGAGGAGCGGCACATCCACCCGCGTCAGTACATCGAGGACGCACTGTGCGTCCGCATGGGCGGCCGCTGCGCCGAGATACTCGTCTACGGCGACCTGTCAACCGGCGCCGCCAACGACCTGGTCGGCAACACCGAGCTGGCGCGCAAGATGGTGCGCGAGTGGGGCATGAGCGACGCCATCGGCCCGATGGCCTGGGGGTCCCAGGGCCAGGTCTTCCTCGGCGAGGATCTCATGCACACGCGCGACTACTCCGAGGACACCTCCAAGGTGATCGACGAGGAGGTCGAGCGGATCCTGCGCTCCGAGGAGCAGCGGGCCATGGAGGTGCTGAGCAAGCACCGGGGCGGGCTCAACGCCATCGCACGTGCGCTGCTCGACAATGAGATCATCGACGGCGCCGAGGTGGCGCGTCTGGTCGACGAGGCGCACGGGTCACCGGTCCACGGCGAGGGCGCCAAGTCGGTCCCGCATTTCAACGAAGCCGCCATCCGCCCGCCGGTCGCCAACGGCGCCGGCAACGGCCACGCGCCGCACGCTGAACCAGCCGCCGTCGCGGAAGCCGTGGCGGACTCCGGAGCCGTCGCCGGCAGCCGTCGCCGCGCCGCCGTCAGCCGGGCCCGAGACCGGGTCGTCGTGGCCGCCCCCCCCGTGGCCGCCGGCCGACCCCGAAGGTCCCCCCGCCCGCTAGGCACGGCGCGCACCCGGATCGAACCAAGCCGGGCGGCGCTGCGTCAGAAGGGGGGATGGTGGAGGACCAGCTCGCCGACTGGCTCGCGGAGGGGTACGTCGCATCGTTCCGCACCGCCTGCCTCATCCTGGGCAACCGGGCCGACGCCGAGGAGGCGGTCCAGGACGCCTACCTGCGTGCCTGGCGCTTCCGCGACTCGCTCTCGGGCGTGCCGAGCATCCGGCCCTGGCTCTATCGGGTGGTCGTCAACTCGTGCTACTCGAAGCTCCGCCGCGAGATCCCCCACCGCGACCACCGCGCCGGTGACGGGCCGCTGGAGCACGTGCACGAGGCGAGTGTCGGCCCCGAGACGCGGGCCGAGCAGGGGGAGACGGCCGAGACCGTGCTGGCGGCGCTGCAGCAGCTCCCGATGTCGTTGCGCGTGCCCGTCGTACTGCGTTACTACGCCGACCTGAGCGAGAAGGACATCGCGCTCGCCATCGGCCGGCGCCAGGGGACCGTCAAGTCCCGCCTGCACGAGGCCCGCCGCCGCCTGGCGGCCGACCCCGCCCTAGCCGCCCTGGCCGCCTCCGGGGAGCCCGCTCCCGCCGAGGAGGCCGGACCATGACCATGCTCGACGACGACAGCCTCGCCTCCCTCCTCGCCCGCGCCGGTGCGGCCTTCGACGTGCCCGGCACCGGCGTCGACGACATCCTGGCCCGCGCTACGGGTCAGGTGGTCGGGGTCGATGATGCGGGTGGGGCCGACGATCCGGCCGGTCCCGACGTGCCGGCGCTCCCCGAACCGGTCAGTGGCGGCAGGGTGCACCGCCTGGTGGCCGTCGCCGGCCGGCACCGCGTGCTCGCGGTGGCCGCCTGCATCGCCGTCGCACTGGTGATCACCGGGACCGTCGGCGCGCTGGCGCGCGGCTCCTCCGCCCCGACCGTCACCTCGGGCCTGGCGCACCTCCCCCGCAGCCCCGCGACGCCATCCCCCGAGTCGACCACGACGATCCCGAGCGGCGCGGCCGGTGGCGGCTCGCCGCAGTTCAAGAGCGCCCCCCGGGGCATCTTCGGGCCGGCCAACGCGGCCCAGGGCACGAATGCGGCTCCCTCGGTCACGACACCGACCGCGCCCAACCTGCCTGGTGGCGCCGTCGGCCAGTCCGCCAAGATCGAGCAGACCGGGACCCTGGGGCTCGCAGTTGGCCGCGGCCATCTGGCGAGGGCGATGACCCAGCTGACCGCTCTGGCCGGTGCGTACGGCGGCTTCGTGGCCAACTCGCAGACCCAGTCCGGTGCGGGCACGGGTGGGGCGCCGTACGGCAGCGTCACCCTCCAGGTGCCGGTGGACAGCTTCTCGGCGGTGCTGAGACAGGCACAGGCCCTCGGCAAGACGTCGGGCCTCACGACGAAGGCCACCGACGTCACCGTGCAGTACGTCGACCTGCAGTCGCGTATCACGGCGCTGCAGGACAGCCGCCAGCAGTACCTGACCATCCTGGCCAAGGCCACGACGGTGGGCGACGTGCTGGCCGTCCAGGAGCAGCTCGACGGCATCCAGTCGCAGATCGAGCAGCTCCAGGGCCAGTTGCAGCTGCTCAACAGCGAGACGTCGTACTCGACCCTGACGGTGACGGTCAACGAGGGCACCCCGCCACCGCCACCGGGACCGCTGCCCGGTTCGGGGCTCGTGCGCGCCTGGCACGACAGCATCGGAGGGTTCGTGGCCGGGGTGGAGGGCGTCGTCCGTCTGGCCGGGCCGGTGCTCTTCGCGCTGCTGTGCCTGGGCGTGCTGCTCGTGGGCGGGCGCGCCCTGTGGCGCCGCTACCAGCGGCACCGCCTTTAGGGTTCAGCGACCGATCGCCGCCGCCAACGGGATCCCGGGCATGGTCACGACGCCGATGCCGCCCGACGGGTTCGCGCTCTCGCTGACGGCCACCGTTCCGGCGGCCCGCACGAACACGGGGTTGAGCCCCGCATTAGAGAGCACAGAGCCCGTCATGGAGCCTGGGCCGAGGGTGCCGGTGACGATCTGCTTGTCGCCCGAGGACGTGACGGCGTACGCGTCGTAGTGCGCCGCGGTGGTCGCGGTGTTGACCAATCCCAGGTACGCGGCGCTGGCGCCACTCACCGCGGGGTTCGCGCTCGTACCGGGCGGCGGCACCACCCACGTCCCGCTCGGCGACACCGTACTCCGGCGGTCGACGGCCATGGCCATACCGGCCTGGGGCGCCGAGGTACCCCCCGGCAACGTGACCGTTCGCCCGACGACCACACCGGTGCCCCCCGTGGCGTCGATGACGGCGGAGTAGGTCTCGTCGCGAGGGATACGCGTCTGGGCGCTCGTGGCCAGGACCCATGTGGAGCCAGCTGCGACCGTGGCGGTCAGCGGGGCCAACGGGGCGGACGGCAGGCGCAGCCGAACCGTCACGTGTTCCGCGCCGGTCCCGGGGTTGAAGACGTCGATCTCGGAGGGACCACCCACCTCTTGGGCCTGGGGGATCGCCCATTGCGACTCGGGATACGCCGCGCCCGGCACGAGGGCCAGACCGGCGGAGGACCCGGCGAAGACCTGTACCTCGGACGCCACGATGCGCCCCGTCCGGGTGGACACCACGGTGCTCACCGTCGACACGTTCTGCACCTCGGACGCCACGTCCTCCACCTGAACCTGCCCCGACTGCAGCACGATCCCCTGGTAGTTGATCGGATGGACCGCGCCCGACGGCGTCATGAAGCTGAGATCGACCACGACAGGCGTCGACGTGGGGTTGAGGAGCGAGACGTACAGCCCGTCGGCATGCGCGGTCGTCCCGCCCGGGAAGTACCAGGAGGCCGAGGTGGTGCTCTGGCACGGCGCCTGGGACCAGCCCGAGGAGCCGTGCACCGCTTGCGTGACGGCGACGCCGCCGCCGGAGACCGACACGATCTCGGACTCCCAGGAGCCCGACGACAACGCCGGGATGGTCGGTGCCGTCACGCCGCCGGCGGGGACGGCGACGACGGTGCGCTCGGAGGAGCCCCCGTCGGTCACCGCCATGATCGTCACCGACGCCGGCGCAGCCGAGGTGTTGGTGAGGACGAGGAACCCCGGCGACACGCCCGACGCGGTGGACTGACCGGTGCAGTACCAGGCGGACGACTCCGCATCCGGCGCGGGGACCAGCACGCTCGGCGCCGCCGGCACGCCGAGCGGTGCCGCTGTCCCCCGGGTCCCGGCCGCGATGCCCACGCCCGCGATCACGACCACGACGAGGGCGAGCACGCGCCACCGGCGCTCCCGGCTGAGGTGGGCGGGGCTCACTCCGCGCTCGTCCGCGCTCGGCCGGCCCGCCGCAGCGGCCGGCCGGCGATGGCGGCCGCCAGAAGCACCCAGGCGGCCAGCTCGAGCAGGACGCCGGCGGGGCCGAGGGGGAACTGCGAGAGGGCGAGTGACGCCCGCCCCTTGACGGCGCGGTACTGAGCCGCCCAGCCGAACGCCGGGCGCTGGGGCACCGCGTGGCCGCCGACCGTCAGTGCGAAGCTCCCGGCTGGCGCGTAGCCGGCGTAGAGGGTCCCGGGCGCCACGAGGCCGGTCGCCGGCCCACCTTTCGAGAGGGCGCTCAGCACCGGCAGCCAGCCCACCACGTCCGCTCCGCTCGGGTACGACCACGTGCGCACGGCGGGCAACGGCGTGGCGCGCTCCGCCGTTGCAGGCATCTGCTCGCCGTTCTCGAACACCTGGACCCCGACCTCGCCCGGGACCACCTGCAGATCGTCCTGCTGGAGGAGGTCGGTGTTGAGCCCGGGCGGCGCGGGGGCGCTGACTGACGGCACGACGGTGCCGACCATGGACGGGGCCAGGCCTTCGACGACGACCACGTAGCGCACGCCGGCGGGCGCGAGCAGCCGCCCGAGGTGCACCGTCCCGCCGGAGACAGCCAGGCGGACGGCATCGGCCACGAGAACGGCCGGCCCCGGGCCGGCCGGGGTGAACACCTGCGCCGAGTCGGGGAGGTCCTGCGGTGTCAGCGCGTACGCCAGGCCGGGTTCCACCGACCACCCCCCGGCGGGCAGGGCTCTCGGGTCACCGAGCCACAGCACCCTTCCCACGCCCGTCGTGCTCGGGTGCGACAGGAAGGCCAGCGGCTGCTCCACCCCCTGGGATGGCAGGCCCCAGCGGCCGTCCGCCGCGCCGGCGACCACCGGGAGGAGGCCGAGTGCCACGAAGACGAGCGCGACGACGCTCACGACCTGGCGCCACCCGAACTCCCGACCGGTCAGGTCGTCCTCGAAGGCGGAGATGCCGAGGCCCACGCAGGCAGCCACCGCGAGCGCGGCAGGTACCAGGACCACGGACTCGGATGGCGCGAAAGACCCCAGGTCGCCCCGCGACGCCGCGAAAGCCAGACCCCACGATGCGCACGCCGTGACCCACAGGCGGGCGGCCCAGGTCAGCTTGACCCCCCGCCCGAGCAGCAGCGGCAGCGCAGCCCCCGCGACCAGGAGCCACACGGCGGGCGAGCGGGCCGCCGGGCCGATGGCGAAACGGATGACCTCGCCCCAGTTCGGGGCCGACGCACCGGTCACGGGCAGCCCGAAGATCGCGACCGCGCCCTTGCCGGCGAGCGCCGTGCCGATCACCCAGGGGGCGGCGAGCACCAGCGCGACCGCCACCGCCTCGGCGGCCACGACGAGGACCCGCCAGCCCGGGTCGCCGGTCCCGACGAGCAGCGAGCCCACGGTCCAGGCCAGCGCCATGGCGATGCACAGCGGGACGACGGCGGGTGCGAAGCTCGATGCGGCAGCGATCAGGGCGCCCAAGATGGCGATCTGGCCCGACAGGCGGCTGCGCCATCTCGCCCCCGGCTCCGTCCGGAACGGCGCGACCCGGGCCGCCTCGGCCAGCCGGCGGGCGATGAAAGGGAAGGCGGCATAGGCGACGAGGCCGTCCCAGCGGCCCGTGCCCAGGGCTCCGTAGGGCAATGGGAGGCCGAGATAGCAGATGACGGCGACGACGCCCGCTCGGGGCGAAACGAGCGGGCGCATGAAACGAGAGACACCCCACGCGCCGAGGGGTATGCAGCCGAGCAGCAGGACCCGCTGCAACGTCCCCATGGCGCCGAAGAGCACGGTTCCGGTGATCCCGACGATGCCGAAGGCGGGAGAGGCCGGCGCCGTCGTGCCGACACCCGCCGACTGCCAGCCCGAGAAGAAGTGGTGCCAGCTCGTCGTCCATGACGGGAGCGGGGCCAACTGGCCGACGAGCGGCAGGGTCCCGAAGAAGAGCTCGCGGGTCCCGATTGCGAGCACCAGCAGCGCGATCACCATGGCCAGGACGCGTTGGCGTCCCGTGCTCAGGGGTGCCGAGCGGACCTTGCGGCCGAACCGGTCCCGCCCCGCCCGCCGGCCCAGGTCGTCGAGCTCGTCGAAGTCCGTGTCCTCACTGAAGGCCGACCCGACACTGCCGGTGAGGACCGCGACCTCGGCGCGCTCCTCGGCGCGCTCCGACCGCTGTCGCGAGGCGGCTGCCGCGTTGGCCGCGGCAAGACCTTGGTGCGTCAGGCGGCTGAAGTAGCGCGACAGCCGTGCGCTGCCCCGCATCTGGAGTCGGCGGACCTCGGCGTCAGGGAACAGGCGGTGTTCGGCGAGCTCGCCGCGCAGGAGCGAGATCTCGGTCAGCCGCCGGGCATTCCACCTCCAGGCACCCGTGACCGCCCGTACCCGGTCGCGGTCGCGGGCCAGGACGGCGACGACGGCCTCCCCCAGGGCCAGCAGCGCCGCCTGTGGCAACACCCGGACGAGGTGGATCCGCGTGTAGCACTTCAGCACGGCCCGCAGCTCGTGGCGCCGCTGGAGCATCTGCATGGTGACGGGGCGGCGCCCCTGGGTCTCGGTGCGGACCGCCAGCGGCGCGAGCCCGCCGGCAACGGATTCGCGGTGTCGGACGCGCGCCTCTGGCGCGACGACGACGCGTGACCCGGCGACCTGGCTCCGCCACGACAGGTCGAGGTCCTCCCCCATGGCCACGATCCCCGCGTCGAAACCGTTGAGGAGCCGGAAGAGATCGGCCCGCACGAGGATGCACCCACTCGGCGCGACGAAGACGTCGCGCACGGCGTCGTGCTGGCCGTGGTCCACCTCGCCCTCGACGATGCGGTCGACGACGGCTCCGGTCTTGTCGCAGCTCATCCCGACATGCAAGAGGATGGTGGGATCGTCCCAGTTGACGAACTTCGGGGAGACAACGCCGGCGTTGGAGCGGAAGGCTTCCTCGACGAGCTGGTGGACGGCGGCCGGATCGAGCGCCACGTCGTCGTGGCACAACAAGAAGAAGGCGGCACCCTCGACCATGCCCAGCGCCTCGTTGGACGCCGCCGTGTAGGCGGGACGATCCGGGAGGTGGCGGACGAACGCGTCGGGCAGGATCCGGCCGACCCGCTCCGTCACGCCGGCGGCGTCGCCGGCGGCGAGCACGAGGACGGAGAGCTCCTCGTAGTCCTGGGTGGCCAGGGATGAGAGCGCCTCTTCGAACCAGGGCCCGGGCTCGGTCGTCACAACGACGGCGACCACGGCCGGCACTTGGGCGTCCATCAGGGGTGAGAGGCTATCCGGTCGGGCATAGTCCCCCTCAGGCACGGAGGGGGGCCTCCAGGCACGGAATTACTCCCCTGTTGCTTGCTACTGTTAAACAAACGTGATACAGTTGCACGTGAAACGCGGAAGCCGGACGTCGGCGGCCGCGTGCCGATTCTTCAGCGTGAACCGACCAAACAGGAGGCTCCCATGCCGGACGTAACCACCAACATCAGCTCCCTCTCGAAGGGCGTCACGGACCTCGCCCGCGACGCCGCCTACGTCGCGGTCGGCCTCGGCGTGCTCGGCTACCAGCGGGTCCAGGTCCAGCGGGTGGAGCTTCAGAACCGGCTGTCCCAGGACCTCGCGCTGGACGAGCGCATCGGTGGCGTCCGCCACGGCGTCGCCAAGGGGATCGCGCAGATCGACGACCTGGCCGAGTCGGCCGTGCAATTCGTCGAGACGACCTTCTCGCCCATTGAGGAGAAACTGCCCCCGACGGTGACGCAGCTCACTTCGAAGGCCCGGGAGCAGGCCCGCGAGGTGCGGACCCAAATCCGCCAGCGCGTCAGCGCCTGAGCGCCTCGACGCCACATCTGACGATGTTCGCCGTCAGTCCGCTTCCCAGGAGGCCAGGACGTCGGCGAGCGTCGTCGGGAGCGGGATCGCCGCCCGCCAACCGGTGGCAGCGAGCAGCCGCGCCCCATCGCCGCGCAGCACGGGGACGTCGACCGGACGCACCAACTCCGGGTCTGTCTCGAGCGTGAGGTCGGCCTGCGCCAGATCGAGGAGCTGCGCGGCCACTTCTGACATCGCGACGTCGTGGCCCGAGCACACGTTGTAGACCTCCCCGGCGGCACCCCTCTCGATGAGCAGCCTGTAGGCGACCACGACGTCCCGGACGTCGGTGAAGTCCCGCCGGGTGGTCAGCGTCCCCACCCGCAAGGACGCGGCGCCTGTCCGCCGCGCTTCCACGATCCGCTTGGCCAGCGCCGGGACGAAGAAGTTGGGCGACTGGCCCGGACCGACGTGGTTGAACGGCCGCACCACGATGACGGGCTGGCCGTAGCCCCGCCAGGCCTGGAGCGCCACCACTTCGGCCGCCAGCTTGCTCGCCGCATAGGGGCTGGCGGGGGCGCTGGGGGTATCCTCCCCCAGCGGGAGTTGCGCCGGCCCGACGACGCCGTACACCTCCGCCGAACTGACGACGAGGACGCGGGGACTCGCCGGCAGGCACCGGGCCGCCGCCAGGATCTCGGCCGTCCCGAGGACATTGACCCGCAGCACCTGGCTCGGGTTCTCCCAACTCTCGCCCACGTGCGTCATAGCGGCCAGGTGGTATACGGCATCGGGCCCGATGTCGGTCATGACGTGGCGAACGGCCGCACCGTCCGCCACGTCCGTCTCGATGTCGATGACCACGACGTCGTCGCCGCAGTCCCGGAGGTGCGCGGCCAGCCACTGGCCCACGAAGCCCTTCCCGCCCGTGATCAGCGCGCGCATGCGCGGAACCCTACTGCGAGGCCGCCCGAGCCACCGCATAGGCCTGGAGGTGCCGCGCCACGCTCGCCTCCCACGTCTTCTCAGCGGCGACTGCGATACCCCGGGCCTGCCGCTCCGTCGCGTGGCCCTCCTCGAGCATCGCCCCGAGCGCGCCCGCCAACGCGCCGACGTCCCCCGGTGGCACCAGCAGTGCCGCTCCGCCGGCGACCTCGGCCATGGCCGTGCCCTCCGTCGTGACGAGCGGCGCGCCGCAGGCCAGGGCCTCAAGTGCGGGCAACCCGAATCCCTCCTCGAGCGCGGGGTAGGCCACCACCGACGCCCGACGGAGCAGCGCCGGCACGGCCTGGTCGGTGAGGTAGCCGGTGCGGACGATCCGCTCCCGGTGGTGGGCCGACGCCAGCGCCCGCTCGGTCTCGCCCATCCCCCAGCCGGTCTGGCCCCCGAGCACGAGCACGGCATCGGGGTTCGTCTCGGCCACCAGGTCGAAGGCGGCGACGAGGGGAGCAACTCCCTTGCGTGGCTCGAGAGTGCCGACGAAGACCACCAACGGTGCATCGGACGGAAGTCCCAGGGAGCCGACGACGGCCCGGTCCGCACCCTCGGCGGGCTCGGTGGGCGCGAACCGCGCGTGGTCGACCCCGTGTGGCGCGACGACCACCGGCGAGCGCACCTCGCACGACTCCTGGAGCCGGTCGGCCGTGACCTGGCTGACGCAGACGAGCACGCCGGCCCTGAGCGCCGCACGGCGGATCGCACGGCGGAAGAAGGCGGCCTTCGAGCGGTGGTGCCACTCAGGGTGGTCGAAGAACGTGCAATCGTGGATGGTCACGGCGCACGGGACCGGCGACCTCGCCGGCATGGTGTAGTGCGGCCCGTGATGCACCTGCGCCCCGAGGGAACGGAGCACGGACGAGAGGCCGACCTGCTCGAACGCCAGGCGCCCGGGCCGCGAGGACGGAACGGCCGCACGCACCGCGGCGCCCCCGGCCAACGTGTGCCACCGCTCCTCGTCGCCGTGACGCGCCACGAGCGTGACCTCGACGTCGTCGCGCCGGGCGAGACCGGTGGCGAGGGCGATGGTGTAGTACCCGGCACCACCGGGACGCGCCGGGACGGCCGAGACATCGAGTGTCAGGGTGAACGGATCGGTCACCGCAGCGCCTTCCACAGGGCGACGTGGGCGCTTGCGGCGGCGTGCCACGTTCGGGGTAGCACGTGCCGCATCCCGCGCACCGACAACTCGTTCCGCAGCCCCTCGTCGGTCAAGACGGCCGCGAGGCCGGACGCGATGTCGTCAACGTCGATCGGGTCCACGATGACAGCGGGCGCCGGCCCGCTCGCGCCCAGGTCCTGCACGCTCGGCACCTCGCCCGATACCACGGTCGGCGTGCCGGCCCGCATTGCCTCGAGGGGGGGCAACCCGTATCCCTCCGTCAAGGGCACGTACGCGAAGGCACGGGCGCGGTGGTAGAGCTCGGAGAGCACGGCGTCGGGAACTGCGCCGGTGAAGACGACCCCGTCGGCCTCGGGCGGCCGAGTGGGCCCGGGGCCCCATCCATCCGGTCCGACGACCACCAGCGGCCACGGGCCGGGCAGGGAGGAACGCACCCGGCCAAAGGCCTCCACGAGGCGGTCCACGTTCTTCCGGGGCTCGAGCGTGCTGACGGTGAGGAGGAACTCGCCCCGCACCCCCACGCGGGCGAAGAGCGCGTCAGTCGCCCCGGGGTCCGGGTCGGGCAGGTGGTCGGCGCCGGCCGGCACCACGGTGATCCGGCCCGCATCTACGCCGAGCGACCCCAGGTCGTCGGCCACCAGCAGCGACGGGACGACGACGGACGCCGCACTCTCGCGGACCCGGATCAGTGCCGCCTCGTGCCAGCGCCGCCCCCGCGCCGTCGTCGCCTCGGGATGCCGGCGCCAGGCGACGTCGTGGACCGTGACGACGAGGGGGCTCCGGCTGGAGCGCCGCAGCCGTGGCGCGGCGAGCGACACCGAGTGCACGATGTCGAAACCCCCCGGTGCGTGCGCCAGCCCGTGGTCCCACGCCCTCGTCAGGAGCGGTCCTGGCAGCCGTGACGAGAGCACCGGCCTGCCGAAGGAGGCCAACGGGTCGTCTGCGGAGTGCGCCCGCCCGGCGAGCGGGACACGAGGTCGGCTGGCCAGGAGGGTCACGTCGACACCGTCGCCCTCGGCGGTGCACTGGGCCAGCCCGCCGAGAAGGCCGCGCGCGTGCACGCCGATGCCGCCGGGCACGCGGCGACGCAGCTGCTCGACGACGACGAGCACGGAGGGCGCCCGATCAGGCACGCGTGCCTCCCGCCGCGTCGCCGTAGAGCTCCTCGAGGCCGGCGCCGCACCGCTCCCACGAGAACCGGGAAGACCAGGTCGTCCCGGCTGCGATCAACCGACGGCGCAGGGCGTCGTCCACGAGGCTGGCCTCGAGCGCCAGGACGAGGGCGTCATGATCGCCGGGCTCCACCATCAGGGCTCCGTTCCCGAGAACCTCGGGCAAGGAGCCGGCACGGGTGGCGACCACCGGGACACCCGCCCGCATCGCCTGGAGCGGCGGGAAGCCGAATCCCTCGTAGAGAGAGGGGTAGGCCAGCACAGTGGCGCCCGTCAGCAAGACCGCCAGGTCACGCTCGTCGACCCACCCCGTGCGGACGATCCTGTCCCGGGCGGGCGACCCGGCGACGGTCGAAGCCAACGCGTCCTCACCCCAACCCGGTGGCCCAGCGAGCACCAGACGGAGGTCCCCATGGCGTGCCGCGACCTCACCGAACGCGCGCACCAGGCCCGGCAGGTCCTTGCGCGGTTCGGCCGTCCCGACAGCGAGGCAGTAGCGCCTTGATCCTGAGGGGAGCAGCCGGCTGAGCGCGGCTGCGGCGTCTCGCTCCGCGACGGCTGGCAGGTCGGGGATGCCCGGATGCACGACCCGCACGCGAGCGGGATCGACCTCGAACGCGTCTGTCACCTCGCCCGCGACGAACGCCGAGTCGGTGTGCACCCAGGCCCCGCGCGCCAGGGCCCGGCGGATGAGCCCCGGGTAGGCCAGTGTCGCTTCGTTGCACAGCTCGGGGTGGTGGAGCGGTGTGAGGTCGTGCACCGAGACCACGGTGGCGGCGTGCCGCGTCGGTGGCACCACGAAGTTCGTGCCGTGCACGACGTCGACGACGCCGACGAACCACTCCAGCGGTGGCGTGTTCCCTCGACCCCACAAGGCATGCAGCGGCCGGGCCGGCATCGGTCGCTGGTGCGCCGCGACCCCCGCCGGCAGGAGGGCCTCGATGAGCCCCCGTCGTCGCCAGCTGACAGCGTAGGCCCGGACGTCGACACCTGGCCGGGTCGCCAGGGCGCCGAGCGCGCCCTCGCAGAAGGCTCCGACGCCGGTGCGGAGGCCGAGCAGCGGCGTCGCGTCGAGCGCCACGCGAAGCCGTGCGCGCTCTGTGACCCGGGTCGTGCCGTCGGCGCTCAGGTCGTGATCGCCCCGTCGATGGAGAGGATCGCCCCGGTGACGTAGTCCGCTTCGTGCGACCCGAGGTACGCGAACGCTCCGGCGATCTCGTGCGGGTAGGCGAAGCCGATCGGGGTCATCAACCGCTGAATCAGCTTCCAGTCGGCGTCCTCGGGCGGGCCGAAGTTGTGGATGATCGGGGTGTCCACACCGCCGGGAGCAACCCCGTTCACGCGGACACCGCGGGCCATGTACTCGACGGCGAGAGCTTTGGTCAGCAGCTTGACCCCGCCTTTGGAGGCACAGTACGCCGCCGAGTAGGGCTGACCGATGATGCCCGCCGTCGAGACGGTGTTCACGATGGCACCGCCGTGCTCGATCATGCCGGGCAGCACGGCGCGGCACATGAGAAACGTGCCGGTCAGATTGACGGCGATGATCTTGTCCCATCCGCTGAGCGACTGCTCGGGAGTGTGGGCGAACCCGCCGATGCCCGCGATGTTGCACAGGTTGGTGATGTGGCCCAGCTCCTCCCGGGCTTGCGACACTGCGCCGCTGACCGCGTCCTCGTCGGTGACGTCGCAGCTGACCGCCATGGCGCGCCCGCCGGCGCCGCCCGACTCCCGGTTGATTTCGGCCGCCACCGCCTCGATGGCGTCTACTGCGAGGTCGAGGCACGCCACCGCGCCACCCTCGGCGGCCAGGCGGCGCGCCGTCGCCCGCCCGATGCCCGACCCCGCCCCGGTGACCACCGCCACGTGCCCCGCGTAGCGGCCGGGCGTGATCGCCTCGGGGGAAGTTCCCCGATTGGGGTCGGACTCCCCGACTCTGGTGGTGGGGCTCATGCACGCTCCTTGTCGTCGCCTTCTCCAGTGGGGCCACTGCCTACCACCCCGGGGCGGCCCCCACGATTCTGGGCCCTGAGCGTGCGACGTTCCTCGGCCCCCCCTGCGGCCAAGGCGGCGAGGCCGGTCGGATCGACTTTCATCATCGGGGTCATGGGGAGCTCGTCGACGACCACGAGCGCGTCGGGCGCCTTGTAGTCGGACAGCGTCCGGGCGCAGTGCGCACGGAGCTGGTCGAGCTCGGGAACGGCGCCGGACTCGGCCACCACGACGGCCACGCCGATCTCACCGAGGACGTCGTCGGGCACACCGACCACTGCGGCCCGGGCGACCGCCGGGTGCGACGACAGCGTCTCCTCGACCTCCGCCGGGTAGACGTTGTAGCCGCCCCTGATGTAGCGCTCGTGCGCCCGGCCCGACAGCTGGAGGTTCCCCTCTCCGGTGAGCCTCCCGAAGTCTCCTGTGGTCAACCACCCATCGTCATCGAGAACGGTCGCGGTCGCTCCGGCGTCGATCAGTTGCTCGACGCGGCGCCCCCGGCCCGGGCCGTGCCCCCAGTAGCCGCGCATGGTGGCCGCCGAGCGCAGCAGGACGCTGCCGATCGATCCTGCCGGCACCGGGCTCCCCTCGTCGTCGACGATGGCCAACTCCACGCCCGCGACCGGGCGCCCCACGGTCGTGGCCACCTCCTCGTCGGACGATGTCAGCGTGGTGCCCGTCCCGAGCGACGCCTCGGTCGAGGTGTAGCGCACCACGACCGGGACCCCGAAGCGGCGGCGCACCTCCGCGACGAGCGCAGCAGGCACGCGCGCCGCGCCGGAGCTGGCGACCCGTAGCGCGCCGAGGTCGACCCGCTCCAACTCGGGACTGGCCAGCATCAAGGAGTACTGGGTCGGCACCCCCTGGGCCACGGTCACCGACTCGGCCGCCAAGATGCGCACGGCGTCGTCGGCCCGCCACGGGGTCGGCGTGATGATGGTCGTCACGGCGTTGGCGATCTCGTCCCAGGCCCGTGTCATGTACCCGACGTGGGCAAACGGCAGCGGCGACAGCCGGCGGTCGCCCGGCTGGCTGAGGGCGTCGGTGCCCCGGGCTACCGCGGCAAGGTTGGCGTGGTCGAAGAGCGCCCCCTTTGGCTTGCCGGTGGTCCCGCTGGTCCACACGACGGCCACGGGGTCGTGCCGCGCCAGCTCGGGCCACCGGCGTGGTGGGTCACCGCCCCACCACGTCGCGACCTCGGACCGCTCGACCACCTCCACTCCCCCGACGGCAGGCGGCGGCGCCGCCTCGGGGTCCGTCACCACGAGCACCGGCACCGTCCGCTCCACGATGGAGGCGACCTCTCCGGCTCCCATGCGGGGGTTGATGCCGGAGGTGATCGCACCGAGTCGGAGCAGCGCGGCGTAGAGGACCGCGTAATCGATCGACGACGGCATCAGCAGGCACACCACGTCGCCCTTGGCGACGCCGCGGCGGGACAGGGCGCCTGCGACACCGGCGGCTGCACGGTCCCACTCGGCGAAGGTGAGGGATCGCCGCTCCCGTTCAGGGGCGGCCTCCACGTACGCGTCGACGTCGCCGTTGACCCGAGCCGCTTCTCGCAGGAGCGACACCACGGTCTCGTGCCGATCCGAGGGGATGCGCTCTGGCATGGCGGGCGGCGATGGTATCAGGAGCCGCCGGACCGCCCCCAGGGTGGACGCTCCTATGCTCGCGGCGTGCTGGTGGCCCTGTGCGGCGGCGTCGGGGCCGCCCGGATGCTTTCCGGGCTCGTCCGCGCCGTCCCGCCGGCAGACATCACCGCCATCGTCAACGTGGGGGACGACATGGTCCTGCACGGGCTGCACATCAGCCCCGACCTCGACACGGTCGCGTACACCCTCGCTGGCATGGACAACCGCGACACCGGATGGGGCGTGGCCGGTGAGACGTGGGCCGTCATGGCCGAGCTGGCGCGAATCGGCGGGGAAGACTGGTTCCGTCTCGGCGACCGCGACCTGGCCACGCACCTGTTCCGGACCGGGCGGCTCCACGCAGGCGACACCCTCAGCACGGTGACGGCGCAACTGTGCGCCCGGCGCGGCATCACCGTGCGGCTGCTGCCGGTGACCGACGACCCGCTGCGCACCCGGCTCACGCTGGCGCAGGCGAGTCCGCTGGGTCCGGCGGGGACCGAGGTCGCGTTTCAGGACTACTTCGTGCGCCTTCACCACGACGTCGCGGTGAGCGGCGTCCGCTTCGAGGGTGCGCCCTCGACCCGCCCCGCACCCGGGGTGATGGAGGCACTCGAGAGCGCCGACACGATCGTGGTGTGCCCGTCGAACCCGGTCGTCTCCATCGGGCCCCTGCTGTCGGTCCCGGGCGTCCACGACGCGTTGGCGTCCCGCCGGGAACGGGTGGTGGCCGTCTCACCCATCGTCGCCGGCGCCGCCCTGAAGGGCCCCGCCGACCGGCTCATGGTCGAGCTCGGGACCGAGGCGTCTGTGGTGGGGGTGGCCAGGCTCTATGCGCCATGGGTGGGCACGCTGGTCGTCGACGTCGCCGATGCGTCGCTCGCCGCCGAGGTCGAGGCAGAGGGAATCCGCTGCATCGTGGCACCCACCGTCATGAGCACGCCCGAACGGGCGGCTGACCTGGCCCGAGTGGTCGTCGATGCCGCCGGCTGAAGGTGTCCAGGTGCTCCCGGTCACCGGCCTCGGGGAGGTGACACCGGGCACCGACGTCGCCGTGCTCGTCGCCGGGGCCGTGGCGCCCGCACGTCCCGACGGACCCGAGCTGCTCGACGGCGACGTCCTCGTGGTCACCCAGAAGATCGTGTCCAAGGCAGAAGGCAGGCTGGTGGCGATCGACCACGCCGACGCCGCGGCCAAGCTGGCATTGGTGCTGCAGGAGTCCGTCCGCGTCCTGCGGCGCCGAGGTGACCTGGTGATCACCGAGACCAGTCACGGCTTCGTCTGCGCCAACGCCGGCGTCGACCTCTCGAACGTCGCGGACGGGACGGCGGCATTGCTCCCCGACGACCCGGACCGCTCGGCCCGCCGGATTCGGGCCGGCCTCAAGAACGCCCTCGGGATCGACATCGGGGTCATCGTCTCGGACACATTCGGCCGCCCGTGGCGGCGCGGTGTGACCGACGTGGCCATCGGCTGCGCGGGGGTGGCCGCCGTGGTCGACCTGCGCGGCACGCGCGACGCGGGCGGGCGGGAGCTCGCCGCCACCGAGGTCTGCGTCGCGGACGAACTGGCGTCTGCGGCCGAGCTCGTCATGGGCAAGGACCGCGGCGTCCCGGTCGCCGTCGTGCGGGGGGTGCCGCGGGACTGGCTGCGCCCGGCCTCGGTGAAGGCCGAGGTCATCCGGCCGCCGGACGAGGACCTCTTTCGCTGAGCGGCTCAGCCGGGTCGCTCGGCGACGAACTCGAGCACCGCGCGCGTCCCGTCGCCCAGCTCGGTCCAGGGCCGCCACCCGAGTTGGATCGCCGCCCGCTCGTTGTCGAGGCACGAGCGCCGCAGCTCACCCGGCCGTGCGGGCGCCATCACGGGCGTGAGCTCGACGCCGGCCTGCGCCACCATGGTCGCGAACAGCTCGTTGACCGACGTCTCGCAGCCGGTCCCGATGTTGCAGACCAGGCCGCCGCCGCGGGTGGCGGCCCGCACGAAGCCATCGACGACATCGTCGACGTAGACGAAGTCCCTCGTCTGCTCGCCATCCCCGAAGATCGTCACCGGTTCCCTGCGCCCGATGCGCTGGGCGAAGATCGCGACCACGCCGGCCTCACCGTGTGGATCCTGACGGGGCCCGTAGACGTTGCCCAGCGCGAGGGCACAGAACTCGAGCGCGTGCATCTCGCGGTACGCGACGAGGTAGTCGATCACCGACTTCTTGGCGACTCCGTAGGGCGACAGCGGCTGTTGGGGATGTGACTCGCGAACGGGGAGGTCCTCGGGCGCCGGCTCCCCGTAGAGCGTGCCCCCGCTGGCGGCGAAGACAACGCGCTCGGACTCTGCTTGGCGCGCTCCTTCGAGGATGTTCACCGAGCCGACGATGTTGACGGTGGCGTCGAAGGCGGGACGGGCCACCGAGACCCGCACGTCGGCCTGCGCGGCGAGGTGGAACACGAGCTCGGGGCGGCGGCGGGCCATGAGCTCGACGACGGCCGGCGCACTGATGTCGAGATGGTGGATGGTGAGTGCCCGGCCGGCGCTCGCACGCGCCTCGGCCAGGTTCGACAGGGACCCGGTCGAGAAGTCGTCCACGACGTCGACCTCGTGCCCCTCGACGAGGAGGCGGTCGACCAGGTTCGAACCGATGAACCCTGCGCCTCCGGTGACCAGCGTGCGCATGCCGTCCCTACCCCGAGACTCGTTCGCCGTCAACCAGAGTGCCCGACGAGACCACGGCATCGGCGCCGAGCACCGAGACCGGCCGCACGTCGCCCCGCTGCCCGACGATGGACCGCGGGCCCATCACGGAGCCGGCAACCTTGGCGTCGGCGGCGACGTGGCAGCCCTCCATGAGCACCGAATCGGCGACCACGGCACCTGACGAGACTACCGAGCCCCGCCCCACGATGCTGCGCTCCACCCGCGCCCCGGGCTCGATCACACATCCCGCGAAGAGGACGGCCGGGCCCACCACGTCACCCTCGACGTCGCTCTCGCCCTCCATGAAGACGGACAGGCCGCGGTCCACCAGCCCCGGTGCAACGATCGGGCCGCGCCGCTGGTTGAGGTAGTCGAAGTTTGCGTCGAGATAGGCCGACGGCGTCCCCGTATCGAGCCAGTAGCTGTCGTCGGAGCGGGCGAAGAGACACTCGTCGCGCACCATGGCGGGAAACGTCTCCCGCTCGATCGACACCCGTCTGCCCTCGGGGATCCGCTTCAGCACGGATGCCTCGAGCACGTAGGTGCCCGCGTTGATTTCGTTGGTGGGCGCCTCGTCACGCGGCGGCTTCTCGACGAAGGCGGTCACGCGTCCTTCCCCGTCGGTGGGCACGACGCCGAACGCCGATGGGTCGGCAACCGGGTGAAGTGCGATCGTCCCCTCAGCGCGCCGTTCGCGGTGGAAGGCCACGAGGCTCGTGAGATCGAGATCGGTCAGGACGTCGCCATTGACGACGACGAAGGTCTCGGCGATGCCGGCGAGGGTCGCCGCGAAGCGCACGGCCCCAGCGGTGTCCAGGGGTTCGGGTTCCACCGCATAGACGAGCCGGATCCCCGCAGCGCGGCCGTCGGGGTAGGCGTTCATGAATGCGTCGGGGAGGTAGCCGAGCGAGAGGACGGCCTCGTCGACCCCGTGGCGGGCAAGGTGCCCGAGCACCCGCTCGATCATCGGGACGCCGACGATGGGGAGCATCTGTTTGGGTGACGAGAACGTCAGGGGACGCAACCTCGTCCCCTCGCCGCCGACGAGGACGACCGCCTTCATTACTTGGTCGTTGTCGTGGACGAGGGTTTCGTCGTCGTGGTGGACGCGGGCGTCGTCGTGGTAGTGGACGGGGACGAGCTCGTCGGCGTGGTCGCGCCGGCGACGGTCGTGGTCGTCGTCGCAACGGGCTGGGTCCCGCTCAGCACCTGGAGCAGGGGCGAGATCGCCGACACCGGCTTCGGCAGTGACACATTGTCCGGCACGAACCCGACGGTGATGAGCTGGCGGTTGACGAATTTGAGGTCGGCGGGCTTGACCGTGGTGAGACCGCCGGTCTCCTCCACCTGGCTGCTCTTCCCGGATTGGGTGGACAGCACCCACCAGCGGGCCTTCACCTCACCCACTTTCCCGGCGTCGGGCGTTCCCGCCGCGCACTTCTCGCCGTTCTTGTACTGCGGAACCGTGGCCGACGGGTATTTCAGCGAGGTGTTCGTCAGCGTGAACCCGGTGTACCCCTCGGCGAACTTGCCCAGCGTCGCGTTGTTCCCGGCCTCGCTGGCGCTCTTGGGAGCAATGACCAGGACGCCGTTGCCAGTCGTGGTCAAGCCGGTCTTCGCCGTCGGCGGCGACGCCGCCAAGGCCGGCTCCGTGGTGCCGCAGATGTCGAAGGCGAGGGCGGCGTGCCACGTCGTGTTCGTCGTCGGCTGCACCACCGACGGAGTCTTGTTGTAGTTGTACTTGGCCAGCGCGACCGAGGCGATCCCGACCAGGACGATCACGACGAGCGCGGCATACCAGTTCACCGGCATCTGCCCGCGATAGGTGGCGCCACCGCCCGTTGCGGCGGCGCGGGCGACCGATTTCCCAGAAGAGCTTCTCGCCATGGCGGGACGCAACCCTACAGCCTGGCGGGGTGCCCTCCGGCGGCAGACGGACCCTCGAGCAGGTCACGGTAGAGGGCGGTCGTCTCGGGATGGAGGCAATCCTCCGGGACGGTCTCGCGCCGCCGCCCCGAGGGTCGGGCCGGCCGGCTGCCCACCTCGCCGGCCAGTGTCCGGAGCTCGGCCATGGCGGAGCGCAGCCCTGCTCGATTGCCCTGGGCCGACGTGGCTCGCAGCAGCGCCCGGTACAGCCGCTCGTCGTAGGGGCTGACGAGCAGCGCACGGCGGACCATCCATGCCGCCTCGGCGCCGCGGCCGCACCGGACCAACGCGTCGGCGCCGCGCAGCGCGGTGCGGGCAACCATCGACTCGATGTCCGACTGCGTGCCGTCGAAGACAGCCCAATCGGTGCGGTGCAGACCGTCGAAGAGCGGGCCTCGGATCAACCGCATCGCGCGCAGGAGCGGCTCCGGGTCCGCCGACGCCGAGAGAGACGCGAAGCGCTCGACGTCGGTCGTCACGGACTCGCGTAGGCGGAGGGTGGCACCGCGCGGGAGGTGCGCCGTGCCGTCCTGTGCCCGGCCCAGCGCCCGTCGGGCATCTGAGCAGGTCGAGTGCACCGTGGAAGGTGAGACGGACCGGTCGGGCCAGATCGCCAGCGCCCACTCCGCGTGACGGACGCCTCGTCGGTGCAATGCCAGGTACACGACGAGCTCCAGTGCTGCCGAGCGGTGAAAGGCCTCCGCGGCGCCGCGCACGGCGACGGGACCGAGGACCGCGACTTCGACGCCGTCGTGGGTCACACGGGGGAACGGTCGACGGTGCGCTGCGTGGGGGCGGAGGGATTCGAACCCTCACTGGGGACGGTTTAAGCGCCCTGCCTCTGCCTGTTGGGCTACGCCCCCGCGGAGACCATTCTTGACCGGGTGGGGCACCGCCGCGAGGATGGCCCGGTCGCGTCACCGGTGCGCCGGTAAGCCGGGTATGCCGGCCACGAGAGGCCGGTGCCGCTCGAGGACGGCCAGTTCCTGGTTCCGCGGCGCGTCCACGGGCCCGGTCCGTGCACCGAAGATCATCGTGGCGCGATCAGCGGGGTCCCAGGGGCGCCACGCGCCGATCCCGTCGTGACCGGGGTTCCCATTGCTGGCGAAGGCGAGCCATGCCCTCTGCATTTCGTCCGAGAGCGCCTCGACAGCAGGCCCAGCGCCGGAGAAGACCTGCACCATGGGAAGGTGCACCGCCCCGAAGACGAAGGGCAGCTCGAGCGCATGACAGGAGCCCAGGATCCCCCCGAAGGCCGGAGACTCCCAGTCGAACAGGTACACGTAGGCACGCGAGCCCCGGGCAACGTGCGCCGCGGCCAGCTGGAGGCTCGGCCAGCGGAAGACGATGTCGGTACCGACGGCCACCCAGATGTCCCTGGCCTCGACGGATTCCGAGCGGGCGCGTCGGGCCGTCCGGTACGCGTCGATGACCTCGTCGGCGGACATGTCGGGAACGGCATTGGCGACCCAGCGCTGCGTGCCCTGCTCGTCGAGCGCCATGAGCGCCGGGTTTCCCAATCCGAACAGGGTCAGCTCGTCGCGGTTGGTGCCGATCAGCAGATCGACCCCCGTCGCGCTGCCCTTCACCACTGCGGCCAGGGGGTGCTCGGGCAGGAACACGCCGTCGACCACCGGCAGGAAGGGCAGCGGCATCATGCCCGGGTCCGGACGCCGCCTTCCAATCTCCTCGGTGGCGGCGACCAGTTCGGTCGCAGGTATACCCTCCAGCGACTCCCGGTCGCACGACGCGATTCCCAAGACGGCCGCCACGCGCTCGGCGGATCGCTCGGCGTCCGTGATCGAGTGCACGTGCACCCCTCCGCTCTGCACGACCGCACGTCGGAAGAAACCCTTGGCGCGAGGCGTTCCGAGCAGTGTGGCCACACTGAAACCTCCGGCGGACTCGCCGAAGATCGTGACGTTGTCCGGATCGCCGCCGAAGGCCGCGATGTTGTCGCGCACCCACATCAGCGCCGCCTGCTGGTCGTGGATGCCCCAGTTGCCCACGAGCCCGTCCGGATCGGCCAGGCCGCGGTGACCGAGGAAGCCGAGAGCACCAAGCCGGTAATTGATGGTGACCACGACGGCGTCGCCGTTTCGCACCAGGTTGCCTCCCCGGTACAAGAACACCGACCCGCTGCCCGAAGTGAACCCACCCCCGTGGATGAAGACCATGACCGGCCGACCCCGCCCGGGCTCCGACGTCGGTGTCTCGGGTAGCTGCGGGGTCCAGACGTTGAGCGAGAGGCAGTCCTCGCTGTGGGGCTCGGACGCCTCGGGGTCCGAGGGGCTGGTGATGCCGGGCACGGCGGCCGACTGCGGTGCGATGGGGCCGAACGTCGACGCGTCACGCACCTCGTCCCATGCCTCGGCGGGCAAGGGTGGCCGCCAGCGAAGCTCGCCGACGGGCGCCCGCGCATAGGGAATCCCCGAGAACGACCACAGGTCGCCGCGCCACGTGCCCCTGAGCCTCCCCTGGGCGACCGACACGACACCTTTCACGCTCGAGCACCATACGGACGGAGACCGTTGCGGTCAATCGTGCGCACAGTGAGCGTCCCGCGAACTCGGCTGCAACCGGACCGAAACGGGCGGATGCCTATTTTGCCACTGCCCAGCCATTACGCTTTGCGCCGTGTGTGCAGTGAATTGTCGGGGCACTGTCCGCAGGCGGGCCCATGTGAGCAGAGCGATCGTTATCGCGGCGTTCCTCGGTGTGTGGCTGTCGACCGCATCGGGCGCCGGTGCGACGACGTCGACCACCCTTCCGGGGCCGGCACCCAACCAGTCTCAGATCAACGCGACACAGTCGCAGGTCGCCCAAATCGAGAGCACCCTGGTCCAGGAGGAGCAGCAGAGCTCCATCTTGGACGACAAGTACAACACGGCAGTGCAGAACCTCCAAGACGCGCAGGCCGCGCTCCAGGCGATCGCGGCGAGCCTCGTACATGCCCGGTCGGCGGTCGAGGCCGACAAGCGGCAGGTGAGGACGGACGCTGTTGCGGCGTATGTGTACGCCACACCCCAGACCGGGTTCGCGTCCTACTTCTCTTCGTCGGCGACCCTGAACCAAGCCCGCAACCAGTACACGGACCAGATCGTCGGCAACCTGACGATGGACGAAACTGCGCTCGAGCACTCAGAGACGCGCCTGCAGACGGAGCAGGACCAGCAGCAGACCGTGGCCGCGCAGGCCCAGTCCGAGGCCGCGCAGGCGAAGTCGTTGGCACAAGCCAACCAACAAGAGGCCGCGGCGACGAAGGCGACTCTCGCCCAGGTGCAGGGTCAGCTGGCTCAGGAGGTGGCGCAGGCCGCCATCCAAGAGGCTCAGCAGGAAGCGGCGGCGGCGGCGAGCGCGGCCAGTGCGGCACAGCAGCAGCAGGCAGCCGCGGCAGCGGCAACGGCGGCCACCGTCGCCGGGGTGGTCGGCGGCGCGTCCAGTGGCGCGGCGGCCACGAACGCCGCCAACCAGGCGGGCGGCCCGACGGGTCCCATCGGCGGGTCGTCGCAGGGCGGCTCCGGCGGGATGGCTGCCGTACAGGCTGCCGTCTCGCAGTTGGGCGTGCCCTACGTCTTCGGCGGCGAGCAGCCCGGCGCCGGTTTCGATTGCTCGGGCCTGGTGCAATGGGCCTGGGCGCAAGCGGGTGTGTCCATCGCGCCGGACGACCGAGTCGGAGTGGCCCTCCCTCACCCACGTGCCGCTGAACGCCCTCCAACCCGGCGACCTGCTCTTCTATTACAACCTGGACGGAGACAACCAGGTGGACCACGTCGTCATGTTCACGGGATCGGGGCCCTACGGGACCGACACCGTCATTCAGGCCCCATTCACCGGGTCCACCGTGTCGTACTCCCCCATCTTCACCGCAGGGCTCATCGGGGCGGCCCGGCCCTAGAGGCAGGTGCCGGACGGGGTCGACGCGGCCCCGGGGCAATCACGCGGGCCCTCGGGCCAGGAACCACGCACTCGGGCGATCGGTACGATGGCCCGATGGCCAACGGGCGCCCGGTCACGGGTGAGAGGAACCGATCGACGGCCATCGTCCCGATCCGTGTCAGGACGGACGACGCCGAGGAGCAGGAGGATCCCCGGCTGTCCGACGTCGACGAATGGGGACGATCCGAGCGGACCCGTGTGCTGGCACGCGCGATCTACGAGCCCATCTACTCCAAGTGGTTCCGTGCCGAATGGGATGGGCTCGAGAAGATCCCCGCCGACGGGGGCGCGCTGCTCGTCGCGAACCACGCCGGGGCGATTCCCTCCGACGCCCCGGTCATCATGCACGGGATCGAGAAGGAGCTCGACCGCGCGGTCTACGGGCTCGCCGACTACTTCTTCCGGACGGTGCCGGTCATCGGGACCCTGTGGGCCCGCGCCGGCGGAGTGTCGGCCCGGCCCGCCAACGCCTATCGCCTGCTGAAAGAGCAACGGCAGCTTGCCCTCGTCTTCCCCGAGGGGACGAAGGGCCCGTCCAAGTCCTTCACCGACCGCTACCAGCTGCGGCGGTTCGGCCGCGGTGGCTTCGTCGAGATTGCGATGCGAGCCGGCGTCCCCGTCATCCCCATCGCCGTGGTGGGCTCGGAGGAGGCGATGCCCGTGATCATGCGCCTGCCCACGTTGGCCAAGGCTCTCGGCGTCCCTTACTTTCCGATCACCGCCAACCTCTTCGCCTTCGGACCTCTCGGCGTCGTGACACCCTTCCCGGCCAAGATCAAGCTGCGGGTGCTCGATCCCGTCCGATTCGACGTGCCCGCCGACCAGGACCGGTACTCCAAGAGCCGGATCATGGAGGAGTCCGAGCAGATCCGTTCACAGCTCCAAGAGGCCGTCTACGACATGCTGCGTGATCGGCGCAGCGTCTGGTTCGGTTGATGCGATGAGCCGACGCGTCCTCGTCACCGGCGCCGACACCTTCTGGGGTGGCCGGATGGTCCAGGCCCTCGAGACCGACCCGAGCATGGACGTGATCTTGGGCATGGGCACGCGGGTCCCGTCCGTCCCGTTCGAGCGGGCCGAGTTCGTCCGCGCCGACCAGAACTACTCCATCCTGAACCGGATCGTGAAGGCGACCCAGGTGGACACGATCCTCCACACGTTCATGATCACGAACTCGGCCACGGTGCCGAGGCGCGCCATGCACGAGATCAATGTCATCGGGACCATGAACCTCCTCGCGGCGGCCGGGACCGCCGGCTCGTCGGTGCGCCACATCGTCGTGAAGTCCTCGACGCTCGTCTACGGCTCTGCGGCAAGTGACCCGAACACCTTCCACGAGGACACGCCCCGTACCAGCCAGGTGCGCAACAGCGTCGAGCGCGCGCTGGTCGAGGCCGAAGGGCTCGTGCGGGACTTCTCGGAGGACAACCCGGCCACGCGGGTGACCGTTCTCCGCTTTGCCAACGTCCTCGGGACCCACCTGGCCACGCCGATCAGCCGCAATCTCTCACGGCCCGTCTGTCCGGCCATCTTCGGGTTCGACCCTTTGTTGCAGTTCGTCGAGGAGGACGACGTCGTCCGTGCCCTTCTGCACGTCACCCGGGACAGCATCCCCGGGCTCTACAACGTGGCGGCCGACGGCCGCCTTCCCTGGAGCGAAGTCGCGGCGATCTGTGGGACGCGCCTCGTCCCCATCTCCCCGTTCAGCCCGCTGAAGATCCGGCCCCTCACCCGGCTGTTCGACCTGCCCGAAGAGCTCGAAGACCTTCTGCGCTACGGTCGGGGCGTCGACACGCGCCGGTTCGCCGCCACCAGTTTCACCTACAACGCCACGAGCGCGGGTGCGGTGCGCTCCTTCATCCGGGCGCTGCGCTTGAGCCGGCAATCGGGCAAGAAGCCACTGTCCTACACGTACGAGCACGACGTGGAGCAATTCTTCCGACATTCACCGTCGGTCGTCGGCACCAACGACAACTGAGCTCAGACGCGCAACCAGTCCCCCATCAGCTGCGGCTCACGGGTCGCCCACTCCTCAGCGGTGATCGCGTAGCGCACATGGTCCTCCCATGCGCCATCGATCTCGAGAAAGCGCTGCGCAATCCCCTCCTCACGGATATCGAGCTTCTCGACCACACGCCGGCTGGCCAGGTTCCTCGGGATGATGGAGATCTCCACGCGATGCAGCGAGATGGCCTCGAAGGCGAAGCGCAACGTGACCACGACCGCTTCGGGAACGAGACCCCGGCCCGCCAACGCCTCGTCGATCCAGTAGCCGATGAACGCGCTCTGGAACGGCCCGCGCTGAATGGAAGAGAGCGTCACCTCGCCGGCGAAGCGCTCCCCCACGAAGATCCCAAAGCCGTAGCCGGTGCCGAGGTGGCGCTCCCTCTCGCGGATGCCGCAGCGGGCCGCGAAGCTGGGCCGGTCCTCGGACGGCACGGGCGCGCCCTTGGGGCGCGGTTCCCAACGCAGAAGCCAGTCCGCGCAACGCGTCCGCACCTCGTGCCACGCAGGGAAGTCGTCCTCGGTCAACGACCGCAGGAGGACTCGCTTGCCCCGCAACTCCAACGGCGCGTGCCGCACCGCTCTGGCGGCGCTCACCGCCCGAGCACCTCCCGCAGAGCTCCCAGCAGCGCGAGGACGTTCCTCCGCCGCGCCGTGTGCCCCATACAGCCGATACGCCAGACCAGTCCGGACAGCTGTCCCGCTCCGGCCCCGATCTCAATGCCGTAGGAGCCGAGGAGGTCGCCGGCGGACCAGTGCCTCGTCGACGTCGCCGGGCACCCGGACCGTCGTCAGCTGGGGCAGGCGGTGCTCGGCCTGGACGAGCAGTTCGAGGCCCAGGTCGGCCAAACCCTGCTGCAACAAGGCGCCGCACTCGGCGTGGCGCTGCCAGGCCGCCGCCAGTCCCTCGTCGAGCAGCGCCCCCAGACCGGCGTGCAGCGCCGCCACCATGGCCACCGGTGCCGTGTGGTGGTACACGCGCCCCCCGCCCGGGTTGTCGTTCACGTAGCGAGCGAGGAGGTTGAGATCGAGGTACCAGCTCGACGGCCGCTCGACGAGCCGAGCCATGGCCCGGTCCGAGACGGTGAGCGGGGAGAGCCCTGGCGGGACGCCCAGGCACTTCTGGGTGCCGCTGTAGGCGATGTCCACGGCCCAGTCGTCGACGGCCACCGGGATGCCTCCGAGAGACGTCACCATGTCGACCAGGAGGAGCGCCGCTCCCTTTCCCCGCCCGAGCGGCTCGATCTCGTTGCGAACGCCGGTCGACGTCTCGGCGTGCACGACGGCGATGATCGCCGGGGACGGGTGTGCCGCAAGCAGCCGTTCAGGGTCGATCGGCAGTCCCCATTCGGCGTCGACGCGAACGACCTCGGCGCCCTGGCGGCAGGCCACCTCGCACATCCGGTCGCCGAAGACCCCGTTGACACCGACCACGACGGGATCACCGGGCCGCACGAAGTTCACGAAGGACGCCTCCATCCCCGCCGACCCGGTACCGCTGACCGGCAGGGTCAAACCGTTGGAGGTTCCGAAGACCCGGCGGAGGCGTTCGTTCGTGCTGTCGAGTACCTCCAGGAACTGTGGGTCGAGGTGCCCGAGCACGGGCCCCGCCAGCGCCATGGTGACTTCCGGGTACGGATTCGAGGGCCCCGGTCCCATGAGCAGGCGGTCGGATATACCCACCGGCGCATCGTGTCAGGTCCACGCTCACCTGCGCCAACGCGCCCGGGCCTTACCGCGATGTCCACTAGATTGCCTGCGTGAAACGGGTGCTTTTTGCTCCCAGGGTCCTGCCGCCTCTGCGTCCGAATGTGCAAGAGGACCCTGGCCCTTACTCCGATTGGGTCAAGCAACGCGAGGCAGCCCGCCGCCGCCTCACACCGTGCCGGAATTCCACCCGGTCGCTTCGCCTCGTGATGGTCATGGAGCGTCAGCCGCCCCCGGAGACTGCCCTGACGCTCCGCAGCCTGCGCGAGCAGACGGACTCCAATTGGAGCCTCTGGGTTGCCCTGCCTGATTCGGACCGACCTGATTTCGCTGCCCTCCTGCGAGTGTCCGGGACCGACCCCGGCAGCCCGAATGTCGAGATCGTCGCCGTTCCCGGCCCTGTCGGAGGCAGTCAGGTGCTCGATATCGCATTGCGCGGTGGGAACGGGGGGGATCTCGCCCTGATCTTCCCCGGTGATCTGTGGGCTCCTGACGCGGTGAGCAGATTGGCGGGTCAACTCACACCGACCGGCGTCGTGTACGCAGACGAGGATCACACGGACGCGGACGGGTCCCGGTCGTCGCCGCGGCTCAAGCCCGACTATTCCCCCGAATTCCTGTTGCACGCGCCGTACACCGGGCGCCCACTCGCCGTGGGCTCGAGCGTCGCGAGCCGAATGGCCACAATGGGACCGCTCGATCCCTTTGAGTTCGAACACGACTTTGCCCTTCGGGCGTGTGAGATCGCGGAGCGCACTGTGCACATCTCCGAAGTGCTCTGCCACACGACGATCGATCCGGGACCGGGTGCTCGGCATGCCGATCATGTGATCGAGGCACTGACGCGCCGGCAGGAGTCCGGGGGGGTCGATCCGGGGGTCTACCCGGGTACGTTCGAGCTCCGTCGAACCGTTCGGTCCGACATCCTGGTCAGCATCGTCATCCCCTTTCGCGACGAGCCCCAATTCCTTCGCACCTGCATCGAGACGATCGAGGCCACGAAGGGTTCGCTGCCAGTCGAATATCTGTTGGTTGACAACGGATCGGTCCTGCCGGAGACGGCCACGCTGACCGATCGCCTCTCGGCTCGAACGGGCACCCGACTGATCTCGGACGCCCGCCCCTTCAACTGGGCCGCCTTGAACAATTCGGCGGCGGAACTCGCAGTGGGCGACGTCCTCCTCTTCTTGAACAACGATATCGAGGCTCTCAGTCCTGGCTGGCTCGATGCCCTCTGCGCTCAGGCCATTCGCCCGGAAGTCGGGGCGGTCGGAGCCCGGCTGCTCTATCCGGATCGGCGCCTCCAGCACTGCGGAGTCGTTCTCGGGCTTGGAGGAGCCGCCGGTCATGTCTTCGTCGGGCTTCAGCCCGACGAACCGGGCTATCTCAACATGGCCGTGACGACGCGGGAATGCACTGCGGTCACCGGCGCGTGTCTGGCGACCAGGAGAAGCGTGTTCGAGGATCTCCAGGGCTTCGACGAATCACTTGGCATCGACCTCAATGACATCGATTACTGTCTGCGCGCGCAACAAGTTGGACTGTCCGTGATCTTTGAACCGGGGGCGGAACTCGTGCATCATGAGTCACCGAGCAGGGGTGTGGCCGGGGACGTCAGGGACATCGTTCGATTCGTGGACCGTTGGAGATCGTCGATCGTGGGCGGAGATCCGTACTTGAACCCTCACCTGACCCGCATGGACGCGTCCTGTGCCTTACGGGGCGCCAATGAGGACGCATGGTGGCAACAATGGGCCACGGGGCTCGCGCACGCATGACGAACGACGGCCGACAGCACGAGGCACACCCTGATCCGCGCCCCCCGTCGATGTTCAGCCGCCCCACCGATGTGCCAGAGGTGCTCCCGCCCATTCGTGGCAGCGAGTTGCTCTCCATCGTGCACACGAAGTGGGCCGGCGCGCACACGCCGGCCGAGGTCCCGGTGACTTCTGCGTGGCACAAGCTCCTCCGTCGCTCGCGCCGGGTCGGCGCCCGGGTCATGGGCCGGCGCGATCACGAACTGCTGGGCGACCTGATCCGAGCCGTCGACGCCGTCGCTGCTCGTTGCGACGACTTGGCGGCGCGCGTCGAGACACTCACCACGAACGTCGATGACATGGCGCGTGCCTACGGCGAGGACATCACCCAGGCTCGGGCCGACCTCGAGAGACTTCGGGAGAAGGGGTCGGAGTCGAGTCGAGTGGCCGCGCCACGCGATGGGTGAACTGTCCACACCGGTCTCCACGCTTGTGTTGAGCCGTCACTGGCGGCACCCGAGCTCGGAGATATCGTTCGTCACCCGTTCGCTCGCCGGCGCGGCAAGTCGATTCGGCCGAATCACTGTCTGCACCCCTGGTACTCCGGCCCCGTCCTTGCCCGATGGTGCATTCGACGTTCTCGCCGTCGGCGAGGGAACCACCACGCCGTGGCCGGCGCCCGAAGACGTGGCCTGGCCCGTCGCGGCTGGACCGTTCACTGCCGTCATCGTCGATGAGATGGACGGCTCTTGCCGTGCCCTTCTCCGCCACCATTGCGCCATGGCGGGCGTCTACGACGTTGCGTGCCAGGGAGGGCGCGCTGCCGGTCAGGACGGATCGATCGAAGGACCTGCTCCCGTACGGATTCCACCGACGATCGGGATCCACGTGCCGGTGAGCCCGCTGGCACGGTTGCAGCGGCACATGGGCCTGGGTTTCACCGGCTACCTCCTGGTCCTGTCCGACAGGGTCGGGCCGGTCGAAGCAGGCCCTCCTCCCGTGGTTGCCTGGCTGACGGCCCGCTACTTCGAAGCTCATGTTGTCGTGATCGAAGACGCTCGCGCCTCGGTGTGGAAGGGTCGCGCCCTCCGAGGGAGGATCGACGTGGAGACCCGAACCGACCTGCAGCGATTGCTTGCTCATGCCAGGATCCTGATCGACCTGGCACCCGGTGACGTGATCGCACGGGAATGCATTGAGTCGCTCCGCTTGGGCACGCCGATTCTTGTACCGGAGGGCACTGCTGCCGAGGAGCATGCTCGGTTCGGTGGGATGTCATTTTCCGACGTGCCTCATTGCCTGGACCAGGTGCAGCGACTCATGGCCGACGATCTCTTGCAGTCAGTGAGCGCCGCCGGCAAGGCCTACGCCGACTCCACCTTTGGACAGAGTGAGCGTGCCGTCTCCGGCTTGAAGGAGTTTCTCAGCCGCTCGGTGTAGAGGCGTTCTCGACCCGAACTCGCTGTTGACCGCGGAACGGGCTCGCGCCGGATCGCTCCATCACGCGAAGCGCACCCTCGGAGGCCACGCCAAGAGAAAGACCTCGTGAGCAACGGACAGGTTCGGATTGTAGGCGGGGTCGTTCTCGACCCAATGACTCCACCGTTGATTCAAGTATCGAATGTCCCGGTCGAACCGAATGGCGTTCTCCCCATCGGGTCTCGAATCTTCCGGGAGCTCGTGGTGGATGAGCTCTGCACAAGGCGTCCATCCGGAACGCCATCCCGCTTCGTTCAGCCGCAAGCAGAAGTCCACGTCTCCGAACATGCCGGTCAGGTGCGATTCTGAGAAGCCGCCTACGCCTCTCAAAGGCCTCACGTCGAACTGCCATGCAGGCCCAGCTGACGGCCGAAGGGCATTGAGCCAGTTTGAGCCGCCCACAGTATCCGGTGTCGAACCGATCGAAGAGGAGCCGGTGCGAATGGCCAACCGTCCCGCCGATTCCCACCGTGATCCCGGCATGCTGGATCCTCATATCGGGGTACAGGAGCTTTGCTCCGACGCAACCGATGTCGGGAAACTCCAGCAACCCGATCATCTCGTCCAACCAGCCGGAATCGAGTACTTCGACGTCGTCGTGGACGAAAACCAGCACCGCTCCCTTGGCTGACTTCGCAACAAGGTTACGTTGGGCTGAGTCGCTGAGATCGCGATCGTCCTCAATCACCGTGAGCCAGTCGGCTCGATCTCGCAGGAACTGATGCATGGGCGGGCGGAATCCGCCATCGTCAAGGACCAGTATCTCCAAGTTCGGGTACGTCGACACCGCGCGGATGCTTTCAATGCAGCGGCGTAGCCGCGCTCCGTTCCGAGGCAGGACGATCACACTCACCAAAGGCGGATCGTCGGCAGGCCTCCACCTGATGCGATTGAAGCTGCTCCCCCAGATCGTCGACACCTGGGCGCCGATGCCGGTCCGGTCCAGATGTTCTTGTACCACCCTTCGTGAAGCGTCGATCACATACGGCTTGGCAGACAAGTTGGATGCCGTGGACTCCGAGTGTGCTCGCCAGTGGTAGAGGACATGGGGCACGTGGAGGACCTGAGCCGGGCGCAGCTTCTCGACCACCCTGAGGACAAGGTCCCAATCCTGGCTTCCCTCATAACCCTCACGGAACCCACCGACTGCATCGACGAGGTCCTTGCGGATCATGCACAGGTGAGAGAAGTAGTTCTGCCCGAGTATCAGGAGGGGGTCGAAGTCAGGCTTGAAGTAGGGGGCGCTTCTCTGGCCGTCGGAGTCGATGTGGTCTTCATCGCTGTACAGGATCCCGGGGTCGTCGTGACTTGCAATCGACAGGACTGCAACGGCGAGCGCGTGCTCTGCCAGCACGTCGTCGTGGTCCATGAGGCAGAGCCAGGTGCCATCGGCCATGGCCACGGCGGTGTTCGACGAGGCCGAGATGTGGCCGTTCGAGTCTCTCCGCTTGACCTTGATCCGTGCGTCAGATGCTGCGAATTCCGCCAAGACGGTCTCGACGTAGTCGAACGTGGAGCAATCATCAGAGATACACAGCTCCCAGTTCGTATAGATCTGCGATCGAACGGACTCAATGGCTTGTCGCAGGAATGGCTCCGGCGTGTTGTACACGGGGAAGACGATGGAGACGAGCGGCGGGTCGACCAACTCCTCGAGCCTCGACGCCAGGGAGCGGCGGGTGTCTTTCGTGAGGGTGTCGTAGAGGTCGACCCACTGGCGGTACCGGTCGTCCATGAGAAACATGCCGCGTTCTGACCATTCCTCGGCCGCTGCCGCCACCGCCGGCTCCGCCCCACGCACGTTCTTGAACATCCGGGCCCGGGCTCGCCCAAGACGTCGGCGCATTGACGTCCATCTCGAAGTGGCTTGACGGGCGGAAGCCAAGTCGAGCGTGGCCCGCGCGAGCTCCTGGGTGGCGACCGAGAGCTCATGAGCCATCGACTCCTGGCCACGCAACAAGTGCTGAAGCTGCTCAATGGTCGCATCAGCATCTCGCACGCGGGCGAGCAGCACGTCGTTCGTCACCGGGCGGCTCGGCGGACTTGTAGGGGCTGTGTCGCTCATCGGTACGTCTGGCTTGCAGCCGCGCTCTGTTGGAGATCGTTCAACCTTGTTCCATCCGTCGAAGCCATCGGGCGAGCTCAGTGACCAGTCCAGATTAATGGAGTTGCGGCGCTGACTCCGGTCTTTGCCCCGGGGAGAATAGGGAATCGGCTGCTCCGGGGACCACTCGAACCGCCAACTCGGTCCTTCCGTCGCTAGAACTGGCCCGCGACAAGCTGATCTATCACGGCCAGGGCCGGCAGGGCAATCCCGATGAGCAGCAGACCCCGGATCCGGAGCGATCGCGCGATCACGAAACCGACAAGGGGCAGGAGCGGCAAGGCGTAGCGCACCTGCGCGTTGAAGTCATAGTGGCCCTCTATGAAGTTGAGCCACGGGAACACGATGGCGAGCGCGATCATGCCGACGAAGATCGCGGTTGCCATGACTCGCATGCGGGGACGACCCACGGGTCCTTGCAGGACGAGAAGGCCCACGAGACTCCCGTAGACCGTGAGGTTCCAGATCCAATAGAGGGGCGCCGGTGCATACGAGATCAAGTCCGATCAGCGCGTTCTGGGTTCCAGCGAGAATGGTGGAAGGGCGCAGATAGGGGCTGGTCGAGAAGCCCTGAAGCGCGTGCAGCACAACGCTCGGAGACACAGTGGCGCGGGCGTCTTGAATCAACAGCCAGCCGGGAAGGGCGACGGCCGCACCGACGAACATCGACAGAGCACATCCGTACCTCGGCCAAAAATCGGCGCGCCGTGGCTTCCGGTGGTTGCCGAGGTCTGCGATCAGCACGCTGACGAGAACCACGAAGGGTGCGACGACGAAGAGACCCTTCATGAACCCGACCAGCAACCCGACGATGAGCCCGATTCCGGCCATGGCCGTTTCTCGTCGGCGCGCGGCGAGGAAGGTGCCGAGGACCGCCGCCCCGGCGACCACGCCGGCGCTGTCGTTGGTCACGGTCGCGGCCGCGTGCACCTCCACCGGGCTGAGCAGGCAGACGGCCAGGACGGCACAGAGCTCCAGCAGGCTCAGGTCCGCCAGCCATCCCACCCAAACCAGCAGGCCAGCAGCCACGACGCTCCAGACGAACCCGCCCCATCGGGCAGTCTCCAGTGCGGCCCGGGGGGAATCATTCGGTTGAGCGGTGAGCAGATAGGGAAGGTATCCGAGGGGGGGCTGTGCGACGGACTCGTAGCTGTAGCCCCCGGCGGGAAACGACGCCGGAATGCGCTCCTTGACGCCGCAGCCACGTGGCGGGAACCCGACCTCGCCGAGACAACTGAGCATTCGCATCGTCGATTGCGAAAGTCGTTCTCCCGACACCGGGACATGACCGTGGGTGAGATCGAGCACGTAGTCGTAGTGGGCGCCTTCGTCGAGGACGTCGAAGCCTGGTGCGTAGCGTTGATGGTTACCCGCCGCCACCGACACGAGGAGAACGGCGATCGCGACGACACCCGACCAGGCAAGCCAGCGACGAACGCCGGCACCGCGTTCGCTTTCGCCCTGAGGTGATGGTCGGCTGTTCGCCCATGCCTTGAGCGACGCCGTGATCGCCCTATATCTCCGCAGCACGCGGGAAGACTAGACGACGACCCGAGCCGGCAGGCTGACTCTGGCCCCGACACCGCGCTCGCCCGGCATGCCGATGCCGGTCGCGACCAAAACCCCGCGTTCAGTCATGTGCGCGCGCCGAAGCCAAGAGCTCGGCTGCGATGCCGTCGAGGATGTCATCCTCGGAGACCAGGCAACGCTCCCGTTCGAAGCACTCCATCACGACGGCCAGAATGAGCACGCCGGCGACAATGACGTCTTCACGCCCCCTCACCATCCCCGGGTGGTCAAGCCGGGCGCGGGCGCTTTCAGCCGACAGGATGCGCAACCAGCGCTCCACGCCGGCTCGCGCTAGCACCGCGTGATGGATGCGCTCCCGGTCGTACACCGTGATCTCGCCTTCCAGACAGGCCAGCGCGGACACCGTGCCGGCCAGACCGACGAGGAGACTGTCCGGCGCCAGCGCCGGGAGGTCGCTCCGGGCCGCCTTGAGTTGCTGCCGCACCTCGCGGCGGGCCCAGGAGAGTTGCTCGGGCCGCGGAGGGTCGTCGGGCAACAGTCGCTCGCTCACTCTGACGCATCCGATGTCGAGCGACCGGGTCATCATCTCGGGTCCCTGCGTGCGGCCGGGCCGGGGCGCGTACCCCACGGCCAGCTCGGTCGACCCCCCACCGATGTCGACGACCAGCACGGGACTCGTCCCGACCGATGTCGGAGGGAGGTGAGCGGTGGCCCCCGCGAACGACAGTCGGCCCTCCTCGTCGCCCGAGAGCACCTCAGGACGCACCCCGGTGAGTTCCGCCGCACGGACCATGAACTCGTCGGCATTGACCGCGTCACGAGCCGCAGAGGTCGCCACAACGCGGCGTCGGACGACTCCGTGGTCGTCCATCACTGTCCGGTAGTCGCGCAGGACACCCAGCGTCCGGTCGATCGCCGCCGGCGAGAGCCTCCGGGTTGCATCGACCCCCTCGCCCAGGCGGGTGATCCGCATCTGTCGACGGAGCACCGTGCCGTCGGCGTCCACCACGATGAGCCTGGTGGAGTTCGTGCCACAGTCGACGGCGGCCACAGGTCGGGCGGGAACCTCCACGGTTCCATCCTCCACGACGAAGTCGGACGGGCTGACCCCCAGGTGCTCCGCAGTCCATCGGCCGACGGGGTCGGCCCCGCCCGAGAGGTACCAGGCCAGGTGAGCGTGCAGGCACTTCACCCCGCGGCGCGTGCCGCCCACCCCGCCCGAGGGCGCCGGACCCGTGTGATCCCTCGGCAGCGCTGCGTCACGCTCGGCTGCATACCGCGCGTGGGCCTCCTCCAACGCGACCGGCGATACCAGGCCCTCGGCGTGTCGCACTCCGCCGGCGGCTTCGAGCCGGCTGACCGCGTCGCGCAAGGCCGGATCGACCAGCCAGAATCGGGTGGGCATTGGGGTGCGGTCGAACAGGAGCGGCGCGTTCTTGATGACGGCCGGTGTGCCGTCGGGCCGCCGGAGACAGACGGAGAAGGAGCCCGCCGGGGGTCGGCCCAACAGGAGCTCGACCGCGCGCAGGTCGTCGAGGGCCGGTGGCTCCGATCCGCTCATGTCCCGGGCTCCCGCCGGCAGTGCACGCACCACCAGTGTGCCGCGGCGGAGGCGTCCAAGACGCCCGCCACCCTGATCGGAGACGTCAACGCCAGAATTCGAGCGCGTGCATCATGCGCGAAACGAAACCCGAGCTCGTTGACGTCCCGGTCGTCGACTGGCCGAGAGGGGTCGTGGTCGTGGTCACGCCCCCCGGGGGCAGCTCCGGCGTGGCGGACGGGGTGACCGGGGCAGCCGATCCGGGATCCCCGGCATAGGGCGTACCGGCCGCCGTCGCACCGGAGGGCGGGAGCACCTCGTAGGCTCCCTGGCCCGGGCTCACGAGCTGGTACTGCTCGCGGGCGATGCGCCCGATCTCACCGGCGTCGCTGAGGTTCTTCTTCTCCTGCGCCAAGGCAGCGTCCTGTTTGTGCAGCGAGGCCAGCTGCGCCTCGCTCGCGGCCAGGTCGGACCGCTGGCTCAGGAGGGAGCTGGCCGGGAACCAGGCGAAGAGGACGGCGGCGGAGATGACGACGGCACCGAGCGAGCATCAGACCGCGCCCGGGCTGCGGACCCGGTGGGCATGGCGCGTCCACCCCGCCCCTCGTGCCCCGCCGGGCGGTCACCCCGCGTCATGCCGGGTGCTCCCCTCGCCCGAGAGCGCGGCGCGCCCGGGAAAGCTGGCCGATTCGCCAAGGTCCTCTTCGATCCTGAGCAACTGGTTGTACTTGGCCACGCGGTCCGACCGGGCCGGCGCGCCTGTCTTGATCTGTCCCGCGTTCACCGCCACGACAAGGTCCGCGATCGTCGTGTCCTCGGTCTCGCCGGAGCGGTGGGAGATCACGGTGGCGTAGGAGGACCGGTTCGCCAGCGCGACCGTGTCGAGCGTCTCGGTGAGGGTGCCGATCTGGTTGAGCTTGACGAGAACGGCGTTGGCCACCCCCTCGCGGATGCCGCGCTCGAGGATCTCGGCGTTCGTCACGAAGATATCGTCGCCGACCAGTTGGATCCGACCGCCGAGCGCCTTGGTGTGGGCGGACCAGCCTCCCCAGTCCTCCTCGGCCATGCCGTCCTCAATGGAGACGATCGGGTAGCGGTCGACGAGGTCCACCCAGTAGTCGACCAACTCCGCTGGCGACAAGGTCCGGCCCTCGCCGGCGAGCACGTACGACCCGTCGTCCCACAGCTCGCTGGTGGCAGGGTCGAGCGCGAGCGCGATCTCCTCGCCGGGCACGCGTCCCGCCCGCTCAATTGCCTCGAGCAGCAGCTTCACCGCGTCCTCGTTGTGCGGGAGGTCGGGTGCGAATCCTCCCTCGTCGCCCACGGCCGTGGGCAGGCCTCGTTCGGTCAGGACGGCGCGCAGCGTGTGGTAGGTCTCCGTGCCCCATCGCAGCGCCTCGCTGAAGGAGGCGGCGCCCACGGGCATCAGCATGAATTCCTGGAAGTCGATCGAGTTCTTGGCGTGGGCACCGCCGTTCAGCACGTTGAGCATCGGCACTGGTAGCGCGTGGGCGTTGGCGCCACCGATGGAACGGTAGAGCGGGAGCTCGAGGTCGTCAGCCAGCGCTTTGGCGCACGCCAGGGAGACGGCCAGCATCGCGTTGGCTCCGAGGCGCCCCTTGTCGGGCGTCCCGTCGAGGTCGATCATCGTGTGGTCGACCGCGCGCTGGTCGAGGGCGTCGAGCCCGCGGATGGCATCGGCGATCTCCTCGTTGACGTTCGCCACCGCCCGGAGCACGCCTTTGCCCGAGTAGCGGTCGTCCCCGTCGCGGATCTCGACCGCCTCACGAATGCCCGTCGAGGCGCCGGAGGGAACGATGGCGCGGCCCCGAGCGCCCGAATCGAGCAGCACCTCGGCCTCCACGGTCGGGTTGCCGCGGGAGTCCAAGACCTCGCGCCCGATCACGTGCTCAATGGTGCTCACGACATCACTCCTTGGGCGTCCTCCCTGGCGGGACACCGGGGCACAAGATTAGCGGTTGTCCATCTGCCCGTCGGGGACGCCCTCGGCCGCGACGATCTCGGCACGCAACGCGAGCGCACGTTCGCGCAACGCCTGCTCTGCGTCGACACCGACGCGTTGCGCCAGGATCGAAACCGCGAAGAGCAGCCCGCCCACCTCCCTGGTGAGGTCGCCCGGTTCGCCGAAGAGGGGATCGTCAGGGCGTCCATCGCCGTCCCGAGCGCGGCGCGTGAGCGACGCCAACGCGGCCGCCGTCTGCTCCCCAGTGGCGTCGTCGGGCTCGAGGCCGACCGAGCGGGCCTTGCGCACCAGTTTGCTCGTCAGTATCAGCGCGGGCAGCGCCGCCGGGATGCCCTCGGTGACGCTGCTCCTCCCCTTCTCAGCCTTCTTGATGGCCTCCCAGTTCGACACCACCTGGTCCGCGCTGTCGGCGTCGACGTCGCCGAACACGTGGGGGTGGCGGTGCACCAGCTTGTCGTGCACCCCGCGGGCGACGTCGGCCAGGTCGAACTGACCCTCCTCGGCGGCCAGGCGGGCATGGAACACGATCTGGAACAGCAGATCGCCCAGCTCCTCTTTCAGGTGAGCAGCCGTGCCGGGCGCGGCGTCGCGCCCGTCCGGGGCCGAAAGGGCATCGAGGACCTCGTAGCACTCCTCGACGAGGTGCGGCATCAAGGAGGCGTGCGTCTGGGCCCGGTCCCAGGGGCAGCGCTCCCGCAGCATGTCCGTGAGGGCCGCGAGCTGGGCCACGGCGGCGCCGGCGGACTGGCCGGGGACCGACAGCGCAGGCACGTAGACCGACGTCAGGTGGTCGGGGTCCACGGTCCGATCGAGCTCCCACCAGTCGACGGCCGCGATCACCTCGTCGTCGAGCCCGAGATGGTGCAGGATGACAGGCCGGGGCAGCGCCAAACCGGGGTCATCGGGAACGGAGAGCTTGACGTCGGAGAGCGTCTGGCGTGACCAGCACTGCGCGACCAGGAACGGGCCGTGCTCGCCCGCCACCGCCGCACCGAACGCGCTCGCATCGACGAGGCGGACACCCGCGGCCAGCGGATCGATGCCGAGGGCCGCCCAGGCCAGGTCCAAGAAGGACAGCGCCGGCAGGAGTGTCACCTCGACGCGGTCGTCGGCACGCAGCAACTCGACGCTGCGTTCGGCCACCAGCGGCGATCCGGGCACCGCATAGACCACCGGCTCGGGTTCTGCCTCAACCGCCGCCGACACGAGTGCCTCCACGATCCCGGTGTACACCTCGTCGAAGGTCGCCGCGCTCTCGTAGAGGTCGTCGAACGCCCTCACCTCTTCGAACCGCGCCGCGGCCGGATGACGCGCCGTGCGGAAGTAGCGGTGTGCGCTCTGCTCGGCCAGCAGTGTGGCGGTCGCGTCCCCGAGATAGTCGGTGCCGGCGGGCCCGAGGCCCACCACCGTGATGTGGGGGCGGCGCCGCGGCACCGTCACCCGTTGGCCGGGCTCGCCGCGGCCGGAGCGACGCCGACCTCGTTGGCCGACGGGTTCAACACGTCCGAATTGCTGGGCGTCAACGGGGTGAACACGGACGCCTGCACAGGCACCCACACCCCATAGCGCGGATCGACGCTGACCGACGCATGACGCTCGGCCGCCGTAATGGCCTTTTGCGTCGCGGCGGAGCCGGCACGCTGGACTGCCTGCTCCACGTACGGCTTCGCGCTGGAGAAGGGCGTAGGCGTCCGCGAGGTGAATTGCAAAAGGAAGTAGCCCCCGCCCACGGAAATGGGAGCGGAGACGGCGTTAACGGCCAGGCTTCCCAGGTTGGCCGTCGACGGCAGCTGGTTCGCGAACACGGGCAGCGGCGCACATCCCCGCGGCCCGCCCTGCGCCTGGCTGGCCACCTGCGAGAACGGAGTTCCGAACGCCGCCTTCGCCGCCGCGGTCTGCGCGTCGGCCAGGGTGTTGAACCCGGCTGCCGTCACACAGACCTGGTCGAACTCGGACTGATGCCGCGAGTAGTAGCCCATGAGGTCGGCGTCGCTCGAGCCCACTCCGGACAACTGCTCTTGCAGCACGCTGGCCGTGGCTACGAACTGAACCTGTGCGTTGACGAAGGAGGCCGGCATGGTCTGCAGGACCTCCTGCCCGGTCAACGGAACCGCCGTCCCGCAGGTCAGCCGGGGGTTCTGGGTCTGGGCGGTGGAGCTCATGACCGAGGTGATCTGGCTCGCGTAGCCCGCACGTGCGTCGGCCAGTTGCGCCGGCGTGACGGTGACGTTCCGTTCGTCGGCGACCTGCTGGACCAGTTGGTGGCCGATCTCGGTGTCGAGGTACGTGGCCACGAAGGCGCTCGTGGCCGTCGGATGGTCGCCCGTGTTCTCTGTCTTCCCCGCACCCGTCACCGGTGGCAGCGACCCGGCGCCGTTCGATGACAGGTACTCCTGCGAATTGAGGTAGCACTGGTAGGGAGCGCTGGACGCGATCGCGCTCACGTCCGAACTGAGCGACTGCTGGCTGATCGAGGTGCCGTTGACGTCCGCGGCGCTGGTGGGCACCAAGAGTGCGGCCGCGACGAGGCCGCCGGCAAGGACGAAGAGGAGGACCAGGAGCCGCTTCACGCGCCGCGCATGCTACAAGGTGTCCCCCCCGGTTCCCGCATCACCCGCGGGGATCAGCTGCTCGATCACGCCGCGCACCATGTCGGCGGCGGGTTGCCCGTCGATGGGGACCAGCAACTGGCCCAGGTCCTCGCGGTAGGTCGCACCGGGCACCAGGCGACGAAGCCGGACCTGGGCGCTGGCGGCCAGGTTGACCGGGGACACCCGCACCACCGGTTGGCGCGTGCCGCCGGGCCGGACCGAGCTCATGGCGATCTCGCCGATCCGGCGCCTCATGGCGCTGGCCCGCAGCCGTGCCAGCGCGAGAAGACCTTCGGCGGGAGGAGGGAGCGGGCCGTAGCGGTCGGCCCACTCGACGCCGATGTCGTCGACGTCCTCGAGGGTCGCGGCCGAGGCCAGGCGGCGGTACGCCTCGAGCCGGGCGTCTTCGGCCGCGACGTAGTCCTTGGGCAGGTGCGCGTCCCCCGGGATGTCGATGGAGACGGTCGGTGGGGTGGGCCTGGCCTCGCCCCTGGCCTCGGCCACCGCTTCGGCCACCAGTTGGACGTAGAGGTCGTACCCCACGGCGGCGATGTGCCCCGACTGGTCCGAACCGAGGATGTTGCCGGCCCCCCTGATCTCCAGGTCGCGCATGGCGATCTTGAAGCCGGAGCCCAGCTCGGTGTGCTCGCCGATCGTGCGCAGCCGCTCGTAGGCCTGCTCGGAGAGGACGCGGTCGGCCGGATGGAAGAGGTAGGCGTACGCTCGCTGGGCGCCACGGCCCACCCGGCCGCGGATCTGGTGCAATTGGCCGAGCCCGAGGAGGTCAGCCCGGTCGACGATCAGCGTGTTGACCGAGGGCATGTCGATCCCCGACTCGATGATCGTCGTGCACACCAGCACGTCGTAGCGCCGCTCCCAGAAGTCGAGGACCACCGTCTCGAGGCTTCCCTCGTCCATCTGCCCGTGCGCGACGGCCACCCCGGCCTCGGGCACGAGATCGCGCACGTCGCGGGCAACGCGCTCGATGTCCGAGACCCGGTTGTGCACGTAGAAGGCTTGGCCCTCGCGCAGCAGCTCCCGCCGCAGCGCCTCGCTCACCGCGGAGGGATCGTGCTCCCCCACGTAGGTGAGGATGGGCCGGCGGTCGGCCGGAGGCGTGTTGACCATGGAGAGGTCCCTGATGCCCGTCAGCGCCATCTCCAAGGTGCGCGGGATCGGACTGGCCGTCAGCGTCAGGACGTCGACGCCCTCGGCCATGCGCTTCACGGCCTCCTTATGCGTCACCCCGAAACGCTGCTCCTCGTCGACCACCAGGAGACCGAGCTCCTTGAACTGGACGTCCTGAGCCAAGAGCCGATGCGTGCCGATGACCACGTCGACGCTCCCGTCGGCCAGGCCCTGCACGACGGCACGCTGCTGGGCCGGTGAGAGGAAGCGGCTGAGCAGCTCCACGCGCACCGGATAGGGCGCGTAGCGCTCCGCGAAGGTCTGGGCGTGCTGGCTCGCCAGCAACGTCGTCGGGGCCAGCACGGCGGCTTGCGTGCCGTCTTGCACCGCCTTGAAGACGGCCCTCACGGCGACCTCCGTCTTGCCGAACCCGACGTCGCCGCACACCAGCCGGTCCATCGGGCGCGGCTCCTCCATGTCGCGCTTGACGTCGGCGATCGCCCGTAGCTGGTCCTCGGTCTCGACGAATCCGAACGAGGACTCCATCTCCGCCTGCCAGGGAGTGTCGGAGCCGAACGCTCGCCCCTGCACCGCGAGGCGGCGCCGGTACAACTGCACCAGCTCGGCCGCGACCTCGCCGGCCGCGGCACGCGCCCTGGCGCGGGTCCGTTGCCAGTCCGCGCCGCCCATCCTCGACAACGTCGGAGACTCGCCGCCGCTGTAGGGCGTGATCGCCTCGATCTGCTCCACCGGCAGGTACAGGCGGTCGGACCCTCGGTACTGCAGGATCAGGTAGTCCCGGGTGGTCCCGCCCATGGTCCTGGTCGTCACGCCCTCGAAGCGGGCCACGCCGTGTTGGCGATGGACGACGAAGCTGCCGGCCTCGAGGTCGTCAAAGAACCCGTCCGCAGCGCGGGCCCGCGGACGGGCCCGCCGGTGCGGCATCCTCCGGCCGGTGACATCGGTCTCCGAGAGCACGGCCACCCTGGCATCGGGGAGGATGAACCCGCTCGTGAGGGGCGCCGCGACGACGGTCACGCCAGGCGTGCCGGGAGCCGCCTCGAGCACCGGAGCGCGGACACCCTCGTCGGTCAGAGCCGCGGAGAGTCGGGCGGCGCCGGAACCCGTGGCCGCACACAACGTGACCGCATAGCCCGCACTGACGAGCCGCGTGACCCCGGCGGCCAAGCGTGCCGGGTCTCCCGCCACCGGGTCGAAACGGCGCACCGACAGCGCCGTCACCAAGGGCCCCTCGGGAACCGGGGGCAGCGCGACGACGCCGGCCGGGCAGTCCCGCAGCAGGCGCTCGAAGGGGACGTGGAGCCGCGGGAACGGATCCCCGTCCCCTTCCTTGGCTCCCCAGGTAGCAGCCAGCGTCTCGGCCAGCGCAGCCTCCTCGTCGAGCAGCTGGATACCCCTGTCCCTGATCCGACGTGGCTCGACGAGCACCACCTGAGCTCCCGGCCCGAGTAGATCCGGCAGCACCCGCTCGCCGTCGTCGAGGAACGGGAGCCACGACTCCATACCGTCGAACTGCTCGCCCCGCTCCAGGCGCTCCCACACCGACGTCCCCCAGGGCCGACGCGCCGTGAGTGACTCGGCGGCGGCGCGCAGTTCCGGCGTCACGACGAGCTCCCGGCACCCGTACAGGGCGACCGCCTGCAGGTCGTGCGACGACCGCTGGTCGCTGACCGAGAACGCGGTGAGGCGGTCGACCTCGTCACCCCACAGGTCGAGACGGACCGGTTCGTCCGCCGTCGAGGGGAACACGTCGACGATCCCGCCTCGCACGGCGAACTCGCCGCGGTGCTCCACCTGGTGCTCGCGCCGGTAACCCCTGGCCACGAGTTCGGACAGCAGGCTCCCGAGCTCAATCTGCTGCCCCGGGCGGATGACGATCGGCGCCGTCTCCCCTCGGGGCCCGATCCGCTGGAGCAGGGCACGCACCGGGGCGACGATCACCCTGGGCGGCGCGGGCAGCGACGGGTCCGGCTCGCCGGTCAGGGCGTGGAGCACGCCGAGGCGGAGCCCCATCGTCTCGGTCTCCGGGCTGACCCGCTCGAACGGGAGCGTCTCCCAGGCCGGCAACACGACGACGGGGCCCGAGAGGGAGCCGGCCACGCCGTCAGGGCCGTCGTCGCCCTGCGGTGAGATCAGGCAGGCAAGGTCGTCAGCCAGGCGCTCGGCGTCGAGCCCGGTGGCGGTGACCACCAGGAGGGGCCTCCGCTCGCTGAACGCGGCCAGAGCGGCGAGCACCACCGCCTGCGCCGCCTCCGGCACGGCAACGGTCGCATCGCTCGCGCCCAGCAGGACGGCCAGGGCCGGGTCGGCACGCAGCTGGCGGGGGACGGCGGCCAGGCTGCCGGGAGGGGCCTGCACGGGGGTGGGCGGCACGCTCGTCACGGGCTAGGTGGGCAGCGAGTGGCACCACAGCGTGGCGGCGTCGATGCCGTCGACGGCGATCCGCTCAATCGCGTCCGCCGCCGTCTGCACGGCGGCCGCCAGGACAGCGCGGACCGACTTCGGGGGCTGCCGCAGCACGTGGGACGCACCCTGGGCTGCGCTCGGCGGCTTGCCCACGCCGATGCGCACCCGGAGGAAGTCGGACGAGTGGAGGTGCGACTGAATGGAGCGCAGCCCGTTGTGCCCGGCAAGGCCCCCGCCCGACTTGAGGCGCACCGTGCCGGGCGGCAGGTCGAGCTCGTCGTGCGCGATCACGATCGCGGTCGGATCGGAGACCCCGAAACGCTTGGCCAGCGCGCGCACGGCCGCACCCGAATCGTTCATGTAGGTCGTCGGGACGGCGAGGGCGACCCGGCGCCCGCCCATGATCGCCATGGCGGCACGGGCGTGCGTGCCCTTCTCGGCGCGCAGTGACATGCCCTGCCGTTGCGCGACGACCTCGACGGCATCGGACCCTGCATTGTGCAGGCTCCCGGCGAACTCCGCGCCGGGGTTCCCGAGCCCGACGACGAGAAGGTCCGCTGGGGTGCCCTGGCGATCCGACCGGGCGAAGGGGCGGCGCAGGGCCTAGCCCTCTTCGCCCGCGGTCTCGGGTGCCTCCCCGGTCGGTTGGGCGGCGGCCTCTCCCTCCGCAGCCTCCTCGCCCTCGCCCTCGCCCTCGGCCGGCAGCTCCTCGGTGATAACCCGCGGTGGCTGGCCGATGGCGATCGCCGTCTCGGCGTCGACGTCGGTCGTCACGCCGTCCGGCAGCGTGAGGTCGGACACACGCACCTGCCCGCCGATGGTGAGCCCACTCACGTCGGCCTCAATGGAGGACGGGATGGCAGTCGGCAATGCGTTGATCGGCAGTGTGAACATCTGCTGTTCCACCAGGCCGTCACCGTGGTGCACCTCGATCGCTTCACCGACCAGCGTGATCGGCACGTCGGCGCTGATCACCTCGTCGCGCCGGACGATGACGAAGTCGACGTGGGTCACCGTCTGGGCCACGGGGTGCCGCTGCATCTCACGAGCGAGCGCGAGATAGGTGCCGGACCCCGTGTCGAGGGAGAGGAGCTGGTTGGCCCCCGCCTCGGTGTTGAGAGCGGCCCGCAGCTCCCGGGCCACGACGGCGATGGGCAGAGGGTCGGTCCCGTGGCCGTAGATGACGCCCGGGACCTTCCCCTCGCGCCGCAGGCGGCGCACGGAGCGCGAGCCGATGGGGCGCCCGACCTCGGCGGCGAGTACGACTTCGGCCATTGCAGATCTCCTCAGGTGGCGAAAGTGGGGTGCGCGGTCGGCCCCGTGGGGCCTCCGGCGGACGGCTTTCAAGCGTAGCCGCCGCGGCTGTCGCCTCCAATCGCGGGTTCCCAGGGACCTTCTTTCGGGGCCCTCGGGACGGCCCGGCCGTCCAGGTCAGCCGCGGACCCTCCAGTAGACCGAGTTCCAGTCGACCTCGACGATCTCTTCGTCGATGCCGACGGCCGCACGAAAGTCGTCGACGGCCTGCCGGCAGGGCTCGAGGTGAAGGTAGTCGTCAACGATGACGAATCCTCCCGGGGAGACCTTGTCGTAGAGGGCCTCGAGGATCTGAATGGTCGATTCGTAATAGTCGCCGTCCAGCCTGAGAAGGGCGAGACGCTCGATCGGGGCATCCTCGAGAGTGTCCTTGAACCAACCCTTGATGAACTCGACATTCTCGCCCAGGAGTCCGTAGCGCTCGAAGTTGGCCTTCACCTGCTCCAGACTCACCGCCAGTTCGTCAAAGCCCGACAGGTCGGCCTCCAAATCCTGTGTGAAGGACTTGGAGTCGGGGGGCGGGAGGCCCTCGAAGGAGTCGGCGACCCAGACCTTCCGGTCACGGACGTCATGGGCGGTGAGAACCCCCTGCATCAAGATGACCGCGCCGCCCCGCCACACTCCGGCCTCCATGAGGTCGCCTGGCACGCCGTCGAGGATCGCCCTCTCGACACACTCCTGGATGCATCCCAGCCGGACCATCCCGATCATGGTCTCCGCTGCGTCCGGCCAATCCCAGCCCAGTTCACGAATCTCGCGTTTGTTGGCTTCCTCGGCCGGGTCCCTGCCCGGGACGTCGTTCATGAAGAGCGTCCGTGTCAGGCAGGCCTTCAGGAGCTCCAGGTACATCTCCCGGGGCCCCAAGCCCTGCATGGCCTTCATCGATTGGCCATCCACCATCTCGCACTCGGGCACGGCACACCGAGCTCTCGCAGCTGTTTCGCCTGCAGTTCGAGCTGGTCGGCCATCATCTGATTGAGCGCCGCGATATCCCGCACATCGTCCTTGGCCTCGGAGAGCAACCCTTCGTAGTACCTGCGCCATTCACCGATCCTTCGGTCGGCGTAGGAGAGGAAGCCACTCGACACCTGCTGCAGCGCAATGAACTGCTCGTAGAGGTCCTGGTAGAGATCCGCAACCGGCGTCGGCCTCGAGGCGGTCGGCTCGACGAGCGGGGCATCGGTGGAGACGCTCGCGAACTTCCCGAGCACGTCCTTCGTGACGTCGAGCAGCGCTCGTCCCTGCGCGACATCAGGCTCGAGGTACGCGCCCTCGGCCCATTCGTTCCACGCGTTGATGAAGACGATGCCATCACGCCCCGACGCCGCCGTCTGGCGTCGGGTCGCCTCTGCCAGCCAACGCCCGTAACCATCCGGGCTCGCATCGCGCAGCATGAGAGCCTCGCCCGATTGCCGTCGAGGCGAGTTGTCCCACCCCGCGGCAACGCACGGGTATCTCGGCCATGAAACCGCGGGGCGGTCGAGATAGGCCGAGATCACCTCTTCGTAGTCGTAACTGATATGGGTACCGTCTTCCCCGAACCTCTGCGCGGGCGACTTGATGAGCGATGACAAGAGGTGCGGGACGAACTCGGCACTTGCGTCAAATCCCAGCTCACCCGGCTCACGGACATCCTCGCTCGTCTCGAACATGACCAGCCACGGGTAGTCGACACCTGCCGCCTCGCACTCGCGGCGCCACAGCTCCACGGTCCGGTTGGGGTTCGGGAGGTGGTAGGCGCGATAGACGGCCAGGAGTGGACGTCCGTTCACCCGGATGTACCGGGGGTCCTTGAACGCCTCGATCAGCCAACGGATGTGCGCGAGGTCGTCCTCCTCGCTGAAGACCTGCTCGAGGAGCATCTCGTCGGTCGACCCCTGCCACCTTCTGTACCAGCTCTCGTTCGCCCAGCACAGTGCGAACGGGAAATCGGGTTCTCCCGAGTCCAGCACCTCCTGGAAGGGCCGGCCCAACATGCGCCGCCCGCTGAACCAGTAGTGGTAGTACAAGAACCCGCTGATCCCATGTTCCCGCGCCAGTCTCGCCTGGAGATATCGGGTCTCGGGCACACGCAGGTCGTAGAACCCAAGCTCTCCGGGAAGGTTCGGCTGCCGATGTCCCGCAAAGAGAGGCTTGCTCTTGGCGACAACGGTCCACTCGGTGAATCCTCGACCGTGCCAGGCATCGTTCTCCGGCAGTGCGTGGAACTGAGGAAGATAGAAGGCGAGAACCTGCGGGGAATCGTCCCTGGCCTCTATGACGTCACCGGGCACGTCAGGAGGACCCGCCGACGCGCCGGACCTTGCGGTGCAACCATCGGACGGGCGCAGTCATCCGCACGGCCCTCGAATTCAGCACGGTGCGATACCGCTGATCGCTCTCTGCGAGCGCAGCAGTGAGGACCTCGATATTGTGCTCGAGCCCGGTGACATGGCCCTGAATCGCTTCCACGTACTCCTGGAGCGTCGAGACAGCGTCGTCGTTGTGGATCTCGTTTCGCAGAAGCGCCCTCCGCACCTCCTCGTCATGCATCTGGTCGGCCAGGTCACTGACTCGCCCCGCCAGATCCTTGAGCGTTCGAGTCCCATTGTCACGAACTGACTTCATCACGAACTGATATGACTCGACCTCGGGGTCCTCGAGCAATTGATCGAGGACCTTGTGGCTGACGTCCTCACGCTTCACACCCATTTCGGACAGGAAGAGGGGCATGATGACGCGCTTCGTGTCGACGACCACGAGTCCCGCCTGTGTCAGGAGTTCCCGAGCCGAGTCGAGCGTGAAGAATCGCATGTGCGTCCGGTCGAGCAGCCCCGTTTCCCTGTAGCGAAAGTCTCCCTTGAGTAGCGACATCCGCACGTCGCCATGGGCGATGTTCGGCAACGATGTCACGACGAATCCCGACGGCTTCAACTTGCGAACGGCATGTCTGAGAGAGTTCAGCGGATCGCGCAGGTGCTCCAGGACATCTCCCATGACGATGACGTCGAACGTCTCGTCCTCGAGCGACGCCCAGACATCCCCATCATCGAGATTGCCGACGATGACGCGATCCGCCCATTTTTCGGCGATCTCGGCCGCCGCCGGATCGAGTTCGACACCCACAACATTGCAGCCGCGTTCCACCAATACCTTCGTGAAGTAGCCCGTTGCGCAGCCCAACTCGAGCACCGATTTGTTGTACCCGATCATGGAGAGAGCGAAAGCGTGGCTACTGTTGTCATCACCGGGATCGATGGGGACTTCGTAGATGGATGACAACGTGCCCTTCCTCCTGGGGTGCCGGGCGGCGAAGTTCCGGCCCCGGGCCGGCCGCAGTCGCAGGTGTGACAGGGATCACTATATTGGCCCGAATGCCCACCCTGGTGTAGGGCGGGTCCCGGGGCATCCGATACCAGTGCGAGATCCTCTTCGGGAGTCAAGATCCTCTTCGGGAGTGACGATTGGGTCCAGCGCCTCAGGGTTCTCACTTGGTTCCGACTGACCATGCCTTCATGATCTCGATCGCGCGCTGGGACGGGAGCTCTCCAATGACTCGGTGGCGTCAGCACCCTGCCCGGCCCCGGCCATGTCGATAGCCCTCCTGCCGCTGGTCTTCGCCCTCCTGTGGTTGCTGATCTGGCACAGCAAGACGTGGTTCGGGTCACCCGCCTTGAGCCGCCGCGGCGCGTTCTTGCTGGCGTACCTGCTCTTCGAAGCGCTGCTCCTCGTGATGACGGAGCTCACGAGTGTTGGGCATCACTTCACGCGTACCACGGTGCTCGGGTGCTGGCTCGCGATCGCGGCCGCGCTCGTGCTTGTGTCCTGGCGGGCGCTGGTGGCGCTGCTGAAGGCGGCATCGGGCGCAACCCGGGCGCATCCGGTCCGCCGGATGGCCACAAGCCTCAGGACCGAGGCTGCGGCCTGGTTGGCCATCCCCTTCTTCTATCTCGGTGTGCTCGTGTACTTGGGCATCGCCTACCTCCCCTCCAACGCCGACTCGTTGGACTACCACCTGGCCCGGGTCGAGCACTGGATCCAGGATCAGAGCGTTGCGCCCTTTGCGGCGCACTTCACCGCCCAAATCGACTATCCCCCACTGGCCGAATACAACCTCGCCCATTTCCATCTCTTGCTCGGCGGTGACCGCGTCGACGGATTCGTCCAGCTCTTCGCGGCGGTGGTGTGCGTCGTGGCGGTCTCGGAGATCACACGGCTGCTCGGCGGGGCTCGGCTCGTCCAGGTGGGGGCTGTCGTCATCTGTACGACCATTCCCTCCGTGGTCCTCTCGGCGACCAGCACCGAGAACAACCTGTTCGTGTCGTCGCTGTGCGCGTGCCTCTTGTACGTTCTCATCGGGCAACCGCTCGCTCCCTGGTGGAGGTTCGGAGGCTTCGCAGGGTTGGCGGCAGGGTTGGCCGTCTCGACGAAGGGCACCGCCATCCTCCTGATCGGGCCCACTGCAGCCATGCTTCTGGTCTGGCGCATCGTCACCGAGAAGGGCGGCGCCGTCTTGGCCAAAGTGGGCCGTACCCTCGTCCTGGCCGGGATCGTGGGCGTCATGGTGGCCCTTCTCGCGGGCCCGTCGCTCTATCAAAACCAGAATCTCTTCGGCTCGCTCGACGGTCCGGACGCGCAGGCCGTCCTCAGTACGAACCTGACCTGGCGGGCCGCCGGCGCAAATATCGTCAGAGCGACCGCCGCCAATTTCATGATGGGGAACGGGACCAGCGGACCCGAGACGGCGATCAGCAGATTCATGCTCGCGAAGTTTCACGGTGTGTACGGCGCCTTCGGTGTCCGGCTGGACAATACGAACTACTTCGAAGGTCCCGACACCAGGTTGTACTACGACGCATTTCAAGTGCAGAACTACGATGCCTGGGTCCGGGGCGAGGACGAGGGAGCCGACCCCCTCCAGGTCGTGCTCGTGTGTGTTGCCGCGGCCTCGTGTCTGATCCTTGTCGCACGCGGCGATCGGCGTATGCGGGTGCTCGCTCTGATGGCCGGCACTTTGACGCTCGGGTATTTCTTGCTTGCCGGCAGCGCGCGGTGGCAGGTCTTCGAAGTGCGGTTCTTCCTACCCCTCTTCGTTGCGTGGACGCCGCTGATCGCCATCGCGCTCGCCCGGTGGTCGAGATGGTTGCTGCGGATCGTGATGGTGATCCTTGCCGTTGCGTGCCTCCCACAGTTGCTGGACAACGTAGAACGCCCCGTGCTGCGAGACTCCTACGGCTCCAACCCGTTGGTCCCCTACTTTCTCGATTCCGCGGACCGGAACTATGTCGTGAACACCGCGGCTGGACTCGGGACACTCTCCAAAGTGCTGGCCCAGTCGACGTGCCACCAACTCGGTATCGGGGATTTCGTCGCGATTGAGTACCCGGTCTGGGTGGGGCTGCACGATGAGCACTGGCAGGGCGAGATTCAGGACGTGCACGTGCAGAACCCGTCCGCCCGCTATGAGTCCCGAGACTTTCATCCGTGCGCCGTGCTGACTCAGCCGCCCGGACCCTATGTGAGCGCCGCCGCCGGAGGGGTCCAGATGGAATTCGGCCGGCGGCTGGCGCTCTCGATTCGGCCCGGGGACATGCGCACTGTCCGTGTCCCGGTCAAGGGGTTCTCGAGCCAGCTCCCGCGGGTGCGGGTCTACCCGGGTTCGGGCTGGTCGTTCCAAAGGTCGCCGTTGTTGCACGGGACGGGATCACTGTTCATCTACAGCCAGCGGGCCGAGGCTCTGTCCGTGGCCGTCGAGGGTCCACGCGGGCAGCCGCGCTCGGGGATCGCGGTGTCCGTCGCACGGAGCATCTTCCCGCCCGTGGTGACCGGCCCAAGCGGGCGGGTGGAGATCGGGGTGTCAGCGGGCATGACGGAGGTGACGCTCACGAACCCCGGGCCGGTCGGATCGGCACCAGCGGTCACGGCCGTCGACGTCGGCCCCGGCCGCGGTCCGGGATGAGTCCTGCTCGGGGCGAGCGGCGCCGCCCCTGCTCTCAGACCAGGTTGTCCCCGCCGAAGAGCTCGGAGACCGAGGTGTCCTCGAAGACGGCGTCGATGGCATCGGCGATGATCTTGGCCACCGAGAGGACCTCGAGCTTGTCGAACATGCGGTCCTCGGCCACCGGCAGGGTGTCGGTGACCACCACCCGGGAGATGGGCGCCGCCTTGAGCCGGTCGACGGCGGGGTCGGACAGCACGGCGTGGGTGGCCATGGCCGAAATGTCGGCTGCGCCCGCGTCAGCCAGCAGTTCCGCCGCCGCACAGATCGTTCCGGCAGTGTCGATCATGTCGTCGATGAGGACGCAATGGCGACCCTCCACCTCACCGACGACGTGTCGTGCCTTGACCTCGTTGTAGGTTCCCCGCGGCCGCGTCTTGTGGATCAGGGCCAGGTCGAAACCGAGATGCTGGCTGTAGCGCTCGGCCACCTTGACCCGTCCGGCGTCGGGCGCCACGACGACGACGTCGTCGCCCAGGTTGTCCCGCAGGAAGCCCTCGAGCACGGGCGCCGCGACCAGGTGGTCGAAGGGCGTGTCGAAGAAACCTTGGATCTGCCCCGAGTGGAGGTCCACGCTGATGACCCGGTCGGCGCCGGCCGCCGAGAGCATGTCGGCAACCAGCTTGGCGGTGATCGGCTCGCGACCGGTCGACTTGCGATCCTGGCGTGAGTAGCCGTAGTAGGGGCACACGGCCGTGATGCGCTTGGCCGACGCGCGCTTGGCGGCGTCGATCATGATCAGATGCTCCATCAGTGAATCGTTGACCGGGCTGGCGTGCGTCTGGATGATGAAGACGTCGCAGCCCCGAATGGAGATGTCGTACTTGCAGTAGATCTCGCCGTTGGCGAACTCTCGAAGGTTCGCCTCCCCGAGCTCGACGCCCAGGTGCGCCGCGATGTCGTTGGCCAGTGCGGGATGAGCGCGACCCGAGACCAGCTCCAGACGGCGACGCGGGATCAGCTCCACGGGCACAACGCTAGTGCGCCGCTGCGCGCACCGCCGGAGGCGGTCCTTCCGGAACTATCACCCAATCTGTTTAGAGTTCCCGCGGACATGGGCCCCGGTGGGAGCCGTCGGCGGAGAGCAGCGGACGTCCCGTCGACGTGATTGAGGTGCGTGCGCCGAGCCGGCACCGGCGCGGCTCAGGCCGTCGGGCCGCCGAGCACCGTATGGGGGCGCAGCTCCGCGCCGGCCGCCACCTCTGCCCCGGGCTCGAGCACGCTGTAGGGGCCGACGATCGCCCCCTCGCCGATCGTGGCCCGGGTGCACACGCTCTCGGCCACGACCGCGCCGCGGCCGACGGTCGTGTCGGTCAACACGCTGTCGGGACCTATCTCGGCTCCCGCACCGATTGTGCAATTGCCCCGCAGGACCACCCCGGGCAGGAGCGAGACGTCTGCCTCCAGCTGGGCCCGGGCGTCCACGTACGTGCGCTCGGGATCCCACATCGTCACGCCGCGGCGCATCCAGCGCTCGTTGATGCGGTCGCGCAGCTCGGCCTCGGCGACGGCCAGCTGGGCGCGGTCGTTGACCCCCGCCGCTTCCATGGAGTCCGGCAACACCAAGGAGCGCACCGCGTAGCCGGCGCTGCTGAGGACGGCAACGGCGTCGGTCAGGTAGTACTCGCCCTGGGCGTTGGCGGGGCTGATCCGGCGCAGGGTGGGCGCCAGCAGGCTGCGCCGGAAGCAGTAGATGGAGGTGTTGACCTCGTCGATCGCCTTTTCCTCCTCGGTGGCGTCGGCCTCCTCGACCACCCGACTGACATCTCCGTCCTTCCCGTGCACGACCCGCCCGTAGCCCGACGGGTTCTCTACCACCGCCGTCAGCAGCGTGGCGCCCGCGTCCTCGGCCCGGTGCGCCCGCACCAGCGCGGCGAGCGTCTGGGGCCGCAACAGCGGCGTGTCGCCCGGGAGCACGACCACGTCCTCCACCTCGTCGTCGTCGTCGGGCAGCCCCGTCAGCCCGACGGCCAGCGCGTCGCCGGTACCGGACTGCGTGAGCTGCTCGACGAATTCGATCTGCATCGTCGGCGGCGCGTGCTGCACGAGGGTCTTGGTGACCCATTCACCCCGGTGGCCCACGACCACCACGACGCGACGCACGTCGATCTCGGCCATGGCGTCGAGCACGTGCAGGATCATCGGGCGGCCGCACAGGAGGTGCAGCGGCTTGGGGCGTTCGGAGCGCATCCGCGTCCCCTCGCCGGCGGCCAGGACCACCGCAGACAGTCGGCGTTCGGGCATCGCAGCATTCTTAGCCCGCCTGGACGCCCCACGTGCGTATGGGACACTCGTAGCGTGCCGGTGCGGATCCCTTACGACGAGTTCGGGCTGTTCCACGAGAACGCTGCCGAGTACGACCTGCCCTATCCGGGGCCGCCCGACGTCCGCCGCGTCGACCTCGAGGTCGCGCCCGGTCGCAAGGTCTCCAGCCTGGTCTGGGGCACGGGGCCACCCGAGCTCGTGCTCGTCCACGGCGGGGCGCAGAACGCCCACACCTGGGACACCGTGGCACTGGCCCTCGGGCGCCCGCTCGTGGCGGTGGACCTGCCGGGTCATGGACACTCCGACGGTGGGCCCGAGGGCTCGGTCTCGGTCGGCGGCAACGGGCGCGACCTGGCGGCCGTCGTAGCCGAGCTGGCCCCCGCTGCGCGCGGTGTCGTCGGCATGTCGCTCGGTGGCATGTCCTCCCTGGCGCTGGCGGCACAGGCCCCCGAGCTCGTGCGTGCCCTCGTGCTCGTCGACATCACTCCCGGCGTGAATGCGGAGAAGGCCGCGCCGGTGACCGACTTCGTCAACGGGCCGGCGAGCTTCGACAGCTTCGATGAACTCCTGGCTCGCACGATGGAGCACAACCCGACCCGATCGGAGTCCTCGTTGCGTCGCGGCATCCTGCACAACGCCGTCCAGCGCGAGGACGGCAGTTGGGTGTGGCGCTACGCCCGCTTCCGCGCCGAGCCCGCGGCGTCCCCACCCGACTTCACCAACTGGTGGGCGGCCGTCTCCGCGCTCACCGTCCCGCTGATGCTCGTGCGCGGTCTGGCCTGGTCCGTCGTCGACGACGAGGACGTCGCCGAGCTGCGGCGGCGCCAGCCCACTGCGACGGTGATGGGCGTCGAAGGGGCAGGGCACAGCATCCAGGGAGATAGGCCCGTCGAGCTGGCCGGCATCCTGGCCGAGTTCTTCTTCTCCGACGGCTGATGGACAGGCGTGTCTGGCTCTCGCGCCGTGCCCTGAAGCTGCATGCGGTCATTCTGGTGGTGGTCCCGGCCTTCATGGCGCTGTGCATCTGGCAGATCACCCGCGCCATCGGTGGCAACAGCCTCAGTTGGGCCTACGTGTTCGAGTGGCCCATCTTCGCGGGCTACGCCGTCTACATGTGGTGGCGCTTCGTGCACGAGGCGGCCGACGATCCGCGGCCAGCCGCCCAGGCGGACGGCGATGCCACATCGGCCCGGCGCGGGACCGTGACCGTGGCCGGGGCCGGGGCGGAGACCGGGGCGGAGGGCGAGGAGCGCCCGGGACTCGGGCACGACGAGGAGCGCGAGGACGCCGACCTGGCGGCCTACAACGCGTACCTGGCGCAGTTGGCCGAGCGGGACAAGGCCACCGGACGCTGAGAGAGGCTCCGGGGAGAGCCGTAGCTGATGGTGTTGTTCCCGAGCCATTGCACGTTGTCGGGGCTGAACCCGCCGTTGCTGTACCACACCGGGGTCCCGTTGCCGTCGAGGACCATGGCGTACTCGCCGCTCGAGGTGGTGCCCGTGCCAGTGGTCACGTTGCCGTAGAAGTAGTAGCCCGGCGCAGGGTTGCCCGGCTTGGAGACGTCGATCTTGGGGAAGCTCGGCGGCAAGCAGCGGATCCAGTACTGGGTCGGGGGCCCGGTCGGGTTCGAGGGGTCCGGGGCTTGGACGACAGCAGCCTGGTTGGACACGAGGTAGATCGGCAGGCTGACGGTCGAGCCGGTGTTGCCCCAGGCCGAGATCGTCCCCGAGGCCGCCGTCAAGTTCAGCGTCACCCCACTCTGGGCGCTCGGGCAGTACATGACGTAGTCGTGGGTGTTCTGGGAGAACGGGGTGTTGAGAGCGGGAGAGGTGGTGATGTTCGACAGCGGGCTGCCGGTGACGTTGACGTAAGTGTTGGGGTTCCCGAAGGCATAGAGCCTGCCGTCGTTGGAACCGAGGAAGACAGTGCCGTTGAAGACGGTGGGTGATGACCGCACGACATCGCCCGTCCAGGCAAACCCCAGCGGGTTGCAGGCCTTGGGAGAGCCGGAGCAGCTGGAGGTACCGGTGGCGTCGAACGCGTAGAGCTTGTGGTCGTCCGAGCCGACGTAGACGACGCCATTGGCGACAGCCGGCGCCGAGTTCTGGTTGGAACTGCTCTGAGCCGCTGCCGATGGGCCCGCTCCAAAGCGGCTGGCATACCTTGGGGGTGCCCGAGCAGTTCGTGGTGCCAGTGGCGTCGAGGGCGACCAGGGCGCCGGTCCCCTGGATGAAGAGCGTGTTGTTGGCCAGCGCCATCGGCGAGCTCGGCGTGCTCGAAGCGCCCGTGGATCCTGACCACAGCGGCTGGCAGACCTTGGGCGTCCCCGCGCAGTCTGGTGCTGCCGGTCGCGTCGTAGGCATACACCTGCGATCCCGCGGCGTAGGCCGTGCTCCCGGAGACGACGACGCCGAACTGGTCACTCGCCGTCGCTCCCGACCACAACGGGGTGCACGTCTTGGGAGTGCCGGAGCAGTTCGTGACGCCGTTCGCGTCGAAGGCGTAGAGCTTGCCTCCGCCGACCGTGTAGACGACGTTGTTGCTCACGGCCGGGGGAAGGCCGTAGCTGCTGCCGACGCCGGATGCGTTCCAGAGCGGCTGACACACCTTGGGTGTGCCCGAGCAGTTCGTGGTACCACTCGCTGTCGAATGCGTAGAGCGAAAGGGAGTCGTGGACATAGACCACCCCGTTGACGATGCTAGGTGTCGACATATCAGAATTGCCTGTCGAGGAGCTTGACCACAGGGGTTGGCAGACCACGGGCGTTCCGGAACAGTTCGTGATGCCGCTGGCGTCGTAGGCATAGAGGGTGCCCCCCGCACCCACGTAGACGACGCCGTTCACCGCGGCAGGCGACGAGACCGGGGTGCCCTCGGGAGCGGAGGACCACAATGGCGTGCACACGCCGGGAGTTGAGGTCGTGCAATCGGCGACGCCGTTCTCGTCGAACGCGTAGACCGAGCCGTTCTGGGCACCGATGTAGACCTCCGAGTTCCCCGTTACGGCCGAGGACGCCCCCGCTGCAGCGCCGATCGAACCGCTCCAGGCCGTCTTGATGGTGGATACGTTGATCGTTGAGATCGTCGACTCGATGGTGTTGTCACGGGTGTTGCCCGAGTCGTATCCGAACACGCTCCAGTCGCAGCCCGCGGCGAGCATCGCCACCGCGCTCACGCCGAGCACCATCTTGACCAAGCGCACACCTCTGTGGCGTCGACCCATGCCCCTGCCCCTCTTCGCGCTCAGAGGCTCTCAGACGAACTCGTCCGTGTGAAAGTTCCGACGCGGACACGCATCGTAAGCCAGGGATGTTATGAAAGTGTTATGACTCGTATGGTTCAAACGCACGTTCCGATGGCGCACTGCAACGCACTGCAAAACGCGCGAGTGATCTGGCTCGAAGCGGACCGCGCGACCTGACCCCACTTGTCGTCGAGACCGAGAACCCCGACCCGGGGGGGCCAGTCATCAGCGGGCAAACGCAAGCGCCGGAAGATCGGGTTCGCGACGCTGCAGGGAACTGGCTCAACGTCGGTTGCCACGACCACGGGCATCAGGGGACCAGACGCTCGGGTCCTTGAGCCGCCCTGGGGCTCAAAGTTGCGGACGCGCGCCCGGAAAGTTGCCGGTCATGCCATGGCTCGCTGAGTTCGTGGCCCTTCGCTCGTGTGCATCGCGCCGCAATCGCATCGACGCGATCTAGACGCTCCTCTGCTCGCAGGGCAGTGCCACTGATTCCGAATACTCGGAGCGCTCCGGGGGGAGGGCTCGAACCTCCAACATCCGGCTCCAAAGGCCGACGTTCTGCCGATTGAACTACCCCGGACCGAGGCGGGAAACCCCTAGAGGTTACGCAGGTCGCCGCCCGTCCCAGGGCGAGGCCCCGGCGGTAGCTTCTTGCCCGTGCGCATCCTGGTGGTGGACGACGACCCCGCCGTCCGCAGGTCGATCGACCGGGCCCTCCGCCTCGAGGGCTACGACGTGGTGACGGTGCCGTCGGGCGGCGAGGCGCTCGAGACCCTGGCGCAGAGCCCACCCGACGCGCTGATCCTCGACCTCGGGCTGCCCGACCTCGACGGCCTGACCGTCTGCCGCCGCATGCGTAGTGCGGGAGACGACACCCCGGTCCTGATGCTGACCGCGCGGGATGCCGTCGACGACCGCGTCCAGGGTCTCGACGCGGGCGCCGACGACTACCTCGTCAAGCCCTATGCGCTGGCCGAGCTGCTGGCCCGGTTGCGTGCGCTCCTGCGCAGGCGCTTCGAGGGTGAGGGCGGCCTCGTGCGCGTGGGCGAAGTCTCGCTGAACCTCTCGACGCGGGAGGGCCAGCGCGGCGAGCGCACTTTCACGCTGACGCGGATTGAGTTCGACCTGCTCGAGATGTTCCTGCGCCACCCCCGCCAGGTGCTCACCCGCGAGGTTCTGCTCAACCGGGTCTGGGGCTTCGACTTCGACTCTGGTACCAACTCGCTTGCTGTCTACGTCGGCTACCTGCGCCGCAAGCTCGAGGAGGGGGGCGAACCGCGCTGCATCCAGACGGTGCGCGGCGTGGGCTACGTGCTGCGGGACGCGTGACCTTCCGGGCCCGGCTGGTACTGGCGACGACAGCCGCCGTCGTGGTCGCCGTGCTGGCGGCCTCTCTCGGCGCCTTTCTGGTGGCCCGCAACACACTGCTCCAGGCCGCAGACAACTCGCTCACCACGGCGGCGCAGCGCGTCGCGGCCGGCCAGGACATCGGGACGACCACGGCGACGCTGGGCCAGGTGATCGACAACACCGGTGCCGTTGTCGCCGGGGGCGGCCTCCCGGTGACCGGGCAGGTGCGCCTGGTGGCGGTCGGGCTTGCACCCAACTTCTTCACGACGGTCACCGTGGACGGGAACCAGATGCGCGAATTCGTCGAGCACCTGCCGGCAGGGACACCGGTCGAGTCCGGCACCCTCTACGCCGGGGGAGCCCTCCAGATCGCCACACTCTTCAATGCCAGCTCCGAGCTCAAGACGCTGGCGCTGCTGCTCGGGGTCGTGGCCCTCGCAGGCGTCCTCCTCGCCGTCGTGCTGGGCTGGCTGGTGGCCCGCACTGCTCTGGTCCCCCTCAACTCGCTCACCGACACCGTGGAGGACGTGGCCGAGACGACCGACGTGACGCGCCGGCTCTCCCCCGGCGGCCCCGACGAGCTCGGACGCCTGCGCCGCACCTTCAACCGCCTGCTCGAGGCACTCGAGTCATCGCGCCGCTGCCCAGAGTCAGCTCGTGCTCGACGCCTCCCACGAGCTCCGCACGCCGCTCACCAGCCTGCGCACCAACCTCGAGGTGATCCGCCGTGTCGACGAGCTGAGCCTCGAGGACCGCTCAGTGCTGGTCGACGACGTCCTCGTGCAGCTCCAAGAGCTGAGCGACCTCGTGGGTGACCTGGCCGAGCTGGCCCGCGGCGACCAGGAGCCGACCCCCTCCGAGGCGCTCCGGCTCGACCTGCTCGTCCAGGACGCCGTGGCTGTCCAGAACACCCATGGGCGGTCCAAGGACGTGCGCTTCGATCTCGACGCCGAGCCCTGCTGGGTCGAGGGTCACGCCGACCGCCTGAGCCGTGCGGTGGGCAATCTGCTCGACAACGCTCGCAAGTGGAGCCCGCCGGGAGAGTCCGTGGCCGTCGCCTGCAGGGAGGGGGTCGTGGTGGTGCACGACCACGGCCCCGGCATCGCCGAGGCGGACGTGCCCCACATCTTCGACCGCTTCTACCGTTCCCCGGCCGCCCGGGGGTTGCCCGGTTCGGGCCTCGGGCTGGCCATCGTGGCCCAGGTCGTCAAGGCGGAGGGCGGCACGATCCTCGCCGAGAACGACCCTGCCGGAGGGGCCCGGATGTCGATGCGCCTGCCGACGGTACCCTCCGCCGACGGGGCCGGGTACGACGGGGCCGAGGCCGGGTCCGACGGGTCCGACGGGCGGCCCTAGGCACAACACAAGGACGATTCTTCGCTCTTTCTTATGGAGTGCCAACCTGTCGCTCAGGTAGCCGGTACCCACTGGTGGGGTATCCCTCCGGCGGCGTCCGAAGGACGCTGGGTCGCCACCGGTGCGCCGGCGGGGGCGGTCCGCCCGTGCCCGTCGGCCCCTTTCTCTCAGTCCTCGGCTATGAGCTCGATGCGATTCCCGAACGGGTCGTCGACGTAGGCACCGCGACCCGGCTCGCGGTCGGGGTTGGGTCGGACCGCCACCCCTGCCCTGCGGAGGGCGGCCTCGAGGGCGGGCAGGCCGCGCACCGTGAAGGCCGGGTGTGCCTTGCGGGCCGGGCGGAAGTCGTCCTCGACGCCCAGGTGCACCGCCGTGTCCCCCCTGCGGAACCAGCAGCCGCCCCGGGCTGCCAATGGAGCCGGCTTGGGGACCGGCTCGAGCCCGAGCAGCCCGGCGTAGAAGGCACCGGCCGCCTCCTCGCCGCCCGCCGGCATGGCCAGTTGCACATGGTCGAGCCGGACGATCTCGAAGCCCATCGCTGCCTCCTCGCGCCGCCGGGCGACCTGGCAGTCGGCCCCCCGGACCGCTAGCCTGCCGCTGGACATGGGATCACTGATCAAGAAGCGCCGCAAGCGGATGCGCAAGAAGAAGCACAAGAAGATGCTGAAGGCCACCCGCTGGCAGCGCCGGGCCGGCAAGTAGTCCCCGGCTCCGCCGCCTCCACCACCCCGGTCCCCTCAGTCACCCTCCCAGCCCGCCGGCACCGTGCGGGCCCGCACCAGCCGGGCCGTGTCCGCCCCCGCGCGGAGCTCTGGCTTCGCCGCCGTCCCGGCTTCCGCCGGACCGCGCTCGACGAACCAGGTCGACCCGCTGCCGGCCAACGCAGGCTCGCTGCCCGCCAGGTCCCCGAGGGCGTCGCGCCAGCGGGCGAGGCGGGGCTCGACTGCCAGGGCGGCCGCGGCCAGCGCGTTGGGTGCCTCGTCCCCCGGATCTTCGTCCCAGGCCCGGTACACCTGCGCCGTGTCGACGCCGAACGGCGGCACGAGCAACAGGTACTCGCGGGCCTCGAAGGGCAGCGGGGTGACACGCTCCCCGACCCCCTCCACCCGGGCCCGGCCGCCCACGAGGCAGAAGGGCACGTCGGCCCCCAGGCGCGCCGCCACCGCCGGATCCGCGCAGCCGGCCCAGCGCAACACGGCCGCTGCGTCGGCCGAGCCACCGCCGAGCCCTCCACCCACGGGGATCCGCTTCGTGAGGCGCACCGCCGCGGTGCGGCCGCACGCTTCGAGGGCGCGGGTGATGAGGTCGAGCCCGGCCCCGGGCAGGTCGTGGGCGCGCGCACCCGGCCCGGCGTCGACGACGAGACCAGACCCGTCCTCGTCGAGCACCAGCTCGTCGGCGAGGCTGAGCGTGGCCATCTCCGCGTCCAGCTCGTGGTAGCCGTCCGCGCGCACGCCGGTCACCCGCAGCGTCACGGTCAGCTTGGCCGGGGCCAACACGGTGCTCACTTCGCCGCCAGCCTGCCCCATTCGGCCACGCCGAGCTCTTCGGCCCGGGCGTCGGGCCGGATCCCCGCCCGCTCGAACGCCGCCGGTTCCACGACGCCGGCCAGCGAGCGCCGGAGCATCTTGCGCCGATGTGCGAACCCGGCCCGCACGACCGTGTCCAGCCGCTCGTAACCCACGAGCGCCGGGTCGACGGCGGGAGCCGGCAGGCGTTCGAGGCGTACCAGGACGGACTCGACCCGTGGCCGCGGGATGAACACCGAGGCGGGCACGCGGCCCACGACCTCGGCCCGGGCGAAGTAGGCGATGCGGACCGACACCGCCCCGTAGGCATCCTCCCCCGCGCCCGCCGCCATGCGCTCGCCAACCTCGCGCTGCACCATGACCAGCAGGTGTGCGACCGCGGGGACCTCGACAAGGGTCTTGAGCACCATGGGGGTGGCCATGTTGTAGGGCAGGTTGGCCACCAGATGCCAGGACCCCGCGCCCCGCTCGGCCACGAGGGCCCCCAGGTCGAGCGCCAGCGCGTCCCCTTCGACGACCTCGACGCCGACGGGCTCGACGACCGAGCGCAGGACGGGGACCAGGCGGCGATCGGTCTCCACCGCCACGACCGCGGCCCCCGTCTCGGCCAGTGCCAGGGTCAGCGACCCCAGGCCGGCCCCGATCTCGAGCACCCGCGCGCCTGCGGCCACGCCGGAGAGGCGGGCGATGCGCCGGACAGTATTGGGGTCAGCGACGAAGTTCTGCCCGAGGGCCCGGCTGGGGCGCAGCCCGTGCGCCGACAGCAGCTGGGCGATGGCGGCACCGGAGTGGGTCACCAGGAGATTGTGACGTCCACCACTCCCTCGCTGAGGTCGGCGATCTGCGAGAAGCCCTCTGGCGACAGGTCGACCACCCGGGGGTAGCCGGCTCCCTCGCGGTCGTCCACTGTGCAGCTGGTCGATGCGCCGGTGGCGTCGTTCACCACCGTGATCACGGTCCCGAAGGCAAGGGTGGGGCTGGCGCACGTTCCGGACGCGGCCGCCGAGTACCACGTGGCCTCGCCCCCCTCGTTGTTCGCCGCAACGACGGGCGGCGGAGCGGTCGTCGTCGTGGTGGTGGTCGGCGGGGGTGCCGTGGTCGTCGTCGTCGGCGGGGGCGGTGGCGGCGCGCGGCGTCGTCGACGTAACCGGAGTTGACGTCGTCGTGGACGCCGGTGCCGGTGCAACGGTGGTCGTCGTGGTCGGCGCGTGGTACGCGACCAGATGCGACTGCAGTTTCACGCCGTCCAATTTGGAAGCGGGGCGCACCGCTGTCCGCGTGTGTGTGGACGGCGCGCGCCGTCGCTTCTGATCGTGACGCGTGCGTTGACGCGTTCTGTAACAAGAGGAGAGGCGCGCCGAACAACACGCCGCAAATGATTGCAGCGACGCCCAGGCGTCTCCCCCCAGTGCTCTGGTTCCGCAGGGCTCCACCCTTCTCCGGGGACACAGTGCACCCGCGCCGACACACGGGTGGCGAGGGGTTTCTGGAGAACTTAGATAACCATTTGCGAGCCACGCAAACCCGAAAAGTGGCCGAGTCTTTTTGCGACCTCTTTTCCCAGGTCACAGCGCTCCGGCTCCGCGATATTTAGATGAACTCCCTGTTCACTGTATGTTTCTGGCGCATTTCAGCATGAAACACCCAGGTCAAGAGGTTCTCGTATTACGCACAGCAGCACGTGTATTAGGTCCCTGTGGAAAACACCATGGCCGCGGCGGCGGCCGTGCGCTCCTTGATCTCGTCGACGGTGCAGCCCTTGACACCGGCGATCGCCTCACCCACGAACGGCAGGTACGACGGCTCGTTGGCGCGGCCGCGATGGGGCACGGGCGCAAGGAACGGGCTGTCCGTCTCGACGAGCAAATGGTCGACCGGGCACCGCGCCGCCGCCTCGCGCACGTTGGTGGCGTTCTTGAACGTCACGATGCCGCTGAACGAGACGTACATGCCCGCGCGCAGGCACCGGTCGACCTCGTCCGGCCCGCCGGTGAAGCAGTGCAGCACCGTGCGCTCGGGAACACCTTCGGCGTCGAGCACGTCGAAGAGGTCTGCCCACGCGTCGCGGGCGTGGATCACCAGCGCCAGCCCGTACGCGTGCGCCAGCGCGATCTGGGCCGCGAACGCGGCGCGTTGCGCGGTGCGCGGCGAGTGCTCGTAGTAGTAGTCCAGCCCGCACTCACCGACCGCGACGACCGCGCCGTCGCCGGCGGCGAGCTCGCGCGCCAACAGGCCCGCCACCGCGTCCACGCCCTCGCTGGCCTCGTGCGGGTGCAGCCCGACGGACGCCCAGGCCCGCGGTGGCAACCCCGCTCCGGCCGTCGCACGCGCCACGGCCACCGCCTGCCGCGAGGTCTCCGCGCCGGTCCCGATGCACACGAGCCGGTCGATGCCGGCGGTGCGGGCCCGGTCCATGACGGAGTCCAGACCGGTGCCCCCGGCCTCGCTCCCGCCGAGATACTCCTCCTGCACATGGCAGTGGGAGTCGAACCAGCCCGCCACGTCAGGCCTTGCGGCGGGGGAACAGGGGCTCCCCCTTCACCACCGCGGCCCCGCCGGCGTAGCCGCCCCATGCCGCGTCGGCCGGGAGCCGCGCCGTCGAAGGGTCTCCGGCCACGCCGATGCGGCGCCACACTTCGGCGGCCGTCGAGGGCATGGCCGGGGCGATCAGGACCGAGACGATGCGCAGCACCTCGAGCGCGTCGCCGAGCACGGCGTCGACGGCCGGCCCGGGCTCCATCTTCCAGGGCTCGGCGGCCTCGAGCTCGCCGTTGGCCGCGCCGATGAGCCGCCACGTCTCTTCGAGCGCCTCGTGCGGCGCCCAGCGGGCCCAGGCTTCCGTCGCCGCCTCGAGGACCCGGGCCGCCACGGGGGCGAGCTGGCTCGCCGGGGCGCAGGCGGGGCCGACCCCCTTGCACTTGGAGTGGACCACCGTCGTGACGCGCGACACGAGGTTGCCCAAGTTGTTGGCCAGGTCCGCGTTGTAGCGCGCCACGATGCCCTCGTAGGAGAAGTCGCCGTCCCCGCCGAGGGTCACGTCCCGCAACAGGTGGTAACGCAGCGGGTCGACGCCGAAGTCGTCGGCCAGCGCCAGTGGCGACACGTCGGTGATGTTGAGCGGCTCGGAGCCTTCGCCACCGGCCAGCCCGGCCGCGATCATCGTCTTGCCCAGCTTCTGTCCGCCCATCAGCAGGTAGCCGTGCACGAAGATCTCCTTCGGGGGCGCGATGTCCGCCGCCATGCACATGGCAGGCCACCAGACGCAGTGGAACTTGAGGATGTCCTTGCCGATCAGGTGGTGGGCCGCGCCCCAGCGGGCCGCGAACACGGCCGGGTCGCTGCCGTACCCGGCGACCGTCAGGTAGTTGATGAGCGCGTCGTACCAGACATAGAAGACGTGCCCGGCGTCCCACGGCACCGGCACGCCCCAGGAGAAGGAGGTGCGGGTGATGGAGACGTCGCGCAGCCCTCCTCGGATGAACCCGAGCGCCTCGTTGCGCTTGGAGACGGGCCGGACGAAGTCGGGGTGGCCGTCGTAGTAGTCCAAGAGGCGCTGCTCGAAGGCGCTGAGCTTGAAGAAGTAGTTGTCCTCCTGCATCTCGACCACGGGGCGCCCGTGCACGGGGCAGTTGCCGTCGACCAGCTGGTCCTCGGTGTAGTAGTCCTCGCACGAGATGCAATACAGGCCCGAGTAGGGCGCAAGCTCGATGAACCCGTTGTCGTAGATCCGCTGCAGGAACTGCTGGACGACGGCATAGTGGCGCGGTTCGGTGGTGCGGATGAAGTCGTCGTAGGAGATGTCGAGACGCTGCCACGACTCCTTGAAGCGGGCTGATGTGCGGTCCGTCCAGTCCTTCGGAGTGGTCCCGTTGGCCTCGGCCGCCTCCACGATCTTGGCCCCGTGCTCGTCGGTGCCCGTCATGAACCACACGTCGTCTCCCAGCAGGCGGTGCCAGCGGGCCAACGCATCCGCGTTCACCGTCGTGTAGGCGGTGCCGACGTGCGGTGCGTCGTTCACGTAGTAGATCGGTGTGGTCAGGTAGTAGGGGGGCACCGCCGGTAGCGTACCGGCGCGCTCAGGCGTGGCCCGACGTTCCCTCTCGGCCGTCGACTGACGCACGGATGCGCAGCGCCGCCTCGTAGGCGCGCCGCCGTGGCACACCGAGTGAGGCGGCCACACGATCGGCGACCTGGCGCGGTCCCGCCGCCGGGTCCTCACCCAGCGCGGCGCGTACCGCCGCGTCGACCTCGGCGTCGCCGGCCGGCGGCGGCGGGGGTGCCCCGCCGATCACCAGCACCACCTCCCCTCGCAGCTGCCGGGCCGCGAAGGCTGTCGCCGCGTCGCCGACCGGCCCTCGCCAGACTTCCTCGTGCAGCTTGGTCAGCTCCCGTACCACGGCCACCGGCCGCTGCGGGTCGCTGGTCGCCAGCTCGGCCAGCGTCGCCGCGACGCGACCCGGCGCCTCGAGCACGACGCAGCTGCGCTCGTCCGCCATGAGCGTGGCGATGCGCCGGCGGCGCTCGGGGCCCCTGCGGGGCAGGAAGCCCTCCACGCAGAAGCGGTCGGCCGGAAGGCCGCTCACGACCAGCGCGCCGAGCACCGACGACGGGCCGGGCACCGTGCTGACCGTCTCGCCTCGCTCGGCCACTCGCGCCGCGAGCCAGGCACCGGGGTCCGAAATGCCCGGCGTCCCCGCGTCGCTGACCACGGCCACCGTCGCGCCGCCGGCCACGGCGGCCGCGACACGCTCGAGGCGGGCGGCCTCGTTGTGCCCGTGCAGCGAGAGCAGGCGGTCGCCATCGGGTCCGCTCGCCGTGATGCCCATGGCCGAGAGCAGCGCCCGGGTTCGGCGCGTGTCCTCGCAGCAGATGAGGTCCGCCGTCGACAGCACGGCACGGGCACGGGGGGAGAGGTCGCCCAGGTTCCCGATCGGCGTGGCCACCAGCACGAGTTGGCCCCGCCTCTCCCCGCTCAAGGCCCGTCGCTCACTGCACCGTTCGCAACCTGGCGCACCTCGAGCTGGTCACCGACCCGCACGCCCCAACGCTCGAGCGAGCCGGCCTCCGCTTCGACGACGCTGCGGGCACTCCGCCCACCGGTGGCGACACGCCACGGCCTCAGCCGCGCCACACGCACGACGGTCAGGTCGACGGACAGGAAGGCGACGTCGATGGGGAACGTCATGCCCACCGTGTGCACGGTGCGTAGGCCCTCCACGTGGAGCGCGCCCTCACACCCGGTGCGCCCCCGCAGGGCCCCGCGCTCGGCCGACGAGTCGGTCATCTCGAGCGCGCACACCACGTCGCCGTCCCGAAGGAGCCATCCGGACCGCATCCGAGTGAGGCTACCGGACGGCCTTTGGCGCTCCGCCGTGCCGCGAACCTGCGGTCAGGTGACCCAGTAGACCATGTGGAACAGCGTCTCGACGTAGATCGCAAGGGCGGCGACGGGCACGAGCACGGCCGCCACGAGCAGCAGGCTGCGGCGCGCCAGGTGCTCGAAGACCACGGCTGACACCAGGTAGACGCCGACGAGGCACCCGACGAAGCGGATCTCCCCGTCTGCCCACTGGTCCATCACCGAGAGGTTCAACAGCGTGCCCATGCCGAGGAGCAGCGCGGGGAGGGTCCAGCGACGATCACGCACGCACAGGCCGACGGCCAGGACGGCGGCGCCGACCGCCACCAGAGCGGCGGCGGCGTCCAAGAAGAAGATGAAGTGCCCCTCGGTGATGAGCGGGCCCGACCCCCCGCTGAGACCGGCGTAGCCGAGGTCACGGATCGTGACGTGGAGCGGGTACGTGACCTGGTCGTGCCAGAACGTCGAGCCGGCCTTCTCGAACTCAATGGGGCTCCCGAAGCGGGACCAGCAGAAAAGGCAGTACCCGATCAGACCGAGCTCGCTGACCAGCCCGTAGCCCACCGCCCACACGACCCGCCTGACGCCGCGCTCGGCCAGGAGGATGCCGACCACGACGATCACCCCCGCGAGCGCCCCCTGTGGCGTGACCGCACTCGCCGCACCGGCCAGCAGTGCCGCCACGAGCCAGCGCCGGTCCAGGCAGAAGCGGAGGCTCCACACAGTCAGGGCGACGAGCAGCGAGTCTGCGTACCCGGTCACGAAGAACACCGACGGGCTCCACGCGAACAACAGCGCGGCCGCGATGGCGCCGCGCCGCGACGACGTCAGCCGGGTCGCCACGTCGAAGATGCCCCAGACGGCGAAGGCGAACGCGGCCCATGCCACGGCGATCGTGGCATTCGGGAACCCCATAACCTCGCCGACTGTGTGGATCAGGAGGGGCTGCAGGGGGAAGAAGTTGGTATCGGGGGTCGACCTGTACCCGTGTTCGGCGAGCGCCAGGTAGTGGGCGGCATCCCAGTTGAGCAAGCCTGACGCGGGGCCGTGGACGGCCGGGCCGGCGGTGCCCACGGCGGCCGTGCGCTCCGTGATGGCCGACAGGACGAAGGCCACCGCCAGCCGCGGCACGGTGATCCACGCGACCACCGTGACCGTCGAGCGCCGACGCACGGCGCGGTGGCGTGGTGCGCTATGACGCCTGTCCCTCGGTGGTGCCTCCAGCGGCATGAATTCGTTTCCCAGGGTCGATGCCATGGCGCGTGGGCTCAGGACCGCTCGGCGGGTCGTCCGATGCGCACGATCGTCCGGTCCACCGGGCCACGGAGGTGACCGCGGCGGAGGCGCACCCGGGGTGGGTCTAACCTGTCCCCCCCATGTCGAAGCGAACGGTCAAGCGCAAGCTGCGCACCAAGAAGAAGGCGAACCACGGAAAGAAGCCGAACTGCGGCCGCGGCTGACGCCGGTGCGTGCGGCCCGGTGACCGACTCCCGGGCCTTCACGACCCGTCCCAGGCGACGCCCCGGGACGCCAGCACGCCGCACAACGCCGTGGGCCGGTCCGAGATGATCCCGTCCACGCCGAGACCGACCAGGCGCTCCATCGACTCGGTGTCGTTGACCGTCCAGACGTGCACCGCCTTGCCGGCGCGGTGCGCGGCCCCGACGAACCGTTCGTCCACCACCACCAGGTCCCCCTGACGTTCGGGCACCTGGAAGGCCACCGCGGCCAGGTCGGGTAGGTCCTCGCCTGCCTGCACGGCCCGCCAGGACTCGGCCGTGGCGATCGTGCCGGCCGACGTGGGGACGGTCGGGGCGAAGTGCCGGAAGGCGTCGGTCGCCGGGTCGAGGAACGACGCAACGATCACGTCGTTCGTGCGCCCGTACTCCGCCAGCAGGCGGGCGAGCGACTCCTCGTAGGGGGCGACGACGGGCGCTGTCTGCTTGATGTCCAGGTTCAGCACCACGCCGGGGAACCGTTCGAGGACCTCGCGCAGGGTGGCGATGCCGAAGCTCGGGTCCGCCGGTGCCCGGCCTCGGAACGGGTAGTCCGCCGCCGGCCGGCCCGGCGTCACGTCGGCGCCGGGGATCCACCAGTAGGAGAAGTCCATCTCGCGCAGCTCGGCGAGCGTGAAGGAGGCGATCGTGCCCTGCCCCGCCGTGGTGCGATCCACGGTGGCGTCGTGGCACACCACGAGCTCGCCGTCCGCCGTCGCGTGCACGTCGAGCTCGATCCCCGTCGCCCCGGCCTCCAGGGCATGGGCGATGGCGTGGAGGGTCGACGACGGCGACTCCCACGCACCACCCTGGTGTGCGTAGGCGATCACCCTGCGTTCGAGCCACACGGATGCCCCGCTCACCCGATCGACGGTAACAGCCGTGGCCCGGGGCATTGGCCACCGCCGAACGGGGGGCGAGGCCGGGCCCCGCCGCGGCGGGCCTATCCTCGTGCGGCGTGCTCGACCATCTGCTCGTCGACGTCATCGGCACCATCCGCGCCTCGTTCGACCGAGCGTTGCTCCAGCGGCAGGCCGTCGAGGAGCGATTCCAGGTCGACGTGTTCCTCGGTGACGTGTCCTGGGAGACCTCCTACAGCCTGCCGGGAGAGGAACAGCCCCCGCGGGTCCGCGCCGACGTTTCGGTCGACTGGCCGACCTGGAGCCAGACCTCGTACCGCAGCTGGTCCATCGGCGAGCCGCCCGATGAGCTCCCCGAGGTCGTGATCGAGGTCGCCCTGCGGGTCCAGCGCATGGCCGAGGCCCCCGACACCGAGAAGGTCATGGCGGCCCTGCCGGTGACGGGCCCCTTGGGTGACCCGATGGACCTGGTCCGCACGGCGACCACCATCGAGCAGGTCCGCGCCGACCATGAGGGTCTCGACGACGCCCTCCGCTGGGCCGCCGAGGCGACCTACGAGGGCTCGCTCCGCTTCAGCGAGCACCAGCTGGAGGACCCGTCGACCATCTCCCCGGTCTTCGACGACCTCACCCGCTGGATCGCCTCCACGCTGATCTCCCTGGCCGACCTGCCCTTCACCTTCCTGCCCCCCGGGGAGGACGACACCTGACCCGACTGTCCCGCCGTCGGGTCCTGGTCACCGTCCTGGTCCTGGTCGTCGGCTCCCTCTTGGCCGCCTGCGGTTCGTCCGCGCCCGCCGCGCCAGCGCCGGGCCAGGGACTGGTGCTGAACCAGCCGACGCCGCAGCACGCCGCGCTGGTCGACCAGCAGGGACGTGCCGTGTCCCTGGCTGCGCTCAGGGGCAAGGTCGTCGTCCTCGCCCCGTTCCTCTCCCTGTGCCAGGACGAGTGCCCCGTCGTCACGGGCGCATTCATCGCGCTCGAGCGCGACCTGCGCTCCGCTGGGCTGGCGGACCGGGTGGTGTTCGTCGAGGCCACCGTCGACCCCGGGCGCGACAGCGTGGCCCGCCTGGCTGCCTACCAGAGGGAGTTCGGGGCGGATTGGGACCTCTGGACCGGCAGCCCGGCCGAAGTGGCCGCGTTCTGGAGGCCCTTCGGCGTCGCGTACCAGGTCGTCCCCGAGGGGCAGCCGGCCAAGATTGACTGGTTCACCGGCACGCCGCTCACCTACGACGTCGCGCACACCGACGGCTACATCCTGATCGACCCCAACGGCCGGGAGCGCTTCGTCGACGCGGCGGCGCCCAACCTGAACGGAGAGCTCGCCCCCAAGCTGCCGCGCGCTGCTCGACGGCGGCGGCGTGCGCAACCTGCAGCACCCCCAGGGGCCCGACTGGACGACGGCCGACGCGCTGGCCTCCATCAGCTGGCTCCTCGGCACCAGCGTGCCCGCGAAGGATCATGACGGGGGCGGGACCGCGCCGGACCGCCCTCGTCGTCCCGGCAGCGTTCGCCGGCCTCGCCCTGGCCCTGGCCGCCTGCGGCGGCTCGGGCGTGACGACACTGTCGGCGCCGCCGACCACCGACGCGTCGCTGACGCTCACGCTGCAGCGCTCTCCGGCCGGGCCGATCCTCGCCACCGGGGGCGGGAACACGCTCTACGACTTCGTGCCCGACACCCCGACGCACAGTGCCTGCGTCGACGACCGATGCGTCTTCCAGTGGCCTCCGCTCTTCGAATCCGGGCCCGTCCGGGTCGGCCAGGGCGTCGATCCCGCGCTGGTGGGCACCCTGCGGCGGCCCGACGGGTCCACGCAGCTCTCCTACGGCGGGCACCCGCTCTACACCTACAACCTCGACGTGACGCCCGGCGTCGTGATGGGCCAGGGCATCGACCAGAACGGCGGGCTCTGGTACGTGATCGACGCGCACGGGAAGCAGATCACGACGGGGTTCACGGTCAACAGCCCGAACCGACGGCAACGGTTGAGCCCGCCGGCGCCTCAGGTGTTGAAGCGGAACTCCACCACGTCGCCGTCGCGCATGACGTAGTCCTTGCCCTCCATGCGCGCCTTGCCGGCGTTGCGCGCCGCGGCGACCGAGCCCGTCTCCATCAGGTCGTCGAAGCTGATCACCTCCGCCTTGATGAACCCCCGCTCGAAGTCGGTGTGGATGACGCCGGCCGCCTTGGGGGCGGTGTCGCCGACATGGATGGTCCACGCTCGCGCCTCCTTGGGCCCGGCGGTGAGGAAGGTCTGCAGACCGAGCGTGGCGAAGCCCACGTGGACGAGCTGCTCCAGCCCCGACTCCTCCTGCCCGTAGCTGCGAAGGAGCTCCTTGGCGTCCGCCGGCTCGAGTCCCGCCACCTCCGCCTCGATCTGGGCGCACAGCACGACTGCCTGTGCCGGGCGCACGCGTTCGATCAGGTCCGTGGCCAGGCGCGCGTCGCCCAGTGCACCCTCGTCGACGTTGAACACGTAAATGAAGGGCTTGGCCGTCAACAGATGCAGGTCACGCAGGAGGAGCCGCGTCGACCTCGCCCGACGCCGCCGCGCTCGAGATGGTGCGGCCCTCGCCGAGGATCCGTTCCGCCGCGGCGACGGCGTCGAGGGTCGGCTTGAGCGACGCGGTGGCACGGGTTTCTTTGGCCAGCCTGGGCAGGCGGTGCTCCACCGTCTGGAGGTCGGCCAGGATCAGCTCGGTGTTCACCGTCTCGATGTCGGCATCGGGGTCGACCCGGGCGTCGACGTGGACGACGTCGTCATCGTGGAACGCGCGCACGACCTGGCAGACCGCATCGGTCTCGCGGATGGCCGCCAGGAACTGGTTGCCGAGCCCCTCGCCCTGTGACGCTCCGCGCACGAGGCCGGCGATGTCCACGAAGGTCACCGACGCCGGCACCACCGGTGCGCCGTGGTAGAGCGCGGCCAGCCGCTCCAGCCGCGGGTCGGGCACCGCCACCACGCCCACGTTGGGCTCAATCGTCGCGAACGGGTAGTTGGCTGCCAACGCCTCGTTGTTGGTGAGGGCGTTGAACAGCGTCGACTTGCCCACGTTGGGCAGGCCGACGATGCCGATCGAGAGGCTCACGAGGCGCCGGCTACCCGGCCAGCAGGCCCGCGCCGGCCGCCAGCGCCTTGAGGTCGGTCTCGGGCCGCGCTCCCGTGTGGGAGATCACCTCGGCGGCGCACAGCCCGCCGAGCCTGGTGCTCGCGGCCGGCCCCATCCCGTGGGTGAGCCCGAAGAGGAATCCGGCGGCGAAGAGGTCCCCCGCCCCGGTCGTGTCGACCACCCGCTCCACGGTCGCCGCCGGGATCTCCTCGGGGCCCTTGGCCGTGAGCACCGTGGCGCCGTGCGCGCCGCGTGTCATCACGACGAGCAGCCCAGTCTCCTCCGCTGCGGTGACGGCACCCCCGTAAGAGGAGGCGCCGAAGAGCATGGTGACCTCCTCCTCGTTGCCGAGCAGGATGTCGACGTCGTCGATCAGCAGGTCCAGGAACTCGCGCTGGTGCCGTTGCACGCAGAAGGGGTCCGACAGGGACAGCGCCACCGACCCCTCCGAGGCGTGGGCCGTGGCGGCGGCATGGCGCATCGCCTCTTTGGCCGCCGGGACGTCCCAGAGGTAGCCCTCGAGCAGGACGACCGAGGCTCGGACCACGAAGGAGGTCGAGACGCCCTCGGGCGAGAGAGTGGAAGCCGCGCCCAGGTAGGTCCCCATGGTCCGGTCGGCGTCCTCGGTGATCAGGACGACGCAACGTCCGGTGCCGAGCCCGTCGCCGGCGGCCGACTCGCTGTAGTGCGGTTCGAACTCGACGCCGGCGGCCCTCAGGTTCTCACTGTAGGTGCGGCCGATCTCGTCGTCGGCGACCGCGCCCACGAAACCGGCGGTGCCGCCGAGCTCGGCGATCCCGGCCGTGGTGTTGGCCACCGAGCCCCCGGAGACGTAGCGGGGCGCGCCCATGAGCTCCTGCACCGCGTTGGCGGTCGCCAGGTCGATCAGGGTCATCGTCCCCTTCTCCAGGCCGACCCGGGCCAGCTGGTCGTCGGTGGCCGTCTCGATGACATCGAGCAACGGCGATCCGATGGCGACCACGTCGAGGTCGTGGCGGTCGGCACCCTCGTCGGCCGCCGGAGACGGGGCGGCAGGGGCGGTGGAGGATTCGGAGGCAGGCACGAAGCGAGAAACTACCCGCAGTCCCGCGGGTAACCTTCACCGGATGCCGCCTGCCTCCAGGTCTTCCAGCGCGCCCGGGTCAGAGGCATACCGCCTGCCCCGGACGATAGAACCAGAGACGTACCACATTGAGATCGAGCCGGACGTCGCATCCGCGACCTTCTCGGGCAATATCTCCATCGACGCGCTCGTCGAGGAGGCGGTCGACGAGATCGTCCTCAACGCAGCCGAGCTCGCCGTGAGCGACGTCGAGGTTCGCACCGCCGACGGGACCACGGTCACCTGCACGGTGGACTTCGACGACGAGCTCGAGCAGGTGATGTTCCGTCCGTCGACCCAGCTGCCACCTGGGCCGTGCACCATCAGCTGCCGCTTCACGGGCACCCTCAATGACAAGCTGCGCGGCTTCTACCGCTCCACCTACAGCGGCCCCGACGGTGAGACCCAGACCATTGCCACGACCCAGTTCGAGTCGGTGGACGCCCGGCGGTGCTTTCCCTGCTTCGACGAGCCGGATCGCAAGGCGGTGTTCGAGATCGCCCTCATCGTGGACCCCGACGTCGATGCCATCTCGAATTCGCCCGTCGTCGGAACCGACCGAGTCGGCACCAAGCGCCGCATCCGGTACTCACCCACCATGAAGATGTCCACCTACCTGGTGGCCTTCGTCATCGGGAAGCTGGAGGCGACTGAGACCGTCGACGTCAATGGCGTGCCCCTCCGCGTGGTCTGCACGCCAGGGAAAAAGGCACTCGCTGAGTTCGCCCTCGAGATCGGTGCGTTCTCGTTGCGCTTCTTCACCGACTACTTCAACATCCCGTACCCGGGCGAGAAGGTGGATCTGGTCGCCATCCCCGACTTCGCCGCCGGCGCCATGGAGAATCTCGGCTGCATCACGTTCCGCGACACGGCGCTCCTCGTCGACAAGGAGCAGGCCGCCCGCACGGAGCTCGAGCGCGTCGCCGACGTGATCGCCCACGAGCTGGCTCACATGTGGTTCGGTGACCTCGTCACCATGGGTTGGTGGGAGGGAATCTGGCTGAACGAGGCCTTCGCCACCTTCATGGAGACGCTCTGCGTCGACGCCTTCCGCCCGTCATGGGACCGCTGGGTCGGCTTCGCCCCTTCGCGCGAGGCCGCTCTCGCCGTCGACAGCGTGCACTCGACACGCCCGATCGAGTACCCGGTCGGCCCACCCAAGGAGGCGGAGGGGATGTTCGACCTCCTGACCTACGAGAAGGGCTGTGGCGTCCTGCGCATGCTCGAGCAACACATCGGATCCGATGTGTTCCGGGACGGCGTTCGGGCGTACCTCAAGGAGCACGCGTACGGCAACACGGTGACCGCCGATCTGTGGGATGCGCTCGAGGACGCCAGCGGCGCGCCGGTGCGCGACGTCATGGACACGTTCATCCTCCAAGGAGGGCATCCGCTCGTGTCGCTGCATGGCGACACGCTCAGCCAACAGCCCTTCGCACTCGGGCCCGTCCCCCCGGGCGTCACGTCGTCCATCGGGACGGAGTGGCGTGTGCCGGTGGCGGTGCGGGCACTGCCCGCCGGCGGCGGGCCCGGGGCTCCGTTGCGGCACCTGGTCCTCGGGACCGACTCCACGTCGATTGCGGAGGCCGGACAGGGGCTCGCGGTGGTCAATGCGGGCGGTTGGGGCATGTTCCGGGTGGGCTACGAGAGCGCGCACGGGCTGGCGCTGGCCGAGCACCTCTCCGAGCTCGCACCGCTGGAGCGGGCCAACCTGCTCGGCGACACGTGGGCGACCAGCCTGGCCGGGCACACGTCGCTGCAGGAGTTCGTGGTCCTGGCGTCGCGGCTGGGGCTCGAGCCCGACCCCGCACCGTGGGCCGCTGTCGCCGGCGCGCTCGTCCTGTGCAACCGGATCGCCCCACCGGATCACAAGGACGCCCTGCACCGGGCCGTGGCGGCGCTGATCGGGCCCACCCACTCTCGTCTGGGCTTCGAGACCGTGCCAGGCGAGAGTGAGCGCACCCCGTCGTTGCGCGCGCTGGCCATCAACCTCATGGGCACCGTCGGGGCCGACGCCAACGTGCGGGCCGAGGCGGCGCGTCGCTTCGACGCGTCACCGATCGGCGGTGGCTCCGGCCAGCCGATCGCGGCCGACATCGAGACGGCGGTCCTGGCCGTCGTGGCACAGCTGCTGCGCCCGGGCGACTACGACGCGCTCTTGGAGCGCTACCGCACCGCGTCGACGCCCCAGGAGGAGATGCGCTCGCTCGGCGCGCTCGCCGGCTTCCCCGACGTCGAGCTGTGCCTGCGGACGTTCGACCTGGCCATGACCGAAGTGCGAAGCCAGAACGGGTTCAGCGTCATCAGCGCGCTCCTGGCCAACCCGGTCGGCAACCAGGCCGTGTGGCAGCGCGTGACCGAGCATTGGGACGCGATGCTGGAGCGGTTCCCCAAGAACGCTCCGCCGCGCATCCTCGAGACCCTGCCTGCCCTCTGCGCAGACGCAGCCTTCGCCGAGAGCGCGATCGCGTTCCTCGACGAGCACCCCCTGGCGTCGGGTCCGCGGCGGGTCGCACAGTCGATCGAGCGCCTGCGGGTCAACGTTGCCTTCGCGGCGCGGGAGCGGGCGGGCCTGGCCGATGCCCTCGGCGCGGCCGGCAGACCCGCCTCCTGATGGCGCAGGCGCGAGGCGCTGGACGACCGGCACGACCCCGCCCGCGTGCAGGGCCTGCTCCAGCTGGCGCGGCACACGCGGGGCTTCATGCCGGACGACGAGGGGGAAGCGTTGTTCGTCGCCGCATCCCGGGCCGGCCGGGAAGAGGTCCCGGGGGCGGTGCCCCCCACCTTCGTCGAGATCGGCGCCTGGTGCGGCAAGTCGAGCGTCTACCTCGGCGCCGCCGCCGAGGCCACCGGTGCGGTGCTGCTGTCGGTCGATCATCACCGCGGCTCGGAGGAGAACCAGCCGGGGTGGGACTACCACGAGCCCGATCTCGTCGATCCCGAGGCCGGTCGCATCGACACGCTGCTGCACTGGCGGCGCACGATCGCTGGTGCCGCACTCGAGGCGTCGGTGATGGGAGTCGTCGGAGACTCCCCGACGCTGGCGGCTCGTTGGGACCGACCCCTCTGCTTCTGCTTCATCGACGGGGGGCACGGTGCGGAGCCCGCCTGGGCGGACTTCCACGGCTGGGCACCGCACGTGGCGGTCGGCGGCTGGCTGGCCATTCACGACGTCTTTCCCGACCCCGCCGACGGGGGGCGCCCGCCCTACGAACTCTACCGAGCGGCGCTCCGCTCGCGAGAGTTCGTCGAGGACGGTGCGTGCGGGAGCCTGCGGGTACTGCGACGCGTGGCCCCGGCGCGCTGAGCGACCGGCGCGCGTGGAGTCAGTCGTGTGTGAAGCGCCGCGGCAGATCTGACATGGTGCACCCCTCGATCGCGTCGCCGCAGTGCGGTTCGGCCAGGTCGAGCGGTGCCGGCAGGCACTCGCCGCGGAAAAGTCCGGCGGCCGGAGTGGTGCTCGACAGCGCGTCGGCGGCGAGCACCATGGCGGCCAGCGTGTAGGTGGTGCGCTCGTGTTTCGGGAAGGTCTCCTCCTCCGGGTAGACCATCCCCGTCCAGTACGAGCCATCCGGCAACCGGAGGTTCTGCCCGGCCACGAAGAGGTCGAGCGCGTGGCCGTCCATCCCGAGGGCGTCGAGCGTGAGCACGCACTCCGCCGTCTCGGCCGCGGTGACCCAGTCGCCCGTGGACACGCAGCGCACGCCAAGGCCGTCCATGACGAAGCTCGACCATCCCTCCGCCAGGCGGCGTCGACCCGCCTCGCCCTCGAGCGCTCCCGACAGCATGGGGTAGTACCAGTCCATGGCGAACTCGACCTTGGGCGCGAACGCACCCGGGTGGTGCGCCACGGCATGGCCGAGCCGGCCGGCGGCCAGCTCCCAGTCGGGTCGGTCCTTGGCGAGGCACTCGGCGATCGCCACTGCGCAGCGAATGGAGTGGTAGATCGACGACGACCCGGTCAACAGGGCGTAGCGCTCGGCCCGGCCGGCCGAGTCGAGCGACCAGAGCACCGAGCCGTCGAGCTGCTGCCAGCGCAGGATGAAATCGATCCCCTTCTCGATCGTCGGCCAGAGCTCTCCCAGGAACTCCACGTCGCCGGTAATGAGGTGATGGTGCCAGGCGCCGGCCGCCAGGTAGGCGCACACGTTGGTGTCGAGGCGGGGGTCCTTCACGGTGTCGCCCCGGTAGTAGTTGAACCAACTCCCGTCGGGCAGCTGACGGTCAACCAGCCATCGGTAGGCGGCAACAGCCTCGTCCACGAGGCCACACACGGTGAGCGCCATGGCAGCTTCGACGTGGTTCCACGGATCGCAGTGGCCGCCCTCGAACCACGGGATCATGCCGTCGTGGCGCTGCACCGCGGCGATGGCGTGGCCCGTGGCCAGGACGTCCGAGCCCGAGAGGATGCCGGGCACCTCGGGAGGCGCGACCCTGACCGATCGGATGTCTTCGGTCGTCACGCCGCCGCCCCCTGGGTCGGAGTCGGCCCACGCCGCCCCGGCACGCCGCGCGGAAGGTTGGGCCGGGCGCCGGCCAGTCCCGACCCGGACGCGCCGGCGGCGGGCTTGGTCAGGTAGACCACCAGGCTCTTGCCGATCAGCGGGCTGAGCGCACGATCGGCCAGGCGCGTGAGGAGCGGCGCCCTGACGATGTCCCAGACCAGCACCTTGTGGTAGGCGCCGACAGCAGGATTCGACTCGTTCGAAGGCCCGACGAGGCACCGCAGCCACCAGTAGGGCGTGTGGAGCCCGTGCGCGTGGTGGAACCCCGTCGGCTCGAGCCCGGCCGAGCTCAGTCTGCGTTCCAGCGTCGAACGACGGTAAATGCGGACGTGACCACCGGGAGTGTCGTGATACTCGTCCGAGAGCGCCCAGTTGACGGCCTCGGGGACGCAGCGGGGCACCGTCACCGCCATCGCACCGCCCGCACGCAGCACACGGGCCAGCTCGCGCATGGCCGCCGTGTCGTCGGGGATGTGCTCGAGCACCTCGGAGGCGATGACCCGGTCGAAGGTGCCGTCGGCGAACGGCAGGGCGAGTGCGTCCCCCTGGACCGCCGTCGCCGGATGGCCGGGGGTCAGCTCCCCCGCCTCCACCATGGCTCCGAGCGTCCCCCGCACCTGTGCCACCTCGTCCGGCCCGGCGTCGAGGGCCACCACCGAGGCTCCCCGGCGAGCCGCCTCGAACGCGTGGCGCCCGAAGCCGCAGCCGAGGTCGAGCACCAGGTCCCCGGGCCCGACGCCGAGCCGGTCGTAGTCGACGGTCAGCATCAGGCGGTTCCCTGCGGTACGGGCAGGGCGACGCTCGCCACCCCGACCGGCGGTGCGCCGGGCAGGGGCCGCCCCGCCAACAGCGCCTCGTAACAGGCGGCGGTCCCGGCGGCCGTCACCTGCCAGGTGAAGCGGCTCACCACCCGCTCGCGGCCTGCTACCCCGAGACGGGCCCGCATCTCGGGATCGTCGAGCAGGCGGCCGATGGCCGCCGCCAGGGCTCCTGGGTCGTCGGGTGGGACGAGCAGCCCTGTTTCCCCGTCGGACCCGACAACCTCGGGCAGCGCGCCACCGGTGGTCGCCACGACGGCCACGCCGCAGGACATTGCCTCGATCGCCGGCAGCGAGAAGCCCTCGTAGAGGGACGGCACGACGGCCACCTCGGCCTCACCGTAGAGACGGGCCAGCGCGTCGTCGCTGATGCCGCTCACGCAGTGGACCACGTCGGCGAGCCCCAGTCGCCTGATGGCACGGTCGACACGCCCGCCCTCGGTGGGCCGGCCGATCACTGTCAGCTCGACGTCGCGCTCGGTACGCAGCTTGGCCACCGCCTCGAGCAGCGGCACGAGGCCCTTCATGGGGACGTCGCTGCTCGAGGTGACCATGATCCGCCCCGGCACCGGAGTCACCTCGTCGAAGGGCCGGAAGACCGTGTGGTCCACGCCGACCGGGACCACAGTCATCCGGTCGGGAGCGACACCCATCTGCGCCGCGATGTCCTGGCGGGAATTCTGCGACACGGTGAGGACGGCGGGCAGGGCCCGCGCCACGCGCACCTGCATGCCGAGGAACCCGAACCAGCGGCGCGTCGTGAAGCGCTGCCAGGGGTTGGTGGTGTGCGTCAGCGCGAGCTGGCGGTCCACCGTGATCGGATGGTGCAGTGTGGTGAGCAGCGGCCACCCGTCCGCCACCATGCCCAGCATGCCGGTGCCGAGGCACTGGTTGTCGTGCACCACGTCGAATTCGTCACGTCGCCCCCCAAGCAACTGGCGGGCCCGCAACGAGAAGGCGAGCGGCTCGCCGAAGCCTGCCGTGCACATGATGGCGAATTCCAACCAGTCCTCGCGGGAGGTGAACTCACGCCGGTGCGGGACGCGGAACGGGTCAGGGTGGCGGTAGAGGTCCAGCCCTGGCACGGGGGTGAACCCCACCCCCTCGTCGAGCTCGGGCCAGGGCGGGCCCGCGAAGACCTCGACCGAATGGCCGAGCGCAACCAGCTCGCGGGTCAGATGTCGCGTGTAAACACCCTGGCCACCGCAGCGAGGATTGCCGCGGTAGGTGAGGAACGCCACGCGCCGGCCCCCGGCCAGGGGTGGTGCGGCGGGGATCCGGGCGGGCACCTCGATGTGGCGGGACCGCTCCCACGACTCCTTGGTCTCGATCCACTTCTGGCGGGGTGTCTTAGGCAAAGGATGTCCCGACTCGACCCACCATGGCCGCATAGCCTCCCCGAACGCCCTGGCCCGGCGCAAACGGTCGCCTCGCCAGGCACGGCGGAATGATCGACACGGCCATTCCGCCCGAAACCGACCATCGAGCGCCACTCAGGCTGTGGACAACCCCGCTCGCAGCTCGACGCTCGCGGCGCGCCGGCTCTCCTTTGATGCGCCCGTCGGCACCGGTCGGACCGCGGCCGCGGTGACGGGTACGGTGACCAGGCATGGACCTCGCGTACCCCGCGAAGCGGAGCAGTTCAGGGGCGTGATCGCAGGATGGCTCAAGGAGAACCTTCCCGACGGGTGGGGCGAGCCGGGCTTCACCCTCACAGCCGAGGAACGCAAGGCCTTCAACGAGGAGTGGACGGCCAAGCTGTACGTCGGCGGGTGGATCTGCGCCAGCTGGCCCGCCGAGTACGGGGGCAAGGGGCTGGGCCTGCTCCAGCAGGTGGTGTTGAACGAGGAGTTCGCCCGGGCCGGCGCCCCGCTGCGTGCCGACTTCTTCGGTGACACGCTCGTCGGTCCCACCCTCTTGCAGTGGGGCACAGAGGAGCAGAAGCGCGAGTTCATACCCGGGATCCTCAAGGGGGAGATCTCCTGGTGCCAGGGTTTCAGCGAACCCGACGCCGGTTCGGATCTCGCCGGCCTCAAGACCAAAGCGGTGCTCGACGGGGACGAGTGGGTGATCAACGGGCAGAAGGTGTGGACGACCCAGGCCCATGACGCGGACTACATCTTCCTGTTGGCCCGGACGGATGCCGACGCCCCCAAGCACGCCGGCATCTCGTACCTGCTCGTGCCGATGAAGCAGCCCGGTGTCGAGGTGCGTCCGATTGAGCAGATCGACGGGTCCGCGGAGTTCAACGAGGTCTTCTTCACCAACGTGCGCTGCCCCAAGGAGAACGTCATCGGAGGCGTGAACAACGGGTGGAAGGTCGCCATGACGACGCTCGGCTTCGAGCGCGGCACGTCGTCGACGACCGGGCACCGCCGGTTCCAGAAGGAGTTCGACAGCATCCTGGCCGAGGCGCGCGCCCGTGGCCGCGACCGCGATGCCTTGACGCGTCAGCGCCTCGCCCGCTCGTGGTCGAAGATCAAGATCATGGAGATCAACGGGTTCCGGACGCTTAGCGACGTCCTCAACGGCACCCACACCACGGCGGCGCTCGGGGCCTGCAACAAGATGTTCTGGTCGGAGGCGCATCAGGAGACGATGCTGCTGGCCATGGACATCTTGGGCATGGACGGCCAGATCCTCCTCGGCGACGACACGGAAGACACCCTTCTCCCCGGGGCGCGCCGGGCCAAGGCCAGCTATCCGGTCAACAACCTCCAGTCCCTCTTCTTCTTCTCGCGGTCCGAGACCATCTGGGGCGGCGCAGCCGAGATCCAGCGCAACATCGTCGGCGAGCGCGCGTTGGGCCTGCCCAAGGAGCCCAAGCCGGCCTGATCGGGCATTACCGAGGGCCCGTCCCTCCGCGGTGGCCCGGCGACGCTCAGTGACCGGCGGCTGGGGTCCGGGGGCAGGGGAAACGCGACCCGGAGAGCGGCACCCCCACCGGGGGCATCCTCGACCCACGCCCGTCCGCCCTGGAGCTCGGCGAACCGCCGCACGATGAAGAGCCCGAGGCCGAGCCCGCTCGACTCGCGGCGGCTGTCGCGTTCGTGGTGGGGATCGAGATGCTGCACGACGACCACCGGGACGGGGAGGTCTCGTGGCAGGTCGACCAGGACCCGGCTCAGAGCGGCGAGGCCCCGGCAGAGGCGGCAATGGCGATGATGTCGAGTCCGCCACCGGGACCAGGGCCGTCGCCGTGGTCCTTCGAAATGGTTGCCGCAGGCACCGCGCTGTCGTCGCGTCTCTCGCCGGTGTTCGAAGTCTCCTGCACAGTGTTGTCTTCCCTGCTCGAGGGAATAGTCTCGCATACCATGCGTCCCGAGACGACTTTCGACCAGCCGGGAGGTGCCGTCGCGGGGAGCGGGCGCGACGGGGACAGGGCGGGCGGCGAGGCGTTGCTGAGGGTCATGGTCGTCGACGACCACCCGGTCTTCGCCGAGGCATTGGCGCTGGCCATGAACGCCTCGGGACAGGTGTCATGTGTCGCCATTGCCCCCGATGCCGACGAGGCGCAGCGTCTGGCCTCCGAGACCGAGCCGGACGTCGTCGTGATGGACGTCGAGCTCGGCGGGACCGACGGCATCGCCGCCACCCGTTCGCTGCGCGAGGGCCATCCTGGCACCCGCGTCCTTGTCTTGACGGCCCAGGCCCCGACGGCAACCCTCGTCCAGGCGGCGGCCGACGCCGGTGCGTCGGCCCTGTTGTCCAAGGGCGCCAGCCTCAGCGTCGTGGTCGAGACCGTCTCGTCGCTGACGGACCACTGCTTCACCCTGGACCGCCGGACCGTCGGAGTGCTGTGTGCGCCCGCTCTGTCCGGCCAGGATGCGCGGACCCGCCCAGCGTCCGCCCTGTTGACGCGCCGCGAGCAAGACATCCTCGGGCTCCTCGTCAGCGGGGTCGACCTCCAGACGGCGTCGGTCCGGCTGGGCATCACGGTGAACACGGCGCGGGGCTACGTGAAGAACCTGTACCGCAAGCTCGGGGTGCACAACCAGCTCGAGCTGCTGGCCGTGGCCAGGGAGAAGGGTCTCCTCGAACCGGCCGGGTGAGGCATCGCTTTCCCCTGGAACAGGGGGCGTCCACCGGCGGGGTGACGGTGACCTTTGCCCCTAGCCTGTGACGGCTGGAGCGGGCGATGATGCCGCCAGACGCCGACCGACCTGAAGAGGGAGAACGACCATGCTGGTGAGAGAGTGTCTGACGTCCGCGCCGGTGACGGTCCCTCCCGGCTGCACCCTCGAGGAGGCGGGGCAGCTGATGGGGAGCCACGGGGTCGGATCGCTCCTCGTCGTCGACGGCGACCGCCTGGTCGGGATCGTCACCGACCGTGACATCACGGTGCGGGGGACGGCAGAGGGAAAGCCGGCGACGGCCGACGTGGGGTCTGTCATGACGGCCGACCCCGTCACCATCCAGGGCTCGGCCGACGTGCAGGGGGCCTTCAAGGTGTTCCGGACGGCCACGGCGCGCCGGCTCCCGGTGCTCGAGGAGGACGAGCTGGCCGGCATCATCTCGGTCGACGACCTGCTGATCTCGCTGGTCGCCGAGTTCGCGGCGGTCATGTCCCCGGTGGCCCAGGAACTGCGCCACCCGGCGTAGGCCCGTGCCGCGCCCATGCCGGGACCTTCAGCTGGTGCGGCGCTCCCGGTGCACCACGCCGTCCCCGGCACTCGAGAGGCGGATCACGTTCGTCGCCTCGGCTCCGCCATGGCCGGAGGGCTCCTCGAGGCTCTCGGCGCCGCGTTGGCGCTGGTGCGAGGCCAGCACGAACAGCGGGACGCTGGCGAGGAGGGTGGCGACCCCGCCCAGTGCGAGCGCCACCCGGGGGTTGGTGACGTCGCTCAGGTAGCCGAGGAGGGGCGCCCCGATCGGCGTGCTCCCGAGGAAGGCGATGGCGTTGAGTGACATCACTCGACCCCGCATGCTCGGTTCCGCCCGCAGTTGCAGGGTGGCGTTGTTGGTGGCGACGAAGGAGATGCTCGCCGCGCCCATGGGCACCAGCAGCACAATCGCCCAGGCCCGGGACGGCGCGCAGGCGACCGCCAGGATGGCCACCCCGAAGGCGAGGCCGATGCAGGCGAGCAGCCGGGTGGACGGTCGGCTGTGGAATGCGGTGGTCAGCCCGCCGAGCACCGCGCCAGCGCCCATCGCCACCATGAACACGCTGTAGAGAGCTCCCCCCCGTCGAAGGTGAACTTTGCCAGGAGCGGCAGCGTCACCGTGAAGTTGAAGGCGAAGACGCCCACGACCGCCATGGAGATGAGCGGCAGCTTCAAGTCGGGCGTGGCCCACACGTAGCGCAGACCCTCGCGGACCTGGCCCCTCGCCCGCACGACACCCGGTCGCCGGTACAGCTCGGCCGCGCGCATCATGGCCAGCGCCACGATGACGGCGGCGTACGACGCGGCGTTCACGAAGAAGCACGTGGCCACACCCACGGTGAGGATCAGGGCCCCGCCGATCGCCGGTCCGATGACCCGGGCCGAATTCGATCAGCACGCTGTTGAGGCTGACCGCGTTCGGGAGGAGGTCCAGACCGACCATCTCGGAGACGAAGGTCTGACGGGCCGGGTTGTCGAAGATGTTCACGAAACCGAGACCGGCCGCGAGGAGGTAGATCTGCCAGAGAGTGACGGAATGCGTCACGACCAGGATGCCCAGAGCGAGCGCGAGCACCCCTGCGGTCCCCTGAGTCACGTAGAGCACCTTGCGCTTGTCGAGCCTGTCGGCGATCAGGCCACCGAACGGACCGAGCAGCAAGAGAGGCAGGAATTGCAGGCTGGTGGCGATCGCCACGTCGATCCCGCTGCCGTGCAGCGGGAAGAGGATGAGGTAGGCCTGTGCGACTGTCTGCATCCAGGTGCCCGACACAGAGATCACCTGGCCGGTGAAGTAGAGCCGGTAGTTCCGGACCGAGATGGCGCGGAAGGTCCGGCGCCCGGCCGCCCTGACACGTCGCCTCACGAGTCCTCCAAGAGGTGCTCGAGCAGGGCCACCAGCTCAAGCGCACGGCGCTGCTCGTCGGGGTCGAGCTCGGCCAAGCGTCGCAGGAGGAAGGCCGTCTTGCGGGTCCGCATCCGCTCGAGCGCCCGCTCCCCCGACGGCGTGATGCGCACCCGGGCGCTACGCCGGTCCGTGGCATCGGCGACACGAGTTACCATCCCCGCCTCGGTCAGGCTGGCCACGATCCTCGTCATGGTCGGGGGTTGCACCTGCTCGATGCCCGCCAGCTCGCCGAGCGTCGGGCTCCCGTGGCGGTGGACCGAGCCCAACGCCGACGCCTGGGCGGGCGAGAGGCCCCCCAGCGACTCCTGGCGCAGGCGCCGCTGGAGGCGGTTGACGGCGATGCGCAGGCGGCCGGCCACCTCCTCGTTGGTCAGCGGGACCGCCTTCGCACTCATGGGTCCCATTATAGTTAGTTGAGCTAACTAATCAATCGGCGGCGCGGCGGAAGTGGCGCCAGCAGCGCCGTCGCCGGCGTCCTCAGAGCTCAGAAATTGGGGACGTAGCCGCCCGAGCCGAGCGAGGCGCTCTCGTCCAAGCTCAGCGAATCGTCGAGCCCACCGATGACCTCGGTCACCCAGGGGAGGCGGTCGCGCAAAATTCGCTCGACGCCGCCCGACAGGGTCGCCGAGCTCACGGCGCAGGAGCTGCACGCGCCCTGGAGCTGCACCTCGACGACACCGGTCTCGACATCGGCCCGCACCAGAACCAGGTCGCCGCCATCGGCCTGCACGGCGGGCCGCATCAGGTCCATGATCGCCTGCAGCTTCTCCAGGCGATCGGACCGCTCGGCGTCGTCAAGTTCGGACTTGGTCTCGGGCACCTCACCATTCTGCCGTGCGCGGCCCTCCCCGTGACCGCCCCGCCCTCGGCCCGCCCCGCCCCCGGCGCACGGCGAGGGTTAGGATCCGGCCAACCACCAGGACACGGGCCGTGCGCGCTCGGGATAGCGAAGGGGAACGAAGCCATGAGCGTGAGAGTTTTCGGCGTCTTCAAGGCTGCCACCGACACGAGGGACGTTCCCGCCGGGACGGTCATCTTCGAGGCAGGCTCCACCGGGGAAGAGATGTTCGGCGTCGTGGCGGGCAAGGTCGAGCTGCGCCTGCCCGACGGCCGGGACGTGGCCATCGGCCCCGACGAGACCTTCGGCGAGATGGCGTTGGTCGACAAGTCGCCCCGCAGCGCCACCGCGACGGCGCTCGAGGACTCCCAGCTGGCGGTCATCGACAAGCACCGCTTTCTCTTCTTGGTGACCGAGACGCCGACCTTCGCGCTCCAGGTCATGTCGAGCCTGGCGGAGCGCCTGCGCGCCACCCAGGAAGGCGGCGCCGGGGGCTGACGTCTCAGTCGAGACCGACCGGCTCGGGTGATGCACCCCGCCGGACGGGATTCGACAACTCTCCGATCCCTTCGATCGCGATGCGCACGGTGTCCCCATCTTGCAGGAATCGGGGCGGCTCGAGCCCGGCGCCGACCCCGGCGGGGGTCCCCGTGGCGATGACGGTGCCCGGCTCGAGCGGGAACGCCGTCGTCAGGTACTCGATCATGTGCGCGCAGTCGAAGATCATGTCGGCCGTGGACGAGTCCTGGCGCAGCTCGTCGTTGACCCAGGTGCGGATGCGCGACGCGCCGGGGTCGCCCAGCTCGTCGCCCGTCACCAGCTCGGGGCCGCATGGGGCGTGGGTGTCGAACGACTTGCCCATCGTGAACGTGGGTGTCCGCCACTGCCAGTCGCGGGCGCTCACGTCGTTGATGACGGTATAGCCCGCGATCACCTCGTGGGCCCGGGCGGCGGGCACGTGCTGGCAGCGCCGGCCGATCACCATGGCCAACTCGCCCTCGTAGTCGACCATGTCAGACACCGACGGCAGCACGATGGGATCGCCGGGTCCCGCGATGGCGGTCCGCTGCTTGTTGAACCAGTACTGCCACTCGGGCGGCTCACGGCCCATCTCGGCCACGTGAGCCCGGTAATTCATGCCGATGGCAAGGATGGTGGGCGGCTGCGGCACGGGTGCATGACGTCGGACGGCCGACAACGGATGGCGAGCCGCCCTCCCAGCCGGTGCGGCACGGACCACCTCGAGCGCGCCGGGACCGAGCCCCAGCAGCTCGAGCATGGTGGCGGGCAACCCCGTGGCGGGGTCGCTGAGGTCGACGACCTCGTCGCCGACGATCAAGCCGGGTCGCGGGTTCCCGGGCGGGAGCGAAAAGCTCGCCAGGCGCACCGCGGCCTCTCCCCCGCCGGCCTCAGCCGAGCTGGGCCTTGTACGCCTCCCAGTGCTTGGTGGCGTGCCGGGCGGAGAAGGCGCCGATGACCTCGACCACCCCGAAGAGGATGGCGGCGATGCCGATCAGTACGACGAGCGCCGTCAGCGGCGCACCGGGGTGCCGGATGCAGAGAAATCCGATGGCGACAACGACGATGCCGCGGATGAGATACGCCCACCAGTAGGGCAGGTAGTGGTTCCGGATCGAATCGATGATGTCGAAGATGCCCAGCACCAAGAAGGTCCAACCGACGAGGACGGCGACGATGAAGATGGTGATGTGGGGCCACACGAACCCCACGACGCCGGCGCCGACCCAGATCACCCCGAATATCAGGTGGAGCCACCGCTGACGCGCCATCCTGATCGCGCCGATGATCTCGAAGAGTCCGACTGCGATGAAGAACCCGCTGGCCAGGTAGATGATTGCGTACACGCTGGCATGCCGATAGCTGATCACGAACATGCCGAAGATCATGGAGAAGATGCCACCGACCAGGTACCAGCCCCACATCTTCTCGAGCTGTGTGCTGACGGCGTCGCCGATCGCGATGTCGTCGTCGGTGATCACGGTGACTACTGTCATGATGTCCCCCTTGGCGAGCAGGAGTGCACTACGTCTCGCCGCAGCGTACCGCCGCGCCGCCCGTGATCAGCGGATGCAGGTCCGGAGCGCGTGGAGGGCCCGACTCCCCCAGGACGCACCGGCGGCCGCCCAACGGCCCGGGAACTCGAACACGTCGTCGGCGTCCGCCCAGAGCTCGTCCTCCACGGGTTGGAGCACCTCTCGCACCGCAGCGAGCGCAGCCGGGTCACCCTCGACATGCTGGCGAACGACGTCGGCCGCGTGCCACAACTCCTCGCCGGACAGCTCGGCGGGCACGAACGGCGGCGGCCCGGCGAGCGAGCGCGGGAACGCGGGCACGTAGATGCTGGCACAGGGGCTCCCCGGCGCCACGTGGACGCGCAGCGGCTCCCCCTCGGCAATGCCGCGCGGGAGCTCCGCGATCATGGACGCCGCGGTGACGCTGCGACCGCGCACGTGCATGCAGACGCTCACACCCCTGAAGTCCCCGCCGACCCTGGGCGGCGGCGCGTGGACCGGGCCCGGCAGGCCCGGAGCCCCCCACGGCCCCGTCCCGTGGTCGCGCAGGTGGGCGGCGGTGGCGGCGGGGGTGAGCCCGCCGGGAGGGGCCGAGTCGAGGAAGCGGCGGCTGGCCGCCAGCCGGACGTCGGCGTAGCGGGTGTCCTCGCCGAGGTCGCGGTAGCGCCCGAAGCCTTCGCCCGGCGCCAGACCGCCCGAGGCGCGCGTCCACTCGCGGTCGAGGGTGATGCGGTTGGAGATCGCGGTGCCGGCGGGGAACGGCGCGGCTGCGAATTCGGAGCCCGCCGTGTCGAGGACGAAGGCGCGGGTCGGATCGGCGACGAGGAACGAGGAGTCGTACGCCTCTTGACGGGCCGCGTCGGCGATGCCGCCTTGCCCGCAGTCCTCGAGGAGTCCGGTCATCACGTCGACGGCCTCGGCGGCGGTGCGGGCCCGCTCGAGGCCGAGGCGGACGAGGTCCATGCCGATCAGGGCCGGCTTCGCCGCCGCCACGTCGTGGGTCGTGTTGACACGCTCGTTCCCGATGGCCACGGCGTGCTCGTTGACCCCGTGCTCGGCCCCCCACAGCCAGGTCGGGCAGGACAGGAAGGTGGCGTGCGCGCCGGTGTCCCCGATGGCGAGGTACTGCGTGCGCAGGGTGCACCCGGCCGAGGCGCGACGACCGAACGGCCAAGCGACCTGGACCTCGCCGGGTGGGCGGTCCGAGTTCTTGGCGAACACCATGCCGCCGGGACCCGGAGCACACAGCGTGTCACACATGATCGCAGTGTAGGGAGGTGGATAGGGTGGGTTCCATGGAACCGCGTCCCGTCCTGGCGGTCGACGACATCGACCTCTCCGACATCGCCTTCTGGGGGCGGCCCTGGAACGAGCGCGAAGGCGCCTTCCAGACGCTGCGCCGCGAGCGTCCCATGGCGTTCTTCGAGGAACCCGAGATCCCCGAGGCCTTGAGCTATGTGATACCCAAAGGCAAGGGCTACTACGCGCTCGACGCGGCACGCCGACATCTCGCAGGCAAGCCGGCACCCCGAGATCTACCAGTCCGGGCGGGGCGCCACCTCCATCGTCGACATGCCCGAGGAGATGCTCGACTTCTTCGGCTCCATGATCAACATGGACAACCCCCGCCACGCCCGTCTGCGCCGCATCGTGTCCGCCGCGTTCAACCCCCGCATGATCAAGTCGATCGAGGATCGAATCGATTTCGTCGCCAACGACGTGATCGACCGTGTCGCCCCGCTCGGGGAGTGCGACTTCGTCGTCGAGGTGGCGGCACGGCTCCCGCTGGCGATCATCTGCGACATGATGGGCGTCGCCGCGTCGGACTACGACACGGTGTTCAACGCGTCCAATGTGATCCTCTCGAGCGGCGATCCCGAGTACGTCCCCGAGGGAGCAGACCCGATGGCCGCCTTCATGATGGCCGCGCAGCAACTCAACCTGCTCATGATCGACCTGGCCACCTATCGCCGGGAGCACCCGACCGACGACGTGACATCCGCCCTGGTCAACACGAACGTCGACGGCGAGAACCTCACGGACACCGAAGTGGCCGCCTTCTTCATCCTGCTCGTCGTGGCCGGCAACGAGACGACGCGCAACGCCATCAGCCACGGGCTGCTGGCCCTGACCCAGCACCCGGACCAGCGCTCGCTGTGGCAGGCGGACCCGGCCGGGGTCGCCGGCACCGGAGTCGACGAGATCGTGCGGTGGGCATCGCCGGTGATCTGGATGCGTCGGACCGTGGCCGAAGAAGCCGTGCTGGGCGAGACCGAGTTGCATGAGGGTGACAAGGTCATCATGTTCTACAACTCGGCCAACCGGGACGAGGACGTCTTCGACGACCCCTTCACCTTCGACGTGCGGCGTACGCCCAATCCCCACATCGGCTTCGGTGCGGCCGGCCCCCATTTCTGTCTCGGCGCGCACCTGGCCCGCCAGGAGATCGACGTGATGTTCCGGCGCCTGTTCGAACGGCTCCCCGACATCGAGAGCGCGGGCGAGCCGGACCGGCTCCTGTCCCCCTTCATCAACGGGATCAAGCACCTCGACTGCCGCTTCACGGCCACCGCCGCCCCTCGCTGACGAGGGCCGCGCCTCAACCGCCGAAGAACTCCTCGAACGCAGCCAGCGCCCGCGGCCCCCACACGGTGCCGGGACCGCCGTTCATGGAGATCGCCACGCCGATCATCTCGGTGACCTCCTCGGTGGTGGCCCCCTGCCGGGCCGCGCCCCGAGCGTGCGCAGCAATGCACCCGTCGCACTCGCGGGTGATGGCGATGGCGAGGGCGATGAGCTCCTTGGTCTTGGCCGTCAGAACTCCGTCGGCCATGGCCGCGGCGCTGAGCGCGCTGTAAGCGGACATGACCCCGGGGATGGCCTCGCGCAGCGCCCGGTACGGCCCGCGCAGGTCGTCTTGCACCTGATGAAACTGTTCGTGTGCCATGGGTGCATGCTGGCACGCTGCAACGGGCCCCCACGGCGCGGCGCTCATGCTGCCGCACGGGCGGCGGCGGCCGAACCCGCCGGCAGCGGTCAGGTCCCCGCGTCGGTGCCGGCGGCCTTTGGCCCGCGCTGGCGGACGTCCTCGACGGCGGTCATGGCGTCGCGCAGGTCGCTGATCCAATCCGCCTCGTGCTCGCCGACCAGGCGCACGCACCAGGCCAGCGCCTCGCTCCGGCTGCGCGCCACGCCACCGTCGATCAGCGTGTCGAGGACACGACGGTCCCCCAGTCGCAGCCGCGTCATGACGGGGACTCCCGCCGTCGTAAAGAGGATCTTGGAGCCACCGCAGACGGCGCCCCACGAGACCGTCCGCCGGAAGGCGGGCTGCGCCTCGTCCGCGATGCGCATGCGCCCACCACGGGTCTCCTCGCGGAAGCCGCTGATCCGGGCCTGTTCGGCCACGCGCCGCTCGTCCTCGCCGGCCCCCTCGGGGAGTTGGGGCGGCGCCAGGGATCCCACGACCTGGATCTCGTCGGTGTCGATCTCGATGCTGGGACTGCCCACGAACCAGCCCTCGGGGACCCTGCCCGCAAACCACGCTCCGATCAACCGCTCCTGCTCCGGACCGGACGGGGGCGGCGTGGTCGTGCGCCGGCGTCCCCGCCGTGCTCCTCGGCCGGGGTCTTCCTGAGAGTTCATATTACAAGATTACATCATTACGGCGGGAGCGGCAAGGGGCTGCCACGCATTCAGCGCAACGGCATCTTGAACCCGAGGTGCGAGGGGGTGAAACCGAGCCGCTCATAGAACCGGTGGGCGTCGCTGCGCACGAGATTCGAGCTGAGTTGCACCCGGTAGCAACCCAGCTCGCGCGCACGTTCGATGGCGGTGCGCACAAGGGCGCTGCCGATACCCGAGCTCCGGTGATCGGGGTGCACGTGCACCGACTCGATCTCGGCGCACAGGCCTCCCCTCCGCTGCAGGTGTCGGAACACGATCAGCTGGCAGACGCCCACCACCTCCCCGTCCCACACGGCGACCAGGACGGCGCCGTCCGTCGCGTCGATCTCGGCGAGGGCGGAGGCGTACACCCGCAGGTCCGCGGTGTCCTCGGCTCCGGCCGCCGCGCCGGGCACCGCACCGAGGGCCAGCACCTCCACGATGCGGCCCAGGTCGGACCCGGTGGCCTCGCGCATCACCGGGCTCGCAGTGGTCACGTTCGGTCGCCGGTCGTCGGGCACGCTGGCCATTGTGGCGCCGCCAGCGCTCAGTGACCGCCCTTGCGCTCGCGCACCGTGATGGCACGGCGCGGGCAGTCCCGGGCGGCACGCTTCGCCGCATCCACCAGGTCTGGGGCGAGCGGCTTCCCGTCCACGATCGGATAGCCCCATTCGTCCAGGCTGATCGCCTCCGGCAAGAGCTCGGCGCAGTAGCCGTAGGCGTCGCAGGCGACCGGGTCGACGAGGATGCGGATCATCGCCGTGCCGCCGTGACCGGCTGGGGGAACCGCAGCTGCGATCGGCGGTTCCAGTGCGCACACGGGGCGCCGCCGGCGTGAGAGCTCACATCGGCCGCAAACACGCCGAGCGCGCTGCGCACGAGGTTGACCGCGCCATCGGGATGGCGGCAGGCACCTCGGCCCGCGACCTCTGCGAGCCTGCGGTCCAACCGGGCCCGCAGCCCGGGATCGACGTCCCCGCGGGCGAGCCGGGTCACGTCGTCGGCGATGGCGGGCAGCCCATAGACACACGGGCCGCACTGTCCTGCGCTCTGCCCCGCCAGGTAGTGCGCGATGCGGGCCGACTCCATCAGCCCGCAGGCCTCCAGGCCGAGCGCGATCACGATGCCCACGCCCGCGGTCGCACCGATGGAACGCAGCGACAACGACGCGTACGGTGTCGTGAAGTGCCCTGGGCCGACCCAGGCGCCCCCGTAGCCTCCGACGAGGAGCGCCTGCGGCGAGCCGACCGGCGCCGCGCGGTTGACGATGTCGATCAGCGGCGTGCCCCGGTCGACCTCCACCACGCCGGGGCGCTCGACCGCGCCCGAGATCGTGACGAGCGAGGTCCCGGGATCCTCCGCCAGCCCGTGGGTCCGGAAGGCGCCGGGCCCGGTCCGGGCGATCATGGCGACGTGCGCGAGGGTCTCTGCGTTGTGCACCAGCGCTCCCCTGCGGCCGATGCGCAGGGCTGTCCCCTTGTCGGGACGGAAGGAAGGCAGGGACTGGCCCGAGTCGACCCAGCGCGTCAACGCCGACTCCTCGCCGGCGACGAAGCGGTCGGGCGGCCGCGCCAGGGTTTCCCGAACCGGGGCACAGCCCGCGACGGTCCGCTCGGCCATCGCGGTCGAAACCGCCGCTGCGACGTGCTCCCTGCCCTCGGGCACGCACACGACGACGCTCCGCGCGCCGCACGCTGCGGCCATCAGCTGGGCGCCGTCGAGCACCAGATGGGGCGACCTGATGAGGAGCAGCGCGTCCTTGTCGCTCGAGGGCTCACCCTCCATCGCGTTGACGACGATGGTGCCGCCCCTGCCGGCGGCGTGTGCGACGGCCAATTTGATGGCGGTCGGGAACCCGGCGCCACCGCGGCCCGCCAAACCGGAGGACTCGAGCATCGACACGAAGGCTTCGCGCCAGCCCCGGGGCCCCGAGGGGGGCGGGAGAGGGACCGGGCCGAGCGTCGCCACGTGGCCTGCCAGGTCGGTCGGATGGCCGAGGAGCCGGTAGCGGCCCGTCACGGGGATGGTCCCGCTCGCGCTAGACACGGCGCGACCCTGCCGCTTCGCGGCCAGCGGGCGCGAGGTGCTTGGGCGGCACACCCGGAACCGACGCACGCGCCGTCCTTGCCGAGACCTGACGGGAAGCGACCCGGAGCCGCCACAGGAGGGCGGCGGCGACGGAGGCGACGCATGCGATGCCCAGCGCGATCACCCAGTGTTCGCCGGCGTCCGTGCCCATCCCGAAGGAGTGGGCCAGGGCGACCGGCCAGCTGAGGTACGCCAGCCAGTGGACGGCTCGCCAGGCTCCGGGGCGCATCCGGGCCCGGAGCAGGCTGGTCACGAACACCGCGATCATCAGGTCGAGCGCGACGGCGCCGACGCCGACCCAGAGCCGCCCGTACGTCGAGACGAACGGGACGACGACGGAAGCCCAGCTGATGGTGACGAAGGTGTCGAGCACACTGGTCACGACGTGGATCCCGAGGAAGACCACGGCGATCATGGAGATGCGGCGGTGCATCTCTTGCTGCGCGAAGCCGGGCCAGTTCCGGGCCCGGGCGCGGGTGGTGGTCATCAGGCCCAGCACCATGGTCAAGGTGAGGAGGATCAGGGCCATGATGCCGCTGGCCCGTGTGGCGTACCAGAGCCAGGTCGAGCTCATGGCGCCTCCTCCTGGGGCCACCCGTTGACCGCGAAGACCTCCCCGTCGAAGCGGACGAGGCGCACGGCCTGCTCGAAGCCGGCCAGCTTGTCCAGCGCCTGTTCGCCCCACACGATGGCGGCGGTCGTCACGACGTTGGCCTCGACGCAGCTGCGGCCGGTGGCCGAGACCATGACCCAGTACGGCTCGACGCAGTCCCCTGTCCGGGGGTCCACGATGTGGTGGACGTGGCGGTCACCCGTCCTCCAAGCCCTCACCGAGGTGGCCGAGCTGGCGAGGCCTCCGCGCGTGATCGCCACCACCTGGTCGACCTGCGCAGCGGGTGTGGACGACTCGCGGGCGATGCCGATGGCCCACCCGCCGGCCGGCGCCGGCCCGGCGACGGCGACGTCGCCACCGAGGCTGACCAGGGCGCCGTCGCCGATCGTCCCAGCGATGCGCGCGGCGGCCCGGTCGGCTGCCAGCGCCTTTGCGGTCGAACCCAGGTCGAGCCGGACACCGTGCGGGATGCGCACGCTCCGGTCACGGGGATCGAGCTGCACATGGGCGTAGCCCGCCACCGTCCCGAGCGCCCGGGTTGGGGCCGCCGGCCGGGCCTGGACCTCGTCGAGGTCGGCGTCATAGCCGAGTGCGGCGATGGCATTGCCAATGGTGGGGTCGACCGCGCCTCCGGTGCGTTCGGCCGCGAGGAGGGCGACGTCCAGCGCCTCGAAGAGCAACTCCCCCACCTTCACGGTGTGCCCGGCGTTGTCGTGCACCATCTGCAGCTCCGAGTCCGCCCGGAACCGGCTGCAGGCCAGGTCGATCGCCTCGAGCTCGCCGGCCAACGTTCGCCCGGCGATGTCGACGGCCGCGACGTCGGGCACGACGACGGTCGCAGTGGTCCCGATGGCGCGAAAGGACCGGGAGGCCAACAGCGGGTCGGGGGTGCCGGCTGCACGGGTCATGCCGACGACCCACCGGAGGTGACGACAGGCGTGGTCGTCGTGGTCGTCGGCGACGAACCTCCGGAATTGCCGGTCGTGCCGGTGTTGCCCGACGAGCTGCTGGACGTCGTCGCCGGAGCCCGACGACGTGCCGGTCGTCCCCGAGGTTCCGGAGTGTGACGACGACGTGCTGCCCGCGCCGGGGTGGGCGTGGGCGACGGCGATCCCGATGGCTGCGGCCACTCCGGCGGCGGAAATGACCGCCCCTCGCGTGAGGTTGCGCAGCCTGGTCTGCGTCTTGTACCGGTTCTGGGGTGTGTGGCGCTGACGATTCTGTGTCATGTGGTGCGAGAGCCTCTGTTTCGGGGGACGTCGCAATCCCACCATCCGCGGATCGACACTGTCGCAAGGCCCGCTGTGGGTGTCCTGTGACATTGTTCCCGTCCACGGGCGCGGTGACCCGGCGGGCCCCGCTACGATCGCCCGCGCCAGGCCGGGTGGCACGCAGACAAGGGGAGATGATGTCGCAGGTCAACACCGTGCGAGGACCGGTCGACGGAGGCCTCCTGGGCCGCACCCTCATGCACGAGCACATCTTCGTCCTGAGCCCGGAGATCGAAAAACCCGCGGCCGAATGGGACGAGTCGGCCGAGGTGGCGCGTGCCGTGACCAAGTTGCACGAGCTCAAGGAGAGCGGGATCGACACGCTGGTCGATCTGACCGTCGTCGGACTGGGCCGGTACATCCCCCGGGTGGCGGACATCGCCGCGCAGGTGCCGGAGATGAATGTCGTCGTGGCGACCGGGGTCTACACCTACAACGAGGTGCCGATGTACTTCCACTTCCGGGGTCCGGGGACGGTCATGGGCGGTCCCGAGCCCATGGTCGACCTCTTCGTTCGCGAGATCCGCGAGGGGATCGGGGACACCGGTGTGCGGGCGGGCATCCTGAAGTGCGCCTCGGATCGTCCGGGGATCACTCCGGGGGTCGAACGCGTGCTTCGGGCCGTCGCCCAGGCGCACCGGGCGACGGGCGTGCCGATCACGACGCACACCCCGACGCCTCCAGAGCCGTGGGGGCTCGAACAGCAGCGCATCTTCGCCGAGGAGGGCGTCGACCTGACGCGGGTCGTCATCGGCCACAGCGGCGGCACGGTCAACACGGACTACCACCTGAGCCTCATCGACAACGGCTCGTATCTCGGCTTCGATCATTTCGGTTTGCCCGGCATCACCCTGGAGGAACGGGTTGACGCCGTCGCGCGCCTGTGTGCTCGTGGCTACGCGGAGCGGATCGTGCTCTCGCACGACGCCATGTGCTTCGTCGACTGGTTCCCACGCGCCGTGATGGACGCGTCGCAGACGTGGCGCTGGACCTACATCTCCGATGAGGTGCTCCCGGTCATGCGCGAGCGCGGCGTCAGCGAGAGCGAGATCGGGTTGATGCTGGTCGAGAACCCCCGTACCATCCTCGAAGGCGGCGCCCCCTACTGATGGCCCCGAACGTGCCCGGATGACGCTGCTCCAGACGGAGTTGCTGGCCGAGCTCTCCCGGGAGTTCCCGAATGCGGTCGCGTGGCGGAACCTGGCCGACGGGTCCGAGATCACCGTGGACCAGTGGCACCGGCGCTCGAACCGCCTGGCCCGTGGCCTCATGGAACGCGGGTTCAGTCGTGGCGACCGCGTCGGGCTGCTCATCGGCCACGAGGAGCCCCTCGAATGGCTCGTGTCCTACGTGGCGATCCACAAGGCGGGAGCGGTGGCCGTGCCGCTCCTGAGCAGGCTGGGACCGTCCGAGTTGGCCCGGATCCTCTCCCACGCGGGCGTAGCAGTCGCGCTGTGCAGCGATGTCCAGGCGGAGGTTCGGGCCGCGGTGCCGACCGTGTTCTGCACTGCGGCCGGCGACTCCGCCCGCTGGGGTGACCTCCTCGCACCCGACGACAGTGATGTGCAGGAGGAGATCGGCCCGGAAGACGTCGCCGACATCATGTACACCTCGGGTACCACGGGGCAGCCCAAGGGGGTCGTGGTGCGGCACGGCGGGCTCTCGACCGTGGAGCACGTCCCATCGGCGTGGTTGGGTCTCGGGTTCATCTCGTGCTCGCCTTTTGCCACGACCAGCGGTTCGCTCCTCGTCTGCGGTCCCATGCGCGGTGGCCTGAGCGGTTGGTTCCTCCCCCGATTCGACCCCGAACGCTGGATCGCCACCGTTGAACACGACCGTCCGGTCGCGGGCTTCCTCGTGCCGGCCATGGTCGAGCTCATCGTCGGCTCCCCCCGGTTCGAGACGGCGGACCTGTCGAGCCTGGCCGTCGTCAACATCGGCAGTGCGCCCATCGCCGATGCGACCCTGCGGCGCTTCGGTGCCGGGCTTCCGGCAGCTGAGATCCTGTGCGGGTACGGGATGACGGAATTCGGCGCCGTCACCGCCATGCCGATGGGGGACGGTGGGAAGCATCTCGGGTCCGTCGGCGTGCCCTTGCCCGGAGTCGAGCTCCGGATCGTCGGCCCGGGCGGCGCGACGCTGCCACCGGGTGTGGCCGGGCAGGTGGCCATCGGCGGGGCGCGACGCCCCCGGGCGTACCTCGGCGACCCCGACGAGCGCGACCAAACCTGGGTCGACGGGTGGCTCATGAGCGGCGACCTCGGCTATGTCGATGCAGACGGCCACCTCTGGATCGTGGGCAGGCAGAGGGAGATGATCATCCGTGGTGGCCACAACGTGGTCCCCGGTGAGGTGGAGAGCCTGCTCTTCGAACATCCGGCGGTGGCCGAGGCGGCCGTGGCGGGGGTGGCACATCCGGTTCTCGGCCAGGATGTCGCCGCGTGGGTGGTGCTTCGCCGGCCTGCGTCCGTCGACGAGCTGCGTTCGTTCCTCCTCGCTCGACTGGCCGACTTCAAGGTGCCGCGCCGGATTACCGTGGTCGACGCGCTCCCGCGCAACGAGAGCGGCAAGGTCCTGAAGTCCCAACTCGGGGTGCAGGGAGAACCGAGGAGCGCACAGTGACGGCGAACTTCACCACCCTGACCGTCGAGGAGATCGGGCGGGTGCGGCGCCTGACGCTGAACCGGCCGGATCACCACAACCCGCTCACGCCGCGCTGCATCCGGGAGATCCTCCTGGCCGTCGAGCGGGCGGAGGCCGATGCGGCCGCCAGCGTGATCATCATCCGCAGCACGGGAAGGTCCTTCTCGTCGGGTTACGGCTTCATCGCCGAGGACACCGACCCGGGTGACTTCCCGCAGCACACGTCGATCGAAGGCGACGTGTCGGCCATGCTGGCTCTGGCCGAGGGGTGGGGGCGCGTCTGGGACTGCGCCATCCCGGTCATCGCGCAGGTCCAGGGGAACTGCCTGGCGGGTGGGACCGACCTCGCGCTGCACTGTGACCTGATCGTCGCGGCCGACGACGCCCGGATCGGCTTCCCGCCGGTGCGCTCCATGGGGGTGCCCCCGACCAACATGTGGCTCTATCACCTCGGCCCGCAGTGGACCAAGCGCCTTGTGCTCACCGGCGACACGCTCACGGGATCCGAGGCCAGGGACATCGGGCTGGTGGTCGCCACCGCGCCGTCCGCTGCCCTCGACGGCGTCGTCCTCGAGCTGGCACAGCGGATGGCACTCATCGGACGGGATCTGCTGGTCGCCAACAAGAGAGTCGTGAACACCGGGGTCGAGCTGATGGGGCGCTCGCAGCTCCAGCGCTTCGCAGCCCTCAATGACGCCATCGGGCACCGGGCGCCGGAGGCGAAGGCCTTCACGCAGCGGATCGCCGACGTCGGGCTCAGCCAGGCCGTCCGGGAACGTGACACAGCGTTCGACGCGGCGCCCCAAGCGGCCGACTGAGCGGCCTAGACGTCGGTCAGCGAGGTCTCGGTGATGCCCAGTACCCGGAGCGTCCGCCCGAGCCCGAGAAAGGCAGAAAGGCAGATCGTGAGGTCCAGGACCTCGGGATCGGTGAACGCGGCACGCAGCCGCTCCATGAAAGCGTCGTCTATTCCGGTGTGGTCGGTGGCGAAGCGCTCGGCGTACTCCACGGCCAACCGCTCCTGCTCCGTGAGCGCATCCGCATGCGGAGACCCGACGGCGCAGTAGAAGTCCTCACCGAGTCCCTGCTGCTTGACCTTGTCGGCCCGGAAGGCGAGGCAGACAGTGCAGTCGTTGAGCTGCGCGATCCTCATCCGGGCGGCCTCGCGCACGCGGACAGGGAGGATGCTCTTGTTGTAGGCGGCATCGACCAGACGCATCGCCGCGGCACCCAACTCGGGCTGGAGCGACCAGATCTGCACGGCGTCACCCCCCTGGCCGGGAGGGATCTCGAGACGAGCCACCTTCCGACTCTATGCCAGTATTCGGTCTCGCGTGCAGTGGATCCGGGTGCCGGCGCACCGCACCCGGGGAACGGAAATTGGCATGGGTCTCACTCGGTACACCTTGGATTCGATGCGCTCGTGCATCTGGGTGAGCGGTCGCTCGAGCCTGCATCCGATCAACACCGAGACCCGCGGGATCACGGGTTGGTTCGAGACCTCCGTCCGTGACGACGGATCCCTCGACCTCGACACTCCCGTGTCGGGCGAGTTGGAACTTGCCGTGGCGAGGTTGACGTCCGGCAACCAGCTCTACGACCATGAGCTGCGCCGCCGCATGGACGCCCGGCGGTTCCCGACCATTCTCGGCCGCGTCACGAACATCTCCGCTCGTGGCCCGCATCCTCGGTACGCGGTCACTGGAGACATCTCGTTCCACGGCAAGACCAAGACGTTCGAGCATGAGAT
>CAVSBE010000007.1:0-74599 GCA_963726135.1 uncultured Acidimicrobiaceae bacterium
TCACCTTCGGGATCCTCGGGCCGAAGGAGTCCTGTACCGGCGACCCGGTGCGGCGCCTCGGCAACGAGTACCTCTACCAGGAGCAGACCAAGATGAACATCGCCACCCTCGACGAGGCGGGCGCGAAGAAGATCATCGCCAGCTGCCCGCACTGCTTCAACACGATCAAGAACGAGTACCCGGCGTTGGGTGGGAATTACGAGGTCATCCACCACGCCCAGCTGCTCGAGCACCTGGTGAAGTCCGGCAAGCTCACTCCGGGCTCGGGCTACTCGGGCAAGGTCACCTACCACGACCCCTGCTACCTCGGCCGGCACAACCGGGTCATCGAGGAGCCGCGCACGGTGCTGAGCGCCATCCCCGGCGTCGAGCAGATCGAGATGCGGCGCTGCAAGGAGCGCGGGTTCTGCTGCGGGGCCGGCGGCGCCCGCATGTGGCTCGAGGAGAACATCGGCAAGCGGGTCAACATGGAGCGCACCGAGGAGGCGCTCGGCACGGGTGCCGACGTCGTGTCGACCGCCTGCCCCTACTGCATGATCATGCTCGACGATGCCGTGCGCGCCTTCGACAAGCAGGACGACGTGCGCGTGCTCGACCTCTCCCAGTTGGTCGAGGAGTCGCTCAACGGTGGCTCCGCGCCCGTCTCGGCGCCGACGCCGGCCGAGTCGCCGGCCTGAGCATCTCGCGAACCGGGCCGTCGGGCGTTCAGCCCGGCGCGATCATCCCGTAGGCACGGTCGGGGCGCAGCATGACGACGAGCCGCTTGTCGTTGACCATCGACGCCCGGTAGTCGTCCCAGTCGGGGTGCTCACCATTGGCCTCGCGGTAGTAGGAGACGAGCGCCTCGACCGTGGCGTCGTGCGGGTCGGCCGCCACCGGCATGAGCTCGGCCTGGGCCTCCACGACGACGTACTGGTAGAAGTTGTCGCCCAGCACGTAGAGCGAGGCCCGCGGGTCGTGCCGCAGGTTCTTGGTCTTGGCCCGGTCGTCGGTCACGGAGATCCGCACGACCCCGTCGTCCCCCAGCAGGTACAAGATGTTGGAGAGCTGCGGCCGCCCGTTGGAGCGGACGGTGACGAGGACCCCCTGCTTGCGGGTCCGGATGAAGTCGAGTGCCTCGGTCAGATCCATGGATCCGACGGTAGCGGGCTAGGTGTCGACCGTGACCACCGTGACGTCGACCGCGACGTCTTCGGAGTTGTCGGCGAGCAGCCAGTGCAGGATCGCGGCGATCAGCCCGCCCACCATGGGGGCGATCAGGAAGAGCCAGACCTGGCTGAGCGCGGTGCCACCGACGACGAGGGCCGGGCCGAGCGACCGGGCCGGGTTGACCGAGGTGCCCGTGAGCGGGATGCCGATCAGGTGGACGACCACCAGGCCGAAGCCGATGGCCACGCCGGCCGCCCCTTGAATGGCCGCCTTGTGGGTGGCGAAGAGCACGACCATGACGAAGACGGTGGTGAGGACCACCTCGATGAGGAAGGCCCCGCCCTGGCTGACGTGCAGGTGGGAGGCCGAGCCGTAGCCGTCTGCGCCCAGGCCGACCAGGCTCTTCGAGTAGAAGGGCGACGTGTCCATCATGGCGTAGAGGAGGTAGGCGCCCGCGATGGCGCCGGCCAGCTGCGCCACGATGTAGGCCACGCCCTCGACGAGCTCCATGCGTGCGGTGGCGATGAAGCCGAGCGTCACGGCCGGGTTGACGTGCGCGCCGGAGATCGGTCCGATGGCGTAGGCCAGCGCGGCCAGCACGAGCCCGAAGGCGAGGGCGGTGACCGCCACGCCCGCCGAGAAGCTGAGCCCGAAGAGCTTGAAGCCGAAGGACTCGGTGGCGACTCCGACGGCAACGACGACCAGTATCAGCGTGCCGAAGAACTCCGCTGCAAGCTTCCTTGGGTCCAGCTGCATTGTGGTGACCTCCTGTGTCCCGGCGAGGGAAATCGGACACGGAAAGTCTCGCAGCGCTGCCGGGCGCAGGCGCGGATGCCCGGCACGGAGGGCCAGGTCAGGGGGCCGTACGCCGACACGGCCGGCGTCTCAGGAGGGAGCTCTAAATTGCGGCCATGGCCCGCTCGTCCGCCTCGCGCAGGCGGGTGGCCATGGCGGCCAGCATCTTGCGCGAGAGGGCGGGCACCGCGTCGAGTACGCCGTTGAATTGACGCTGCCCGAGCACGAGCAGCGTCATGTCGGTCTCGGAGGTCACCGTGGCGGAGCGAGGACGGCGGTCGAGCAGCGCCATCTCACCGAAGTACTGGCCCGGGCCGAGCGTCGCCACCTTGCGGTTGTTGCGCCGCACCGCAGCCTGGCCCTTGACGATGAGGAAGAACTCCCGCCCGATCGTTCCCTGCTCGCACAGCATCCGGCCGGGCGGCACGGTCACCTCCTCGAGAGCCCTCTTGATCGTGCGCAGGTCCTTGGCCGACGAGGTGGAGAACAGCCAGATCTTCGAGAGGTCGAGGTCAGGGTGGCTCATGGCCCGAAAGAGTAGCCCCTGCCCTTCGCGATCGCCCTGCTGTCACCCCCGTTCGGGGGGATCCGTCGGCACGGCGCCGGCGCACCCGAAGCTCAGACGGCGTCGGCGCCGCGCTCGCCCGTGCGCACCCGGACGACCGTCTCGGCGGGCACGACCCACACCTTGCCGTCGCCGATCTTCCCCGTCGCCGCCGAGGACACGATGGCGTCGACGACGGCCTCGGCCCGGTCGTCATCGACCAGCACCTCCACGCGCATCTTCGGCACGAAGTCGACCTGGTACTCCGCCCCCCGGTAGTTCTCCGTGTGGCCCCGCTGGCGGCCGAAGCCCTGCGCCTCGGTCAGGGTCATGCCTTGGACGCCCATGTTCTTGAGGACGTTCTTCACGTCATCGATCTTGAACGGCTTGACCACTGCTACCACGAGCTTCATCCGCGCACTCCTCACGATCGGTCGGGCCCCCCAGGCCCCGCACGCACGTTAGTGACCCGACCGGCCGCTCGTCGGAGCGTCGCCCGGGGCATCGACCACCTGCGAAAAGGAGTCGATCCGGGGGAGCGATAGCCTTCGTCGATGCCTTCGAGTCAAGACGCCGGGAGTTCTGGAGGCGACGACGCACCACGCATGACACGGTGGGAGCGGTTCAAGTACACGATCGTGCGGCCCGACGACGAGGCCGACGACAAGAAGAACGCCACCGACGACCGCTCGGTCGAGGAGCTCGAAGACACCATTGCGCGCTCCGACGACAAGGAGCGGGCCATTGGGCTCGTGGCGGCGCCGCTGGCCGCCCTCGTCGGCATCATCATCAGCTCGGCCTCCATCGACTACGCCCGGAACCACCACCAGAGCACGACGGTCTACGTCGAGCTCACCTACATGATCCTGCTCATGGCCGTGCTCATCCTGGTGACCTCCCTGCTGCGCAAGCGGCTCTTCCAGGGGATCACCCTCGCGATCTACGGACTGGGGGTCGTCAACCTGCACTACTGGGGCTTCGGCATCCCGTTCCTCATGGCCGGCGCCTGGTACCTGGTCCGCTCCTACCGCCTGCAGCAGGCGCTCAAGCGGGCCGGGGGCGGCGGGTCGTCCCCGCCGAACCGCGGTGCCAGCCGGCCCGCCAACGGGTCACGGCCGCGCTCGAACAAGCGCTACACGCCACCGACCTGAGCACCGCCGCCGGCCCCGGCATCCGGCTTCTGGCGTCGCCGGAGCAGCACCACGGCGACGACGGCCGACGAGGAGGACGAGCAGGACGGCGGGGAGGATGTACACGGTCGCTGACGAGTGCTCCGCGTCGACGACCGACACGGGTGAGACCAGTGCGGGGTCCCCCGGCACCGCGACGGCGCGGATGACGGTCCCCGGGGCATGGAGCGCGGTACCCGGCAGCTGCTCGTTGTAGCGGTGGCCGCCGAGCCCGTAGGTGCCCCGGCACGCGTACCCCGCGCCGTTGCTGCCGCTGCCCCCGAGAAGCCCCTGACAGCTCGTGACGGTGACCTTCACCGCGACGCCCTGGTTGTGGAGCTGGTCGATCTGGTGGTTCTTGTCGAGGCCGACGACCGTGAACACGACGACGAGCACCGCCAGCGTGGCGACCACGATGCCGACGAGCACCCGGGCGAGACGGCGACCGTCGATCTGTACCGCGGCGCCGCGTAACGGGGCGACCCGCTCATCGGCGTCCGGTGCGGAACCGGGGCGGGACGCTGCACCCGATGAGTCGTCGGCGCCGGCGGACCGGCCGCTGCTCGGGTTCGACATCGGCTGCTCGTCTGTGGTCAAGACCGGGAGATCGTAGCGGTGGCGGGCACCCGGGAACGTTGGCGCCCGGCAGCCCATAGCCGCCCGCCCGCCGCCCCGGTGCGTCGGGGGTTGTGGATTAACAAGCCCGAAACACAGCGGTGACCATGCGGAAACTCCTGCCCTGCATTGTTGCTCCGACGGGGAGAAACCGTCCGAAATGGCTTGCGTACCTTGCGGTCTGTGACGTCGGAGTCACAGGGCGGAGCGCCGGGGCGCAACGACAGTTAGGAGAGGCGTAGTGATCCACCTAATGGGAGCGATCGTTCCCGTTCCTTATCCGAGTTGGCTGAATCCGGCCGACAACACGTGGCAGATCACCGCCGCGACGTTCGTCGGCTTGATGAGCCTCCCCGGCTTGGCCGTGCTCTACGCGTCGATCGTCCCGAAGAAGTGGGCGGTCAACGTGATGGCCATGATGTTCGCCGGCTTCTCACTCGTGCTCATCGCCTGGGTGCTCTGGTCCTACAAAATGGGATTCGGCGCGACCTCCATCGGCGGTGGTGTGAACAACGGGGTGCAGACCCAATTGAGCGGTGTCGGATGGGTGAAGCACTTCTTCGAGAACTTCGTCGGCAAACCGGGAGGCATCACCAACAGCGTGGGTGAACAGGGACAGGCGGTCTCAGCCGCCAACACCCTCATCCCGTTCCATTTCCCGACCTCGAGCCTGGCGTACTTCCAGTTCGTGTTCGCCGCCATCACCCCCCTGCTGTTCCTGGGGAGCGTGCTCGGGCGCATCAAGTTCCTCGCCTGGTGCCTGCTCGTGCCGCTGTGGTCGACGTTCGTGTACGCCATCGACGCGTTCCTCCTCTGGGGCGGCGGCTACTTCGCCCAGGAGGGAGCGCTCGACTTCTCGGGCGGGTACGTCATCCACATGTCCGCCGGCGTGTCCGGCTTCGTCGCCGCGTGGGTCCTCGGGCCGCGGCTGCTCCGAGATAGACAGCACGCCTTGCCCAACAACCTGGTCATGGCGGGCGTCGGTGCGGGCATCCTGTGGCTGGGCTGGAACGGCTTCAACGGCGGAGACCCGTACTACGCGGGTGCCAGCGCGGCGGCGGCCGTCATCAACACGAACATCGCCACCGCGACCGGTGTCGTGGTCTGGATGCTGATGGACGCCTGGTTCACGAAGGAGCGAAAGCCCACCTTCCTCGGTGGTGTCAACGGCATGATCTGCGGCCTGGTCGGCATCACGCCGTGCGCCGGCTGGGTCAACGGACGGGGAGCCATCTACATCGGCGCCATCTGCTCGGCCTTCGTCTGGGTGGCGTGGAACTACCTGTCCAAGGTGCGGCCGTTCTCGAAGGTCGACGACGCGCTGGGCGTCGTGTACACCCACGGCATGGCCGGCTTCTTGGGCGGCATGTTGCTGGGCATCTTCGGCGACCCGAACATGATCCAGTACGGCTGTGGCCACCTCACTCCAGCCGGGCAGGTCGTGGCCACGAGCCCGACGACCTACGCCACGGGCACGGCGCACTGCGTGATCACATCGGTCAACGGGCTGATGTACACGGGATCGGCGCACCAGCTGTGGGAACAGTTCCGAGCGGCGATCTTCGTCATCATCTGGTCCGCACTGATCACCTTCATCCTGATGAAGCTGATCGGCCTGGTCCTGAGGGGCGCCCGCTACAAGGACGACATCCTCGAAGTCGGCGACCTCGCCATCCACGGCGAGGAGGCGTTCCCCGACGAGGGGTTCGCCACCCGCAGCGACGGCGCCTTCGCCATGGCCGGTCTCGACAGGGCCGGTTCGGACGAACCCGAACCGATACCACCACCTCCAGGTGGCGGTTCCTAGGCCCGAGACAGACAGGACGAAAGGAGCTCAACAATGAAGCTGATCGTGGCAGTCCTCAAGCCGTTCAAGCTCGACGACGTCAAGGAGACCCTGAAGAACCTCGGAGTGCAGGGCATGACCCTCACCGAGGCCCAGGGCTTCGGGCGCCAGCGAGGACACACCGAGGTGTACCGGGGTGCGGAATACGAGGTGGACTTCGTCCCCAAGATCCGCATCGAGGTGCTGGTGGACGACGGGCAGGTCGACGACGTGGTCGACGCGATCGTCTCCTCGGCAGCAACCGGGAAGATCGGTGACGGCAAGGTCTGGGTCATCCCGGTCGACACCGTGGTGCGCGTGCGTACCGGAGAACGCGGGGCTGACGCGGTGTAACGCGCAGTCGGTCCTGCAGACGGTCGGTATGGCCGGGGCGCGGCGAGGCGCCCCGGCCAGCCGCCTTTTCGGGGCCTCACGCGTCGGGGCTTCGCACGTCGTGGCCCTGGACGCTCAGCCGGTCGGGACGCTGAGCCGTCGGGACGCTCAGCCGCTCTAGATGCTCAGCCGGTCGGCTGGTCCGCCTGGCGGGCGACGGCCGCCGCCGCGGCCGCGGCGGCCTCGGGGTCACCGAGGTAGTCGGCGGAGCGCACGGACAGGTCGTCGTCGAGGAGCATGCGGTAGGGGATGCCGGTCGGGATCTCCAGACCGGTGATGGCGTCGTCGGCGATGCGCTCGAGGTGCTTGCGCAGCGCCCGGATGGAGTTCCCGTGCGCGGCCACCAGCACCGCGCCGCCCTTCTCCGCGGTGGCGCGCAGGTCCGGCACGATGGCCGACTCCCAGTAGGGGACGGTCCGTCGGACGACGTCGGCCAGGCACTCGGTGCGCGGGACGTCGCCCGGGTCGAGGTCGCGATACGCGCGGGTCGCCGGCGACCTCGTAGGGATTGTCGGCGCCGAGCGGCGGGGGAGGCGTGTCGTAGCTGCGCCGCCACAGCATGAGCTGGGCCTCCCCGAACTCCTGCTTCGTCTGGGCCTTGTTCTTGCCCTGCAGGTCCCCGTAGTGGCGTTCGTTGAGGCGCCAGTCCCGCCGCACCGGGAGCCAGCTGCGCCCGGCCGCTGCCAGGGCGATCTCGGCGGTGCGGATGGCCCGCGTCAGCACCGAGGTGTGCAGCATCCGCAGGTCCAGGCCCTCCTCGGCCTCCAGCAGCTCGCCGCCGGCGTGGGCCTCGGCCTCCCCGGCCGGGGTCAGGTCGACGTCGACCCAGCCCGTGAACAGGTTCTCGGCGTTCCAGGTCGACTGGCCGTGGCGGAGCAGGACCAGATCGAGCACGGGTGCGATGGTATGCGAGCCCGGAGCAGGTCCGGCAAAGCCGCTAGAAACTCCGGCATGGCGATCGCCCTCCCGTCCCCCGCCCGCACCGATGCCGGAGCCGAACCGAGGTGAGCCCGCCCACGCGCGTGGTGGTCTGGGGCACCGGGTTCGTCGGGAAGATGGTGATCCCCGAGATACTCCGCCACCCCCGGTTCGAGCTCGTCGGGGTCGGCGTGTCGAACCCGGACAAGGTGGGCCTCGATGTAGGCGAGATCTGCGGCGTCGGCCCCATCGGCCTCCGGGCCACCGACGACGTCGAGGCGCTGATCGCACTGAAGCCCGATGCGCTGGTGCACTACGGCCCCACGGCCGCCCGGGCCGACGACAACATCCGGGACATCGGCGCCTTCCTGCGCGCCGGCATCGACGTGTGCTCGACCGCCATGACCCCGTGGGTCTGGCCCGCCATGACGCTCAACCCACCGTCATGGGTGGACCCGATCACCGAGGCCTGCGAGGCCGGCGGGTCCTCGTGCTTCACCACCGGGATCGATCCCGGCTTCGCCAACGACCTGTTCCCGCTGACCCTGGTGGGCCTGTGCAGCGAGGTGCGGCAGGTGCGGGCCCTCGAGATCCTCGACTACATCAATTACGAAGGCGACTACGAGGACGAGATGGGGATCGGGCGCCCGCCCGAGTTCACGCCCCTTCTCGAGCACACCGACATCCTGGCCATGTCGTGGGGCGGGACGATCCCGATGATGGCGCACGCCATCGGCGTCGAGCTCGACGGGATCACCTCGACGTGGGAGAAGTGGGTCACCGACCGGCCCATCACGACCGCCAAGGGTGTCCTCGAGCCGGGGACGGTGGCCGCCATCCGGTTCACCTTGAACGGCGTGGTCGGCGGCGAGCCCCGGATCTGCCTCGAGCACGTGAACCGGGTGGGCACCGATGCGGCACCGGACTGGCCGCGCGGGCACCAGGACGACGTCTACCGGGTGGTGATCGACGGCACGCCCTCGATCACGCAGGAGACGGCGTTCCGGTTCACCGACGGATCGGGCCGGGACGCGGCCGCGGCGGGCTGCATGGCGACGGGGCTCCGGGCCCTCAACGCCGTGCCCTACGTCAACGAGTTGCCCCCCGGGTGGGTGACCGCCCTCGATCTGCCGCTCATCCCCGGGGCGGGCACCATCCGCTGACCCCACGCGGCGGACTCGGCCTCCCGGCCGAGACCGCGAAGAACCGACCGTGACCCCCCAACTGGGGGCTGTCGGGCCCCCCGGTGCGTCGTTAGGGTCGGAGCTGTCGGACCCCGGACTCCCCCCTCGCTTGGCCATCTGAGCCGTTGAGCTGGACGTTTGCCTGTGGCCACCACCGGGCCCCGGTCTCTGTATCCTCCATGAGGAATCTTGACATGAGGACACTCAACTTTGCTACAATGACTGGCAGCAACTGAAGAACTGCAAGTGAAGAACTGATGGAGCAGACGCCAGCAGTGGTCGCAGAGACAGACAACCGGAAGGACTGCAGAAAATGGCCAAGGCCGTAGGAATCGACCTGGGAACCACCAACTCGGTGGTCAGTGTGTTGGAGGCGGGCGAGCCCGTCGTGATCCCGAACGCGGAGGGTGGGCGCACCACCCCGTCGGTGGTGGGCTTCTCCAAGACGGGCGAGGTGCTCGTCGGCGAGGTGGCCAAGCGCCAGGCCATCACCAACCCCGACCGGACCATCCGTTCGGTGAAGCGCCACATGGGCACCTCGTGGACGGTCGACATCGACGGAAAGGCCTATACGGCCCAGGAGATCTCGGCCCGAATTTTGGGCAAGCTGAAGAGGGACGCCGAGGCGTACCTCGGCGACACGGTGACGCAGGCCGTCATCACCGTGCCCGCGTACTTCGACGACGCGCAGCGCACGGCCACCAAGGAGGCCGGCGCCATCGCGGGTCTCGAGGTGCTCCGCATCATCAACGAGCCGACCGCGGCCGCGCTGGCCTACGGGCTCGACAAGGAGGACTCCGACCGCACCGTCCTGGTCTTCGACCTCGGCGGCGGGACGTTCGACGTCTCGGTGCTCGAGATCGGCGAGGGCGTCTTCGAGGTCAAGTCCACGTCGGGTAACACGAAGCTCGGCGGCGACGACTGGGACGACAAGGTCATCGAGTGGCTGGTGACGGAGTTCAAGAACACCGAGGGTGTCGACCTGTCCCAGGACAAGATGGCCATGCAGCGCCTGAAGGAGGCGGCCGAGAAGGCCAAGATCGAGCTGTCCTCGGTGCAGGACACCCAGATCAACCTGCCCTTCATCACCGCCACGTCCGAAGGGCCCAAGCACCTCGACCTGAAGCTCACCCGGGCCAAGTTCAACGAGCTCACCGCCGACCTGGTGCAGGCGTGCGTGGGGCCGTTCGAAGCCGCCATCAAGGACGCCGGCCTGAAGACCTCCGACATCGACCACGTCGTGCTGGTCGGCGGGTCGACCCGGATCCCGGCCGTGCAGGAGCTCGTGCAGAACCTCACGGGCAAGGAGCCCCACAAGGGCGTGAACCCGGACGAGGTCGTCGCCATCGGCGCCGCCGTGCAGGCCGGTGTGCTCAAGGGCGAGGTGAAGGACATCCTGCTGCTCGACGTCACGCCGCTCTCGCTCGGCATCGAGACCAAGGGACAGGTGATGCACCGCCTCATCGAGCGCAACACCACCATCCCGACCAAGCGGTCGGAGATCTTCACCACGGCCGAGGACAACCAGCCGTCGGTCGAGATCCACGTGCTCCAAGGTGAGCGCGAGATGGCGATGTACAACAAGACGCTCGGCAAGTTCCAGCTGGTCGACCTGCCGCCGGCACCGCGCGGGGTCCCGCAGATCGAGGTCACGTTCGACATCGACGCCAACGGCATCGTCCACGTGTCCGCCCAGGACAAGGCGACCGGCAAGGAGCAGTCGATGACGATCACCGGCCAGTCCTCGCTGGCCAAGGACGACATCGAGCGCATGGTGCGCGACGCCGAATCCCACGCCGAGGACGACCGGCAGCGCCGCGAGGAGGCCGAGGTGCGCAACACCGCCGACACCCTCGTGTACCAGACCGAGAAGCTGCTCAAGGAGCAGGGTGAGAAGTTCGAGGGCGCCGAGAAGGACGACGTCGAGTCGGCGCTCCAGGGCGTGAAGGACGCGCTGGCCGGGACGAACGTGGAGGCGATCAAGGACGCCACCGAGAAGCTGGTCGGCGTGTCGCAGAGCTTCAGCCAGCGCCTCTACGAGCAGGCGTCGGCCTCGGCCTCGACCGGTGGCGGCGTCGGTGAGGACGGCGCGGCCGGTCAGGGCCCGACGCAGGAGGGCGGCTCGGACGACGACGTCGTCGACGCCGAGATCGTGGATGAGAAGTGAGCTTCGGCGACGAGGCCGTGCCCGAGGAGGAGTCTGCCTTCTCCGACGCCGAAGCTGCTGAGGAGGCGGCTGACGGGACCGCGAGCCCCGCGGCTTCGGTGCCGTCCGGGTCGAAGGGGAATGGGAATGAGTCGGCGCACTCGACCGCCCTGGCCGAGGAGGCCGACCCACGGGAGCTGCTGGTACGAGAGCGGGACGAGTACCTGCTCGCATTGCAGCGCACCCAGGCCGACTTCGAGAACTACCGTAAGCGGATCGCCCGTCTGCAGGAAGAGCAGTCCGCCCGCGCGTCGGCGACCCTGGTGGACAAGCTCATGCCGGTGCTCGACACGCTCGACCTGGCCGAGGCCCATCTGAACGAGTCGCTCGAGGTGAGCGAGGACGGCAAGGCGCTGCGCGCGTCGCGGGCAATGCTCATGGACATCCTCTCCAAGGAGGGGCTCGAGCGGGTCGACCAGGCGGGTGTCCCCTTCGACCCGTCCGTGCACGACGCCGTCGCGCGCGCCGAGGGTGAGGGCGGCGAGTCCGGTGAGCCGGTGGTCGAGGAGGTCTTGCGCTCGGGGTACCGCTGGAAGGGACAGGTACTCCGCGCCGCCATGGTCCGTGTACGGGGGTGAACTGACCCGTGGCCGCACAGCGTGAATGGTTCGAGAAGGACTACTACAAGGTGCTCGGCGTCGTCCCGACGGCGTCGGACAAGGAGATCACGCGCGCCTACCGCAAGCTGGCGAAGGAGCACCACCCCGACGCCAACCCCGGGTCGGAGGAGCGATTCAAGGAGATCAGCGCGGCCTACGACGTACTCGGCGACGCGGAGAAGCGCAAGGAGTACGACGAGGTCCGCCGGCACGGCCCGGTGGGTGGCTTCGGCCAGCCTGGTGGTGGCACGTTCCGCATGGAGGACATGGGTGACCTGAGCGACCTCTTCGGAGGGCTGTTCGGCGGCGGCGCCGGGCGCACACGGACCCAGCGCGGACCCCAGCGCGGTGCCGACATGGAGGCGCAGCTCCACCTCTCGTTCCAGGACGCCGTGCACGGGGTCACCACGTCGGTGAACGTGCCGCAGGAGGTGCGTTGCTCGAACTGCCGCGGCAGCGGGGCGGCCCCCGGCACCTCGACGCACACCTGCCCGCGCTGTGGCGGGACGGGGAGCCTCAACGACAACCAGGGGCTGTTCTCCCTCAGCACCGTGTGCCCCGACTGTGTGGGCCGCGGCACGCTCTTCGACACGCCGTGCCCGGTCTGCCGTGGAACGGGCACGGAGCAGAAGGTGCGCTCCATCAAGGTCCGCATCCCGCCCGGGGTCGAGGGCGGTCAGCGGATCAGGGTCAAGGGCCGCGGCGCGCCCGGGCAGGGCATGGCGCCGCCCGGCGACCTCTATGTGGTCGTCCACGTCGCCCACCACCCGGTGTTCGGGCGCAGTGGGCGCAACCTCACCATCACGGTGCCGATCACCTACCCCGAGGCGACGCTCGGCACGACGATCACCGTGCCCACCCTCGACAGCAAGGTGACGCTCAAGGTCCCGCCCGGCACGGCGTCGGGCAAGGTGCTGCGCGTGCGCGGCCGCGGTGTCCCGGGAGGTTCGGGCCGCAACGGGTCCAAGCCGGGCGACCTACTGGTCAAGGTGGAGATCGTGGTGCCGACGGAGCTCAACGACGAGCAGCGGGCGGCCGTCGAGTCGCTGGCCGAGGTCACCGAGGCGGCGCCGCGCATCGCGGTGGACGGGTGATGAGGTCGCGGGGTGATCGGGTGATGGGCGACCGCGACGCCAACCAGGCCGTCTACGTCATCTCGGTCGCGGCCGAGCTGACCGGGATGCACCCGCAGACCCTGCGCATCTACGAGCGCAAGGGACTGCTCGACCCGTCGCGCACGAGCGGCGGGAGCCGGCGGTTCTCGGAACGCGATTTAGAGCGGCTGCGTCACATCCAGGAGCTGACGGCGACCGGATTGAACCTCGAGGGGGTCCGGCGGGTGCTCCAGCTCGAGACCGAGCTGGCCCGGTTGCGCGAGGAACTGGTGGCGGTGCGGGCCCAGGCGCTCGACGCCGTCGCCGCCACCCACCGCCAGTACCGGCGTGACCTCGTTCCCGTGCGCCAGGCCTTGACGCCGTACCGCGGGCGCCGCACGAGAGCGTCGGGGTCGTGACGCGGCGCCCGGACACCACGAACAGCGGGAACACCACGCGGAACACCACGAAACGCGAGAACACCACGAGGAGCAAGGACCGGAACACGAAGACCGTGACGAGAGGGACGGGCGCATGCCGATAGACCCCGAACGCTGGACGAACAACACGAAGGCCGCCTTCAGCGCGGCGACGGGGCACGCCGCGTCGTCGAACCACCCGGAGCTGACGCCGGCCCACCTGCTCGACGCGCTGCTCCAACAACAGGAGACCATGACGCGCCCGCTGCTGTCGCAGGTCGGGGTCGACCCTGACGTGCTCGCCGGCAAAGTGCACGACCAGCTGTCCCGGTTGCCCCGCGCCGAAGGCGGAGCCGAGCCGGGGCTCTCCCGCGACGCCCGCGCGGTGCTCGAAGCGGCCGACCAGAACCGGCGTGATCTCGGTGACGACTTCGTCTCCGTCGAGCACCTCATCCTGGCGCTGGCGGACCAGATCGGTGTGACCAAGGATGCCCTCTTGACGGCGCTGCGCGCCGTGCGGGGGAACCACCGCGTCACGACGCCCGACCCCGAGCAGACCTACCAGGCCCTCGCCAAGTACGGGCGGGACCTCACCGAGGCGGCGCGCGAGGGCAAGCTCGACCCGGTCATCGGGCGCGATGAGGAGATCCGGCGCGTCATCCAGGTGCTGTCGCGCCGCACCAAGAACAACCCGGTGCTGATCGGGGAGCCCGGCGTCGGCAAGACGGCGATCGTCGAGGGGCTGGCCAACCGGATCATCGAGGGCGACGTGCCCGAGGGGCTCAAGGGCAAGCGCGTGGTGGCCCTCGACCTCGCCTCCATGGTGGCCGGCGCCAAGTACCGGGGCGAGTTCGAGGAGCGCCTGAAGGCGGTGCTCAAGGAGATCACCGACGCCGAGGGCGAGATCGTCACCTTCATCGACGAGCTGCACACGATCGTGGGAGCCGGCGCGGCCGAGGGGGCCATGGACGCCGGCCAGATGATCAAGCCGATGCTGGCCCGCGGCGAGCTCCGTCTGATCGGCGCGACGACGCTCGACGAGTACCGGACCTCTATTGAGAAGGACGCCGCGCTGGAGCGACGCTTCCAGCCCGTCTTCGTCGGCGAGCCCTCGGTCGAGGACACCATCGCCATACTGCGCGGCCTGTCCGAGCGCTACATGGCGCACCACAGGGTGCGGATCCAGGACGCGGCCCTCGTGGCGGCGGCCGTCCTCTCGGACCGTTACGTGACGGGGCGTTTCCTGCCCGACAAGGCCATCGACCTGATCGACGAGGCCGCGTCGAAGCTGCGGATCGAGATCGACTCCATGCCGACCGAGCTCGACCAGATCTCCCGGCGCATCCGCCAGCTCGAGATCGAGAAGCTCGCGCTCGAAAAGGAGAGTGACGAGCCCTCGAAGGAGCGGCTCGAGCGCCTGGTACGCGAGCTGGCCGAGCTCGAAGAGCAGCGCGACTCCATGGCCGCCCACTGGCAGCAGGAGAAGAATTGCCTCGACACCGTCAGCGAGCTCCAGGAGGAGAAGACCTTCAAGGAGGAGGAGGCGGCCCGGCTGGAGCGCGACGGCGATCTCGCCGGCGCGTCGGCCCTCCGCTACGGCGAGCTGCCCGACCTCGACCGGCGCATCGCCGAGGCCAACGAGGACCTGGCCAAGCTGCAGGCGGGGACGCGGTTCTTGAAGGAGGAAGTCGACGCGGAGGACATCGCCGAGGTGGTGAGCCGGTGGACCGGTGTCCCGGTGTCGCGCCTTCTGGAGGGCGAGGTGCAGAAGCTGGTCCGGCTCGAGTCCACCCTCCATGAGCGCGTGGTGGGGCAGGACGAAGCCGTGTCCGCCGTGGCCAACGCCATCCGGCGCAGCCGGGCCGGGCTGAGCGACCCCAACCGGCCCATTGGGTCGTTCCTGTTCCTCGGGCCGACCGGTGTCGGCAAGACCGAGCTGGCCCGCGCGCTGGCCGAGTTCCTCTTCGACGACGAGCGGGCGATGATCCGCATCGACATGAGCGAGTACATGGAGAAGCACGCCGTCTCGCGCCTGGTGGGCGCGCCGCCCGGCTACGTCGGCTACGACGAGGGCGGTCAGCTCACCGAGGCGGTGCGGCGGCGGCCCTACTCCGTCGTGCTGCTCGACGAGCTGGAGAAGGCGCACCCCGACGTGTTCAACATCTTGCTGCAGGTGCTCGAGGACGGGCGGCTGACCGACGGGCAGGGGAGGACGGTCGACTTCACGAACACCGTGCTGATCATGACCTCGAATATCAGGGGTGAGCCCTCGGACCACTTCAAGCCGGAGTTCATCAACCGGATCGACGAGATCGTGCGCTTCCGGCCCCTCAGCGAGGACGACCTGGCGATCATCGTCGGGATCCAGCTGGGGCGGCTGCGGGCGCGGCTGGCCGAGCGCCGGCTGTCGCTGGTGGTCACGCCCGAGGCCGAGGACTGGCTGGCCCGGGCCGGCTACGACCCCGACTACGGGGCGCGGCCGCTGCGGCGGGTGCTGCAGCACGAGATCGAGGACCCGCTGGCCCTGTCCCTGCTCGAGGGCCAGTACCTCGAGGGCGCCACGGTCACCGTCGCGGTGGACGACGACAAGATCGTGCTGCGCTAGGACGTCCATGGTTGGAGGGGACGGGGACGGGGACCGGGACGCTCGTCTCGGCCGGGAATGTCTCTCTGCAGACTATAACCAAACGTGTTTACAGTTTCAGGAGAGACCCCGGCGACGGGCCATCGGCCCCCGGGGTTGAGCTCCCTCAGACGAGCACCTCGGTGGGAGTGAACTCGGCGACGAGCGTGCGGCCGATACCCGGGGACGAGGGTGGTCAAACCACCCCATTTCCGGAGCCCCATTTCGGGGAGGGGTACACTGGGTCGTAATCCGAAGCGACTGAGCGAACGGAGAGACGCGTGCCCGCAACCGTAGTGGTCGGGACCCAGTGGGGCGACGAGGGGAAGGGCAAGCTCACCGATCACCTCGCCCGCGAGATGCACATGGTCGTGCGCTACCAGGGTGGCCACAACGCCGGCCACCGCATCGTCGTCCACGGCGAAGCCTTCGCCCTCCAGCTCGTGCCGAGCGGGATCCTCTACGACCACATCACGCCCATCATCGGCAACGGCGTCGTCGTGGACCCGCCGTGCTCCTCGAGGAACTCGACATGCTGGCCGCCAAGGGCGTCGACACCTCCCGCCTGGTCGTGAGCGGTAACGCCCACCTGATCATGCCGTACCACCAGGAGCTCGACCGGGTGACCGAGCGCTTCCTCGGGAAGAACGCGCTGGGGACGACCAAGCGCGGCATCGGCCCTGCCTACGCCGACAAGGCCTCCCGCGTCGGGATCCGCGTGCAGGACCTCTTCGACCCCAAGATCTTCCGCCAGAAGCTCGACGTCGCCCTCAAGGAGAAGAACGCCGTCCTGGCCAAGGTGTACAACCGGCTGCCGCTGGCGGCCGCCGACATCGCGGAGCGCTACCTGGGCGAGTACGCCCCCCGGATCGAGCCGATGGTGGGCGACACGGTGGGCATGGTCCACGACGCCATGGACAAGGGCCGCCAGGTCCTGCTGGAGGGCGCCCAGGCCACCTTCTTGGATCTCGACCACGGGACCTATCCCTTCGTGACGTCCTCCAACCCCGTCGCCGGGGGCGCCTGCACCGGGTCGGGTCTCGGCCCCCGTGACATCGACCGGGTGATCGGCATCGCCAAGGCCTACGTCACCCGCGTCGGCGCCGGGCCGTTCCCGACCGAGCAGGAGAACGACGTCGGCGAGCTGCTCGTCGAACGCGGCCACGAGTTCGGGACCAACACCGGGCGCAAGCGGCGCTGCGGATGGTTCGACGCCGTCATGCTGCGCCAGGCGGTGCGCCTCAACTCGCTGACGGATGTGGCGCTTACCAAGCTCGACGTCCTCGACACCTTCGAGACCGTCAAGGTCTGCGTCGCCTACGAGGCCGACGGCATCCGCTTCACCCACCTGCCGTACCACCAGTCGACATTCCACAAGGCGGTGCCCGTCTACGAGGAGCTGCCCGGCTGGTGCACGGACCTCGAGCGCGGCCACCGCCCCCGGCGACCTGCCCGCGGCCGCCCGTGACTACATTGCGTTCTTGTCCGAGCAGATCGGCGTGCCCGTCCGCCTCGTCGGGGTGGGCCCGGGCCGCGAACAGACCGTCTCCTTCGCCACCGCGTGAGGGTCTGCGTCGTCGGCAGCGGAGGCCGCGAGCACGCGCTCGCCCATGTGCTGGCGCGCACGGCGGACGTCGTCGTCACGCCGGGGAACCCGGGCATGGCGCCCCCGATCACGGTGATGGCGGACGTGCCGGTCGAGGAGATCGAGGCCGACCTCTACGTCATCGGCGCCGAGGCACCGCTGGTCGCCGGCCTGGCCGACCGCCTGCGGGGCGAGGGCAGGGCCGTCATGGGGCCCGGCGCCGACGGCGCGCTCCTCGAGGGGTCCAAGGCCTTCATGAAGGAGATCCTGAACGCGGCCGGCGTGCCGACGGCGCGCTTCGCCACCTTCGACGCGCTCGAGGCCGACGACGCCCGCGCCTTCCTCGAGACCCTGCCGGGACCGTGGGTGATCAAGACGGACGGCCTCGCCGCGGGCAAGGGCGTGCTCGTGGCGCGGACTCTCGACGAGGCGCGCGACGACGTCACCGCCAAGCTGTCGGGTGCCGCGTTCGGCGACGCCGGGCGCCACGTCGTGATCGAGGAGGGGCTGGCGGGCGAGGAGTGCTCGCTGCTCGTCCTGTGCGACGGGACCCACGCCGTGCCGCTCGTCCCCGCCCAGGACTTCAAGCGCATCGGCGACGGCGACGTCGGACCCAACACCGGAGGCATGGGGGCGTACGCACCGATGCCCCAGGTCGGCGCCCGTGACGTCGAGGTGTTGATGGACGCCGCCGTGCGCCCGCTCGTCGAGGAGCTGCGGCGCCGGGGCATCGACTACCGCGGCGTGCTCTACGCCGGGCTCATGTTGACCTCCGAGGGGCCCAAGGTCATTGAGTACAACGTGCGCTTCGGCGACCCCGAGGCGCAGGTGGTTCTGCCCCTCTTGGCCGGCGACGCCGCCGAGCTCTTCCTCGCCGTGGCCAACGGGGCGCTGGCCGAGGCCGCGCCGCCGGCCTTCTCCGGCGAGGCCGCCGTGTGCGTGGTCCTGGCCTCGCAGGGCTATCCCGAGCACCCGCGCACGGGCGACACCATCGAGGGCCTGCTCCCCTCGGGGCAATCGGTCGCCCGGGTCGACGGGGCCACCGTGTTCCACGCCGGCACGGGGCGTCACACCCCCGACGGGCCGTTCCACACCGCCGGCGGGCGCGTGCTCGGCGTCACCGCGGTCGCCCCGACGCTCGGTGAGGCGCGCGAGCGCGCCTATGCCGCCGCGGCGCCCATCGACTGGGAGGGCATGCAGATGCGGTTCGACATCGCGGCGCGGGTGCCCGGCGCGTCGATGCCGGCACGGGAGGGCGCCGGATGATCCCGCGCTACGCACCGGCCGACATGGCCGCGCTGTTCAGCGACGCCGCCCGCTTCTCGCTCTGGCTCGAGGTCGAGCTCCTGGCCACCGAGGCGCAGGCCGCCCTGGGCATCGTGCCGGCGGACGAGGCGGCCACCTGCCGGGCCAAGGCGCCGGTGGTCGACGAGGTCTTCGTCGCCGACGTGCTCGATCGCGAGAAGGTCACCGACCACGACGTCGCCGCCTTCGTCGACGTCGTGCAGGAGCGCATCGGCGCGCCGGCCGGCTCGCACATCCACTACGGGCTGACCTCCTCGGACGTGGTGGACACCGCGCTGTGCGCCACGCTCACCCGGGCGGCCGAACTCCTGCTCGACGACCTCAATGCGTTCGTCGCCGCGCTGAAGGCCCGGGCCCTCGAGCTCATGCACGTCCCTGTCACCGGGCGCACCCACGGCATGCACGCCGAGCCCACCACGTTCGGTGTGAAGTTCGCGTTGTGGGCCCTGCAGGCCGACCGCGACCGCCGCCGCCTGCGCGCGGCCCGCGACGCCGTCGCCGTCGGCAAGCTGTCGGGCGCGGTCGGCACCTACTCCAACATCGACCCGGCGGTCGAGTCCCGGGTCTGCGCCGCCCTCGGCCTGACCCCGGTGCCGGCCACCCAGGTGATCGCGCGTGACCGCCACGCCGAGTACTTCGCGGCCTGCGCCTCCATCGGAGCCACCATCGAGCTGATGTGCACCGAGGTCAGGCACCTGGCCCGCAGCGAGGTGGGCGAGGCGGAGGAGCCCTTCGGCGCCGGGCAGAAGGGCAGCTCGGCCATGCCGCACAAGCGCAACCCCATCCTCTCGGAGCGGCTCTGCGGCCTGGCCCGACTGCTCCGCGGGTACCTCGGGGCGGGACTCGAGGACGTGGCGCTGTGGCACGAGCGGGACATCTCGCACAGCTCGGTCGAGCGGGTGGCCCTGCCCGACGCCTCCATGCTCGCCTGCTACATGCTGCGCAAGGCGACGGGACTGGCGGCAGGGCTGGTGATCCACCCCGACCGCGCGCTCGCCAACCTCACGGAGGGCTCGCTCGGTCTCGTCTTCTCCCAGTCCGTGCTGCTGGCCCTGGTGGACGCCGGCCTGACCCGGGACGAGGCTTACCGCGTCGTCCAGCGCGACGCCCGGGCGGCCTGGTCCGAGCGCCGCCACTTGCGCGCGGTGCTCGAGGCCGATCCGGAGGCCACGCTGACCCTCGCCCAGCTCGATGCGTCCTTCGACCTCTCGCGCAGCCTCCGCCACGTCGATCGCTTCGCCGACGCCGTCGCCGTGCTGTGACGTTGGAGCTGCCCCGGGTTCACTCGGGCAAGGTGCGCGAGCTCTACGACGCGGGGGAGGGACGCCTCCTCATGGTCGCCTCGGACCGGGTGAGCGCGTTCGACGTGATTATGGCCGAGCCCATCACCGACAAGGGGCGCGTGCTGACGGCGATGACGTCCTTCTGGTGCGAGGAGATGGCCGACGTGGTGCCGGGCACCATCCTGGCGGAGGACCCGGCTGACATCGAGGAGGCGCTGGGCGGCGCCGCCCTGCCCGCCGGCTGGGCCGGCCGCGCCGTGCTGGTGCGCCGCGCCGAGATGCTCCAGCTCGAGTGCATCGTGCGGGGCTACCTGGCCGGGCAGGCGTACGAGGAGTACGAGCGGGCGGGGACGGTGCACGGCACCCCGATGCCCCCCGGCCTGCAGCTGGCCAGCCGGCTGGCGGAGCCGATCTTCACACCCTCGACCAAGGCCGCCGAGGGGCACGACGTCAACATCGACTTCGCGGCCGCGGCCGACCTGGTGGGCCGCGAGACGGCCACCACCGCCAGAGACATCTGCCTCGAGCTCTACCGGCGGGCTGCCGCACGCGCGGCCGAGGCCGGCTTCGTGCTGGCCGACACGAAGTTCGAGCTGGGTTACGTCGACGGCGCACTCAGCCTGTGCGACGAGGTGTGCACGCCGGACTCGTCGCGCTACTGGCCCGCCGACGAGGTGGTGCCGGGGCTGACGCCGCCCGCCTTCGACAAGCAGCCTCTCCGGGACTGGCTCGCCGCGCAGCCCTGGGACCGCACACCGCCCCCGCCGCCGCTGCCCGCCGCGGTGACGACCGCGCTGTCGGAGCGCTACGTCGCCGCCTACGAGCGCATAACCGGGCGCGCGTTGGACGACTGGTACGGTGCGACGCCATGAGGTTCCGGGCGCGCGTGGAGGTGCAGCTGCGGCCCGGGATCGCCGACCCCGAGGGTGCGACCATCGAGCGCGCGCTGCCCGCGCTCGGCTTCGACGGCGTGCAGCACGTCCGGGCCGGGCGCTCCTTCAGCTTCGAGGTCGACGCGCCCGACGAGGGGGCGGCCCGCACGACGGCCACCGAGCTGGCCGACCGCCTCCTGGCCAACCCTGTGATCGAACAGAGCCGGCTCGAGCTCGAGGCGATCTGAGTTGGCGCCGCGCATCGGCGTCGTCGTCTTCCCCGGGACGAACTGTGAGCACGACGTCGTGCAGGCGGCCGAGGCGGCGGGCGGCACCGGCGTGCTCCTCTGGCATGGCGCGGCCCGGCTCGACGCCGTCGACGCCGTGGTGCTCCCGGGCGGCTTCGCCCACGGTGACTACCTGCGCCCCGGCGCGCTGGCCCGTTTCTCACCGGTCATGGAGGCGGTGCGTGACTTCGCCCGCTCCGGCGGCCCGGTCGTCGGCATCTGCAACGGCTTCCAGGTCCTGACCGAGGCGGCCCTGCTCCCGGGCGCGCTGCAGAAGAATGGTCGGCTGCGGTTCTTGTGCCAGCCGGCCCGGCTCGTGGTCACCTCGACGGCGTCGGTGCTCACGTCGGGGACGCGGGCGGGCGACGAGCTCGTCATCCCCATCAACCACTTCTCTGGCAATTACACCTGTGACGATGACACGCTGCACCGCCTGCAGGCGGAGGGTCGCATCGTGCTGCGCTACGCGGACAACCCCAACGGGTCGGTGGACGCGATCGCCGGCATCGCCAACGAGGCCGGCAACGTCGTGGGCCTCATGCCGCACCCCGAGCGCGCCAGTTCCGCGCTCCTCGGCTCCGTGGACGGGCTCGTGCTGTTGCGCTCGCTCGTTGCGGCGGCGTCGGCGCGCGCCGCGGCCTGATGCCGGGGAGGGTCAGCGGCCCGTCCCCGGGCGCACTTTTCGGGAACTATCAACGAACTCGCTGAGAGTTTTCAGAAACATCCCCGGCCTCCGAGGCCACTGCCAGTGCCCAACCAGACGCCGGCCAAGCCGACCGGCTCAGCCGCTCAACCGGTTCAGGAGCGGGCGGCGCGCGAGATCTCGGCCTTCTGGAGGACGGCCGCGCTCACGCCGGCCGCCCGCCAGGTCGAGTACGTGATGCCCTTGCGTTCGCCGTAGGCCTTGGCCACCTTGGTGAATTGCTTCTCCAGCGCGGTGAGGTCCTTCACCTGGTCCACCCGGGACCGCTCGTCGAGCAGGTCCTTCTGTTCCTGGAGCAGATGGAGCCGGGTCAGCGCGTCGGCCGCCGCCAGCTGGGACTCGATCGAGGCCAGCCGGCGGTCGATGGAGGCCGGCGTGCGCTTGCGGCCGCGCTTGGGTTTGGAGGTCTCGAGTGCCTCGAGATAGTGACGCACGGTTGCACTCTCGGCACGCCCACGAGCCAGGGCGGCCTTGTGGCCGCTGCTCATGGGCTTGCGGGGAGCCGGAGTTTTTGTCTTTGTTGCCATGCTCCCATTGTGACCTATCGCCACCGGCCATATGCGGCAAGGAACACTGTTTCTTTGGCGGCGTTTCACAACATTCCATTTGGGTTGCGGGGCGCCAATCCATCGCCCCAATTCTGCGGCCGCGATCGGCCAATGCACGGAGCCGGCGGGGCGGCATTGGACCCTTGCGCAGGGGGCCATTTTCATCCGGGGGGACAGGGTTACCCTGCTGTCGTGACGGCAGCGGGCGCTCCCGTGGTGGAGGCACGGAACCGGCGGGCCATGGCGGGCCTGCTCCTGGCGGCCGCCCTCCTCGTCGTGGCCTACTGGGTCGCCTGGCTGACCCACCGCTCCCTCGTGGCGTCGGAGTCGGGCACCGGGTACACCCAGTTCGAGGACGCGTTCCCGCTGGCCGACGGCTGGCTGGTCCTGTGCCTGGTCGCTGCCGCCTACTGCCTGCTGACGGCACGGCGGGCCGCCCTGTTCTGGCTCCTGGCCGGAGGCGGCGCCGGGCTGTACCTGTGCGCGATGGACGTGCTCTACGACCTGCAACACGGCGTCTGGGGCAAGGGCGGCAACGGGGCGATGGAATTGGTGATCAACGCCGTCACGCTGGGCCTGTCGGTCTTCGTGTTGCGCTGGACCTGGATGCGCCGCGAGGCGCTGCTGTCGCCGTGAGCCAATTCCACTTCGACCCGGACACCTACTTGGACCTCATGCGGGCCGAGGTGCCCGCGTACGGACGGCTGCAGGAGGCGGTCGCCGCGGCGAGTGTGGGCGTGGCGGCCACGCGGGTGCTCGGCCTCGGGACGGGGACGGGCGGGACCCTGGCCGCCGTCCTCGGCCGCCCTCAGCCGGCGGGCGCAGTCCGGCGATCCTGGACCAGCTGGCGGGCCTCGACCTCGCTGCGCGGGACCCCGCCCCGGTCCCCCATCTCAATGACGAAGTCGGTGGCCGCCCGGACGCCGTTGAGGAACAGCTCGTTGCGTTGGTCGGGACCGAGGCCGAAGTCGGTCGTCGCGATGCCCGCGTTGTCCACGAAGATCGTGCGGCCGGCCGTGGCGGCATCGACGCCATAGGCGTCCCACTCGTTCATCATGGTGTGCAGGCAGCCCCGCGCCTCGACGTAGGTCGACCGGGCGGCCTGGGTGGCGGGGAACCGGGTTTGCAGCGAGGACAGCTTGACGCCGATGGTGGGCCAGCGCGGCGGAGCGCCGTCCTCCCGGTCGAAGGCGTTGATGGGGAAGTTGCGCAGCATGCCTCCGTCGACCCAGGTCACCGACCCGCCGTCGTGGTGCGTGGGGATGGAGCCCCCGTCGGGGCCGGGCATGTCGACGTCGGCGGGGAGGGCCGTGAAGGTGACCGGTTCGAAGAAGAAGGGGATGGACATGGAGGCGCGCACCGCCTGGACGACGTCCTGCTCGTCACGGATCTGCCCGTAGAAGTCGTAGTCCCAGGGCAGGCGGACCAGCTGTCCGCGGGTGATGTCGGACGCGTGCACGACCAACCCGTAGCGCCGGCTCTCCGGCAGGCTCATGCCGGGATCCTCCTCCATCGTGATCTTGAGGTCGGCGAAGGTGTGGACGCCGAGGCCGTCCATGATCGGACGGAGCCACGTGCCGAGGAAGTTGCCGTCGTAGACACCCATCTGGTGGGTGAGGACCGCCGCGTCCGACAGTTTCTCGCCTGCGTTCCCGAAGTGGTGGTCCATGAACTCGTGCAGCTTCCCCTTCGGCTGCATGAACTCGGTGAAGGTGAGGTTGTCGAGATAGCCCTTCAGGTTCGTCATGGGGACGCCCTTCTTCGCGATCGCCGCGATGAGCGCCGCCGCGATGGAGCCCGCGCTCGTGCCGGCGACCCGCGCGAACCGGTAGCCCGCCTCCGCCAACACCGACACCGCCCCGACGATGCCGATGCCCTTGACGCCGCCACCCTCGAGGGCGAGGTCGGCCACGAGCTCTCGCTGTCCGCCACCGCTCCACCCGTCGGACGCGAGGAGCCGCGCCGCCGACTGCTCGAACTGGGCCTGGAGCGATCGTCGTCCTCGTGTACCCGTAGGGCGCCGCGGGATCGAGCACGATGTCCACCGTCGGCGGCGACAGACCTGCGCCGGAATCGGCCATGATGACCCCCTCGCGTCCTTCGAAGCTCCGGGGTGAGCGTACCGAGTCCCACCTCCGCTTTCCTCTCGTGGACCTTGCAGGGAGGGCCCGGCGCGGCCTCTATCGTGGAGGCCACCATGACTCCTACGGCCGGGGCGCCGCCGCCCGACCAGCCGCCGGCGGGGGAGCCGCTGCACCAGGAGTCCCTGCACGAGGAGCCCCAGCCCGAGGAGCCCCTGCACCGGGCGCTCGGCCTGACCGACGACGAGTTCGAGGCGGTCGGCAAGATCCTCGGGCGCCCGCCCAACCATCTCGAGCTGGCCCTCTACGCCGTGATGTGGAGCGAGCACTGCTCGTACAAGTCCTCCCGGCTGCATCTGCGCCGACTCCCGACCGAGGGCCCCCGGGTCCTGGTGGGCCCGGGCGAGAACGCGGGCGTGATCGACGCCGGCGACGGCATCGCGGTCGCCATCCGCATCGAGAGCCACAACCACCCCTCGGCCATTGAGCCCTACCAGGGCGCGGCGACGGGTGTGGGCGGGATCCTGCCGCGACATCTTCACCATGGGCGCGCGCCCGCTGGCCGTCATGGACCCGCTCTTCTTCGGGCCACCGGACGACGCCCGGCAGCGCTGGCTCGTCGAGGGCGTGGTGAGCGGGATCTCGGGTTACGGCAACTCCGTCGGGGTGCCGACCGTGGGCGGGGAGCTGACCTTCGACCCCTGTTACGCCCAGAACCCGCTCGTCAACGTGCTCTGCATGGGCGCGCTGCCGGCCGAGCGCCTGGTCCTCGGCATCGCGTCGGGCCCGGGCAACCTGGCCGTGCTGCTGGGCTCGAGCACGGGCCGCGACGGCATCGGCGGCGTCAGCGTCCTGGCCTCCGCCGGGTTCAGCGGGGAGCAGAAAGGGGCGGCGGACGACACCAAACGGCCGAGCGTCCAGGTGGGCGACCCCTTCGAGGAGAAGCGCCTCATCGAGGCCTGCCTCGAGCTGCTCGACACCAAGCTCGTCGTCGGGATCCAGGATCTCGGCGGCGCCGGCTTGGCCTGCGCGACCAGCGAGACCGCGGCCCGGGGCGGTGTCGGCATGGACGTCGACGTCGCCGCGGTGCCACGGCGCGAGGAGGGCATGGAGCCCTGGGAGGTGATGACCAGCGAGAGCCAGGAGCGCATGCTGGCCATCGTGACGCCCGCATCGTGGCCGGCGGTGGCGGACATCTGCGCCAAGTGGGAGGTACGGGCCACGGTCGTCGGCACGGTGACGGCGCCCGACCCCGCCGGCGGGGGGCGCCTCCGCATCCGCGACGGCAGCGACGGCGCCGTGCTGGCCGACGTGCCGGCGGCGTCGCTGTCCGAGGACGCGCCGCTCTACGACCGCCCCCGCCGGTCGCCGGCGCCGCGCCCGGGCGGGCCGCCGGAGCCACCAGCCGACTGCGCCGGCGACCTCCTCGCGCTGCTGCGCTCGCCCGGCTGGGTCTACCGCCAGTACGACCACCAGCTGTTCTTGAACACCGTGGCGGGCCCCGGTGACGACGCGGCGCTCCTGCGACTGGCGGGCCCGGGTCTGCCCGCTTCGGCCCGGGGCGTCGCGCTCACGACCGATTCGAACCCGCGCGCGTGTGCGCTCGACCCGCGGGCCGGCACCGCCCTCGTCCTCGCCGAGGCCGTCGCCAACCTGGCTTGCGTCGGCGCGACACCGGCCGCCGTCGTGAACTGCCTCAACTTCGGGAACCCCGAGCACCCCGAGGTGATGTGGCAGCTCTCGGAGTGCATCGACGGGCTGGCCGGGTCCTGCCACGCCCTGTCGCTCCCCGTGATCGGGGGCAACGTCAGCTTCTACAACGAGAGCGGCGGATCGGACATCGACCCCACACCGGTGCTCGGGGTGCTGGGTCTCGTCGACGCGGTCCACGCCCCTCCCCCCGGGCTCGGCTGGTCCGAGGGCGACGCGATCGTGCTGCTGGGGGCGCGGGCCACGCCGGACGGGTCGTTCCCCCTGGAGGGGACCCGCTGGGCCACCGAGCGGCGGGAGCACCGCGCCGGCCGGGTCCCCGCCGTCGACTTCGGCGCGCACGGGGCGGTGTGTGCCTTCGTCGCCGCGCTCGTCGCGGCGCAGGTCGCCGGCGCCACCGGGCCCCCGCTCCTCCACGCCGTGCACGACGTCTCGGGGGGTGGCCTGGCGGTCGCCCTGGCCGAGATGGCCGCCCGGGTCGGGGTGGGCTGCACCCTGGACGTGGCCGATCCGGCCGAGCTGTTCACCGAGCTGCCCTCGCGCTTCGTGGTGGCGACGGCCGCCCCCGACGAGCTGGTCGCCCGGGCCGCCGGCCTCGGGATCCCGGCCGTGGTCCTGGGCCGGGCCGGCGGTGAGCGGTTCCTCCTCGGAGGGCTGGTCGACCTGCCCGTCGACGCCGTACAGGCCGCCCACGAGGGGAACCTGGCCCTCGCCCTGGGCGACCCATGATGCCGCAGGCCTGTGCGAGAATGGGTGCCGCGTGAAGGAAGCGTGTGGTGTCTTCGGGGTCTACGCGCCCGGGATGAGGGTGGCCAACCTCACGTTCGACGGGTTGTTCGCGCTGCAGCACCGCGGGCAGGAGTCGGCCGGCATGGCGGTGAGCGACGGCAACACCGTGATGGTCGTCAAGGACATGGGCCTGGTGGCCACCGTGTTCGACGAGCGGACGCTCTCGGGACTCGAGGGCCACCTCGCCATCGGCCACACGCGGTACTCGACGCACGGCTCCTCGGATTGGGCGGGGGCCCAGCCCGTCTACCGGCCCGTCGGTCGGGCCGGCTTCGCGCTGGGCCACAACGGGAACCTGACCAACACCGCCGCGCTGGCCGAGAAGGTCGGCATGCTGCCCGGCTCCATCGCCACGGACAGCGACGTGGTGGCCGAGCTGCTGGCCCACGCCTTCCCCGAGACCGAGGACCTGGCCACCGCGCTGCAGGCCGTGCTCCCCATCCTCGAGGGCGCATTCTCGTTCGTGCTGATGAGCTCCGAGCGGCTCTTCGGGGTGCGCGACCCCTACGGGTTCCGCCCGCTGTGCCTGGGGCGCCTCGGTCCGGCCGACGCGCCCGCGGGCTGGGTGCTGGCCTCCGAGACGCCGGCCCTCAGCGTCATCGGCGCCACCTTCGTCCGCGAGGTCGCCCCGGGCGAGATGGTGGTCATCGACGCCGACGGCCCTCGCAGCCTCGAGGTCCCGTGGCTGCGCGAGGTGACGCCGCGGCTGTGCATCTTCGAGTTCGCCTACATCGCGCGGCCCGACAGCCGGCTCTACGGCCGGGAGGTCCACGAGACCCGCTGCCGCATGGGCGAGCTGCTCGCCGCCCAGGCGCCGGCGGACGCCGACATGGTGATGGGGGTGCCCGAGTCGGGCGTGCCCGCAGCGGAGGGCTTCGCCCGGGCCAGTGGCATTCCTTACGGACAGGGCCTGGTCAAGAACCGGTACATCGGCCGATCGTTCATCGCGCCGGACCAGCGTGAGCGGGCCGACGCGGTGCGCCGCAAGCTGAACCCGCTCGCCGACGCCATCGCGGGCAAGCGCCTGGTGGTCGTGGACGATTCCATCGTCCGCGGCACGACGCAACGGTCGGTCATCCGCATGCTGCGCGAGGCCGGCGCCGCCGAGGTGCACCTCCGCATCTCGTCGCCCCCGTGGCGCTGGCCCTGCTTCTACGGGATCGACACCCCGTCGTACGAGGAGCTGCTGGCGACCGACCACAGCATCGAGGACATGGCCCGCATCCTGGGCGCGGACTCGCTCGCCTACATCAGCATCGAGAACCTGAAGCGCGCCATCGGTGCCGACGCCGGCTTCTGTGACGCCTGCTTCACCGGCGACTACCCGACACCGGTGCCCGCCGCCGTGTCGACCCCCGTCTCGCTCGGCCGGCCCGAGCGGGTCACGGCCACGGCCCACCAGGCCGCGCTGCCCGGGGTCTGACCGCCGTGGGCCAGGACGGCGCCACCTACGCCGGCGCCGGGGTGGACATCGCCGCCGGCGACGCCGCCGTCGAGCGGCTGCGCTCCCTGGTGGCGGGCATCGGTGGGTTCGGGGGCCAGTTCCCGCTCGATACCGATCGGTACGTTCGGCCGGTCCTGGTGGCCTCGACCGACGGGGTGGGCACGAAGCTGGTCGTCGCCCGGGCCACCGGCCGCTACGACACCGTCGGGATCGACCTCGTCGCCATGTGCGTCGACGACCTGGTCTGTGTCGGCGCCGAGCCGCTGTTCATGCTCGACTACGTCGCCACGGGCAAGGTCGACCCCGAGCACATCGCCACCGTGGTGGCCGGCGTGCACGAGGGCTGCCGGCAGGCCGGTTGTGCGCTGCTCGGCGGCGAGACGGCGGAGCACGCCGGCGTCATGGCGGCCGACGAGCTGGACCTGGCCGGCTTCGCGGTCGGCGTGGTCGAGCAGGGGTCCCAGCTGGGGCCCGAGCGAGTGCGGGCCGGCGACGTCGTGGTGGGGCTGCCCTCACCGGGCCTGCGCTCGAACGGCTACACGCTCGCTCGCCACGTCCTGTTGGAGCGGGCCGGCCTCGACCTGGGTGATCCGGCCTGGGAGGGCGCCGCCCGTAGCGTGGCCGACGAGCTGCTGCGGCCCTCGGTGATCTACGCGCCCGCCGTGCTGGCGGCGCGCGCTGCCAGCGGTGGCTGGCTGCACGCGTGTGCGCACATCACCGGGGGCGGCATCGTGGGCAACCTCCCCCGGGTGCTCCCCGAGGGCCTCGGCGCGGTGCTCGACCGCTCGACCTGGGAGGAGCCACGGATCTTCGCGGAGATCGAGCGCCTGGGCCCGGTGGCGGAGGACGAGATGGACCGGGTGTTCAACCGCGGCATCGGCATGGCGCTCGTGGCCGACCCCCAGGGCGCCGACGCCCTGCTCAACGCGCTCGACGCGGCGGGGCAGCCGTCCGCGGTGATCGGCGAGATCGTCCCGGGCCTGCCCGGCGTCCGCTTCGGGTGAGCGGCGCCGAGCGGTATCCCGAGCTGCGGGCCCACCTGCTCGAGCACTCGGTGCGCCGGGGGGACTTCACCCTCAAGTCGGGCCGCAAGAGCAGCTGGTTCATCGACTCCAAGCAGACCGTGTGCCGGCCCGAGGCGATGCTGCTCGTGGCCGACGCGGTGCTCTCGGTGATCCCTCCCGGGGCCACCGCCATCGGCGGGCTCACCATGGGAGCCGACCCGGTCGCCTTCGTCACGGCGGGCGTGGCCGCGACGCAGGGCCGACCGCTCAAGGCGTTCAGCGTGCGCAAGGAGGCCAAGGACCACGGGGCGGGCGGTCGCATCGCCGGCGCCCTCGACCCGGGGGACAAGGTCGTCGTCACCGAGGACACCGTGACCAGGGGCACCTCGCTCCTCGAAGCGGCGCACGCGGTCCAAAAGGCCGGCGCCGATGTCGTCCTCCTCGTGGCCGTGGTCGACCGCGGCGGCACGGTCGAGGCCATGGCGGCCGCCGAGGGGATCCCCTTCCGGGCCGTCCTCACCGCGCCCGATCTCGGCTTCGCCTACGAGGGCGCCTGAGGGCCTGACCCCCGGGGCGTACCGAGGGCCGCGACAGGTTCGTGACCGTGTAACCGCCCGCCCACTTCAACGTCCTCTCTGAGAAGGGTCGTTGATCTTGGCGCGCGTCTTCCCTAGATTCGCACCGGGACGAGCACGGAGGTGCCGATGTCCACACGCGCGCTGGCCGGCGGCCGTAAGGGCCACAAGAGCACGACCGGGCGGGTCACGCCCTCCAAGCTCCGGCGCACCGCCGTGGTCGCCGTCGACGGAGTGCTGGCGGTTGGCACCGGCGCCCTGGCCGGGGTCTTCGGCGCGGGCGCCGCGTCGGCTGCGGTGCCGGCGCCGGGCTGGACGGGGCTGCAGACCCCGGTTCCCAGCGGTTCGAACGCGCCCGCCACCAACCCCGAAGAGGCGATCCAGACCGAGGCATGCGCGACCGCCGTCTCCTGTGTGGGCGCGGGCAGCTACTCGGACGCCGGGTCCAACACCCGCGGGCTGTTGACCGCTCTGAACGGCGGGACGTGGTCCTCGGTCGAGGCGCCGCTGCCGGCGGACGCGAACGCCGACCCCAACCCGGCCTTCTTCGACACCGCCTGCGGTTCGAGCGGTTCGTGCTATGCCGTGGGCGGCTACAAGAACAACAGCGGGGGATCGCCCGTCAACGGCCTCATCGAGACCTACTCCGGTGGCGCGTGGAGTGCGACCGAGGCGCCTGTCCCATCCAATGCCGTCGGCGCGACGAGCTCGCGCACCTGGCTCAAGTCGGTGTCGTGCCCCGCACCGGGCAACTGTGTGGCGGTCGGGTCCTACGTCACGGGGCCCTCCACCAGCGCCGGGCTCATCGAGACGCTCTCGGGCGGGCAGTGGACCGCCATGGAGGCCCCACAGGTGTCCGACGCCGCCACGAGCAACGAGGTCGAGCTGGCCGGGGTGTCGTGCCCGGCCCCGGGCTCGTGTGTCGCCGACGGTATCTACCGGACCAACGCCGGCGGCACCGGCCTCGAGGTGCTGACCCTGTCCGGCGCCACGTGGACCCCATCGGTGGCGCCGCTCCCGGCCGACACCGCGACCGGGAGTAGCGAGCGCGTCGGGGTCAGCCCGTTCATCGAGGAGTTCGGGAAGAACATCTCGTGCAGCGGCACGGTGTGCGAGATCGCCGGCCAATATGCCAACGCGGCGGGCGGCACCGCGGGGCTCCTTCTGCACTCTTCGACGTCCGGCGGGGGCTGGACCGCGTCGACCGCTCCCGTTCCGTCGAACGGGGCGTCCGGCAGCTCCGAGGACGTCCTCCTCCTCGAGCGCGACCTGCGGGTTCGACGGTGGGTGTGCGGCGGTCGGCGGGTACGCGGACACCTCGTCTCGCACCCGGCCACTCGTCGAGACGATCTCGGCCAGCGGGGCCGTGACCGGACAGGAGGCACCACAGCCGTTGGACGCCGCGACGGGATCGAGCACCGGCGCGCTCCTCTTCGGTGCCCGATGCATCTCGTCCACGGACTGCACGGCCGTGGGGGCCTACACCACCAACGCAGGTTCCAGCAGCCCCGTCGGGCTCATCGACACGCTGAACGGCACGACGTGGACCGCGCAGGCGACGCCCGTGCCGTCCAACGCGGCGACGGGGGCCTCGGCGTTCAGCGAGCTCATCACCGTGGCCGGAACCCCCACGGGGGCGTTCGAGGCCGGCGGCCTCTTCGAGGACCCCGGGAACGCCTTCGGCCTGCTCGCCAGCTTCACGCCTGCGCAGGGCTACTGGACGGACGCGTCCGACGGCGGGATCTTCACCTATGGCAACGCCGTCTTCCACGGCTCCATGGGCGGTCAGCATCTCAACCAGCCCGTCGTGGGGATGGCCTCCACGCCTGACGGCGGCGGCTACTGGGAGGTGGCCGCAGACGGTGGGATCTTCACCTTCGGTAACGCGTCGTTCCACGGCTCGTCGGGCAGCCTGCGCCTCAACCAGCCGATAGTGGGTATGGCGACGACCGCCGACGGCGGCGGCTACTGGTTGGTGGCCTCCGACGGTGGCATCTTCAACTACGGCGACGCCGGCTTCTACGGCTCCGCGGGCTCCCTCCACCTGAACAAGCCGGTCGTGGGCATGGCGGCCACGCCCGACGGGCAGGGCTACTGGCTGGTGGCCTCCGACGGCGGCATCTTCACCTACGGCGACGCTCAGTTCTACGGCTCGACGGGCAGCATCAAGCTCAACAAGCCCGTCGTCGGCATGGCGTCGAGCGCGAGCGGCCTGGGCTACTGGCTCGTCGCGTCCGACGGTGGCATCTTCACCTACGGGGATGCAGTCTTCCAGGGCTCGGCGGGCTCGCTCGTGCTGAACAAGCCGATCGTCGGGATGATGAGCACCTTCGACGGGGCCGGCTACTGGCTGGTGGCCACCGACGGGGGCATCTTCAGCTACGGCGATGCGGGCTTCCAGGGCTCCGCCGGGAGCCTCCACCTCAACGCGCCCATGGTCGGCGGCACGCCGACCTGATCCGGGGCGGGGGCGGGCAGCGCCCCCGTCAGAACACCGCGATCGGATTGACGGGCGAGGCGGTGCCGCGCCGGAGGACCAATGGCGCCACCGTCAAGAGGAAGCTCCAGCGCTGCTCCTCGGTGCAGGCACCGGCGAGCGCGTCGAGGTCCAGGTTGTCCATGAGGTGGACCCCCATGGCGGGAATGACGACCATGTGGATGGGCATGGCGACGCCGTCGACCCGGGAGGGCAGGACGTCGGAGACCGCATCGCTGCCGAGCGTGGCCACGTCGCGCTCGCGCAGCCAGGGGAGGCAGGACGCGTCGAGGCCGGCGGCCAGGCGGCCGGCGTCCCACGGCCCGTGCTCGTCGCGCCAGCGCCAGCGCCCCGTGCGCACGAGCAGGGCGTCGCCGGCCCGGACCCGCAGACCCGCCTGCTCCTCCGCCGCCTCGAGGTCCTCGGGGAACATGGGCTCGCCGGGTTCGAGGGCGTCGACGCCCCGCAGCGCGGGGAGGTCGAGGAGCACGCCCCGGGTGACGATGCCGCCGCGCAGGTGGTGGATGCCCAGGCGGGTGGCCCCGTGGGCGGTCACCGTCTCGGCCGGGTACCCGTTGTAGAGCTTGCCGTCGGCGAAGATGTGGCAGAGCGCGTCGATGTGGCTGGTGGCGAACCCGTGCGGCGCGACGGCGAAGTAGTCGGCGCCCCCGCCCTCGGTCACCGTGCCGATCATGTGGTGGGCGACCGGGTTCGGGTTGTCGGCGGCCGCCTTGGTGTCGAGGGCGCGGGCGCACGACACCGTGCGGCCGGACCGGACCGTGGCGGCCGCCGCGGTCGTCACCTCGGGCGTGATGAGGTTGAGCGTCCCCAGCTGGTCGTCGTCGCCCCAGCGCCCCCAGTTCGAGAGCGTCCGGTGGAAGGCGAGGACCTCGGCGGCGGCCATGGGCTCGCGGGGCACGGCCGGACAGTAGCCCGGGACCCCTACGATCGGCCCATGACGACACAAGAGGAGTACGAACCGAGCCCGTGGGAGTGGGTCCGCGACCAGGTGGCCGAGTACGAGGCCTCGGGGGGGCAGCGGGCCAACACCCTGCTCGACACGGGGATGCCGATCGTCGTGGTGACGACCCGCGGCGCCAAGAGCGGGAAGGTGCGCAAGAACCCGCTCATGCGGGTCGAGCACGGCGGCGAGTACGCGCTGATTGCGTCGAAGGGCGGCTCGCCGGAGAACCCCGAGTGGTTCCACAACCTGGTGGCCCACCCCGACGAGGTCACGATTCAGGACGGGCCCGAGCCCTTCGCCGTGACCGTGCGCCAGGTCAGCGGGGACGAGCGGGCGCGGTGGTGGGAGCGCGGCGTCGCCGCCTACCCGCCCTACGCCGAGTACCAGGAGAACACGGACCGGGAGATCCCGGTCTTCGTCGCCACCCGGCGCGGGGGCTGAGCCCGGGCCGCCTCAGCGGGCGTCGGCGAAGGCCCGCACCACGGCGGCACGCCAGGGGACGAGGGCGTCCTCGCGCTCGAGCGGGGTCTTGCCCAGGCGCACGAGGACCAGGTCGAGGGCGGGGCAGATGGTGATCGTCTGGCCCTCGTAGCCCGAGGCCCGGAAGGTGCCGAGCGGGTCGAGATGCTCGAGCGTGTCCCCGTGCACGCCCCACCAGTGGGCGCCGTGGGGGCTGGGATCCTCGGGGTCCTCGATCGACACCATGGTGCGGCCGTAGTCCACCCAGCCGGCCGGGAGCACCCGGACGCCGTCCCACATGCCGTCGCGCAGGTAGAGCAGCCCGAAGCGGGCGTAGTCGCGGGCGGTGGCCAAGACATAGGAGGAGGCCACCCAGGTCCCGGCCTCGTCGAACTCGGGGTCGGCGCTCGCCATCCCGAGCGGACCGAAGAGGCGGCGGTGCAGGAAGCGGGCGTAGTCCTCGCCCGGTCCGACCGTGCGGGCGACGATGCCCGAGATGACGTTCGAGGTCCCCGACGAGTAGTTGAAGCGGGTCCCCGGCGGCGCGGCCAGCGGCCGATCGGCCGCGAAGTGCGCCATGTCGGGCTGCCCTTCGCCGAAGAGCATCTTGATCACGTCCGAGACGCGGTCGTCGACGTAGTCCTCCACGAAGTCGAGTCCGTCGCGCATGGCGAGGAGGTGCCGCAGCGTGATGGCGTGGCGGGGGTCGGCCGGGTCGGACCACTCGGGCACGTCGGCCGGGACGTCGAGGTCGAGCCGCCCCTCACCCACCAGCAGCCCGACGACCGCGTGCAGCACGGACTTGGCCATCGACCAGCTGAGCAACGGCGTCTCAGCCGTCACCGGCGTGGGTGGGCGGTCGAAGTGCTCCAGCGCGCCGTGGTAGCGCTCCGCCACGACCCTGCCCCGGTGGACGAGTACGACGGCGAACGTGGTGGCGAGGGGCCCCTCGTCGTCGAAGACCCGGTCGAGCAGCGGGTCGAGGTCGACGCCCGATGGCGGCCGACCTCCGGGCCAGACCTCCGTGGGCCAGGGCACGCCGCCCGGCTGCGGCGGAAGGGCGACGAGCCCGCTCACACCGAGGAGAGGAAGGTGAGGAGCGCCGCGTTGGTCTCCGCCGGCTTCTCCTGCTGCACCCAGTGCCCGGCGCCCTCGACGGTGGTCGCACCGCGGAAGTCGGGCAGCGCCTCTGCCATCGCCTCGGCCGCGCCCGGCATCATGAGGATGACCGGGTCGAGCGAGCCGGTGAGGAAGCCGGTCGGCATGGTGTAGACGGAGGCGGGGATGTCCTTGGAGCGTTCCCAATTGGCGTCGATGTTGCGGTAGAAGCTGACGGGTCCGAAGAAGCCGCCCTGCTCGAAGGCCGCCGCGTAGACGTCCACGTCGGCCTCGGTGATCCAGTCGGGCAACACGTCGGGACCCGGCGTGAGGATGTCCTGGAAGCGGGTGCCCTCCCGTGGCGCGTCGGCGACGAGCGGATTCGGATTGGCCATGCCCTCGCCCCCGGCCGAGAAGAGCATGGAGCGCAAGAAGCGCCGGGGATCCGCCTCGAATTCCGCCTCGGCGGGCCCCACCTCCTGGAAGTAGAGCATGTAGAAGAACTTGCCCTCGAAGATGACCTCGAAGATCTGCGTGGGCGGCGCCGGGGCGCTGGAGTACGGGACGCTCATGTTGTAGAGGGAGGCGACCCGCTCGGGGTGCAGGCGTCCCATCTCCCAGACCAGCATTGCCCCCCAGTCGTGCCCGACGAAGGTGGAGGCGTCGTAGCCGTAGTGGTCGAGCAGGCCGCAGAGGTCGCCCGTCAGCTTGTCCGATCCGTAGTCGGCGACCGCGGTCGGGTGTGAGCTCCCGCCGTAACCGCGCAGGTCGGGCGCGAGGGCGCGGTACCCGGCGTCGGCCAGCGCGCCGAGCTGGTGGCGCCACGAGTACCACAGCTCGGGGAAGCCGTGGCAGAACACGACGGGCGGCCCTTCGGCTGGGCCCGCGGAGGCGACGTGCAACTCGATCCCGTTCGTCGGGACCTGCTCGTGGGTGATCTCAGACACGGGTCTCCTCGTCCTTCTGCTCGGCCTTGTCCGCCCTCTCCTCCTGATGCTTCTGGATGGCGGACATGACGGCATTCCCGGCGGCGCCGATGAATTCGGGGCGGTTCTCGGCGGCCCAGTCACGGCTCGACGTCAGCGACCTCGAGGAGTCCTGGAAGCGGGGCGCCACGTAGCGCGCGATCAGCTCGTAGGAGTGGCGTGTGGCTTCGGTGTCGGCCCACTCGTGGCCCATGAGCAAGAAGGTGCCGAACCCGCCCGATTGGGCCTGCAGCCGCTCGACCTGCGCGATGGCGTCGTCGACCGTGCCGATGACGGCGAAGCCGGACGCATTGAGCGCGTCGACGAGCGAGTCGAAGTTCTCCGTGTTGGGCGCCAGGGGCAGCGCCGCCACCCGTTGGAAGTAGTCCACCCACTCCTCGAGCCCGTAGGCCACGTCGTCCACCGCCTGCTCCTTTGTGTCGGCGATGTGCATCGGTCCGACGAGGCGCCACCGGTTGCGGTCGACGACGGTCGAGAACTCCTTGGCCCGCTCCTCCATGACGTCCCAGTGGACGCCCAGCACGTCGAAGCCACCTGCCGATGTCGCCCCGATGGAGAGGAGGCCGCAGCCGAAACGCCCGGCGGCCCGGGGCCCGGCCGGCGACACCTGGGCCGCCACGGCCACCTCTGGGAAGGGGCGCTGGTAGGGGAGCAGCTGTAGCCGGGCCTTGACGAGCTTGAACCACTCCGTCTCCATGGAGACCGTCTCGCCCGCCAGCAGCTGGAGGATCGCCTCGAGGGACTCCTCCATCATGTCGCGCTGTTTGGCGGGGTCGATGCCCATCATGAACGCGTCCGACGGGAGTGCGCCCGGGCCGACACCGATCATGACCCGGCCGCGGGTGAGGTGGTCGAGCAGCACCATGCGATCGGCCAGCATGAACGGGTGGTGGTAGGGCAGCGAGGAGACGCCGGTGCCGAGGCGGATGTGCTTGGTGCGCTGCGCGGCAGCGGCGATGAAGACCTCGGGCGAGGCGATGATCTCGTAGCCCGCCGAGTGGTGCTCGCCGAACCAGGCCTCGTCGAAGCCGAGCTCGTCGAGATGCTCGATCAGCTGCAGGTCGCGCTCGAGCGCCAGGGTCGGGTTCTGGCCCACCGGATGAAACGGGGCCAGGAAGATCCCGAAATGCAAGCGGCCGTCGGCGTCAATCGTGGTCATGTCCCTCCGAATGGCTGTGATCGTTGGTCATCGTTGGTCGTTCGGTGCTCGTTTTGCCGCTCTGCGGCACCTGGGCCCGGCATGTCCTCTGGAACTATCCACGGATCCGTTGATAGTTCTGGAAGAACTACCCGCCGTGTCCGCCGCGATGACCGCCACGCCGGTCACTGCGGCGGTCTCGGTCACGGTCAGGGTCACGGCTTCACCAGGATCTTGCCGTGTTCTCCGGGCGTGCGCAGCGTCTCGAAGGCACCGGGTGCGCCGGCGAGGTCGACCGTGTCGGTGACCAGGAGCTCGGCCCCGGGCACACCGTCGGCCAGGCGCTGCAGCGTGGCGGCGAACTCGTCGGGCGTGTAGCCGAAGGAGAAGCGGAGCTCCATCTCCTTGGTCACGGCCATGAAGGGCTCGATGGTGTCGGTGTGCATGCACACCCCCACCACCACGATCCGGCTGTGGGGTGGGCTCTCGGCGATCAGCGCCTGGAGCATGCCGGGTACGCCGACTGCCTCGAAGATGACGGGGTCCGGCACGGCGGCGCCGAGCATGGCGGATCCGATGCGCTCCATGACGGTCCGCGCGATGCCGAAGTCGGCCCAGCGGTCGTGGGGCGAACCCTCGGCGGGGTCGAGGACCACGTCGGCGCCGAAGGCCTCGGCCAGGCGGCGACGGGTCGGCGAGAAGTCGGCGGCCAGCACCGGCCCGTGGCCGCGGCCCTTGAGTGCGGCGATCACGGCCAGCCCCACGGGGCCGCAGCCCACGACGAGGCAGGGCTGGCCGTCGGTCAGGCCGGCCAGTCCCACGGCGTGCTCGCCGACCGCGAGCGGTTCGGTCAGCGCGGCGAGCTCGGTGGACAGCGCGTCGGGCACCGGGAGGCAGAACAGCTCCTGGAGCGACATGTGCTCGGCCAGCGCGCCCGGGTAGGCGTTGGAGTAACCGATCTGCTCCACGCCGGTCGGGCCCACGATGATGGGCACCGAGCAGACCCGGGTTCCCACCGCGAGCGTGCCCGCGGTGTCGGGCCCGTGCTCCACGACCTCGGCGCAGAACTCGTGCCCGAACACGCAATCGGCCGCCGGGTCCAACGCGGGCACGCCGACGGAGTCCATGAGCCCGGTGAAGTGGGAGAAGTCGGCGAGGGCGTGCAGGTCGGACCCGCAGATGCCGGCGGCCAGCGATCGCACCACGAGGTGGCCCGAGGACGGCACGGGGTCGGGGATCTTGCCGACCACCAGCCGGCCGCCCCTGGTCACCGCGGCACGCATGCCAGCACCACCCCCCGGACGGCGCGACCGCCCGCATTCGTCGCTACGTTTGCCCGGTGAGTTTCACACACGCGCCCGGAGAACGCCCGCTCGCGGGCAGGGTGGCGCTGGTGACTGGGGCGGCCCGGCCTCGCGGCATCGGCCGGGCCACCGCCCTCGGGCTCGCCCGGGCCGGGGCGGACGTGGCGTGCCTCGACATCGCCCGTCCGTACGACGATGCCCCCTTCCACGGCACCGGCAGCAGTGACGACCTGGCGTCGCTGGCGGCCGAGCTCACGGGCCTCGGGGTGCGGGCGACCACGGTGGCGGCCGACATCTCCGACGAGGCGGCGGTGGAGGCGGCGGTGTCCCGGGTCAGCGCGGAGCTGGGGACGGTGACCCTTCTGGCCAACGTGGCGGGCGGGAGCGGGCCCGGGTTCGGGCTCGGCCCCCTGCTCGGCGTCGCCGCAGCGGAGTTCCGGCGCGTGCTCGACGTCAACGTCATCGGCACGTGGCTCGTCTCGAAGGCCTGCGCGACGCGCATGGTCGCCGCTGGCGTGGGCGGACGCATCTGCAACGTGTCGAGCCAGGCGGGGAAGCGGGCCTTTCCCCTCCTCGGCCCGTACTGCGCCGCCAAGGCGGGGGTCATCCTGCTCACCCAGACCATGGCGCTCGAGCTCGGCCCGGCCGGCATCGCGGTCAACGCGGTGTGCCCGGGCACGGTCGACACCGACCTCATCAACAAGGACGCCATGTTCGAGACGCTGATGGGTGGACCCGACGGCCTGGCGACCTACGTGGCGCGCGAGATCCCGCTCGGGCGGCTCCAGAGCGCCGAAGAAATCGCGGACGCGATCTGCTGGTTGCTCTCCGACTCGGCCCGGGGGGTCACGGGCGAGGCGTTGAACGTGAGCGCCGGACAGACAATGGTGTAGGGATGCCGATCCTCGACGCACGTCACGACCTCGCCCATCCGGTTGAAGGCGACAGCGCCTGGAGCGAGTCGTACTACTTCAACGCCTACGACCCACAGACGGATTCGGGGTTCTTCACCCGCGTCGGCATCCGCCCCAACGAGGGCACCATGGACGTCGGCCTGTCGCTGTGGCTCCCCGGCGGGGAGCTGGGTGAGTACCGCTGGATCAAAGAGCAGCACGAGATGGTCGACACGGTGCTGGAGGTCGGCGCCGTCCGCTACGAGATGCTCGAGGCGCTGCAGTCGTGGCGGCTCACGATGGCGGGCGAGGTCCAGGCGCGCCCGTGCGTGCGAGGCGAGGCGGCCAGCCACCCCGTGCCGGTCGTGCTCGACGTCCGCTTCGACGCCATCACGCCTGCCATCGGTACCGACGGGCAGCCGAGCGGTGGCCCCAAGTCGGCCGAGGCGGCGGCGGCGGCCGGCACGGTCGGCAAGGGTCACCTGGAGCAGGCGGGGCGCTGGACCGGCTCCCTCGAGGTCGACGGCGCACCGCACGAATGGCTCGGGGCCCACGGCAACCGGGACCGTTCCTGGGGCCCGCGCCGCTGGGGCGGGCCGAAGATGTGGCGCTGGTTCTCCATCAACATCGGGGACGACATGCACTTCGGGGGAATCCGGCTCGGCACCGACGCCGGCGATCTGCACCGAGGTTGGGTGTGGGACGGGTCGGTGGCCACCTCGGTGGCCGAGTGGCGGGTCACGACCGAACTGGCTGACGACGCGGTGACGCACGAGGTCGTGCACCTCGACGTCGTCGACAAGCGAGGCCGCACCTATCCGCTGCGGGGCGACGTGCTGCGCGTGGCCGACATCGGCCGGGCCGGCGGCACCATGGTCAACGAGGGCCTGGCGCGCTGGACCTACGAGGACGCCGGCGGCGAGGCCCGCACCGGCTATGGCATCTGCGAATACCTGCACCAACTCGACGACAGCGGGAGGCCTGTCGTCCCCGTCGAGTAGGCGGGCGATCGTGGCGGAAAGAGGGCGGTTGAGCGGCGACGAGCTCGTGGTGGCGCTCGGCGCCCAGCTCGGTGGCACCGTGCGCAACCTGCGCCGGCTCTCCGGCGGCGCCTCGAGGGTCACCAGCGCGTTCGAGCTCGAGGCGCCGGGCGAGCCACCACGCCCGCTCATCCTCCAGATGGAGCGCGGGGAGGGCGCCCCCCGGGGCGGGAAGGTGCAGATGGAGCGCGCGCTGCTCCAGGCGGCAAGAGCCGCCGGTGTCCCGGTCCCGCTGGTCGTCGCCATGGGGCTGCACGACGCCGTGGGAGCGGACTGGCTGGTGGTCGAGCGTCTGGAGGGGGAGACGATCCCACGCAAGATCCTGCGCAACGGCGAATGGGAGACGGCGCGTCGCGCGCTCGCCGGACAGTGCGGCCGGGCCCTGGCGGGGATCCACACCATCGACCCCGGCACCATCGCGGGCCTGCCGCCCGTCGACCCCCTCGGCGACCCGCTGCCGTACCTCGACATGCTGGGCGAGGTACGGCCCGCCCTCGAGCTCGGCGTGCGCTGGCTGTCCGCGCACCGCCCCGCCGCCGGACCTCGGCTGACGGTGCACGGCGACTTCCGCTTCGGCAACTTCCTCGTCGGTCCCGAGGGCTTGCGCGGCGTGCTCGACTGGGAGCTGGCCCACGCGGGCGACGCCGCAGAGGACATCGGGTGGCTGTGCGCCCCGGCGTGGCGCTTCGGGGGCGACGCCGAGGTGGGGGGGTTCGGCGGCCTCGACGAGCTGCTGGTCGCGTACGCAGCCGCCGGAGGCGAGCCCTTGGCGCGAGACCGGGTGCACTGGTGGCAGGTGTACGCGACGGTGAAGTGGGCGACCATCTGCGCGCTGCAGGCCTCGGCCCACCTCAGCGGGGCGACGCGCTCGGTCGAGCTGGCCGCCATCGGCCGGCGGATCTGCGAGAGCGAGTGGGATCTCTTCGCGTTGCTCGGCGTGGCGCCCGCGGACCCTGCCCCCGAGCCTCGGCCACGCGGCATCACCCGGGCGCCCTTCGGGCGCCCGACGGCAGCGGAGCTGATCGAGGCGGTGCGCGAATACCTCGAGGACGGCGTCATGGAGCAGAGCGAGGGCGGGGCGCGCTTCGAGGCGCGCGTCGCGCGCAACGCGCTGGCGATCGCCGAGCGCGAGCTGCTCCTGGGCCGCGAGGTTGCCTCTGCCCACACCCACCGGCTGCGTGACTTCGGGATGGGCGACGACGTGGCGCTGGCGGCCGCCATCCGTGTGGGGGACTTCGACGCCGGTTGGGAACCGCTGGCCACGGCGCTCGCGGCGTCCGCGCGCGACCAGCTGCTGGTGGCCAACCCGTCCTACCTGCCCGCGGGCGGCTAGGCCTCGACCGGTACCGGGACCAGCGCGGTCACGGGCTGCGCTGGTGGCGGCTCGGCCGCGGTGGAAGCATCGGCGGTCTCGGCGACGCGGGTGCCGATGCCCTGGAGCACCAGGCCGGCCAGCAGGCTGCAGCCCATCATGAAGATCCAGGCGTGGTGGTACGCCGTCACCGCCGACGCCCCGGAGGCGGTTCCCAGGATGGCCACGAGGCAGGCCACGCCGAGCGCGACACCGATCTGGCGGGTCATGGCATAGAGCGCGGAACCGGTGGCGAAGCGCTCCGGCGGCAGCGGGGCGGTCGCCGCGCCGCCCAGCGAGGGGAGCATCAGGCCCACGCCGAACCCGCCGAGGAGGCTGCCGGGCAGGTACGCGCCCGCCCAGTCGGGCGTGACGCCCACCCGCAGGACCCACCACAACCCGCCGGCAGCGAAGAACAGCGATCCGACGGTGCCCACGGCCCGGTGCCCGAACCGTGCGCCCAGGACGCCCCCGGGGAACGCGGTCAGCCCGGCGAGGAGCGGTCCGGGGGCGATCATGAACCCGGCGCGGAGGACGGATTCGTGCCACACGCCCGTCAGGAACAGGACGCCGCCGAGCACGAGCGCACCGAAGCCGCTGAAGAAGGCCAGGGAGCTGAGGTCGGCGAGTGCCACGGCCCGGTGGCGGATGACGGCCGGTTCGAGGATCGGGTTGGGGTGGCGGAACGAACGCAGCACGAGCCCGGTGCCGGCCAGCGCCGTCAGTGCGAAGGCGCCGAGGACGCGGGGGCTGGACCATCCCCAGTCGGGACCCTGGACGAGGCCGGCCACCAGGCTGGCCACCGCCACCGTGAGCAGGCCCGCACCCAGCAGGTCAGCCTTGTGGGCCGCCGGGTCGCGAACCTCCCTCAACAGGCGCACGCCGAAGACCAGCGCCAGCACGCTGAAGGGCAGGTTCACCAGGAACACCCAGCGCCAGCTCACCTGGACCAGCAGCCCGCCGATCGGGGGGCCGAGCGCGGCGGCGGCCCCGCCGACGGCCGACCACAGACCGATGGCCGCCCCCTTGCGCGCCGGGCCGAAGGCGGGCAGGAGGAGCCCGAGCGAGGTGGGCAGCATGAGCGCCCCGCCGCTCGCCTGCAGGATCCGGGCGGCGACGAGGAAGCCCAGCGAGGGGGCGACGGCGCACAGCGCAGAGGACGTCGTGAAGATGGCCAACCCGAGCAGGAACGCCTTCTTGCGCCCGGCCCGGTCGGCCCAGCGTCCGGCGGGGACGAGCGCCGCCGCGAACACGATGGTGTAGGCGCTCAGCACCCACGAGAGCGAGCTGAGGCTTTCGCCGTGGTAGGTCGCCGAGATGCTCGGGAAGGCGATGTTGACGATGAACAGATCGAGCGAGGACAAGAACACCCCCGTCAGCACGATCAGGGCGGTCAGCGCGGGCCGGGAGCGCCCCGGCACGGGCAGCGGATCCTGCACAGTGAGTTCTGTCATGAAACGTACTCTAGAGAAGAAAGTTTCGTAAAACAACCCTCTCCCCGAAATGTGCGGTATGCTGCATTGATGCTGAAGCGCGACTATCCGAGCCAGTACTGCCCGGTCGCGTCCACGCTCGAGGTGGTCGGCGAGCGCTGGACGCTGCTGATCATCCGGGATGTCTTCTTGGGCATCCGGCGCTTCGACGATCTCCAGCGTGATCTGGGCGTGGCGCGCAACGTGCTCCAGGCGCGCCTCGAGCGCCTGGTCGAGCAGGGGGTCCTGGTGAAGCGTCCCTACCAGGAGCGGCCCCCGCGCCACGAGTACCGCCTCACCGACAAGGGTGCCGACCTGTGGCCCGTACTGGTGGCGCTGTTGCAGTGGGGCGACCGTTACGGCCTGGAGGGCGAGCGGCCGATGATCCTCCAACACCGCGGTTGTGGCGGCGAGCTCGACGACCGCCGCCGCTGCCTCACCTGTGGGGCCGACGTCACGGTCACCGAGGCCGTCGCGATCCGCACCGGCGCGCTGCGCCCGGCGTCCCGCGCCACGACCGAGCCCGTCCTGGCCTGACGCGTCTCCCGGGCGCCGCGGGGCGCGGCTCGCTACCGTGGCCGTCATGAGCGAGGACACGGCATGGCTCGACGCGACGGCACAGGCGGAATTGGTCCGCAGCAAGGCGGTCTCGCCGTCCGAGCTCGTTGGCGAGGCGATCGCGCGCATGGACAAGCTCAACCCGCAGTTGAACGCGGTCATCCACCAGCTCTTCGACCGGGCCCGGGACGAGGCGGCCGGCGAGCTGCCCGACGGGCCGTTCCGCGGCGTGCCGTTCCTCTTGAAGGACCTCGGCGCCGAACTGGCGGGGACACCCTTCTGCGAGGGGCTGGCCTTCGCGGGGGACTACCACTCGACCGTGACCCAGGAACTGACGCAGCGCTTCATCGACGCCGGCTTCGTGATCTGCGGCAAGACGAACACGCCCGAGCTCGGAATCCTGCCGACTGCCGAGCCGCAGCGCTTCGGACCCTCGCGCAACCCGTGGAACACCGAGCACTCGACCGGCGGGTCATCGGGCGGTTCGGCCGCTGCCGTCGCGTCGGGCATGGTGCCCGCGGCGCACGCCAACGACGGAGGGGGCTCTATCAGGATCCCCGCGTCGTGCTGCGGCCTGGTCGGGCTGAAGCCGACGCGTGGCCGCAACTCGCTGGCGCCGCAATACGGCGACATGATGGGCGGCCTCGTCGCCGAGCACGTGGTCACACGCTCGGTGCGTGACTCCGCCGCCATCCTCGACGTCACGTCCGGACCCGTCCCCGGGGATCCGTACTGGGCGCCGCCGCGGCGCGGGCCCTCCTTCGCCGCCGCGGCCGCCGAGCGCGCCGCCCCGGCTGCGCATCGCGGTCATGACGGCGTCGCCGACCGGGAGTCAGGTCGACCGGGCCTGTGTGGCCGCGGTAGGGGAAACGGCGAACCTCTGCGAGTCGCTCGGGCACCAGGTCGAGGGCGCCACCCTCGACGTCGACGGCAACGCCTTCACGACGCACTTCATCAACCAGTGGGCCTGCGCCAACGCCTGGGCCATCGCCGACTGGGAGTCGCGGCTCGGGCGCGCCGTCACAGAGTCCGACGTGGAGCCGTTGAGCTGGGCCCTCATTGAGCTGGGCCGGTCGATCAACGGAGCCCAGTACCTGACGTCGGTCCAGGAGCTCCAGAAGATCTCGCGCCAGGTGGCCCAGTACTTCGAGGGCATCGACGTCCTGCTCACCCCGACGCTGGGCGAGCCGCCGGCCCCCCTCGGCACGTTCGACTCACCGCCTGGCGAGCCGCTGGCCGGCCTGTTCCGCGCCGCCGACTACGTGCCGTTCACCCCGCCGTTCAACGTCACGGGCCAACCGGCAATCTCGCTGCCGCTGCACTGGGACGATGCGGACCTGCCGAGTGCCCTGCCGATCGGCGTGCAGTTCGTCGGCCGCTTCGGCGACGAGGAGACACTGCTCTCGTTGGCCGGACAGCTCGAGGAGGCCGCCCCGTGGGCGACGCGCCGGCCGCCGGTCTCGGCCTAGGCGGAACCGGGGCGGTCGGCCACCAGGACGCAGCGGGTGCCCGAATAGATGGTCGGCATGCACTTGTTGCAGTGGATGCACAACGATGACGTCGAGGTGCCCGCCTGCATGCGGTTGGGCAGGTCCGGCTCGCGCAGCAGGGCGCGGGCCATGGCCACGAAGGCGAACCCATCGGCCAGTGCCGACTCGATCGTTGCCAGCTCAGAGATGCCCCCGAGCAAGATGATGGGCGTGCTGAGCACGGCGCGGAACTGGCGGGCGAACGGGAGGAAGTAGGCCTCCTCGTAGGGATAGGACTTGAGAAAGCGGTGACCGACGACCCGGAAGCCCAGGCGCACGGGTGGCGGCAGGGTGGCGCCGAACTCGCGCAGCGGCGCGTCGCCCCGGAACAGGTACATCGGGTTGGCGAGTGAGCTGCCGCCAGTGAGCTCCAGCGCATCGAGCGCGCCGTCGGATTCGAAGAGCGAGGCGATCTCGACGCTCTCGTCGACCCACAGGCCGCCGTCGACGCCGTCGGCCATGTTGAGCTTGGCGGTGACCGCAGTCGCCGGCCCCGCGGCGTCGCGCACCGTGCGCAAGACGGTACGGGCGAAGCGCGCTCTGTTCTCCACCGTGCCGCCGAACTGGTCGTCGCGGCGGTTGAGCTTGGGGCTCAAGAACGCGCTCAGGAGATAGTTGTGCCCGACGTGCACCTCGATGCTGTCGAAGCCGGCCTCCACGGCCAGCTTCGCGGCGCGGCGGTAGTCCTCGGTGATGCGCTCGATCCCGGGCACGTCGACCGCACGGAGGCGCGAGCCCATGGGCGTGAACCCCCCCGAAGGCGAGAGCGCGGGGGTCCGATTGGAGCGGGCGTTGGCCACCGGTCCGGCGTGGCCGATCTGCGCCGCCGCGGCGGCACCCTCGGCGTGGACGGCGTCGGTGAGCCGGCGCAGGCCCGGGACGGTGTCCCCGCTCAGCACCAGGCAATGCCGGTCGGTCCGCCCTTCGGGCGACACGGCGAGGTAGGCCACGGTGGACATGGCCGCTCCACCGGCGGCGACGCGGCGGTGGAAGTCGATCAACTCGTCGCTGACGGTGCCCCTCGGGGTGACGCCCTCGAAGGTGGCCGCCTTGATGATGCGGTTGCGCAGGGTGAGCGGGCCGAGCGGCGCCGGGGCGAAGACCGAGGGCGCGGCCGTGCGGGCGCTGCGTGGCACGGGTCTACCTTTGCCGACCGGCGGGCTGGCCGCACGTCGGCGTCAGCGCTCCGCCCTGCCGGTGGTCGCGAACGGCTGGTCCGGGCGCAGTGGCGGGTTGCCGACCGCGCAGTGCCACGTCCGGCAGTACTCCTCCACCTGGGGAGTGGTGCGGGCCGGATTGCGGATGGTGAACGCGGCGATGACGCCGCCGCCGGCTGCTGCGAAGCCCGAGATGAGCATGGCGGTCCGGAACCCGGTGGCCAACGCGGTGGCCCCGAGCGCGCTGGCGCCGGTCAGGCCCGAGAGTAACGGCAACACGGCGACCGCGAGCAGCCCGCCCGCCCGGGCCACCACGTTGTTGACCGCTGAGGCGATGCCGGCGTGCTCCGCCGGCGCGGCCCCCATCGCCGTGGCGGTCAGCGGGGCGACGACGATGGCCAGGCCGATGCCGAAGAGCAGCACCGCGGGGAAGACCTGGGTGAGGTAGCTCCCGGGATTGGTGGCCCGGGTGAGGAGGGCGAGCCCGGCCCCAACGACGAAGGGCCCGAGCGTCATCTGCAGGCGCGGCCCGATACGCGCCGAGAGCTGGCCCGACCGCGCCGAGAACGCCAACATGATCAGCGTCACCGGTAGCAGCGCGAGCCCTGACGCGAGTGGGCTGTAGTGCGCAACGATCTGCAGCTCAATGGGGAGCAGGAACAGGGCGCCGCCGAGGGCGCCGTAGACGACGAAGGTCACCGCGTTGGCGCCGCTGAACTGACTGGCGCGGAACAGCCCGAGTGGGAGCATCGGGTGGGCCCGACGGTGCTCGACGAGGAGGAACACGGGCGCGGTCACGGCGGCGACCGCCAGGCTGGCCACGACGGCCGGGCTCGACCATCCTCGCGATGGTGCCTCGATGAGCCCGTAGGTCAAGCCGGCGAGGAAGGCCACGGCCAGCGCCGCCCCCGGGAGGTCGACGCGTCCGGCGCTGCCGGGGTCCCGTGACTCCGGGACGTGGCGAGCCGTCACGGCCAGGACCACGGCGGCCAAGGGGAGGTTGATGTAGAAGACCCAGCGCCACGAGGCGACGGCGAGGAGATAGCCGCCGACGAGCGGGCCGACGGCGCCCGCCACGCCCCCGAGCCCCGACCAGGCGCCGATGGCGCGGGCGCGGTCCTCGGGCCGGAACGACGCCTGCAGGATGGCCAGGCTGGCCGGCGTCAGGAGCGCCCCGCCGATGCCCTGGACGACCCGGGCGCCGATGAGCCACGCGGCCCCGGGGGCGAGACCGCAGAAGGCCGAGGCGACGGCGAACCACACGATGCCGACGGAGAAGACGCGCCGGCGCCCGTAGCGGTCCCCGAGCGAACCACCGAGGAGCAGAAAGGCGGCGAGCGTGAGGGCGTAGCCGGTGACGACCCACTGCAGCGAACCGAGGCCGCCCTGGAAGGTGCGATTGATGGAGGGGAGGGCGATGCCGACGACGGTCGAATCGAGGAAGGCGATCCCCGAGCCGAGGACCGTGGCGGCCACGACCCAGCGTCCCCGGGCGGATGACAGGGCGAGCGGGTCGGGCACCGTGGCCGCCTCGGACGGGCCCCCGGTCCCGGCGCCGGCGCTCACTGGGGGCAGGCGTCCATCGTGAAGGTGACGATCGCGCCGGGCTTGAGCACAATGCCGGGCGCCGGGCTCTGCGTCAGCACCGTCTGCGGGCGTTTCACGGTCGTGGTCGTGACCGCGGCTGCGCTCGTGGAGGTGGCCGACGGATTGGTGGTGGTGGACGTCGTCGTCGTGGTCGTCGTGGTGGTCGTCGGCCCGCCCACCGAGTAACAGGCCCACGCCAGCCCCACCCCGATGAGCGCGTGGCGCGTCGCCAAGTGGGTGAGGCCGACGATGGCGGGCACGGGCGACCCGTTGCCGTAGCACCCCGACCATGTGATACCGACCCGCGTCCCGGGCGGCACCGTGGCGCCGGGGCTCAGCGGTACCGCGCCGACGTTCTCGTTGGGCGCCTCACCGGCGACCGACAGCGACGTCACGACGCTCTGGCCGGCCAGGGTGCCCCTGTTGCACACGACGTTCAGGCTGACCGGATGCAGCCCCGCGGTGCGCAGCGCGGCGCGGGCGGCGGCGATCCTCAGGCCGATCACGGCGGGCATGCGCCCATCTTGGTCTTCCGACCCGTCGCGGCGCTGTTCCGTACCCGCATGCCCTCTCACTTCAAGATGTTGACCGCCCGGGCGACGACGAGGATGCCGACCACGAGGGAGATGGCCGACTCGGCCATCAACATGAGCTTCGCCCACGGCTTGATCGCGGACACGTCGGTGGGGCTGAACGCGGTGGCGGTGGCGAAGGAGAAGTGGAAGTAGTCCACGAACGTGGGGGACCAGTCCTCCTCGACGTGCTGGGGGTGCAGCATCTCGGGGAAGATAAGGGCGGGAGCGCTGTCGGTGCCCGCGGCGCGGGCCGCCGGGCCACCGCGGTCGAGGTTCCAGTACCAGAGCGCGAAGGCGATGATGTTGGAGAGCCAGATTGCGGCACCGCTGGCCAGCAACACCTTGGCGTTCTGGGTGAAGCTCGACACGTCGATGATGCCCACGACGAGGCGCACGGCCGCGTCGGCATTGGCGACCGAGATGAGGCCGATGAGGACGCTGGTGAGGTTGTGCAGCCACGGGCGGTCCCGGTCGATTCGACCGGGGTCGCCGATGATCAGAATGCCGAGGAGGATGACGAGGAGGACGAGGAAGAGCCAGGCGGCGTCACCGTTGCGCAGCTCGTGGGGCAGCGCCGCCCGGAGTAGTCCGGTGGCAATGACCGCGACGGCCATGGGCCAGCGTGGCTCGCCCTGCTCGGATCTGTGCCCGAGGCGGGGCTGGGGGCCTGTCGACATGGGGCCATCTTTCCCCACCATGGTGACGGCAGCCGGGAGCCGACGAGGGGTGACCTCGACCCCGACGGACCCGATCGCGCTGATCGTGGGCGTCGGCCTCGGAGCGCTGGCGTCGGCGAACGCGGTGGCGGCGCTGCCGGGGTGGGTCGCGGCACGTACCCGGACCGCGCTGCTGCTGCGCGCCGAGTAGATCCCCGGACTCGGGACAACCGAGGTTCACCTGGAGCGCCACGCGCCCTCCCGGCGGCGGTCGCCCCAACCTTCGGGCGTAGGCATCGACGCCGCCTGGCGCCGCACGGCTCGACGACGCATGATCTGGTTGTCGTCATGCAGCACAACGGTGAGATTCACGAGGATGGGGTGGCGAAGGCCGCGGTCGGCGGGGGCTGGCTCGACGCCGAGCTGCGCGACACCTTTCCGGCCAGCGACCCCCTGCCGCACTGGGCGGGACCACCACGCGACCTCGACGAGGCGGACCGCTCGCACCGGCGTGGGGGAGGCCGCACGGGGGACGACCCTCGGGGGTGAGGTGCCACTTCGTCGGGAACCCGCCGCGACGGCGCAGGAATGGTGGTATCCCTGCGGCGCGACGGGTGTGCTCGCTAGAACTGTGAGATGGGCAGCACCGATCGTCAGACCATTGAGCTCAGGCTCAACGGGGCCGAGGAGATGTTCGTGTTGGCCCCGACCGACCTGTTCTCCGAATACCGCAACTACCTGACCGGGGTCGAATTCTGCATCAGCGTGCTCCGCGCCCGCCACACTCGGGGCCGCGTCCGCCTCGAGCTCTCGCTGCCCCCGTCGGAGGTCGAGGAAGGCTCGAGCGAGCGGGTGGGCGGGGCGCTGCGCCGCTATTGCACCCACCGCATCACCTACAACGAACGCGAGCGTCGTGCGACCTGGCTGGGCGGCCTGTCGTCGCTCTGGATCGGTATTCCCATCGCCGTGATCGGTTACCTCCTGGTGATCTACGCCGGGTCGCTGGTCGGCCCCACCGGCAACGTCAACCTGGTCGCGGATACAACGGGATGGGTGTTGGTCTGGGTGGGAGTCTGGTTCCCTCTCGACACCATTCTCTTCACCCCGTTGAGCTACGGGCGCGAGAACCGCGTCCTCCAGCAACTGCGTGACGCCGAGATCTCGGTCGTCCCGCAAGGATCCTCGAGCCCGGCCTGACCCTGCGGCAACGCCGCGCCGCCAGGTCGAATGCCCCGGCCTCGAGGTGTGTCGGGGGCAAGTCGGTGACGTTTCTCGATTTCCGCGCGACACCCACATCCAAGTCCGCGCCGGGCTCCGAATGGGCACCAGGAGAACGGAACGGAGGCACGGTCATGAGCCCTGACCCGCGTAATGAGCCCGTAGAGAAGTCCGGTGGCTGGCGGGACGGCCTGAGCCGGCGCAGTTTCCTACGGCGGGGCACGTTCACTGCGGCCACCGTTGCCGTGGCCAGCAGCGTTCCCGGGTTGTCCACGCTTGTCGCCGCCACCGCGGCGGACGCCCCTGCCGTCGAAACGGGCGTCAGCGATGCCGAGATGGACAGCGGTGTCCTCTCAGAGCCGCTGGTCGCACACGTCAAAGACCTCGGTACCGGCGAGATCAGCCTGTTCCAGGGCGAGCGCGAAGTCGTCGTCCGCTCTCCCGCACTCGCCCGGAGCTTGATGTCCGCCGCCCGTCCATAGTCCAGCCCAGCAATGTCACCATTGAGGAGGAAGCCATGTCGTCACACCGCGAAGCGCCCGAAATTTCGAAGGACCCCGTTGCCGACAGCACGGATGTCTATGCGTTCATGAGCCCGGACCAGCCGGGGACGGTCACGCTCATTGCCAACTACATCCCGCTGCAAGCTCCGGGCGGTGGGCCGAACTTCTACGAGTTCGCTGATGACGTGTTGTACGAGATCCACATCGATAACACCGGCAACGGGACTCCGGACATCAGCTACCAGTTCCGCTTCACGACCGTCAACAACACGCCAGCATCGTTCCTCTACAACGACGGCCCGATCACGGCGCTGACGCCTCCGTCACCGTCGTCCCCGTGGAACCGTCAGCAGACGTACACCCTGTTCCGCCGCGACTACACCCCCGGCAACCGCTGGGGAGGCTCGTGGGTCGTATTGGGCTCCGGCCTCTTGTCCCCGCCCTGCAACATCGGGCCACTGTCGACCCCGGGGTATCCGGCGTTGGCGAGCGCCGCGATCCACTCCGTGGGAGCGGGACCGTTCTCGGCCAAGGTCTTCGCCGGGCAGCGGGCCGAGGGCTTCTACGTCGACCTGGGCGCCGTCTTCGACCTTGGCGACCTGCGGGGCTTCGCCGGCGACCACGCCGGCGGGCCCGCCGCGGGGCTGATGAACGGCATGCCCGGTGTGAACTCGACGGCTGACGTCAACGTGCACACGCTCGCGCTGCAGATCCCGGTCAGCCAGCTCACCCGTTCGGTGCCGACCGGACCGGGAGACCCGGCCGCGGTGATCGGGGTGTGGACCACCGCGAAACGCCAGCGGGTACGGGTGCGAAGTGATTGGGAGGATGGAGACGACGAGTTCAGGAGCGGCCCGTGGACCCAGGTCTCGCGGCTCGGCAACCCGCTCGCCAACGAGCTCATCATCGGCATCGGCGACAAGGACCGGTGGAACGCGCTGCCGCCGACAGCGGATGGAAGCCAATTCCTGCCGTACTTCGCCCGCCCATTGCTGGCGCAGCTGCTGCCGTCGCTGTACCCGGGCGTCTTTCCGAATCTCGCTACCTACAACAGCGGTTCGGCCAACACACGCCCCGACATCGAGGCGATCTTCCTCACCGGTATCCCGGCCGGGGTGATCACCCCGGCCCCGACCTTCACGAACTACAACGGCACGGGCGTCCAAGCGGACATGCTCCGGCTCAACACGGCGATCGCGCCGGCGTCGAGCCCGAGCAGCTTGGGGTTGCTGGGCCTCGACGTGGCCGGTTGGCCCAACGGCCGGCGGGTGTTCGACGACGTGGCCACCATTGCACTGCGTGCGGTCGCCGGAGCGACACTGGGATTCGTGGTTCCGACGTTCACCGCCGACGGGCCGGCGGGCCTGGTCGACTTCGGGATCACCGGCGGGGGCAGTGATCTCACGGCCAAGGGCACCGAGAACTACCTGAACACGTTCCCGTACCTCGGCACGCCTTACAGCGGCTATTCCAACCCGTCGAAGACGCCGGTCTCGGTGGCACCGTAGCGCCATGGACCATCACCTTCTCGGGCCCAGTGAAGAAGGGTCCGTCATCCTCGACATCGGCGGGGACGTCGGCGCGGCCATCGTGCATGCGCCGGCGTCCCTCGCCGGGTCCGAAATCGAGATCCGCCGCTGCGGCGCACCGTGGGACGGCACCCATGTTGCTCTTCGGGCCCGCCACACCCACGGCGGTGAGGTGTACGCGGCTCTGTTCCCGAGCTTGGAGCACGGGGGCTACGAAGTTCGTGTGCGCGGCGACGCCGACGGACCTGTGTCAAGCGTCGCCGTGGAGGGAGGGCGGGTCATTGAGGCCCGTCTCGCGCTCCCGTAGGAACCCGTTCCTCGGGGACGGCTTCGTGCGCGACGCCTGCCCGCCGACCAGCGAGCCGGGTTCGCAGGCGCGAGTCGACCACGGTCAAGGGCGCTCGCGAGTGACCCTCGCTCTTGGGTTGGGGGCGATCAGCTGTAGAGCCCGGCCCGCGGTGATCAGCGCGACGCCCATCACGGCGATGCTGACGACGTCGATTGCACCCACGTGGAAGAGATTCCGTGGGCCGGGCCCTCCATCCACGACCCAAAGGCTTGCACCGACGAGGAACACGACCATCACGGATCCTCCCAGCCGGGCGAGGCGCGCCTCGAAGTGCAGCAACCTCGGCGACAACTCGATCCGCCGTCCCAATCGCACTGCCCCAACGGCAAGGCAAGTCAATGCGATGGGGCTGAGCACCATCCATGCGATTTCGGCGGCCGGAAATGCGATCAGCGCACCCGGATGGGCCCAGTATGCGGTCATGAAGAGCGTCGCAGCCCACACGAACGCCGCCATTCCACCGGGGACGAGGCCCTGGTGCGCCCACTGGTGGCCACCGGTTCCTGGCCACCCGTTCGCGAAGTGACGACTCCCGACGATCAGGATGCCGGCACCGGCCAAGGTCACGACCGACGAGGCGATGACGCAGCGTCGGCGCAGGACCGCCCTGGCCGTGGCCCACGCAAGAGGAAGGATGGCAAGGGCTCCGATGGCAGTTGGTGGCGATCGACGGTCAGGGCTCTATTGGAATGGTGGCCGCCCGGGCGTAGACGAGTGTGGTGAGCCGATCGGCTGATCTGTCCACGAGCTCTACCTGAATCGGCGCGCCGGGTCCGTCTCCGAGCAGAGAGCATCTCGTCTCGACGGGCCCGGCGCTTGTCTGCGCCAGGTACCGCAGATCGAGATCGATCACCACGGTATCGACACCGAAGCGCGTCGACACCAGCTCCTCGGCCGCGACCTCGGCCAACAAGGCCACCATGGCGCCCTGAAGGGTTCCAGCGGGGTTGAGCAGCTCCGGAGCCACCTGCATCTGGACGGAACCCACCATCGGGTCGAGCACCAGGATGCCGGCCTCCTCTCGGAGGGGGCGCGTCAGGACGCTCGAACCGTCGAACATGGCAGTGATGCGTTCGATTGACACAGGAGGCTTCGGGGGATCCGTGGGGCGGCGCGCGCACCCGGGCGAATCCGATCGCGCCGGTCGCGACGGGTTCACCCCCACCGGCGACGAGATCCACCACCGCAGTCGCCGATCGCCCACCTTGTCGGAGGATCGTGCTCTGGGCAGAGATCGACTCCGGTGCCGGCAGCGGGAGCATCCGCACCGACATGTCCGAGGTCAGCAGCCACGCGTCGGGGTCGTCGTCAAGGACGACCCCGACGGCGACGTCGATCATGAACGCAATGACACTCGCTCGCACCACGCCGTGGCGCAGCACCTCGGTCCGCGGGCGCAGTTGCAGGCGGAACGCACCGTCACGGGTCTCGGCGGCGACACCAAGCCGTGCCGGAACAGACGCACTGTCGCTGAAGTCGGTCATCGGTTCGCATGGCCGGACATGGGCCTGGGACGCTACCGGCGGTCAGGACCGGCGTCGATCAGGTGTCCCCACGGGTCGACCCGGCCAGCCCGGGCGTCTGGTTAACCTGCGTAGGTGAAGACGCCCAACATATTGCTGATCATGACCGACGAGGAGCGCTACCCTCCCCCGTACGAGTCCGACGCGGTCAAGTCATTTCGCAAGACTCAAATTGACGGCACGTGAGTCGATCAGGTCGTCTGGTGTCGAGTTCCATCGACACTACGCGGGTTCCACGGCTTGCACGCCGAGTCGGGCCACGCTGTTCACGGGCCAGTACCCATCGCTCCACGGTGTCTCGTCAACCGATGGCGCGGCCAAGCAGAACACGGATCCAGCCATGAATTGGCTGGATCCCAACTCCGTGCCGACGCTCGGCGACTGGTTCCGTGCCGGCGGATACCAGACCCACTACCGGGGCAAGTGGCACGTGTCGCACGCCGACCTGGTCATACCGGGGACCCACGAGGGATTGATGGCGTCGGACGACGAAGGAAAGCTGATTCCCGACGCGGTCGATGCCTACCGGCGGGCCGACCGGCTCGACCCGTTCGGCTTCTCAGGCTGGATCGGCCGGGAGCCACACGGTGCGGCGAAGTCCGATTGTGGCACCGTTCGAGACGGCGTCTTCGCCGAGCAGGTGGTCGAACTGTTCGACGACCTGGCTCAGGCACAACGAGAAGGCCCGTGGCTCGCCGTGGCATCCTTCGTCAACCCCCACGACATCGCGTTCAGTGGCTTCGGTTGGGAACAATTACTCGGCTTCGGCCCTCCGGACAACACTGTGCCCGATATCCCAGAAGCGCCCTCTCAGGGTGACAGCTTCGCGGGTCGCCCGCCGTGCCAGGAGGCCTTCAAGGCCCTCTGGCCGAAGATGATCTTCGAATCGGCTGCCGACCTCGCCTATCGGCGGCTGTACTACTACTTGCAGAAAGTCGTCGATGAGTCCATCGGGCGGATCCTCGAGGCCCTACAGGATTCGGGGATGTTCGACGACACCATCGTTGCGTTCACCTCCGACCACGGCGACCTGATCGGCGCGCATGGAGGGCTGGTGCAGAAGTGGTTCAACGTGTTTGACGAGGCTACACGCGTGCCATTGCTGGTCTCGGGCCCGGGCATCGCCCAGATCGACGGCGGAATTTCGACGCCCACGAGCCACGTCGATGTCATCCCGACCTTGCTGGGCCTGGCCGGTATCGATCCCGAGAAGGCGACGGCAGGTGTCAGCGCTCACCACGAGGAAGTGCACGCACTGCCCGGCCGGGACTTGAGCGTCGTGCTTGCCGGGAAGGCGAGCGCCACGTCGGCGGCCTCACCCGTGTACTTCATGACGGAGGACAATCCCTCGAGAGGTTTGAACCAGGTCAACATCTTGAGCGGGTCGCCCTTCGAGGCGGTGGCTGGGGCGTCGAACATCGAGTCGGTAGTCGCAGCCCTCCCCACCGGTCCCGGGGGGAACCGAAGAGCTCTGGAAACTCAACCACTATTACGAACGGCTCGACGAATGGAATGAGGACAAGGGCTTCGCCAAGAATCCGTTTCTGGCCCCCGCGGCAGATCCCATCTTTGAACTGCACAATCTCACCATCGACCCCGAAGAGCGTCAGAATCGGGCCGCCGATGGTAACGGTGCTCTGAGCCAACTCACCTCGATACTCGACAATGAGCGTGACGCAAAGCGACTCGTCCCGACGCGTCGGAACCCGGTGGGTTAGGGCGTCGGGAGCGCCACACGTACTGCAGCTGTCGAAACCGCGTCAGGTCCAGGCCCGCCGGCCGACGCGTGTTCCCTGGACATCGTCAGGGAGTCGCCGCCCGCTGTTGCAGGTAGACACTGAGGTGCCGGATCCGGGCGTGTTCATCGAACTCGAAGACGGTCAGGGAGTTGACCACGTTGACGGCACTTCCTCGGCGATGACGCTCCTCGATTTCGTAGTAGACCAAGGGTGCGACCTCCGAGATCCGCCTGACCGTCGTCTCGAACGAGTCGATCGACGACGCCCATTGCGTCAACATCTCGGTGTACTGCGCCCAGCCCTGTTGCTCCAGGAACGTGCCGAGCCTCTCGAAGTTCTCGACGTCGATGAACGTGGCCAGCGGGCCCCAGTCGGATGATGATCCGACGGTCGGCACCAGGTGCTTCATGGTTCGCTCGTACTCGAGCACCCTGTTGGTCAGTGGGCTCGTCCCTCCGGCGCTCGGTGTCATCGTCCTATTGCCCTGAATGCGGCACCGATAGTCTCTGTCACGACGCAGGCCGAGGGCCGCGGGCCAAGATGTGCGGAAGGTCCTCGGTCGTCAGGATGCCGGGCGGCGCTGCGCAGACGTAGGGGATGGCGTTGACCGGCCCGTTCGCGTTGAACGCAGGCACATAGGACGCCAACTCGTCGAGGGCCACCGGGAACGGCATGCGCAAGTCGATCGGCGCGTCCCCGTGCACACGGATCCGCCATCCGGTGGGCTGGAGCCCCCAGTCTGGTTCCACGTCCATGGCGACGAACCCGTACTGGGTGAACCGGACGCGGTCCTCCCTGCCGTTGCGACCGGTCACGATGATGCGCTGCGCGGCCGCCGTCCCTGCCTCGATCTTGCCGGCGACGATCTCGAGATCCTCCTTGGCGGCCGCTACGCCGCCCTCGGCGGTCCACTCGTCGATGTCAAGACCAGCCAGGTCGGCAAGCACCGTCAGCGCGGGTTGGTATTCACCGAAGAGATGGTTCTTGCGCCGTTCGGGGTCGAACTCTGCCAGGGGCTTACCGAAGCGCATCTGTTCCATGACCATGTGCGGCGACGGCCGGTGCGAGAGGTCTCCGAATTCCTCGATCTCGATCAGGTCGACCCGACGCTGGATCGAGAGGAGCGCCAACGGGAGGGTCTCGGTGACAAAGCCCGGATCACTCCCGCTTGCCCACACCGAGGCATTTCCCCGCCGGCAGGCATCGAGGATCCGGGTTCGGTTCGCCTCACTGAGGCGCACCGCTCGGGCGATGAGATCGGTGCACGTGGAGACGACGTTGGTCCCCTTCTCGAGGAGGGCCACCACGTCGTCGACGAGCTCGTCTTGGGTCAGCCCGGCTCGGGTCTGTCCGGTGCCCGTGGCGCGGGCCATGTAGACGCAGCAATCAGCGTCCAGCTTCAAGATGGCGTCCCGGTCCGTGGTCGCGGCGACGCCGGTCGCCCCGCGGCCGCACAGCTCGCCGACATCGACACCGTCCTTGGCCTGGTCGTAGACCCGGACGCCGACCACCTTGTACGACGGATCTCGGATCAGCTCGCGCAAGGCCCGTTGTCCGGTGTTCCCGGTCGCCCACTGAATAACGCGATATTCCCTCGAAGCCATTGGACACCCTCCTCATGCGGCCTGAGGGAAGGGTAACTGCTGTACTAGTCGATCGTCTAGTGATGATCGCCTGGCGTTTCGTCGAGTCAGCGGAACCTCTTGGCGAGGCGGAGTAGTTCCGAACGGAGGGTCTCGTCGTCCATGTCGTTGAGCATGGGATGCATGACGGCCCCGCTGAGCGCAGCCATGAACATCGCCGTCTGCATGTGGCGGTGTCGACCGGTCGCCGGACCCATCAAGAGGTCGGTGAGGCGGTCGAGGACCCGGTGATAGCGGTCGTGCTCAGCAAAGACACCAAGGACGACGGGGTCGCTCAAGATCACGTTGACCGTGCGCCGGCGGTCGACGGCGAGGTCGACGATTCCCTTGAGCAGGAGCTGGCGCTGCCGGGTCCGGGACGGCGCAACTTCGGCCTGGTCCAGGACCGCCTCGAGCCTTGAGAGTTCGTCCTCAGCGGCTGCCAGCACGATCTCGTCCTTGGTCCTGAACTGGTAGAAGAGCGCGGCCTTCGTGACACCGATGGCGTCCGCGATCATCTGGAGTGAGGTACCACCCACCCCACGGGTGGCGAACAACTCCAGCGAAGCGGCAACGATCCGGGCCTGTGGACGCGTGAGCGGAGCTCGAGGGGATGCTGGCTCATTGGCCACCTCGGCGTGACTCATGCAGCGAGCCTACGGGTTCGCCGTCCTTCTCGACGATCGTTGTCGTCGCCGCTGGAGGGCGCCCGACTGAGGAGTCAGGCCAAGGTAGCTGTCATTCCGCCGTCGATCGGGATGATGGCTCCCGTGATGTAGCTCGCTCGATCGGAAGCGAGGAATGCCGCGAGCTCGGCCACCTCTTCTGGTTGGCCACCTCGCTTGAGTGCCGTACCTCCAACCAGCTCAGGACGGCGCTCGGCTGCACCGGGCCCGCCGGACATCTCGGTCTCGATGAAACCTGGGCAGATGCACACCGCACGGATGCCCTGTGAGCCGTACTCAACGGCGGCGGCCTTGGTGATGGCGATCGTGCCGGCTTTGGCGGCTGAATAGAGACTGACAGGAAACGGAGTCGCGTTCATTCCGCCAGTAGAGGACCAGTTCAAGATCACACCGCCGCCCGTTGGAAGCATCGTCTTGAGTCCGTGCTTGGTGCAGAGCACGACGCCGCGGAGATCTACGTCGATGATGCGGTCAAAGTCTTCCATTGTGACTTCGGCCAGAGCACCGGCGCTGCCGATGCCGGCGACATTCAGTACGGCGTCAACCCTCCCGAAGGCATTGATCGCTGCCGAGAACATTGCCTCGACTTGATCCTCCCTCGTGACATCGCAGCGGAACGGCACAACCCCGTCACCAAGTTCGGCGGCCGTTTCTTCCTCACGCCCGCTGATGTCTGCAGCGAGCACGCGTGCCCCTTCCCGCACGAAGACACGGGTCGACGCACGCGCCATACCCGACCCGGCTCCCGTGATCACCGCTACCTTGCCGTCGAGCTCTGCCATGTCGATCCTGGTCTCGGTGCGCCATCGCCAGACTTCTCCAGAGCGACCGAGCGCCGACGGGCACTCGTCGACCAGCGATGGCCACAGTTGGTCTGTTGCCAAATCTAGTCGATCGTCTAGACTGCGGCGTGCAAGAACGCTGAGTATCCGTCACAGAGCTGGGGTAGGAGCTATGACGACGACGACAGACGTCTACTACGACCCGTACGACCGTTCGATCGACGATGATCCCTATCCCGTGTACCGGCGACTTCGAGACGAGGCACCGCTCTACTACAACGAGGAGCACGACTTCTACGCCGTGAGCCGGTTCCACGACGTCCAGCGGGCGTTCCTCGACCGAGAGACCTACAGCTCGGCGCGCGGCGCTGTCCTCGAGTTCATCAAGGCGGACATCGACTTCCCTTCGGGAGTCGTGATCTTCGAGGATCCCCCGATTCACGATGTCCATCGTGGCTTGCTCTCGCGGGTATTCACCCCCAAGAAAGTTGAGGAGCTCGAGCCGAAGATCCGCGCTTTCTGCCAGCAGGCGCTTGATCCGCTGGTCGGACGCGAGAAATTCGACTTCGTGACTGACCTCGGCGCGCAGCTGCCCATGCGGACGATCGGGATGCTGCTCGGCGTCCCCGAGTCAGCTCAGGAAGAGGCCAGGGACAGGGCCGTTGCAAGCTTGAGTACGGAACCGGGAAAGCCGATGGAGGTCTCGGCGGACAACATCGGCCAAGCCGACTTCTACGCCGAGTACATCGACTGGCGCGCAACCCATCCTTCTGATGACCTGATGACGGAGCTCTTGTTCGTCGAATTCGAGGACGAGACGGGCCAGGTCCGTCGATTGACCAGGGACGAGGTACTCCTTTACGTGAGCGTGGTGTCCACCGCCGGGAACGAGACGACCAATCGCCTGATCGGCTGGATGGGCAAGGTGCTCGCCGAGGAACCGGACCAACGGCGCGAGCTCGTGGCGGACCGTTCACTCGTGCACGACGCCATCGAAGAGCTCCTTCGTTACGAACCCCCGACTCCGCACGTTGCGCGCTACGTGACCCAACCCGTCGAGGTCCACGGTCAGACCGTTTCCGCGGGCAGCGCCATGGTGTGTTTGAGCGGGTCCGCCAACCGTGACGAGCGGCGCTTCTCCGATCCCGATCGGTTCGACATTCGTCGCGAGATGGGTCAACAGCACTTCACGTTCGGCCGTGGGATCCATTATTGCCTCGGGGCGGCGTTGGCGCGGCTCGAGGGCCGAATCGCGCTCGACGAGGTACTGACGAGGTTCCCCGATTGGGACGTGGATTGGGAGAACGCGACACGGGCGCCCACGTCCACCGTTCGGGGGTGGCAGACGCTTCCCGTCTTTGTCACTTAGAGCCGCACGGTGAAACGGCTCAGATGTTGGATACGTCGATTCTCCAGTTGTCGGAAGTTCGGGAATCACCAACGCCTCACTGGCCGATCCGCTCGGCACGACGTTCCTCCCTGTACTGGCCACGTCGTCGGGAGAAGTGCTCGCATTCGGGCAGCGTCCTAGCTGATTTGGCCAGTAGCGGTTTGCTGTCCTTTGGGTGGCCCGTTTGCCCGAGGGTGGGGCAGTTGCACAGCAACGGTCAGAACACCCGCCGTATTGCTGACAAAAGAGACCCATGCTCTAATGGGCCGTGTTCTACCTCTTGATCTTCAGCCTGCTCGCCGTTGTCCTAGTCGTCGGGGGTATCACCACCATGAACCGTCGGCGAAAGAATCTGGACCGCGAAGAGGGGCACACGACCCACAGGGATGCCAGCCCTCGTAATCGGAAGACGAAGCGAGCGCAATCAAGGCATGACAGGCGCAAGCGCCATTGACTCCGTGAGGATGTCAAAACGATGCCGGTCCATACTCAGCGGGGGTATCTCCGTTCGCCGGGTAGGTGGGACACTCCAGCACGGTGGGGCACCCCTCAATCCTGCTCCGCCAGGTGGTCTCGACGGCGTGGGACCTGTTACGCAGCTCGCCTCCAGTCGGCTACGCAAGCACCCGAGGGCTACTGGCCCCTCTTATCTTCATCCCAAGAGCTCCACGATCATGGCGAGTGCCTCGTCGATGGGGATGGCGTAACTACCGGTGCCGTAGGTAGCAGTCGCCGTATCGATTCCCACGACCCCGCCGTCGGCGTCGACGAGTGGACCTCCCGAGTCACCGGGGATCAACTGTGCATCCGTCTCGATAAGTCCGTTGAGCTGCTGCTCACTCGATCCACCCACTTCGGCCTGCTCGCTGGCGGGCTGTTGGAGCGCAGTCACCGACCCCCCTGCATAGCTGGGCGCCCCCCACCGTTGGCATTGCCGACTCCGACGACGCCTTCTCCGAGAGCGAGAGAGGCCGAGTCGCCTAACCTTGCCGTTGCAAGCCCGCTGGCCCTGTCGAGTTGCAGCACCGCCACGTCAGTTGCGGGGTCGGCACCGACGACAACCGCGCCATAGGCCTGTCCGTTGCCCACGTCGGTGGCCATCACGTGCGTGGCATTGCTCACCACGTGGTTGTTCGTGAGGATCTCACCCGAAGACGTCAATACGATCCCGGTTCCGAACCTCTCGCTGCCTCCCGGTAGTGTGGTTTCGATTTCCACGAGGGTCGGATCGACGGCCTGCGCGATGGCGCTCGTGTCCGACGGCGCTCCAACGGCGACACTGTTGACTTGCTCCGCTGCTCCTTCTCCGGAACCCGAGGGAGTATTGGGTTGTGTGGCAGGAGACGGAACGATCGACACGATTGGGAAGGTTCTGGGCAGAGACACCATCTGAGGACTAGTCGTTGTGGTCGTGGAAGGCACGGTTGACGGAGTTTCGCGGGCAACACCGTCGGCGGACCCGTTGGAGTGGATTCGTGCCCTCGTCGTGCTGGAGCCTCCCCGTGAGGGAATTCACCATGGGAGTTCTAACTACGTGCAACCGCGTAACCAGGAGCCATCAATTGGAGGAAGAACTGCGAAGCACAACACCGTCGCCAGAGTTACTCCGACTGCCTGCACGCCCGGATGCCTCACCATCCAGCGCAAGAGTCGGCGCGGAGCGCTGCCGTAGGCGGGTCCGACGGCTCCATGTGACGGAGTGAGCGGGCGCTCAGTGTCGATGCACTCTTCGCCGGTTATGGACTCGCATGGTGGTGCTAGCGAACCCGCGTGGTTCAGGCGATTCTTCCGCGTCCATGAGTTTAGTCTCCTGCTTTCTCCCCGCCGGATGGTTCTCACACGCCCGAGCAGCCGAGATCCGGCTCAAGTGGGTTCAAGTTCGCCGTAATCCTTCTGCCCGCACAATGTGCCGCGGCGACGACGAGCCAGAGGGCCGCTTGATCGATCACAGCCTTTCTGCACGGATGCGTCCTATCCCACCAAAGTTGCTGGTTTCTGAACAAGTTGTGACACTTGTGTGACGAGGTCACAGAGGAAGCCGTCCCCTTCTCGAGCGGGCCAGGAGCGGTCGAACTGCCATCGCAAATCCGAACGCTCCGCCAACAAGTCGTATGGTGCCCTCATCATCGGCTCCGGCTGTCAGGGTGCGGCCGCCTTCACCCCGTCGCAGGTGTCGTTCGATGACGATGAACGCTCCCAGCATCAAGCGGCCGAATGTGGCGGGAAGGCGACGGTTCACGCAGTAAGGCTATGAGGGGCCAGCCAAGCGCGCACTTGCCATCAGAGTGACCTCGAAACCATCTTGAGCTAGTTCGCAATGGTGATCGTGATACCGCCACTGCGACCGACGTTCCCGGAGGCGTCGTAGGCCACGCTCTCCAAGGTGTAGGTGCCGTTGGGAACGGTCGTGGTGTTCCAACCAGCGAGCCATCCGTAGTAGGTCGGGGTGCCAGTCGCCACGAGGACGTCGTTCAGTGCCCCTCCCGTGATACGGAACTCGACCTTGTTCACGGCCACATTGCCCGAGGCGCCGGCATCGAGCCATTGGTTGCCGCTGAGGTTCGCGCCAGCGGATGGAAGGAGCACGCTGGTGGTAGGCAGCGGGTTGTCAACGTTGACCGTGACGCCGGCGCTGTAGGTGCTGAGCCCCCCGGCATCGTAAGCCACGCTCTGCAGCGTGTACGTACCGTTGGGAACGTTCGTAGAGCTCCAGAAGGCGAGCCATCCGTAGTAGGTCGCAGTGCCGGTGGCAATGAGGGCCTTATTCAGCGTCCCACCGGTGAGACGGAACTCGACCTTTGTCAGGGTCCCGTAGTCGAAGGCGGAGGCATCGAGCCACTGGTTACCCGTGAGCGAGGCACCGTTTGAGGGAACGAGCACGCTGGTGGTGGGTGGGTTGTTGACGAAGAGGGGAGCCGAGGCACTGTTGGTCAGGGGTATCCCATCGAGTGGCGCGGTCAACTGGACCTTGACCGTTAGGGGACCGGTCACCGTTGAGGGGACCGTGAAGCCTCCCGAGAGGACAGGCGGGGAGAAGACCCCCCCGCTATAGCTTGCGGGCGTCACCTGGGCACTTGACGACGCCGCAACGGAGCGGCCCTTCGTGTCCACGAGCGTGACTGTCACCGCCGGGGGTGAACCGCCGCCGGGTCCGAGCGCCGATTGCAGGACGTCCAGCGTGGCCAACCACCAATAAGTGGACGCCCCAGCAGCGTCACTGACTGACACCGTCTGGTTCGGCACAGCGCTCGAGGTGGAGAGAGCCAATGTCGGATTGGGAGGGAACACCGGGAAACCGGTGTATTCGAACAACGCGTTTCCGGCTCCCACCGGTTGAAGGTTGTGAGGTCGATCATGGCCAAGGCACAGCCGAGCAGTCCCGAGTTGAATTCCTGTTGCGTCGGTGGACACGAGGCATTCGGATCGAGCGCTTGAACGTCGGCACCGTACAAGTGGTGCTGAGGTTCCCCGAGAGGTCAGAAGTGGGGGTGGTCGCGGAGGCAAGGTTGATCTCCTTCAACGCCGACAGCAGACCCATGAGTCCGGACAACGAAGTGATCTGACCGGAGAACAGGGGTGCGGCCGCCGGATCGACGGCCAAAACGAGGCTTGTCCCGACTAACAGATAGGGGTGGAGTGGCGACAAGCCGGTGCAGCTCACCGCGATTTTGCTGCCGGCGGACACGCCCGTAATGAGAGGAATCGAGCTGCCGTTAAAGGTGCACTGCGGGCCGGTGCTCGCCGCCTGCGCCGCACCTGTCGCGGCACCACTTGACTCAGCAGTCGACACAAGCGCGGCTGCGCCACAGGCCAGCGTGAGTACCGACGTGATCAGCAGAATTCTGATGAAGCGAATGAGCGTCACTGTCCACCCTCCCCGTTCTCCTTGAGCCCAGAACCCCCGCAAGATCAAGGTAAGCAGCCTGTGGTGCGGGAAGAATACCCCTGTCTGCCCAGAGCAAACCGGAGTAGGGGCCTTAGACGAACCTGGGCAACCATTGGGCCAGCCAGACCGTCGAATGCTTGACCCAGCAACCGGTTAGATCACGTACTGGGTTTGGGTTGTCGTTGCTCGGTACTGTGGGCAGGAGCACTGAGCACAGTCGGTCCCGGAGCGGTAGTGCTGATGTGTTGAATATGGGTCGCCGCAAACGTCGCACGTCGGCGGGTCGAGCAGACTATTGATGTCAGGCTGAACGTCGAACGGCGTTCTCATCGTGTTCCTCCCTGGTTTGGCTTTGTTCGATTACCTTTCTGACGTTTTCGCAAGTGATACCAGCGGCGCGGGCGATCTCAGCGTCTTCGGCGCCGCTCACGGCGGCACACACGATGAGCCAGTCGCGGTAGTCAAGCAGTTCGGCGAGGTCGCGGTGGCGTCGGTCATGTTCCCTCGCCCACTCAAGTTCCCACGCCGCCTGGTGGAGCAGTTCGGCCTCAGCCCAGTGCATGGGCACGGGCTGTATATACCCACCAATCTCTAGGGACAATCCCCTTGTGGGTCATAGCCTTGCAATCGCTAGGTCCCGACTCAGGGATTCCTCTAAAGTGGATGAACTTGGTCACCTTTTGGTAGTATCGACCACGTGGCCGACGATCCGACCCAGGCGGTTCCACCCATCACGCCCGAGACGCTTCTCGACATGGCCTCCGGTGTGGCCTTGGTGGCCGAGGCCTGGGCGGACTCCCTTGAGAGGCTCCCGGACGCTCGAACGGGTCTTCGAATTCTGGCCACCGAGAGCTTCGACGTGTGGCTTCTGCAGTGGCCGGCTGGCACGGCCGTCAGCCCTCATCATCACGGTGATTCAGACGCTGGCTTTGCGGTCTCATCCGGCGCCCTCAAGGAGACCCGCTGGGTTGACGGCCGCCGCGAGGAACGACGGATCGCGCCCGGACAAGGTGCGACCGTCGAGCGAGGCGTTGTCCACGACGTCGGTGCGCCAGTGGAGGCACTGAGCGTGCACGTTTACGCCCCTCCCCTTGCCCGCATGGCCTTTTTCGACGATCAAGCCGAGAGGGTTCTGCTCGAGGCCCTAGTGGATCAAAGCGACGATGCGGTCATTGTCGGCGGCAGCTCCATCATTGAGCATTCTGGTGGACTCGAAACGATCATCGAAAAGGCCCGAGAGCGGATCTTCCCGAGGATCGAACCGAGAGATCTTGCAGCTGCGATTGATGGCGGAGCACTCGTGGTCGACACGCGTCCCGCCGATCTTCGACAGCGGGACGGAGAACTCGAAGGGGCCGTGGTAATCGATCGCAACGTGCTGGAGTGGCGACTCGATCCGTTCGGCTCCCATCGGATTCACGAGGCCTCGGACGCGGACCGACCGGTCATTTTGGTCTGTGACGAGGGCTATGCATCCAGCCTGGCGGCGGTGAGTTTGCTCGATCTCGGTCGGCGGAACGTCACCGACCTCATAGGCGGGTACAAAGCCTGGAGACGCTTCACGCAGAGGCAAGCAATAGCCAGTTCGAAGACTGGTGCACGCCCGTGGCGAGGGCTTCCTGTCTTGCTTTCAAAGCAGACGTGAACCCCCACGAGGACCGACGAGCAAAAGGGCACTGCGCGTTGAGGACGTGATTTTCCTCGATGACCTCCGGACGCTCGGCATCCCCTGGATCGACAGACTCGTCGGCCCCTGCACCTCCCGTGAAGACGTGGAGAGGGTCTGGGCCCTTATTCGCATGTGGGGTCCAGATCACGAGGATGTCAAGGACATGCTCGAGCTCGCCGGCCAACTCCCACACCTCGAGCAAGAGGTCGAGATGATGCTGGGCATGATTCGGCTCTGTGAGAACTACCAGCAGTGAAGTGATGGCTGCGGGTAGCTTCTTAGTTCCACCCCGAGCGACAAACCGACGACAGACTCGCCGGTTACAGGATGATCGACTATGCCTGCGTTGACCACAGATGCGTACGGCGAACCGTTTCTGCCTGAGGGCAATGACGACCTCGAGCCCGTTCTCACGGAAACCAACTCGCGTGCGAGTGTCAAGTCCACCACGGGTCCTCCTGGCACTTCTTCGAACCACGCGAAGTGAATCCTCCACCCGGCGGGCACGTGGTCGACTTCCCACCCACGTCAGCTCGGAAATACGAGGTGGTGGTTGCGATGAGTGATTGGATGCTGTCGAGGTCGAGGTCCGTTCTGAATCGGCGACCGCTTTCCACGATGGTGTTCAAGTCGAACTCCCCGATGCCACGATTTCGGCGAGATCACCGAACCAGCGCTCGAGTCCAGCGGGGGTGAAGATCTCGAGTACTTCAGTCCGCGAGTCGGTCTCGTTCCAGAACGTATGGCTCGTTTGCTGGGGGACGAACACAGTGTCGCCCTGGTCGGCTCGGACGGTGCCGCCGCCGACTTCCGCTCCGATGACCCCTTGACGGACAAAGAAATCCTGACTCATCAGCATGGCGGTGAAGGGGCCCCTCCAGCGCCCTTGGTTGCAGGGACTGTTGGGACATGGCAAAGGCCCCATCGGTGTCGTCGCCGCTTATCACGATGCGTACCTCGGCGAAACCGAGCGCAAAGAGCGCTCCTTGTGTTCCCCTCCGGACATGACTCCCGCCGATCGGATGCATTGTCACGACAAGTCCTGGCGTTACTAGGAGCCGCGCGGCGTGCTCGTGCGGTGCATCCGCAGCCTCGCCCGCAGCCCCTTGGGATGGTCACCCTTTCGCAGTCGCTCGAGATACCCGTCCGCCTCCTCTTGGCTCATCTCACCCTCGGCGATGGCGGCCTGCATGTGGACGCCGGCGTGCCGAGCTCGGATAGCTCCCACTGCTGTGTCGAAGTCGGCTGTACCCTCGGTGGCCTTGAGCCGGGCCGCCTCTTCTTCGGTGATCCGGCCCGATTCCACCATCTTGTCCACCTGCTCGATGATGCGTTGCTCCTTCATGGAACTCCTTGCCTGCTTTGGAACCTGATTGCATTCGATGATCAGTGGCCGGCGTGCTCGTGATGCTCCGTCTCCACCAGCCGATCCTCCTGGAGCTCGGCCTCGGCCCCAAACCGGTCGGCGCAGTGGTCCGAGCAGAAGTAGATGCGCTCGCCGTCGTGTCGGACCGACGCCGGGGCGTGAACGATCTCGACCTGCATGCCGCAGACCGGATCCTTTGCGTACCCCGTCCCGGCCCCCAAGCGCTCCCGGTTGCGATAGGTCCAGTACAACAAGCCGAACAACGCCAGGAAGACGATGTTGAGATAGGTCGTGTAGTTCCACGAGAAGTGGGCCGGCGCGATCGTGGTCGGACGGACCGTGGGAATCAGCCCGGCGGCCCCGAAGATGCCCTCGGTGATGAGCCCGGCCGTCGACATGAGGGCCCAGAAGACCGCCAGCATGCGCAGCATCAGACGCGTGCCGTAGTAGCGGCGGTAGATCATCAGCAGAGGGAAGGCGATCAGGTCGGCGAAGATGAACGAGATCACGCCGCCGAAGGAGATGCCGCCGCTCCACAGCGCTGCGGCCAGCGGCACGTTGCCGATGGAGCAGACGAAGCTGATGATGGCGATGAAGGGTCCGACGATGGCGTTCTCCAGGCTCGTCCAGAAGCCGTGGCCGCTGATGAATACCGCCTGCCACACCGAGACGGGCACGAGCACGGCCAGGAACCCCGCCACCGTGTAGCCGATGACCAGCTCGCGTCGCAGCATCGTCAGATCCGACATGGTGTAAGTGGCGCTGTCGGCCCACCCCGCCTTGGAGCGCAGACGCACCGACCAGGCCTGGCGTTGCAGTGCCGGGTCCCCGGCTGGCCCGTGCTGGTGCTCTCCGGCGTCGTTCTCGCTGGTCAGCCGCTCGCGGGCTTCGACGATCCGGCGCCCCCGCAACCACAGGGCACCGAGAGTGGCGAGCAAGGCGATCATGATGATGCCGCCCACAAACTCGCTGACGGCGAACTGCCAGCCCATGAGGACGATGAGCACGATGCCGAGCTCGAGGACGAGGTTGGTCGAGGCGAACATGAACACCATGGCGGCGATGTAGTCGGCGCCCTTCACGAAGAGGGACTTGCTCATGGCCGAGGCGGCGTAGGAGCACGACGAGGAGACCATGCCGTAGCCCGACGCCCGCACCACGGCCAACGGCCGGTGATCGCCCAACTTCTTTTGCATCGAGTCGCGGCTGACGAAGGCCTGGACGGCGCCCGAGAGACCGAACCCTAGGATGAGGGGCCACAGGGTCTCCCAGAACATGAAGAACCCCTCGCGCAATGAGCGCCCGATATCCACCACGAAAGTGGCGGTCGCCAGCATGTCGCTCAGGAGCGGACGAGTCGGCCAATGGCGGCGGAGGCCTCGTTGAGCTTCTCCGTCGCGTCAGTCCCGCCCTTGCGCACGGCATCCGACACGCAGTGCGCCAGATGGTCGTCGAGCAGCTCGAGGGCGACGGCCTGGAGCGCCTTGGTAGCGGCCGAGACCTGCCCCAGGATCTCGATGCAGTAGCGGTCTTCGTCGACCATGCGCTGGAGACCCCGGACTTGGCCTTCCACCTTGCGCAAGCGTCTTTGGATCACTTCCTTGTCGTCGATATAGCCAGGCCGCATCGCGCACCTCCCTCTCCCTCTACCGTATACCCCTATAGGGTATTCCGCTCACCGTCGCATCGTCAAGCGTGGATCTCGAATGCCTCCAGTGGAAGCCGAGGGAGACGGGTCAGGATCCCTGCCGGAGCCCAATGGGTTCGGCCAAGCCGCGGGCCGACCCTCCGACCTGAGCATTCGTCTCGTGGTGAGTCCCGCCGACACCGCGAACTCACGCTTGACGAACGAGCGGTCACTTCCGGGCTGAAGCCCCGGTCGAAGTGATGTATGCCCTAGCCAGGGCACTTCCCGGTGGTCGGGACCGGCGTCGATCCGGTGACCTTACGCTCTTCAGGTCGGATCTGCGTGGCGGTCGGTTGGCGTCCTGGCCAGAGCTTACGCACAAAAGCCCAGGCCAAAAGCCAGAAATCTATGACCGGCTGGTCGTCACTACATACCGCTCATCGACGTTGTTTCGCGTTCACTAGGGCACGCCAAGGGTACGACACTTGATGAAACCAAGGCATTTCTTGACGGATCCGGCCCGGTTCCGAGCGACCGAAAGATGCCGGCGACGGACACTTCGGGCGCAAAAGGGATGTCATTTCGAAACCATTGCGACCCCCGATCACCTGTAGACCCCCCGCTCTCAAGGATGCACTTCGGGACTTGTCACCCGGGAGTCACAGAGCGCTAGACGCGCCGACACTGGAAAGGTTCAATCTGTGGGAGTGATGGGCATTACGCCCCGCTTCCTTGATTCACCAAAGTCAATCCCTATGCATCCTTGGCATTGTCGATCACTTCTTCGGCCTTGTGCTCGACCTTCTCGACTACCTCTTCGACCTTGTCCTTTGCGTGGCCAACCTTCTCTTTGGCCTCGCCGGCTTGACGATCGGCCTTGCCTTCGGCTCGAAGGTCCTTGTTGCCTGTCAGGCTTCCGACGGCCTCTTTGGCCTGGCCCTTTACCTGCTCGGTCTTTCCTGCCATCGTGTTCCACCCTTCTTTTCTAAGGCGTAACGCCACACCAAAGCTGGCTGGCAACGCTCTTCTGAGTGTCGTGTAGCCGCAATGGCCTGGCCAGAGGAATTGGTCCTCGCCGCTCGCCTTGTGGCTGGTTTGACCGGGGCGGGGCAGGCGTTCTCCTCAGCCCGCTAACCCATGTCAGGCTCAGGAGGGATCAGGGTTCCGATGGGAACAGTGTTCCGACTCAGTAGCGGGCGAACCGGCGACCGCTCTCCGTAGGGGGTTAGTTCCGGTCAAAGTGGTGAGACAGGGGCGGCTCGTCTTCCTGAGACAGCTCCCCGCGGTGCATCTCCATGTCAGTCGCACCTGCCACGTGTGGATCCAGTGGTCGAGCGAAGCACAGACTCTGGACCCGCGCCGCGGGCGAAGCGAGGGGGTTAGAATTTTGGGATGGACGCGATCGGCTGGCTGATACTGGTGGTCATAGTCCTAGTGGTCGCGGCGGTCGCGTTCGTGGTCGTTCGGCGAAGACGGCGTGGCGGAGGCGTGATCGCAACCAGGGACACTACGAAGGACAAAGGATAATGCTGCTCATGACCGCGTCCCAGATCCGCGGGCTTCCGGTGGTCACGGTCCAGGGCGGGGAGGACGTGGCCGAGGTGCGCGACGTGATCTACAGCCCCGAGGCGGGTCGCCTCGTCGGTGTCACCCTCAACAAGCGCGGATTCCTGGCTGGTCGGAGCCGCGATGTCCTGCCGGCCGAGGCCGTCCATGCGATCGGCCAGGACGCGGTGATGGTGCTCGACGAGTCCAACCTCGTGGCCCCCGAGGACGCGCCCGAGGATGTCGGCCATCCCGCTACCGAGCGCAACGTGCTCGGAGACGACATCCTGACCGAGGGGGGAGCCAGCCTGGGTGAGGTCGCCGACTTGGTACTGCTGGTTGGGAGCAGCGGTGAGGTGGTCGGGTATCAGATCGAGAAGGCCGGGGGTGGGCGGGGCTACATCCCGCTACCAGTGCAGCTTTCCGTCTCAGGGGTTGCCCTTGTGGTCCCTAACATCACCGAGGAGTTCGTCCAGGACGACCTCGTCGGCCTCGGCGCGGCGGTCAATGAGTTCCGGACTCGATTGGGACTGACGTGAGCGAGTCATTCCGGGATTCCGCTGGCCGGAAGGTAGTGAGCCGATCGAGCGCGAAGGAGTTGGGCTCTGTCAGCCACCTGCTCGTGGATGCCAGGCAACGGCGCATCGCCGCCGTGGTCATCGGGCGAGGCAAAAAGGCTCAGCTGGTCGATTGGGCGCAATTGAGCGGGTTCGGGCCCGATGCGGTCATGGTCATCGACGAAGGCGCCCTCCGGCCACCGTCAGATGACCGGGAACAGGCGGCCGCCGCGGGGAAACTCGAGCTCGTCGGCAAGCGGGCCCTGAGCGAACGAGGCAACGAACTCGGCGAACTCGACGACGTGACCTTCGACACCGTTACGGGCGTTCTCGAGGACCTGCTCATCGGCCCCCGCCGCGTCTCCGCCGGGTCCGTGCTGGGCAGCGGCTCCTATGCAGTTGTGCTCGACGAGAGCCAGGAGCAGTCACCGTAAAGACTCTTCCCAGTGTCCGTCGCAATGGGTTCATCGCAGTTCGGCTGGCCTGACGTCGGAGCCGGACAACTCCTTATGGCGTGACATCTTCCGCGTGGCCCGCATGCGCAAGGTGCCAGTGGCCAAATCGGCAATGACTCTGTGATCTCCGATGGCCACGCTCTCGAACTGGCGGAAGCGCGCTGATTCGAGGACAGTGGCCGACCGAGGCCCAGACGCGTCAAGTCCCGGTGCCCCTAGAACTCGTTCCAAGTTGAACTCGTTCCAAATCCGGGTTGGGCACGTAGAGGGCACGAAACTTCGACCCACGAAATTGACCATGAGTCGAAATGAGCCCTCGCTAGGAACTTTGCGTTGGTGGGATCGACGACGGGCCAGTGAGTGACCTCACGCTTTTCAGGTCGGATTCTGGGTCAATCTGGTAGAGCGGTTGGTTGACCATGGAAAATGCAAGAAAGTCCAGTTCAGACGGCGAAATCTGAGCCAATTTTCGCAGTCGTTGTGCCGCGCTATTCCGCGCTGTTTCACATTCACTAGGGCACGCCAAGGGCACGAAACTTGATCGATCTGAAGTATCGCGGGTCAGATCCGAGCATCCCGTCGTGACAATCGAAACAGTCCGGCGGCGGGCTCCATACTCCAGGGCGAAACTGGGTGTCATTGCGCAAGGATAGGGTCAAGGATCATTCGCATAACACCTGCTTCGAGGCATTTCGGCGGATACCCACGGAGCGTCTCCGCCGCGCGATTGTGGGACGCAGCGTTCAGGAAGTCAGGCGCGCTTGCCGGGTCGGGGGTCCTGTCCGCATCCTCGGCGATGTACAACACGACACTGCCGGTCTTGGTTTCGGTCTCGACGTAGCGTGTGGCAGCGACGACTTGTTCGAACGGATAGTGGCGGTCTACCACAGCGCGGTACTCGCCCGCCTCTACGAGGTGTTTGATGAGCTCGACGTCGGCTCTCGTGTAGCGAGGAAGTGGGAATGCGACATGCTTGCGTCCGAAGCGTGCGGTCCATAGAGCCAATGCCGGATTCTGCTGCCAGGGCCCCAGTTCCGTGGAAAGGTACATACCCCCACCTTTGACGGCCTTTCGGCATCGGGCGAAGGACAGTTTGCCGACGGCGTCGAACACGACGTCATAGGGATCGCTGGTTTCGGCAAAGTCTTCGTGCCGGTAGTCGAGAACGGTGTCGGCGCCGAGAGAGCGTACGAGCTCGACGTTCTCCGCGCCGCACACGGCCGTGACGTCCGCTCCAAAGTGTTTCGCGGGCTGTACCGCCGAGCTGCCGATGGATCCCGACGCGCCGTACACGACGATGAGCGTTCTCGGACCAACTGCAGCTTGCCGCAGGTACGCGAGCGCAAGGATCGCGCCGTCGCACATCGCCGCCGCGTCAGCGAAAGACACGCCCGCCGGCATCATCGCGACCGCGCATCCTGTTTGACCAACACATACTCGGCCTGTGTGCCGAACACGTCCACGTTCACGCCGAACACTCGGTCACCGATCGCGAACTCTGTCACAGCGTCACCGACCGCCTCGACGACCCCGGCGAACTCAGTCCCGAGAATCCGCTTCTTCGGTCGGACGAGGCCGCTGAAGAAGCGGACGATAAACGGCTTCGCGGCGCGGAACCCGCAGTCGGTTCGATTGACTGTGCAGGCGTGCACCTCGACCAGCAGCTGGTTGGGTCCCGGGCTCGGCTGCGCCACCAGCTCGACGTGTAGCACCTCGGGCGGTCCGTAGCGCTCGTGCACGACGGCACGCATCTGTCGGGCGTGGTTCTCGGTTTGAGTGGATGCCATCGCACCACCTCCGGGTAAGTGCACACTGCTCCTCTCGTCGTTCGCCCGGCAGGGCCGAAGGTCACTCCAGCGATTCGTCAGAGGGGTTCCTCAGCGAGGCCGCTTCTCAGCGGATCACGGCAACCGAGCATCTGGCGTGCCTCACGCAACGGTCGCTTACGGATCCGAGCAGAAGCTCCTTGAACGCCCCTAGGCCGCGACTTCCGACGACGAGGAGGTCGGCATCACGGGCTACGTCGAGCAGCACCGATGCTGCGTTCCCCTTGATCATCTGAGCGTTGACTCGTTCTTCGGAGTTGCCGGATAGCGCTTCCTCAATCACCTCGTCGAGTCTGGCCCACGCCTCGGTCATGAGCTCAAGCTCGTCAGGCCAAGGGACATGGGCGTCAATTCCAAGTGGTACGGGTCCCTCGGGAAATGTCCAAGCGGTCACGACTTCAAGCGTGGCTCCCATGGAACGAGCGTGACGCGCTGCCCATTGCAGGGCGCGTATCGAGCGACTCCGAACCATCGACACCGACTATGACTCGTCCGGATCCGCCATTGTCCGATCCGATCGAGTGTGGTTGGCTCAGGGCTAGCTTCCCTCCAAACCTCGACTGTCTTGTTGCGTCGTGGAACGCTCCACGGTAAATCTTATCGAATATCTCTGTGGGGTGATGCCATGGTTCGTCGTAGACCAGGTCGTAGCGTCCCAGCCTCAGTGTCATGGTTGACCATCCGACGCTCCCCGGGGCGATGCCGTCACCGGCACCCGGCGCACACGATCGTGACGTCTCGCCCAGGCTCTTGGACTCATTGACCTTGCCATCGGCTCCAGTCGGTCTAGTGCCAGGACCGTCCGAGGGAAGTGGGAGCATCACTATCTCGTGCGCAAGTGCCCCGTTGTTGAATGCCACAACAAGGACCTCCAGGAATGGTGGCAGGGTCAGCGATCAGCGTCCCCATTATCGGTTCTCCTGCTGGGCCGCTTCCTTTGAAGAGGTCTCGTCGCCGGGAGTACCCGTCGGATTCCATCTTGCCTCGGGCAGGACATGGAGGATGCGAGGGCGTCTGAACCGGTGCCAGGCCCTGGCTGAGATTTGCAATCGCTGTGAGCGTTCTTGTGGCGAGCGATGCTGACGACCGCCCAGGCGAGAATACCCCAGAACACCAACATCGCCAAGCTCATCAAAATCCAAAGGGCCCAGTGGCTTCCGACGTTGTAATAGGCGTAACGCATCATTGGATGTGTTTCTCTCGCACACCTAGCTCTACGAATCGATCCTCAGTCAGGCGAGATTCCTCAGCTAGAGGCGAAGGTCACCTGTCGGGACCTTCGGCTCTGCCGAAGTTAGGAATCTGGTCACACGATGGGGATTGTGTTGAAGCGGTGTGTGGTGATCGGTGTGGTCATTGGGGCGC
>CAVSBE010000008.1:0-375000 GCA_963726135.1 uncultured Acidimicrobiaceae bacterium
TCGCGCGTTCAGATAATTCGGTGCTCGTGGCTGTCGAGGGCGATACCATCCTCGCGGTCGGTTCGGTCACCGACGCAGGAGAATCACTCTCTGTACGTCTCCCCGGATGCGCGGTTTCGCGGCATCAGCCGGGCCTTGCCTGGCGCCCTTGAAACTCGCGCCGCCGAGCGCGGCAACAAGCGCTGCACCTTGCACAGTACCCTGACCGACCCGCCGCTTCTACCGCGCCGCCGGTTACATCGAAGACGGTCCGCCGGACGGCAAATTCGGCGCGCGCGGCGGCTACCCGATGTCGAAGCCCTTACACCCGGTAAGGCTTTTCGCCTCAGCGCGTCATCTCTGGGGTAGCAGCTCAGGCGGCGCGTCTGCGCTGTGGCAGGGGAGCGGTCTTCGCGGCGCGGAACGGATGTTCGGCAGCGACCGGCACCTTGCGTCCGATCAGACGCTCGATGTCCTTCAGATAGGCGCGCTCCTCGGTATCGCACAGCGAGATTGCTGCACCAGTGGCGCCGGCGCGCGCGGTGCGGCCGATCCGGTGAACGTAGGTTTCCGGGACATTCGGCAGTTCAAAATTTACAACGTGGCTAATCGCGTCGATGTCGATGCCGCGCGCCGCGATGTCGGTGGCGACCAGCACGCGCACCGCGCCGGCGCGGAAATCCTCGAGCGCTCGCAGGCGGGCGCTTTGAGACTTGTTTCCGTGGATCGCTTCGGCGCCGAACCCGGCGCGGACGAGTTGCTCGGCGAGTCGGTTGGCGGTGTGCTTGGTCCGGGTGAAGACCAGCACGCGGGAGAGCGCCGGGTCACGTAGGATTGCGCACAGCAATGCCCGCTTGTCGGCGCGCTCGACAAACATGACGAGCTGATCGGTCCGTTCGACGGTCGATGCCGCCGGGGTGACCTCGACCCGTACCGGGGCGTCGAGGATCGCGGCCGCAAGCCGGGCGATGTCGGGCGGCATCGTCGCCGAGAACAGCAAGGTCTGGCGCCGGCTCGGCAGCATCGCGACGATCTTTTTGACGTCGCGAATGAAGCCCATGTCGAGCATGCGGTCAGCTTCGTCGAGCACGAATGTTTCGACACGATCCAGCCTGATATGACCTTGCCCGATCAGGTCGAGCAGCCGCCCCGGCGTCGCGACCAGGATATCGACGCCGCGCGTCATCGCGGCGACCTGCGGCTCCTGGCCGACGCCGCCGAATATCACTGTCGCACGCAACCCGAGATGGCGCCCGTAAGCCTTAAAGCTGTCGCGAATTTGCAACGCCAACTCCCGCGTCGGGGTCAGCACCAAGCAACGTGCGGTCTTTCGCGCGAGTGCAGGCGGGTGCCCGCCGGCGAGGCGTTGCAGAATTGGCAGCGCAAAGGCAGCCGTCTTGCCGGTCCCGGTCTGGGCGATCCCCAGCAGGTCGCGGCCGGCGAGGAGATGTGGGACTGCCTGCGCCTGGATCGGGGTCGGCGCGGCATAGCCTTCCTCGGCAAGCGCCCGCCGAATTGGATCGATGAGCGCAAGGTCTTGAAATTTGATCACGTATTTTAATTCTTTCTTGTTCGACGGCCGGCCAAATTGGCTGCGCATCCAAACTTGCGGATGCGTCGCGCCGGCGATGTCGGGGGATGATGATGGGCTTTTCGCGGGGCAGCTTTCGCTCGTTCTGCGGCGGTTTAAGGGTTCCGCCCGGAATGGCCGCTGCAATTTCTCCCGTGAATTGAGCATGATGCTCTGACAAGGCAGATGCGCCGCCCCCATCTCGAAGTCAAGCTGCGCTCTCGATCGACCCCTATGCGCCGCCGTTGTTGCGCCTCATGTGGGGATGAGGCAAGCTGCCGCAGCCTAAGGACGTGAATGCCTCGCAATGCCACTCCGTATGCGCAAGGCTGACCGAGCAAGAAGGAAGATGACGACGGGTCTAAGCCCGACTATAAGCCCGCGCCTATGGTTGGGCCAACTTGCACTCAGACCGGGCGGACAGCCGCGACAAGGATAAGGCCGGATCGGGCATCGCCCCGTTCGCCAGGAGGAGCCTAGTGCAGCCGACCGATATCAGCGTCCCCGACTATTTTCACAAAGTCGTCGATTGCCAATGGGCGTGCCCGGCTCATACGCCGGTGCCGGAATACATCCGCATGATTGCCGACCGGCGCTATACTGATGCGTTTATGGTTAATTGGTACTCGAATGTCTTTCCGGGCATTCTCGGGCGCACCTGCGACCGCCCGTGCGAACCCGCCTGCAGGCGCGGCCGAGTCGAGACCGACGAGCAGCCGGTGGCGATCTGCCGGCTAAAGCGCGTGGCTGCCGACAACAAGGGCGACATCACGCCCTATCTGCCGGCCATTCCCCGAGAGAAGAACGGCAAGCGGATCGCCCTGGTCGGCGCCGGCCCGGCCTCTTTGACGGTCGCCCGCGACCTTCTGCCACTCGGCTATCACTGTGTAATGTTCGACGGCGATGCCAAGGGCGGCGGCATGATGCGCTCGCAGATCCCGCGCTTCCGCCTGCCCGAACGGGTGACTGACGAAGAGGTCGATCTGATCCTCGAGATGGGCGTCGAGGCGCGTTTCGGGGAACCCGTCCGCAGCCTCAAAGCATTGCTCGCCGAGGATTGGGATGCGGTATTCGTCGGCTGCGGCGCGCCGCGTGGGCGCGATCTCGACATCCCCGGACGCCGGGAGGCAGAAGCCAATGTCCATATTGGCATCGACTGGCTGTCCAGCGTCTCGTTCGGTCATATAAACAAGATCGGGCGCCGCGTCGTCGTCCTCGGCGGCGGCAATACGGCGATGGATTGCTGCCGCTCGTCGCGCCGGCTCGGCGGCGAGGAGGTCACCGTTGTCGTGCGCAGCGGCTTTGACGAAATGAAGGCGTCTCCCTGGGAAAAAGAGGATGCAACGCATGAAGGCATCCCGATCCTAAACTGGCTGGTGCCGAAAGAGTTCACCCACGACCGCGGTGACCTGACCGGGGTTCTGTTTGAAAAGGTCAAGGCAGAATACGACGCCCGCGGTCGCCGCAACCTGGTCCCGACCGGCGAGCCCGACGTCCATATCGCGTGTGACGACGTGCTGATCGCGGTCGGCCAGGAGAACGCGTTTCCGTGGATCGAGCGCGATATCGGCATTGAATTCGACCGCTGGGACATGCCCAAGGTCGACCCGAAGACGATGCAGTCGACCTTGCCCGAAGTGTTCTTTGGCGGCGACGCCGCCTTTGGTCCCAAAAACATCATCTGGGCGGTCGCGCACGGCCACGATGCCGCGATTTCGATCGACAAATTGTGCCACGGCGAGGATGTCGGCGACCGGCCGCCTCCGGGCGTGACCTTGGTCAGCCAGAAGATGGGGATCCACGAGTGGAGCTATGACAACGACATTTCGAACGACGTGCGTTACCGGGTGCCGCTCCGGGACAAGGCGGTGGCGCTCGCCGACATCCGGGTTGAGGTCGAACTCGGCTATGACGAGAAGCTCGGCTATCTTGAGGCGGAGCGCTGCCTGAACTGCGACGTGCAGACCGTGTTCACCGGTCAGCTGTGTATCGAATGCGACGCCTGCGTCGACATTTGCCCGATGGATTGCATCACCTTCACCGACGACGGCAGCGAAGATGAGTTGCGCGGGCGGCTGACGGCCCCGGCCCTCAACCTCGAACAGGATCTCTATATCGGCGATTCGCTGAAGACCGGGCGGATCATGGTCAAGGACGAGGATGTCTGCCTGCATTGCGGACTGTGCGCTGAGCGCTGCCCGACCGGGGCATGGGACATGCGCAAATTCCTGCTCGAAATAACCCAGGCCGGACCCGCATGCCGCAGCCGCTGAATAATCAAAGCTTCAACGCGAAGAGCGCAATGGATGCGCGATGGACGCGAAGGAACTGGAAGCCCAGCGTCCGCGGCGCGATCTCGGCGTCCTCTGCGCTGAAGAGTCCTTCAGAGGAATGAACGTGGACGGATCGAGCCGACACCAGATCGAAAGCGTCAACGACTTCGTTGTCAAATTCGCCAACGTCAACGGATCGGGCTCGGCCAGCGCCAATGCGCTGTTCGCCAAGTCAATCCTGCGCATGGGAATACCGGCGAGTTCGCGCAATATCTTCCCCTCGAACATCCAGGGGCTGCCGACTTGGTTCGAGGTGCGGATCAGCGACAAGGGCCATCTCGGCCGTCGCGGCGGGGTCGATATGATGGTCGCGATGAACCCCGAGACCTGGGACCAGGACATCGCCGAGATCGAGCCCGGCGGCTATCTGTTCTACGACGCGACCAAGCCCTTGCCGCCATGGAAATTCCGCGAGGACATCACCGTCATCGGCGCGCCGCTGACCGCGATCTCCAACCGCGAATACAATGATGCGCGCCAGCGCCAGCTGTTCAAGAACATCATTTATTTGGGCGCGTTGTCGGCACTGCTGAACATGGACGTGGCGGCGATCGAAAAGCTGATCGCCGAGCAGTTCCGCGGCAAGGATACCCTGATCCGACCCAATCTGCGCGCGCTCAATTTCGGTCGCGACTGGGCGTTGGCCGAGCAAGAATGCCCGATCGGGCTGCATCTGGAGCGCTCTGACAAGGTTGGCGACCGCATCTTTATTAATGGCAACGACGCCGCCGCGCTGGGCTGCGTCTATGGTGGGGCGACGGTCGCCGCGTGGTATCCGATTACTCCCTCCTCCTCGCTCGCCGAGGCTTTTGCTAATCATTGCCGGCGCTACCGCATAGATCCCGAGACCAAGAAAAAACGCTATGCGATCATCCAGGCCGAGGATGAGCTCTCGTCGATCGGCATGGTCATCGGCGCTGCCTGGAATGGCGCGCGCGCCTTCACCGCGACCTCGGGCCCCGGCATTTCACTGATGCAGGAATTCATCGGCCTCGCCTATTTCGCCGAGATCCCGGCGGTGATCTTCGACGTTCAGCGCGGCAGCCCGTCGACCGGGATGCCGACCCGCACCCAACAGGCGGACATTCTCTCCTGCGCCCATGCCTCGCATGGCGACACCAAGCATGTGCTGCTGTTCCCCGAGGATCCGCACGAAGCTTTTGCCTTTGCCGCCGAGGCGTTCGATCTCGCCGACCGGCTGCAGACCCCGGTCTTCGTCATGCTCGACCTCGACATCGGCATGAATGACTGGCTCGTCGAACCGCTCGCCTGGGACGCGAACCGCGCTTTCGACCGCGGCAAAATAATGACCGCCGAACAGCTCGAAGCAGGCATCGATTTCGGCCGCTATCTCGATGTCGACGGCGACGGCATCCCTTACCGCACCCTACCCGGCGCCCATCCGACGCGCGGCGCTTTTTTCACCCGCGGGACCACCAAGGACCGCTATGCGCGCTACTCCGAGGAGGGGCCAGATTACGTCGACAACATGCAGCGCCTGTTACACAAATTCGAGACTGCCAAGCGCTTGGTGCCGCCCCCGATCAGGCGCGCGGCGCGTGAGCCGACCCGGTATGGCGCCGTTTATTTCGGATCGACCTCACCCGCCATGATCGAGGCGCTCGAAGCGCTCGAGGAGCGGGGCATCCACTTAGACACCCTGCGCGTGCGCGCCTATCCGTTCCATGACGATGTGCTCGATTTCGTCGCCGCCCACGACCGCATCTTCCTCGTCGAGCAGAATCGGGACGCCCAGCTGCGCAGTCTCTTGATCAACGACGGCGATATCGATCCGGCCCGTCTGGTGCCGATCCTGCACTATGACGGCACGCCGATTACCGCCCGCTTCATCGTCAAGGCGATCAGCGACATGCTCGAAATCGTCACCCTCGCCCCGTTGCGTAAGGCGCTGCCGTGACCTCTCTCTTCCTCGTCATTCCCGCGCCCAGATCCTTTCCTTCCCGCCTGAGGTCCGCATGACCTACATCGCCAAGCCCCGTCTGCATCACCCGAAGCTGCCGACCAACGCGCTCGGCTTTACTCATCGCGACTACGAAGGCGCGGTCTCGACCTTGTGCGCCGGCTGCGGCCATGATTCGATCAGTGCGGCGATTATCCAGGCTTGCTTCGAGCTCAGCCTGCCGCCGCACCGCATCGCCAAGTTGTCGGGAATTGGCTGCTCGTCGAAGACACCGACCTATTTTCTCGGTAAGTCGCACGGCTTCAACAGCGTGCATGGGCGCATGCCCTCGGTGTTGACCGGCGCCAACCTCGCCAATCGCGATCTGATCTATCTCGGCATCTCGGGCGACGGCAATTCCGCCTCGATCGGGCTCGGCCAGTTCGCCCATTGCATCCGACGCGCTGTCAACATGGTCTACATCGTCGAAAACAACGGCGTCTACGGGCTGACCAAAGGGCAATTCTCGGCAACCGCCGACAAGGGTTCGAAGGCCCGGCGCGGCGCCGTCAACACCGATTCACCGATCGATTTGGTCGCTCTGGCATTGCAGCTCGGCGCCTCCTTCGTCGGCCGCAGCTTTTCCGGCGACAAGGCCCAGCTGGTGCCGCTGATCAAGGCGGCGATCGAGCATCGGGGTGCTGCCTTCATCGACGTGATCTCGCCCTGCGTCGCGTTCAACAACAATCCCGAAATCGACCAAGAGCTTCGACTATGTCCGCGCTCATAACGAGGCGGTCAACCGATTGGACGTGATCCTCGAACGCGACGAAATCACCGCCGATTACGCTCCGGGCACGGTCGAGACCGTGGTCCAGCACGATGGCTCGATCCTGCGGCTGCGCAAGCTCGCCGCCGACTACGATCCTTATGACCGGATCTCGGCCTTGACCTATCTCCAACAGCAGCACGCCGCCGGCGAGGTCGTGACCGGCCTGCTGTTTGTCGAGCCAGAGTCTGGCGACATGCACGAATTCCTCGACACCGTCGACGCGTCGTTAAACGGCCTCGGCGAAGCCGAGCTGTGTCCTGGCCCCGCCGCCCTCGTCCAGTTCAACGCCGCCCATCGCTAGGACAAACTTCGCGATAAGTCCATTGCCGGCAGTGCGGCAGCTATATTCGACGTTTTTGACAGACCGGGTCTCGTGGATGGGGAGCGCTATCACTCAATCAAACGCGAAGACGCGTTTCCAGTCGTTCATGCTGATGACGACCCAACCCTGTTTCGTTGCTTCGTCGTACAGTGCCTGGGTAAAGTTGCCGACCTTGGTGTCAGGCAGCCCCTGCGCGGGACCGTAGGCGTATTCGCGTGTCGCATCGTCGTGCAACACCAGCATCGCAAGCCGCGGGCCGTTGTCGGCCTTAGTATATTCGAGCATCTGCCGGTCGCCGGTCGAGTTGCCGAACGCGGCATAAGGCCGGCGCCCGATCATCAGGTGGATGCCTTCCGGCTTGCCGGCGTGGTTGTCGTTTAAGAGCAGCTTTGGTTCCTTGGTAAGAACCGGCCGCCCGTTCTTGTCATAACCGTAACGTGTTCCGCCGGCGGTGCCGACCACCTGCTCGGGGGGGATTGCCGTACACCTCCTCGGAATAAACCCGCACGAAATCCTGACCGCCGCCGGTGACGATATAGGTCCGATAACCGTTCGCGCGCAGGTACTTCAGCAATTCGATCATCGGCAGGTAGGTGAGTTCGGTGTAGGGCCGCTTCCAGCGCGGATCCCGGGCGGTGTCGAGCCACTTCTTCGCCTCGGCTTGGAACTCGTCGACACTCATGCCGGTCAGCGTGGCGGCGGCAATCTTGACGAGATCGCCGATCGAGAGCTTCGCCATCGCCTCCCGATTGCCCGATAATACGGTCTTGAACGGCTCGACCTTCGCGAGCTCGGGCTTCTGCTTTACGAGCGCCGGCACCCGGTCGAGGCAGTAGACCACCTGCGTGTATATCGGGTGCTCGACCCAGAGCGTGCCGTCCTGGTCGAAGGTGGCAATTCGTTCTGCGGGCGGCACGAATTGGGGGCTCGACTGGTCGATGGTCGCGTGCACAAAATTAATGATCGCCTGCTTCGCCGGACCACCGTTCCACGCGGGGAGTGGATCGGTCTGCGCGAGGGCCTGCCCGCCCAAGGCTGCCGCAAACACGAAAGCCAGAAGAAAGCGGGCATGCAGCCTCATGGTAGCCTCGTCACTCCGCCTCGTTGATGCGACCCACAAATCGGCACAACGCGGTATAGCGCGACAGCGTGGCCCGAGCCGTGCTGGCCTCCTTGTATCGAGGTCATCGCAGTTAGGTGCCGGAACCGGCCAGGGTAAGTTCAACGCGGCGGTTCTGGGCCCGTCCTTGCGGCGTGTCATTCGAGGCGACCGGGTCAGCCTCGCCGCGGCCTTGCGCCGAGACCAGGTTCGGGTTGACCCCCTGGGAAACGAGGAAGTTGGCAACGGTCTGCGCCCGTTTCAGCGAAAGCTGCTGGTTGCTGTCGATCCCCTGCTGCCGCAGCTCGGGGCCTATCGGCACATTGTCCGTGTAGCCGGTCACGACGATCGTCGTTTGCTGGAACGGCGCGAGGATCGGGGCCATCTTCGCGATCGTCTGTGCCGCCGCCGGGGGCATCTGCCAGCCGCCCGAGGGGAACAGCAGCTCGCTGTTCACCGCCACTTTGATCGCTCCCTGCAGCCGCGTGATGTGCACCTGCTGCGCACCGATTTCGCTCGAGAGCTGCTGATTGAGCTGGTTGTAGTCATTTTGGAGAGCGTCGTATTGCGGCGCCGGCACGCAGGCCGACAGAATTAAGGCAACGCTGCCGGCGATGGCGGCAATGCGGGGCAGGGGTAAAGCGATCATTCTTTGTCTACTTTGTTGTGGGTTGCGCGCGCGGCTGTCGCGTCGAAGACGATCTGATCGTACTGCCACAGCTGCTCGAAAAACCTGCAGGCAGGCGCCTCCCCACCCACCGGCGCGGCCGTCCGCAGGATCTGATCGATAGAGCGGTTACCATCGATTGCCGCGAATAGCCGCTCCTGTGCCGCATCGATGGGAAACGCCAAGTCAGGGTAGGTATGTGCCCGATTGATCAGGACGGCTACGGAGCCGGGGGGCACCCGCTCCCGGATGCACAAGATCCATGGCAGACGCAAAGGAACGTACCCCCGCCAGGCGTCACCATCGAATGAGATCGGCTGGGTCTCGCCGACGTGATCGTCACGATAGGCGATGAAGCTGTGTTTCGACATGGTCCCGCGCAATAGTTCGACCGCGGCGTGCTGCGATCGCGGGGGAAGCGAGAGAAGACGCTCGGCGTGCGGTGTGCGCGCTACTGCCCCGCATTGCGGGAGATAGGGAGCCTGCTCGAACCAGCGCCCGAACGACAGGCCGCATCCTTCGAGCCATGCATAGAGCTGCGGCACGGTGTAGGCGCGGTCCTGAGGGTGAAGCAGTGCGTCAGCCAAAGCGTCCGGCTGGGTGAAATCCTTCGCCCGTCTTGCCACACCGGCGATCGGATGATCGGAGGGCAGTGCCGCGACCGTCGCGCCGAGGTCGCGCAGCTCTGCCGCCGCTGCGCTGACCCCGAGCAGGCGGCAGTACTCCTGCATCATGTAAATACCGGCACGCCCATATGCGGCATAGACCATCAAATGCATCACGCCGCCGGGCGAAAGGACACTGCGCAATGCCCCAAGGCCGGTGTCCGGGTCGGGCAAGTGATGGAGCACCCCCGTACAGACGATCTGGTCAAACATCTGACCGAGCTCCCCGACCTGCTCGATCGCCAGCCGATGGAGATGGAGGTTTCGCAAGCCGTATTGTCGCTGAAGATCGCGCGTATAACGCAGGCTGGTTTCGCTGATATCGATAGCCGTCACGCAAGCATCGGGCTCGCGCAGAGCATGGATGGCAGCCTGGGACGTGCCGCAGCCGGCGACCAGGATCTCTCGATTTGCCCTGGGCTTCTCCGTTGGCCACATCAGAAGCGACGATGCCCGACGCCGATCCGGGTTTCGGTATAGCTTGCGGTGCCGATCCAGGTTGGTGATCGGCGCCGGATAGGGATGGCTCTCGTAAAAAGCCCGCACCTCGTCCGCCGGATCGGTGGGCGCTGGCGTTCTCCTCTCCTCCCGAGCCATGTGCGTCCGTTCGCGCCCTTCAGCGCAGATCAGCGGTATTAGCTTTGGCGGTTCGGCGTCGCTGTCGCGACGCACAGCCAAGTCCCGCTCGAGGAATTTCGTGATCAGATGCAGCCATTCCTCCATCGAGCGCCCCCCGAAGCCGCACTGGGCGCCGATCGTGGATCCCGACCGGCGCCCGCCGATCCAGTTCGGCCAGGTTAGTGGTGCGGGGTCTCCTGCATCTTGCGGAGCACGTCGTCGAGGTTGAAGCTGGCGGCCTTCTGCCGCTGTGGATAATCCCGGAACGTCTGCAGGAACTCTCCGATATAGGCCTGCGCCGGCACCAGCAAATAGACGTGATCGACAAGCCAATCGTAGTAAGTGATTGATGTGATGTCCGCACGCTCGAAGGGATCCGTGCGGAGATTAAACATTTTCGGCACGCGAAGCGTGACGAACGGCTCGGACCAGACGCGCATCGTGCCGGGCTCCCGCTGTTCCGCGAACACGATCTTCCAATTGTCGTAGCGCAGTGCCACGACCTGCTGGTCGTCGTTGCAGTAGATGAACGAGATCCGCGGGCTCTTCTGCGCTTGGCCGGTCAGGTATGGCACCAGATTATAGCCGTCGAGGTGGACCTTGTAGGTCATGTCCCCGATTGGGTAGCCCTTCAGCAGCTTGTCGGTGACCTCCGTATCGCCGGCCATGGCCAGGAATGTCGGCAGCCAGTCGTGATGGGCCACCATCTCGTTCGATACCGTGCCCGGCTTGATCTTGCCGGGCCAGCGGACCACGCACGGCACCCGGTAGGCGCCCTCCCAGTTGGTGTTCTTCTCGTTCCGAAACGGGGTCATCGCCGCATCGGGCCACGAAAACATATTTGGGCCGTTATCGGTGCTGTACATGACAAACGTGTTGTCGGTGATGCCGGCTTCATCAAGCGCCTTGAGCACGGCGCCGACGTTCTTGTCGTGATCGATCATCACGTCGTGGTATTCGCTCTGCCAGCGGCCCGCCTGACCCCGGCTCTCTGGCTTTACATGCGTGCGCAGATGCATGTGTGTGAAATTCACCCAGAGGAAGAAGGGTGTGCCGGCCTCCGCCTGCCGCTTGATGTACTCCTCGGCCCGGGCGGCGATGTCGTCGTCGATCGTTTCCATGCGCTTCTTGGTCAGCGGACCGGTGTCGCGGATGGCCTGTTTGCCGACCCTGCCAAAACGTGGGTCGACCGTCGCGTCGTCAGCGTCGGTGGCCTTGCAGTCCATGACGCCGCGCGGACCGAACCTCTCGCGAAAGTGAGGAAAATCCTTTTCGTTCGGGTAATCAGGAAGTTCCGGCTCTTCCTCCGCATTCAGATGGTATAAATTCCCGTAGAACTCGTCGAAGCCGTGCACGGTCGGCAAATATTCGTTGCGGTCGCCGAGATGGTTCTTGCCGATCTGCGCGGTGGCGTAGCCCAACGGCTTGAGCAGCGCGGCGATCGTCGGGTCTTCCTTATTCAGACCAACGGGGGCGGCCGGCAGGCCGACTTTGGTCAACCCGGTGCGCAACCCGTGCTGACCGGTGATGAACGAGGATCGTCCGGCCGTGCAGCTCTGCTCGCCGTAGCAGTCGATGAAACGCATGCCCTCCTGGGCGATGCGGTCGATGTTGGGCGTCCGGTAGCCCATCAACCCATCACTGTAGCAACTGAGGTTGGTAATGCCGATATCATCGCCCCAGATGACGACGATGTTCGGCTTGGCTGACGATTGAGCCATGAAGTCTCCTTTCCTTGGTCAGATGGTTCCAGAATTGCTTTTGGTCTCCGCTGCTCCGCCCGGCGGCTAGGTCAGGCGGAACAGCACAGCGAAGAAGGCAAACAGGCCTATAAAGATCAGTAGGATGGCGACCGGCAAGACCGGCGAGTGTATCTTTTCCTTGGTCAGATCGGCTTCCATACCGGCCAGTAGCGAGAATGATCCGCTCCACAGATAACGGACTGTCCGAAGGTATTGCCAGAGCGAGATGGCGAGCGCCAGAATGCCGCACGAAATCAGCGCGAGTCCCAAATATTCCGGTGCGGTTGGAAGATAAGCAGCGCGGGCGCCGGGGATCTGCTGCAAGTGGTTGAAATATTGCACAATCGCGAAACCGAAGCCGATCAGCGCGACGGCGGTGCGCTGCCAGGCCATCATCGTGCGCTCGAGGGCGAGGCGCGTGCGGACCCAGGCGAAATGATCAGCCGCGGTTGCCCTCACTTCGAACCTGACCGCATTTGGGGCGGCACGTGAATCTGTCATGTTCAATGCCCTTTTGCCGACGGTTCATGTCTGCGGCCTCACGAGGTCCGGTTTGGAGAGGCGCCTCCCAGCCACCAGCGCTCGATGCGCAAGACCGGCCCGCGGATGATCACATACGGAATAAACGCGAACAGCAAAGCGACAATAACCGCCTCGGCCGGATAGAACCGCTTCAGCACGATGATCTGGTAGATCGCGTCCATCACGAGGCCAAGAAGGATAATCCTGGCGGTCGCGTTCAATCCCTCCTCCAGCCGTTCGAAGCGCTCGCGCGGGTTGCGCAGCAGGGTCCAAAAATACGGCGAGCGGCCGGCCCGCGCGTCCTTGAGACCATCCAGGATCGCGGCGATTGCCGCCATCAACGGTTGCAGGATGAAACGAAACCTCATCGGCGCATCCGCCCGCTCGATGAGCTGGTGCCAGATGCGTTTGAAGGTTTCGATCGAAACGCCGTGCCATACTATGCCGGCGACGATCATAGCGAGGATGAACGCTACGACCAGTTTCGCCAGGAGGCCCAGCTTTTGTGGCGGAGCATCGGTCATTGCACTCCTCCCTTCCGCCCTGACGTCAGGTTTTGACGACGCTGCGGAAGCCGATATGGCTCTCCGCCGCTGTCGATCATTTGCGCGTGGCGCGCCGCCGATCGCTTTGCCACCTACTGGCCCACAGTTTCCGGACGTTGGCGGGGCGTCGAGCAAATGAAAGTTGCCGCCTAGATCGCCAAAAGACACGATGCTTCGGCAGTCGCGGTGTGCTTCGGAGAGGGCGCGGGCGAGGCGGTGCAACCTAGACAGCGTCGGTTCTGCTGGCTACTCCGCGGCGGCTGCCGCCGGACGGGTCAGCTGCAGCGCCTGTTGGGCGACGGCAGCGCTCGCGGCGGTGGATTGTTCGCCCTCGCCGGCGAGCTGGACAGTTGGGAAGGCGAATTTGATGCCGTTGGCGTCGAAAGCTTTTTTGATTCTGAAAAGAGCCTGACGCCGAACGACAAAGTTCTCGCCGGGCAAAGTCATCATCTTCATCCGGATCTGGACCGCGTAATCACCGAAGGCGTCGACGCCCTGCATTTTCAGCGGCTCGAGGATCACCGGAGCGAATTCGGGGTCCTTGGCCAGATCCAGCCCGATCTGCTTGATCAGTTTTCGGGCGAGCTCGATATCGCTGTCATAGGTGATGCCAACCGTGAGTTTGTCGATGACCCAGTCGCGGCTCATGTTTTGGACGGCGCCCAATAAGCTGAATGGAACGGTATAGACCGGGCCGCGCTGGTGCCGTAAGCGGACCGAGCGGATGCTAAAGCCTTCGACCGTGCCCTTGTAATTGCCGCTCTGGATGTATTCGCCGATCCGGAAGGCATCGTCGAGCAGATAAAACATCCCGGCGATGATGTCGCGGACAAAGGTCTGCGCGCCAAAGCCGATCGCAACGCCAAGGACGCTGAGAGCGGCGATCAGCGGGCCGATCTCAACACCCATTGCCGCCAGCGCCATCAGTGCGGCGGAGGCAACGACCACGACGAACAGGATATTGCGAAAAATCGGCAACAAAGTGCGCAGCCGCGCCCGCCGTCGCGCATCGGGGGTATTCGGCAGACCGAGATCCGTAGTCTCAGCGAGCTTGATATCGATCGCGGCTTTTGCGATATGCCAGATGAAATCGGCGATCAGGGCAATGGCAACGGCGCTCAAAGCACCATGCGCGATACGGGTCACCGTCGTCTCCCGCCCCGCCAGGCTCTCCAGATCAATCCCCCAGCCCCAGGCGAGCAGCGCCAGCGCACCAATGATCAACGCCGCCCGCAGCCCGCGCTCGAGAAAGACTGCGGTGAGGGTCGGCGGACCGGCAATTTCGGTCGTACCAGGCGGTCGCAGGAGATGCTCGACCGCCCGCCGGGTCAATCGGTCGGCAAGCGGCCAGACCATAACGACGGTGAGCAACCAGAACGCGGGCATCATTCCAGCGACGCGGAGCCCCCATAGCAACACCAAGCCCACAGTCAGCAGTGCGTTTATCTTGATGCGACTCAAGTGGCGGATTTCGCGCACGGGCTCGAACCCCGCCTCGGCGCTTTCGAGCGGCCGCCGCCAGATGGCTTCGAGCAGAATTGCCAGCGTGCCGAGCCCGAACCCATAACCAACAATGTCGCGCGCCGGCGCTGAAATTTCGAGCTCGCCGAGCACGCCCTTTGTCACCAAGGCGAGCACCGTCCAGCCGACGATGAGCTTCAACCGCACATACCAATACCGCGCCGCCGCCGCTTCCATCGGGCAGACGCGGAATCGGTCATTAACCGGCGCCAGCAAGAACCGGCCGAGGACGGCGGCAATGCGGATGGCCAGAAAAACGATCAGATAGCCTAAAACAATCTGGCGCAGCAGCCCTGGCCAGTGAAAGACGAGAAAGGCGCCGATGCTGCCGACGGCATAGGCAACAACGAGTCCCAGCGCGAAGGCTGCCCGCTCGGCGACGAGGCGGACACGGTCACCGACAGTCTCCACGGGATGCTCGTCGAGATGCCGCCTCATCCGCCGTGTGGCCCGGCTAAACAGCGCTTCGGCGCCAAAGCCGAGACCGACGAAAGCGGCGAGCAAGGTCAGGATGCGGGCCGGCCTTTTGCCCCCCAACCGGTCTTGGAAGACATCTGCGGCATGGGCGAACTCCGCCGGCAGACCCGGGATCGCACCGGTCAAATCGGCGAGGTGCCCGCGCACTGCGTCGACGCGGGCAGACATCATATCCTCAGGGGAATCATCCTTGGGCTTGGCCGGCGCCGGGGCACCAGCCTCGGTTGCGTGCTGCTGCTTTAGCCAGGCCTGCACCTTGGCATCAGCCAGCAGGCTCAGGAGCGCATCGATTTCCGCGGGACTTGCCGTCTCGGCCGAGGCCTTCGCCGATTTGGTGGTCGTCGCACTGGCGGCGTTAGCGGCCGACGAGGTCACGGCGCCGATCAACAGCGCCGCGAGCCCGACGATAACGGCGCGCAGCGTAAACCCGATAGCGGTACTTCCTCTAATCGGCCGGTGCGCCGCGCGCGACTTTGCGGCCGACGATCCAGTCTTTGTAGGTATTACCCGGCATCGGCCCTTTGGAATGCGCATCGAGGGCCTCCTGGTCGCGCCACTTCTCGACCAAAAAGACATGCTTGTCGTCGTCCTTTGGCAACATCAAATCGAATTGCAGGCAGCCGTCATCGCGGCGGGAGCGCTGCGCGTGCCCGCGCATCAGTTCGAGGAACTGGCTACGGTGCGCTGGTTTCACCTCGAATTCGACGACGATCATGACCTGACTCATCGGCGTTCCCTTTCTGCGTGATTTTGGGGCATCATTGCGCCAACTGCCGCGCCGACGCAAGCGCGCGCTCCAAGACTTGCGGGAGATTCAACCATGGCTTACGACGCCCTGCGCACGATTATGCCGATCGCCGGCTGGCCTGATGAGCGCGCCCGCGAGGTCGAGATCACCGGCGGCGCCGACCCGGTATTGCCGACCCCGTTCCGTATCGGCGCCGCCGGCGCTGCGGCGCTCGCCGCCACCGGGCTGGCCGCAGCCGATCTGTGGGAATTGCGTGGCGGCCGGCGCCAGGAAGTCTCGGTCGATCTGCGCCAAGCGGTGGCCTCGCTGCGCAGCGGGCATTATATGCAGGTCAATGGCGCCGCGGTCTCGACCGACCGCAATCCGGTCATGGGCGTCTATCAGGCGAAGAACGGCCGGTGGAGCTACATCCACGCCAATTTTCCGAACCACCGCGCCGCCGCGATGAGCGTGCTCCGGGTGCCGGAAGAGCGCGATGCGGTGCGGCAGGCCGTGGCCAAATGGGACGCGCTCGAACTCGAAGAGGCGATCCTCGCCGCCAAGGGTGCGGGCGGCATGGTGCGCAGCATGGCCGAGTGGGCGAAGCATCCGCAGGCAGCCGCAATCGCCTCGCTACCATTGATGGAGATCCTGAAGATCGGCGACAGCCCCGCCGAACCACTGCCCGAGGCCGAGCGCCCGCTGTCCGGCATTCGCGTGCTCGACCTGACCCGGGTGTTGGCCGGGCCGACTTCGGCGCGCACCTTGGCCGAGCATGGCGCCGACGTGATGAAGATCACCGCGCCGCATCTACCGAATATCGGCTATCAGGAATACGACACCGGCCACGGCAAATTGCAGGCTCATCTTGATCTACGCCAACCCCAGGATGTCGAGACGCTGCGGGGCCTGGTGCGCGATGCCGACGTGTTCACCCAAGGTTACCGGCCGGGCACGCTCGGCAACCGTGGCCTGTCGCCCGAGGCGCTGTCGCAGCTGCGGCCGGGCCTCGTCTATGTGTCGATGTGCGCGTTCAGCCACGTCGGGCCTTGGGCTTCTCGCCGCGGCTTCGACACGGTGGTGCAGACGGTGAGCGGGATCACGACGCGCCAAGCCGAACTGTTCCCCGGCGCCAACCCCGGCCCCCAATTCTACCCGGTATCGGCTATCGACTACTTGACCGGCTATTTGATGGCGTTCGGTGCGATGGTGGCGTTGGCGCGGCGGGCGCGCGAAGGCGGCAGCTGGCTGGTCCGGATCTCCTTGGCGCAGACCGGGCGCTGGCTCGTCGATCGCGGCGAGGTACCGCAAGCTGCCCTCAAAGACGTCGACAAAGAGCTCTATCCGGCCGAGATCGCGCGTTGGTCGATCGAGAGCGACACGCCGGTCGGACGGCTGCGCCATCTTGGCCCGACCGTGCGCATGTCGGAGACGGCGCCCTATTGGGCGCGTCCCTCTGCCCCGCTCGGCCACCACCAGCCGGTGTGGCCCGCCCGCGCCATCTGAGGGTGCGACGCTTTCGCCGCGTCGGATGCCGGCAAGCGTAGCGAGGCGGGTCGGCGTAATCGGCGCCGGCATAGTCGGTATATGCGCCGCGAGCTGGCTGCAGCGCGACGGCCATAGCGTCTTTATCGTCGAGGCCGGCGAGCCCGGTCACGGCGCGTCTTTCGGCAATGCCGGCGCGTTCAATGCCTCCTCGGTGACGCCAGTGTCGATGCCGGGGGTGATGTGGAACGTGCCGCGTTGGCTGGGCGACCCGCTCGGGCCGTTGTCGTTGCGCTGGTCCTATTTGCCGGCGATCGCCCCGTGGCTCGTTCGCTTTATTCGCGCCGGCACCCGTGAAAAAGTCCACGCCCAGGCGCGGGCGTTGCGTCCGTTGGTCGGCGCGACGCTCGAAGCGCTAACGCCGCTGGTGCGCGACGCCGGCGCCGAGGACCTCGTCCACCGGCTCGGCCATCTTTATGTCTACCGCTCCGCGCAAAGCCTGGAAAAAGACCGGCTGGCCTGGCAATTGCGCCGTGAGAACGGGGTCGAGATTGATGAATTCGACGCCGATGAGCTGCGTCAACTCGAACCAACTCTAGCGCGCGACTACGTGCGCGGCATCCTGGTGCGCGAGAACGGGCACACCTCGAACCCGCTGGGGCTGGTCCGACGGCTCCTCGAACATTTTCTGCATAACGGCGGCGAACTCGAACAGGCGCGGGCGTTGGGCTTCCGCCTCGATGGTCGCAAGCTCGCCGCGATCCGGACCGACCGCGGCGAGCTTGCGGCCGACGCCGCGATCGTCTGCGCCGGAGCCTGGTCAAAGCCGCTCGCCGCAGCGCTCGGCGACCGTATCCCGCTCGAAACCGAGCGGGGCTATCACCTGATGATCCGCGACCCCGAAATCATGCCGCGCATCCCGACCGCCGACGCCGACGGCAAGTTCGTCGCCACGCCGATGGATACCGGGTTGCGCTTTGCCGGCACCGTCGAACTCGCCGGCCTTGCTGCTCCGCCTGATTGGCGACGCGCCCGGATCTTGCTGGAGCAAGGCCGCAGGATGCTGCCGGGCCTCGCTGCCGACCATCCCGAAGAACGGATCTCGGTGTGGATGGGCCATCGGCCGAGCCTCCCCAATTCGCTGCCGGCGCTTGGACCGTCGCGGGCGACGCCGGATGTGATCTACGCCTTTGGCCACGGACATGTCGGCATGACCTCGGCGCCGATGACCGGCAAAGTCGTCGCCGATCTCGTCGCCGGCCGCCCGCCATCAATCGACATTGCGCCATTCGCACCTGGCCGGTTCGCGTGAGCTTTCACGGCGATCACGACGAGGTCGGTCCCCTTCAATACGGACGGCCGTCCTTATGGACGAAGAGCCGGGTGCCATCCGGTGATAAGGCCCGACCGATGTCGTCGTCGGGATAGATCACCGTATCGCCGGGATTGCGGTCGCCGATCTCGAGATAAACCACGTCGTGCATCGTGCGGTTCAGCAAATGGTGCCCATCACCTGATCCGGCCTTGAATCCGGCGCACATGCCGGGGCGGAGTTGGGTCTCGCCGGCGTTCGTCACCAGGATAGGTTCGCCGTCGACGACATAGATGAACTCGTCTTCCCGCGTATGCGTGTGGCGCAGCGCCGACATGCTGCCCGGCGGCAAGCGCGTTAGGTTGACCCCGAAATTGGTCAGGCCGAAAAAGTCGCCGAGCGGTCGGCGCACCCGCCCCGCCACCCGCGTGGCGAAGGGCTCAGGATAGCTGCGCCCCGGCTCCGCCGTCGGGGCCGCCGCCGCTTCGATCGCCACCGAATTGGTCTCGTTTGCCATCGTCCGCTCCTTGCGCGTTGCTCCCGGTCCGAGCCGTGATTGTCCGGCCCTATGGCAGAACGTTAAGGTAGCTCGCGAATGCCTTTCAGGGAAATATCGATGGACCGGGCGATCACGATCCGCTTTGCCGCGCCCGAAGACGCCGGCCTGGTGCTCCGGCTGATCCGGGCGCTCGCCGTCTATGAAAAGGCGCCCGAAGCCGTGGTGGCGACCGAAGCCGACCTTGTTCGCCACGGCTTTGGACCGGACCGCCAGTTTGAGGCGATCCTCGCCTTTGTCGACGATGAACCGGCGGGCCTGGCGCTGTTCCATTCGAGATTCTCGACCTGGCTCGGCCAGCCGGGGATGTACCTCGAAGACCTCTACGTCGCCAAAGAGGCGCGAGGGCTCGGCGTCGGCCGGCGGCTGATGGCCCGCCTCGCCACGATCGCGGTCGAGCGCGGCTGGGGCCGGATCGATTTTCAGGTGCTCGACTGGAACCCGGCGCGCAATTTCTATCACCGTCTCGGAATGCAACATCTCAGCGGTTGGCTGCGCTACGGCGCCGACGAACCAGCGCTTCGACGCCTCGCTACAGAAGACGTTAAGGATGTGGGGCCATGAGTCGTCATAGCGAGAAGCGCAGCAACGAAGCAATCCCAATTCGGCACGGCGCGAACCGCGACGAGATTGCCTCGCTGCGCTCGCAATGACATCGTGCGGCAAGCGCTACCTGCGAGGGGATCTCAAATGTTGGAATTGTGGAGCTGGCCGACGCCGAACGGCCACAAGGTGCATATCGCGCTCGAAGAGCTGGGCCTGCAGTACAAGGTAACCCCGGTCGACATCGGCGCCGGCGACCAGTTCAAACCCGAATTTTTGAAGATCACGCCGAACCACCGCATCCCGGCGATCGTCAACTCCGATGGTCCCGGCGGCAAGCCCTTCACCCTGTTCGAATCAGCCGCGATCCTGATTTACCTGTCGGAAAAAACCGGCGGCAGGCTGATCCCGAAGGACCCGGTCGGCCGCTACAAATGCCTCGAATGGATGATGTTCCAGATGGGCGGCGTCGGCCCGATGTTCGGCCAATGGAACCATTTCGGCGCCTATGCGCCGGCGAAAATCCCGTACGCGATCGAGCGCTACACCAACGAGGTCAAGCGGCTGACCCGGGTGCTGAACCGCAGGCTCGAGGAGTCGCCCTGGCTCGCCGGCGACGAGTACAGCATGGCCGACATCATCACCTTTCCGTGGATCCGCACCGCCGCCGAGCCATCTTCTCGCTTCGCGGAGCGGGGCTATATCGACCTGGCCGAATATCCGGAGGTGCGGCGCTGGCATGACGAAATCGCGGCAAGGCCGGCGGTGCGGCGCGGTTTGGCGGTGCTGGCCGATGCCCCGCGTCCAGGCGCGATCACCGATGCCGAGCGCGAAAACACGTTCGGCGCGACCCAATTCGCGGTGCGCTGACCAGCGCAGCGCGAGCAGGCGCCGGCCGAGCCTGCCGCGCGCTGTCCGCTACTCGAACAGCGTCAGATCGATCGCGTCGCCCATCTTGTTGTAGCCGAGATCACTCGGGTGCAGGCCGTCGCCGCAATCGTCGCTCGGCCGCATCTGGGTCGGATGTTCGGGGTCGCGCAACGCGTGATCGAAATCCGCGACGCCGTCGAAGGCGCCGCCGTCGCGGATCCAGCCATTGACCGCGGCGCGGACCTCTTCGCGGTGCGGGTTCCAGGCATCGGCCATATAGGTCTCGTTGCCAAACGGCGTCAGCGTGGCGCCGAGGATCTTTATCCCGGCGCTGTGGGCGCGCACCGCCATCTGCTTCAGTCCAGCGATCATCTGCGCTGCGGTGGGCTCCTCTTCCGGCTTCTTCCACCGATTGCGCAGATCGTTGGTGCCGAGCATGACGATGACGTGGGTGACCCCCGGCTGGGCCAGCACGTCGGGGTCGAAGCGGCGCAACCCGCTGTCGCCGCGGAGGTCGAAGAGGATGCGGTTGCCGCCGAGGCCCTGGTTCATCACCGCCATCGGACGGCCGCGCGGGCGCGCCATCAGGCGGCGGGCGAGCTGGTCGGGCCAGCGGCAAAAGGCGTCCATCGTCGAGATATTGCCGTCGGTCAGCGAGTCGCCGAGCGTGACGATGCCGCCGGTGTCGGCGCTAGCCAGCACGTCGACGCCACAGACAAAGAACCAGTCGCTGGTCAGGCTGGCGATCGGCATCACCTGCGCCGCGGTGAAATCGCCCGGCGGCGAGACATAGTTGGTCTGCCGCGCATAGCGCCCGGTGATCTGGAAATCGTTCAGGACCTCGCCAGGCAGGTAGAGGCTGACCGCGAGATCGGCGAGCGGCGCTAGGTCGAGCGCGACCGGATCGCTGAACCCCACCGCCCCCGCAGCGATTGTCACTGTCGCCGCACCGCCAAAGCTCAGCTTGCGGTCGGAGCCGGCGACGATCGCCGCCCCCGTCTCTCGCAGCGCGATATGCACGCCGCCGAGGTCCAGCGGACGCCGGCCATAGGCGTTCGAGATCCGCACCCGCACCTGATTGCCGCCGAGGCTGGCGCGCATGGTCATGCGCAAGGTCTGGTTGTTGAATGAACCAGTCTCCGCCGGCGCCGGCGCCATCGTCCAGGTGCCGACCCATTTCTGATTGTCAGGCATCGCCTTATCCTCCCTAGCGCGCGACCGAGCCGGCATTCTTGAGCGAACCCGTCTCGCACGTCAAATCTCCGACCGCCATAACGATGACCTTCTGCACGAAACCCGGCCCCGCCGGCCGGTAAGTCTCCGCTTACTACCCTATCCTCCTGCATGCCGGCCCCTCCCCCGCCCTCCTTGCGGAAAGACGGTAAGAGTGAGGCCCGCGGTAGCGTCGGCGGCGGTCCCGCGCTAAGTTCGATGCTATGCAGCACATCCGGATCCGCGGCGCGCGCGAGCACAATCTGAAGAACATCGATGTCGATTTGCCGCGCGACAGCCTGGTGGTGATGACCGGCTTGTCGGGTTCTGGCAAGTCCTCGCTCGCCTTCGACACGATCTATGCCGAAGGCCAGCGCCGCTATGTCGAGAGCCTGTCGGCCTATGCCCGCCAGTTTCTTGAATTAATGCAGAAGCCCGAGGTCGAATTCGATCGAGGGATTGTCGCCGGCGATCTCGATCGAGCAGAAGACGACCTCGCGCAACCCGCGCTCGACGGTCGCCACGGTGACCGAGATTTACGATTACATGCGTCTGTTATGGGCGCGGGTCGGCATTCCCTATTCGCCGGCGACCGGATTGCCGATCGTCAGCCAGACCGTGTCGCAGATGGTCGACCGCGTTCTGGCCATGGCGGAGGGGACAAGGCTTTACCTGCTGGCTCCGATCGCGCGCGGGCGCAAGGGCGAGTACCGCAAAGAGTTCATCGACTTGAAAAAGCGCGGCTTTCAGCGGGTCAAGATCGACGGCAAGATGGTCGAACTCGACGAGGTCCGGCCGCTCAACAAGAACCTCAAGCACGACATCGCGGTGGTGGTCGACCGCATCGTCGTGTCGCCCGATCTCGGCAACCGGCTTGCCGATTCGTTCGAGACCGCACTCGATCTTGCCGACGGGATTGCGATCAGCGAAAACGCCGATTCGGGCGAGGAGACGATCTTTTCGGCGAAATTCGCCTGCCCGGTCTCGGGCTTCACGATCCCCGAGATCGAGCCGCGGCTGTTCTCGTTCAACAACCCGTTCGGCGCCTGCCCGGCCTGCGACGGGCTCGGCACCAAGCTCTATTTCGATCCCGGCCTCGTCGTCCATGACGAGCGCCGCAGCCTCGCCGAGGGTGCGGTCAGCCCATGGTCGCATTCTTCGTCGCAATATTACGCGCAGACGCTCGAGAGCATCGCCCGGCACTTCCGGCAGAGCATGCACACGCCGTGGCACGACCTGCCGGAAAAGATGCGGCGAGCCATACTCCAGGGCTCCGACGGCGAGCCGATCAAGATGACCTACGACGACGGGCTGCGGAAATACTCGACCGACCGGCCGTTTGAGGGCGTCTTGCCGAATATGGAGCGACGCTTTCGCGAGACCGACAGCGCCTGGGTCAAGGAAGAACTCGGCCGCTATCAGAGCGCCCGAACCTGCGAGATTTGTCATGGCGACCGGCTCAAACCCGAGGCATTGGCGGTCAAGATCGGCAGCCGCAACATCAGCGAAGTCGCGCGCCTGTCGATCGCCGAAGCACTGCAATGGTTTTCCGGTATCGACGCGCAGCTAACCCCGAGCCAAAGCGAGATCGCCCAGCGCATCCTCAAGGAGATCAACGAGCGTCTCGGCTTTTTACAAAATGTCGGGCTCGAATACCTGACCTTGTCGCGGGCCTCAGGCACGTTGTCGGGCGGCGAGAGCCAACGCATCCGGCTTGCCTCGCAGATCGGCTCCGGGCTGACAGGCGTGCTCTATGTGCTCGACGAGCCGTCGATTGGGCTGCACCAACGCGACAACGCCCGCCTGTTGGCGACATTGAGGCGGCTGCGCGACCTCGGCAACACGGTCATCGTCGTCGAGCACGACGAGGAGGCGATTTGCACCGCCGACTGGGTCGTCGACATGGGGCCGGGCGCCGGGGTTCACGGCGGCCATGTCGTCGCCGAGGGCACGCCAGACGACATCATGGCCAGCCCCGACAGCATCACCGGCCAATACCTGACCGGCATGCGCCAGATCCCGGTGCCGATGGTCCGCCGCGCGGGCCATCCGGGGCAAATCTTGCGCGTCGTCGGTGCTACCGGCAACAATCTGAAGGACATTACCGCCGAGATCCCGCTCGGCACATTCTGCGTCGTCACCGGCGTCTCGGGCGGCGGCAAATCCACACTGATCATCGAAACTTTGTATAAAGCGCTCGCCAAACGGCTGAACAACGCGCGCGAGCAGCCGGCGCCGCACGGTGGGCTCGAAGGCGTCGAATTTCTCGACAAGATCGTCGATATCGACCAATCGCCGATCGGCCGCACCCCGCGTTCGAACCCGGCGACCTATACCGGCTGCTTTACCCCGATCCGCGACTGGTTCGCCGGACTGCCGGAAGCCAAGTCGCGCGGCTATCTGCCCGGCCGTTTCTCGTTCAACGTCAAGGGCGGGCGTTGCGAGGCCTGCCAGGGCGACGGCGTCATCAAGATCGAGATGCACTTCTTGCCCGACGTCTATGTCCAGTGCGATGTGTGCAAGGGCCGGCGCTACAACCGCGAGACCCTGGAGGTGCTGTTTCGCGGCAAAAGCATCGCCGATGTGCTCGACATGACCGTCGACGAGGGCGTGGATTTCTTCCGCGCGGTGCCGGCGATCCGCGACAAGCTGTTGACCCTCCAGCAGGTCGGGCTCGGTTATATCCATATCGGACAGCCGGCGACGACGCTCTCGGGCGGCGAGGCGCAGCGGGTTAAACTCGCCAAGGAATTGTCGAGGCGCGCCACCGGCCGCACCCTCTACATTCTCGACGAGCCGACAACCGGGTTGCATTTCGACGATGTGCGCAAGCTTCTCGAAGTGCTGCACGCATTGGTGGAGACTGGCAACACGGTCTTGGTCATCGAGCACAATCTCGAAGTCATCAAGACCGCCGACTGGATTATCGATCTCGGCCCCGAAGGCGGCGACGCCGGCGGCCATATCGTCGCGTCAGGCACCCCCGAGGACATCGCCGCGAGCGGCGAGAGCTACACCGGCGATTACCTCCGCCCCTACCTCGCCCGCCGCCCGACCCGCCGCCGCAGGGCGGGGTAAGCGCACCCTGATCCCGGAGCTGAGGACGGAATGGAGCATGGCTTCTAAACACTAAACTAAATAGCCGAGCATGGATAAAGTGGTTCAGAAGCAGCGTAAAGGTATTGTACGGCAGTTTATCACATGGTTTACTAAAAATCATGAAGCTGTCGCCAACTATCTGACGCTTTTTGCTCTGATAGGTGGGGCTGCAGGTTTCTTTTGGCAATATTATACGAACAATGTGGCTGAACGCAAACAGGAGATCAAGACTGAGCAGGCGCGGATGTTCACGTTCCTGGCGCGATATTATGAGCCGCCGACAGCCGATGCGCGCCGGTCTGTTGAACGGTTAACGTACGACAATAAATTTCTTAACATGCTTAAAAATCCCGATAATAAATACACGATTGTAAAATACCTCATAGACATAGGTATTGAAGATGATCTGATGAAACTTGTCGATTATTTCGATTCTGTCGAGGCATGCATAGATGCCGGAGCGTGCGATCGCATTATCGCTTGGATCCCTCTAAAAACCGCTGGCCTTTTGCGGCGAATCGCCAACTCCGTATTGCCAGGGATGCGGGGGATCGGCAATGGCGGGGCAACCGGGTTTTTTCGACAGCGACGAGCGGCTGAGGGCGCTATCTGCGGCCGGCGATCCGTTGGAACGGCTGGTGCTGGTGGTAGATTTTGAGGTTTTTCGTGTCGAGCTTGAAGCGGCGCTGTCGCGCTCGGATCGATCGAGGGGAGGCCGTCCGCCCTATGACCCGGTGGTGATGTTTAAAATCCTGGTGCTGCAAACGCTGTACACGCTGTCGGACGATCAGACCGAATATCAGCTCAGGGATCGGCTGTCGTTTATGCGGTTTGTCGGCTTGGCGCTGCACGACCCGGCGCCCGATGCCAAGACGATCTGGCTCTATCGCGAGCAGCTGGCGCGGGTCGGCGCGGTCGAGCGTCTCTTCGCACGGTTTGACGCGATACTGCGGGCGAAGGGCTGGCTGGCGATGGGCGGTCAGATCGTCGATGCGACGGTGATCGAGGCGCGCCGGCCGCGATTGACCAAGGCCGAGAAGGACACCATCAAGGGCGGCGCGGTGCCGTCCGAGTGGAAACCGGCGCGGCGTGCGCAGATCGATCGCGACGGACGCTGGACATTGAAGCGCGGGCGCAAGCGCGAGACCCCGGCCAATCAAGCTCCCGGCCACAAGCGCCAGCCGGAGATCGCGGTGCCGATGTTCGGGTACAAGAACCACGTCGGCGTCGACCGCGAGCACGGTCTCCTGCGGCGCTATGTCGTCACCCACGCGGCAAGATATGACGGCAGCCAACTCGGCGCGGTGCTCGATCGCGACAACACCGCCAGCGATGTGTGGGCCGATACCGCCTACCGCTCGGCAGCGAACCTGGCCTTGCTCGACCGCCGCGGCCTCAAGCCGCAGTTTCAGCGCAAGAAGCCGCGCGGACGCAAGATGCCGGCGCATATCGCTCGCGGCAATGCCACCCGCGCCCGGGTGCGATCCCGGGTCGAGCATGTCTTCGCCGCCCAGAAATGCCGCCTCGGGCTGATCGTGCGGACCGTCGGCATGGTCCGCGCCCGAGCCAAGATCGGCATGGCCAATCTCGTCTACAATTTCACCCGCCTGGCCTGGCTTCAGGGACGAACCGCGCCGGCGTGACGCATACCCCACCGAGATCGACCAGCGACAAACCACACCCGTTCGCCGCAGTACCGGTCGGCCCGCCGATCGGAGCCATCAGCCTGCTGATGCGCCGAAAATCATCCCAAAACCGGGTAATTCGAGCCGTCCGCTTGTTCTCAGCTCAAGCAGGACGCCCGGGGTTTAATAGATACATTCTCGCCGATTTTTCAAAAGTGGAGAGAGGATTGGGGCGATGATCCACTCGAAAAGACGAGAAGATTCGTATCCCAGTGCAGGACAGTACAGTGAATGAATAGACTACACTTCACCATGAAAGGAAAACCACATGCACATCAAATTCTTTGTTTTGCTATTCATTGGTGCCCTGCTGGGAGGTTGCGCGATTCCCGATGTCTGCACCCGGTCCGACTGTCACAGCTTCGCTCAATGTCCGTCGACATGTCCCGTTCAGGACTAGCGCGACACTGTGTCGGCGATTAGGCGACATCGAGTTCGGCCGCGGCCGGATCCTTTCATCCGCGATGTTGCGACCGCTGACGTTGCCCAGGGTACATCGCGGTGTTAGCTGGCCGGCGATAACGCTCTCGGCGCGAGACGCAGCGCGATTAAGCGCCGCCAACGCGCCGACCCAGATGCGCGCGAGGCGAAGGCTGGCCGCGGCATTCGGTATGGCGGGGGAAACTCGCGGGCTAATCCCCGAGTTGCGCTTTCAGAAACGCAGACATGCGGTCCCAGGCCTGGTTGGCGCAGGCGACGTCATAGGCGGCGCTGCGCTCGTTGGCAAAGGCATGGGCGGCGTCGTAGCGGTAGATCTCGTGGCGGACGCCCGCCGCCTTCAGGGTCATTTCGAGGTCGTCGACCGCGGCGGGTGTGCACCAATCGTCCTTATTGGCGAAATGGCCTTGGAACGGCGTCCGGATCTTGGCCGGGTCGGCGAAATCCTTGGGTGGAATACCGTAGAAGCAAACGCCGGTGTTGACCTCCGGGATATGCACCGCCGCGGCGATTGTCAGCGCCCCGCCCATGCAGAAGCCCATGACCGCAACCTTGCCGCTCTGGCCTTTAAGATGATGCGCCGCGCCGCGCAAATCCTGGTGCGTCGCGCCGGGGAAGTCGAGGCCGGTCATCAGATGATTGGCCTCATCCGGCGTCGTGGTGACGCGGCCTTTGTATAGATCGGGCGCCAGCGCGTTGTACCCGGCGCGCGCGAAACGATCGGCAACCCCGCAGATCTGGTCGTTGAGGCCCCACCACTCCTGGATCACGACGATGCCAGGCCGTCCCTGCCCCGCCATCGCCAGATAGCCCTTGGTCGCGCCCCCATCGGGGCGGGCGAAATCGATCATCGTGCCCATGGGATATTCCTCCTGATCAGGCGTCGGCAAAGGCCGGCATCACCTCCCGCGTAAACAGCGAGATCGAGCGCATCGCCTCGTCATGGCTGATCGTGCCAAAGGCGAAGTCGCAGACATAGTAATTGACGCCGGTCGCCTCGATCTCGCGCGCGATGTAATCGCGCACTTGGGCCGGCGTGCCGGCGATTGCGTCGCCATGTTTCTGTAATACGGCAAAATCCTCGGGCAAGGCCGCTTCGAGCGGGAACGGCACATTATATTTGTGCCACAGCTGGCCCATATGATGCCGCCACGCCGGATAGCCGCGCCGCGCGGTGTCGAGCGCCTCGGCCTCAGTGTCTGCGATGATGATGTGCCGGTTGACGCCGAGCAGCGGCAAATCGGCATCGGCGCGACCCAGTTTCTTCCACTCGGCGCGATAGCTGTCGGTGATCGCGCGAACCTGCTCCGGCGGCCGCCGCGTCACGGTGTTGGCGGCGTTGGCCGCCGCCCAAGCGACGCTCGCCGGGTTGCCCAGGCCGTACCACAGCTCTGGATAAGGCGTCTGGAACGGTTTCATGGCCATGGGCACATGGTCGAAATTGTAGAACTTCCCGTGATAGGTCAGCTCGTCCTCGGTCAGCCCGATGCGGATCGCATCAAAGGCTTCGCGGAATTGCGCCGCGCCGGTGGCGAAATCGATGCCGTAAAACCCGACCTCGACCGGCGAGATGCCGCGCCCGACCCCATACATAAAGCGCCCGCCGCTCATCTGGTCGAGCATGCAGATCTCGTCGATCAGCCGCAGCGGATGATAGAGCGGCAGCAGATAGACCATCGGCCCGAAGCGCAACTGCCGGGTCCGCTGCGCCACAGCGGCCAGAAACACACTTGGCGACGGCGCATAACCGAGCGGCGTGTTGTGGTGCTCGGCCAAATGGTAGCCATAGAACCCGTCGCGATCATAGGCCTCGACCAGCTTCAGCCGATCCTCGAAATGCCGGTTCAGCGGCTGCCCGCTGTCGTCCAAATGGTCAAAAATCCCAAACCGCATGTTGCTGCCTCTCTCTGTCTTCTATCACCCGCCGCGCGCAAAACCGTAATTCCGAGCGAAGCAACGCAATCTCGCGATGCTCGTGACGGCCGTCGAGATTGCTTCGTCGCTTTGCTCCTCGCAATGACGTTGCCGAAATCACCGCCCCACCATCGCGTCGGCGATCTTTTCGGCGGTCATCAAGGTCGGAAAGTTGGTATTGGCGCACGGCACCACCGGGAACAGCGAGGCGTCGACGACGCGCAGCCCGCCGACGCCGCGCACCCGGCCCTGATTGTCGGTCACCGCCATCGGATCGTCTTCGGCGCCCATGCGACAGGTGCAGGTAGCGTGCCAGACGCCGATCGCGGCTTTGTGGATGAAGTCTTCGAGCGCCTCGTCGTCGTGCATCAGCTGGTCGAACCGATAGCCCTCGACGATGACCTTCTCGATGACGTAGCGGCGCAGCCAGGCCGGGCCATCGAGCAATTTAGCGATCACGTCGGTGATCCGCTTGTTCTTGGTGTTGACCACGCCGATCTTGCGGACCCGCTCGGTGTAGCTCGCCGGGAACGGGTCGCTGGTCGCCTCCTGCAAGGCCGCGCTGATCTGCATCGCGCCCAGGCGGCGGAACGCGTCCATCAGCCGTTCCAGGTCGCGCCGGTCGGAGAGCAGGTTGAATTCGACGACCGGCTCGGCCCGCCAGTCGCGCGAGGCGAGCTTGACCTGGCCGGTCTCCGAAAATGTCTTGTAGACGGCGGCGAGCAAGGAGCCGATCTGCTCGCCGACCGCATGCCAGGCCGATTTGCTGACACTGGCGACGAACATGTCTCCCGGCGGAGCCTCGCCGATCCCGGAGGAATAGCGCAATGCCAGCAGGATATGGCGGCGGGTCAGGTCGTTGAGCCGCGCCTCTGGCTTGATGAACGACGACACCGAGACCGACGGGTGGTCCATCAGCCGCTGGCCGACCCCCGGCACATTGGCCACGACCTCGATGCCGAGATCGCGCAGATCGCCGGCGGGGCCGATGCCTGCACGCAACAGATGCGCCGGCGAATGGATCGCCCCCGACGAGACGATGACCTCGCCTCGGGACTCGTTTGCGCGAAAATCGGTCTCCTTGCCCCGGACCAGCGCCTTGACCCCGACGCAGCGCGCACCCTCGAACAGCAGTTCCTTGACCTGGGTCTCGGCCGAGATTGTCAGATTGTCCCGCAGCCGCGTACCGGGATCGAGATAGCCGATCGCCGCCGAGACGCGGCGGTCGTAAAGATTCGAAATCGTGATCGGAAAATAGCCGTCCTTGAACTCGCCGTTCTGGTCCTGGATGTAGGGGAACCCGGCGGCCTCGAAGGCTTTCGCCACCGCTTTCGCGTGCCCGTTCCACAAATCGGGAAAGATGCGGCGGACTGGGATACGGCCATCCTTGCCGTGCCACGGCCCGTCGAAATCCATGTCGCGCTCGACCTTTTTGAAATAGGGCAGCACCGCGTTCCAGTTCCACCCAGTCGCCCCCCGCGCCTCCCACTCGTCGTAATCGCTCGGTGCCCCCCGGTTGGCGAGCTGGCCGTTGATCGACGAGCCGCCGCCGAGGACGCGCGCCTGTTCGTATTTGCGCAGTGGCGGGCGGTTCTCCTCCGGCCGGTTGTGCGAGACAACCTCGGTATGGACCTTGAGTTCGGTCCAGTGAAAGCGCGGGTCGAAATAGGCGGTGCCAGGATAGCTGTCGAGGATTTCGGGCGGTACTTTGCCGTGCGGCGTGTCCTGCCCCGCCTCGCACAGCAATACTTTGTTGCCGCTCTTGGCCGACAGTCGGTTAGCCATGACCGAGCCGGCCGACCCGCCGCCGACGATAATGTAATCGTATGTCATATCCTCCCTCTCTGGTGCTCTTCCGTCATGCCCGGGTGCGACCTGATGCTACCGGCAGAGCCACGACTTTTCCGCAGCGATGATGTAATGCAATCGCAGGCAGCCGGGTCAAGCCCGGCCATCGCTTTTGCCAGAGGTGGCTTTGAGCACAATGGATTTCACCGCGCCGATCGAAGACCGCTATTTCGAGGACTATCTGCCGGGCGCCGTCTACGAATACGGCGGCATCACCGTGACCGAGGCAGAAATCATCGACTTTGCCCGCCGCTATGATCCGCAGGATATCCATGTCGACCCCGAAGCTGCGGCGCACGGCAATTTCGGCGGGTTGATCGCGAGCGGATGGCAAACCGCGACGATCATGATGCGGCTCCTCGTCGACCGGTTTCTGTCCAAAGTCGCGAGCCTAGGCTCGCCTGGGATCGACGAATTGCGCTGGACCCGCCCGGTGCGGCCGGGCGATGAGCTGCGTATCCGCGTGGCAGTGCTCGAAGCGACCCGCTCGCGCTCCCGGCCCGATCGCGGCATGGTGCGCACCCTGGTCGAAGTGCTGAACCAGAAAGGCGAAATCGTGATGAGCCTGAAGCCGATGAATTTGCTGCGCTGTCGTTTCGCCGGTCGAGAGATGGGCGCGTGAAGATCGGCATCGTCTCGGATCTGCACTGCAATCATCACGGTCTGCTGCGGGCATTGGACATTATCGGTAATGTCGACGAACTCTTCTGTCTCGGCGACAGCATATACGAGTACCGCTTCTCGAACGAGGTCGTGCGCATTCTTAGAGACCGCGGCGCGCATGTAATCCTCGGCAATCACGAAGAGGGTTTCCTCGGACCCCATGGCGCCCTTGCTCGCCAAGCAGACTGGATCGACCGAACATTGCTCGATTGGCTCGCCGAACGGCCGCGTCGGGTCGAGTTCTCGATCAACGGGAAAAAGTTGCTCGCGGTGCACTCGACGCCGTGGGAGCCGCGCGGCACTTACGTTTACCCACACAGCTCTTTGTTAGAGCGCTTCGCCAATTCAGGGGCGGATTTCGTCCTCTACGGCCACACCCACCACCAGCTGGTGCGCCGCCTCGGCCGCGTGCTGGTGATCAACCCCGGCTCGGCCGGCGAGGCGCGCGACAGCAGCAACGGCCGGCAATTGAGCTGCGCCGTGCTCGACACCGTCACGGAGGAGGTCGTGCTGACCGATTTCGCCGACCAATCACGCGAAGTGTCGTGAGCCGCGTCCGCTACCGCGCCGGCGACCGATCATCCGATTACGAGAGCCGGATAATTTGCGGCGTTGCCCCAATCCAATATTCCCGAGATCTTATCGCCGAGCGACGGCTTACTTGCGGCGCCATGTGAAGATAGAGGAAACGGCGTAATTCCACACGACGCCGACCGCGGCCCCAGCAAGGCCGGATAACCACCAGGTGTAATGATGCGCAAACGCCGCAGAGGCGATGCCGACATTGGCTACCGCGCCAAGGCTGCACACCGCATAGAATGAACCAAGGCCGGTAAGAAAGCGCCTGCCGACGAGACGGCGGTCTCGATAAGTCAGCATATTGTTCAGAAGAAAATTGCTGGTCATCGCGACGACGGTTGCGATCGCTTGCGCCACAGGGAACTCGACCGCCTTTAATGCGAAATAAAGCGTGAGAAAGTGGACCACGACACCCGAGCCGCCGATAGCGGCAAAGGAAACGAAACGCACCGGGACATAGCGGCCGAACAGCTTGTCCAGCAGCAGCATCAAGTATTCCCAAATGGCTAAGCTGTCGAGCTTGCTTTCGCCGTGCTGGCGTTGACTAAACACGTAGGGGATTTCCCTAAATCGATAGGCGACGGGCGTCGATGCAAAGAGATCGAGGAGGATCTTGAAACCTTGCCCGGAAAGTCGCCTGACGGCGCGCTCGAATGCCGGTCGGGAGACCATGAAGAACCCGCTCATCGGGTCGGTCAGCTCGGCGGCGATGACCAGCCGGGCGAGTCGGGCGGCAAACCCGCTGATCGTCACCCGGCGCCGGTCCCAATCGCCGACGCCACCGCCGGCGACGTGCCGGCTGCCAATGATGACGTCCAGGTCTTCGGCCTTGATCGCGGCCAACATCTGCGGCAGCAGGCTCTCGTCGTGCTGGAGATCGGCGTCGATGACCGCCAGATACGGGGCGCTGCTCGCGAGCATTCCTTCGATCACGGCGGTGGACAACCCACGGCGGCCAATTCGCTGAAGGCAGCGGATACGAGGATCGGTTTGGCCGAGCTCCCGAACTTTAGCGGCTGTGCCGTCGGGAAAGTCGTCGTCGACATACAACACCTCCCACTCGATGCCGCGCAACGCGGCGTCGAGCCGTGCGATCAACAGTTCGACGTTGTCGCGTTCGTTGAACGTCGGCACGACGATGGTGAGTTCGGCACTCATTGCCGAACGGCTGATCTCCGGAGGCGCGGTTTCGGTCTCCGCCACGCCGGAGGCGGCGTCATGCAATAATCTCGACAACATCAATGCCTAGGACGATGTAGCCCCGAATGCTTCAATAAATACCGGAAAGGTGAACGACCTCTTCATCAAAATCCGATGGCCCACTGATTAGGGACGGTTCGGCGACGCCGGACCGCGACGAGCGACAACCCTCCCGACGCTCCGCCGTGCGCTTCGATTTGGAGGCGCGCACCGCGCGGCTCGGTGGGCTGCCGGCTTGCGGTTCATGATCCCTTGCGTGCAAGAAAATCCCTGAAGCCCTCGCGCGGATGGCCGGCGGCGAGCCAAGTCGCGCGCGCATCCTCCTCGGTAGCGTAGCGGTCGCGCCAGCTCATGCCGAGCTGCTCATGCAGCAGCCTCTTGATGCCCTGCACCATGCGCGCATCGTTTTTGGCGATCATTTGCGCCGTCTCGACGGCTGATTCGATCAGCCGCGCCGCCGGTACGATCTGGTTCAACAGGCCGATCCGCTCGGCTTCCTCGGCGGCGACGACACGGCCGGTGTACAGCAGCTCCTTCGCCTTCGGCAGACCGACCAAAAGTGGCAGCGACCAGGTGGAGTTGACCCTGCCATAGCTTGCCGCGAGAAACCGGAACTGGGTGCGCTCGCAGCCGATACGCAGATCGAGCGTCGAGGACAGCAATGCCGCGCCGCCATAGGCGAGCCCGTTGATCGCCCCGATCAATGGCTTCGAAAAGGTCGCGATATGCCAGGTCGCCTCGCTGCGAAAAGCCTGCCGTGCGCCCAGCTCCTCGCTGGACAGCCCAGCCATCTCATGGATGTCGGCGCCGGCGGAAAAGGCGCGGTCCCCGGAGCCGGTCAAAATCACCGCCTTGATCGCGTCGTCGGCCTCGTATTCGGTCAATGCCTCGTCGAGCTCGCGCGCCAAGCCAAAGCTCAGCGCATTGAGCTTATCCGGACGGTTCAACGTGATCACGGCCACCCCGTCGAGACGCTCGGTCAGAATGAACTCATAGGCCATTTCTGGCACTCCTGGTGGGGATCCCCGATCGTTTGACACTACGCGGGACCGGGTGTTAGCTCAACCCCAGTGCCGGTTTGGGCACGGCGCAGATATTGGGAGGCGGCGATGAGCGGAGCCCTCGACGGTATCAGGGTGCTCGAACTGGCGCGGTATCAAGCCGGCCCGCGCGGCGGCATGATTCTCTCCGACCTCGGCGCCGAGGTGATCAAGATCGAGAAGCTCGGCGGCGAGGAAACCCGCCAGTCACCGCCCCTGGTGCGCGGCCAGAGCGTCTACTTCTCGGTCTACAACCGCGGCAAGAAAAGCCTGTGCCTCGATCTGCGCCATCCGCGCGGCAAAGAGGTGTTCGCCGAGTTGGTCAAGACCGCTGATATCGTGCTGCAGAATTTCCGCCCCGGGGTCATGGACAAGATGGGCTTTGGCTATGACCGGCTGCGCCAGTTGAAGCCCGACATCATCCTCGGCTCGGTCTCGGGCTTCGGCCAATACGGCCCCTATCGCGACCGGCCGGCTTTCGATCCGTTGGGCCAGGCGATGAGCGGGCTGATGACCCTAACCGGCATGCCGATCGGCCGGCCGCTCGGCACCGCCTCGTCGATCGTCGACCGCTATACCTCGCTCCACGCAACGATTGGCATGCTGGCCGCCCTCCATCACCGCGACCGCACCGGTGAAGGCCAGGTGGTCGATGTGTGCCTGATGGATTCGGCGTTGACCATGGTCGAGATCCCGACCTCATACTTCCTCGCCACCGGCCAGGAGGGCGGCGAGGGCGGCCGGCCGCCCTACCAGGCCAAGGACGGGCATGTCGTGATCTCCGCATCGGGGCGCGTCATGGGCTCAAAGCTGTTGCAGATCGCGACTGGCGATCCCGATGCGGTCGCCAATACTGGCGCCTTTACCGGGCGGATGAGCCTCGACGATTCGCCGCGAAAAAAGGTCGAGGCTTGGTGTCTCGGCCACACCGTCGACGAAATCGTCACCGCGCTTGTCGAGGCCGACATTCCGGTCGCCCCGGTCAAGACCATCCCGCAGGTCGCCGAAGACCCGCATCTGTGGGAGCGTGAGATGCTGGTCAAGATGGAGGACCCGGTCGCCGGCGAGATGTACCTGCCCGGCGCCACGATCAAAATGTCGAAAACCCCCGGTCGGATCGGCCCGGTCCCAACCCCCGGCCAGCACACCGACGCACTCCTCTCCGGCATCCTCGGCTACGATCGCGCGACCTTGGATGAGCTACGGCAAGCGAAGGTGATTGCGTAAGCCAGCGCAGAGTTGCCAACGGCACGCGGTCAGCGACGTCTCGCTCGCAATCAAAGCGTCCGCCTGACGCGTGGACCCGGCGGCTTGATCCGGGGCGATCGCTGAGATGACCGACGCGGATGGCGAGTTCGCCCGCATCGCGCAGCGGTACACGCGGTTTGCCGCCGCGGAGGCGCACGGCGAATGCGAGATTTATGAACAGCTTGCCCTCGCCGTTGCCGGCTCCGAAGAGTTGCTGGCGTTCCTCGCGGGCTTGCCGGTGGACCGGCGCCAGCCGAACCTCTTTCTCGCGGCGGTGCGGTGCCTTTGCGGTGTTCCCGACAGCGCAGATCGTCTCCTCCACATCATTCGGCAACAGCACGAACGCATCCGTGAGGTCATGCTGTCCCGCACGACGCAAACCAACGAGCCCGCGCGGTGCAGCGTCCTCTTGCCAGTGCTGGCGCAACTTCCGCAGCCGCTGGCGCTGCTGGAGGTCGGCGCATCGGCCGGTTTGTGCCTGCTGCCCGACCGTTACGGGTACGACTACGGCGCGCACCGGATAGAGCCGGCAATTGCACGAGCGCCGGTTTTCCCTTGCAAGGTCACGGGTGAGGCTCCCCTCCCTGAGGCAGTTCCTCGGATTGCTTGGCGCCGAGGGATCGACTTGAACCCGATCGATTTGCGCCCCGATGATGGGGCGGCCTGGTTGGAGAATCTGGTCTGGCCGGGCCAGCAGGAGCGGACGCAGCGCCTGAGGGCCGCCATCGCGATCGCACGCGGCGAATTGCCAACGGTCGTCAAAGGCGACCTGCTGACCGATCTGGAGCCGCTTGCCGCCACCGCTCCGCAAGATGCGACATTGGTCGTCTTCCACACGGCGGTGCTCGCCTACGTCGCGCCGCGCATCGCGCGCGATCGGTTCGCCGAAGCCGTAGGGCGTACCAAGGCGATCTGGATCAGCAACGAGGTGCCGTCGGTATTCCCGTCCTTCGCCGAGAGGGCGCCCCCAGCGCCGAATGTCGGGAGTTTTCTGTTGGCAGTGGGCGGCAAGCCACTGGCCTGGACCGGCCCGCATGGCCAGTCGATAGATTGGTTCGGATCGCTCTGACCGGGCGCAACCTGCAGAGGAGTCTTGCTCATGACAAAGCGGATCGATATGGCCGCGCTGACGCCGGTGGTCGGAACTCTCTACCCGCCGCCTTTTGACACGCCCTGCCGCGCCCGCGGGCGCACCAAACTCGGCGACCCCGCGGGCCTGTCGCAATTCGGCGTTAACCTGCTCCATCTCCCGCCGGGCGCCTGGTCGAGCCAGCGTCATTGGCACACCGCCGGCGACGAGTTCGTCTACGTCCTGTCCGGCGAGGTGGTGCTGGTGACCGACAGCGGTGAAGAGATTCTCCGCGCCGGCGACTGCGCCGGTTTCCCGGCCGGAGACACCAACGGCCACTGCTTGCAGAACCGCTCGCACCATCACGCCCGGGTCCTCGAGGTCGGGACCCACGTCGCCAGCGACATCGGCTATTACTCGGATATCGACATGGTCGCGCCGGCCGATGGCAAGCCCGCGATCTATACCCACCGGGACGGAACGCCCTACGAAGACATCAGGCGCCGCGGCCCCTAGCGTCCCGACCTCGCCCGGCGGCCAGGACCAAATACCCCGCCACCTCAACGGCAACGATCGCGGCGAGACGGCGGGTAGCGGCCATCGGCGCCTCAGCACTGGCTTTTCGCGCCGAGATGAACCCAAAGTCCCCGGTACGCCGGCCTTTCATTCAGTTCGAAGGCCGCCGATCACGCTTCCATCGTTTGGATCACCTCGAAGCCTTCGAACTCGGGGTGGCCGAGATAGAGCGGCCGGTTCGAGCCGGCGTCGCGATGGGCGAGACGAAACGCCTCCGACCGGGTCCATGCTTCGAAATCGGCGCGGCTGCGCCACAGGGTGTGCGAGGAATAGAGCACGTGGTCCTCGCGCTCCGGCCCGCGCAACAGGTGGAACACGATAAAGCCGGGAATGCCGCCGAGATGGCTGTCGCGCGTCGTCCATACTCGCTCGAAATCCGCCTGCGCGCCGGGAACGACCTTGAACCGGTTCATCGCGATGAACATGGGTTTGCTTTCTGGCTTAGGACTGACCGGTTCCGATACTGGCCACAAGAGTGCCGCCTCGGGCAAGTCGGATCGGCGTTGCGACACTCTCGCTTCCCGTCCTCACTCGCCTGCTTTACGATCGACGACAACGGCCAGTCAGAAGCGGGTATCGGGATGAGCGAAAACACCGACAACATCATCGTCGATACCGCGACCCGGATCTTTCGTGATCTGTGCGAACCCGCCACCGTCAACGATGCCGAAAAGGGTGTGTGGCCGACGGCGTTGTGGGATGCGCTCGAAGAGTCGGGGCTGACCGTCGCCTGGGTCCCGGACGATCTCGGCGGCGCCGGCGCGGCGATGGCCGACGGCTTCGCGGTATTGCGCGCAGCCGGCCGCTTCGCCGTCCCGGTGCCGCTCGCCGAGACCCTGATGGCCGGCTGGATGCTGGCGCGCGCCGGCATCGCGACGCCGGATGGGCCGCTGACCCTCGCCCCGATCCACGCCGACGGCCGTATCTCGCTTGACGCCGACGGCCGCCTCCGCGGCCGCGCGCGGCGGGTGCCCTTTGCCCGCAATGCTGGGCATATCGCCGTGCTCGCCCATCGCGGGAATGAGCGGATCGTGGCGCTGGTCGCGACGCTGGGCCTGCCGATCAGCCAAGACAAGAGCCTCGCCGGCGAGCCGCGCGATACTGTGTCCTTCGACGGCGCAATGCCGGATGCGGCAAAACCCGCCGATATCGACGAGGACATGATCCAGCTTTTCGGCGCCGCGGTACGGCTGCAGCAGATGGCCGGCGCGCTCGAAAAGATCCTCGATCAGTCGGTCCAATGGGCGCTCGACCGCTCGCAGTTCGGTCGGCCGATCGCCAAGTTCCAGGCGGTCCAGCACAACCTCGCCACCTTGGCGGGCGAAGTGGCCGCAGCGGGCGCCGCCGCCGACCTCGCCGCCGAGGCCTGTGCCGGCAAGGAAATCGGCATTGCCGATGTGGCGATCGCCAAGGTGCGCGCCGGCGAGGCGGCTGGCGCCGGTGCGGCGATCGCCCATCAGGTGCACGGCGCGATGGGCTTCACCTACGAGCATTCCCTGCATCATGCGACGCGCCGGCTATGGGCGTGGCGCGAGGAGTTCGGCAACGAGGCGGTCTGGGCCCAGCGTCTCGGCCGTATGGTCGCAGCAGCCGGCGCCGACCAGCTGTGGCCCTACATCACCCAGAAACTCATAAGCGCCCGTTAAAAGCCCCTGCGATCGTGAGGACCCGATGACCACCAACTTTCGCTTCGACCCGGTCGAGCTGCCGCCTGAGGCCAAGGAACTGCGCCAAGAGGTCCGCGCCTTTCTGCGCCAGGAGGAGGAAGCCGGCACTTTTTCCCCGCACAGCGGCAAGGGCTCGTTCTCGCGCGAGTTCAGCCGCAGCATGGGTGCCCGGGGCTGGATCGGCATGACCTGGCCGAAGAAATACGGCGGGCATGAGCGCTCCCAGCTCGAGCGTTATGTCGTGACCGAGGAGATGCTGGCCGCGCACGCGCCGACCCGCGCTCACTCGACCGCAGACCGTCAGAGCGGCCCAGTCATCCTGCGCTACGGCCAGGAGGAGATCCGGCAAAAGATCCTGCCCCAGATTGCCGCCGGCGAATTGTGCTTTTGCATCGGCCTCAGCGAGCCGAATTCGGGCTCCGACGTGTTCGCCGCCTCGACCCGCGCGACCAAGACCGATGGCGGCTGGCTGGTCAATGGGCGCAAGATCTGGACCTCGAACGCGCACGAAGCCGACTACATGATCGCGCTGCTGCGCACTTCGCCCTCGACCAAGGAAAACCGCCGGCACGGCCTGACCCAGTTCCTGGTTAAGATGGACACCCCCGGCATCACGATCCGCCCGATCATCAACCTGACCGGCGGTCACGATTTCAACGAGGTCGTGTTCGACGACGCGTTCTTGCCCGACTCGCATCTGATCGGCGAGGTCGACATGGCGTGGAAACAGGCGACCGACGAACTCGCTTATGAGCGCAGCGGCCCCGACCGCTGGATCGAGACATTTTCGTGCCTGGTCGAACTGGTCCGAATTGCCGGCGAGGAACCGAGCGAGCATCTGGCCGAAGGCATCGGCCGCCAGGTGGCGCACCTCGCCACCCTCAGGCGGATGTCATTGTCGGTCGCCGGCATGCTGCAGGCCGGCAAGACGCCGGCTGTCGAATCCGCGGTGGTCAAGGACCTCGGCACCAATTTCGAGCAGGCCTTGCCCGACAAGGTGCGCCTGTTGGCGCCGCCGCCGAGCGATGCGCAGCCCGACGCCAATGACGACCGCTTCGAGGAAGCCTTGCGCTACACCACCCTGATCGCCCCCAAGCTGACGATCCAGGGCGGCACCCGCGAGGTATTGCGCGGCATCATCGCCCGCGGCCTCGGCCTGCGTTAGGCCGATGCCCGATCTTCGTCCTCTTTTCTCTCCGGACAGTGTCGCGATCATCGGCGCGTCGGGCGATACGCACACCTTGCGCGGCCGGACCACCGAGTTCCTGATCGCGCACGGCTACCCTGGCCGCATCTACCCGGTGACGCGCAGCCATCCCGAAGTGTTCGGGCTGAGATGCTATGCGACCGTCGCCGAATTGCCGGAGGCGCCCGATCTCGCTGTCGTCGTGGTGCCGGCGGCCTATGTCGCGCCGACGCTCGAGGAATGCGGCAAGAGGGGCGTGCGCGCCGCGGTCATCATCAGCTCGGGCTTTGCCGAGGAGCGCGGCGAGGCGGCGCAGGCGCGCGACGAGGCGCTGCGCCAGGTCATCGAGCGCTACGGAATTATCGTCTGCGGCCCCAATTCCGAAGGCATCGTCAACCCGCTGAAGCCCCTCGTCGCGACCTTCAGCCCGGTGTTCCACGACCCGAAGCAGAGCCTCTTCCCGGCGAGCAGCAAGAGCCGGTCGATCGCGGTCAGCTGTCAGAGCGGCGCCCTGACCTTCGCATTTCTGAGCCGTGGCCGGCCCCGGCAGTTGCGTTTTACCTACCAGGCCAGCGCCGGTAACCAGATTTGCCTGGAAGCGCACGATTACCTCGATTGGCTGATCGATTTTGGCGGCGCCGACATCTTCATCGCCTATCTCGAAAGCATCCAGGACCCGGCCCGCTTCCGCACCGTCGCCGAAAAGGCGGCGGACGCTGGAAAGCCGATGATCCTCGCCAAGGTCGGCCGCTCCGAGGCAGGCCGGCGAGCCGCGGCCTCGCATACCGGCTCCTTGGCGCATTCCGGAGCGATCGACGATGCGATCTTCCGCCATCACGGGATCATCCGCGGCGAAGACCTCGATCATGCGCTCGACATCGCCGCCGCCTTTGCCTTCTGCAAATTGCCGAAAGGCAACCGCGTCGCGGTGATCACCGGCTCGGGCGGCAGCGCGGTGTGGATGTCCGACATTCTGTCGGCCCACGGGCTCGAACTTCCCGTGCTCGAAGAGCATCTGCAGCAGCGCCTGATGGCGCTGCTGCCGTCCTACGCCTCGGCGCAAAATCCGGTCGACGGCACCGCGCAGGCGATCCACGAGGTCGGCTACGCCAAGCTCGTCGAGATCGTGCGCGAAGTCGCGAAATATCGACACGATCCTGTTGATCGGCTCGCTCGCCAACGAGGCGACCGCAAAGACCCGCGCCGAGGAACTGGCCGCGGTCACCGGCTCGACCGAGCAGCCGATCATCCTGTCGACCTACACGACCGCGACCGAGGGCGCGATGGCGGCCTTCGCCGAGGCCGGCATCCCCTGCTACACCTCGATGCCGAGCTGCGCCCGCGCGATCCGGGCATTGGTGGATTACGCCCGTTTCCAGGCTCATCGGAACCGCGCCTCGCCGCCGCCCGTAACTGCGCCAGCGATCCGCGACGAGACCGCCCGCGCGCTCGCCGGCGCCGGCCGGGTCCTGACCGAGAACAGCGCCAAGGCGTTGCTCGCGGGTTACGGCATCCCGCGCCTGCCCGAGGCATTGGCGACCTCCGCGGATCAAGCCGTCGCCGCGGCCGCTCGGATCGGCGGCGCGGTGGCGCTCAAAGTGCAATCGCCGGACATCACCCACAAGACCGAGGCCGGCGCCGTAGCGCTCGGCATCGAGGGCGACGCCGCGGTGCGCGAGGCCTATCGCCAGGTCCTCGCCAATGCCAAGGGCGCCCATCCCGACGCCGCGATCGAGGGCGTGCTGATCCAGCAAATGGCGCCGCCCGGCGTCGAGATTATCCTCGGGATTACCCGCGACCCGGTTTTCGGCCCGATGCTGATGGTCGGGCTCGGCGGCATCCACGTCGAGGTGTTGCGCGACGTGGCTTTCTCACCGGTCCCGATCGGACCGGACGAAGCGCTCGCCCTCATCGGCGATCTGAAAGGCGCCGCCCTGCTCGATGGCGTCCGTGGCGCACCGCCCGCCGACCGCGCTGCGCTCTCCGAGCTGATCGCCGCCCTCTCCCGCTTCGCCGCCGATCACGCCGGCCAGATCGACGAAATCGACCTGAACCCGGTCATCGTCCACCCGCAAGGCCAAGGCCTGACAATCGTCGACGCCCTGATCGTCAAGCACCAACCCGCGAACCCCTAACCGCAGTCCCGCTGCGCACGATAGAAGAACGCGCCCCGCTGGCAATCGGCTGCCTGCTGGCCGTGCGAATCGGCCGGCAGGGAGTGGGCTGTTTCCGACGTCGATGCGGCGCTGATTGTCTTCGCTGATCGGCCCTAAGCCTGCGTAGCAGATATCAGAGTGGTTTTGAGAGCGCGTCAGGGCTAGGATTCCGGGCAGCCGTGCGCGCTCGGAAACTCGGTGCAGGAGTCAATCGGTGGTCGGCCTTGCCATTCGGTTGCAGGAAATTGGAGACGCAGAGCTCGAAGAATTCGTCGAGCAGTGGCTTGATCGCAAGGCCGGAAAATTCGTCCACGTTCTGCGGATCGGCGCCGCGAACGACAAGGGCCGCGATGTCATCGGGTTTCTCAGTGATCGCCGGCACGAGGGACCATGGGAACTGTACCAGTGCAAGCGGAAAACGAGGGACAAAAAACTTGGCGTTGCCGAGGCAATGGGGGAGTTGGGCAAGCTTTGTTATCATCACGCCAAGGGCGCGTATGCGACGCTTCCGACGGCTTATTTCTTTGTTGTGCCGCGTGGTATCGTCGGAACGTTACAAGATCTATTGTTAAATCCGTCAAAGATAGGGCCCTATCTGATCGATCATTGGGGCCAATATTGCGCTGAGTACATAACCAGCACGTAGGTGCCTCTGACGCCGGATATCCGGGCTGCAATCGAAGGATACGATTTTAGCCGGGTCGATTATTACGCGGCCTCGCACCTCGCCAAGGACCCGGACGCGGGGCCAGCTTTGTCGGCCTTGTTCGAACTGACTCCGGGAGAGGCCCCGCCTGGCGAGACGCCAGCGGAAATTCAACAGGAAGAACTGATCTACATCGATCAGCTCCGGCAGGTTTACGGCGAGGCCTGCAGTAGGGTGTTTTCGACCGCAGACGAAATCCTAGCCGACCCAGACCATGGGGAACATTTGCGCCTTCAGCGCACGCGATTTTTCGAGGCGGCCGCTTTTAGCCGATTTCACCGCGATAACACGGCCACCGGTGCCGTCGACGTGTTCCGAGAGGATGTGTACCACAGTGTTTTCGAGGTCTACTCGCAAATACATGCGTCCCGGCTTAAGCGGGTTGAAGCGGTGATGTTGCATGCCGGCGTCGCTCCGATTGGGCTGCTCGGGCGGTTGGCCCGCGTTCCGGTCCGGCAGGGAATGTGCCACCACCTAGTGAATGACGGGCGCCTGAAATGGACGCCGTGACGCGCGACGAATTCGGGGATCTATTCAATTCGAGGGTGGAAGCAGGCATCCGCGCGGTCGTAGTGCTGGAATCGCTCAGGCCCGAGACAGCAGACCTGACCGAGATGGTGCTGTTCGACCACGTCGTTGTGCATACCGGTGATCTGGGCGGCCCGACCTCGCTGCACGTCGACGTGCCAGGCCGGCAGGGCGAGTTGTTGGTGCGGCGGCGGCTGCTTGAGACGAGCCTGCAAATGATGCGGCGTTGTCATTTGTTGGAGGAGATCGGGGAAGAGCAAGGTCTTGTCTGGCGCGCTTCCGACGAAGCTGCGTCCTTTCTTGAGTTATTGGAAACACCATACTCAATGCGTCTTAAGAGCTGCGCCGCATGGCTAGCGACGCAAGTTCAGGAACGGACTAAGGCCGGCTTCGAGGAGTTTGTCCGAGGAAGGATCGGACATTGGGGTGAAGCCTTCAGCTCTTATGGCGAGCGCCGATAGTGGCCGATTTGCGCTTCATCTTCCGGAAACTCGCATTCACAGGCGGGACAAAAGCCACCTGTAAACTCGACTTTGTCGATGGCGTGAACGTGATATATGGCGCCTCGAATTCCGGAAAATCGTACACGATCAAAGCACTCGATTTTATGTGTGGCGCCCGGTCGGCGCTGCCGGAAATCACCGAACTGCGTGGTTATGAGACGTGCTGGCTCGAGCAGGATTTGCCGATGACGGTACGCGTGAGTCTGTCGCGCGCGGTGAGGGGAGGAGACTTTGAGGTATTTGTCGACCCGTTCGATCGAACTCGACATACGCAACCCGCTAGAACGTTTAGTGCAACGCATGGGAATCCCAATAGTTTGTCGCGGTTTTTGCTCGGTGAGCTCGCCATCGTAGACGATAAGCAAATTGCAACGACCCTGAACGGAAAGAAAGCGGGTTTCAGTTTCCGTCATTTCGCCGCTTATGTGTTCACTGAAGAAACACCGATGATGGCGGAGTGGAGTCCAATAAAAATAGATACACAGAGCACTGATACATTCGACAAGAATGTCCTGAAATTCATTCTAACCGGGATCGACGATTCCGGCATAGTCGAAACTCCGAATCCGAATGAGCAACGGATTGCGAATGCAGGCAAGATTGAAATCGTCGAGGAATTGATCGAAGCGGCGATAGCTGATCTGCACCGGTTGTTTCCGGAGGATGAGGCTGTAGACAAATTGCAGATCGTTGCCCAGGAGACGATCCTCTCGAACACCTTGGAAGAACAGCACGCAAAACTTGCGGAGTATCAAACCGAGTTGGACAGGCTGCGGCGACAACGGCGCCGCTGCTTGGAAATGCGCGACGAATTTGAAGAACGAGCCGGCGAGATAGCCTCAACGCTGGGGCGTTTCGGATTGCTTGCGAGCGTTTATGAAAGCGACGTCGAGCGGTTGGAAGCGTTGGAGGAGGGAGCCGCGGCGTTGATGGCCGGCGCGCGGCGGCCGTGTCCGCTATGTGGCGCCGAGCCGGAACACCAGCATGAGGTGCATGGGCTCGGTCATGTTGAGCGCTCGCGGCGGGCCGTTGCCGCCGAGATATCGAAAATACGGGTCGAGCGAGCGGATTTGGGGAAGGCAACAGCCAGCCTGAAGGCGGAAGGGGAGGGGTTGGCTACCCGGATCGCGCGGCTCAGTGGACAGATCGCCGACATGGAGGGCACTATCGACGAGTTGCTTCCCTTGGAAGTCAGCACCCGTGAATCCTATGAGGCGCTGGATATCGCCCGACAAGGGTTTCGGAACGCCCTAAATCTGCTCGATCGCATCGAGAGTTTAGAAAACCGCAAGAAAGAGCTAGAGACCTTCAAGGCGAAGGGTACGCGTCGCGCGTCGGTAGCAGTGGGCGTAGGCGGCGAGATAGGCTTCGAGCTCGCACAAATCGCGCAGTCGGTCCTTCGAGCATGGCGGTTTCCCGGCGATCCTACTGTTTCATTCGATGATAAAACGCACGACATCTTGATAGATGGCAAGAACCGTAGAGGAAATGGGAAGGGCGTGCGTGCGTTGATGAACGCCGCATTTAAGATTAGCGTGTTAGTATACTGCCGTGCGAAGGGCCTGCCACACCCGGGGATAGTGGCGCTCGATAGCCCGCTTTTAAGCTATCGCGATCCCATTAATTCGAGACATGGAGCGCTGTCGGGCGACGAAGAGCTCGTGGTAAAGTCGGCACTGAAGGAATACTTTTACCGCTATCTTCTGGAGTTGTCCGACACAACTCAATTTATCATTATAGAAAATGATCCGCCGCCCGTCGACCTCGGGCCAAGATCAATGGTTACACGTTTTGTCGGATCGACTGGCCGGGGCGATCGGCGCGGATTGTTATAACGCGGATCGACCGCGGTCACTTCAGTCGTCATGGGTTTAGGTGCCTTTGGCTCGGGTTTCCGATCTCTGCGACGCAATGGCCCGCTCCCGGGGAAGTCTACAGTCCCCCAATGGACAAACGTACCGCAGAAATGACCCGTTTGAGGCATTTTCTGCCGATCTTCAACCCGCGAACTCAACGACACTCTTAGAGAACTATGTAATTACCATACAACTTATCATAGTCATAGTGGGGTATCGGCGTTCTTGCTTCAGGCCCGACAAGGGTCAGACGGGCGTCGGCGGTCGCTCATAAATACGGCTGACGTCGTGATCGATAAGGACCGGCTTTCGGAACGCGGCCTTGAACTTGATATTTAGACAAATTGCGATTATGATACCTACGAGCGAATCCGTTGGCTGCAGCCCGCGCGTATGAGACAATCTTGACCGGTGATGCTGAACGGCGGCCCGCTCCCGGGCGACCATATTCGGTGGCTGACGTTCGACGGCAACCTATGCGAGAGATCTCGCTGTTGTTGTTCTGCAGGAGCAGCAACGCGGTAACATTCAACTAAATCCTACGTTGTACCCGAGCCGAAACGAGGACCCTGCAATATGACCGACACCCCCTCCTACCGCGAGATCGGCGTCAGCCGCGACGGGTTTGTCGCCACCGTCGAGATGCGGCGGCCGCCCCACAATTTCTTCGACAGCGCGCTGATCGCCGAAATCGGCGATGCCTTCGAGCAGCTCGACGCCGACCCCGATGTCCGCGCGATCGTGTTTGCCGCCGAAGGCCGCTCGTTTTGCGCCGGCGCTGACTTTTCGAAGCGCATGGATACCGGCACCGTCTCGGAGGGGACCCGCAGCGCCGCCGGCCGCCACCTGTACAAAGAGGCGATCCGCCTGTTCCGGACCAGGAAACCGATCGTTGGCGCGGTGCATGGCGCCGCGGTCGGCGGCGGGCTTGGGCTCGCTCTCGTTCCGGACTTTCGCGTCACCTGTCAGGAGGCGCGGTTCAGCGCCAATTTCAATCGCCTCGGCTTCCATCCCGGCTTTGGCTTGACCGCGACCCTGCCGCGGCTCGTCGGCGCCCAGCAGGCGGCGTTGCTGTTCTACACCGGCCGCCGCATCCCTGGCGACGAAGCGGTGCGCATCGGCCTCGCCGATCTGCTGGTGCCGCAGGCCGAGGTGCGCGGCGCCGCCCAGGCACTGGCGCTCGAAATCGCGCAATCGGCGCCGCTCGCCGTCATGTCGACGCGCGAAACGGTGCGCCGCGGGCTGATCGATGCGATCGAGGCCGCCACCGAGCGCGAGCTGGTCGAGCAGGATTGGCTGCGCCGCACCGAGGACTTCGCCGAGGGCATCAAGGCGATGGCCGACCGCCGCCTCCCCGATTTCCGAGGCCGCTGACCGCCGGCATCAGAACCGATGGCGCAGCGCCGCTGCTGCGAGACGCCAGCTCTGCAGCGGATCGCGCTGTACCAGCGCCGGGTCAAACGGATCGTACCCGGTGCCCCTGAGCCGCGTCAGCGACCGCTCCGCGACGACCGCCGGCAAAAGTGCGGGGAGGGCGGCGCGCGCGACAGCGCGGCGCAACTCGCGCGCCGCCCGCAAATGGCCCTCTGCGGCTGCCGCGATCTCGGCGACCGCAGCGCGCAGCGCGTCAGAACTACGCAGCACCCGATGATCGCCCAAATCGAGCCCGGCGCGCGCGGTAATGTCGGCCGGAATGATCGGCCGCCCTGCCGCGATCAGCAACGGCACCGCCCGCAGCAGGCCGGCCAGCGCGTAGGCGATCCCGATATGATGCCCGGCCTCGCTCGCGGCTTGACCGCTCGCCCCCAGCGCCTCGAGCGCGAGATACACCAGCTGCGACGAGGTCCCCTTGGCATAGGCTTCGAGCGCGGCGAGACTCGCCGGCGGGTCTTCGTCGAAATCGGCCTCGCGCGCGTCGATCAGCCGGTCGAAATGGACGCGCGTCAGCCTCCGCTCGCGGATCGCGGCGGTCAGCGCTTCGACGATCTCGCCGCGGCGGGGCGGGGTGTTTTCATACGCGGCGGCGATGTTTTCGCGCCACCATTGCAGCCGGATGCGGCCCAGCATCGGCTGGGTAACGGCTTCGCGCACCCTTGCAATCTGGTAATTGAAGGCGTAAAGCGCGAACAGCGCCTCGCGGCGCGCGGCCGGCGCAAACAGCGCGGTCTGGAACCGGTCGCGGTCGTGACGGCGGGTGATCGCCGCGGCCGGCGACAGTTGCTGCGGATCGCTGGAACGCTGGCTGTGAACGGACGTTTCTCCACCAAGCTTTCTCAACATAACCTGGGATGGTCGCCATGGCTTTCGAACTGCCGCCCCTGCCCTATCCGAAAAACGCGCTCGCACCGCACATGTCGGAACAGACTTTCGATTTCCATCACGGCAGGCACCACCAAGCCTACGTCACCAACCTGAATAATCTAATCAAAGACTCACCGCTCGAGCGTCAGTCGCTCGAAGACCTGATCAAAGGGAGCTACAAGGATACGACGAAGACCGGCGTGTTCAACAACGCCGCCCAGGTGTGGAACCACACCTTTTTCTGGAGCTCGATGAAGCCGCATGGCGGCGGCGCGCCCGCCGGCAACCTGGCCGCGGCGATCACCCGAGATTGCGGGGGTCTCGACACGTTCAAGGAACAATTCAAGGCGACGGCGGTCGGCCAGTTCGGCAGCGGGTGGGCCTGGCTTGTCGCCGACAAGGGTCAGCTCAAGATTATCGGCACGCCAAACGCGGTCACCCCGCTGGCCGAGGGCCAGACTGCGCTCCTCACCTGCGACGTGTGGGAGCACGCCTATTACCTCGACTATCAGAACCGGCGGCCCGATTTTGTCCAGGCCTTTCTCGACCATTTGGTGAACTGGGATTTTGCCGCCCAGAACCTGGCAAAGGTGGGCTGACCAAGGCCGATTTTCGCAGAGGCGCCCCGCTTCGGCGGGGCTCTCCTCAAAATTGGCCGCCGATCGTCCGGTCGGCCCCCGAATTCAGGCGGATCGCGGGGTTGACCGAGCCGAAACCGACGATCCCCGCCTCAAGGCGAGGATGGCGAGGGCAAGCACCGCGAGACCGGTGATGACAAGGCCCGCATGCTCCACGCCGAGCCGTTTCCAGGTCGCCGCGACACGGTGGGCGCCTGCCGGCAAGTCGACGGAGATCAGCCCCGTCGCAGGGTCGGAGACAGTCGGCACAGCCGCACCGTCGATCGTCACCTGCCATGCCGGAAAGGCGAACAGCGGAAAGCGTAGACGGGCCGGGTGCGCACCAGATATGTTCCAGACCTGCAACCGGCTGCCCGCTTCGCTCGCGCGGCAGATCAACATCTGTTCTCGGCACTCGGTCACAAGCCCACCGGCGCGATAATAATCCTCCCAATGCTCCCCTTGGCCGGCGAGCCGATATTCGGCCTGCCCGCGATACGGCGCCGTCTCGTCGACGGACAGGTGAAGCGGCTTCCCGTCGATGAGCAACATCTTCGCGCTCAGCAACCCCGTGGTCGCAAAACCCAGTGCCAGCGGCAGCACCAGAACCAGTTTCCGCAGCCAGGGCTGCCCCATGCGCTGAGAATCCCACAACACCAGGAGGTTAGCCACGAGGCCCGTCGCCGAGGTCACGTAAATGAAGCGGTGCGGGAACTGGACCATGCGGAGTGGCGTGTTCAGCAACCACAATGGATAGGAAAGCTCGCTCGCCAGCACCAGCGACGCCCACGATACCACCAGCATCAGCAGCAATGCCTCGCCCAAGCGATCCGACATATCTTGGCGCCGCCGCGCATGCCAGCTTGCGGCAGCTACGCCGAGCAGCGCCACCGCCGGCACCGTCCATTGGAAGGAAAACCAACGCATGCCGAAGAGGACGCTGGTTACGGTAGGGAAGGCAAAAGCGTTCCATGGCGTGTAGGCCGTGGTCCAAACCTTGGGCGATATCAAACCCATCGAGCCGATCGCGGGGACCAGATAAAACCCCGACAGCGCGAGACCAAATCCGGCGGAAACGAACCACGAGACCGCCCGCCGCCAGGCCCGAACACCCCGGTGCGAGCGCCGGACGAAATACAAGCACATGAAACTGAAACAGATCAGCGCCATCAGCGCCGAGACGATGTGAGTCAGTATAAGCGCGGCGATGGCGAGACTCGCGGGAAGGTCAACCCAGCGCTCAAACGCGCCCGGACGCAACGCATAATATGTAAGCGCCACGAGCGCAGCGAACCCCACGGCCCAGGGGAAACCGTTGAAGTAATAGAATAGCATGAAGATCATCGGCGTCCACTGCAGGAGCACAGCGCCGACGAGCGCGTAAGCATCGTTCGCAAACAGCCGCAGCAATCGCCAGCCATACAATCCAGTGAGTAATGTCGAGATGACGAATACAATCCGCATCGCCTCCCACGTGTTGGACGTCAGGAGTTGAATTGCGCCGCTGATGTAGTAGAACAGCGGCGAATAATAGAGCAGCGCGACCTCGCCAAGACCGAAATTGCCCAGCCACATCCAGTGCGGATATAGATCACCGCCGCGCAGCCCCTCGCCAAACTGCACCGCCCAGCGATAGAGGCCGTCGAAGTCGTTGTTGCGAACGCCGACGTCGAACAGGATACCGGGGGCATGCACGAGCACTGCGGACGTCAGGAGAACGCCGAGTACTCCCAACCACAAGGCACGGGATCGAGCCATCATCGCGCGTTTTCTATGAGCGTCGAGGCCAGTGGCAAACAGCCGATCGAGCATGATGAGGCTCGACTGCTGGCATTGCACCTACGGGTCACGACAGAATAGGGAGGAACCATTTACCAACCTCGGCTCGCAAACAACGCCTTTATCGTGGCGCTTTGTAATCCCAGACGCCTCGCCAACGTCGGACGTTCGATCGGGCGCCGGAATATCTAGCTGCTTGTCCTGAACTAAACTCCCCCTGGCTTAAATCTATGTGAGCAGCGATACGATAGCCCGGCGGAGGGTCCGTTGCTGCCCTTGCCAATTCTGTGCCATTTTTCACACTATATCTTAACGTCTTATGGATTATCCAAACCCCCGCCACGTACTTCGTGGTCAAGGCGATGCACCTCGGGTGAGCTGATGCGCACGGTCAGCCTGATGGGTTCCACGGGCTCTGTCGGCACCCAGGCCCTCGACGTGATCCGCCGGGAGCCCGAGCGGTTCCGGGTGCACGCGCTGGCGGCGCACCGTTCGTCCGCCGTGCTGGTGGCCCAAGCCGTCGAGTTCGGGCCCGACGTCGTCGTGATCGGCGACCCGGACCGCTACGAGGAGGTGCGCAGCGGCGTGCCCGCCGGCACAGAGGTCGGGGTGGGGCCCGAGGCGATGGTCGAAGCTGCCGTCGGCGCCGACGTCGTGCTGAACGCCGTGGTCGGGTTCGCCGGCCTGCCGGTGACGATGGCGGCGCTCGAGTCGGGCAAGCGCCTCGCCTTGGCCAACAAGGAGTCGCTCATCGCCGGGGCACCCGTGGTGCAGAAGGCCCGACGCACGCCGGGAGCGGAGATCGTCCCGGTGGACTCGGAGCACTGCGCGCTCCACCAGTGCCTGGCAGCGGTGCAGGGGACGACCGACGTGGCCCAGTTGCTCCTCACCGCTTCGGGGGGCCCGTTCCGGGGCTGGCCCGCAGACAGGCTCGGCTCGGTCACCGTGGCCGACGCACTGGCCCATCCGACATGGTCGATGGGTCCGAAGATCACCATCGACTCGTCGACCCTGATGAACAAGGGCCTCGAGGTCATCGAGGCGCACGAGCTCTTCGGCGTCGACTACGACCGGATCGGCATCGTGGTGCACCCGCAGTCGATCGTGCACTCCATGGTGGAGCTGCGGGACGGGTCGACACTGGCGCAGCTGTCCGAACCCGACATGCGCCTCCCCATCGGCTACGCCCTCGGCTGGCCCGACCGCGCCGCAGCCCCCTTCGGTGCGCTCGACTGGTCACGCCCTCAGAACCTCACCTTCGAACCGCCGGACCGGTCGGTCTTCCGGTGCATCGACCTGGCCTACGCCGCCGGACGCCAAGGGGGTTCGGCGCCGGCCTGGCTGAGTGCGGCCAACGAGGTGGCGGTGGGGGCGTTCCTCGACGGGGCGCTGGTGTGGAGCGGGATTGCTGACGTGGTGGCCGAGACGCTCGAGGCGTGGGTCGACGACCACGTCGACCAGGTGGAGGGGGTGCTGGCGGCCGACGAAGAAGCTCGGGCACGGGCACGGGACATCGTCGCCCGCCGTTCGCCCGGCGTGGGCGGACGGTAGCGTTGCGAGAGCCATGACCCTCACCGACCAGGAGGCACGGGCGGCAGAACCGCCCCTCGGCGCCGACCCCGTGCCGGAAGGCAGCCCGGTCCGCGTCGTGCAGCTCGTGGTCGCCCTGGTCGTGATCTCGTTTGCTTTCATCGCCCTGGGCTGGGGCTACCTCCTGCTCTTCATCGCCATCCTCATCGCCATCGTGATGCTGCACGAGTTGGGCCACTTCGTGACGGCCAAGCGGGCCGGGATGAAGGTGACCGAGTACTTCGTTGGTTTCGGGCCCCGGCTGTGGTCGGTGCGGCGGGGCGAAACCGAGTACGGCGTCAAGGCGATCCCGGCGGGCGGGTACGTGCGCATCACCGGGTTCACGTCCACCGAGGACGTCGCGGAGGAAGACGAGGCCCGGGCCTACCGCCAGCAGCCGTTCCACCAGCGGATCATCGTGGCCTCGGCGGGTTCGGCCATGCATTTCCTCATCGCCTTCGTCCTGGCGCTGATCCTGGTGCTCAGTTTCGGGAAGGCGACGAACAGCTACACGATCGCCTCCATTGAGCACTGGACGGGCACGCAGACGCCGGCCGCACTGGCGGGGCTGAAGCCCGGGGACACCGTCGTCTCCATCGACGGCAAGGGGTTCGGCAGCCCGACCGCGATGACCGACATCGTCAAGCGCTCCGTGGGCAAGCCGCTCGCCCTCGGGGTCGAGCGCGACGGGCGGCTGATCCACCTGACGGCGACGCCCGCTGACGGGAAGGGCATCACGGTCGGGGGGCAGACGCTCGGCAACCGGGGCTACCTGGGCGTCGAGATCAAGCAGGCCACTGCACCGGTCGGGCTGTTGCCGGCCGTGGGCAGCTCCTTCAGCACGATGTGGCAGGTGACCGACCAGGAAGTGACCGGCATTGCGCAGACCTTCTCGCCGAGCGGGCTGAACTCGGTCCTACATCAGGTGACCAATCCCAAGGCAGCCCAGTCCGCCGTGAACAACCCCGGCTCGGCGCCGCGGCCCGTCTCCATCGTCGGCATCGCCAACCTCGGCGCGCAATCCGAACGGGCAGGCCTGGCCTCTGTCCTGATGCTGCTCATCGCCATCAACATCGTCTTCGGGATCCTCAACATGCTGCCGATGATCCCGCTCGACGGCGGGCATGTCGCCATCGCCGCCTACGAGTGGGTCCGCACGAAGAAGGGCCAGCCCTACTACCGGGCCGACATCACCAAGCTGTTCCCGGTGGCCGCTGTCTTCATCGCCTTCCTGGCCCTGTTCGTCTTCGCGGGCATCTATCTCGACATCACCCACCCGCTGCAGATCCCGCACTGACGCCGTGGAGCTCTCCTCCTCCCTGCTGTCACCCCGTCGACCGACCCGCCGCATCACGCTGGGCGGTGTCCCCATCGGCGACGGCGCCCCGATCAGCGTGCAGTCGATGACGACGACCAAGACGGCCGACGTCGACGGCACCCTGGCGCAGATCTACACGCTGGCGGCGGCGGGCGCCGACATCGTGCGCTGCACGTGCAACGAGGAGGCAGCCGCTGAAGGCCTGGCCCATATCGTGCCCCGCTCCCCGGTGCCGATCGTGGCCGACATCCACTTCCACCACGAGATGGCACTCGCTGCACTCGAGGCCGGCGTGCAGGGGCTGCGCCTGAACCCCGGCAACCTGCGCAAGGAGGCCGAGATCAAGCAGGTGGCGGCCGAGGCCCGCGACCGCGGGGTGCCGATCCGCATCGGCGTCAACGCGGGGTCGCTGCATCCCGATCTCTACAAGAAGTACGGGGGCGCCACCCCCGAGGCACTGGTGGAGTCGGCCCGCAACGAGCTCGCCTTCTTCGAGGAGGTCGACTTCACCGACGTGAAGATCTCCGTGAAGGCCTCCTCAGTCGCCCTGATGATCGCCGCCTACCGGCTGGCCTCGGAGACCTTCGATCACCCGCTGCACCTGGGGGTGACCGAGGCCGGCCCGCCGCCGGCGGGGTTGGTGAAGGGCACTGCCGGCATCGGCGCCCTCCTGGCCGGGGGCATCGGCGACACCATCCGGTTCTCGCTCACCGCAGATCCGGTCGAGGAGGCGCGCGCCGGCCGCCAGCTGCTCGAGTCGCTCGGGCTGCGCGAGCGCAAAGGGCTCGACCTCATCGCCTGCCCGTCCTGCGGCCGGGCCCAGGTCGACGTCATCGCCGTGGCCAACGAGGCCCAGGAAGCACTCGAGAAGCTGAACCTGCCGATTCAGGTCGCCGTGATGGGATGCGTGGTCAACGGCCCCGGTGAGGCGCGCGAGGCCGACCTGGGCATTGCGGCGGGCAAGCAGAAGGGCCACCTCTTCATCCGGGGCAAGATCATCCGAGTCGTGCCCGAGGCGGAGATGGTGCAGGCGCTCGTCGATGAAGCCGAGCGCCTCGTGGCCGAGGGCATCGAGGCGCGCATCGCCGCGGCAGACTCGAGCGCAGAGGCTGAGGCCGAAGCGGACCGCCGCGCGCTGCTCGAGACGACGGGAGTGGATCCCAACCACACCTCGGAGAAGATCGAGATCATCAGGCGCCACGCCGACCAGTAGCCTGCGCACCTATGACCAAGGGCGCCATCGTGACGCGGGAGGAGGACTTCCCGCGCTGGTACCAGGAGGTGATCGCCGGCGCCGAGATGGCCGACAACGGTCCCGCCCGCGGCACCATGGTCATCCGCCCATGGGGGTACGGGATCTGGGAGCTGATGCAGGCCGAGCTCGACCGGCGCATCAAGGCGGCGGGTGCCGAGAACGCCTACTTCCCCTTGTTCATCCCCGAGGCGTTCCTGAAGCTCGAGGCCGAGCACGTCGAGGGCTTCGCCCCCGAGCTGGCGGTGGTCACCCACGCCGGCGGGAAGGAGCTGGAGGAGCCACTCGTCGTCCGTCCCACCAGCGAGACCGTGATCAACCACTTCTTCTCCAAGTGGGTGCAGAGCCACCGCGACCTGCCGCTACTCGTGAACCAGTGGGCCAATGTGGTGCGGTGGGAGCTGCGCCCGCGGCTGTTCTTGCGCACCAGCGAGTTCCTCTGGCAGGAGGGCCACACGGCGCACGCCACCGAGGACGACGCGCGGGCCTATGCACTGCGCATCCTCAACGAGGTCTACCGCTCGACGATGGTCGACGTGCTGCACATCCCGGTGCTCACCGGGCACAAGACGGCGCGCGAGCGCTTCGCCGGCGCGAACCGGACGTGGACCTGCGAGGGGATGATGGGCGACGGGAAGGCGCTGCAGATGGGCACGAGCCACGAGTTGGGGCAGAACTTCTCGCGACCCTTCGACATCACCTATTCCAACGCGTCGGGCTCCCTCGAGTACGTGTGGCAGACCTCGTGGGGTGTGTCCACCCGGCTGGTCGGCGCGCTCGTCATGGGCCACGGTGACGATTTCGGCCTGCGGCTGCCGCCAGCGCTGGCGCCGGTGCAGGTCGTGGTGCTCGTCGTGAAGGACGCGCCCGATGTCCGCGCGGCGGCAGATGCCTTGGTGGCCGAGCTCGGGGCGGCGGGCCACCGGGTCCGCCTCGACGACCGCATCGACACGAGCTTCGGCCGCCGCAGTGTGGGTTGGGAGCTGAAGGGCGTGCCCGTACGGGTCGAGGTGGGCCCGCGGGACCTCGCGGAGGGCAACGTCACGGTCGTCGTGCGCCACCGGCGGGAGAAGGAGAACGTCCCCCTGGGCTCGGTTGGTGCCACCGTCGGGAGCGCTCTGGCGACCGCCGGGGCGGACCTCCTGGCCGAGGCGGCGGCGACCCAGGAGGCCCGGACGGCGGACGCCGCCTCCCTCGAGGACGCCGTCGAGGCCGGAAAGGTGGGCTTCGCCCGGGTCCGCCTGGGCGCCCTCGGGCCCGACGGCGAGGACCGACTGGCCCAGCACGCGCTCAGCGTGCGCTGCCTGCAGCGGCCCGACGGGTCACTGGCCCGGCCGGGCGACCACGAGGACGACCTCGTCGCCGTCGTCGGCCGGTCGTATTAACGCAGGGATTGCTATAATTCACCAGCTGTCCATTTTTAGATCAGTACCTCGTTGAAGCGTGGGCTGCGGCCCACGCTTTCACTTTGCGGGGGCACGAAAGAGACGACGACAGGAGGTGACGGCGATGAGCAGGGAGACGACAGACCTGGCGGGCGCGCTGTCGCCGTTCCTCGAGGCCAGGGGCTTGGACCTGGTTGACGTGGAGATGCACGGGGCCGAGCTCACCGTCTTCGTCGACCGGGAGGGCGGCGTCGGCCTCGATGAGCTCGGCGAGGCGACCCGGGACGTGTCGGCCGCGCTCGACGAGCTCGACCCCATGCCGGGGCGCTACACGCTGACGGTCTCGAGCCCGGGGCTCGAGCGGCGGCTGCGCACACCGGCGCACTTTGCCCGCGCGGTGGGCGAGAAGGTCACCGTGCGGTTCGACGCGGGGACCTCCGACGTCCGCCGCGTCACCGGAACGCTCGCTGCCGCGGACGAGACCGGGTGCACCCTGGCCGGGCCCGACGTGCCGGGCGAGGAGCTGCGCATCGGGTACGGCCAGATCGAGCGGGCGCGGACCGTGTTCGAGTGGGGGCCGGAGTCACAGAAGTCGAAACGTGAGAGGGTGAAGCGGCCATGAGCAAGACCAACTTCGAGTTTCTCGACGCGTTGGGCCAGATCGCCCGCGACAAGGGGATCTCGGTCGAGACGCTCCTCGACGCCCTGGCCAACGCGCTGGTGGCGGCCTACAAGCGCCGCCCCGACGCCGCCGAGGAGGCCGTGGTCACGATCGACCCCGACTCGGGCGAGATCCGCGTCTACGGCCAGGAGCTCAACGAGGAGGGTGAGGTCGTACGCGAGTGGGACGACACCCCCGACGACTTCGGGCGCATTGCCGCCCAGACCGCCAAGCAAGTGATCCTCCAGAGGATCCGCGAGGTTGAGCGGGACATGAAGTACGAGGAGTACGCCGGCCGCGAGGGCGACATCGTCACCGGGATCGTCCAGCAGACCGACAACCGCTACACGTTGCTCGACCTGGGCAAGGTCGAGGCGCTGCTGCCGCAGGCCGAGCAGGTCTCCTACGAGCGCTACGAGCACGGCGCGCGCCTGAAGGCCTACATCGTCGAGGTCCGCAAGACCACCAAGGGCCCCCAGATCGTGGTCAGCCGCACCCATCCCGGGCTGATCAAGCGGCTCTTCGAGCTCGAGGTGCCCGAGATCGGCTCCGGCGTGGTGGAGATCAAGGCGGCGGCCCGCGAGCCGGGCCACCGCACCAAGATCGCCGTCTGGTCGAACGACCCCAACGTCGACCCCGTCGGCGCCTGCGTCGGGGCCCGTGGCTCCCGGGTGCGCATGGTGACCAACGAGCTGCGCGGCGAGCGCGTCGACGTCGTGCCCTTCTCCGACGATCCAGTCGATCTCATCCAGAACGCGCTGGCACCGGCCCGGGTGCGAGAGGTACGCCTCGACGAGGAGACCGGCACCGCCACCGTCATCGTGAGCGACTTCCAGCTCTCCCTCGCCATCGGCAAGGAGGGGCAGAACGCGCGGCTGGCCGCGCGCCTCACTGGGTGGCGCATCGACATCAAGAGCGAGACGCAACTGGCCGAGGAAGAGGCCGGTTACGCCGACCAGGAGTGGGCCGAAGGCGAGTGGGTCGAGGACGAGGGTGGCGACCTGGTCTGGAAGCCGGCCGAGGGCGGGGAGGCCATGTCGGCCGAGGAGTGGTCCCACCAGGCGGAGGACCAGAGCGAGGCACCCGCCGCCGAGCCGGGGGAAACGGGCGGGGCGGCCGAGGCGTCAGCCGAGGCGAAGCCTGCAGCGGCCGAGGCGAAGCCTGCAGCGGCCGAGGCCGGCGCGGCGGAGCCCGTCGCCGTGGTCGAAGTATCCGAGGAGGCCGAGACATAACGCCGACACGGACCTGTGTCGGCTGCCGGAGAGCCCTGCCGGCCGATCAGCTGATCCGAATCGTCCGGTTGCCGGGCGGGGCGCTGTCGGTGGACCGCCAGGGGGCGGGGCGGGGGGCGTGGCTGTGCACGGGATCGCCGGGCTGCCTGGACGATGCAGTGCGCAGGCACGGCTTCGACCGGGCGTTCGCCGCCCCCGTCGGGGCCGCCGACCTGCAGCAGTTGCGTGCGCAGCTGGCTGAGGCGTAGGGGTGCCGCAAGCCTGATGTGCGAGGATAGGGAGCTGGGCTGACGCCGGGCCCCGAGAGGAACCAAGGACAAAGAACCACTTGCCGAAGAAGATACGCGTCTATGAGCTGGCCAAAGAGCTAGGCCTCACCAACAAGGAAGGGCTCGAGCTGGCCCTTTCCCTGGGCATCGGGGTCAAGAGCCACTCGTCCTCCATTGAGGACGCGCAGGCCGACCGCGTCCGCCGCAAGGCCGACGCCGAAGGGCTCCGGCGCCCCGTCCAGCCCGACGAGCCCGCCCCTGCGACGAAGGCGGCCAAGGCCGAGAAGGTGGTCAAGTCGGCCCCGGCGACGCCGGCGGGCACCGCCCCTGCCGCTGCATCGACGGCCCCGGCCCTGAAGAGGGTCGCTTCCGCATCGAGCTCGGGCGCCCAGACCGCGGCCCCGGTCAAGAAGGCCCCGGCCCGCAAGGTGGCGGCCCCCGCCGCGGCGGCGCCTCCCGCCGCCGCGTCCGCTCCCGAGGTGCCCGCCCGCCCGTCGCGCCTGGTCAGCAGCAGCCGGCCCGTACCGGCACCGGCACCGGCGGCTCCGGCTCCGGCGCAGGCCCCGGCGGCCTCTGCTCCAGCGACGGCTCCGGCGGCGCAGGCCCCGCCCGCGCAGGCCGCACCCTCGCCGGCTGCCGCAGCCCCGGCTCCGCCAGCCCAGGCCCCTGCCGCGCAGGCCCCCGACACCGCGGCGCCCTCGGCCCAGCGCTCGCCACATCCACCCCTCAGCCCGTCGGGCAGGCCGGTGCCCCCACCGCCGGGACAGCGCCCGCCCATCGGCCCGAGTGGAAGACCGATCCCACCTCCGCCCGGCATGGGCGGCCGCCGGCCCAGCGCCGCCCCGTCGTCGGCGCGGCCCGGTGGGTCCTACCCGCCACGGACCGGGGGGCGCCCATCGGGTGCCGGCCGTCCGGGCGGCGGCAGCCCGTCCACGGGTGGCGGTTTCGGGGGCCGGCCCTCGGGTGGTGGCTTCGGTGGCCGCTCCGGTGCGGGCGCCCCGACGGGTGCACCGCCCCAGGGAGGACGTGGCGGCATGCCCGGACGGCGCCCGCCCCAGCGCAGGTCTCGCCGGCGGCGTCGCAACCTCGAGGAGCTCGAGCCGACGCAGCTGACCACGTACCAGCCGTCGACGGCTCCCGTCCCCGAGGGCGAGGTCATCATCGAGCGGGGCTCGACGGCGCGCGACCTCGGGCCGAAGCTGAACCGGAGCGCCGGCGACATCGTGCGGTTCCTGCTCCTGCAGGGCGAGATGATCATGGCGACCCAGTCGCTCAGCGACGACATGATCGAGCTGTTCGCGGCCGAGCTGGGGGCCGACGTGCGCCTGGTCGACCCCGGCGAGGAGCAGGAGGCCGAGCTCCTGGCGCGCTACTTCGAGGAGGACGACGAGGAGGACGAGTCCGACCAGCGTCCGCGGCCGCCCGTCGTCACCGTCATGGGTCACGTCGACCACGGCAAGACGCTGCTGCTCGACCGCATCCGCTCGACCGACGTCGTGGCAGGGGAGGCCGGTGGGATCACCCAGCACATCGGCGCCTACCAGGTGGAGTGGCAGGGCCACCCCATCACCTTCATCGACACGCCGGGCCACGCCGCCTTCACGGCCATGCGGGCCCGGGGGGCGCAAGTCACCGACATCGTGATCCTGGTCGTGGCGGCCGACGACGGCGTCATGCCCCAGACGATCGAGGCCATCGACCACGCCAAGGCGGCCGATGTGCCGATCATCGTGGCGGTCAACAAGATGGACCGGCCCGACGCCGACCCCCGAGCGCGTTCTCCAGCAGCTCTCCGAGCGCGAGCTGGTGCCGGAGGGGTGGGGCGGCGACACCATCGTGGTCGAGGTCTCCGCGCTGCAGGGAACGGGGATAGAGGACCTCCTCGAGCAGATCATCCTCGTGGCCGAGGTGGAGGAGCTCACGGCGCGCGTCGAGGGCGAGGCCCGCGGCGTGGTGCTCGAGGCGAACCTGGAGGCCGGGCGCGGCCCGGTGGCGACCCTGATCGTGCAACAGGGCACGCTGCGCGTGGGCGACCCCGTCGTGGCCGGCGCGGCCTGGGGCAAGGTGAAGGCTCTGGTGGACGACCAGGGCGACCACATCAAGGAGGCGCTGCCCTCGACGCCGGTGCAGGTGCTCGGCTTCTCCGAGCCGCCTCACGCCGGCGACGAGATGCGCGCGGCCAAGGACCTTGCCCGCGCCCGCACTCTCGGGGAGGCCCGGGCCCAGCGGTTCCGGCTCTCGGGTCACAAGCCGGTAGCCGGCGCGACCGGCGCCAAGCTCGAGGACCTCTTCGAGCAGATCTCCCGGGGCGAGACGGCCACGCTCAACATCGTGCTCAAGGCAGACGTGCAGGGCTCGCTGGAGGCCGTGACCGAGTCGTTGAAGCGCCTCGAGCGCGACGACGTGAAGTTGAGCTTCGTTCTGCGGGGCATCGGCGGCATCACCGAGAACGACGTCCAGCTGGCCGCGGCTTCCAGTGCGACGATCATCGGCTTCAACGTGCGGCCCGACAAGCGCTCGCGTGATCTGGCCGAGGCGTCCGACGTCGAGATCCGCACCTACGAGATCATCTACAAGCTCCTCGAAGACCTCGAGGCCGCCATGCTCGGCCTGCTCTCGCCGGTCTACGAGGAGGTCGTCACCGGTGAGGCCGAGGTGCGCGAAGTGTTCCGCGTGCCCCGGATCGGTGCCGTGGCCGGCTGCTACGTGCGGGAGGGCAGGATCACCCGCGGCTCGAAGGTGCGCTTCTTCCGCGAGGGCACCGTGATCTGGAAGGGATCCATCAATTCCCTCCGACGTTTCAAGGATGATGTACGTGAGGTCGCAGCAGGCTTCGAGTGCGGTATCGGGTTGTCGGACTTCCAGGACCTCAAGGACGGCGACGTGATCGAGACGTACGAGGAGCGGGAGATCGCCCGGAGCTGAGGGGCTCTCGAACTGGACGAGCTGAGGAGCTGACGCTGTGAGACGGCGGACGGCGACATACCCGCGTGCCTTGCGGGTCAACCAGGTGCTGCGGCAGGTGCTCGCCGAGGAGCTCGAGCGGCTGGTCGACGCCGACGAGCTGCCGATGGTGACCGTGACCTCGGTGGACACCGCACCGGACATGCGGACCGCGGTCGTCTACCTCGCCTCGCTCGACGACGAGACGTCCGTCGTGCTCGAGGAGCGCAGGGTCCGCCTGCAGCGGATCGTGGGCGCGCAGATGACGATGAAGCGCACGCCGCGGCTGACCTTCAGGGCCGACCCTGCCATCGTCGCCGGCTCCCGGGTCGAAGAGCTCCTGCGCGGGCTGCACGAGGGGGAGTCCCCGGTCGACGAGCAGTGAGACGGGCTGGTGCGTCCGCACCGGACCCGTCGGTTGTCATCCGTCGGCCGGCGTTCGTGGTCCCCCGTGTTGTCCCCCGCGCGGTCCCGTGGAACGCCCCTCGTGTTGTCCCTCGACCGGGGATGTTCTTGAAAACTATAAGTGGCTTTGTTGATAGTGCGCAGAAACCCATCCCGCGTGCGGGAGAGGGCGCGGGCGCACGCGCATGCGCGGGTACGGCAGCGAAAACCCGTTCATGAGCGTCAACGGGCTCGTGGTCGTCGACAAGGAGGCGGGTTGGACGTCGCACGACGTCGTGGCCCGGTGCCGGCGCATCTTCGGGCAGCGCCGCGTCGGGCACGCCGGGACCCTCGACCCTGACGCCACGGGCGTGCTGCTGGTCGGCCTGGGCCGGGCCACCCGGCTCATGCGCTTCCTGACGGCACTGCCCAAGACGTACACGACCGACATCGTCCTGGGTACCGCGACGTCGACCCTCGACGCCTCGGGCGAGGTGCTCCGCACCTATGACATGTCCCACGTGACGCCGGACATGGTGCGTGCCGCAGCCGGGGCGCTGACGGGGGAGGTCGAGCAGGTGCCGCCTATGGTCTCGGCCGTGAAGGTGGACGGCCGCCGGCTGCACGAACTGGCCCGCCAGGGCATCGAGGTGGAGCGCCCGGCCCGGGCGGTGACGGTCTACCGCTTCGACGCCGAGCCCGACCCCGACCGTGCGGGTGTGTACCGGGCCGAGGTGGTGTGCTCGTCGGGGACCTATGTCCGGGTATTGGCCGATGACCTGGGGAGGGCACTCGGCGGGGGGGCCCACCTGGCCCGCCTGCGGCGCACCCGCATCGGCTCGTTCGGCCAGGCCGAGATGCTCCCCATCGACAAGATCGGCCCCGAAGCGGTCCTCACGCCGGCTCAGGCGATGCGCGACCTCGACCCGGTGACGGTGGCGCCCGACGCCGCGGCGGCCATCCGTACCGGGCTCCCCCTCGACAAGGTGCCGCTCGGGGCGACGGGCGACGGGCCGTGGGCGCTGCTCGACGGGTCCGGAGCACTGCTGGCCGTCTACGAGGCGACCGACTCCGACCGGATCCGGCCCGCCGTGGTCGTGGCCGGAGAGTCCGGAGAGTGACGAGCACCGGACTACCCTCGGTCGCGATGTCCGGACCGGGAACCGCCGTCACGATCGGGGCCTACGACGGGGTCCACCTCGGGCACCGTGCGCTGCTGCAGGACCTCCGCGAGCGGGCGGAGGCGGCGGGCCTCTCCACCGTGGTGGTCACGTTCGACCGTCACCCGGCGTACGTCGTGCGCCCCGAGTCGGCCCCCAAGCAGCTGACCGGGCTCGAGCAACGGCTCGAACTCCTGGCCGACTGCGGCATCGACCGCACGCTCGTGCTGCCCTTCGACGAGACCCGGGCGGCGGAGTCGGCGGAGGACTTCGTCACCGAGGTCCTCGTCGACGAGCTGTCGGCCCGGCTCGTCGTGGTGGGGGAGGACTTCCACTTCGGCCACGGCCGCCGGGGCAATATCGAGCTGCTGCGCCGCATGGGCGCCCAGTACGGGTTCGAGGTCGTCGGTGTCGGCCTGACCGGTGACGGACGCGAGCCGGTGTCCTCCACCCGCATCCGGGCGCTGATCGCGCGGGGTGACGTGGACGGCGCGGGCCGCCTGCTCGGTCGACCGCACGAGGTCCGCGGGCCCGTCGTCCGTGGTGACGGGCGGGGCGGGCCCGAACTGGGGTTCCCGACCGCCAACCTGTCCGTCCCCGCCGACATCGCCCTGCCGGCCGACGCCGTCTACGCCGGGCACTTTCGGCGGGCCGACGGCTCGGTGCACCAGGCCGCCATCTCGGTCGGGCGCCGCCCCACCTTCTACGAGCCGGGCACGGCCCCGGTGCTGGTCGAGGCCTACCTCCTCCACTTCGAGGGCGACCTCTACGGGGAGCGGGCCGCGGTGTCGTTCGCGCACCGCCTGCGCGACGAGCAGCGCTTCGACTCCATCGACGCCCTGGTGGCCCAGATGCGGGCGGACGTCGAGGCCACCGAGCGGGTGCTCGCCTCGGCCGATCTTCCCTGATCAGCGGGCGGCTGCTACCATATTGCGCGGCCGGGAGAAGGTCCCCGGCACACTCCCACATCGTCTCCGAGGTTCTTTCTTCATGCCCGACACGCAGGCCACCATCGCCGAGTACCGGCTTCACGACAGTGACACCGGCTCTCCCGAGGTGCAGATAGCCCTCCTGTCGGGACGGATCAACCACCTCACGGAGCACCTGAAGGAGCACAAGGGGGACCACCACACCCGGCGGGGCCTGATGAAGCTCATCGGCCAGCGCCGCCGGCTGCTCGACTACGTCCGCAAGAACGACGTCGAGCGCTACCGCACCATCATCAGCCGCCTCGGCATACGAAGGTAGCGGGAGCACCACAGAACCGGGCGTCTCGAGCCAATGGCTGCCAGTCGCCGGTCACTTCGGGTGCGAGGTGGTCGACCACTGGGAACCAGCAACAGAGATGCCCCTGACAATCAAGGAGCATCATGGCTGACGCCATTTTCCTGTCGGACCCGATCAGCGGGACCGACCGCACCATGTCCTTCGAGGCGGGCAAGCTCGCCCAACTCGCCGACGGCGCCGTGCTGGCGCGCATCGGAGACACCGTCTTGCTGGCCACGGCGACGGCCGCCCGCTCGGTACGGGAGGGGACCGACTTCTTCCCCCTGACCGTCGACATCGAGGAGCGGGCCTACGCCGCGGGCAAGATACCGGGCTCGTTCTTCCGCCGGGAGGGCAAGAGCTCGGACCAGGCCATCTTGACCTGCCGACTGATCGACCGCCCGCTGCGGCCGTCCTTCCCCGACGGGTTCCGCAACGAGGTGCACGTCGTCGGGACGATCGTCGGAGCCGACCAGGTCAACCCCCACGACGTGCTGGCCATCAACGCCGCCTCGGCGGCGCTCATGATCTCGGGCATCCCCTTCGACGGCCCCATCGGCGCCGTCCGGGTGGCCTACACCACCGAAGGCACCTGGATCCCGCATCCGACGTTCGAGGAGGGCGAGGAGTCGACCTTCGAGCTCGTCGTGGCGGGACGCGCCCTCACCGAGGGCGCCGACAGCGAGATCGCCATCATGATGGTGGAAGCCGGCGGGACCGAGAAGTCGTGGTCCTACTACGCCTCGGGCGCGCCCAAGGTCACCGAGGAGGTGCTGGCGGAGGGCCTCGAGTCGTCCAAGCAGTGGATACGCGAGTCCATCAACCTGCAGCGCCGCCTCGTCGAGGCCTACATCGCGGCGCGTGGTCCGATTGCGGCCATCCCCTTCTCGACCCTCACCGACTACGCGGACGACGTGTGGTCCCGGGTGGAGTCGGTCGGGACCGAGCCCATCGCCAAGGCCAACCTCGTCACGAGCAAGGCTGAGCGCAACGCCGCCCTCGACGCGGCCGGCGAGGAGATCCGGGCCGCCCTGGGCGACGAGTTCGCAGAGCGGCCAGGCGAAGTCAAGGCTGCCATCCGCTCCCTGACCAAGAAGCTCGTGCGCAAGCGGATCGTGGAGGAGGGCGTGCGCGTCGACGGCCGGGGCACCAGCGACATCCGGCCGCTCTCGGCGGAGATCGACCTGTTTCCCACCGCTCACGGCTCTGCGCTGTTCCAGCGCGGCGAGACCCAGGTGCTCAACGTCACGACGCTCGGCATGCCACGCATGAACCAGCTGCTCGACACGATCACACCGGTCGATTCCAAGCGCTACATGCACCACTACAACTTCCCCCCGTTCTCGACGGGCGAGACGGGCTTCATGCGCGGGCCCAAGCGCCGTGAGATCGGTCACGGCCTCCTGGCCGAGCGCGCCCTGCTGCCGGTGGTGCCGAGCGCGGAGGAGTTCCCCTACACGCTGCGCGTGGTCTCCGACGTGCTGGCGTCCAACGGCTCCACCTCCATGGCGTCGGTGTGCGGATCGTCGCTGTCGTTGATGGCGGCCGGCGTGCCGCTGAAGGCGCCGGTCGCCGGCATCGCCATGGGCCTCGTCTACGACGGGGGCAACTACGTGACGCTGACCGACATCCTGGGCTCCGAGGACGCCTTCGGGGACATGGACTTCAAGGTTGCGGGCACGGCTGACGCCGTCACCGCGCTGCAGCTCGACACGAAGATCGACGGCCTGCCGGCCGATGTGCTGGCCAAGGCGCTGCTGCAAGCCAAGGAAGCGCGCCTGACGATCCTCGGGGTGATGGCAGGCGCCATCGACGAGCCGCGCGACCACGTGGCCACCAGCGCGCCGAAGATCGTGTCCATGGAGATCCCGATCGACAAGATCGGCGAGGTCATCGGGCCCAAGGGCAAGGTCATCAACACGCTGCAGCAGGAGACCGGAGCCGACATCGCGGTCGACGACGACGGCGTCGTGGGCACGGTGACCATCGGGGCCAAGGACGGCAACGCGGTAGAGGAGGCGCGGCGACGCATCGCGCTGATCCTCGACCCGCCCACGGCCGAGGTGGGGGTCGTCTACGGCGGCAAGGTCGTCAACATCACCAAGTTCGGCGCCTTCGTGAACGTGTTGCCGGGCCGGGACGGGCTGCTCCACATCTCGAAACTGTCCTCGCTCGCCGGCGGCAAGCGGATCAACAACGTGGAGGACGTCCTCGTCCTCGGGCAGTCGGTCGAGGTGCGCGTCGACGACATCGACCCGCAGGGCAAAGTGTCCCTCTCGCTGGCGTCGGTGCCCGAAGGCGGACCGGAGGTGGCCGGCAACGGCGGCCCCGGGAACCGCGACGCGGCACCATCGACGGCCACGGGGTCCTCCGCGGCCAAGCCGGCCACGGGGTCCTCCGCGGCCAAGCCGGCCGACCTCTCCTTCGAGGATGCCTTCGAAGCCGAGCTGGTGGCGGACCTGGGAGACCTCGGCCCGGGTGCCGTCGAGGGCGAGAGCAGCCGTGGCGGCGACCGGGACCGCGACCGCGGCAACGACCGCCGCTCATCACGCGGACGCTCGCGCCGTCGTTGATCGAGACATCCACACTGCCGTGCGGCATCCGTCTGGTCACCGAGACGATGGCGGATGTCCGCTCGGTGGCGGTCGCCTACTGGGTCGGCACGGGATCACGTGACGAGCCCGGCGAGCTCGCCGGGGCGTCGCACTTCTTGGAGCATCTTCTCTTCAAGGGAACCGGGCGCCGCTCTGCCGCGGCCATCGCCGAGGAGCTGGACGAGGTCGGCGGCGACTGCAACGCCTTCACCACCAAGGAGTACACGACCTTCTACGTGCGCCTCCTCTCCGAGCACCTCGGGCTCGGGCTCGACATCCTGAGCGACATCATGTGGCAGCCCGCACTCCGCTCCGAGGACATCGAGGCCGAGCGGACTGTGATCCTCGACGAGATCCTGATGCATGCAGACGAGCCGGCCGACCTGGCGTCGGAACACTGGCAGACGGAGCTCTTCCCGGGTCACCCGCTCGGGCGCGACACCCTCGGGACGGCAGCGACGGTGCAGGCCATCTCCCGCGAGGACATCCACCGGTTCTTCGAGCACCACTACCGCCCCGCGAACATGGTCGTCTCGGTCGCGGGCGACTGCGCGCACGAGGCGGTCGCGGCGGACCTGGAGCAGCGCTTTGCCGGCATCTCAGGGGGCACGGTGCCCACCCGTACGGCGCCGGGGCCGGACGTGGTGGCGCTCGACGTGGTGCGCCGGCCCACCGAGCAGGCGCATCTCGTGTACGGCGCCCGCTCGGTCAACCGGTTCGACGAGCGGCGCTGGTCGCTGGCCGTCCTCAACCACGTGCTCGGTGGGGGACTGTCGAGCCGGCTCTTCCAGAAGGTCCGCGAGCAACGCGGCCTGGCCTACTCGGTGTGGTCCGAGCGGGCCGCCTACGAGGACGCCGGCTCACTGGCCGTCGTCGTGGGGACGGCACCCGAGCACGTCGACGAGGTCCTGCGCATCGTCGACGAGGAGCTCGACTTGCTCGCGACCGAGGGCATCACCGAGCGGGAGCTGGCGGTGGCCAAGGGCAACCTGCGTGCCGAGATGTTGCTGTCGGGGGAGGACTCGGGCGCCCGCATGAGCCGCATCGGGGCCTCGCTCCTGCTGCACGACGAGGTGTTGTCGGTCGACGAGATCCTGGCCCGGATTGACGCGGTCGATGGCGCGCAGGTGCTCGACGTCGCGGTCGGGCTGGTGCAGTCGCCGCGAGCGCTGAGCGCCGTCGGCCCCTTCGACGCGCGCGACTTCGAGTCCCACCTGCCCGCCCTGGCCGCCCGGTAGCCTGCTGGCCATGCACAGGGTCGGTGTGGTCGGCGCCGGCGGCCGCATGGGCCACGAGGTGTGCCGGGCCGTGTCCGACGCGCCGGACATGGAGTTGGTCGCCGCCGTCGATCCCGCGCACGTGGGGGGAGACGTCAGCGGCCTGACCATCGTCGGCGAGGTCAACGCGCTCGCCGACCTCGGCGCCGAGGTGGTCGTCGATTTTACGATCGCGGAGGCCGTGCGCCGCAACGTCCCGCACTACGCGCACCAAGGGATCCATGCCGTTATCGGGACGAGCGGGCTTACCGACGACGACCTGGCCGAGGTGGCCACACAGTTCGAGGAGCGTGGTGCCAACGCGATCGTCGTGGCCAACTTCGCCATCGGCGCGGTCCTGCTGATGCACTTCTGCCGCATCGCCGCGCCCCACATGGAGGGCGTCGAGATCATTGAGCTCCACCACGACGCCAAGCGCGACGCGCCCTCGGGCACGGCGATGCACACGGCGGCGACGATCGCGGCGGCGCGCCGAGCGGCCGGCAGCGGCCCCCTGACCCCCGACCCGACGACGGACCTCGTGCTGCCCGGGGCCCGTGGCGCCGAGGGCCCCGACGGTGTCCGCCTGCACTCGGTGCGGCTGCCGGGCCTCGTCGCGCACGAAGAGGTCATCTTCGGCGCGCCGGGTCAGAGCCTGAGCCTCCGCCACGACTCCTACGACCGGCGCTCCTTCATGCCAGGCGTCCTGCTCGCCGTCCGCTCGGTGGCCGACCGCCCGGGCCTCACCGTGGGTCTCGAAGCGTTGTTGGGGTTGTGAACCCCGACGTCCGCGAGCGGCTCCTCCAAGCAACCTACGCCTGCGTGGCGCGGTGGGGCCTGGCCAAGACGACCGTCGAGGACGCAGCCCGCGAGGCCGGCGTCTCGCGCGCGACGGTGTACCGCTACTTCCCCGGGGGGCGTGACGAACTGATCTCCGCCGTGGTCGGATGGGAGTTCGCCCGCTTCTTTCTCCGTCTCTACGAGGAGGTCTCCGACGCCGACACCCTCGAGGAGGTCATGGAGCGGGGGCTCGTGTTCGCCCACCGTGCCCTCGTGGAGCACGAGGTGCTCCAGCGCATCTTGGTGACCGAACCCGACATCCTTCTGCCGAGGCTCACGACGGAGGCCGATCAGACGCACACGCTGGTGGCCGCGTTCCTCGCGCCGTACCTCGTCCGCCACGGAGTGACCGAAGGCCGCGACCTCGACCTGGCGTCGGACTTCCTGGCCCGGATGGTTCTGTCGTACATCAGCTCGCCCGGACGCTGGGACCTCAACGACCCCGAACAGGTGTCGCTCCTCGTGCGCTCCGAGCTGCTGGCCGGCATCCGGTGAGCAGCTCGCTCCCCGAGCCGGCGCCACCGCCCCCGTGCTACCGCCATCCCGACAAGGCAGCCTCGGTTCTGTGCGCACATTGCGACCGGCCCATCTGCACCGACTGCATGGTGCAGGCGTCGGTGGGGTGGCAGTGCCCGCCCTGCACGTCCGAGGGGGCGAAGCGCTCGCGCCAGGTACCGGCCTTCACTCACGCCAGCCCCGGCCGGACGGGCGCCGTGGGCTCCACCAACCCGACGCCGATCGTGCTCGCCATCATCGCCGTCAACGTCGTGGTGTTCTTCCTCGAGGACTTCGGCAACAACCTCCGGGTGGTCGACCGCTACGCCATGTGGCCGGCCAGGGTGCACCTGAACGGCCAGTACTACCGGGCGTTCACGGCCATGTGGCTCCACGCCAACTTCTTGCACATCTTCTTCAACATGATCGCCCTGCTCATCGTGGGACCGGCGGTCGAGGTGCTGCTCGGCAAGGCCCGCTTCCTGGTCCTGTACCTGCTCGCGGGGCTCGGTGGGAGCGTGGGCTCCTACCTCCTCAGCCAGCCCAACGCGGCGGGGATCGGTGCCTCCGGCGCCATCATGGGTGTCATGGGCGCATACGTGGTGCTGGCGGCGCGGCGCCGCCTCCCCATGGCCCCGGTGGTCGGCCTGCTGGTGCTCAACTTCCTCATCGGTTTCTCGGGCAACATCGACTGGCGTGCCCACCTGGGAGGTCTGGTGACGGGCAGCGTCCTGGCCCTTGCTTACGACTATGCCGGCGGCCTGCGGGACCGGAATGCCGAACTGGTCGTCACGATCGGGGTCAGCGCAGCCACGGTCGCCCTGTTGGCCTTCCTGATCACGGGCGTCGCCCCGGGTCACGTGAACCTGAGTTGAGCTCCGGTTGGTTGACAGTGAGACAAAAATCGCCATACTGTTTCACCAGTGGGTGCCGCTCCGACACGACTTGAGACCGGGCGCACCCATGCCCGGACGGCGGGGCGCGACGGCGTCGTCCGGCACCTGGGCGCCGACGACCGTTCCTCGACCCGCGTCCGCATCGTCGACGGGGCGCTGCGCTGCGTGGCCCGCCAGGGGATCGCCAAGACCACGGTGGACGACATCGCCCGGGCGGCCGGACTGTCCCGAGCCACCGTCTACCGCATTTTCCCGCCGGGGAAGGACGGCATCCTCGCCGCAGTCGTCGAGACGGAGGTGGCCCGGTTGTTCTCGTCGCTGGCCGTCGCGATGGGCGAGGCGACCGACCTCGAGGACGTGCTGGTGGCCGGCATGGTGGAGACGGCCCGCTGGCTCCGGTCGCACGAAGCCCTGGGCTATTTGCTGGAGCACGAGCCTGGGGCCGTCCTGCCCTTCCTCACCTTCAGCGAGCTCGACCGGGTCCTGCTCGCGGCCGGCGACCTGGCGGCACCCTTCTTCGCCCGCTGGCTCGAGCCCGTGCAGGCGTCGAGGGCGGCCGAGTGGGCCGTGCGCATCGTCATGGCCTACTGCTCCGACCCGTCGCCGTACGCCGATCTCACCGATCCACCCGACACCCGCGCCCTCGTGCGCGCCTACGTCCTCCCCGGCATCCTCGCCCTGCGCATCGACGCCGGCGCTTCGTCCAGTTCCATTCCCAGTTCCAACCGTGCACGTAGTTCCACCCAACCAACGCGACCAATCACCAAGGGGGCGGCGCAATGACCACACTCGACGACGACCAGGAGCAGCTGAGGTCCAACCTCGAGCTCATCGGCCGGGAGAGCATCGACGATCTCGAGGCGGTGCTGAGCCTCGTCGGTCAGTACGACGTGGAGGGCTTCCACCGCGTGCCCGACAACTGCCCGGCCGAATTCACCTGGGACTACCAGAAGGGCGCCAAGCCGCAGCTCGACAAGCTCTACGAGAAGGCCAAGAAGGCGCAGTGGAACGCACAGACCGATCTGGACTGGTCGATCGAGGTCGACCAGGAGCAGGTCGTGATCGCCAACGCGGAGGCCAACCCCGCCCAGATGCAGTGGGACGAGGCCGCCCTGGCCGGCACCGTGCTCGAGAAGTGGGACGACAAGCGGTTCATACAGTTCGGGATCGAGAACCAGAATTGGCTGCTGTCGCAGTTCATGCACGGTGAGCAGGGCGCGCTGCTCTGCACGGCCAAGATCGTCGAGACCGTCCCGTGGATCGACGCCAAGTACTACGCGGCCACCCAGGTGATGGACGAGGCGCGCCACGTCGAGGTCTTCTCCAAGTATCTCGACGAGAAGCTGTCGGGCCACTACCCGATGAACGCCCACCTCGGACTCCTGCTCGACGACATCGTGTCGGACTCCCGGTGGGACATGACCTACCTCGGCATGCAGATCATGGTCGAGGGCCTGGCACTGGCCGCCTTCGGGTTCATCCACATGATGACCACCGAGCCGCTGCTGAAGAAGCTGCTGCGCTACGTGATGGCGGACGAGGCGCGCCACGTGGCGTTCGGCGTGCTGAGCCTGCAGGAGTACTACAAGGAGCTCAGCGCCGCCGAGCTGCGCGAGCGCCAGGAGTTCGCATTCGAGGCCGCCATCCGGATGAAGGACCGCATGGCCATGCAGGAGGTGTGGGAGCGCATGGAGGTCCCGACCGCGGACGTGGTCAAGGTCATGTCCGCGGCGCCGGAGCGGGACGACTTCCAGATCCTGCTGTTCTCCAAGATCGTCCCCAACCTCAGGAAGCTCGGGCTCCTCGACGCGGCGGACGGATGGCTGCGCACCAAGTTCACCGAAATGGGGGCGATCGCCTTCGAGCACCTGAGCGACTCCACCGAAGAGGAGGACGCCTTCGCCGACGGATCGCCGGCCGATCGGCAGGTCGCCTGAACGCGACGCAGTGCTGGTAGCGTGAAGGGGCAATGAGCCCCGCGCCGGACTCGCCCCGCTTCGGGCGTGTGATCACCGCCATGGTGACCCCTTTCGACGACGCCGGTGCGCTCGACCTCCCCGCCGCCGTGGAGCTGGCGCGCTGGCTGGCCTCGCACGGTAGCGACGGGCTCGTCCTCACCGGCTCCACCGGCGAGAGCTCGGTGCTGACCGACGATGAGAAGGTCGCCCTGTGGCGTGCCGTGGCGGAGGCCGTCACGATCCCGGTCATCGCCGGCACGGGTTCCAACGACACGGCACACTCCGTCGCGCTGACGCGGCAGGCCACGCAGAGCGGGGTCGATGGGGTCCTCGTCGTGACCCCGTACTACAACCGGCCGTCGCAGGCCGGCCTCTACGAGCACTTCCGGGCTGTGGCCGAGGCGGCGGGCGACCTCCCCGTCGTGCTCTACGACATCCCGGTCCGCTCGGGGAGGCGCATCGCCACCGCGACCATGCTGCGCCTGGCGCGCGAGGTGCCCGCCATCGTGGCGCTGAAGGACGCGGCGGGAGACCCGCCGACGACGGCGCACCTGGCCGCGCAGGTGCCGGCGGGTTTCGAGATCTACAGCGGTGACGACGTGATGACGCTACCTCTCCTCGCCGTCGGGGCCGTGGGGTTGATCAGTGTCGCGGCGCACTGGGTCGGGCCGCAGCTGCGCGCCGTGATCGATGCGTTCCTCGCGGGCGACCTGCGCACCGCGATCGCCGGTAACGCCGAGCTGCTCGATTCCTTCGACTTCGAGTCCAGCCCCGACTACCCGAACCCCCTGCCGGCCAAGGCCGCCATGCGCGCGCTGGGCCTCAAGGTCGGCCAGTGCCGCCTGCCCATGGGCGCGGCCACCCCAGAGCTCGACACCCAAGCGGCCAAGATCCTCGCCGCCGTCGGGGCTCCTGCGGTCACGGTCCACCCGCTTGGCTGATCGCGGCAGACCAAAGCCCGTCCGGGTCGTCTTCCTCGGCGGCCTGGGTGAGATCGGCCGCAACTGCGCCTGCATAGAGGTCGAGGGACGGATCATCATCCTCGACTGCGGGATCATGTTCCCCGAACCCGACATGCCCGGCATCGATCTGGTCCTGCCCGAGTTCACCTACCTGCAGGACCGGCGGGACCGGGTGGACGGGATCGTCCTGACCCACGGCCACGAGGACCATACGGGTGGGCTGGCGTACCTCCTGCGCGACCTGCGCGCCCCCATCTACGGCTCCGAGCTGACGGTCGGCCTGGCTCGCCACCGGATTGAGGAAGCGGGGGTGGCGGACAACACCCGCTTCGTCGCGGTCGCCGACGGTGAGCGCGTGCGCATCGGGGCGTGCGACGTCGAGTTCATCCCGGTGACGCACTCGGTGCCCGACTCCATGGCTATCGCGTTCCACACTCCGCAGGGCGTCATCCTGCACTCGGGGGATTTCAAGCTCGACCTGCAGCCGGTCGACGGGCGGCGCACCGACATGCCCCGCATGGGCGAGCTGGCCCGCACCGAGGGTATCCGACTCCTGTTGTCGGACTCGACCAACGCCGAGGAACCGGGCTTCACCGAGTCGGAGTCCACCGTCGGCGTCACGCTGCGGCGGGTCTTCGCCGCCCACTCCGGCAAGCGCATCGTCGTGGCGTGCTTCGCCAGCCACATGCACCGGGTGCAGCAGATCATCGACGCGGCGGTCGCCTCCGGCCGCAAGGTGGCCACGCTCGGGCGCTCCATGGGCAAGAACGTCGACCTGGGCATGCGGCTCGGCATCATCAGCATCCCCGACGGCGTGCAGGTGGACATCGAGGACGTTGACGACCTCCCGCCGGGCCAGGTCTGCGTGATCTCGACCGGCTCCCAGGGCGAGCCGATGTCGGCACTGTCGCTGATGGCGACGGGGGAGAACAAGTGGCTGCGCATCGGTGAGGACGACGTCGTGATCATCAGCGCGCATCCCATCCCCGGCAACGAGTGGTCGGTGGGCCAGGTGATCGACGACCTGCACCGCCGGGGGGCCGAGGTCGTGCACTCGGGGGCCGAGGCGGTCCACGTGAGCGGGCATGCCCGCCAAGGTGAGCTGCGAACGCTGATGGACGTCACCCGGCCTGAGTGCTTCGTGCCGGTGCACGGGGAGTACCGCCACATGGTGCACCATGCCCGTCTCGCCCTGTCCATGGGACTGGACCCGGCCAAGGTCCTCCTGTGCGAGGACGGCGACGTGATTCAGCTCGACTCCAAGGGCATCGCCCGCGACGGCAGGGTACCCGCCGGCTACGTCTACGTGGACGGGACGGTGGGTGACATTGAGCACGGGGTGCTGCGGGACCGCCAGAAGCTGGCCGAGGAGGGTGTCGTCATGGTGGTGGTCACAGTCGACCGCCAACAGGGCACGCTCAGCTGCCCGCCGGTGATCGAGACCCGGGGCTGGGTGCACGCGCCAGAAGCCGAGGAGATGCTCGGCGAGGCCAGCGAGGTGGTCGCGGCGGCCGTGACCCAGGCCCTGCGCGACGGGGCGCACGACATCGAGGTCCTCAGCCGCCACACCCGCAAGGCGCTGGGCAAGTTCGTGGGCGAGCGCACGCGGCGCCGGCCGATGATCGTGCCCGTGGTGCTCATGGTCTGAGGGGTTCGGCCGCCCGTCCCGGGAGCGCCCGGATGCGCAGGGGCCAGGGAGCCGGCGATCAGCCGTCGAAGGTCAGCCCGGTGATGTGCTCGAGCTCAGCGAGAGCAAGGTCGGGGTCGGAGACCTTGATGGTGTGCATGCCGAGGGCACGGGCCGGCTTGAGGTTGATCCCGAGGTCGTCGAGGAAGACCGATTCCTCGGGCTCCACGCCGACGGTGGCGCAGGCAACCTCGTAGAAGCGGGGATCGGGCTTGCGTACCCCGAGGACGCGTGATTCCAGGACGGCGTCGAACAGTGCGTACACGGCGGCCACCTTGTCGGAGACAGCCGGCGCCGCCGACGAGAAGTTGTTCGTCAGGCATGCTGTCTTGTATGTCTTCGCGCACACCTCGATGGCCGCGACCATCCGGGGACGGATGTCGCCGGCGAGCCTCTCGAGCACGAGACGGCCGTCAACCTCGTGGCCGAGCGTGCGCGCCTCTCCGGCCCACTGCACCCCGAAGGCGTCGATGCCGATTTCGTTGCGTTCCAAGCGGGCCCAGGCGTTGTCGTCCGGGTTGGTGGCGTTGACGGTGCGAATGAAACCAGAGGGAAGCCCATGTTCAGCCTCGAGGCGAGCGAACGCTTCGAAGGGGCTGGTCGAGATGACACCACCGAAGTCGAACATCACCGCGCGTATCTCCACCCGCTCCTCCCCGAGCCACCCGGTTCGCCGACTGCACAGCCGAGCACGGACCTTCAGTGGCACACGCGACGCCGAGGTCGCCGGCGAGGGAACGTGTGAAAGACGGGGCACCAGGCGGGCCGGCGGCAGCGCCGCGGTGGGCCGGCAAGCCATACTCTCCTCCTCATGGACCTGGTCTCCTACAGCCGGCGCCTCACCACTCTGGCGGAGGGCGGGCCCGACCGACCGGCGATCACCTGCGGTGAACGGAGCCTCACCCGGGCGGACCTCGAGTCGGCCGCCAATCGCCTGGCACGCGATCTGGCCGCCGGGGGCGCCCAGCTGGGCGACATGGTCACCATCGCGCTGCCCAATTCCGCCGAGTGGTTCGTCGCCGTCGCAGCCTGCTGGAAGATCGGTGCCATCCCTCAACCGGTGTCGGCCCGCCTGCCCGAGCGGGAACTGCAGGCCATCCTCGAGCTGGCGAACCCCTCTGCGGTGATCGGCGTCGCCCCCGAGCTCGCGGCAGGACGTCGGGCACTGCCGGCCGGGTACCGACCCGACCCGGATCTGTCCGACGGCGCTCTCCCGGACGTCATCTCCCCGGCGTGGAAGGCGCCGACGTCGGGCGGGTCGACGGGACGGCCGAAGCTGATCGTGTCCGGCGACCCAGCCCTCTACGACCAGGACGCTCCGCCGCTCTTCGGGAAGGCCGGACGGCTGCATGGTCGTACCGGCACCGCTGTACCACAACGGACCCATCGTCTGGTCCTGCACGGCTTTGCTGGGCGGGAGCCACGTCGTCCTGCTCCCCCGTTTCGACGCGGAGGTCACGCTCGACTCCATCGACCGCTACGGTGCCGACACCGTCTACCTGGTCCCGACGATGATGAAGCGGATCTGGCGGCTTCCCGAAGAGGTGCGTGACTCCTACGACCTCTCGTCGCTGCGCGCCGTCTGGCACCTGGCCGAGCCCTGTCCCCAGTGGCTCAAGCAGGTCTGGATCGATTGGCTGGGTCCCGACCGCATCTTCGAGCTCTACGCCGGCACCGAGGCGCAGACGGCGACCATCATCACCGGCACCGAATGGCTGGCGCACCGCGGTTCGGTCGGTCTCCCGCCGCCGGGCACGGTCATCATCTGCGATCTCGAAGGGAACGAGCTCCCGGCCGGGCAGGAAGGCGAGGTGTGGATGCGATCCCCGCGCGAGAGGCCGTCCTACCGCTACATCGGCGCCACGGCACGCACCCGCGATGGCGGGTGGGAATCGCTGGGGGACATGGGACGGCTCGATGAAGAGGGCTACCTGTACCTGGGTGACCGGCTCCAGGACATGATCCTGACCGGCGGTGCGAACGTCTACCCCGCCGAGGTCGAGGCAGCCATACAGGAACATCCCGCCGTGAGCTCGGTGGCCGTCATCGGGCTCCCCGACGAGGACCGCGGCAGCATCGTGCACGCCATCGTCGAGGCCGATCCCGACGTCGTCTCCCGGGAGGAGCTGCTGGCCTTCGTCGCGCAGCGGGTGGCGCACTACAAGGTCCCCCGCTCCATGGAGTACACGGATCAACCCCTGCGCGACGAGGCGGGCAAGCTGCGCCGGAGTGCCCTGCAGGCCGAACGTCTCTCCCCGCCGACCCACGGGCGCTGAGCCGGGACCGGCACGCTCCGGGGCACACCAGAGCTTCGCACCGCCGGGCGTGCCCACGCCGCAGCCGAGCTAGCGACCGAGGAATGCGACCAACTCGGCCACCCGGTTGCTCACGACCGCGTCGACGCCTGCCGACACCACGCAGTCCATCTCCTCGAGCGCGTCCACCGTCCAGGTCGACACCCGCAGGCCCGCCTCGTGCACCGCTGCCACTCCTGTGGGCGTGATCAGCCCGAACATCGGGTTCCAGTACTCCGCCGCCAGCTCCTCCAGCAACGCCAGCGGAGGCTCGGTGCCCTCCACCCACGTCAGGCCGATCCGGGCCTCCGGCGAGAGGTCCCGCAGCATGCGCAAGGCCTCGACGTTGCCCGTCACGAAGAGGGAGCGCTCCAGCGCCCGCGCGCCGACCACCGACTCGAGTGCGCCCCCGACGACCTCGCGCCGGGTGAAGTCCACCATCAGCGGTACCGTCACTGCGCCGAGCACGTCGCGCAGGGTGGGGATGCGCAGGTCGCCTTCGCCGAGTGCCGCCACCTCGGCCAGGTCGAGATCACCCACCGAGGCGCCGACGCCCCAGAGACGCTGCAGCATCTGGTCGTGCAGCACCACGATCGCCCCGTCCCGGGTGCGGCGCAGGTCCAGCTCGACCATGTCCGCGCCGAGCGCCACGGCCGCCGCGAAGGCCGGCAGCGTGTTCTCGCGTCGGCCGACCGGGTCGCCCCTGTGGGCGATGGCGGCGACCCTAGGCGCCGCTGGCGTAGACGGCTCCCGCCACGTTGGCGATGATCTGGTTCAGCGCCGGCTCGATGAGAGTGTCCACGGCCGGCTGGGTGATGTGGACGCCGTCCGACGAGCGCGCGGGGATGCCGTCCACCGTCGACGCGTAGTTCCCGCCGGGGTCGAGGACCGTGTACAGGTCGTCGATCGACACGTAGGGGTACTGCGCGGCCACGGAGCGCACGATCTGGTTGTAGGCGTCGACCAGGTTGAAGGGCGTCCCGTCGGCGAAATACGGCGAGGTCGACAGGATCACCGCCCCGCCGTCGGCGTGGGCGATCTGCACCGCCTCGGCCAGGTTCGACTCGATGTAGGCGGAGTACGCCGCGTCGGCCAGGGAGGCGTAGCCCGAGCCGAACTGGCGGTACTGCGTCTCCCAGTAACCCGTCTGTATCACGGTCACGTCGGGGTGGAAACGGGCCACGACCCACTGCAGCTGCAGCGCCCACAGGGCGCACGCCGGAGAGCTCAGGTACAGCGTCCGGGGGTCGCTCCAAGGCAGGATCGGCGCCCCGTTGGTGAAGCCGCACCCAGCGGCTGCGCCATCGTCGATGGCGTAGGGCGGCGCGGTCTCCTGTACGTAGCTCCCCTCGTAGAGGGAGAGCGAGTCCCCTGAGAAGGCCACGCGGAGAGGACCCTGATGGGTGGCCTGCGGCCCCGGCACGTCGTTGATGATGGTCACGACCGGGGGGATCGGGATCGAAAACGGCGCGGGGAAGAGTGGTGGGTGCAGCGGCGACTGCGCGCTGCCGGAGAAGCCGGCGTCGCCGAAGTCGAAGACGCCAGCGTCCTGCCCCACCAGCCAGTACCCGTTCCCGTCCGGGGTGGCGGCCATGGCGACGATCGGCTCGCTGAGCGCGATGCCGCCCGTCGAGCCCATGAACGGCGCGTCGCCGTAGGTGAAGATGCCCCCGTCGGAGGCGACGAGCCAGTAGCCGCCGCCGTCACGGGTCGGGGCCATGCCCACGATCGGCTTGTTGAGCGCGATGCCGCCTGCCGAGCCCATGAACGCCGCGTCGCCGTAGGTGAAGATGCCGCCGTCGGACGCGACGAGCCAATAGCCGCCGCCGTCCTTGCTCGCGGCCATGCCGACGATCGGCTTGTTGAGCGCGATGCCCCCGGCCGATCCCCAGAACGCCGCGTCGCCGTAGGTGAAGATGCCCCCGTCGGAGGCGACGAGCCAGTAGCCGCCGCCGTCACGGGTCGGGGCCATGCCCACGATCGGCTTGTTGAGCGCGATGCCGCCCGCCGATCCCCAGAAGGGGGCGTTGCCGAACGTGAACACCCCGCCGTCGGACGCCACGAGCCAGTAGCCGCCATTCGGGTCGGCCGCGCCGCCGACGATCGGCTTCTGCAGGGGCAGCTCGAGGGTGTCGCCGTCGTACCCGGCACCCCCGAAGGTCATCACGCCGCCGGCCGCATCGACGATGGCGTAGGAGCTGTCGGTCGCGCTCGGCGTCGCTGCGGCCGCACGCACGACGGCACCCGGTCCCGCCGGGGGCGCGACGACGAGCGTGCAGGCGGCGACGACCACCGCAAGGCCCAGAGCCGCACGCCGGCCAGCCCGCCACGTCCAGGATCCCGCGCTCGGCATGAGGGCAAGATCATAGGGAGTGGCGGGTGCCCCCACCACGCGCCCCTCTCAGAGAAGGCGCAGCTGCTGGCCCGGCTCGGGTGCCGCCGGGGCCGGTGGGGAAGGCGCCGGGGTCGTGGCGCGGTAGCGGTCCCGTCCCGTCACGCCGCAACGGAGCGCTGCCTCCCGCACGATGCCCTCCACCCGCTCACGCTCGGCGTCCTCCTGGTAGGCGCCGCGCCGGAACCGCCCCCGGTGGAGGCGAACCAGGTCGGGCCGCGTGGCCTCCAGCCACTCGAAGTAGTGGGCGCGCAACGGGCCCCGCAGGTGCAGCGCGACGCCGTGGATGGAGACTGCGCCGGCATCCGCGCACGCCTCGACCACCTGGCGCAGCTGGCTTTCGGAGTCGGAGAGCCCCGGCAGCACCGGCGCCACCAGGACCCCGCACCCGATGCCCATGTCCGTCAGCCGCCGCAGCGCCTCGACCCGGCGGTCCGGCGGGGGCGTGCCCGGCTCGGTCAGCGACCACACGGAGCGGTCGAGCGTGCCGATGGAGAAGCTCACGGCCACCTCGGTGCGCTCGGACGCGGCCGCGAGCAACGCGGCGTCGCGCAGGACGAGGGTCGACTTGGTCAGGATGCTGAACGGGTTCCGCGCCCGCGACAACGTCTCCACGATGCCCCTCGTCAGGTGGTACTTGCCCTCGGCGTGCTGGTAGGGGTCGGTGTTGGTCCCCATGGCGATGCTGTCGCCGGCCCACTTGGGCGAGCGCAGCTCGGCCCGCAGCCGCTCGACCGCGTTGACCTTGACCACGATCTTGCGCTCGAAATCCGTCCCGATCCCGAGCCCCAGATAGTCGTGGGTCGGCCGGGCGAAGCAGTAGACACAGGCGTGGCTGCAGCCTCGATACGGGTTGATCGTGTGCCGGAACGGCACGACGCTCTCGGGCGGAACCGTGTTGATGATGGTGCGGGCGTTCACGTGGAGGAACTCCATGCCGGCGTAGGCGCCCTTCCCGACGTGGCGCTCGGCCACCCGCTCGTCGGGGAAGAGCGTGCTGGCCCTCCTCGCTCTCGGCCCGTGCCCACCGCAATGCCATCCGGGTTAGGATAACGAACATATGTTCGTAATTCAACGGGTCGGGTGTCCGCAAAAACGACCAGGTCAGGCACTAATCTCAGCTTCACTGTGGTGACCAAGACTCGCGGCGGCACCTCTACGCGTGCGCCCTCCCGTGCCACGGCCAAGAAGCCGTCCTCACGTGCGAAGCGATCGACCCCGTCGCGGACGCCGTTCTGGCGGGTCCAGGCACGGGACCTGTGGGCCGTCGGCTTGATCACGCTCGGCGTGCTGCTGGCGCTGGCGCTGTGGGGCCAGCAACTGGGTCCCGTCGGGCACGGCTCGGACACGGGGCTGGCGCTGCTCGCCGGGTGGGCCCGCGTCATTCTCCCCCTGGTGGCCGCCGGAGCCGGCATCGCACTGCTCGTCGACCGCGGCCGGCAGGACGAGGCCGGAGATGAGCGCGCCGATCCGTGGCGCCTGGCCGTCGGGACGGTGCTGGGCCTGCTCGGCATCTGCGGACTGGCCGAGCTGGCCAAGGGCACGCCGCGCCTTTCGGCCTCGCACTCCCTGCGCGACGCGGGTGGCTACCTCGGAGCGGCGGTGGGCCGCCCACTCCATGCCGGCCTGGGCACGGCCGGCGCCGCCGTCCTGCTGGTGGCAGTCGTCGTCGTGGCCATCCTCGTCGCGACCGGTGTGCCCCTGGCCTCGGTCGCCCGGGCTCTGGGCGCCGCCGCAGCGGCCGCCGCGCGCACCGCCACCTCGCTGTGGCACGGCAAGCCATTCGTGACTGTCCCCGACGGCGTCGCCGACGATGCGGATGGGCCCGCCTCGCGGGCCCCGGTTCCCGTCGTCCCCGAGGACACGACCGCCGCCGACGACCTTCCGGTCGACGAGGACGACTCGGACATCGACATCCCGCTCGATCCCGAGCCCGAGTCGGTGCAGGTGGACGCGCCCCCGGTGGTGGCCGCCTCGCTGCGTGCCCCCGGCGAGTGGGAGCTGCCGAGCATGACCTTGCTGCAGGCGTCGAAGAAGCTGCGCCAGGACCAGCGCCAGATCGACGCCGCCGGCGAGGACCTGGTGCGCGGCGCTGGCCGCCCACGGGGTCGAGACCCGGCTGGTCGGTTGCCGGGTCGGGCCCACCGTGACCCGTTACGAGCTCGAGCTCGGTCCCGGGGTCAAGGTGGCCCGCGTCACCAGCCTCTCCAAGGACATCGCCTACGCCATGGCGTCGCCGGACGTGCGCATCCTGGCACCGATCCCCGGCAAGTCGGCCATCGGCGTCGAGGTGCCGAACCGGACCCGCCAGCTCGTGTCGCTGCGCGACATCCTCGAGGCGAAGGAGACACGGCCGTCGGCCTCGTCGCACCCGCTCGAGGTGGCAATGGGCCGCGACATCGCCGGACGGGCCGTGATGGCGAACCTGGCCGAAATGCCGCACATCCTGATCTCGGGTGCGACCGGGTCGGGGAAGTCGTCCTGCATGAACTCCATCATCACGTCGATCCTCATGCGCGACACCCCGGACAAGGTGAAGCTCATTCTGGTCGACCCCAAGCGGGTCGAGCTGGGGCAGTACGACGGGTTGCCCCATCTGCTCAACCCGGTGGTCGTCGACCCCAAGAAGGCCGCCAACGCGCTCGCCTGGGCCGTCAAGGAGATGGAGCGCCGATACGACCTCCTGGCCGAGAACGGCGTGCGTGACATCACCGGCTACAACCAGCTGGTGGCCGAGGGGCTCATTGCGCCGGCTGCCGCGTCGGACCGGCGGCGCGGGCGGGCCGTCGCCGCCCGCGCTCTCGGCGAGGACCACCCGGCCGTCGACGACGAGACCGAGGTCGACGACGCGCCCGAGCCGCCCCAGACGCTCCCCTTCATCCTGGTCGTGGTCGACGAGCTGAACGACCTCATGATGGTCGCCGCCCGCGACGTCGAGGACTCCATCGTGCGCATCGCCCAGATGGCCCGTGCGGTGGGCATCCACCTGGTCATCGCCACCCAGCGTCCATCGGTCGACGTCATCACCGGCGTCATCAAGGCCAACATCCCGAGCCGCATGGCGTTCTCGGTCTCGTCTCTGGCCGACAGCCGGGTGATCCTCGACCAGCCCGGCGCCGAGCGCCTCATCGGGAAGGGGGACATGCTGCTCCTGACGGCCTCGTCGAACATCCCGCGCCGCCTGCAGGCCCCCTGGGTCTCCGAGGAAGAGGTGCGCGACGTCGTCCGGCACTGGCAGGCCCAGGGGGGCCAGCCCGAGGCGATCGTCGGGATCGAGGGGATCGAGGATGGGCCCTTGGGCCGTGACGGCGTCGACGACGACGACGACGAGCTGCTGGCCCAGGCCCGGGACCTGGTGGTGCGCTCCCAGCTGGGATCCACCTCCATGTTGCAGCGCAAGCTGCGTGTCGGCTTCTCGCGGGCCGGCCGCCTGATGGACCTGCTGGAGCGGGCCGGCGTCGTGGGGCCGAGCGAGGGTTCCAAGGCTCGGGCCGTGCTGATGACCCCCGAAGAGCTCGACGCGCTGAGCAGGAGGTGAGCGAGGACAATTCGGCGCCCCTCATAGTGGCGCCGTTCCGGCTCGACTCCCTGCGCGAGTCGCCGTCACCATTGCCGCCGCCGCGAGCACGGGCGCCATGCCGTGCACTCCCACCGGCGCCGGCGTTCGCGGGGTCGCATCGTGGTCCTCGTCGCGCTGCTCGTCCTCGTCGTCGGGGCCGGCGCCTTCGTGGGCGTGCGGTTGCACCGACCGGACCCGCCGCTCGTCGTGACCTCCGTGCTGCAGCGAACGGTCGGTGTCCCGTCGCAGACCGTGGCGCTCCCGTGGCCGGTCACGGGACAGGGCGCGATCGCCATTCCCGCCCTCGGCGTCGACCTGGCGTCGGGGCCCGAGCAGCCGGTGCCGGTGGCCAGCCTGACCAAGCTGATGACCGCCTACGTGGTCCTGCACGACCACCCCCTGGCGCCGAACGGCTCGGGCCCCACCATCACCGTGACCCAGGCCGACGTCGCCGACTACGACACCGACACCGTCTCTGACGACGCCAACGCGCAGGTCGTCATCGGTGAGCAATTGACGGAGCGGCAGGTGCTGAGCGGCCTCCTCGTGCACTCGGCGGACAACTACGCCGACATGATCGCCCGCTGGGATGCGGGCGACATCCCAGCGTTCGTCGTCAAGATGAACGCGGCCGCAGCACAGCTCGGCATGGGCCACTCACACTTCGCCGACGCCAGCGGGGTGAGCACCGGATCCGTCTCGACCGCGGCGGACATCCTCAAGGTGGCGGCGCCCGACATGGCCAACGCCGAGATCGCGTCGATGGTCAAGATGACGTCCGATCACGTTGCCCGTGGCGGGCACGATCTCCACCTACACGCCCCTGATCGGCCTGCAGGGCGTCATCGGCGTGAAGTCCGGCTTCACGACGGCTGCCGGGGGCTGCGACGTGCTCGGCGCCGTGCGGAACGTGCACGGTCGGCCCGTGCTGCTCCTCGCTGCGGTGACCGGGCAGACCGGTGTCACCGTCCTGGCGCAGGCGGGACTCCACGGCCTGGCGCTGGTCAACGCGGCTGCGCCCGTGATCGGGAGCACGCCGGTGCTGCAGGGGGGGCAGGTCGTGGCCCACGTGAGCCAGGCCGGGCGGACGGTCGACGCCCAGGCGGCGGCACCCGCGGCCGTGCTGACCTGGCCCGGGGTCACGGCGCGGCGGGTGTTCGAACCGCAGCACCGGCTCACCGATCAGTCCCGTCGGGGCAGCCGCGTCGGCACAGTCGAGGTGACGCTCGGCACCCAGCACGTCGCGGTGCCGGTGCGGCTCCGGCGCGACGTTCCGCGCCTGTCGTTGTTCCAGCGGCTGTTCTGAGCGCGTAGCCTGAGTGCGTGCGCGCCCGGGCCCCCGCGTCATCGGCCAACCTCGGGCCGGGGTTCGACACGCTCGCCGTCGCGCTCGACTGCTACGTGAGCGTCGACGTCGAGCCGGCGCCCTCGCTCAGTGTGCGCAGCGAAGGTGAGGGGTCCGGCCTCTTCGACGACGCGTCGCACCTGGCTGCGCGGGTGGCGGCCGAGGTGCTCGGTCACGACCGCTTCGCAGTCACGGTGCGCTCGCAGATCCCCGTTGCCCGCGGGTTGGGATCCTCCGCCGCACTCGCGGCGGCCGCGGCGGGCGCGGCGGGCGCCGAAGACCCCTTCGCCGTCGCGGCCGCCTACGACGGGCATCCTGAGAACGCTGCGGCCAGTGTGTTCGGGGGGCTCGTCGCCGCGACGACCGTGGAGGGAAGGCCCGTGCACGCGCCGCTGCCCCTCGGCGACGATCTGGCTTTCGTCGCCATCGTGCCTGATCGCAACCTCGCGACTCCCGAGGCGCGGCAGGTGCTGCCCGAGACGATCTCGCGCGCCGATGCGGTCTTCAACCTGGGCCGCATGGGCCTGCTGGTCGCCGGCCTGGCCGATCCGGTACACCTCGTCGCCGATGCGACTGACGACCGCATCCACCAACCCGCCCGCACGGCCCTGTTCCCCGAGGCGCCACGGCTCCTGCGCGCCCTTGTCGAGGCCGGCGCGCTGGCCGCCAGCTGGTCGGGCGCCGGTCCGACGCTCGTGGGCATGGTGCCGTCCCGATCGGTGGCCGCCGTGCGGTCCGGGGCCGAGGCGGCGCTCGCCGCGTCCGGCGTGCCCGGCCGCGTCATGGCGCTGCGGGCCGATCGCCGGGGCATCGTCTACGGGGACGAGGCCGAGGTCCCGCTGTAGGGCGGGCTTGCGATCAACCGCCGAGGCCGCCGTCCACCTGGCGGACCGCTCCTTGCAGTTGGCCGATCGCCGCATTGACGTTGAAGGTGTTGCGCACCTGGTCGTAGTTCGCCTGCGTCGGCTGCGCGTCGCCCAGGATCTCGAGGCTGTTGGCGAGCGTCTGGGCCCTGTTGCGGGCGGCGGTCAGGTCGGCCTGCGGCGGTGTGAACCCGTGCCCGACGGCGAGCACGTTGGCGTAGGTGTGGATCTGGCCCCCGAGCTTGCGGTCGGCGGCTTCGAGGCACACCACCGGATTCGCCTGTGACGCGCAGCGGTTGGAGGTCGACTGGTAGGCAGCGATCTGGGCGAGGACGGTGCCGCCGGCGAGCTCGAGCGAGCTGTTCGGCGATGCCGACCGGGCGGAAGAGCCCCTCGCCGGGCCGGAGCCGCACGACGCCAGCGTCAGTGCCACGGGTACCAGGGCCCAGAGGCCCCGACGAAGCCGTCTGCCAGCGCTCACGGGTCGGAATCGTAGGCGGCCCGGTTCCGTAGACTTCGAACGATGCCGCAGACCTACTTCATCCGCACCTTCGGGTGCCAAATGAACGAGCACGACTCCGAACGGCTCGCCGGGTTGCTGGTGGCCGAGGGCATGACGCCGGCCGCCGCCCTGGAGGACGCCGACGTCGTGGTGCTCAACACCTGCTGCATCAGGGAGAACGCGGACCAGCGGCTCTACGGGACGCTGGGGCGGCTGAAGGAGCTGGTGGACGCCAAGCCGGGCCTCCAGATCGCCGTCGGTGGGTGCCTGGCCCAGAAGGACCGGGAGCGCATCCAGGAGAAGGTGGGGTGGGTCGACGTCGTCTTCGGCACCCACAACCTCGCGAGCGCGCCGGGGCTCCTGCGCCGTGCACGCTCGGAGGGTCCCGTCATGGAGATCCTCGACGCGCCGGCGTCCGAGTCCGGTGCCGATCCGCTGCTCGGCCCCGCCGCGGTGCGCGAGCTGCCGTATGCCGCCTGGGTCAACATCCAGACCGGCTGCGACAACTCCTGCGCGTTCTGCATCGTGCCGTCGGTGCGCGGGCCCGAAGCAAGCCGGCCCCTCTGCGACATCGTCGACGAGGTGGAGTTGCTGGCCCGTCGCGGCGTGACCGAGGTGACCCTGTTGGGGCAGAACGTCAACTCGTACGGGCGTGACATCACGAAGCGCCGGCCGCTCTTCGCCGCGCTGCTGCGTGCCGTCGGCGCGGTCGAGGGGATCGGGCGTATCCGCTTCACCAGCCCGCACCCGAAGGACCTCCGGCCGGAGACGATCGAGGCCATGGCCGAGACCCCGGAGGTCTGCGAGCAGCTCCACCTCCCGCTCCAGTCGGGGAGCGACACGGTGCTACGTGCCATGCGTCGGGGGTACACGGCGCAGCGGTACCTCGACCGCCTGGCCGCCGCCCGCGCCGCCGTCGACGACCTCGCCGTGACCACCGACGTCATCGTCGGGTTCCCGGGTGAGACCGAGGTGGACTTCGTGGACACGCTTGCCGTCTGCGCCGAGGCCGGGTACGACTCCGCGTTCACCTTCATCTTCTCGCCGCGTCCTGGGACGAGGGCCGCTGCCATGGAGTCGGAGTTCGTGCCGCCCGAGGTCGTCGCCGACCGCTTCGAGCGGCTCAAGACCGTCATCGAGAGGTCCGCCCTGGCCCGCCACCAGGCCCGGGTGGGCCGCCACGAGGAGGTGCTCGTCGAGGGCGTCAGCCGCCGCGACGACACGATGCTGAACGGCCGCACCCGCCAGGGGAAACTGGTCCACTTCCCGGCTGCTGGCCCCGCCGGCAGGCCGGCGCCCGGCGCGCTGGGCCGGGTCATCGTGACGGCCGGGCACCCGCACCACCTCTCGGGCCGCCTCGAAGAGGTCACCGCACCGCCCCGACACCGCGTCCGCATCCCGGTCGCCGGCGCTTGACCGCGGTCGCCCTGATCGGTGTCACCGCCTCGGGCAAGTCGGAGGCGGCCCTCCACCTGGCCCGGCGCCGTGGCGACTGCGAGATCGTGTCCGTCGACTCCATGTGCGTCTACCGGGGCCTGGACATCGGGACGTCCAAGCCGGGGCCCGAGGCCCGGGCCGCCGTGCCGCACCACCTCTTGGACCTGGTCGACCCCTGCGAGGACTTCACCGTCACCCAGTTCCAGCAGGCGGCGCGGGACACGCTGGCCGGTATCGCGGCGCGCCGGCACCACGCACTGCTCGTGGGCGGCACCGGGCTGTATCTGCGGGCCGTCGTCGACGACCTGACCATCCCGGGCCGCTACCCCGACGTGGCGGCGGCGCTGGAGGCCGAATTGGACGACAGGCGGGCCGAGCCGGCCGACCTGCACGCGCGGCTGGCCGAGCTCGACCCGGTGGGGGCTCGACGCATGGAGCCGACCAACCGGCGCCGGGTGGTCCGCGCCCTCGAGGTCACGCTCGGGGCCGGCCGTCCCTTCTCCGAGTTCGGCCCGGGCCTCGAGGCCTACCCGGCCACGGGCGTGCCCCAGGTCGGGCTCTCCGTGCCCCCCGGGGAGATCGACCGTCGCATCGGGGCACGGTTCGCGGCGATGCTCGAGGCGGGACTGGTCGACGAGGTGCGGGCGCTGGTGGCCCGGCCAGGAGGGTTGTCGCGCACGGCGCGCCAGGCACTCGGCTACCGCGAGATCCTGAGGTACGTGGAGGACGGCGTGCCGCTCGACGATTGCGCCGACGAGGCGGTCCGGCGCACCCGGCAATTCGCCCGCCGCCAGGCCTCGTGGTTCCGCCGGGACCCGCGCGTCACCTGGGTCGCCGGGGTCGCCGAGGCCCAGGAACTGCTCGGTCGGGCCCTCGCCGTGCACGGTTGAGCGACGCCAGCTGCGAGAATGGGGTGGTGCACGCCACCAAGCACGAGGGCGCGGGCAACGACTTCCTGGTCGTCCTCGATCCTGACGACGCCATCCGGTTCTCGGTGGCCCAGGTGCGCCTGCTCGCCGATCGGCGCCGCGGCATCGGGGCCGACGGCATCATCCGGGTGGGGCCCGGGCGGGACGGCTGCGACCTCTCCATGCAGCTGCACAACGCGGACGGGGGCGAGGCCGAGATGAGCGGCAACGGCATCCGGTGCCTGGCCCAGGCCGCCGTGGACGCGGGCCTCGTGTCCCCGCCGACTTTCACCGTGGCCACCGCCGGCGGCCGGCGGACCGTGGAGTACGCCCGGGGGGCGGCGCCGGGGTGGGCGACGGCACGCGTCGACATGGGCCCGGCCCGGCTCGGACCCGACCAGCCCCAGGAGTTCGACGACCGCCGGGCCCGGACGGTCGACGTGGGTAATCCGCACCTGGTGCTTCTCGGACCCGACACCGCCGGCGTCGACATCGCCGAGCTCGGTCCAAAGCTGGCGGCCACCTTCGCGGGCGGCATCAACGTGGAGTGGATCACGGTGGTGCACGACGCCGCGGGCGAGCTCCTCGACTTCCGCGTCTGGGAGCGCGGGGTGGGCGAGACGCTGGCCTGCGGCACCGGCACCGTGGCCGCCGCGGCCGCGGCACGTAGCTGGGGCGCCGCGGGGAGCGACCGGACGGTGCGGGTGCGCAATCCCGGCGGCATCCTCGAGGTCACCCTCGGTGCGGATGACCAGGCGACCACCCACCTGGCCGGGCCGGTGCGCAAGGTGGCCGACGTCGACATCCACCCGGGAATGCTGTCTTGAGCAACCTGCTGCCCGGGACGCTCATCGAGCGCACCTTCCGGGAGCGGATCATCCTGGTCGGGGTCGTCTTCCCCGGACTGACCAACGAATTGGTCGATGACAACCTGGACGAGCTCGCGCAGTTGGTGGACAGCGCCGGTGCCGATGTGGTGGGACGCGTCGTGCAGCGGCGCGATGCGGCCGACCCCGCCACCTTCGTCGGCCGGGGCAAGGCGGAGGAGATCGCCGAGCTGAGCCGAGCCCTCGACGCCGACACGGTCGTCTTCGACGACGAGCTGTCACCGGCACAGCACCGCAACCTGGAAAAGCTGTTCGGCCGCACCGCCATCGACCGCACCGCGGTGATCCTCGACATCTTCGCCCAGAACGCACGTAGTCCCGAGGGCAAGGCGCAAGTGGAGCTCGCGCTCTTGCGCTACCGGCTGCCCCGGCTGCGCGGCCGGGGCTCCTCCCTCAGCCAGCAGGCCGGCGGCATCGGAACCCGCGGGCCGGGCGAGACACAGCTTGAGGTCGACCGGCGCCGCCTCGTTCGTCGCATGCACAAGCTGGAGGCCGAGCTCCGTGACGTCGAGCGCACGCGGTCGCTGCAGCGGCGCAGCCGCGCCCGTGGCCGCCACCGTGAGTTGGCACTGGTGGGTTACACGAACGCGGGGAAGTCGACCCTCCTCAACCGGCTGACCGACGCCGGGGTGCCCGCCGAGAACCGCCTCTTCGTGACGCTCGATCCGCGCACGCGCCAGTTGTCCCTCCCCGGGGGCGAGACAGTCCTGGTCACCGACACCGTCGGCTTCGTGCGCAAGCTGCCGCACGAGCTGGTCGAGGCGTTCCGGTCCACCCTCGACTCCGTGCGCCTGGCCGATCTGGTCGTCCACGTGGTCGACGGCACCGCCGTGCACGCCGAGGGTCAGATGGCGGCGGTGCGCGAGGTGCTCGGCGAGATCGGTGCGGCCGCCGTGCCCGAGCTGGTTGTCGTGAACAAGGCGGACGGCGCGCCCGACGCCGCCAAGGCGCTCGCACACGCCAACGAGGGGTCCGTGCTCATCTCGGCCCGTACCGGCGAGGGGGTGGACGACCTCCTGCGCGTCCTCGGCGACCGGCTGCGCGGATCGGACCGCGTGGTGCAGCTCGTGGTGCCCTGGTCGCGCGGCGACGTCCTGGCCGCCATCCACCGGGAGGGCGAGGTCATCGCCCAGAGCGACGGCGAGCAGTCGGCCACGCTGCAGGTCGTGCTGGACGACGTGGGCCGGGCGCGCTTCGCCGAGTTCGAGGCGGCCCCGTGACCTTCCGCCTCCCGCCGTACCCCTACGACCGGCTGGGTGGCCTCGCCAAGCTGGCCGACGCGCACCCGGGCGGCATGGTCGACTGCTCCGTCGGGACGCCGTGCGACCCGCCGCTTCGTGCGGTCGTCGACGCGCTGGCATCGTCGGGCACCGAGCGCGGCTATCCCGCCTCGGCGGGCAGCCCGGAGCTGCGCGAGGCCGCGGCCGCCTGGCTGACGAGGCGCTTCGGCCTCGGCGAGGTCCCGGGACTGGCGACGTCGGTCGCGGCGTGTGTGGGGACCAAGGAGTTGGTCGCCTCGGTGCCACACCTGCTGCGGCTGCGACAGCCGGGGAAGGACACGGTGCTGTATCCCGCCGTGTCGTACCCGACGTACGCCATGGGGGCCGAGCTGGCGGGGTGCCGTGCCGTCGCGGTGCCGCCCCGGCCCGGACGGCCGGGTGGCCTCGACCTGGGCACCGTCGATGCCGGGGACGCCGCCCGCGCCGTGGTGCTCTGGTCCAACTCGCCGTCGAACCCGACCGGTGGCTTGGGCGACCTCGGCGCGGAGGCAGCGTGGGGGCGGTCGCACGGCGTCCCCGTCTTCTCCGACGAGTGCTACGCCGAGTTCACCTGGGACGGCCCGCCGCGCTCGGTGCTGCAGCACGGCCTCGAGGGAGTGGTGGCCGTGCACTCGCTGTCCAAGCGCTCGAACCTGGCCGGCGTGCGTGTCGGTTTCTACGCCGGCGACGCCGAGCTGGTCGAGTTCCTGCGGGCCGTGCGCCAGCACGCCGGCCTCATGGTCCCTGGCCCCGCCCAGGCCGCGGGCGTGGCGGCCCTCGGCGACGACGAGCACGTGGAGGAGCAGCGGGGGCGCTACCGGGAACGGCTGGCCTACCTGGCCGCGGTCCTCGGGACCTACGGGTGCCCCGTCGAGCTTCCCGAGGGCGGCTTCTACCTGTGGGCCCCGGTCCCGACGGAGCGGTGGCCCGATGCGTGGGCGATGGCCGAGGCGCTGGCCACCGACGGCGGGCTGCTGGTCAGCCCGGGCGACCTCTACGGGGAGGGGGACGGCGCGCACGTGCGCGTCGCCGTGGTCCAGCCGATGGAGCGGTTGGCCCTGGTGGGGGAGCGCCTCGGTAGGGTGAACCATGGCTGATCTGCGGGCGGGCATCGAGGAGCTCTGGGAGCGGCGTGGCGAGTTGTCGCCGGCCGACACCGACGCGGCGAAGCTGGTCGAGGAGGCCATCGACCTCCTCGACACGGGCCAGGCCCGGGTGGCCGAGGTGGACCAGGTCAGCGACGAGGTCGTGGTCCACGAGTGGCTGAAGAAGTCGATCCTCATGCTGTTCTCGCTGCGCGGGATGGAGACGACGGAGCTCGGGCCGTTCGAGTACGCGGACAAGCTGCCCCTCAAACACGGGTTCGCCGCAGCCGGCGTCCGCGCCGTGCCGGGGGCGTCGGCACGCTGGGGCTCCTTCCTCGGGCGCGGCGTCGTGCTCATGCCCTCCTACGTCAACATCGGCGCCTGGGTTGGGGCCGGCTCCATGGTCGACACCTGGGCCACCGTGGCCTCATGCGCGCAGATCGGGGAACGGGTGCATCTCGCCGGCGGGGTGGGGATCGGGGGCGTGCTCGAACCGCCCAACGCGGTGCCGGTCGTCGTCGAGGACGACGCGTTCGTCGGCAGCCGCTGCATGGTGACCGGCGGGGCCCGCATCGGCAAGGGGTCGGTGCTCGGGGCGGGCAGCTTTCTCGACCCGTCCATCCCCGTCATCGACGCCGAGACGGGCGAGGAGATCTCCCGCGGCGTCGTGCCTCCGTGGTGCGTGGCCATCCGGGCGAGCCGCCGGCGGGAGTACCCCGGAGGGGAGTTCTTCGTACCCTGCGTGCTCGTGATCAAGCGGCTCGGCGAGGGAGAGCGCCACGACAAGGCGCAGCTGACCCAGGTCCTGCGGGACCATGGCGCCAGCACCTGAGACGATGGGCGACCTGCTGGCGGTCACCACGGACCTGATGGCTGTTCCCTCGCTCAGTGGTCACGAGGCGGCGCTCGCCGACCTGGTGCAGGCGGCGTTGGGCGGCTGCTCGTGGCTCGACGTCGAGCGCGTCGGCGACAACGTGGTGGCCCGCACCGTGCTCGGCCGGGGCCGGCGCCTCGTGCTGGCCGGGCACCTCGACACGGTGCCGCCGGCCGGCAACGACGTGCCGCGGGTCGACGGCGACACCGTGTGGGGGGTGGGCGCGTCGGACATGAAGGGCGGCCTGGCCGTCATGTTGGACCTGGCCGCGACCGTGCCCGAACCTGCGGTCGACGTGACGTGGTGCTTCTACGCCCGGGAGGAGATCGACCGCGACCAGAGCGGCCTGCTCGAGCTGTGGGACACGCGACCCGAGCTGCTCGAGGGCGACGCCGCGGTGCTGGGTGAGCCCACGAGCGCGCTGGTGGAGGCCGGCTGCCAGGGCACCATGCGGGTTCGCATCACGCTGCGCGGCGTGCGGGCCCACACCGCCCGCCCCTTCACGGGCCGCAACGCCATCCATCGCCTGGTCCCGCTGCTACAGAGCGTGGCGGGCTGGGAAGGCCGCGACGTGACGCTGGACGGGTGCACCTACGCCGAGCAGCTCCAGGTGGTCGCGGTACGAGGGGGGGTGGCCAGCAACGTCGTGCCCGACGAGGCGGTGGTGACACTGAACCACCGCTACGCGCCCGACCGCGGGCGGGCCGAGGCCGAGTCCTTCCTGCACCACCTCCTCGATGCGGCGCTCCAGCCGGAGCAGGGGGACACCTGGGAGCTCCTCGACGCGGGGGACGGCGCACCGCCCTCCCTCGATCACCCCCTGTTGAAGACGCTGGTCGACAACAGCGGCCAGCCGCCCAAGGCGAAGGTCGGGTGGACCGACGTGGCGTCGTTCTGGGAGCACGGGGTCCCCGCGGCCAACTTCGGCCCGGGTGACCCCCTGCTGGCGCACCATCCCGAGGAACGGGTGTCGGCCGCCCAGCTCGAACGAGCCCGCGCCGTGTTGCTGTCCGTCATCACCTGAATCCCTTGTGAAGCCCTCGGCGGTCTTGCCTGCGAGGCCCCGGCGACCAGGCCCGACTCCTACCCCGAGGCGGCAACCCCAACCCTGTGGCCCTGCGCGTCCGCGAAGACGCCGAAGCTCGTTCCCGGCACCTTCTGCTCGGGCTGGATGATCGTGCCACCGAGCTCCACGGCCTTCTCCAACGTTGCCGCGACGTCTTCGACGGCGACGAAGAAGAGCACGTCGTCTCGGTCCGTCTGGCGCGGGCTGATGGCGACATGGGTCCCACCCTCGACGCCGGTGTCGATGAACGTGTAACCGGGAAAGCCTCCCTCGGCGGCCACCTTCCAGCCGAAGAGGTCGGCGAAGAACCTGCGGGTGAGGTCCGGGTCCTCCGAGCGGATTTCGGCGTGGATCACGGGATGGGGCATGACGGTCCTCCTGTCTCTTGGCGGCTCCGATGTGGCCACCGACGACACGACGACGATCACGAGACCCGAATTCGACAGGCCGGCACGGATTTTCTCGGCCCGAGGTGGATAGGTGACGGTTCGGAGGCACACACCGCCCTGGCTGTCAGCGGTGGGAGTCGATGCTGGTTCTGAGACCGCCTACTATCCGGAGCGCAGGCGACGCCCGGACGGGCGGGAGCCCAGAGGCATCCACCGAGGTGAGCGGGCCCGAATAGATCGGATATGCGGCAGATCGACGAAGTCAGCGATGGCCAGCTCGTCACCTCCATCGCCCGCTACAGCGAGGTCGCGCTGGCAGAGGTCTACCGCCGCCACGGCGGAGCCGTGTACGGCCTCGCCAAGAGGGTTCTGAACAACGCCGCCGAGGCCGAGGACGTGACGCAGGAGGTCTTCCTGCGGCTCTGGAACCAGCCCGATCGCTTCGACGCCGCCCGGGGCTCCCTCCGCTCGTTCCTGCTCGCCCAGGCGCACGGCCGGGCGGTCGATGCCGTCCGCTCCTCGAGCTCCCGGCGGCTACGCGAGGCCCGCGACGCCGTGCGGACCGCGGAGGCGGGCTACGACCTGCAGCACGAGGTCTGGGACCTGGCCGTGGCCGACCAGGTCACCGGGGCGATGGGCGAGCTCCCCGAGGAGGAGCGGCGCGCGATCGAGCTGGCCTACTTCGACGGGCACACCTACCGGGAGGTGGCCCGGCTCCTGGACCAACCGGAGGGCACGGTGAAGAGCCGCATCCGCAACGGCATGCGCCGCATGCGGGCGGTCCTCTCCGACGCCGGGGTGCGGGGGGTGGACGCGTGATGTCGCACGCCGAAGCGGTCGAGCTCCTGGGCGCGTACGCGCTCGATGCCGTCGACGGCGACGAGTCCACCGAGCTCGAAGAGCACCTGGCGGACTGCCCGCGTTGCCGGGCCGAGCTCGACGGCTTGCGAGAGGTCGCGGCAGCCATGGGCAACTCGGTGGCGCCGCTGCCGGAAGGGCTCTGGTCCGACATCGCCAGCCGGCTGCCCGAGCGCCAGCCGGACGAGCAGCCGCCGGCCATGCCCGACCTCGCCCCCGAGGGGCGCTCTCCCTTCCGGGCGCCGCCCGACGGCCGCCTGCGCCGCCGGCGGAGCGCAGTGACCACCATCGGTGCTCTCGCCGTGGCGGCGGCCGCCGTGGCCGTGGTGCTCGGGATCTCGCTGGTGCGGGCGGACAACCGGGTCTCGAACCTCCAGGCCGACGTGGCCAGCTCGGCCTCGGCCGTCACGACCGCGCTGCACACCCCGGGGCACCGGGTGGTCAACCTCGACACGAGCACCCACGGGCCGGTGGCACGGGCCGTCATCGTGCCGTCGGGGCAGGGCTACCTGGTGTCGTCGAACCTGCCCGCGCTCGGTCACGACCGCATCTACCAGCTCTGGGCGACCGGGGGGAAACAACCGATCTCCCTCGGCCTGCTCGGCAGCGCGCCGCGCCAGGCCGCCTTCACCATGGCAGGCTCGACGCCGCCCGCGCACCTGGTCATCACGGACGAGCCCGCGGGAGGCTCCGTCTCCCCGACGGGGCCCGTCGTCGCCAGCGGGAGTCTCTGACGCCGGGCGACAGCTGTTAGTTTCGCACCCCATGCCCGAGGAAGACGCACCGAAGACGCGCCGCCCCATTGAGATCGGCGCGGAGGCCGAGCCGGTCAGGCTCGGCTCCATGCTGCTCACCCTGGTGGAGCCGCACCGGGGGCACGAGGTCGCCTACAACCGCTGGTACGAGCGGGACCACTTCTACGCCGGCTGCATGGTGGGCCCCTACAATTTCGCCGGTCGGCGCTTCGTCGCCACGGCCGATCTCAAGGCCCTGCGCGATCCGGACCCGTCCGCCATCACGGGCGAGCCGGCCCGCGGGTCCTACGTCGCCGTCTACTGGGTGCTCGACGGCTACTTCGACGTGTGGAACCGATGGGCACTGCGCCAGGTCAATGCGCTGCACGCCGCCGGCCGGATGTTCCAAGAGCGCGACCACGTGCACACGCTCCTCTACAACTTCCAGTGGGAGCACCGGCGGGACCCCGACGGGGTGCCCGTCGAGCTCGCGCTCGACCACCCCTACCGCGGCTTCGTCGCCGTCTTCGTCGACCGCGACGAGTCGGTCTCCAATGAGGAGCTGTGGTCCTGGCTGCGCACCGAGCATCTGCCCGCACTGCTGCCGGGGAACGACGCCGACCTGGTCGCCGCGTTCACGCCGATCGCCCTCGAGGTCGACGCGCCCGGCGACGTACCCCGCGAGGCCGCCAACGACAACCGCACCGTGCTGTTGTGGTTCTTGAACACCCCGCCCGAGGTCGCCTGGGAGCCGGTCATCGCGGAGCACCGGCGCCGCCTGGAGCAGGCGGGCAAGGGCACGGTCGTGGCGGCCCTCCCGTTCATTCCGACGATCGTGGGCACGGACACCTACACCGACAAGCTCTGGGCCGACTGAGACCGGCCCCTGCCGCGGCGTAGCGCGGCGTCACCCCCGGGCCAGGATCTCCACGTGGGGCACGACGAAGACCGCGTCGGGGGACGCCGCCCAGCGGGAGAAGGCATCGGCGATCGCCTCGAGCTCCGCGGTCTCGCTCAGCCCGTACCCGGTCGCCTGCTCGGCGAAACGGGAGAAGCGCACACGGTCGGCCCACAGACCGCCCCACCATGCCCGGGCCTCGGGGTCGGCGTAGGTCCATGTCGAGCTGGAGGTGGTGACGTCGGAGAACCCCGCCTCGTGGGCCAGCCCGAGGAGCCGCGGCCCGACCCGGGCGTCGTGGCCGTTGCGCGCCGTCACCGCGAGGTACAGCGCCAGCCAGCGGTCCAGCATCGGGTCCGCCGGGGCCCAGGTGAAGGCCCCGTAGTCCGAGTCCCGTGCGGCCAGCAGGCCATCGGGGCGGAGCACCCGGCGGAGCTCGAGCAGCGCGTCGGCCGGCTCGGCGAGATGCTGGAGCACCTGGTGCAGGTGGATCACGTCGAACGAGGCGTCGGGGTAGCCGAGTGCGAAGAGGTCGCCCACCTCGAAGCGCAGCGTTGGCAAGGCCCAGGCCCCGCGCGTGCTCCCGGGCCTGGCCGACCACGCCGGGGGCGACGTCGAGCCCCACCACCTGGCCCGGGGCCACGAGGAGCGCCAGGTCGGCGGTGATCGTCCCGGGGCCGCAACCCACGTCGAGAAGGTCCTGACCGGCACGCAGGTGGGGCAGGAGGTAGGCGCTGGAATTCTCGGCCGTGCGCCAGGTGTGGCTGCGCAGGACGGATTCGTGGTGCCCGTGCGTGTAGGTCATGCGTACATTGTGGCGTGCCCGAATTGCCCGAGATGCAGGCGCTGTCCGAGCGGCTCCATGCCCTGCTGGCGGGCACGACCCTGCGCCGGGCCGATCTGCTGGGTTTCTCCTCGCTCAAGACTTACGACCCCTCCCCGGACTCGCTGCGGGGGCGCCGGCTCCTCTCCGTCGGCCGCCGGGCCAAGTACCTCGTGTGGGAGTTCGACGGTGGGGCCCGCGTCGTGGTGCACCTCTCCCAGGCGGGCCGGCTCGACATCGAGGAGCCGCCCAAGAAGACCAAGCCGCGTGGGTCCGTGGCGCGGTTCGTGTTCGGCCGGGGCGACACCGGGCTCGACACCGAGGGCATCGGCATCCTCGTCCGCGAGCACGGCACCCAGCGCAAGGCGTCGTGGTGGGTGCTGGCGCCGGGCGACGAGGGACCGCTGGCCGGGCTGGGACCCGAGCCCGGGAGCGAGGAGTTCGACGCCTTCATCCGCACCGGCGACTCGAACCGCCACCTCACGACGGACCTGCGGGACCAGCACGTCGTGTCGGGTATCGGTCGCGGCTGGGGCGACGACATCCTGCACCGGGCCAAGCTGTCGCCCTTCGCCTCGCTGCGCTCGCTGAGCCCCGCCCAGCGCGAGGACCTGCTCGCCGCGGTATCCGAGGTCCTCGCCGACGCGCTCGAGCTCGAGCGCACACGCCCGGGCGGGCTCTCGGAGGGCAAGCTCGGCGGCCGCTTCGCGGTGCACAACCGCTTCGGCCAACCGTGCCCGACGCCGGGCTGTACGGACACGCTGGCGCGCGTCTCGTTCGAGTCCTACGAGATGTCGTACTGCCCGACGTGCCAGACGGGCGGCAAGGTGTTGGCCGACCGCCGCCTCTCCCGCCTGTTGAAGTAGCGGGCGGCGGGCGCTCGGATCCGACGACGCCCGATGCAGCTCAGTTGAGCTGGCGCACCACGGTGACGACCTTGCCGAAGATCGTCACCTCCTCGGGTCCGTCGAAGACCATGGGCTCGTAGGCGGCGTTGGCCGGGGTCAGCACGACCCGGCCGTGCTTGCGGCTGAACGTCTTCACGGTGGCCTCGCCGTCACCGATGCCGGCCACGACGACGTCACCGTTGTCCGCCTCGGGCTGCTGGCGCACGACGACGTAGTCGCCGTCGAAGATCCCGGCCTCGACCATGGAGTCGCCGCGCACCCGCAGCATGAACGACGGCCCGCTGCCGGTGAACTGCTCGGGCATGGGCAGGAGCTCCTCGATGTTCTCCTCGGCCAGGACGCCCGACCCGGCGGCCACGTCGCCGACGAGCGGCACGTTGTGCACCGCCGCCGCTGGCAGCCGGCTGGTGGTGTCGGGGTCGAAGTGGACCTGGATGGCGCGCGGCTTGCTCGGGTCTCTCGACAGGTAGCCCTCGCGCTGGAGCACGCCGAGGTGGGTGTGGACCGTGGCCGAGGAGGTGAGGCCCACCGCCTCGCCGATCTCGCGGACCGAGGGGGGGTAGCCCCGGTCGCGCTGGCAGTCGGCGATGAAGTTGAGGATCTGCAGCCGCTTCCCGCTCAGGACCTCGGACATCTGCGTCTCCTTGTTCTCGTTTTGTGGTGCGCACCCCGGCTGGACCGCCGGGCCCCTCCCGGGGGCGAACATCCGTTCGTGACAGAAGAAGATAGCGCCACGCGCCGGCCAAAGCAAACATCTGTTCGATGCCGGTCCGGTCGTGGCGATCGCCGCCACGACGGCAGCGTGGGCGCCGGGACCGTGCGGCCCCGGCCTCCGTCGACGGAACGAAATCCCTGGTGGAAGCGTTGTCACAGCAGATCAGTACGTTGAGGTGGTCCACGAACAGCCGTTCGCTTCCCGAGTTGACAGCGAACAGGTGTTCGTGTTCCAATGGCAGAGAGCGAACAGGTGTTCGGACAGGGAGGACGCCATGTCAGTCGCATTTGAACTCGAAGTCGAGGCGTGCCGCCCGAGGCTGTACGCCCTGTCCGACCAGCCGGCGCGGACCGCACCTTCCCCCCGGGTGCGCCGCCGCCGGGTGGTCCTGGGCGTGACGGTGGCGACCCTGCTCGTCCTCCTCGCGCTGCCCATCCGGGCCATCGGCGGGAGCACCCTGGCCCAGGCGGCGCCCGCCCAGGGGCAGGAGTACGTCGTCAAGGCCGGCGACACGCTGGCGTCGATCGCCACCCGGGCCGACCCCTTGCGCGCGATCTCGCTGAGCGACCGGCTGGCCCGCGAGGTCGGTTCGGGCGTCGTCGTGCCAGGGGAGCACATCTTCATTCCCTGACTATCGTCGGCGGTGTGCGGTGTCCCTGGTGCGGTGTCGATGACGACCGCGTCGTAGATTCGCGCCAGGCCGAAGAGGGCGGTGCCATACGCCGTCGCCGTGAGTGCCTGGGGTGCGGGCGCCGCTTCACGACCTTCGAGCGGGTGGAGGAGGTCCCGCTGTGGGTGGTGAAGCGCAGTGGCCTGCGTGAGCCGTTCGACCGGGCCAAGGTCGTCGAGGGGGTCCGGGCCGCCTGCAAGAACAGGCCGGTCAGCGCCGAGCACATGGAGGAGCTGGCCCAGGCCGTGGAGGACGCCCTTCGGGCGCAGACGACCGAGCCCACCAGCCAGCAGGTCGGCGTCGCCGTTCTCGAGCGCCTCCAGGGCCTCGACGACGTGGCGTACCTCCGTTTCGCCAGCGTCTACAAGGGCTTCGAGGAGGCGGGTGACTTCCAGCGGGAGGCGGGCTTGCTGACCAAGACGACGGAGCCAAAGCGCAAGTGATGGACCGGACGCCCGGGGTCGTGCTGGCGGTCTACGCCCACCCCGACGACGCCGATGTCGGGTGCGGCGGCGCCCTGGCGCGATGGGCCAAGGCCGGCGGCGCCGTGCACCTGGTCGTGTGCACCGACGGCGGCAAGGGGACCGCCGACCCCGAGGTCGTCCCCGAGCGGCTGGCGGCCGAGCGTGCCGCCGAGCTCGACGCGTCGTCGGCGCTCATCGGGCTCTCCAGCGTGGAGAACCTGGGCTTCCCAGACGGTCAGCTGACCGATTCCGACGGCTTCCGGTGCACCCTCGTGGCGCGGGTGCGGGCGTTGCGGCCAGAGGTCGTGTGTGGCCACGACCCTACGGCGATGTTCTTCGGGCAGGACTACTTCAACCACCGCGACCACCGCATCGCGGGTGCGGCGCTGCTCGACGCGGTGGCGCCGGCGGCGGGCCTCCCGCACTACTTCCCCGACGCCGGTCCGCCCCACCAGGTGTCGACGGTGCTCTTGTCCGGGACGCTCGAGCCCGACGAGTGGGTCGACGTCACCGACACCATCGAGACGAAGGCGGCCGCCGTCGAGTGCCACCGGACCCAGTTCTCCGGTCAGAGCGGCTGGGCGGGCGAGGCGGTGCGAAGGCGGGCGGCCGAGGAGGGCCGGAGGGCCGGCGTGGCCTACGCCGAGGGGTTCCGCCGGTTGAACCTAGGTGTCTGAGCGACCCCCGGAGCGGCCCTCGGTCCCCACCATCCTCCACGTCGATATGGACGCGTTCTTCGCGTCGGTCGAGGTCCTCGACGACCCCTCCCTGGCCGGCAAGCCGGTGATCGTGGGCGGGGCCGGCGCCCGCGGGGTGGTGGCCTCGTGCACGTACGAGGCGCGCGCCTACGGCGTGCGCTCGGCCATGCCGTCCATGCGGGCCCGCCAGCTCTGCCCCGATGCCATCTTCTTGTCGGGACGCCACGGCCGCTACGCGGAGGTGAGCGCAGAGCTGCACAAGATCCTGCGGGACATCACGCCCATGATCGAGCCGATCGGGCTCGACGAGGCGTTCATGGACGTCCGCGGTGCGCTCCGCCTGCTCGGGCCGCCCGAGGAGATCGCGCACGGCCTGCGGCGCCGTGTGCGCAGCGACCTCGGCCTCGCCTGCGCCGTCGGGATCGGCCGCTCCAAGATGCTCGCCAAGCTCGCGTCGCGGGCGGCCAAGCCGCGGGCCAGCCGGACGGGGCTCGCCCCGGGGCCCGGTGTCTACCTGGTCGAGCCGGCCGACGAGCTCGCTTTCCTGCACGGCCACGTCGTCGAGGCGCTCTGGGGCGTCGGCCCGGCCACGGCTAAGCGGCTGCACGACCTCGGCGTGCGCACAGTGGGGGACCTGGCCGCCCTGCCGCTGGACACGATGGTGCGCCGGCTCGGCAAGGCCAGCGGCGCGCATCTGGCGGCGCTCGCCCGTGGCGACGATCCCGATCCGGTCAACCCGAACCGACCCAACAAGTCGATCGGGCACGAGGAGACCTTCAGCCAGGACCTCGTCGACCCGCACGAGCTCGAGCGCCACGCGCTGCGCATGGCCGAGTCGGTCGCCACCATGTTGCGGGGCGCCTCGACCTCGGCCCGGACGATCACGGTGAAGGTGAAGTTCAAGGACCTGTCGCTCCAGACCCGCTCCCACACGCTCGGGCGTCCGATCGCGACGGGTGGTGCCATCGGGCAGGTGGCCGCCGCACTGCTGGCCGGGATCGACCCCGGCGAGGGTATCCGGCTCCTCGGGGTGAGCGCGTCGAGCCTGAGCGCCGACGGCGTGGACCAGCTCTCGTTCGACCTCGGGGACGGGCTCGACGTGGACAACCGGAGTGCGGCGGCGCGTGAGCAGTCCTGGCACGACGTGACGGCCGCGGTGGACGGCATCCGGGGCCGCTTCGGCCGTGGCGCGGTGGGCTCGGTCGCCATGGTCACCGACGAGGGCGTCGAGGTCCCGGCCCGGCGCGATGCGCCGTGGGGGCCCGACGAGTAGGCCGGACCGGGCTGCGGGGTGACGGGGGTGCGCCGGGCGTCGGCGGTCAGGCCGGTGCCGCCGGCCACCAGCGCATCCAGTACCCGTGCGGGTGCGCGTCGGCCAGGCGGGCGGGCGGCGAACCGTGCGGCCCGATGTGCACCAGGGCCGTCGCCAGGTCTGGCCCGTCGCGGGGCACCGGGGAGGGGGGCGTCGGGAGGCCCGGAGTCTCGAAGGGCGTCTCGCAGTACAGGTGGTGGACCGGCCGGTCCCCCCCGAGCGCCTGCACCTCGGTGGCCAGGGCCCGCTGCTGCGCCTCGTCGAGGTAGGCCGCCACCCAGGAGTGGAAGACGACGAGGGGGTTGTCGCCGGGGATGGTCGCGGCGACCCGGGCCAGGTCCGCCACCATGTCGCCGCACTCGAGCCGAGGGGGGTCCGGCGTGGCGCGCACGTTGGCCAGCGCGGCGCGCAGGCGACCAAAGCGCACCGGGTTGTCGGGCCACTGGCAGGCCAGCAACCACCGGGTCGCGTCGTCGGAGAACGGATCGACTGGCGAGAGGTCGAGGCCGACACGCTCCGCCATCGTCGGCATGCGCAGCTCGGGCAGGTGCGCGAGGTCGTCCCGGACCGAGCACTCGAGTGCGACATCGGCGCCCGCGTTGCCAGCCGTCAGGCTGGCGTCTCCGTGGGCTGCCACGTAGGTGTAGGCGTAGTCGTCGAACAGCAGATTGAGGCCGGCCGACGTGCCCAAGTCGAGCAGGGAGATCGGAACCTCCCCGCGATACTGGGAGGCGACGTGGCAGAGACCGGGCAGCAAGGCCGTGCAGCGCCCGACCTCGTTCGTCTGGGTCGCACGGGTGGCGACCAGCTGCTCCAGCTTGGAGCGGTGCGCCCCGCAGAAGTCGGCGAAGGCGGCGGCGACGTCGTGTGCCTCCGGCGGCCCCGTGGCCGCACCACGCACCGCGGCCACGGTGTCGTAGGAGGCGGCCAGCGGGTGATCGGTGCCCGCCAGGAGCAGGTAGTGCACCGCCGCCAGCAGGATCAGGGGCCGCCGCTGGGGGAGTGCCGCCCCGTCGAGGATGGAGAGCACGGCGTCGTCGTCGGCCACGCCCCGGCAGATGGCGGCGTAAGTGGTGCCACCGTCACGCTCGGCCACGACCGCGAACCCCCGGAAATGATCGCTCAGGGGTTGCTCGACGAGCATGGCGTCAGAAGCTGGCCGGCAGGAGGGGGCTGAGCGCCCCGAAGAAGAACCAGAGCAGGACCAGCACGCCCGCTGCGCCCACCCCGTAGATCACCCAGCGCCGGCGCCGGAAGCGGTATGCCGCGTAGAAGACGCCGACACCGACGGCCACGGCCGCGAAGCCCCAGAGCAGCGTGTCGGTGAGCGCGATGGTCGAGTCCCCCGCCAGGTCCTGGCTCTTCGGGTCCGCGTGCAACGTGGCGGCGGGCAGGCCCGAGTTGGGGAAGAGCTGGGAGTGCACGAGCTTGGCCTGGACGATGAGGCGGGTCGACGCACTGAAGCGTGGGTTGCAGGTCGTGAGGGTGAGGAGGTCGGCGAAGACGTTCTTGACGACGTCGGTGTCGCTCGGGGACACGACCCAGCTCTTCGTCGCGTCGTAGACGAAGATGCCCTGCAGCGTGGTGAGGACGATGGGGTCGCCGGCCTTGACCGAGTCGAGGTTGTAGAAGGGATGGCCGTAGGTGGTGCGGTGCCCGGCGATGGAGGCGTTGCCACCCTGCCCCGGGAGCGGCGTCCCGATGTAGTGACCCGGGCCCTTGCGCAGGTCGGGCGTGTCGGTTCCCTCGACGACCACCTGGTTGATGCCGATCACGGGGATGCGGATGTCACCGATCGGATCGCCCTCGGCGGGGTCCTGGGTGCGGGGCGCGGTCCGCGGCGGTCCCGTCGGCAACTTGTCGAGGGCGGCAGCCTGGGCGAGGGCGCGGCGGACCTGGGCGCTGGCGGTCTCGGCCCGGAGCTGGGTGCGCAGCCCCGCCTGGGTGTGGGATTCCTGCAACGACGTGCCCCAGATCTGGTACGCCGTGAAGAGGAGCAGCAAGACGCCGGCCCCGATGAGAACCCGGCCCGAGATGTCGACGGCCCGGCGAGATGGCGACATCGAGGACGGAGACGGCACCATCGGGGACAGAGACTAGGGCGGCAGGGATGTTCGTCCCGTTCGCCTGGCTCTATGCGTGGACCGTGACCAGGGTCCCGAGCGGCGTCAGCGGGTACACCACTGCCGAGTTGGCGGGGGGGATCTCCACGCACCCGTCGCTCTGGGGGAAGCCGTAGGACCCGCGCACGAATCCGTGCAGCGCGTCACCGCCGTGGAAGTAGCTGACCCAGGGGATGCCGGGGTCCGAGTAGTGGGAGCCGTCGGGGTTGGTGCCGGACATGGTGGTGACCGTGAACCGCTCGAAGACGGGCCAGGTGCCGTTCTCCGTCGTGGCACCGGCAACCCCAGTGTTGACCGGGGTGCTGTAGATCGGGACGCCGTCCTTGTAGACGGTCGCCGACTCGGGCAGCGACTGGCTCACGACCACGTAGTCCCAGGGGAGAGCGTCACCGTGCCCGCCCTGCACGTTGGCGAGCAGGTCGGTCCACACCTGGGGGCCGGCCACGCCGTCGGTCTTCAGCCCGTTCTGGGCCTCGAAGTTCATCACTGCGCCCTGGGTGATCACGTTGTTCGTGCCCGGCGTCCACAGCGTGAGGAGCGAGAGGGGCTGGTCCGGCCAGCGCCAGGTGAACGAGCCCACCTGGTCGTTGCCCTCCTGCGTCGGCGACGTCAGTGGGGAGGCCGGGGTGAAGGTCAGAGGGAGATAGCCGAGCTCGGCCAGCAGCTGCTGGAGCCGGAGCGTGGAACCGGGCGCCACCGTGAACTGCGTGGTGACCGTCTGGGCGAGATGCTGGCCCTCCGACCCGACGACGCCGGCGGCGCCGCCCGGGACGGTGACCGCCTCGGTGGCGCCGGGGACGAGCGGCCCCGAAGCCTGGTACTGGAGGACCGACGGTGACAGGACGGCCCAGGCGCCTGCGACCGGCGGGCTCAGGGTCGGCATCGGACTGCCGGGCGCGAGGTCGGTGGAGAACCGCACCGAGATGGTGGTCCCCGCCGCGACGTCGGTCCCCGTCGGCGTCACGGACACGACCGTGAGGGCGGGAGGCGGGCCGGCCGGGGTGGCCGCAGCCTGGTTGAAGTGCAGGTTGGTGACCAGGGCCGCTGCGGCGACGACGAGCACGGCGACGCCCACGGTGAGGATCACCCACCATCGTGGGCCCCTGCGGCTGCGGACGTGCTCCCCGGTCATGGCAGCGGAATTGTACTTGGGATGACCATGCCTAAAGCCCCAATTCGGCTCCAATTGCAGCAATGATGGCCGAAAGTCGGGCCTCGGCCGTCACCTTGTCACCGTTTGACTCACGCACGTAGAAGGCGTCGACGACGATCTCGCCGATGGTGGAGACCCGGGCCGAGACCACATCGAGGTCCGCCTCGAACAGGGTCCGGGTGATGCGGTGCAAGAGCCCGATCTGGTCGGGCGCACGCACCTCCAGGACGGTGGCGGTCTCGGACGCCTCGTTGTCGACGCTGACGTCGCTCCCCGGGGGGTGGGCGGCGGAGCTGCGTCGGGGTGGATAGATGCGCTCGCGCTCGGAAAGCCGCTCGCCGATGGCCATGGGGTCGGAGAGCACGGCCGACAGGTCCTGGCGCAGCTTGGCCGTGTCGGGCCAGGTGCCGCGGGCGACCTCGACGGTGAACACCTCCACGGCGACCCCCTCCTCGCTGCTCACGTTGGCGGCCCGGACGTCCATGCCGTTGAGGGCCAACGCCCCGGCGACCGAGGACAGGAGGCCCCGGCGGTCCGGAGCCGCCACGATCACCCGGGGCGGCTGGAGCGACACGGACGGTAGCCCCGTCTGGCGCACCTCCTCGGTGAGGTCCCGGTTGGCCTCCACGATGCGATCCGGGCGGGCAGTTTCCGTCTCACCTCGGAGCACGTGGTCCGCACGCACGACGAGGTCGGCCACGAGGCCGGCCTTCCAGTCGCCCCAGGCGGAGGGCCCGGTGGCGCGGCTGTCCGCCTCGGTCAAGGCGGCGAGCAGGTGGAGCGTCAACCGGTTGCCGACGGCCCGGGCGACACGGGTGATCGTGGTGGGATCGTCGAGGTCCCGGCGCGTGGCCGCGTCGGGCAGCAGCAGATGATGGCGCACGAGGTCGACGAGGACGTCGACGTCGCCGGGCGGGAACCCCATGCGGGTGGTGATGTGCTCGACGACCTCCATGCCGACGGCGGTGTGGTCCCCGGGATAGCCCTTGCCGATGTCGTGCAGGAGCGTGCCGACGAGGAGCAGATCCGGCCGTTCGACCTGATCGGTCAACTCGGCGGCGAGTGCCGCCGCCTCGAGCAGGTGCCGGTCGACGGTGTACGTGTGGTAGGCGTTGCGCTGGGGTTTGTTGCGCACGGCGAACCACTCGGGAATGAGGCGCACCAGGAGGCCGTGCTGGTCGAGCGACTCGATCTTGTCGACGGCGGGTCGACCCAACCCGAGCAGGGCGACGAGCGACTCGCGTGTCTCGTCCGTCCAGGGGTTGCCCGGCGGCGGCATGCGGTCGGCCAGACGGTGCAGCGACCCCCGGGCGATCGGGCGGTCCAGCCCGGCCGCGGTCGCCGCCAGCCGCAGGGGCAGCGACGGGTCGTCGGAGACCGGCGCGAGCGGGGTCAGGGCGATCTCGCCGTCGACCTCCACCATGTCGGGGCCGAGCTCGACCAGAACGGGTGGCGTGTGCGCGTCCGGCGCGCCGCGGCGGAAGCGACGCTTGGGGGGCGGCGTCGGGTCCCAGAGCCGCCGCCGGCGCCACACGTCGTCGCTGACCCAGGCGATCTGGCGGCCGGCCGTCGAGACGGCCAGCATGAGTTCGTCCGCGTCCGTGAAGCCGAGCGCGTCCGCGACCTGGTCCTGGTCTTGGAGCAGGAGCTTGTCGTGCTCGCGCCCGGCCAGGCGGTGGAGCTCGACTCTGACGTCGGTGAGCAGCCCGGCCGCGCTCGTCGAGCGACGCCAGATCGGCGTAGTCGGCCAACAGCGGAGCGAAAGCGGAGATGGCCCGCAGGACGATGACGTCACGCAGCCCGCCGTGGCTCTCCTTGAGGTCGGGCTCGAGGAGGAAGGCGACATCTCCCGCGGTCGCCCGTCGCTCCGCCATCTGCCGCTCGAGCAGAGGCAGGTACTTGGAGGCGAGCCGGTCGCGCCAGGCGGCACGCGCCTTCAAGAGGAGCGGCTCGGCCACCTTGGCCTCTCCCCAGACGAGGCGGCCATCGAGGAGGCCGAGGGCGACCCGGGCGTCCTCGGCCGCCGCGCCGAGGACTTCGGAGGGACGGCGTACCGAGTGATCGAGGTGCACGCCCTCGTCCCACACCGGGTACCAGATGCCGTCGGCGACAGTCTTGATATCCCGGTAGCCGTTGTGGACGAGCACCACGTCGAGGTCGCTGTAGGGGCACAGCGAGCTGCGGCCGTAGCCGCCCACCGCGACCAGGGCAAGATGTCGCTTGTTGTCGCCGGCCGCCCGTTCGGCCAGCCCCGAGAGCCACGCATCGGCCTCCGCCGCGTAGCGCCGGCAGAATTCCTCTCCCCTGAGGCCTGGCTCGGCCAAAAGCCTGCTCCGCCGGTCACGGAGTGACGCTTCAGCGGCCATGGCGGGAACGTAGCATTGGGTCTGTGAGCAAAGACGTGGAACGCAGGGAGGGCAAGACCAAGACCCCCATGACCTTCTCCCACGCCGTCGCCATGACGGCGGTGGGTGTGGTCGGGATCATCGTGGCCTTCTGGATCCTGAGCAGCCTGGCCGGCATCATCCTCTTCTTCGTGAAGATCGCGGTGATCATCGCCCTGATCGCCGGGGTGTTCTGGCTGGTCTCCCGCTTCCGGCACTAGACAATCGAACCGCGGACTGCTTCGGGGCCGGGGGCCACGCGGCCGTTAGGCTGGCCGCCCGTTCGTGCGAGAGCGCGGCGGCGTGGCCGAGTGGTTTAGGCAGGGGCCTGCAAAGCCCCGTACGGCGGTTCGATTCCGCCCGCCGCCTCCAGGGTTTCCCCTGTTCAGTGGTGCTGAGTGAGTTGACCGGGGCTTACCGGGGGTCACGCGGATTTGCTGGGGTTTCGCGTGATCGGCGCGGGATCACGCGTGATTTTCGCGGGACGCGATGCTGACGACATTGGACGCTGCTGGCGCCTGCGCCGCCTCGTACATCGCCTCCATCGCCCCTGCGGTCCTCTCGCTCGACGACTCGAACAGGTGGCCGTAGACATCCATTGACGTCTTGTAGGACGAGTGCCCGCACTCCTCTTGGATCTCCTTCGCACTGGCTCCCGCCGCAATCCGTATCGCGACGTAGGTGTGCCTCAGATCGTGCCAGCGGAGGTCCGGGCGTCCGATGCGCTCGCGGGCCTTCTTCCACGTTTGTGAGGTGAAGCTCGATAGGTGTGGCGTGTGGCCACGCGTGTTCACGAAGACCAGCCCGTCCTTTCCGGGCTGGGCCCGCTCTGCGAGCTGCTCCTCGAGAATGGGGTAGATCGGCGCCCAGATCGGCACCGACCGCCGACCCGCCTGAGTCTTCGGCTGGTCGAAGCCCCTGAACTCTGAGCCGACCTCCACGACCTGTTGGCTGACAACGAACCGCCGGCGCAGCATGTCGACGTCCCGGCGGCGCAGACCAATCATCTCCGACCACCGCAGGCCCGACCAGGCAGCAACCAATACCCATGAGCGACACCACGCGGGCATCACCGCGGCCAGCTCCGCGACCTGCTCGGGAGTCAGGACCTCAATGTCGCTGCGACGAACCTCGGGCAGCTTCACGCCAGCGCAAGGCGACTTCACCAGTCGACCGTCTTCGACCGCGCCCGTCATCACGGCCCGGAATACGGAGAACCGCCGTCGGACAGCCGAGTCGGGTACACCACTCGAACGCGTCTCGGCGATCCATGCCTGAACCTCGGTCTTCGAGATCTTCGCCAGCGGTCGCTTGTCGAACCGCGGGCGGATGTGGAGTCGGAGGTCCCGCTCGTATCGCGCAAGGGTGCGTGCGCGTAGGTCGACCTTCGTGGCCCACCACTCGTCGCACCACGAACCGAAGGTGATCCGTCCTCGCTCGGGCGTGATGTAGCTGCCTTCGTTGCCCTGGGTGCGGACCTTGGCCATGTGGTCCTTCGCCTCGCCCCTGGTGTCGAAGCGGAGCTGGCGAGGCCGGCCGTCAGGGTCGCGGTAGCGGACCTCCCAGCGGCCGCTGGGCAGCTTGTGGATCGGTTCGGTTGCCATCAGCCCTCCTTGGTGGGACGCTCGTATTTGGGCAAGAAGCCACGCTGTCGGGCGAGCTTCACCCAGCGAGTGGCCGTCCGATTGGACGTGTTGAAGTGGTCTTCGACCGCAAGAGTCGGGGCGCCGAATGTGTCGGCTAGATAGACGTCGGCGACCTCGCGCAAGAGCTCGTCCGTCACTGAGCGTTGGCGGCGAAGGGCGCGAGCGTTCTTCTCGGTGTCATGCGTGTCGTCGCGGTTGAAGAGATATTTGCCGTCCGCACCCCTGACACCACCCTCGATGTCGACAATCGCCCGAGCATTGGCTGATTCCCACACGACAGCCGCATCGACGAGGGGCTTTATGGGAATCCCGTGAACGGTGGATGTGTCGACGGGGCCGCCACCGGGCACCCGCTTTATCTCAAGGGAAGAGCAGACCACGTTGCCGGCATCGATCTCGAGACGCAGCTTCACGTAGGGCCCATCACGTCCCTTTGGCTTCGCAGCGATGTCGACCGCTTCAGGAAACAGCACGCCGCCGGCCAGCTCGAAGAACGGGCCTTCGGTGGCGGCATAGGCGGCCTCCTTCGACGGGAAATAGAAGTCCCATTCGGTCGTCTGCTTGGCGGTCATAGCCAGCCACTCTAATACCAGCTAATTGGCCGGTCAAAGGGGGTCAGCCACGTTCTACCATGGGATGCCATGAGACACCTAGTTCCATTGATGAAGGTTCCCGTGGAGCGGCCGCACTGGACAGAACGCCAGCTCCGCCGGATGGTGGCCGAAAAGCGAGTTCCGTTCTTCAAGGTCGAGGGTCGCATCTTGTTCGACCTGGACGAGCTGGACGCCTACGCCGAGCGCGGTCGGGTGGAGGCGCTGGCGTGAGCATCCGCGCGTGATGACGGCCGTGTGGGCCTACTCCAAGGCCGCCGGCACGGATCTACTTGTGCTGCTGGCGCTGGCCGACATCGCCGACGACAACGGCGAGTGCTGGCCCTCAGTTGGCTACGTGGGCCGCAAGTGCCGGATCGACCCCAGTACGGCCCGCCGGCGCATCCAGAGCCTCGAGAAGCTCGGCGAGGTCATCGTGATCCATGGCGCCGGCAAGGCCAGGCTCCCCGGCATGACGGCCACGAATCGCTACCAGATCGTTGTCCACATGCCAGACGAAGTAGAGGGTGGCGATTCGCGAGTCACTCCCACGGGTGCCAGGGGCCCCCTCGCGCCCGTGCCAGGGGGGTCCCTCGCGCCCGTGCCACCCAATACGTCAGTTAGACACGTCAATGACACGTCACTAACGCGCGGCGACTTCGAAGACGACTTTTCCGAGGTCTGGAACCTCTATCCGCGCAAGCTCGACAGAGCCAAGGCGCTCAAGGCGTATGCGGTTCAGCGCAAGGCCGGCGTCTCGGCCAACGACCTCATGGCGGCGGTGAAGCACTACTCGGAAGCGGTTGCAGGAACCGAGACGCGATTCATAAAGCATGGGGCGACATTCTTCGGCCCGGATCGTCCCTTTGCCGAGTTCATCGCTGGCATTCCTGACGGTGCTGCACGCAGGATGTCCGCCCATCACCCAAGCCGGAATATGTCGACCGTCGACGCCATCCTCGACAGCACGATGACCTCGCCGGCACTGGAGCTCCGGCCGTGAGGCAAGACGAGGTCAAGCCAGTGATGGCGATGCTGTCGGGATTCTGGCCGACGCCGCTGATGACTCCCGAGGAAGTGCTTGCCTGGGTCGCCGAGCTCACCAGTCGGCAGATGAGCCTCACGACGGACGAAGCGCAGCGCGTTCTGCGACAGCTGGCGGAATCGGACATCGACGAAAGCAAGTACCGACCTCGACCCGGTCAGATTGTGCCGATGGTCCAGGCGCTGCGTCGCAGGCGTGCAGCGGGCGATCGTTGGTTGGCGTTGCCGTCTGGTGACGAGATCCTGAGTGGCGACGAGTTGTCCGCCAAGGTCGCGGAGCTGCGCACGGCGTGTGGGTTCGTCAAGGGTGCCATGACGTGACGATCGCAACAGAAGCGGAAGCGGCCCAACTCAGTCGCAACCTCGCTGACAAGCCCGAGACGACGTTCGTGGTCCTGCTCGCGACTCAGACCAGTGACCCGCGGTTTGTGGCTGCTGCTGAACGCGGCCGGCGCGCAGCGTTAGCCATGACTGCCGTCGATGGTGTTCACATCGTCGTCAGCACTGACCACACCACCATCGCCAGGGTTCGTGACCACGACGGTATCCACGACGTCACCCACGGTTCGGTGTCGGGTTGATCGTGTTCATGTGCCGAGCCCGGCCATTGCTGCCACGTCCTGGCTGTGCAGCAGACGACCATGGCGGCAGTGGCGTGATGGGGCGGAAGAACACCACGGCCGCCAGCAGGTCCAAGGCTCGCCGGCGGCGCGAGGCGCGAGCTCGAGAGATCCGCCAGCAGAAGGCCGCGGCCACGGGCCGGCAGCGCAAGCAGGCGGGGCGGGATGGGCAGCGGTGAGGCGCGGCTGGCCGGCCATTACACACCCACCCATAGGAACCCCCGCCACCCGGTCCAGCCGACCGGGGTGGCTGCCAGCCAGGCACCAAGCACGGCGAGCGAGCGAGCAAGCACCCGGGGCGGGTCCTGCGTCCGAATCGCGGCCTCGAACTGACCCGCAACGCCGGCCTTTTCCCTCCCCGATTTTCTGAAGTTCTCCCCGATGGACACAGGAGGTCCCATGTGGCGAGTGCCTGAATCACCGAAACGGCTACTGAAAAAGGCCGAAAAGAAGGCCGCACAGGACGCTGCCGGCAAGCACTGGACGAAAGAGCAGCTTGCCCATCGGGTCAACGTGCGATTGCGCCGGCTTCGAGATCAGCAGGAGCGCGGCGAGCGGTGAAGAAGCCAAACAAGCCCGGAACGCGCCTCCGCGGCTACGGATACCACCACCAGATGGTCCGCAAGCGCTGGAAGCCCCTGGTTGACCGGGGCGAGGCCGCATGCACCCGCTGCGGGCTCCTTATCCCGCCTGGCGGCGACGGCTGGTGTCCGGCGATCCTCGCCTCGGGTCGCAGGTGCCCCAAAAACCATCGCACATGGCATCTAGATCATGACGATTCGGACCTGCGGCGGATCAGGTACCGCGGGCCGGCGCATGTCTGCTGCAACGTGGGGGCGCCGGGGCGCCGGCGCTCCGCCGTTGTCCGTCGCTCGAGGGCGTGGTGATGGCACTTCTGAGGGGAACCATCTTCATCACCGACAGTCCGATGGACGCCCTCTTGCTCGAGGAGGCCATCACGCAGCTCCTACTGGAGCGACGAGGCCGTGGGAAGCGGTTCCATCCCGAACGATTGCTTGTCCTCCAGTCCGAGCTGCACGCATTGGCCGCAACCGAGACCAGGCATGCTGCGCAACTCAGCGCAACTGCGCCACCGTCACAAAAATGGAACGTCGTCCGGCCCGACCCTCACCCGAGACCGACGCCAACAGCCGCGCCGCCCTGCTGGCGAGCCTGTCGCCCACCGAGCTCCGCAAGGCCCAAAGCACAAGTGCCGGCCGGCGGTTCCTCGGTCGCCTCAGAGGTGAACTCGAGCACCGCACGACGCCCGGCAAGGCGAAGAAGCCCTCGACCGACCTCCGCACTGCACAGATCCGGGCGGCGGCTCTCCGCCGCGCAGGCCGCCGGCCGTGACGACGGTGCCGTGCCTCTTGGACGTGCCGGTCAATGAGCTGGCCGGCGAGGAGTTCCCAGGCGACGTCGTTCCCGAGTCCCCAGCGGAGATTGCCTACGTACTGGCGTACATCAAGGTCCGCACGCAGGACGCGGAGACGTCGGAGGAGAGCGCCCTCTACCTCTACCTGATGCGGCTGGTCCCGTGCAGCCTTTCCCACTACAGGGAGCGAGCCGAGACCGCCCGCTGGCGTCGCCTCGACCGCAAGTGGCGTGCGCGACAACAGTTCTCGGTCGGGGCGCGGTAATGGTTTCCTTCTTTCGGCCAAGCTCCGGGGTCCGTCCAGCCCCGTGCAGCCCGCGCCCCGGCCGACCCTTCGCCCGCGTGTGACGGTGGGGGATGGGTCGCCCCTAACGGCACCATGGGGGCAGGCTTCAGGTAAGAAGCCATCCAGCATCCGGCGACACATGCGCCTCCGATGCCATCGGTGAGACTCTCCGCATGGATGGGGGCAGTCCCAGTACAGTCGGTCGTGCGCAAGATCATCTCGGAGGCTCGGAGAATTCGCCTCGAGCTCCGCGCTGGTCGACGTTCAGTTGCAAGCGATCCGAGCTGGGACGGTGTCGGGCGTTTCGCCCGCCCGGAAGACCGACCTCAGCGCGATACTCATTCGACCGAGGGAAAGGCAACGGCTAGTGCTCGGCGTACGGCACGGACCCGACTGAGGTCATGAGCCTCCTGACCCTGCTCGTTCTGGCTGCACTCGCCTACGGCGTGTTTCGCCTTGTCACCCGGCGACGCAAGAAGAAGAGGCCCGGATCGGGGCCTCTAGAAGTTGAGTCGAGTGCAAAGTCGATAGCCACAGATGCAGGTCTGCCACCTGGGGAACCCATTGGGACAAATCCTGCCCGCCGTGCCAATGGAGCAGTGCTGGGTTCGCCGACTGCTCCTTCGATCGTCCGGCACCGGAATTCGAGTGATGGATGGGCGGTCGAGACGCACGGGCTCACCAAGCACTTTGGTCCGAACATTGCCGTCAACGATGTGGAACTGCGTGTGCCGCGTGGATGTGCGTTCGGATGCCTCGGGCCCAATGGTGCCGGAAAGACCACCCTTATCCGGGTCCTCCTCGGGCTGACGCACGCTGACGCCGGCACGATGTCGCTCCTCGGCTACCCCGTGCCGAAGCATCGCGACAAGGCCCTGGCGCGGATCGGCGCGATCGTCGATGAACCACGGTTCCATGGCCATCTGACCGGTCGGCAGAACCTCCAAATTCTTGCCGCAGCCCGAGAGCCAGCGGCGCGGGATCGCATCGACGCCTCGCTCGAGCGGGTCGGCATGCTTCACCGAGCAGGGGACAAGGTGTCGAAGTACTCGATGGGCATGCGCCAGCGTCTCGGCGTCGCCGCATGTCTCCTCGGGGATCCGCAGCTCCTGATCCTGGACGAGCCGATGAACGGGCTCGATCCCGCCGGCATACTCGAGATGCGCGAGATGATCCAGTCTCTCGCGGCCGAGGGCAGGACCGTTTTCCTGTCGTCTCATCTGCTCGACGAGGTCGAGCGGACCTGCGACGCCGTCGCCATCGTCGACAAGGGCAGTGTGATCCGCCAGGGGTCCATTGACGAGTTGCTTGAAGGGGCCTCGGTGGAGATCGAGATCGACTGCTCATCGCCGGATCGAGCGAGGTCGCTCCTTGCGGGCACGCCGTTCGATGTCCACGTGGAAGCGAGAGCGGAGGGCTTGGACATCGCGCTCCCCGCCCGGACGGATCGTGCGGCGACGGCGGAGATCAATCGTCTCCTCGTCGAGGGCGGGATCTCCGTCTATCGGCTCCAAGAGGTCCACGCCTCGCTCGAGGCGTGGTTCCTCGAGGTCACAAACCGACTGGGGGACGACGGATGACGATGTCCTCGGCTTCAGGTGCCGAGATCGACTCATCGCAGGCAGAGCACATCTCGCTCACTCACGACCACCGGGGCTCGTGGATCCCAACGTGGGGCATGGTCACCACACGCTTGATGGAGCTGCGCAAGCGACGGGGGCTGATGATCGCCCTGGTCGCCGTCAACATCGGCATCCCGGTCATCATCCTCGCCGTGCGGCTCATCGGCCACGCCGTGGGCCCCAGGTCCTTCGGACCAGCCGGTGGCTACAGCATCTTCACCGGTCTGGTGCTGGGTTTCATGTACGCCTTCGGCTTCATCGTGGCGGCCGTCGTCGGCTGCACGGCCGGGTCGGACGACCTCAGCGACGGCATGTTCCGCCACCTGGTGATCACCGGCCGTTCCCGCTTGGCCCTGTACCTGGCCCGGATCCCCGCCGGGCTGGCCATCGTCATCGCCATGGTGGCCATCGGCTACACGATCGTCTGCGCGGTGTGCGCGTTCGCCGCCCCGACGCAGTTCAGCTACGACGGGATCAACGTGCCCCAGGGGCTGTCGCGTCCCGCTCTGGACACCTGGGCCGCCGAACATGCCGACGAGGTCATCTGTAACTTCAACTACAACGGGCCGAACGTCCTACCAAGCGTGCCCTGCGGCAACGGTCAGACCAGCGGTCCCCCGCCGGGTGCCACCGTCGAGACGCCGCAAGGTGTGGTCGCTGTGCCCGCCTACACGCAGGCGCAGATCAGAGCGTTCGCCGTCACCATGGCCAATCAGGACTACGCCGACTACAGCGCCACCTTCCTGGCCCCGTCGACCTCGCTGATGGTCGAGGTCGGCCTGTGGATCGCGCTCGAAGCGACCATCGGATTCATCGTCGGCCTCGGGCTGGGCTCGCTGATGGGACAGCGGACGGTCCCGGTGATCCTCCTCGTCGTGCTGGAACTGATCCTCACGCCGATCTTCAGCCGGCACGTCATCACCCACCTGCTCAACGTCGAACGGGCCATCGTGGGCATCGCCATGCTCCATATCGAGCCCGGCGGGCTGCCTACGCCGTCGGGTGGCGGCGGGCCAGGAGGTGGCGGCGCGTTTAACCCGAACATGCTGATTCCGGAGTCGACCCTGGCGGCGTCCCTTGTGATCGTGGGTTGGATCGTGTTCTGGAGTGCCATCGGCGCCTGGCGGATGATGACCAGGGACGCGTGAACTCTCTCTTCGGTCTCAAGTGCCCCCGTTCGCCGGGACAGGGTGCCACCCTGCGGCACCATGGGGGCAGGGCTCAGGGGCATGGCCATGCACCGGTTAGCGCACGCTCAAGACCGTGAACATACCTGCGACGTAGTGCCACGGTTCGTCACAGACCACCTCGTAGCGACCCGGCTTGAGGGTCATGGTCGTCCAGCCAATAGCGCCCGGGGCGATGCCGTCGCCGCTACCCGCAGCGCAGGATCGCGACGCCTCCCCCAGACTCTGGGTCTCGTTGATCTTGCCGTCAGACCCCGTCTGCCTCGTTCCTGGACTGTCCGATGTAAGGGGGAGCACAACCATCTCGTGCACGAGTGCTCCGTTGTTGAGCGCCACGAAGGAGACTCTTCCAGCCGCCACACTCATCGGGTCAATCGTTAGGGTCGCCATCATCGGTTCGTGACTCATCATGGCGTCACCGGCATCGCTTAGCGTCACGTCCACCTTCACGCCGCCGAGCTGTGGCACTGAACACGATGCGGAGCCGACCGCGTCGTTGATCGTTGGACGGGTCGAGCTCATCAGGGCAACGAAAGCCGTCACCCCGACAGCCAGGGCCAGCATTGCCCCAATAAGCGCGGCTCGCGGCGTCATCCCGCCGGCGCGGATGGACCGGCTCCCCGAAGGAGATCTCGGCGACGTGTGTACTCGTCTACTTCAATCTCGCCACGGGCGAAACGCTCATCGAGGATGCGAAGGGCGACGTCCGACCCGGCGGCAGGCGGCGGCTGTGTCACTCCAACGCCGTGCTGGTCCCTCTGGCGAAAGATGCTCACGACCACCCAAGCGAGGATGCCGAAGAACACCAGCGCGGCGACGATCATCACGAACCACAGGCCCCAGTGCGGTCCGCCGTTGTTGTAATAGGGGTTGTGCATGATCGGAATCCCCTCGCGGACGTGGCTTTCGAATCGAGCATCGGTCAGTCGAGGCGCCTCAACTAGAGGCGAAGGTCACGATGATGTGCTGCTGCCCTTGCACACCTGATGGTGGTGTCGTTGACCTGCCCAGTTCGCCGGGTATGGGTGCCCCCCTGCGGCACCATGGGGATACCCTCCTGGTGTCCGAGATCGCCGGAAGACGAGTGTCCGGGTAGTCCAGGCGAGCGACGAAACCGGCTCTTCATCCACGCTCGGCTCGCTCAGCTCAGCGTTGTGGATGACGCAAGCGAGAGATCCGCTTAGCGATCGGACTCCAATCGACGAGGCTCAGGACGACGTTCGGTGATGAAGCGGTGGATGGCTTCGTTTGCGTGGTCCTGAAACGACGGGTTGGCCAGGTCGGGGAGGAATTCGGCTTGGTTGACCATGGGACCTATGAGCGTGTTGGCCGCGCTGGCGTAGAACACGCCGCTCGACAGGGTCGGGTCGGTGACACCGTCGACCAGTCGCTTCGCGCCGACGTCAAGTTTGTGGGAGAGACCCAGGGTGGGCAGGATGTATTTGGCCCCGATACGCATCGGCAATGGGAGGTCACTGGCTGCTTGGGTGCCGGTGGTGTTGCCGGGGCTCACGGTGATGAAGCGGCGATCGGGGTGTTGGCGGGCCAGATAGGCCATCCACAGGGCGCCAATGTACTTGGCCTGCCCGAAAGCCATGTTGAAGTCCGCCTTTTTGCCGGCGAAAAAGCTGCCGTCGATCATAGTGGCGAACTCGTCGGTGGAGTGTGAGACGAACGTTGGCGGCTTCATCCGCAACTTCGGGACCCCCCTGACTGCTTCACTTCCGACGAAGACCGCAACCTCGCTAAGCCGATCCTCTTTCAGGAGCCCTTCGAGAAGCACGACGTGGCCAAGGACGTTCGTCGCGAACCCGGTGGTGACCCCGTCAGCGGTCAATTCGAACGCCTGCGGGCCAATGACACCAGCGTTCATGACCAGCGCGTCGACGGATCCGTTGATGGCATCAAGGCCGGCGCGGACCGAATCCAGATCGGCGACGTCCATGAGAACGATGTCGAAGATGTGCCGGCCGGTCAAGGCTTCGAGGTCGGCCTTTGCCGCTATCGCCCGATCTCCGTTTCGGCACGCCAGGTAGATCCGCTCCATCTCGGGACGTAGCGCCAGTTGCCGGGCCACCTCCTTGCCGAGTCCAACGTTGGCGCCGGTGATGAGTACCGTCTTTCCTGGAGGTGCACTCATTGGGCGTCCCTCTCATGTTCTGTGGGCGTAGGCAGGCCGTCGAGCAAGCTAAAACGCGCATCCATCGCGACGCTTCGGACATCGATCAACTGCTGATATTCAGGCGAGTTGTACCACTTGAGAACCGTCTCACGGTCGGGAAACCGCATAAGTGCTCCTGAAGTGAGCGAGCCATCGCCGTGCAGGACTTCCCAGCTGCTGTTGGCGAGAGGCTCGCCTCCGTGCTCTTTGGCCGTCTTCCCAGCAAAGGCGGCGTATTTCTCACGGTACATTTCCGGGTCCTTGACCGTGAATTCGACAATTACGTATGCGCTCATGTTGATACTCCTACGTAGTTAGTTGTTAGTTGCGATCTGCGTTATAGGTCTTCACTCTTAAACGTCACCCTGACTGGAGTTAGGTCGCGACCCGGCCGCCGTCGACCGCAAGAGTGACGCCGTGGACGAAGCTGGCGTCATCACTGGCCAGGAAGACGATCGCCGCAGCAAGTTCCTCGGGCGCAGCGACGCGACCTGCGGGTGCGAGTGCTGCGAGCTGATTCACCATCTCCTCGGGGACTGCTTCCATCATGCCGGTGCGCGTCGGGCCGGGGGCAACGGCGTTGACCCGAACACCACTCGGGCCGTATTCGGCGGCCCAGGTCTTCGTCAACAGTTCGAGAGCCGCTCGGCTGGCGCCATACATCGCCATGCCGGCTTGTCCAAAGCTGGCGACCATCGTGGAGATGTTGACGATCGCACCCCATCCGCGTTCGGCCATGGCTGGCGCCAGGGCCGCGACGAGGAAGAACGGAACCTTGACGTTGAGTGCAAAGGTCTCGTCGAACTCGGCTTCGGTGGCTGCGTTGCTCGGTCCGAGCAAGGCGACGCCAGCGTTGTTGATGAGGATGTCGACATGCCCGTCGCCTGCCTCAGTGGCCCACTCGACCAGGTCGTGGGCCGATTCGAGGTCGCTCAACGTGGTGAGCCGGAACGTCGCGCTCCCGCCACTGCCTTCGATCTCGGCGACCACGTCTTTGGCTCGTTGTTCGTTGCGTCCCACCACCAGTACGTGAGCGCCCCGGGCGGCCAAGGCAATGGCCGTCGCCTGGCCGATTCCGCTCGTCGAGCCCGTCACCAGAGCTGTCTTGCCTCTCAGATCAGTCATGCGCTGTGTTGTCCTCCAAAATGGGTTGTGTAACTCACTCTGACACCTCGGAACTGGGTTGTCAAACTCAGAATCCTGCTAATCTGAGGGCATGGTGGACGAGACGAGTGACCGGCCGAGGCTCACGCCCAAGGGTGAACGCGCCCGGGCACGAATCGTGGAGGAGGCCGCCGCGCTGATCCATGAGCGCGGAGTGGCGGGCACCACCTTGAAAGACGTCGAGGTGGCGGCGGAAGTCAGCGGCTCTCAGATGTACCACTACTTCCCCGACAAGAACGAACTCGTACAGGCGGTCATCGACTACCAGGCCGAGACCATCGTCAATCGCCAGCGGCACGCGCTCAACAGCGCGAACGGAGTCGAAGCCTGGCGGAACATGGTGATGACCGCAGCGAGGCGCACCAAAGGAAAGGGGGGCTGCCAACTTGGCTCGCTCGTTGGTCAACTCGCCGAAAGTGACCCCGAGGCCCGAGCGCTCATCGCGGCAGGGTTCGATCAGTGGGCAGCCGCCATTAGCGAAGGCCTCAGATCCCTTCATGCCGACGGGAAGCTCCCGTCGGACATCGACCCGGACGACCTCGCCACAACTCTGCTCGCCACGCTCCAAGGGGGACTTCTACTCGCCCAGGTACAGCAGAGTCCCCGTCCGTTCGAGACTGCCGTCAATACCCTTCTCGCCCTTACCATCGGCAGATGAGCCCAGGCCGGGCTCATCGCTGGTTGCGCCCAGTGAACCGCTCAGGCCTGGCATTCCGTGAGCTCATTCAGCCGACCCTGACCGCTCATGCCTTTTGGATGTGGACCGGCCTCGTCAAGATGGACGGGATTCGATGACAGCTCCTCGCGTGGGGGAGACCTTCCACCTCGACCTCGACGGGACGGCATTTGCCGGGCGCTACATCGAAGTAGATCCCCCGCACCGCATGCTGCTCAGATGGGACCGTCAAGGACCCGGCACAGCGACGCTGACACCTACATTCATTGAGATCACGCTTACCCCGACGGGTGACGGCACAAATGTGAGGGTGCAATTCTCCGGCCTAAGTGGGGAGGATGCCGCTTTCTATCCGCAACTCTGGGCGCGTCACCTTGACCGCATCGCAGCTGCCTTGGCTGGCGCCGAACCCGCGCACGGCAACTGAGTCGGCAAACCGAGTCCGGGGCTTTCGGCACCAACTTCCGAATCGCGGGGTATCCCACTTCGCGGGGACGGTGGCAAGCTGAGCTCTCCCGATCAGCCTTGTTTCGTTGTTTGCTTCACGTCAACGCCAGCGGTACATCGCACAGAATCGCGGACACCTATCCCTCAACCTCGATCTGCGACGCCAGAGGGGTCTTCTCCATCGCCCCCCAGTTCTTGTCCCGCTCCTCCACTTGCTCCACTCCCCGTCCTCATCTCCGCCACACAACGCCCAGTCGGCAGGGTTAGATCGCCTATGGAGGCTCCTTCAGGGAGGTCCTCATTGATGCCGGTAATTGCCCCACCTCGCCCGACTCCCCACATGAAGAGCTGAACCCCCACAGTGCTGGGATGAAAAAAGATCCCAGGATCGGGAACGGCCTCCACGCTAAGCAGTCGGTCTTTCAGATTGGACCCCATACTGAAATCTCCGATGAGGCTCTCTCGATGCAGTGCAAACAGAGATTCACCCACTATCCCCAGCGGGTCCTCATCAGCACCAAATTCCATTGCGTTAGCGAATCCCGTGAGACCAAAGACCACCTCAAGGCCCTTTCCCGGATAACTCGCCTCGTCTCTCCGCACGATGAGTCAAGCGTGTCGGGACTTGCGGGTCGCACTTACTGACCTGCCTTTGTGCTTCCCGACAACCAAGCTGCGGCTGAATGCGCACACAAGCTGACCGAGTACCTGGGTCAATGCTCCGATCCACCGAGACTATGACCGCCGGGGTGTCCCAGTACGCCGGGAAGGGGTGCCACCGTGCGGCACAACGGCGGCAGTGTGGGTCTGGACCGCTGAACTCCCTTTGCCATGCGAGTCAGCGCCGGTCATCGATCAGCGCCGTTCGAGAATGGGTCCCTTGGGCCCTGAGAGAGACGCCTTGCTTGCCATGTGCTCGGAACAGGAGAGGTCGTTGGGCTCCAATCCCTTATGGGAAGAATCGGCTGTGACAGATCCGTCCTATTCGTCGCCAGGGACCGCTGCGGCGCCCAACGGTGCACCGCTCTGCCAGGGGCGCACGTAGAACAGCCAGATGGTTGCAACCGCGAGCAGCGTCGCGCACAGGACCCAGCCGAGAGCAGTGGAGTCGAGTCCCACATATTTGAGGCCGGAGGCGAAGATCACGAACGTGATAGCCGGTCGGATGTACCTATCGGGGGCCCTCGATGAGATGAACGAACCCACGATGACGGCGGGGACGCTCCCAAGGATGAGGGACGCGGTTACCGAAAACTCGATGTGCCCGAAGGCGAGAGCGCCAAGCGCGGCTGCGATCGTGAGCGGGACCGCCTGAGTGAGGTCGGTGCCCACCAACTGGTTGGCGCCCAGCATCGGGTAGAGGAAGAGGAGCATCACGATCATCAAGGACCCTGACCCGACCGAGGTCATTCCGACGATCAGCCCACCGATCATGCCGATCAGCACGGTGGGAACCGGCCTCACCACGAGATCGTGGACCACCGCCTTGCGCTCGTGGCCAGCCCGCCGGTCGAGGAAGAAGCGGATGACCATGGCCGCCGCCCCGATGAGCAGCGCCGCACCCAGTGCCTTCTCAATGTTGGTCTGCGACGCCTTGGCGTGTCCCAGCAGATGCAGTAGGTAGGCGCCGAGGAAGGCCATGGGAACCGATCCGGCCACCATCCAGCCGACCAGGCGGAAGTTCACGGTCTTCCTGCTCATGTGCACGGCGGCCCCAAAGGGGCGCATGAACACGGCGGCAACCAGATCGCTCGAGATGGCCGTCGAAGGCTTGATGCCGAACAGCAGGATCAGCATCGGCGTCATCAGCGCCCCGCCCCCGGCCCCGGTCAGTCCGACCAGGAAACCGACAACTGCGCCTCCCAAGACAATGTATGGGTTGATGTTCACCGATGCCCCTTGCCCTAGATCGATACCGCCGGGAATCAGGCCAAAGAACGAAGTTAATCGGGAAATTTGACGATGAAGTCTATCGAGTTACTTGGTGTACAGATGGCGACCTTTGTGAGGTCGAACATGGCGACTCGTCACGTCTCAAGTTCGTCTGTGGCCAATGGGGTGAACCTGCCCATGGGGTGACGGGTAGGTCGCCAGTTCGGGTCCCTGCAAGTGGTGGCTGGGTGCCCCAGAACGCCAGAAAGGGTGCGACAGTTCGGCATAGCGGTGGCACTGGGTAGGTAGCGGGTCCGCCACGGCAGCGATATCGGGGTCATGTAGAGAACACCTGAGTCGTCGTTCTATGGCACGATCTGCAAGCGCAGGGGCGGCGCGATCTGGATCTGGGGGGTTAGTAGTCGGCCTCTGGTAGTCGCCACCTCAAGAGGAGGACACCTGTGGAACTCAAGGTCGTTGGTGCTGGCGTCGGCCGTACGGGGACGCACTCGCTCAAGCTGGCGCTCGAGCAACTCCTCGGTGCCCCGTGTCACCACATGCTCGAGGTCCTTGGGGACCCCGAGCAAATACCGGCCTGGATCGACGCCATTGAAGGTCGCCCGGTCGACTGGTCAGCGATGGTGGCGCGCTATGGAGCGATCGTGGACTGGCCCGGTGGCGCGTTCTGGAGAGAGCTGTCTCAGGCCAACCCGGATGCACTTGTCCTGCTGTCGGTTCGCGATCCCGAGGAGTGGTACCGCAGCGCTTCGAACACGATCTTCTTGACCTTCGACCACATGCCACCGGAGATCGCGCCCTGGATGGACGAGGTGCGCAAGCTCCTGCGGGACCGTTTCAGCGACCGCTTTGACGACCCGACGGCCATGATCGATGCCTTTGTCCGCCACAACGACGCCGTGCGCGGCGAAGTGCCGGCGAGCCGACTGCTCGAATGGAACCTCGGCGATGGCTGGGATCCAATCTGTGAACGGCTTAAGGTTCCGGTTCCCGCAGAGCCATTCCCCGTGACGAACTCGACGGACGAGTTCCGCGAGATGGTCGGTATCCCACCTCTAACCTGAGGACAACGACGACAACTGCTCGGCGACGAGGACAGCGAAGGGGGCTCCGCCGGCCAGGCCGACAACTCCTACGGATAGACCGTTCAAGTCCGTCAATCACATCTCGGTGTCGTAGCAGGCCCAGCCGGGGTGGCGAACGGCCCGTGCCACGACAGCGGAAACTACACGATGAGCCGCGGCTCCTGAGTTGTCGTTATCGGGACGGCTCCACCCAGCAGAGCCGGCACTCGGACCCGACGCCCGACACTTCGAAGGCAGCGAATATGCCGACTCCAAGCTCCTCGCGATTCCGTCAAGTGCGCCACGATCAGGTGAAGATAATGTGGCCCCCGGCGGCCTTCTCGTAGAACTCGCCCACGGTGATGATGTCCTGCACCTGGTCGATGAAGTCGTTCTTCTCCAACCCGAACAAGTCGACCGACGCCTTGCACGCATACATCCCCGCGCCGGTATCGGCGATCATCTCAACGAACTCGGGAATGGAGGGGATGTCGAGCTTCTCCATCTTGTGGTTCATGTAATGGGTCATGGCCGAGGACACGCCCGGAAGCCCTCCCGCGATGGTCGCGAAATGCAGCCCGGGGTTGCCGACCGTTGCCAGCTTGATGTGCTCATGACGGGCCTTGTGGATGGCGTCAAGTCCGAAGAAGGTGAAGAAGAGATTCGCCTCTATACCCTCCGCCCGGGCGCCGTTGGTCATGATGAGTCCCGGATAGATCCCCTCGAGGGACCCCTTGGAGATGATGATCGAAACCTTTTCGATCGTGTCGCTCACGGTCGCTCCTTTCAAATGCAGCCGCGTGGTTTGGGGATGCCGGCGATCTTGGCCGCTACCTTCGCCGGTCCCTTGGGGAAGAGCTGGTACAGCTCCTTGATAGACACACCAGAGGTCTTCCCCAGGACGCGCACCGTGGGCCCGGTCCCCTTGGAGAGAAACTCAGATCGCATGAAGCGGATGACCTGCCAATGTGCGTCTGTGAGTTCGTCGATACCCTCACGACGGGCCAGCTCGGGGACCATGTCCTCAGTCCACTGTTCGGGTCGGACGAAGAAGCCTTCGTCGTTGAGCTCCACATCGGTAGCGGCAATGGTCACCGTCGACATTGGTCAGTCCTTTCTCGCGCCGCTCAGTTCGGCGGGGATCTTTCCGGAGTCGGGCATAGCCGAGCTGATTCCGGGGATGTCTCGGCCGGGTAGGAGGCCGTGCCAGTAGAACCATTGGAACATGAGCTTCCCGAGGTGATTGAGCCGGGACTCCGCCAGCAACGGCAGACCAACGCGGGTCGGGTAGTGGCCGGGCAGCGGCTCGGTGTCGTAGTTGAAATCGATCAGCAGGGCTTTATGGAAGCCGGTCTCGATGAAGCAGTTGGTGTGCCCGTCGAAGCTCTGATCGAGTGGATCCCCCGCCAGGTAGCGGTGAATATTCTCGACCAGCACCTCACCTTCGAAGTGCGTGACCGATCCAGCTTTCGAGGTTGGGACGTTCGCGGCGTCGCCGATCACGAAGACGTTCGGTGCAGCCTTGGACTGCAAGGTGTGTTCGTCTGTCGGGACGAAGTTCAACTCGTCGCCCAGACCCGGCGATCTTCCGACGTACGGAGCTCCACCATGCAATGGAACGACCACCGCCAGGTCGAACTCCACCTCGCGGCCGTCGTAACCGGCAAGGTGTCCATCCGTCCCGTCGACTTCGCCTGTGTTGAACTCGGTCACCAGATCGACACCCTTCTCCGCCAGCATCCCCGCTAGTCGCGTGGAGGCCACCGGCTTGGTAAAGGCCCCATCGAGCGGGGTGGCGTACGTCAGCTGCACTTGGTCACGGATGCCGCGCTCGTGGAAGTACCAGTCGGCCAAGAAACAGAACTCGAGCGGGGCGACAGGGCACTTGATGGGCATGTCCACGACGTTGACGACTAACCGGCCCCCGTCGAAGGTGGCCAATGCCGCGGCCAGCGCTGTGGCACCCTCGAGTGAGTAGAAGGTGAAGACCTTGTCCATCCATCCTGTGCCCGTCAAGCCTTCGGTCTCCTCAGGTACGAGTACTGCGCCGGTCGCGACGACGAGGACGTCATAGCCGAGGGTCGTTCCGTTCTCGAGGGTGACCTGGTTGGATCCGAGATCGACATGGTCGATCGCACTCTTGATGTAGGCAATGCCGCGATGGAGTTGGCGACCCCTCGGCCGCACGATGTCGTCGGCGGTGGCGAGCCCGAAGGGGACGAAGAGCAGGCCAGGTTGGTAGATGTGGCGGTCGTCCTGGTCGATGACCGTGATGTCTGCCTCGGCCTCCGAATAGACGCGCCGCAGCCGATTCGCGGTCAGCGTTCCACCCGTTCCGCCGCCCAGGATCACCACGCGATACCCCATTACCGACAGTCAACGCCCCGGCGCAGCTCATCGTAAGGGTCAAAGGTCCCTCCCGTGAGGGTCAAAGGTCCCTCCCGTGACCAATGTCCCAACTTAGGTTCAGATTTAGGAGGTCGCTCAGCGAGAGAACCGGACTCCATCTGCTCGAGGAGGTTCACGCGACGGAAATGACACCAATCCACCAGTGGCACATCGCCGGGAATCTGCTCGACAGGTCCGCCGCATCCAGCGGCGCTATCGGCTGGTTCAGCCAGCGAGGCGATGCGCCAGCAGGAACTCTCGCTGTTCGTCGTGCATCTCATCGGGGAGCCGCCAAAACCAGTCGAGGCGACCCGGCGTGGTTGCCAGCGTCTCGCCTGGAGGTAGGTGGGTGCGGAACGCCAGGCCCACGGGCGAGTCGATGCCCTGTCGGGTGTGGCTCGGGTACTCGATGTAGCCCTGGAGTTCGTCGATGACTACATCTGCGTTGATCTCGTCGAGCGCGACCCGGTGGACAGCAGCGACCAATGGCTCCGCGAACCGGACCGTTCCTCCGGGGAGGCCCCATAGGCCATTGCACGGGCCACCGATCCGACGGGCCAAGAGCACGCCGAGATCCGAGCAGATGATGACCTCCACGGTGAGGCGGGGAACCTTCTGGAAGATGGCCCGGTACTCGGCCTCTGGGAGCGGCCCCGTCACGTCGTCCACACTCACCGGGCCCGCTTCCATCGCATCACCACGGGGGCGACTGTGGGTATTGCAGACCCAAGAGTCGCATCAAGTCGTGCAACGACTCGCCGTGCGCCTCCTTGGCGACGGCCAAGGCCAGTGGGAGGTCCAGATTGTCGAACAAAGCCCGTTGCACCTCCTCGGCCGCCGCTGACGATCTCCTCGGCTTCGTCTCGAGGATCCGAAGTTCCTCGATCTCCAGTTCTGCGCGATCGAGTTCGGACTCGTCAAACTCCCAGGATTCGTGCCACGGCCGCGACAGGATGATGAATCGGATGGCGGCCGCCGACCAGCGTTCGAGAAGGTCATGGACGAACACCAGGTTGCCGGTGGACTTTGCCATCTTCTGGCCACCGGCCATCACGGACCCGACATGCATCCAGGATCGGGCGAAGGGCCGCACGCCTGTGAACGCCTCTGCCTGAGCGGCTTCATAGGCGTGGTGCGGGAAGAGCAGATCGGCGCCCCCGGCGTGCAGGTCCACCGTGGCGCCGAATGTTGTGATCGCCATGGCCGTGCACTCCGCGTGCCAGCCAGGTCGCCCCGGGGCCCACGGACTCGGCCATGCCGGCTCGTCCCCGATAGAACGGACCCACAGAGCGGCATCGAGCGGATCGTCCTTGTTCGGGTCGTCAAGGTGACCCCCGCGTTCGCCTGCCAGCAAGACTGCTTCTTCGCGGCCGAGTCCGGCGACCTCGTGGACCGCCCCACCGCGGAAATAGGCCGATCCGTTGCGTTCATAGGCAACGTTCCTCGCCAGAAGTTCGACGGTCAGGGCGATGACGTCGTCGACGTGGTCATGGCTACGGGGCTCGAACGCCGGACGGGCTATGCCCAGCAATTCCATGTCGCGCTCGAAACGGTAGGACTGCTGGGTGGCCAACGACCTCCACGGCACGTCCTGCTCCTTGGCCTGGACGAGCAGATGATCGTCGACGTCGGTGATGTTGCGGCACACCTCGACGGAGTTCCCGGTCAGATGCAAGATCCGAGCGGCCATGTCGGACCAGATGAATGTGGCGGCGTGACCCAGGTGCGTGGTGTCATACGGGGTAATGCCGCAGACGTAGATGCGCGCCGTACCCAGGATGGGCAACCGGACGCCGTTGATCTGCACGATGTGGTGACCCGTTTGGTCAGTCAAGGCCATAGCTCCCTTTCTCGACAACGCGGAGCCTCTGTAGTTCTCTCGTTGACCTTCGAGCTTCCGCTGACAACCGGAGCATCGCGTGACACCAGTCCGCTACGGCAGGAGACCGTCATCAGCTACTGGCGGCCTGATGCCCGTCTGCCGCGAAGCGAAAGCTGGCGCGGTGTGAGAACTCGGTCACCATGCTGAATCGATCCGCTCGGAGCACAGTGTGGCGCCATTCGACAGGTTGATCGTTGTAGCACCCGAGCCGTTCGATCGAGAATGCGGCGTGGCGCGAGGACATCGCGAGCACCTCTCGGTCCGCTCGGTCGGGCACTACGGCACGGATCGTTTCCCTGCCACCGGTCAACGAGATATCGACGTGTTTGGCCAGCTCGTCGTACAAGGCGGTGTGCGAGAAGTCCACCTTGAGCAACGGTGCCCCGATCGTCGCGGGCATCCAGACACGATCGAGAGCCAGCGGGGTCCCGTCGGCAAGCCGGAGCCGCTCGAGATAGAAGAGCGGCTCATTCGTTGTCTTGGCGAGATGAGCTGCGGCCTCTGCATCCGCACGGATCTCGAGAGCCCTGATCACGCTCCGTTGTTCGAGCCCCGAATCCTCCACCGAGGCAAAGAGGCTGTAGAGGGCGCCAACCGGTTGTTGGATCTCGGGCGGGGTCGCCACCCGCGGTCGCCGCCCGCGCTCAGCCACCACCACCCCGTCGGCACGTAGCCGGCGCAGAGCCTCGCGCACGGTATTGCGGCTCACCTTGTACTCGCCCACGAGAAACATCTCACCGGGAAACCAGCCATCGAATTCGCCCGCTTCCAGGCGACGAAGGAGATCCCGTTGAAGCTGGGACCAGAGCGGCTCGGGACTCTTGCGGTCCATCGTCTCGCTCGGGGAACCGGTCATGGATTTACCGCTTCCAGCCTACAGCATTTGAGGGTAATGTACCAACATTCCAACATTTAAGACCCCGTCCCGGAGGCCCCCGTGGTCAACGTAGAGGTCCTCGCGACCGACGAGCTTGGCGACCGGAGCTACGTGGCCCACGACGGGCAGGCCGCAGTGGTCATCGACCCCCAGCGAGACATCGACCGGGTCCAATCGGTCCTCACTGAGTTGGGGCTCCGCTGCACCCTCGTCCTGGAGACCCATATCCACAATGATTACGTCAGCGGTGGCCTCGAGTTGGCCACCCGGACCGGGGCTGCCTACGTGGTGGGCGGCACCGAGGAAGTGGCGTTTGATCGCCGGGCGGTCTCTGACGGGGACGAGCTCGCTGCGGGCCGCATGACCGTGAATGTCGTCGCCACCCCAGGCCACACCGAAGGCCATCTCTCCTACATCGTCAGTGATCAGGAGGGCTCTCCGGTGGTCTTCAGTGGCGGATCGCTGCTCTTTGGGAGCGTGGGGCGCACCGATCTTGTCGATCCGGATCGGGTCCACGAGCTCACCCGGGCCCAGTACCGCTCGGCCCGACGCCTGGTCGCCCTCGTCCCCGACGACGCGGCGCTGTTCCCCACCCACGGATTCGGCAGTTTTTGCTCCACCGGAGCGGCCGTCGGTGACTCGTCGAGCACGATCGGCCGGGAGCGCCAGCGCAACGACGCGCTCGTCACCGACGACGAGGACGACTTCGTCGGCAGACTTGTCGCCGGACTTACGACCTATCCGAGCTACTACGCCCACATGGCTCCGCTCAACCGGGCTGGCCCGGCGCGGGTCGATCTGTCCGTGCCGCGCGCCACAGATCCGGAGGAGCTCGCACGGCGGATCAGCGCCGGTGAGTGGGTGGTGGACCTTCGATCCCAGACTGCATATGCCGCCGAACACCTGGCGGGCACCATCGGAATCAGCCTCGCCCAGCATTTCTCGGTCTATCTCGGGTGGTTGTTGCCCTGGGGCACGCCTCTGACCCTGCTCGGCGAGGATCCCAAGCAGATCTCCGATGCCCGGCGCCAACTGGTCCGTCTCGGCATCGATGACCTGGCCGGAGCGGCGGTCGGGACGCCGAGTGTCGTCGCGCCGGACATCGAGCGGCGGACGTATCGGGTGACCGACTTTGCGGACCTCCGTCGCCATCCCGAAGCGGTGGTGCTCGACGTGCGCCGGGACGAAGAACGAGGCGAATCCCACATTGCGGGCTCGGTCCACGTGCCGCTGCATCTCTTACTCGAGCGCATCGACACCTTGCCGTGCGACACGCTGTGGGTGCATTGCGTCAGTGGTTATCGGGCCAGCATCGCGGCCAGCCTCCTCGATCGCGCCGGACGAGATGTTGTGCTCATCGATGACGACTTCGCCAACGCGGGGCGACTGGCGGACCATGACACCGGCGGGTGAACCGCGCGTTCCCGATCGGCGAGATCCGGCGACCACGCCAACGTCCTCTCAAAAGCCTGGCATCGAGGCGCATGCCAGCCTTACGTCGGGCGCACGCGCCCTCATCCCCGGCATCACTCTGGTTGCTTTGCTGGCTGCTGTTGCAATGGTTATCGGTCATCTTGTGCCTGTGGTCGGTGCGCCCGTGGTGGCCGTGCTCGGCGGGATTGGCATCTCCTTCCTCCGAGCTCCTTCGCCGGCGGTCCGACCTGGGCTGCGCTTCTCCTCCAAGTTCGTCCTTCAGGGCTCGATCGTGGTCCTCGGGACGGGGCTTTCACTGCACCAGGTGTTCAGAACGGGTGTGTCCTCGTTGCCCGTCCTGCTCGGCTCCCTCGCGGTCGCTCTTGTCGGAGCGGCCTTTCTTGGCAAGGCGCTGTCGATCGATCGGGATCTCCGCACACTGATCGGGGTCGGGACCGGTATCTGCGGTGCATCTGCCATCACGGCGACCGATGCCGTGATCGCAGCCTCGGAGGCCGACGTTTCGTACGCGATCTCCACCATCTTCACCTTCAACGTGATCGCAGTCGTCACGTTCCCCACGCTTGGTCACCTGATCGGGCTCTCTCCACACTCGTTCGGCCTGTGGGCTGGCACCGCCATCAACGACATGTCCTCAGTGGTAGCGGCATCTTCCATCTTCGGACACGGCGCCACGTCCTATGCGGTGGTTGTCAAACTCACTCGCACCCTGATGATCATCCCGATCTGCCTGGGGCTCGGGGTGTGGCGCACTCGGCATTTCAGGTCCCGGGATGCCGGCATGGGTGGCTCCCCCAAGCGCGTCGTTCGACGCGTCGTCCCCATGTTCATCGCCTGGTTCCTCCTTGCCGTGGTGCTCAACAGCGCCGGGCTCGTCCCGAACTCGTGGCACGGCTTCCTGAGCGGGCTCGCGGAGGTGATGATCACCGTGGCTCTTGGAGCGATCGGGCTCTCCACCAACATCAAGGACATCAAGCAGACCGGTTTCAAGCCGCTGGCCCTGGGGGCGATGCTCTGGATCCTGGTGGCAGGAACAAGCCTCGGGCTCCAAGCGGTAACGGGCAGTATCTGACGGTGACCACGAGCTCGGGGCAGACCGATGGATGATCGCTATCCGCTCGCAGGAGGGTTCCAACCTTTCAGAAGGCGGAGGGCGCTACCGAGGTCGCGTAGCGCGGACAACCGAGTCGATCGCCTCTCTCGGACCGTTGTCGGTGTCGACCACTCGAACGGCCTGCTCCGCCTGCTCCACGGTCAGTCCGGCATCGACCGCCGCCTCCGTCACGTCACCGACCCGGTACAGCACGTCGGGGACCGGCGGACCCCCGTACCCTCGGGTCAGGTTGTCCAGATCGTGAGCGATGACGAGCAGCGTGCCGCCAGGGGCCACCGCGGACGCGGCCACCGCGAGGGCCGCTGATCCGCGGGCTGAGGAAGCTGGAGATAGAGCACGGCGACGAGGTCGAATCCGTCAGGTGGTGGCGTCCAGCTCTCCACGGCGGATTCGACCCAGCTGACCTCCACGTCCCGGAGGTCAGCCAATCGCCTGGCCTTCGCCAATCCGACCGGCGAGAAATCCACGCCGGTCACCTGCCACCCGCGCTCCGCGAGCCAGATCGAGTTGCGACCCTCGCCACAGGCGAGGTCCACCGCGCGGCCGGCGGAAAGGCCGGCGACCCCAGCGACGAGGAACTGGTTGGGCGTGCTCGTCCACACCAATTCGTCCCCGCCGTAGCGCTCGTCCCACTGCTGGCTGTTCATAGTTACGCCTACCGTTCGACGGAGACCGCTGAAGGGAACAGCGGTGCGCAAGGTGGCGTCGCGGAGACCCCATCGGTACGAGCCGTCAGCGTTGACTCCGACTGCTCCTTCACGCGGGCAGTCGTCGTCCGAACCAACGTCGGCGCTTCGTCGGCGTGCGAGCAGGGCACTGACACCGGTCTTCTCGAGCAACGTGGCCCAGCACCTGGTCCACGTGCTTGCCGCACCCCTTCCAGGACGGGCGGCCGCATTGCTTGCATGTCACTTCAACGCACATACGTCGTTCCTCGTTGAGGCTGAGCGACGACCCGCTCAGCGATGTTCTCTGCGGATGATCTTGAACATCTTGGTGTTGATTGCCAGGAACCGTCCGAATTGGATGAACAGGTTCTTGCGTGCTCGCAATGTCTTGTCCGTCGGGAGCGGTGCACTCGCGATGTTGGCTTCGGTGTCGTCCATCGAGATCTCCTTCTATTCGGGGATCAGGTGCCAGCCCGGGCGGGCCTTGGCCTTGTAGATGAACATGTAGTGGAGCAACAGCTTGATCCAGTGACCGCTGAGACCGATCTCGCCGAACGTGTCCTTCAGACTCCGGCCCGTGTTCGGGTACTTCACCAGGTCCGGCACGACCGGGTACATGGTCATGGACGCCGCGCTGCCTTGGCGCAGCCCGGACCCGGCCGAGGCGACGCACGCCGCCCCCATGTCCGCCATCGAGGCCGTGCGGAGCTGCGCCAACTCCCCGTGTTGGATCATCTGCGCGATGTTGGTGGCGGCCAGCCTCCCCATGATCCCCGACGGCATGCCGGTCCGAGGGGGTGACGGGGCGACGACGGTGCCGCCCGGTGACTTCCTCGGACGTGAGATCTGGTGGGGCGGGGCGAACGCAATGCCCACGGCGAAGATGTTTGGGTAGCGGGGCACCTGGTAGGTCCTCGGCCAGTCCTCGGCCCGCCACTCCTCGAACGGTTTGCCCGAGTAGTCGGCGTCGACCTTCATGAACCCATTGGGGGCGAACAGCTCATCGGTGATGTCCGACCCGTCGGCGTCGTAGGCGTGAAGATCCACCCCGCGGAACGGCGGGAGCAGCATGGCGAAGTCGAAGAACAGTGAGTTCTCCGAACCATCCAGCTGCTCATAGTGGACGACGCCCTTCTCGACGCCTGTGACGTGGGCCCCGGTGATCGCCCGGATCGCTCGTTCCCGGAAGAGCGACTCGGTCCACAGCTTGGACGTCGTCTGGAACCCCCGCTGGGTGAAGGTCAGCCCGCCGACGCCGAAGTCCCCGAGCTCGTACTCGTTGGTCAGGTAGACGATGTCGGCCAGGTCGCGGACACCGGCCTGGCGCACCTCGTGTTCCACGTTGAACGCGTACTCGAAGGCCGCTCCCTCGCAGGTGCACGTCCCGTGCCCCATCCCGACGACGAGGACCTGGCGTTCACCGTTCTTCATCCTCTGGATCGCTGCCTGGAGGGCCGCCGACACGTCGACCGCATGGCCCGCGGTGCACACCGAGTAGGAGTGGCCGTCGGGTCCGAGTCCTGGAGTGGCACCGAAGTTGAGCTTCGGGCCGGTCGCGTTGACCAGGTAGTCGTAGTCCAGCTCGCCGTGTTCGCCGGCACGTGCCGGGTCGGTATAGGTGACCTCGACGTAGGGGCGTGGCCGCCCTGGCCCACCCTCCGGGTGAATAGTCGTCGCCAGCGCCTGATGGAACTCGATCCCCTTGCGCTTGTAGATCGGTCCGAGCTTGAAGGTGACCTGGTCGGTCTTCATCCTGCCCACCCCGACCCAGATGTTCGACGGAATCCAGTTCCAGTTGGAGTTCGGAGTGACCACCACGACCTCGTCGGAGCGCTTGAGCATCCGGGTGAGATGGAGTGCGGCCGTATGGCCGGCGATGCCTCCGCCCAGGACGACGACTCGTGCCATGTCAGACCTCCATCCGTCTCTAACCCCAGCCTACCAGATACCCCTGGGGGTATCAAGCACAACAACGATTTGCCCCATCGGGCCACGACTCATGCCGGTTCGGGCTGGGCCAAGCAGCGCGCCAGGAACTCGGTCAGACGCGAGGCGTCCCTGACGATCGACACGCCCTGCACGGGGTCCTTCGTGATGTCGAGCGAAGGGCAGAACACGTCGGCGTCACCACAGAAGAAGTGTGGCGAGCCGAGGACGCCACGCCATCCTCCTTCTTGCCAGTCCGCGAGCACGGCGGTGCGATCGGACTCGTCCGGCATGCCGACGCCCAGATCGCGCGCCAAGGATTCGAGCATGACACCGTCCGAGATGTCCCGGCCTTGTTCGAAGAGGGCGTCTCTGAGCGCGAAGCTGGTTCGCTCGCCAAGCTGGACATCGGTCCGATAGGCCCGGTTGGCCAGTGCGAGGGCATCGAGGGTCGAGCCCGGGAACCGGTCGACGTCCAGGTGACGAAATAGGTTCGGGGCGACCTGGTCTCGCAGGTTCTCGGCGTGCTCCCGGGTGACCGTGGGGTCGAGCGGCGCGCCGTTTACCAGCTCGAGCGGCCATGCTCGGACCCAGATCGCCACGTCGGTGCGACCGGTCCGGGCCCGCTGCTCTTCGATCGCCCGTAGTCCGACATGGGCGAAGGGACACCAGATGTCGGCGAAGACCTCGATGGTTGGACCCGTTGTTGTGCTCATGCTGCTGCCCCTCGATTTCGTTGTTGTTTGGCGTTTCGCTGCTCACGCCAGCTTCGTGAACATCCGTTGGACCTCGTCGAGGGGATAGCCGGACTCCGCGGCCTCCTCGGGATGCTCGAGGCAATAGGTCAGTCCGCTGGCGATCAGTCGAAAGCCGACCTGCTCGAGTGCCTTGGTTGCGGCGCTCAGCTGGGTCACGATGTCGCGACACTCACGGCCTTCGGCCAACATCGTCTCGATGGCGTGCACCTGCCCCCCGACTCGCTTGAGCCGTAGGCGGAGATCCTCAACCACCTCGTCGGGTAGTTGCATCGGTCGCTCCTCCTTCGTCGTCGTTGTCGGTGACCTCGTGAGGCATTCGGATCCCGTGTCAGTGGGAGAACTTCACCTTGGGCAGGATGCGTCCGAGCCACTTGGGCTGATGCCAGGCCCCGTGACCGCCTAACCGCAGCACGACCGGCAGCACCACCAGGCGCACCACCAGGGCGTCGAGCGCAACGGCGATGGCCAGGATCACACCCATCTCCTTGGGGGCCAGGGGTCCTGACAGAGCAAAGGTGAGGAACACGGCGATCATGACAGCGGCCGCCGACAGTACGACCCGCCCCGACGTGCGCATCGACCCGACCATGGCGTGCTCGGGATCTGGGTGCGTCTCGTAGCGCTCCTTTGCTGCCGACAGCATGAACAGCGTGTAGTCCATGGCGACCCCGAACACCATGGCTCCGAAGAACAGCGGGGCCCAGGCGTCGATGAAGCCCTGGGGTTGGAACCCGAGCAGACCGGACAGGATCACCGTTCTGGAAGATGAGCCGACCGATGCCGAAAGCGCCGGCCACGGACAGGGCCGTGATCAGCACACCGAGCGCAGCGATGAGCGGCGCACCGAGGGCGATCAGGAGCAGCAGGAACCCGAGGATGCCCAGGATGGCGAGGACGAGTGGCGTGTACGACGCCAGCGACTGCTGGAGGTCGTGGTTCTCGGCCGCCGCCCCGCCGATCAGCGTCCCTGCCGGCAGCACCTGGCGGAGGTGGTCGATGGTCACACCGGTCGTGGTCGTCGATGGCCCGGTGGTCGGGACAACCTGGTCGAGGGTCCACCCGGCGTTGGTCGGCCCCGGGAGAACGCCAGCCACTCCGGAAGTGTGAGCGAGGGTGGAAAGGGCGCGGGACTGTTCGCCCTTGGGGACCACCACCTGGAGGGTGCCGGGAGCGCCCGGGCCGAACGCACTCGTCACCTGGTAATAGCCGACTCGGGCGTTGGCGCTGGCCGGCACGATGGTGATCGAGGGCATGTTGGTCCGCATCCCGATGATCGGCGTCGCGGCCAGGAGCAGCAGGACCAAAGCGGCCGCACCTGCCGGGAATGGATGACGCCACAGGAACCTGCCCCACGCGTGCAGCATCCGGTCGAGTGAGCCCTGATCCTCGGGCCGAGGCCCTCGACGCAGACGGATCTTGCCCTTGTTGATGTTGGTCCCGAGCTTGCCGAGCACGGCGGGCAGGAGCGTCAGAGTTGCAGCCAGCACGGCGACGACGGACAGCATGATCCCGAAGGCCATCGAACGGAAGGCCGGGCTCGGCACGACCATGATGGCAGCGAGAGATGCGAGCACTGTCAGAGCGCTGAACGCCACCGCCTTGCCGGCGGTGTCGACCGTCTCGGCGACGGACGCAACGATCGCCTCGCGGTCGCCCGGAGTCGCACCGCGGCGTTTGAGGGCGGCGCGGAAGCGCATGACCAGGAAGAGGGCGTAGTCGATGCCCAGAGCGAGAGCGAACATCAGCGCGAAGTTGAGCGCCCAAATGGAGACGGGCATGAACTTGGTGGTGATGACCAGGGCGCCGGCAGCCACGAGGAGTCCGGCCATGGTCAGCAGCAGCGGCAGTCCGGCGGCCACCAGGCTGCCGAAGGCGATGACAAGGATAATGATCGTCACCGGCCACGACAGCATCTCGGAGCGCAGCATGGCCGAGCGGTTGGCGGTATTGAAGTTGGCCCACAGGGCGCTGTCCCCGGTCAGGGTCACGGTGACGCCGGACGAGGACAGAGCGGCCAGCTTCGGCTCCACCGAGTCAGCCGCCTGCACCATTTTGTTTGAGTTGGCAGCCGATCCGGCGGTGATGATGGCGGTCTGGCCGTCCCGCGACACGGAGACCCCGGGTTGAGGTGGGACGACGGTGGATACCCGGGGATCGCTGCGCATGACGTTTGTCGCCTTCACCACCAAGGCCTGGGCGTGCGGGTCCGATGCAATCGCGCCGTGATGGTCGACGATGACAACCTGCAACGCGGTGGCCCCGAGCCCGGAGAAGTTCTTCTCGATGATGGCCCGGGCTGCCACGGATTGGCTGTTCGATGCCTGCCACCCCGCACCGGCGAGTGCGTTCTCCACATGGACGGCAAAGATCCCGAAGACGAGGACCACCAGGACCCATGCGATGAGCACCCTCCGGAAATGGGTGGCGGCCCACGCGCCAAGTCGGGCGAACGGGCCGGGACGGCCCGAGCCGACTGGGTTGTCGTCTACGCGACCGTTGTCTCGGATCTCGGCTGGCCGGTCCGCCACCTCGGTTCCCGCCGACACCTGCGCTGAGTCGAGATCGGTTCCTCGGGTCGCTGTCATGGGACGCATCCTTTGATCAGACCGGCACCCGCACTCGGAAGGGGAGCGTATGCACGGATACCTAGGGGAGTATGGAGAACGATACCATGATACCCCCCTGGGTATCAAGACCATCGGCGGAGCGGCGTGGATCGACGGGCTACTCGCGAGCCGGTGAATCAGGGCGACCCAATGGGATTCACATCCGAAGTGCCGGGTAGCCGGCCGCCCTCACGGCCCGATCGAACCGCGCTGGCCACGGTGTAGACAGGTTGACCAGCGGACTGCGAGGGGATAGGTGACATACCCGAAACGTCCGTCGCCTGGCGTCCCGGTGCTGCCGGGACGGTGCCCTTACTGTCGTAGCCCCTCTCTCAACAGCAAGGAGGGTGCCCCGTACGAATCCTCTTTGAGTCAAGACCCCAATTTCGGGGACTTCCAGGCGCGACGAATCGAGCCGTCGTTGAAGGGCACGACGGCGTAGGGTTTCTCTGGGTTCGGGAGTGACTTCGCCGAAGAACCGGTCGCGCAGGGTGAAGAGCCGGTCACGCAGGCAGCGAGTCGTCCCTGAGTGTCCTCCCGGACCCCCTATCGGGCGTCGAGGAGGAGCTGGCGGTAGACGGCGTTGCTGATCTGGCGCTTGAGTGAGCGGAGGGCCTCTTTCTTGGTCTTGCCCTCGGCGACCTTGCGCTCGAAATAGATGCGTCCCTCTGTTCCAGGATTGCGGATCTGGGTGACGGCGGCCATGTGCAGCGCGTGGTTGAGCCGACGGTTCCCGCGTTGGGAGACGCGGTGGACGACTCGGCCGCCCGAGGCGAACTCGACCGGTGCCGTCCCGTTGTAAGAGGCGAAGGCATCGCGGTTGGCGAAACGGCGGACATCGCCGGCATAGCCGATGAGTTGCGCGGCGACGATCGGACCGACCCCATAGATCTCGGTCAGCGAAGTCCCCGACGCCTTGATGGCGAGGCGGATCCGGCGGTGCGACGCCTTGGTCTGCTCGTCGAGGCGGCGGACGTCGTCGAGGAGCTCGAGGGCCATGTCGTAGCGGACCTGTTCTGTTGGGGTCTCAGGCGTGATGTTGGCCAAGAACCTCTCGGCGTCAGAAACGTACATTTCCTTGGCGATTCCGCCCGGAGCGAGCTCGGCCAAGAGGGCATGGAGGCGACACACGACCCGAGTCCGATGGCTGCCGAGGTCGACATTGCGCTTGGCCAGGAGCCGGAGGACCTGGGAGTGGTCAGCCACCTCGACGCTGCGCAGGCTCGGGGCCCGAAAGGCGGCGACGGCGATCGAGTGGGCGTCATTGGGGTCGTTCTTGTTGGAACGACCGGTGGCGAGCACCCGGATGCGAGAGGCCAAGGTGGCCGGGACGTCGAGCACCTCTTCGCCCTGCGCTACCAGCTGTTGGGCCAACAGGTAGCCCATCCCGCCGGCCGACTCGATGGCCCACCTCCGCTTCTCGAAAGGCTCGGCCCAGCGGACCAGCTGTTCGACCTGACGACGGGTGGCCCGCACCTTGACGCTGGAGATCTCATCTTCAGCCTCGTCGATGGCCACCGCCGTGTGCGATGCCTTGTGGGGGTCGACCCCGATCACCACATTCATGACTACCTCCTTGGTTGATGTGAACCACGGGGGCACTCCTGCTTGCGGATGTTCGTGCTCGATCCTCTTTTGAGCCACTCCGTGGGCGAAGCCCCGATGGGACACTCTTCGAACGAAAGCCACCCGACACAAGCCGGGGGCAGGCACTACGAGAGCGACCCCACCGGGACCCCTTAACGCTAGGAAATCGCGCTAGCGCTCGGGGCTAAGTCTCAAGCAGGCACATCGGGGCTAGGGCGATCATCCCGACGACACGGACAAAGTGGGACACTTTGGACAGTGAAGATCCTCTATGGCGATTCCGTGATCACCGACTCAGATCGCTTCGGTCACTAGTAGGGCGCCGGATCGGAGCGACAAGCGTCGAGTTGGAGGGTAACCACCACTATCCGCGAAAGGAGAAGAGAATGATCTTTCACATCAACCGCCTGACATTCAAGTCCGATCTCAGCGAGGAGCAGCGCCGAGCAGGTCTCGACCTGCTTCGCCAGGCGGGGGAAGCCAACCCTGCCGTGCAGTCGTACGTCGTGGGCCCCGACCTCGGAGGAGAGTTCGAATGGGGTGCCGTGTACGTGCTCGAGGATCTCGACGGGTACTGGGAGTACCTGACACATCCGGCGCACGTCCGCTCCGAAATGAACGGAATGGAGCTCATCGACCGGTTCGAGGCCTTCGACATCACGGACTCCGACGATCCCGAGCTCGGCGACAAGATCACGAAGCTACAAGCCCGAAACTACGAATAGCACCCCGAGCTCGCCGAGTTGGTGGCCCAGGTGCCGTCGTTCACTGTGCCCGACGCCAAAGACAAACAGCAATGACCCGCACCAGCACGAGTGCCAACCCTGCATGCTGGCCGCATCATGGAAGCACTCAAGACGGCGGGTTTCCAGGTCTGCTCGTAACGGATTACGTGGTAGCCCAGTACGCCGGTTAGGAGCGCACCGCGGTGACGGGGCTGCGCGAGTTCGGGCGACGCCGGGTCTGAGCGCCCAGCGGATTAGCCGCTAAGAGCCGACGTCGTACCTATCCCCTACCGGCACAACGGAGGCAGGGGCTCTAACGGTCGCTTTCGCATCGTGGTGGTGGCGCCCACGCCGGGTAGCTGAACGGTAAGCATCCTGGATCGTGAGGGTTCCATGCCGGGGTGCGGGTTCACCGCACAAAGGCCGCGTGAACGCTCACGGCTTGTAGGCGAACACCCCGTCGGCAGACCCGATGTAGACGACCCCGTTGGCCACCGCCGGCGAGGAGACCACGGGGCGCCCGGTGGAGGCGGTCCAGACCTGCTTCCCCGTCGTCGCGTTGATCGCGTAGACATTGTTGTCGTAAGACCCGACGTAGACGACCCCGTTGGCCACCGCCGGCGAGGAGCGCACGACGCCGCCGGTGGGGGCTTTCCAGACCTGCGTTCCCGTCGTTGCGTTCAGCGCGTAGACGTTGCCGTCGTCGGAGCCGACGTAGACGAACCCGTTGGCCACGGCCGGCGAGGAGTACACGACGCCGCCGGTGGGGGCTTTCCAGACCTGCGTCCCCGTCGTCGCGTTCAGCGCGTAGACGTTGTGGTCGTCGGAGCCGACGTAGACGTTCCCGTTGACCACCGCCGGCGAAGATTCTACGGCGCCACCGGTGTGGGTGGACCACATTTTCGTTCCCGTCGTTGCGTTCAGCGCGTAGACGTTGCCGTCGTCGGAGCCGACGTAGACGATTCCGTTGGCCACCGCCGGCGTGGAGTTGACGACGCCGCCGGTGGGGGTGGACCACATTTTCGTTCCCGTCGTTGCGTTCAGCGCGTAGACGTTGCCGTCGTCGGAGCCGATGTAGACGACCCCGTTGGCCACCGCCGCGGAGGAGTACACAGGACTTAAAGTGGGATAGGACCAGACCTGCTTCCCCGTCGTCGCGTTGATCGCGTAGACATTGTGGTCCTGGGAGCCGACGTAGACGTTCCCGTTGCTCACCGCCGGCGAGGAGTACACGATGCCGCCAGCGTTGAAGATCCAGCCTGGCGCCCCCGTCGTGGCGTTCAGCGCGTGGACGATGTTGTCCTGGTCCGCGATGTAGACGACTCCGTTCGCCACGGCCGGCGAGGAGTACACGATCCAGCCGACGGGGGCGGTCCAGAGGGTCCCCATGCTCCCGACGTTGCTCAGGCTGATGCCGGTGTCAGGGCTCGAGCGACCGCCCGACGCCACGTAGCCGAACTGGGTCCAGTCGCACGCGCTCAGCGTCAGTGCCAGCGCCGCAATGACGAGCATCGACAGATGCCGAGCACGTGGGATTCGATGCACCCGCGCGCAGACCTTCTGGCTGAGGTTCGGGAGTTCCATCGTGTCGCCTCCCGCCGCTCGATTCATCCGAGCGCCGTCGGATTGAGTCGCCCAACGCGGATCGCGTCGAATACCCGTCTTCATTGGAGGCTCTCCGTCCCCAGGCGCCGTGTGCCTGCTCGAAGAGTGGTCTAGCCGGACCTCACATGAACAGTCAACTGGGGTTTCAAGGCCCGGTGATCACCGAGTGACCTCAACGGACGGGGTAGCCCCGAACGCCGGAACGGGGCACGTTCGGATCGTCCGTAGTTCACGGACCGGCCATCATTGGTCATGGCCGAAAGGGCTCAACGAAGTCGTGGGTACGGCATCCTGGGCTCGACCGTGTGTGTGCCGTTGAACGTGGGCGTTGCCATCATCGCGTTGTTGGGCTTCCTCGGTACAGCCCAGACGGTCGGGATTGAGGTGGCAACCGCCAGCCCCTCGACGTCCTCCACCGTCTGGCTGTGCCGCCCGGGGCTGTCGAGCAATCCGTGCAGGGGCAGTCTCACCACGACGGTCGTGCGGGCAAATGGGACCACCCACGTCCAGCACCCACGTCCAGCTCAAAACCCTGCCATCGACTGTTTCTACGTGTACCCGACGGTGAGTACGCAGCCGACGGCCAATGCCAATCTCCACGTTGATCCCCAGGAGCGGGCGGTCGCCATTGCCCAGGCCTCACGCTTCTCCCAAGTCTGCCGGGTGTACGCCCCGATGTACCCCCAACTGACCATTTCGGCGATCAGCAAGGGGATCCGTCCCCAATCGGCCGTGATCGCGTACCTCGGCGTGCTCTCGGCGTGGAAGGACTATCTCGCCCATTACAACGACGGCCGCGGCGTCGTCTTGATCGGACACTCTCAGGGTGCCTCGCTCCTCATCGGGCTCATCAAACGCGAGATCGATCCGAGCCCCACGGAACGCCACCTGCTCGTCTCAGCGCTTCTGATGGGCGGCAATGTGACTGTGCCGATGGGTCGAGACGTCGGGGGAGACTTCGCCCACATACCGGCCTGCCAGAGCAACATTCAGACTGGGTGCGTCTTGGCCTATTCGTCGTTCAACTCGCCGCCTCCCGCCAACAGCTTCTTCGGTCGGGTCGGAACCAGCATCAGCGCGCTATCAGGGCTCGCGCCGACATCGGCAGCCGGGCTACAGGTTCTCTGCACTAACCCGGCCGCCCTAACCGGAGGGGCCGGACCACTGAATCCCTATTTCCCGACCGAGCCATTCGCGGCTCACGGTCCAGCCTCAAATATGGCTCCACCTCGAAGCGCACAGTTCGCACACCCTGGGTGTCATATCCAAATCTCTATCGCGGGCAATGCCAGAGTTCAGGTGGAGCGACCTGGCTACAGGTCGCGGATATCGCTGGGCCGAGGGACACTCGACCGACCGTGCAGCCTGTGCTTGGACCCAGGTGGGGACTCCACCTCGATGACGTCAATCTTGCCCTGGGAAATCTGGTCCAAGTGGTGCGAGACGAATCGCTTGCATATGCCCATTAAGGGTGCCGCTGCCGCTGGGTCGGTGGGCACTTCGGCACGACTGCGATAGTCGCCTCGGCCCTGATGATCCGAAGTATGGATGAGCAGTCGGCTGCGGCCCCTCGCGGCTCTGCAGAGGGTCTGTGGGCGAACTGGGCGAACGGTACGCTGGCAGGCGGAGAGCCGGGAAGCCTGGTCGGCACGTCGAAGTTCGCGCCGATGAGGAGCTGGACGTGTGTCTCCGGGATCCACGCAACAGGCTTTCGCCACACCCGTGCCCAGGCGCGCCATGTCAGGACGGGATTGATCGATGACCGTAGGACTCTCCTTCTTCGCCTTTGTCGCTGGGGCGGTCGTGAGCCTGGTCACCAGCTGGGTGCTCGTTTCGCGCCTCGAACGGGTCGGTGAGCGCCTAGGACTCTCCGAAGCCCTGCTCGGCATAGTGGCCGCTGGCGCGGCCGATGCACCCGAGATCACTGCCTCCATCACCGCGTTGGCACACCACCAAGCGACGATTGGCGCCGGAGTCGTCCTCGGCTCGAACGTGTTCAACCTTGCCGCGCTGCTCGGCCTGGGAGCTGTCATTGCAGGTCGTATCAGCCTGCACCGAAAGGTCGTGGTTCTCGGCGGCACAGTTGCCATGCTGGTCGCGGTGACCTGTCTTTTCAGTGTGGGGGGTCAGCTCTCTGCGGGAGCGGGCCTGGCCGTCGTCCTCGCCATCCTGGTCCCCTACATCGTCCTCCTCGGCGCGCACCGAAGCATCCTTGGACGCCTCGGCCTGTCGACGAGGTGGACGGCATGGCTGAGCGCCGCCATCGTCGAAGAGGAGATCGAACTCGAAGAAGCCATCCACCCGCGACGAGGCACGGGGGGCGACGCGCTCATGGCGGGCGCAGCCTTGGTCGTTGTCGTCGCGGCCAGCATCGCCATGGAGCGAGGGGCTGCCTCGCTCGGCGTGCACTTCGCCGTCCCGGAGATCATCGTGGGCGGACTCGTGCTGGCCGCCGCGACCAGCCTTCCCAACGTGGTGTCCGCCGTCTACCTGGCCCGGCGAGGTCGTGGCGCGGCGACCCTGAGCACCGCGCTCAACTCGAACTCGCTCAACGTGACGGCCGGTCTCTTGCTTCCCGCCGCGATCATCGGCCTGGCCAAGCCGTCGGGATCGGGCCTCCTCGTCGCTGGCTGGTATGTCGGCCTCTCAGCGCTAACGCTGGTGCTCTCCTATTCGGGGCACGGACTGCGGCGTACCTCAGGCGGATTGATCATCGCGGCCTACGCCCTCTTCGTGGCCCTGCTTCTGGTCACCAGCTAGGGACCGCCGGAGTCCTTACACGCGAGAACCGAACAGAGGTCGCAAGGATGCGCCGACCTGATCAGCGATCGCTACAGCCACGACGCGTCGCTCGTAAGAGACCTCATACCCCGGCGTCGGCGTCATAATGAAGCGGCCCAAAGCGCGGCCTTTGCTTTGCACCAGCAACTCGATCTCTGGGCCGGGCAGGCCCATGCGATCGACACTCCAAACCCGACCCCCGAGGAAGACTCGTCCATCATGTTCGAGCTGCATCATCGGTAGGTCCGCCGAGCCTGACTCGTAGCGACATGCTTGAAGGTGCAGCAGGGTAATGAGTTCGTTTCGCACACGTTCAACTACCTCACGAGAGGGCGCACCCGATGTGGCGAGTTCCGAGATTTCGTGGATCAGAGCAACGAAGTCAGCTTCCTCGGCTGCGGTCTCGTGGTGATGCCGATTGCGGGCCGCCAGTTCGGTCACAATGATCCCGACAACGAAGAGACTCACAGCGGTCTCGATATCGGGTCGATGGGTGATGGCGAGCTTCTCGTAGGGGCGGGTGAGAAAGTAGTCGAACCACACGGTGGCAGAGACCGTGGCCACGAAGCCGGAGACCCTGTTGCCCAGCGCTGCGACCGCTACGATGACGGCCACGAGGATCAGCGCAGATGCCGTGTTGGCGAAGTTTGAGCGGAATGGGACGAGAATGGCCGCCACGCCAAGGGGCATGAGAACCGCTGCGACTAGGGCTATCTGGTCTCGGTGAAGCCGGAGCTTCTCCATGGCTACCTCGCTTCGCTCTCTTGTCCCTACTCTCTCATGACGTCACGCAGCGGGCTCAGTGCCTGGCCACCGATTCGATGATCCCGGCCGCCCAGGTGCAGGTGATGGCAACCAGCAAGACAGCGCCGGTGAAGGCGAACTGCGCCGCGGTACCCCAGATTCCGTCGGGTAGGGCCAACAACAAGGCCAGGCCGACAGCGATGCCCCCAGCTTGGGCGGTCGAGATCCGCCGCGCGCTGAAGAGCGCGCAGCAGGGCCCGACCATCAGCAGGCCGATCAGGATGACCCGGGACCCGAGGAGCGCGTCCGCAGCCGTAATGAGCACCATTATGGCCACGCTCAATCTGAAGAAAAAGCGACCTGTTCTACCAGCCACCGATATGAACATAGTGGCGGGCCTAAGTGCATGTTCAGTCGTCGGGTGCCCCGTACGCCAACGGAACGGTTGGCTCTTCGGCACTTCTGGGTGGACGGGTTGCCGCTGACCTACGGACGCTTGGAGGCTGAAGCGGCAATAAGGTCGCCGGGCGCTGGGCCCGGTCAAAGCCGAACCCAGCCCCGACCGTCATCCCATTCGGAAAGGGGAATGTTTCCACTAGGGAAGCATTTGCGTAGCTCGGAGCGACGAGTGCCGCCCCGACTAGCAGGAAGTGCTGTTCAAGCCACCGACGCAAGTGTTGGCGCTGCTGAACAGGCCGGAGATGCCTCCGCCCAACGCGGCGACGGCCACCACGGCCACAACGGCTATAAGACCCACGAGCAGCGCGTACTCCACCATGGAGGCACCGCGCTCGGTGCGTGCCCGCTCGAACAGTGTTCCCTGTGCGGTCCTGACTGCGACGAACGCGTTCATGAACATTCCCAACATTCTGAGCCCCCTCTTGCCCGAGCAAGCCCTCCTGTTGGATGACCTGCCCTCTTCAAGCATCGGTCACTTGATGGCTATGGTTCCATAGGACTTTCAGACCTAAAGCTGAGCCGACCCGGGTCGCGCACAACGCCCAGACAACACCTCGATTGCTCACTGGGGTCCCGAACGGGCCTGAGAGACGAGGTGCCCCGTATAGGTGGGACAGTTCAGCACGCCCAAAACGCACCGCCACGAAGGGACGCGGCCCAACCCCTGAAGGCGAAGTGGGGCTGAGCCGAGCCGCCTCACCCCCAACGGCGATGGCGACCTACGGAGGCTTGAGTACCCGAACTCACGCTTGACAAACCCAAACGAAAGTTTGAGTCGTCAAGCAGCAGCGCAGAACCTAAGAATGACGAACCGGAAGCCGGGTGCCCCAGTTCGCCGGAAGCGGGATGGTTGACGAGCTTCTTCTTGATGGACTTCGGCGGCGCTGAATCAAGAGAGATAATGGGCTCCAGTGACAAGAGACGGGCACGAGGATTCGGCCGCGTACGATCGCCTTGGCGTCGGTTATCAATATGTGCGCCGACCGGATCCTCGCCTAGGGAGGATGATTCAGAAGGCCCTCGGCGATGCCGAGACGATCTTAAATGTGGGGGCTGGAACCGGCTCGCACGAGCCCGCGGACCGCCAAGTCGTCGCGATCGAGCCTTCTACCGTCATGCTTGCCCAACACGCCGGTTCCCGTCGGATTCGAGGAGAGGCCGAGAGTCTGCCCTTCCCCGACGTCAGCTTCGATGCGGCGATGGCAATTCTCACTGTCCACCACTGGCGAGACCTCTTGCGAGGACTCAGCGAGGTGAAGCGCGTCGCTCGGCGTCAGGTGATCTTCACGTGGGACCCGGATCACGATCGGAGGCGCTGGATCGCCACGGAGTATGTCCCTGCGATTATCGCGATGGAGGCGGCTCGCTTCGCTACGCTCCCGCGAATAGTCGAGGCGCTCGACGCCCACACGGTGCACCGATTTGAGATCCCCCACGATTTCACCGACGGCTTCCAAGCGGCGTTTTGGCGGAAACCAGAGGCGTATCTTGATCCACGAATCAGAGCAGCCAGCTCGACGTTTGCGTCGTTGCCGTCAGAACTCGTTGAGCCTGGAATCGCTCAGCTTCGTCGCGACCTCGAATCAGGCGTGTGGGTCAGCGAGCACAGCGATTTGTTGGGGTTGGACAGCGTGGACTACGGGTACCGAGTCGTCGTGGCGGGCTGATTGTGTACTCAGATAGAGGGTGCCCCAGAACGCCTGTGTCCTCAAGCGGTCATTGCAACACCAGCCTGATTGGCGAACAGTGATGTCGTCGATCAGGAGGTGTGCAGAATGGCACGGTTCTCAGCGAGGACAGAGGCAGACGATCTGGGACATGCGCGAGGCGGGTGTGCCCGTGAAGCGCATCGCCAAGCATCTGGGCAGGCAGAACTCATCGTTGCGCAAGTTCATCGCCGATGCCGGCGGGAGGCGCCCCACGGCGCGTGAGCGCTCAGCGCTGCGCCTCTCGCTCGAAGAGCGAGAGGAGATCTCAAGGGGCCTGGCGGCGGGCCATTCCATCCGTGCCATCGCCGAGGCGCTGGGCCGCTCGCCTTCGACGGTGTGTCGGGAGGTCAACACCAACGGCGGGCGAAAGAAGTACCGGGCCCTGGTGGCAGACCGGGCGGCGTGCCGGCGGGCGCTGCGACCCAAGCGGGCCAAGCTCGCGCAGTGCCGGCGGCTCCGAGGGGTCGTCGAGCGCAAGCTCGAGGCCAAATGGTCGCCCCAGCAGATCTCGGCGTGGTTGGCTTCGGAATACCCAGATCGCCCGGAGATGCAGGTGTCCCACGAGACCATCTACCAGTCACTGTTCGTCCAGAGCCGTGGTGCGCTGCGCAAAGAGCTGCACTCGTGCCTGCGAACTGGTCGGGCTATGCGACGGGCCAAGGCCTACACGAAGGGCAACGTCGGCCAGGGCCAGCTCCGCGACATGGTGATGATCTCCGAGCGTCCCGCCGAGGTGAAGGACCGGGCCGTGCCCGGTCACTGGGAAGGCGACCTGATCTTCGGCAAGAAGATGACCTCGATCGGCACCCTGGTCGAGCGCCACAGCCGCTACGTCATCTTGCTCAAGCTCCCCAACGGTCACGGCGCCGAGGCGGTGCGCAAGGCCATGACCAAGCGCATCTTGACCCTGCCGGCTCAGCTGCGACGGTCGATCACCTGGGATCAGGGCAAGGAGATGGCCGAGCACGTCCAGTTCACGGTCGACACCGGAGTGCAGATCTACTTCTGTGATCCCAAGAGCCCCTGGCAGCGCGGGAGCAACGAGAACACCAACGGATTGCTCCGCCAATACCTTCCGAAGACCTCAGATCTGTCGCAGTGTACTCAACGAGAGCTCGACGCCATCGCCCGCTCGCTCAACACGAGGCCTCGACAGACGCTCGGCTGGATGACACCATCTCGGGCGTTCGCCGAGGCTGTTGCGTTGACCGCTTGAGGACACACCGGAAGTGAGGTAGCAGCCGGCCGGGATCCGCGGAGGCGTGTGGGTGCTTGGAGATTTTCTCGACTTCGACTGGCTCGGGCCCCTCGGCAGCCTCAGGACGAGTCGGCTGCTTCCTCGGCTAGTTGAGACATCCCGATTGTGGAGGTGAGATCTCGAGGTGATCTTGAGATCCCCACAGGCCGAATCGAAATCCCGATTGAGACGACACCAATGCCTCCGATGGTCATAAGAACGAAAGCGGGAGTGATTGCTGTGAACCACAGGTGATTCGTAATTAGGTAGTCACGGCCATGCACGCAGGCTCTTCGCTGGGATCGTCCGGCGCTACATCGGTCGTATTTGACCCCCGCGAGCCTCATCGGGCTGGTGGGTCCGCCTTCGCCAGGGACTTCTTGTGACGGCTCGGGACCTTCTCCCCTATCTGGTGGTGGCTTCGCGCATCACAGTGGCAGCAACCACCCCGTTTGCCGACGGCGGGATAGCTGCCTATGGCAAGAGGAGCCCCGCAGTGTCGATTGAGAACACGCCAGAGGTGACTCGACACGAAGCCGAATCGCCCGAACGCGATGCTGGGGCCGTAGGCGGGCTTGGCGTAACTACGACGGCGGTTCCATCCCTGGACACGGAGCGGTGGGCGCTTGCATCCGACCTTGCGAAGATCGAGGAGACGATGTCGCGGCTGGAATCTCGCTATGCCGAGGACATAGACCTGGTTCACCCGGAGCTCCGGGCGGATGCTGTGAACCTCACGCACTACCTGGCGCTGCGCCAGGGTGACGAGAGATCTCTACAGCGCAGGCTGGGTGAGCGCGGCCTGTCGTCTCTGGGGCGCTGCGAGCCTCACGTCCTGGCAACCGTTGAAAGCGTGCGTTTCACCCTGGACAGCTCGACCAGTCTGCCCGTGCCGGCGTCTCTCAGCTTCGAGGCCGGACGAGGCGCGGCTCGACCGCAACACGGACGCCCTCTTCGGGCCCCGGCCACGTGGGAGGGTGCCACGGATCATGGTGACGCTTCCCAGCGAAGCAGCCACCGACTACCCGCTCGTGCGCCACCTCGTCGCGTCAGGAATGGACGTGGCACGGATCAACGGCGCCCACGACGGCCCCGACGCATGGGTGCGCATGGCCGGCAACGTTCGCAAGGCATCCGACGAAGTGACCCGACCGTGCCGGATCTCCATGGATCTGCCGGGACCCAAGATGCGTACGGGGCCTCTGGCCGAGGGCCCGCGCGTGGTCCGGTTGCGGCCCCAACGAGACCTTCGAGGAGTGGCCGTCGCACCCTCTCTGGTCAGGCTCGTGGGCGGGCGGGCGATGACCGGCGAGGCGGCGCCTGCTCTTCCGGTCGAGGCCGCATGGCTAGATGTGTTGTCCACCCACGTTGTTAGCGAGGATCCAGGTCCACCAATGAGCTGAGCCTCCGAGGGATCGTGTGGTTGTCGAAGACCCACGAACCCCAAGGAGACTCAGATGCACGCTAACGCCCCGTTGACCACTCGTGGTCGATTGATCCTGGTGGAGCGGATCGCCTCGGGCCGGCCGGTGGCCCACGTGGCCGCCGAGATGGGCATCTCGCGCAAGACGGCAGACAAGTGGTGGAAGCGCTGGCTCGCCGAAGGAGAGCCCGGTCTCGAGGACCGATCCTCTCGCCCTTGGCGCTGCCCGCACCGGACCCCGGCCCGCCTCGAACGACGGATCATCGCCCTGCGACGGGCGCGCAAGCTCGGTCCGGCCCGGATCGCCGGCATCGTGGGCCTGCCCGCCTCGACGGTGCACCGGGTGCTCTTGCGCTACGGCCTGAACCGCTTGGCCTGGATGGACCGCCCGAGCGGGGAGATCATCCGGCGCATCCACACCGATCGCCCTGGTGAGCTCATCCACATCGATGTCAAGAAGCTCGGGCGTATCCCTCCAGGTGGGGGCTGGCGCGTCCATGGACGCGGCAACGTGGCGCACCACAAGGTGGGCTACGACTTCATCCATTCGGCCATCGACGCCCACACCCGACTGGCTTTCTCAGAGGTCCTCTCCGACGAGAAGGGACCGACCTGCGCGGGGTTCTTCGAGCGGGCCCAGACCTTCTTCGCCCTGCACGGAATCGACGTCGAGGCCGTGCTCACCGACAACGCCAAGAACTACTTGGGCAAGGACTTCACCGCAGCCCTAGGCACCATCGAACACCGAAAGATCCGACCACGCCGGCCCCAGACCAACGGCAAGGTAGAGCGCCTCAATCGCACTCTTCTCGACGAGTGGGCCTACGTCCGGATCTACACCTCAAATGCCCAGCGCACCCGAGCCCTTGACCGCTGGCTCCACACCTACAACCATCACCGGGGTCACACGGCTCTCGGAGGTCGGCCACCCATCGAGACGACCAACCTCGCGGGACAACACAGCTAGATCGGCGGAGACCGGGGGATGTCGTCGAGCTTGTCGACACCAGAGAGTCGCACCGCGAACTCCACGTCACGGCATGCGAGCGAGGTCAGGCAACCGCCCAGGTCTGGGACACGACTTACGTGGAGACGGGGTCGACGCTGACCTGCGGTGACGACGCCACTGTGGTGGGTGCCCTCCCGCCGATTCCCCAGCACCATTTGCTGTGTATCGGCGACCGCTTGCGCCTCGCGGAGGGGCTGGAGGCCGCCGAACCGTGGAGTCACGGCCAACCAGGGATAGCACGCATCGGTTGCACGCTGCGTGCCGCCTTCAGCGTCGTACAACCGGGCCAGCACGTCGTGCTCGACGACGGGAAGCTGACCGGCGTCGTCGAGCGCGCCGGCCGCGGTGAGATCCTGGTCAGGATCGAGACGGCGTCCCTCCGGGGTTCGAAACTGCGGGCGGAGAAGGGCATCAACCTACCCGAGACCGATCTCCCCGTAGATGCGGTGACAGACGCCGATCTTCCGCTTCTCCGAGTTGCGGCCGTCCATGCGGACATGGTTGCCCTATCGTTTCTCCATCACGAGCGCGACGTGGACGCCGTGCGGGAGTATCTCGGTCGGGTGAGAGGAGAGGGCTGCGGTCTCGTGTTGAAGATCGAAACCGGGGCAGCGTTCGCCCGCTTACCCGAGATCCTGCTGCACGCCATGCGGTCGCCGCGCGTGGGCGTGATGATCGCACGCGGCGACCTGGCCGTCGAGGCCGGGTATGAGCGCCTAGCCGAGCTCCAGGAGGAGATCTTGTGGCTTTGCGAGGCTGCCCACCTGCCCGTGATCTGGGCGACGGAGGTACTCGACCAACTTGCCCGCACCGGGCAGCCCTCGCGGGCCGAAGTTACAGACGCCGCGATGGCGCAACGCGCCGAATGCGTGATGTTGAACAAGGGGCCGCACGTCGACATGGCCATCGTCGTCCTTGACGACATCTTGCGTCGCATGTCGGGTCATCAGCGCAAGAAGACGGCGTTGCTCCGGCCGTTGCGCAGCTGGGACGACGATACATAACGACACCGACCAGTCAGGTGGACACGCGGCCCCCGGAGTGTCTGGAATGCTCCCCCTACACAATGCGCCCCCGACAGTGCGCCTCCCGACACCGGCGCCCCCGGCAGTGCGCCCCCGGCAGTGCCTGCGCCCCCGGCAGGCGCTAGGAAGGGAGGGGGTCCTGGGCGAGCGGAAGGCGGACGGCGGGGAGGGGTAGGTGCACTGCCCCGGGGCGGCACGGCTGCGTGTCAGTCAGTCGGCCGGCCGGCGAGCGGAACGCGGACGCCGGGTGCATCTGGGGCGCCCCGTACGGCACTTATGGGCTACGTCAAGAGAGCCTCCAATAGCTGCCACATCGTGGCGTCGTCGACCGCGGTCCCGTATCCGCTGGCTTCTCGACAGTCGGCCTCTAGCTTCCGAAACAGCTCGGCCAGACCACGATGGCTCTGTCCGACCTCCGTCGATCCATAACCAGTACGAGTCGCCGCCAGCTGGTTCATCACACGTGGATCAAGCCATTCCTCAATGAAACGCGACGCATGCCAGACGTCGGTCGAGGGCCGACGGATCTGGGTCCACCACCGGATCAACGCAATGGTTGAAGTGGTAAGCGAGCCTTCGCACCAAGTCATTGCGACCCACAGTTCGCCGCGTCGCCACTTTTTGGTTGCAGCGATCAGGTGATACCAGAACCCCCTCGAAAGGATCCGATATTCATCTTCTGTAAGAAGACCAGTGCCAGCTTCGGGCGACGCTATCGTCTGGATGTCGTCCGCGACTCCCACCTTGTCAACGAGAAGACGCACTCCGCGACCGAAGAGTTCGCGCACCTCGGCGAGATCCTTGAAATCTCCGAGGAGTTGCATCATGTCAACCGGCACGATGCTGAAGTCCACATCTAATCCCGATCCGAAGAGCACCCGGCGCTCCGACATACCCCCCACCGCCGTCGGTTCGACTATGTCGACAACAACTGGCCCGAACTTGCGAAGCCAATCGTCATGTTCTAAGAAGACGTCGGGTTCATCAACGGTCAACACCACATCGATATCGGAGAACTCATCGGCCGGATGATCGCTTCGAGCCTGTGAACCGACGATCATCAGCGTGTGGATATCGCTACGTTGGTTTGCCCAATCTGCGAACCGCTCAATGAGGGTGCTGGCAACTTGGAGGCTCCCAGCCGACATCTCCCTATCTTGCCCCGATGTCGGCCCTGCTGCATCCCATCGTGGGACTCGCGCCCACCCCAGATCGCCGGTGCTGGGGCAGTTGCGAAGTCACGCAGCGGGGGAACCGATCGACACCACCCGTCTCTGAGCGCAGGCGTCGCAGATGACCTGGACGTGATCGCCGTAGGGGTAATCCGGCCCCGCTGACAGGAGCGGAGTGGCCACTCGACTCCCGCACACCGGGCACTGAGTGTTGGCGATGGCTCTGAGGACTGGGGGGTCGAAGGTCATCTCGAGAACATACGGTCGGGCTGTGACACGAGATTGGAAAGGCCTGCCAGCTTTAACTCCGTTACCGAGGCGAACACTTACCGACACCACGGTGTCCCCAAACGTTCGGGGATGCCCCGTCTTCAGACTCCTTTCCGACGCGGCGTCCGCCCCCCCAGACTCGTCACGGATCAGGCGTCGGTGGACTGGTTCCGGCGTCCGGCCGTGGCGGCTCCTAGACCTTGCCCCCATACGCCGGACCTGGGCGCTCCAACGGGCGTCTGCAAGTCGGCTTCAAGAGTCAGATTCTCGCTCGGGTTCAGTGCTCGCTCTGAGTGGGTATGCGATGTCGCACACGAGCTCCTCGTCGCTGATCGCGTCGGGTTCGGCGAGGTATACCTCGCGACATGAAAGTCGGCTGCCTGGGCGCGGCAATGACCTCCGGAGAGGAGGCGATGGCGTCGTAGGCGGCGAGGATGGCTGGGTAGTCCCACTGAGCCTTGGTGATTGTGGTGAAGGCTTCGTCGTGCGCTTCTTCGGTTCGGATCCCGATTAGTTCGGTTGGCTCCACGTCGCCCGAGCAGGTGAGCACCGCCTCGAGGGGCCCGTCACTTTCGTGATCCACGACACCGTGGAAGATCAGGCTGAATGACTCGATCGGTAGGGGGCCTCCCAAGTGCTCCGCGAAGAGCCTCTTCGCCTCACGAACGAAAGCGTCAGTCTCCGAGGCCCGCAGTCGGCGCTGGATTGTCATCATTCGTCTGGCAGGTACGTGGCGGGTGTGAATGGTGAACATCGATGGGTCTTCCCCCTTCAGAATGGCGTGGACATGACGGGCAAGAGACCTCCGGCTTGTGTGGTGAGTCTCTAACTCGGCCATATGGCGGTCGAGTCGCTGAACCGCCATCTCGGGGTCCGTGTCGAGGTCGCTGAGCACGGATCCGATCTCGGCGAGGCTCATGTCGATGCCCCGCAACATCGCGATGATTCGAGCGATGTGGACCTGGCCGGTTCCGTAGCGGCGGTAGCCGTTTGACGGGTCAACCTCAAACGGCTGGAGCAGACCGAGCTCGTCGTAGATTCGAAGCGCTTTGGGACTCAGGTGAGACCGTCGGGCGAACTCGCCACTGCTGAGAAGGTCCGAATCCCGTGGCACGGGCTGATTCTCCCCCTTGCCCCAGGGGCATGGTCAAGGGGCCGGAGCCAGGCTCGAAACTCCCAGCGGTACCGTTGCCCAGGGGTGAACGCTCCTGCCCCTATCGCCGGGCTTGGGCGCACCCTTCGGCACTTCAGGGACAGGCGGCCGGTCTTCGCTCGGCGTTAGCGTCAACCAGTTCATATCGCAAACACCCAACGCTTCGGAGGCCGCCATGCCCCAGGTCCGTGTCCACAACTTCTCGATCTCCCTGGACGGGTTCGGGACCGGCGAGGGCTTGACCTTCGACGCTCCGTTCGGTCACGCCGGCCATCGTCTGCACGAGTGGGTGTTCCCCACCCGGTTCGGCCGCTCGATCATCATGGGTCAGTCAGGGGGCACGACCGGTGTCGACAACGCGTTCGCCGAACGCCTGAATGTCGGGTTTGGTGCCGAGATCATGGGCCGGGGCAAGTTCGGCCCGCAGATTGGCCCGTGGACCGATCTCGGCACCGACGACGAGTGGCGTGGCTGGTGGGGGCCGAACCCGCCGTTCCACACGCCGGTGTTCGTGCTCACGCACCATCCGCGCCCGTCGATCGAGATGGAAGGCGGCACCGTGTTCCACTTCGTCGATGCCTCTCCGCAGGAGGCTCTCGACCTCGCCCAGCAGGCCGCCGGTGAACTCGACGTGCGCATCGGCGGTGGCCCGACGGTCGTCCGCGACTTCCTCGCCGCCGACCTCATCGACACCCTCCACGTCGTGTTGGTGCCGATCCTTCTCGGCCGTGGTGTTCGACTGTGGGACGGCCTCGAAGGCATCGAGGAGCGCTACAACAGCGAGGCAGTCTCGTCACCGAGCGGTGTCACCCATCTGACCTTCACACGCCGATGACCGATCCCTGCTGACGAGCTGACGACCTGCCCCCGAACACCGGGAAGGTGGGACACTTCGGCACCGTGGGGACCCCCGCACTATCAGCTGATTTGGGGTAGGTCCCGAGTTACCTCGAACAATTCTCCAACGGTGCTAGCTCTGAGCGTGGCGTCCAATCGACCATTGAGATCGTCAAAGTTCAATCGTCCAGCCTCAAAGTGATGGCGCAATTCCCGCGTGACTCGTTCTCGGTCTCCATCGGAAGCCAGCATCTTCGAGCCTTCGCCCTGGCGCAGGCCGGTCTGCTCAATGCCGATGTCGAGCGGTGTGGAGCGTGCCTTCTGTAGTCGGGGTCTCGCAGATGCCAGATAAACGATGCTTGCTACGACGCCACCAAGGTTGATGAACACGGAGAGAACTACAAGGATCACTATCCATCTGGTCTTGTCGCTCCCGATTTGTTGAAATGAGCTCGCGGGGCGGCGAGCGGCATCGATGATTGCCCAGAGAGGGATGCCGATAACGATTGCCACTCCGAGGAGAATCAGTACATCTACAAACACGTCAACCTCGAGCGTCCCAAAAGTTCCCGATTTGAAGAACGATACTGAGCCTCATGTACAAGATGATCGAAACGCATCCGATCGGGACTGCGCTCGTCCAATGCGGATTGACAATTCGAGCAGGAATCGATACCACTCTGAGCTGGCGACAGTGTCGCTGACCCGGATCCCTGGCCAGTTGCGGATCATCTTGGTCCATCCTGCCATCACGGCGGCGGGGGTGCCCCCGTTCGCCGGGAGCGGGCGCACCATTGAACGAGGTGTGCTTGCTCATGGCTAACTGACCTCGACCGGCACATCGGTGACGACCGTCCCGGCATCGCCCCCCACCCCCCGAGGGAGCTGCAATAGGAGTTGTTATCGTCTGCGCTAGTCGGGCGAATGCTCGGTGAAAGCGAGGAAACATCATGACAGTCGGGAGTTCCACCGTTACAACCGTCAAGCCCGGACGAGCCGCAGAGGCGATCGCTGACTCCAAGAAGTACGGCGAGATCATGACCCGTCACGGAGCCAAGAATGTACGTACCTTATTGCTCATGAGCTCCACGCCGATGCGGATTGTGTTGAGTTATGAAGTCGAAAACCAGGCCGCGCTCGGCGAAATCGGGGACAAGGTCCTGGCCGACGCCGAACTGCAGAAGGCGATGGTCGAAACCTTCGGCGAGGGCGGCACATCTTCCGGGTACATAACGGACACTTGGATCGAGGTCTGATCGTGTTATAGAGCCGTCAAGGTAATCAAGGTAGGAATCGACTCCGCTTCGGCGGGGTCGATTCATCTCCGCCCGGTCACTGCTAGGCGACGAGGTCGAGGGCGCTTGGGCCATATCGCCCATCCCCTCAGGCTACGCACTGCCCCAGTCCGCCGGACTGGGGGCAGCGGACCAGCAGCTCCAGACCTACGCCACAGGCTGTTTCAGATGCTCGTCGAAGAAGGTGATGATGCGCCTCCGAGCGTCGAGGGCGGACTCCTCATGGAACTTCGAGCCCGAGAGCTTCGCCAAAACCTTGAAGATCGTTGACACCTCCGCAGGATCATGATCATTCAAAAACGAGTGCCCGGCATCGGCATACACCTTTACATCGTGGTCCACTCCGTTGGATCGCAGCGCCTCCTCGAGGCGGCCGGGTGCTTGGCGCAGAGAGCGATCCTTGGCGCCGTAACTTCCGATCACTGGGCAGGCCCCTCGCAACAGGTCCTCGGCGTTCCTCGGGACACCGCCGTAGTTCACGCTGGACGCAGAGAAGCCGTGTCCGGGCGCAAGCAGTAGAGCGAACCCACCTCCCATGCAGTAGCCGATGACACCGATCCGGCCCGTGCAGTCGGGTCGGCCAGCTAGCCACGCCCGCGTGGCCTCCAGGTCGTCGAAGGTCCGACCCTTGCGAGCGAGAGCATCTCTGATCACCGATCGCATGCATCTGAGCTTGTTGCCCCCGTGATACAAGTCCGGGGCCGCCGCCAAGTACCCCTCATTCGCCAACCAGTCCGCCTGTCTTCGCAAGTCCGTGCTCATTCCGAACGCATCGTGAATGACGACCACGCCGGGCCAGGTTCCCTCACCGGTCGGAACGGCCACGTAGGCCGGGAGCACGCCAACAGTGGGAATCTCTACGTCGGTCACGTTCCATGATGACCCATGAGACCATGGCGTGCGCTGCCATGTCGGAGGTATCCCCTATCGCCGGCACGGGGACGCGAAACGACCCCGCCGAAGCGGGGCCGAGACGCCTGGCCTTGTGGCGCTCAATCCCGGCGTACGGGGGCAGGGGGCACGGCTCACTCTGGCTGGCTGAGACAGGCATGGTACGAGTCGAACTCGACCTCTAGCGGCTTGCCGAAAATTGGGCGAAGTTGCGTTTCGCACCATCCTCGGATCTCACCCATTGATGTTCCAGACCTCACCGCATCCGCGACATTGCTCTCAGTCATGAGGTAGTCGAGGTAACCCCTCAAATCAAAGGTCGCAGTGACAGTGAGGGCCTTGTATGCAAACAAATCGAGCGGCGCTCCGTCAAACGTCGACCGGTTAATCGGCGCAGCCCATGAAGTCGGCTTAGGCCACCGACGCAGCCACTCGAAATACCAGGACGCAAGGTCAGGACACGCCGCCGACTGGCATCCGGTGGCGAAGTCGTAGACCACGAGCACCCCGTCGATCGACAGCACCCGCTTGGCTTCCGCAAAGAAACCCGACGCTCTGGTAAAGTTCAAAACCCCAGCAGCCGTGATCAGCCCGACTGAGCCCGACCCGAGGGGAAGCGTCTCGGCCGTCCCAATCACGAAGCACGCTCCATTGGTGTGGGTTTTCGCCTGCGCAATCATTGCCGTGGAGGGATCGACCCCAAGAACCCTTCGGCCGAAGCCCGAAAGTATGAGTGCCGAAGTAGACGCTCCCGCTCCGCATCCCAGGTCGAGTGCGAGATCGACGGATCGAGGCGACGAAAGCACTGTGCCAACGTGGTCGAGAATCTGCCTATGGACGGGCGGCCTGCGGGTTGCGTACTCGGCGGCTATCGAGTTCTGGCCGAACAGTGAATCAGACGGCATGGGGCGAAGCTAACAGTGACCCTGGCCGACTGCCCCACTCGTGCCGCAGGGTGGGCACCCCGTCCCGGCGTACTGGGACACCTCTGACCGAGGTGGGAATAGCGGCGAAAATGACAACTAATGCTTGTGTTGGGGGTGGTGGCGGTGGGGGTCGTGGTGCGCGGCAGCTTCATTGGCGGCAGAACACGCTCCGCACCAGATGAGCCGAGCTGGTGGCTCAATCCTGATCACCTGTTCGATGGGTTCGGTGCGAGTGAGGTAGTGGTCAAGGATCTTGGCATGGTCCATGCACACCCCAGCCCCACATGAGTGACAGACCGCCACGGCGACAGTGGACACGCTGGAATCGGTGCAATCGAAACAGTTCATCCGATACTCTCCTTGTTCGCATTGGGCCGAGTCTCAGCCGAGGAATAGAAGCGGCGGCGGGCCCAGAGGGCGACGTAGACGAGGCTCACCAGGACCGGAACCTCGATGAGCGGACCGACTACACCGGCGAGCGCCTCACCCGAGGTCACCCCGAAGATACCGATAGCCACGGCAATGCCGAGTTCAAAGTTGTTCCCGGCAGCGGTGAAGGCGACCGCCGTGTTCCGCTCATACGGAAAGTGCATTCGGAGTCCGAGAGCGAAAGCACCGAACCACATGACTCCGAAGTAGGCGAGTAGCGGCAGTGCAATCCGGGCCACGTCCCACGGGTCGCTCGTGATCTTGTGGCCCTGTAGGGCGAAAAGGACGACGATGGTGAACAGCAGCCCGTAAAGCGAAAGAGGGCTGATCCGTGGAATGAACTGCTCCTCATACCACCGGGTCCCTTTGGTCCTCTCGCCGATCGTGCGGGTGAGGAACCCGGCGGCGAGTGGAATGCCAAGGAAGACCAGCACGATCTTGGCAATCTCCCAAATGGTCACGTGGAGAGCAGCCGTGCTCAGGCCGAGCCAACCGGGGAGGACTTGAAGGTAGAACCAGCCGAGCAGTGCGTAGGCGATGATCTGGAACACGGAGTTCACGGCGACCAGCACAACCGCAAGTTCTCGATCACCACAGGCCAAGTCGTTCCAGACGAGCACCATAGCGATGCATCGAGCCAGGCCCACGATGATCAATCCGGTGCGATAAGCCGGAAGGTCGGGCAGCATCAGCCACGCCAAGGTGAACATCAGTGCTGGCCCGATGACCCAGTTCAACAACAACGAGGTACCAATGGTGCGACGGTCCCGCGCCACACTGCCAACCTTGGCGTATTTCACCTTTGCCAACACGGGGTACATCATCAGAAGCAGACCGATCGCAATCGGTAAGGAAACCGTCCCGATCTTGACGGTGTCGAGCCACCCGTTGAGGCCGGGGATCGTGCGTCCGAGTACGAGTCCTAGGGCCATTGCCGCGACTATCCAGAGCGGCAGGAAGCGGTTCAGCAAGGACAACCGGTGCAACACGTCAGCCTCATTGGGTGCGGGTGCAGCCGTGGTCAATGACCCATTGCCCTGCGGGCCCGATCCGCCTTTGCTCCGGTCGAAGGTGTCGACAGCCTCCGGCCGGACGCGAAGGACATGCCGGATCCGGGAGCCGCTCATAACCTGACAGTATGACCTCGACCCCTTCGTGGCCAGGGTCCAAAGTCCTGCCGAATCCGACGGAAGGGCGTGCAACGGTGGGGTGGTGGGCACTGCCCCGATGTGCCGCAGGGGGGCACCCATACCCGGCGAACTGGGCAGGTCAACGACACCACCATCAGGTGTGCAAGGGCAGCAGCACATCATCGTGACCTTCGCCTCTAGTTGAGGCGCCTCGACTGACCGATGCTCGATTCGAAAGCCACGTCCGCGAGGGGATTCCGATCATGCACAACCCCTATTACAACAACGGCGGACCGCACTGGGGCCTGTGGTTCGTGATGATCGTCGCCGCGCTGGTGTTCTTCGGCATCCTCGCTTGGGTGGTCGTGAGCATCTTTCGCCAGAGGGACCAGCACGGCGTTGGAGTGACACAGCCGCCGCCTGCCGCCGGGTCGGACGTCGCCCTTCGCATCCTCGATGAGCGTTTCGCCCGTGGCGAGATTGAAGTAGACGAGTACACACGTCGCCGAGATCTCCTTCGGGGAGCCGGTCCATCCGCGCCGGCGGGATGACGCCGCGAGCCGCGCTTATTGGGGCAATGCTGGCCCTGGCTGTCGGGGTGACGGCTTTCGTTGCCCTGATGAGCTCGACCCGTCCAACGATCAACGACGCGGTCGGCTCTGCATCGTGTTCAGTGCCACAGCTCGGCGGCGTGAAGGTGGACGTGACGCTAAGCGATGCCGGTGACGCCATGATGAGTCACGAACCGATGATGGCAACCCTAACGATTGACCCGATGAGTGTGGCGGCTGGAAGAGTCTCCTTCGTTGCGCTCAACAACGGAGCACTCGTGCACGAGATGGTTGTGCTCCCCCTTACATCGGACAGTCCAGGAACGAGGCAGACGGGGTCTGACGGCAAGATCAACGAGACCCAGAGTCTGGGGGAGGCGTCGCGATCCTGCGCTGCGGGTAGCGGCGACGGCATCGCCCCGGGCGCTATTGGCTGGACGACCATGACCCTCAAGCCGGGTCGCTACGAGGTGGTCTGTGACGAACCGTGGCACTACGCCGCAGGTATGTTCACGGTCTTGAGCGTGCGCTAACCGGTGCATGGCCATGCCCCTGAGCCCTGCCCCCATGGTGCCGCAGGGTGGCACCCTGTCCCGGCATACGGGGACACTCCGGCTTCGATCGACGATCTCACTACTCTTCGGTGGTGGCACGGTTGCCGCAGAAGGATGGTGCAGAACCATGGAAGCGGCGAATCGGGAGGACATAACAATCATCGGCAGAACCACCGTTGAGGAACTCGGTGACAGAAACGAGGTCGAATGGCAGCTGAGCGCCACGCCCGAGCTCGAGTGGGCCGAGATCTTCCAACTGGCGGGCCCGTCGGACCGGAAGGGTTCGATCCAGTGGGTCAAGGGCAGCGGGCCTGACGTCATAGGCGCCGTCATACGATGGTTTGTCCCAAACGGGGAGATCGAAGAGGCCGATGCGGAGGTGAGACACCGTCTGTCGGTGGCGAACCAGAGGTTCGGGTCGGGGCACACCTAGGAATCGCCGACCCACTGGCAGCGACTCCACCACCCGCTCTCACGGTTGAAGTCGTTGGAGCATGGACCCCAACCCGGCGGACTGGGGAACGTGCGATGAGAACCTGCCGAAAGCCTCTACTTTCCGTCTTGTCCACGTGGAAGACAATGGGAGTAGCCACATCGGCGAATCCAGGCCAAACAGATGGAGGACCCTATGACCAGCACAGAGACCGGTTCCGCCAGCGCCGATCGCATCATCGAGTCGTTTCATGGTGCCGGGAACACGGCGCTTGAATCGGTGCGGAAGTTCCTTGACACCGTAAATGGTGTATTTCCCGACGTGGGTAAAGACACTGGCCCGCGCCAGCAGATCATCGATTCGGCGTTCAAGATGACCGAGGAGCTTGTCGGCACGTCGACCCAGCTTGCGCAGAAGATCGTAAAGGCGAGTCAGGACGCTCTGGGTGACGCGGACAAGAAGGGCGGAAAGCTCTCGGAGCGGAGTTGAAACGACCCAGAGGCGAGTCCTTTCATATGAGCGATCCCGGCGGATTGAGGACGTGAACGCCTAGCCCGAAAGTGCCGATAGGGGACAGGGTTCTCAGTTAGTCGGGGCGCCTCAGCAGCCCTCCGACGCGTCACTGGTGACCTTTGGCGCGTGGTCTCGGCACGCCTCCACGTACCACCTGGCGCCCTTTCGATCGGTCCAGATGCCCTTCCATGCCGGCTCTCCGCGACAGTGGTCAGCCTGAAGCTGCCTCGACTGCACCATCCGAAAGCACCGCCCGGCTGCGGGTTGAAAGCCGTGATGGGGTCGCCGGGCACGGGCATTGGGCTCACCGTGCGAGGATAGACCTGCTCAGCTCGCGACCCAACCCGGAAGCGGAGTTGGGGCTGGGCCGGTCACCTTCACCCCCGACCGAGGGAGACACTCAGGTCCTTAAGGCGACATTCATTACCGAGATCCGCAAGTCCCGTGCTGATACAAGATGGCGGCTCGCGGCCCAACCCCAAAAAGCCGCCGCGGGGTCGGGCCGGCCACCCTCCACTTCGAGCCCGCCGACCGTAATGGCGTTCCGGTCCTGTGGGTGGTGGTGACATTCGTAACGAGGTCCGGGTGTCCCGCGCTGATACAGCGCCCTTCTACCGTGTCAGGGTGAACGTCACCGAATGGCTGATGAGCGCCCCAATGCACCGGTCATTCCGCTGACCCTCGAGGACCTCATAGCGAGGCGGGCGTGGCACTCAGAGGCCGCCTGCGTCGGCCAGACGGATCTGTTCTTCGTGAAGGGGACGCCATCCACTCGCACCCGTGACATCTGCCGCGAGTGTCCGGTGCAGGCGGCCTGCCTGCAGTACGCCCTGGCAGACCCGGACCTCGAGGGGGTGTGGGCCGGGACGACGGCGAAGAACGGCGCGTCATGCGGCGGGGGAGAGTGGCGTAACTGGCGCCGAACGCGTGATCTTCGCGTGATCGCGCCCCATCGGGACCACTGATTAGCCCTCTGACCAGGGCCGAATGCCATAGAGGCAGGGGCCTGCAAAGCCCCGTACGGCGGTTCGATTCCGCCCGCCGCCTCCAGGGTGTCCACGTGTTCAGTCGCGCCAGCTGTGGCAGACCCCGCCGCCGGCAGGCATCTTCAAAGGTGGTTGGGGAGAAGGTGAATTTTGCGAGTTCGGCTGGTGGCATTCGTTGTCGCTTCCAGAGCGAGCGCTATCCTCGGACGCCCTGCTCAAGCCTCGACGGCCACCTGGGAACACCCCAAAGCCGACGCATGGCTCGCAAGGAACGCGCGTGCCGTGGGCGCCCTGCTGTCCGACGTCCAGATCGTCTACGGAGAGTTGCAAGCGTGCTCGGGAACCGACGGGCCGGATCCGGGAAGCAGTGCTCCCTGTGAGGGAGTGAGCGGTAACCCCGGTGACTGGGCGCTGAGCACCAGCCTGGATTGCTCAAAGGTCATGATCGACGTGAGTCCTTTGCGTTCCGTCGGCCCGATTCCTCTGGCTCAGGCGCAGCCTTGGTGGTCTTCCGCGCTGCAAAATCTGACCCTCGGTTGCAGTGCCATTGGACTCGCCCAGAAAGGGTGGCTGGCCGACTCAGCGTCCGGCGGAACCACGGCGGTCGTGACCGAACCCGGGGACGTCGCCGCGACCGATATGGAGACAGCGAGCGCACTCCTCCGCAGGGTCGACCGAACCGTGAGCGCGTCCTCGTGATTGGCCGTGCACTCCGCGGGACGGGAGTACCGCCGTGCGGTCCGGCCGCAGCTCTCGACTCAACCCCGGGGCGAAGCAGAACCATGTCGACCCCACCCCCACGAAGCGATGTGAGTGCCCAATGAGAAGGGGTGCACCCGCGGAGAGCCATGGTGACTACACAGCACAACGATCACACGAACGGCCACGGTGAAGAGCCTGCGTGCAGAGTTCAAAACCATGCGTGCACCGTCACGGAACGGACTCCGTCACCCCTCCATGACACTGAAAGGACGCGGCCGCCTTCGCGAGGAAATTGTGCCCGCAGAGCGACACGGATCCTCCCCGAGACTCCCGGGTCTCGACCCCGCTCGAGCCGGGCCGAAGCGGTTGGACCCCCGAGCGTCGCGTCCAAGGAGCTGCTTGCACGCGGGCGGGACTGGTTGCGGCGACGTGCAGTGCCGGCGGCCACCTGGACGCCGTTTCTCGCGCTGCCGTCCCGGCCTCGGCTACGACGCGCCAGGTGCCCGAATGCCGAACGATGCTTGTTGTGGGGACGTTGGCGCACTTCGGTCCGAATGGCTCTATGGGACAGAGGAGGCGGCCGCCAGAATCGCCGTAAAGGCGGGCCGGGAATTCGGCGGACCCAAGGGGCTTTCGGGCGGAACGTCATCGTCGACATGGATACTGAGCGAACTCCAGCAGCACTCGAATGGCGAACGAAAGCAATGGTCGAGCTCGAACGTGTGACATCCGCCGAGCGCCGGTTCTCCCAATCGATCACCTTGAACAACGAGATCACAATGTTGGCGGCGGCCGACGAACTCCAGGCGGCGACGAGGGAGGCCTCGGTGTGGCGGATGGCCAACCCCTGCCCGGACGCGAAACTCGGTACGCACGTTGCCTGGATGCTGACCACGTGCATGGAGGTCGCGATCACGGCGCAGCGGGCCCTCACGGATCGCTCGGCCGACGTCGATCAGGCCATGGGCCGCCTTGGACTCCTCTTGGCGGTCATCGACTTCCATTCGCAGACACTTGACGCCTGGTAGCAGAAGCGCAGAACGCGATCCGGCGCAGGAGCGACGGTGACCGGCGACGCCACCGAAGGCGGAATTCGGTCGAATGGACTGGCGAGGTGACCCCCGCCGACATCGGGGGCACCATCGAACGGGGCGGGCTGTTCCCGACACCGTGATGGCGAAAACACGGCGCTCGCGCCTCGGGGGAGTCGCGCGTTCGTTCGGACGTCAGCCCGTCCCTCGACGGTGACCATAGGGGACGTCCGCGTAGCTCGCAAGGAGCGGGCGGCTGCGAGACCGAGACGGCCCTCGGAGGTGGCGGCGGGCACCGTCACGGACCAGGTATCCGCGGTTCCGTCACACCCTGCTGCCATGCTCGACGCCGTGGGCGCATGGACCTCCGGCGAGGTGCTCGGGTTCGATTTCGAGACGACGGGAGTGGACCGTTTCACTGACGTGCCCGTGTCGTATGCACTGGTGCACGTGGTCGGGGGTGTCGTGCTGAGGAGCTGGTCCGGCCTCATCGACCCGGGTCGTGCGATACCCGCCGACGCGACGCTGGTCCACGGCATCACCACCGAGCGTGCCCGCGACGAGGGAATGCCCCTACCCGACGCGATGGGACTGGTGACCGACGCCGTCGTCTCAGCCGGGGCGCGGGGCGTGCCGCTGGCGGGTATGAAGCTCGACTACGACCTGACCATCTTGGAGATACAGGCCCAGCGGTTGTGTGGCTGTGGTTTCCAGGAGCGCGGTTGGCGCGGGCCGTTGCTCGACGCCGTCGTGATCGACCGCCACTTCGACCGCGACCGCCAAGGTCGCCGGACGCTCGTCGACCTGTGTGCGCACTACGGCATCGACATCGGAAACGCCCACGACGCGTCGGCGGACGCCATCGCCTCGGTCGAAGTGCTCTACGCGCTGGCGCAACGCTACGGGGAATTCTCGGAGGTCGATCTGGGCCAGTTGTACGACGACCAGATCCTCTGGCACCGGCAGTGGACCCAGGAGTACGACGTCTGGCGGTCGTCGCAGGGGATGGTCGCGATCGATCCCCGCGACTATGTGTGGCCTGTCGCGCCGGCCGTCCTCTCGCAGGCGGCCTGAGCCTCGTCAGGCTTTGAGGAGGTCCCAGACCATGTCGACCCCCTCGTTCTCGGCGAGGACGACCTTGGCGGGATGCTTCTTGTCGATGTGACCGACGAGGCCGTTGTAGACCGAATACCCGATCAACTCTTGTAGGCGGCGGGGGAAGGTCTTGACCAGCGAAGGGGGCACGCCGAGCTGCTGGTTCTCCTGCTGGCGGATGTAGCCGGCGCAGTAGTTCATCGCGATGCCGACCCGGCGTTGGTCGGTGTGGTTCGCCCCTCCGCCGTGCCAGAGGCTCCCGACCCAGACGAGGACGCTCCCCTTGGCCATCTCGGCCGGGATGCTGTCGTAGAGCTCAAGTGGATTGGGAGGCTCGTCGCGCAGGTGGCTGCCCGGTATGACGCGGGTGGCGCCGTTGTCCTCGGTGAAGTCCGTGATCGCCCACATGGTGTTGCAGATGATCGGGATGTGGGGACGGGCGAGCGGGATGAGCTGGTCGTCGGCGTGGATCGGCTGTGCCTGTTCGTCGGGCCCGATGGCGATGGACGAGAGCGACGAGATCAGGAGCCCCGGGTCGAGCACGCCCTCGACGACCGGGAGGACGTTGTGATGCACGGGGATCCTCGAGAAGGTCGGCCCGTGGACGAGCAGGTTGTACACCCGCATGGTGTGCACACCCTCGAAGAGGTTGTCGGCCGGCACGATGCTGAGGTCGCGCTCCAGCTCGAGCAGGGCTCCGTCGATCTCGTCCACCAGCTCGGGCTCAATGGCGTTCGGCAGGATCGTGTAGCCGTCCTCGGCCACCCGCCGGAGATGCTCGTCGAGCTCGGGGAGGGGACTGGTCGTGGTCGTGGTGCCGGTGCCCTGTGTCACGACTGGAATTGTACGGTCACGGACACCCAGTTCGCCCTCGGATCGCTGCCGGGGCGAATTGTCCTGGTGGTAGAGTTTGTGCGAACGGGGCCGTTGGCGCAGTTGGTAGCGCACTTGCATGACGCGCAAGGGGTCAGAGGTTCGAGTCCTCTACGGCCCACTCCGTTGAGCAGGGATTTCAATCTGGCAGCGTAGGTTCGTTGGGCGAGAATGGATGCAGGTGCAGCCATGAGGCGAACATGGCGGGCGGTACGGGCGCTGACCGCGATTGCCTTCCTGTTCGCTGGTTGTTCATCGGGGAACAACAAACCTTCGGCAACCAACAACTCAAGCGGTGCCGGTTCGACGGCTTGTTCTGGCGCGATTGACTGGTCGAATGCCAGTTCTGTTGAGGGACAGGACGCAACGATCAGCGGCCCAGTCATCACGGCGAATTACTGAGCCGGCTTCTGATGGACAGCCCACGTTCCTGAACATCGGAGAGGACTATCCGAGTCCCGGAAGGTTCGTAGTCGTCATATGGGGCGAGAATCGTTCCGCGTTCTCGCCTACTCCGGAGGCCGCATAGGGCGGGCAGAGGTTGTGCGTGACCGGCTCGGTGCAGACCTACCAAGGAATCCCCGAAATCATTGCCACATCGCCCCGTCAGATCTCCGTCGCCGGTCAGAGTTGAAGAGAGGGGCAAAGAGTCCAGTTTCGGGCGGATCTTGGGACATTGCATCACCCAGGTAGCCAGCGCCGTCCCCTGCCCCCGTTCGGCACCCTGGGGATACCCAAATCAGGTGCCCCAGACGGGTCTGGGGCGGCTATAAGCGACGCGCATAGCCAGTTTTCACTCAAATGCGGGACGACACACGCGCCCGCTGGTGGACCGTGCCTGGCAAGGGCTGCGTCGTTACAATCGCTCTCTCGGGTACAGCTCGGGTCGGGCCTGGGCCCTTCGAGCTGGCCATTGGCAGCAAAGGGGGACCACGATGAGAGGACGGGGCAGCTTCAGGAAACTCCTCGGTGTGGGGGCGGTCGCGATGGCCGCACTGGTCTTCGGTGGTTGCGACTGGACGATGTTCGGCTTCGACGCGGCCTTGACCCATTCCTCATTCGACAAAGCCATCAACAGCGCCAACATTTCCACCGTCAAGCAACTCTTCACCCATGCCACCGCCAGTTCCGACGAGCTTGGCTCGCCCGTCGAGAGCAACGGCGTCGTCTACGTCGAAGATGGGAACGTCGGTCTCGAAGCCTTCGACGCCAACGGGATTACCAACTGCTCGGGGACGCCCAACCAATGCAGTCCTCTGTGGATCGGCTCCATCGGGTCTACTAGTATTTCGACACCCGCCGTGGCGAACGGTGTCGTCTACTCCGATGGCGGCTCATCCCTCTCCGCCTTCGACGCCCATGGGGTCACCAACTGCTCGGGGGCCCCCAAGACATGCCAACCGCTGTGGACCGCTTCTCTATCGCCCGGTGGGTTCTCATCAGTGCTGGTGGTCAACGGCATGGTGTACGTCGGTGGTAGCTACGGCACGAGCCCTCCTCAGGGCCGGGTGGAGGCCTTCGACGCCAACGGAAACACCAACTGTTCCGGGACGCCGAAGACCTGCCAGCCTCTGTGGACGAGCGGTTCGAACGTCGGACTTTCCTCCCCGGCCGTCGCCAACGGGGTCCTGTACGCGGTGGGTCTGGACGCAAAGCTTTACGCCTTTTCCGCCAACGGCAGCACCAACTGTTCGGGGACGCCGACGACCTGCAGCCCTTTGTGGACCGCCGCTATGGGCACCGTGAGCGCCAGCCCGGTGACCCCAGGTTCGCCAACCGTGTCGAATGGCGTCGTCTACGCTCAGTCTGAATCATCATCATCATCCCTGTACGCCTTCGACGCCAACGGGGTTACCAACTGCTCGGGGACGCCAACCACTTGTAGACCCTTGTGGACCGCGTCAGTCGGCGGCGCTGGCCCCGGCCCCCCCTCTCAGGCAGTGGCCAACGGCATCGTCTATATCGCCAGTGGCGCGGCCTTCGATGCCAACGGAACCACCAACTGCTCGGGCACACCGAAGACATGCACGCCGTTGTGGACCTACAACGTCGGCAGCACGGTCTCGTCGCCTTCGATTGCCAACGGGCTGGTGTTCATCAGCCAGTTCCAATACGGGACCTATGGCCTCCTGGCCTTTGACGCCAACGGAAACACCAACTGCTCGGGCACACCGAAGACGTGTACGCCGTTGTGGTCAGGACCGACTCGCAATCCCGCGATCGGCGACCCGGCGATTGCGAACGGCAAGGTCTACGACACCGACTTCCTCCCGCCGGTCCCAGGTGGGCCTCCTGTACAAGGGGACCTCTATGCCTGGGTCCTACCGCCACCGAGCACCAATGTTTACACTCCGGCGAACAACGCCACGGTTTCGGGCACCCAGCTGTTGCTCGGCGCCTTTGCGTCGTCCGGAGTGACCCAGGTCCAGTTCGAGGTCAGCGGGGGACCCTCGAACCTGGACCACTCTGTGATCGGCACCGCCAACCCGACAAACTACGGCTGGTTGGACAAGTGGGACACCACAACCGTGCCAAACGGGGTCTACAGCCTCCAAAGCGTCGCTTCTTACGGCGGTGAGGTGAGTGGCACAAGCGCGCCCATCAGCATCACGGTGTCGAACTGACCAAGTTGCTCTTAGCGACGCTCTGATGGGCAAGTAATCCACGAACATTTTAGGGGGTATCCCAGAACGCCGGGTCAGTGGGACACTTCGGCACGACTGGGACACCCCTTTCCGGGAGCCGCCAGCACCCGTTAGATCACGGCGCTAGAGGTTGTCGCCCTCGAACTTTGGGACCCTTCACCCGGCCCGCTTCGCAGCCTTCTTCGCCGTAGCCCCCTTCGCAGCCTTCTTGGCCCCCTTGGCAGCCTTCTTCGCCGTAGCCCCCTTCGCAGCCTTCTTGGCCCCCTTCCCAGCCTTCTTCGCCGGAGCCCCCTTCGCAGCCTTCTTGGCCCCCTTCCCAGCCTTCTTCGCCGGAGCCCCCTTCGGCGCCTTCTTCGCCGGAGCCCGCTTCGCAGCCTTTTTCGCAAGCTGGGTCGACGCGCTGACAATCTGCTCGGTCATTTTGAACGCCGAATCGATGATCCGCTGGCGCGGACCGTGGTCTGCACCCACGTCGGGAAATGCACCGTTTACGCTGTCAAGGAACTTCCGCACCGATTCCAGCGCGGTGTTCCCGGCATCGCGAAACGACTCGATGATCCGATCAGCGCTGCTGGAGCCAGTCCCTGTGTTGGTCATAGAGTCCTCCCAATCTCCTGGGCCCTGATTTGCCAATGTGTGGCTACTCCCATTCTCTCCACAAGCACAAGACGGCGCAGTAGAGGCCTTCGGCACGTTCTCATGGCATGGCCTGCCCCCATACGCCGGAAGCGGGTCGTGTGGTGCGACTACGTAAGCAGCGTGCGACTGCCATCTGGAAAGCAACGCTCGGCACGAAAGACTGCGGTCAGGTCATCGAACCCGCCGAACGCGGTGACTTCGGCGGGCCTGCGGTCTGGAAACCGGAATAGCGGTACGAATGTCTCCGCCTTCTTCTGAGGGCCGCTCCGACGGGCAATCGCTCCCGTGTTCTGGCTCGCCAGCTCAAGCTTCACTCCTTCCGTTTCCAGGAGCTTGAGCGGTGACAACCAAACCACGTCCTGGGCTCCGTCCATCAGAACGTACTTGTCCAAGAGCTTCTGCATGGACGTCTGGTCCGTGAAGAAGTAGACCCTTTGATTCAATATGTGGATCCAATCACTGACGTCGAGTCCGCTGTCCAGGACGGACTTCAGGTCCTTACGGGCGAAGAGCGGTCCTTGGTCTCTAAGGGTCACGTCTTGGCCACGGACGTGCAGCCGAACTTCCTCTCGACGAGGTTGCGAAAGCAAACGCTGGCGCTCATCGTCAGTCAGTTCGGCGTCCAAGATCAGCTGCTCGGCTGTCCGGAAGCCGTAATGGCTGATCTGCTCCCAGACGCCAGCGGGTCCAACATGGCAAATCGTCTTGCAACGATTCATGAACTCTTCGGGCGTCATGGCCTGAAGGATCGCACAGCTCGACTGTCCCCGTACGCCGGCAGTGGGGCGTACACAGCAGCCCCGGGTCTACCCTCATGGGGTGAGCCCGATGCCCGAGCCCGGCGACCTCATCGAGGCCTTCGCTCCCCTGCCAGGCCAGTGCTTCCGAATGGTCCAGTCCCGCCAGTTGCAGGCTGACCACTGCTAATGAGCGGCCGGCGTGGAAGGTCGTATGGCGCGACCGGAGCGGGCGCAGCTGGTACGAGGAGGCGTGCCGGGAGCACGCGCCGAAGGTCGGCGGCGACGCGTCGGAGGGCTTCGGAGGACCGACGGATTAACCGCGGTCATCCAGGATCAGTCGCCTGCGCGCCGCACATCGGCCGGTGCGAAGATGTCTGGAAGCGTGTCCAGCGACCCCGGGCGCCGTATTCGATAACCCAACTCGACTACCTGAGCGATCTCGTAACCACCCGCCCACTGCCCCGGCAGATATCTAGTGCGGACTTCGACGCTCGATGCAACCTGGTGTCGCGGCGGTGTTGGTACGACCACATCCTTGACGGCAAATCCTCCCCACTCATCCGAGGTGCACGTGGATGCGATGGCGGACGCAAACCGCACGAAAATGTCGCGGCTCCCATCGTCTGGGGTGAGCAGACCGAACTCTCTTGTGGGGCTCGTCCAATTCATCGTGCCTTGGACCATGGCGGGGCCTCCTTCAATAACTGCTCAGAAGAAGGCGTCGACCCTGCACGGGACGACCACAGACGGGTCGTCCAACTTGAACCAGGCGTCACTCCCAAGGGGGACGTGCTTAGTTTAATACCATGCGGGTCGCCATAACGAGAAAGATTGACTCACTGCGATCTGAACGAGCGCCGTGTCGGCCCCGCTTCGGCGGGGTCGTTTTTGCGGTCTCAGGCGTATGGCCGTGTCCTAGCCCCTAACGGCACTTTCGGGCTAGGGCATCCCTGGGGGCCAGGAATGAGCCACCTGCCGCGTTAAAGGGGCGGTGCCAACGCGCCGAATTCCTGTGTCATGGCGGTTTCATGTCCCGGTCCGAAACCAACATCCGGTGGTCCGACGGAACGCACTGCATCCGCGTAGTCCCGAAACTTGTGCTCGGTTGCTATTAGAGGGGAAATCGATGACTGGGAATCAAGCTGTAGCAGCGCCCATCCACCTGGATGTTGCGGACACAGTGATGAGCCGCGTTCGCGAAACTGCGGCGCGGTGGGTTGAATCGAAGATGAGTGAGCAGGTCAAATCCCGCGGGAAGTTTGATCCCGCGACCTCGACGACGAAGGCTCTTCGTACCTGCATCATGGATAACTGCGAGTCGGCCATTCGCCTCCGCCTTCGAGTAAAGCGACGCTTGCGGATGGATCTGCTAGGACACCTCGGAACCATCACGATGTATGGCTATCTCTTCGGCAGGGAGCTATTGGGGACAATTGAAAGGGTTCCGACCTATCTGACGAATGACTCTGACTTCAGGGAAAAAGCCCTAATGATCAACGAAGGGACGACTTCCTGGGAGTTCGAGACGGTGTGGGACGCTTTGGATGAAGCAAACCATGATCTGCTTCGTCGTTTTCTGGCGATTCCGACGGAGGAGGAGGCGCACCTCTCTGAGAGGACCTTGCTTGGACAACATTCCTAGGCATGTACATATTTGGTGTCGCGTGCGCCATGTCGGAAGAAGCTCTCTTTGGCCCCTTCTAGCCTGGCGGGTCGTTATCCATGAGGTGTTTCGCCAGACGCTCCCGTAGTTGATGGTCGTACTCCTCGATGACCCGGCCGGTGAGGTGCCCCCGTTCGCCTGTGGATTCAGGCGGTCGTCGCAACGGCGTTGGCGAACGCTTCTGATGGTGTCATAAAGCCCAGTGTCTTGCGAGGGCGGGTGTTGAGGGAGCGGGCGATGGCGTCGAGTTGGCGCTGGTTATAGCTCGACAGGTCGGTCTTCTTCGGAAGGTACTGGCGGACGAGTCCGTTGGTGCTCTCGTTGGTGCCACGTTGCCAGGGACTCTTGGGGTCGCAAAAGTAGATCTGGACACCGGTGTCGACGGTGAAGCGAACGTGTTGGGCCATCTCGGGCCCTTGGTCCCAGGTGATCGAACGGCGAAGCTGAGTTGGCAACGTGACAATCCGCTTCGTCATGGCACTGCGGACCGACTCGGCGGTGTGTCCCCGAGGGAGCCGCAGCAAGATGAGGTAGCGGGTTTGGCGTTCCACCAGGGTCCCGACCGCGCTCAGGCCCTTCCCGAAGATGAGGTCGCCTTCCCAGTGGCCGGGCACCGCCCGGTCGTCGATCTCGGCTGGGCGCTCCGAGATCATGACCATGTTCTTGATCTTGCCGGCGCCGTGGCAGCTCTTGACCCACTTCTTCGACCGGCGCATGGCCCGGCCGCTGCGAAGACAGACGTGCAGCTCGTGGCGCAAGGCCGCTCGGCCTTGGACGTAGAGCGACTGATAGATCGTCTCGTGCGACACCTGCATCTCCGCTCTGTTCGGGTAGGTCCGGGCCAGCCAGCCAGAGATCTCCTCGGGAGACGACCGCTGCGTCAGCTTGGCCTCCACGATGCCCCGCAGACGCCGGCACCGCGCCAGCTTCGCCTCTTTGGGTCGCCGAGCTCGCCGCCATGCCGCCCGGTCCGCGGACAACCCCCGATAGCGCCGCCGCCCACCGTTGGCGTTCACTTCCCTGCACACCGTCGACGCCGATCGCTCGAGGACGGCGGCGATCTGGCGCAGCGAGCATCCCGCCGCCAACCCCCGCGAGATCTCCTCTCGTTCCGCCAACGAAAGCCGCAGCTCAGAGCGCTGCCGGACGACCGGCCTTCTTCCACTGGCATACATGATGTGCTTGAGGACCGAGGAATGCCCTCGCCCCAGCGTGCGGCCGATCTTCTTATAGGGAACCCCGGCTTCGAACAGTTCCCACAACGCCGCCTGCTCGTCCTGGCTGAACTTCACCATCAGTGGACCTCCTGATCGACGACATCAATGTTCGCCAATCAGGCAGCGGTTGCATTGATCCCCTGAACTCGCACCGGCTAGGTGGGACAGTTAGGAACTTTCTAGGCGGTGCCAGTTCCAGGTCTGCAAGTATCGAAATGGCGTCGAATGAGGGTCATGGCCACCAATACGGAAGCATCGCGACTTCGACTGAATTTTGGCCGAGTCATCATTCCTGCGATCAGGCCGCTCAGGCGGTCGCAGAGGAGGCAGAAGTGCGAAGAGGGCTCTGGGTCGTCGGTGTTGCAACCGGCATCTGTCTGCTGACTTTCCCAGGAATCTCGGAGGCACAGACCAAACCCGCTATTACTCCGGGGTTCATCGCCAAGGTCAATGCGTACTGTTCTGCCGAAGAGTCGCGCTTCAACGGAGTGCTTGGCCAGTTCCCATTCCCGAAGTTTGACCCACTTCACCCCGACACAAAGACTCTGCTCTTGGTGGGGAAGCATTTTGAGGAGGCCCTGCCTCTTCGGAAAGCCATTCCCAACGAACTGAAGGCGCTGGGAAAGCCTCAAGCTGGGAAGAGCCAGTGGGGTGAGTTGGAATCACTTGCCGTACAGTCCAACAACATCGCTATCAGCCAAATTCGTGTTGCATTGGCTGGAAATGCAAAGGGTTTTGTCGACGCTGTTAACCAAACAACATCAGTACATAACAAGCTGGTGAAGTCGGCCCAGAGTGACGGCTTTGCGAAGTCAAGTCCATGTGGCCAGGTGTTCTAGGCCAAGGTGTTGGACGAACTGGGGACGACTGCCCCAGTCCGCCGGACTGGGGGCAGCGGACCAGCAGCTCCAGACCTACGCCACAGGCTGTTTCAGATGCTCGTCGAAGAAGGTGATGATGCGCCTCCGAGCGTCGAGGGCGGACTCCTCATGGAACTTCGAGCCCGAGAGCTTCGCCAAAACCTTGAAGATCGTTGACACCTCCGCAGGATCATGATCATTCAAAAACGAGTGCCCGGCATCGGCATACACCTTTACATCGTGGTCCACTCCGTTGGATCGCAGCGCCTCCTCGAGGCGGCCGGGTGCTTGGCGCAGAGAGCGATCCTTGGCGCCGTAACTTCCGATCACTGGGCAGGCCCCTCGCAACAGGTCCTCGGCGTTCCTCGGGACACCGCCGTAGTTCACGCTGGACGCAGAGAAGCCGTGTCCGGGCGCAAGCAGTAGAGCGAACCCACCTCCCATGCAGTAGCCGATGACACCGATCCGGCCCGTGCAGTCGGGTCGGCCAGCTAGCCACGCCCGCGTGGCCTCCAGGTCGTCGAAGGTCCGACCCTTGCGAGCGAGAGCATCTCTGATCACCGATCGCATGCATCTGAGCTTGTTGCCCCCGTGATACAAGTCCGGGGCCGCCGCCAAGTACCCCTCATTCGCCAACTAGTCCGCCTGTCTTCGCAAGTCCGTGCTCATTCCGAACGCATCGTGAATGACGACCACGCCGGGCCAGGTTCCCTCGCCGGTCGGAATGGCCACGTAGGCCGGGAGCACGCCAACAGTGGGAATCTCTACGTCGGTCACGTTCCATGATGACCCATGAGACCATGGCGTGCGCTGCCATGTCGGAGGTATCCCCTATCGCCGGGTAGGGGTGCCCCCCTACGCCGGAACGACGGGCGGCTGACCTACACCTCGAGATGTGGGTTGAGACGATCAACCGCTATCTGAGAAGGCGGTCGCAGGGCCGTCAGTTGTCGGCGTAGGCGTTCGTTCCGCAAAGATGGTGGCCTTATCGAGCGCGGTGATTGGGTCAACCGACGAGGGATGGGAACGGATGGGACTACTTCGCAGAACCTGGCCGATCCGAATGGGGAGCACGGGCGGGCGCCAAGAGGACGAGCGCCGCGTCGACGATGAGGGGCAGCTGATCTCGGTGCAAGTCCCCCTCAGCTTCTTCTGGTTGGTGCTTCTGGTGTTCACCATCCTCGAGGCAGCCAACGATCTCTTTGGTGTCGGTGGTCCGGCCTGGCTCTACGGAATTGGTTCCACAATGCGATCCTCGCCAGCTGTGCCTTCCTGGTCCTCGGTCGTGCCGTGTTCGAGCCGGTTGCCCGGCGTGCCTGGCTGGCATTCGGGACGGCCCTTTTGCTGTGGTTTGTCGGGAGCGCTGCCTGGAGTGTGGCGTACGGGGGGCAACCAGAGGTGCCGTATCCGACGTTTGCTGACGTCCTTTGGCTGCTCTGGTACCCGCTCGTCGTCGTCGGGATCTTCTACCTCATCCGTGTCCGGGTCCCGCAATTCGAACTTCATCGTTGGATGGACGGGATCGCGGTGACCCTCGTTGCCCTGGCCGCCGGGTTCGCCCTGGTGGTCCAGCCCACGGCAGAGCACAAGACGGTCGGCTTACTCGCCGAAGTCGTTGCCTTCAGTTACCCGGTTCTCGATGTGCTGCTTATCGGGGCGGTCCTTGGCGTCTATGGACTCCTTGCCTGGCGCCCCGACACTATGTGGATCCTGGTCGGGTTGGCCGTTGTCAGTATTTCCGTCGCGGACGCAGCCTTTGCCGTTCAGGAGGCCCAGGCCCATGCGGTCGTCGCAGATAATCGCTACGAATTCGTCTGGACGGTGGGAGCGCTCCTCTTCGCACTCGCCGCCTGGACCCGGGCGCCAGATGCAGAAACGAACCCGGTGGCAGTTACCGGTATGCGTGCGGTGGCGTTGGCCCTCTTTGCTGAGGCGCTGGCCATCGGCATTCAGATCTATGCGATCTTCAGAGAGGTTGGCAGAAGTGAGCGAATCGTCACCATTGTGGTGCTTCTGGTGGCTTCCGTGCAGATCATCCTGACCCGACCACGTCGGGGGGAGGACAACGATCCCCGACAGTCCGAGGTTGGCCGGATGGCGCCGATTGAAGACCGTACAGAAACGTAGGCCCACTTGCCACCCAGACATCCCTACTTAACTCACACTGCCAGTCTTCTGTCGACTGCCCCAGTACGCCGGGTCAGTGGGACACTTCGGCACGACTGGGACACCCCTTTCCGGGAGCCGCCAGCACCGGGTGGATTAGGGCGCTAGAGGTTGTCGCCTTCGAACTTTGGGACCCTTTACCCGGCGCGCTTCGCAGCCTTCTTCGCCCCCTTCCCAGCCTTCTTCGCCGGAGCCCGCTTCGCAGACTTCTTCGCCGGAGCCCCCTTCGCAGCCTTCTTCGCCGGAGCCCGCTTCGCCGCCTTTTTCGCAAGCTGGGTCGACGCGCTGACAATCTGCTCGGTCATTTTGAACGCCGAATCGATGATCCGCTGGCGCGGACCGTGGTCTGCACCCACGTCGGGAAATGCACCGTTTACGCTGTCAAGGAACTTCCGCACCGATTCCGCGCGGTGTTCCCGGCATCGCGAAACGACTCGATGATCCGATCAGCGCTGCTGGAGCCAGTCCCTGTGTTGGTCATAGAGTCCTCCCAATCTCCTGGGCCCTGATTTGCCAATGTGTGGCTACTCCCATTCTCTCCACAAGCACAAGACGGCGCAGTAGAGGCCTTCGGCACGTTCTCATGGCATGGCCTGCCCCCATACGCCGGATAGGCGGGACCCCTCCTCCAGACCGGAAATCCGGCAATATGCACTGGTGCCGGATGACTCCTTCACGGTGATTCGATCCCTCAGGGACATCCCACCCGGAACTTCGGTCGGGCGACGTGTCGTGGTCACTGGCATGGCCGGAGCTGGCAAGAGCACGTTCTCACGAGCGCTGTCAGCCAAGACTGGACTTCCCCTCATCCATCTCGACGTTTACTTCTGGAAACCGGGTTGGATGGAGCCTTCTGCGGACGAGTGGCGTGAGAAGCAGCGTGACCTGCTCACCAGCGACGAGTGGATTCTCGACGGCAACTACCACGCCACACTTGACCTTCGGCTCGAGCGCGCAGACACGGCGGTGTTCCTCGACACACCATGGTGGGTGTGTGCATGGCGAGCACTCGTCCGCGGGATCCGCAAGCGTCCGGCTGGCTTCCAGCTGCCCAACGGTTGCGATGAGTCGGCTTTGCGCCGGTTGCGGGAAGAATGGTCGCTGGTCTGGCGCATCTGGCGAAATCACCGATCTGAGCGCGAACTAGAACTCGGAATCCTGTCGGGGCACGCGAACCATGTGGCGTTGTACGTTCTCCGCTCCAGGCGTGCGACCCGTGACTTCCTTAGTGCATGAGTGCCGTTATCGCGATCGATCAGAAGGGTGCCCCACTCCGCCGGCTGTGGGGGCATCTGGTGCTAGGAAAGCATCGAACACGAATACCGTGTTGGATATGACCGAACACTTCGGCTACGCGATCGACAAGCGCTACCTGCCACTGTTGCTGCCCTTGCTGTTGCGGCCTTCAAAGGACGGTGTCACGCTCGCTGATGAAGACGCTCTCGTGGCTACTTTCGGGATCTTCAAGGTCGCTACGCCCCTTTCCAACATCACTGGTGCGCACATCACTCGGAACTACCGCTGGTGGACGGCGATAGGGGCTCGTCTTTCACGCGCTGACGACGGGTTGACCTTTGGAACGAATCATGACGGAGGAGTGTGTATCCATTTCGCACAAAGGGTGCCGTCGCCACTGCGAAGAAGCGGCCATTCAGCACTCACCGTGACGGTTGCCGATTTGGAAGGATTGACAACGGCGTTGGGCGGCGACAAGGAAGCGCCGGCCGCACCCTCAACATGACCGATCAGAGGACGATGTCGGACGCGGCCTTCTCCTGAATCGAACCACCTGCCCCAGTTCGCCGGGAGTGGAGCGCCCCGTTCGAATCCTCTTTGAGTCAAGGCCCCATTTCCAGGTCATTTAGGGCGCGAGGAATCCACCCGTCACAAGACGGCACAGATGCATAGGCTCTGGGTGGTCCGGGAGTGACTTCGCCGAAGAGCCGGCCTTCAGGATGCAGAGCCGACCACGCTGGCAACGAGTCGTTTCCTAGTGTCCTCCCGGACCCCTTTCGGCGTCGAGCAGGAGCTGGCGATACACCGCGTTGGAGACTTGGCGCTTCAGTGAACGCAGGGCCTCCTTCTTGGTCTTGCCCTCGGCGACCTTGCGGTCGAAGTAGTTGCGACCTTGGGTCCCGGGATTGCGAATCTGGGTGACGGCAGCCATGTGGAGCGCGTGGTTGACCTTTCGGTTTCCCCGCAGTGAGAGCCGATGCACCGTCCGCCCACCTGAGGACCGCTCGACCGGAGCCGTGCCGTTGTAGGAGGCGTAAGCGTCTCGGTTGGCGAAGCGTCGAACGTCACCGGAGTACCCAATCACCTGGGCAGCATGAATTGTGATTCACCCTGGGTTTGATGGAGGCTCGGTTTATTGGATTCCAACCAGCTCCTGGTCGGCTTGTTGGGCAGCGTAGGCCGCCTCGAACTCAGACGGCGGCACGTCGTTGAGATAGCCGTGCAGCCGGTCGGTGTTGTGCCAGTGCACCCAGCCGAGCGTGGCCAGTTCGACGTCCTCGACGCACTTCCAGGGTCCCTGGTTCAGTCCGCGGATGAGCTCTGACTTGTAGAGGGCGTTGACGGCTTCGGCGAGCGTTGTCGTAGGAGTCACCGACGCTTCCGATGGAGGGGACTGCGCCGATCTCTCTCAGTCGCTCGCCGTATCGAATTGATGTGAATTGTCCGGATTCAATCGATCGAAGCAACACCGGCTTGTTAGGTCAAGAGTAGATGTTCGTTGAGCGCTTCAGCGGGTGTCTTCCAACCGAGCGTCTTGCGAGGTCGACCATTGAGTGCGGTGGCAACCGATTCGATGTCCTCCGCGTTCCATCGAGAGAGATCAGTGCCCTTGGGGAAGTACTGACGAAGCAATCCATTCGTGTTCTCGTTGCTGCCCCGCTGCCAGGGACTCCGCGGGTCGGCAAAGTAGACCGGGATTCCTGTTTCGACCTTGAACTCAGCGTGTGCTGAGAGCTCCTTGCCGCGATCCCGGGTCAAGGATCGACGGAGCTGTTCGGGCAGCGTTGTCATGGTGGCCGCGAGCGCGTTCTTCATGGTGATTGCTCCGTAGCCGGCCAGCGCCGGTCCGTTCTTTGGGGTGTGCTTGTGGTGATAGCCCTCCTCGCGAGGTAGGTGGACGAGCATCGTGAACCTCGTGGTTCGCTCGACCAGAGTCCCGATCGCAGAGCGTTCCAGCCCGATGAGGAGGTCGCCTTCCCAGTGTCCTGGGATCGCACGGTCGTCGGCTTCGGCCGGGCGTTCGCTGATCATCACCTCCGGGCTGACGTGGCCCCAGGCCTTCTGACGGGTGCGTGAACGTGGAACCCGTAAGGCCCGCCCGGTGCGCAAGCAGGCCACCAGCCGCGTTTGAGGGCACCACGGCTCTGGACGAAGAGGGCCTGGTAGATCGCCTCGTGGCTGATCCGCATTGACTCATCATCGGGGAAATCGACCCTGAGGCGCTTGGAGATCTGTTCGGGACTCCAGGCCTTCACCCAGCGGCGATCCGCACGGTGGGGTTTGCCTTTCCCGTTCCATTTCGGACCAGGTGGACCGATCAGCCGGCCATCGGAGGTTCTCGCCACGGCGGACAATCGCTCCTGAACGTAGTCACGCAGCAAATCATTGGTGACCAGCTTGGCCACCTTCGGGCGGCGAGCCCGGCGCTCGGCATGCCACTGGGCTGTCGATGCTCTGTAGTCCGGCGGGTATGCCCGAGTCGACGCGTTGCGGCGCAGCTCCCTCGAGATCGTCGACGGATGCCGACCGAGGCGCCGGGCAATCTCACGTACACCGAGCTTTTGCGCACGCCAGATGGCAATGTCCTCTCGCTCGGCGAATGATGAGTAGCGGCCGGTCACTGTCTGGGGAAGGCACGGGTTCACACCACCAGCGTGGCGGAACCACCGGTACGCGACGGGGGATGAGACGCCCGCCTCGACACCTCCATCCTCCGTCTTCAGGCCCGAGCGATGGCGGCCCAGAACTTGACTCTGTCCTCTCGCCACGCAATGCCAGGTCGCCCGGGCGAAGGAATATGCCCCCGATACAGGCGAATCTCTTTCTGTCTGTTCTTCTTGCGCACCGCACACCTCCATGATCGAGGTGTTGCGACGACCAGTTGATTCCACCCAATGTCCGCCAATCAGGCTGGTGTTGCAACGACGCCTTGAGGGCACAGCCGTACGGGGGCAGGGGATCAGAAGCCCTCCGACGCGTCGCTGGTGATCTTCGGCGCGTGGTCTCGACACGCCTCGACGTACCACCTGGCGCCCTTTCGATCGGTCCAGATGCCCTTCCACGCCGGCGGCCGGCGGCAGTGGTCCGCCTGGAGCTGCATCGAATACACCATGCGAAAGCACCGGCCCGGCTGTGGGCTGAACGCCTCGATGAGGTCGCCAGGCTCGGGCATCGGGCTCACGGACCAGAAGGTAGACCGGCGCTGAGCCACCACGCCGCCAGCGCTCCGGGCTTCGGCGCCATCCTGACCGAGTCACAGCCCGCGGCCCGGAGTCTTTCCCCGAAATGGCCGATGACAGCGTCGTTTCCCGGGCCATCGTGCAATACCGCGTGCCCTACATCACTCCACGATGCGAAAACAGACTCTCGGCGTGAGTCTGAAATGAGGACCAAACTCCACCCGTCGTCGTGGGCCAGCAGTGATGCCTCAGTAGCGTCGCTGCGGAACGGGATGGTGGGCATCGGGGAAACCTAGAGCGCCGCCGCGACCCAACCTCGATGGCGAAGTGAAGGTTGGGTCGGTCCCCACCCCCGTGGACGATGTCAGTGTCTCATGAGAAGGACTGCACTCGCGTAGAGCGGAACAGGCTGAAACGGCACAACGAACACACAACGAAACTGGGATCCGACCTAAAGGTGCCCCGGAATGTTGTCGATCAGTGTGTGAACCGCTAGGGCCCTTGGCAGCGTGCGCCCGTCGACTGCTCAGGTATTTCCCAGTTGCCCACTCTCGTACCTGAGCAGTCGGCAGACGCACTGTGTCGGACTGTCAGATACCAGTTCGGAGGCCCATTCCCCGAACTTGAGGCAAGGCGTCGATCGGCGCCCTTTAATTGACGGAACGGTGGGCCGAGCTGCCGCTCGCCACCTTCGGCCGCGTGCTCCCGGCACGCCTCGACGTACCACCAGCGCCCATTGACGTCCTGCCATTGGCCCTTCCACGCCGGCGGCTGGCGACAGTAATCCGCCTGCAGCTGCACCGAGTACACCATCCGAAAGCACCGACCCGGCTGCGGGCTGAACGCCTCGATGAGGTCGCCAGGCTCAGGCATCGGGGCCATGGGGCGTGGGTAGACGCACTCAATAGCGAGGTCCGCCAGCCCAGCGCTGATACAGCGCGCGGCCTGGTGCGCGGACGAGGGCTTCGTGACGCTGAACAAGTCGCGGGTGTCGCAGCCTGATCTCTCACGCCAAGACGATCGCCGCGCAGCCGGTTTCCACCGTGGTGTAAATCACCGAGAGAACATTGCGTCCCCTCAACTCGGCACTCAATCAAGCCGAAACCCCAATGGCTAGCGAGGGGCGATGACCACCACAGAGTGCGTGCCCCGTGAGTCACCGCCCCTCACAGTCACGACATTGACGGCGCACTCCACGTTGCAATAGAGCCGACCGGACTGATCGTCACAACGGCCCGACAACAACTGACGCCCAGGAGCGGCAGGAGTTGCATCGGGGTCACGGGCACCGAGGGTACGCCGAGCCGCTACACGAAGCGGCCCCTCGACTGAGTGGAGGAGGGGCCGCTGGCACCCGTGTCTCGTGACTGACGTAGGTGCGGTCCTGCTTATGAGCCAGCTCGCAGGGGGCTGATACAGTCCACCATTGCCGTGTCGCGGCCCAACCCCAAATGCCGCCGCGGGGTCGGGCCGGCCACCCCCAACTTCGAGCCCGCCGACCGTAATGGCGGTTCGGTCCTCTGGTGACGGTGACTTTCATACGAGGTCCGCAAGGCCGGTGCTGATACAGCGGGTTCCTACGCTTTCTGGGTGAACCGGGCGCTTGTCGAGTGGCTGATGACGGCCCCAGACGGCGCGGACGAGCAGCTAACCCTCGAGGACTTCCTGAGGCGGCCGGCGTGGCAACGCGAAGCGGCCTGTAGGTCACAGGGCACCCGCACCTGGTTCTCGGGTACCTCGCCCGACATCGAGCGCGCCCGAGCCGTCTGCCACGCGTGCCCCGTGCAAGCGCCTTGTCTTCAGTACGCCATGAGCGAGGCCGACCTCGAGGGAGTCTGGGCCGGGACGACGGCGAAGGAACGCCGCCAGATGCGGCGGGGGAGAGTGGCGTAGGGTGCGCGAGTTTGTGCAGCAACCCGGCGCAAGACTCCATCCGACGCCCTCGGACGGACTCCGATGGTTTAGGACTTATGAGCAGGAGCTATGCAGAACAATGCATACCGACTCGGATTGGCCTGGATCCTTCTGCTTTGCATGACGCGCAAGGGGTCAGAGGTTCGAGTCCGCTACGTCCCACCACTCTGAACTGGCTCTTCTCCTCCGGAGCATTCGGTTGTGATGCGGGTATGCAAGCGGGTGCAGCCGGGACAGCTCGAATCACTCACGGTCCAGCTACCCCCACCCACGTTTGTCCTCAGCGGGAGCGAGCCGCATTCGGGATGGATCCCAGTGCCTCCTCCGGCACAACCGGGGCAGTGTCAGGATCGTCCGACGTGTGCCACGATGTCTCCATGGACCACGCCAGGGGCGGGGCACATGGATGGCAGGGTGCGACGATTTCTGCTCGAACATGATGCAGTCGGATGGCATGTCTCGAACGGGGACCTCTTCGGATACTCCAAAGAGGCGGGACGGGAGAGACGCCCAGACCGCGGCCGATTGGCCGCCGGCCGGCCGTGCACAGGGGAGCAGCAGTTGACACTCAAATCTGGTCTCCGATCGGTGGCAGGTCGTGGATATCGGTTGATCACGAATCGTCACCGGCACCAACCCAACCTCATTGTTGACCGAGATCTTGGTCGATTCCGGATCCCCGACGACCTTTCCGTGGTGCCAGAAGAGCCCTTGCACCTCCTCGTGATCGGCGAATGCGTCGCTACCTGGCTCGGGGATGGCGCGGAGAGTATCGGCTCGTCCCATGATTTCCTCTTGATCAACAACTACTCCGTCCTCCCGGATGTACCACCGTCTCCAGTGGAAAATTACGGTTTCCAACTGATTCAGATTCCGCTGAGGTCGCCACTCGGTGAATGGGAGTATCTGGCTCTGCCGTTCAACGATGTCGATGAATGGCAGCAGATGTTGGAAGGCGCTTGCCAGCGACTCACTCAGGTATTCGAAGCGGCAATGCGCTACAACATCGAGAGCGGCCTCCTGACGCTCGTGGCCGGGTTCCTTGTGCCCCAGCAGAACCCGATGGGTCGGATGCTGCCTCGCGATGATCCACGGAATCTCGTCTTCGTCGTCGAGTCTCTAAATCGCCATCTGGTCACACTGGTCGCCTCACACAAGAACGCTTTCTACGTCGACTTCGACCAGATCGCCTCGGGACTCGGGAAGCAATTCATTCAAGACGATTCGATCACGAGCAGTTCCCATGGCTCATTCCTCAGCGACTGGGACTTCACGCGCGACCGCGACCGAATCGAGCCGCCAGGTCCAATGCGCCAGTACTTCGAGATCCGGACCGATGAGTTCAGGCACGCCGTCTGGTTGGAGCTGCTGGCCATGTACCGGACGATACGAGGGATCGACCAGGTCAAGCTCGTCATCGTTGACCTCGATGACACGTTGTGGCGAGGGATCGTCGCCGAAGAGGGTGACATCTCAGAAGAGACCATCGAGGGATGGCCGATGGGGGTTATCGAGGCTCTCCAGTTCCTCAAGAAACGAGGGGTCTTACTCGGAATCATCAGCAAGAATGACCAGTCGAAAATCGAGACGTTGTGGGACAGCATCATGAGGGGTCGGCTCGGTCTGGACGACTTCGTCGTCCGCAGAATCAACTGGGAGTCGAAGGCGGACAACCTCGAGCAGATCCTCGAAGAGGTAAATCTGCTCTCCCGGAACGTTGTGTTCGTGGACGATAACCCGCTCGAAAGAGCAGAGGTGAGTGCTGCATTTCCGGATATCCGTGTGCTGGGGGCACAGCCCTACCATCTGAAGCGGGCTCTCTTGTGGGCATCCGAGACGCAGGTGCCGTTCGTCTCCAGCGAGTCGTCGCGTCGGACCCAAATGGTGCAGAGCCAAATAGCCAGAGAGCGAGAGCGGAAGAAGGTCTCCCGCGAGGAATTCTTGGCTGATCTCGGAATCAGGACCCATCTCTTTGACATTCGACGACAAGATGACTCGAAGGCCTCCCGAGCGATCGAACTGCTCAACAAAACGAACCAGTTCAACACCACGGGCAAGCGATGGACGACCGAGGACCTTCGGGCACTCTCTGAGAGCGGCGGATCAATGGTCGGTTTCACAGTTCGTGACAAGTTCACCGATTACGGAATCGTGGGAGTGGTGGTCCTTCGTTGCGGTTCGGCCGGAATACGAGTCGAGCAGGTGGTAATGAGCTGCCGAGTGTTTGGACTCGACGCCGAACTCGCAGTTCTGGTCGAGGTCCTGAAGCGTGCACAAGGGTCGGGTGAACATGGATTGGTTGGGGTCGTTCAGAAACTGTCAGCAAACCAGCCCTGCTGGGATTTGTTCCAGAGGCTCGGATTCGTCGAGGTCGAGCGATGGAGTCTGGTCCTTCGATGGCGAGTTCAGCCCAACTCAAACCTTCAGCGTTTCGGTTGAATGGGAGGAACAGCCAACCAGTTCCGTTTGATGGATAGGCCGCAACGATCAGACTGGAGCAATGCTTCTCATTGATGCAGCAAACGTTGTCGGGTCTCGTCCGACCGGTTGGTGGCGGGACCGATCAGGAGCGGCCCGAGAGTTTGTGGACCAGATAAGAGCGGCCGTTGACTCCGGACGGGTCGCCCAACCTATGACCGTGGTCCTCGAAGGCAAGGCTCGCCAGGGCGTCCAGAGCGGTGTGGCCGGCGGCGTGATGATCCTCCATGCTGCTGACAGTGGGGACGACATGCTCATTGCTGTCGCCGCGGACGCCTCTGATCAAGTGGTCACACTCGTGACAGCTGATCGAGAGTTGCGGCGGCGGGCAGAGGCCCTGGGAGCCGGCGTGGTCGGACCCCGGTGGCTTCTTGAGCTCCTCGAGCAGTGACCTGAATGTTCAGACCTGACGGAGCACTCCGTCGGGCAGCCCGCTCCATTGCCCGCACGAGGACCGCTAAATGTTCCGGTCTGTCGGCGCATCGGTGGCAGCTGACCGGCATGTGTCCCGGATCGCTTCCGCCACCTTCACCCGGAACTCGGAGGTATCGCCAATCTGAGTCCGGACTATCTTGGTCAGGAGATCGCGGATCCCTGCTTCATCCGCATGATCGATCATCCATTCACCTATGGCTTGCCGGTCCGCTTCGGATAACTCGTATTGGCCTGTAAGAGCGCCCACAAGAAGCGTCGTTATGTCGATGTCTCGCTTCGGTTCCCCAGCTCCATCCATTGCACGCCCTTCGGTGACGGTTGGTGCCTCCTGCGTTAGACACTACTTCGGCAATCTCGATTGATCTTGGCATTGGTCGTGCCAGAACGCCGGGCCGGTGTCCGCCTTTTGCAGGCGCAATCCAGCGGCGAGGCGCCGTTGAATTCTGCGATGAATGGCGAGGATCTAGGAGGTTCGGCCCCCGCACTTGGCAAGTGCATCTTGGTCGAGTGTCGCAAGCTCCATGGCCCCCGCTGGTGTCGGATGAATCAGAATCGGCTCGGCTCAGGAGATACGTCCGCTTGCTCCTGACATGGCGGCTCAAGAACCCGCTCCAATCGGCCACTTTGTACTTCTTGGGGTCTCGCGCAGCGAGCGCCAGCGATGTCGGCATCGATTGTCGTTGCGATCGGTCTGTGGCTGAGAGCGTCCGCGGCGGGGTTGATGGTTGTCAAGACAACACACCGTGCGGACCTTGTGATGAGAATCAGCTTGTCCCAACTCGATATCCAGTCGTCGTACGCGACACCCTGCAGTGCATCGTTCGTCCCCAGATTCTCGACCACGGCATAGGGATGAAACTTCAGAGCCGATTGAAGTGCTGGCAAGCTCTGGCTTATGCGATTGCCGATTGTCGCCAGAACCTCTACGTCGTACCTCGGATCGAGACGTTGATGTATCGCAGGAGTGGCGAGGAACGTGATCGAGTCCCCGTCGACCACCACGCTCGGCTTGCTCGCGCCCGGGTGGCTGCCCGCCAGGAATATGATCGCGAGGGCGAGAAACAATCTCACAAGGTGGGCAGCGTAACCCCGGAGGGACCCCATACCGACCCTGCCCCCGAACGCTTGGCCTTGTGCAGTCCGTTCTCACCGACGAAGTGGGCAGGGAGTTCCAGGGCACCTGCGTCGCGGCCCCGGCCAGCTCGACGCCAGCGGAGGCTGACCGACCGGCATTCGCTCGACTCTGGCCGGTTCAATCGGACCCCTCACTGGAAGCAGTGTCCGGATGTGACCCCTGCTCAACGCGTCAGACGCCACCACACCCCGGGGCCCGAGAGCGGGCTCGCTGTCCGCAGCTCGCCTTGTACTGAAAGGCCTCCCACTCCAACTCGCATCGTCCCGACCGTCGCCCCGCTCGGTAAGGGACCGTCCAAAGGGCGGCCTCGAAGCTCCAGTTTGGCAACGAGACCAGGCCACCCGATCACGTCGACCGGCTGGGTCACGGTCACGGATGCCCTCGAACCCCAGGGTGCATCGACCTCGGCGACCATCTGGCCGGGAGTGAAGATGGTGAAGCTGTGTAGGGCAACGAAGACACTCCTCTCGAGCGCGTCACCCGCATCGACTGCGGCAGTGTTCGGGCCGAGCGCCCCACCCGGCTGGCCGAGGACCGCACCGACCACGGTGACGCTTTTCCCGCCGATGTTCTGTTGCGCCGCGAAGAGATAGCAGCCCTGTGCAGTCGAGTCGGACGCGGTCTTGATGCCGATGATCCCGTCGCGCCCCAGGTCGAAATTGGGGTTGTAGACGACGGTGGTCATTGGCACGCTCGCCTGAGCCAGCGAGACGATCTGTCGGAGGACCGGAATGGAAAGCGATGCCTCGCCCAGGCGGACGAGGTCCACCGCCGTGCTCGTCGTGGCCGGGTCCACGCCGCTCGGATCGGTGATGTGGGTCGAGGCGAGGCCGAGCCTGCTCGCCGCGGCATTCATCTTGGCCACGAACGCGCTGACGCTTCCCGCGTCCCAGTCGGCGAGGACCGTCGCCATGTCGGCCCCCGAGTCGACCAACAGCCCTTCGAGCGCTTGGATCTCGGTGAGCGACTCTCCCGCAGCGACCGGGACTTCGGACTCCTGTCTCGCCTGACCGGACTGATACGCCGTGAGCGCGTCGGCGGTGACGGGGATCGCCGGGCCGTCGCCCCCCGGCGCCAACCGGTGATCTGACAGCACCACGTAGGCCGCGAGGAGCTCGGCCAGACCGGCAACTGGAACGGGCTTGGACCCACGTACCTGACCCACCGTTGCAACACCCACGACCGTCGCTGCTGCCTCTCCGCTGTTTGGCCACGCGAAGGACGGTGGCGCCCCTGAGAGATGGACCTCTTGGGACTTGAGGGTGGCGTGAGGGAGCGGTCGGACCCATTGTGCGATCGCACCCGCGCAGAGCGCCGCGACGATGAGCGCAGCGGCCCACGTGAAGAGACGTCGGCGCCGTCGAGAGGCGCGGAGGCCGGCAATGATCTCGAGCTCGTCCGCGCCCGGCGGAGGGAGCTGGCGGCCAATTTCGGCGAGGCGCTCCTCGTTTTCCCGAGGCAGTGCCCGCTTTCGGGCGTGGGCAGGACCTTTGCGTCTCGCGCTGTCGTTGCCGTCCATGACTCAACGCTATGGCCACAACGCGCGGCACAGTGAGCACGTCCACCTGGCGCCGGACCGGGGCATCTCGTGAGCGCCCGTTCCAGGTGACCAACCAGCGTCCGTCGGTCAGAGGTGCAATGCGCCGGAGGACGCCGATGGGATGAACAGCTGGCCGTCGGAGACCGTCGGGGGCAATTGCTGTGCGCCCAAGCCGTTGGTAATGATTCCAGCCTCGGCCCCGGACGCGATGTTGACCGCATTCGTGATGGCCCCATTGTCGTACCAGAGCACGCCGTCGGCCACGATGGGCCCACTGCCCGAGCCTTTCCACATCGCATTTGGCGTAAAGGTCCAGTCCGTCGAGCCGGTTGCTCCATTGAGCGCCAGGGCGAGGGTCTGAGACCCGTTGTACTCGGTCACGTAGGCGACTCCGTTCGCCACTGCCGGCGAGTCCAGGGCGGTGTCGGAGGCGAGCGAATCCGTCCACAGCCTTGCGCCGCTCGCGGCGTCGAACGCGGCCACTCCGCCATTAGTGGTGTTGGCGAACACTCGGGTCCCCGAGACGGACGGAGCACCCACCACGGCATGGTTCGGCGCCGCCGTCACCAAGGTGGACCAAACAGGGGCCAGCGTGCTGGCCTTCAGTGCAGCTACCGACCCATCGGATTGGCCGACGTAGACCAGTCCGTTCCCCTCGGACGTGGCAGTGTCGAAGAGAGCAGCCGTGCTGGTGGCGATCACCGACCCTCCAACGGAGACGCTCACGACCTCATGCGTATCCGTCAGTGTGACGAACAGGGCACCTTCACCACTCCCGCCGGCGGGGGGAATCACATTCCCCAGGGTGGCTGACGACGGGACGTGTCCCGGCAGATTGAGCGCCCACGCCGACGACCCGTCAGCGGTGTTCAGGGCTATGAGCCGAGCCGGAGCGTCGCCGGCTCCGGGGATCGTCGTGAACATGAGCCCGTTGCCGCCCCAGACGTCGTTTCCCACCGCCGGGCTGGTCGGGACCCCACCGAGCGTTGTCCGCCAAATGAGCGAGCCAGTCGTCGTATTCAGGGCACGGAGGTCGGGCGGCCCCGTCGGGGTCGGTTCGCCGCCGGAGTTCTGACAGGCGAGGTAGACAGCACCGGTCGACACCGCGATCGTACCCGACGCCACGCCGTCTTCATCGAGCCACGAGTACTGCAGAGAGCCAACGTTGGAGGCGCCGAGAGTGGTTTCGAGCGGGTTGAAATTGCTGTGGCCAGGCTCCCAGCCCGCCTGCCACCAGCAACCGGAAAGCACCACTCCCGAGAGAAGCGCTCCCACGACGACGGATGGCCTCAGTGCCCGGACCGATAGCGACATGTGCGCTCCCAGCTTGCTTGACCGCCATCGGTCGCGGCCTCGAAGTCATCATCACGTAGGTGTTCCATACCGTCAAGCGAACCTTCGTGTCGGTCGAGGTCCGAGCGCCGTAGGCAAAGCGAGCCGGTGAACTACCCCGGCGAATCGCAACCTGCGTCGAGCATCTGCGTGCACGGCTGTCAGCGGTCGTTTCAGCGTCCGATCACGTCGCGAGTTCCAGGGGCGTTGCGCCGTCTGCGTCCAGCGGTGGACTCCCTCCGGTTCAAGAAGAGCGTGCCCACCGCGTGTGGGAATCCGCCCCTACAGTCCCGCCGGCGGCAGGGGCCGTGCGTGTGCTCGTGCCGGGGCATCGCCTCTTTCGTGTGCCTCCCAGTTCTCGTAGAGCCTGATCACCGCCACCCTCGTGTCCTCGCCTTCTTCTCCTCCGAGCCATCCACACGAGCAGAGCCCGACCACGCCCACGCGGCCGACGAAGCTGGTGACGTGGGACGCCACTTGGACTAACCGGTGCCCGTCAGCCATCACTGCCTCCCCATCCCCTGTTGTGGGCAGATTTCTAGGCCGGTTGCACCCCTAGGGTCAAGGAGCAGCGTCGCGAGACCACACCGACCAGTCCCTTGCCGACGGTGCAGCCAAGATGCTCGAAGTCGAGCAGCATCCAACGATCCGGCGACTGAGCGCCCAATCGTGGCCCGGCCGGTCGCGCCAACCTGTCCGCTGTGCGGATGAGCCGAGTCGAGAACGAGGAAACTCACCGCCTCAGAGAGCCCTGCACAGGAGGTCGGGTGACCGAAGGCTGGTGGCCAATTGAGCAGCCTAAATCTGATGGATGGGCAGACCGGAAGAAGTACCGTTCCAACGTGGCAGCGGTCCTCCCATGAGTGAACTTTTCGCCCTGTTGGCCGCTCTGGCGAACGCCGGGAATCTCGTCACCCAGCACATCTCGAGCACTCGGGCGCCCGAGGGGACCAAGCCGTTGAGGCTGGTCGTCTTCTTGGTTCGCCAACCGATGTGGTTGTTCGGATGGGTGGCGCTCCTGGTCGGCTTCTTGTTCCATGCCGTCGCGCTCCACGTCGGCGCGCTCTCGATTGTGCAGCCGATCCTGGTGGCCGAGCTGGTGTTCGCATTGGTCATTCGGCGGTTGTGGTTCCACCATCGGGTCTCGGGGGCTGCCTGGAGGGCGGCGGTGATCACGTGCGCCGGCCTGGTGCTGTTCATCGTGACCGCAGACGCAGGCGGGGCCGGGACGACAGCGTCGCTTCCCGAGTGGTTGTCGGCGTCAGTCGTGCTCGGCGGCATCGCACTCCTCATGGTGGCCGCGGCCCGGTGGGGCACACCTACCGGCAAGGCAGCCCTCTACGGCACAGCGACGGGCATGGTGTGGGCATTGGAGGCGGCCTACATCAAGTCGATGACCGACACGCTGGCCCATTACGGCTTCTTCGGTATGTTCGCCCACTGGCCGGTGTACGCGGTGATCGTCGGCGGCATCGTCGGCAACGTGGTCATGCAAGCCGCGGTGCACCAGGGACCCCTTCACGTCTCGTCACCCCTCATGATTGCCGCCGACCCGATCTTCAGCATCGTCCTGGGCTTCTGGCTCTTCGACGAGCAGCTGGGCCATCAGCCGCTCAGGATCGCCCTGAGTATCCTCGGGCTGATCACGCTGGCCGCGGGCATCTGGCAGATGACCCAGAATGAACCGACCGCTGACGTGGCCAAGACGCACTTGGGCTAGGGAATCGACGCTCAGGTCTCGATTCCGAACCAGCGACGCCGCCGCGTCGCGCCGAACTCCACCTTCGACGCGGCGGTTGCCTCGGACGCTTCGTCAAAGGTCCCGAACGGTTTCGGGCCCGAAAGGAAGTTGGCGTCGAACCGCGCCACCTTGGAGCCGCCGAACTCGATGTAGCAGGTCGCGATCCCGCGGTATGGCTCGGGGGACTTGCCGCCGCGGATCTGGTGGACGAGCACCTCGGCAAGCGTGCCGGCTTCGCCCTCGGCAATGGCACCGACCCGGGGGACCGGGGCACTGGTGACATCGCCGAGCGCGTAGACGCCTTCGAACCGAGTCGCGAATGTCGTGTGGTCGACGGGAACCCAGCCGTCCTCGGCCAGAGCCGATTCCTCGACCACCCGAGGAGCCCGATGCACCGGGATTCCGAGGAAGAGGTCGTAGGGCGTCCTCTGCCCGTCGGCCAGCGTGGCCATCTTCGACGCGGGATCGAGCGCCGTCACCTTCGACTCGGGCCACCATCCGATGTCGCGTTCGGCCAGGGCCCCGAGGATGCCTGCGGAGGCCTCGGGTGAGATCGGGATGGGAGTGGACATCGGGCTGATGACCTTGATCGTCGCGGCTGACAGCCGGTCGCGCCGTTCGAGATAGTCATGCAACATGAGAGCGGTCTCGAAGGGCGCCGCCGGGCATTTGAAGAAGGGGCCGAGCACGCCGATGACGACGTTGCCTCCCTCGAAGACCGGGAGCCGACGACCGACACGCTCTGCCCCGGCCACGGAGTAGTACTCCGATCCCTCCTCGACCATGCCTGGTGTCGCCGCAGGGTCGAGGTCCGCCCCCAGCGCGACCACCAAGATGTCGGGCTCGTACGTCGAGGTGTTCGTGGTGACCAGCCGGCGTTCGGGGTCGATCGACTCAACGGTCTCTCGCACGAATGTGACCCCTGGCTTGTCCAGCTTCGAGTAGGGGATCCGCACGTTGCTCAGTTGGTCTCGACCGAACATGACGTCCAACTTCGAAAAGCCGAACACGAATGCATCGCTGCTGTCGATGATCGTGACGTCTACCTGGTCGCGCAGGTCTTCCGAAAGCCTCGTTGCCAGCTCGAGTCCGGCAAAGCCGGCACCGAGGATCACCACGCTCTTCATCGCATCTCCGTTCCCCTTACGGTGCCGATTTGGATCCGCCGGATCTGTGCACAGGCAGCCGGTTGCGCCTCTTGACGATAGACCTCGAGATGTGCCCGGTGTGCCCCGGACGGCCTCAGATCGACGACGCAACGGTCTTCAAGGCGGGCAACGAAGCACAGCGTGTGGTAGACGATCGCTCATGGATCTGAGAGTCGTCGGGGCTGGGTTGGGGCGGACAGGCACACATTCTCTGAAGGTGGCCTTCGAGCAGCTGCTCGGAGGGCCCTGCTATCACATGCTCGAGGTGTTGGGGCGGCCGGACCAACGCGACACGTGGGCCGCCGCGACTCGAGGGGAGAGCGTCGACTGGGCGACGTTCCTCGCCCCCTACCGGGCCACGGTGGACTGGCCGGCCGCTGCGTTCTGGAGGGAGATCAGCCAGGCAGCTCCTCAGGCGGTGGTCGTGCTGTCCGTGCGCGACAGCGATGCGTGGTGGAAGAGCGCCTCGGAGACGATCTTCGCCGTCCTGGCGCGTGGAGCTCCGCCGGATGACCTCGGGGGAATCGAGGAGCTGGCCATGATCAACGCGTTGATCGGACAGCGCTTCACTCCCGACTGGCGCGACCGGGACGCCGCCATCGCTGCCTACGAGGCACACAATGCGAGCGTCCGCGCGGAGGTGCCGGCGGATCGGCTGGTGGAGTGGCATCCCGGCGACGGATGGGGGCCGCTGTGTGTCGGTCTCGGCCTGGAGGTGCCATCCGAACCGTTCCCACACCTGAATACGACCTCAGACTTCCGGGCCCTGACCGGGCTGGACGGGGCGGCGCGGTCCTAGCCCCCGTCCCCCTGGTCACCTCCATGGCCGTGGTTGTGACCTTGGAGGGGTGGACCTGAAGACGGAGAAGATGGCGCCGGAGTGGTTGAACCAGTCGGTGGCACTGTGGGAGCTGTCGGCTCGAGGGCGCTCACGACGTCCTGGTATTGCGCCGACGTGAGGCCGCCGCCGGTGAGGAGCACCTGGGCCAGTGTCAGGGCTTCCTGCACCGCCGCCTGACGGCGGGCCCCCGGCTGCTGGCCCGCCACCGCAGAGAGGGCAGCGGCCATGGCGGCCACTCCGGGGAACCCCGGGTCCGAGAGCGACCCCGCGAGGTTTCTGATCGCGGCGGCTCCGGGGTCGGACACCGGTGGTCGGGGTGTTGCCGAGTGGTGCGAGGCGGCCACGTAGTGCGAGGCGGACAGGGCGGCCGGTCCACTGGGTCCGGTGCTGGTTCCCATCAAGAGGTACAGCGTGACGACGAGAGCCGCCAGGACCACGGCGGCGGTCGCGAGGGTCCGTTGTCGTCGTGGCGGCGTAGGCTCTGCTCGGCGCGGCAGGGCTGGAGGCGAGGACAGGATCCCGGTCGCGCCGCACCACGGGGACGGCGATCGGAAGGGCGACCGGCCTCGATGCCATCGGCATGGTGGGGAGCGGCGTCGAGGCGGGTCCCCCTGCTCCACGGGCTCTCAGCGCCTGCAGCATGTCGGTCGCCGAGGTGAACCGGTCGCGTGGATCGACGGCCAGGGCGGCCCGGGCCACGTCGCGGAACGGCCGAGGAAGGTGCTCGGTCGCCTCAGAGCCGGGGGCAAGGCGCGTCCCGGTCAACGCTTCGACCATGACTGCCCCGACCGAGTACAGATCCGACTGCACGGTGGCCGGCCGTCCAGACCTGCGCTCCGGGGCGAGATAACCGGGCGTACCCAGCACGACGCCCGCCATCGTCATGTCCTCTGCCATACGGTCCGCGCCCGCCTCGCCACCGAAACTCTTTGCGATGCCGAAGTCGGTGATCTTCGTGTGCCCGTCTTCGTGGAGGAGGATGTTGCCCGGCTTGATGTCGCGGTGCACGACGCCGACCTTGTGGGCAGCGGCTAACGCAGCCAGCGTCTCGGACATGACGGACACGACCCGCTGGCTCGAGAGCGGTCCGCGCACGATCTCGTCGCGCAGCGTCGAGCCCGGCAGCCGCTCCATGACGAGATAGGACGAGGTGTGATCCTCTCCGTAGTCCAAGACGGCCACGATGTTGGGATGGACGAGCCGGGCCGCGATCAGCGCCTCTTGCTCGAACCGCGTGCGCATGCCGGGAAGCAGCAGCGTCTGGGGCCGGAGGATCTTCACGGCCACGGGGCGCTCGAGCCGCTCGTCGAAGCCGTCAAAAACGCGGGCCATGCCGCCCTCACCGAGAAGTCCGTAGAGCCTGTAACGGCCCCCGACCACCGCCTCGGACGTGCGTGTCACCACCCCGGTTGTGTACCCGGCGCCGGCGCTCTGTAGTCCTGAAGTCAGGCGATCGGTCACACTGCCGCCGCCGCTCAGTGGCTATTCGGCCAGCCCTGCCATCTCGGCCATCAGGGTCAGGGCGTCACTCGGGACCTGGCTCCCGAAGTCCCGATAGAGGGCGTGGACGTTGGCTACGACGCGCTCGGGTTCGCTCCAACCGGAGTAGGGGCCCAGATCGATGTCCCGCGCCGCTTCCAGCGGTGACATGCCGCCCTCGAAGCGGAGCCTGGCCTCGGTCGCCAGGAGCTCGAAGTAGCCCTTGAGCTCGGCGACGGCGGCCGGCGTCGCCAGAGGACCGTGACCCGGCACCAGTACCGCCGGCGCCAGTTCCATGATGCGCTCGCAGGCCGTGATCCAGTTGGCGACCGGACCGGCCCAGACGATGGGGTGGCCGCCGTGGAAGAGGATGTCGCCGGTGAAGACGATGCCCTCCTTGGGCAGATGGACGATGACATCCCCCGCGGTGTGGGCGGGGCCGACCTCGACCAAGGACACTGGCCGGTCGCCGACCTGGAAGTCGAGCCGGCCCTCGAACGTCCGGGAGGGCAAGGTCAGTGGCACGTCGTCGAAGGAGAACGGTGCAAAGATGCGCGCCACGAAGTCCCCGGCCGGACCGAGGCCGGGTGCGGCGTCCAGCATGGCAGCCATTGCGCTCGGTGGCAGATGCTCCATCTCCTCGGCGCATCGTGCCGAGGAGATGATCTCCGATTCGGCTACCAGTGCGTTGCCGTAACAGTGGTCCCCGTTGGCGTGGGTGTTCACGACCGTGCCAATCCTCTCGGCGGCGGAGGTCGTCCGGCGCATCGATTCGAGCATCTCGGCGGTCAGGCGGAGGTCGAAGAGTGTGTCGACGAGCAGTGACGAGTCACCTCCGGTCACCAATCCCGCATTGGACCAGCCCCAGCCGCCGTCGGGCTGCAGGTAGGCCCAGACGCCGTCGGCCACCTCGTGCAGACCCTTCCGGTACGCCACGAGTCAGTGCGGGCGGCCGACGGAGGTGTCGATGATCAAGCCCCTGCTCGTCGGTGGTCGGTGGCCGGGATTGTGCGGCACGGCGCGCAGCCTACGTACTGTGCCGCCTTCCCGCCCGCGGGACGGGCCTGTCCCGCGGGACTCGGCCCAGGTCCGGCGCACCAGTGTGAATAATTCGTGAACTCGGTCTCAAGCTGCCCACTTGCCGCATCCCCTGTGATATGTACCAGTCGAATCTCGTTGGCCTCGAGCCCGCACGAGGCGGCTGCTCGTGAGATCTCAGAGGGAGTCGTCACCATGCAAGAGCGCACCCCAGCCGAGGTCCTTCGCCTCATGAAGGACGAGGGGATCGAGGTCGTCGATCTCCGGTTCTGCGATCTTCCCGGATTGATGCAGCACTTCTCCATCCCGGCGCACATGCTGACGGAGGAGACGTTCACCGAGGGAAACGGCTTCGACGGCTCGTCAATCCGCGGTTTCCAACAGATCCACGAGTCCGACATGATCCTGCTGCCCGATCCGTCGACAGCAGTCGTCGACCCCTTCCGCCAGCACAAGACACTCAACCTCAACTGCTTCGTGCACGATCCGCTCACCCTCGAGCACTACAGCCGTGACCCTCGTCACGTCGCACAGAAGGCGGAGGCCCACCTGACGTCGACCGGGATCGCCGACACGTCCTACTTCGGCCCGGAGGCGGAGTTCTTCATATTCGACGACGTCCGGTTCTCTCAGGACCAGCACTCCGCCTTCTACCAGGTCGACTCAATCGAGGGCATCTGGAATTCGGCCCGCGAGGAGAGCCCGAATCTCGGGTACAAGCCGCGCTACAAGGAGGGCTACTTTCCCATCCCGCCGATGGACCACTTTCAGGACCTGCGCTCCGAGATGATCCTCGTCATGGAGAGGATGGGCATCGAGATCGAGGTGCAGCACCACGAGGTGGGCACCGCCGGCCAGGCCGAGATCGACATGCGCTTCGACACCCTCTTGAAGATGGCGGACAAATTGATGCTCTACAAGTACGTCATCAAGAGTGTCGCCACTCAGGCCGGTTTCACCGCGACCTTCATGCCGAAGCCTCTCTACGACGACAACGGGTCGGGCATGCATGTCCACTCCTCGCTGTGGAATGAGGGTGAGCCGCTCTTCCACCAGGAGGGTACGTACGCCGGTCTGTCGGACATCGGCCGCTGGTACATCGGAGGCATCATCGAGCACGCCCGCTCCGTGCTCGCGTTCGGGGCACCGACGACGAACTCGTACAAGCGTCTCGTCCCAGGCTTCGAGGCACCGGTCAACCTCGTCTACTCCCAGCGGAACCGATCGGCTGCGTGCCGGATCCCCGTCTACTCGCCCAGCCCGAAGGCCAAGCGGGTCGAGTTCCGATGCCCCGACCCCAGCTGCAACCCGTACCTCGCGTTCTCGGCCATCCTCATGGCCGGGCTCGACGGGGTGACCAACCGCATCGAACCGCCGCCGCCCGTGGACGAGGATCTCTTCGACATGCCAGCTGCCGCACTGGCCAAGATCGGTCAGGTCCCCTCCTCGCTGGAGGAAGCCATGGACGCCCTCGAGGCGGATCAGGACTACCTGAAGGTGGGTGGGGTCTTCACCGACGACCTGATCGAGACCTGGGTCGACTACAAGCGCTCCCGTGAGGTGGATGCAGTCCGACTACGGCCACACCCATGGGAGTTCATGCTCTACTACGACATCTGAGGTTGAACCGGCCCTGACCTGGACCTCGATCAGCCAGACGCCTCGTCGTGACACACCGATGACACGTCGGTGAAGAAAGCCTGGACGGCGGCCCGCGCTCGGTCATCGTCCTGCGGCCACAGGTGGCTGTAGATGTCAAGCGTCATCGCGGCGCTCTTGTGCCCGAGGTGCGTCTGGACCACCTTGACCGAGCAGCCGGAGGCGATCAGGGCGCTGGCGTAGGTGTGTCGCAAGTCGTGGAACCGGGTGCCTGGTGGCATGCCGACTCTACGGACGGCGCGGGCCCACGTCTGGCTGAAGCGGTTCTGCGGGATGGGAGCGCCTTCTTTGTCGGCGACGAGGAGGTCAGCCGGCTCGGCCTTGCGGCCCTCGAGGTGCCCGGCGAGCTCGGCGAGAACGAGGTCGGCCAGGGGGATGGTCCGCACGGAGGTCCTCGTCTTCGGGTCGGCGAGTGTGGTCACCCGCTTGACGGTCACGGCCTGCTGACTGACGAGGAGCTGGCGCCGCGGGAAGTCGATCCCACCGACCGGCATTCCGAGAGCTTCCCCTACACGAAGGCCGGCGCCGGCCCCCAGGACCACCAACGGCCGGTAGTGGGCGCCAACGGCGTCCGCCAGGGTCTCCACCTGCTCGAGCGTCAACGGCTCGACGCGACGCTGTGCGACCTCGGGAAGGCTGATGTCACGGGTGGCGGGGGAGTTGGCCACCACCCGGTCTCGGATGGCCGTTCGGAAGATCGACGCCAGCACCGAGTAGATGCCCTGCACGCTGCCAGGCGCCATGGTGGTGGAGAGGTCCTTCACCAACGCCTGGACCCGGCTCGAGGTGATCGACGCCATGGCCATGGTGCCGAAGTGCGGCTCGAGGTGGTTGGCGATGATGGCCTCGATGCGCACCGTGGTCGACGCCCGCCAGACTTGCATTGAGACCCAGTCATTGGCGTACTTCGCGAATGTCACCTTGCCGGCGGTCGGGTCGGCATAGGCCCCGGAGAGCTTGCTGTGCTCGGTATGGGTCAGCCAGTGCTCGGCGTCGACCTTCCTGGCGAAGGTCCTCGACCGGCTCTCACCTTCAGGGGTTCGCCAGCGAGCGCGCCAGCCCGTCGCCACCTTGTCGATCGATGCCATGGTCAGACCTCCTTGTTGGTCGTCTTGGTCTTCGACTTGCCGACCTTCTCGGCGAGCTCCTTCTGGAGCCCACGCACGACGTGGCCGCGCACGATGGCCATAGAGCGCCGTAGCATCCCTTCGATCAGCTGGGGTTCTAGCCGGACTCGGTACTCCTCGACGACAGCTCGGCCCCAGAGGCCTCGGGCAGCCCGCTCGAGGACAGCGGGCTTCACCCCCAGACGCTTGGCGATGTCGTTGGTCGGGTTGTGCTGGAAGTGCGCCGCGTGGAGGTGACCGTCGGCGTTCTCTCGCATCCGCCGGTAGATCTCCTCGACGTTGTGGCGGTCTGCCAGGGGAGGCGTGAGAATGGCCTCTCGGGTGTAGTCGTCGACGGTTCCATCGGTGCTCTGGAAGAACTCGATGACACCGACTTCGAAGAGCAGAGCCAGCGTCATCATCTCGTCGATCGTCACCGAACGACGTCCCGCTTCGACGCTGGCGACAGTGTCACGGTTCCACTTCGGCCCGAACCACTCCTGAAACAGCCCGGCTAGGTCGGCCTGACCCATGTCCGAGGCCAGCCGCAACCGCCGGAGATTTGCGCCAACCGTCTCGTCGGTGGTCGGGCGCTTCCTCTTGATCGGCGACATGCCGCAAAGCATGGCATATGAACTGTGTGGTTCGCAACGCCATTCAGAGGCGCTACGCTGTGAGTTGAGAGACACCCGACACAGTTCATGGAGGTTACCGAGATGGATCCGGCCCCATTGATGACCACTGAGCAGTTGGCCGACTTCCTACAGAAGCCAGTCGCCACGTTGTACGCCTGGAGACACCGAGGCGAGGGGCCGCCGGCCTACAAGGTCGGTCGTGACCTGCGCTACCGGCGTGACGAAGTGGAGCTTTGGCTCGAGGTCACCGGACGGCCGGCGTGAGCATCAAGGTCATGACGGCCGTCTGGGACTACTCACGGGCGTCTGGCACTCCGCTGCTGGTTCTTTTGAAGCTCGCCGATTGGGCCGACGATGACGGCGAGTGCTGGCCGAGTATTTCCACGATTGCCAAGAAGTGCCGGCTCAAAGATGAGCGCCACGTCAAGCGGATCATCCACGACACGCTCGAGCGAGAGCTCGGCGAGGTAATCGTGATTCCGGGCGGCGGCAAATCGAGCACCAAGGGCGGCGTTCGCTCGAACCGTTACCGGATCGTTGTCCACATGCCAGACGATCCGCCGATAGTGGTTGAGGGACCACCATCATCAGCCAACAACGACGGTGGCTCACAGACCATCCAGATAGTGGCTGGCAGACCACCCCGGATAGTGGTTGAGGGACCACCAGAACCATCAGTTGAATCATCAGGTGAACCGCCCCTAAATCCCCAGCTGAAAGCTGGGGACCAAAACCCGCTTCGACGCGGGATGAGGGGTACGGGCACATCCCCTCGAGAGCTCCGCCGAGCGCAATATGACTCTCAGAGCGCTGCGGCGAACCGCGACGAGCTCGACAGACTCGTCACGGCAATCGGCGACACCTACTGCCATCTGTCCGAGGACATCGTGGTTAGCAAGATCGACCAAGCCTTTGTCGATGATCCGATCCGTCATCAAGCGGCGCTCGAGCACTATCGACGGCAGCAAGTGACATGACTGTCGCCACAGAAGAGGAAGCTGCCCAGCTCGGTCGCAACCTCGCTGAAAAGTGCGAAGCGTCGTTCGTGGCGCTGATCGCAGCTCAGACCAGTGACCCGCGGTTTGTGGCTGCTGCTGAACGTGGCCGGCGTGAAGCGTTAGCCATGACTGCCGTCGATGGCGTCCACATCGTCGTCAGCACTGACCAGTCGGTTATCGCTCGAGTACGTGACGATGCCGGTATTCACGACGTGACCTACGGGAGTGTGTCGGGTTGGTCCTGTTCATGTGGCGAGCCCGGCCATTGCAGCCATGTTCTCGCCGCCCAGCAGACGACTGAGGCGACGGCCGTCTGATGGCTCGGCACAGCGGATCCACCACTAAGCCGTCCAAAGCTCGTCGACGTCGTGACGCCCGTGTCCGTGACGTGCGCATTCAGAAGGCAATCGAGCAGGGCCGGCCTAAGCAGAAGGCATCACGGTGATGGCGTCATGTTGAAGCCATGCATCCAGTGCGGCGAACTATCACACGACAGTCGATGCCCTGCACACCGAGTCCGACGACCCAGTGCCACTGCTCGAGGGTACGACAGCAGGTGGCAGCGAACCTCGGCGCGCATCATCGCCAGGGACGGCGGCATCTGCCAGCTGCGGTTACAGGGCTGCACAGTCCGTGCCACCACGACGGACCACGTCCGGGCCAAGGTGCGGGGCGGATCCGATGACGACTCGAACCTGGTCGCCGCTTGCCGCGCCTGCAACTCAAAGAAGGGAAGTCGATGACGGTGCCGGCGCCCCGTCCACCTCAGGCATGTGGATTGCACCCAGCCCCGCCTGACTGGCACCCCAGCAGCCAGCCAGCTCTCACCCAGCCCGCCGGCATCCGGCATGCCGGGGCGGGTCCTGCAGATCTGGCGAAACTCCAGTTGGACCCAGCACGCCAGTTTCCGCAGTGTGAACGCGATGGAGGAATGGTGCGCGGCATTCCTGAGGATTCAACCCACGTCCGGAAAGCAGGGAACTGACGATGCCAGGACCGCTACCGAAGCCCGCCACCCAGCGCCGCCGGCCCAATGCCGGCAAGGGCTCGACCAATCTCCGGGCCACCGACGCGCCCACGGTCCCCAAGCTGCCTTTCACCGTCTGCGAAGCAACGCAAACCTGGTGGACCGACATCTGGACGTCGCAGATGGCCGGCGAATGGCTCCCGTCCGATCGCCACGGCCTGGTCCTGCTTGCCCGACTGGTGGAGGACTACTGGACGGCCGAGGACGCTGGATTGAGGGCCAAACTGGCCGTCGAAATCAGGCTTCAGCGCCAGTGCTACGGCCTTGCGCCCCTCGACCGGCGCCGCCTGCAGTGGAATGTGGTTGAGACGCCGAAGACCGCCCCCGTCAAGGCGCCTGCACGCCGGCAGAGCAAGCCCGACCCCCGGCTGAAGGTCATCTGATGGCCGCCACACTCAACCCCACGCTGGGCGCCGAAGTCGTGGCGTGGATCGAGACGCATCTCGTACATGGCCCCGGTGACGTTCAGGGGACCGCCATCGAGCTCGATGAGGAGTGGACCCGGTTCGTTTACAGCGCCTATGAGGTCTATCCGAAGGAGCATCCGTGGGCAGGCCGGCGTGTCTACCCTCGGGCGTTCCTCAGCCGGCCGAAGGGCCGCGCCAAATCCGAACTGGCGGCGATGATCAGCTGCGCAGAGGCGCTGGGGCCGGTGCGGTTCGATGGCTGGCGCGGCAAGACGCCGATCGGCGCTCCGGTGACCTCTCCGATCATCAAATGCCTCGCCACCGAAGAGGGGCAGGCGGGCAACACGTATGACGGGATCGTCTACATGCTGTCCGAGGGCCTGGTGAACGACGAATATCCGGGCCTCGACGTGGGCCTAACCCGCATCAATCTCCCAGATGGTGGCTCGATTGAGCCCGTCACGGCGGCGGCCAAGTCCAAGGACGGCGGCAAAGAGACCTTCGTGGTGGCCGACGAGGTCCATTTGTGGTCCACGCCCGAGCTCCACCGTCTCTACGCCACGGTCACCCGCAACATCACGAAGCGCCGGATCGCTGACGGCTGGTTCATGGTGACCTCGACGATGTATGCACCCGGCGAGGGCTCTGTCGCGGAGTCCATCCACGCCGCGGCGAAGGGCAAGAAGATGGCGGGGCTGTTGTGGGACCACCGTGAGGCGCCAGCCGAGATCGACATCACTGACGACGCCCAGCTGCGGGCTGGCCTCGAGTACGTCTACGGCGCTGCCGCCCCGTGGACGAATATCGACGGGATCGTCGCCGAGTTCCACGACCCGACGAAATCCGAGGGCGACAACCGCCGCTACTGGCTGAACCAGCCGGCCCAGCGCGCCGATCGCCTCTTCGATCCGCTCCAGCACAAGGTTCTCGAGCGCCCTGGACTGCGGCCAGCCGATGGAACCTCGATCGTGATGGGGTTCGACGGCTCCGAAAACCGCGACTCGACGGCGCTGATCGGGTGGACGGTGGCCGACACCCCGCACCGCTTCACGATCGGCCTGTGGGAGCGCCCCAAGGGCGTCGGTTACGAGGACTGGGCTATCCCTCGAGTCGAGGTGGACGCCGCCGTCTACCGCGCTTTCCGTGACTTCAGGGTCAAGTACATGGTCTGCGACCCGGCATATTGGCAGTCCGAGCTGGCGGGCTGGGATCGCGAGTTCGGCGAAGACGTAGTCGTCAAGACGAACACCAGAGACACCCGCATCATGGTCGAGGCCGTCCAGCGCTACACCGTCGCTCTGGCTGAATGCCGCATGACCCACGACGGCGACCCGGACGTGCAGCGCCACATCGACAACATGGCGCCACGGGATACCCGCGCCGGAATCGTGCCCATCAAGGCCACCCGCAGCGAGAAGATTGACGCCGGCATGGCGACCCTTCTGGGTTTCTGGGGACTCTCTCAAGTGCCGCCACCAAAACCGAGGGCACGCATAATCAATCTCCGCGACTATGAGGACGAGCCGGCATTCTGATGGCGTCTTCGAGGGCAAGTTCGTGATGATCAGTCGCCCGCGCGATGCCCGCGCCCTCGAATACGGCGTGACGCTGGCGATCGAGGAGCAACGACGCAACGGTGCTCCGCGTCCGCCGCTCTGGCTACTCGATCTTCAGTCCGCGCTGCACATGCTCTGGGACGAAGGTTCCGATAGCGCCACGAAAGCCGACGAAAGCCAACCGCTTTCACAGAACGGTCTCTCGCTCATGATCGACGTCGTGAAGGCAAGCGAGATCCTCGGAAAGACGCCGCAGGCGGTCACAGCCGACTGCCGAGCCGGCCGCCTGGACGCGGAGATGGTCCGCCGCGCATGGGTCATCGACCGCAGATCAGTGGAAGCCCTCAGAGCAGAACAGGAGCGAAAGAGTGCGTGAAACCATCAGAATCGTCCCCCTCGACGAGGCCCTGGCCGGCGTCGACAGCCCCGCAGCCGTGGCAGACCGTCGCAAGCGCGCCCAGAAGTGGGCCGAGAAGCTCGAAGGCCGTGCCCGTGGCCGGATGTTTGAGTACGCCAGCCTCGGCGAGATGAACTCGATCCGTGAGCCGTTCCGCACGCCATTCGCTGGGCCGCATCTCCACGGCAAGGCGCTGGAGGACGCCGAGCGCAAGGCGGGCCGCGCCGCTGACGCCGTGGTGCTGAAGCAATGCGAGATCCAACTTCGCGCGCGGGACATCCAAGCGGTCTACAACGACCCCGACCGCATGGAGGCAGAGCGCGTCTGGCTTGCGTATGCCGGTCAGGTCAGCGCCGTCGCATGGGCGCAGGGCGACAAGGAACCCCGATTCACCGCCACGTTTCGGGACTTGATCGCTGCTCGGAACGACGCCGAGGCGTCCGGAGACGCCGCTGGCGTCCGCGCGGTCGAGGCCCGACTCAATCGCCTGACGGGCGTCCCGTACCCACAGCTCCCAGAAGCCGCCTGGGATGTCGCCGACCTGCTCCCCGAAGCCGACCGTCTGATCGAGATGGAGCGTCTCGAGAAGAAGTACGGCCGCAATCCATCCGCCAACGGTGCCGGGGACGTCCCCAAGACCTCCCGCCGGCGCCTGACAACGCGCCCGATGCCGGCACTCACCAACACCCGATAGGAGACCCACTATGTCGTCACCACCCCAGGCCCCCGCTCTCCCGGCCCAGCAGAAGGTCGAAGAGCTCGAGTACCAAGGCAATCGCCTTCGCGAAGAGCTGGCCACGCTTCAGAAGATGGAGGCCGTTCACACGGCCCGCGCCGACGAGTGCGACGCCGCCCTCGTCGAACTGACCAAGGCCTTCGCCGCGTTGCCCAAGGATGCCGACGCCCGGACCGTGTTCGATGCGAAGTCCCTGATCCTCGGCGCGGAGCTCAACCGCGGTCTCGCCCTCGAGGAGAAGGCACGGCTCCAGGAGGAGCTCCTCGAGACCCCGAAGCTGATCGCCGCGAACGAGAAAGCCGTCGCCAAGACCAGGGCGGAATCGTGAAGACCACCCGCAACCCGAAAGCCCCCGACGCCGTCATGGAGCGCAGGCCAGCGCGACCCTCGCCCGAGACCGACGCCAACAGCCGCGCCGCCCTGCTGGCGAGCCTGCCGCCCACCGAGCTCCGCAAGGCCCAAAGCACAAGTGCCGGCCGGCGGTTCCTCGGTCGCCTCAGAGGTGAGCTCGAGCACCGCACGACGCCCGCCAAGGCGAAGAAGCCCTCGACCGACCTCCGCACTGCACAGATCCGGGCGGCGGCTCTCCGCCGCGCAGGCCGCCGGCCGTGACGACGGTGCCGTGCCTCTTGGACGTGCCGGTCAATGAGCTGGCCGGCGAGGAGTTCCCAGGCGACGTCGTTCCCGAGTCCCCAGCGGAGATGGCCTACGTACTGGCGTACATCAAGGTCCGCATGCAGGATGCGGAGACGTCGGAGGAGAGCGCCCTCTACCTCTACCTGATGCGGCTGGTCCCGTGCAGCCTTTCCCACTACAGGGAGCGAGCCGAGACCGCCCGCTGGCGTCGCCTCGACCGCAAGTGGCGTGCGCGACAACAGTTCTCGGTCGGGGCGCGGTAATGGTTTCCTCCTTTCGGCCAAGCTCCGGGGTCCGTCCAGCCCCGTGCAGCCCGCGCCTCGGCCGACCCTTCGCCCGCGTGTGACGGTGGGGGATGGGTCGCCCCTAACGGCACTTTCGGGCTAGTGGGAGTACAGCGTCGTTCTTCAGTCGAAGTGGCGCCAAGGGAGCCCTCCAAGGCTCTGATCTAGCCTCGATGGGTCGCCATGCGGCTGAAGCGGAGGACGATGCCGACCAAACATTTCGACGATCTCACCGTTCACGAAAAGCGGCGCCTCGTCGTCCAAGCCGTCGTGCGCACCACCGTCACGCTCGCTGTGGTGGTAGCGGTTTACTTTCTGGTGCCGATGGACCGGCCGATGGACACCGCCACCGTGTTTGAACTGGTCCTGGGAAGCCTTGTGATCCTTGCCGTCATCGTTTGGCAGATCAGGCAAATAATGCGATCTAAGCATCCAGGCATACGAGCGGTTGAGGGCCTTGCGTTCTCACTGCCGCTCTTCATTCTCTTGTTCGCCACCACCTACTACCTCATGGATCATGCCAACGGCACAACCTTCGCGCAGCCCCTGACCAGGATCGACTCGATGTACTTCTCGGCAACGGTCTTCACGACGGTTGGGTTCGGCGACATCACCGCAAGAGGCCAAGGCGCCCGAGTTCTTGTCACCATTCAGATGATGCTTGACCTCGTGGTCGTGGGTCTGGTGGTACGCCTGGTTGTGAATGCCGTCAAAGTCGGAAGGCAACGGCAGTCCTGATGGCTGCCCACTCCGGGGCGGATGAAGCCACTGGTTCTGGGACCGCCTCAGTGGTGCTCGCCAGTTTTGCCAGCAGACGTGACGCCGAACGCACGGTGGCGTCGCTCGGTCACAGCTTTCGTCACAAGGCGCGCAGTGGAGGCGCCAGCGCCTTTGTCGTTACCCGCAAGACCGACGGCTCATTCAAGCTGGTCCAATCCCGCTTCCTCACTGCAACCGGTGTCGTAGCGATGGCGACGTTCTTCACGGCAGAGATCATGGTTGGCCTCATCGGCATAGGGGCAGCCAGAAAGGGAGCCAAGGCGTCGAGGCAGCGGGCCCACGAGCGACAATCAGGCGTAGGACGGGATGCTCATCGACTTGCCGAGGTGTTCGATCAGCTCGGCCCGCATGCAGCCTGTGTGCTGTTTCACTGTAAGGACGAGGAGACGGCGCAGGCTGTGGCGACCCGAGCAGACGAGCGGGGCGAACGCAGCTCGCACTATTCGCGAACCGAGTTCTTGGCGTTGCTCGACCGGTTGGGCAGCGAGTACGACTGGATACGCCCGTTAGTTGCGGAGCCCGCCGCCAAGGGGAGGAAACACTCGAAGCTGAGGAAGCACTCCAAGAACCAGCGGGGTTAGGTAGCCGGACGCCGCTCGAACGTGTCCGAAGCGAGCTGGGCGGAAGTGCAGACACACCGTCGAAGATGGGGGGGCCCCCGTTCGCCGGGAGGGGGTGCCCCCCTGCGGCACCTTGGGGATACCCGATTGAAGGGCCAACTGGTCATTCTTCCGACCGAGGAAATCGAGCCATTCGTCCTTGTGGAGGTCTAGTCGCGACCGAACACTCAACTGCCGGACAACTGCCGCCGATGGTTGGACAACTCGGTTCGATGACGCAGGTGAGCGTGGACTCGTTCCGACCCTGAGGGGGAAATCATGAGAAGCGTTATGGGTATCCGGACCCGTTTGGCGGCATTGACCGTCGTGCTTGTGGGGATTGGATTCGGGGCGGCTGTTCCGGCGGGGGCATCTTCCGCGCAAACCAAGTATGTCAATGCTCTTCACCACGCTGCACCCGCGACAAAGCAGGTATCAACCAAGAAGTTGCTCGGGATGGGCCAGGCCATCTGCAACATATTGACCGTCGGGTCCGTCGCCGACGAGGTCGGCATCCTGAAGGAACGGACCAATGCCTTTCACTTCCCCAAAAAACAAGTAGTTCCGATTGTGGCGACGACCGTCACCTACCTCTGTCCTTCCCACAAGAGTGCAGTCGCCGCGTATCAAGCACACCCGACTCAATCGGCATCGCCGCCGCCCGCAGCACCCCCGACTCAATCGGCATCGCCGCCGCCCGCAGCGCCGACAACAGCGGCCCCGCCTGGTCCTGCGCTGACGCAGCAGCAGCAGAGTGCAGTAGAGGAAGCCAAGCAGTACCTAAGCACGCAGGCATTTTCGCAGCAGGGGCTTATTGACCAACTGGACTCGTCGGCTGGTAGTGGATACTCGGTCAACGATGCGACTGTCGCCGTCGATAGTCTCACGGTGAACTGGAACGCCGAGGCCGTGCAGTCGGCCAAGGAATATCTCCAAACTCAGCCCTTCTCGTGCGCCGACCTGATCCAACAACTGGACTCGTCGGCAGGTGACAAGTACACAGTCGCTCAGGCCACGTATGGAGCGACACAGGCGGGCGACTGCTCCGGGGGGGTCCCTACCGGAGCCACCGGAAGCACCGGCAACACCCCGTAAAAGTTTCGTTAGTCAAAGGGCACGCCACGACGCTGCGGCCTGAGGCCACCGAAACGACCTCGTCGGCGGCGGGTTGTCAACGCTCGCCTTGTGGCGCCCCACTGCCGGCGTACTGGGGCACCTTGGAGATCAATGAACAGCTCGACATTCAGACCCAAACTAAGGGTATGGTCCCGCTTGGCGTGATCCAGTGCGGGTTGGCCGAGCACAACGTACGGAGGTGGTGCCCAATGGCACTTGGAATTTATTTCGCACACGAAGGCTTCACACCGGAGAAGTACAGCAGTGCAATCAAGCAGCTGGAGGCCGCCGGCGCGGGCAAGCCGAAGGGGCGCACTTACCACTGCGCGCTCGAGTCGGACGGTGCAATCCAGGTCTTCGACATCTGGGAGTCCCAGGCGGACTTCGATGCATTCGGGCCGACGCTGATGCCGATCCTCACTGAGTTGGGTGTCGGACTGAAGGAGCCGATGGTCGCCACTGTTCACAACGTGATAACCGGCTGAGTCTTCGCAACTGAGTAGTCAGTTGGCGGATTGAGTCCATTGGTCGCCGCCCCCGAGCCGACGCTCCTATCACTTGTCAACCCCTCTTTCGGGGCTCGGGAGTGAAAACAGCGGACAGAACATTGATGAGTCACTCGAGGTGAGGACAGGCTCTTATTAGGTCACGCGTTTTCAAGATCGTGGGCCCGAGCTGAGGGTCGGCGTGTCGCTGGAAAGTCAGCCCCGGAGGGCGACAGAACTGGGGAGAGCCAGACCGACAGCCCGGGGATTTAGCCGCGAGGCAGGTAGCGATAGACCTCGCGGGCGACATAGCGCTTCAAGATGCGGATGACCTCGTGTTTGGTCATGCCTTCCTTGACGCGGCGCTCGAAGTAGACCTGGGTCCGGGGTCGTGCGCGATGCGGACCATGACGATGCGCCACAGCGCGCTGTTGGCTTGGCGGTCTCCACCTTGGTGGGCCCGGACCTTGCCACTCTTCTTGCCCGACCCCGTCGGGATGGGCGACGACCCCGCACAGATGCGCCCAGGCTGCTTCTGAATGGAGACGCTCGGGGTTGTCGCCGGCCGCCATGACGAGGGCGGCCGCGGTGTCGGGGCCGACGCCGAAGAGATCCAGGAGCTCGGGCACGGTGGCCACGAGGAGCGCTTCGATCCGCTCGTCGAGTGCGGCGAGCTCGTCATCGAGCGCCTGATCCGATGGGCCAACGAGGACAGCGACGCCTTGGTGGCCGCCGTCACCGGATCGGGTGATCGCGTCGGCCGAAGCCTGACTCCCTTCGGCCACGAGAGCGGGCACCGACAGGCCCTTCAAGCGGCAACGGAGCTGCTCAGGGGCGCTGAAGCCGAGATGGCGCATCTGGATGAGCGCTTTCACCCGGGCCTGGCGGGCCGAGCGCTTGGCCACGACGAGCACCCGGATGGCCTCGACGGCACCGTCCCTCGACTTGGGGCTGCCCGCTCGCCCGCCGCTGAGCGCAGCTCGGGCGGCTTCGACGGCGTCGAGGGGATCGGACTTGCCGCTGCGGCGGCGCTCCTCTCGGTTCGGTCGGTCGACTTCGATGACCTCGACACCCACCCGGCGCAGGTAGCGCGAGCAGTCCGGATCCATACGAGCCCGTGCCCTCGATGCCGATCTTGGTGACCTCGCCGAAGGACTCGAGCCAGGCCGAGCAGCGCCTTGTAGCCGGCCGAGTCGGTCGCGAAGCTCTCCGTCCGAGCAGGCCGCCGAGGGGGTCGAGGGCGGCTGCGACGTGGACGTCGAGATGGGTGTCGACACCACCGGTGATCCCACGCGCAGCTTCTACGATGGTCATGGTCATCCCTTCTCGTTAATGGTGTTAGGGATGGCACGGCCGTTCCGGATCGGAGCGACGGGCGGTCCAGGCTTGTTGCTAGCAAGCCGGACCAATCACCCCAACTCGGAGACGGGGCGTGCCGCTTTCAATGTGCGACTGGAAGGTTCGGTCGACGACACTCTGAAGATGTCACGGGACTCCAAGTCAGACCGAACCGGCCAGCACTCCCGAAGCTATTAAGGACCAGCAATCAAGCGGTGGACCCTGAGAGAAGTATCAATGAACGGGGGCACCCGGTAGTCCAGTTGGACTCCTTAAAGCAAGGGGCTAGCCTGGCCCCCAGATCAGCAATGATCTCGGGTAATAGAGCCTCAAACAGAGGCTTCGAGCTGCCCCACGGAAGTGGGTAGTCGTGCACAAACGGAAGCATCCTCGATTGCGTAAAGCGTCGAACTTCGTTGGCCTGGCCATGATTGTCGGAATAATGACCTTGGCGGCCCCGGCTCATACCCCCCGGGCCTTGGCTGCTCCGGCTCAGGCCTGGACTGCGTATGTGGTCAACTCCGGGAGTAACACCGTTACTCCAATCAACACCGCCACCAACACCGCAGGGTCTCTGATCGCGGTCGGCAACACGCCCGAAGCAGTCGCCATCACGCCCAACGGGGCCACTGCCTACGTGACGAACTATGGGGATGGCACCGTCACGCCGATCAATACCGCCACCAACACCGCAGGGACGCCGATCGCGGCAGGCACTCACCCCGACGCAATCGCCATCACGCCCAACGGGGCCACTGCGTATGTGACTAACGCCACGGGCATTGGCACCGTCACTCCGATCAATACCGCCACCAACACCGCAGGGACGCCAATTCGAGTAGGTGACGTGGCCGACGCAATCGCCATCACGCCAAACGGGACCACTGCGTATGTCGCAGATGCGCTGGATACCTTCGTCTGGCCTATCAATACGGCCACCAACACCGCAGGGGCGCCGATCGATGTCATCAACGGCGGCGGCACAAGCATCGCCATCACTCCCAACGGGACGACCGCTTACGTCTACAACGACGGTCTGACTCCAATCGACACCGCGACGAATACCGTAGACACCACAATCACGGTGGGATACCACACGGCGGCGTCTGGGGTGGCGGTAACACCCAATGGGTCCACCGCATACGCAACGACGGATCTAGACATTGTCACACCGCAGGACGTCATCGACGGCGGCATTACACCGATCGATACCAAAACCGGCACCACCGGGACGCCCATAGTGGGTGTAGGCCACTACCCAGACGCCATTGCCATTACTCCTGATGGCGCTACCGCCTATGTGGCGAGTCTTCCTGGTTTCGTCGAAGGCGACACTCTCACCCCGGTCAACACGGCCACCAACACCGCAGGGTCGCAGATCGTCGTGGGGAGCGATCCGACGGGCGTTGTCATCACCCCCGACCAGGCGCCGGTCGCCCATTTCTCGGTAACTCCAGGCGAAGTGGGCCAGCCCACCTCGTTTGACGCCTCAGCCTCGACCGTCGCCTTCGGCACGATCTCGACCTACGCGTGGAACTTCGGTGATGGGTCGACGGCGACAACTTCAACGCCTACGACGACTCACACCTACGCCACACCAGGCCCTTATACCGCCACGGTCACCGAGACAGACTCGGCCGGGACCTCGACAACAAAGGTCTTTACCGGCCAGACCATGAGCAACAACGGGGGACCAACTGCCGTGGCCTCCCAGAGCTTCACTGTCGTTCGCCCGCTGTGTGCCACGGGACTCAATGCTCACGTCCTGACTGCCACCTACCCAGGCGGGACTTTCACCGGTCTGTTCTGCGTGAACGCCAATGGGATCGGCACCTACACCCAGGGCACGGTGTCCGGGTGGGGTTCGGTCACCGCCAGGAATGGAACCACCATCATCATCGCCTTTGGGCGTAACCTGGCTCTGTTGGGGACGACGAAAGGCACCCAGAGCGGGTTCATTGAGTTTGCACCGGCACCCATCAAGCTCGGGAGATTCACGCTGACCTAACCGGGGCCCTCCCGATCACTTGGCCCTGCGCCACGGAATGCGAGAACACCCTTAACTTGGAACGGGGCCACGTCCAACCCGAGAGTCCGTTGTGTCTACGTCTCTGGCACCCGTAGGCGGGTGTCAACACGCCCATATGTGCCCGTACGGGGGCAGGGGATCAGAAGCCCTCAGACTCGTCGCTGCTCAACTTCGGAGCGTGCTCGCCGCACGCCTCGACGTATCACCAGGCGCCCTTTCGATCGGTCCAGATGCCCTTCCACGCCGGCCGGCGACAGTGGTCGGCCTGCAGCTGGCGGCTGTAGACCATCCTGAAGCAGCGCCCCGGTCGAGCTACACCTACGGGGCATCGAGGTCGCAAAGGATTCGCTCGAGGCGCTCTCTCATCAAGTCGAGCCGGACCTCCATCTCGTCCATTCGCCGAGCTACCACCACCCACTGGGGCGCTTCGCCTCGATCAATCGCCTCCGCTTCGCTGGCACCGATATCCTGCTGCATGTCATTACCTCCCGTTAGGTATGGCCACGCCCCGGGTCGGTGCTAGCCGGCGCCGGGGCACTTTGATTGTCGGGGGGCAGTATGTACTTGCACACAACGCGGTCAAGGATTCGGGCCGCGGTTTGTTTCGAGTTCCGGTTCACACGTGCCAAGCTTGGCGCAAGAAGGCGTAAGTAGTGGTGATGGAACTTACGAGAAGCCTTCCCTCATGTACTTTTGGAACTTCTCATCGATCACGGTTGTACGTCGCCCGAAAACGGCCTCAGTCAGCGGCCTGCCTCCAAAATCGAGCCGTTCCTCCTCCGTTACATACTCGGCACCGCGCTCGCATCGGAACCGAGCGGCCAAAAGCCGAGCGGTCAGTTCCTCCTGCGCAGTGCGAATTCGTTTACGGTGGCGAACGGTGCGAGGACGCGTTGCGATGTCTATCTCGATAAGGGGCCGCGCGGATAGGTGACCATCCACCGGTCGTCGTGATGGCCCGGATTTGATTCTGGGTGCGTCCCAACCAACGACCAAGTGGAGGTCACCCCCATAATGCGCGCACTCGAGCCCGAAGTGGTAGATGCCGTCTGGGCAGTAATCGAGCCCCTGATCCCGCCAGCTCCGGAGAACCACCCGCTGGGCTGTCATCGGCCTCGGGTCTCGGACCGGCTGTGCTTCTGGGGGATCCTGGTCCGATTGGTCACCGGCTGCTCGTGGGTGAGCGTCGAGGCGATCCTCGGGCGACGAGGTATCGGACACCACGCTGCGGGCACGACGCGACGAGTGGATCGCCGCCGGCGTGTTCGACGCGCTGCGCCAGCACGCCCTCCATGCCTATGACCGCATCATCGGTCTCGATCTCACCGAAGTGGCGCTCGACGGCTCCTTGCACAAGGCACCCTGTGGCGGCGAAGGGACGGGCAAGAACCCCACGGACCGGGCAAAACTCGGCTGGAAGTGGTCGATCGCCACCGATGCGCACGGCATCCCGATCGGATGGGCCATCGACGGCGCCAACCGCAACGACGTCAAGATGCTCGACCCCACCCTCGAGGATCTGGCCCGTGCGGGATTGCTCGAGGAGATCGAGACCCTGCACCTCGACCGCGGCTACGACTACCCCAAAGTCCGCGCCCATCTCGCCGGTCGCGGCCTGGACGATCTCAACATTCAACTCCGCTCGAGACCCGGCACCGCCACCACTGAGAAACAGCCCCTCCGACTCGGGCTGCGCTGGGTGGTGGAGGGCACCAACTCGTGGCTGAGCAACTACGGCCAGCTCCGTCGGAACACCGACCGGCGAACCCGACACCGCCACGCTCAGCTCTGCCTGGTCGTCGCCCTGCTCATCACCGCCAAGCTCATCGACTGGCGCGACCGATGGAGTCCCGATTCACGGCCTATCCGCTAGTCCCCTAAGTGCCGACTGAACTGCTTCGAACGCATTCCAGCCGGCCGTTCCAAACTGGACCGCGTTGCGAACTTGGCGGGTTCGTCGCCATGAAGGCGAGCGCGACTGGAAGCTGGATGGCGACCAATTGGGTAGCGGCCCGGATCTCGTACGTGCGATCCCGACTACGAGCTAGCCACTCTGCGACCAAGACGCCCCCCAAGATCACCCCTCCGCTGATGAGGCCACCCACAATCGCAGCATGGATCGCCACATCGATAGCCGGGACGGCCAACACCTGGGCAAAGTTACAGACATCGAAAGCGCGTGCTGAGGGATCGGTCAGAATCCCTCCGCCGGCCCGCTCGTCATCTTCGACGCGTGGCCCCGCGCCGCCCCCTACATACCGATGAAGAATATGCCGTACCTTGCCAAGAACTTGGTGTGCCTTGCCAAAAATCTGGCGTAGTTTGGCATGTCGCTCTCATTGGCGATTTCGTCGAACACTTCCTCCACCACGGCCGACGCGGCCTCCAATACGGCCGGCACGGCCTCCAATACGGCCGGCACGGACTTGAACACGGCCGGCACGGACTTGAACAGCCCCACTTGAGTCGGATTGGACCACCGAGAATCCTCGGGCATCATGCACCGCGCCAGTTCGGCGAACCCCGTTCGGATGGAATCGAGCACGGGCGGCACTACTCGACGCACGGTTCGAATGAACCGTCGCGAGAACTCGATGACAGTCACGAGAGCCGCCGCTCGCTCGGTAACGTCCCATCCGGAAGCCACGAGTTAACTGTACCTCCGCCCGAACTCCTTGAGCCCCGTCAGCCCGTCCAGATGGTCCGCACAGCTCCACACCCGCCACCAACGGTCACCCTTGGGGCTGAACCACCGTCCCGTCCAGTTCGGCCGCTCCGCGCAATGGTCGGCCTGCATCGTGCCGTCATAGACCATGGCCCAGCACTTCATCGGCTCGACGATGAAGCCGGAGTGGCGGTCGCCGGCCACGGGCATTGGGCTCACCGTGCGAGGGTAGACCTGCTCAGCTCGCGACCCAACCCGGAAGCGGAGTTGGGGCTGGGCCGGTCACCTCACCCCCGACCGAAGGAGACACCCAGGTCCAAGGCGACATTCATTACCGAGGTACGCAAGTCCCGTGCTGATACAAGATGGCGGCTCGCGGCCCAACCCCAAAAGCCACCGCGGGGTCGGGCCGGCCACCCTCACTTCACCCCCGCCGACCGTCATGGCGATCCGGTGCTGTGAGTGGTGGTGACATTCATGACGAGGTCGGCAAGTCCCGCGCTGATACAGCGCCCTCCTACCGTGTCAGGGTGAACGTCACCGAATGGCTGATGAGCGCCCCCAATGCCCCGGTCATTCCGCTGACCCTCGAGGACCTCATAGCGAGGCCGGCGTGGCACTCAGAGGCCGCCTGCGTCGGCCAGACGGATCTGTTCTTCGTGAAGGGGACGCCACCCACTCGCACCCGTCACATCTGCCGCGAGTGTCCGGTGCAGGCGGCCTCCCTGCAGTACGCCCTGGCAGACCCGGACCTCGAGGGCGTGTGGGCCGGGACGACGGCGAAGGAACGGCGTGTGATGCGGGCGGTCGCGTGTGGCGTGACACGAACGTGACACAGGACAGTGTCAAACAATGCAAGATGATGCCAGCCATCGAGAGACCGAAAGTCCAGCTCATACTGCGGATTTGGCGGAAGGTGCTGGTAGGCGTCGAGCGCCCAAAAGTTCATGCTCTACTACGACATCTGATCGACCTCGTCTTCGGGTCTCCCGGGCACCTGCACCTCGCGACGGGAAGGACGCTGTGGCGATTCCGCCGGTCGAGCTCAGTACACCCAGACGGTCGTCCCGATCGGGTCGATGTTGTTGGCCCATATCCAGTCGATGGCCTCGTTGCTGACCCTGACGCAGCCGTGGGACACCGGGTACGGCGGGACGGCCGTGTCGCCGTGAATGGCGTAGCCGCCGGTGAAGTACCTCGGCCGCCACAGCTGACCCAGGGAGCTGATGTCGAGGCCGTCGACGACCCGGAAGGTGTGCCAGATCCCGGTTGGAGTGATGGCCACCGACGTGACGCCTCCGCTGCTGTAGGTGTAGCCGCCCCCGGTCGACGTGTTCAGCGTGTACAAGAGGTGGCCGTTGTTCACGACCATGACGACGTCGTTCGCCAGGTTGACCTCAATGACGTAGCCGGACGTGCTGCGCGGCTTGGGCACCACACCGGCATTGAGCGCCGCCCACGTGGTCGGCCCGACGACGCCGTCGCGCGGCAGCCCGGCAACCTTCTGCAGGGCCCACACCGCCTGTTCCGTGCTGTCGTCGAACGAGCCGCCGGTGGTGTCCACCCAGTAGCCGAGGGCAGTCAATTGCTGCTGGAGCAGCACGACCGCAGCACCACCGGCGCCGGGCCCGATCGTTGGCGGCAGCGGCGGGGGCGAGGTCGGCAGGAGCCAGTAGCCGGTTCCGTTGGGCGTCGCGGCGATGGCCCGGATGGGGTTGGCGTTCGACTGCCCGCCCATGGAGCCCAAGAACGGGACGCCGTAGTTGAACACCCCGCCATCGCGGGCGGCGAGCCAGTAGCCGCTGGCGGTGCCGGCCATCCCGACGATGGGCGCGTTGAGCGGGGTGCCGCCCATCGACCCGAGGAAGGGTGCGGTCCCGTAGTTGAAGATGCCCCCGTCGGAGGCGACCAACCAGTAGCCGGATCCACCCGGCGCCGGCGCCATGCCCACGACGGGCTGGTTGAGGTGGATCGACCCAGTGGAGCCGTAGAAGACGGCGTCGCCGTAGGAGAAGATGCCTCCGTCAGACGCGACGAGCCAGTACCCGCCCCCGTCCGGTGTCGCCGCCATCCCGACGATGGGCTGATTGAGGGGCAGGCTGCCCGCAGAGCCGTGGAAGACGGCGTCGCCGTAGGTGAAGATGCCCCCGTCAGACGCCACGAGCCAGTAGCCGTCTCCGTCCGTCGTGGCTGCCATTCCGACGATCGGCTTGTTGAGGGCGATGTTGCCCGCCGAACCGAAGAATTCGGCGTCGCCGTAGTTGAAGATCCCCCCGTCCGCGGCGGCGATCCAGTAGCCGTTTCCGCTCGCGGTCGAGGCCATGCCGACCGGGGGGGAGTTGAGTTGCAAACCTCCCGAGGGGCCGAAGAACCCGGCGCTTCCGAAGTTCACCGGTTGTGCGGGGTTGTCGGGGTAGGCGGCCGATGCCGTGCCGGGTGTCACGGCCAGGAGCGCCGGGACGAGTGTCATGCAGCCCACCAGGGCGGTCAGCAACGATCGTCGGCGACCTCGCCAAGGGTGCTCACCGCCACCGGTGGCTTGTCGTGAGGACGAGGGATCATGAGCCGGCATCGGGGACTCCTTGGGGTCTGCTCCGGGCGTGTGCCAACACGCGGGGGTTCACGACGTTGATCGGTGTGCCGTCCGCATAGGCATTGATCTGGTCGAAGATGTCGCTGAACTGTACATCCCACTCCTCGCGGGTCACGTAGCCGATATGGGGGGTGCAGACCACATTTTCCATCGTCAGGAGGGGATTGGTGGGGTCACGGAGGGGTTCGGACTCGAACACGTCGAGGGCCGCCATGCCGGGCCGCCCCGCCCGGAGCGCCGCCACAAGGGCTCCGGGCTCAATCAGGCCCGCCCGGCTGGTGTTCACCAGCAGGGCGCCCGTTCCCATCAGTGCCAGATGACGGGCCGAGACGACACCCCTGGTGGCGGGGACGAGCCGCAGGTGCAATGAGACCACGTCGGTCGCGGAGAAGAGCTCGTCCTTGCTTCGTGCCGGCGTCAGGCCGTCGGCCGTGGCCCGCTCGAGTGATGCGGGCCGGGACCACACCAGGACGTCCATGCCGAAGGCACGGCCGTACCCGGCGACGACCGCACCGATGCGGCCATAGCCGTAGATGCCGAGGGTCTTGCCCCGCAGGGTCCGTCCCACCCCGGCCTGCCAGTGCCCGGCCTGCAGTGAACGCACCTGCGCAGGCAGCTCGCGCATGGCGGCCAGCACGAGCAGCCACGTCAGCTCGGCGGCGGCATAGGACGGGCTGCCGGCGTGCTGGTCGGAGCTGACGACGATGCCGAGTGCGGTGCACGCGTCGATGTCGATGTGGGGGTACACGCTGCGCTGGCTGATCAGTCGCAGGCGTGGCAGCCGCTCGAGGAGCGCAGCGCGTACCTCCGTCCGCTCGCGGATCAAGACGAGCGCCTCTATGTCCGCCAGACGGCGGGCGAGGGTGTCGGTGTCCTGGACGTGGTCGGTGAAGACGGTGACGTCGTGACCCGCCAGCTTCACGATGCATGGGAGGGACCGGATCGTGTCGAACCAGTCGTCGAGGATGGCGACCCTCATCGCGCCGCCGGGCTCAGCCCGAACGCTCCCAGCGGACGACGTCTTCGAGATCGCCGCTCTCGACGTCGTAGATGAAGCCGCCGATGATCCGCAACCGGGTCAGGTACGGCGTGCGAACAAGCAGCTCGACGTCCTCGCGCAGGGCCGCGGCGTGGTCGTCGATGGGAAAGAAGCCCAAGTCGGCCCCGGTCAACGCACGTAGCTCTGCATCGCTCACGCCGGCCAGACCGCACTTCGTGTGCTGCATCACGACTGCGGTGTCCACGCCCAGGACCCCGCTCGAGAGCGCGAGGCTGCGTAGCACGTCGTCGGTGACCCGTCCGCCGGCATTGCGGATGACGTGAGCTTCGCCGAGGTGGAGTCCCAGCACGGCGAAGACGTCGATGCGGGCGTCCATGCAGGTGACGACAGCCAGGTGGCGTCCGGGGCGCGGGTCGGCCACGTTGGCGCGGGCGGCGGCGTAGCCCTTGTTGGCGGTGAGTAGGTCGGCGATCTGGGTCATGGCTTTGGGTCGACCGCAAGGTAACAGGGACGGCGCCGTCCCTTGGACGTCAGGTGCGGACGCAGAAACCCTCCCCGCGGTGCTGATCGAGCTCCGGGACGGCTCCCGCCGTGCCCGGCAGGGGGAGCCGGATGGGGAAGGAGGGGAAAGGCCCGCTCGCGAGCACCTCCTGCCGGTCGAGGACCGGGGCGACAGGGACACCGGCGGCGGCAAGGTCGGCCACCAGGGTGTCGCGCTCCCGGGTGGCGACGGCGGCGGCGACGGCGCGCTGCATCTCTTCGCCCCGACGGCAGCGCTCGTCGAAGCCGAGGCCGGCCAGCTCGCCCAGACCGAGGTGGTCACAGAGGCGGGACCAGAAGTGCTGTTCGTTGACCACCCCAAGCGTGACCTGGCCGCCGCGGGCGGTGGTGAAGAGGCCGTAGCCGGGCACAGGTGGGGACGGAGTCTTCTGCCCGGGCGAGCCTGCGCCGGCAGGCCCCGTCCAGGTTGCCATGACGTCGGTCATGGAGATGTCGAGGAAGGTCCCCGTTCCGCTGGCGCCGCGTCCGATGACGGCGGCGCAAATCCCGAATGCTGCGGTCATCCCCGCCGCCAGGTCGGCCGTCGGCAGCGGTGGGAGTGCTCCCGTCCCGCCCTCGGGGGTCAACGCCCCCGCCCAGGCCTGGTAGTTCACGTCATGGCCCGGGAACGTGGCCCGCGGACCGTGTTGGCCGTAGCCGGAGATGGAGCAATAGACGATGCGGGTGTTGCGGGCCCTGACCGCCGCGTCGTCCAGGCCGAGCCGGACCATGACGCCGGGGCGAAACCCCTCCACGAGCACGTCGGCCTCAACAGCCAGCGCCAGCGCCCGGAGACGCCCGTCGCCGTCCTTGAGGTCGAGCTCCACGCTCCGCTTGCCGGCGTTGATGGGTGCGAAGAGCCCGGGATAGTGGCGCATCGGGTCGCCGCCGGGCGGCTCGATCTTGAGCACGTCCGCTCCGAGGGCCACCAGCAGCGAGGTCGCGTAGGGGCCGGGTCGCCAGATGCTCAGGTCGAGCACCCGCAAGCCGGAGAGGAGCCCCGTTGCATCGGTCATCGGCCGCAGAGTCTTGCATTCCCGCCCGCGGCTACCCTCATCGGGTGCTGGGTTTCTTCTCCTTCACCGAGGTCACGGATCCCTCGGCCCACGAGGCCTACAACGCCTGGCATCAGCTCGACCACCTCCCCGAGCAGTTCACGGTCGAGGGCATCACGTTCGGCCAGCGCTGGGTCCGGTCCCCCCGCTGCCGGGCGGCCGAGACCTCGACGAGCCCTCTCCTCGACGGGTTCCACTACATGACGCTCTATCTCATGCGGGGCGAAGAGGTGTTGCCCGAATTCTTCGCCCTGGCCGAGCGGCTGCATGCAGAGGACCGCTTCTTCGCGGCACGCCGGGCGCTGCTGTCAGGCCCGTTCAGCGTGGCAGGCCGCTGGGCCGCTCCGCGTGTCGCCGTTTCCGGGGGCGCCGTGCCGTTCCGGCCTTCCCACGGTGTCTACGTCGTTGTGGGACCCGCGGTCGACGGGTCGGCGCTCGCGCACCAGGCCGGGGTGGCGGGCGCCTGGCAGTTCGTCGACTCCTCGAACGACCGTTACGTGACCGTGGCCTTCGTCGACGGTGACCTCTGGCAAGCGTCAGCAGCGCTGGGGCTTTCCGTCGGTGAAGAGGGGCCGCCGGAGTGGGCGGGACCCCTGGAACGTGTCGATGCTTTTCGCTGGGACTGGTTCGCTACGCTGACCCCCCAATGACCAGTGGCAGCAAGTCGAAGGCCCAGCGGCGGGCGGACAGCCAGCAGCGAGCGGCGGAGAAACGCGCTGCCGAGCGACGCCAGAAGCAGATGCGCGTGGGCGTCCGTGTGGGCGGCCTCGTCGTGCTCGTCGCGGTGTTGGTCGTCGTCATCATCCAGGTCACCGGGGGTGGGGGTTCGGGCAGCGTGCCGGCCCAGTTCAAGAACCCCCACGTCCCGCTGCAGCCGATCCCGGCCTCCATGTCATCCACCTGGATCCAGCCGCCGTCCACCAGCCCGGGCCCCGAGGGCATCGGGGTCCCGTCGGGGCCGAAGCTGGCCACGCTCGTCAACGCGGCCACGGGGCAGACCATTGACGGTGTGCAGTGCCAGGCCGGGGAGCAGACGGTCATCCACGTCCACACCCACCTCACCATCTTCGTCAATGGCAAGGCACAGGTCATCCCCTACGGCATCGGCATCCCTGGCTTCCAGGCCGTCGCGAGCGCCAACGGGCCCTTCGTCGAGACTGGTAGCTGCTTCTACTGGCTGCACGTGCACGCCAACGACGGGATCATCCACGTCGAGTCGCCGACGACGGCACAGGGGTTCACCCTGGGCCAACTCTTCGACGAGTGGGGTGTCCCGCTGAGCAAGACCCAGGTCGGGCCGGCAACCGGCAAGGTGACCGTGTTCTTCACCTCCCCCGGCAAGCAGCCGGGCCTCTACACCGGTGACCCGCGCAACCTGCCGCTGGGTGACCACTACGAGATCCAGCTCAATGTCGGCTCGCCCATCGTCGCCCCGGTCAAGGTGACGAACTGGAGCCAGCTGTAGCTCCCGTGGAGGTCGATGCGATCGTCGTCGGCCTCGGTCCGGGGGGTGAGCAGGTGGCGGAGGACCTGGCGGAGGCGGGGCTCGACGTCGTGGGCATCGAAGCAGAGTTGGTCGGCGGCGAGTGCCCGTATTGGGGTTGCATCCCTTCAAAGATGATGGTGCGCGCGTCGGACCTCCTGGCCGAGGGTCGCCGCATCCCGGGTATGGCAGGGACGTCGGTGGTCGACCCCGACTGGTCGCCGGTCGCCCGACGGATCCGCGAGGAGGCGACGGACTCGTGGGACGACAAGGTCGCGGTCGAGCGTTTCGAGGGGAAGGGTGGCCGCTTCGTCCGGGGCCGGGCCCGAGTGACTGGCGCGGACTCGGTCGAGGTCGGCGGCCGGACGATCTCGGCTCGGCGCGCCGTTGTCCTCGCCACCGGGCAGCGGGCCTTCGTCCCGCCCATGTTCAAGGATGCCCCGCATTGGATAAACCGGGACGCCATCGCGGCCGAAGCGGTGCCGGCGTCGCTGCTCGTCGTCGGGGGCGGTGCGATCGGCTTGGAGATCGGGCAGGTCATGCGGCGCTTCGGCGCCGAGGTCACCATCGTCGAGGCAGGGGAGCGGCTGGCCGGTCCCGAGGAGCCGGAGGCCTCCGAACTCATCACCGAAGTGCTCCGCCGCGAAGGCGTGCAGGTGCATACCGGCGTGACGATCGAACGCGTCGAGCGCTGGGGCGAAACGGGGGGGACCGTGCACCTGGCCGGCGGGGCCGCCCTCAGCGGCGAGCGGGTCCTCGTGGCCACCGGGCGCCGGAGCGACCTGGCGAGCCTCGGCGTCGGGGCGCTGGGGCTGGACGAGCAGGCCCGGAGCATCCCGGTCGACGGGCGGATGCGGGTGATGCCGGGTGTGTGGGCCGTCGGCGACATCACGGGAAAGGGTGCCTTCACCCACGTCGCCGTGTACCAGGCCCGTCTCTGCGTCGCCGACATCTTGGGTCGTCCACTGCCGAAAGCCGACTACCGGGCGCTGCCCCGGGTGACGTTCACCGACCCCGAGATCGGCTCGGTCGGTCTCACAGAGGCCCAGGCCCGCGGCGGAGGGTGAGGACGTCACGGTGCTGTACGAGTCGATCGCGGCGTCCGCCCGCGGCTGGATCCACCGCGGTGAGGGCTTCGTGAAGCTGGTCGCCCGTGGCGGGGTGCTGGTCGGAGCGACGTCGATAGGCCCGACCGGCGGCGAGGTCCTCGGCCTTTTGACACTTGCGATCCATGCCCAGGTCCCCCTGGACACGATGCGGTCGATGATCTTCGCCTACCCCACGTTCCACCGCGCCGTCGACTCGGCGCTGTGGTCGCCCCCCAGCAGCGCGGTGAAGATGGCCGGGGCCTGATGGGGCAGCAGTGAGAGGTGGCCCTCGTCCGGGACGACGGTGACCGTCGCCTGCGCGATGTGCCGCTTGAGGAAAGCCCGGTACCCGGGCGGGCCGGTGCGGTCGTCTGCGCCCTCCCAGATCTGGACGGGAACCCTGATCTCTTCGAGTGAGAAGCCCCACGGGTCTCCGAAGATCCGGTAATCCTGCACGCAGCCCTCGGTCCCCTGGCGCAGCGCCTCCCGGACGAATGAGAGGGCGTGGTCGGGCGGGCCCCACTCGGTGAGGATCGTCTGGTCGGCGGCCGGGAACGAGCGCACGACGGCCCGGAACAACCGTGCGTTGCTGGCGTTCACGATGCTCACCTTCATCAGGGCGGAGGCCAGCCATGGCGTGCGGCGTGTCAGGACGAGCAGGAAGCGGTCCTCCGCCGTGAGCCCCCGGGTGGTGCCGTAGAGGTCGAGCGGCACCGCGCTCGACAGGAGTGCGGCCGCCGTGACGCGCCCACCCATCTTGGCGGCGCAGACCGCGGCATAGGGGCCGCCGGCCGACCAGCCCATCACGGCGAACTGCTCGATCCCGAGGGCCTCGGCCAGCCGCTCGACGTCGGCCGGCCAATCGGTCAATCGGCGTGCGCGCTGGTAGGTCGAGAGCCCCATGCCGGGCCGGTCGGGCGACACGAGCCGGACTCCCTTGGCGACGGCGGCCTCGTGCGCCGGCGCCGCGTCGAGTCGGGAGCTCAAGCCGCCGTGGAAGCTGAGCACGGGGAACCCCACAGGGTCTCCGTACTCCTCATAGGCGAGGATCCTTCCGTCGGAGAGGTTGACGGAGCCGGTCACACGCCCGCTCCTCCCTGCTTCCCGCTACCACGGAGAGCCGGGATTGCGATCAGTCGGGGATGAGAAGGTGCCCGCACGAGAGCACGCTATAGGGTGCGGGCATGAGTGCGAACGTCGACGAACTGGTTGACGGCCTGCTGGCCGACTTCCCACCCGCGGCCACGCCGGCGCAGCAGTTCCTCGGGGAGCAGTTCGACCGCGGCTTGGCCTGGTTGCACTTCCCCTCCGGCTGCGGCGGCCTCGGAATGGCCCCCAAGGACCAACAGCAGGCCCAGTCCCGCCTCCATACGGGTGGCGCACCGGTTGCCGGTGTAAAGAACCCCATCGGCTACGGCATGTGCGCCCCGACGATCGTCGCGCATGGTACGCCTGAGCAGAAGGAGCGCTACCTGAGGCCCCTCTTCACGAACGAGGAGATCTGGTGCCAGCTGTTCAGCGAGCCGGGTGCCGGCTCGGACGTGGCCGGGCTGTCGACGCGAGCCGAGCGCGACGGCGACGAGTGGGTGCTCAACGGGCAGAAGGTGTGGACGACGCTGGCGCACATCTCTTCGTTCGGGCTTATCGTGGCGCGCACCAACCCCGATGTGCCCAAGCACAAGGGGATGACAGCGTTCCTCGTCGACATGAGGGCGCCCGGGGTGGAGGTGCGGCCCCTCTTCCAGATCACCGGCGAGGCCGAGTTCAACGAGGTCTTCTTCACCGACGTGCGAATGCCAGACAGCGCCCGCATCGGCGGGGAGGGAGACGGGTGGCGCGTGGCGGTGACCACGCTCATGAACGAGCGCGTCTCCATTGGAGGAGCGGTCACCCGGCGGGGCGGCGGACCGATCGCCGAGGCCCTCAGGATCTGGAGGGAGCGCTGGAAGGGGGATACCTCCCCGCACGCCCTCGCCCTGCGCGACCGCCTCGTCTCGAGCTACATCCGCTCCGAGGCGTTCTCCATGACCAATGCCCGGGCCTCACAGACGCGCAAGGCCGGCACGCCCGGGCCCGAGGGATCGGTGGCCAAGCTGGCCTTCGCCGAGGAGAACAAGAGGGTCTACGACCTGTGTATGGACCTGCTCGGCAGCGAAGCCATGCTCTTCCCGGCCGGCTACCCGATGGTTCGGCCCGACCAGGTCGGCATGGGCTCGCCCGACGTGCACAAGCTCTTCCTGCGCGTGCGCGCCAACTCCATTGAGGGCGGTACATCCGAGGTCATGCGCAACATCCTCGGAGAGCGGGTGCTCGGCCTCCCGGGCGACGTCCGTACGGACAAGGAGCTGGCATGGAAGGACGTCCCCCGCAGCTGAGAGCGATCTCGAAGTGACGGGGTCCAACACCGTGGCCGAGAAGCGCGCTGCGGCGGCCGCCGCCGCCGCGATGGTCGAGGACGGCATGCGCGTCGGCCTGGGCACCGGCACCACGGTCGCCGAGTTGGTGCCGGCCATCGCTCGGCGGAGGCTGGCCATCACCTGCGTCGCAACATCGCCGGCGACTGCGGAGCTCGCCGCCGCCCTCGGGCTCGACGTGAGGCCTTTCACCGACATCGACCGTCTCGACTTGGCCATCGACGGAGCCGACCAGGTCGACCCTGTGGGCTGGTTGGTCAAGGGAGGAGGTGGCGCGCACACGCGCGAGCGGATCGTGGCCGCCGCCGCCGATCGGTTCGTGGTCATCGTCTCGTCCGACAAGCCGGTCGAACGACTGCGTCCCCCGGTCCCGCTCGAGCTCCTGAACTTCGGGCTCGCGGCCACGCTGCACGCGCTGCCGAGTGCGACCCTGCGCGACGCGCCCCCGACCCCCGATGCCGGCATCCTGGCCGACTACCACGGCGCCATCGACGATCCGGGAGATCTCGCCGAGGTGCTCGACGCCGTGCCTGGTGTCGTCTCGCACGGCCTGTTCCCACCTTCCAAGGTGACCACCGTCCTCATCGGTCGGGGTGGCGGGGTGGAAGAGCGTCAGTTCGCCTGAGCCATCGGGTTCGGCATGGGGGGCGCCAGGCGGGTGAGGGTGTTGCGGTCCGTGTGGTGGAACAGGTCCGACGTCCCGCGAACCTCCAAGAGCGTGTCCTGGTGGTAGGACCACTCGTCGTCTGAGCTGACGGTGACCGTCATGGTGAACGACACGGTGTGGAAGCCGTAGTCGAGGAACGGGCTCGTGATGATGCCGAAGTGCGGGTCGCCGAGGCGTGCCGCCACCTCGAACGAGGACGCGTCGGGCGCCGCCGAGCCACCGGCCATTGCCACCTGCCCCCGGGGTATGGCGAGCGTGAACACGATGCTCCCGGTGGCCGGCTCCCAGAGCCAGTAGCCGGTCTGGTCGTGGAACGCCTCGATCTCGCCGGGCTTGGTGATGCGGGTGTGGTAGTGCATGCCGTAGAAGAGTTGGGGCCCGTTGGTCTGCGCGTCGATCGGCGTCAGCTGGTAGTGCTCGACGTAGGCGTCCGCCTCGGTTCCCTCGACGAACGGGTGGGAGTCCTTGCCGGCGGTGCCGATCCAGGTGCCGGCCATGGCGCGCAGCGGGCCGAGGTTGGCCAGCGTGTCCGGGTCGGGTTCGGGTTCGGTGTAGATGTCCTCGGGGAAGCTCATGCAGGCGCCACGAAGGTCACGGGCAGAGCAGTCGGCGAGCGGAACACGTCGCCTTGAATGTGCGGGTCCGCGTCGCCGGGGTCGAGAGCCAGATCCGGGAGTCGGTCGAGCACGCGGTTGAGCAGCGCGCGCGTCTCCAGCCGGGCCAGATGCATCCCGAGGCACATATGCGGCCCGTGCGCGAAGGCGATGTGGGGGACGCCTGGGCGGAAGATGTCGAACGCCTCGGCATTGTCCCAGCGCGTCTCGTCGTGGTTCGCCGAGCCGATGTGCGGCGTGATGCTCTCACCGGCGCCGATGGTCACCCCGCCGACCTCCACCGCGCAGGTAGTTGTGCGGTTGATGCTGAGCAGCGGCGGTTCGTAGCGCAACCCCTCTTCGATCGCCTGGGGCAGCAGCGAGCGGTCGGCCCGTACGGACTCCAGCTGGTCCGGATGGGTGAGCAGCAGGTACAGCAAGTTGCCCGAGGATCGGTACGTCGTCTCCGCACCGGCCGGCAGGAGGAGCCGGAGGAAGGAGTAGATGGCCTCGTCGGTGAGCTTCTCACCGTCGACCTCGGCCGTGACCAGGTCGCTGATGACGTCTTCTGCCGGCCGGGCGCGCCGCTCCGCCACGACCCCGGCGAAGTATTCCCGGAGCGCCTCGGAGGCGGCCAGCCCCCGGTCGATGTCGGCCACCAGCCCGATGAGCTCGACCGACCAGCGTTGGAACCGCGGGAAGTCCTCCTCGGGTAGCCCCAGCAGGCGCGCGATCACCCGCACCGGGAACTCGAACGTGAGCTGGCGTACCAGGTCCGCCTGGCCGTCGGCCACGAAGCGATCGATCAGCTCGTCGATGATCGGACCGATGAACTCGGGCTCCCAGCGGGCCAGTGCCTTCTCACGGAAAGCGTGTGCCACCAAGTTGCGGTGGCTCCGGTGCTCCGGGTCGTCCATGCCGAGGATCATGTGGCCCATCACCATGCCGATGGTGACGTCGTAGCCGGTGGAGGTGAAGGTCTTGGCGTCACGCAAGATGTGCGAGCAGTCGTCGTAGCGGTAGGCGATCCATCCCGGCTCGACGTCGATGCCCTCGGGGAGGGCATCGGGGGACATCGTGAAGTCCTTGCACACCGGCGAGTCGCGGCGCCTCACCGCGAGTTCAGGATAGGGATCGCGGGTGGTCCCGGCGATGACGTCGTCGAAGGCGGCGAACGGGTCGTACTCTTGGGCGTCGGACGTGGCCATATGCTGCCTCCCGCTGGGTGCGATTGGTGACGTTGGCGTCAGGTTACGGGCCGCGGCGACGGCTTGCATCTCGCACGGCGGGCAGCGGCAACCCGGGGGACGACGGCGTAGGCTCCCGCTCCATGAAGACGCTCCGCACCCCGGATCAACGCTTTGTCGGCCTGCCCGGCTATGACTTCGCCCCCTCCTATGCCGATGTCTCCGACTCAGAGGGAGGCACGCTGCGGGTTCACTACGTGCGCGAGGGGAATCCGTCCGCGCCGGTCGTGCTCTTGATGCACGGCGAGCCCTCCTGGTCGTACCTCTACCGCACGATGATCCCGGTCCTGACCGGGGCGGGGCTGCAGATCGTCGCCCCCGACCTGGTCGGCTTCGGGCGCTCGGACAAGCCGGCCGAGCGCTCGGACTACACGTTCGCCCGCCACGTGGAGTGGATGCGCGAGCTCCTCTTCGACACGCTCGACCTGCGTGACGTCACGCTGGTGTGCCAGGACTGGGGTGGGCTCATCGGCCTGCGTCTGGTCGGTGAACATCCCGATCGCTTCGCCCGGGTCGTGGCGGCCAACACGTTCCTTCCCACCGGCGACAACGACCCGGGGGAGGCCTTCTTCGCCTGGCAGCGCTTCTCCCAGGAGGTCGACGAGTTCCCCACCGGCGTCATCGTCGGAGGCGGGTGTGTCAAGCCCATGGTCGCCGAGGTGCAAGCGGCCTACGACGCGCCATTCCCCGACGAGTCCTACAAGGCCGGGGCGCGGCAGTTCCCGATGTTGGTGCCTTCGCGGCCCGACGACCCGGCCCACGACGCCAACGTGGCGGCATGGGTCAGCCTGGCCGCCTTCGACCGGCCCTTCCTGTGCGCGTTCAGCGACGGCGACCCCATCACCCGAGGGGCCGACCGCACCTTGAAGGAGAAGATCGCGGGGGCCAAGGGGCAGCCCCACACCACGATCGCCGGCGGCGGGCACTTCCTCCAGGAGGACTGTGGGGAGGAGCTGGCCAAGGTCGTCGTGTCGTTTGTCGCCGCGACCCAGTGACCGACGAGCACCAGGTCGTCGTCGTCGGCGCCGGATTCTCCGGTATCGGCATGGCGGCCCGCCTCCGGTCGATGGGAATCCACGACTTCGTGGTCCTCGACCGCGGCAACGATCTCGGGGGCACCTGGCGGGACAACTCGTACCCCGGGTGCTGCTGCGACATCCCATCGAACCTGTACTCGTATTCGTTCGCCCTCAACCCGGACTGGTCCCGCTCGTTCCCCTCGCAGGGCGAGATCTGGGACTACCTGCGCACGTGCGTCGACCGCTTCGAGGTCGGCGGCCACCTGCGCTTCGAGCGGGCGGTGGACGAGGCGAGCTGGGACGACGAAGCCGGCCGCTGGACGGTGCGCGTCGTCGGCGGCGAGGAGTACGCGGCGCCCGTGCTGGTGTGGGCGACCGGTCCCCTGAGCGAGCCCTCCATCCCGGAGTTCCCCGGCCTCGAGGACTTCCGCGGGAAAGTGTTCCACTCGGCCCGGTGGGAGCACGGCTACGACCTCAGCGGCAAACGGGTGTGCGTCGTCGGCACCGGGGCCTCCGCGGTCCAGTTCGTCCCCCAGATCGCCCCGGTCGCCGAGCACGTCTACGTGCATCAGCGGACGCCGCCCTTCATCGTCCCCCGGCGTGACCGGGCGGTCTCGCGCCTACGCCAGCTCGCCTACCGCAAAGTGCCCGCCACCCAGCGCCTGTCACGGCTGCGCATCTACGCCATTTTCGAGTCGCTGCTCTCCGTCTTCGTGGGCCGCGGCAAGCGGCGCACAGCGGCCGTACGCAAGGCAGCCCTCGACCACCTGGCCAAACAGGTGCCTGACGAGGCCCTGCGGGCCAAGCTGACGCCCCACTACGAGCCGGGTTGCAAGCGGCTCCTCCTCTCCGACGACTTCTACCCCTCGCTCATGCGCCCCAACGTCGAGGTGGTGGCGTCACCGGTCGCCTCGTTCACCGCGCACCAGGTGGTGGGGCAGGACGGTATCGCCCGCCCGGTCGACGTCGTCATCATGGGTACCGGGTTCGATGCTGCCGAGCCCCCCTACGCAGAGCACATTGTAGGGAAGGACGGCGCTCGGCTCTCCGAGGTCTGGAAGACGAACGGCGTCGAGGCCTACGCGGGCGCTGCGGTGGCGGGGTTCCCGAACCTCTTCTTGATGATCGGGCCCAACGCGACGCTGGCCCACAACTCCATGATCTTCATGATCGAGTCACACATAAATTACATCGCGAGCGCGCTCGCCTTCATGGCCAGGCCAGGCGTGCGCACGGTCGAGGTCAAGCCCGCCGTGCAACAGCGCTACAACGATCGCCTTCAACACCGGCTCGAGCACTCGGTGTGGGTCGAGGGGGGCTGTGGCAGCTGGTACCTCGACCACCGGGGTCGCAACACCACCCTGTGGCCGGACCACACCTGGAGGTTCCGCCGGCTGACCCGGCGTTTTCACCCCGGCGAGTACATGGTCCGCTCGTAGGCCCGGTCGCCGTGATCGCGCTGGAGCCTGTGGGTGTCGTCGTCGGTGGGCGGTCCGATACAGCCGACGACGACTGGGGAGCCATGGAGGCGGTCGTCCGCCTGGACGCCACCCGTTTCGGCCCCGACGCGGTGGCCGGGCTCGATGATTTCTCGCATCTCGTCGTGGTGTTCCAGTTCCACCTGGTGGACGAGTCCGAGGTCCAGACGGGAGCCCGCCACCCACGGGGCAACCCCAACTGGCCCGAGGTCGGCATGTTCGCCCAACGGGCCAAGATGCGGCCGAACAGGCTTGGTGTCTCCGCCTGCACCCTGGAGCGCGTCGAGGGGATCGACCTGCACGTGCGCGGCCTCGATGCCGTCGACGGCTCACCAGTGCTCGACGTCAAGCCCTACATGCGCGAGTTCGAGCCGCCCTACGGCGACGTCCACCAGCCGGCGTGGGCCAGCGAGTTGATGCAGGGGTACTACTGAGACGGCTCGTTCACGAGTGCAGCGCCGCGCACACGCCGAGACCTTCTGCGGCACGGAGGGCGACGTACGGCGGGCGCGCCGGCGTTGCTTGGAGTTGCGTGTTCACGATCACGTCGACCGAGCGAGTCCCGCGGAGGGTGGAAGCGGCAAAGATGGTGTAGCCGGGGAAATTGCCGGTGTGGCCGTACACCGTGCCGCAGTGTGTGGCGTAGCGGTAGATGCCGAGCCCGGAGCTGTTGATGCCGGGACCTGGTGGACCCGATTCGCCGGGCACGAAGGTGAGTTGGCGAGCGTGCGCAGCGACCGTGATCAGCGTCCCCGACGCATAGGCACGCATGAACGTGTTGAGCTCTCTCGGGGTCGACAGCATCCCCCCTGATGCCCAGGCCAGCCCGGGGTTGAGGAACAGGCTGACGTCCTCGGGAGCCGCCGTGCCGCTGACGTCGTAACCGTGGAGGTACGGCGTCGCCAGGTTCGCGTTGGGCGGCAGGACCGTGTGCGTCAGCGAGAGCGGCCCGGTGACGAACGTGGACAGTGCAGCCTCGTAGGTGCCGCCGGTCACGGCCTCGTCCATCAGCCCCAAGATGATGTTGTCCGAGTCCGAATAGTGGTACCGGGAGCCGGGAGCGAAGAGCAGCGGGTCCTTCGCCACGAAACCCAGGAGCTGGGTCGGTGTCAGCGACTGGAGGGGGTCGGCCTGCAGCTGCTTCAAGAACACGGGATCCTTGATGTAGTCGGGCACCCCGCTGGTGTGCTGGAGCAGCTGCGTGACCGTGACCTCGGACCACGCGTGGGGAAGAGTGGGAAGCATCGTGCCGACGCTGTCGGCGAGCGACAGCTCGTGTTTGCCCACCAGCGCCAGCGTGACGGCGCCGTTGAACGCCTTGGACACGCTGGCGATGCGGACAGTGTCGTCCGCTGTCGGCGCCTGGGAGGACGCGACGTCCCCCTCCCCGGCCACAACGACATGGACGGCTGTTCCGACCTGCACGATGGCGGCCGCGCCGGGCGGTCCACCCGGCATCGCCACCAGCTTGTGCAGCGCCGCCGAGAAGGCATTGAGGGTGTCGACGTGCACGCTCGCGGCAGCCGTCGACGCGGAAGCCACCGCGGGCACCATCGCCCCGATCGCGGCGAGTGCCGCACCCAGGACCCAGCAACGGCCTCGACGGCGGGGAGGCATCAGTCGAAACCGGGACGCTGGTCCCGGCTTCGCTTGAGCTCGAAGAAGCCTGGGGTCCCAGTGCACAGCAGCACGCCGTCCCACAGCCGGCCGGCGGCCTCGCCCTTGGGTGCCGGGGTGACCACCGGTCCGAAGATGGCCCTCTCGTTGACGTGGATGACAGGCGTGCCCACGTCGGTGCCGACGGGGTCCATCCCGGAATGGTGCGACGCCGCCAGCGCATCGTCGTAGTCGTTCGACGCGGCGGCGTCGGCCAGCGAAGCCGGGAGGCCCACCTCGGCCAGCGCCTCGGCCATCACCACCTCGGCCTCACCTTCCCCGCGGCCGCGCTGCTCGATGTGCATGCGTGTGCCGAGTGCCGTGTAGAGCGGGAGGAGGATGCCCGGGCCTCTGATCTGCTCGGCCGCGATGCACACCCGAACTGGTCCCTTGGCCCGTTCCATGCGCTCCCGGTACTTCTCCGGAAGCTCCTCCCGGCCCGCGTTGAGGATGGCGAGCGACATGACGTGCCAGTTGGCGCGGACATCGCGCACCTGTTCGACCTCGAGGACCCAACGCGAGGTGATCCAGGCCCACGGACACAGCGGGTCGAACCAGAAGTCGACGGTGTCGGTCATGGGATCCCGCCGTCCACCCGCAGGACGGCGCCGGTCGTGTACGACGAAGCGTCGGTCGCGAAATAGAGCGCAGCGCCCACGATCTCATCGGGCTCCCCGGCCCGCCGCAGCGCGTGGTGCGGCATACCGCGCTCGAGGACCGACGGATCCCACGCTTTGGAGATGTCGGTGAGGAACGGCCCCGCCATGATGCAATTGACCCTGACCGTCGGCCCAAATGCCTGCGCGAAGCCCTCGGTCAGGGTGTTGAGGCCGGACTTGGCGGCGTCGTAGGGCAGCATCGTCGGGCTGGGGCGGATGGAGCCGGAGCTCGAGACGTTGATGATGGATCCTCCAGAGGGTCCGGCCGCCATCCTCGTGCCGACGAGCGCCGTGAGGCGAAAGGGCCCCTTCAAGTTGACGCCGAGCACCTTGTCCCACAGCTCTTCGGTCACCGACTCGAGGTCGGGGTAGAGCGGGGACATCCCGGCGTTGTTCACCAGCACGTCGACTCGGCCGAAGCTCTCGTAGGCCTGTTCCACCAATCCGTCGATCTCGTCCCAGTGCCCGACGTGGCAGGCCACTGGGAGTGCGCGGCGGCCCTTGGCCTCGACGTCGTCCGCCAGGGCCTTGCAGGCGTCGAACTTTCGACTGGTGATGACGATATCCGCGCCGGCGTCGGCGAAGGCGAGGACCATGGCCCGTCCGAGCCCGCGGCTGCCGCCGGTGACGAGGGCGACCTTGCCGGCGAGGGGTCCGTTCCTCTCCTGGGTGCTCACCCCCTCATGCCTCCTTCAGGAGCTCGGCGACCGCGTGGGTGACCGCCTTGGCCATCGGGACGTGCAGCGATTCGTTCGGCCCGTGCGCGTTCGAGTGGGGCCCGAGGACCCCGGTGGCCACGAACTGCGTTCCCGGAAACCCCCTCTGCAGGTCGGCCAGGAACGGGATGGAGCCGCCTTCGCCCACGAAAGCCGGCTCACGCCCGAAGCGCTCCTTCGAGACCGCCGTCAGCGTGGCGGCCACGCCCGGTGTGAGCGGTGGGGCGACCCACCCCTGGGCGGCGGCCTCCATGTCGATGGTGACGTGCGCGCCCTCGTCGGTGCGGATGGACGAGATCAGAGCGTCCGTCGCGGCCTGCGCGTCCACGTCGGGCGGCAACCGGAGCGAGAACTTCAGTGTCGTCGAAGGTCGCAGGACGTTGCCGCCGTCGCGTGGCTTGGGGAGCCCATCTGCGCCGGTGACCTCGAGGGCCGCTCCCCAGGTGCGGGCGATCAGGCGATCGAGGGGGTCTGGCGCGAGGAGGTGCAGGCCGTCGACGACAGGCGCGGCGCTGTCGCGGAATTCGGCCGCCAGCACCTCGAGGTTGGCGCGCTGTTCCTCGGGGATCCCGGCTCCCTGGAGCTCGGGCAGGAGGATGCGGCCCGTCGCTTCGTCCTCGATGTTCGAGAGGATGCGGCGGAGGATCCGAAACGACGACGGGACGACGCCACCGCCCTGGCCGCTGTGGATGCCCTCCGTGAGCACATCGACCTTCACGGTCGCGACCAGGTTCCCGCGCAGCGACGTCGTGAGCCAGAGGCGGTCGTAGCTGAGCCCCCCCGAATCGAGGCAGATGACGAGCCGGGGCGTGCCGATCCGCTCCTCGAGGTTCGCCAGATGGGCCAGCAGGTCCGGGCTCCCGCTCTCCTCGCTGGCCTCGATGAGGATGAGGACACGGCCGTTCCCGCCGCCCGCCGCCAACAGGGCCGTGACGGCGGCGAACGTCGCGTAGCCGTCGTCGGCGGTGCCCCGGCCGTAGAGGAGGTCGCCGTCGCGTACGGGCTCGTACGGTCCCAGCCCGTCGCGCCACTCGCCCAGCGGCGGCTGCTTGTCCATATGGCCGTAGATGACGATGGGGTCGCCCGCGCCGCCGTTGTCGATCAGGATGACCGGGGTGCGGTCACGGAGCTCGACGATCTCGGCCTGCAACGCAGGCTCCTGGTCCCGTACCCAGGCCAGGAGGAGCTCGGCGGCCTGCGCGATGAAACCCCGCTCGGCCCAGTCGGGATCGAAGGCGGGGGAGAGGCACGGGATGCGGGTGTACTCGCTGAGTGCGGGGAGGACCCGCTCCTCCCAGGCGGCGTCGATCACGACTCGGCGATCTCGGCCAGGCGGTCGAGCGTCTTGGACATCGACACGGCCGTCTGCTGGCCGACCTTGGGATGCTTCAGGAAGACCCGCTGCTTGTCCTGGCTGATGTCCCATGTCTCGGTCACCCTGATGCCCCCGTCGGCGTCCTCGAACCGGTAGCGCCAGATGCGTCCGCCGATGAAGCGACCGAGAGGGCCCGAGAGCACGGTTTGCCAGGCGATGCGGCGATCCTGCTCGAACTCGATCACCGTGTTGGCCATGGAATAAGGCACGCCCAACTTCATGGACATGCCGAACGTCGAGCCGAGCGCCAGGCGCTGCGGCGCGCCCTCCTTCGCTTTGACCACGGTGCCAGAGCCGTCGATCTCGGGGTGGCGGGAGGCGTCCGCCACCACGGCGAAGATGGCGGCGGCCGGCGCCTTGATGACCCGATCGACGCTGACGACGGTGTTCTCTGCCATGGTGCGACCTCCGTTGGCCCGAGACTAGATGGCGTGGGCCACCAGGTCGCCGAGCTGCACCCATTCCAACGTGGCGGCGTGGGTCGAGGCCAGCACGACCGGGGGCGCCACCCCGGCCTCGAAGGCCTCCTGCCAGCGCGGGGCGCACAAGCACCATTGGTCACCGGGTTGGAGCCCGGCGAAGCCGAACTCGGGGTGCGGCGTCGAGAGGTCGTTGCCGACCGACGCGGAGTAGGCCAAGAACTCTGCCGTGACCTGCGTGCAGACGGTGTGCACCCCCACGTCCTCCGCGCCGGTGTTGCAGCAACCGTCTCGGTAGAAGCCGGTGAGCGGCTCGTAGTTGCAGGGCTGAAGTGATTCGCCGAGGACGTTCTGTGCCATGGTCCATTCCATCACGGCGCAGGCCACCGTCGGGCCGGCCGCCCATTCCGCCTCAGGCTGGCGCTCCCTCCGTGCTCCCGAGCGGAGTGCCCTCGAAGCGGTCGACCCATGCGAAGGAGCGGACCGGTGCCCGCTTCAACCGGCGTGGGGTCGCCACCGGCCGGCCGAGCACCACCAAGGAGGCGACTGCGACCGTGTCGGGGATGTCGAAGAGCGCCCGCACATCGTCCTCGCGGCGAACGGGCATGGTCGTCATCACGCCGGCGAGGCCCTCGGTCCGCGCCGCCAGCAGCAAGCTCCACACGAAGGGGTAGATGGAGGCGCCGCCGGCCAGGGTGTAGCGCGGCAGGTCGCGATCCACCGCCGCGAGTGCCGAGAGGTCGGCCAGGACGAGCAGCAGCGCGGGGGCGCTCTCGAGTGTCTCGGCAAAGCCCGGCGCGGCGGCTGCGGCCTCGGCGAACCGCGCCGCGTCCGCGATGGCGGCCGCCTCGGCGTCGCGGTCGGTCACCGGCGCCCAGGGCACCAGGCCCGCCGAGACCATGGCCAGGTATTCGTACCAGCCGCTCAGGTAGAGGTCGCGCAGTGCGGTGCGAGTGGTGGCGTCTTTGACCACGATGACGCGCCAACCCTGACGGTTGCCACCACTCGGGGCGAAGCGCGCCGTGTCGAGGAGGCGCTCGAGCACGTCGTCCGCCACCGGCCCGGGGTGGAAGTCGCGGACCGCGCCGGTACCGCGCAGGGTGTCGACCAGGTCGAGGTTCACGAGTTGCCCACCGTAGCGGCCGGTGGCTAAGTGTGGGGCGTGACGACGACCTCACGGGCCGGCCTCTCCGCAGGCGGCCCGACGCTGCGAGATCTCAACCCGCTGCCGCTGATCGTGGCACCGATGGCCGGTGGACCCTCCACAGTCGAGCTGGTCGCGGCTGCCGCGGGCGCGGGCGCACTGGGTTTTCTGGCCGCGGGGTACAAGACGGCGGCTGGCATGGCGGCAGAGATGGCGGCAGTGCGTGCCGCGGGCGTCGACGTCTTCGGTGTCAACGTCTTCGTGCCGGGGCGCCCCGTGGCAGAACCGGGCCAGGTCGAGGCCTATGCCGCCTCGCTCGAGGCCGAGGCGGCGGCGCTGGGCGTCACCGTGGGCGCGCCCACGTGGGACGACGACGACTACGGCGGCAAAGTCGACGCCTTGGCGGCCCGGCCCCCGGCGGCAGTGAGCTTCACCTTCGGGATACCCGATGCGGAGGTCGTGCGTTCGCTGCAGGCCGCCGGGTCGATCGTGCTCCTCACCGTGACGACGCCCGAGGAGGCGGCGCAGGCGCTGCGGGTGGAGCCCGACGCACTCTGCCTCCAAGGGGCAGAGGCGGGAGCCCACCGTGGCAGCCTGGCCAACGACGACCGCCCCGACCAGGACCGGCCCGTGCGGGCCCTCCTGGCCTCGGTCCGGCAGCACACCCTGGTCCCGCTCGTGGCGGCGGGCGGGGTGGGCGGGCCCGGCGACGTCGCCGATCTCCTGGCGCGCGGCGCCGACTTCGTCCAGGCCGGGACGGCGTTTTTGCGCTGTCCCGAGACCGGGTCACCACCGCTGCACAAGGACGCGCTGGCCGACCCCGCCTTCGTCCGTACCGCGATCACGCGGGCCTTCAGCGGTCGTCGGGCCCGGGCGCTGGTCAATGCGATGGTGCGGGGCCATGCGGAGGCTCCCGCGGCCTATCCCGAGATCAACAACGCCACGCGCCCGCTGCGAACCGCGGCCACGCAGGCCGGCGACACGCAGCACATGAGCCTCTATGCCGGGACCGCCTTCCGCCTGGCCGAGGCGCGACCGGCCGCCGAGGTCGTCGAGCGCCTGATGTCAAAATGGCGCAGGTGACCAGCCGGCGCGAGACGAAGACGATGGAGTTCACGCCGCCCGACACGGCCGGCGTGGCCGGGGCGCTGTCACAGCTGCGGGAGGCCGGGAGCGGCTGGGTCAACCTGCTACCGGGGATCGACGAGGACGCCGTCGACGTCGATCCGCCCGCCGGCCTGTTCGCCTTCTTCGGGAACCGGGCCCCTCCGGTCACAATGGCGACGATCATGCCGCCGAAGCGGGACCGCGGCGGCACCGAGGGCTTGACGGTCGGGCTCATGCACCCGACGGGTGCCAAGGCCGTCACACGGTTGGCCGAGGTCGGGGTGGTGGTGCCCGAGGGATGGGTGGTGCGCCAGGACCACGTCCGCAGGGGGCTGGTCCTGCGGACGCCCGTCGGCGCCCTGGAGTCCGACGTCGTGACCTGGTGCGTCCGCGCGGGGACCGCATTGTGCCGCGCCGAGATGACCGGCCGGTGGCGCGCCGTCGTCTACCTTCCGTAGATGGCCACCGGGGGTCGACGCGACGACGCCGCACTCGCGCGCCGGCCTGGATCGCTGGCTATCCGAGCACCCGGAGCTCGTTCCCGACGGGCCGGCGGTCGACGACACGGCCCACGCATCGCGTCGCTGACCCACGCCGGGGGGGCATGGCCAACGAGACGGTGCTGGTCGACCTCGGCCCGGCCGCCCCGGCCTGGTGGTGCGCCTGCCGCCGCTCGAAGCCCACGTTCCCCGACTACGACCTGGCGCCGCAGGCGGTGGTGCAGAACGCCGCGGCGGCCTCGGGGGTGCCGGCGCCCGCGCCGGCCGTCGTCGTCACCGACCCGGGCTACCTCGGCTCCCAGTTCCTCGTCATGCCGCGGGTGCCCGGGGACGTCCCCGGGCCGGCGCCCATGCTCGATCCGTACGTGCGCGACGCCGGGCCCGCGCTCCAGCGGCTGATGCACGACGGTCTCATCGACGTGCTGGCGGAGGTCCATGCCGTGCCGTGGCGGGGCACCGGCCTTGGAGGAACAGCTGCCGGGAACGGGGCTGCGCGACGCGGTCGACCGCTGGATGGCCTACGTGGCCTGGTCGTCGGAGGGCGATCCGTTGCCCGCGCTGGCCGAGGCGCTCGAGTGGTGCGCCCGTCATCAACCGGCGGAGCGGGAGCCGGCCGTGCTCTGGGGCGACGTGCGCCTGGGCAACCTCGTCTTCGACCCGGAGCGCCGGGTACGCGCGTGCTCGACTGGGACCTGGCTGCCTCGGGCCGCCCGAGATGGACCTCGGCTGGCATCTCGGGCTCGAGTTCATGATGGAGGTCGCTGTTCGGTGGACGGGTGCCCGGCTTCCCCGGGACGCTCGACGTGGTCGAGCGCTACGAGCGCCGCAGCGGGTACGCCGAGGTGGCCGATCTGGACTGGCACGAGGTCTTCGCGCTGGTGCGCGCCCTGGCCATCAACGACCGCCATCAACGCATCACCGGCGACCCGCGCCGCGAGGGAGAACCCGATGGGCGACATCCTGCTGGCACGCCTCGAGGCGGCGTCGCGGCGCGGCGGAACCGCTGAGCCCCGCCGATCCGAGTCCGGCGGTGCGGCCGCGGCGGCCTGTCCCCGGGGTGGACCGGCCGTGAAGGCGGCTGCTCAGGGGGCGGAGTCGAGAAGCGAGAAGCCCATGACACCGGCCTTGGCCACCTCGTAGCACAGCGTGTCGTAGGGCTCGACGAGCCCGTACGTGACCTCGCCGTCGCACGTGATGCGGCAATGGTGCTGGTCCAGACCGGCCAGCCGGGTGCGCACCTCGGGATCGGTGACGTCAAAGGTCTCGCCGTGCACGACCACCTCGCCGTCGGGGGCCACCTTCATGCCGTGCCAGAGGTCGCCGTCTGGCGTGCCGCCGTTGGGGCCGCCGTACATGCCGCAGCGCAGGAACGCGATCTGGTGGCCGAGCCGCTCGAAGGACATCGTCTTCACGGTTCCGTCGGCGAAGACCAGGTCGACCTCGCCGCTCTCGAGCAGGTGGGTGTCGGGCTCGAAGCGCATCCGATGGACACGCTTGGCGAGGGTGGTGCTGCGTTTGCGCGCGTCGCCGATGTTGTAGAGCACATGATCGCCCCAGACACCGAAGTCCTCGAACTCGACCCACTCGCCGCTGTGCGGATGCTGCATTCCCATGTAGCGACCGGGGCCGCCGACGCCGTCGCGGACGCCCCAGTGGTGGTCACGCGTGCCGAGGTGGGTGTCTCGTCCGAGCTCGAAGCGCTCGCCGTGCGCCTCCACCCAGCCCTCCTGGCGGCCGAAGCCGTCGTACCCGGCGATGGGGCTGACGGCACGGCCGCCGACGATCATGCCGGCGCCGAGTTGGCGGAACATCGGGCGCTTGGTGTCGTGCCACGTGATGTCGAACGCAATGCCGTGCTCGGGGAGGTCGGGGGCGAGACGGAGCCGCCACTGCCGGAACGGTTCGACGACCTCGAAGCTGAAGGGTCCGAGCGCCATGTCCATGCGGTCGGTCGGCAGCGCCCGGTGGGCCCGCACGGTGGTGTGGCGGCCGCGCACGTTGACGATGGCGAACGCCTCCGCTGTGCCGAGGTTCGGGTAGAAAGCGAGGCCGACGACGACCAGGAGGTCGCCCACCTTGTCCTCGCAAGTGAACCACACCCGTTCGTAGGCCTGTGCGTCGGGCGTCCACATGACGCGGACCGGGTGTGGCGAATTGTGGATCAGGAACTCATCGAGTCCACTGAGAGGCGCATGCTCGTCGGAGGCGGGGAAGGGGGACGCGCCCGGACGGCGGGCGGGTTCGGGGCGCCCGCCGGTTCCGCTGGTCACGGCGCTCCGTAGATCGACTTGTACTCGAGGTAGGCGTCGAGGCCGACCGGCCCGTACTCGCGTCCGATGCCACTTTGCTTGTACCCGCCGAAGGGCGACCACAGGTCCGGGGCGAAGCCGTTGATGCCCACCATGCCGGTGCGCATCTTGCGGGCCAGCTCGCCGGCATGGGCGCGGTCCTTGGACCAGACGGACCCAGCCAGCCCGAAGGGGGAGTCGTTCGCGATGCGCACGGCCTCCTCCTCGTCGTCGTAGGGGATCACGCACACGACGGGCCCGAAGATCTCCTCGCGCGCCACGGTCATGGCGTTGTCGACGTCGGCCAGAACCGTCGGCGCGCACGTACCAGCCGTCGCCGACCCCGGCGGGCCGGGCGGCGCCCCCCACCACGGTGCGGGCGCCTTCGTCGGTCTCCCTTTTGGAGGTAGCCGAGGACGCGCTCCTGCTGGCGCCGGGCCACGAGCGGCCCCACGTAGGTGGAGGGGTCCCCCGGATCCCCGACGGCGATACCCTCCACCATGGACGCCAGCGCGTCGACGGTCTCCGCGTAGCGGTGCCGAGGGGCCAGCACCCGTGTCTGGGCGACACAGGCCTGGCCGTTGTTCAGGAACGAGGCGAACTTGAGCCCCTCGGCGGTGCGGTCGAGGTCGGCGTCAGGGAGCACGACGGCGGCGGACTTGCCCCCGAGCTCCAGGCTGCAGCGGGCCAGGCGCTCCCCGCAGAGCCCGGCGATCCTGCGTCCCATCGCGCTGCTGCCGGTGAACGCGATCTTGTCGACGTCGTGATGCCGGACGAGATGCTCGCCCGCCTCTCGCCCACCGACCAGGATGCTGGCGACGCCCTCGGGCAGGTCCGCCTCGTGGAGGATCTCGGCGAGGAGGAGCGCGTCGAGCGGCGATTCCGGCGCGGCCTTGACCACGACCGTGCAGCCGGCCAGGAGCGCGGGTGCCAGCTTCGGCATGATCACGAGCTGCGGGACGTTCCACGGCGTGATCGCGCCGACGACGCCGACCGGCTCGCGGCGGACGACGGCGCCCTCGTTGTGGCCCTCGCCCCGCCGCTCCCATTGGATGGTGCGTGCCGCATCGAGGAAGGTCGAGAGCATCGCGGCCCCACCGGGACCCTGCGCGAGCTCGGCGAACCAGCGGGGCGAGCCCATCTCGGCGATGACGATCTCGGTCATCTCCTTGATGCGCCCCTGGTACGCACGTGGAGGATGCGGGTCACGGCGTGGCGGCGCGTTCTTCGGGCGCCAGGTGGGGCCAGGGTGAGTGGTCGAACGCGTCGGCGTGCGAGGGCGACGGCGCGGTCCACGTCCTGCTCCGTGGCACACGGCGTCGACCCGATCGCCTGCGCCGTATGGGGGGACACGACCGTGATGCGCTCGTCCGTGGCGGCGGGGAGCCACCGGCCGCCGAAGTAGAGGCTGTCGTACTCGGTCCTCATCGCCGAGCACAGTACGCTCGCAGCGTGGCCGGTGACCAGCGCAACGACGTGCCGGTCGACCCACGGGATGCTGCGTTCTTCGTCCGGGACGACTATTACGAGGTCCTGGCGCGGCTTCGTGCCGAGGATCCGGTGCACGAGTGTGGGCCGGGTTTCTGGGCCGTCAGTCGCTACGAGGACATCCGGGACCTCAGCCGCGACCCGGTCCAGTTCTGCTCGGGCCGGGGAGCACTGGTCAACGATCCGATCCGGGCGGGTGGCCAGGCGATGCTGGCGCGATCGATCCTCCACATGGACCCACCGGAGCATGCGGCCTTCCGGGGCCTGGTCAACCGGCGCTTCACGCCACGAGCCCTGTCGGGCCTGGCCGAGTCCGTGCGGAAGACGGCGTCCCGCCTGCTCGACACCGCCGAGGCCCACGAGCAGATCGACTTCGTCTCCGAGCTCGCCGCCCCGTTCCCTCTCGCCGTGATCGCAGAGCTGCTCGGGATCGACGAGGCGGACCGCGAGGACTTCCGCCGGTGGTCCGATGCGGCGATCGAGTCACCCGACCTGCCGCCGGACGAGACGATGGCGGCGCTCGGGGAGCTCTCGGCTTTCATCGTGGAGCACATCCGGACCAAGCGCGAGCGGCCGGGTGAAGACCTGGTGTCGTTGCTCGCACGGAGTGAGGTCGACGGCTGCCCGCTCTCCAAGGAGGAGCTGTTCATGTTCCTCCTGACCCTGCTGGTGGCGGGCAACGAGACGACACGCACGCTGCTGTCGGGGACGGCCGTCGTGCTGGACGAGCACCCGGACCAGCGTGCGCTGTTGGCGGCAGACGCCGACCTGGTGCCGGGGGGAGTCGACGAGTGCCTCCGTTGGGTCACCCCGGTGCACGCCTTCTGTCGCACCGCCACCGCGGACGTGGTGGTGGCCGGGACCCGGGTCGCCGAAGGCGACTACCTGTGCATGCTCTACGCCTCGGGCAACCGGGACGAGCGGGTCTTCGGGGACGACGCCTCACGCTTCGACGTGCGGCGTCGGACCAATCCGGTGCACCTGGCGTTCGGCTTCGGGGAGCACGTGTGCCTCGGAGCCAGCCTGGCCCGCCTGGAGGCCCGGATCTTCGTGGAGCAGTTGCTCGCCCGCTTCCCGACCTACGCCGTGACGGGCCCGGCCGTGCGCGTCCTCTCGACCACGGTGGCCGGGATCAGGTCCCTGCCGGTCGTGCTTGCGCCGGGGTCGTCGGCGCCGGCGCTTGCGCCGGCTCAGCCGGCGCTTCGGGTGCCGTAAGCGCCGGCGTTGGGCGGTGCGGCCGTGCCCGTGCCGGCCAGGACGGCCAGGCGTAGCTCTCCCAACAGGGATTCGACTGCCACGGGGTCGGCGCTGAGCCGCAGCCGTCCGTCCCGGCGTTGCGATCGCACCAGCCCACTCTGGCGCAGCACCTTGACGTGCATGCTCACGGTCGGCTGGGCCAGACGGAAGAGGGTGGCCAGCTCACCGACCGTGCTCGGGGCTGTGGCCAGAGAATGGAGGAGCGCCAGACGGGTGGGGTCGGCGACGGCCTTGAGACGCCGCGCCACCGACTCGGTTCGGGCTCGCGCCACGGCATCGCCGTGGCCCACGCCGGTCCCGACCACGATGAGGTCGGGGAACTCGAGGTACATGCTCGACCCGAAGAACAGGCAGGGCACGAAGAGGAGCGGCTTCCCGGCCTCGACGCTCGAGACGATCTCGGGCAGGTTCTCCCGCAAGATGTCACACCCCGGAGTTATGAGTATCTCCAGTGATCGACCACCGTCATATTGCGCCACGACGTGGCGCCCCGCCTCTTCGATGACCGGCAGCGCCTGTTGCCACAAGTCGTCCACCGGCCCCCAGACCTCCCTGAGGAGCTCGAGGTACGAGCGGAGCAGCTCCGGGGACTCCTTGAGCCTCCGGAAGCGGTCGACGTATATCGCGCGTTCCGCGGGGCTCTCGGACGGCATGTCCAGGTCGAGGGGCACCGTGGCGACGGCCATCTCGATCGCCTCCCACACGGCGTCGGCCGAGGTCTCGCCGAGAGCGCCTGCGTGGTGGGCGAGGACCTGCATCTCGGTGAAGCATGTCTCGTCAGGCTCGTCGTGCCAGAAGTTGCGGACGCAATCCGCGAGGTCCTCGCGGCCGTTGAACATCTCGGCCAGCTGTGGGTACCGCGCTTGCATCGATGGCCGTGCCGCCACCGAGAGGAGCCACGACAGGTCGCTCGCCAGGGAGGGACCAGAAGTCACCGATCTCGGGCTCGTCTGCACACTCTCGTCTGTGAACATAGGCATCTGGCTATATTAGGATATTCTTGATTTCTTGTCAAACATCAGATATGATCGCGGTTTGTTGGTCGGGAATTGTGATCCCGTCGGATACCGGGCGAGCGAGGTGAACCGATGATCGATGCCAGGGCAGTGCAGTCCCAGGCCGAGGCTCATCGCCGTGATCTCCTGTCCTCGGCGGGGTCGCGCCGGGTCGAGCGACAGGGCGTGCAGCGATTGAGCGAACCCAGGGCGACGCAGCGCTCGGCCGCCGGCCTCCCGGTGACCGGTGGCCGAGCGGTGCGCCGGGCCGTGGCGCCCCGCATCGGCGCCTGGCTGATCGAATTCGGAACGCGGCTCGGAGGGGCGTCGGTCCGCACGTCTTGAGCCTGAGGGCGGCCGGCCGTTCGCGCCGTCCGGTTCGGCCGCCCTGGCTCGAGTGACCGCGTGGGCCGACGTGAGCAAGAGTTGCAACATGCCGCCGGCCCGCAACGTGCTGTTCATCACGCTCGATCAATGGCGAGGCGACTGCCTCTCCGCCCTGGGCCATCGGGTGGTCGAGACCCCGACACTGGACGGTCTGGCCGCCAGGGGCGTGCTGTTCGCCAACCACTGGGCCAATGCGGCGCCGTGCGGGCCCTCGCGGGCCTGCCTCTATACCGGCACCTATCAGCACCACAACCGCTCCCTGCTGAACGGCACCCCGCTGGACGCCCGGTTCACGAACGTCGCGCTCCTGGCGCGCACCCTGGGCTACGACCCCGTCCTCTTCGGGTACACGGACACATCGGTCGATCCGCGCACGGTGCCTCCCGACGACAGGCGGCTGTTCAGCTACGAGGGCATCCTGCCCGGCTTCCGGCCCTTGGTCGAGGACCCGTGGGAGCAGGGAAGCCCGGCGTGGGGGCGGTGGCTTGCCGCGCACGGCCTCGAGGTGCCGGCAAACCCGCACGACCTCTACCGGCCGATCGACGGCTTCCCCGGAGCCGACGACCACGGGGCGACCTGGGCGCCGGCGCGCTTCCCGGCCGAGCTCTCGCAGACGAATTTCTTGACGGAATCGGTGGTCGAGTGGCTGGAGCGCCACGGAGGCGAGCCGTTCTTCGTGCACGCCTCCTTCATCCGTCCCCACCCACCCCGGCGGAACCCGATCGGGTACCACGACCTCTACCCGGCGGAGGCCGTCGGGCCGTTCCTCGGCTGCCCGACGCCCGAGGAGGAGGCCGCGCTGCACCCACTCGGTGCGCTGGCGATGGGGATCCCGGGCGTGGGTGCGCCCCCCGACGAGCGGGAGCGTCGACAGGTCCGCGCCACCTACCACGGCGCGCAGCGCGAGGTGGACGACGGGCTGGCACCGTTGTTCGAGTACCTGGAGCGCAACGGGCTCTTCGAGTCCACGCTGGTCGTGCTCACCAGCGACCACGGCGAAATGGGAGGCGACCACTGGCTGTTGGAGAAGCTGGGCTACTGGGACGAGAGCTACCACGTCCCCCTCATCGTCGTCGACCCGGGCACGGAGGCGGACACGAGCCGCGGCACCGTGATCGAAGCGGTCACCGAGTCAGTCGACGTGCTGCCGACGATCTGCGAGTACATGGGTGCCGAGATCCCGCTGCAGGCGGACGGCTGGTCGCTCACTCCCTTCCTGCACGGCGAGTCGCGGCCGGCGCATTGGCGCGACACGGCGCACTTCGAGTGGAGCTTTGCGGACCCGGTGAACCGGCGGGGCGAGACGATGTTCGGGATCCCGATGAGCCATTGCGCGCTGGCGGTGTCGCGTGGGCCTCGGTACAAGTACGTCCAGTTCGCATCCGACGCCAGCGTCTTCCCGCCGTTGCTGATCGACCTGTCCGCCGACGCCGATCAGACACACAACCTGCTGGCGGAGGAGGGGGCGCGGCGGTGGCGCAGGCCGCCTGGGAGGCCACCCAGGAGCTGCTGCGCTGGCAGATGCGGACGGCGGAGCGCACATTGAGCGGCTCGTTCCTCCATCCGGAGCGGGGTGTCGTCCGGTCCCGCGACACCTGGCGCTGAACCGGCGCCCACCGTCGCCGTGACTCCCGTGCGGGGGGGTGTGGAATGCTGACGCCTGCTCGTCACGAGGAGGCTGCCGCGGTGCCCGACATGCAGGGGAAGACGGTCGTCGTCACGGGTGGCAATTCCGGCATCGGGTTCGAGACAGCGGCGGAGCTGGCTGGAATGGGCGCCCGTGTCCTGGTCACCGCTCGCAACGCAGACAAAGGCCGGGCCGCAGTCGCGGCCATTGCGCAGCGGGTCGACGGCGCCGGTCAGGTCCAGCTCGTGACCTTCGATCTCGCCGACTTCTCCTCGGTGCGGCGGGGCGCGGCCGAGATCCTCGAACAGGCGCCCCGGCTGGACGTGCTCGTCAACAACGCAGGCCTGGTGTTGACCCAGCGGGCCGAGACGGTCGAAGGGCTGGAGGCGACCCTTGCCACGAACCACCTCGGGCCCTTCCTACTCACGAGCCTCCTCCTCGACCGGATCCGGGCGTCCGCACCCTCCCGCATCGTCAATGTGGCTTCGACGGCGCACGCCGCAGCCCGAAGGGGGATTCCCTTCGATGACCTCCAGTCCGCGCAGCACTACCGCCCGATGCGGGTGTACGGGCAGTCGAAGCTGGCCAACATGCTCTTCACCCTGGAGCTGGCGCGACGGCTCGAGCGCACCGGAGTGACCGCCAACTCGCTCCATCCCGGCACGGTTCGAACGGGTTACGGGGCGGACGGCGACGCCCGGGGCCTGCTCGCCTTCGGGATCAAGATCAGCAGTCCTTTCTTCCTCTCTCCGGCGAAGGGCGCTCGCACGTCGGTGTACCTGGCGTCTTCCCCGGAGGTGGCCGGCGTGAGCGGGGAGTACTTCGTCAAGTGCAAGCCGAAGCGACCCAAGCCGTGGGCCCTGGACGGCGACGCGGCACGGCGACTGTGGCAGGTGAGCGAGGAGTTGGTGGGCCTCACCTCGCCGTTGGAGTCCTGAGCCGTGCGCGTGCTCGTCACCGGTGCGGCGCGGGCCATCGGCCGCGCCACCGTCGAGGTGTTGACCGATCGGGGCCACGAGGTCGTGGCGACGGCGCGGGACGAGAACCTGCTGGCCGGACTGCCGGCGGCCCAGACCCTCTCGCTCGACGTCAGCGACCCCGAGTCGGTCCGCCGCGCCGTGGCGGAGGCCGGTGAGCTCGACGCCGTGGTGAACAACGCGGGCCTGACGGGCCATGGGCCACTGGAGTCCTACCCGCTCGACGCGTTCGCTCGCGTCCTCGATGTCAACACGCTCGGCCCGTTGCGCATGGCGCAGGCGCTGGTGCCCCAATGGCGCGAGCGGGGGAGCGGGGTGCTGGTGAACATCAGTTCCGTGCAGGGCAGGATCGGGACGCCGCTCGAGGGTGCCTATGCCGCATCGAAGCACGCGCTCGAGGCGCTCTCGGAGACCCTGTACTTCGAGCTCGGGCACTTCGGGATCCGGGTGGTCATCGTTGAGCCCGGGTACATCGCGCCGGGGATGAAGCATGAGGCCGACCATCGCGGGCCGCCCGTCTACGCCGACCTGCACGCCCAGTGGGGCGGGACGGTCTCCGCGCTGACCGGCCCGGCGGGTCGACCCGGTCCCGAAGTGGTCGGTTCCGCGGTGGCCGATGCCCTGGAGGACCCGTCGACCCCGCTACGGGTTGAGGTGGGGAAGGACGCCGCCATGGTGCTCGAGCTGCGGCGGACGCTCGGCGACGCGGCGTTCGAGGCGACGATGCGCGACGCTCTGGGGCTGACCTGGTGAGGGGGGTAGTGCCGTGGAGAAGCTGATGTACCTCGCGTGGCTGGGGGAGGGGAGCACCCGGTCCGAGGTGGCGGACGTGGTGCTCGGCACCGTGGCTGGGGACCTCCTCTCCCTCGACCCGCTACGCCTGACCATCGACGTGTGGGACCCCGAGAGCGACATCCCGTCTCCGGTGCCCACGCCCGAGGGGGAGACGCCGCTGCACGCGTTGGTCTCCCTGTGGCTCGATGCGGTCGACGGCCGCGAGCCGTTCGAAAAGGTGCTGGTGGCCGCTACCGAACGCCTGGCCGGCTACTCGGTCGTCGAGTCCCTCTACCGCGACTACGGGGGCAACCGGTGGTCGGCGGCCCGGGACTGGCCCGACGGCCGGCGCTCTCCCGGGGTGCTGACGGTCGCGCTCCTGGAGCAGCATCCGGACCAGACCTTCGACCAGTGGATGACCAGGTGGCACTCCCGGATCTCGCCGATCACCGAGTCGATCCAGCCCCGCAGCCGCTACGTGCGCAATGCCGTGTTCCGCGCCCTCACCGGCGGGGCCCCGCCGGTCGCCGGCATCGTGGAGGAGGCATGGCCGTCCCCGGAGCATGTGACCGATCCCATGCTCTTCTATTGCGCCGACGGCGACCCGGAACGCATGAACGCCCACATCACCCAGATGATCGACGAGATCACGGCGTTCGTCGAACTCGACACACTGCGGAGTGTCACCATGAGTGAGTGGATACTGAAGTCATGACGCAGAAGTGGAGCCGGGACGAACTGGAGCGGGCACACCAGCACTACACGGAGACGGCCAACCGCTGTGCAGCCAGCGGGGAGTGGCGAGACTGGGCCCACCTGTTCACCGACGACGCCGTGTACCTGGAGCACACGTTCGGCACCTTCCACGGACCCGAGGAGATTTACGCCTGGATCGCGCCCCTCATGGCGGACTGGCCCAATCGGTTGATGAACTCCTTTCCCCACTCGTGGTGTGTGTGTGACGAGGAGCGCGGCTGGTGGGTCTGCCGAATTGAGAACCGCATGCAGGATCCCGGCGATGGTTCGGTCCACCAGGCCCACAACATCACGGTGCTGCACTATGCCGGCGACATGAAGTTCTCCTATGAGGAGGACGCCTACAATCCGGCCGCCTTCGGCCCCATGATCGAGTCCTGGACCGAGGCGTACACCGCCAACGGCGGGACGCCTCCATGAGCGGCTGCGGCGCCGGGATGATCCGTTGAACTGCAGAGGTCGTGGCCGGTGCCCTACCGTCCCATGACCGAGGAGCATGTGCGAGCGTTCCTGACGGCGCTCCCACCTCGGACCGGCAAGCTGGCCACCGTCCGCGCGGACGGCCGACCCCATGTCGCGCCGGTCTGGTTCGATGTCGACGATGACGGTTCGGTGGTCTTCAACACGGGCGAGTCCACGGTGAAAGGCCGGAACCTGTCACGTGACCCCAGGGCGTCGCTCTGTGTCGACGACGATCGGCCGCCCTTCAGCTTCGTCGTCCTCGAGGGGGTGGTCGAGATCAGCCAGGATCTCGGCGAGATACGACGGTGGGCCACCCGGATCGGTGGTCGCTACATGGGCGCCGAGCGGGCCGAGGAGTACGGCTCCCGCAACGGCGTGCCGAGCGAATGGGTGGTGCGCCTCCGCCCCACCAACGTCGTCTCCGCATTCAATCTGGCCGACTGATCTCCGCACTCGACCGTCCGAGTGCGGGTGGCATCAGGTGCCGGCGCCGGCTCCGGCGCCGGCGTGCGCACCGACTCCAGCCAGAACGCCGTTGCCGGGCGTCAGGCGTGGCAGCCGGGCCCGGCCCCGCCCAGCAGTGAACTGCCCAAGCGGCATGATCGCCGTGGCGAGGAGCATCGCCACGAGAAGCAGGTCGGTCAGGACGAAGGTGTGGAGAAGCCGGAGGTAGATGCCGTGCACGGCCGTCATCCCGACGAAAGCCCAGAACGTGCTGATGACGATGAGCGCCGTGCGGAGTCGGCCGAGGGCGGCCGGCGCCAACACGACCACACCCCATGTCACGTACCAGGCCCAGACGATCGGTCCGAGCAGCGCCAGGACGAGCAGGGTCAGGCCGAGGCAGCAGACGACGCCCACGTCGGGCGAACGGAGGAGGAGCCGGTAGCCCACGTACACGGCAATCAGGAGTCCGAGCACGCTGAAGACGGGCCGCACGTCCATGGTGGAGACGGGCACCTGCAGGACATGACTGACGATGGAGACCGACCTTGCCACGACGTTCACGGGTGTGACACCGGTGAAGGAGGCGTCGGCCGTGGTCGTCGTGCGCACCCACCCCCAGCCCGTCCCCGAGATGAGGGACATCACTTCCATGGTGGCCAACGCGATCAGGCCGGCGCCCACCGTGTGCCCGATGCGGCGGCGGGTGGACGCGCCGGGACCCGCCCAGACCCATCCGAGGAACAGCACACCGAGGGCGGCCGGGGACTTCACGCCCGCGGCTAGCGCGCACAGGATGATCCCTGGCACGGTGCCAAAACGTCTGGCGACGGCCAGGCCCGCCATCAAGAGCCCGATCATCAACGCCTCGTTGTGTGAACCGGCGACCAGCGACAGGAGCACCAGTGGTGAACCCGCGCCCAGAAGGACCGCGTGCGCCGGGTCGCGTTTGAGCGAGCGGGCCAGGGCGGGCGTGGCGGCAACGATGAGCGCGATGCCACCGACCTCGAGCAGGCGGAGAAGGACGAGGTCGGCCAGGATCTGGTGCCCCGAGGCCTGGTCGATCACGCCGTCGGCTGCTAGGAAGGTGGGACCGTAGGGGGACTCGGTCCCCGACCAGACGGTGTCCGCCATGGTGTTGAACGGGGTCGCGCCGAGGACCTCGGGCCCATAGGCGTAGGGGTTGATGTGGTGACTCATCATCTCGCCCTGCGCGGCGTAGGTGTAGACGTCCCGGCTGAACAGCGGGGGCGCCAGGAGGAGCGGCACCGCCCAGATCGTCACCACAAGGACGACCCGCTTGACCGGGAAACCGTTGTGCCTGTTCAAGTGACGGAGGAATCCCAACCACACGCGAGTGAGGAGGATGAGCCCCCCGAACACCAGAGCGAGGGCGGCCACTGGCGGCAGCGCGTCGTTGGTGCCGAGCGAACCGAACAACCCGCCCGGCATGCCGAAGAACCACGCTCCCGGAAGGTGGGTCTCGAAGGACTGTCCACCGAGGACTGAGCCGGCGACGATCGCGGTGGTACCAACGAGACCCAACCCGGCAGTGCGCGCGACGCTCAGTCGGAGCGCCGGTTGCGACGGAGTCTCTGTCTCGGCGGTCTCGGGCAATGTCGTGGAGGGGGTGGCAGTGCTCGGTGTGGCGAGCTCCATCAGGGTTTCCTTACCTGCATCCGCGCGGTGGGCCACCGCGGGGGACAAAATCTTCATGAAACTGCAGTGATTCTGACACAGCTGATGCCGATTTTGTGCGTTCGAAACGATCGTTAACCGGATTCTCAGGCTCGTCCCAGCCTACATGGGAAGACTCTGGCTGTCACGCATGTGAAATCTGGTTGTCACGAAAACGGAAGGTGGCAGGTGCGAGCTCTGGTCTTGGGGGGCGACGGCTATCTGGGATGGCCCACGGCGCTGCACCTCTCGAGGGCGGGCTACGAGGTCGGGGTGGCCGACAATTTCGCCCGGCGGGGCTACGACCTCGAGATGGGGGTGGACTCCCTCGTGCCCATCGCCTCGCTGCACCGGCGGGTGGACTGCTGGGAGCAGGTCTCGGGCAAGCGCCTCGACGTCTTCATCGGCGACCTGACCGAAGAGGAGTTCGTCTACGACATGGTGGCGGGCTTCCGGCCCGACGCCATCGTCCACTTCGCCGAGCAGCGGAGTGCCCCGTACTCCATGGTCGACCGCAAGCACGCGGTCTATACCCAGGTGAACAACGTGGTCGGCACGCTCAACCTGCTCTATGCCATCGCGGACGTGGACCCGTCGATCCACCTCGTGAAGTTGGGGACGATGGGGGAGTACGGCACCCCCAACATCGACATCGAAGAGGGCTACATAGAGATCACCCATCGCGGACGCACCGACGTCCTGCCCTTCCCGAAGCAGCCGGGGAGCTTTTACCACCTGTCCAAGGTCCACGACAGCCACAACATTGCCTTTTGCTGCCGGGCCTGGGGGCTCCGCTCGACCGACCTCAACCAGGGGGTGGTCTACGGGCAGTCGACCCCCGAGACCACTTTGCATCCGGACCTCGCGACCCGCTTCGACTATGACGCCGTCTTCGGGACCGTCCTCAACCGGTTCGTGGTTCAGGCGGCGGCCGGGGAGGGGCTGACCGTGTACGGGAAGGGCGGGCAGACACGTGGGTTTCTCGATATCCGTGACACGCTCGCGTGCGTCGAGTTGGCCATCAAGAACCCGGCGCAGGCCGGCGAGTTCCGGGTCTTCAACCAATTCACGGAGTCCTTCTCCGTCAGCGAGCTGGCTCAGAAGGTGTCGGATGCCGTCGGCGGTGCCCGGATCATCCACATCGACGACCCCAGAGTGGAGCTGGAGGAGCACTACTACAGAGCGGCGCACACAAAGCTGCTCGACCTGGGCCTGTTGCCGTTCCTGTTGGGTGACGAACTGTTGGCCGACCTGTTGTCCGTGGCACGGGCGAATCTCGGCCGACTCGAACGGAGCGCCCTGGAGCCAAAGGTGATGTGGCGCTCCACGTCGAGCGACATCACCCGCACGACGGGGGCCGCAGCGGAGGCGTCGACTTCGAAGCGGCCGGCGTGGATCTCTGAGGACATTCCCAGGGTGGGGGACTAGTTTTCGCCGATTGCGCCGCGCCCGGCCATCGGCGGCGTGCGCAGATGCAGGTACTCCGGAAGGCAGCTCGTCGTCAGTGAACCGAATCCGAGCACACATCGGGCCCTTGTGGCCCTATCTCGTGCTGATCGCCGTCCCGACTGCCGCCTTCGTGCTTCCGGACCTCTTCGGCGGCCGGCTCCTCATCAGCGGCGACAACTTGCAGCAGAACTACCCGCTGCACGTCCTGGTCGGCTCTATGTACCGTCATGGCCAGCTGCCCTTCTGGAACGAGTACATCTTCAGCGGCACACCGCTGATGGCCGGTTTCAACGCCGGAGCGTTCCACCCCCTCACGGGGCTCTTCGTGATCCTCCCCGGCCGTGCCGCCTGGCTGGCCACCGAGGTCATCCTCTTCTCGGCCATCGCCATCGGGATGTACGTCTTCCTCCGGGCGCTCGCCCTCTCGACAGCCGCTTGCTTCCTCGGCGCTGCGACCTTCGCGTTCGCCGGGCCCGTGCTCAGCCAGGTCAACCACGTGGACATGACCGAGGGGTTCGTCGCCATCCCGTGGCTGCTGTTGTCGGTCTTGCACATCGTTCGCGACGGCCGATGGCGTTGGTCCATCGTCTTCGGGGTCGCCTTCGCGACGGTGATCCTGGGCGGCGCGCCCGAGGCGATGCTCGACGAGGCCCTGCTCGTCCTCGCGTACGCGGTGATGTCGGCAGGCATGAACGGAGGGCGGTGGTGGCGGGTGCTCTCGAGGGGCGCGGCCGGCTTCGCGCTCGCCCTCTCGCTCGCTGCCATTCAGTGGTTGCCAGGACTTGAGGCGATCCGTAACTCACAGCGGGGGACCGGCGTGTTCGCCGCAGCCGGGAGCTTCCCGACACCGTTCAGCATTCTCGCCCTGGTCCCGTACCTCGACGGCGGCTACGGCGGCTTTGGCGAACAACAGTTCTTCAGCCAGTACAACCTGCCCGAGGTCGGGCTGTACCTCGGCGTGCTCCCTGTCATCGCAATCCTCACTCTCGTGCACCGAAGGTGGCCAAGCCGGCTTCCGCCTCGTGACCGGCTGACGTGGTACGCGATCGGCATCTTCGGCTTCCTCCTGGCCCTCGGCTCCAACACGCCACTCGAGCACCTGTTCAACAGCCTGCCGCTCTACGGGCACCAGCGCCTTCAAAGTCGCAACATGATCACAGTGGCCACAGCCATCTGCGTGCTGTTCGCCGGTTGGATGGACCGCACCGACGCGGGGACCCAAGGGCGGGACGACCCGATGCGACGGTGGGACCGCGTCATGGCCCTCGTGCCGTTCGGCGCCGCCGCGGCGTTGGCCATCTGGGCGGCGGCGGCACCCGCTTCGGTCCTGCACGTGTTCGCCGGGGTACCCGCGAACGTCTTCGTTGTCGGGACGGTCCGGGAAGCCACCGTCTTCGCCGTCGTCCTCACGGCAGTGGCGGCGGCACTGGTCTGGATCCGGCCCTGGCTCGGCACCATTCCGTGGGTGCGGTTGGCCGCCGTCTTCGTTGCCGTCGATCTGGGTCTGATGGGCCTCACCAGCCAGCTGTCGCAGTCGCCACCCAACGACGTCTTGAGCGGGACCACACCGGTGGAGCGGCTCATGGCGGCCCACCTCGCACCCGGTGGACGGATGGTGAACTACGACCCCCAGGGCTACGGGAGCTATCCCTGGAGTCCACAGGGCGTGCCCGACCTCAACATCATCCCCAAATTGCAGTCGGTGTCCGGCTACGCCTCCATCGTGAACGGGAGCTACGAGTCGGTCACTCACACCCACGAGCAGGACGACCTCGACGTCGGTCAGCTGGCCTCGGGAGCGCTCGGCCAGCTCGACCTCCGAGAAGTGGTGACCGTGCCCGAGTACTTCCTCGTGCCGCTCAGTGCGATGCCGCGCTCCATCGACGACGTGCACCAGGTCTACGAGTACTACAGCAGCGATGCCGTCGTGTTCAGAGGCTACGGAGCCAGCTTCAATGCCATTGCCTACCCGTTCTACCCTGGACCCAGGCCGTCGCTCCACACGGGACAGACGTCAGGGTGGTTCTTCGGCGAGCCGCTCGAGCTCGACTCGGCCACCCTCCTGCTCGCGCATGCCGCGGCTCCTGGCACCCTCGTGCGCCTCGGGACGTTGTCCACCAGCGGGACGACACATTGGAGCAGCACGATGCCGGTCGCGACCGGGGCCACCAGCGTGACGGGTCAGCTCCCGAAGGGAGCGGCCGTCGGCCTGTCGCTAGAGGTGATCGGCTCCCTGCCGGCTCAACGGGCGGTCATCACCGTGGGCGGCCGGCCCTATGAGCTGGGCGGATCGTTGTCGTCGGCGCTGGTGCCGGGCCCATGGCAGCAGGCCGGCTTCTCCCAGGGCTACACCGTGTTCACCCTGCGCAGGCCACCGGTACCGATCTCGGCGTCCACGACCACCGGCCGGCCAGTGCCCGTCGAGGTCGTCTCGAGCGCAACGAAGTCCGAACAGGTGCGCGTAAATGCGCCCTCGGCCTCAACCGTGATCCGTTCGGTCGCGTGGGACTCGGGTTGGTCGGCAACTGTCTCGGTCAACGGGGGGGAGGCGGAGAACATCCCCGTCGGCTCCTTCGATCTCGTTCAGCGGGTCCACATTCCGGCGGGGAACGATCTGGTCACGTTCCGCTACAGACCTCCACACCTTCTCGTGGCGAGTGCCCTCACATTCGGCGCGAGCGCGCTCTTGGTCGTGCTGGTGGTGGTAGGGCTCGTTCGGCGCCGTCGACTGGCAAACGGCCAGCAGGTGCCGGCACGACCCCGGCCGACCGTGTCGGAGGTGCCGGAGCACGTCGGCTGAGCGGGCTCGTCAGCAGATCGGGTGCGCGAGGGAGAGCAGGAACTCTCCCTCATCGGCCCCCCACATTCCCTCGAGCACGAACCCGGCCTGGGTCAGCTCGTCCTCGACCCGTTCCGGCGTGAATTTGGAGCTGATCTCGGTCAGCAGGTCTTCGCCCTCGGCGAAGCGGACGGTGATGCCGGCGTCCGTCAGTGACACCTCCGTCGGCTCCTCGGCGCGCAGCCGCATCTCTATCCACTGCTCGTCCTCGTTCCACACCGCGACATGCCGGAACAGCTCCGGATCGAAGTCGCCCCCTAGCTGATCATTGAGGACACGGAGCACGTTGCGGTTGAACTCTGCAGTGACGCCGGCCGTATCGTCGTACGCCGCCACGAGCCGCGTGCGGTCCTTGACCAGGTCCGTCCCGAGGAGCAGCGAGTCGTCACTCGACATGGTGCAGTTGAGGTCGAACAAGAACCGGGCGCGTTGCGCGGGGGTGAGATTCCCGATCGTCCCGCCAAGAAATGCGACCATCCGCCTCCCCTCCGTCGGGATCTCGGCCAGATGGTGATGGAAGTCGCCGATCACCAGATGGATGTCAAGAGTGTCGAACTCCTCTGACAACGTGGTAGCGGCGCCCCGGAGAAATTCGTCGCTCACGTCGAATGGCACATACCTCGACAGCGTGCCGGCATCTTGGAGCGCGGTCAGCAGCACACGCGTCTTGTCACACGCTCCGGCGCCGAGCTCGACCAGCGTGTCGGCCTTGGACAACTCGGCGATGGCCGCGGCATTCTCCTGCAGGAGCGCCCGCTCTGCCCGGGTCGGGTAGTACTCGGGGAGTTGGGTGATCACCTCGAACAATTGACTTCCCCGTTCGTCGTAGAACCACACCGGTGGGATCGACTTCTCCTCACCCTGGAGCCCCTCGACGGCGTCGGAGCGCATCTGGTTGCGCACATTTTCGGGCGAGAGGTGCACGTCGATCGTGAAGGCCATGGCTCAGGGGTCTCGGGCCAGGCGGACTCCGCCGAAGGGCCACCGCGCGCCGGGTGGGAAGAAGTTGCGGTACGTGGCGCGCACGTGTCCGGCAGGCGTCGCGCAGCATCCGCCACGCAACACGTACTGGCTCACCATGAACTTGCCGTTGTACTCGCCCACGGCGCCCGGGGCGGCCCGGAAACCGGGATAGGGCGCATAGGCGCTCGAGGTCCATTCCCACGTGTCACCGTAGATGGCATTCGTCGAGACGACGGCCCGCGGATGGGGCGGCCCAACGGAGAGGAAGTCTTCGCGCAGGAAGTTGTCGCCCTCTCCGTGCGACAACGCGATGGTCTCCCACTCCGATTCGGTCGGCAGGCGCATGCCGGTCCAATGGGCGAACGCGTCCGCCTCGTAGTAGCTGACATGGCACACGGGCTCGTCCGGATCGACCGGACGCGGACCGGCAAGCGTGAATTGGAGCCAACGACCGGGGTCGTCGGGGTCACGCCACCAGTACAGGGGGGCGTCCCAGTGCTCGGCGTTGACCACGGCCCACCCGTCGGAGAGCCAGAACTCGGGCCGCCGGTAGCCGTCGTCCTCCATGAAAGAGAGCCATTCCCCGCAGGTGACGGGCCGGTCGGCCAAGCCGAACGGGGTCAGGGTCACGGTGTGAACGGGGAACTCGTTGTCGAACCCGAACCCCTGCCCGCGGTGACCGATCTCCACCGGCCCGCCGTCGTGCTCGATCCACCCGGCCTTGGGTGGGTGGATCCCCGTGGACGCGGGCGAACGGGCCAGGTACGTCGGGTGCAGGGGATTGCGGGAGAGGACGTGCTTGATGTCCATGAGCAGCAGCTCCTGATGCTGCTGCTCATGGTGGAGTCCCAATGTGATCAGTTCCGGAAGTCCGGGCTGACCGGGATCGCGAAGCAGCGCCTCCATCGCACCGTCGACATAGGCGCGATAGCGCGCGATCTCCTCGATGCCTGGGCGCGAGAGGAGGCCGCGCTCGGGTCGCGGATGGCGCGCGCCCACGGCCTCGTAGTACGAGTTGAAGATGAATGCATACCCATCGTCGAACGCGCGGTAGCCGTCGGCGTACTCACCGAGGACGAAAGTCTCGAAGAACCACGTCACGTGCGCCCGATGCCACTTCGTCGGGCTCACATCGGGCATGGTCTGGACTGTCTGATCCTCGCCGCTCAGGACCGATGCCAGCCGCTCGGTGGTCGCACGGACCCGGGCGTAGGCCTGCAGGAGGTCGGACGGCGCTTCTCGACCGGTCGTCTCCATCAGCTCCGTCCCTTCGCCATTCCACCCTGAGCGGTTCCACACGCTGGCTGCACGGTTGCGGATCACCCTACCCAGATGTGGCTCGGATCCGGCGCGTTTGTCACGATTTTCGCGCAAACATCAGAAACCCTGGTGGTCTGCGCTGTTCGACGTACGGCGGGTCCGGTCCGGCGCTCTCCGGCCCCCGTGGGGCGACGCCGCGGGGTCGCCCGTCTGGTGGGGCCCCCGACGGCGTGCCGGCGACGCCACTGGACATTCACGGGCCTGCTCGGCGGCGACGAGCCCGAAGTCGAACCGGACGCGCCGGGTGCCTTGGCCGAGGTGCGGAGCGTCGGACTCAGGCGAGGACTTTGCTGCGGAAGTTGCGGAGGCCGAGTGCCAGGAAGATGACGCTGAACCCAATGATCGCGGGGTAGATGACGTAGAGGTGCATGTGGGCGGCGTCGGTGAACGCAGCCCGCATCCCGTCGTTGATGTAGATGAGCGGGTTGATCAGCACGATGATCTGCAACCAGTGAACGGTCCCGACCTTCACCGGAGCCAACCGCGTCCATTGGTAGTACGTGCCCCCCAAGAAGGTGATGGGCAGCACGATGAACCCGAACATCAGGCCCAGGTTGCGCGGTTCGAATGCGGTCCCCAGAAGCAGACCCAACGACGCCATGCACACGCAGGACAGCGGGACCAGCGTGACGATGAGGAGCCAGTGCAGATTGATCTGGGCCTCCACGCCGGCTGCGTGCACCACGGAGGCGATGGGGAGCACGATCGCCGCCGAAATAAGTCCCTGGGCGCCGCCGGAGATCACCTTGGAGATGGCAACGAGCCAGATCGGGCAGGGCGCCTGCACCCGGTCCTCGATTTCGCGGGTGAAGCCGAACTCTTGCGCCAGCTGCATGGCCACGGCCTGGATCCCCTGGAACATGATCGACAGGCCCACGACGCCGGGCACCAGGACGGTCGCAAAGGCTGACTCCGCACCAGGGATGCCGCTGGCAGCGCCGATGCCCTGACCGATCTTGGGAAACACATAGAGGAAGACGAAACACAGCAGGAACGGCTGCACCAGGGTGCGCACCGTGAACTCGATCTTGTGCTTCCAGAGCACGACCATGTCGCGTTGGATCAGCGCGCGCAGGGAAGTCCAGCTGGCGACCGTGGCCGAGCGGGTGGGTTTCAGCTCGACGGGGTGCGAGCCGGATCCGAAGGTGGATGCCGGGAGGGTGTGGGAGGTCGTGGCCGCCATCAGTCGCGGAGGTCCTTTCCGGTGAGCCCGATGAAGACGGTCTCGAGCGTTGGTTCGGCCACCGACAGGTCGGCGAGCGAGAAGCCGGCGGATTCAGCGGCTTCCACGATGCGAGGGACGAGCCGTTCAGAACCTCGGATCTGCAGTTCGACACCATCGGCGACCGGGCGGGTCCGGGTGAGCCCTTCCAGCTGAGATCGGAAGGCCGCGGCGAGCCGGTCAGTGTCGCCGGCCGCCTTGACCGTCACGATCGTGTCGGCGCCGACGCTGCGCTTGAGCTCGGCCGGCGTGTCGAGCGCCAGGATCTTGCCGTGGTCCATGATCGCCACACGGTCGCACAGCTTGTCCGCTTCCTCCATGTAGTGCGTGGTCAGCATGATGGTCTGCCCCTCGCTGTTGAGGCCCTCGAGCAGTTCCCACAGCGCCAGGCGTCCCTGGGGGTCGAGCCCGGCCGTGGGCTCGTCGAGGAAGAGAACGGCGGGTCGGTGGAAGATGGCGCGCGCCACCATGAGGCGCTGTGCCATGCCGCCAGAGAGGGCGTAGACGGAGGCTTTCGCAAAGCGGGTCAGCTGGAACCGTTCCAACAGGTCACTGGCCGTCTCGCGCGACTCCTTCGCACCCATCCCGAACAGACGACCGTGCCAGTACAGGTTCTCCCAGGGCGTCAGCTGACGGTCCAGCGTGTTCTGCTGGGACACCACGCCGATGAGCTGTTTCACCAGGGTCGGGTGTTCCATGACGTCGAGTCCCCCGACCAGGGCGTGTCCGCCCGTCGGGATCACCCGGGTCGTGAGCACTCCGACCGTCGTGGTCTTGCCCGCGCCGTTGGGACCGAGGAGGCCGAACACCTCTCCGGTCCCCACCTGCAGATTCAGTTCGTCGACGGCGCGGAAATCGGTGCCGCGATAGGTCTTGGTCAGGCCCACCGTCTCGATGATCGCCGCGCCCCTTCCGGGAGACGCTCCGTCGAGCGCTGTCGTGGGGGTCGTGGTGGTCATCGGTCCCTCTGCACAGTACCGGGCGTGCCCCTTCCCAACCCCTTGTCCTCCGGATGGGACTTCTCGAACCCCATCTCGCGTCAGTCCTCGGCCAGGATCTGGTACAGCTCCTTGCGGGCCCTCTGGATCACGGCGACGCCGCGCTCGATCTGTGCCTTCTCACCTGCGCCCGCCAGCTGCTTCGCTGCGCTCATGAGCTGGCCCATGCCGAGGCGGAGCGTCCGGACGTCGTCGTCGGTCTCGCCGGCCGCCTGCCATGGCAGCGCGGCCTTCTCGGCCTCCGCCCGCCCGGCGTCGGTCAGCGTGTAGGTGCGACTGCCCTCTACCTCTGACGATTGCACCCTGCCCTCGTCCTCGAGCATCTGGAGATGCGGGTAGACGGACCCGGGGCTGGGGCGCCACAGCCCGCCGCTCAGTTCCTCCAGGCGACGCATGACCTCGTACCCGTGGGCGGGCTCGTCGCGTAGGGCGACCAGGATGGCCGTGCGGATGGCACCGCGGGGCATGCGCCGCCCGCCGCCCCACCCGCCCCGTCCGCCGGCCCAGCGGCCCCGGGGTCCCCGCACGCCGCGAGCGCCGAAGAAGTGCTCGTGCATGCCGCCGTGCGGGTGTTCGTGTTCGTGTTCGTGTTCGTGTTCGTGTCGTGCTCGTGCTCGTGTTGGCGTTCGTGTTCGTGTGCCATTGGTGTCCCTTCGTAGTCGGGCCCTCGTCGGGCGCTTCATCGTCTTGTAGAACACTAATGATATATCACAATATTCCATGACTGTGCCATAATTTACGGACGGGCAAGCCGGCTCACGGCCGGTGCCGCCGAGTGCCCATACTGAGAGCACGGCATGGAGCGAGCACTGCGTGGAACGAGCACCACGGACGAGTACTCCGAGGAGGCGCAATGGGCCTGTTCACCCGTCACAAGACACGGATGGTCGACGCCGCCCGGGCGCTGCCCGGACGGGACGAGGTCATGCTGGTCACGGCGCCCCACCGGGTGCTCGGCACGAAGATCACCCCTCCGTTTCCCGACGGGCTCGAGCAAGCGGTCTTCGGGATGGGGTGCTTCTGGGGGGCCGAGCGGACGTTCTGGGCGCTGACGGGAGTCGACACGACGGCAGTGGGTTACGCCGGCGGGATGACGCCAAACCCGACGTACCGGGAGGTGTGCACTAGTCGCACCGGCCACGCTGAGGTCGTCCTCGTCGTGTTCGATCCGGCTGTGATCACCTACGAGCAACTCGTCGGCGTGTTCTTCGAGGGCCACGACCCCACGCAGGGGATGCGACAGGGCAACGACGCGGGCACGCAGTACCGCTCCTCCATCTACACGATGTCGCCCGAGCAGGCCGCCTCGGCGCAGAGGGTGGCCGGGCGCTTCGCCGCGTCACTCCGCGAGGCCGGCTACGGGGCGGTCACCACCGAGATCGCGCCGGCGGGAGAGTTCTACTACGCCGAGCCGTATCACCAGCAGTATCTCGCCGCCAACCCTGGCGGCTACTGCGGCCTCGGCGGCACCGGCGTCTCATGCCCCGTCGGACTCACAGAAACGGGGTAGGCGCGACTATCGAGCGCTACCCGCGCGTCCGTCAGTGCCGTCGGGTCAGCGGAGCCGGATCACGTTTCCGGTGATGAGTCCCGCGGCATCGGAGGCCAGATAGGCGATCACCTCCGCCACCTGCCGCGGCGTCGCGACCCGCACACCTGAGGACCGGGCCAGCACGGCCGTCCTCTGGTTGACCCACCCGGTGTCGGTGATCGGGGGGTGCACGACGTTGGCGGCGACGCCGTATCGAGCCAGCTCGGCAGCGGCGCTGAGGGTGAAGTTCACCTGCGCCGCCTTGGCGGCGCCATAGGAGACCTCCTCGGGGAACCCATCGGCGTCACCAGAGGTCAGCCCGATGATGCGGCCCCATCGTCCCTGCCGGGCCACATGGCGGCGTGCGAACTCTGCGATGAGCAGCGCCGCGGCGCGGGCGTCGACTCCAAACACCTGATCGAGCGTGTGCTCGCTCACGGGTGCCAGGGCGCGGCCGAATCGATCGGCAGCAGCGGGGACGAAGCTGTCGGCGATCCACCCCGAGGCATTGTTGACCAGGATCTGCACCGGGCCGAACTGGGCCTCGGCGGCATCGAACAGTGTGGGGATGCTCGACGAGTCGGACAGGTCGGCCTCGAGCGCCGCCGCCCGGCCGCCCGCCGCTGTGATGGATTCGACCACGAAGTCGGCCCGGGCCATCCGGGTGGCCCGATAAGCGGCAGGAAGTGACGGGTCGTCGAGGCCGCCCTGGCGCTGGGAGCGGAAGTAGGTGCACAGGACGGCCGTGCCCTGCGCCGCCAGAGCCTTCGCCGTCGCCGCGCCGATGCCGTGGTTCGCGCCGGTGACCAGTGCGACCGGTTGTTCGGGCGATGATCCGCCCGTCATCGGCACTGTCCCGCCACTCGCGCCCGCTCCGATGCGCCGCCGCGCCCGTTCAGCGCAGGCCCGAGAGGCGGTCGAGGACCGCCTCGGCCTCGGCGACGAATTGGCCCACCAGCTCGCCCGCAGGCACGAGCTCGGTAATCCCACCCACGCCCTGACCGGCCGGGTAACACTCCTTGTCGACGTCCACGCCGTCGGTGAACGAGTCGCCCCCGAGGTGCATGGCCCCGCCCCTGTAGGCGACGCCCAGCTGTTCTGGGAATTTCTTGAGCTCCTCGGGGTGCGAGTCGTAGTGATCCGTGTACTGGTTGCGCACGACCCGCATGGTCTTGCCCGAGTAGGCGCGGCTGACGGTCGTCTGGTCCTCGCGGCTTTCCAGGAGCTTCTCCTTGTAGCCGAGCACGCCGCGCGCCTCGGGCGTCGCGATGAAGCGCGTGCCCACCCAGATCCCGTCGGCCCCGAGGGCCAGGGCGGCCGCCAGCCCGCGGCCGTCGAAGATCCCGCCGGCCGCCACGACGGGCACACGGTCACCGACGGCATCGACGATCTGGGGGACGAGGGGCAGCGTCGCGACCTGCCCGGTGTGCCCCCCGGCCTCGGTGCCCTGGGCGACCACCAGGTCACATCCGGCATCGACGGCACGCACCGCGTGCTCGACCTTGCCGCACATGCTGACGACGATCACGTCGTGGTGATGGCAGAGGTCCACGACCTCGGTCGGCACCCCCAGCCCGGCAACGAACGCGGACGCGCCGCCCTCAATGACGATCTTGACCTGTTCGGTCATGCCGCCCGGCATGGCCGTGAGGAGATCGACGCCGAAGGGCTTGTCGGTGGCGCGCCGCACGGCAGCGATCTCTGCCGCCATTTGCCCGTTGTTCATCGTCGAGGCACCCATGCACCCGAAGCCGCCGGCCGCCGAGACGGCCGACACGAGCTCCGAGAAGGAGACGCCGCCCATGCCGGCCAGCATGACGGGATGCTCGATCCCGAGCAGATCGGTGAGGCGAGTACGCATGAGTCGGAGCCGTCCTCTCGCTTGGTTCGTGCGCTGCGACAACCGCATCCGCCGCGGGGACCGTAGCGCGGGTTGCGGCTGGTTTGCGGCTGGCTTGGGCTGGTGGAAGCCAAGGGTGGAGTCCGCCGCGACCGGTCCGGCGGAGGAAGGCGGTGACCTGCCCATGGTTGCATTTTGAATAGGACGTTCCTACTCTGAACCGATCGTGGCAGACGTCGGTGAGGTGGGTGTGAGCGTCGTTGAAGCACCTCCTGCGGTCGAGCGGGTCACGGGTCGCCGGCTCTGGCTGATCCTCGGTGCACTCCTGTTGGGGATGTTGCTGGCGGCGCTGGACCAGACCATCGTGTCGACCGCGCTGCCGACCATCGTGGGCGACCTGCACGGGGGGTCGCACCTGGCCTGGGTGGTCACCGCCTACCTGCTGGCGTCGACGGTCTCGACGCCGCTGTGGGGCAAGCTCGGCGACCAATACGGGCGGAAGATCTTCTTCCAGGCGGCGATCGTGATCTTCGTCATCGGCTCCGCGCTGTCGGGGTTCAGCCACACGATGACCGAGCTCATCGCCTTCCGCGCCGTGCAGGGTTTGGGCGGTGGAGGATTGATGGTGGGCGCGCAGACCATCATCGGCGATGTCGTCTCCCCGCGCGACCGCGGGCGCTACATGGGGCTCTTCGGCGCGATGTTCGCCGTGGCGACGGTCATCGGGCCGCTGATCGGCGGGCTCTGCGTGACCTATCTGTCGTGGCGGTGGGTCTTCTACATCAACCTCCCGCTGGGCGTCCTTGCGCTCTTCGTCACCGGCGCCGTCCTGCCCGGCCATCTGCGCCGGGTGCACCACACGATCGACTACATGGGCTCTGTGCTCTTGGCCGGGTCGACGACCTCGTTGATCATCTTCTGCAGCCTGGGCGGCATCTCGTGGCCCTGGCGGTCGACGCCGAGCTACCTCACGGTCGGTCTCGGCGTCTTCCTCGCGGCGGGCTTCCTGCTCGTCGAACACCGCGCGGTCGAGCCGGTGATCCCGCTCAACCTCTTCCGCATCCGGGTCTTCACCGCCGCTAGTGCCATCGGTTTCGTGATGGGCTTTGCCATGTTCGGCGCGCTGACCTTCCTGCCACTGTTCATGCAGAACGTCAAGGGCGTGAGTCCGACGGCATCGGGCCTTCGGATCTTGCCGCTCATGCTGGGCATGCTGGCCGCATCGGTGACCTCGGGTCGGCTCGTGACCCGTTGGGGCCGCTACCGGATCTTCCCCATCCTCGGCACCGCACTGATGACGCTGGGCGCGTACCTGCTGTCGCTCATCGATGCCTCGACCAACGGCTGGGTCCTCGCCTCCTACATGTTCGTCTTCGGGGTCGGCATGGGCCTGATCATGCAGGTGCTCGTGGTTGCGGTGCAGAACGCGGTGTCGTATCGGGACCTCGGGGTCGCCACTAGCGCGGCGACGTTCTTCCGCATGATCGGTGGCTCCTTCGGCACGGCCGTGTTCGGTGCCATTTATGCCATCACCTTCAACCACACGATCGCTCCGACGCTGGCCAAGGTCCCCCCAGCCCTGCTTAAGAACTTCAACCCGCAGACGTTGGACCCGGCACTCCTGGCCAAGCTCAAGTCCACCGCGGTGGGGCTGGCCTTCTTCACCAAGTACATCGACGCCGTGACGCACTCGGTCCAGACGGTGTTCCTCGTTGCCGTGCCGATCTCGTTCGTCGCGTTCCTGCTCAGCTTCCTGCTGCCCGAAGTACCCCTGCGCAAGACCGTCGAGACGGTCGACGTGGGGGAGGTCCAGGGTGCACCACAGCACCGGTCGTCGCTCCAGGAGATCGAGCTGGCGCTGCAGAGAGTGTCGGACCGGGAGAACCGGGCCGAGCTCTACACCACACTGGCCCAGCGGGCCGGGATCGACCTGCCGCCGCGCTCGGTCTGGTTGCTGTACCGACTGGCCGACCGACCGGCATGCACGGTGAACGAGGTGGCGGACCGGTTGAAGATCGACCCGGAGCTGATCAAGCCCGGGGTCGACGGCCTGCTGTCTGCCGGCATGGTCGACGAACGGCGCCGGGGCGCCGAGCGCGACCTCTACCTGACCGCGACGGGGACGGCGGCGCTCGGCAAGTTGACCGAGGCCAGGAGGAGCGGGCTCACGGAGCTCCTCGAGGGTTGGAACCCCGAGGAGCATCCCGAGATCATCGAGATGGTGAAGCAACTGGCCCATTCGCTCCTGGCCGACGACGAGCGCATGTTGGCGGACGCCATGCCCCATGCCGCAGCCACGGCGGGCGCCGTCGGGGCCGCCGGGGACTGACGTCTATTTTTGGTGCGGTCCTGCGCTGCTGCCCGTCGCCATGTCAGCGACGAGTGCTTCGCGCAGGGCGGTCAGGGCGTTCGCCGGCGCTCCGATCGCATCGAGCCCGATCAGTGCGGCACCGAGCACCGGAGGGGCGTCGAGGCGGACGAGGACCGCCTTCGGTGCCGCCGCTCGAACCCCGGCCGTGATGCGGTCGAGGAAGCCGGTGTCACCGGTGTCGAACACGCCGCCGCCGAGCACGACTTCGACGATCTCGTCCTGCAAGTCGAGGCGGACGACGGCGGCCCGGACGAAGGCGACGATCTCGTCGGCCAGAGTGTCGGCCGCCTGGCGGGCGACTGCGTCGCCCTGCGCCGCGGCGTCGAGGAGCACGCGCGCCAGTTCGAACAGGCGGGCGTAGGGGATGGCGCCGGTGTAGATGCCCGTGAGCACCGCTTCGGCATCGGCCTCACCGAGATGGTCCGGCACCCGCTCCTGCAGCACGGTGGCCTCCCCCCGGCCGTCGCCGGCCCGCAGGGCCAGGCCGAGGGCACGCACCCCCAGCCACGCGCCGCCCGGTGCGAAGTCCCCTGACAGCTCGGCGAGGGCCGGGAAGCGGACCGTCCTCCCGTCGGGGCCGACGGCGGCACAGTTCATTCCCGTGCCGCACACCACGCCGATACCCCACGGGGACGTCGTGCCCGTACGCGAGACGGCGAACGTGTCGTTGCGCACGATGGCGTGCGCCGTCCATCCCTGCGCGCCGATCGCGGCGCCGAGCTTGTCCTCGTCGACCGGCAGGTCGATGCCGGCGAGGCAGTACACCCCCGTCGGGCAGATCGGCAGGGCGCGGCCCGACAGGTGTGCGTCCTCCAGGACGGCGGTCACCGCCTGTGCCAGCGCATCGATGGCACCCTCGACGCCGATCAGCTGATGGTTGCTCGGCCCGACGCGTGCCCGGCCCATGACGGCGCCGGCGCGCGAAACGAGGACGACGTCGGTCTTGGTGCTGCCGCCGTCGAAGGCCAGCACTGCCGGTTCGTTGGCAGCGGGCTCGGACACCCTCGGATGTTACGTTGCGCTCCGTGGGGACCAAAGTGGCCGTCGTCGGCGGGGGGAGCACGTACACGCCGGAACTGGTCGACGGCCTCTGTGATCTGGAAGACCGGATCGTCGTCGACGACCTCGTCCTGCTCGATCCGAGCGACCTCCGCCGCGACGTCGTGGGAGGTCTGTCCGAGCGGATCCTGCGCGCCCGGGGTTGGGGCGGGACGTTCTGGACGACCGCCGATCCACATGCCGCGCTCGAGGGGGCTGACTTCGTCGTCGTCCAACTGCGCATCGGGGGCCAGGCGGCCCGCCACGTCGACGAGACGCTGCCGGTCGGCTACGGATGCCTGGGCCAAGAGACCGTCGGCGCGGGCGGACTGGCCAAGGCGCTGCGCACGGTGCCGGTCGTGCTCGAGCTGGCCGAGGAGATGGCGGCCCGGGCCAACCCGGGGGCGTGGTTGGTGGACTTCACCAACCCGGTGGGGATCGTGACCCAGGCCCTGCTCGACCAGGGCCACCGCGCCGTCGGCCTGTGCAACGTCGCCATCTGGGCCCAGCGTCGCATCGGCCACTATCTCGGGGTCGATCCCGACGACGTCGCGATCGAGCACGTCGGGCTGAACCATCTCACGTGGATCCGGTCGGCCCGGGTGTTGCGGACACTCGGCGCGAGCCCCGGGGAGGCCGATCGTCTCGACGAGCTCTTTGAGCGCTTCGGGCCCGAGCTCGAGCTCGAGAGTGGGGTCTCCCTCGACGTCCTGCGCCTTCAGCACGCGTTGCCGTCCTACTACGTGCACTACTACTACGGGCACGACGCCGAGGTTGCGCAGCAGTCGGTGCCCGGACACCGGTCCCGGGCCGAAATCGTGGCGGAGCTGGAGACCAAGCTGCATCGAGGAGTACCGCGACCCTGCACTGGTGTCGAAGCCGGCTGCCCTGTCGTACCGGGGCGGTGCCTACTACTCGCTGGCGGCGGTGCGCCTGATGGCCTCCCTGCATGCCGGGACCGGTGACGTGCAGGTCGTCGACATGCGCAACGACGGCGCGATCCCGGGTCTTCCGGACGACGCCGTGGTGGAGACCACCGCCGTCGTCGACGCGAGCGGCGCCCGTCCGCTGCCCCAGCGCCCGATGCCGTCGGAGATGCTCGGGCTCGTCCAGCACGCAAAGGCGTACGAGCGGCTCGCCGTCAAGGCGGCGTGCTCGGGGAGTCGCGACGACGTGGTGCGCGCGCTCCTGGCCAACCCGCTCGTCGGGCAGTACCCGCTGGCCGCCGAACTGGCGGACGAGATGTTGGCGGCCAACCGCGCGCATCTGCCCCGCTTCTTCCCGTCGTGAAGGGAAGCGGGGGAGGACGAGGCCCGGCGACTAGTGTGAGTCCACTGTTGTGCGGTGTGCCGGGAAGACTGGTCGGCGACAAGTGACACCTCTCCCATGACCGACGCCGACGCCACCACCACATGACCGACCACGACGAGGTGGTCGCGCCCCAGCCGGCACGCATCACCAAGGACCGGCGGCAGTTGCCCAGCTGGCGCTGGGAGGAGCTCCGGACGACGCTGTGGGTCGTCCCGTGCATCCTGGTCGTGTTCTCGGTCGTGCTGTTCATTGTCACGTTCGAGATCGACCTGGCCGCCTACCACGATCCGACCCTGCTCCCGTTCTGGATCCGCACGGGGACCGCCGACGCCGAGCGCCAGGTCCTCATTGCCATCGCGGCCGCCATCATCACGGTCGTCGGCGTGGTCTTCTCCATCACGATCCTTGCGCTGACGCTGGCGTCGCAGCAGTTCGGCCCGCGCATGATGCGGAACTTCGTCCGCGACATCGGCAACCAGGTGACACTGGGTGTGTTCGTCGGCACTTTCGTGTTCGCGGTGCTCTCGCTCGGCTCCATCAGCAGCGTGAACAACGGATTTCGTCCCCCACCTGTCCACCTCGGTGGCCGAGGCGCTGCTGCTGGTCGACCTCGGCGTCCTCATCTACTTCATCCACCACATCGCCAAGTCCATTCAGCTGCCCGAGGTCATCGCCGGGATCGCCGACGATCTCATGGAGTCGATCGATGCCGAGTTCCCCGAGCCGGTGGGTGGTGCAAACGAGTCCGGTTCGCGGCTCGAGGCGGGCAAGTCCGTCCCCGAACTGCTCATCCTCATTGAGGAGCGGGGGGCGATCGTCCCCTCACAGGTGAGCGGCTACATCCAGTACGTCGGCTACTCGCAGTTGATCGGCATCGCCACCCGTACGGACTCGGTGATCCGGCTGGAGCACCGGCCGGGTCACTTCCTGGCCACCGGGCGACCGCTCGCAATGGTCTGGCCGCGCGGCGCGGCGCCCGAAGTGGCCAGGGCTCTGTCGAAGGCCCACGTCACCGGCCCGCACCGGACGCTGGTGCAAGATCCGGTGTTCGCCATCGACCAGCTCGTCGAAATCGCCATTCGGGCGCTTTCTGCGGCGGTGAACGACACCTTCACGGCACTCACCTGCATCGACTGGCTGTCGGCAGGGCTCGGCCGGGTCTCGGGCCGGGTGCTCGACGAGGGCGTCTACCGCGACGGATCCGGGAACATACGCCTGATTGAGTCCGACCCGTCGTACGCGCGCATCGTCAACCGGGCCTTCGACAAGATCCGCCAGGCGTCACGGGGCATGCCGGCCGTGCTCATCCGGCTCATCGATTCACTCGGCTCGATCATGCTCGACACCACGTCGGCCGAGCAGCGGGTGGTGCTCAGGCGCCAGGCTGACATGGTGCTCAAGCTGTCCGAGGAAACGGTCAGCGAGCCCAACGACCTGGAGGAGATCCGTTTCCGCTACCGGCGTATTCCGGGCGAGGACGCGTTCAAGGAACAGCCGCACACCTGGTCGAAGATCGACCTGCCGTGAGCGTGGGGGCACGCACGCCCGGCGTGTGGCATCGGCCGTCCGTTCGGGCGCCGTACTACGGGGTCACCCGCCGGTGTCCCCGCCGCCCCGACGACCAGCGTTCGGCCCAACGCTGCAGCGGTGCGATGGCTTCGCCCAGCTCCCGACCGTGGTTGGTCAGCGCATACGCCCCGTCACGGCCCTGCTCGATCAGCCCGGCCGTACGGAGTTCGCCCAGCCTCTCGTAGAGCACGCTCGAGGACATGTCGTCGCACCGAGCCCGGAGGGCGCGGGCTCCAAGGTCCCCGTCACGCAGCTCCCAGAGGATGCGAAGCGCCCAGCGGCGTCCCAGCAGGTCGAGGGCGGCCATCAGGGGACGCCCCGTGGTGGAGCCACGGACCGGTCGGCCCGGGACGGGCGCGGCGGGTGTCATCGGGTGGAGGGTGGTGTCATCGGGTGGCGGAGGTGCGTCGTGGGTCGAGCGGTTGCTGTTCTGAATCCGAAACGATAGGGTACTCCGGCCCATATGTTTCGAAATCAGAAACCATAAGCGAGGAACCAGGAACCAGGAACCAGGAACCAGGAACCAGGAACCAGGAACCAGGAAAGAACCAGGAACCAGGAACCAGGAACCAGGAACCAGGAACCAGGAGGTGTCGGCCATGATCGGTCTCCCGCGTATCGCCGCCCTCGAACCGCCGTTCGAACCGGAGGTCGAGGAACAACTGCGCTCGATGATGCCCGCCGGCGTCCCACCGATCGGGCTGTTCCGGACCTTCGTCCGCAACCGGCCCATGGCGGCGGCGATGCAGACGTGGGGGCGCCACGAACTGAGCCGCTCGCTCTCGGTCGGGCTGCGCGAGAGGGAGATTGTGATCGACCGGACGTGCGCGCGGTGCGGCTGCGAATACGAGTGGGGCGTCCATGTCGCCTTCTTCGCTGAGCGCGCCGGGCTCGACCGGGCGCAGGTGACGTCGCTGACCCATGGCGGACCCGATGACGCCTGCTGGGTGGACCAGCGGGACAGGCTCCTGATCGCGCTCGTCGACGAGTTGCACGACTCGGCCGACGTCGGGGTCTCGCTCTGGCGTCACCTGCACGACGAGTTCGGTGACGAGCAGCTGCTCGACCTGCTCATGCTGTGCGGGTGGTACCACGCCGTGAGTTTCACGGCGCGGGCGGCCCGTGTCGCACTGGAGGACGGTGCCCCGACCTTCGCATCCGTGCGTTGAAAGAGGGCGGGCGCCCGGTCAGCCTCTTCCAGCGTTGTCGGTCGGGGACGTAGTCGTCGACCGCGGCGTGGTCGTCGTGGTGGTCGACCGCGTCGTTGTCGTAGTGGTGGTCGTGCTGCCGCCGCTCGGGGCGGAGGAAGGGCTCGTAGTCGTGGTCGTGGTCGTGCTCGTCGTCGGGGTCGGGGTCGTGGCCGGCGCAGGCGGGGCGACGAACGGAACAGTCTCGCCGTGCAGCGTCGTGAGGCTCGCCGAGGGGCCGGCCGTCAGGTTGGTGCAGGCCCGCGCAGCGTTCCAACTCTGGATCGCCGCGGCCGCCGGCGCGCCGGTCAGCGGCTGGGGCAGGCCGGCCACGATGGAGGCGGGGCGCCACACCACCGAGGTGACGTGGCGGCCCTCGGCCGTGACGATGAGCGCACCGCTGTCCGTCTCGGGAGAGGCGCTGTCGTAGAACGCAAAGTTGCCGAGGCCGTAGTCGACGTACGCGCTGCCGAGGTATCCGCCCCCGAGCAGGACGTGTGCGTCCGTACCGACGACGACGTCTGCGCCTGCCTTCACGAGCTGCTGCGCGAGCGGTTCCTGCTGGGGGTTCGGACACGCCTGCGTCTCGGTTCCCCAATGCACGTAGACGATCACGGTGTCCGCGGTGCGGCGCACCTGCTGTACCTCGCGCACGAGCTCGGTCGGGTCGATGGCAGAGGCGACGCCCGGCTGGCCCGCTGTGGCGGTCCAGGTGCTCACCAGGTTGTCGGCGATCAATTGCGTCGCCGCGATGATGGCGATGCGCTGTCCGGCGATGGTGATCCGGTAGGGGGCAAAGGCCTGGGCCGCGGAGTTGCCGATGCCGATGATCGGATAGGCCGCCTGCGACGCGATGGTCAGGTTCTGGGACAAGCCCTGCGGCCCGCAGTCCAGGCCGTGGTCGTTCGCCTCCGTGCTCAGCGTGATGTCGGCGCTCTTCAGCGCGGTGACGGCCGACGCCGGGGCGTCGAAGACATACGGCTTCGACTGCGGCTCGGGACAGGTGCCGTCCGTGATGACCGTCTCCAGGTTCACCATGCTGGCCTGGGCCCCCGCGAAAAGCTGCGGGATCGTGGTGCCGAGAGCGGTCGCGGGATCCTTGGCGAGGTTCGCGCCGACGGTGCCCTCGAAGTGCGTATCCCCCCCGAAGCCCAGCGTCACGGGGTGGCCACTGCCCTTCCAGCCGGGGTTGAGCGGCGAGTGCTGGGGGAAATGGTCGGACGCCGTCGTCTGGTGCTGTGTGGCGGAGGGAGGGGGAGGCGCCTTGCCCGAGCCACCCGAGAAGAATGCGAAACAGATCAAGACGAGGAGGACAAGCGCCCCTCCGACCGCGAATTGGCGCCGCCGCCGCATGACCCTGCGTGAGACCACGGGGCACTATGGCACAGGTCCGGCCGTCGAACCCGAGCGGGAGGCTCGCTGACCAGCCGTTTCGCGCCGCTGGCCCTGGCGGCTAGGCGGCCCAGAGCCTGTCCCAGTGGGTCGCCAGGGAGGCGACCAGACCGGAGCAGGCGGCGGCGATCATGTCGCGGCACTCGTCGAAGACGGCGTGGTCGCCGTAGTAGGGGTCCGGCACGTCGGCTGCGGCACCCGCGGCGGCGTCGAAGTGCCTGAGCAGGGCCAGGCGGTCCGGATCGGCGCCCAGGCTGCGCAGGGTCTGCTGGTGGCGGCGGTCGAGGGCGACGACGAGGTCGACCTGCCCGAGCTGGGAGGACACGACCTGGTGCGCCACGTGGGGGTGGCGGGGATAGCCGGCACGGACGAGCGCCTCCGAGGCCAGCTCGTGCATCGGTTCGCCCTCGTGCCAAGGACCCGTGCCGGCGCTGCGCACGTCGAGATGGTCTCCCAGGGCGGTGTGGTCGCCGAGATCGGTGGTCGCCGCCAGCGAGCGGGTGATCACCTCGGCCATCGGCGAACGGCAGATGTTCCCCGTGCAGACGAAGACGATGCGGTAGGGCCGGTCTCCGATCGGTCCCGGCGGCACGACGAGGCCGCGAACTCGGGTCCGTCCCGTTCGGCTCACGTCGCCGCGTACTGGTCGCGCAGGGCCTTCTTGACGATCTTGCCCGTGCCCGCCCGGGGCCACTCGGTGCGGATCTCGAGCTGCTCGGGGAGCTTCTGCGTCATGAGGCCGGCGTCGCGGCAGAAGGCACTGACATCCGCGAGCTCGAGCCCGCCGGCGTCCTCGGCGAGTTGGACCACCGCGCAGACCCGCTCGCCACGCTCGGGGTCGGGCAGCCCGATGACGGCCACCTCGACGACCTTGGGGTGGGTGTAGAGCAGATCCTCGATCTCCTTGGCACTGATGTTCTCGCCCTTGCGGACGATGACGTCCTTCAGGCGACCGGTCAATGCCAGATGCCCGTCGGCGCGCAGCCGGCCCAGGTCGCCGGTCCGGAAGTAGCCCTCGCCGTCGAAGGCATCCTCGTTCAAGGCGGCGTCGGTGTAGCCGTGGAACACCATCGGCCCCTTGACCCGGACCTCCCCCTCCTCGTCGGGCCCCGCCTTCCGGCCGTCGAGGGTGACGATGCGCACGTCGGCCCCCTCCACCGGCTTGCCGTCCGTGTTCGCCAGCTGCTCGTCGGTGTCGTGAGGCGAGCCGTTGGAGATCATCGGCACCTCGGTCATGCCGTAGCCGTGCACGACGCCGCGCCCGCCGATCTCGTCGCGCACCTCGTAGTGGATCTCTGGGGGCTTGGCCGCACCACCCCCGGTCATGACGCGCAGGGCCGGGAGGATCGGGTCCGCGGGTGTCTTGCGCTGCTCGGCGAGGTACGCCACGTAGAACGCCGTGCTCCCCCCAACCATGGTCGCACCGTGTTTCCGGAAGATCGGCAGGACGTCCGGCGCCGAGAACGCCTCGACCAGGACGGCCGGGAACCCGATGGAGAGCATCGTCACCAGGTAGTCGGGGCCGGCGATGTGGGCGAAGGGGAAGGCCATGGAGCCGACGTCGTCGGGACGCATATCGAGGGCACGGGCGAGGCCCCGACCGCCGGCGATCAAGGTCTGGTCGGTGTGCTGCACGCCCTTGGGATCGGCGGTGGATCCCGAGGTGTAGTAGATCCACCGGACCGGGGCGTCCGCCGGGTCCGTCCCCGGGGGCGGTGGGGGCAGGAGCGCCGGGTCGGCTTCCGGAAGACCGCCTGCCGTCGTCAGGATGGTGGGCGGGGAGCTGACGCCGGCGAGGGCGCGCTCGGCGATGGCGGAGAAGTCGATGTCGTGCCAGGTGCCGGGGATGACGAAGAGGCCGGCGCCGGTCTGACGGAGGGCGAAGCCGACTTCCCGCTCGCGGTAGAGGTGGATGATCGGGTTCTGGACGGCGCCGAGGCGGGACAGCGCAATTGAGAGCACGACGGTGTCGATGCGGGTGGGGAGCTGCCACGAGACGACCGAGCCCGTGGTCACGCCCATCTCGTGGAGACCGGCAGCCACCCGCTCGGCCCGGTCGCGGAACCGGCCGAACGTGAGCGTGTCGCCGTCGGCCGCGATCAGCATGGGATGGTCGGGCGACGCGTCGGCCCGGCGCTCGACGAGCTCCCACATCGTGCGGGCGTCGGTGAGTATGTCGCTCGGGGTCATGACCTCTCCTTCCGGGACCCTCTCATAGCAGCTGGCGGCGGCCGGCCTGGCGGGGTCCGGCCCGCTGGCGCGTCCGCCGGACGTGGACGGGGCAGAATGGCCCCGTGGCGAGACGCCCGGTGCACACGGATCCCCCTCACATGGAGTCGCCGGATGGCGGTGGCGACCGGGGGGTCGAGCGCCGGCATCAAGCCAGGCTGGTCGGGGTGGCCGTGGCCGTCATCCTCCTGGCCTGGTTCGCGCTGGCCAACCTGAGGCGGGTCCAGATCGATTTCTGGGTCTTCAACCGCCAAGCGCCCTTGATCCTCGTCATCGCGATCTCCGGCCTGCTCGGGGCGCTGATCACCGCCCTGATCATGCGCCGGAAGCCCAAGGAGCCCAAGGAGTAGGGGCCCTCGGGCAGCGGGGCCGGGCCTGCCGGGACCGCCCGGGCCCCGGCGTGGTGAGGGGCCGGCAGTCCAAGCCGGCCCGCGGTCGGCCCGGTTTGAGCCGCTGGCCGCGTTCCGCTCGTTAGGATCCGGTCCTAAGCTGCACGGCGGTGGAGAACCCCAGGAGGCCACGCACGAGGGGGCACATTCTCGTTGTCCGCGCCCTCCGGGCGTGCAAACATGGGACGCAGATGGGTGTGGAGATCCTAGGGGGCAGGTGGTAGTGCCGCTTTCCGACCACGAACAGCGAATTCTGGCCGAGCTCGAGGAGTCCCTGGTCCGCCAGGACCCCGAGTTCGCCGAACGGGTGCGGTCGGAGACCGTCTACCGGCACGCCGGCCGCTATTGCAAGTGGGCCGCCGTGACGTTCGTCCTCGGCGTGGTCATTCTCGTGGCCTTCTACAGCAAGTCGGTCCCGGCCGGCTTCGTGGGCGTCGTCATCATGTTCGCCTCGGCGGTCTGGTTCGAGCGGAACCTGCGCCGCATGGGCCGCGCCGGTTGGCATGACCTGACCCGGACGAAGGACGGGGAGTCGAAGCCGAGCGGCGCGACGAGCGGGATCGAGGGCGCCGTGAGCGAGGCGCGCGACTGGTTCCGTTCCCGCTTCCACCGGCGCGAGAGCTGAGCGCCGCGCGGGGTTGCACGCGGCCCCGCTGAGCCGGGACAGACCGTTGGCACCCATGTCGAGATCAAGGCCGAGGTGCCGCCCGCCCCGTGACTGATCTCGCGCTGGCCGTGGACATCGGTGGCACCAAGATGGCGGCCGGGTTGGTCGGTCTCGACGGCTCCCTGGTGGAACGGGCGATGCGGCCGACGAGGGCGCGGCGGGGGGCCGTGGCGGACGCCGATGTGGGCGAGGGTCCCGGATCCCGGGCCGGAGAGGCCGAGGCGCTGTGGGACGACCTGGCCGAGTTGGTGCAGAACGTCACCTCTGCGGGCACTGGCGGGGATCGCGTCATCGTCTGCGGGGTGGGTTGCGGAGGGCCGATGACCCCCGGCGGAGACGAGGTGTCGCCCTTGAACATCCCGGCCTGGCGGTCCTTTCCCTTGCGCTCCCGTCTCAGGGAGCTGACCGGACTCCCCGTCTTCGTCGACAACGACGCGAAGGCGCTCGCGTTGGGCGAGGGCTGGGTCGGTGCCGCGACGGGCCGTGCGGACTACATCGCGATGGTGGTGTCGACGGGCGTCGGCGGAGGCATCGTGCTCGACGGAAGGCTGCTCTCCGGACGGCTCGGCAACGCGGGCCACATCGGCCACGTCATTGTCGTTCCCGGCGGAAGGAAGTGCCGGTGCGGCGGCCGTGGCTGCCTCGAGGCGGAGGCATCGGGGACGGCGCTGGCAGCCATCACGGGACAGCCGGCCCGGCTTGCCCCCGCGGTCGTGGTGGAGCGCGCGGGGACGCTGGTCGGTCGGGCCATCGCGTCGGTCGTGAACCTCCTCGACCTGCCGCTCGCCGTCGTCAGCGGATCGGTGGCGCTGGGATTCGGCGACCCGTTCTTCGCGGCCGCACAAGCGGAGATGGACCAGTTGTGCCGGCTCGAATTCGCCCGGGGTGCACGGATCGTTCCTGGCGGCCTCGGGGACCGGGGACCGCTGATCGGTGCGGCCCGGGTCGGCTTGTGCGGGGCGGACTCCGCATGAGCGGGGGCGCGACGAGTACGCCGGCGACGAGTACGCCGGCGACCAGTGCGCCGACAGGACCGGGTCGGGGCGGCCGGGCCAGGTGGGCCCGGGACGCCGCCGTCGTCACGCGGGCCGTCCTGCCCCGTCCCGGGCTGTGGTGGGCCTCGATCGGCGCCGTGCGCCGCATGGCCCGGCGCGGGTGGTGGCGTCGCACCCCCTTCGTCCCCTTGCCTGGCGAGGCCTACTGGCGGTTCCGGCTCGTCACCGCGTACGGCGGGGACGGCGCGACCGGAGCCCTCACGCCGTCCGACGTCGTGGCCTTCTTGCGATGGTGCAAGAGGTCCCGGCCCAGCCGCGGATAGCCTCTCTGGGGTATGGAGCGGGTGCTCCTCCTCAATGCGACCTACGAGCCGCTTGCCCTCGTCTCCGATCGTCGTGCCGTCGTTCTGATGCTCGCGGGCCGCGCCGAAGCCGTCGCCGTCCGTGAGGATTGCAAGGTCTTCCACTCGGCCAGGCTCAACATCGAGGTGCCGTCGATCGTGCGTCTCTCGCACATGGTGCGCATCCCGCGCTGGGCCCGGACACCGCCCGTCACCCGTCGCTCAGTGCTTCGGCGTGACGGCGGCCTCTGTGTGTACTGCTCGCAGCCGGCCGACACGATCGACCACGTGATCCCGCGCAGCCGGGGTGGCACCCACGACTGGTTCAACGTCGTCGCCGCCTGCAAGCGCGACAACCTCGTCAAGGCCGATCAGTTGCTCTCGGAGTTGGGGTGGACACTGCGGGTGAAGCCAGCCCCGCCCGACGGGCACCTGTGGCGGCTGCGCCATCTCTCCGAAGTCGATCCGTTGTGGGCGCCGTATCTCGCCGCCGCCTCCTGAGATTGAGTCCCTCTCCTTCACCATCTCTCTTCGACGTCGAGCAGTTCCGTCACGAAACCCGGCGGACCGCGCTGGCCCGTGAGGTGGCCCGGCCCACACTGGTGCTCGGCAGCACGCAGCCGGCGGAGTTGGCCGACGGGAACGCCCTGCGGCGGCGGGGCGCGGAGCTGGCCCGGCGCCGCAGCGGGGGAGGGGCGGTCTCTCTCGAGCCCGGCGCACAGCTCTGGCTGGATGCCTGGATACCGAGGGACGATCCCCTGTGGCTGGTCGACGTGTCGGCGGCGGCCGAGTGGGTCGGGGCGTGGTGGGTCGACGCTCTGGCCGACCTCGGGCAGCACGGCTTCGACGTGCACACCGGCCGGGCGTCGCCGGGCCGGTTCGGCGACTTGGTGTGTTTCGCCGGGCGAGGGCCCGGCGAGGTCTTCCACGGTGTGCGCAAGGTCGTGGGTCTCTCGCAGTGGCGCGCCAGGGAAGGCGCGCTGTTCTCGTCGTGCGCGTATCTACGTTGGGACTCAGCGGCACTGCTCGAGCTCGTCCGCGTCGACTCTCCCGTCCAAGAGCCGCTGACCCGCGACCTGAAGGCGGTGGCGGTGGGTCTGACCGAGCTCGACCCGGCGGTGGGGGACCTCGGTCCGCTCCGAGAGCGGCTGCTCGGCTCCTTCGACGCCTTCGGCACGGGCGCGGCGTAGCGGAGGCGCTCCGCCTTCTCGCCGTATCCATCTTCTCCGCTTCCTCCTCCGTTTCCTCCTCTCGGTCTGCTCGTCGATCGATCGATCCTCCGTCTCGTCCGCGTCCGGCGGTTTCGCTGCGCTCCTCGGTACGAGAGAACGGTCCGTGGCAATCGGTCTTCGACGACCAGTTCCATGCCGCGTCGGTCGTCGGCCGCCAGGGCGCCCCAAGGCAGGCGGCGGCAGGCAATCCATGAGCCCCTCGGGTGTCAGCCGGCGGCCGGGGGGCGTCGGGGCCGGGCGGGGGTTGCATTTGGGTTGCGCGTGGGCCGTAGTGGTTGTGTAGTGGAGTAAAAGGGCGTAGAGTGGTGCGAAGTGGTGTAAGGGGGCGTCAAAGGACGCAGGCCAGGGAGCGACGTGGGAGACACAGCTGGTGGCAGGCTTCGTCGGAAGGTACGAGCACTCGCTCGACACGAAGGGCAGGGTGATCCTGCCCGCGAAGTTCCGCGGCCAGTTCGACCGGGGCGGCTACCTGACCCAGAATTCCGAGGGCTGCCTCGCCCTCTGGACCCCCGGGGAATTCGAACGGCAGATGGAGCACATGCAGGAGCGAGCGGGCTCGAGTCGCGCCGACCGCAACCGGGCGCGGATCTGGGCGTCGAACTCGGCGGAGGTCGAGATCGATCGGCAGGGACGCATGCCGATCCCCGCTCACCTGAGGACGTTCGCTCACCTCGATGCCGAGGTGCTCGTGCACGGTGCCATCGACCGGGTCGAGCTCTGGAACCCGGCGGCGTGGGCCGAGCGGGTGCAGCCCGAGGAGAGCTGGCTCCTCCAGGAAGACGTGGAGTAGCGCCGACGAGGGCCGATGGAGCGATCGACGCTGGAAAGGACGCAAGAAAGAAGGACACGACGAACGAAAGGACAAACGCAAGGACACATCGCAGGACCACGACAGAGACGCACGGAACGCACTGGACCATGTGCAGCTCCTCGACCGGCACGCTGGAGGGCCACTCCACCCACCTCCTAGCTGGTCGTTCGGACCTCCACCTCCCTCTCGACCCACCGGCCGGGGGGCTGCAGATGGCCCACTCGTTCGAACACATTCCCGTGCTGCGCGACGAGGTGGTCTCGCTGTTCGCATCGGTTCCCCCCGGCCCGGTCATCGACGCGACCGTCGGCGGTGGAGGGCACGCCGCGGCACTGCTCGAGGCGTATCCAGCGCTGCGGGTCGTCGGGCTCGACCGTGATGAAGCGGCACTCGAGGCGGCGCGGGCTCGGCTGTCCGCCTTCCGAGACCGGGTCTCGCTCGTGCGGGCCCCGTTCTCGTCGCTCGCGGAGATCCTCACGCCTCCGTCTTTCGGGCCTCTTTCGGGGGCCCTCTTCGACCTCGGCGTGAGCTCGCCCCAACTCGATCGGGTCGAGCGGGGCTTTTCGTTCCGGGTGGACGGGCCGCTCGACATGCGGATGGACCCGACCACCGGCGTGACCGCCGCCGACCTGGTGAACAGCCTGCCGGAGGAGTCCCTCGCCGCGCTGTTCCGGGAGAACGGAGAGGGGCGCCTGTCCGGGCGCATCGCCCGCGCGGTCGTGAGATCCCGGCCACTGACCTCCACGAGGCAGCTGGCCGAAGTCGTGTCATCGGCGGTACCCGCAGCGGTCCGCCGCAAGGGCCATCCGGCGCGCCGGGTGTTCCAGGCCCTGCGCATCGAGGTCAACGACGAGCTCGGGCAACTCCGAGCTGCGTTGCCGGTCGCCCTGTCGCACCTGGCGGTCGGGGGCGTGTGCGCGGTGATCAGCTACCACTCGGGTGAGGACCGCATCACGAAGAAGGCGTTCGCCGACGCCGCCGCCGGCGGCTGCGTGTGCCCCCCGGGCCTGCCCTGCGTGTGCGGTGCCGTCGCCCGTCACGCGCTCGGTGTACCGCGGCGCGCGAAAGCCGGCACCGTCCGAGGTGGCGGCGAACCCGCGCGCCGAGAGTGCTCGACTCCGCGCCATCGTCCGGACCGAAGCGGACGACGACGGCGAGGACATTGGCGAGGGCGAGGGCGACCGCTGATGGCACCTCCATCTGCCGCGACGGCGGCGCCGGCCCGCCGTGTGGGTCGCCGTGCCGCGGCACCGGCACCGCGGCGGGCGCCGCTCCGGGTCATCCGCGGCCGTTCGGGATCCCGCACCCGCCAGTGGCGTTCCCCTCTCGGGCGCCCGCGGCTGCTGAACATCGTGGCCATCTCCCTCGTCGTGGCCACCCTGCTCGCCGTCGTCGTTGGGCAGGCGCTCCTCGCCAACGGCCAGGTGCGGCTGTCCTCCCTCCAACACGAGCTCGTGGTGGAGCAGAGCGCGCACCGCCAAAGCGAACTGGCGGTCGCCCAGCTCGAGACGCCATCTCGGATCGTCGCCGCCGCATCGGGTCAGCTGCACATGGTGCGGCCGGCCAACATCGTCGAGCTGCCCTACGTCTCGTTGTCGGTTCCGCTGGCCACGCCCAAGGTGACGGCTGCGCCGCCGGCACCGGTGACAACGACGACAGTGCCGGCGGCGTCTGCACCCTCGACGGGGAGCGGAACTGGAACGCCGGGTGTGCTGAGCGTCAGCGGCGCTTCGACGACGACGGCAACGTCCACGCCATGAGCGTCACCACCCGACACGACCCTCACCGCGCGCGCGCTGGTACCGGGCGCCGCGCGCCCGCGAAGAAAGCGTCGGCGAGGGCCCCGCAGCGCTCGCCCAAGGCGCAGAAGGCATCGACGCAGACGGCCCGGACGGCCCGCCCGGCCCGCTCGCAGCCCGCCACGCCGTCGCGCCGTCCGACCTCGACCGGCACGGGAGCTCGCCCGCGTCCACACCGACCGCCGGCGAAGGTCGCCCGGCTGCCGGTCACGAGGCCACGCCGTTCCTGGGCGGGTGGAACGTTCCAGCGCCGGATCCGCATCGTCCGACTCGTCCTCGTGGTGGCAATGCTGCTCTTGGTGGCGCGACTCGTCGACGTCCAGGTGCTGCACGCCGGCGCCTACGAGGCGGCCGCACGGGGGGAGTCCTCCATCTCGGTCTCACTGCCTTCGCTCCGGGGCGGGATCTACGCCCGGGACGGCGCACCCCTGGCCATGTCGGTGCCGACCGAGGACGTGGTCGCGGACGACTTCCAGGTCGCCCATCCCGTCCAGACGGCACTCGCCCTCTCGCCGATCCTCAACATCCCGGCCACGACACTCGCCTCCCAACTGCACCGCGCCTCCGGCTATGTCGTGCTGGCCCGTCAACTACCCCAGTCACTCGGGCAGAAGATATCGGCGGACGCCTTCCCCGGCGTCACGATGATCGCCGACTCGAAGCGCATCGTGCCCAATGGAAACCTGGCGGGACCGGTCGTCGGGTTCACCAACGCGTCGGGCCACGGCGCGGCCGGACTCGAATACGGGGACAACCACCTCTTGGCGGGAACCGACGGCAAGGAGACGATCATGGAGTCGCCCGGGGGCGTGGCGCTGCCACAGTCACCCGTGGCGAACCAGAGCGCGACGTCACCAGGCACGGGTCTGGAGCTCACGCTCGACACCCAGCTCCAGTATGAGTCGGAGCAAGCCCTGGCCAAGGCGATCGAGTCTTCTCATGCCGTGAGCGGCACCGCGGTGCTCATGGACGTCAAGACGGGCCAAGTCCTCTCCATGGCCAATCTCGTCGCCACTCATCCCAACGCACCTGCCGCGACTACCGGCACGACCCCTCCCGCATCTGGAGGGGTCGTGCCGATCGGTCCCCACGACGCGGTGGACGAGGCCCCCAACAACCTCGCCGTCAGCCAGCTCTACGAGCCGGGGTCCGTGTTCAAGCTCGTCACCTTCTCGGCGGCGCTGGCGGACAGCTTGATCAACCCCAACTCCGTCTTCACCGTGCCCGACCAGATCAAGCTGGACGGGTCCACCTTCCACGACGCCGAGCCCCACCCGACCGAGACGCTGACCGCGACGCAGATCCTGGCCCAGTCCTCCAACATCGGGACGTCGGAGATCGCGCAGGGCGTCGGTGAGCAGCGCCTGCTCGGCCAGGTCAAGGCGCTCGGCTTCGGGCAGCCGACCGGACTGCACTTCCCGGGAGAGTCGCCGGGGCTCCTGGCGGGGGCCGCCCAATGGGAGCCGACCGACTACGTCTCGCTCCCGATCGGACAGGTGGACGCCGTGAGCGCGCTACAGGTGCTCGATGCGTACAACGCCGTCGCCAACGGCGGCGTCTTCGTCGCCCCCAAGCTCGTCCAGGCGACCGTCAGCCCGACGGGCACCATGACCAGAACCGCTCCTTCGGCGACCCACCCGGTGTTCTCGCCCCCCATCGACGCCGAGCTGACCTCCATGCTCGAGCAGGTCGTCAACCAGGGCACCGGCACGAGTGCCGCCATCCCCGGGTACACGGTCGCCGGAAAGACCGGGACCGCACAGATCCCCACCCAGGGCAAGGACTCGTACGTCACCGGCGCCTACATGGCCTCGTTCGTGGGGTTCGCACCGGCCGCCAACCCCACGTTCTCCATGATCGTCGTCCTCGACCGGCCGACCCCGATCTTCGGCGGCACGGTGGCCGCTCCGGTGTTCTCGCAGATCATGAGCTACGCGCTGCACCGTTACGACATCCCCACCACGCCGGGAGCCAAGACCAACACCGCCCCCGGCTCGACCCCCAAGGTGGCCGACCAGGCCCAGGACATCACGTGAACCTCGCCGACATACCCATTGCGGACGTTCCGCAGGGGTGTCCCAGGCATGCAACGCTGTCGGGTCGATCATGCGAACCGTGCCCATGAACCTTCTCTTCGACGACATTGAGGTGATCGAGTCGGTCGGCGACCCCGCCACGGTTGACGTCGGCGGCATCTCCCACGACAGCCGTCGGGTCGTGCCAGGGGACCTGTTCTGCTGCGTTCCCGGCCACGTGAGCGACGGGCACGTCTATGCCGCCGAGGCGGTCGAGCGCGGTGCCGTCGGACTCTTGTGCGAGCACCTGATCCCCGACCTGATCGAACGCGACGTCGTGCAGACACGGGTCGCGCCGGGAACGATGCGCCCCGTGATGGCCCGGCTGGCTGCGGCCTTCTACGAGAACCCCGCACGGGACCTCTTGATGATCGGCGTCACCGGTACCAACGGCAAGACGACAGTGACCCAGATCCTCGGCGACCTCCTCACTGCGGCCGGCCGCCCCACCAACGTCATGGGAACGCTCTCGGGCGCCAGGACGACGCCCGAGGCGACCGAGACCCAACGGGTCCTGGCCGGCGTGCGCGACCGCCAGAAGTCGGACGGTGCACGCCATGCCGTGGCCATGGAGGTGTCGAGCCATGCCCTCGTCCAATCGCGGGTCGAGGGCATCCATTTCGATGTCAGTGTTTTCACCAACCTCAGCCACGACCATCTCGACTACCACGGGACGATGGAGGAGTACTTCGAAGCGAAGGCGATGCTCTTCACCCCGGGGTACGCGTTGCGCGGCATCGTCAACGCGGACGATCCGTGGGGCCGGCGACTCCTCGAAGGCGCCCGTATCCCCATGGTCGCCGTCCGCCGTTCGGACGTCACCGACATCGTGCTGGAGCCGGGACGCACCGAATTCACGTGGCGCGGCCAGCGGATCACGACGCCGCTGACCGGCGCCATCAACGTCGACAACTCCCTCCTGGCGGCCGAGGCGGCTCTCGCCCTCGACGAGTTGGACCTGGCGCCCGAGGAGATCGCGCGGGCAATGAGCGACCTCTCCCCGGTGCCGGGGCGGTTGCAGGTGATCGCGGCGCCGGCACGCCGGGCGTCCCGGGCGTCCCGCGAGGGAACGAAGCGGGGCAGACGCGTGGCAGGACCGCGCGCCGGAGAGGGCCCTCCCTTCACCGTGTTCGTCGACTACGCCCACACGCCCGTTGGACTCGAGGTTGTGCTGGGCGAGGCGCAGACCTTTGCGCAGGGCGGCCGGATCCTGTGTGTCTTCGGGTGCGGGGGGAACCGGGACCGGGCCAAGCGCCCGGTGATGGGTGGTGTCGCGGCGCGGATGAGCGACGTCGCGTTCCTCACCTCGGACAACCCGCGCGACGAGGATCCGGCCGCGATCATCGCGGAGGTGCTGAGCGGGGTTCCCGGTGGGCGGGACAACCCGGAGATCGTGGTCGAGCTCGACCGTGGGGCGGCGATCCGTCGCGCCCTGGGCGAGGCGGGCCCGGGGGACGTCGTCCTGATCGCCGGGAAGGGCCACGAGACCTATCAAGAGATCGGAGGAGAGCGCGTGCCCTTCGACGACGCGGTCGAGGCGCGCCAAGCTCTTTCGGTGCGCTACGGGTCGGACCCGAGCACATGGGCGGGGGGTGCGGCGCCGCCATCACCGGCAGCGGTCACGGCCGCGCCGGCGGCGCCCGTCCGGGCGGCTCCCCGCGGTTCCCACCGCGAGGCCTGACGCCACGTGCTCGGACTGCTCGTCTCGGGGAGCGTCGGATTGTGGATTGCCATCCTGTCGACCCCCTTTGTCATCCGCTACTTCCGCAAGCGTCAAATCGGACAGCACATCAGGGAGGACGGCCCCGCCACCCACGTGGCGAAGGCGGGAACGCCGACAATGGGTGGCATCGCCATCGTGGGCTCGGTCGTGGCGGGCTACGCCATCGGGCACATCGGCACCGAGATCCGCTTCTCCCGGACCGGATATCTGGTCATCGGCACCGTTGTGGCCTTCGGGCTCATCGGGTACCTCGACGACTACATCAAGGTGCACCACAGGCGGAGTCTCGGGCTCAACAAGAGGGGGAAGTCGGCGGCACAGCTGGCCTGCGCGCTCGTCTTCGCAGAGCTGGCGCTGCACTGGGCCCACACGTCGACGGCGCTGTCGTTCACACGCGCCCAGGCCCTGGGCATCAACCTCGGCCCTGTTGTCTGGGTGATCTTCGCCGTGCTCGTGATGGTGGGCTCGTCCAACGCGGTCAACATCACCGATGGCGTGGACGGACTGGCCGCTGGAGCAGGGACGTTCTGCTTCGCCGTGCTCTCCATCATGGGCTACTGGATCTTCCGGCACTACTCCATCTACCACGTGCTCCCTGCGTCGGCCATCGACCTGTCGCTGGTTGCGGTGGCCCTGGCCGGGGCGTGCATCGGGTTCCTCTGGTGGAACGCGGCGCCCGCGAAGATCATCATGGGTGACACGGGATCTCTGGCCATCGGCGCCGGCCTGGCCGCGCTGTGCCTCCTGCTGAACCTCGACCTGCTGTTGCTCGTCATCGGAGGGCTCTTCGTCATGGAGACGGTCTCGGTCATCCTCCAGATCATCAGCTTCCGTCTGTTCCACCGGCGCATCTTCCGCATGGCCCCGATCCACCACCACTTCGAGCTGGGCGGCTGGCCCGAGACCACGGTCATTGTTCGCTTCTGGATCCTCGGCGGGCTCTTCTGCGCGCTGGGCCTCGGCATCTTCTACGGCGACTTCCTCACGGTGGCGAAGTTCACGTGACCCCGTCCCGTTTCATCCGCCACTTTGGTCACCGGGTGCGGGAAACTGATGTCGTGCGTCGGGTGTCGGACCGAGCAGAAGAGCGCGTCCGCGCCGCGAGAGGGCGGTGGGCATGACTCCAGAGCGGAGCGCGAGTGCCACGCGGACCGACCGTCACCGGTCGGCTCGCGTCCGGGTGGGCGCCACGCCGCGGTCAGGGTCACGCCCAGCGGCGTCCCCGGCGTCGACGCACCGGCAAGCCCACCCGTCCCCGACCAGGGTGCGTATCGGTGGCCGCGAGATCGCGATCTCGACCGTGCTGCTCATGGACGTTGCACTGCTGTGCGTGATCGGGCTGGTGATGGTCGGCTCCGCCTCCTCGGTGGTCTCCATCGCGACGTACGGCTCGCCTTGGGCGATCCTGATCCGGGAGTCGATGTGGATGGGGATCGGCGTGGTGGCGCTCTGGCTGGCACTGCGCGTCGACTACCGCGCCCTCCGGCGGGTGAGCCCCCTGCTCGTGCTGGTGACCTTCGGGCTCCTGTTCGTCGTCCTGGTCCCTGGCCTCGGGGTGCACGCAATGGGGTCCAGCCGCTGGGTCGGCTTCGGGCAGTTCCGCCTGCAGCCGTCCGAGCTCATGAAGCTGGCCCTGACGCTCTTCGCGGCCGATTTCATCGCCCGGCGCCTCGATGAGGATGCGACCGACCGCCGCATCATCGGCCCGCTGATCCTGGTGACCGGCTTCGCCTGCATCTTGATCCTGGCCCAGCCGGACATGGGCACGGCCATGGTCCTGGTCTTCATCGCGCTGGCCCTCTTGTTCGTCTCGGGCGTGCGGCTCGGCCCGGTCATGAAGGTGATGGCCGCGCTGGTCGGGTTGGCCGTGATCGTGGCGGTCGCCTCCCCCTACCGCCGGGCCCGGCTGTTGTCGTTCATGGACCCATCGGCCCACGGCTCGAGCTCGGGGTACCAGGTCGTCCAGTCGCTCATCGGACTGGGATCGGGCCACCTCGTGGGCGCCGGACTCGGCGGCGGGCAAGCCCAGTGGGGCTACCTGCCGAACGCGCACACCGACTTCATCTTCTCGGTCATCGGTGAGCAGCTCGGCATCGCCGGAGCCGTCTTGGTGCTCGCCCTCCTCGGCGGCTTCATGTGGCTCGGGATCCGAGCCGCCACACAATCCCCGGACCGGTTCGGCGCGCTGCTCGCGCTGGGACTGGTGGCCTGGGTCGGGGCGGAGACCCTGATCAATGTCGGGGCAGTCGTCGGAGTGCTGCCGGTCACCGGGATCCCGTTGCCGTTCATCTCCTTCGGCGGTTCGTCCCTCGTCATCACGATGGCGGCCGCAGGTGTGCTGATCAACGTGGCCCGCCAGGGCGAGGCCGAGGGGACGCTCCGCGTCGCCGGCTCGAACCGCCGGCAGACCCGCTCTCCCCGGGGTCGGTGAACGCACGGCGCGGCACGGTGATCGCGGGCGGCGGGACGGGTGGTCACGTCGTCCCTTCACTGCAGATCGCACGCGCACTCGTCGGACGCGGACACGCGCCGGACACGATTGAGCTCTACGGCTCCCGCCGGGGGCATGAGGCGAGCACGTGGCCGACCCTCGAGTTCCCGCACACGCTCCTGCCGGGTCGGGGGATCCGGCGCAGCATGCGGCCCTCCGCCTGGTGGGACAACGCGGGTGCGGTCGGGGGGCTGGCGTGGGCGTGCTGCCGCGCTGTCGGCTCCTTTGTCGCGCGCCGTCCCCGAGTGGTGGTCATCGTCGGGGGGTACGCCAGCTTCCCGGCCGGATTGGCGGCAGTGCTCACCCGGGTGCCACTCGTCTCCGTCACCACCGATGCGGTGCCTGGCGCCGTCAATGGCCTCCTGGGCCGTTTCGCGGCGGCGAACGCGGTGGCCTTCCCGGGGACGGACCTGCCCCGGACGCATGTCACCGGCACGCCGGTGCGCCCGGAGCTCTCCTTACTCGACCGGACTCCCGAGGGCCGGGCCGCGAGCCGCGCCGCACTCGGCCTGCCCCCCGACCGCCAGACGGTGGCGACCGTCGGTGGCTCGCTCGGCGCGTTGCGGATCAACCGCGCCGTGGCGGAGCTGGCGTCCGTGTGGGCCGTCGACGGGCGCCGCTCGCTCTACCAGGTGACCGGGCGAGCGCGACTACGAGGCCTTCTCGTTGTCGACCCCACCCTCCACATCCTCTTCCCCTCCTTCGCCCTCGGGCGGCACAAGGTCGCGGGACGAGAGCGGGACAGCGACGACTCGCGTCCCGCTCGACCCAGGAGGCCAGGATGACACGGGCGCCCGGGACGGTCTCTGGCACCGTGTCGTGCCGTTCGAGGACCGCATGCCGCAGCTCTACGGCGCGGCCGACGTCTGTGTGACGAGGGCCGGGGCCATGACGGTGGCCGAGCTGCTGACGACGGGGGTCCCCGCCATCCTCGTGCCCCTGCCCGGGGCCCCGCGGGACCACCAGACCCGCAACGCCGAAGCGTTGGTTGGCATGGGAGCCGCGGTCCACGTCCCCGACACCGAGTGTGACGGCCAGCGGCTGGCCAGGGAGCTCGATGCGCTCTTGTCCGACCCCGATCGGCTGCGCGCCATGCGCGACGCGGCGAGCGTGCACGCGCACCCCGACGCGGCGGCCCGCGTCGCCGAGCTGGTGGACGCCCATGCCCGCTGAGACCACCGGCGCTGCTGCGACCACCGGCGCGGGCGACGGCAACGGTGGCGCCCTCGACCTCGGGAGCACCCGGCGCATCCACGTCGTAGGCATCGGCGGAGCGGGCATGAGCGCCATCGCGTCGGTGCTGCGGGCGATGGGGCACACGGTCTCGGGCTCGGACCTCAAGGACTCGCCGGTGGCCCAGCGCCTGCGCTCCCACGGCATCACGGTGGTAGTGGGGCACCGCCCAGAGAACGTGGCCGGTGCGGATGCGGTGACGTTCTCCCCAGCCGTGCAGGCGGAGAACCTCGAGCTGACCGAGGCGCGCGCCCGGGGCATTCGGGTCGTGCCCCGCTCCGAGATGCTCGCCGCCATCTGCGCCACCCGACAATGCCTGGCCGTCGCCGGGACGCATGGCAAGACCACGACAGCTTCCATGCTGTCGTTGATCCTCGTGGAGGCGGGGCTGCGGCCGTCGTTCGTCATCGGAGCTGACGTGAACGAAATCGGGACCAACGCGGTGTGGGATACGGGGGAGTGGCTCGTCGTCGAGGCCGACGAGAGCTACGGGACGTTCCAGGCCATCCGCCCCGACCTGGCCGTGCTCACCAACGTCGAGCCGGACCACCTCGACTACTACGGCAGCTTCACCGCATTGCGGGACGCCTTCTCGGACTACCTGGCCGGAGCCGGCCGGGGTACCATCGTGTGCGCTGACGACCCCGAGGCGGCGGCCATCGGCGCGACGCACGGGGCGATCACCGTCGGGACGGCTGAGGGATCGACGTACCGCATGGGCGACATCGAGCTGCAGCGCAGCTCCGTCTCGTTCACCCTGCGCGGACCCGAGGGCGACATGGGGACCCTGCACCTCGGCGTGCCGGGACTCCATAACGCTCGCAACGGCGCGGTCGCGGCTGTCGCGGCGCTCGCAGGCCGGCGCGCCGTTCGCCGCGGCCCAGGCTGCGCTCGCCCGCTTCGCCGGGGTCACCCGCCGCTTCGAGTTCCGCGGCGAATCCCACGGCGTGACCTTCGTGGACGACTACGCACACCTGCCCGACCGAGGTGCGCGCCGCCCTGGCGACGGCGAGGAGCGGCGGCTGGTCCCGCGTCGTCGCCGTGTTCCAGCCCCACCGCTTCTCGCGGACCGCCGCACTGGCCGAAGCCTTCGGAACTGCCTTCGCCGACGCGGACGTCCTGGTCGTCACCGACGTCTACAGCGCCGGCGAACGACCCGTCCCCGGGGTCTCGGGGCGCCTGGTGGCCGACGCCGTACGGGCGCAGGACCCGAGACTGCCCGTGACCTATGTGGCGGGTTGGGAGGAGCTTCGCCAGGCCGTGGCGGCCCAGCTCCGCCCGGGCGACGTGTGTCTCACCCTGGGTGCCGGTGACCTGACGACGCTGCCGGACGACCTGCTCGAGTCGGCCCCAGTGGTGACGCCGAGCGAGACGCTGCCCGCCCTGGCGGGCTCGTTCGGAGACCGGGCGACGCCGATGAGGCCGCTCGGCCCCCTCACCACGTACGGGGTCGGGGGTCCCGCCGCGCTCTATGTCGAGGTCGAGGGCCCCGACGACCTCAGGGCGGTCCGACGCTGCCTGCGCGACGCTCTGGAGGGGTCGGGGTCGGGGTCGGGGTCGGGGGGACGAGGGCATTCCGGCCTTCGTCATCGGCCGGGGCTCCAACCTGTTGGTGTCGGATGCGGGCTTCGACGGGGTTGGTGGTGCATCTCGGCAGCGGTTTCGCCGGATTGCAGCTGCCGGCAAGTGCGGCAGGGGAGCGCTCGCTAGAGCGGCCGGGGCGGCCGCGGTCCCGGTCGTGCGGGCCGGCGCTGCGCTCGCTCTGCCGGTGCTGGCGCGGCGGGTGGCCGACGCCGGGTGGTCGGGCTTGTCGTGGGCGGTCGGTGTGCCCGGCTCGGTCGGTGGTGCGGTGCGCATGAACGCGGGTGGTCACGGATCGGACATGGCGTCGTGTCTCGTCCGCTACACCTGGGTCGACCTCTTCGCCGACGACGGCGGTACCGACGACGTCGGCCGCCTGGCGTACGGCTATCGCTCCTCGTCGGTGACGGACGACCCAGCTCGTGGTGGAGGCGGAGCTCGAGGTCACGCCGGGATCGGTGGAAGCCGAGCAGGAGGCGGTGGCCGCCATCGTCAGATGGCGGCGCGAGCATCAGCCGGGAGGCTCCAACGCGGGATCGGTCTTCACCAACCCGGAGGATGACTCTGCCGGGAGGCTGATCGAGTCCGCCGGGTTGAAGGGATTCCGCATCGGCACGGCGCACGTGTCCGAGAAGCACGCCAACTTCATCCAGGCGGACAAGGACGGTCGGGCGGACGACGTGTATGCGCTCATCGAGCACGTGCGCCGCGTGGTGACCGAACGGTGCGGGGTCTCGCTTCGCACCGAGGTCCGCCTCCTGGGCTTCGACGACGGGAAGACTGGTCCCGTGCCCGAGAGCGGAGAGCGCCGATGACGCCCGAAGGATCCTCGGTCCAGGTGAAGGCGCCCACACGCCGTGAGAGTCGTCGTGCGGGTCGTGGGTCGTGCCGGCGGCGGTCGTGCCGGTCGTGCCGGTCGGACTGGCGGCGGACGTGACAGCGGCAGCGGCAGTCGCAGCGGCGGGGGGACAAACGGTGGCGGCCGGGGCGGTGGCAGCCGGGGTCGCATGGACCCGCGCATCTCGGCGCGCCGGACGGCCGTCATGCGGGAGCAGGGTCGGCGCCGCCTCCGGGTGGTGGTCATCGGCCTCGCGGGCATGGCGTGCCTCGTCGGCGTGTGGTTCCTGCTCCACACGCCGCTGTTCTCGGCTCGGTCGATCACGGTGCTCGGGAACGTGCACGAGACCGCGGCGCAGGTGACGGGCACAGGCGGGTCTGGCCAGCCAGCCGCCGCTGCTCGACGTCAATGCCGGTGCAGCGGCGGCGCGCATCGAGCAGCTGCCGTGGGTGCGCACCGCGGCGGTGCACGTGTCGTGGCCCGATGGCGTCCACATCACGGTCACCGAGGAGACGCCGCGGTTCGTCGTCAGCAGGCCGGCCGGCACGTGGGACTCGCTGAGCGGCGACGGGCGCGTGCTCGGCGCGTCGGCCACCCGCCCGCCCGGATTGCTGTTGCTGACGGTTCCGAAGCCGCCCGGCGCCCCCGGCTCCGACCTCCCGGGCAATGACGGCGCCGGGCTGCGACGTGGCCACGTCGTTGCCCGCGTCGTTCGCAGCGCAAGTGACGGGGATCACGGTCGAGCCGGCGGGATGGGTGCAGCTGACCATGACGACGCCGATCGTGGTCGACCTCGGGTCCGATGCGCAGCTTCCCGCCAAGTTCGAGGACGTTGTCGTCGATTCTGGCGGGGGCGACCCTGCACAACGGGGATGTCATCGACGTGAGCGTCCCGAAGGCACCAACGGTGACGCCAGGGTGACGTAGGATGCTTGACCGGCCAGAACACCCCTCGTATGGTGGGGCCACGTTGCCGTACTGTGAACATCAACCTTCCCAAAAGGTTCAGGGATTGGTCGCTGGTCGCACGTCCCCGGTGACGTCTGGCGGAACGTACCAGCGAGCGACCGGTCGGCGATCGACCCGAAGACGAGGGAGTTCATGACGACCGTGCCTTCCCAGGGCAACTACCTGGCAGTCATCAAGGTGGTCGGGGTCGGGGGCGGGGGAGTCAACGCCGTCAACCGGATGATCGATTCGGGCCTCCGCAACGTCGAATTCATCGCCGCCAACACCGATGCGCAGGCGCTGCTGATGAGCGACGCCGACCTGAAGCTGGACATCGGTCGACAGCTCACGCGTGGCTTGGGAGCCGGCAGCGACCCGGAGGTGGGGCGGCTGGCCGCCGAGGAGCACCGGCCCGAGATCGAAGAAGCGCTCCAGGGCGCCGACATGGTCTTCATCACCGCCGGCATGGGCGGGGGGACCGGCACCGGCGGTGCGCCGGTCGTGGCCGAGGTCGCCAAGGGCCTCGGTGCGCTGACGATCGGCGTCGTCACACGTCCCTTCACCTTCGAGGGCCGGCGAAGGGCGATGCAGGCCGAGAAGGGGATCCAGGTCGTCAAGGAGAAGGTCGACACGCTCATCGTCATCCCGAACGACCGGTTGCTCACGGTGTCCAACGACAAGACGAGCATGGTCAACGCGTTCAAGACGGTCGACGAGGTCCTGCTGCAGGGCGTGCGAGGCATCACCGACCTCATCACGGTGCCCGGGCTGATCAACACCGACTTCGCCGACGTGAAGATGGTCATGACGAACGCCGGCACGGCCATCATGGGCATCGGCTCCTCTATCGGCGAGGGGCGGGCCGCCAACGCCGCACGGGCGGCCATCACGTCGCCGTTGCTCGAGGCATCAATCGAAGGGGCCCGCGGCATGGTGCTCAATATCGCCGGCGGCTCGGACCTCGGGCTCTTCGAGGTGAACGAGGCGGCGGAGATCATCCACGCCGTGGCGCATCCCGACGCCAACATCATCTTCGGAGCGGTGATCGACGACAACATGGGCGACGAGGTCCGGGTCACCGTCATCGCGGCGGGTTTCGAGCGGTGGGAAGAAGGCGCTCCGACCTCTCGGTCCGCCGAACTGACATCTTCGATCTTCGCCACACCCGAGCCGGTGGACATCTTCGCCGATGCCACGGGATCCGAGGCCGAGCTCGACCTGGGTGACGACGATTTCGACGTCCCCTCCTTCCTCCGCTAGCGGCGAGGTCGCGCCGAGGCTGATCGCGGTCAGGCAGAGGATCGAGCGCGCCGGAGGCGATCCCGCACGGGTGCGGGTGGTGGGCGTCACCAAGGGGTTCGGGACTGATGCGGTGCGAGCGGCGCGCGAGGCCGGGCTCGGCGACCTGGGCGAGAACTACACGGCAGAGCTCGTGGCCAAGGCACCGGCGGTGGACGACGGAGTCGTCTGGCACTTCCTCGGCGCCGTGCAGCGAAACAAGGTGGCCCTGTTGGCGCCGCTCGTCGGCCTGTGGCAGAGCGTGGCCCGCGAGGCCGAGGGGGCGAGGATCGCCCGCTTCGCCCCCGGGGCCGCGGTCCTGGTGCAGGTCGATGCGACGGGCCTGCCCGGCCGCAACGGGTGCCCCCCGTCCGAGGCAGGGGAGCTGGTCCGCCGCCTCGTCGGCCTGGGTCTTGACGTGAGGGGGCTGATGACCGTGGCGGCACCGGATCCGTCCTCGGCGCGGGACGCCTTCGAGCGTGTCGGGCAGTTGGCCGACCAGCTGGGCCTCCAGGAGCGCTCAATGGGGATGAGCGACGACCTCGAAGCCGCCGTGGCCGCCGGTTCGACCATGGTCCGGGTCGGTCGGGCCCTTTTCGGGCCACGGCCGCCCGTCGACGCGGCCTCAGGCGGAGCCTGAGGTGGAAGTTCTGGTAGAGCCCGACGTCAGGCTGATCGGGAGCCTGATGGTGATGCGGTGGTCGGGGACCTGGTCCGGAGGCCCGCCGGTGCTGCCGAGCAGGCACTACGCTGTCCCGTGACAGGAGAAGGAATGTCACCCTCGTTCATGAAGAAGACCATGGTGTATCTCGGCCTGCTCGACGACGAGTATGACGAGTACGACGACCTGGAGGACCGGGCTCCCCGCGGGTTCTCGGCCGCGACCCGGGTCGAGCCTCGGACGCAGGACTACGAGCAGGCCGAGGAGTTCAGCGGCGGCATGAGCCGGGTGCGCACCATCCCCCGCGAGTCCGCCGTTCCCAGCCAGCCCAGGCCGGCGCCAGAGCAACGTCGCCCCCCGCCCGAGTGCCGTCGGGCGATGCCCGTCGACACCTCGATCAACCCTGCCGCGGCCGCGACGTCGGCCAAGGTGCACGTGGTCGCCCCGTCCCGCTTCGGCGACGCCAAGGAGATCGCGGACCGGCTGAAGGACAACAGGCCGGTCATCGTGAACCTCCAGATGGCCGAGCGTGATCTGCAGCGGCGGATGATCGACTTCTGCAGCGGGGTCACGTACGCCCTGAGCGGCGAAATGGAGAAGGTGGCAGACCAGGTGTTCCTGCTGGCGCCCACCAATGTCAAGGTTTCCGACGAGGAGCGACAGCGACTGGTTGAGCGCGGTTTCGGTCGGGACTAGGTCCATTACCCTCCCAGCTGGTGAACATCTTCCATCTGCTCGCGTGGCTGATCGAGGCCTACATCTGGCTGATCATGTTCCCCTACACGATCCTCAGCTGGTTCCGGATCCGGCAGGGGACGACCCTGGCCAGGGTCCAATACTTCCTGTACCAGGCGACCGAACCGGTGCTCCGACCGGTACGACGGGTCATCCGGCCCATGGCCGGGCTGGATTTCTCCTTTCTGGTGGTCATCCTCGTTGCCCAGATCGTGCTGATTCCCGTCCTCAGGGCTTGAGCACGGTTCCTGGAATCCCAGGCAGGGATGGTTAGACTCGGCCCCCATGAACAACTCTCAAGCGCCCGCATCGATTCTCGACACCCTCCGCACCGTGGAGTTCCGCCTCGGCCTCAAGGGCTACAACGTCGATGAGGTCGACGAGTACCTGGACAAGGCCGCACAGGAAGCCGAGGGCCTGCAGGAGCACGTCCGCCAGCTGAACGAGCGGCTGCGCCAGGCCAGCGAGCGGATCTCGCAGCTCGAGAGGGACAAGCGTGCGGCGCCCGTGGCCGCCGAAGTGGACCAGGGTGCTGCGGCGGCATCCGCTGATGCTGCCGCGCTCTCCGACGAGACGCTCCAGCGCACACTCCTGCTGGCCCAGAAGTTCGTCGACCAGACGAAGCGGGAGAGCGAGGCGGAGGCAGCTGCGATCGTGGCGCAGGCCGAGGAGTCCGCTCGTGGCGCCATCGCGGCGGCGAAGGCGACCGCCGCCCAGCTGCAGACGGAGACGCACCAGAAGCTGCGCGAGGAGGTCACACGGCTCGAGACCACGCGGACCGAGTTGGCGACGGACGTCGAGAGCATGGCGCGACACCTCGAGTCGGAGCGCAACCGCCTGCGCGGCGCGCTCTCCGAGATTCTCCGGTGGGTCGACGAGAACGTGCAGCCCGCCAACTCGCTCATGGGTGTGAGGCCCAAGCAGGCCCCGCTGGCCCGGGCCGATGGGGCTCCGAGCGACCCTTCGAGTGCTCCGGCCGGTCCGCCCGAGGCGGACGACGACGCCCCGACGTTGAACCTCCAGAGCGGACCCGGCGCCGCCGTGTCAGGGGCGCCCCGACCCCTCTGATCTCACCCGCTGGGGCCGCCTGAGGGGATGTTGCCCCTCATCGTCGCGGTCCGGTATCGTCGCCCGCTCCCCGGACGAGGTCGTCGTCAGGGAAACCGGCCACGGCGAGTGGTCCGAAGGAGGGAACGATGACCCCAGCGAGCAAGGGCTCCCAGGTCAAGAAGTTGCCTGCGTCGCGTTCGACCGCCAAAGCAACGCCACGAACCGGGAACAAAAGACCGTCGGCCACGGTTGCGCCAACAGCCACGAAACGCCCAGCTCTCTCAAAAAAGAAGGCAGTCCCCGTTGTGAAGAAGGCAGCCACGCCGACGAAGAAGCCAGCATCTCCAGCCAAGAAGGTGGTGTCCACGGCGCCAAAGAAGGCCGTGCCTGCGGCGGCGAAGAGGTCGACGCCCGCCAAGAAGGCGGCGACGGCACCCAAGAAGTCGGCCCCGGCCTCCAAGAAGGCCGCGCCGGCGCCGGCGTCCAAGAAGGCCGCGCCGGCGGCCAAGAAGGCGGCGGGGAAGCCCGCCGCGAAGAAGGCCGCGCCGGCCTCGGGAGGATCGAGGAGCGCGACGGCGGCGGCGAACGGAGCGGGAGCGCCGGCGCCGGCGCGCACGACCTTCACGCCCAAGCCAAAGCCACCCGCGCCCGTGCGGCCGAAGACGGGCCCCTATGCCAAGGACACCAAGTTCCTCGACGAGGTGCGTGAGCTGCTGCTGGACGATCGCGCCATCTACCAGGAGCAGGCGACGTCGCTCCGGGCCGAGGCCGATTCCCTCGCGCTCGAGCGAGAACCGGGGGACGTGCAGTTCGACGAGGAGTCGGGGGAGGGTGGCACGGTCACGGTCGACCGCGAGCGCAACCTGGCGCTGTCCGGGCAGGCGACCATCGCGGTCGAGGAGATCGATGACGCCCTGCGGCGCATCGACGACAAGACGTACGGGTACTGCGAGCGCTGCTTCCAGCCGATCCCCAAGCCGCGCCTACGGGCGCTGCCCTACGCCCGTCTCTGTGTGGCGTGCAAGAGCGGAGGGCTGTCGCGGCGCTGACCCGACCCCGGGTCCTGGCGTTTGCCATAGCCGCCGTCGTGGTGGCGGCCGATTGGGTGACCACCACGCTCGCGGTCGATCACCTTCACGGCGTCCGCCATGTCTGGGGGCCCTTCGGCCTGGCGCTCACGTACAACTCGGGCTTCGCCTTCAGCCTGTTCAGCGGCAGGGCCGTCATCGTGACCGTGCTCCTGTGCTTCGGGGTCGTCGTCCTCGTCCTCGTCGTCGCCCAGGTTCGTACGGTGCCCCTCGCCGTCGGGGCGGGGCTGGTCCTCGGGGGCGCCGTCGGCAACCTGAGCGAGCGGATCGCGGGCACCCACGGTGGCCAGGTGCCCGACTTCGTCACGCTCGACTATTGGCCGACGTTCAACCTGGCGGACGCCTGCGTGACGATCGGCGTGATCGTGGTCGCCGCCTGCCTGCTCCTCGGCGATCGGGACGCCGTACGGGCCGGGGAGGCCCGATGATGGCCGGGACGGGTGGCGACCGGCGACACGGTGACGAGGGCGTGGACGGCGTCGGAGATGAGGACGGGGACGTCGTCTCGACCGAGATCCCGGCGCTCCTCGCCGGCGTTCGGGTGGATCGGGGGGTGGCGATGGCGGCCAACGTCTCGCGGGCGGCGGCCGCCGAGCTGGTCGAGGCCGGTCGGGTCCTGGTCGACGGTACCCCTGTCTTGGTCGGCCGGACCCTGCTGACGGAGGGCGCCACCCTGACAGTCCGGCTGCGCAAGGCCGCCGACCAGCGGGTGGCGCCCGAGCCGGGCGTGCGTTTTGAGGTCGTGCACGCTGACGACCTGGTGGCGGTGGTGGACAAGCCGGCGGGCCTCGTCGTCCACCCGGGTGCGGGCCACGACGTCGGGACCCTGGTCGGGGGCCTCCTGGCCCGCTTTCCCGACCTCGCCGATCTCGTGACCTCGGGGGTGTGCGCGGCCGACCGGCCCGGGATCGTGCACCGGCTCGACAAGGGGACCTCGGGGCTTCTCGCGGTGGCGCGGACGGCAGAGGCCTACCGGGCGCTCGTCGACCAGCTCGCCACGAGGACGATGGAGCGCCGGTATCTGGCGCTCGTGGCCGGTGACGTGGCCGAGGACCGGGGAGCGGTGGAGGCGCCGATCGGCCGGTCCACCCGCACGCCGACCAAGATGGCCGTCACCGCCGGCGGGAAGCCGGCCCGGACCGCCTACACCGTCGTGGAGCGCCGGGACGGGGACGGGGAGTCGGCACCGACGACGTTGCTCGAACTCTCGCTGCAGAGCGGGCGGACCCACCAGATACGCGTCCACATGTCGGCCATCGGGCATCCCGTCGTCGGTGATGCTCGCTACGGGATGCCCGACCGGCGCCTGGGAGCCGGTCGTTTCTTCCTGCACGCGTACAAGCTCGCGTTCACGCACCCGGGAACGGCCACCCGCATGGAGTTCACGTCCCCGCTGCCGGAGGACCTCAGGGGCTACTTGGTGTAACGGTCAGGCGGCTTCGTGGACGCCCAGCACGTCGGCATCGAAGGACAGCGCGGCCAGCGCCTCCTCCTCTGCACGCCTGACCCGACGGACGCCGACACCGAGGCGCTCGGCCGTGGACTGGAGCGACGCAGGGGAGTCGCCGTCGAAGCCGAAGCGGAGCCGGAGCACATCGCGCTGGAGACCGGGCAACCGCTCGACCGCCTCGCGGACCCGCTCGTAAACCAACGTCTCCTCCACGTCGGAGACAAAGTCCGACTCGTCGGGTGCCACGAGCTCACCCAGCGTCGTGGACGACTCGATGGCGGCGGGCTGGTCCAGCGACGCGGTCACCCGGGCCACGTCCTCGAGCGTCTCCCGCTCGTCGGCCGTCAGGCCCGTCGCCTCGTCGAGCTCGGCCACGGTGGGCGGGCGGCCCAGCGAGCTCGCGAGCTCCGACTTGGTCAGCTCGAGGCGCTGGATCTGCTCTCCGACCTCGAGAGGGATCCTGATGGTGCGTCCGTGTTGCTGGACCGCACGCTGCAGCGCCTGGCGAATCCACCAGGTGGCATAGGTGGAGAACCGGAAGCCTCGCTCCCAGTCGAACTTGTCGACGGCACGCATCAGGCCGAACGTGCCCTCCTGCACGAGGTCGGCCATGTCGACGCCCCGATCCTGATAGCGCCTGGCCCAGTGCACCACCAGCCGCAGGTTGGCGGCGACCATCTGCTTGCGCGCGGCCTCGTCGCCGGCCGTCACTCGCTTGGCCAGCTCGACCTGCTGCTCGTGGTCGGGCATTGGGAACTGGTCGAGGTCGCGCAACATCAGGCCCAATGTGTCCGATGTGCTCACCGCGCTCTTCATGTTCGCTCCAGACGCTTTTCGCTCGCTCTCAGTCGTACGTACCCGGGGGGTTCCCGGGATGAACCTGCCCGGTACAACCCGACCCGCACCCGGATCATTCCATTGGGGTGTTCGCACCGAATTGCGCTGCTGGACGCCCCGTGATGGTCTACGGCCATGGCCGCCAAGATGGTGCTCCTCAGGCACGGGGCGACCGAATGGTCCAAGAACGGTCAACACACTGGACGCTCGGATATTCCCTTGCTCGACGAGGGGTGCACACAGGCCAGGAGGGCAGGCGAGATCCTGCGTGAGCACGGTTTCGCGAATTTCGGGCTCGTCCTCACGAGCCCCTTGCGCCGGGCGGCGGAGACCTGTGCGCTGGCCGGGTTCGAGGGTGAGATCGACCCCGACCTCATGGAGTGGGACTACGGAGCCTACGAGGGCCTCACCTCGGCCGACATCCGGGAAGGGCGACCCGGGTGGACCCTGTGGCAGGACGGGGTTCCCGACGGCGAGCGGCTGACGGATGTGGGCCGGCGAGCCGACAGGGTGATCGAACGAGCGAGGGCTGTCGAGGGCGACACGCTCTGCGTGGCCCACGGCCACCTCTTGCGCGTTCTGGCGGTCCGCTGGCTCGGCTTGCCGCCCGTCGCCGGCAGGCTCCTGCTCCTCCGGGCCGGGGCGATCAGCGTGCTCGGCTGGGATCTAGAGAGCCCCGCCATCGAGGTCTGGAACGTTGGGCCGCCTAATGACCCCATGTGACCAGGTTGACCCGAGTCGAGCCGAACGACGCGATCGACCGATCGACCGATCGTCGACGGGCCCGGTTCGAGAGGACCGACGGGGCGAGGCCCGGCTCACCGCCGCGGCGGGAGCCGCCATGATCGGGCAGCAGCCTCAGACGGGAGCGGCCACGTTGCCCTGAGCCCGGTCGACCATGTCGGCCAGGCTGTAGGACTGCAGATGGGTGCGGATGGTCTCGCCCACGTCGGCCCAGACGGCCAGCAGGACGCATTGCCCCTCATGGTCGCAGGCGCCGTTGGCATGGGGCTCCCCGAAGTCGCCGGCGGCGATGGGGCCGTCGACGGCCGAGACGATCTGGGCCAGCGAGATCTCCCCGGGCGGGCGGGCCAGGACGTAGCCGCCGCCGACGCCCCGCTTGGAGCGGACGAGGCCGGCCCCCTTCAGGGCCAGCAGGATCTGCTCGAGGTAGGGCTGGGGGAGTCCCGTGCGCTCCGCGATGTCCCGCACCGAGGTGGGCGTCTCGGCGCCGTGAAGGGCGAGCGAGAGCAGGGCCCGACTGGCGTAGTCACCCCGTGTTGAAACCCTCACGGGAATCGATGCTACCGGCCCCCACGTCGGTGGCGGGGGTGCGCTGGGCCGTAGGGTGTGCCTCGGTGAACGACGGCGCGACGGCCCGGGTGACGACGGCAATCCCCCGGACCGGGGCGGAGGACTCGGGGGATCCGCCCGAGCCGATCCTCCCGGACTGGAGCGGCCCGTGCCTGCACCGCGTCATTCCGACGCTTCTCGACCAGCTGGCGAACTCCGGGGGCGCACCGCTCCCGCCGTGGTTCCCGGCTTCGGTGGCGGGGGCGCGCCAGATCGTCCTCCTCGTGCTCGACGGCCTGGGCGCCGAGCAGCTGCGGGAGCGTAAAGGGCTCGCGCCGACGCTGCATTCGGGCACAGGGACCGCCATCACGAGCGTGGCCCCGAGCACGACCGCTTGCGCGTTGACGACGCTCGTGACGGGCCGGGTGCCGGCCGAGCACGGGGTGGTCGGCTACCGGGTGGCTCTCGACGGCGAGGTGATGAACGTGCTGCAGTGGACCGTCTGTGGCCTCGATGCCCGGATGCGGGTGCCGGCGCATTCGTTCCAACCGTTCGAGTCCTTCCCCGGTGCCACCAGCCGGGTGCCCGTGGTCACGCGCCACGACTACGGCCCCACGGGCTTTACGGCTGCGCACCTGGGGGACGTGGATCTCCACCGCTGGCACACGCCGGCGGGGCTCGTGACGGCGGTCGGTGAGCTCACCGCCGCCGGATCCCCGTTCGTCTACGCCTACTACGAGGGCATCGACCGGGTCGCCCACGCCCAGGGACTGAACGAGTACTACGACAACGAACTGCGGGCCACCGACCGACTCGTCGCCGACGTGCTCGAGGTCCTGCCGCCCGGTGCCGTCCTGGTGGTCACGGCGGATCACGGCCAGGTTGACGTCGGGGGATCCGTCGAGGTGCTCGGCCCGGAAATCATGCGGGGCGTGACCCTGATCAGCGGCGAAGGGCGTTTTCGCTGGCTGCACGTCCGTCCCGGGGCGGTGACCGACGTTGTCGACTCGGCCACGGCCCTCTACGGCGACGTCGCCTGGGTGCGGACCAGGGACCAGATCATCGAGGCGGGGTGGCTCGGCGGCGTGCCGTCGGCCGAGGTCGCGGCACGGTTGGGCGACATCGTCCTCGTGCCCTTCGTCCCGACGGCGTTCCTCGACCCGGCCGACACCGGGGAGCTGCGCCTGAAGGCCCGCCACGGGTCGCTGACCCCGGCGGAGATGATGGTTCCGCTGCTCGGCTGGCCGGCACTGTGACGTGGGCGCCGCCGGTGGCAGCATTGGGCCGCCGAAGGACGCACCTGCGGGTGGGGACACGACACGACGGGTACGAAAGGCACCATGGGTGACGAGACGAACGAAGTGACCGGGAGCGACTCGACGGCTGCTGAGTCGGCGGCGATCTCCCCCGACGAGGTACTCGAGGGAAGCAGGGACGGATCCACCCCCGACCAGCGGTCGTCCGAGTCGGTCAACGAACCGGCCAAGGTGCTCCGCATCGGCTCCATGGTGAAGACGCTGCTCGACGAAGTCCGCGCCGCGCCGCTGGACGAAAAGAGCCGGGTCCGCCTGCGGGAGATCTACGAGCAGTCGATCCGCGACCTCGCCGAGGGCCTGTCGCCCGACTTGGTGGCCGAGCTCGCACGGATGGCACCCCCCTTCGACGTCGCCGCACCGAGCGAAGCCGAGCTGCGCATCGCCCAGGCACAGCTGGTCGGGTGGCTCGAGGGCCTGTTCCATGGGGTCCAGGCCACGCTGATGTCCCAGCAGATGGCCGCCCGGGCCCAGCTCGAGGAGATGCGCCAGCGCGGACTGCCGTCCGCCGGCGAGGCGGGTGGGCGGACGGGGGCCTACCTCTGAGCAGTGGCATCGGCGGCGATCCCAGGCCGGGGGCCCGCCGCTCGGGTACGGGCGGGCGCTGGGCCGGGCCGTGGTGGAGGAATTCCTCCGCCTCCTGAACCTCTTGTTCGTCCTCCGCGGCCTCGTCTGGGTCCTCGACAGGCTGTTCCCGCTGTGGGACAAGAAGCGACAGACCCTGCATGACAAAGTGGCCGGATCGGTGGTCCTCAGGGTCTGCCCGGCGGGCTAGATTGCTGAGCCCGGAGGGAATCACACCGGTGTAAGTTTGACGTGGCGAAAGGAGGGCCGGTGTCGGAGCGGTCGTTTACGCATCTGCACACCCACACCGAGTTCTCCATGCTCGACGGCGCGGCCCGGGTTGGAGACCTCGTCGCCGCGGCCGCGGCCGACGGTCAGCCCGCGCTCGGCATCACCGACCACGGCAACATGTACGGGGTCCTCGACTTCTACAAGGCCTGCCGCGATCAAGGCATCGTGCCGATAATCGGCACCGAGTCCTACATGGCCCGCGAGTCGCGCCACGAGCGCCCCGTGCGCCGGGGCCGGATGGATGACACCGGAGGCGACGCCGAGGGCGGGCAGAAGCTCTACTACCACCTGACGCTGCTGGCCGAGACCGTCGAGGGGTACCGCAACCTCATGCAGCTGTCCTCGGCCGCCTACCTCGAGGGCTACTACTACAAGCCCCGGGTCGACTGGGAGCTCCTCGAGCGCCATCACAACGGCCTGATCGCCACCACGGGATGCCTGGGCGGCGTCGTCCTCCAGGCGCTGCTGTCCGGCGACGTGGCGGAAGCGGAACGGCGGGCGGCCCGCCTACAGGACATCTTCGGGCGGGGCAACCTCTTCGTGGAGCTGCAGGACCACGGGCTCGCGGACCAGCATCGGACCAACCCCCAGCTGATCGAGATCGCCCGGCGTATCGAGGCGCCGCTCCTCGCAACCAACGACAGCCACTACACGCACCGCGAGGACGCAGTGGCGCACGACGCCCTCCTGTGCGTGCAGACCGGAGCCCTCCTCGCCGACACCAACCGCTTCAAGTTCGAGGGCACCGAGCACTACCTCAAGAGCGCGGCCGAGATGCGCCACCTCTTCCGCGAGGTGCCAGAAGCGTGCGACAACACGTTGCTGATCGCCGAGCGGGCGGACGTGCAGATCGAGCTCGGCAAGCCGAGCCTGCCCGAGTTCCCGGTGCCGGACCGGTTCACTGGCGACACCTACGAGAAGCGCGCACTGGCCTACCTGCGCGACCTGACGACGGAGGGCGCACGGCGGCGCTACGGCTCGCCGCTGCCTCCCGAGGTGGTGGAGCGGCTCGACTACGAGCTCGGTGTCATTGGGAACATGGGCTTCGCGGCCTACTTCCTGGTCGTGTGGGACCTCATCCGTTTCGCCCGCGAGTCGAACATCCGGGTCGGGCCGGGCCGGGGGTCGGCGGCCGGGTGCTGCGTGGCCTATTGCCTGCAGATCGTGGATCTCGACCCAATCCGCTACGACCTGCTCTTCGAGCGCTTCTTGAACCCGGGCCGCAAGCAGATGCCCGACATCGACATGGACTTCGACGAGCGCTACCGGGCTGACGTGATGCGTTACGCCGCGGAGAAGTACGGCAGCGACCGGGTGGCCCAGGTCATCACGTTCTCGACCATCAAGGCGCGGGCCGCCGTGCGCGACGCCGCCCGGGTGCTGGGCAAGCCCTACGTGGTGGGGGACCGCATCGCCAAAGCCATGCCACCTCTCGTCATGGGCCGCGACACGCCGCTGCGGGCGTGCCTGATCAAGACCGAAGGGCACGAGGACGGCTTTGGCGCCGCGGCCGAGCTGCGCACCATGCACGAGACGGACCCCGACGCCAAGGAGGTCATCGACGTCGCGCTCGGCCTCGAGGGCCTGCGGCGCCAGGACGGCATCCATGCGGCGGCGGTGGTCATCTCCCGCGACCCGCTGACGGACTACCTGCCCATCCAGCGCAAGCCCGACGCCGGAGGGGACCCGGCCGACGCCCCCATCGTGACCCAGTACGAGATGCACGGCGTCGAGGACCTCGGCCTGCTGAAGATGGACTTCCTCGGCCTGCGCAACCTCTCGGTGATCGAGCGTTGCCTCGATCTGATCGAGGAGGTCACCGGGGCGCGACCCGACATCGACGGCGTCGATCTGGCCGACGAGCCCACGCTCGCGATGCTGCGGCGGGCGGAGTCGGTGGGCGTGTTCCAGCTCGAGGGTGCCGCCATGCGCCAGACGTTGCGCTCTCTGGCGCCGACCAGCTTCGACGACGTGGCCGCCCTCGTGGCCCTCTACCGGCCCGGGCCGATGGCCGCCAACATGCACCGCGACTACCCCGAGCTGAAGAACGGCCGAAAGGAACTGACGTACCTGCACCCGGACATCGAGCCGATCCTCAAGGACACCTACGGCCTGATGCTGTACCAGGAGTCGGTGATGCGGGTCGCCCAGAAGTTCGCCGGCTATTCGCTCGAGGAGGCGGACAACCTCCGCAAGGCGTGCGGCAAGAAGATCCGGGCCATGATCGCCGCCGAGCGCGAGAAGTTCGTCGCCGGCTGCGTCACGCAGGGCTACGGCGAGGAGCTGGGCACGCAGCTCTTCGACATCATCGAGCCGTTCGCCGACTACGCGTTCAACAAGTCGCACTCCTACGGCTACGGGCTGGTGGCCTACCAGACGGCGTGGCTCAAAGCGCATCATCCGGTGGAGTACATGGCCGCACTGCTGACCTCCGTCAAGGACAACAAGGACAAGACGGCGGTCTATCTCTCCGAGTGCCGCTCCATGGGGATCGACGTGCTGGTGCCCGACGTGAACCGCTCGGTGGCCGAGTTCGCGCCCGACCGGAGCGCCGACCGGGACCAGGCGAAGCCGGCCATCGTCTTCGGTCTCGCCGCGGTGCGCAACGTCGGCGAGAGCCTCGTCGATCGCATCGTGGCCGAACGCGACGCCAACGGCCCCTTTGCGGACATCTTCGACTTCTGCCAGCGGGTCGACCCCATCGTCCTCAACAAGCGGACTATGGAGTCTCTCGTCAAGGCGGGTGCCTTCGACTCGCTCGATCACCCGCGCCAGGGTCTGTGCGTGGTCCTCGAGGCCGTCGTGGACCGCACCCTCGAGCGCCGACGCGAGCACGAGCAGGGCATCACCACGCTGTTCGCCGCCCTCGAGGAGGAGCAGGCCGACCCGGGGTGGGGAGGGGCCAAGGTCGCGATCCCTGACACCGAGTTCGACAAGGGCCAGCGCCTGGCCTTCGAGAAGGAGATGCTCGGCCTTTACGTGAGCGACCACCCGTTGATGGGCTTCGAGGCGGCCCTGGCCAGGCACACCGACAGCACCCTCTCGGACATGCGGGAGGAAGACCCGGCAGCAGGGGACCGCTCTCCCGTGCGGACGGTCGGGGGAGTGGTGACTGACTTGCGCCGGTCCTATACGAAGAAGGGCGACCTGATGGCCCGCTTCATCCTCGAAGACCTGCAGGCGGCCATGGAGGTCTTCGTGTTCCCAAAGACGATGGCCGAGTACGGCTCACTCATCGAGAACGACGCCATCCTGGTCGTGAGGGGCCGGCTCGACACCCGGGAGGAGGAGCCGAAGATCGTGTGCATGGAGGCCTCCCGCCCGATGCTCGAGCGGGGCCAGGAAGACCTGCACATCACGCTGCCCCTGGGCGTGCTCACCGACGCCAAGGTGGACGGCCTCAAGGAGGTCCTGAGCGGTCACCCGGGGCACTCCCCGGTGCTCCTGCACGTCGGCGCCAAGGTTCTCCGGCTGCCGCCGGAGTTCAACGTGGATTGTCGCAACGGGCTCGTGGGCGAGCTGAAGCGGTTGCTCGGGCAGACCGCCGTCCTGTCCTGAGGGGAATGACGACAGTGTCAGATTATGCTACTGACCTGGGGTGACGGTGCGCCGGTCCGGCGAAAGCCACCCTTGGCGGGGGTTGGCCGGTTGGGAACGCAGCTGGCGCAGCCAGTAGACTTACCTCATGCCGATCGTAGTGAGCACCAAGGATTGCACTGCGCTCAGCGACGCTGAGCTCGTCGAAATGGCGGATCTGTGTGCGGACCGCCCACCCGGGTTCGACATCGGTTTCCTCTCCAAGGAGCGGGAGGCCTGGGTGCTCATCACCCAGGCCCGGGAAGGGAACAAGTTACGGGGGTACTCGTTCTGCACCCTGGAGCGCATCGGGGGCACACCGTCCCTGCTCGTCGGGCTGGCCCTCGTCGACCGCACGTCACGGGCGGAGTCGGCGCTGAAGGGCATCATGTCGGACCAGTACCGCCGAGCCCTGCTCGCGTTCCCCGACGAGGACGTCCTCCTCGGGACGCGGCTGTTGACGCCGGAGGGTTTCCGGGCCTTCAACGGGCTTCAGGACGTCGTGCCCTTCCCGGGCCACAAGTCCTCCGGTGAGGAGCGGGCCTGGGCGCGGCGCCTCTCGAAGCGCTTCGGCTGCGAGAACAAGCTCGACGACCGGACCTTCGTCTTGAAGGGGGACGGGTCGGTGGCCGGCGGGCTCGACTTCTTCGCGCCCAAGGTCAAGATCCCCGAAGGGGTCGAGACTCACTTCGACAGCTGCAACGCCAACCGGGGCGACCGCCTGGTCGCCTTCGGCTGGGCCATGGCCGAGGACCTCGCAGGGGGCAAACTCGGCCGTTGAGGCCACTCAGGGGGCGTGCCCATCGGCCGGTGGCCCGGGCCAGAGACGCTGATCAGCCCCGGGGGAGCACGGCTGCGCAGACCTTGTAGCAGTGGCCGTCCCGTGGCGGGCTGACCGTCACCAAGAGGTACTGCGGCTCGAAGCCGAGCGCGGTGGCCAGGCTCTTCCCGCTCAGACGCTCCCTTCGGGCGGCGTCGAGGGCGCGGGCGGCATTGCGATCCTCGACCGGGAGCCAGACGTCGTCCCGGTCCCACCCGAAACGGACCCACGTGGACCCGTCGGCTTGGCGCCGAATCAGCTGCGGTCGCCGGGTGGGCTCTATCAGCGCCACCGAAGGCCGGAATCCCCGGAACTCCCAGTAGGGGGCTGAGGGCCCCGGGAAGCCGAGCAGCGGGCCGTCCGGACTCGCCACCAGCCGTCGCAGGAGCTTGCGCAGGTGCCGACCGCGCAGCGTGCCAACGTGGCGGGGGAGGTCGGCGACGGTCGTGGCTTCCGGCTGGGCGAGGTCGTCGCGCTCGGGGTCATCGGCCAGGGTCACCTCCACGACGTCGAAAGTGCTGATGTCGGGTTCGTGTCCCTGGGGCCATGGCACGCGCACCCGCATGACCGTGCGCGTGGCCAGATCCACGACGGTTGTGTCCTCGGAGGTGGAGGACAGGACGAGCAGATGAAGGGTGGAGCCGCCTGCGGTGGGCACCCGCTCCTTGCGCCGGGCCGAGCGTCGCAACAGGCGCGAGGGGTCGGTCGGAGCCTTGGGATGGTCCCGGACGACGCCGTCCGTGTCGGCCCGGGCCGCGGCGGTGTCGGCGGTGTCGGCATCCCGCTCTGCGTCCGGGCCCGGGTGGCCGTCGGCTTCGATGTCATCGTAAATGTCCGTGTCCATGTCCGACTCCATGTCCGTGCCAGTTTTCGTGTCCGTGCTCATGGGTCGCTGGGCATCCGGATGCTTCTTTCGTGCGTTCGTCCCGTTGCCGTTGCCACCCTCGGACCCGGGATCGACGACATTCGCACTCATCCGACGAGCGCCTCCAATTGTGCCGCCAGGGTCTCGATGTCCGCTGCCGGATTCTGACACGACCGAGCCTCGCAGACGTAGGCCAGACCCGGTTCGGGTGGTCGACCTTCGAAAAGCGGGCCGTTGTCCGGCTCGCCCCAGGCCACGACGGCCGAGGGGAGCCATCGCCTGCGTACCTCGGCCAGCAGGTCCGGCCGGTCTCCCGTCACCACGATCTCATTGCGTCGGCTCCACAGCGGCAGGGCTGCGACCAGGTCTGCGAGCGCAGCGGGGTGCTGGTCGAGGAGCGGTCGGGCGAGCTCGATGGTGCGGTCGACGGCGTCGTCAAATCTGGGTTCTTCCGAGAAGGCGCTGGCGCGGAGGAGTGCAGTGACCGCGATGGAGTTGGTGGCCGGAACGGCCCCGTCGAGAAATTCCTTGGGGCGGACGACCAGAGCTTCGGCGTCGCTGCCTGTTGTGAAGAAGCCGCCCGACGTGTCGTCCCAGAACAGGTCGACCAGCTGTGCGGCCACCCGCAGGGCCCGCCCGCGCCAGACGGCACTGCCCGTCCATTCGGACAGGCGTGCGCACGCGTCGGCCAGCCACGCGTAGTCCGCGGCGACCGCCAGGTGGCGTGCCCGGCCTCCCTGCCAGCTGCGCATCAGCCGCCCGTCGGTGTACATCGACGCCCAGAGGAAGTCGATGATCTCCTCGGCCCGGCGGCCGTAGTGGCCGATGCCGGTGGCCGACGCGACCTCCGCCAGGGTGGTCGCCGTCATGGCATTCCATTCGGTCAGCACCTTCTCGTCGCGGGCCGGCTGCAGGCGTTGCGCGCGGGCCGCCGCCAGGAGGGCCCGGGCCTCCTCCACCTCGGGAGGGCGCTCGAGTGGCGCACCGACTGGGCGCACGGGAATGGAGCGCCCCTCCCAGTTGCCTGGTTCCGTGATGCCGTACCACTCCGCGGCCGGCCCGACCAGCTTCCCCGGCAGCAGCTGATGCAACTCTTCGAGCGTGAAGGTTGCGTGCCCGCCCTCCACCCCGCCCGCGTCGGCGTCGAAGGACGAGTACAGCGCGCCTTCGGGTGTCGACAGATCGCGCAGGACGAAGTCGAGGGTCTCGGTCACCACTCCGAGATAGGCCTCTTGCCCGGTGTCCTGCCATGCATGCAGATAGGCCCGGGCCAGGAGCGCCTGGTCGGTCAGCATCTTCTCGAAGTGGGGCACGAGCCAGCGCGCATCGGTCGAGTACCGGCAGAACCCTCCGACGAGGTGGTCGTAGATGCCCCCGGCCGCCATGGCGTCGAGGGTCCGTAGCCCCATATGCCGCGCCTGGTCGGCACCGATTCCGCCGCGTCGGGCCTGTTGGAGGCACAGCTCGACGAGGGTCGGACGGGGAAACTTGGGCGCAGGGCCGAAGCCACCCCAAGCAGGGTCGAAGCCGGCTGCGAGTCCCGTGACCACGCGGGCCAAGACGGTGTCAGGGTCGAGGCCGATCGTGGCCGGCGCGACGGACAACGGCTCGCTCTCGCCCTCAGCCTTGCCCTCGGCGCCGCCCCCGCTCGCGGCGGCGGCTGTTGCCGCTACGGCCTCACCCATCGTCTCGGCCAGGCTGAGCTCCTTGCGTACAGCGCCGACGAGCGCGTCGGCCTGTGCGAGGACCTGCCCCCGCTCGCTGACCCACGCCTCGCCGAGAGCCTGCACGACGCGACGGAACGCTGGCATGCCGTGGCGCTCGACGGGTGGGAAGTAGGTCCCGGCGTAGAAGGGGCGTCCGTCGGGTGTACAGAAGACGGACATCGGCCACCCACCCGATCCCGTCAACGCCTGCGTGGCTGTCATGTAGACCGTGTCCAGATCTGGACGCTCCTCGCGGTCCACCTTGATGGAGACGAACCACTTGGCCAGGTCGGCCGCCGTCGCAGGGTCCTCGAAGCTCTCGTGGGCCATGACGTGGCACCAGTGGCACGAGGCGTAGCCGATGGAGAGGAAGATGGGCTTGTCCTCGTCGGTGGCCCGGCGCAGTGCCTCGTCTCCCCAGGGGAACCACTCCACCGGATTGTGGGCGTGCTGGCGGAGATACGGGCTCGTCTCGTCGGCGAGGTGGTTCACAGGACGGATGCTAGGGCGCTGTGATGCAAACCTTTGCACGGGTGGTGCCCGTGCAAGGCTCGGGCGATGGAGCTTGCACTGAATGGAAAGACGGCACTGATCACCGGGGGCAGCCGCGGCATCGGGTTGGGCATCGCCACTCGCTTCGCCGAAGCGGGTGCCAACGTGATGATCACGTCCCGAACGGCGGAGGACCTGGCCGAGGCGACGGCAGGGCTCGTTGCCATGGGAACGCCCGAAGAACGAGTGCGGTGGGCAGTGGCCCACGTCGGCAGGCCCGAAGACGCCCAATCGTGCATCGCTCACACGGTGGCCTACTTCGGTGGCATCGACATCCTGGTCAACAACGCGGGGACCAATCCGTACTTCGGCCCGATGATCGACATCGACGTCGTCCGGGCGCAGAAGACGTTCGAGGTCAACCAGCTTTCGGTCCTGGTCTGGACCGGCGCCGCGGTGAAGTCGGGTTTGCGAGGCTCGGTCATCAACGTCTCCTCGGTCGGAGGCCTCGAGGTGGAGCCGAACATCGGGTGGTACAACGTGACCAAGGCGGCCGTGCTCCACTTGACCCGTCAGCTCGCATTCGAGCTGGCACCCGACGTACGGGTGAACGCACTGGCGCCCGGGCTGGTCAGGACGAAGCTGGCGGCCGCGCTGTGGGAGGGACCCGGCGAGGAGAAAATCGCCCGGAACGTCCCGCTGAGGCGCCTCGGCCTGCCCGACGACATCGCCACTGCGGCCCTGTTCCTGGCCTCCGACGCCTCTTCGTGGGTCACGGGCCAGACCTTCGTCGTCGACGGCGGCACGACGATCCAGCCTTCTGGTGGCGTCGGCTGAGCCCACGGGGTGGCCCTGAGCTCGCCGGGCTTCGGACGTGCCGGTCATGTCACAGACCCGGTGGGTGTCCCGTCTGATGGGGTAAAGGAAACAACTGAAGGAAGAGAGGTGGGGCGCCATGGCCCATGTCCTGATGCTCAACGAACCACGGGGTGCTGTTCCCCGACTCGCACGGCGGTACACGAAGCGCCGCTTCGGGCAGATGGTCGAGCCCACCGCTGCCGCGTCGCATCACTCCGGTGTACTCATCGCAATGGGCTGTCTCGAGACGGCAGCCCAACTCGGGTGGAAGAGGCTGGACCCCACGCTGCGGTGGCTTGCCATTCAGGCGGTCGCGTCCCGGATCGGCTGCTCGTGGTGCATCGACTACGGCTACTACGAGGGTATGAACGACGGGATCGACCCGGCCAAGGTCCGAGCCGCGGGCGACTGGCGGTCCAGCGACCTCTTCGACGAGAAGGAGCGGGTCGTCCTCGAGTACGCCGAGGTGGCGTCCGGTTGCCCGGCCGAGGTCTCCGAGGAGCTTGCCGCGCGGGTGAGGGCCCAGCTCAGCGATGCCGAGTTCGTCGAGTTGGCGGCCTGGGTCGCGCTGGAGAATTTCCGCTCGCGCTTCAATGCCGGACTGGGCCTGCGGAGCCAGGGGTTCTCGGACGCCTGCGAGATCCCGATGAGGCCTGCTGGTGGACGCCGCTCGGAAGCCGTTGCCTGACCCCGAGGCCGACGCGGCCGCCTTCGAGGAGTGGCGCTCGCTCCTGTTCGGCATCGCGTATCGGATGCTCGGCAGCGCCACCGACGCTGAGGACATCGTCCAGGACGCGTACATCCGCTGGTTGCGGCGGGGCGACGAGCCGGTGCAGTCGGTGCGGGCCTACCTGGTCACGATCGTGACCCGGCTCTGCCTCGACCAGCTGAACTCGTCCCGGACGAAGCGCGTGACCTATGCGGGTCCGTGGCTACCCGAGCCAGTGGTGGTCGACGACCATTCGGCGGCAGAACAAGCGGACTCGCTGTCACTGGCCTTCCTCGTGCTCCTCGAGGAGCTCACGCCCCTCGAGCGTGCCGCGTATCTCCTCCACGACGTCTTCGGCTATTCCTTCGACGAGGTAGCCCGGTCGATGGGGCGGACTCCCGCCGCTTGCCGCCAGCTCGGCGCCCGGGCGCGAAAGCACATCGAGGAGCGCCGCCAGCGCTTCGATGCCGATCTGCGCCACGGTCGAGAGCTGACGGACCGTTTCTTGGTCGCCTGCGCCACCGGGGACCTGACGGGCCTCCTCACCATGCTGTCGGACGACGTCGTCGTGTGGACCGACGGGGGAGGCAAGGTCAGAGCCGCCATGCGGCCGGTGGTCGGCCCGCATCGCAGTTCCCGCTTCCTGATCAACGTGGCGAAGAGGGGTCTGGGCGATCCGGTGGCGACCGTGCTCAACGGCCAGCCGGCAACCGTCTTCGTGCACGATGGGGCGGTGGTCGCGGCGCTCGTGCTCGACATCTTGGAGGGCGCGATCGTCGGGGTGCGGGTGGTTTCGAACCCGGACAAGCTGGAAAGGCTCAACGCACAACTCCTCGCGGACGCTGCCGATGGTTCCGGCTAAGGGCGGAACGACTCGAGCTCCCGCCGACGGACCTTGCCGGCAGCCGTGCGCGGGAGGTCGTCGACGATGACGAGTTCCTTCGGCGCCGCCCACGGGGCGATGGTCTCTGCGACGAGCTGGCGCAGGTCCTCGAGCGACGGAGCGTCGTCGCTCGGCACCACCCAGGCGACGACCCGTTCGCCCCATTCGGGGTCGGAACGCTTCCAGACCGCCACCTCGAGCACGTCCGGGTGTGCGCTGAGGACCCGCTCGACGAGGTCGGGCCAGACCTTCTCGGACCCTGTCGTGATGACGTCGTCGATGCGGCCCGACACGACGAGTGTCCCGTCGGCGTTGAGGCGACCGGCGTCTCCCGTGGCGAACCAGTCCGCGGCGCCGTCCGGTCCTTCGACGCGCCCATCACCCCCGTCGCGGTAGCAACGGAAGAGCATGGGTGCCCGGATCAGGATCTCGCCTTCCGCCCTGGCCTCGCCGCCCTCCGGGTGGATCACCCGATCGACCGGACGCACGGTGATCTCCACTCCTTCGAGCGGGAGCCCGTCGTAGACGACACCCGAGCCCGTTTCGGTCATGCCGTAGGTGGACACCACGTTGGAAGGCAGCGCGTCAGGCGGCTTGCTGCCACCGAGGAGAACGCAGCGGAAGACCGAGGCATCGAGCCGGCGCAGCGCCGTGGGGACCGAGCGCGACGTGCGAGACGCGACCAGACCGTCCCGCTTCCTCCACCGCCTCGGCCTCGAATCCCGGCATCACGACAAGGGGTGTGCCGGTGATGATCGAGCGGGTGACGACGGACAGCCCGCCGATGTGGGCCAAAGGGAGGCAGGCGAGCCACGAGTGTCGGCTTGGGTCGATCCCGAGCCGCGCCGACGTTGCATCCGCCGATGCCGCCATGGCGTCATGCGTCAGGACGACGCCCTTGGGCTGGCCCGACGTGCCCGAGGTCGCGACGACCAGGGCGTCACCTTCCTCCACCGGGATGCCATCCGCCAGTGCGTGCTGTTCCCCGTCGGAACGAACGATCCGCGTGGGGCGAAGGGCGTCGAGCATCGCGTTGCGAGCAGCGGGCGGAAGCCTGGGGTCCAGCGGAGCGGCAGCGTCCCCCGTGTCCCAGATGGCTTGCAGCGCATCCACAAACCCCATGCCACCAGGGAGGTCGAGGGCGACGAGCTCAGGCACCGGCCAGTAGCGTAGGGCGTCGTGCAGACCGTGGTCACCGGAAAACCCCATGATCCCCTCGACGATCTTCGTCCCTTGCCTCTCCCCGCATGGAAGCTGCAAGGTTCGTTCCGGGACATTCGCTACGAGGTGGGCGACGGCATCGCAAAGCTCACGATCTGCCGCCCGGAGCGGCGCAATGCGTTCCGGCCCCAGACGCTGTTCGAGCTGACCGAGGCCTTCACGATGGCTCGCGACGACCCGGACGTCGGCGTGATCATCCTCTGCGGCGAGGGCCCGGATGCCTTCTGCTCGGGCGGGGACCAAAAGATCCGAGGTGACGATGGCTATATCGGCGACGACGCGGTGGCGGACCGCGGCATCGGGCGCCTGAACGTGCTCGACCTCCAGATCCTGATGCGGCGCACTCCCAAGCCGATCGTGGCCATGGTCGCTGGCTACGCCATCGGCGGAGGCCACATCTTGCACCTGGTCTGTGACCTCACCGTCGCCGCCGACAATGCCCGGTTCGGCCAGACCGGACCCAAGGTCGGGAGCTTCGACGGAGGCTACGGCTCGTCCATCCTGGCCCGCACGATCGGACTCAAGCGGGCGAAGGAGGTCTGGTTCCTGTGCCGCCAATACGGTGCGGAACAGGCGCTCGACTGGGGTCTCGTCAACACGGTGGTGCCGCTGGAGGACCTCGAGCGCGAGACCGTGGCGTGGTGCCGGCAGATGCTGACGCTGTCGCCGATTGCCCTCCGGATGATCAAGGCGGGGATGAACGCCGCCGATGACGGTCTGGCGGGGGTCCAGCAGCTCGCCGGCGACGCCACGATGCTCTTCTACATGACCGAGGAGGGTCAGGAGGGCCGGAACGCATTCGTGGAACACCGCGCTCCAGACTTCTCCCGCTTCCCGCGGCGCCCGTGAGCCCACCGCTCAAACTGTGGGTGGCGGGCGCGCGCCCGCGCACCCTTCCGGCGGCGGTCGTGCCAGTGGCCGTCGGCACGGCAGCCGGATACCTCGCGAGCGGCCGACTCGTCATCACGACTCCGCAGACCAGCACCGCTTGTCACGCGGCCGTCTGCTCCAACTTCGACCGTCAGCTCTCGTGGCCCAACGTCTTCCTGGCGCTCGTGGTGGCACTGGGCATACAAGTCGGCACCAATTACGTCAACGACTACGCGGACGGAGTGCGCGGCACGGACGCGCGCAGGGTCGGTCCGGTCCGGCTCGTCGCGGGTCAGTTGGCGACCGTGCGCGAGGTCAAGATCGCAGCGCTCATCTCCTTCTGCGTGGCTGGGCTGGCTGGCCTCGCGTTGGCGGCCCGGGTCACCTGGTGGCTCATACCGATCGGTCTCCTCTGCGGCCTGGCAGGATGGGCGTACACCGGCGGCCCCAGGCCCTACGGGTATCTCGGGTTCGGTGAGCTGTTTGTCTTTGTGTTCTTCGGTCTGGTGGCGACGGCGGGGTCGGCGTACGTGCAGCACGCCCCCTTCGTGATCTCGCTGGGTGGCCATCTGTTCTCCTACACCTACGGCTGGGGGTTCGTGCTCTGGGCGGGCGTCCCCGTCGGCCTCCTCGCCGCGGCCTTGCTCCAGGCGAACAACCTGCGCGACATCGCCACCGACACGAAATCCGGCAAGAAGACCCTTGCCGTACGACTCGGGCGGCGGAACGCAGGACTGTTGTACGCCTTCACGCTGATGGGCGTCGCCCTCTCCATCGGTGTCCTGCACGGCTATCGGGCGTGGTCACTCCTGGCGCTGCTGGCAACCCCCCTCGCCATTTACCCGGTGCGCTTGGCGCTGAGCGATGAAAGCGGCCGAGCCTTGTTGCCCATGCTTGGGGCGACCGCCCGCCTCCAGCTCGTGACGGGGGCGATCCTGACGGTCGGCTTGCTCATATGACGGCGGGCTCCACCGCTTCGAGCCAGTGACGGAGGATCCGCCACGTCTGATCCGGCTGCGAGAGGTGCACCGCATGGCCGCCACCCGGAACCAAGGACGCGACGGCATGTGGCGCGAGACGGGCCACCCGGAGGGCGTGCGCGGCAAAACGGGTGTCGTCCGATCCCGCGAGTGCGAGAACTGGGCAGGCCAGGGTCGACAGGCGGTCCCAGAGCGGCGCCTGGTTCCCGGTCCCGCACAGCCGCAGGCTCGATGCAAGGCCAGACGCGCTGTTGCGGAGGCGTTCGGCCCGCGCCGCGGCTTCGGACGACAACCCATCGAACAGGGGCCGGCGCAACCACGCGTCGAGAAACTGTCCGACGTCACCCGAGGATTCGAGGTGGTCGGCCATGGTCTCGTCGGACTGCCGCCGGCGGTCACGCTCAGCCGGATTTTCGATGCCGCCGGTGACGCCGATGAAGGCGACATGACGCAAGGGCAGTGTTGTCCCGGCGACGACATGGAGCGCCACACGTGCACCCAGCGAATAGCCGAGGAGGTCGAAGGGCTCATCGCCGAGCGTCGTCCGGATTGCTTCGGCCACCAAATTGGCGGTCGTCGGCAGGTCCGCTCGCACGGAGTCAGAACCGCCGTGACCGGGCAGGTCCAGCGCGACCAGCGTGCGCGATCCGGCCATGTGTTCTCCGAAGCGGCCCCAGAGCCGCGCGAGTCTGCGTGAATCCGTGCAACGCGACGAGCGGCTGCCCCGAACCGCGGACCTCGACATTGAGTGGCACGACGGGTGAGCGTACAGGCCACCTTCAGCGCGACCTTGGTCGACGAGTGGGCACGATTGGGGGTCACCGACGCGGTGATCTGTCCCGGGTCGCGGTCCACCCCCCTGGCGGTGGCCCTGGGGGAGCGGCTCCGGTCCCATGTCCGCCTCGACGAGCGCAGCGCAGCCTTCTTCGCGCTTGGGCTCGCCATGGCGTCGGGCCGACCGACCGTGATCTGCGTCACGAGCGGGACGGCCGCAGCCGAGCTCCATCCGGCCGTGGTCGAAGCGCACCACGCCCGGGTTCCACTGATCGTCTGCACCGCGGACCGGCCGCCCGAGCTCCGTCACACCGGTGCCCCGCAGACCATCGAACAGGTGGGACTCTTCGCTGGAGCGACTCGCTGGGCGGCGGCACCCGGTGTGCCCGCCGAGGGATTGGAAGCGACGTGGAGACCCCTTGCCGTGCGTGCCTTTGCAGAGTCGCTCCAAGGACCGAGAGGCCCGGGTCCGGTTCACATCAACCTCGAATTCCGCGAGCCCTTGACCGGGTCAGCCGCTTCGTTGCCGCCAGGCCCTGGACCCGGGATCGTTGCTCCCAGGGATCAGCCTCCCCCCCAGCTGGCCGAACCGCTCCGTGGACGGGGTGTCATCGTCGTGGGCGGCGAGTCTCCGCTGCCGCCGGATCCGGACCGCGTACTCGCGCTGGCGAATCAGCTCGGATGGCCGGTCATGGCCGACCCGCGCTCCGGGAGCCGGGTGGCTGGGACAATCGCCGCCGCCGATTCGATCGTCCGTACGAAGCCACCGCTGCCGGAGACCATCGTCATGCTCGGGGATCCTTGGCTCTCGCGGGCGCTCGGTGATTACGTCTCTGATGCCGCCCACACCGGTGCACGGGTGGTCGTCGTCGATCCGTGGGGGCGGTGGGCGGATCCCAACCGGGTGGCCACCGAGTTCCATCGCTGCGCAACGAACGCCTGGCTGACGGCCGCGACCGAAGAAGCCACTCCGTGCGACGCGTCGTGGTTGGCCTCATGGCAGTTGCGAGAGGAGAAGGCGCAGTCGGCGATCGCCGGCGTGGTCGGATCGGACCTGAGCGAGCCGCAGGTCGCACGCGAAGTCCATCGGTACGCGGCCCGGGCCGGTGCCACCATCGTGGTGTCTGCGTCGATGCCGATCCGGGATCTCGAGTGGTTCGCGAGGGCCGAGGCGCTTCCGCCCAGGGTGCTGGCGAATCGAGGAGTGAACGGAATCGACGGCATGGTGTCGACGGCGCTCGGGGTCACCGCCTCGGATTCAGGGTCGGGACGAGGCCCTCACACCTTGGCCCTGCTCGGTGACCTGGCCTTCTTGCATGATGTCTCGGGGCTGGTCAATCTGGCCAGCATTCCCTGCACGTTCGTCGTCGTCGACAACGGCGGGGGCGGGATCTTCTCGTTCTTGCCTCAAGCCACGTCCATGGAGCCGGGAGTGTTCGAAGGCCTCTTCGGCACCCCACCGACCAGTGACATCGGCGCGGTCGCGCGCGGGTTCGGCCTACCGGTCCACGCCGTGACCTCGTTGTCCGAACTGGAGCCCGCGCTCGCTGCGCCGGCTCCTGCACTGGTGCGTGTGCTGGTGCCAGGGCGAGCCGAGAACGTCGCCGTGCACGACGCGATCAACGAGGCGGTCCGTCTCGCGTCTGACGTGAAGGCAGGGGATGGAGTCGAGGTGGACAGCCGACCGGTCGGGCTCCGGAACGTCAGCTCCACGTTGGCATCCCCGGACATCTTCCATCCCATCTCGTGGACGCAGCGGTGATGCTGGTCACAGAGCTCAACGAGGTTGCACACATCGGTCGGCCCGTTGTCGACCCAGTGCACGACGTGGTGCACGTCGGTGAACTCGGTGTGCGTGCAACCCGGGAACCGGCATCCCTTGTCGCGCCGCCGGATCTCAATCCGTTGGGCGACGCTGGGGTCCCGCCGGGCTCTTCCGAGGTTGAGACTGTGCCCACCTGGTCCGTCGGCCGAGACCATGATCTTGGCGTCACAGGCCAGCCGACGGGCGACACCCCGCGAGACCGGCCCCAGCACGTCGAGCTCGGCACCGCCCTCGCCCCCGGCCAGGAAGCTGTAGTCGGCGTGCACGACGACCGTCGGCCGGTTGCGGCGGAGTCCACCGGCGCGAGCTTCGGCCGGAGTCTCGCTGTTCACGCCGGCCGTGTCACCCTTGCAGACGGCAACCAGGGCGTCAGCCATCCTCTGGTCGAATGGTGTGCGATCACGCAGGCGGCGGCTGGCGCGGGCGACAAGTGAGCTCTTGACGACCGCGTACTGCTCCGCAGGGAGTACGCCAGTGAGGCTGCGCCGGCGATCGTCGAAACGGAGGAAGCGTCTGGTGTAGAAGCCCGTGGCTCTCTCGTCGGATTCGTTCCGAGCGGCGATGGCGAGCTCCCGCACCTGCTTGGCAGACCAGCGGGTTGCTTGTTCGGCCAGCGTGGCGTCGGTCTCGGGTCGGGCCACCTCTACGAGGGGCTTCACTTGATCGAACGAGAGCTTTCCCTCCGACAGGGCATCGGAGATCTTGGGCAGCGAGTGGAGCTTGGCCGCGGCGGTGACCCACTCTCGCGCCGTGGCGGCGGTTACGCCGCAGCGCTGGACGAGCCAGGCGACCATGGACGTGGCGCCGTCCACTCGCCAGGCCTTACGGCGGTCGAGCTCAACGACCGCGGCCAGAAGCTGGCTCTGGTGGGCCGAGATTGCCCGATGATGCTGGGTCACGCTGGCCACCAGACTCTCGGTTCGCCGCGACACGGTGTCGGGCCGGGGTCCGTCTCGGAGGGTTGTGGGCGCCATGCAGAACAAGAACGGTCTCGCGACGCCCACGATTGGCGCCATGGCACCAATCGCGGCATGGCACCAGGGCACCAGGGCACCAGGGCACCGAACCAAGAGCTTCGCAGAGGTCTCAGCGGTAGCGATCGGCCGGGACCCACTCTCCGTGGCTACGAGGAGGCAGTCGCTCCGGCAGGTGGATGACGGCCTCGGGGCGGCGTCGTGCCATCGACGACGCGTCGAGGACATAGAGATCGCTCGCCCCCCGATTCGCGTCGTCGACGACCGTCAGGAGCCAGCCCTCGTCGTCGCTGTGGCCGTCCGACGCACGAACGAAGACCGGTTCGCTGGCTGTGCACCCCGGTCCGGGGTTCCAGGCGACGGAGGACGAACGATGCAGGTCGAACTTCAACAGTCCGGCCGGGTGCGCGTCCACGTCGGGCCGGGCAGGCGTCGGGGAGCGCTGCGTATCCCGAGCGCGGTCTCCCCAATCCATCTCGATGCAATAGCCATACCGGAACTTCCCACCCTCACACGTTGCGTCGATGCGTGGATACTCGACGTAGCGATCATCCACGACCTCCCGCTCGAGGTCGTACCCGGCGATGCGCCACCGCTCGAGCACCCCGAGGCTCCCCCCGATCGTCGTGAGACCGATTCCCGCCTGACCGACGACCGAGGACGACAGGTCGACGGGCTGCCCGGGCTCGGGTGCCCCATAACGGCAGACGTACAGGACGATGGCATCGGCAGCGCCCGTGGCAGCGCCGATCTCGCCTTCCTCGTAGGCCCCGAGCACGTGGGTCACGAGGCACGGGTCGAGCCGAAACCAGCGGACGTGCGTCGCGCTCCCGCCACGCCTGGCGACTCCGACCCAGCCCCCGCTACCGGGCAGCCATCGGAAGGGCACTGCACTGCGGTTGTCGCCGGCCAGCCGCGTCGTCGGCGACTCGATGAACACCACATGGTGCGCGGTGACCCCGACGTCGTGCTGCCAGGTTGCCCGCTCCAACTCGACGGACTGGGCAGTGCGCAGGCCACCGCTCGCGTCCCATTCCCCGATGCGCAGGAAGGCCTCCTGCGTCTCATCTCCACCGTCGGGGGTGCCGCCGGTCCCGTCGTCGACCGCGAACAGGACACGTGCGCCGTCGGACGCCACGAGATGCACATGGGACGCGATCGGCAGTGTGAGGCCCCCGGCGAAGTCCTCGGGTTCGAGGAGTCGTGAGTACCGCGACGGCAGCCCCACCTCGGGGAGAGCCAGCACAGAACCCGCGTGCCAGAGAACGCCCGCATCGGCCTCTGTGTCCCGGCGCAGGTAGGACACGGCCTGGCCGTCACGCAGTTCGACCGCATGGAGCGCTCCTCGACGCCGCCCGGCGTCGAGTTCCGCGTCCCCGACCCCCTCATCGTCGCCCGCACCACCGTCGCGGTCCTCGCGGTCGTCACCCCCCGGCTCCACCGCTCGGCGTCGGGGCCCGACCCGGAACAGGGTCCCCTGCAGGTCCGGAGGCAACGACCCCTCCATGGGTAGTGGCAGCGTCCGCTCGACCCCGATCACCTGATGATCCTGCTCACACGATCACTCTGCTCACTCCGTCGGCCCCCGCGAGGCCGATCAACCTAGCGGGGTATGGCAAAGTCGCGGCATGCCCACGCTCTCTGAGGATCTCGCGTTTCGCGGCCTGATCCACCAGATGACCGATGCCGGCCTGGCCAAGCGGCTCGATACGCCCGGTCTGACGCTCTACGCCGGCTTCGACCCGTCTGCGGACAGCCTGCACGTGGGCAACCTCCTCCAGCTCTGCACTCTGCGGAGGTTCCAGGACGCCGGCCACCGGCCCATCTCTCTCGCCGGGGGCGGCACCGGCATGATCGGCGACCCCGGGGGGAAGCAGGACGAGCGCCAGCTCTTCGATCTCGAGACCATCGAGGGGCATCTCGAAGCGATCCGTCCGCAGCTGGCGCAGTTCCTCGACCTCGACGGCGACGGCGCCCTGCTGCTCAACAATGCCGACTGGCTCACCAAGCTCTCGACGCTGGAGTACCTGCGCGACGTCGGCAAGCACTTCACCGTCAACCAGATGGTGTCCAAGGAGTCCGTCAAGTCCCGCATCGAGCGACCGGATCAGGGGATCTCCTACACCGAGTTCAGCTACATGCTGCTCCAGGCGTACGACTTCCTGCGCCTGCACGTCGACCAGGGCTGCGATCTCCAGATCGGCGGCAGCGACCAGTGGGGCAACATCACAATGGGCGTGGACCTCATCCGCAAGGTGTGCGGCGACGAGGCGTGGGGACTCACCACGCCACTTGTCGTCAAGCCTGACGGCACCAAGTACGGCAAGACGGAGTCCGGAACGGTGTGGCTCGATCCGAGGCGGACCAGCCCCTTCGCCATGTACCAGTTCTTCGTCAACACACCCGACGAGCAGGTGGGCGAGCTGATCCGCTACCTCACCTTCCTGGACCACGACCAGATCGAGGACCTCGATGCCGAGATGGCGGAGCGCCCCCAGCGGCGGGCCGCCCAACGAGCTCTGGCTCGCGCCGTCGTCGCACTGGTGCACGGCGAGACCGAGGTGGCCAAGTGCGAGGAGGCCTCGGCCGCCTTGTTCGGGGAGGAGATTGCGCACCTGAGCGAGGAGATGCTGCTGGCGGTGACCGAGGACGCGCCGACCACGATCGTCCCGCGCTCCGAGCTGCTCCATGACGGACTCACCCTCGTCGACCTTCTCGAGCGCACCGGCCTGGCCAATTCCAAGAGGGAGGCGCGCCGCACCATCGAGGGAGGTGGGGCTTACGTGAACAACGTGCGGCAGACCGACACCGGTCGCACGCTCGGCCCCGCCGACCTCCTGCACGAGCGTTATGTCGTGCTGCGCAAGGGCCCTCGCGGGGTCCACATCGTCCGGGCCACATGAGGCGTCGGTCCCTGGTCGCCTCCCTCGCGCTCATGGCCGGATCCGCCCTCACCCTCACCTCGTGCGCCGGGGCGGACCAGCAGGGATCGCCTGCACATCGGATGTCGGTGTGGGTGAGCGGGACGGGATTCGGGGAGCAGATCGGCACGCTCATCGCGGACAACGCCCGGGTCGCCAAGGACGTGCCCAACGGCACCGGCGCCGTGCATGCCGCCTGCGGCACCATCGTGAACGACGCCGAGATGGCGAACTCCTCGCTGCCCTCGCCCGATCCCGAGGTGACGGACCTCCTGACCGAGGCCTACGGGCTCGAGGGCACCGCGGGCAATCAGTGCTTCGACGCCGGTGCCACGGGTACGAAGCTCCTGGCCCAGTCGCAGCGCAATGCGATCAAGGCCGAAGCGCTCTACGATCAGGTGCTCCAGCGCATCCGCCAGATCGACGGCAGGGTCGTCTCAACGACGACCACGACCGACAACTCGACGGGCGGCATATTCGGATGACAGGCGATGCCACCGACGTCCCGACGACCGACGAGCGCGAGGACAGCGAGAGCGTCGACGACGAGTTCGACCGCCATCGTCGCCGTGTGCTGTGGGCACTCCCTACCGGGCTGTACCTGGTCGGCAGTCGCCTCGGCGACGAGGTCAATATGATGACGGCGAATCTGGTGGTCCAGGTGTGCCTCGAGCCCAAGCTGGTCGGGGTGGCCCTCGAGCGCGACTCCGTGACGGCCCGGCTCGTGGCCGCGAGCGGCGCCTTCACGATCTCGCTGCTGCAGCGAGGTGATCGTGACGTGGTGCGCCGCTTCGTCAAGCCCGTCACCGACATCGCCCGCGCCCCGGACGGGGTCGTCGTCGCGCTGTCGGGTTACCCGGTCACCGAGGTCGGCCCCCGGCGGCTGCCGGTGCTGTCGGCCGCGGCGGGCCACCTCTCCTGCACCGTGACGCGTGCCGAGCAGCTGGGAAGCCACACGCTCTACATCGGCAAGGTGAGCGAGGTCGGCGGGGAGCCGGACGAGGTCCTGCGGATGGAGGACACCCGGATGCACTACGGGGGCTAGCTATCCCTCCGCGTTCTTGGGCCTCAGATCGATGCGGAGCGTGAGGATCCCGTCGACGAGCTCGGCCTCCGCGTCGCCGATCATGGCGAAGTCGGCGAAGTCTCGCTGGGCCTGCTCCCGAAAGCGCTGCCGCTCTGGGCCTTCTATCGGGGGCATGCCCCGGGTCCGGACCGCTTCGGCCCGCTCCCGGAACCGGGTAACCATCTCCTGCGGGTCGAACGCCGGCACGGCGGTCAGCGTAGAGGTTTACTGGAGCCCTATGAGCGACGACGTGACCCCATCCGCTGGCGCCGTCACCGCGGCCGGCATCGCGGACCGGGTGCGCGCTGCGCTCGAGGCCGCCGATGTCGACGCGTTCGCCGACCTCCTCAGCCCTGACGTGCAGTGGGGCGCGCCCGGCGATCCGAAACCACCGTGCCGCAACCGCAGTCAGGTGCTCCGGTGGTACGAACGCGGACGCGCCGCTGGGCGCTGGGCCAGCGTCACCGCGCTCGAGGTCCACGGGGACACCCTTCTGGTCGGGCTCCGGCTCGATACCGAGGAGGAGCGATGGCAGATCCTGCGTGTCGGGCCCGAGGGCATCAGCGACATCCGCGGCTACGAGGACCGACCCACCGCGGAATTGGCTCTCTGACCTGGTCCCGGGCCGACGCCCCGCCCGAAGCCACTACAATGGCTCCGCGGTCGAGATGGCCCGTATGGTCTGGCCGCCGGGGGCGGAACGCGAAGGTGCGGACCGGGTGTGACAAGGAGTTCTCGTGAAAAAGGGACGCCATCGGCGCTTCGAGGAAGCGCGCAGCCTGAAACGGTCTTCGAGTGAGTCCACTGGACGGTGCGTCGAGTGCGGGGCAGAGCCGGACGACGTCCACGCGACCTGGTGCCTGGCGGAAGAGGACAAGTACGACCGCATCCTTGGTTCGACGCCGGCGCCCTCGTACTCGGAAGACGACCCCCTGAAGGATTAGGCGCCTGCCGGACTAACCCAGCGAGTCGGGTCCGCCGCTCTCCGCCGCACCCACGGCGGGCGCGCCGACCGTGGGTGCGCCCGCAGCGACCTCCCGCACCGGAACCCCATCGGTCCGTCGCGTGCGCACCGCCGGGTGGGGGAGCGCCACGCCCTGGGTCCGCCGTGTCTCGCGCTCCTTCACGAGCGTCACGAACTGCTCGTAGACCTTCGGGCCGACCATCTTGGTTAGCTCGGCCTGCATCTCCTCGTAGACCGGCTTCTTCCCGACGAAGGCGTCGGGCGCCTCGGTGCACCACCAATGGAACTCACGACCGCCCTTGCCCCAGTGGCGCCGATCCCACTGCCTGATGACGGAGGTGACGTGCCCCTCCTCGTCGTCGACCTGGTCCTCCCGCCGCAGCGGAAGCTGCCAGCACACCTCGGGCTTGAGCGTCAGGGGGTTCACGCCCCGGTTCATGGCCGCGATGTGGAAGGCGCAGCCCGCCCCCGCCGGGAAGCCAGGGCGGTTGAGGAAGATGCAGGCGTCGTCGACCAGTCGGGTCACGGTCTCGCCGCTCTTGTCGGTGTGGATGACCGACTTCTTGACCCCGTGATTCTGCCATTCCTCGGGGGACAGCGTGGCGGCTGCCTTCTCCACCCGCCGGGCGTCCTTCTTGTCGACCAGGTGCGCCCCGTAGCTGCAGCAGCCCTGCACGAGCTCTGGCGCAGGGCCGGTGAGCACGCCCTGGCATCCGTTGCCGAAGATACAGGTCCAGTTGCTCGTCAGGAACGTGGCGTCGAAGACCCATGTTCGCTCCTCGCCTTCGTCCTCGAAGCTGATCCACTCGTGGGGGTCGATCGGGAGAAGCGCCACAGCCAGGACGATACAGGCTGCGCGGCGCGCCACGACGCACCGCCAGGCGTCCTTCATGGGAGCGTCACACGCCGCCACGCGCCAACGACGTTCGGCGACGTGTCGTGGGTCCACCATGGAGCGGACCGACCGGTGGCGTAGCGAGGCGCCGAGCGCTGGCCGAGCGGTTCGTTAACGGGGCTTCCGGACATTGCGGTGTGGACGTGTGTCGCAGGAGTCGCCAAGGACGAGTTGCCAGGACGAGTTGCCAGGGAGAGTTGCCGAGGACGAGTTGCGATGAAAAAGGACGAAATGGGCAACGAGCCAAGGGCAGCCTGCGGTTGGACCACCGTCGCGTGCCCACTTGCCCCGAACGAGGGTTGAGGACCCTGCCGGCACAGGATGAACCGCGCCGAGCCAGCACCCCGTAGACTTGCCGCCATGGCAACGACCACCGAAGATCTCCAGGCCACCACCCCTGTGGTCACCCTCACCCCCGAGGCGCACAAGATCGTCCGGGATGCGATCGCGCAGGAGCCTGATCCTGGCTCTCTCGCCCTCTGGCTGGAGGTACGTGGCGTCCAGGCCGGCTCCTTCGTCTACGACCTCTATTTCCAGGCGGTCTCCGATGCCGACGAGGGCGACGCCCGCCACGTCCAGGAGGAGCTCGAGATCGTCATCCCGGCGGAGAGCGTCGAGCGGCTCCGGGGCGCCCGGCTCGAGTGGTCGGAAGAAGGCGGGGGCGGCCTCGTCCTCGTCAACCCGAATTCGCCGACCCCCGAGGAGGCCTCCCCGGGGGTCCCGCCCGAGATCCTCGCCAAGGGCATCACCGGGCCGCTGGCCCTCCGGGTGGCCGCCGTCCTCGAGCAGGCGGTCAACCCGTCCATCGCGAGCCATGGCGGTCGGGCCGACCTCGTGGCGCTCGACGAGGGCGACGGCACCGCCTATCTGAGGCTCTCCGGGGGGTGCCAGGGTTGCGCCATGTCGCAGATGACGCTGCGCCAGGGCATCGAGACGACGTTGCTCGAAGAGGTTCCCGAACTGACCCGCGTGCTCGACGTGACCGACCACGGCAGCGGGGACAACCCCTTCTACACCTGAGCCACCGGGGCCTTCCCAGCTCAAGGGCGGCGTCGGCCGTCCGGTAGCGTTGCTATGTGCTGCGCTTTCTGACCGCCGGTGAGTCGCACGGTCGCGCGCTGGTCGTGATCGTCGAAGGATTGCCGGCGGGTTTGCCCGTCGAGACATCGGACGTCGCCGGCGAGCTGGCCCGGCGCCGGCTCGGCTACGGACGGGGCCCGCGTATGCGCTTCGAGGCCGACGAGATCACCCTGCTGGGCGGCATCCGCCACGGGCGCACCCTCGGATCGCCGGTCGCCGTCGAGATCGCCAACACCGAGTGGCCGAAGTGGACCGAGGAGATGTCTCCCGAGCCCGGTGCGCCGTCGAAGGTGCTGACCCAGCCGAGGCCGGGTCACGCCGACCTCCCCGGGATGCTCAAGTACGGCTTCGAGGACGCCCGGGACGTGCTGGAACGGGCCTCGGCCCGGGAGACGGCGGCCCGTGTGGCGGCGGGCACCCTGGCCAAGCTGCTGCTCGCCCATCTCGGCGTCTCGGTCGTCAGCCACGTCGTGGCGCTGGGCAAGGCCGTCACCACGCCGGACAGCCCCCGGCCGGGCCCGGGCGACCTGGACCAGGTCGACGAGAGTGCGGTGCGCTGCTTCGACCCGACGGCCGAGGAGGCGATGATCGCCGCGGTGAAGGCGGCCGCCAAGGAAGGTGACTCCCTCGGCGGTGTCGCCGAGGTCCTGGCCTACGGCGTGCCGGTCGGCCTGGGCAGCCACGTGCACTGGGACCGCAAGCTCGACGCCAACCTGGCCCGGGCGCTGATGTCGATCCAGGCGGTGAAGGCCGTCGAGATCGGCGAAGGGTGGGAGAACGCAGCCCGCCGCGGTTCCGCGGCGCACGACGCCATCGCCTACGACCCCGACCAGGGGTACGTGCGACCGACCGACCGGGCCGGCGGGATCGAGGGGGGCATCTCGAACGGTGCCCTCCTCGTGGCACGGGTGGCGATGAAGCCGCTCGCCACGCTCAACCGCCCGGTGCTTCGGACCGTCGACGTGGTGACGAAGGAGTCGACGGTCAGCTTCCGCGAGCGCACCGACGTGACGGCGGTGCCTGCCATGGGCGTGGTCGCGGAATCCATGACTGCGCTCGTGCTGGCGTCCGAGGCCCTGCACAAGTTCGGCGGGGACTCGCTCGCCGAGATCGTGCGCAACCGGGACGGCTTCGTCGACTCGCTCGGCACGACGCCGTCCTCCGCCGCCGGCCGCCGGGGATGACCCCCCGCATCCTCCTCGTCGGGATGATGGGCGCCGGCAAGACGACGACCGGGCAGCTGGTGGCCCGACGCCTCGGCTGGGGGTACCGGGACTCCGACGCGGACGTCGAAGCGGCGACCGGCCTCACGGTGCCAGAGCTCTTCTCCCGCGACGGGGAGTCGGCCTTCCGCAGGGCGGAGGCCGTGGCGCTCGCCGGTGCCTGCGCCGATGCCGCACCGTCGGTGGTGTCGGTGGCGGGCGGCGCTGTGCTCAGTCCCGAAAACCGCCGCCTCATCGGCGAGAGCGGCACCGTGGTCTGGCTCCGGGCGAAGCCGCAGACTCTGGCGGCCCGCGTCGGCGACGGTGCCGGACGCCCGCTCCTCGGCGACGACCCGGCGGAGGCGATGGTCCGTCTCAACGAGGTGCGCGCCCCGCTCTACGCCGAGCTGGCCGATCTCGTGATCGACGTCGACGACCTGCCCCCGGAGGCGGTCGCGGCCCGCATCCTCGAGGCCGCAACCGCCCGGATGAAGGCCGAGTAGGAGAGCCCCGGCACGATGCGCGCCCTTTCGGTCGACCTGGCCGAGCGTTCGTACCCCGTCCTGGTCGGGCCGGGGACGCGCCATGAGGCGGCCCGGTTCGTGCCACCGGGGGCCAAGTCCGGGGTGATCGTGACCCAGGAGTCGATCAGGGAGGCTGGATGGGTCGAGGGCCTGGACCCCGGCGTCCCCGCCGAGGTCTGCATCATCCCCGAAGGCGAGAGCGCCAAGAACCTCGCCACCGTGGAGGAGCTGGCCCGGGCCTTCACCCGCGCCGGTCTCTCCAGAGGTGACGTCGTCGTGGCGGTCGGGGGCGGCATCGTGACCGACGTCGCAGGGTTCGCGGCCGCCACCTACCACCGCGGCACGGCGTACGTGAACGTCGCCACCTCGCTGCTGGCCCAGGTCGACGCCGCCATCGGCGGCAAGACCGGGGTCAACCTCCCCGAGGGCAAGAACCTCGTGGGCGCCTTCTGGCAACCCAACGCCGTGCTGTGCGACACCGAGACCTTGGCCAGCCTTCCCCCGCGCGAGTGGGCCTGCGGCCGGGGCGAGATTGCAAAGTACGCCTTCCTGGGCGACGCACCCCGGGCGGACCAGCCCATCGAGGAGCAGGTCGCCCGCTGTGCCGGTATCAAGGCGGCCGTGGTGTCCGAGGACGAGCGCGAGGGCGGGCGGCGCATGATCCTCAACTACGGCCACACCCTGGCCCATGCGCTGGAGGCAGCGGCGCTCGCCGGCCACGACTGGGACCTGCGCCACGGCGAGGCCGTGGCCATCGGGCTCCTGTTCGCCGCCAGGCTGGCGCAGCGTCTCGAACGCATCGACGGGGCCCGGGTCGACGAGCACCGCACGGTCATCGCCAGCTTCGACCTCCCGACCGACCTGCCGCCCGGCGCCGATGCCGCGGAGCTGCTCACGTTCATGCGCCGGGACAAGAAGGCGCAGCAGGACCTCACCTTCGTGCTCGACGGCCCCGACGGCGTCGAGGCGGTCCGTGGTGTGGCAACCGCCGACGTGGTCGCTACCCTGGCCGACATGGGTGCACGCTCGTGAGCCTCGTCCTGCTCCTCTCGGGGCCCAACCTCGACCTGCTCGGTGAGCGGGAGCCCGACGTGTACGGGACCGACACCCTGGCCGTCCACGTGAAGCGGGCCGAGGTGGCGGCCGGGCGCCACGGCCTCGAGCTCGAGCACCTGCAGTCGAACCACGAGGGCGAGCTGATCGAGGCGGTCCACGGCGCCCGCAACAGGGCGGACGCGCTGGTCGTCAACGCCGGCGCGCTGAGCCACACGTCGTGGTCGCTCCACGACGCCGTCGCCGCGTTCGACGGTCCGGTCGTCGAATTGCACCTGTCGAACCCGGCCGCACGCGAGCCGTTCCGGCACACCTCGGTGCTCGCCCCGGTGGCGTCCGGGCTCATCGCCGGTTTCGGCGGGCTCGGCTACGAGCTCGCCATCGATGCCGTCGCAGCACTCTTGAAGGGAGCCGCAGAGACATGACGACGACCGCCCGGTCGAACCCCTACACGCCGGCCACCTCGGCCCTCCCGGCCATCACCGTCACGGGGCGCCTCGACCGCCTGCGCGAGTCCTTCGAGCGGCACGAGATCGACGCCCTGGTCGTGACGACGCTCGCCAACGTCCGCTACCTGACGGGGTTCTCCGGTTCGGCGGGCGTGCTCACCGTTACCCGCGAGGCGGCGCTGCTCACGACCGACGGGCGCTACCGCACGCAGTCGGCCGAGCAGGTCGAGAGAGCGGGCGCGGCCGGGCAGGTCGACATCACGATCGGCCCGGCCACCGAACAGCGAAAGGCCGCCCAGGCCGCGCTGGCCGCCGCGGCCATCAGCCGCATCGGCCTCGAGGCCGACAACGTGTCCTGGAGCGCACAGCGCACCTGGGCCGAGCTGCTCGATGCCGGACGGCTGGTCGCCACGTCCAACGCCGTCGAGGCGCTCAGGGAGAGAAAGGACGCCGCCGAGATCGCCCGGATGGAGCGTGCCGCCGCCATCGCCGACGCCGCCCTCTTCGAGGTCCTCCCGCTCATGGGCCAGGGCGTCACCGAGGAGCACTTCGCCCTCGAGCTGGATACCGCCATGCGCCGCGGCGGGGCGGAGAGCACCGCCTTCGAGACGATCGTCGCGGCCGGCGAGAACTCGGCCAAGCCCCACCACCACCCCGGTTCCCGCCCCATCGACGACGGCGACCCCGTCGTGGTCGACTTCGGCGCCACCTTCGAGGGCTACCGCTCCGACATGACCCGCACCTTCTGCGTCAATGCCGAACCGGAGGGCGAGCTGGCCCGCATCTTCGCCGTCGTCGGCGAGTCCCAGGCGGCCGGCGCGCAAGCCGTCCGCCCCGGCGTCAGCGCCAAGGAGATCGACGACGTCTGCCGCCAGATCATCGCGGAGGCGGGTTGGGCCGAGCGTTTCGAGCACGGCACGGGTCACGGTGTGGGGCTCGATATCCACGAGGCCCCCACGGTGAGCCAGCTGGGCACTGCTATCCTCGCCCCCGGCTTCGTCGTCACCGTCGAGCCCGGTGTCTATGTTCCCGGGCACGGCGGCGTCCGTGTCGAGGACACCCTGGTCGTCACCGAGGACGGCGCACGTCCCCTGACCCGATTCACAAAGGACATTCATGGCAGTCTCGACCAATGACCTGAGGAACGGCATGAGCCTGGACCTCCCCGAGGGGCTGTTCAGCGTTGTCGAGTTCCAGCACGTCAAGCCGGGCAAGGGTGGCGCGTTCGTGCGCACCAAGCTGAAGAACGTGCGCAGTGGCGCCGTGATCGAACGGACCTACCGGGCGGACGAGAAGCTCGAGCAGGCGATCATCGACAAGCGCGACATGCAGTTCCTCTACCGCGACGGGGCGGACTTCGTGTTCATGGACACCACGAGCTACGAGCAGATGACGGCCGCGCCGGCATCGCTGGGCGACGCCCCGAGCTTCCTGAAGGAGGGCGACGAGGCCAACCTGCAGATGTACGACGGCGAGATCGTCGGCGTCGACCTTCCCGCCTCGGTGGAGCTCACCGTGACCGAGACCGAGCCGGGCATGCAGGGCGACCGCGTGTCGGGCGCCCGCAAGCCGGCCACGTTGCAGACGGGCCACGTGGTCCAGGTCCCGCTCTTCGTGAACATCGGGGACGTGATCAAGGTCGACACCCGTTCCGGCGAGTACTTGACCCGGGCCTGACGGCCCGGCGGCCTCGTCGGCTGCCGCCGGCCGCCAGCCGAGGGCAGGACCAGGACCAGGACCGATGACCGACACCGCCCCCCGCCACCAGCAGCGGGAGCGGGCACTCTCGCTGCTCTACGAGGCCGAGCTCAAGGGCGAGAGCCCGCTCCAGGTCATCGATGGACTCCCGGTTCCCCCCGACCCCTTCGTCCGCACCCTGGTCGAGCACGCCGTGGCCAGCCGGGAGGAGGCCGATCGCCGGATCGCCGCCGCATCGGTCGGTTGGCCGCTCGAACGCATGGCGGTCATCGACCGCATCGTGCTGCGCATGGCCGTGGCCGAGCTCCTCGACGCCGGCGGGCCCCCGGTGGCGGTCGTGATCGACGAGGCCGTCGAGCTGGTCAAGGCGTACTCGACCGACGGGTCGGGCCGCTTCGTCAACGGCATCTTGTCGACGATCGCCGCCGACATCGGGTCGTCCGCGCCCTGAGCCCGGCCCGGATCCCACCCGAGCGCGCTAAGGTTGGTCCCTGACCGTGAAGTGAGTCCCGTGAGGCTCACACGGCAGGAGGAACAGTGGCCGAACGCGAACGCAGTCACACGCGGCCCCTCGGGGGTGTGTTCGTTGCCCATTCCCAGGTCCTGACTGCCGCCGACGTCCAGCGCGCCCTGACGCGCATGTCGCACGAGATCGTCGAGCGCAACGGCGGGGTGGAGGACGTTGTCCTGGTCGGGCTCCAGACGGGCGGGGTCCCCATCGCCAGCAAGATGGCCGAGATGCTCCGCCAGATCGAGGGCACCGACGCCATCGACCTCGGCAGCCTCGACGTGGCCTTCTACCGCGATGACATCGGGCTGCGCCCCGTGCTCCCCGAGGCCGTCACCGACATCCGGGTCGACCTGGCCGGCCGGGTGGTCGTGCTGGTCGACGACGTCCTCTTCACGGGGCGCACGATCCGGGCCGCCCTCAACGCCCTCAACGACTTCGGCCGGGCCCGCGCCGTCCAGCTCGCCGTGATGATCGACCGCGGCCACCGCGAGCTGCCCATCCGTCCCGACTACGTCGGCAAGAACCTCCCGACGCACCGCGAGGAGATGGTCGACGTCGGCGAGGACGGTGTCTGGATCGGCACCCTGGAGGACAAGTGACCTCCCCCCACCTCCTCTCCGTCGCCGACCTCGGACCGTCAGGCATCGCCGAGGTCCTCCGGGTCGCCGAGGCCTTCGCCGAGGTGGAGCGGCGCTCCATGCCCAAGGTGCCGACACTGCGCGGCAAGGTCGTGGCGACGCTCTTCTTCGAGGAGTCCACCCGCACCCGGCTCTCCTTCGAGACTGCGGCCAAGCGGCTGTCGGCCGACGTGCTCTCGCTCGCCATGGCCAGCTCCTCGGTGAAGAAGGGCGAGAGCCTGCGCGACACGGTCGAGACGGTGGAGGCAATGGGCATCGACGCCGTCATCATCCGGCACTCGTCGGCTGGCGCACCGCACCAGGTGGCGCGCTGGGTCGAGCGGGCCCATGTCGTCAACGCGGGCGACGGCTGGCACGAGCACCCCACGCAGGCGCTGCTCGACTGCTTCACGGTCCGCCAGGTCCTGGCCGAGCGCAAGGGCGTCGCGCCCGAGGAGCTCGGCGTCGCCTGCTTCGAGGGTCTGCGCGTCCTGATCATCGGCGACATCCGCCACAGCCGGGTGGCCCGCTCCGAGGTGCTGGCCTACACCGCCCTGGGTGCGCACGTCACGCTGGCCGCGCCGGGCAGTCTGCTGCCGCCCTCCCTCGAGGGATGGCCGGTGGAAGTGGCGGCCGACCTCGATGACGCTCTCGGCGATGCCGACGTCGTCTCGCTCCTGCGGCTGCAGGCCGAGCGCGGGAGCGGGTCGTTCGTGCCCAGTCTGCGCGAGTACACGGCGGGGTGGGGCCTCACGGCGCGCCGGGCGGGGCGGCTGGCCGAGCACGCGATCGTCACCCATCCCGGTCCGATGGTGCGCGGCGTCGAGATCGCCTCCGACGTGGCCGACATGCCACGCACCGTCGTCACCCAGCAGGTGGCCAACGGGGTCGCGGTGCGCATGGCCATCCTCTTCCTGCTGCTCGGCGGCGAGATGCCGGGCGCGCCGGAGGTGCGGGCCGTTGCCTGACGTCGACCTGGTCATCCGGGGCGGCACCGTGGTCGGACCCGACGGCCTGGCCCGTGTCGATGTCGCCGTCGGGCGTGGGGTCGTGGTCGCCCTCGCCGAGTCTGTCGACCCACCGGGCGGCGCGCTCGTCCTCGACGCCGTCGGCTGCCTCGTCGGCCCGGGCCTGGTCGACCTGCACACGCACCTGCGCCAGCCCGGGCGCGAGGAAGCGGAGACGATCGAGTCCGGCGCCCGGGCCGCCGCGCTCGGCGGCTACACCGCCGTCGTCGCCATGCCCAACACCGACCCGCCGATCGACTCTGCCGGTGTGGCATCCGAGGTGCTCGCCCTCGGCGCCGGGTGCCTGGCCGAGGTCGCCGTGGCGGGCGCCATCACCGCCGGGCGCGCCGGGACGGCCCTGGCCCCCCTCGGCGAGCTGGCCGCTCTCGGCGTGACCCTGTTCACCGACGACGGCGCGGGCGTGCAGGACGGGGCGCTCATGCGCCGGGCGCTCGACTACGCCAAGGGTCTCGGCGTCACCCTGGCCCAGCACTGCGAGGATGCCTGCCTGGCCGCCGGGGGCGCCATGCACGAGGGGTGCTGGTCGAGCCGCCTCGGCATCCCGGGCATGCCGGCCGCCGCCGAGGAGGCGATGGTGGCCCGCGACATCGCCCTGGTACGGCTGACCGGGGCGCCGGTCCACTTCCTCCACCTCTCGACGGCCGGTTCCGTCGAGCTGGTCCGGCAGGCCAAGCACGAAGGCCTCCCGGTCACGGCCGAGGCCGCGCCCCACCACATGCTCCTCACCCACGCGGTGGTGGAGGGGTACGACCCCGTGTTCAAGGTCAACCCACCGTTGCGGACCGACGGGGACGTCGCCGCGGTGGTGGCGGGTCTGGTCGACGGGACGATCGACGCCGTTGCCACCGACCACGCCCCCCACAGCCCCGAGACCAAGGACGTTCCCTTCGACCAGGCCCCGCCCGGCATGCTGGGGCTGCAGACAGCGCTGCCGATCGCGTGGGAGGTGCTCTCGCCCCACCTCGGCCCCGAGCGAGTGTTCGCGCTCATGAGCGGGCAACCGGCCGCCATCGCGCGGCTCACGGCGACCGACCCGCGCCCCGGAGGCCACAGCGCGCAGGGCGGGCCGCTCGAGGAGGGAGCGGCGGCCAACCTGTGCGTCTTCGACCCCGCCGCGACCACGGTGGTCGACCCGACGCGGCTGGCCAGTCGCAGCCGCAACACGCCGTACGCGGGTCGGACGTTCGCCGGCGCCGTCCGCCACACCGTCACGCGGGGCGAGGCGGTCGTGATCGACGCGACGGCGCAACGATGACGGCGGGCCTGCGGCGCGACGAGGACCGCCCGGACGCACTCCTCGTCACGGCGGACGGCGCCGTCTTCGCGGGCGAGGCGGCCGGGGCGGTCGTGCCCGTGGCCACCGGCGAGCTCGTGTTCAACACCGCCATGAGCGGGTACCAAGAGGTCATCACCGACCCGTCCTATGCGGGCCAGGTGATCGCCTTCACGAACACGCACATCGGCAACTACGGCACCAATGCCGGCGACGACGAGGCGGCCGTCCCGCGCTGCCGGGGGATCGTGGTCTGCGACCTGGCCGGCGAGCCGTCCAATTGGCGCTCGACCGAGGCCCTCGAGCCCTTCCTGCGCCGTCACGGCGTCCCCGCCCTCACCGGTGTCGACACCCGGCGCATGACCAGGCACGTCCGGGACGCCGGCGCCGTGCCCTGCGCGTTCGGCACGGCCCCCGAGGCCGAATTGCGGGCGGCGGCGGCGGCCGCCCTCGGCACGGACGGGTTGGACCTGGTGTCGGGCATCACGGCGATCGGGCCCAGCGTCCACCCCGCGACGGGCACGGGAGCGACCAGCGGCCTGCGCATCGTGGCCTATGACTTCGGCGTGAAGGCGACCATGGTCGACCTGCTGACCACGCTGGGGACCGTCACGGTCGTGCCGGCCGCCACGACCGCCGACGAGGTGTGCGCGCTCGACCCGGACGGCGTGTTCCTCTCCAACGGCCCGGGCGACCCGGCCGCCCTGCCCGGCCCGGCGGCGGCCGTGGCCGACCTGGTCGGACGCGTCCCCATCTTCGGCATCTGCCTCGGCCACCAGATCCTGGCCACGGCGCTCGGGGGCTCGACCTACAAGCTGCCGTTCGGCCACCACGGCGCCAACCACCCGGTGCAGCGCCTGGAGACCGGGCTCGTGGAGATCACGAGCCAGAATCACAACTACGCGGTCGCCGCGGACTCCATCCCGGCCGCCGCCACGACGCACGTGAACCTCAACGACGGCGTGATCGAGGGCTTCCGCTCGCTCACGGCGCCGGCCTTCGCCGTGCAGTACCACCCCGAGGCGGCACCGGGTCCCCACGACGCCCGGTACCTCTTCGGCGCCTTCCGCGACCTGATGCTCGTGCACCCCGCCCGATCCCGCGCCGGGGCGCGCTGAGCGGGGCGGGAGGAGGACGGGGACGTGCCGCGCCGCGATGACCTCTCTTCGATCCTCGTCATCGGATCTGGCCCGATCGTCATCGGCCAGGCCTGCGAGTTCGACTACTCGGGCACGCAGGCCTGCCGGGTCCTGACCGAGGAGGGGTATCGGGTGATCCTGGCCAACTCCAACCCGGCCACGATCATGACGGACCCGGGAACGGCAGACCGCACCTACGTCGAGCCGCTCGACCCCGAAGTGTTGACGGCCATCATCGAGAAGGAGCGGCCCGACGCGCTGTTGCCCACCCTTGGCGGGCAGACCGCCCTCAATCTGACCATGCGACTCGTCGAGCTCGGCGTGCTCGAGCGCTACGGAGTCGAGGTGATCGGCGCCCGTCCGGAGGCGATCGAGACGGCCGAGGACCGGGACCGGTTCAAGGCCGCCATGCAGGACATCGGCCTCGAGGTCCCGCGCTCGGGCTTTGCCCACTCGTTGCAGGAGGCCGAGGACATCGCCCAGGAGATCGGCTTCCCCATCATGGTGCGGCCAAGCTTCATCCTGGGCGGCAAGGGGACGGGCATCGCCGAGGACGCGGCGCACTTCGTCCTGCTGGCGGCGGACGGCCTCTCGGCGAGCCCGATCGGCCAGATCCTCGTGGAACAGGCGATCGCCGGGTGGAAGGAGTTCGAGCTCGAGGTGATGCGTGACGGGGCGGACAACTGCGTCGTCATCTGCTCCATCGAGAACTTCGATCCCATGGGCGTGCACACGGGCGACTCCATCACGGTGGCCCCGGCGCAGACCTTGACCGACGTGGAGTACCAGGCGATGCGCGACGACGCCTTCGCCTGCCTGCGGCGGGTGGGCGTCGAGACAGGCGGCTCCAACGTGCAGTTCGCGGTGGAACCGGCGACGGGGCGACGGGTCATCATCGAAATGAACCCTCGGGTGTCGCGCTCGTCCGCGCTGGCGTCGAAGGCGACCGGGTTCCCCATCGCCAAGATCGCCGCCCGCCTCGCGGTGGGCTACCTGCTGAACGAGATTCCCAACGACATCACGAAGGCGACGCCGGCCTCCTTCGAGCCCACCATCGACTACGTGGTCACCAAGGTGCCCCGCTGGGCTTTCGAGAAGCTGCCGGGGGCCGACGCGCGCCTCGGCACCCGCATGCAGTCGGTGGGCGAGGTCATGGCGATCGGCCGCACGTTCTGCGAGTCGCTCCAAAAGGCGCTGCGCTCCCTCGAGCAGGGCCGGGCGGGACTCAATGCCGATCCGGCCGAGTCGACCTTCGACGCCATGCCGGTCGACGAGCTGTTGGAGCGCATCAGCGTCCCGACGCCGGACCGCGTCTTCGAGCTCGAGTCAGCGCTGCGCCGGGGCGCGGCGGTCGACGAGGTCGTGGCCGAGACCGGCATCGACCCGTGGTTCGTCCGTCAGATCGGGCGCATCGCGACGGCGCGGCAGCGCATCGCCGCCGCGCCGGCGCTCGACCGGGCCGAGGTCCGCCGAGCCAAGCGGCTGGGCTTCTCCGACGCCCAGCTGGCCTACCTGCGCGGGACGACCGAGAGCGACATCCGTGGGGCGCGCCTGGCCCTGGGCGTTCGGGCGACCTTCAAGACCGTCGACACGTGCGCAGCGGAGTTCGAGGCGTTCACCCCGTATCACTACGCCACGTACGAGGAGGAGGACGAGGTCCGCCCCTCCGAGCGCCCCCGCGTGATCATCCTCGGCTCGGGGCCCAACCGCATCGGTCAGGGGATCGAGTTCGACTACTGCTGCGTGCACACGTCCATGTCCTTCCGCGACGCCGGCTACGAGACGGTGATGGTGAACTGCAATCCCGAGACGGTGTCGACGGACTACGACACGTCGGATCGCCTCTACTTCGAGCCCCTCACCGACGAGGACGTCGCCAACGTGCTCGATGCCGAGCTGGCGGCGGGCGGGACGGTGGCCGGTGTCATCGTCTCCCTGGGTGGGCAGACGCCGCTCAAGCTCGCTGGGTCACTGCTCCCCGAGCTCGTGCTCGGGACGAGCCCGGCCTCCATCGACCTGGCCGAGGATCGCGAGCGCTGGAACGCGTTGTGCCACGCGCTTGTCCATTCCGCAGCCGCCGGGCGGCACCGCGACGAACGTCGCCGAGGCGCTGGCCGTCGCGGGGCGGATCGGCTACCCGGTGCTGTTGCGCCCGAGCTACGTGCTCGGGGGACGGGCCATGGAGATCGTCTACGACGACGACGGCGTGCGCCGCGTCATGCAGTCGATGACGACCGGTGTGCTCGCCCGCGAGGGTGGAGTGACCGCACTGCGGCCGGTCCTGGTGGATCGCTTCCTCGAGGACGCCGTCGAGGTCGACGTTGACGCCGTCCGTGACACCGCCGGCGAGATCCTGATCGCCGGCGTGATGGAGCACGTCGAAGAGGCGGGGGTGCACTCGGGTGATTCGGCCTCCGCGTTGCCGCCGCAGACCCTGAGCGACGAGGTGCTCGCTGCGCTCGAAGGCCACACGCGGGCGCTGGCGGAGTCGCTCGAGGTGTGCGGCCTGATCAACGTGCAGTTCGCCGTGAAGGAGGGGCAGGTCTACGTGCTCGAGGCCAACCCGCGGGCGAGCCGGACCGTCCCCTTCGTGGCCAAGGCGACTGGGGTGCCTCTGGCCATGGCGGCCGCCCGCGTCATGGTCGGCCAGACCCTGGCCGGGCTGCGCACCGAGGGATTGCTGCCCGAGGACGCGATCGGCCGGGTGCGGGTGCTCGACCACGTGAGCGTCAAGGAGGCGGTGCTGCCGTTCGACCGGTTCCCCGGGGTCGACACCCTGCTCGGCCCGGAGATGCGCTCGACCGGCGAGGTCATGGGCGTGGACATCACCTTCGGCCTTGCGTTCGCCAAGAGCCAGATGGCCGCCGGCACGAGGCTGCCCGAGTCGGGCACGGTGTTCCTGTCGCTGGCCGACCGGGACAAGCCCGCCGGCCTGGAGGTGGCGCGGGCGTTCAGCGGGTTGGGTTTCTCCCTCGCGGCGACGCTCGGCACCGCGGGCTACCTGCGATCAGAAGGCGTGACGGTCGAGACGCTGGTGGCCAAGGTGGGGGAGAAGGGTGTGGCGTCCGACGCGGTGGATCTCATCGCGCAGGGGAAGGTGCAGCTGGTCGTGAACACGCCGCGCGGCCTCGGGCCGCGGGCGGACGGACAGCACATCCGCATGGCGTCGGTGACCTACAAGGTGCCCTGTCTCACGACGTTGGCAGCAGCGCGCGCGGCCGCGGCGGGCATGGCCGACGCCCGATCGCACCCGCTCGAGGTGCGTCCCCTGCAGGACCTGCATCCTGCCCCCAGAGGCACGGCGCGGTGAGCGGGCGGACCACCGCGCGTCGCAGTGCGACGCTGGCAACGCGGGTGGGGGCGGTCGCGCTCGACAACCCGGTGATGACCGCGTCGGGGACGTCCGGGCACGGCACTGAGTTGTCGGAATACGGAGCGCTCCGGGACCTGGGCGCCGTCGTGGTCAAGTCGCTCTCGGTCGGGCCGTGGCCGGGCAACCCCGCGCCGCGGGTGCGTGAGGTCGACGCGGGCATGCTCAACAGTGTCGGGCTGCAGGGGCCCGGCCTCGCCGCCTGGGTGGCCGACGACCTCCCGCCCCTCGAGGCGTCGGGCGCGCGGGTCGTCGTCAGCATCTGGGGCCGCACCGTGTCGGACTTCGCCCGCGCCGCGGAGCTCGTCGCGGCTGCCGCCTCCACGCCGGCGGGCGCATGCATCGCGGCAGTGGAGGTGAACGTCAGCTGCCCCAACGTGGAGGACCGGTCGCGGATGTTCGCCCACTCGGCCGAGGCCACGGCACGGGTCATGACGGCCACTGCGTGCGGCCTGCCGCGGTGGGCCAAGCTCAGCCCCAACGTGCCCGACGTGGTGGAGATCGCTGTGGGCGCCCTCGAGGGTGGGGCGGACGGTCTGACCCTGGTCAACACGCTGCTCGGCCTGGCCCTCGACATCGAGTCGGGTCAGCCCGCGCTGGGAGCGGGCGGCGGCGGCCTGTCCGGCGCTGCCGTCCACCCGGTGGCGGTGCGAGCTGTCTGGGAGTGCCGGGCGGCCTTCCCCGAGGTGCCGATCGTCGGGGTCGGCGGGGTGACGTCCGGCAGCGACGCGGTCGAGCTGCTGGTGGCCGGTGCCGATGCGGTTCAGGTCGGTACGGCGACATTCCGGGACCCCAGGGCACCGTGGAAGGTGCTCCGCCAACTGGCGCGTTGGTGTGACACCCACGCGACGACGGTGGGTCAGATCCGGGACAACGCGCGGCGCCGCGCCAACCGGAGCGCCGATCCGACGGGCCGCCCGACGGCAGACCCGGCCGCAGACAAGGCGGCCGTGCCATTGCTCAACGAAGGAGGACGAGATGGCTGAAAGCTTCGGTGACCGCGTGGCTGCAGCCGTGCGTGCGACGGGACCACTGTGCGCGGGCATCGACCCGTCGGCATCGCTGCTGGCCTCGTGGGGGCTGACAGACGACGCGGCGGGGTTGGGTGCCTTCTGCCGCACGTGCGTCGAGGCCTTCGCGGGAGTGGTGGCCGTGGTCAAACCACAAGTCGCCTTCTTCGAACGGCACGGCTCGTCGGGGATGGGCGAACTCGAACGCCTGGTCGCCGACGCGACCGCGGCGGGGCTGATCGTGATCGCCGACGCCAAGCGCGGCGACATCGACTCGACCGCGGAGGCCTACGCGGACGCGTGGCTGGGCGACACCAGCCCGCTGGCCGCCGACGCGGTGACGGCCCACCCGTACCTCGGCCTCGGGGCACTCGCGCCGCTCGTCCGACGGGCCGCTCGCAACGGGCGGGGCGTCCTCGTCGTCGCCCGCAGTTCCAACCCGGAGGGCCGTGACCTCCAGCAGGCGGTGACGTCGGGGGGACCGGCGGTCGAGGACATGTTGCTCGCAGAGGTGGCAGCGCTCAACGGCTCGCCCGATGTCCCGGCGGGAACCGTGGGTGCCGTCATCGGTGCGACGCTGGAGCCGTCGAATTTCGCATTGTCCCAGCTGGGAGGCGTAATTCTGGCGCCCGGGCTGGGGGCACAGGGCGCCGGCCCCGCTGACGTGGCCAAACGGTTCGCCGGGTGCCGCCCCGGCAGCGTGCTGCCGAGCAGCTCTCGAGGGCTGCTCACCGCCGGACCCGATCCGCTCGACCTGCGGCGCAGCGCGCAGGCGCTCGCCCGCGAGCTGGCGGAGCTGATGGGCTGAGAAGGGAAAATGGGTGTGAACGCCCCTGGCCGAGGCGCTATGGTCTCGCCATGCCGCAACCTCCCGCACTCACTCCAGAGCAGCGCGCCGCTGCACTCGAAAAGGCCGCCAGGGTTCGCCGTGAGCGGGCCGAGGTCAAGGACAAGCTCAAGATGGGCTCCTTGTCGTTGTCGGATCTCCTCACCCAGGCGGACTCCAACGAGACCATCGGCAAGATGAAGGTGGTCTCGGTGCTCGAGTCCTTGCCCGGCCTGGGCAAGGTGAAGGCACGCCGACTGATGGAGACCGTCGGCATCAGCGACAGCCGGCGTCTGCAGGGGCTCGGCGCCAAGCAGCGCGAGTCGCTGCTCAAAGAGACTGCGCGCTGAACCACAGACCGGCGAGCCGCGCATCTTCGTGCTCATCGGCCCCGGTGGGGCCGGCAAGGGCACCCTTGCGAGCGAGCTCGTGGCCCGCGACGAGTCGCTCTGGTTGAGCCGGAGCTGGACCACCCGAGAGGCACGCCCCGGCGAGCGTGAACGCGGCGCGTACGTGTTCGTGGATCGCGCCACCTTCGAGGACGGCGTCGCCCAGGGCGCATTCTTCGAGTGGGCCGAGTTCCTCGACTACCTGATGGGGACGCCCATCCCCGACCCGCCGACCGGTGCCGACGTCCTGCTCGAGATCGACGTCCAGGGGGCCGAACAGGTCCTGGCCCAACGCCCCGACGCCACGGTGATCATGCTGCTTCCCCCGTCGCCCGAGGCGCAGGCCGAGCGCCTGGCCGCCCGGGGTGACGACGAGGAGCACATCCGCCGACGGGTCGAGTTGGGGCAGTCCGAGGTGGAGCGTGGAGCCAAAATCGCAGCTCATACAGTGGTCAACGACGACCTGCGGCGGGCCCTGGCCGAACTGACGGCTATAGTTGACCGGACCCGATCGGCTGCCTCCTGCGCCGAGAACCCGGAGGAATCCTGATGGCCCAAGGCCGCCATACGCTCATGGACCCACCAATTGAGGAGCTCTTGGACAAGGTGGACTCGAAGTTCACCCTGGTCGCGTTGGGCTCCGCCCGCGCCCGGCAGGTGAACTCGTACTACAACAGCCTGGGCGAAGGCCTGGGCAAGGTGGTCCCGCCGCAGGTGGCGTCGGTCTCGGGCAAGCCGGTCTCCATCGCGTTCGAGGAGATCGCGGCCGGCAAGGCGACCTTCACTCGTCCGGACCCGGAGGAAGAGGCCGCACTGGCCGCCGCCATTGCCGATGCAGCCGAGGCCGGGCTGCTGGGCGACGGTGAGGAGAGCGAGGGCGCCGAAGTGATCGAAGCGCTCGACGTCGGGGACAAGGACCCGACCGCGAGCTAGGAGCCGGGCGGAGAGGCACGGCGGGCGTCGCCGATGGGCGGACAACCCGGAACCGAGAGCCCGCCCCTGAACGCGGAGCGCACCGGGCACCCGCCAAGGGTCGTCCTGGGCGTGTGCGGCGGCATCGCCGCCTACAAGGCCGTCGAGGTGTGCCGCGGCCTGGTCGACGCCGGGGTCCACGTGACGCCGGTGCTCACCCGCGACGCCACGCGCTTCGTGGGGGCGATGACATTCTCCGCGCTGGCGTCCGAACCGGTGCAGCAGTCGCTCTGGGAAGAGTCCGCGGCCATTCCCCACACGCGGCTCGGGCAAGGCGCCGACCTGATCGTGGTCGTGCCGGCGACGGCCCACACCATCGCGCGCTATGCCGCCGGGCTCTCCGACGACCTCTTGTGTGCCACGTTGTTGGCGACGCGCGCGCCGGTGATCGTGTGCCCGGCCATGCACACCGAGATGTGGGAGCACGCCTCGGTGCGGGACAACCTGGCCACGCTCGAGCGCCGCGGCGTCGAGATCATCCCGCCCGAGAGCGGGAGGCTGGCGGGGGGCGACTCGGGCGAGGGGAGGCTGGCCGACCCGGGCGTCATCGTCGAGCGCGTGCTCGAACGACTCGGACGCGCCACACGACGCGACTTGCACGGGGCCCGGGTCGTCGTCAGCGCCGGGGGCACGCGGGAGCCCATCGATCCAGTGCGCTTCATCACGAACCGCTCATCGGGGAAACAGGGACACGCCATCGCCGTTGCCGCGGCCCGACGCGGCGCGGCCGTCACGCTCGTCACCTCGTCACCGCTGGCCCTCCCCCCCGACGTGACCACCACGGTGACCCGGATCGAGGTGGAGACGGCCGCCGACATGGAGCACGCCGTCGGCGCCGCTGCCGAGGGTGCCGACGTCGTGGTCATGGCCGCCGCCGTGGCCGACTTCAGGCCGAAGCGGGCGGCCGGGGACAAGCTGTCGAAGGATGAGGGGGTCCCCGAGCTCGTGCTCGAGCCGACGCCGGACATCCTGGCCGGACTGGCCGCCCACCGCGCTCCCGGCCAAGTCCTCGTGGGGTTCGCGGCGGAGACGCATGACACGCTTGAACGGGGCCGACGCAAGCTCGAGCGCAAGGGCGTCGATCTGCTCGTCGTGAACGACGTGAGCGCACCCGGCGCCGGATTCGACCACGACACGAATGCGGTCGTGATTCTCGGAGCGGACGGGAGCACCACCGAAATCCCTCTGACCTCGAAGGATGCAGTGGCAAATGCCCTATTGGATATGGTGATCGCCCACCACAACGAGAAGCGGAGCAGCGCGTGAAGACGACATTCACCTCGGAATCGGTCACCGAGGGCCACCCCGACAAGATGGCAGACCAGATTTCCGATGCCGTCCTCGACGCGATCCTCGAGGGCGATCCCTCAAGTCGCGTCGCCTGCGAGACGCTCCTGACCACCGGGCTCGTCGTGGTGGCGGGCGAGGTCACGACGTCCACCTACGTCGACATCCCGTCGCTCGTTCGCGAGACGGTGTGCGACATCGGCTACGACAACGACAGCTACGGCTTCAACGGCAGGACCTGTGGCGTGCTGGTGTCGCTCGACGCGCAGTCGCCCGACATCGCGCAAGGTGTCGACGCCGCCCTCGAGCTGCGCAGTGGCAAGGGGGGCGAGGACCTGCTGAATGCGCAGGGCGCCGGAGACCAGGGGATGATGTTCGGCTATGCGTGCGACGAGACGCCGGACCTGATGCCGCTGCCGATCTGGCTGGCGCACCGTCTCTCCGAGCGGCTGGCCCAGGTCCGCCGTGCCGCCGCCGTGCCCTACCTGCGCCCGGACGGCAAGACGCAGGTCTCCGTCGTCTACGAGGACGGGCGGCCGGTGCGCATCGACACGGTGCTGATCTCGACACAGCACGCCGGCGGGATCGACCTGGAGGAGCAGCTCCGCCCCGACCTGATTGAGCATGTCATCAAGCCGTTGCTGCCGACGGACCTCGACAGCGACGAGTTGCGCATCTTCGTGAACCCGACGGGTATCTTCGAGCTCGGCGGCCCCCACGCCGACACCGGTCTCACGGGCCGCAAGATCATCGTGGACACCTACGGCGGGATGGCTCGCCACGGCGGCGGTGCGTTCTCGGGCAAGGACCCCTCGAAGGTGGACCGCTCTGCCGCCTACGCGGCGCGATGGGTGGCCAAGCACGTCGTGGCCTCCGGTGCGGCGAAGCGCTGCGAGGTCCAGGTGGCGTACGCGATCGGCGTCGCCCATCCGGTGTCGCTGCTCGTCGAGACGTTCGGAACCGAGTCGGTGGATCCCGACACGATCTCCACGGCGGTGCGCGAGCTGTTCGACCTGCGCCCGGCGGCCATCACGCGCGACCTCGATCTGCGCCGGCCCATCTACAAGAAGACGGCGGCCTATGGCCACTTCGGTCGCTCGGAGAAGGAGTTCACGTGGGAGGCCACCCCGCGGGTGGACGACCTGCGGGCCGCCCTCGGACTCTGATCGCCCGACCGCTCCCCTGAGGGGGGCTCCGTCTGGTGTCCGCGACGTCATGACCCCCGAACAGCCGGTGGCGCCTGCCGGGCGGGCGGTACGCGTGCGGACCGAGGTGGGCGCACTGCCCAAGACGTTCGACTACGTGGTGCCGCCCGAGTGGGGTCACGACGTGGGGGTCGGGACCCGCGTCCGTGTCCCCCTCCACGGCCGCACCGTGCGGGGCTGGGTCGTCGAAGCCGACGCCGCCGCGCCGGCCGGCGTGGATCCGTTGCCCGTCAAGTCGTGGCTCGGGTGGGGACCGCCGCCCGCCCTGGTCCACTTGGCCGATTGGGCGGCCTGGCGCTGGGCAGGGCCGGCGTCCTTCTTCTTGGGCGTGTCGTCCCCCGCGACGGTCGTGCGCGCCCTGCCCGTGCCGCCCGGGCGCGACGTCGGACCGCCGGGGGATGTCAGCACGGAGAGCACGCGGCCGAACGCCGTCGGCACGACGCTGACGGAACCGGGGGCCACGATGATGCGCCAACCACCGGCCACCGACCTCATCGACATCGTCCTGTCCGTCGTCGACGACCCGGCCGTGCGCGCCCGGGGCGGCAGCACCGTGGTGCTGGTCCCGTCGACCGGGTGGGCCGAGCGGCTCACCGCCCGCCTCGTGCGGCGGGGCTACCCGGTCGCGGGGACGTGGGAGGAGGCGCGGGCCGGATGGCCGATGGTGGTCGGGAGCCGAGCGGGCGCCTGGGCCCCCGTGCCGCGGTTGGCCGCCGCCGTCGTGCTCGACGCGCACGACGCCGCCTACCGGGAGGAGAGTGCGCCCACCTACAGCGCCGTCGAGGTGCTGCTCGAACGAGCCGACCGGGAGGGCGCCCCGTGCATTCTCGTGTCACCGGTGCCGCCTGTCGCGTTGGCGGCGCGTGCCGGTCTGCGCACCGTCGCGCCCCCGGCCCACCTGGAAAGGTCGGGGTGGCCGGCGCTCGAACGGGTGGACCGCCGGGGCGCAGACCCGCGCACGGGGATGTTCTCCGAGGAGTTCGTGCGCCTGGCCCGGTCGGTGCTCGGCGATGAGGCAACGGCGGCCAACGGCCCCCTGGTGTGCGTGTACAACCGGACGGGTGGCGCCCGCCTGCTGGCCTGCCGGCACTGCGGGGAGCTGGCCCGCTGTGCCCGCTGCGGCGCGGCGGCGTCGCGGCCACGGGACGAGGAGGTGCTGCGGTGTCCCCGCTGCGGCGATTCGCGCCCGGTCGTCTGCGTGGCCTGCGGGCGGTTGCGCATGAAGACGCTGCGGGCAGGTGTGAGCCGGCTCCGCGAGGAGCTGGCGGCACTGCTCGGCGTGGAGGTGGGAGAGGTGACCGGCCCGGGCGCAGGTGCGGACGAGCCAGTGCTTCCGGCGGTGCCGGTGCTCGTCGGCACCGAGGCCGTACTGCACAGGGTCCGCCATGCCGCCGCGGTGGCGTTCTTGGATATCGATCTGCACCTCCTCGCGGCCCGGCTGTCCGCGACCGAGGACACCCTGGCGCTCTTCGTGCGCGCGGCGCGGCTGATCGGTGGCCGCGGCAGCGGGCCGGCATGGGCGCGGGTACAGGTCCAGACCAGAGTGCCCGAGCACCCGGTGCTGGCCGCCGTCGCACGCGGAGAACCCGAAGCGGTGCTGGCCGAGGACGTTGAGCTGCGTCGCGCTTCGTCGTTGCCGCCGTTCTCTGCGCTCGCGCTGGTATCGGGCGCACTGGCACCCACCTACGCCGAGGCGTTGACCCGGGCGAGCGAGGCGCCCGAGGCACGGGGGGAGGTCTCAGTTTCGGCGTTGGACGAAGGGCGGTTCCTGGTCCAGGCCCCGGCCCACGACGCCCTGTGTGAGCTCTTGGCCCGGACGCCGCGGCCGCCCGGACGGGGGCTGCGGGTCGAGGTGGATCCGACCTCGGTCTGAGACCAGATGAGCCGAGCTGCGCCGTGCCGTCGCCGCAGGCGGGCAGCGCGGGGCTCCCCGGTAAGATGGGCCGATGCCCGCACTCACCATCCGTCAGTACGGCGACCCCGTGCTGAAGGAGCGCGCTCGCGACGTCGAGGACATCGACGGTTCTGTGGCCAGCCTGGTCGATTCGATGGTCGAGACGATGTACGCCGCACCCGGCACCGGCTTGGCCGCCAACCAGGTGGGCGTGCAGCGCCGCCTCTTCGTCTACGACCTGGGCGAGGGAGCCCGCACCGTCATCAACCCGCGCATCGTCGAGAGCGACGGCGAGTGGGTCTTCGACGAGGGCTGCCTCTCGGTGCCGGGCCTCAGCTGGGAGATCGTGCGTCCCAACGCCGTGCACCTGGTCGGTCTCGACCTCGACGGGAACGAGGTCTCCATAGAGGCGACCGAGCTCGAGGGCCGTGTGTTCCAGCACGAGATCGACCATCTCGACGGCATCTTGCTCGTGGAGCGCCTCGATGACGATCAGCGCAAGGAGGCGCTCAAGATCCTCCGGAGCCGCACCCTGGACCTGTCCCCATCCGATCCCGACGGGCTCTCCAAACTCTTCTCGCTCTGATCCTGCGGCACTGCCCTACGGTGAGCAGGTGGCCCGCTTGGCGTATCTCGGCACCCCGGACCTGGCCGTGCCACCGCTGCGCGCGCTCGTCGGGGCGGGGCACCACGTCACCCTCTGCGTGACCAGGCCCGATCGCCGGCGAGGTCGCGGCACCGACACCACTCCGAGCCCGGTCAAAGAGGCGGCGACCGAGCTCGGCATCACGGTTACCCACGACATGGAGGATCTGACGACAGCCGGGGTGGAGCTCGGGGTAGTGGTGGCATTCGGCCGGATCATCCCCGCGCGGCTCCTGGACGAGGTGCCGATGGTGAACCTGCACTTCTCCCTGCTGCCGCGCTGGCGTGGCGCGGCGCCGGCCGAGCGGGCCATCCTCGCCGGCGACCGTGAGACCGGTGTCTGCGTGATGAAGGTCGAGGAGGGCCTCGACTCGGGTCCCGTCTATGCGGCCCGGGCGGTGCCGCTCGACGAGGAGGTGACGCTCGCGGGGCTCCGGGGCCAATTGGTGACCGTCGGCAGCGCACTCCTCGTTGAGGCCCTGGCCGACGGGGTCTCCGGCTTGCCCGTCCCGGTCCCCCAACGCGGTGAGGTGACGGTCGCCGGCAAGATCACCAAGGAGGAGCTCCACCTCGACTGGGCCCAGGCCGCCGTGCAGCTCAAGCGCGTCGTGCGCCTGGGCGGGGCCTGGACGACCTTCCGGGGCAAGCGGCTGACCGTGCTCGAGGCCGCCGTGGGCGAGACCAGGGCCGGCGCGAGCGTCGGCCCTCCCGGCTTACTCGACCGTGCTGACGTGGCCACGGGTGTCGGCACCCTCGTCCTGCGGAGGGTACAGCCCGAGAGCCGTTCGCCCATGTCAGCCGACGAGTGGTTGCGCGGCGTGCGGCCCGCGGCGGGCGAGCGTCTCGGGACGGACTAGACATGAGAGCGGTGACCGTGACGCCGATCGACGGGTGGAGCCCCGACCAGTACGAGCAGTTCCGCTCGGAACGTCAGCAGCCCTTCGACGACCTCTTGCGTCTCTGTCACCCTGTGCCCGGCGGTCGCCTGGTCGACCTCGGGTGCGGCACCGGCGGCCTGACCAAGATCCTGCACCAGACGTTGGAGGCCGACGAGACGGTCGGCATCGACGCGTCGCCGGCGATGCTCACACGAGCGCAGACAATGTACCCCGACATCCCGGGCCTCTCGTTCGCGCAAGGGGACATTGCGACCTGGCTCGACGAGGGGCTCGATCTCGTGTTCGCCAACGCGTCGCTCCAGTGGGTCGACGACCATCTGTACCTCCTGGCTCGCATGCGCACCGCGCTGGGCGACAACGGGCAGCTCGCCTTTCAGGTGCCCGCCAACTACCGGCACCCCTCCCACCTGCTGGCGCAGCAGGTCGCCAACGAGCCCCCCTTCATCGATGCGCTGTACGGGGACGTCCCCGAGGATCGCGGGCGCTTCGTCCTCTCGCCGGAGCTGTACGCCGACCTCCTCTACGAGCTCGGGGCGAAAGAGCAGGTCGTGCGGATGGAGGTCTACGGCCACGAGCTGGAGTCGACCGGCCGGGTGGTCGAGTGGGTGATGGGCACCCTGTTGACGCCCTACCGCAAGCGCCTGAGCCCCGAGCTGTTCGAAGCCTTCGTGGATCGGTACCGGGAGCGGCTGCTCGAGGAGCTCGGGGAGCGCGAGCCCTATTTCTACGGGTTCAAGCGCATCCTGTGCTGGGCGCGCTTCAGCTGAGCGCCGACGCGGGACGTAGGCAGGGAGGGCCGTCGATGCGAGGCCACGACCCCGGGAGCTTCGGAGACGTCCGCATCGCGCCGTCACTGTTGTCGGCCGATTTCGGGATGCTCGCCGAACAGGTGGGCGAGGTGGCCCCCTCGGCTGACTGGCTCCACGTCGACGTCATGGACGGGCACTTCGTCCCCAACGTCACGATCGGGCCACCGGTCGTGGCCTCCTTGCGTCGCCACTCGCCACTGTTCTTCGACTGCCACTTGATGATGACGGACCCCGGCCGGTACCTGCAGGACTTTGCGGACGCCGGAGCTGACGGTTGCACCGTCCACGTCGAGGTGGGTGGCACCGCGCAGCTGATCGCCCAGATGCGGAGCCTCGGGTTGCGGGCCGGGCTGGCGCTCAACCCGGACACGCCGTTCGACGCGGTGCGGCCGTACCTGCGCGATCTCGACCTCCTGTTGTGCATGACGGTGTTCCCCGGGTTCGGCGGCCAGAGTTTCATCCCCGACGTCATGTCGAAGGTGGCTCAGGCCCGCGCCGACGTTGAGGCGGGCGCGCTGGCACTTGACATCGAGGTCGACGGCGGCATCGACGCGACGACGGGGCCGCTCGCCGCCGCGGCCGGTGCGAACATCTTCGTGGCGGGCAGCGCCATCTTCGGGCACCAGCGGCCCTGGGAGGCGGCTGACGCCATCCGGCAGTCGGTGCGCGCCGCCGCAACAAGGTGACGGCTCGCACTGGCGCACGAGCCGTGGTGGCCGGCGGCGGAATCCTCGGCACCTGGCACGCGCTCGAGCTCGTGGAGGCAGGCTTCACGGTGGAGCACCTCGAGGCCGAGGCGGCCCCGACCGGCGCATCGGTGCGCAACTTCGGGCTGGTCTGGGTGAGCGGCCGGCGCTCGGGCGCCGAACTCGACGCGGCGCTCCGGGCCCGCCGCCGCTGGGAGGACATCGGCGCCGCCGTGCCCGGGGTCGGGTTCCGCCCTGCGGGGTCGCTCACCGTGGCCTGCACCGCCGCCGAGCGCGAGGTGATGGACGCGTTCGCCCGCCACCCCGACGCCGCGACACGCGGGGTGTCCGTCCTGGAACCGGACGAGGTGCGGGCCCGCAACCCAGCGGTGCGGGGGGACATTCTCGGCGCGCTGTACTGCGTGCGGCGACGCGGTGGTCGAGCCCCGCCTCGCCCTCGGGGCGCTGCGCGCGCACCTGACGGCGCGGGCACCGGACCGCTATCGCTTTCATCCGCGCTGCCGCATCGTGGCGGCCGAGCCCCGCGCCCTGGTGGACACGTCGGGCACCCGCTGGGAGGCGGACCTGGCGGTTGTTGCCACCGGGGCCTCCTACGACCAGCTCCCCGGGACCGGCCCGCAGGTGGCGCGGTTGCGCCGGGTCAGGCTGCAGATGTTCGAGACGGCTCCGTTCGCAGTGCCGCTGACGACCTCGCTGGCCGATGCCGACACGCTCCGCTACTACCCCGCCTACGAGGTTGCGCCACTGTCCCGGCTCGGGGAGCAGGACGCCCTCGCCGCCGGCCACCACCTCCAGCTGCTGGTGGTCCAGCGCCCCGACGGCGGGTTGACCATCGGCGACACCCACGCCTACGAGGAGCCGTTCGACTTCGCACTCTGCGAGGACCCCACGCAGGAGTTGTTGGCCCGGGCGGGAAGAATCCTGGGCGTGGAGCCGCCGCCGGTACGGCGCCGCTGGGAAGGTGTGTACGCCCAGTGCACGGACGGTGCCGTGTGCCTGCGGGAGGAGATCCGACCGGGCGTGTGGATGCTCACCGGGCCGGGCGGGCGCGGCATGACCTGCGCGCCGGCCATCGCGGCGGACACCCTCGCCGCGGCGGGGGTCGCCACATGATCGGGCCCTTCGCCCTCGCCTGCCTCGATATGGCGGGTACGACGGTGCGCGACGACGGCGCCGTCGAGGCCGCGTTCACGGCCGCGCTGGTGTCCGCCGGCGTCGTACCGGGGAGCACCGAGGACGAGAGGGCCCGGGCGGTCGTGCGCTACACAATGGGGTGGTCCAAGGCCGACGTGTTCGCGGTCCTCCTCGAGCCGGCGGGGGCGGAGCGGGCGACGGACGAGTTCGCCACCGCCTACGAGGCGCTCGTCGCCGCCGGTGACGTGGCCGAGGTCCCCGGCGCCCTCGAGGTGCTGCGCTGCCTGCGCGACAGGGGCGTGAAGGTGTGCCTCACCACCGGCTTCGCTCCCTCCACCCGGGACGCACTGGTGGACGGATTGGGCTGGCGGTCCGAGATCGACCTGGCCCTCTCGCCGGCCGACGTGGGCCGGGGCCGCCCTGCGCCCGACCTGGTCCTCGGGGCGATGGCGCGCCTGGGGGTGGCGGATCCGCTGGCGGTCGCCGTGGTGGGGGACACGGTGAGCGACCTCGAGGCCGGCTCGGCGGCGGGCGCCCGGGCGGTCGTCGGTGTGCTGAGCGGCGCCCACGACAGGGCCACGCTGGAGGCGGCGCCGCACACGGCGATCATCGCCGACGTGAGCGGCCTGCTCGAGGTGCTCGGGCATATGTGAGGGCTCTGAACTGGCCCTCTCGACAAAAACTGCAACGTGTTCTATAATTCTCCCGACAGGGCGGGGACCCGCCTAGGCACGAGGATGTGACCCATGGACGATGCGGTGCACATGCGCCGGGCAATGGCGCTGGCCGCAGCGGTCCGCTCGAGCACCGCACCCAACCCCTGGGTGGGCTGTGTGATCGTCGCCCCGCCCGACGCCGCCGGCGCCACGTTCGAGGGTGCCACGGCGCCCCCGGGCGGCCCGCACGCCGAGGCCAGCGCACTGGCCGCCGCAGGGGAGGCGGCCCGGGGCGCCACGCTCTACGTCACCCTCGAGCCATGCGCGCACCACGGCCGGACGCCGCCCTGCACCGACGCCATCATCGCGGCCGGCGTGGCCAGGGTCGTGATCGGCGTCGAGGACCCGGATCCGCAGGTGGCCGGTCGGGGCGTCGCCGCGCTGCGGGACGCGGGGATCGAGGTCTCGGTCGGGGTGGCGGCCGCAGAGGTCGCCGAGCAGCTTGCCCCCTATCTCAAGCACCGCACGACCGGGCATCCGTGGGTGGTGCTCAAGCTGGCGGCCAGCCTCGACGCGCGCATCGCCGCCCCTGACGGCACCAGCCGCTTCATCACCGGTGAGGCCGCCCGCCAGGACGTGCACCTGCTGCGCGCCCGCTCCGACGCCGTGCTGGTGGGGGCGGGAACCGTCAGGGCGGACGACCCCGAGCTCACGGTCCGGTTGGACGACGGGCTCGACCACGCCCAACCACTCCGGGTCGTGCTGGGCCGGGCACCCGCGGAGGCTCGGGTGCGCCCTGCGCTCGAGCTGACCGGCGACCTGGGCGACATCCTGGCCGAGCTCGGACGGCGCGGCGTCATGGAGCTGCTCGTCGAGGGTGGGGCGACGGTGGCCCACGACTTCCATGCCGCCGGTCTGGTGGACCGGTACATCCTCTACCTGGCGCCCGTCTTCTTCGGCGGCGACGACGGCCGCCCGCTCTTCGCTGGCCCCGGGGCTGGCACAATTGGTGACGTGTGGAAAGGCAGGCTGGTGTCGGTCGAGAGGCTCGGAGAGGATCTGCGCGTGGAGGTGGCCGCCTGATGGGCTTCTCGGAGGTGCAGGAGGCCATCGACGCCATCGGCCGCCTCGGCATGGCGGTGGTGGTCGACGACGAGGACCGCGAGAACGAGGGCGACCTCGTCATGGCCGCCGAGGCCGCGACGCCCGAGAACATAGCGTTCTTCCTGGCCCACACGTCCGGGGTGATCTGCGTCCCGTTGTTGCCCGAGCGGGCCGACTCCCTCGACCTGCCCCTGATGGTGTCGGCCAACACCGAGGCCCAGCGGACGGCGTTCACGGTGAGCGTCGACTGCCGGCATGGGACGACCACCGGCATCTCGGCGACGGACCGGGCGTCCACCATTGCGGCGCTGATCGACCCGGACACCCGGCCGAACGACCTCAACCGCCCGGGGCACATCTTCCCGCTGCGGTACCGCGCCGGCGGCGTGCTCAAGCGGGCCGGGCACACCGAGGCGACGGTCGACTTGAGCCGCGCCGCAGGTCTGTCGCCGGCCGGGGTGCTCTGCGAGATCGTCACCGAGGACAAGTCGGAGATGGCGCGGCTGCCCGACCTGGAGCGGTTCGCCAAGAAGCACGATCTCCCGCTCATCTCCATCGCGGACCTGATCCGCTACCGGCGCCAGAACGAGAAGCTCGTGCGCCTCGTGTCCGAGGCGCGCATCCCCGCGCAGGGTCGGGAGTACCGCGCCTTCGTGTACGAGTCCGTGCTCGACAACGAGCAGCACCTGGCGCTGGTCATGGGCGACGTGGCGGGAACCGAGGACGTGTTGGTCCGCGTGCACTCCGAGTGCCTGACCGGCGACGTCTTCGGCTCGCTCCGCTGCGACTGCGGCCCCCAGCTGCAGGCCGCCCTGGACCTGATCGAGCGGGAGGGGCGGGGCGTGCTCATCTACCTGCGCGGCCACGAGGGGCGGGGCATCGGCCTCGGCCACAAGATCCGGGCCTACCAGTTGCAGGAGGAGGGGCACGACACCGTCGACGCCAACCTGCAGCAGGGACTGCCCGTCGACAGCCGCGAATACGGCATCGGCGCCCAGATGCTGGTCGATCTCGGGGTGACCACCATGCGCCTCATGACGAACAATCCGGTGAAGTACGGCGGTCTCGAGGGCTTCGGCCTCGACATCACCGAGCGGGTCTCGCTGCAGACCTCGGCCAACCCCGAGAACATCGCGTACCTGCGGACCAAACGGGAGCGGATGGGCCACCTGTTGCACGGCCTCGACGACGTCCTGTGACGGCGCATCCCGGCTGATGGCCGGATCGGAGCTGATCGCGCTGCCCGACGGCGCCCTCGACGACGTGAAGTCCAGGGTCGGTGCCAGCCTGCGCGGGGAGCACAACGGCACGGGGCTGCGCTTCGGGGTCGCGTGCGCCCTCTTCAACGGCGGCGTCACGCTGCGGCTGCTCGACGGTGCGCTCGAGGCGCTGGGCCAGGCAGGCACCGACCGCCGCGACGTCACGGTGGCTTGGGCGCCGGGCGCCTTCGAGCTGCCCCTCGTCGCCCGCGCCTTCGCCCACGCCGGCAAGGTTGACGCGGTGCTCTGTCTCGGTGCCGTCATCCGGGGGGACACCGGCCACTACGACCTCGTCGCGGGGGGGTGCGCCTCGGGGATCCAACAGGTGCAGCTGGCAACCGGGATCCCGGTGGTCTTCGGCGTCTTGACGACCGAGACGCTCGAGCAGGCGCTCGAGCGCTCGGAACCGGACCACACCAACAAAGGCCGCGAGGCGGCCCTGACCGGGATCGAGATGGTCCGTCTCCTGCGCAGCGGACCGCTCTCCTGAGTCACGGCCGCGCACCGTCGGGCGGCCCATTCATCGAGCGTTCACGCGGCTGATACCGCGTCGACACCTCGACTCCGTACGGCGGCGCGGACACGCCAACCGAGCAGGCCCGTCCCGAGGGGGTCCGCATGGATGACACGCCTCGAACGGCGGACGTTCCTGTCGATCCGGCGACCATCCGCTTTCGAGCCGGTGTCCGCCGAGAAGGTGCCCTCAGCGTCCGCCATGTGACGATCCACGGCTACCGACGCGCCTACGTCAAGGCGGGCGAGGGCCTCGCGCTGCTCCTGATCCACGGCATCGGCGACAGCTCGGACACCTGGCGGACGGTGGTAGAGGAGTTGGCCGAACGTCACACCGTGATAGCGCCGGACCTGCTCGGTCACGGGCGTTCGGAGAAGCCGCGGGCGGAATACACGATCGCCGGCTTCGCCAATGGCATGCGCGATCTCTTGAGCGTGCTCGAGGTCGAGCGCGTCACCGTCGTGGGTCACTCACTCGGTGGCGGCGTTGCCGCGCAGTTCGCCTACCAGTTCCCGGAGTGCTGTGCTCGCCTCGTCCTCGTGGGGAGTGGCGGCATCGGGCGCACGGTGAGCCCGCTGCTGCGCGTGGCGGCGGTGCCCGGAATCGGGGCGCTGATGCCTCTCCTCGGTCTCGCGCCCGTCCGCGTGGCGAGTCGCATCGGAGCCGAGCTGCTGCGGGTCTTCGACACCGCGCTCGGGCCGCGACGCGGAAGAGCTCCTGGCCGCTTCGACTCGGACGACTGGAGGCGCCGGCTGCTCCGTGGGACCAGGCCCCTCCCGTGCGTCGCCCCGCTCAGTACAGGATGAGCTGGGTGCATCGATACGACGCCATCAATTTCTCGGTGGTCTCGTTGGTGACGGTGGCGTCCCAGACCTGCGTCGTCCGCCCCGTGTGGAGCGGGACCGCCGTGGCCATCACGACGTGGCCCTCCTGGGCGCTCGAGACGAAATTGGCCGAGCAGTCCACGGTGGTGAAGCTCTTGGCGCCCTCGGGCCAGTGGTGGTTGACGCCGAAGGCGCAGAGCGCGTCGGCCAGGGTGATGACGACGGGAGCCCACAGGTAGCCGGTGCCCGCGATGAGGTCGTGGTGCACCGTGAGCCGGGCGATCGGGTCCTCGTCCTCGCCGGAGCCGGTGATCTCGATCCCGAGCAGGTTCAAGAAGTTGAAGACGTCGTAGGGGGGCGGCACGGGGCACAGTTTGCCGCAGCGGCGCCGCCGAGCACGACCGGCGGCAGCGGGTCTGCGAAGATCTAGGGCCATGCTCCGCCTCGTCCTGCCCAAGGGCTCGCTCGAACGCGCCACCATGCAGCTGTTCGAGGACGCCGACCTCGCGGTCAACCGCGCCTCGGACGTGGCCTACCGCGCCACGATCGCGGATCCCCGCATCAGCGAGGTGCGGATCCTGCGGCCGCAGGAGATCCCCGTCTACGTGGCCGACGGCCTGTTCGACCTCGGCATCACCGGACGCGACTGCATCGAGGAGCGGGGGAGCGAGGTGGTGTCGCTCGGCGAGCTGGCGTACTCGAAAGCGACTGCCCGTCCCGCCCAGATCGTGCTGGCCGTCGGGGCGGATTCCCCGGCTCACAACCTGGCCGAGCTGGCCGAGCTGGCGGCCGATCGCCCCGGTCGTCTGCGCGTGAGCACCGAGTACCCCGAGCTGACCCGCCGGGCCCTCGCCGCCCACGGCATCGAGGCCGACATCGCGCTGTCCTACGGTGCCACCGAGGCGAAGGTGCCCGACATCGCCGACGCGGTGGTGGACATGACCGAGACGGGCAGCGCGCTGCTCGCCGCCGGCCTGCGAGTGATCGAGACGCTCCTCGTCTCGCACACCGAGCTCATCGCCAACCCGGCAGCGGCGGCCGAGCCGGACAAGCGGCACGCCATGGAGCAGATCCTCACCCTGCTGCAGGGCACGCTCGAGGCGCGGGGAAAGGTGCTCGTGAAGCTCAACGTCTCGTCCGAGAACCTCGATGCCGTGCTCGACGTCCTGCCGTCCATGCGCGCCCCCACCGTCTCGGAGCTGTCGGGCGGTGGTGCCTTCGCGCTGGAGGCCGTGGTGGCCAAGGCGGACATCAACATCCTCATCCCGGCCTTGCGCGACCACGGCGCGAGCGACATCTTGGAGATCCCGCTCTCCAAGATCGTCCACTGACGTGGGCGGCCCGGTCCCGTCCGCCGGAGTGCAGCACGGGCGCGTCGCCACCTTCGACCAACGACGCGGCCTCGGCACCGTCGCGGACGACGCGGGCACGAGCTACGGGTTCCACGCCACGGCGGTCGCTGACGGGTCCCGGCGCATCGCGGTGGGCACCGCGGTGACGTTTCTGGTGGGTCCGGGCCACCGCGGGCTCTACGAGGCCCGGTCGCTCGTGTCGGTGCCGGGGGGCTGAGCGTCCCACCACCGCCCGGCGTAGTGACGGGCGAAGACCTCCAGCGCGGCGTCGGTACCGGCGCGGTCGCCGGTGGCGAGCAGGTCGAGCAGCAGACCGCGCGTCACGGCCAGCCCGAGGCGGGCGTGGACCCGGGCGACATCCGCAGGTATCCCGACGTCGTCCGAGAGCATGACGGTGGCGTCGAGCCAGCTCTCGAGGTCGTGCCGCAGCAACGGGAGCGTCGATGCGTCGCCCTGTAGCGCTCGGCCGTAGAGCGCGAAGAAGAGCCGTTCGAAGTCGGCCTGGGCCGGGTCGGCGACGTAGGCCCACATGCGCCGCACCAGCTCCTCGGTGTCCCCGCCGGCGTCGTCGCCGATGCCGGCGAAGCGGTCCCGGGTTCCGACCTCCACCGCGCGGGTGACCTCGAGTAGAAGGCCGTCTCTGGATCCGAAGTGGTACAGGAGCATGCGGTGGCTCGTCCCGATCGCCTCCGCGATGCGGCGCAGGCTCTGGTCGGCCAGCCCGTCTGCGGTGAAGTGTGCGATCACCGCGTCAAGGAGGCGCTCCCGGGACGACTGCGCCGGCGATTGTCCTGACATGTACCATATGGTACATTGACGGGGCGACTGGAGGGGCGTCAGGAGGCAGCCATGGGCCAGCAGGTGATCGACCGGACGGTGACGACGGACGCGGACCCGGCTGCGGTCTACGCGCTGCTGGCCGACGGCTCGACCTGGCCGGAGTGGTCGCCCCTCGGCTCGTTCACGCTCGTCGAGCCCGGGGACGGCAGACCCGAGGGGCTCGGAGCGGTCCGCCTGTTCACCACCGGGCGCCACACGACCCGCGAGCGCGTGGTGGAGCGCAGGCCGGGGGAGGCCTTCGCCTATGTGCTCGAGGCCGGCCTGGCCCTACGGGAGTACCGGGCCGTCATCACCTTGACGCCCACGGCGAGTGGCGGTACGTCCATCAACTGGCGTTCGACCTTCCGGGCCAAGGTCCCCGGCAGCGGATGGGTTTACCGGCGCCAGCTGGGCACGTTCATCGGCGAGACCGTCACGGGGCTGGCCGTGGCGGCCGACCGAGCACCCCGGCCCTAGACGGGGCCGGCGCCGGCCGGCTTCTCCTCGCCGGCGTGCTCGGACCCTTCGAGGCGGACGAAGGCCAACCGCAGCTCGGAGAGCGACTCGTGCAGCGACGGCTCGGCCTCACCCAGACGGCCGCGGAGGCCGTCGAGCAGATGGCCGAGGCCGTCGATGGCCAGGCGGGCCTGGAAGAGCATCGGTGGCGATTGGGAGAGGTAGACGGCGGCGAGCTCGAAGATCCCGTAGCAGTGGTTGGCCAGCACGACCTCGGCGGGGGTGTTGGCCAACTGGGCCCGCATCTCCTCGATCGCCGCCTGCGCCTCGGCCTGTTCCTGTGACAGTTCCGTGACGTCGCTGTCGCCGGCCCGGGTGGGTGGCGGTGGGGCGGCTCCGGGGCCGTCCTCCTTGGGGAAATGCTCGCCTGACGGTGTCCAGAGGCTGCTCATGCTGGTACTGTATGCACCTTGACTACATGGAAGCGGGGCCCCCACTGAGCGGCCTCCACCTGGCCACCGCCCCGTCACCGAGGGGAGCATCGTGCGCCAGGTCGATCGTCCTTCGGGCGCGGGCACTGCCCGCAGGTCGGCCCCGCTCCACCGATTGGCTTGCGGAAGGACCGCGGGCCCGAGTGAGAGGTGTGATGACGCATCGTCGCTGAAACCACAACTGAGCACCGGATCAATGACCGAATCCGTGCCCGTGAAGTCCGGCTCGTGGACCCCGACGGTGTGCAACTAGGCATCAAGCCGCTCCCCGAGGCCCTGGCAATCGCCAAGGAGCTCGATCTCGACCTGGTCGAAGTGGCCCCGATGGCGAATCCGCCTGTCTGCCGGATCATGGACTTCGGGAAGTTCAAGTTCGACGAGGCCCAGCGGGCCAAGGAGAGCCGGCGCAAGGCGGTCCACGTCGGGATCAAGGAGATGAAGTACCGGCCCAAGATCGGCTCGGGCGACTTCGACACCAAGACCCGGCAGGTGGCCAAGTTCCTGGCCGAGGGGCACAAGGTCAAGATCACGATCATGTTCCGAGGCCGCGAGGTGTACCACCCCGAGCACGGGAAGCGGATCCTCGACCGGATCGCCGAGCAGATGGAGGGCGTCGCCAAGGTCGAGGCCGAGCCCAAGCTCGACAATCGCAACATGATCATGGTGCTCGCCCCCGACAAACGGGCCCGCCAGGCCGCGCAATCGAGGGCCTCGAACCAACAGCGCTCCGAGAAGGGCAGCGCGGGTCCGGGCGCCGAGGCTGGTGCCGGTCCCGCCGGCGGGCCCGGCACGGAGGTCGAGGGTGCCAAGGAAGCGGTCGACTCCCCGCCCGAGGGGAACGGGAGCGCACCGGCCGCGGAGACCGGTGGAGTCAGCGAAGTCGCAGCATCAGCCGAAGAGGGATGACGCAATGCCGAAGATGAAGACGGACCGGGGTGCCGCCAAGCGGATCAAGGTGACGGGCACCGGCCGGTTGCGCCGGCGCAAGGCTTTCCGGTCACACCTGCTCGAGAAGAAGAAGAGCGTGCGCACGCGCCGGCTCGGCCGCGAGGCGGACATCGCCAAGGCCGACGAGCGCGCGACGCGCCGGATGCTCGGCATCTGAGCGCAGCTCCGGTGCGCCGGCCATCCGGCGCACCGACCGACCAGAACACCCGATCGATCCCTGAGAGAGGAGCATCCTCATGGCCAGAGTGAAGCGTGCCGTCCACGGCCGCAAGCACCACCGCGCGGTCCTGGAGCAGGCGAAGGGGTACTACGGCAACAAGAGCCGTTCCTACCGGGCCGCCAACGAGCAGCTCATGCACTCGATGCAGTACGCCTTCAGGGACCGCCGCGCCCGCAAAGGCGACTTCCGCAAGCTGTGGATCCAGCGCATCAACGCCGGGGCCCGGCAGCACGGCCTCAGTTACAGCCGGCTCGTCAACGGCCTGCACCTGGCCGGTGTCGAAGTCGACCGCAAGGTCCTGGCCGACCTCGCGGTGAGCGAACCCGAGGCATTCGGCGCGCTGGTGGCGACGGCGCAGGCTGCGCTCTCCAACGCGCCCGTCGCAGAGGTCGCTTCCTGACCCAGCGGCTGGCCTTCACGCACCGGCGGGTCCGCCGGTTGCGCGGGCTGCTGCAGAAGCGCTCGGCACGCTGGAGCGAGCGCGCCTTCGTGGCCGAGGGTGCCGAGCTCATCCGTTGCGCGCTCGATGCTGGCAGTCCCGTCGAGTCTCTCTATCTGTCGCCGGCCGGGACTGACGATCGCGCCGCCCAGGAGGTCTGCGACCGGGCGAGCGCAGCGGGGGCCCGGGTGTTCCCCCTGGCCGCGGGGGTCCTCGAACGCGTCGCCGACACGGTCACGCCCCAGCCCGTCGTCGCCGTCGTGCCCATGCTCGAGGAACCATCACACGATGCCGACACGTGGTCGGCCGTGCCGGGCTCGCTGATCGTCGTCCTCGTCGATGTGCGTGACCCGGGCAATGCCGGCACCGTCCTCCGAGCGGCGGACGCCTCGGGCTCGACGGCCGTGGTCTTCGCCGGCTATTCCGTCGACCCCTACAACCCAAAGACGGTGCGGGCCTCCGCGGGATCGCTGTTCCACGTGCCCCTTGCCGTACGGGAGGACCCGTACGCCGTCGGGCAGGAGGTCGCCGCAGCCGGCTTCCGCACGCTCGCCACCGTCGTGCGCGACGGTCAGGACTATGCAGGCCTCGACTGGTCCGTCCCCACGGCCCTGTTCTTGGGCAACGAGTCGTCGGGCCTCGATCCCGACTTGTGCGGCGCCCTCGCGGGGAGGCTCGCCGTGCCGATGGCGGGGCGGGCGGAATCGCTGAACGTGGGCGTGGCCTGTGCGGTCGTCTGCTTCGAGGCGTTCCGCCAACGCCGGGGTGGAGGCGCCGGGGCACGTAGCATCGCGGACGGCGACAAGGCTCACCATGGTGACTGACAACGTGGATCTCGACATCGATGGGATCGCCCGCGACGGCGAGCAGGCCATCGCGGGCGCGTCGTCGACCGATGCCCTGGCCCAGGTGGAGACCCAGTACCTCGGCAAGCGCTCCGCGCTCACCCGGGCCCACCGCACCTTGGGCGGCCTCGATCCCGAGGCCCGCAAGGAGGCGGGCCGGCGGCTGCACGAGGTGCGCGGTCGGCTGGAGTCCCAGTTGGAGGCCCGCCGCAGCGGCCTGGCCGAGGCCGAGCGCGCCGAGGCGCTCCACGCGGACCGCCTCGACCTCACCGAGGTGATCCCGGCGCGGGTGCTCTCTTCGGCGGACCGCGGCCACCTCCACCTCGTCACGCAGGCCCGCGCCGAGCTGGAGGACGTCTTCGTGGGCATGGGCTTCACGGTCGCCGAGGGACCCGAGGCGGAGACGGACTGGTACAACTTCGAGGCACTGAACATCCCCCCGGCCCACCCGGCGCGCGGCATGTACGACACCATGTACCTCGACATCGGCGAGCCCGAGACCGTGCTGCTGCGCACGCACACGTCGCCCGTGCAGGTCCACATGATGGAGGAGGCCGTCCGCGACGACTCGCTGCCCATTCATGCGGTGATGCCGGGGAAGTGCTTCCGCCTCGACACGCCCGACGCCCGGCATCTCCCGGTGTTCAACCAGATCGAGGGGTTGGTGGTCGACCGCGGGGTCACCTTCGGTGACCTCGCCGGCACGATCCAGGTCTTCACCGAGGCCTACTTCGGCGACGGCATGCAGTCGCGCCTCCGCCCGGCGTACTTCCCCTTCACCGAGCCCTCGGCCGAGCTCGAGATCACCTGCACCCTCTGCATGGGCGACGGGTGTCGCACGTGCTCGCACACGGGCTGGATCGAGCTCGGCGGCTGCGGCATGGTGGACCCCGCTGTCTTCGCCGCCGTCGGGATCGATGCCGACGAGTGGTCTGGCTTCGCCTTCGGCTTCGGCATCGACCGCTTGGCGCAGATGCGCCACGAGGTCCCCGACATGCGCTCCTTCCTGGAGAACGACATCCGCTTCCTCTCGCAGTTCTGACCTCGCCCGCCAACGAGAAAGACATCCGTGCGCGCTCCGCTCAGCTGGCTCCGTGACTTCGCTCCGTTCCCCGACGACGTCGAGGCGCTGCGCGCCGCGCTCGACGACCTGGGCCTGGTCGTCGAGGCGGTCGAGCACGTCGGGGAGGGGCTGGGCAACGTCGTGGTCAGCCGCGTGACCGAGATCAGCCCCATCGACGGCGCCGACCGCATCCGGCGGGTCGTCGTGGACGCCGGGGCCGGGGCGCTCGAGATCGTCTGCGGCGCGCACAATTTCGCGGTGGGGGACCGCGTGCCCCTCGCCCCGGCAGGCACCATCCTTCCTGATGGCACCGAGATCGAGAGGCAGAAGCTGCGCGGGGTCTGGTCCAACGGGATGCTGTGCTCGGGCAGGGAGCTCCGACTGTCCGATGACGGCGCCGGCCTGCTGGTCCTGGGCGACGAGTCGCCGGGTGAGCCGGGCACGCCCCTCATGGAGGCGCTCGGGCTCGAGCCCGACATCGTGTTCGACATCACTGTCGAGGGCAACCGTCCGGACGCCTGGTCCATCGTCGGGATCGCCCGCGACCTGGCGGGGCGCCTCGGCCTTGGGTTCTCGGCGCCCGAGCCGCCCGAGCCGGCACCGAGCGGGTGGCCGGCCGAGGCGGCCGCGACGGCAGCGGTGGAATCGCCCGACCTCTGCCCCCGCCTCACCGTGACGGTGCTCGACCACGTCACGGTGGGCCCCTCGCCGCGCCGGATCGCCGAGCGGCTGCTGCTGGCCGGCATGCGCCCGATCAACAACGTGGTCGACGCCTCGAACTACGTCATGCTCGAAATGGGCCAGCCGACCCACCCCTACGACCTTTCGTTGCTGCCCGGTCGCGGGTTGAGCGTCCGGCGGGCCCGGTCCGGTGAGACCGTGGTGACCCTCGACGGAGTGGAGCGCAGCGTCGGCGTGCGGGGCCGGAGCCTGGGCGACACCGGTGAGGACTGCCTCATCTGCGACGCGGCGGGGGCGCCCGTCGGGATCGGCGGGATCATGGGGGGCGCGTCGTCCGAGATCGCCGAGACGACGACGGAGGTCCTGCTCGAGGCGGCCTACTTCTCACCCATGGCCATCGCCCGTACCTCCAAGCGCCTCGGCCTCCGGACCGAGGCGTCGGCGCGTTTCGAACGCGGCTGTGACCCGTGGGGGATCGAGCCGTCGGTGCGGCGCTTCTGCCAGCTGCTGGCGGAGAGCGTCCCCGGCCTCCGGGTGGCCGACGGGATGCTCGATGTTCGCGGCGACGTGCCGGAACCGTTCGTGGTCTCGGTGCCCATCGCCCGCGTGCATCGTCAGATCGGGGTCGAGCTCGGACGCGAGGAGGTCGCGCGTCTCATCGAGCCGATCGGCTTCTCGATCATGGAGCACGCCGGCGACGACGGGCTGCTCACGGTCGTCGTGCCGACGAACCGGCCCGACGTGCGCGGCAGAGCCCTACGGGGTCGACGACGTCATCGAGGAGATCGCGCGCACGTTCGGCTACGCCAACGTGCCGCGCCACGTCCCGACGTGGCCCCAGCCGGGACGGTTGACCTCGCTGCAGCGGTCGCGGCGCGCCCTGAAGGACGTCCTGATCGGGCTCGGCGCATCGGAGGGGTGGACGGACACGTTCGTCTCCGACGCGGCGCACGACGACGTGGGCCTGACGGGTCCGGCGGTACGGGTGGCCAACCCGCTCGACGCGGAGAAGCCGTTCCTCCGCCGCTCGCTCCTGCCCGGTCTGCTCGGCGCCCTGTCCTACAACGCCAGCCGCCGCCAGCCCGACATCCGCCTCTTCGAGGTCGGCGTGGTCTTCTCCCACCCCGACGAGGGCGCCCCTCGCGTCGTCGAGCGTGCCGGCGCGGGTGGCGCCGAGACGGCCGTGCTGCCCGGCGAGCGCGAGCTCCTGGCGGCCGTCTTGGCCCGGGACGACGATGACGCACGTCATGCGGTCGCCTCGTGGCACCTGATCGCCGACGCGCTCCACCTCGATGCCGTGCGGCTCGTCCGGCCCGGTGACGGGTCGCCTCCGATCCCGGGCCTGCACCCGACCCGCTCCGCCTACATCGTCGCCCGGCCCCGGAGCGGCGGGACGGTGCCGATCGGTACCGTGGGCGAGATCGACCCCGACGTGGCGGCCCGGTTCGGTCTCACGCGGCCCGCCGGAGCGGCGACGACGGGACGGCGCGTTGGCTGGCTCGAGATCGATCTCGGCCTGCTCTTCGACGAGGAGCAGGTGCCGCGGCGGGTCACGGTGGGCGGCGCCGTCAGCCGATTCCCGTCGTCGGACATCGACCTCGCCTTCGTGGTGGAGGAGCGCCACCCCGCAGACGCCGTCGCCGACGCGTTGCGTGCGGCCGGTGACGATCTGCTCGAGTCGGTGACCCTCTTCGACGTGTACCGCGGGGCAGGGATCGACGAGGACGCCCGCAGCCTGGCCTACCGGCTGCGCTTCTGCTCGCCGGAGCGGACGCTGACCGACGAGGACGTGGGGGTCCTGCGGGCGCGTTGCATCGAGGCCGTGGAGCAGCGATTCGGGGCGGTCCTGCGCTGAGCACCGGACCCCCGTGCGTGGCATCGTGGCGACGTGGAGGTGCACGAGGTCAGTCCCGGGAACGACGAGGTGTTCGTGCGGTGCTTCGACCTGTGGCACCTGGTGGAGCACGAGCTGTGGCCTGACCGCGCCGGATTCAGCGAGCAGGATTTCCGTGCCTTCCACGCGCATGTCGGGACGTCACGGCGGTTCGCCCTTCTCGCCGCCCGTGACCAGGACGGTTCGGTCCTCGGCGCCGGGACGATGGAGTTTCCCCTGCGGGACAATCTGCACAGCGCCGAGGTGATGGTCATGGTGCACCCGGACCACCGGCGGCGGCGTGTCGGCTCTTCGCTCATCGAGCGTATGGCGGCGCTCGGGAGAGCACAGGGGCGGCGCGTCCTCAACTCCCTCGTCGACGTACCCGTTGCGTCGGCGCCCACCCACCCGTCCGCCGCCTTTGCGCGCCATATGGGATTCGTCGCGACGATGCCCGGGAACAGCCGCTACCTCGCGCTGCCGTTGGATGCCGGCCGGCTGCACGAGCTACGAGCCACCGTGCGCGGCGCCAAGAAAGCAGCCGACTACCGGACGGTCGCCTTTCGTGCGCCGTGGCCCGAGGCGTACATAGAGGACCAGTGCGAGCTCTACCGGTGCATGTCGACCGACGAGCCCGCAGGCGACGGCGACAAGGAGGAGGAGGTGTGGGACCGGACGCGTGTCGGCGAGAACGACACCCTCGTGGCGGCTCGGGGGGCGTGGAAGCTGGCGGCGGTCGCCGAACACGTCCCGTCGGGCCGGCTGGTCGCGGTGAGCGAGCTGCTCCTGGCGCCGGAAGCGCCCGGAGAGGCGTGGCAGCTCGAGACCCTGGTCCTGCCCGAGCACCGGGGCAATCGCCTCGGCCTCGCCGTGAAGCTCGCCAACCTGGACGCACTGGCGGCGGGGGCACCGGCGGTGCGCCGCATCACCACGGGAAACGCGGCGGTGAACGATCCGATGATCGCGGTCAACGACATGCTGGGGTTCGTCCTCGCCGGGGCCGGCAACTTCTGGCAGAAGGACCTGGGTCCGCCCTGACCGCACGGACCGCGACGGCGTCGCTCTATGCTCCGTTCGCATGATTATGCAGATATATGTATACTAATGCGATGAAGGTCGGGATCCTCGGGGCATCGGGCTATACCGGGGCCGAGCTGTTGCGACTGCTGGTGGCACATCCCCACCTCGAGGTCGCGGTGGCGACGGCCCATACCCACGCCGGGGAGCTGGTGGGGGGGCACACCCCCGCGCTGGCGGCCGCCTACCCCGGACTGGTCTACGAGGAGCACGACCCCGGACGGCTCGACGGCCTCGACGTCGTCTTCTGCGCCCTCCCGCACGGCGAGTCCCAGCGGGTCGTGCCCGAGCTCCGCGGGCGGGTGGGGCTGGTCGTCGACCTGGCGGCCGACTTCCGGCTGCGCGACCCGTCGCTGTACCCGCTCTGGTACGGGGAGGAGCACGGCGCACCCGAGCTGCTGGCCGAGGCGGCCTACGGGCTGCCCGAGCTGTTCCGCGACGAACTGGTCGGGGCCACCCTCGTGGCCGCCGCCGGTTGTTACCCGACCGCGGCCGGCGTGGCGCTGGCCCCGCTGGTGCGGCGGGGCCTGGTGGAGCGGGCCGGGATCATCGTCGACGCCGCATCGGGCGTCTCCGGCGCCGGCCGGGGTCCGAAGGAGTCGCTGCACTTCGGCACCGTGGACGAGGACTTCACCGCCTACGGGCTGCTGACCCACCGCCACACGCCCGAGATGGAGCAGATCCTCGGGTGCACAGGTGCTGTTCACCCCCCATCTCGCCCCCATGGTGCGCGGCATCCTGGCCACCTGCTACGCGCGCCCCGATGCGGGATGGTCCGCTCCGTCGACGGGCGCGGTCATGGACGCGCTGCACGAGGCCTACGACGACGAGCCGTTCGTCGTGGTCCGCGACGAACCGCCCTCCACCAAGGCCACGGCGGGCTCCAACGCGGCGCACGTGACGGCGCGGGTGGACGCTCGGACCGGGTGGGTGGTCACCCTGTGCGCCCTTGACAACCTGGTGAAGGGAGCGTCGGGCCAGGCAATCCAGTGTGCCAACGCGGCGCTCGGCCTGCCCGAGACGACCGGGTTGCCCCTGGCAGCGGTGTACCCGTGAGCGTCACCGCGCCGAAGGGCTTCGTCGCCGTCGGAGGTTCTGCCGGGATCAAAGCCGGCTTCGCGCCCGACGTCGCCGTGATCGCGACGGCGGACGGGCGCGCCGTACCGACGGCGGGCGTGTTCACGAGCAATCTGGCGGCGGCGGCGCCCGTCCAGGTCAGCCGTGCCCACCTGGCGGCCACGCGGGGTCGCGCCGCGGGCGTCATCCTCACCTCCGGCAACGCCAACGCGGCCACGGGGCCGACGGGCCGGGCCGCCGCGGAGCGGCTGTGCGCTGCGGTGGCGGGCGACGTGGGCTCCACGGCGGAAGAGGTCCTCGTGTGCCAGACGGGCCTCATCGGCATCCCCTTCCCGATCGACGCGGTCATCCCGGAGATCGCGCCGATCGTCATGGCGCGCACCGGCGGCCCGGAGGCGGGGAGCAAGGCGGCCCGCGCCATCATGACGACCGACACCGTGCCCAAGGAGGTGGTCGTCGCCGGCCCCGGGTTCACCGTGGGCGGCATGGCCAAGGGGGCGGCGATGTTGGCGCCGCGCATGGCCACGATGCTGGCGGTGTGCACGACCGATGCCGCGGTGGACCCGGGCCCGCTCCAGAAGGCCCTTGCCGAGGCGGTGGCGGCGTCGTTCAATTCGATCTCGGTCGACGGCTGCACGTCGACGAACGACACCGTGCTCGTCCTGGCCAGCGGGCTCGGGCCCAGCCCTTCGCCCGCCGCCCTGACGGCGGCCCTCACCGAGGCCTGTCGTTCCCTCGCCGAGCAGATGGTGGACGACGCGGAGGGTGCGACCAAGGTGGCCCACGTGTACGTACGCGGGGCGCCGAGCAACGAGGCGGCGCACATTGCGGCGCGCAAGGTGGCGGACTCCATGCTCGTCCAGTGCTCCCTGTTCGGTGAGGACCCCTACTGGGGGCGCGTCGTGTCCGAGCTCGGCTCGGCCGGCACGCCCTTCGACATCGACCGGGTCTCGGTGGCCTACGGCGGCACCGTGGTGTGCGCCGCCGGTGTCGGCGTGCCGCACGACGAGGCGGCGGTGGCCGCCCACATGGCGGGCCGGCACGTCGAGCTCGACTGCGACCTCGGACTCGGCGCCGGAGAGGCCGTCGTCCTCGGGACGGACTTGGGTTACGGGTATATCGACGAGAACCGGACGACGTCATGACGGCGGCCGGTGCGCCGCCGGTGCCACCCAAGGTCACCCGGGCTCAGAAGGCAGCGGCGGCGAAGACGGCGTCGGTCCTGGTGGAGGCGCTGCCCTACATCCGTCGCTTCTGGGGGAAGGTCGTGGTCGTCAAGTACGGCGGCAACGCACTGCACGCGGATCCCCCGACGCCGGCGCGGACGGGGCCGTCGGTGACACCGGCGGACGCGCTGGCCTCCTTCGCCGAGGACGTGGTCCTGATGCGGGCGGTCGGCATCCTGCCCGTTGTGGTCCACGGCGGCGGTCCCCAGATCGGCGAGCTGATGACGCGGCTCGGCATGCAGACCGAGTTCCGCGACGGGCTCCGCGTCACCGACGCCGATACCCTCGACATCGCGCGGATGGTGTTGGTGGGCAAGGTGAACCGCGACATCGTCTCGGCCATCAACGTGCACGGGCCGCTGGCCGTCGGCATGTCGGGCGAGGACGCCAACCTCATCACGGCCGCGCCGAGCCACGCCGACCTCGGGTTCGTCGGCAGCGTGTCCCTGGTCGACCCCACCATGCTGCAGCGTCTGGTCGCCGAGGGGTTGATCCCGGTGGTGGCCACCATCGGGGCCGACGAATCCGGCCAGGCCTACAACATCAACGCCGACACCGTCGCCGGCGCGCTGGCCGAGGCACTGCAAGCCGAGAAGCTGATCTTCCTGACCGACATCGAGGGGTTGCGCGTCGTCGCGGACGACCCGACGACGGTGATCCACCAGGCCTCGCTCGAGGTGATCGACGAGATCATCCGCAGCGGAGGAGCGCAGGGCGGCATGATGCCCAAGGTGGAGGCCTGCGCCCGCGCCGTGCGCGGCGGGGTCAGCCGGGCGCACATCCTCGACGGGCGGGTGCCCCACGCCCTCCTCCTCGAGCTGTTCACCGACTCCGGGGTCGGCACGATGGTGCTCCCGTGACGACGTCCGGCCCGATTCCCGCGGTCCCATCCGATCGTGACGCGCTCATGCGCACCTACGCCGAGCCGCCGGTCACCTTCGTGCGGGGCCAGGGGACCCTCCTGTTCGACGGCGGCGGCACGCAGTACCTCGACTTCATCACGGGGCTGGCGGTCGTGTCGCTCGGCCACGCCCACCCCGCCGTCGCCGACGCCGTGGCCGAGCAGGCGCGGACTCTGAGCCACGTCTCGAACCTCTATGGCAACACGCTGGCGCCCGAGGTGGCCCGCACGATCGACCGGCTGGTGAACGGCGGCACCGGGCAGGCCGGCGGGCAGGTGTTCTTCGCCAATTCGGGGGCGGAGGCGAACGAGTGCGCGCTCAAGCTCGCCCGACGCTGGGCCGGCGGCGGCCGTCACGTCGTGATCAGCACCGACAACGCGTTCCACGGCCGCACCCTGGCCACGCTGGCGGCCACCGGCCAACCGGAGAAGCAGGCGCCCTTCCTCCCCCTCCCCGAGGGGTTCGTGCACGTGCCCTATGACGATGTCGCCGCGCTCGACAAGGCGCTCGACGCCGACACCGTGGCCGGCGTCCTCCTCGAGCCGATTCAGGGCGAGGGGGGGGTCGTCGTGCCGAGCTCGGACTACCTCGGTGCAGTGCGGTCGCTCTGCACGGAGCGCAACGCGCTCCTCATGCTCGACGAGATTCAGACCGGGCTCGGGCGTACGGGCCACTGGTTCGCCTTCCAGGCCCAGGGGTTGGAGCCCGATGTCGTCACCATGGCCAAGGCACTGGGCAACGGCATGCCGGTCGGCGCCTGCTGGGCCAGGGCCGAGGTTGCGGCCGCGTTCGGTCCCGGCGACCATGGCTCGACGTTCGGCGGGCAGCCCCTCGCGCTCGCCGCGGTGAGGGCGACGCTGGCCGTCATGGAGGCCGAGGACGTCTGCGCACGCGCCCGCGCCGGTGGCGCGCGGCTCGTCGCCGGCCTGGAGCGGCTGCCCGGCGTGGTTTCGGTGCGCGGCTCGGGCCTCTTGCTCGCTGCGCAGCTGGAAGCACCGGTGGCCAGGGACGCCGCGTCGCTTGCGCTCGGGCGCGGCCTCCTCGTCAATGCCGTCCGGCCGGACTCCATCCGGGTGGCGCCACCCCTGCTCGTGCGCGATGACGAGATCGATGCGGCGCTGGCCATCCTGGCCGGCGCCATCGGCGAAGCGCTCTCCGTCACCAGCGGCGACCCGGGCTGAGGAGCAAGGGAGAGGACGGATGGCCAACTTCTTCGACATCGACGACATCGACCCGGGCGACTGGGAGCGGGTCCTGGCGCGAGCGCTCGACCCACCGCCGCGACAGGACCTGGCGGGCCAGGGCGTCGCGCTCGTCTTCGAGAAACCGTCGGCGCGCACTCGCAACTCCACCGAGATGGCGGTGGTCGACCTCGGTGGTCACCCCGTGTACATCCAGGGTGCCGAGGTGGGGCTGGACGAGCGCGAGTCCGTCGAGGACGTCGCCCGCACGCTGGGGTGCTATCACCGCGTGCTCTGCGCCCGTGTGTTCGAGCATGCCGTGCTCCTACGGATGGCCCACGCCCTCGAACGCAGTGGTTTCGACGTGCCGGTCGTCAACCTCCTCTCCGATGCCGCGCATCCCTGCCAGGCGGTGGCGGACGTCCTCACCATGCGCGAGGCGCTGGGACCGCTACGCGGGCGCACCTTGGCCTACGTCGGCGACGCCAACAACGTCGCGCGCTCCCTGGCCAAGGCCGGCCTGCTCGAGGGCATGGAGGTTCGCATAGCGGCTCCGGCGGGGTACACGTTCTCGGGTGAGGAACTGGAGGCCCTGCAGGGCGGCGCCGACCGAGCCGGACGTGGGGGCACGGTGCAACTGACCGACGATCCCCACCAGGCGGCGAAGGGCGCCGCCGCGCTCTACACCGACGTGTGGACCAGCATGGGGCAAGAGGAGGAACGGCGGACCCGCCTGGCTGCCTTCGAGGGCTTCACGATCGACGAGGAGCTGGTCGGCCTCGCGGCCGCCGATGCGATCGTGCTGCACTGCCTGCCCGCCCACCGGGGCGAGGAGATCGCGGCCGGCGTCCTGGAGGGCCCACGGTCGTCGGTCTGGCGCCAGGCGGCCCACCGCCGCACGGCCATGCGGGGGATCCTGGCCTGGGCCGTGGGGGGCCTGCCATGAGCGGGTACGCCCCGGGCCGCCTGACGAAGAACCAGCGCCAGCACCGGATCACCAAGCTGCTCGAGACCCAACCGGTCACGAGCCAGGCGCAGCTGGTGGCGTTGCTGGCCGACCAGGGCATTGAGGCGACCCAGACGACGGTCTCGCGCGACCTCGACGACCTCGGCGCCGTCAAGGTCCGCCTGCCGGGCGGCGAGACGGCCTACGCACTCCCGGAGCTGCCCACGCACCAGATCGCGCCCGAGGACCACCTGCGGCGTGTGCTCGGCGAATGGGTGGTCGAGGTGGCGTACTCGGGGAACCTGGTGGTGCTGCGCACGCCACCGGGCTCGGCCCACGTCGTCGGCTCCGCCCTCGACCGCAGCGGGCTCGAAGAGGTCGTGGGCACCGTGGCGGGAGACGACACGGTGTTGGTCGTCGTCGCGGAGCACGTCGGCGGGGACACCATGGCCGACCGCCTGCGTGATGTCGCCGGCATTGCCGCCGCCCACAAGATGGCATTGAATGGGAACGAAAGGGACGAGCATGCCTGAGCGGGTAGTACTGGCCTACAGCGGAGGACTCGACACATCGGTCGCCGTCCGCTGGCTCATCGAGAACGAGGGTGTCGAGGTCGTCGCGGTGGCGGTCAACGTCGGGCAGGCGACCGACCGCGGGGGAGAGGACTGGGACGCCATCCGGGCGCGGGCACTGGCAGCCGGCGCGGTCGAGGCCGTCGTCGTCGACGCCCGTCACGAGATGGCCGAGGACTTCTGCCTGCCGGCGCTCCAGGCCAACGCTCGCTACGAGGGCAAGTACCCGCTGGTCTCCGCGCTCTCGCGCCCAGTGATCGTGCGGCACCTCGTCGCCGAGGCCCGGCGCCACGGCGCGACCGCCGTGGCGCACGGGTGCACGGGCAAGGGGAACGACCAGGTGCGCTTCGAGGTCGGCGTACGCGCCCTGGCGCCCGATCTCGGCATCTTCGCGCCCGCCCGGGTCTGGGGCCTGACGCGGGAGCAGTGCGTGGAGCTGGCGGCCAAGTGGGAGATCCCCATCACCGTCACCAAAGAGAAGCTGTACTCCATCGACGACAACCTGTGGGGCAAGGCGATCGAGTGCGGTGCGATCGAGGACCCCTGGGCACCGGCGCCCGACGACGTCTACACGCTGACCCGGGTGACCGAGAACGACCCCGTCGAGGTCGTCGTGGGCTTCGAAGCGGGAACCCCCGTGAGCCTCGACGGCACGACGCTCGGCTCGTTCGACCTCATCTCCCGCCTCGGAGGGGTGGCGGGGAGCCGGGGCTTCGGACGCCTCGACATGGTGGAGAACCGGCGTGTCGGCATCAAGAGCCGGGAGGTCTACGAGTGCCCCGCCGCGTTGTCGCTGATCATCGCCCACGCCGACCTCGAGGACCTGACGCTCGAGCGCGACCTGCACCACGAGAAGGCGCGCCTCGAGCCGCGCTGGTCCGAGCTCGTGTACGACGGGCTGTGGTACTCACCGCTCCGCGCGGCCCTCCAGGCATTCATCACGGAGAGCCAGCGCCACGTGACCGGCGAGGTGCGGCTGCGCTTCGCCGCGCCGGGCACGTGCACCGTAGTGGGCCGACGCAGCCCGGTGGCGCTCTACGACCACGGCCTCGCCACCTACGACGCGTCGGACACCTTCCGGCACGCCGACGCCGAGGGTTTCGTCCGACTGTGGGGCCTCGGCGTGGCCACGTGGTCGGCCCGCCAGGGCCCGGGAGCGAATGGACCGGAGACGGCTGCACCTGGAGAAGGGCGCGAGTCATGACGCTGTGGGAGGGTCGCATCTCGACGGGCATGGCGGACGCCGTGGCTGACTTCACGGTGAGCCTGCCCTTCGACCGCGTGCTGGCGAGCGACGACCTGGCCGGTTCGCGCGCCCATGTGAAGGGCCTCGGGAAGGCGGGCATCCTCACCGACAGCGAAGTGAGCGCCCTCGTCGACGCGCTCGACATCGTCGGGGAGGAGTTCGAGACGGACACGTTCGTGTTCGCTCCGGGCGACGAGGACATCCACACGGCGATCGAGCGGCGCGTGACGGAGCTGATCGGCGACGTCGGCGCCAAGGTCCACACCGGACGCAGCCGCAACGACCAGGTGGTCACCGCCCTGCGGCTCTGGTGCCGGCGCTCCCTCATCGGCGTGGCCGAAGAGATCATGGCGCTCCAGGACGTGCTGGCGCAGCGGGCCCGCGAGGCGGCGGACGTGTACCTCCCGGGCTACACGCACATGCAGCGGGCACAGCCGGTGCTGCTGGCGCACCATCTGCTGGCGCACGGCTGGGCGCTCGCCCGCGACGTCGACCGGCTCCTCACGACGGTCGACCGCCTCAACACGTCACCGCTCGGCGCGGGGGCGCTCGCCGGATCGTCGCTGCCTCTGGACCCCGACTACGTCGCGGCCGAGCTCGGTTTCCACGGCCGATTCGAGAACTCGCTCGATGCGGTCTCCGACCGCGACTTCGTGGCGGAGTCGCTGTTCGATCTCGCGCTGCTCGGTGTGCATCTGTCCCGCATGGGCGAGGAGATCGTGCTGTGGTCGACCGAGGAGTTCGGCTTCTGCACGCTCGACGACGCGTACGCCACGGGCAGCTCGATGCTGCCCCAGAAGAAGAACCCCGACGTGGCCGAGCTGGCTCGCGGCAAGTCGGGGCGCCTGATCGGCCACCTCACCGCGGTGCTGGTCACGCTGAAGGGGCTCCCGCTGGCCTACAACCGCGACCTCCAAGAGGACAAGGAGCCGCTGTTCGACTCGGTGGTGCAGGTGTCGCGCGCGCTCATCGCGCTGCGGGGGGTCTACGAGACGGCACGGTGGAACGAGGAGCGCATGCAGCAGGCTGCGGACGGACCGGCGGCCTCCGCGATCGACCTGGCCGAGTTGCTCGTCGAGCAAGGCACGCCGTTCCGCCAGGCCCACGCGCTCATCGGCGGGCTGGTGCGGGAGTCGCTCGAGCGCCACGTGCCGCTTGTCGAATTGGTGGCCGCGCACCCGGAATTGGGCGAGGCCGCAGTGGAACTGCTGGAACCCGGCGTGGCGGTGACGCGCCGGCGGACACCCGGAGGGGCCGGCCCTGGTCCGGTCGCCGAGCAGTCGGAGCGCTTCGTGCGCCGCCGTGAGGTCGACCGTACCCGGCTGGCGCAGTGGCGACCCCAGGGGTCCGCCTCCTGAGCGGCGTCGCCACGTCGCCTCGGGGCCCCGCAAGCCCCTTCTTTGGGGGGATGGCGGCGCCGCCATCGCGGGCGGCACGTCCCCGGGCTCGGTGGCTCTTGCGCGTGCAAACCCCGTTCCGGTGACTGTCAGGTAAACACAACATAAAGATTCGCTCGAATGGTTGTATCGGCGGCCCCGCCGCGCGCACGCTGTAGGTGGAGCCCGATTGACGGACGGGCCCGACTCGACGACTGCGGCGCAGGCCGGGCCTCCGGGGAATGAGGGGGAGGGCCCCGGCGAGCCGCACGCCGGGTCGCCGAGTCGAGTCCAACGCAAACTCTCACCCCCGTGGAGACGCACATGGAGCGAATGACCGGCATCGACCCGATGTTCATCTACTCCGACACACCGGAGACCCCGATGGAGATCGCGTACGCGTGCATCTTCGACCCGGCCACCGCCGAGGGCGGATACGCCTTCGATCGCGTCGCCGACGTGCTCAACTCGAGGATCCCGGCCTTGCCCCCCTTCCGACGACGGCTCCTGCCCGTCCCGCTGGGTCTCGATCACCCCCGCTGGGTGGACGACCCTGACTTCGACCTGGACAACCACCTGCACCGGACGGCGCTTCCGTCCCCTGGGGGCGAGGCCGAGTTCACGGCGCTGGTCGCCGAAGTCATGGGCCGGCCCCTCACGCCCGCGCAGCCGCCCTGGGAGATGCACGTCATTGAGGGGCTTGCCAGCGGGAAGGTCGGGCTGATCGCGAAGGTGCACCACGCCGTCGTCGACGGCGTGGCCGGCGCCCAGATGCTGGCGCAGTTGCTGGACCTCGCGCCCGAGGGCCGTGCCGTCACAGAGCCCTGCCCGCCGTGGGTTCCGGCGCGCCTGCCCACGCAGACGCAGTTGATGACAGACGCGCTGCCGAGCTTCATCAAGAGCCCCGTGCGCGCGCTGCGTGCCGTCCGCGAGGTCGGCCACACCGCCGTCCGGTTGGCCCGGTGCGTTGTCGGCGACCGCATCGGCCCGCTGTCGCTGCCCTTCGGGGCGCCTGCCACGTTCGAGTCGCCCGTCGGCGCCCGGCGGGCGGTCGCCTTTGCCGAGCTCGAGTTGGCCGAGGTGCGCGTGCTGAAGGAGCGCTTCGGGTCCACGATCAACGACGTCGTGCTCGCGGTCTGCTCGGGTGCGCTGCGCAACCACCTGGCGGCGCACGATCAGGAGGCCGAGAGCCCGCTCGTCGCTGTCGTCCCCGTGTCGGTGCGCGGCGACCATCAGGGCGTGGGGTCAGGAAACCAGCTCTCGGCCATGTTCGTGCCGCTCTCGAACGACTGCAAGACGCCACTCGAGCGGCTGCGGACCGTGACGGCGGCGAGCGCGACGTGCAAGGGCCAAGAGCGCGCCGTCGGGTACGGCCCGATGGCCTCCCTGCTGGCCGATGCGGTCCCGCCCGCACTGGCCAAGCCGGTGATTCAGCTCGGGGTGCGCTCGGGCATCTTGCGCAAGCTGCGCGCCGGGAACCTGATGATCTCGAACGTGCCCGGTCCGGCCTTCCCGCTCTACTTCGCGGGCATGCAGCTCCGCGGGGTGTACCCGCTCGGGCCCGTCGTCGACGGGGTCGCGCTCAACGTCACCGTGCAGAGCTACCGGGACTCGCTCTTCGTCGGGATCAACGCCTGCGCGAGCGCGGTGGGGGATCTGCCGGGCCTGGCGCGGGCCCTGGCCGAGGAGTTGGGCCTGTTGAGCCGGATGGCGGCCGGTGCGGGCGAGGGGAAGAGCGCGGCCGGGAACGCGGCACCGTCACTCCTCGGGTGGCCACGTCACCGTCCCGCGGTCCGCTCCGCATCCGTGGGCGGTCACCGCAGGGTTGCCGCCCGCCGCCAACCCCTGAGCGGGTCGGCGAAACGCTGCGGGCCGGGCCGGGCGGGCCGGGTGGCACGGCACCGTCCCGTTGCGACAGGGTGGCCCGATGCAGCGGTCGGACCTCGAGGGCGGACCCGTCGCCGTCGCACCGTGGCTGCTCAACAAGCTGCTCGTGCGCGGCGATCGGGTGGGGCGCATCGTCGAGGTCGAGGCGTACCACGGTGCCAACGACGCCGCGTCCCATGCCTTTCGGGGTCCGACACCGCGGACGGCGGTGATGTTCGGGCGGGCAGGGTTCCTCTACGTGTACTTCACCTACGGCATGCACTGGTGCGCCAACGTCGTGTGCGGGCCCGAGGGCGAGGCCGCGGCAGTGCTCATCCGGGCCCTGGCGCCGACGAGCGGGGTGGCGGCGATGCGCGCCGCCCGTCCCGCGGCCCGCCTCGAGCGGGACCTCTGCAACGGCCCCGCCAAGCTCTGCCAGGCCCTCGGGATCACCGGGGAGGACAACGGGGTCGACCTCCTGGCGCCGCTCTGCCCCCCGGGGCGGGTCCCGAGGGGTGCCCGGAGCCGGGGCGGGGGACCGGTCCGCCTGGTGGACGACGGGACACCGCCACCGGGGCGTCCCGGCCGTGGGACGCGGATCGGCATCACGGAGGCGACGGACAAGCGGTGGCGCTTCTGGGTGCCCAACAGCGCCCACCTGTCGAGGCGATGACCGGGGGCCGGTCCCCGAGGGTCGTCGGACCAGGGAGAACGTGCCGCACGAGGGTGTCACCCGGCTGTCACAACCGTGCAACAACGGCGGTCCATCATGCTGGCGTCGATTCCGTGGGCACATGAGATCGAGGAGATCAGCAGGCGGCGCACGCCTCCCGGCGGCCGGATGGCGACCGGGCGGGGGCGGAAAGCCCGTTGAGCTTCGAGCACCAGGTGGCATACGGAGAGCCAGGTGGCTCACCGTATGCCACCGCAAGGTGCGCCGGCGGTGCCTGGCCTCGAGAACCGGTGGTTCGAGCGGGGCATCCGCGGCGACCGGCGGGTGCCCCGGTAGCATCGGTAAGAGAGACCGGTCCGGGCTCTGGCCCGGAGAAATGTGTTCGCGGCAGCGCGTTGACGCTCAGTCACGCGGCTGCTAGAGTGACACACCCGTCGGAACGGCCTCCCCGGCCCTCCGGCATCCGAAGGAGACTCTCCGGCGACGCAATTCGTCCGGAACAGTCCTTCGGGACACCCGGCACCAACACCGGTAGGACTGGTGTGTGCCCGGTCGCTCCTTGAAAACGGAATAGTGAGAGCCAAAAGCCAGTGCGGGCAATTCATCCGTGACTCTGTAACGGATGGGTTGTACGTCAATTAAGCATTACGCAGGCCGGGCAGCCCCTCGGGGCGAGAAGGCCTGTGGTTACCATATTTTTGAGTCAAAACATGGTGACTCTTCTGATTCTTGGTCGTTCGAGCTTCCTCTGGAGGCCCGGCCGGCTGTGAGTCTCGATGGAGAGTTTGATCCTGGCTCAGGACGAACGCTGGCGGCGTGCCTAACACATGCAAGTCGAACGCGCTCCATTCGGTAGCAATACTGATGAAGAGCGAGTGGCGAACGGGTGAGTAGCACGTGAGCAACCTGCCCCGAAGACTGGGACAACACCGGGAAACCGGTGCTAATACCGGATATCCCTATCGGACCGCATGATCTGATAAGGAAATGGATTCCGCTTCGGGAGGGGCTCGCGGCCTATCAGCTAGTTGGTGAG